>NC_010995.1:1062500-3462500 GCF_000019225.1 Cellvibrio japonicus Ueda107 | reverse complement strand
GTCTTTACCGAAGCGGAGGATACCGCGGAAGCCGAAGCCCCTGAACAAGTGGATGCCTTTGCCGATGACACGGTTGTTGTAGCGGAGCATAAACGCAAGAAGAAACGTGCATCCATTCCCAAAGAGCTACATCGTATCGAGATTACCCACGATCTGCCTGAGGATCAAAAATGCTGTCCGCACGATGGATCGTTATTAAAACCCATCGGTTTTGAATCCCACGAACAATTAGACATTATCCCCGCCAGTGTTCGGGTGTTACATCACAAACGATTGAAATACGCCTGCCCCTGTTGCGAAAACTATCTTGTGACCGCAAAGAAACCCGCACAACCGATTGAAAAAAGTATCGCCTCACCCGGGCTGTTGGCCCATATTGCCACGCAAAAATATGTAGATGCCATGCCGCTGTATCGCCAGACGGACATTTTCAAACGTATTGGTGTGGAGATGGATCGCACTACACTCGCCAACTGGATGATCCGTTGTGGAAACCTGGTGCAGCCATTAATTAACTTGCTGCACGAAAGAATGTTGGAACAAACGATTCTTCATGCGGATGAAACGCGTGTGCAGGTGTTGAATGAAACCGGTCGTGCGGCTGAAACACAGAGTTTTATGTGGGTATTGCGCAGTACGCAACCCACGTGTGCAGCAGTGCTTTATCGCTACGAACCGACACGCAGTGGAAAAGTAATCACGGAATTGCTACGTGATTTTAATGGCGCACTCATGACCGATGGCTATGCAGCTTACAACGCACCTTGTGAAAAAAAGGGTATTACCCATTTAGCCTGTTGGGCACATGCGCGTCGCAAGTTTATCGAGGCACAAAAAATCCAGGCGAAGGGAAAAACCGGTAAAGCAGATCAAGCGATTGCGTTTATCCAGCAGCTCTATGGAATAGAAAAGGCGATTAAGGACAAAACGCCGGAAGAAAAATATCAACTGAGACAAACACAATCGCTGCCGGTGTTACAAAAAATAAAAGTCTGGTTGGATAAAGGCTTGGCACATTCACCGCCACAATCGTTGATTGGAAAGGCATTGCATTATTTGCATGAACAATGGCCGAAGCTGGTTCGCTATGTGGAATCGGGGGATTATCCGATTGATAACAATGCAGCGGAGAATGCAATCCGCCCGTTTGTGATTGGGCGAAAAAACTGGCTATTCTCCACAAGTCCCAAAGGGGCCACGGCGAGTGCAAATTTATACAGTGTGATTGAAACCGCCAAGGCCAATGGGCTGGAGCCTTATGGGTATTTAAAAACAATCTTCACTGAATTACCCAATGCGACAAGCCTCGAACAGATCGAGGCATTATTACCGTGGAATTACAAGGATGGGGTTAGTTAGGCGTTTACTGAATAAGTCCCACTTTGGGTTTTGGTGATGTTTATAACACCACTTAACGAGCCTCCACCACCTATGGGTATCCAATTGCCATTAACTAACTCCTCAATCACGGTCGAACCTATTACTCCAGCTGGATGCGAGTAACTAATTGAGTAAGTCCCCGTTGTATTTGTTGAAGGTAGTGAAAATGTTTGTCCATAGGCATAAATACCTGAGCACAAAAACATCAACATACCCATTAAGGTGCGTATAAGAAACAAACGCATGGGCGCAATCCTTTTAAATAAATTATTGGTTATTGATAAATGACAGATTCGGATAATGAGGATGTGAAGGAAGGAATTAACATCCACTGTCAACGCCCGAGATACTATTGGCGGCAGTCGTCTACGTCAACCATAAATACTATAAATTATATTTATGGCTGGTAAATTAGCTATGGCTAATATTCCTGGATAACCAGTAGAGGGATCTCAGCAGGGGGGATCTGCACTGATCGATATAAATGCGTTTTGACTGTCGTCTGGTCAATATCCCCAGGTCGTTTTCCACAGTATCTGTGGATAAGTGTGTGTAAAAGCTTTGGGCTCCACGGCCGGGAATGCGATGGCGCTGGAGTTTGCTTAAACGGGCGTTAGTTTGATCAGTGGTGCCCGTACCAACCCGGGTGTCTTGTTGCCCGGTTTGGTCCGGGAGCCAAGGCATGCTATTTGCTGAGTATCCATCTGTACTGTGCTGGTAACAGCGCCATACCGCGGTGATGATGGGCCACACTAAAAAGGTTAATGGCGAATTTACGTGTCAATACCCTCGCCGGGCTTGCACTTGCGGGGATGAGTTTGTAATCTGCGCCGCCCTTTTTGTGTCTGTATAAAGGGGCGTTCCGGGCTGTGCTTTTATGTCCAATAACGTGCACAATTCTGTCGCGCTGCGCCGTCAGTGTTCATAGTTCCTGTTAACTGGTAACTGATTTACTTGACCTTGCTGGAGAACCCCCATGCTGAAATTGCCTGAAACCCTCCGCGAGAACGTCCGCCTGCTGGGAGAACTCCTGGGCGAGACGATTCACGCTCACGAAGGTGCCGACCTTTTTGATAAGGTCGAGAAGATTCGTCAGGTGGGCAAGGCGATTAATCAGGCGGAGAATGGCGATTCTGCACCGCTGGTGACTATGCTCAGCAGCCTGGACGATAAAGACGTGCTGCCCATCGTGCGCGCTTTTAACCAGTTCCTTAACCTGGCTAATATCGCCGACCAGGAGTATTTCTCTAGCGCGGAATCCGAAGGCGATGACAAGCTGCAAATACTTTTGCAGCAACTGGCCGAAGAAAAGGGTAAAGATGCCCTGGCTGGCGTGATCGGCAAGCTGCGCATCGAACTGGTGCTCACCGCGCACCCGACCGAGGTTACCCGCCGCACCCTGATTCGCAAGTACGACCAGATTGTAGATACCCTGGCCGATCGCCAGAATCCCAGCCTGCTGAATTTTGAGCAGGATAAATTGCGCGGCCGCCTGCACCGCCTGGTAGAGGAAATTTGGGCCACCGACGAAATCCGGGCAATCCGTCCCACTGCCGTGGACGAAGCCAAATGGGGCTTTGCCGTTATTGAAAACAGCCTGTGGCAGGCGGTTCCCGATTTTATCCGCCACCTGGATCGCGTCTGTGCACGCCATCTGGGTAGGTCCCTGCCATCCAGCCTGCGCCCCTTCAAGTTTTATTCGTGGATGGGCGGCGACCGCGATGGCAATCCCAATGTCACCCACAAAATTACCCGCGAAGTGCTCTTGCTGGGCCGTTGGATGGCTGCCGAGCTTTATGCGCGCGACATCTACAACCTGGGTGGCGACCTGAGCATGAGCGAGGCGAATAGCGAGCTGCGCGCACTCTATCCCGACAGTGCCACTCCCTATCGCGATGCCATGTACGACCTGCGCAAACGTATCCAGTCAACCCTGGAGTGGGCAGAGGCGCGCTTGCAAGGGCGCAATATCGAATCACCCGCTGATCTCATCACCAGCCGCGAAGACCTGCTGGGTATACTCAACCTGTGTTTTAACTCGCTCAATGAAGTAGACCTGCCCCATATTGCCAATGGCCCGCTGCTGGATACCATTCGCCGTGTCCACTGTTTTGGCATCAACCTGGTGCCGCTCGATATCCGCCAGGATGGCGAGCGCCATGTGCAGGCCATTGACGAACTGGTGCAGTACCTGGAGTTGGGTAATTACCGCAATTGGTCTGAGGAGGAGCGCCAGTCCTTCCTGCTGGATGCCCTGCAAAGCAAGCGTCCGCTGATGCCACACAACTGGCCGATGAGCGACGATACCGCAGAAGTGCTGGCGACCTGTCGCATCATCGCCGAGGAACCGCGCGAGATCCTGTCCCATTACATCATTTCCATGGCGCAGCAGCCTTCCGATGTGCTGGCCGTTGCGCTCCTGCTCAAAGAATGCGGTATGACCTGGAACATGCCGATTGTGCCGCTCTTTGAAACCCTCGACGACCTGGATCGCGCGCCCAGTGTGATGGATCGCCTGTGGGAACTGGACTGGTACCAGGAGTATTCCAGCCATCAGCAAACCATCATGATCGGCTATTCCGACTCCGCCAAAGATGCAGGCAAGCTGTCGGCAACCTGGGCGCAGTACAAGGCCCAGGAAAAACTGGTAGCCCTGGCCGACAAATACAAGGTTTCCATGGTGCTCTTCCACGGTCGTGGCGGCACTGTGGGGCGCGGTGGTGGCCCGGTAGAAAAAGCCATGGCCTCCCAGCCGCCCGGTTCCGTCAAGGGGCGTATCCGCGTGACTGAACAGGGGGAAATGATCCGCTACAAGTTCGGCCTGCCGCGCGTCGCCTTCAAGAGCCTGTCTTCCTACCTGGTGGCGACCCTGCGCGCCACCCTGTCGCCCAATGCGGCACCCAAAGCGGAATGGCGCGACCTGATCGAGCGCATGGGCACGGCCAGCCTTGAGGGCTACCGCAGCGTTGTGCGCGGCCACAAGGATTTTGTCCCCTATTTCCGCAACCTGACACCCGAACAGGAACTGAGCCTGCTGGCGCTGGGCAGCCGTCCGGCCAAGCGTAAATCGACCGGTGGTGTAGAAAGCCTGCGCGCGATTCCCTGGGTATTTGCCTGGACCCAGGTGCGCCTCAACCTGCCCGCCTGGTTGGGCACCCGCCAGGCCATTGAATATGCCCTGACGAATGATCCGGAGCTGCTGGACGAGATGATGGCCAACTGGCCTTTCTTCTCCAGTTTTATCGATTTGCTCGAAATGGTGGTGGGCAAGGCAGATGGTCCCATCTGCACCTACTACGAACAGCAATTGGTACCGGCAGAATACCGCGGCCTGGGTGAGCAATTGCGTGGGGATCTGGCCAGCCTTGAGCAATTGCTCAATACCCTGAAAAAGCAGGATGTGCTGCTCAGTGATGACCCTATGCTGCGTCAATCGCTGGAAGTGCGTAAGCCTTATGTGGCTCCACTCAATTATCTCCAGGCAGAATTGTTGAAGCGCTACCGCAGTAGTGAAAATATCAGTCCGGACCTTGAGCGTGCCCTTAAGGTCACTATGGCCGGTATTGCTGCCGGTATGCGCAATACGGGTTGATTGATATCCTCTCGCTTTATCGTCCATAAAAAACCTGTGCTTTTTCAACGGGCACAGGTTTTTTTATGGGCAATGGTTTCTGCCCGGCCAACCTGCGCGCTGTCATGAGTTTGTCATGGCAGCGCTTTCCCCGCTTTTATTGCGCATTTTCCGCGATCTCACACCGATGGTTTTTGAGGGTGTAACCGGCCATGGGTTTATAAGTAAAAACACTCAATCCTCCTCTTTTGACATCAATTTAAACCGCGTCTATACCTTAGTGACGTCATGCCCCACCAACCACGACGATGCTTCGGCAGGCTGGGATTGCCTCCAGGTTCTGCCTCCTTGCTGATTCAGGTCTCAGGTTCCCGGATAACCGGGGGCTCGTGCTGGCCGGTTAACTGTCTTTCTACTTTGCAATTGAGTGTTATTTATGAATACCGGAAATCATTACGGTCAGGCAGCGGCCGCTTCGTCAAATCCGGTCGGGCAACCATCGCTCTTGCCATTGGCGGGGTTGGTGCTGCTCGGTGTAGTGGCATTGGTGCTGGTGTTTTTTACGGCGACCAGCACCTTGGTAAAGCTGGTGTGGGCTGTTGTCATCCTGGGTTTGTGTGCCTGGTTGGGAACGCAGTGGCTGGCGCTGCGCAACAGCAAACGCGATACAGACCTGGAACTGGCCGCATTGGGTTTACAGGTGCAACAGGCTGAACAACATAAAATTTTGGTGGAAAACTACCAGCATCTTATCCGCGAACTCTTGCCGCTTTGGCAAAGGCAAACAGACTTGGCTCGCCATCAATTGGAATCCAGTGTCGCCCAATTGGTAAATCGTTTTTCCGATATCCACAGCCGTTTGCAAGCGGCTGTGGCCAGCTCCAGTGCAACAGCGGGCAGCATGAAAGGGGATACCGGCCTTGGCGGTGTTATCCAATTTGCCAGCCGGGAATTGGGTAAGATCACCGAGACCCTGCGCCATGCGATCGAACAGCGCGATGACTTGCTGGGTGAGATTTCCGGCTTGTCCAAGATCACAGTGGAATTAAGTGGAATGAGTGCCGAGGTGGCGGGCATTGCATCGCAGACGAATTTGTTAGCGTTAAATGCGGCGATTGAGGCGGCACGTGCCGGTGAATATGGCCGCGGTTTTGCGGTGGTTGCCGATGAGGTGCGCACACTGTCCACCCGCTCCGGTGAAACCGGCTCACGCATTGGTAAACGCATTGAACAGGTGAACTCCACCTTGCAAACCACCCTGGATCGCACAACCGCTTATGCGGAGGAAGATAGTTCGCGGCTCAGTGCCTCGGAGTCATCTATCTCCCAGGTTATCGAGCAGTTCCAGCACTCCAGTGAACATATTCTGCAATCTGCCCATGTGCTGGAGCAGGAAAGTACCGGGGTGCAGCACAGTGTGGAAGAGGTGCTGGTTAACCTGCAATTCCAGGATCGTGTCAGCCAGATCTTGGGGCATGTCACCCATGATATGAATAAGCTGGTGGCGGTAATTGAGGAACATGAGTCCCACCTGCGTCAGGGCAGCAGGATTCAGCCGTTGGATATCCAGCAGTGGTTGTCTGAAATACGCCGCACCTACACCACGCTTGAGCAAGTCGATGTGCACCATGGTGCAAACCATACGCGGGCGCCGGAAAAATCTGAAATTACCTTCTTTTAAAACAGGATACACCGCTCAGTATCCATCGCTGTTTTTAGTGTGAATTGTCTTTTTATTGGTTAGGGGGACTCATGTCCAAAGTGATTTTAGTGGTTGATGATTCTGCAAGTATTCGCCAGGTAGTGGGCATGGCCTTGCGCGGTGCCGGTTATACCGTTGTGGAGGCATCGGATGGGCGCGATGCGCTGAGTAAACTGGATGGGCAAAAAATCAATCTGGTGATTTCGGACGTGAACATGCCCAATATGGATGGTATTACCTTTGTGAAGGAAATGAAGCAAAAACCCAATTACAAATTTACCCCCGTCATCATGCTGACGACGGAAGGTGCCGATGATAAAAAACGTGAAGGCCAGGCGGCCGGCGCCAAAGCCTGGATTGTCAAACCCTTCCGTCCCGAGCAAATGCTGCAAGCCGTTTCCATGCTAATCCAGTGAGGCCCACGCCATGACCGTCTCTCGCAAAAAGAGCAAGGATACAACCACCCTGGTGTTCGACGGTGAACTTACCATTTATACCGTTTCCCAGCTTAAGGATGCACTCTTTGCCGAGCCCGAAGTCTCTTCTGCCAAGGTCGCACTGGATTTGCAATCCGTCAGCGAGTTGGATACGGCCGGTGTACAACTCCTGTTGTTTATTCGCCAGTTTTTTAGCGCCGTCGCCAAAGAGGTTGTGCTTGCCAAAACCAATGAGCTGGTTGATGCCGTCTTTTCCACTCTCGATATCCACAGCCATTTTGCCAGGGCTCAATAAGGGGCTATGCCTATGAATCTCGACAGTGCCCTGCAAACATTTTTCGCAGAAGCCGCAGACCTGCTGGATGTTATGGAAGCGGCTTTGTTGCGTCTGGACGAGGATGTGGAAGATCGCGAAACACTCAATGAATTATTTCGCGCTGTGCACACCATTAAAGGGTCGGCGGGCCTCTTTGGGCTGGATGACATAGTGCGCTTTACCCATACCGTGGAAAACCTGCTGGATCACGCGCGCGATGGAAAAATTACCCTGAGTACCGATCTGCTCAGCATTTTGTTGCCCTGCCGCGATCATATTGTCCTCCTGGTGGATCATGCCCGGCACAACCAAACCAATGACGAGCAGTGCCTGGCCCAAGGACAACAGCTATTGGCATCGCTGGCTCCCTGGCTGGGCAGTTCATCTTCAGCGCAGAGCAGCCCAACGAGCGCTCCTGTGGCAGCGCATTCGCAATACACGCCTGCAGCGGCGGGGGCTTTATCGGAAAAAGAGGCCTGGCATATCTCTGTGCGACTGGGACGCGATCTGTTGCGCAATGGCATGGACCCGCTCTCGATTATTCGTTTCCTCAATACTCTCGGGCAGGTAACCCATATCGCTACCCTTGCCGACAACTTGCCACCACTTGAGCAGTATGATCCCGAAGATCTGTATCTCGGATTTGAAATCAGTTTGCTGTCGCAGGCCAGCCAGCAGGAAATCGAAGATGCCTTTATGTTTGTGCGCGATGATTCAGATATCAAAATCATTCCGCCGCGCAGTAATGTGCAAGCCTATATCAACCTGATCAAATCCCTGCCGGAAAATATCCATCGGTTGGGTGAGATACTGGTAAAAAGCCACGCGATTACCTATCGGGAACTGGAGGACGCGCTGGCGGCCCAAAAACAACAGGCTATTGAACAAAAACCGGTTCCCAGAATCGGTACCATCCTGGTGGACAACCAGGTAGTCGCTGCGGAAATTGTCGATGCGGCTGTCGATAAACAAAAAACTATCAACGAGCGCAAGAACAGTCCGGAAAATCGTTTTATCCGTGTGGATGCAGATCGGCTGGACAAACTCATCAATTTGATTGGCGAATTAGTTATCAATCGCCAGCGCATTGATCTGCTGGTATCCAGCCTGGCGAATCCAGTGTTAAGTGAAGCGGTGACGACCATGGGCAGTTTCACCGAGCAGATTCGCGATGCGGCACTGACGCTGCGCATGGTGCCGATTGGTGAAACCTTCCATAAATTCAAGCGTGTGGTGCGCGATACAGCCAGATCCCTGGGCAAGGAAATTGACCTGGTGATTGAGGGGGCAGACACTGAACTGGATCGCTCCATGGTTGAAAAGCTCAATGACCCCCTGATGCATATCGTGCGCAATGCCATGGATCATGGCATTGAGTCAGTTCATGTAAGGCGCGAGCGCAACAAGCCGGCGGCAGGAACACTCAAGCTTACGGCGCGCCATGATGCCGGCAATATTGTCATCGGTATCAGCGATGACGGCGGCGGCCTGGATGTAGAGCGCATTCGCAAAAAAGCGTTTGCCAATGGTTTGATTGACGACAGCATGCAACTCAGCCAACAGGAATTATTCCAACTGATTTTCCATCCCGGCTTTTCGACGGCAGAGCAGGTGACCAACCTATCCGGGCGCGGGGTGGGCATGGACGTGGTCAGGCGCAATATCGAAGCCTTGCAGGGCGGTATCGACATCGATAGCGAACTGGGCGCGGGGACACAGTTTACGATCCGCCTGCCGCTAACCCTGGCCATTATCGATGGTTTCCATGTGGCTGCCAGTGCAGTGGATTTCATTGTGCCGCAGAACACCATCCTCGAATGCGTGGATCTGAAATCACTCAACCATATCCAGGGGCAACACTGTGTCAATTTGCGTGGAGACCAGGTGCCTTACATACGCCTGCGCGATATTTTCAACCTGCCCACCGCCGAGGTGGAGCGCGAGAAAATTGTTGTGGTGCAGTTTGGCGATAAACGTGCCGGTTTGGTGGTCGATGAGTTGCACGGGGAAATACAAACGGTGGTTAAACCCATGGGGCCCATTTTCCAGGCGCTTAAGGGTATTGGCGGCTCCAGCCTGTTGGGCACAGGTGCCGTCGCCTTGATTCTGGATATCCAGCAATTAATTCACTTTGCCATTGCAAAGGAACAAGTGCGCAATAACATCGCTGGCGGTAGCCTGCAGGAGATTAACAAATGAGCCAGTCCACTGCCCCCAAAATAGCGGTTTCAAAACTGAAAAAACAATTCCTGACTTTTCGCATTGGCCATGAGCACTATGGCTTGGAGCTGTCCCAGACACGGGAAATTATTGAGTACAGCGGTATTACAGAGGTGCCCTTGATGCCCAGTTTTTTACGCGGTGTTATCAACCTGCGCGGCGAAGTGGTGCCTGTTATTGATCTGGCGGTACGTTTGGGGCGCAAGCCGATCCAGGTGCAGCGTCGCACCTGCATCATCGTAGTGGAAATGCACAATAACGACCAAAACCATGTGCTTGGCCTATTGGCTGATGCCGTGAGCGAGGTTATCGAAATTGAGGCCGATAATATTGAGGATGCGCCTTCATTTGGTGCCAACATCCGCGCCGATTTTATCCAGGGCATAGCCAAGCAGGGAGATGCGTTTGTTGTGTTGCTCGATGCGAATAGCACCTTGTCTATTCGCGAGTTGGCACATTTGGTTGAGGCTCAACTTGAATAAACCATTAACCCTTATCACTGCTTAAGGATAGACAAGAGGTGACCTATGCTGACCAATCTTACCCTCAGGTTCAAAATATTATTGCTCAGCACGCTTATTGTGTTGGGTTTGGCTGTGTTGGGAATGTCTGCTTATCACCAGTTATCCCAATATCACCAGATTGTTTCCGATAGTTCCGTCAATATCCAGCGACGTGCGGACATTCTTGTCAATGTCCAGCAGGCATCCACGCATTTTAAAACCCAGGTACAGGAATGGAAAAATATCCTGATTCGCGGCAATAACCCGGAGTTGTATGAGCGCTATTCCAAGGGGTTTCTCAATGAAGAGTCTGAGGTCAGTGAACACATAAACCGTGCCGTTAAATTGCGTGAGCAGGGTGGTGAAGCTGTTGAGGCTTATTTATCGTTGCAAAAAGAACATCGTGCGCTGGGTGATAACTACCGGAATGCGCTGAAGAACTTTGAGGTCAGTGATCCTGAAGCAGGTAAAAAAGTGGATCGCCTGGTATCGGGGATGGATCGCGAAGCTGCCCGCCAAATGGAAGCGCTGGCGACAGAAACACTGGCAGGATTTACCCAATACCTGAAAGATACCGAGCAAAAAACCCAAGCGGTTTATCACAGTACACTAACCCTGTTGATTATGATCAGTGCCGCTGCATCTGTGATTATTATTGCGGTGATGCTGGTTATTTTTCGCAACCTCTTTTCTACCCTGGGCGGTGAGCCTGCATATACTTCCGACATTGTTTCCCAGGTGGCAGATGGCTACCTGAACCTCGATATTCAACTCAAACCTGGTGATAGCCATTCACTCCTGGCCAGTGTCGCCAATATGTGTCGGCAACTGGCGGGTATTATCGCCGAGGTGCGCAGTTCAGCGGATGCGTTGTCTTCTGCATCGGAAGAGGTCAATGCGACGGCGCAATCATTGGCTAAAGGTGCTTCGGTACAGGCTGCCAGTGTGGAAGAAACCTCTGCCTCTATGGAGGAGATGTCGGCCTCTATTGCCCAAAACAGCGAGAACGCCAAAATCACCGATGGCATTGCGCAAACGGCGGCCAACGATGCTGCAACTGGTGGAGAGGCGGTACTGGGTACCATCGAAGTCATGCAGAAAATTGCTCAGCGCATTACGGTGATCGATGATATTGCCTATCAGACGAATCTATTGGCATTAAATGCCGCCATTGAAGCGGGGCGTGCCGGTGAACATGGCCGCGGTTTTGCGGTGGTGGCATCGGAGGTGCGCAAACTGGCGGAGCGCAGCCAGGTTGCCGCCCAGGAAATTGGCACCCTGGCAACGAGAACAGTCAGGGCGGCGGAAAACGCGGGTAGCATGTTGAACAATATGGTTCCCGCAATTCGCAAAACGGCAGACCTGGTGCAGGAGATCGCCGCGGCATCCCAGGAGCAGAATGCCGGGGTAGGGCAGATCAACACTGCGATTGGCCAGGTCAGCCAAACCTTGCAGCAAAATGCGGCCGCATCCGAAGAGTTGAGTTCTACGGCGGAGGAAATGAGTGCACAAGCCGTCCGCCTGCAGGAGTCCATGACCTATTTCAAGTTGGAAAACGTAAAATATAAAACCCGTGAACTCCAGGTGGGATCTGCCAAACCTGTACAACAATCCCTGCTTAATGCCAGTGCCATACCTAAAGTAAAAGCAACGCTGGTCGATGATGATCATAATTTTGTGCGTTTTGATTAGGTATCCGGGGTGTTTGTGGTGTTGGGTGATGGATATGGTCTAAAGCGAGTGTTGTTATGAGTGTGGATGCTGCATCGGTACCCTTGCCCAGCGATAAAGAGTTTCGCTTGTTTCAGCAGTTGATTCATGCACGGTTGGGAATTTTTTTGCCAGACCAGAAGAAAGCACTGTTAAGCAATCGCCTGTGGAAACGTCTACAGGCCTGTGAGGTCAAGGATTTCGCCGAATATTATCGCTACATCCAAAGTCCCCAGGGCGGTATGGAATTAAATACGGCCCTGGAGCTGATCACCACCAATGAAACCTATTTTTTTCGTGAGCAAAAGCATTTTGATTTTCTGCGCGATGACATACTGCCCGGCTTGAAAAGCAAGGGGCAGCGTTTGTTTCGGGTATGGAGTGCCGCCGCCTCAACCGGAGAAGAGCCCTATAGTATTGCGATGGTTCTTGCTGATCGCTGTCCGGTTTCCTGGGAACTGCTCAGCTCGGACGTGAATGCCAAGGTGATTGAAAAAGCGCGCCTGGGGATATACCCGGAATTGCGTATTCGCTATATCCCCCAGAATTACCTGCATCGCTTTTGCCGCAAGGGTATCGGGCCGCAAGCGGGCAATATCCGGGTGAATCAGGAACTGCGCCAGGCGGTAGATTTTTTTACGCTCAACCTGCATGAGGATTTTCCCGACATGGGAAAATTCGATTTGATCTTTTTGCGCAACGTGCTGATTTATTTTGAGAACGACAATAAAGTGAAAATTCTCGAGCGCATTGCCAAATGCCTGGCGCCGGATGGTCTACTGTTTGTAGGGCATTCGGAAAGCCTGCACGGTCTGACGCCTTACTTTGCACCCATAAGGCCGGCCATTTACCGATTAAGTGCCCGCTGAAGGTGACCTATGCAACTGCTGGGTGGTTTAAAACCGCTTCATAGCCTGCACCCGGGAGAGTGGTACTTTGGCAATAACTATGAGCGGCTGCATACCGTGTTGGGTTCCTGTGTCGCCCTGAGCAGCTGGCATCCCCATTACAAGATTGGCGGTATGTGCCATTACTTGCTACCGCTGCCGCCCGGTCATGTGAGTAGTAAGCAGGGTGACTGCCGCTATGCCTTGAATGCGCTGGAGCAAATGAAAAAATCCATGTTGGCGTGTGCGCCATTGGACGAATACCGCATTGGTATTTTTGGCGGGGGAAACATGTTTTCGTTTGTCTCTCCGCGTTCGGTTGGCTATGAAAATATTTTGTACGCACGCCAGTGGCTGGCGCGTGAAAAAGTCCAACTGTTTCAATCCGATGTGGGGGGGCGGGTCTCCCGCTCGGTGATACTGGTGTTAGCCACGGGTGAGATCCAGCTGAAACGTTATGATATGAATACCTGATCCGGTAGTAGCGAAATGACCATAGATGTATTGGTAATTGATGATTCGGCCGTCGTGCGCCAGGTATTGGCGGTGGTGCTTAATGAAGCGCCGGATATCCATGTGTATGCGGCGGCGTCGGACCCGATTTTTGCGCGCCACCACATGCAAAAAAAATGGCCTGATGTGATTGTGCTCGACATTGAAATGCCGCGTATGGATGGCTTGACCTTCCTGCGTCAACTGATGGGTGAACGACCTACCCCGGTGGTTATTTGCTCCTCCCTGGCAGAGAAGGGCGCTGAATTATCGCTGCAAGCCCTGGCTGCCGGCGCGGTGGATATAGTGACCAAGCCGCAATTGGGGGTGAAGGATTTTTTGATGGAGGCCAAGCATTTGTTATGGCAAACCGTGCGCGCTGCGGCATCTGCCCATGTGCACCGCCATGCCCGCCAGGAGCTTCCCAAGTCCCGGGCACCGCAAAATACTGATCTGGTGAGCATGGCGATGACGACGGATTCTATTGTTGTAATGGGCACATCCACCGGGGGTACCCAGGCGCTGGAACAGATTCTCAGCAGGATTTCCCGCACCTGTCCGGGTATTGCGGTTGTGCAGCACATGCCGGAGAAGTTCACCGCCGCCTTTGCCAAACGCCTGGATAGCTTGTGCGATGTCGACGTCAAAGAGGCCGAAACCGGAGACAGGCTGATTCCCGGTCGAGTGCTGATAGCACCAGGGGGGCATCACCTGGAAGTGCAACGCTCGGGCGCGCAATATGTGGCGAGGGTCTTTCGCGGCCCCAGTGTTAACCGCCATTGTCCGTCTGTGGATGTTTTGTTCCGCTCGGCGGCGCGCTCTGCCGGGCGCAATGCCATGGGTATTATCATGACCGGTATGGGGGATGACGGTGCGCGCGGGCTGTTGGAGATGCGCCAGGCCGGGAGTCGTACGATTGCCCAGGATGAAGCATCCTGTGTGGTATTTGGTATGCCCAAAGAGGCAATTCAATTGGGGGCTGCCAAGGAAGTGATGCCGCTTGCGCAGATTCCCGCTGTGATTGAGGGTAAAGCATGAAATCAACCATCAATGAATTGAGTCTGCTGATTACGGACGACAGTACGACCCAGCGTGAATATGCGCGCGACCTGTGCCAAAGCCTGGGCGTTACCCAATTGCATGACGCGGCTAACGGCGTAGATGCCTTGAGCGTGTTGCAGGAACATCCGGTGGACATCGTTATGGTCGACCTGGAAATGCCGGTGATGGATGGCGTAGAACTGATCCGCTCCATCGCCCAGAAGAAATATGCCAGCAGTGTGATTATCCTGAGTGCCAAGGATCCCATCCTGATCGCCAGCGTGGGCACCATGGCGGAGGCCGATGGCCTGCATGTGCTGGGAACCTTCCAAAAGCCGCTCTTGCCGGATGTGCTTGAATGCAGCCTGTTGCGTTTTATCCAGGATAACAAGCCGGAGAATCGCAACTTGCAGGTTGCTGCCGAACAGGAGGTCACGGCGGTTGAGTTGAGCCATGCGATTACCAACCATGAAATTACCCTGGCCTTCCAGCCCAAGCTGACGGTGCAGGGGTTGTTGTTGCGCGGGGTCGAAGCGCTGGCGCGTTGGAAGCACCCAACCAAGGGAATCATTTCCCCCGGTATTTTTATTCCCCTGGCAGAGCGGCATGGGCTGATTGATGCCTTGACGCGCTACCTGCTCCAGAAAGCCTTTGAACACAAACGCCGCTGGCAGCAGTATGGCTTGCGCTTTCATCTGGCCTTTAACCTATCGCCCTTGTCCCTGGCAGATGCAGATATGGTGGATTGGCTGCTCAAAATGACCCAGGACTTTGGGGTAGCCCCTGCCGACGTTACGTTTGAAATCACCGAAAATGCACTTTTGGGAGAGCTGGCCAGTGCTATCCGCACCCTGGCGCGTTTGCGCCTTAAGGGCTTTCATATCGCCATTGATGATTACGGTACAGGTTTTGCGAATGCCCAGCAGTTGTCGCGTGTCCCGGCGACCGAACTCAAAATCGATCGGTCGCTGGTGCATCGTGTCGCCTCGCGCCCACAGCAATACACCATCCTGGCCAGCACCGTTACCCTGGCCAAAAACCTCAACCTGACGACAGTGGCAGAAGGGGTGGAGACCGAGGAGGACTTCCTGGTGCTGCAGGAGTTGGGTGTGGATCTGGTGCAAGGGTACTATTTTTCCAAACCCCTGTTTGCCGATGACTTATTGGCCTGGGTCAAGACGGGTATCAGTGAAATGCGCCGTCGCTACAACAAGCATTAATCGGCAATTGATGCACGAAGATTGCGTAAATTTTGCGAGCCCGTCTTGCCAGTAACACTTGCCTGGGGTAGCCTGCCCCACTTCTTCGCTTGCCTTAAAAGGGCAGGGTTCTGCGTTTATGGCCAGGTATGGTCAACCCTCATAGATCCAAAGTTTCTAATAATTCCCCAAATTAAACGCTAAATAGTTTCAAACTTAATGTATTACCTTAAGTTTTGTTGCTATTGCATTGTTTTATTTGGATATGTTGTTTTTTGAGCCGCGCCAAATTGATATTTTCCTGACTTTTCCCCGCTAGATTCCTGATTTTTCTCGTGATTTCGCTCCTTTTTTGCGTGCGACTCGCTTGACTTTGCCCTGCCCCGATTTATAGTGAGCAGCGTGGAGAAAAGTGGGTAAATGTGGTTTTTTGTGGAAAATAAGCCCTCCAAGTGGTGAAAAGTGTATACAGGTAGTCATTCCATCAGCATGGACCCCAAGGGTCGCATGGCGATACCAACACGTATTCGTGACGCGTTGGTGGAGTCTTGTGGCGGCCGTTTGGTGGTGACTGCCCATACTGAAGACCGCTGCTTGCTCGTTTACCCCGAACACGAATGGTTGGCATTGTTGCCCCAGATCGAAGCCCTCCCCAGTTTCAACAAGGTGTCCCAGCGCGTAAAGCGCATCCTGATCGGTTATGCCACGCCATTGGAGATCGATGGCAATGGCCGTGTGCTGGTGCCGCCAACCCTGCGCGATTACGCCAACCTGGATAAAAAAATCATGTTGGTTGGCCAGGGTAAAAAGTTGGAGCTCTGGAGCGAGGAAAGCTGGCTGGCTCTACTCAATGCCCCCGCTGAGGATGAGATCCCCGGCGAAATGCTCTCACTGTCGCTCTAGGGGTTGCCGGTGAACCAATTGCCGCATGTGACCGTGCTCCTGGGTGAGGCGGTTGAAGCCCTGGTTAGCAACCCCGAGGGTACCTATATCGATGGAACCTTCGGGCGCGGAGGGCACAGTGCCCTGATTCTGCAGCACCTGGCCTCTGAAGGCCGGTTGTTGGCAATCGATAAAGATCTGGCGGCCATTGCAACTGCCAGGGAGAAGTTCGCGACCGATGCGCGCTTCGCCATCGCCCACGATTCCTTTGCCAGCTTGAAAAACCTCGCTGCCGAACGCGGCCTGGTGGGCAGGGTACAAGGTATTTTGCTGGATTTGGGGGTGTCCTCTCCGCAGTTGGATGAGGCCGAGCGCGGTTTCAGCTTTATGCAGGATGGGCCGCTAGATATGCGTATGGACCAGACGCGCGGCCCCAGTGCAGCGGAATGGGTCAACACCGCCAGTGAGGATGAGATCGCCTGGGTACTTAGGGAGTACGGTGAAGAGCGTTTCGCCAAGCGTATGGCGCGGGCCATTATTGCCGAGCGGCAAAAGCGCCCCTTTGTGCGCACCGGCCACCTGGCAGAAGTGATAAAAGCGGCCAATCCGGCCTGGGAAAAAGGCAAGCACCCGGCAACCCGCGCCTTCCAGGCGATCCGCATCCAGGTTAACCGGGAGCTGGAAGACCTGGAAGCTGTGTTGGCCCAGGCGGTTGATGTCCTGGCCCCCGGTGGCCGGCTGGTGGTGATCAGTTTCCACTCGCTGGAGGATCGATTGGTCAAACGCTTCATCCGCCAGCAGGAACAGGGTGATCCTGTACCCAAGGGGTTACCCCTGCGCGAGGCGCAGTTAAACAAGACCATGCGTTCGCTCGGTAAGGCCATGAAGGCCAGTGATCAGGAAGTGGAAGCCAATGTGCGTTCGCGCAGTGCGGTCATGCGTGTCGCCGAGAAGTTGTAAGCCAGTAAATCCTGAGTTTTCGCCCGTTATACAAAATCAACCATATTAGTGACGCCAGGGTTTTCATGAACCGTTTTCAACCACTACATAAGCGCCCCCTGACAGCTGGACAATTGCTGTTGATTGCGCTGCTTTGGGTCGCCGCGATTGCGTCTGCCCTGGCTGTGGTTGCGTCAACCCAGGTGGTAAGGCGCGATATTAACGAACTGGAAACCCTGCGCCGCGAAGCCTCGCAACTGCAGGTGCAGTGGGGCCAATACCTGTTGGAACAAAGCACCTGGGCTGCCTATAGCCGTGTTGAGCATGCGGCCGTCTCCGAGCTGAATATGACGGCTCCCACACCGGACGACATCGTCATGGTAAGAGGGGAGGTTAACTGATGAAACCCTCCGCCTTTGAGCCCCGCTCTGCCCGCCCGGCGGCCCCGGTTAAAAACAAGCCCTTGCGGGTAGCGCGCTGGCGTTTTTATGCCGTGGGTATGGCCATGGCTGCCATGGTAGTTGCCCTGATTGCCCATGTGGCCAGCCTGCAAGTGTTGCCCAATGCCGACCGCGGCTATCAATTCCTGCAAGACCAGGGTGAGTCGCGCACCCTGCGTACCGAGGTAATCCCCGCCTATCGCGGTGTGATTACCGATCGCAATGGCGAGCCCCTGGCGGTCAGCACCCCGGTATCTACCCTGTGGGCAAACCCCAAGGTACTGGCGGCAGCAGTGGATCGTATTCCTGAGCTGGCCAAGGCTCTGGAGCAGAATCCCGCCGACCTCAAAGCCCGCCTTGAGCGCTACAGCAAAAAAGAATTCATGTACCTCAAGCGCGGTTTGGCACCCCAGGCGGCCCAAACTGTACTGGCACTGGATATCCCCGGTGTTTATGAACAGGTGGAATACCATCGCTATTACCCCGCCGCCGATGTTGCGGCCCACCTGGTTGGCCGTACCGATGTGGACGATCGCGGCCAGGAGGGAATGGAGCTGGCTTACGACGCCTGGCTTACCGGTGAAAACGGTGCCAAGGAAGTGCTCAAAGACCTGCGTGGGCGCACGGTTAAGGAGTTGCGTTTAGTGAAGGCGGCACGCTCCGGCCAAAACCTGGCGTTGAGTATCGACCTGCGCTTGCAATACCTGGCCCATCGCGAGTTGCGCAAAGCGCTGGAGGCTGCCGGTGCCAAGGCGGGGTCAATTGTGATCCTGGATGTACTCACCGGCGAAGTACTTGCTATGTCCAACCTGCCGTCCTACAACCCCAATGACCGCAGCCGCAACTGGGGGGAGGGGATCCGCAACCGGGCAATTACCGACCTCTATGAGCCTGGCTCCACCGTTAAACCCTGGGTGGTACTGGCGGCTTTGGAGACCGGTAAATTCAAAGCCAGCGATGTGATCGATACCAGCCCCGGCTACATGATGGTCGGCACCAAGGCGATCAAGGATCACCAGAACTACGGCGCCCTGGATATGGCCATGGCAATTGCCAAATCCAGCAATATCGCCATGACCAAAATTGCCTTTGCCCTGGAGCCCGGCACCCTGCGCGGTATGTTTGCGCGCCTGGGGATTGGCCAGCCGATAGGTACCGGTTTTCCCGGTGAAGCCGTGGGTAGCCTGCCGCTGTTTAAGGCCAGCCAGCGTATCGAGCGCGCCAACATGTCCTATGGCTATGCGCTCAATATCACGGCGCTCCAGGCCGTTCAGGCCTATGCAGTGATTGCCAGCGGCGGTATCAAGCGCCCTGTCTCCCTGTTGCGTGTCGATACCCCCCCGGTCGGTGAGCGGGTGGTGGCTGAAGATTACACCCAGCAAGTACAGGACATGTTGAAACGTGTGGTGACGGCGGAGGGTACGGGGCGTCGCGCCCAGGCGATTTCCTACTCGGTGGCGGGCAAGACGGGTACGGCCTTTAAAGCCATTGGCGGCTCCTACGCTGCCCAAAAACAAATTGGTTCGTTTATCGGTATGGCCCCCGCAGATGATCCGCGCATTGTGGCGATGGTGGTCATTGATGAGCCGGCCGGTACCGGTGTCTTCGGTAACGGTGGCTATGTTGCCGCCCCCGCATTCTCGAAAGTGGCTGAAGATGCCCTGCGTATGCTCAAGGTCGCACCGGATAACGCCAAAGAGTCGGAATCCGCGCTGGCATCGCGCAAAGCGGCGGGTGATACAGCCCCGGCCAAGCCAGTGCCAGCTGCGAACAAAGCGGGGTCGGCAACCTGATGAACAGACCCTCACTGACATTGGGCCAATGGTTGCCGGAACTGGCGCTGGGTAAAGCCGCCAGCCTGGTGCCGGGCAGCCTGTGCCTTGACAGTCGCCAGGTAAAGCAGGGCGATATCTTTATCGCCCTGGTGGGAACCCGGGCCGATGGCCGTCAATTTATCGCCAACGCGGTAGAGCAGGGCGCTGCTGCCGTTTTTGTCGAAGCTGATAAAGAATGGCAGGGGGTTCACTGGATTGGTGAAGTCCCGGTGATCGCACTGGAACAATTGACCGCCCGCTTGAGTGAGTTGGCGGGGCGCTATTACGCACATCCCAGCCGCGAGTTGCGCCTGGTGGGCATTACCGGAACCAACGGCAAAACAACCTGCAGCCTGTTGTTAGCCCAACTGCTGGCGGGTGTGAGCGGGCAGGGTTGCTCTGCCGTTATTGGCACCCTGGGCTATGGATTGGTAGACAAGCATTCCCTGACACCTATTGCCCAGCAAATTAGCCTGCTGACAACCACCGGGCTGACGACTCCGGACCCTGTTGCACTGCAGCGCATCCTGCGGCAGTTGCGCACGGGCGGTGCCAGCTCGGCGGCTATCGAAGTGTCTTCCCACAGCCTGCAACAAAAACGTGTTGCCGGTTTGGCATTCGACACCGCCATCTTCACTAACCTGACCCAGGATCACCTTGATTATCACGGCGATCTGGCAAGTTATGGCAAGGCCAAGGCCGAATTACTGTTTATGCCGGGCCTCAAGCATGCCCTGTTCAATATGGATGATGCCTGGGTTAAGGCCCTGGCAGCTAAAACCCCGGCCGGGGTTAGTGCTATTGGTTTCTCCCTGCAGGAGCCGGCGGATGTTTACCTGCGCGATATCCACCTGCACGCCAGCGGTGCCAGTGCCTGGTTGGTCAGTCCCTGGGGGGAGGCCGAATTCCACTCGCCGCTGCTCGGATTGTTCAATCTCAGCAATCTGGTAGCGGTTGTCTCTGCCGCTTGTATCCAGGGCGCTCCCCTTGAACAAGTCCTCGCGCTGGTTCCGCACCTGGTGGCGGCACCGGGGCGTATGCAACCGGTTGTGGTGGATGCCGATGTGCAGGAGATCCAGGTACTGGTGGACTATGCCCACACCCCGGATGCGTTGGAAAACACACTCAAGGCCATTCGTGAGCACCAGGCTGATCGCATCTGGACAGTGTTTGGCTGTGGCGGTGATCGCGATAAAACCAAGCGTCCGCTGATGGGGCGTATTGCCGAAAAACTGAGCGACTATGTGATTGTGACGAATGATAATCCACGCTCGGAAGACCCGGCGCGTATCGCTGCCGACATAGTGCGTGGCTTGAATAATCCCAATGGTTGCCTGGTCCTGGCCGATCGCGCCCAGGCTATCGATTTTGCGGTGCAACAGGCCAAGCCGGGTGACCTGGTATTGATCGCAGGTAAAGGACACGAGGACTACCAAATTTTCGCTGATCAAACACTGCCGTTCAGCGATAGCCAGCAAGCGCGCCTCGCGTTGCAGCGCCGTATCGCCAAGCGCGATCAGGTGTACGCCGGAGGCCAGCCATGATGCGCCCCATTGCACTCAGCAGCCTGGCTTACTTCATGCTCAGCCAGAAACTACCCAATGCCCTGAAGCCGCAATTAAAAGGTGGCGATGCGATGTTTACTCGCGTCAGCACGGATACACGCACGTTGGATGCCGGTGATTTATTTATCGCCCTGCGCGGTGAGCGCTTTGACGCCCATGATTTTCTTGCACAAGCCGAAGCCAGGCAGCCCTGCGCTATGGTTGTGGAAAAATTTAATCCCGCTATTCAGCTTCCGCAGTTGGTTGTCGCCGATAGCACCCTGGCACTGGGCCAGGTGGCGGCACTGAATCGCAGTTTATTTACCGGTCCCCTGGTCGCCATTACCGGCAGCAGTGGTAAAACCACGGTGAAAACCCTGGTCGCCAGTATCTTGGGCGAATGTGGTGAAACCCTGGCGACGCGCGGCAACCTCAATAATCACATCGGTGTCCCGCTAACACTCCTTGAGTTGGAAGAGCGCCACCAATTCGCTGTGATCGAAATGGGGGCCAGCGGTCCCAGCGAAATTGCCTATGCCTGTTCGCTGGCCAAGCCCCAGGTGGCGATGATTAACAATGTGATGCCTGCCCATATAGAAGGCTTTGGCTCCATTGCCGGTGTTGCCAACGCCAAAAGCGAAATCTATGGCGGCTTGGTAACGGGGGGTATTGCCGTCGTCAATATCGATGATGCGTTTGCTCCCCAATGGATACAACAACTGGCGGGTAAAAAAACATTAACGGTATCGCTGGCAAATCCCGATGCAAATTGCCGGGCAGAGGCTATCGAGTATGCCAGTGAGCACCTCGCCTTTGATTTGCTAATCCATCGCCAGCGCTTGCGCATTATTCTCAATGCACAGGGTGAACACTCTGTACGCAATGCGTTAATGGCGGCGGCTTGCGCGTATGCACTGGGCGCCAGCATGGAGCAAATCCAGCGCGGCCTTGCCCGTTTCGCACCGGTGGCCGGACGCATGAGTCGCCAGCGCGGTATCCACAATGCCCTGATCATTGATGACAGCTACAACGCCAATCCCGGCTCTGTGCGTGCAGCCATTGATGTATTGGCACAAGCAGAGGACTCCATCCTTGTACTCGGCGACCTGGCCGAGCTGGGCGAAACTGCCACAGAGCAGCACGCCGCCCTGGGTGATTACGCCAAACAAAAACATATCAACCGACTCTTTACCCTGGGGGTGCTGACTGCCAATACCAGCAGCCATTTTGGTGAAGGTGCCCAACATTTCACCGAGCGCAATCAACTGCTGGCCGCGTTAATTCCTTTATTAACGTCCGGTACCACCGTCCTGGTGAAAGGCTCGCGCAGTTCGAAAATGGATCTGGTCGTGCGTGAACTTTGTGAAACTTCCGGAGAGACACACTGATGCTGTACTGGCTAGCAGAATACTTACAAGAATACATGCGCGGCTTCGCAGTGTTTCAGTACCTCACCGTGCGCGCTATTTTGAGTGTACTCACCGCCTTGGGTATTTCGTTATTGCTCGGTCCCTGGGTGATCCGCCGATTGACCGAAATGCGCATTGGCCAGGCGGTGCGTAGTGATGGCCCGCAAACACACCTGAGCAAATCCGGTACCCCCACCATGGGCGGTGCCCTGATTTTATCGGCCATGTTTATCAGTACACTGCTCTGGTCAGATTTCGGCAACCGCTATGTCTGGGTGGTGTTGATTGTCACTGCTATTTTCGGTGCTGTCGGCTGGGTGGATGATTATCGCAAGGTTGCCAAGCGCGACCCCAAGGGGCTGCCAGCGCGCTGGAAATATTTTTGGCAATCCATTGCCGGTTTTGGCGCTGCCGTATTTTTGTTTTGTACTGCCCAGGCGCCTGCCGAAACGCAATTGTTTATTCCCTTCTTTAAAAATGTCGCCCTGAACATGGGGCTGTTTTACATCATCTTTACCTACTTTGTGATTGTGGGAACCAGCAATGCGGTTAACCTCACCGATGGCCTGGACGGCCTTGCCATTATGCCCAGTGTGATGGTTGCCGGTGCCCTGGCATTGATTGCATACCTGGCCGGGCATTCACAATTCGCGCAATACCTGCACATTGCCTATATCCCCGGTGCCGGTGAGTTGGCGGTATTTTGCTGTGCGCTGGTGGGGGCCGGTTTGGGTTTCCTTTGGTTTAACACTTATCCGGCCCAGGTTTTTATGGGTGATGTGGGTGCACTCGCGCTGGGTGCAGCATTGGGCCTGGTGGCGGTCATCGTTCGCCACGAGTTTGTGCTGTTTATCATGGGTGGCATTTTTGTATTGGAGACGGTATCGGTCATCTTGCAAGTGGCGTCATTCAAATTGACCGGGCGGCGTATTTTCCGCATGGCACCTATCCATCACCACTTTGAATTAAAAGGCTGGCCTGAGCCGCGCGTCATTGTACGTTTCTGGATTATCACCCTGGTGTTGGTATTGATCGGTCTGGCAACCCTGAAATTCCGTTAATTTTTTGCGTGGAACCTTTGCTGTGTCACAAATGATTGCAACCAGTAACCTCAAGGCGATTATCGGCACCGGAATTACCGGATTGTCGGTAGCGCGCTTTTTGGCGCAGCAGCAGCAGGCATTTGTATTGCTGGATACGCGCGATAATCCACCCAACCTTGCTGCTGTCCAGGCAGAGTTTCCCGGTGTGCGTGTCGAGTGCGGTGCGTTAAATGCGGAAACCTTGCTGGCCTGCCACGAAATTATTGTCAGCCCCGGTGTCGCCGTTGCAACACCCGCCCTGGTACAGGCGCGCGAGGCTGGCATTCCCATTATTGGTGATATCGAATTGTTTGTGCGCCATGCCAGGGCGCCAATGGTTGCCATTACCGGTTCCAATGCCAAAAGTACCGTGACCACCCTGGTGGGAGAAATGGCAAAAGCGGCAGGTATTCAGGTTGCTGTAGGCGGTAACCTCGGTACACCGGCACTGGAACTGCTGCGCGATGATATTGAGCTTTATGTGATGGAGCTTTCCAGTTTCCAACTGGAAACGGTCAACAAACTTAATGCCAAGGTGGCCACTATTTTGAATATCAGTGCGGATCACCTGGACAGGTATCCGGATATGCGCGCTTATATCCTGGCCAAGTTACGTATTTATTTTGGGGCGGAAAATATTGTTGTAAACCGCAACGATATCCTCACCCATCCTCCCCTGGCCGTTGGCGCCAAGCCGGTTTATTTCGGTGGGCGTGCCGACTTCGGTGCATTTGGATTGCTGGATCGGGATGGTGAAGAGTATCTGGCTAAAAACCTCACGCCCCTGTTGCCTGCGCGCGAATTGAAAATCCGCGGTCGCCACAATATTGATAACGCACTGGCAGCCCTGGCCCTGGGCGATGCGGCGGGTATTCCCATGGCGGCCATGCTGGGTGCTTTGCGCGAATTTCGCGGTTTGCGTCATCGCTGTGAGTATGTTGCCAGTATTGATGGTGTGGAGTTTTACAACGACTCCAAGGGCACCAACATAGGTGCGACCCTGGCGGCTATTAACGGTTTGGCGCGCGTACCTTCACGCCTGTTTGTGATTGCGGGCGGCGATGGCAAGGGGCAGGACTTCACTGAATTAACGGCATCACTGGTTGCCAGTCGCTGTGTACTGGTGTTAATAGGGCGCGATGCCCCTCTGATTGCCAGTGCGGTTGGCGAGCAGGTTCCTGTGCACGTTGCGCAAACCCTGAAAGATGCGGTGAACCTGTCGCTTGCACTGGCAACGGCGGGTGATGCCGTGTTGTTATCTCCCGCCTGTGCCAGTTTTGATATGTTTAAAAATTACGAAGATCGCGGCGAACAGTTTTGTGTTGCCGTACAGGAGCGGGTGACTTTATGAGCCTATCCGCCATTCCAAACCATCAATTGCCATTGAGCCTGCGTATCGACTGGACACTCCTGTGTTTGTGGCTGGCCTTGATGTCTATTGGTTTGGTGATGGTTGCGTCTGCATCCGTATCATTTGCAGCCGTCACTTATGACGATGCCTGGTTTTTTGCCAAACGCCATGTGGTGTATATGGTCATGGGGATGGTGCTGGCCCTGTTTGTCGTATGTATCCCAACCAGTGTCTGGCAGGCCTATGCCGGGCCCTTCCTGTTAATCACCCTCTTTTTATTGGTAGTGGTACTGATTCCCGGTATCGGAAAGCGAGTCAATGGCAGCCAGCGTTGGTTGAGCCTGGGTATTATTTCGGTACAAGTGTCTGAAATTGCCAAATTCTGTGCGGTGGTTTTCTTCGCCAGCTTTTTCGCGCGTCGCTATCAGGAATTGCATTTTGGTTGGCAAGGTTTCTTAAAACCATTATTGGTGGTGGGCGTATTTGTGGGGCTGTTATTGCTGGAGCCGGACTTTGGCAGTTCCGTGGTACTCAGCGCAACTGTCTTTGCCATGATGTTTATTGCCGGTGTACGCATTTGGCACTTCCTGTTGTTGATTATGATTGGTGTGGCGGGTTTGGGGGCAGTGGCTATTTTGTCCCCCTATCGTATGCAGCGCTTAATTACCTTCCTCGATCCATGGGCTGATCAATTTAATACCGGTTACCAGCTAACCCAATCGCTAATTGGTTTTGGGCGCGGTGAATGGGTGGGGCTCGGTTTGGGAAACAGTTTGCAAAAACTCTTCTTCTTACCCGAAGCCCACACTGATTTTATTTTTGCCATTATCGCGGAAGAATTCGGACTGCTCGGTGCAGTTGTCATTGTTGGCCTGTTTGTCGCCTTGATTGTGCGCATTTTACAGATTGCCAGGAATAACCTGTCCGCAGGGCGCATGTTCCCGGCATTGGCTGCATTCGGTGTCGGAATTTTGTTTAGCTTCCAGGTGTTTATCAATGTTGGCGTGTCCTCTGGCCTCCTGCCAACAAAAGGCTTGACCTTGCCCTTTATCAGTTATGGCGGCAGTAGTTTACTGATTTGCTGTGTATTGATGGCATTCATTATGCGCATCCAATGGGAATCATCCATTGCCGTACCTGAGCCAGTCGCGGAGCCCAAAACCCCGCGTCGGCGTTTAGTGGAGGCCAGCGCATGAAAACCCTGAGTATCCTGGTCATGGCTGGCGGCACCGGTGGGCATGTGTTTCCTGCGCTGGCCGTTGCAGAAGAATTGCGCGCGCGCGGTGCACTTGTTGAATGGCTGGGCACGGCTAAAGGCATAGAAAACACGCTTGTACCTAAAGCCAATATTCCCCTCAACCTGATTTCGGTTGAGGGCGTTCGCGGGCGCGGTTTAACAGGATTATTAAAAGCCCCCTTCCTGATTACCAAGGCTGTTTTCCAGGCCATTAGCATTATTCGCAAAATGAATGCAGACCTGGTGCTGGGATTCGGTGGTTTTGCATCTGGCCCTGGCGGTGTTGCAGCCCGGTTACTGGGCAAGCCCTTGGTGATCCATGAACAAAATGCCGTTGCCGGTACCACCAACAGACTCTTGGCGCGTATTGCACAACGAGTATTAGCGGCATTTGATGGTGCATTCCACAACACATCAACCAGGGTTGTAAAAGTGGTAGGCAATCCGGTGCGTCCCTCTATTTATCAATTGCCGCCTGTGGCAGAGCGCTATCAAGCGCGCGCACAAGAGCACCCGCATCTATTAGTGCTTGGTGGCAGCCTGGGAGCAAAAGCGATTAATGAATTATTACCGATGGCCCTGGCTCAACTGAATGAAGGTCAGCGCCCTGAGGTGTGGCATCAAACAGGTAAGGCCCATGGCGAATCCACGGCAGCGCTTTACTTGCAGCAACAAGTGAATGCCCGGGTTGAACCGTTTATTGAGGACATGGCCGCTGCCTATGCCTGGGCTGATTTGGTGATTTGTCGCGCTGGTGCATTAACCGTATCGGAATTAATGGCGGCCGGTGTGGCATCGGCATTGATTCCCCTGCCGACAGCCATCGATGATCACCAAACCCGCAATGCCCATATCCTCGCCAGTGCCAATGCCGGGGTGGCATTGGTGCAACAAACATTGACCGCAGCGGATTTGGCTGCGCTTTTATCAACCACATTGGCCGATCGCCCTGCGCTTATGGCGATGGCGCAACGCGCGCAACATTTAGCGCATCCAAATGCGGCGGCGACGGTAGCCAATGTTTGTGTGGAGGTAGCCCATGGATAAATCCATTGGTGCATATGAAGTGCCTGAGATGCGCCGTATTCGACGCATTCATTTTATCGGCATCGGCGGTGCCGGTATGAGTGGTATTGCTGAAGTCTTGTTGAACCAGGGTTATGAAATTTCTGGCTCTGATATTAAGGCATCCAGTGTGACTGAGCGGCTGGTGCAAAAAGGTGCCCGTATCTTTATCGGACATGATGCGAGCAATGTACAAGGCGCCGATGTAGTGGTTAATTCCAGTGCGGTCAACAATACCAACCCCGAAGTAGTGGGCGCGCGCGAGCTGCGTATCCCGGTAGTGCGCCGTGCAGAAATGTTGGGCGAGCTGATGCGTTACCGCCATGGCATTGCCGTCGCCGGTACCCATGGAAAAACTACCACCACCAGTTTGTTGGCATCTATCCTGGCCGCTGCTGATCTTGATCCTACCTTTATTATTGGTGGCTTGGTCAATAGCACCGGCACCAATGCGCAATTGGGTGGCAGTCGTTATCTGGTGGCTGAAGCCGATGAGAGCGATGCGTCGTTTCTGCATTTACAACCGATGGTTGCCATAGTGACCAATATCGATGCAGACCACATGGAAACCTATGGCGGGGATTTTTCCAGGCTGAAAAAAACCTTCGTGGAATTTTTGCACAACCTGCCCTTTTACGGTTTGGCGGTTGTCTGCGGCGAAGACCCGGTGATTCGCGACATTATTCCCGATGTGGCGCGCCCAATCCTGACCTATGGTTTTAACGAACATTGTGATTTCCGGGCAACCAATATCCGTCAGGATAAAATGTCTTCTGAGTTTGATGTGTTGCGTCCTGGCAATCCTGAGCCCTTGCACATCCGTTTGAATATTCCCGGTATTCACAACGTGCTCAATGCCACAGCAGTTATTGCGGTTGCGACTGACGAAGGTATCAGCGATTCCGCTATCCAGGCTGGATTGGCTAACTTCCAGGGGGTTGGCCGTCGCTTCCAGGTGTATGGCAATTTCCCGGTGGGTGATGGCAGTACCATGCTGGTGGATGATTACGGTCATCATCCGCGCGAAGTGGCTGCGGTTATTAAAGCTGTGCGCGATGGTTGGCCGGAGCGTCGCCTGGTGATGGTTTACCAGCCACATCGTTTCACGCGCACACGCGATCTTTACGAAGATTTTGTCGAAGTGCTCTCCACCGTTGATGCACTGGTTATGCTCGAAGTTTACAGCGCTGGCGAAGAGCCGATCCCCGGTGCAGACAGTCGCCACTTGTGTCGCAGTATCCGTGCACGTGGTGTTATTGAACCTGTTTTTGTGGAGACGGTAGATGGTGTACCGGATGTAATCAAGGATCTGGTGCGCGCTGGCGACATAGTGATTACCCAGGGCGCCGGCAATGTGGGTGTGCTCGCCCCGGAACTTGCCAAACGCCAATTGAAATAATTTTTTGAAAGCCTGGCTTTAGAGGTTTATGCGGTTATGCAAGCAGTCAAGCTGCCTATTGATGAAACATTGAAGCAACAGTTGGGGCGTGTCGGCGTGCTCTATGGTGGCCTGTCTGCGGAGCGCGAGATTTCGCTGCAAAGTGGTGCTGCGGTGATTGCTGCGCTGGAGGACGCGGGTATCGATCATGTTGCCATTGATGTGGGTGACAATGTAATTGCCGATATCCAGGCCGCCAATATCGATCGTGCATTTTTGATGTTGCACGGCCCCGGTGGTGAAGACGGTCGTATTCAGGCGTTATTGGAGTTTTTACATATTCCCTATACCGGCAGCGACGTGCAGTCCTCGGCCCTGGCGATGGACAAACTGCGTACCAAATTTTTATGGTGTGGTTACAGTCAGAGTTCTGCGCAACATTTGCCTACACCGGAATTTGCGGTGCTCACGCGCGAATCAGATTTTGTGGCTGAGTTGAAACGCCTCGGTGGGGAAGTGATGGTTAAACCTGCCAACGAAGGTTCCAGTATCGGTATGTCGCGGGTAAAAACGGCAGAAGATTTACAGGCCGCCTTTGTAAAGGCGACTGACTATCAAGGCAGTGTACTGGCTGAACGTTTGATTGTCGGTGCGGAATATACCGTTGCCATCCTTGATGGCGAGGCCTTGCCCCCCATCCGACTGGAAACTGACCACAGCTTCTACGACTTCAATGCCAAATATATTGCTGAAGATACTCGCTATATCTGCCCTTGCGGCTTGTCTGCTGAAAAAGAACAGGAACTAAAGCAGTTGGCATTGACTGCCTTTAATGTCCTGGGGTGCCGCGGTTGGGGGCGTGTTGATGTTATGGCTGACGCACAACAAAATTTTTATTTGTTGGAGGTGAATACCGCACCGGGAATGACGAGCCATAGCCTGGTTCCCATGGCCGCAAAAGCAGTAGGGTTAAGTTTTACCGAATTGGTTGTCACCATTCTGCGTGCCAGCCTTGTGACCGCAGGCAGTGAGGTTGTTGCGTAGGTTATGCGCAGGCGGGGAGGTCGTGATTCATCAGCGCATGATGGCGAAGATTTTACGCGCGTAGAACCACGTATAGAACCGAGCTTGGGGTCTCCGCTGGATATTTTGGATGAGGTGCCGGCAACTCCGCGTCGACGTGAGCGCAAGTCGCCACCGCGGGATGTACTCATGGACTCCAGGGAAGACATGGTGCCCGATGTATTGCTGGAGGCTCCCAATCCTCGCCGTCGACAGTCGGCGGATACATCAACGGAGCGGCCCACGCGACCGGCGAGACGTGAACAGGGCTATGCGCGGGTAACTCCGCGCGGTGAACGCATGGGAAACCATAAGGCGAGGGTAGCCAAACCGGATTTTTTCGCCTGGTTTGATCCACGCTGGCTATGGGTTCCCCTGATGGTTTGCCTTGCAGTTGGCGGCTATTGGGCTTATGAACCGCTCGAAAAATTGCTGGAGCGGCCCTTTAAAAGTGTGGTTGTTGAAGGTGAGTTTCATTTCATCACCAAAGCGCGGGCGACTGAGTTAATCAGTGATGAAATTGATAACAACTTTTTGCAGTTGGATTTGATGCGCCTAAAGCGAACATTGACTGATGATCCCTGGGTCGATTCTGTCAGTTTGCAGCGCCGTTGGCCGGATACCTTGGTGGTAAAAATTGCCGAACAAAAACCCATTGCACGCTGGGGTGATGGGTTTCTGAATCAGCGTGGACAGATTGTTCGTGTAAAAGAAATCGACCGTTTGTCGGGGTTGCCCTGGCTCCAGGGAAATGAATCTGACGCGGTGGAAATCTTGCAGCAGTACCAGGATTTATCGCAGTTGTTGCGCTCGCGTGGATTGGATGTGATCGCGTTGAAATGCGATAACAAAAAATCCTGGCGTTTAACCTTAAAAAATGATGTAGAAATCGCAATTGGACGCGATAAGGTGATGGAAAAAATGCGCCGATTTGTTACTGTATACGACACGCACTTAAACAGCGTCTGGATAGATATTGCAGCGATTGATGTTCGCTACTCCAACGGTCTGGCGGTGCGCTGGGTAGAGGGTTCAGAGTCGGCAAAAAAATACTTGCGCGCTGCAGCCGCGACGACAAATGCGACCCGGAATGCGCCAACGCATCCTTAACATGACAAACAGACCCGAGTGTCCGCAGACGAGGTTTACTGAATGGCAAATACCAGTGACAACAAAATGATAGTCGGCCTGGATATAGGTACATCCAAGGTTGTTGCTATTGTTGGTGCCATTACCCCGGAAGGCCAGCTGGAAATCGTCGGTATAGGCTCACATCGCTCCACCGGGCTGAAAAAAGGTGTAGTGGTTAATATTGAATCGACGGTGTTATCAATTCAGCGCGCGATTGAAGAGGCCGAATTGATGGCCGGTTGCCAGATTCATTCTGTTTATGCCGGCATCGCCGGGAGCCATATTCGCAGCCTCAACTCCCATGGCATTGTGGCGATTCGCGATCGCGAAGTGTTTTCCCAGGATTTGGAGCGGGTTATCGATGCTGCCCAGGCAGTAGCCATTCCGGCGGACCAGAAAATTTTGCATATCCTGCCGCAGGAGTTTTTGATCGACGATCAGGATGGTGTTAAAGAGCCTCTGGGAATGTCCGGGGTTCGCCTGGAAGCCAAGGTTCACCTGGTCACCTGTGCGGTGAATGCAGCACAAAATATTGAAAAGTGTATCCGCCGCTGTGGGCTTGAGGTTGAAGACATCATTCTTGAGCAGTTGGCGTCCAGTTATGCCGTGCTGACGGATGATGAAAAAGAGTTAGGTGTGTGTGTGGTCGACATTGGTGGAGGTACAACGGATATCGCCATCTTTAAGGACGGTGCCATTCGCCATACCGGAGTGATTCCGATTGCCGGTGACCAGGTGACCAATGACATCGCCATGGCGTTGCGCACTCCGACACCGAATGCCGAAGAAATTAAAATCAAATATGCCTGTGCACTGGCCAAGCTGACCAGCCCGGATGAAACCATCAAGGTTCCCAGTGTAGGGGATCGCCAGCCGCGCGATTTGTCGCGTCAGGCATTGGCTGAGGTTGTTGAGCCCCGTTACGACGAATTATTTACCCTGGTGCAGGCAGAATTGCGCCGCAGTGGTTATGAGGATTTGATTGCTGCCGGCATTGTATTGACCGGCGGCACATCGAAAATGGAAGGTGTTATTGAATTGGCTGAGGAGATTTTCCATATGCCGGTTCGCCTGGGAGCACCGCAAAATATCCGTGGCTTGTCTGACATTGTTAACAATCCGGTTTATTCGACCGGTGTCGGTTTGCTGATCTATGCGATGAAGCAGCACCAGGAGCGAGGTTATAGCAATACCAGTAATAAGGAATCTTCCGGTTCCTTATTAAGCAAAATAAAGAAAATGTTTCAGAGTAATTTTTAATCCGTTTTCAACCAGTTTTTAATGCTTTTCAAGGAAACAAAAGGGGTGTGGCCATGTTTGAGTTGATTGATAGTCTCCAGCAAAGCGCTGTTATTAAGGTGATTGGTGTCGGTGGTGGCGGTGGCAATGCCGTCAAACACATGATTGCCAGTAAGATTGAGGGTGTGGAATTTATCTGCGCCAATACCGATGCACAGGCATTGAAAGATATTGATACCCGCACCGTCTTGCAGTTGGGTCACTCGATGACCAAAGGCCTGGGTGCTGGTGCCAACCCGGAGGTCGGTCGCCAGGCGGCGATGGAAGATCGCGAGCGTATTGCCGAAGTACTGCGCGGCGCTGATATGGTGTTTATCGCTGCAGGTATGGGGGGCGGTACAGGTACTGGTGCTGCACCTGTGGTTGCCGAGGTCGCGCGTGACTTGGGTATCCTCACGGTTGCGGTAGTCACCAAGCCTTTCCCGTTCGAGGGGCGCAAGCGCATGGTGATTGCAGAGGAAGGCATTAAGGAACTGAGTGCCCGCGTTGATTCGCTGATCACTATTCCCAATGAAAAACTCCTGTCGGTACTGGGTAAATCCACCAGCTTGCTCGATGCCTTCAAGGCAGCCAACAACGTATTGTTGGGCGCAGTGCAGGGTATTGCGGACCTGATCATCCGTCCGGGTATGATCAACGTTGACTTCGCTGACGTGCGTACGGTGATGTCTGAAATGGGTATGGCGATGATGGGAACCGGTCGCGCGACGGGTGAAAATCGTGCACGCGAAGCGGCGGAAGCGGCAATTCGCAGCCCGCTGTTGGAGGACGTCAACCTGCAAGGTGCACGCGGTATCCTGGTGAATATCACCGCCGGTATCGATTTGTCCCTGGGTGAATATTCAGAAGTGGGCAGCACTATCGAAGAGTTTGCCTCTGCCGATGCAACGGTTGTGGTGGGTACAGTCATTGATCCGGAGTTGACCAACGAACTGCGAGTGACAGTAGTGGCAACTGGCCTTGGTATTACAACCCAGGCTAAAGAGACTAAACCAGCGCCTACCAAAGTGGTGGTCGATAATACCCGGCGCAGCAGCAGCGCACCGGTTGATTATGCAGCACTGGATCGTCCTGCCCACTTGCGTGCCAACAGCCATGGCTCTTCGGCGGCGGCATTGGCGGCGCCCCTGGGTGAAAAAGAGTTGGAATACCTGGACATTCCTGCTTTCCTGCGTCGCCAGGCTGACTAGTTAGCGCACAGGTTTGCTGTACTTTGGCGATATTTGCCGCAGGATTGGCGATATTGTCGATCGTTGTAAATTTGTGGATCAAACCGGGCCATCTGTGCCACACCCACAGATGACCCGGTTTGATCGTTTGATTGCATTTCAACCAGCTATAAAAGTTCATACCCCTTATTTATAGGGGTGATTGTTTGTGTTAACTGGTTCAACTATCTCTGGATTGTTACCATAGCGGCGCTAAACCACGAATTGTTCCGCTTGTTCTGGTGGAATTTGGAGGAAGTCCAGATGCTGAAACAAAGAACCCTGAAAAATCCTATCCGTGCCACGGGTGTTGGCTTGCATACCGGTAAGCCTATCCAGCTGACTCTGCTTCCTGCGCCAGCCGATTTCGGCATTGTATTCCGTCGTGTCGACCTGAATCCGCCGGTTGAAATTCCTGCCAATCCTTACAATGTTGGTGAGACCACCTTATCAACATGCCTCATCAAAGGCGACGTGCGTGTGTCTACCGTTGAACACCTGATGTCTGCTATGGCTGGATTGGGTGTTGATAATGCAGTGATTGAGTTGGACTCGGCAGAAATCCCCATTATGGATGGCAGCGCCGGGCCGTTTGTATTCCTGATCCAGTCGGCCGGTGTCCTGGAACAGGATGCCCCGAAAAAGTTTCTGCGTGTTAAAAAAGAAGTGACTCTGCGCGATGGCGATAAATACGCCAGCTTTACGCCATTCGACGGTTTCAAGGTTAACTTTAGTATTGAATTTGACCATCCCGTCTTTCGTGATCGACGCCCCCAGACCGAGGTTGAGTTTTCAACGGCGTCCTTTGTAAAAGAAGTCAGTCGTGCCCGTACCTTTGGTTTTATGCATGAGATTGAATACCTTCGCTCCAAGGGACTTGCCCAGGGTGGCAGTATGGCTAACGCCATTGTGGTAGGTGAGTACCGAATCCTGAACGAAGATGGTTTGCGTTTTGAGGATGAGTTCGTCAAGCACAAAATCCTGGATGCCATTGGTGACCTGTATATGCTGGGCCATGGTTTGCTGGCGGACTTCCGTGCTCACAAATCGGGTCACTCTCTTAATAACCGTGCGCTTCGGCTGCTTCTTGAACAAAAAGATGCTTGGGAGTGGGTTACTTTTGAGGATGAACAGCCCGTTCCCATCGATTATTTGCGCCCATTAGCTGTTGCCTGAAATTTGTGAAGAGGTTTGAAAGAATTAATCGCGATGAAACTTTCCGCTTGTTAATCCCTTCTTGTCTGTGAGATATTCTGCCTTACCCCTATGAATGCTGGGGGTAAGCAAGGGATATCTACACAGTTGCATCCCCGCGTAGTTAATGTAACTGCCTGATTTTTAACACTGTTTTTTTGACGGTGTTGTCCAGGGAATCGCCTTAAACCTAATTGTCTACCGTTGGTTGGATTTGGCTTTATGTTTGCCGAATCCACAGTGGAGTCGCTTTTGGCCTGAAAATATGTAGATCTCTTAATGAAAATAATTATCGTCAACAAAGACCATGCGCAAGCGCGAAGCATCACTCTTGGTGCCTGGACGCGTGCCTTCCTGTCAGTCTGCCTCCTGGGTATTCCCGCTGCACTGGGTGCCTGGGGATACAGTTGGTTGATGTCGGAAGAAAATGCCGGTCTGTTTGGTGGCGATGAGCAAAGCTGGATGCGAATGCTGTCGGATCGCGACAGCAAAATTGAGCAGGATCGCCTGGCATCAGAAGCACAAATTGCCGCACTTACCTCCAAGATCGCCGAACTTCAAGCTAGATTAATTCGTTTGGATGCCTTGGGGGAAAAGCTCACCGCCGCTGCAAAACTGGATCAGGGTGAGTTCGATTTCAGCAGTATTCCCGCCCTCGGTGGCCCATCCCAATCCAGCCCTGATGCTGTTTATTCTGCCCCTGGCTTCCTTGAAGCGATTGATAAATTATCCCGGCAGATCGATAGTCGCGAGCAACAGCTCAATATCATTGATTCCCTGCTTTCCAATCGTGACCTGCTGCAAGAGGCGATAGTTGCCGGTAGTCCGGTTGCAAAAACGCGCATGACGTCCGGGTTCGGGTTCCGTAGGGACCCCTTTACGGGCAAGAGAGCCTTCCACGCCGGTATCGACTTTGCTGTGCGCGAAGGTACTGAAGTCACCAGTGTTGCTGCCGGGGTTGTCAACTGGGCCGGGCGTCATCCGGAATACGGCAATCTGGTAGAAATCAAACACGGTTCCGGTTTGGTTACTCGTTATGCCCACAATAAATCCAACCAAGTGAAGGTGGGTGATGTGGTTAAGAAAGGGCAGGTTATTGCCCTCTCCGGTTCAACAGGGCGCTCCACTGCACCCCATGTACATTTCGAGGTTTATAAGAACGGCAGGGTGGTTGATCCGGCCTCTTATATCCGCCGCACAAATTTCTAGTTTCTCCCCCCAACATAGCGCAACCCGGGCAAGCTACTTGCTTTAGTCGGCGCCTTCCTATTTACTTGCCAGCCTTGGTTAAAACCTTCCGGCAAAATTCCCTCTGTATGGTGGGAATTTTTGTTTATTCAGGCTGTGCGTTCTCAGAGTTACAGATTTAAACGGTATAAAAAATGATCGGAAAATTAATTAAAAAGATTTTTGGCTCAAAAAATGAGCGCGAACTCAAGCGCATGGGCAAGGTTGTCACCCTGATCAACGCATTAGAGCCGGAACTGCAAAAATTGAGCGATGAACAGCTCAAGGAAAAGACAACAGAGCTGCGCAATCGCTATAGCGCCGGTGAAACGCTGGATCAACTATTGCCGGAAGCGTTTGCGGTTGTGCGTGAAGCCGGACGCCGGGTTTTAGGCATGCGCCACTTTGATGTGCAATTGATTGGGGGGATGACACTCCACGAAGGCCGTATTGCCGAAATGCGCACAGGTGAAGGTAAGACTCTGGTATCGACTTTGCCTGCCTATTTACATGCCCTGGCAGGTAAAGGGGTACATGTGGTAACCGTTAACGATTACCTGGCATCGCGCGATGCCAACTGGATGCGCCCACTGTATGAAGCCCTGGGTATGAGTGTCGGTGTTATCCAATCCATGCAGCCTGCTGTACTCAAACGCCAAGCCTATGCCTCCGACATTACCTACGGTACCAACAACGAATATGGTTTTGATTACCTGCGCGACAACATGGCGCTGAGTAAGCAGGATAAAGTCCAGCGTCCACTTAATTACGCGATTATTGACGAAGTGGACTCTATTTTAATTGATGAGGCGCGCACTCCGCTGATTATCTCCGGTGCTGCAGAGAACAGCGCGGAGATGTATAAGCGCGTTAATCAATTAGTCACTAAATTGACGCGTCAGATTGATAATGGCGAAGACGGTGATCGCCGTGTTATTTCTGTGGCTGGCGATTTCACTGTCGATGAAAAGTCCCGCCAGGTAGAGCTGACCGAGGGCGGCCATCAACACGTTGAAGAACTGTTGATTAAGGCAAACCTGCTGGCACCTGATCAAAACCTTTACGCGGCTAACAACCTGACCCTGTTACACCATGTTAATTCGGCACTGCGTGCCCATGCGTTGTTCCATCGCGATATAGAGTACATTGTCCAGGAAGGCCAGGTAGTTTTAATTGATGAGCATACCGGGCGCACCATGCCGGGACGCCGCTTATCAGAGGGACTACACCAGGCGATTGAAGCGAAAGAGAGCGTTGAAATCCAGAGTGAAAGCCAGACGTTGGCGTCCACCACCTTCCAGAATTATTTCCGCCTTTATCCAACGCTTGCGGGGATGACCGGTACCGCTGATACAGAGGCCTATGAATTCCGTGAAATTTATGGCCTGGATGTTGTTGTGATCCCAACCAACCGTCCTATCCAGCGTATTGATATGAACGACAAGGTGTACTTGTCGCTGGAAGAAAAATACGCGGCGATTGTCGAGGACGTAAAAGCCTTCTCGGCAAACAATGCCCCTGTGCTGGTTGGTACCGCGTCTATTGAAACCTCGGAGGAAATGTCCCGCCGCCTGACCAGTGCGGGCATCAAGCACCAGGTTCTCAACGCTAAATTCCACGCGCAGGAAGCAGAAATCATTGCCCAGGCAGGGCGTCCCGGTACGGTCACCATCGCAACCAACATGGCTGGTCGCGGTACCGATATTGTATTGGGTGGCCGTTGGGAATCCGAAGTTGAAAAATTGGAAAATGCGACGCCCGAGCAAATCGATGCGATTAAGGCCGAGTGGGAAAAGCGCCACGACATAGTATTGGCGGCGGGTGGTTTGCATATTGTTGGTACTGAGCGCCATGAATCGCGTCGTATCGATAACCAGTTGCGCGGTCGTGCCGGTCGCCAGGGCGATCCTGGGGTAACCCGCTTCTATTTATCATTGGAAGATAACCTGATGCGCATCTTTGCCTCGGACCGCATGCGTAATTTTATGCAGGCGCTGGGGATGGAGAAAGGTGAGGCGATTGAGCATCGCATGGTGAATAACGCGATTGAAAATGCGCAACGCAAGGTAGAGGGGCGCAACTTCGATATTCGTAAGCAGTTGTTGGAATTTGACGATGTGGCCAACGACCAGCGCCAGATTGTTTACCATCAGCGCAATGAATTGCTCGATGCCGAAAATATCCGCGACACTATTACGGTTGTGCGTGCTGATGTGCTTAATGATGTGGTCAGTCAGTATATTCCGCCGCAATCTATCGAAGATATGTGGGACATTGCAGGCCTTGAAAAACAGCTTGAGGTGGATTTTGGCTTGAGGCTGTCTATTGCCAAATGGTTGGAAGAAGATACGCGCTTGCACGAAGAGCCACTGCGCAAGAGAATTCTTGACGAAGTGCAGGCAACCTACGATGCCAAGTGCGAGCGCATTGGCGAGATTATGTTGGAAATTGAAAAACAAGTAATGTTGCAGGTACTTGATAATTCCTGGAAAGAGCACCTGGCGGCTATGGATCACCTGCGCCAGGGAATTAACCTGCGCTCTTATGCACAGCGCAATCCCAAGCAGGAATACAAGCGTGAATCCTTCGAGTTGTTCCAACAGTTACTGCAGCGCGTCAAGCACGAAACTATCCACTTGTTGGCGCGTGTAGAACCCATTACCCGTGAGCAAATGGAAGCCATGGAGATTCAGCGCCGCGAAGAATTGGCGCGCCAAAAAATGCAGATGCGCCATGAACAGTTGTCGGCTATGCCGGAATCGCCCGAGGCTGAATCTGAGCCCGCTGCTGCGCCCCAGCGCCAGGCACCCGTTGTGCGAGAGGGCCGTAAAGTAGGGCGTAACGACCCCTGTCCCTGCGGCTCTGGAAAGAAATACAAAAACTGTCACGGCCAACTGGAGTGATAGTCAGGTAAAAAAACTCAGGGCGCAATTTTGCGCCCTTCTTTATATTGGTTAGCACACAATTATCGCTGTCATTTATTAACAGGAACTCATGGTATGGCCGTTGGTGAATATCCTTTTCCACACATGCATCCCGTCAAGGGCGTAAAATTAACCGCTGTGAGTGCTGGCATTAAAAAGCCAGGGCGTCGCGATGTCGTGTTATTTGAGTTGGCTGAAGGCGCCCAGGTGGCCGGCGTTTTTACACAAAATGCCTTTTGCGCAGCGCCCGTAACCGTATGTCGTGAGCATTTGAGCAAAGCTGCCATTCGCTATCTGGTGATTAATTCCGGTAATGCCAATGCCTGTACCGGTGAGCAAGGTTTGCTGGATGCAAAAGCGACCTGCGCTGAAATTGCCCGACAGGCTGGTGTAACCACCGAGCAGGTATTGCCGTTTTCAACCGGAGTGATTGGTGAGCCGCTACCTGTACAAAAAATCCTGGCGGTGATTCCCGACGCCCTGGCGAAAGCCAGTGAGCAGGGATGGGATGACGCCGGTGCAGGTATTATGACCACAGATACCCGCCCCAAGGGCTTCAGCCAACAATTCGACTATCAGGGACAAACCATCACGGTTAATGGTATTGCCAAAGGTGCGGGGATGATTAAACCCAATATGGCCACCATGCTGGGTTATATCGCTACAGACGCAAAAGTTGCCCAACCGGTTTTGCAGCAGTTGTGTCGGGAAGCCGCTAATAAATCATTTAACCGCATCACAATTGATGGCGATACCTCGACCAACGACTCCTGTATTTTTATCGCCACCGGACAAGTGAACCTGCCCGAGATCACATCACCGGATGGCGAGCTCTATGAAAAATTGCGCGAGGTTGTTCTGGCTGCATTTGTACATTTGGCACAGTGCATTGTGAGTGATGGTGAGGGTGCTACCAAGTTTGTAACGGTGGCGGTGGCGGGCGGTGCAAACCAGCAGGAGTGCCTGGATGTTGCCTATGCGGTTGCCCACTCGCCATTGATCAAGACGGCCCTGTTTGCCTCTGACCCCAATTGGGGGCGTATCGTAGCCGCGATTGGTTACGCCGGTGTGCCTGATCTGGACGCAACCAGCGTGCGTGTGCATTTGAATGATGTGCTGATTGTTGAAAAGGGCGGCCGGGCGAAAACCTATACCGAAGAGCAGGGACAGGCTGTTATGAGCCAGGCCAATATTGCTATCAACATTCACTTGGGGCGTGGAGATTGTGCAGAAACCCTGTGGACCACAGACCTTTCCTATGAATATGTGCGCATTAATGCAGATTATCGATCATAAGAAAATCCTGTCGCTTAAAGGAAAATAGATGTCCAAGCAAATTCATGTCGCGGTGGGAGTTATTCAAAATGCATGCGGTGAGATTTTCATCGCACAGCGCGCAGCAGACGCCCATCAGGGCGGATTGTGGGAATTTCCCGGCGGTAAATTGGAACCAGGCGAAACAACGCCACAAGCGTTAACGCGCGAATTGCGTGAAGAATTGGCCATTGATGTAGAGGCTTGCGAGCCATTAATCCAGATCCGCCATCAGTACCCGGATAAAGCCGTATTGCTGGATGTGTATCGGGTTACGGCATTTAGCGGTGAGCCTAGGGGTAACGAGGGCCAACCGGTGCGCTGGGTTTCTCCTGGGCATCTCGGGCACTATGCCTTTCCTGCGGCGAACCGGCCCATCATTAAGGCCCTTGGTTTGCCATCCTTGTGTGCGATTAGTGGCGCGTACCGGGATGCGGCCGATCTGGTTAAAAAGTTGCAGCATACTATCCAATCCGGTGCGGGTATGTTTGTGTTGCGCGATAGACAGTTGGCAGCCAATACGCACCTGCCGTTAATTGCGCAGGTAGGGGAGTCTTTGGCATCAACGTCTGTGCAGTTCCAAATTAACACCTCGGTGGTGGAGTTTGAGCAGATCCAGCTGCATTACCCCATGGCTGGCCTGCATTTAAATCGACACGAGTTGCGTCATTGCCGGCAGCGTCCGGTGGCCGACGAAGTGTGTCTGGGAGCCTCTTGTCATAATCCGGAGGAGCTGGAAATGGCGGAGCGTGTCGGTGTGGATTATGTATTTTTGTCGCCGGTATTGCCGACCTTATCGCATTCTGGTGCGACTCCCTTGGGATGGCCCGCTTTTGCGGACTGGGTGAAACAGATTAATGTGCCGGTGTATGCCCTGGGAGGCGTTACACCCGCGCAGCTTGACCAGGCAAAATTGGCAGGCGCCCAGGGCATTGCTGCTATTCGCGCCTTTTGGCCTTGATGGATGAGCTATCCGTTTATGCGCTTTATCTATACCCTGTTTTTTTATCTGTTATTGCCGGTAATCCTTTTGCGTCTCTATTGGCGTGGCCGGTTAGCACCGGCATATCGTAAGCGCTGGGCTGAGCGTTTTGGTTTTTTTTCTCCGCTAGTGACGCATAAAAAAGTGGTGTGGATTCATACGGTTTCCATGGGAGAGTTCCTGGGGGCACTTCCCTTGATTCGGCAGTTATTGGCCCAGCCTGATGTACAGATAGTGGTTACCACCACAACGCCGACAGGCTCCGAACGCGTGCGCGCTGCCTTGGGCGATAACGTATTCCATGTCTATGCTCCCTATGATTTGCCCGATGCCATCACGCGTTTTCTGGTGCGGATAAAGCCCGCACTGCTGGTTATCATGGAAACGGAGCTGTGGCCGAATACCCTGGCCGGCTGTGCTAAACGACATATTCCGGCGATATTGATCAATGCCCGTTTGTCCGAAAAATCAGCGCGTGGCTATCGCCGTTTTTCTGCATTGACACGCCCGATGTTAAAGCAGCTGACGCGGGCGGCAATTCAAAATACGGCAGATGCCGACCGTTTTATGCAATTAGGCTTACCTGAGTCCAATCTATCTGTGACGGGTAATATCAAGTTTGACCTGACCCTGCCTGATGAGCTGAGGCAGCAGGCCGCAGCATTAAAATCCATACTGTCGGATCAGGGACGTCGGCGTATCTGGATTGCGGCCAGTACCCACTTGGGTGAAGACGAGATTATCCTTGACGCATTTGCCCGCATTCGCGCCGCCCCTTATCCGTGGGCTCAATCATTGTTGTTAATCCTGGTTCCCCGGCATCCGGAGCGGTTTGACCAGGTTGCCGGATTGTGTGAGTCTCGCGGTTTTCACCTTGGTCGGCGAAGTTCAACCCGTGTTGATTCCGCCATGGATATTTTCCTTGGCGATACCATGGGGGAGTTGCTATTGCTGTTTGGTGCCAGCGACCTGGCCTTTGTGGGAGGCAGCCTGGTTGCCAGGGGCGGGCATAACTTTATCGAGCCGGCAGCCTGGGGATTACCTTTGCTGAGTGGTGAGAGCCTGTTTAATTTTGCCGAAGTATCGCGGCTTTTGCGGGAGGCGGGCGCTTTGACAGTAGTGAGTTCATCAGAGGCATTGGCCAATGCCTGCGTTGGGTTATTGGACGATGTTGCACAGATGCACGCCTGCGGTACAGCGGCCTTGGCTGTGGCGGAAAATAATCGCGGTGCATTGCAAAGAACACTTGCCGTTATACAGCCTTTTATAAAATAGTGCTGTGCGCAACCTATAAAGCTAAAGCGTCGCTTTGTTTAGCGTAAAAACTGTTAACCTTTGGTATTTTTTTAATCAGGTGGCAAGGTAAACTCGCGCTTGATCTATAAGAATAATGTTCCGTGTCGGCAATAAACCATGTGCTGTGTTGATAGACAGGTATTCAAAATCAAGGACACAGCCTGTCTGCAGAAGGGCCGACGATGTCTGTTTTTTATATTGCTCACCAGAAAATCTCCTTGTTGCTGTTGCCATTATTGTGGCTGGCATTAATGTCCTGTGATGGACTGCGACAGGATGTTCACAGTGCATCCCGGTTTCCCCAGGTTGTTAACCCCGATTTCACCGGGAGTTTCTATGATCCACAGCAGCAGCGCTTTTGGATATGGGGAACGGATGCCAGTTTGCGCTGGTCCCCGGATGGCCATCACTGGAATCGAGTTGCATTGCCTGGCACACAGGCGGTTAAGGATTTTTTATTACAGGATGCCAGTGCGTTGGTATTGATGGAGGACGGGACACTGTACCGTTCAGCGGATGAAGGTATCAGTTGGGTAGCTGTGTATTCATCATCGCATCACACCGGGTCAACGGCACTTGCCGCCGCAACCCCCAATCCTGCTGAAAAGGATTTGAGTAAACTGGTTTATTTGCCTGAGTCCCAGCGTATTTACCTGCTGGGTGAGACAGGTTATTTGCCCTATTCCTCTGATACCGGTAAGACATGGGAGGTCTTTCAGCTGCCATCATCCTATCAAACACAAAAAATTACCGCGCTAGGTGTAACCAGTCACCATCAGCGACTTTTGCTGGGCGGTGAATCCGGGTTACTGGGCGTTTCGGATGACATGGGGAAAACATGGAGTTTTCACGCATTGCAACAGGAGACGCCGGTGACGGCATTTTATGCATTCAATAAGACACTGGTGGCCAGCTCCACCTATGGGGTCTGGTGGGTATCGCAAGATGAGGGAAATTCCTGGGAGCGTTTTGAGTCCGATGGCCAGGCCTATTTTACCGGGGGATTTTATCTGGCTGAGGACGATACTTTTTTCATGACAGCCCATAACGGCAAATTGTTGCGTGGGACTGAAGGTGCGACGCAATGGCAGATGTTGACCATGCAGTTTCGCGCAATCATGCCTTATTTATCGGCAATTGCATTTGATCCCCTGCGGCAATCCTTACATGTGTTGGGGACTGCCGGCGCCCATTTTGTGTCAACAGATGCCGGTAAAACCTGGAAGGTCCGTGGAGAGTCGGCGCTGCTTGCGGTTGATCATTTTGCCTTTAAGGCAGACCACAGTGTATGGATTGGTTATGGTCGAGGCGGTGCCCTGGCACTCAGCAATAATCAAGGGCAGATATGGCAACCATTAGCCCCGCGTGTGGATATGTATTTACGCGAGCTAATGACCACACCTGCGGGCAATTGGTTGGCAGTAGGGGATCTGGGGATGATTTTGCGCTCGGATGATCGTGGCAACACCTGGCATTCGGTCACCGTTGCCTATCGCGACCCCAACACACCGCCAGCCTTTCGCGCCATATTGGTTGAACCTGAAACACAGTCGATAGTTGCTGCCGGTCCCACGGGAACGATTATGCGTTCCCGTGATGATGGCCGCAGTTGGCAAACGGTTTATTACAGTGAGTTTGATCAGGGGGAAGCGTTCACCGATCTTCTCTATGATTCACACAGCGGTAATCTGTTCGCACTTGAAGCCTGGGGGCGACATAAGCGCTCAGTGGATGGTGGTTTGCAATGGGAGTCAGTAAGTGCTGCAATGGAGCAAACGGATACCCAGGCTTTTTGGCAAATTACTGCTATGCCTTTAGCCTCCAGTCCATCTCTGTGGATGGCAGCAGGGCGCGGTGGTCTGGTGGCAAGCAGTGATGATCAGGGCAGCTCTTGGCACTATCACTCCTCTGATCCTTCAATTGATTGGTATGGTATTTTTGCCCATGTGGATTCCCGACAGTGGTTCCTGCTGGGGAGTAATGGCGCTTTACAGGTATCACAGGATAACGGTAAACATTGGCGTGTTCTGGAAACCCATGTTGCTGCTGATTTACGACGCATGATTGCGGTAAATCAACAGGTATTATTGGCTTTGGGTGGTGAGGGTGTGATTTTGCGCTCGGAAGATGCAGGTATACATTGGCAACAAATCGCGTCGGGTATTCACAGTGAATTGCGCAAAGGTGTGATTGATACGCAGGGGCATATTTATGTGGTGGCTGCAGATGGTTATTTATTGCGGTCGATGGATGAAGGGAAAACCTGGAGTAGTATTGCGACTTCCACCAGTGCAGGGTTGCGCGGTCTTTTGGTGGATCAGGACAACGTCCTGGCAGCAGGGGAAAGGCTGGTTATGGTACAGAAATAACAGAACGAAAAATAACAAGCCAAAAAAATATAAATGGAATAAATTAAAACATAAAAAACGCCGGGGCAGCCCGGCGTTTTTTATGGCTACTAATTATTAATTGTCGATGCCCAATTAATAATTAGTAATGCCTGAGCTGGTACAGCTTGCCCATTTGCCAATACAGATACTGCCAGCATTGCGCAGGCGGCTATTGGTAATGCGCGCGGTACTGGTTGAACTGTCAGTGCGGAAAATGCCTTCTTTCATATTGGAAATTTGGCATCTGTCCACGTTGACGACAATTTTAAATGTAGTACCACCGTTTTGGCGCAGGAACTTACCCATATTATCAACAACACAGTTGGAAACATTCAGTGTTGATGCCGCGTTTACCTGGATAAATTTGTCTTCACCGGCATAGCCAGTGATGTTTCTGGCATTAACAGTACCGGAAGATTTGATGGTAAAGGCATCTTCACCAACGTTGCTCCAGCGAATATTGTCGATGGTGCCACCGTTGTAGAAGTGAATTCCATCGGCCGCATTGTTGCCGAGGACAACATTGCGCAGCGTCGCGCCATTTTCTACCCGGAATACGGGTTTTTGGCTTTCGCTCTGGCTGCCATCACCCAATGCACTGGTGGCGTTAAATACGCGACAGCCGCCGTCGTAAGTGCCACTGGTAACCAGGATGGTTGACGATACATTGGTGGTAGAGCCATTGGAGCAGCTTGCACCAGTAATGCTGCCACTGCTTCCGCCGCCACTGCTGCTAGAGGACGATGAGGAGCTGGATGATGTGGTACCACCTGAGCCGGATTGTGGAATCGAGCATTCCTTTACCGATTTGGAGGGAATCGGATCGGAACCAAAGGTTGCCACAGAACAGGAGAAGGTTCCGCTCAGGTTTTTGTAAACGAATTGTCCCGACGCACCAAAGGCAACATTGGTCGTACCGCTTACTGAACATGTTTGCCCGATTTTACAAATGGTGACATAACCACTGGGACGGTTGGCAGCAGCGAGTACGCTGGCAGCGCAGCCGAGTAATGCAGCTGTGATAACTATTTTTTTTAACATGATTACAATCTCGTCAGTTTATGGGAATAAAAGGACGGATTGACCGAAATGCCGGCATGCTATGCAAAGAGGGGAGGGTACGACTTTTCCGATGATCGCAAAGCAAGCTTTTATTGTTATTGAGGCTTTTGATACGGCGAAAAGCAGGGTGACTATACGCTCATTTTAGGGAATGAAAATATTTTTACGCGCCAATTATATTTTCTTGTCGTCAGAATGCTGCCTGTTTCATGTTTTTGCCACAGAAATTAAGCAGGGTTGTGTGGGAAATAGCAGCGAGGGCAAGGTTACAAGATTATCAGTCGCAAGAATAAAAAAACCGGCAATCTTTTTATGGATAAGAAGATTGCCGGTTATGTGAAATGCGTTTAGTAGTTATCGTATTGCGCGCGGTTTCTCAGGGCATTGTCCTGCAGCCATTGGTCAATCGCTTGTACGTCGGCAGGCGTTAACATGCCGGCGACTTCACGCAATTGGAAGGAGTTGATCACATAATCAAACAGTGCATCAGAATAGCTGCGGCGCGCCTGATACAAATTGCGTTGGGCCAGAAGCACTTCCACCAGATTGCGTGTACCTACCTCATAACCCGATTGGGTTGCCTCCAGCGCTGATTGGTTGGAAACCACCGCTTGCTTGCGCGCTTGTATACGCGCTACATCGGTTTCCATGGTCAGGTGCAGGGAGCGGGCATTCTGGATAACACTGCGCTGTGTGCTGTTGTAGATTTCAAAGTTTTGGTTGTATTGGGCATAGGCCTGGCGGCTGCGTGCAGAAGTCTCTCCACCACTGTAGATGGGCACGTTCAGGTTCAAGCTGATATTGCTGCCTTCGCGCGTTGTGTCGAAGTTGGTATTGGCTTCTGTGCCGTCCGTATCCGTATCGGAATAACCCAGGGACAATCCCAGTGTTGGTAAATGCCCGGCTTTGGTGGATTTCGCACTGTCCAGGGACGCATCGGCTTGTAATTTGGCTGCTTTGAGTCCGTAGTTGTTTTTGAGGGCAAACTCTACCCAATCAGCCCTGTTGGCGGGCGATGGCGGTACGACCGGAAATGCGGGGGCCAGGGGGGCAATGGCTGTTTCCTGGCGTCCGGTTAATACTTCCAGCGCTTCGAAGTTGATACCAATCAGGCCTCTGGCTTCCAGTGTGGCTGCAGTGGCACTGTCATAGGCTGCCTGGGCTTCATGAACCTCGGTGATTGCGGTTAGGCCTACATCGAAGCGCTGTTTGGCCTGTTCCAGTTGCTTGCCCAACGCCTGCTCTTCGGCAATGGTGGCTTCCAGGTTTTCAATGGCCCTCAACACATTGAAGTAAGCTGTTGCTACACGCACGATCAGGCTTTGCTGATCCGCCCCGTATTGCGCTTCAGCCAGCTCGCTGAGTTTGCTGCCCTGTTGATAGTTGTACCACAGCGACATATTAAACAGCGGTTGGGTCAGGGAGATATCCCAGCCCAGGGAATCGGTATCCGAATTGACGGTGGTATTGGTGAGATTGTTGGTGGTGTCTATATCGGACTTGGTAAATGAGGCTCCGGCAGTGATGGTAGGCAGCAAACCGGCACGACCAATCGCTTTATTCTGAAGGCCTGCTTCATATTTGGCGGTATCTGCTTTTAACTGGGCATCGTTTTTCAGGGCCAGCTCATACACATCCAGCAGGCTGTTGGCGTTAGCGGTAAATGGGGTCAGGGAAAAGAGGCTGACGAGCAGGTAAAGCTTGGTCTTTTTCATAGGGTTTTCCGAAGGTCTCAAGTTAAATTCCGATTCAGCGACAGATTCCAATATAAGGCAGTAGCCAGTAAACCTCAGGGCAACAAGCGCGAGGGTTGCGAGTCGATCGAGTGTAGCCGTTGGCTGGCCTGTGGTCGAGAAAAGAGAGGTTTAAGGAGGTAAAGAGAGGTTAAACGTAGCCCCCATGAGGGTGAAGTTACAAATGTAAGCGATCCCCCCTGTTGACTTGTCACCCACCATTATCCTGTCCCCCTGTGCCTGGCTTGCCTTCCTTATATCCCCTTTAGATGTATGACGCGGCTGTTTGGATTCAGCCTGTGCAGTTAACCGTGTTATCAATGAACTGGAGTGATTTTTGCCTGAAAAAATGGGAAATGGGGCAAATAAACAGGATAAACGGGCATTTATTGAGGCTTTTACCGACTGCGGATTGCTTCCATCCCGGGGGGCTCTTATCATGCGCGCCATTTGATGGATTGGCGCATTTTTATTATGTCATGGCGCCCTGGCTGGTCATGCCTGTGCGACTGTTTAAACATCCATCTTGCCAGTTTTATTAGCTGCTAACTTAAGGACTCTCTAATGTCTTTTACCCTGGAAGTTGTACTGGTGATCTTTGCCTTGCTCGCCCTGCTGGGGGTGATCTTTGAAGAGGTTATTCATATCAATAAAGCCAAGATAACGTTGTTTTTTGGCGCGCTTTCCTGGTTGGTAATGTTTATGTTCTCCAGTGGGGAATCCCAGCAGGAGATAATGTTGGAAAAACTTAACCATAACCTGCTTGAGATCGCCACGTTATGGTTATTTCTGATGGCGACCATGACCTTTGTGGCCTACCTCAATGCCAAGGGTATCGTGCAGACGGTTGTTCAGCGTTTTTGCCCGGCGCAAATGACCAAGCGCAAACTGATGCTGATCGTAGCCCTGTTTGCCATGATGTTATCGATGATTTGCGACAACGTGACTGCAACCCTGGTCACCCTGGGCCTGGTTCACGCATTTAATGTGGACAAGCGAACCAGGATTAAAATGGCGGTGCTGGTCGTTTTTGCCGTTAACTCGGGTGGTGTTGCCCTGATTACGGGCGACGTGACCACCCTGATGATCTTCCTGTCGGGCCATGTCACCATGCTCCAGCTACTGACACTCTGGCTTCCTGCCATCGCTGGCGTTCTTGTGCTTGCCAGTCTGATGTTCCCCGGGGTTACCGGTGTAGTGACGACTGAAAAAGATCCACGCAGTTTTACCGGCATGGATTGGGCCATTGTGGTGACTTTCTTTAGCACGATTCTCTGCACCATGCTGTTTAACTTTTTCTTCCATGTACCGCCGGTACTGACCTTTTTGGTAGGGTTATCCATCATGTTCTTTATTGGGCACTTTATGAACATGGATCCGGAGGAGACCCGCATCCTTGAATATGTGCGCCAGATTGAGTACGAAACCCTGTTGTTCTTCCTGGGCGTACTATTGTTGGTGGGTATGTTGAAGGAGATAGGCACCCTGGATGTGTTGACTGGCTTCTATACCCAGGTCGCTCCGACCTATGCTAACTATATGATGGGGCTGTGCTCCGCCTTGATTGACAATGTGCCGCTGACGGCAGCCTTATTGAAATCCGACCCTATACTGCCTACTGCTGAATGGCTGGCGTTGACCTATGGTGTGGGTGTGGGGGGATCAATGTTAGCGATAGGTTCGGCTGCAGGTATTATCGCTATGAGCAAAGTGCAGGGACTTACCTTTGGTGCTTTCCTGCGTTATACCCCTTTGGTGTTAATCGCATACTCTTGTGGTTACGTGGTGGCCGTGTTTCTGGCAAACAGCCTGTTTGGTGGTTAATAAGGACCGGTATCACAGGCACGCAAAAAAACCGGGTTTCCCCCGGTTTTTTTGCGTCCGTTTTCAGGGGCGCGAATTTACACACAATTTATAAGTGGCCAGACAGATAACTGGCAGCATGCACGCAATTTTTTATTCATTACTTTTGCCCAGGGGGTTTTATGTCATCACTTGAGGTTGCCAAGCACGATTTGCTGTATGTCGGGGTTATTATCTTTGCCGGTTTGCTGGGTGGCGTTCTCGCCCGTCGGATCAAGGTGCCGGATATTGTTCTGTTTCTGGTGATTGGTATTGCCCTTGGTCCGACCATTGGCGGTTTATTGCATGTGCCGGCAGACTCGGTGATGAACCAGATGATCCTGACCGTGGGCGCCTGTTACCTGTTGTTTGAAGGCGGCGCCACGCTGCGCTTTGTGGTACTGCGTGAGGTTTGGATAACCCTGCTGTTGATATCGACCCTCGGTGTGCTGATTACCGGGGCGATCACTGCCGCGGTAGGTGTCTGGTTTGGCCTGCCACTGGCAATAGCCCTGGTGTTAGGTGCGCTGACTGCCTCAACCGACCCGGCAACCCTGATTCCTATTTTCAAGCAAGTCCCCATTAAGGATCGGGTATCCCAAACGGTGATGAGTGAATCGGCACTTAACGATGCCATGGGGGCCATCGCAACCTTTGCGGTGGTTGGGTATGTCATGGGTACCGGTGGTGGTTTTAGCCTGACCGGCTCATTGCAGACACTGGCCTGGGAGGTCGGCATGGGATTGTTGCTCGGTGGGCTGGTTGGCTATGCCGCCGCATTTTTAATGGCACACAATAGCTTCGGTATCTTCCGCGATGTCACGCCTTTTGTGATTATCCTGGCCGTTATTACCGTGTATTTGCTGGCGGATGCGGTTCATGCGTCCGGTTTTATGGCGGTATTCACCTGCGGTGTCATTATCGGCAACAAGGAAGCGTTCGGCCTTCCCCTGGATCATCACGAACACGAATACCTGGAAGACTACATGGGCAACACCGCATTGCTGATGCGCATGTTTATTTTCATCCTACTGGGTTCCCAAGTGGATTTCCATCTGCTCAAGGAGTACCTGGGTATTGGCTTGGCACTGTTAGCCGTGTTTATCGTAATCGCGCGTCCGCTGACGGTCTTTCTCTGCGCCGCCCCTGACCGCCGTGCCAAATGGAGTCTGAAAGAGTTGCTGTTTATGAGCTGGACTCGCGAGACCGGGGTGATTCCGGCAGCACTGGTCGGTATCCTGGCGGGTATGAAAGTTCCGGGTATGGATGTCGTTGGTGCGATTACCTTTATCTTTATTCTGGGCACTATCCTGATCCAGGCCACAACAACCTCGTTGCTAGCCGGCAAGTTGGGTTTGCTGAAATCCCAGCAACCCTGACCAATCGGGAAGGGACAGGCTTTCGCCCTGTCCCTTGCTTTACTCTCCCTCCCAAGTCCAATAGACTGCCCACTTTCTTGTCGGGGTGCTCCGTATCTGTTTGCGGGGCTGAGAAATACCCGCCGACCTGATCCGGTTAGTACCGGCGTAGGGAACGAGAGCTCTTCACTTGCGGCAATGCTAATGCTGCGCTCTCTTTCCGCGCCTTTTCCAGCGGAAACTCTATGAACATGACACCCATTGCCCTAACCATTGCCGGCAGCGATAGCGGTGGCGGTGCCGGCATCCAGGCTGACCTTAAAACCTTTTCTGCGCTGGGTGTTTTTGGCTGCAGTGCGATTAGCTCACTGACGGCCCAAAATACCCTGGGTGTACAAGGGGTTTACCCTATTCCTCCCTCTTTTGTGCAGGCGCAGATCGGCTCGGTATTGAGCGATATTCCCGTGGGGGCCATCAAAACCGGCATGCTGGCCACAGCCGATATTATTGCGGCAGTGGCTGAATCCCTGCGCTGTTACCCGCAAATTCCTCTCGTCCTTGACCCGGTCATGGTCGCTACCAGTGGTGATCGCTTATTGGCAGAGGATGCGATTGCCACCTTGCTGCAGGAGCTCTTGCCTCTGGCACGGCTGGTAACGCCCAACCTGCATGAGGCCGCTGTCTTACTGAATACCGCACCCGCACAGACCCAGGCAGAAATGCAAACCCAGGGGCAGGCTTTACTGGGCCTCGGGGCCCAGGCCGTGTTAATGAAAGGTGGCCATGCCGGCGCAATGGATGCCAGCGATTTGTTGGTTACTGCTGAGGGGATAACGGTCTTCTCTGCACCGCGCCTTGCAACACGCAATACCCATGGGACGGGCTGCACCCTGGCATCCGCCATAGCGGCGGGCTTGGCCAAGGGGTTGGAGCTACAGGACGCGGTAAAGTCTGCCAAAGCGTATTTGCATCAGGCATTGGCACATGCCGAAAAACTGCATATTGGGCAAGGAGCGGGGCCCGTGCACCATTTCTATTCATTTTATTAAGTGCTTGAACACGCATCCCGTGCAAAATCCGAGAGGTTAGCCCATGAACACCAGCGTCGATAAAATTCTCAGCCAAACCGCCGAAGTAGACCAGGCTTCGGTACAACCCTTTACCGGGTCGCAAAAAATTTATGTGCAGGGTTCCCGCAATGATATCCGGGTCCCTATGCGTGAAATTTCCCTTGACGACACACCTACCGATTTTGGCGGTGAGAAAAATCCACCGGTGCGTGTGTACGATACCTCAGGTCCTTACACCGATCCTGAGGTTGCCATTGATCTGCGCGCGGGACTGCCCGATATTCGCAGCGCCTGGATTGAAGAGCGTGGCGATACGGAAATCCTGTCGGATAGCCAATCGATTTTTACCCGCGAGCGACTCGATGATCCCAAATTAGCCCATTTGCGTTTTAACCTGACACGCAAGGCGCGTCGTGCCAAACCGGGTATGAATGTGTCGCAAATGCACTATGCCAAAAAAGGCATTATCACTCCGGAGATGGAATATATCGCCATCCGGGAGAATATGGCGTTGGCCCAAGTGCGCGAATTGGGTGTACTTAACCAACAGCATCCGGGCATGAGTTTCGGGGCAAACATCCCCGGGGAAATTACCCCGGAATTTGTGCGTTCCGAAGTGGCGCGTGGCCGCGCTATTATCCCGGCCAACATCAACCACGTCGAGTTGGAGCCAATGATTATTGGCCGCAATTTTCTGGTGAAAATTAATGGCAATATCGGTAACTCTGCGCTGGGCTCGTCCATTGAGGAAGAGGTGGAAAAACTGACCTGGGGTGCGCGCTGGGGGGCAGATACGGTGATGGATTTATCGACCGGTAAAAATATCCATGAAACGCGCGAGTGGATCATCCGCAATTCCCATGTGCCTATTGGTACTGTGCCGATTTACCAGGCCTTGGAAAAGGTCAATGGGATAGCGGAAAACCTCACCTGGGAGATTTTCCGCGATACCCTGATTGAGCAAGCAGAGCAGGGCGTGGATTACTTTACTATTCACGCCGGTGTGCTGTTGCGTTACGTTCCCCTGACTGCCAAGCGAGTGACCGGTATTGTGTCGCGCGGCGGTTCTATCATGGCCAAATGGTGCCTGGCGCATCACAGGGAAAATTTCCTCTATACCCATTTCGAGGAAATCTGTGAAATCATGAAAGCCTATGACGTTAGTTTTTCATTGGGTGATGGTTTGCGCCCCGGTTCGATTGCGGATGCCAATGACGCCGCGCAATTTGGTGAGTTGGAAACCCTGGGCGAGCTGACAGAAATTGCCTGGAAGCACGATGTTCAAACCATGATCGAAGGCCCGGGCCATGTGCCCATGCACATGATCAAGGAAAACATGGATAAACAACTGGAGGTTTGTAAGGAAGCGCCTTTCTATACCCTCGGGCCTCTGACCACGGATATAGCGCCCGGCTATGACCATATCACTTCCGGTATCGGTGCTGCCATGATCGGCTGGTATGGCTGTGCCATGCTCTGTTATGTAACGCCCAAAGAACACTTGGGATTGCCCAATAAAAAGGATGTGAAAGAAGGCATTATCACCTACAAGATTGCCGCCCATGCTGCCGATTTGGCCAAGGGCCATCCGGGCGCCCAGTTGCGCGATAATGCGCTGTCCAAGGCGCGTTTTGAATTCCGCTGGGAGGATCAGTTTAACCTGGGCCTGGACCCGGATACCGCGCGCGCTTATCACGATGAAACGCTGCCCAAGGAGTCCGCCAAGGTTGCGCACTTTTGCTCCATGTGCGGCCCCAAGTTTTGCTCGATGAAAATCACCCAGGAAGTGCGTGACTACGCTGCGCAGCAAGGTGTTAATGTCGAAGGCATTAGCGAAGACCAGCTGGTAAAAATGATTGATGTCGAAGCCGAAATGCAAGAGAAAGCGCGCGAGTTTATAGAGCAGGGCGCAGAACTTTATCACAAGGTCTAACAGGGTTTAGGGAATGGCAATTGATAAACCGGTATTTACCCGTGGCGATGTAGAAATCATTCGCCGCGAGCAGCTGTATAAACGTTTTTTTCGTGTTGAAAAAGTCTTTCTCCGGCATCGTTTGTTTGGCGGCGGTTGGGGTAAAGAAATTGGACGCGAATTGTTTGTGCGCGGTGAAGCGGTTGCCGTTGTACTCTATGACCCTGAGCATGATTTGATTGGTATGGTAGAGCAATTCCGTGTAGGGGCCATGGATGAAATCAATGGTCCCTGGTGCTACGAAGTGGTTGCCGGTATGTTGGAGCCGGGCGAATCCCCGGAAGAGGTTGCGCGCCGCGAGCTAATCGAAGAGGCCAATGTCGAGCCCTGCCGGATGGAGTACATTTGTAATTACCTGTCCAGTCCCGGTGGCAGTGACGAGAAGCTGCATCTTTTTTGTGGGTTGTGCGATCTCAGCCAGGCGGGCGGTGTCTACGGTTTGCCGGAGGAGGGCGAGGATATTCGCGTGCACGTATTTACTGCCGGGGATGTCTTTGCAGAGCTATACAGTGGGGCCTTCAATAACGCCGCGGCCTTGATTTGTTTGCAATGGCTACAGGCTAATCGCCCGCGCTTGCGCACACAAATGACTGGCCAGGAATAAATCATTGCGGCAATTGACTTAACTGCAGGTCTGGCTAACACTTGAGTTAACGATCACTTTCCTGAGCCCTCATTTTTTGGCTGGTTCTCATATTTTATGTTCAGATTGCGCGAAGACTATTCACGCCGCCAACAAGTAGCTCCCAAAGAGTCCTACCACGTTAATTTACCTTTGCAGCAGGCAGAATGCGAAGCCAATTACTATCGCATTCAAAAACTATTGGCGGGTATGCAGTCCGATGATTATCGCTTTATGGTGAGTCGGGGTTCTACTCAGTGGCTGCACCATATCCAGGTAATTGAGCGCTCACGCTATACCACAACATTGGTATTAACCTTGCAGTCCTCTCAGGCGTCCGAGTGGTTGAAAATGCCGCGCCTGACGGTGCGTATTTACCTGGATGCCTGCCTTGCGGAAGTGCTGGCCTGGGAGGGGCATAAACGTTTGCGTCCGCGCTACCACTACCCCAATCCCGCTATGTACCAGACGGACGAAAAATTGCAGATCAACCAGTTTCTGGGGGAGTGGCTCAAGCTTTGCCTGGAAGAAGGCCATAGCCTTGATGATGTAACGCTGGTTCTGGCCGATTAGGGGAATTGCGCTGTGATGGCCGCATCAGTCAGCTGGTCGACTTTGTCACATTGTCGATGACTCATCACTTGAAGGATGAAGCAATTTTGTTATTTAACGGGAATGCAGGCTAGCGAAGAGCCGGATTAGCGTATATCGTTGCTGGATAGTTTGCAGGGTTTGGCGACGTAAGCCGCCCGAATAGATCCTTCGTTTTCAAAACAGTTCGCCAAGGGACCACAGCCGCAGTGCGCCTGATACAGATTACTGATTGCCACCTGGGGCCGCTGCAAAGCGAGTCGCTGCTAGGTTTGAATACTGATCAAAGCCTTGAGGATGTATTGCAGCTTATCCGGGAGAATGAGCCGGACTTTGACCTTTTGCTGTGTACTGGCGATATCGCCAGTGCCGGCCACCTTGAATGCTACAAGCGTTTCTCCGATATTGTGCGCCGCTACTTTTCCCAGCCGGTTGGCTGGCTCCCGGGCAATCACGATTCCTCCGATATCATGGCCAGCAGCAGCCTGCAATCTCTGGCTGAGGCGCGCCTGATGCAACAGGGTAATTGGTTGATTGTGCTTCTGGACTCCAGTGTCCCGGGCCAGGTTTATGGTCAATTGGCGGCCAGCGAGTTGGATTTCCTCGATAATATGCTTTCCAGGCATCCTGATAAGCATGTGATTGTGTCCTTGCACCACCAGTTGGTACCTGTGGGAAGTGCCTGGATTGACCAATACATAGTGCGCAACGCCGATGCGTTTTTTGCAGTGTTGGATGCCCATCCTCACGTCAAATTGGTTACCTGGGGGCATGTACACCAGGAGTTTACCAGCCGGCATAAACAGATTGCCCTGTATGCAACCCCCTCCACCTGTGTTCAGTTCAAGCCCCATTGTGAAAACTTTGCGGTGGATACGCTTATGCCGGGCTATCGCTGGTTTGAATTGAATGAGGATGGCAGCTTCGCAACGGGGGTTGAGCGGGTGACTGGAAAACAGTACGTCATCGACTACAAGTCCGCCGGTTACTGATCGCTTACCCATGGCGGCTGTGCTGTATATCCACGGTTTTTTAAGCTCTCCCCTGTCGTTCAAGGCACAGCAGGTACAGGGCTGGTTAGCCCGTAACCATCCTGAGATTACCTACTTCTGCCCGCACCTGACTCCCTACCCGGAGCAAACCCGCCATACCCTGGCCAGTATGGTGGAGTCCCTGCTGCCGCAGCCTGTGTATTTGATGGGCAGTTCCCTGGGTGGTTTCTGGGCGACCTGGTTGGCTGAAACCTATAATCTGCGCGCCCTGTTGATAAACCCGGCCGTGCGTCCGCAGGATTTTATGCCCGCCTATCTTGAGGTTGACCTCAAGGGGTATCACACGGATGATAGCTACCGCCTGAATGCACGGCACATTGATGAGATTATGGCGACAGATATTCCGGTGACGCGCCTGGCCAATTACTGGCTACTGGTGCAGACCGGTGATGAAACGCTGGATTATCGCGCTGCTGTCGCCAAATACCAGGGTTGCCGCCAGACAATTGAAGAGGGTGGCGACCACAGTTTCCAGGGCTTTGAGTGCTACCTGGCTCAGGGCCTCGCTTTTTTGCGTGGCGAATAGCGCTGCTGCTGTTTGTAATTGAGAGATTGATAACGATTTATGGCTAATTATTCCGCAGAAGATATTGAAGTACTCACAGGATTAGACCCGGTAAAAAAACGCCCGGGGATGTATACCGAAACAACCCGACCCAATCACCTGGCCCAGGAAATTATCGACAACTCGGTGGACGAGGCCCTGGCAGGGCATGCAAAGAGCATTGAGGTTATTCTCCACAAAGACAACTCGGTCACCGTGGCTGACGATGGTCGCGGTATGCCGGTGGATATTCACCCGGAGCAGGGCAAGCCCGGTGTGGAAGTGATTTTGTGTACCCTGCATGCCGGTGGAAAGTTCTCTAACAAAAACTACCAATTCTCCGGTGGTTTACACGGTGTAGGGGTGTCGGTAGTAAACGCGCTGTCCGAGCAGTTGGAAGTGACCATCAAGCGCGATGGCAATGTCTATCGCATGGGCTTTGCCAATGGCGACAAAGCCACCGATCTGGACATTATCGATACCTGTCCCAAGCGCCAGACGGGAACCAGTGTGCGTTTCCTGCCCAATCCTGTGTATTTCGATTCGCCCAAATTCTCGGTTACGCGCATGCGCCATGTGCTGCGGGCGAAGGCTGTATTGTGTCCGGGTTTAACGGTGAGCTTCCTCGATGAAGCGACCGGTGAAAAAGATGTCTGGTATTACGAAGATGGTTTAAAAGATTACCTTGCCGGTGCAACCCAGGAGTGGATCAGTTTGCCCGAGCAGCCCTTTGTGGGCGATTTCAAGGCAGAGACAGAAGCCATCAGCTGGGCGGTACAGTGGCTGCCGGAAGGTGGTGAGCTGGTGCAGGAAAGCTATGTAAACCTGATTCCCACTGCCCAGGGCGGAACCCATGTTAATGGTTTGCGTACCGGCCTGATGGACGCCATGCGCGATTACTGTGAGTTTCGCAATTTGATTCCGCGCGGTATTAAATTGGCGCCCGAGGATCTGTGGAATAACTGTTGTTTTGTGCTCTCCTACAAACATTATGACCCGCAGTTTTCCGGGCAGACCAAAGAGCGGTTGACCTCACGGGAAGCGGCAGCGTTTGTGTCGGGAATTGCCAAGGATGCATTTGCCCTCTGGCTCAACCAGCACACGGAAGAGGGCGATAAACTTGCCGAGTTTTGTATCAGTAACGCGCAGAAGCGTGTGCGCTCGGGTAAAAAAGTTGCACGTAAAAAAGTCACCCAGGGGCCGGCCTTGCCTGGGAAATTGGCCGATTGTTCCAGCGGCGATACTTCGCGCAGTGAACTCTTCCTGGTAGAGGGTGACTCCGCCGGTGGATCGGCCAAGCAAGCGCGCGACCGTGAATTCCAGGCGATCATGCCGTTGCGCGGAAAAATCCTGAATACCTGGGAAGTGGATTCAGCAGAGATCCTGGCTAGTCAGGAGGTTCACGATATTTCTGTTGCTATAGGTATGGATCCCGGCAGCGAAGACCTGAGCGAATTGCGTTACAACAAAATTTGTATTCTCGCCGATGCGGACTCGGATGGTTTGCATATTGCCACCTTGTTGTGTGCGCTCTTCGTGAAACATTTTCCCGTGTTGGTGCGCAATGGCCACGTCTTTGTGGCCATGCCGCCGCTTTATCGCATCGATATCGGTAAAGATGTGTACTACGCGCTGGATGAAAGCGAAAAAAATGGCATTCTCAATCGTATTGCCGCCGAGAATAAAAGGGGCAAGGTGAATGTACAGCGCTTCAAAGGCCTTGGGGAAATGAATCCACTGCAATTGCGCGAAACCACCATGGCCCCGGACACTCGCCGCTTGGTGCAATTGACTATCGAAGACGTTGACGGAACCCTGCAAATCATGGATATGATGCTCGCCAAAAAGCGCGCCAATGATCGCAAAACCTGGCTTGAAGAAAAGGGGAACCTCGCTGAAGTCGCTGTATAAGTGGAGTGGCAATTCTGTTTTCAAAGGAGGCATTTGCCTCCTTTGTTGTTTTTAGCGGTAATGGTTCCTTTCCGAGTAATTGCTTTTTCGCCAACGGGTTCCCGGATTTTAGGCTCGCACATCGGCAAAAGCTGGCTACACTTTTTACCATTGGCATTGTCCATGGCCACGTAAGGCTTTGTCTGTTTATAACAATCACATGTCAGACATCTTAATCTCCCCTGATCCAGGAAAGTATCATGAACAATAAATCTAATCGGTTCCTGCTGTCTTCTTTGGCCACTGTCCTGCTGGTTCTCCAGGGATGTGGTGGTAGCGATACGGAAAAAGCCCCGGCACCAAGCGGTCCTGAAGCCTTTGTGGTGGGCACCCATCCCCGTTTTGACCCGATCATCTCCGATGTACCCTTTAACTCCGATTTGATTTTTGCCAAGGCAGCTACCACCGATGGAACTGCCGATGTGGGCACTCCTACTGACCCGGTACGGGCGGCTGTCAATGTGCTGGATGGCTTTTCTACCTCGGCATTTTTCGACGTGCTGGTGAGTGGTAGTGTTAATCCAGCGACAGCAATTGCCGGGCAGACGGTATTCCTGGTGCAGCTGGATACCGGAACCAATGATGCCCTCGATCCTGCCAATGTCGTAGGGATCAAGGCCCTGGCCAATTTTGATGTCCAGGTGGTGTCCCTGGATGGCGGCAGCAACAACACCCTGCGTATTCGTCCCATCAAACCTTTGGCGGCCAAGAGCAAGTATCTGGTGATTGTCACCGACGATGTGAAAGATGCGTCCGGCAGTGCGTTGACCCGCTCCTGGTCTTATAACGCCCTGCGCGATTCCAGTTACGCAGTCCCGGGGGCGCTATTACCGGTGCGCGCGGCAATTACCGGCTGGGAGACCCTGGCCAGCCAGTTCCTCGCCGCTGCCAGTGGCGGCCAGCTTACGCCTGCCGCCGCTAAAGAAAAGTTAGTGCTGACTTACACCTTTACCACCACCGATCCGCAAACACCGCTGATCGCCATGGCCGCGCCACGCGCGGCGGTGGCGGCAGCCCAGATTGCCGCCGGGGTTGCGCCGGCGACTGCCGTTAGCAATGCGGTAGTACTGGATGGCAATAACCTCCTGCCAACCCCCAAGGCGCGCTCTTTAGGGCTATCGACTTTAACCGGCGTGGATTTCTCGGCGTTTAGCAGCCAGTTGGCCGCTAATGTCGGCACGCTATATACCGGCTATATCAAACTGCCCTATTACCAGTCTGTACCGAGCCAGGCGGGCTCGTTCGACTACCTGCAGCGCAATTGGCGCCCTGACCAGGTACTGGCCGCTGCCCTGGGCCGCGAGTTACCGGCGGATGTGGATGGGACTTACAACGTGACCTATCGCTACCCGTTTGCCGCCAAAACCACCGATGTTTCTATCCCCCTGCAAGTCACCATGCCATCCAATAGCCGGGTTCCCGGTTATGCGGGGGCAGCCAACTGCGGGCAAATTTATGCAGCTACCGGCTATCCCGTGGTGCTTTATGTCCATGGTATTACCAGTGATCGCACCTCGGTGCTGGCCCTGGCCCACACCCTGGCCAGCAACTGTGTGGCCACTGTGGCGATAGACCTGCCGGTGCATGGCGTGCCGGCCAATAGTGCCTTTGTCAATGTGCTTAACGTGGAGCGCAGCCAGTCGATTCCCTTTGCTGCGCTCTATGGGGATAACGCGCCTAAGGAGCGCCATTTCAATGTGGCAGGTAGCGGTGGGGCACCGGCGGCAATGAATTTTGATAACCCGGGAGCAACCGATGGTTCGGGTGCGCAATTTATCAACCTGGGGTATCTCGCCAATACGCGCGATAACAATCGCCAGGCGGTGATGGATTTGTTAAACCTGAATGCCAGTCTGGGCAATTTAAGTGACCTGCTGGAAGATGCATTGGATCTTGGCCTGAACCTCAATCGTGTCAATGTTGTGGGGGTGTCCCTCGGCGGTATATTGGGTAATGTGTTTGTGACCGTAAACCAGCGGGCGATAGCCAGTGATGCCCAGGTGGGGTTGACCGCTAACCTCAATCCGGTACAGGGGGTTGTTATGTCGACCGCGGCTACCCAGGTTAGCCAGGTGCTGATTAACTCCAACACCTTTGCGCCGGTGATTAACAGCGGTTTGGCGGCCAGTGGGGTGACGGTGGGAACGACCAATTATGAGCGCTTTATGTATGCGGCCCAATCCACACTGGACTCTTCCGATCCGGTAAATTTCTCTGAAACCCTGGGGAGCCTGGGTACGCCCGTGCTATTGCAACAGGTGAAAGACGATGCGGTGATCCCCAACCGGGCCGCCTCGGCGCCCCTGACCGGCACCGAAGCCATGGCCAGGTTGTTGGGCGCTACCCAACTGGGAACGGGTAGCGCGGCGTTGGGTGTTGGTTTTGTCAAACTCAATGCGGGCGGCCATGCGTCGCTGCTGCGCCCGGAGGGCGGCGCGCCCCAGGTGACGGCAGAAATGCAAGCCCAGGTGGTGACCTTTGTGTTGAACAATGGCACTGTCGCGGTGGGCAGCCAGGCGCCCGCCAATATTGAGTTGCCGGAAAATTAATGTCCTGCGCTTGGTATGAAACAAAAACCCCGGCCAAAGTGCCGGGGTTTTTGTTTGAGTGATCAATATTGTTGCAACACCTCAATCATCTTTTGCATCTGCTCATCCGTGCCGATGGTGATGCGCAAAAATTGGTTGATGCGCGGTTTGTTGAAGTAGCGCACCAGGATTTTGTGGTCGCGCAGGTATTGGGCGATCTCGGCGGCGTTGCCGGCGGGTGGGGCGGCGAAGACAAAGTTGGCCTGGGAGGGCAGTACTTGGTAGCCGAGTTTTTCCAGTTCCCGCACGGTGTAGTCGCGGGTGGCGATGACTTTGTTACAGCAGCGTTTGAAATAGCTGTCATCTTCAAACGCTACCACAGCAGCCGCTTCGGCCAGGCGATCCAGTGGATAGGAGTTGAACGAATTCTTTACCCGGTCCAGGCCTGCGATCAGATCCTTGTGCCCTGCCGCAAAACCGACACGCATCCCCGCCAGGGCACGGGATTTGGAGAGGGTTTGCACCACGAGCAGGTTGGGGTATTTACCGATCAGCGCTATGGCGGTTTGGCCGCCGAAATCGATATAGGCTTCGTCGACCACGACCACTGTTTCGCTGTTGCGTTGCAGCAGGGCTTCGATCTCCGCCAGGGGTTTACCGATTGCCGTGGGTGCATTGGGGTTGGGGAAAATAATACCGCTGTTGTCCTGCGGGTAATCGTTAAAGTCAATATCGAAGTTGTCATTGAGCGGGACAGTGCGGTAGTCGATGTTGAACAGTTTGCAGTAGACCGGGTAGAAGCTGTAGGTAATATCGGGGAACAGCACTGCTTTGCCCTGCTGGAAAAATGCCATAAATAGCAACCCCAGGACTTCGTCGGAACCGTTGCCGACAAACACCTGTTCCGGGCTGATGTTGTGGTAACTGGCAATAGTGGCCTTGAGTTTTTTGGAGTCCGGGTCGGGATAGAGACGCAGCCGGTCAATGGCGTCATGGGTCATTAACTCAAGCACCTTGGGGGAGGGCGGGTAGGGGCTCTCATTGGTGTTGAGTTTGATCAGACCATCAATCTGTGGTTGCTCACCGGGCACATAAGGCTCCAGCGCACGCACCACGGGACTCCAGAACTTCGACATGGTTACTCTCTATGTTTGTGCAGAAAAGGGGGATCTAACGGGGTGCTGAGTATACGCCGGGGCGTGTAGAGCCGCAAAATGAGTGGTAATCCCGCGCTGAATACACAGCTATTATCACCCGGGCAATTGGCAGGGTTTATGCTGTGATTTGGTGATTATCGTGTTTGTGGGGACAGATCTATGAAAACGCCATGGTCGTTGATTCTGCTCGATCTTGATGGAACCTTGTATGTGGGAAATGACCCGATTCCCGGCGCGCTTGAGGCAGTGGCACACCTGCGCCGGGAGGGGTTTGTCCTGCGCTTCCTCACCAATACCACGACCAAGTCCCAGGCCCAGTTGATCGCGCAACTGCGCCACCTGGGATTTGAATTGGCGGATGAGGAATTGGTGAGTGCACCTGTTGCGGCACGCCTGGCGCTGGAAACGTTGCAGCAGGCAGCCGGGCGACCGCTGCGGATTTGGCCCCTGGTGGCAGAGGCGATCAAGCCGGATTTCAGTGGCTTTGCCTGGGATGAGGCTGCGCCTGATTATGTGGTGCTGGGGGATATCGGCGATGCCTGGGATTTGGCACTGATTAACCGGTTGTTTAATGCCATGCACAGTGGAGCGGAATTAATTGCGCTGCATAAAAACCGTTTTTGGCAAACGGCTGACGGGCTTAAGGCGGATATAGGTTTTTTTGTGGCGGGGCTCGAATATGTAAGCAGTAAAACCGCGTTGGTGATGGGTAAACCCAATCGCGATTTCTTCCAGGGGTTGCTGGATTCCGTTGGTGTTAGTGCCGGGCAGGCCTTGATGGTCGGCGATGATATTGACAGTGATGTGGGCGGCGCCCAGGCGATGGGTATTGGGGGGTGCCTGGTAAAAACCGGTAAGTTTCGCCAGGCCTATTTTGATCAGTCAGCGGTAACACCCGATATATTGCTCGATAGCATCGCTAATTTGCCGGAAGCACTTGGGTATTAACCGGGCTATGGCGCGGATCGAAACGCCACATACGCCAGGTCAACAACAGGGCTGCACAGACCAGGCCTGCGATAAGCGCGGTCCAGAAACCGGATGCCCCCATGGGTTCCACTAACCAGTCGGTAAAAGTCAGTGTATAACCCAGGGGCAGGCAGATGGCCCAGAAGGACAGCAGCATGATCAGCATGGGAATTTTGGTGTCTTTGTAGCCGCGCTGCACATTAATCATGGTGACCTGGATGACGTCGGCCAATTGGAAAAAAGCGGCCAGTACAAAGAGCTTGGCCGCGACGGCCTGTACGGCGGCATCCGAGGTATAGAGGCCGGCGATCCACTCGCGCCCGAACAATAACAGGGGCGCATTGATTGCCCCTATACCCAGCGCCAGCAGCAGGGAGCTGCGTGCCAGCAGGCGGGCCTCCGCTTCATCTCCCGCCCCCACTAAAAAACTCACGCGCAACGTCAGTGCCATACCCAGGCTTAGGGGCAGCATAAACAGCAGCGAAATCACGTTGAGTACAATTTGGTGGCCCGCTACGGTGATTGCCCCCAGCGGCGCGAGGAAAAGCGCGATCATGCAAAACATGCTCACCTCCACAAACAGGGTAAATCCAATGGGCAGGCCAAGGCGCAGCAGGCGTTTGATATCTGCCATCGAAGGTGCAACCCATTCCCCGAGCAGATGCAGGTTGGCATAAACACGGCTGCGATTGAGGTAAATCAGCAAGCCAATCACTGCTGCCCAGTTGGCAATACTGGTGGCCCAGCCACAGCCGATACCGCCCATCGCGGGCAGGATGAATAACCCGAAATCTACGCCGTAAATAAAAAAATAATTGAGCGGTAAATTGAGTAAGGTACTCAGCAGGGAAAAACTCATGATGACGCGGGTATGCCCCAGGCCGTCCGTCAAGCCACGCAAGGCCAGCAGTAACAACAGGGCCGGAATACCCCAGGCGAAGGCGGCGAGGTAGCCTTTGGCAATGGCTGCCGTAGCGGCATCCAGCTGCAGCAGTTGCAGTACCGGATCCAGGTTGAGGATGATAGCTGCCATCAGCACCATGCCCGCCATGGCAATGTAAATCCCCTGCCAGGTGGTGGGGATAATCTGGTGCATGGCTCCCGCACCGCGCTGGCCGGAAATCGTGGGTTGCAGCGCACCTAATACCCCCGCAAAAAATAACAGGATAGGCACCCACAGGCTGGTCCCTATGCCGACGCCCGCCAGGTCTGTCGCACTGGCATGGCCGGCCATCACCGTATCGATAACACCGTTGGCCATTTGCGCCAGCTGCGCTACCAGGATCGGTGCGCCCAATATCCCCAATTGACGCCACTCGTTAAGGGTGCGCACCACCAGGCTTTGGTCGTGGTTGGGCAGGGATTGTGAAACAGGCTCATTCATGGTGTGAAATATCTCTGTACATCGGTAGCGCAAGTTAGTGAGTGGCGCCTATCCATTGGATGACGGGGCGCGCGTGGGGGTGATCGGCCAGCAGGATGCGCGTGTGGCTAGTGTAGTCGATATTGAGTTGGCGAAAGAGCGCGGCATTGCGCCAGTCCAGCTGCAATAGGTGCGCAATCACAATACGAATTACACCGCCGTGGCAGAGCAATAATTGATGGCCGCTGTGGTTTTCATCGAGCAACCTGTCCCAGGCGTTAATCACCCGCCCGGCAAATTGCGCCAGTGTTTCACCGCCGGGTGCGGCAGCCTCGGCGGGTTTATCCCAAAAGGCTTCCAGTGCCTGCCAATCCTGCACATCGCTAAAGGCCATGCCATCCCAGTGGCCAAAGTGCATTTCCATAAAGTCGTTATCAAGTTGCAGGGGAATCTGTTCCCGGATCGAAAACTCCCTGGCCACCTGCTGGCAGCGCACCAGCGGTGAACTGATGATGCGCGTGATAGGGGGAGCCTGGTGCAGCTGTTGCAAACGTGCCATGGCCGTGCGGTAGCCCTGTTCGCTCAGGGCAATATCGGTATGGCCGTAAAGGCCGGCGCTACCCGCCACCTGGCCGTGGCGCATCAAGGTAATGATGTTGGTGTTCATAGGAAGGTGAGCAGCGCTCCGTAAATACCCAGTTCAGCCACCTGCTGTACTGCCCCCAATGTGTCCCCGGTGTATCCGCCAATCTGGCGCGCGAGATAGGTGATGGCTAATTGGCGCAGCAGGATTAACAACCCAAGGAGGATGAGTGTTTGTACTAAAGGCAGTAAAACAAAAAAGGGCAGTATGCCCAGTAACAGGATGAATAAATCCGTGCGCGATTGGTTATTCGCCAGGGGTTTACTTTTGCTGGTATCAGTGTCGGCGACGTAAACCATACTGAAAATCAGGCTGCCTGATACAGCGCGCGACAAAGGGTATGCAATGAGCAGTGCGGTGATGATGTCGGTATTTTCAATCAGCAGCAAATACTTGCCCAGCAGTGCCATGACCAGCGCGCAGGCACCATAGCTACCTATGCGGCTGTCTTTCATAATCAGCAGTTTTTTGTCGCGCTCAAAGGCACCGCCAAAACCATCTGCCGTATCGGCCAGTCCATCCTCATGAAAGGTACCGGTTAGCAGCAGGCTGAATACCATGGCAAGCCACAGGCTGACTGTCTCTGGAAACAGGTGCTGGGCTGCCCAAAATACCAAGGCAACCAGGGCACCCAGCAAACCGCCGACCAGGGCAAAATAACGACTGGCGCGGTTGAGGTTTTCTGCCGAATACTCCACTTGGGCGGGAATGGGAATTCGACTGAAAAAGCCCAGGGCGAGCAGGAATAAATGAAGTTGTTGTTTCATCGTTGCCGCGACATGTTGGGATGTTGTTATACCTTGACTCCGGCGCTTTCAAAGGTCGCCATCTGGTTGTAAAAACTGGCGGCTGCCTGTACCAGTGGCCATGCCAGTGCGGCACCGGTGCCTTCACCCAGGCGCAATCCCAAATCCAGCAGCGGTTTGGCATCCAGTAATTGCAGGATCAACCTGTGCCCCGGCTCTTCGGAGTGGTGGGCAAAAATCATATAGTGACGCGCACGGGGATTTATCCGCACGGCCAGCAACGCAGCCGCACTCACGATAAAACCATCCACCAGAATTAACTGGCCTGCGGCAGCGGTTGCCAGCATGGCACCGCAGATCTGCGCAATTTCAAAGCCGCCGACTTCCATGAGTACATTCAATGGTGAAGTGTCGTGAATACGGGCGATAGCCTGCTGCACTAACGCAATTTTTTTGTCCAGTTGCTCCGCGGTAATCCCTGTGCCCCGGCCGACACACCGGGCAATATCGGCGGCATCCCGTGCGCCGCTGAGTGCCGCAAGTATGGCAGCGGCGGAGCTGCTATTGCCAATGCCCATTTCACCAAATGCCAGCAGGCGCGAGCCGGCTGCAATTTCTCCTGCGGCAAGGGTATCGCCCATACGCAGCCCCGCGATTGCCTGGGTGCGGCTCATGGCAGGCCCCTGGGCAAAGTTAGCGGTTCCCTGTCCCAAACGCTGGTTGATCAAGGCGAAAGGTGCCGGGCGCAGCTCATCGGCGATGCCGGCGTCTATCACTTTGAGCGGCAAATGGTTTGCCCGGCAAAAACAATTGATCGCCGCCCCGCCAGCGAGAAAATTCATCACCATTTGTGCGGTGACCTTACTGGAGGCAATACTCACTCCCTCAGCCGCAATCCCGTGGTCGGCGGCAAACACCAGCATCAACGGACGGTCCAGCGCCAGGCGCTCCGGTGCCCCTTGAACCAGGGCAATCTGCAGGGCCAGGTTTTCCAGCTGGCCCAGAGCCCCCAGAGGTTTGGTCTTTTGGTCGATACGTGCCTGGATAGCGGGTTTCAGGCGGTTGTCGGGTTCGCTAATCGCCCATTCGGGCAGGGTATTGTGGTCGCCGGGGGACATCATCAAAACACTCAGCAGCAGGGTTTGCAAAAGGCGAGCAACTTATCACAACCCGGCGGGATTTACCCCGGCTTATACCATGGCGGTCCGGACGCGTATAATCGCCGCCTTCCGGTGGCATTGAACCTTCGCTGCCATCAGTCACTTGTGCCGATCCGGCTGGAGCCTGTTATGTTCGAGACCCTCAAACTCCTTCCCGCCGACCCCATCCTGGGGTTGAGCATGGCCTATGCCAAAGACACCAACCCCGCCAAAGTCGATTTGGGCGTCGGTGTTTATAAAAACGATGAAGGGCAAACCCCGATCATGGCGGCTGTGGCTGAAGCGGAAAAGCAGCGCATTACCCGCGAAACGACCAAGGCCTATACCCCACCCGCCGGTTATCCCGGTGCCAACGAGGCTGTCACTCGACTCATCTATGGCGAAGGGCATGTGGCGGTCCTGGCCAATCGCGTGCGAACCATCCAAACCCCCGGCGGTTGTGGCGCCTTGCGGGTCGCTGCGGAATTGATCCAACGCGCCAAGCCTGGCGCCAGTATCTGGGTAAGCACACCTACCTGGGCTAACCATATTCCCCTGCTGGGTAGTGCAGGGCTGAGCCTGAAAGAATATCCCTACTACGACTACACCTCCCACAGCATTAACCTTGAGGCTATGTTGGCGACCTTGAAGACAATCCCGCGCGGCGACCTGGTGCTGCTCCATGCCTGCTGCCACAATCCCAGCGGTGCGGACCTGTCGCGCGCGCAGTGGGACCAGGTTGCCGATGTGTTGCAGGAGCGCGGTGTGATTCCCTTTGTGGATATGGCATACCAGGGGTTCGGTGAAGGGCTGGATGAAGATACCTATGGCTTGCGCCTGCTGGCCTCGCGTTTACCGGAAGTCGTGATCGCCACCTCGTTTTCCAAAAACTTTGGCTTGTATCGCGAGCGTGCAGGTAGTTTGAGCCTGGTACTGGCCGATGCTGCACAAGCCGATGCCACCAACAGCCAGTTACTCAGTGTGACGCGCGGACTTTACTCCATGCCACCCGCCCATGGCGCAGCCTTGGTGGATATTATCCTTCACTCCCCGGAGTTGACTGCCCTATGGCAGCGTGAATTGACCAGCATGCGCGAGCGCATTGCCGGTTTGCGTGTCGACCTGGTTGCCGCCCTGAATGGATTACAGCAACAGCGCGATTTCAGTTTTATCGCACAGGAGCGGGGTATGTTTTCATTCCTGGGACTCAATGTTGAACAGGTGCAGAAACTGCGCAGTGAATACAGCATTTACATGACCGACAACAGCCGTATCAGCGTAGCCGGCTTGCGTGCACAGAATATTGATTACGTTGCCAGGGCGGTTGTGGCGGTTTTGTGATACCAATAAGGGTTTTACAAACCAATAAGGAAAAGGGGCGCTACACATCGCCCCTTTTCCTTTGCGCGACAGGTTTAATCAACCGTCCTCGTTTTCATCCTCTTTTTTCACCGGTAGGGGATGCTCCAATTTCAAGACCGCTTTTTGCAGGATCAAACTGTTGGGATAGGTAATCACATTGCCGTCATCGCGTTTTAGAATAACGTGGAACATGCTGATCTCAATAATAATGCCACTGATGTCATCGTCCTTATCAAGGATTTTAATGCGGTCATTAACCTTATACGGGAAACCGAAAAAAATCAGCATGCTGGCAGTGACGTTACTCAAAATGGACCACTGGGCAAAGAGTGCAATACCAACGACAGCAAAAATGGATGACAGGAATACCGAAATTTCGCTGTAACCCAAACCCAGAATAAAACACACGACAACCACACATAAAAATACCATGGCGATATTCATCAGGCGGGTAATGTAAAGTACCCGCAAATCCCCCAGGGAGCGGCGCAGGCTGATGTCGTGAACAATCTTGTTTAATAATTTGGAGCCGAGCCAAAAGGCCAGGATACATACCAGTACCAGCAGGGCCTTGCCGACCATGTTATGGGCCAGGATTCGCTCAATGATTGGCCAGTATTCACTCATGGGAGAAATCTCTATATCGAATGGCGGGATTGTGGGGTGTCAATAAAAAGACTGCTATGCTGCCATCTTTCCAAATTTTTTTCACGGGTAAGGTGAATTATGGCATTGGCTTGTATTGCTCATCGAGGTGGTCCACTGGCGGGGGAAACAGCCTTGCCGGAAAACAGCCTGGCGGCTATTGAGCGGGCATTATCCATGGGCGTGGATGCCATTGAAATCGATGTGTTCCAGGTAGAGGGTGAATTACTGGTCACCCATGATCGCCGCCTGGGGCGAGTCATTTCCGGGCAGGGGGTGATTACCGATGTACCCCTGGCCTATTTGCGTGAACAGCATTTAGCAAATGGCGAACCTATTCCCCGGTTGCAACAGGTGCTGGCGTTGGTTGCAGATAAAGCATTACTCAATATTGAAATCAAGGGACAGGATGTCGTGCCTGTTTTGGCGCGCGTGCTTAAAGAGTATCAACTGGGTTCTCATGTGAGTGACGAGCACTACATCATTTCCAGTTTTGATCACCAACAACTTTACCAAGCTATGCAGCAATTGCCGAACATAAAACGTGGTGTATTAATCGAAGGTATTCCCCTGGATTATGCCGCTTGTTGCGATGCCTTGCGCGCCTATTCCCTGAATAGTCATTTAAGTTTTATCACCCCAGCGTTAATCGCGGATGCCAAACAGCGCGGTTTGAAAAACTGGGTGTATACAGTCAATCACGAGGACGATTGGTCATACATGAACGCGCTGGGTGTCGATGCTGTATTTACCGATAAACCGGACGCACTGCTGCAATTTAATCGCCGGCATCCATAGGACATGAAACGGAGTTGTATTCCCGGCGCTTATATCTCTATAAATTAAAACTATCGTTCAGTTATTCAATATAAATTTAGTTGTTGTCCTGCTTTTGAACTAAAGTTGTGTTGTTCAAAAAACAGCAAGCATCAGGGCTTATAAAACCTTTGGGGTCGTCAGCTCACAAGGGAAACCTCGTCCGCTTGCTACCCCTGAATTGCCCAACTGATTAGCCGATAAACAGGAGACTGCTATGGATAACAACCCACCCACATCGACCGGCAAATGTCCCTTTACGCACGGCAGTGTGACTGCCTCTGGTAAATCCAATACCGACTGGTGGCCCAACGCATTAAATCTGGACATACTCCATCAACACGACCGCAAGACCAACCCGCTGGGTGATGATTTCAGCTACGCCGCCGCCTTCAAAACACTCGACCTGCAAGCCGTGAAAAACGATCTGAAAGCCCTGATGACCGACAGCCAGGATTGGTGGCCTGCCGACTGGGGCCACTATGGCGGTTTGTTTATTCGCATGGCCTGGCACTCCGCGGGCAGCTACCGCATCGCCGATGGCCGCGGCGGTGCAGGCACCGGCAACCAGCGCTTTGCACCACTCAACAGCTGGCCCGATAACGGCAACCTGGATAAAGCCCGCCGCCTGCTGTGGCCGATCAAAAAGAAATACGGCAACAAACTCTCCTGGGCGGATTTAATGATCCTCGCCGGCAACATGGCCTATGAGTCCATGGGGTTGAAAACTTTTGGTTTCGGCGGTGGTCGCGAGGATATTTGGCACCCGGAAAAAGATGTCTACTGGGGCTCGGAAAAAGAATGGCTGGCCAAGAGCGGTGGCGAAGGCAGCCGCTACTCCGGCGAGCGCGATTTGGAAAATCCCCTGGCAGCCGTGATGATGGGGTTGATCTATGTAAACCCCGAAGGTGTGGACGGCAATCCCGACCCGCTGCGTACTGCCAAAGACATCCGTGAAACCTTTGCGCGCATGGCCATGAACGATGAGGAAACGGTGGCCCTTACTGCGGGCGGTCACACCGTAGGTAAAGCCCACGGCAATGGCAATGCGGCTAACCTGGGGCCAGACCCGGAAGCGGCCGATGTGGAAGAGCAGGGCCTGGGCTGGGTGAACCACAAAACCCGTGGTATTGGCCGCGACACGGTCACCAGCGGTATTGAAGGTGCCTGGACCACCCATCCCACAAAATGGGACAACGGCTACTTTGACATGCTGTTAAACCACGATTGGGAACTGACCAAAAGTCCGGCCGGTGCCTGGCAGTGGAAACCCGTCAGTATCAAAGAAGAGGACATGCCGGTTGATGTTGAAGATCCCTCCATTCGCTGCACGCCCTTAATGACTGATGCGGATATGGCCATGAAAATGGACCCGGAATATCGCAAAATTTCCGAGCGCTTTTACAGCGATCCCGCGTACTTCTCGGAGGTGTTTGCACGAGCCTGGTTTAAATTGACCCACCGCGACCTTGGGCCCAAAGCGCGCTATTTGGGGGCCGATGTCCCGGCAGAGGATTTAATTTGGCAAGATCCGGTTCCGACCGTGGATTACACCCTGAGCGATGCTGACATTGCCGATTTAAAAGCAAAAATCCTCGCCAGCGGTTTGAGTGTAGCGGAATTGGTTGCCACCGCCTGGGACAGTGCCCGCACCTTCCGCGGCTCGGACTTCCGCGGCGGTGCCAACGGTGCGCGTATTCGCCTCGCTCCGCAAAAAGACTGGGAAGGCAATGAGCCCGCCCGTTTGCAGAAAGTACTGGGCGTATTCGCGGGAATCCAATCCGGACTCAGTAAAAAAGTCAGTATCGCCGATTTGATTGTAGTGGGCGGAGCGGCAGCTGTTGAAAAAGCGGCGCGCGATGCCGGTGTCAATATCACTGTGCCTTTCGCTCCGGGGCGCGGCGATGCGACGGACGCGCAAACGGATGCAGAATCCTTTGCACCACTTGAGCCTGTCCACGATGGCTTCCGCAACTGGGTGAAAAAAGATTACGCCGTACAACCGGAGGAAATGTTGCTCGATCGCGCGCAATTAATGGGTTTGACCGCACCGGAAATGACGGTGCTGGTGGGTGGCATGCGCGTACTGGGTGCCAACTACGGCGGCAGCAAAAACGGTGTGTTTACCGATAAGGTCGGTGTGTTAAGCAACGACTTCTTCGTTAACCTCACCGATATGGCCTACCAATGGAAACCCACGGGCAAAAACAGCTACAACATTGTCGAGCGCAACACCGGCACTGTGAAATGGAGTGCAACCCGTGTGGACCTGGTATTTGGCTCCAACTCCATCCTCCGCTCCTACGCCGAGGTATACGCGCAAGACGACAACCGCGAGAAATTCGTGCGCGATTTTGTCAAGGCCTGGGTAAAGGTGATGAATGCCGATCGCTTTGATTTGAAATAATCACTCGTGTAAAAAACGGGGCGGTGGAGAAATTCGCCGCCCCGTTTTTTATTGCCTCCATGCCCGGCGCAGATCAGCTACAATGGCCTCCACACAACGGCAAACAACACACGATAACAACAATTTTTGTCGCCCTTGATGAGGATTTGCCATGAAACACATTGTTAAACTTTTGCTGCCTTTGGCTGTTTGTTGGCTGTGGAGCTGCGCACTGGCAGCCCAGGCGGAGCCGGCTGCCACCAACCTGATCGGCGCTGCCCATGCGTATTATCTCTATACCGGTCGGGTCGATTTTTCCGATAAGCAGGCGCCGCGCCTGTCCTGGCCGGGTACCAGTATCAAAGCCAATTTCACCGGTACCTATCTGGCGGTGGTACTGGACGATGAACTGGGTAAAAACTATTTCAATATTATTGTGGATGGAGAAACCCGGCATCCGTTTGTACTGGAAGCCAAACAGGGTGAGCATAGCTATTGGATTTCCAGCACCCTGGGTGAAGGTGAGCACAGCCTGGAAATTTACAAGCGCACGGAGGGTGAGGAGGGCAGCACAGCGTTTAAGGGATTGGTGCTAGCCAATGGGGCCAGGTTGCTATTGCCTCCTGAGCGCCCCAAGCGCCGCATGGAAATTTACGGCGACTCTATTTCCAGTGGTATGGGCAACGAAGGTGCTGATAATGGCGCAGACCATTTGCTGTCGGAAAAAAATCATTATTGGGCCTATGGCGCAATTACGGCGCGCAACCTGAATGCGGAATTGCATACCATTTCACAAAGTGGTATCGGCATTATGATCAGTTGGTTCCCCTTTATCATGCCGCAGTTTTACGATCAGTTAAGTGCGGTAGGTAACAACGATAGTCGCTGGAATTTTAGTCAGTGGACCCCGGATGTGGTGGTGATCAATTTGTTCCAGAATGATAGCTGGCTGATTGATCGCGAGAAAAAATTACAGCCTATTCCCGACGATGAGCAGCGTATCCAGGCGTATATCGATTTTGTGCGCAGTATTCGCGCGCAATATCCCAAGGCGGAAATTATCTGTGCCCTGGGCAGTATGGATGCAACGGCTAATGACAAATGGCCAGACTACATCAAGACAGCGGTAGCACGCATGAGAAAGGATAATAAAGATGAAAAGCTGGATACGGTTTTCTTTGACTTTACCGGCTATGGCCAGCATCCGCGTATTGCCCAACACAAGGCTAATGCAGAAAAATTGACGGCATTTATCCGGGAAAAAATGCGTTGGTAATGAGATTGCCCCCGGGTTTTCCCCGGGGGCTGTTGGATTATTGTTTCAAATCCAGTACACGGAAGTAGGCAGGCTTTGGCTCATGCTGGCGATCAAATAACAATGGATAGTTGGTGCGTCCCCGAATCGGGAAATCATTCAGCCAACTGGCATCATCACTGACGCCCCAAAGGGTAACACGATCGATTTTATCAGCGTGCTTGAGGAAGAGTTTGAACAGGTCTTCGTAGCGGCGCGCCAGTTTATCCTGCATCTCTTGTGGCAAGCCTTTGGTATAGGGGTCGCGCTCCGGTTTGTACTCAAAGCGGGTGGAAATTTCGGCAACCGGTAATTCCCATACCGAGGGAAGCACATCGATATCCAGTTCAGTAAAGTGAACACGCAAGCCGAGTTTGGCAAATTCGATAATACTTTTTTCGACTTCGGCGATCGGGGGCGTATCTATCCCCATATGCCCCTGGATGCCCAAACCATGGATGGGCATGCCGCGTTTTTGCAAGCGTTTGATCATCTCAATCGTGGCCTCGCGCTTGCCAGTGCGTTCAATGTTGTAGTCGTTATACAGCAGGTGCGCCTTGGGATCGACTTCATGGGCGAGGTTGAAGGCCTGGTAAATAAAGTCTTCTCCGAGAATCTTGTACCAGTGGCTCTCGCGCATTTTCAGGTTATCGTCGACGGCTTCGTTGACCACATCCCAGGCGTGCAGCTTGCCTTTATAACGGCCTGCCAGGGTGGTGATGTGCTCCTGCATTTTTTTCTGCAGGGCTGTTTTGCTGATGTAATTACCGTCTTTATTTTTAAATACGGAGTCGGGAATCTGGCTATGCCATACCAGGGTGTGGCCAACCATATGCAGGTTATGCTGTTCGCCAAAGGCGACAAATGCATCGGCATCGGCCCATTTCCAGCTGCCATCTGCGTTGCGGATCTCACCCCACTTCATGCAGTTTTCCGGGGTAATGGAGTTAAAATCCCTGGCAATCAAGGTAACTAACTGGGGATCTGCCTGGTTAATAATGCTGGCACTCAGCGCTGCACCTATCAGGAAATCCTGTTGGTACGCTGTTTTCAGGCTAGTGGCAGTCGGGGCACTGGCGGCCTGCAATTTAACGGCTGGCACCAGGGCGGCGCTGGCACCCATAAGCTGGAGTAGTTTCCTGCGTGATACTTGCATAGTGGATTCCTCGGTATTTATCGCTATCGATTGGGGGGTGATGGATATGTCGGCGTTATCAGTTCTTATGTCTGCGCTTAACAGTAATTGATTTGGTGTTCTTGTATACTAGTGTTATATTTCAATTGACCATAAGTCTAGCGACTATCCGATAATAATCAACCAGGGGTTGAGTTAAGTTATGTCCACGTTTGCCCGGTTATTCCTTTGCCTTGTGTTTTTTGCCAGCCTGCAGCCAGCCATGGCCCAGACTGAAGATGGTTATGATATGTGGTTGCGTTACCAACCCATTGCAGACCAGACGTTGCTGAAAACCTACCAAAAACAGATTCGTCATCTGCATGTGGCGGGCGATAGTCCAACCATAAACGCGGCTGCTGCTGAATTACAGCGAGGATTATCGGGCTTGCTGAACAAACCGATTGTTGCGCGCGATGAAAAACTCAAGGACTACAGTCTGGTCATTGGCACCCCGGACAATTCTCCCCTGATTGCCTCACTGAATCTCGGTGAGCGTTTGCAAGCCCTGGGCGCTGAAGGCTATTTGCTGGAGCAGACCCGCATTAACAAGCGCCATGTAGTGATTGTTGCGGCGAATTCCGACGTGGGTGTGCTCTATGGCAGTTTTCACCTGCTGCGCCTGATCCAGACGCAGCACGCGTTGGAAAAACTATCACTGTCCAGCGCCCCGCGCTTGCAGCATCGTGTTGTTAACCATTGGGATAACCTTAACCGTGTGGTGGAGCGCGGTTATGCCGGTTTGTCTCTGTGGGATTGGGGCTCCTTGCCGAATTATTTAGCGCCGCGCTATACCGACTATGCGCGTATCAATGCGTCCCTGGGTATTAACGGTACGGTGATCAATAATGTTAACGCCGACCCGCGTGTATTGAGTGATCAATTTTTGCAGAAAATCGCAGCACTCGCCGATGCGTTCCGCCCATACGGCATCAAGATGTATTTATCCATTAATTTCAATTCACCGCGCGCGTTTGGCGACGTGGATACGGCGGATCCATTAGACCCGCGTGTACAGCAGTGGTGGAAAACCCGCGCCCAAAAAATTTATTCCTATATCCCCGATTTTGGCGGTTTCCTGGTGAAGGCTGATTCTGAAGGGCAACCCGGCCCACAGGGATATGGCCGCGACCATGCCGAGGGTGCCAACATGCTCGCTGCCGCACTGAAGCCGTTCGGCGGTGTGGTTTTCTGGCGCGCCTTTGTGTATCACCCGGATATTGAAGATCGTTTCCGCGGTGCCTATGACGAATTTATGCCGTTGGATGGCAAGTTTGCCGATAACGTTATCCTGCAAATTAAAAATGGCCCGATTGATTTCCAGCCGCGTGAACCCTTCTCGGCATTGTTTGCCGGTATGTCGCGCACCAATATGATGATGGAGTTCCAAATTACCCAGGAATATTTCGGGTTTGCGACACACCTGGCCTATCAAGGGCCCTTGTTTGAAGAATCCCTGAAAACAGAAACCCATGCCCGGGGTGAGGGTTCTACCATTGGCAATATCCTCGAAGGCAAGGTGTTTAAAACCCGCCATACCGGTATGGCCGGTGTGATTAATCCGGGCACAGACCGCAACTGGACCGGGCATCCCTTTGTGCAATCCAGCTGGTATGCGTTCGGGCGCATGGCCTGGGATCACCAGATCAGTGCTGCCACCGCTGCCGATGAATGGTTGCGTATGACCTTCAGCAACCAGCCGGCATTTATTGAACCGGTAAAACAAATGATGCTGGTGTCGCGCGAGGCCGGGGTTAACTATCGTTCACCACTTGGGTTGACGCATTTGTACTCACAGGGCGATCACTATGGCCCGGCGCCCTGGACGGATGACTTACCGCGCGCAGACTGGACGGCGGTTTATTACCATCGCGCCAGTAAAACCGGCATAGGATTCAATCGCACCAAAACCGGCTCCAATGCCCTGGCACAATATCCCGAGCCTATCGCCAAGGCCTGGGGCGATCTTAATAGCGTACCTGAGGATTTAATCCTGTGGTTCCATCACCTGAGTTGGGATCACCGCATGCAATCCGGTCGCAACCTGTGGCAAGAATTGGTGCATAAATATTATCAAGGTGTTGAACAGGTTCGCGCCATGCAGCGCACCTGGGACCAGCAAGAGGCTTATGTGGATGCAGCGCGTTTTGCCCAGGTCAAAGCCTTATTACAGGTGCAGGAGCGCGAGGCTGTTCGCTGGCGGAACTCCTGTGTGCTCTATTTCCAATCGGTAGCCGGTAGACCCATTCCTGCCAACTATGAGCAACCGGAACACGACCTGGAATATTACAAAATGCTGGCGCGTACTACGTACGTGCCCGAACCCTGGCATCCGGCAAGCTCCAGTCGCGTGTTGAAATAATCCCCATATTCTCTCCACTGGTTGCGCGGGGCTCCCCCTTGCCGTGATGGCAAAGCCGGAGCCCCGGTGTTTTTTCCGTTGGGTTTCGCAGGCGCAGGCGATATACTGGTTACTTATACAGTTTTGGCCAGATGATGACCTGATTCCACCATGCCCCAGGCTTTTTTACTCACCCGTCAATGGCGCGATACCCGCGAAGGTGTCGTGCTGGATTTCTGGTGGGCGACCGATAATGGCCCCTGCTGGACCCAGGTTACCGGCCAGGAGGTCGTTTTTTTTATTGCACGTGAACAGGCAGCACAAATATCGGCGTTATTGCGCGGCCTGCGCGATTGGCGCATGGCGGATGTGGAGCTGAAAACCTTTCGCAACCAATGGGTTTGTGCACTCTATTTCAAGCAGCATCGCCTGGCGCGCGATGCACAGACACTGCTGGACCAGGCCAGGATCTGCTATTGGGAAAGTGATATCCGTCCCACTGAGCGCTATTTGATGGAGCGCTTCATTACCGCTGCGGCCGACCTGGAAAGCACTGACACTCGCTCCCCCCTCATCAATCCGCGCCTGGTGCCGGTAAGTGAGCCCCTATGGCGGCCTGCATTGCGTATGCTGTCACTGGATATAGAAACCTCCATGGATGCAACGCAACTCTATTCCATCGGTATCTGGTGCGAGCAGGCCAAAATAGTCTTGATGGTTGGTGAGGGACAAGACACAGAAAGTGTGCGTTTTTGTAGCGATGAAAGGACTTGCCTTGAGGCATTTTTTGTATGTATCGAGCAACTTGATCCGGATATTGTCATTGGCTGGAATCTGGTGCAATTCGATTTGCTGGTACTGGAAAAATTGTGTCAGCGTTTGAACATATCCCTGCGACTGGGGCGAGCCGGGCAGTCGATCCATTGGCGCCATGAAGAGGGCGATGGCGGGCGCAGTTTTGTGGTAATTCCGGGGCGTGTTGCCCTGGATGGCATTGACCTGCTCAAGGCGGCCAATCCGCGCTTTGAAACCTATGCACTGCAACATGTGGCAGAGGAGTTGTTAGGCGAAGGCAAACTGCTCAGCGGCAGTGATCGCGGTGGCGATATTACACACCTGTTCCACAATGACAAACTGGCTTTGGCGCAATATAACCTGCGCGACTGTGAATTGGCCTGGTCCATTTTCACCTCGCAGCACCTGCTCGAATTTGCCATGGAGCGCAGCCAGCTCACCGGGTTATTGCTCGATCGCGTTGGCGGCTCAGTGGCGGCCTTTGAGTATTTGTATTTACCGCGCCTGCATCGGCGCGGCTATATCGCTCCCAATCTGGGCGAGCTGGAGTCGGATGTTTTTAGCCCGGGTGGTTATGTCATGAGTTCGCGCCCGGGTATTTACGACAATGTGCTGGTGCTGGATTTTAAAAGCCTGTATCCCAGCATTATGCGCAGTTTCCTGGTTGACCCCTGTGCGTTCTGGATTGCCCAGCATCAGCAATTGGATGAGGCGCACACCGCCCCGGGTTTTAATGGCGCCAGCTTTGCCAGGGAAGGGCATATACTGCCGCAGTTAATTGAACAATTATCGGCTGCGCGCGATCGCGCCAAGCAACATCGCAACGAACCCCTGTCCTACGCCATCAAAATTATTATGAATTCCTTCTATGGCGTCCTGGGCTCAACCGGATGCCGTTTTTTTGATCCGCGTATTTCCAGCTCTATTACCCTGCGCGGCCATGACATTATCCAGCGCAGTCGCGACTGGATTGAACAACAGGGATACACGGTTATTTATGGCGATACGGATTCGCTCTTTGTCTGGCTGGAAAATAATTGCCTTGGGCATGCGCCCAAATCACCACAGCAATGCAACAGCATAGGCGTGCGCCTGGCGCGCGAACTGAATGCCTGGTGGCAGGAAACCCTGCAACAGGACTATCAACTAAACAGTGCGCTGGAAATCCAATACGAAACCCATTATTTGCGTTTCCTGATGCCGACCATACGCGGCTCTGAGCTGGGCACTAAAAAACGCTACGCCGGTTTAATTGATGTCAACGGCCAGCGCGAAATGATTTTTAAAGGCCTGGAAAATGTGCGCACAGATTGGACCCAGCTGGCCAAACAGTTCCAGGCCGATTTATACCGCAAGGTATTTGATGGTGAAGACTATGTCGAGTACGTGCGCACTGCGACGACGGCTGTACTGGCGGGCGAGCGCGATGATGACCTGATTTACCGCAAGCGGCTGCGGCGCCAGTTGCACGAATACCAGAAAAATGTCCCGCCCCATGTACAGGCTGCGCGCAAATATGTGCAGTGGACCGGGGAGCGCCTGCGGCGCGGGGATTGGATCAGCTATGTCATGACCATCAATGGCCCCGAGCCCTTGGGCACTTATGAGGTGGATTGGTCGTTGCGCCAAAGTCCGGTGGATTACCAGCACTATATCGACAAGCAGCTCACCCCCGTGGCGGATAGTATCCTGCATTTCCTCAATAAATCCCTGAACGAATTGGTCGATCACCAGCTATCCCTGTTCGGTGCGGACATGCCGGCAAGCCGCTAGAAACCATCTCGAAAATCATCCAACGGCCTGGTGCCGCATTGAAAAGCCAGCTCCGCTCCTCGCTGCCGTTTCGCCTTGCCTGAGTCTCGCTGGCTGATTTTCGAGATGGTTTCTAGTGGCTCCCCTGGTTCGGGTCGGTGCGGCGAGGGATGGTTGTGCCCTGGTAAAGCTTCGGGCTATAGTCCACTTCCCTTATCCACAAACAGGTTGCCCGATGGAAGACGTTATCGAGCTATTGCGCGAATATAACGAACCCGTCCCCGTCCCCCTGGACTTACCCGACGAGGACCAGCTAGTCGAGATCGAGGAGGAGATCCTCCTGCCTATCCCGCGCGATATGCGTAGGTTCCTGCTGGAGGTCAGCGATGTGGTCTATGGCAGTATTGAGCCCGTCACGGCGGCTGATCCCCATTCCCATACCTACCTGCCGGAAGTGACTGCTACTGCTTGGTCCCTGGGGGTTCCCCGTTACCTGATGCCGCTGTGTGAAGTGAATGGCAACTACTACTGTGTCGAACCGGAGGGCGAAGTGGTGTTCTGGCGCGATGGCGACCTGACCGACGAAACCTGGCCTTCGGTATGGCATTGGGCGCGCGATGTGTGGCTGGAGTCATAATCCATAGCGTGAATTGTTCACGAAAACCACTTTTGGTGACAGGTGCAGCTCCGGTTCTGGGCTACACTGAAAGGCCCGGTTCGCTGATTCATCTGGCTGTGGATGATGCGCTCCCGGGATCTGTCGTGCGTTCCTGAGGTTTGTCAATGAAGTCCTTCCCTATACAACTTTGCCTGTTACTGGCCCTGTGGGCAGGCAAGGTCGTGGCCGATGGGCGGGATTTCAAAGTGTCGGTGTTGGATGCCCATATCGAACAGGCACCGGTTGCTGCAGCTGTAATGGACGTTCAACCGGGTGAACCTGTGGATTTTGAAGAGCAGGTTCGGCGTGTGGCAGAGCGAACCGCTGCCGAGGAAGCCGCACGCAAGGCTGCCGAAGCCGCAAAATCCAAAAAGCAGCCATTTACATTTTATAAATATCACAAAGCCGGTGCCGTCACATTTTCGGACCGTGTCCCGCACAAGACGGATTACCAGGTCATTGTCTATAACAGTTGTTATGCCTGCAGTGCCCTGTCGAGAGTCGATTGGCATCACACCAAACTTTATCTCAGTGAATTCAGTTACTCCATTGGCCAGGCGGCTAAACGCTACAACCTTGACCCGGCATTGCTCCGCGCTGTTATCCATGCAGAATCCAATTTCAATCCACTCGCGCGCTCGCGCAAAGGCGCCATGGGATTAATGCAACTGATGCCGGCGACAGCCAAGGATATGGGGGTGGGGGACACCTACAATCCCGCGCAAAATATCCAGGGCGGCGCACGCTACCTGGCCTGGTTACTCGATCGCTTTAATGGCGATATCACCCTCGCAACCGCCGCCTACAATGCAGGGCCGGGGGCAGTCTCGCGCCACAATGGCATTCCTCCCTACGAAGAAACCAAAACCTACGTCTTCCGCGTTAATATCCTCCATCAGCGTTACAAGCGTCAGCTAGCGGCGTTAGCCAGCAATTAACCTTTAACAGATTAATGGATTGCGCTGACCTGATTGCAAAAAATTAATTAGAAAATTAGTCCTTTTTAATTTTTTTTGCAGCAGCTCGCAACAGTTCTTAATGCGCTCTGATTGAAATTTTTCTGGCCAACGGCCCTTCGTACTTTTGTTCAATACAGTGAACAATAATGGATTATTTGGAAATTATTCCATACCAGGATTTTTATTAATCAGTGCATTTAAAAAATGCCCACACATTTTAAGTTCCTGCCATTGGTACCTGCGTGTCCGATCAACGCTCCGATGAATTACAGACATCCTATTGTTTGAAAAAATACTGATTTATTTTTTATAGCGATGGATTAAATTTTGATCTATTTTGGTTTTTTATGCTGGCTTATGGTCATTTTGAATAAAATGATTGGTGTATTGTAGATTATTTTCATAGACGAAACAAAAAAATTACAGATGATGATTCGTATGTCTTTGGTTTGATATAGCAATAAAAAATCTGTGTTGATATTTCTAATATGCTTGTTTTTTAGAAGGACTTTGGGTTGACGTTAATTTCTGGAGATGAATAAGATGAAAAGTAGATAGGGCAGTACCGGCTCTCAATAATAAAAGCGCTAATTGTGGCAAGTGCCTTTTGGCTAAGTTAGTTGATAGCCGAAATTAAGTGCTGGGAGTCAATGTTGGCTACTGAATTATCGGTTGGCAATTGCCTGTTGTAATCCGGATTGCTGTGAGAGCGTTGAGGGGCGAATGCAATACAGGATGAAAATACACAGGTTGTACTTCACGAACTGTTGATTGAAACAGGAGGCTATTGTTGGCAGGTATCCTATTGGAGTGATAGCTGTGCCTGATATTTCAGGGTGGCGTTCATTCGGGTTTTCTGCGCTAGAAGCAGTGCGGGGATAAGACTCTTACATATAATTCACATACAGGCTTGGTTATGAGTAACTATAAAAAACAAGACTACGATAAACAGCAAAAAACCAACAAAACACAATCGGCACCTCTCTTTAAAAAATCTTTGTTGGCAATGTGTATAGTTGCATTAAATGCACCGGTTTATGCGCAGAATACCGAGCCACCTGTTGAGGAGGTGGTCGTCTATGGTATTAAGCAAAGCCTTGAGAGTGCGCAGGCAATAAAACGTAATTCCGCAACAGTGACTGACGTGATTACGGCGAGTGATATTGGCGCACTGCCGGATAAATCCGTTGTTGAAGCATTACAGCGTGTGCCCGGTGTGGCGATTGAACGTTTTGAAGCTTCTGATGACCCGGATCACTTTTCTGTTGAGGGGGGGAATGTCACTATTCGGGGCTTGAACCGTGTAAGGGCAGAATTTAATGGCCGCGATGCCTTTAGCGCTGGTGCCGATGGCGGCATGAGTTTCTCCGATATTCCTCCCGAGTTGGTTGGATCTGTTGAGGTTGCTAAAAACCAGACTGCCGATTTGATTGAAGGCGGCATCGCGGGAACGATTAACCTGAATACACGCAAGCCTTTTGATAAAGACGGTTTTACCGCCGGGGTCACTGTCAAGGGTAGTTATGGTGATTTGATAGAGGATGTTAATCCGTCTATCTCCGGTATTGTGAGTAATGTGTGGGACACAGACCTGGGTAAAGTGGGAGCCCTCTTTTCTGTTTCTGCATCCAACTTCACCTCGCGGGGTGATGGTATAGGGATTTACAACTATTACGAAAAAGATGCCCCGGATGTAGGCAACGGCGTTACACCCATAGTGCCCAATGCCGCTTCAGCGCGTCAGCAGTTTAATGATCGAGACCGTTTAGGCTTTGCCGGTTCACTGCAATGGGCCAATCCATCAGATACAGTCCTGGCCACTCTGGAGTTTATCCGCTCGGATTCAACCGTCGCCTGGAACGAGCGTTTTATTGAATCGCCTGCGCAACCATTTACCGGTGATGCGGGGACAGACCGGATCACACTCGGTGATGATTACACCTTTGCCTGCCCGGCTTCCGATGCGACTCCCTGCCAATTCAGGTCGGGCACCTTGCTGGGGGGAACCTACCCCTGGGGTAATGTGCCGTATGTTGCCGGCGCGCGCGCGCGTGAAGATGAGCGTGTTATCAATGATTGGAGTTTTAACCTGAAATTATCGCCCAGTGATAATTTGACGCTCTGGGCAGATGTTCAATATGTAAAAGCGGAAAACAGCATTAAAGACAACACCGCCCATGGTAAGTTCTTTTCCGATATTTATCTGGATATCCGCGATGAAGATAACCCCAAGCTGGAATTCCTTAACGATAATGTTGCAAATCCGGAAAGCTATTTCATGCGCTCGGCTATGGATCATATTTCCGAAAATGAGGGTGATGAGCTTGCGCTGCAACTGGATGCTGAATATACCTTTGATGACCAATGGATTACCGGCGTAAAAACAGGTTTACGTTTTTCCAATCGCGAAGTGACTGTGCGTGAAACCATTTGGAACTGGGGTGGTTTGACAGAGACATGGTCTTCACAGGGAGAGGGGAGCGAAGCCTTCTATGATGGTTTGCTGGATGCTGGCATGGTGGAGCAATTTACCTTTGATTCACACCTGTCCGGCAATGCGTTAAAAGGCAACAATACTTTCTGGTTCCCGTCAGAATCTTTCCTTTCCAGTACGGAAAATATGTACCAGAAGTTGGTTGCTAATGATGGCAGGACAGTTGATGGTGCCTGGGTTCCGTTGCACCGTCGGGCAGGTGTTATTCCTGGAACCAGCTTCCTGCCCTCGGAAATTTATGTGACGGAGGAAGACCGTTACGCCGCCTATGTGCGGGTTGATTTTGGCAGTGAAGATGGCGCACTGCGTTACTCGGGTAATGTTGGCTTGAGGTATGTTACCTATGAGCTTGCGTCCACGGGTGCGAGCAATTTCCCCAATCCTGTAGGTGCTGAGTTGCAAAATCCCGGACTGGATCCGAGTTTGCCGCAGGATGTTATTGATTACCAGACGGGCGATGGGACGCTGGCCACTACTATCAGGGGTAAAAAATTTGACAAGGTGTTGCCGAGCTTCAACCTTAAAGTTGAGTTGACCGATGATCTGCTGGCCAGGTTGGCAGTATCTGAGGCCATATACCTGCCTGAATTGAATGCTGTCAGGAACCAACGCAATATCTCGTCTGTTATGACCGTCCTTAACGATCCTGATTCCAATGCAGTGACTGGTGTTATCCACGAAGGTTTCTACGCAAATGGTGCAGGCAATCCTTACCTGCAACCGGAAGAAGCCGTTAATGTGGATTTGGCCCTCGAATGGTACTTCGATGATTTGGGATCGTTGACGCTGACCTTATTCAATAAAGATGTCGATGGCTATTTCCGCCAGGCTACGGAAACGGAGCTGGTGACCAATCCCGAGAATGGTATTACCCAGGAGGTTAGTTCTACCAGGACGATTAATGGTGGATCGGCAGAGATTCGCGGCTATGAACTGGCGGGACAAACCGGACTTGGTTTTATCCATGAGTCCCTGACGGATTTTGGTATCCAGGCCAGCTACACCTATATCGATGGTGATGCGGATGATGGTAGTTCAGAGTTCGATCCTACCGACAGTCCAGAGGACACCTTTAGGAACTTTACCGGTTTACCACTGGAGGGATTATCGCAAGATAATTATAACCTGGTGGTCTTCTACGATAATGGCACATTCCAGACGCGTTTCGCTTATAGCTGGCGTTCACGCTACTTGCTCAACTCGCGCGATGTGATTGCTTTCTCGCCCATTTATGGCGAGGCGACGGGGCAACTGGATTGGTCTGCATCCTACAGTTTGAACGATACCATCAAAATCGGTTTGGAGGCCAACAACCTGCTGGATGAAGTGACCCGGACATCCATCCAATACAACCAGGAGGGGGTGAGGACTCCGCGTTCTTACTTTGTGAATGATCGTCGAGTGGGATTGTTTATACAGGCAACTTTCTAATTCTTGGCTGCTTGTTAATGACATGATGTACTTACGGCAAAAGCACAGCGTATAGCTGTGCTTTTGTTTTATGGTAGTACCGGGCTGAGCACATTGTTTTGTAGGCGAATATAAACATGAGTGATTCCAATAATATCCAATCCATTATCATCCTCGGTGGCGGTACGGCGGGTTGGATGACCGCGGCTGCCCTGGCCAAGGTGATTACTACGCGCAATTGTTCGATTACTTTAATTGAATCGGAAGAGATAGGTACCGTGGGGGTGGGTGAAGCTACTATCCCGCAGATTTCCATTTTCAACAGTGTGCTGGGGATTGATGAAAATGATTTCATCAAGGCAACCCAGGGTACGTTTAAATTGGGCATTGAGTTTGTCAACTGGAAATCCATCGGCAGTGCGTATATTCATCCTTTTAGCACTTATGGTACAGATCTTCACAATGTACAATTTTACCATTATTGGCAAAAAGCATTTAAATTGGGCTTGTCACCGGATATCAGCGATTACTCGTTGAATATACAGGCGTGTTATCACAATAAATTTACCCGGCCAATGGATGTCCCCAATTCCCCTCTGGCCAAAATTGCGTATGCCTATCATTTTGATGCCGGCTTGTATGCGCGCTATTTACGCCGCTATGCAGAAGCGTTGGGAGTAAGGCGCGTTGAAGGCAAGGTTACCCAGGTCAATAAAAACCATGACAATGGTTTTATTAAAAGCCTGTTGTTGACGGATGGCTCGGTACACGCAGCGGATTTTTTTATGGATTGCAGCGGCTTCAGGGGGCTCTTGATTGAAGGTGCTTTGCATACAGGCTATGAAAACTGGTCCCATTATTTGCCGGCGGATAGCGCCATTGCCATTCCCTGCAGGCGTGTTGAACCATTGATTCCCTACACCCGCGCAACGGCTCACACAGCCGGTTGGCAATGGCGGATTCCCCTGCAACACCGCACGGGTAACGGTCATGTATACAGCAGCCAATTTATTGATGATAAGTCTGCACTGGATACTCTGGTCAATCATTTGGATGGCGAGCCGTTGGCCGAGCCGAGGCAGTTGCGCTTTGTCACGGGCAAGCGGCGCAAGGTATGGAATAAAAATTGTGTTGCACTTGGGTTGGCCAGCGGTTTTCTTGAACCCTTGGAATCCACCAGTATTCATCTGGTGCAATCAGTGATTTCAAAGTTTCTGGGACTTTTTCCACGGAAAGACAGTTTTACGGCGGAGCAGGAAAAATTTAATAAATACATGGATGATGAATATCTGGGTATCCGCGACTTTATTATTCTCCATTATAAAGCAACCCAGCGCGATGATTCGGCGTTCTGGAACCATTGCCGCACTATGGAGATTCCTGAATCCTTACAGCGCAAGTTGGAACTTTATCGTTCCAGTTCGCGCTTGTACCGGGATAACAATGAATTGTTTGATGAGTCCAGTTGGTTGGCAGTCATGCATGGCCAGGGGATAGTGGCTGAGGGGTACAACCCTATTGTAGATGCCATGCCTGTGGAAGAGTTGGAGAATCGTTTGCGCGGTATTCGCCAGGTGATTAGCAAATGCCTGGATGTGATACCGACACAGGATGCTTATATTGATAAGTATTGCAGGGCGGGGCAGTTGTAGCGTGACCATAACTTCGAATGTGAACATAGATTCTGGATGTCATTAATTAATCATTATTAATAACTAAAAACTCTAATCTAAACGATATTTTTCGCTCAAAAAATACGCATTTTTGCCGCTACAGGGTTGGTTAGCCTTTTTCTATTGAATTAACCCTGCGGGAGGTGGAGATGATTATTGCCAATGCACAGGTTCGGATGGCAGCGCAGCAGGAGTATCAGGAACAGCGCCTGGTGCGTGAGCGGTTGCAGTTGTGGGCGGGGCCTGAGCCAGTGCCGGTAGCAGTTCCTGAGCCATTGCCGACAGAGTCGATCCAGGTGGATCTGTCCCAGGCTGGTGCTTTGTTAGCGAGGTATCGTCAGGTGCAGACGCTGGATTTGAGTACAGAACTGGATTCGCGCTCGCGCTTGAACCTGATGATCCTGGAGGCGACCTTTGACGCTATCAGTGGACGCTCCTTGAATATGAAAGACCCAAGTACCCTTGGGGAGGGGGCGGGCCCCAAGCTAATTAGTGTTGATACATCCTTACCTTTACGTGCATTGCGCTCCGGGGCAGGTTTGGTTTACCAGCGGCAGGAGCGCTACGAAGAGCGCGAGCAGTTGCAGTTCCAGGCCCAAGGGGTTATTCGAACCCAGGATGGCCGGGAGATTTCATTTCATGTGGATTTGGCGATGAGCCGCGAATTTGTGCGCGAGTCTAACCTGGAGATTCGCATGGGCGATGCAGTGATGGTTGACCCCTTGGTTATTAATTTTGATGGCTTGGGGGCGCAGCTTAGCCAGACCCGGTTTGCATTTGACCTGGATAGCAATGGCACTGAGGAACAGATTGCCATGCTAAGGCCTGGCAGCGGTTTTTTGGCGTTGGATCGTAATGGCGATGGCATTATCAATAACGGCAGCGAATTATTTGGCCCCACGACTGGACGCGGGTTTGCCGAGTTGGCGCAGTTTGATGAGGACGGTAATCAGTTTATTGATGAGGGGGACAGTATTTATCATCAATTGCGTATCTGGATGATGAACGAAGATGGAAGTTCCCAGTTAATGGCGTTAGGTGATATGAATGTGGGGGCGATTTTTCTCGGCCATGTAAGCTCACCTTTTCAATTGAAAGATACGAATAACAATTCGCTGGGCGAAATTGCCAACTCCGGAATCTATCTGAAAGAGACGGGTGAGGTGGGTGTTGTCCAGGAAGTCAATTTAAGTGTTTGAGAGACAACAAGCCCCTGACGCGGGGCTCGTTGCAGTGGTCATGCAACAGTTCTTATAGAAATGAAAAAACATAGAGCTGTTGTTATTTGGCAGTGTTGCGAACAACCAGATCATTCCCTCTGCGCAGGTTTTCAAAACTGTTGGCACCTATACCAGTGCTGTGGGCCTGCTCGTCAAATTTGACGTGGAGGATATTGCCGCTGTTCATCTCGCGAATTTTTACACTCAGGTCGCTGTGATTAATCGCGAGAATTTCCCCTTTGATTTCTGATCCGGCAAGGGGTTGAAAGCGTTGCTTAAGGGTGACGCTGTGACCGATCTCCAAACGGCTCAGCGACAGGTTTTTACCTTTCACGGTAGCAACACGGGCATGGGGCGCAATCGAAAAATTTTCGGTCTTTCCCTGCTCGGTCATGACGGTCATTGTATGTTTTGCCGCATTGATTTTAGTGATAACACCGGAGACCTCCCGGTGAGAAACAAAATCAGCGGCCTGGGCAACACTGGCGAAACTGACGAGCCCAAAAACAGCGGCAGAAACCAGGGGTTTTAACATGATAAACACCTCAACATAAACTCAGTGGATGATTGGAATGATGAAGCGCGCGCAGGGAAGATTATAGGTCTGAATGTTTTTTATTTGTTACTAAAAGTTACGTCATTTTTAAACTGTTTTTTCACAAGAGAGGCATGTTTCCCTTATTTTTATTCATATAAGAGATATAAAAATAATTTTAGATTTCCTATTGTTATTAAAAGCATGGTTTTGGGGCAAAAATCCTGACTTTTGGGAAAGATTGTCATGTTTTGGTGTTTGTAGTGGCGTGCTTGTGGTGCGACAATTGACAACGTTGTCTGCTGATGTGCCATTTTGGTGCTGCTGATAAAACGCATGGGTATTTCATGAAAAATAATTAAACGGGCGAACCGGAATGCCAGTGGCTTCGGGCCGTTGGCCAGTCATAAAAGTTACGGCTGCGCCGGTTGAGTGGCGGGGAAGATAAATTGGCAGGGGCCAGAAGACGTTGTAGTGGGCGGCTGAGTGGTCGCCAGCGTTGGCTGGCGACCTTGGCAGGGACTATTGATTAAATAAAAATTCCATTAGCGCATTCTGCGCGTGCATACGGTTTTCTGCTTCTTCCCAAACCACCGCATCGGGTGCGTCGAGGATATCGGCGCTGACTTCCTTGCCGCGATAGGCGGGCAGGCAGTGCATAAACAGGGCATCGCTTTTGGCGTAACTCATCAGTTCCTTGTTGACCTGGTAGCCGATGAAAATCTTTTCGCGCTGTTTCTTTTCATCTTCCTGGCCCATGGACGCCCAGGTATCGGTAACCACCAGGTCGGCACCGGCAACAGCTTCGCGCGGATCGTTACTAACGCTGGCGCGATGTTGGTAAGGCGTGACAAATTCGTCTTCCGGTTCGAAACCTTTGGGGGTGGCGATACGCAGTTCAAAGTCACACAACTCGGCAGCCTGGATATAGCTGTTACACATGTTGTTGCCATCGCCGACCCAGGCAACAGTTTTTCCCGCCAGTGAGCCGCGCTGTTCCACATAGGTCTGGATATCGGCGAGTAATTGACAGGGGTGGTATTCGTCGGTCAGGCCGTTGATGACAGGGACGCGCGAATACTCGGCAAAACGTTCTACGGTGGCGTGGCCATAGGTGCGAATCATGACCATGTCTACCATGCTGGCAATACAGCGTGCGGCATCTTCGATGGGTTCGCCGCGGCCCAGCTGGGAATCCTTGGTTGACAGGAAAATAGCGTGACCACCTAGCTTGGCAACTCCGGACTCAAAGGAGACCCGGGTACGGGTGGAGTTTTTTTCGAAAATCATCGCCAGCACTTTATTGTCGAATAGGGCTGGTGCTTTGCCCTGGCGGAGCAGGGCTTTGAGTTCGATGGCGCGCGCGATGATGTGTTGCAGCTCGGCGCTATTGACGTCATTTAAGGTTAGGAAATGTCTCGGTGCCTTTGAGGGAACCATAATCGTTGCTCTTTTATTGCAGCGCGCGCGTTATTGCGCGCGCTTGTTTAAAACTCTGTCACCAGTTGAACCACCTTGCTGATGAGGTCGTCAGCTTCTGCATCCGTGAGAATAAAGGTGGGCAGCAGGCGGATGGTGCTGCCGGCGGTTACATTGATCAATACTCCCAGGTCGCGCCCTTTCTGAACCAGCTCAGGACAGGGGGCATTGAGTTCAATACCAAGCATTAATCCCTTGCCGCGGATATCGACCACCTTGGTGTTACCTGCCAGTGCCTGGCGGAAACCGGCTAGCAGTTTATCGCCCAGATATTGCACGCGTGTGAGCAGGTTGTCATTGCGCAGGGTTTCCAGTACGGCAATCCCGGCGCTACAGGCCAGGGGGTTACCGCCAAAGGTGGTGCCATGGTTACCTGGCTGGAATACCTCGGCGGCTTTGCCGCGTGCCAGGCAGGCGCCAATGGGGACACCATTGCCCAGGCCTTTGGCGGTGGTCAATACATCCGGCAGTATGCCGTTATGTTGGAACGCAAAGAAGGTGCCGGTACGGCCATTGCCGGTCTGGATTTCATCGAGCATCAGCAGCAGATCATGCTCATCGGCCAGGGTGCGCAGTTGGTTGAGATAATCGGCTGCCGGTACACGTACGCCGCCCTCGCCCTGTACGGGCTCGACCAGTATGGCAACGATATTGTCGTGCTGTGCCAGCGCGGCTTTTACCGCAGGTACGTCGTCATAGGGGACGCGCACAAAGCCTTCAACCAGGGGCTCAAAGCCAATTTGTACTTTGGTGTTGCCTGTTGCGCTCAGGGTGGCCATGGTGCGGCCATGGAAACTGTTTTCCATCACGATAATCGAGGGGCTTTTTACGCCCTTGTCATTACCGTATTTGCGCGCAATCTTGATCGCCGCTTCATTGGCTTCTGCACCGGAGTTGGAGAAGAATGCTTTCTCCATACCGCTGAATTGGGTGAGCAAATCGCCCAGGTGCTGTTGCTGGGGAATATTGTAGAGGTTGGAGACATGGATCAGGGTGGCGGCCTGCTCGGCCAGTGCCTTGGTTACAGCCGGGTGGGAATAGCCCAGGCCACAGACAGCGATACCACTAATGGCATCCAGATAGGATTTGCCCTGGTCATCCCACACGCGGCTACCCTCGCCCCGCACAAGGGTGAGTGTTCTGGTGCCGAAAGTGTTCATAAGGCTGGACATTGCATTCTCCAAAAAAACAAACCCCCGCAGCCAGTCATAAACGGGCTAATCGGGCGGGAATTGGGGGGATTAACCAGTGGTGGTGCGCAGGTGATGTGGCTGCACCAAACACTTGTCGTGAAGCTGCGCAGGATTTAATGCCAGAGTCTTACCCGTATTGCCTGAGTCTCACCTGTATTGCCAGGTCGGCATCTCAACGCGCGCAAAAACGAACGGCCAATATATAAGTTATTGCGTTTATTGGCAAATTCTGGCAGGTCCCGCAGGTGTTGATCAGCCTTGGCTGGCAGGGTCAAAACCTGGCTGTTGTATAAACTCCCTGGCAAACACAATGTCGTTTTGCAGGTGGAAAACACTGTCTGGCGGTTGGATAAAAAAGCCCTCGAATAAGCGGATACCTTGCATCCACAAGCTTGAGAGGTTGTGTGAATCCTCGATCTGGGTGGCGATAACCTTGACGCCATTATCCCGTGCGGCAGCCAGTATGGCTTTCAACTCCTGGGGGTTGTAGCCCTGCGCGGTCAGGTGCGGTGAAAGCCGGACGTAATGCAGGGGCAATTGGTTAATAATCCGGATACTGTGCTCGCTGTTACCGGCATGGGTCAGGCAGATACCGCATTCTATGTCGAGCAGGGATTGGGCAATGCGCTGGGCCAGGGCAGGGTGTTCAAGTACCCAGGGTTCTTCTAGCATAAATACCAGGCGACCACTGCCGCGTAGGCGGGAAGAGCGCAGTACATTGGCGGCAAAGGAAAAGAAGTTCTTTTTCGCCAGGGTTTCCTTATCCAGGTGCATAAAGAGTGTGGCGTGTTCGCGGGTACTGCTGTTTTCGGCGATGGTGCTGACTGCTTTTTGCAAGACCCAGCGATCCAATTCCAGGCGCTTGCCGGGCTCGTCCAGGCGGCGCAGGAACTGACTGGCGGGAATCAGTTCGCCATCGCTGCGGCGCAGGCGGGTGAGTACCGAAAAGTGCTCTATCTGGGCGTCTTCCAGGCTAATGATTGGCTGGAAGGTCAGTACCAGATCCTTGTTGATATCCAACGAATCTCCAGTGAATCCGGCGTTTGTATTGACCAAGGGATGGGGCGGTGTCGGGATATGGTTATCACCTTGCGGAGGGTGACCGGTTTGTTGTTCAAAGGCTTCTTCAGCGGCCAGGAGCGCCTGGTGCGCACTACCGAGCTTGATGTTCAGGGGCACCAAGCCCACGCCAAAATCCAATAGTAGGGGATTAGCCTGGATACGGTAGGGGTGTTGGCTCAGGTGCTTGGCCAATTGTTCTCCACGTTGGTGGTGGTATTGCAGGCTGCGTCGACAGGTCATCACACAGGCCACTAAGGGCGACAGCTCAACCCAATGCTCATCCGTTCCGAGGATTTCCCCCAGGTGTTCGCAAAAGGCTTCATGTAAGGCGCTGAGTTCAATGCGATCCAGGCGATCAACCAGTTCCTGGTAATGGTTAGGACTCAGGTAATAAAGGGCGCTTTGGTCCTGGCCGAGATTGACGTTGTGGATTTCCTCTTCCACGGCGGCAAAGAAATAACCGGGCGTAATCTGGTGAGCCTGGTAGCTGCGTTGGGTAATACGCGCCACCCGGTTTTTCAGTGAATTGGTACTGACCAGCGCTTGCTCGCAGAGTTTGATCAGTTGCTCTGCTGCGAGCGGTTTTACCAGCAGCGCATTAACCCCCAGGGCCTGGATTTGCCGATGTAGCTGCACATCGGTATCTGCCGTCACAAAGATAATGGGCAATAGTAAAAACTCCGGGTCCTGGCGCAGCAGTCTGGCCAGTTCTATGCCGTTCATTTCCGGCATGTGCATATCCAGGATGGCCAGGTCCGGTTTGAACGTGTTGGCTTTCTCCAGGCTTTGCAGGGGGCGGTTGATACACAGGACTTCCATACCGGCGTAGCGCAGGATTTCCGCTTCCAGCTCGGCCATATCCTGGTCATCCTCCACAATCATGACGCGGTAGATACGATTGGGTTGATGCAGGGTTTGCAGCAGCTTTTCCAGCAGTAAATTAAAGTTCAGCGGCTTGATAAGGTAGTCATCGCAACCGGCGCGCAATGCGCGCAGGCGAGTGTGGGCATCACTGCGCGCGGACATAAGCAACACCGGTACCGGCTCGCTGAATAACGACTTGAGTGAACGTATAACGGCAACGACCCCTTCGGGGTGAAGGTCGGCATCGAGCAGGATGGCCTGCGGACTGTTTTCATGGGGGTGGGTCATGCAGTCACCCACATTTTCAAAGAATTGGGTTTGCAAACCGGCGCGGCGCAGGTAGCGACATACGAGAGATGCATGGCCGCGATCAGGCTCAATGACATACACCAACTGTTGGTTATAGAGGGCTTGGTTGGCCAGTGGTGGCGCACCGATCGCCTCTGTCAGGCTGGGCAGCTCGCTCGCCTGCACCATCTGCTGTCGCAGCGCTTCTATACGCTGGTTGATATGTTCGCGTTCGTTGTTGCCCGGTTGGCGTTTGAGGTCCAGCAGTTCCTGCAGGTAGCCAGCCAGGTATTGGGCGTTGCCACTAATACTGGTGTAGCCGTAGGTGGCACTACTGCCGCTGAGTTTATGGAAGAACCGTTGCAGGGCGCGAATGCCTTGCTCGTTCCAATTCAGGCGATGCAGATGGGTCCAAACCTGATCAAGTTTGTGGGCGCGTTCGGGGAGACCGGCAATAAATGCCTGGCGTAGCTCGCTGAAGGCTTGACGAAATTCATGGGGCATTACGGTTACTGCCTTTTGTTAAGGTGCGCCCTTGCCGGGCACACAGGATTCCAATCCTGACAGACCATACCTGAGGGTATATCCGGCCTGCCTTAAGAGTATAGAAGCTGGGCTGTTATTAGTCGTGAGGTTTCCTCACAGACTGCACAACGCCGGGGCAGAAAATCCGGCTGGATTGGGAATTCTGCCTATACTTGTGCCATGTATTTACGGGGCAGGTCAGGTTGACTGGTGAAATGCTCCGGTGCCTTGCCCATCCCTGTATCAGGAGCTGTGCGCTTGACCAGTTTTGAGATCACATCCGATTCGCCGGATATCCCCCCCATCACGGGTGCTGCTGCCAAAACCATTGGAGTACTGATTCATCGAGTTGATGATGACCTTGCCGCTGCCCTGGTATTGGGGCTTATGCAAAAAGCTGCCCAGCATGATTTGCGGCTGGTGTTTTTCCCCGGACGACACCTGCATTCTACCCAATTGTTTAATCGCCAATTCAATGTGCTGTTTGATTTGGCGTATCACTTGCCATTGGACGGTATTTTATCGCTTACCAACAGCTACCAGGCGGGAGCCTATGAGGACGAGATCAGCCAGGTATTCTCGCTGTTCGGTTCTACACCGCTGTTGAGTATGAATTTTGTGGCGCCGGGTAATCCCTCGGTCATTGTGGATAATCGCGCCGGTGCGGAGTTGCTGTTTCGCCACCTGATAGGGATCCACGGTTATCGCCGTATTGCCTATATGCGTGGAGCAGATGGCCACTTCGATGAAGAAGAGCGTTTTGCAGCGTATCTCTCCGCCTTGCAAAAAGCACATATTCCCTTTGAACCGGCGCTGGTTGTGCAGGGGAATTTTGAGCGCGATGGAGGGCGACGCGCCATGGAGGAGTTGCTGGCGCGACAGGTGCCATTTGAGGCGTTGGTCGCCGCCAATGACACCATGGCATTGGCGGCATTGACCGTAGCGCAGGAACGCAACCTGCATGTGCCGGGCGATTTTGCCATTTGCGGTTTTGATAATCTGCTGTCCGCCCAGCGCGAAGCACCTATGATTACTACCGTGCACCAACCCATGACGACCCAGGTGCAAATTGCCCTGGAGTTATTGTTGTCGCACATGCAGGGCAATTCCATTCCCCTGGTGACCAAGGTGCCTATGCGTTTGGTCGTGCGGCAATCCTGCGGTTGTATTGGTGAACGCGGTGGTGCACGGCAGGACAGCAAAGCTTTCCCGGCAGAGCAGGGGGCGAATTATCGCGAGCGGATATTGGCTGATCTGGGGTTGCCGGAAACACGGGCAACTGTCTATAAAAGCTATTTGCTATTCCTTGAGCATTGCTTACGTCAGTTTGAAAAATCCGGCTGGATGGATGTCGCTATTGGTGAATTCGCCAACGAATGCCTGGCAACTGAAGGTGATATTAGCCATTTACAGGCACTCGTGTTTTATTTGCAGCGCCATTTATTGGATGTGTGCCCCTCTTTACGCTCAGCGCCCTCTGTGGGGCATATCCTGGCGTGTGCAGAGCAGTTACAAAAGTGGCAATTGGTGATTATTGATAAATTGCGCGCTTATCAGCTATCGATTCGTCAACGTGAGGAGCATGATGCGGAGATACTTTCTCGTCTGGTTAAAACGCAACTGACCGATTTCTCGCTGGCGGGTATTTGTCAGCTGCTGGAGACAACTCTGCGCCAGATAGGGGTTACCCAATGCGTTATGGGACTTTATCCCCACAGTTTTGATTATCAATTATTTGGTGTGGATATTCCGCGCGAATTGCGTTTGATGTTAGTGATGGTCAATGGCGAATTAGACCAATCCCGCCCGGGGCAACTTATTCCTTTGGATGTTTTACTGGGCGAAACGCCTTGTATCAATCGCTCGTTGGTGCAGGTTGTATTGCCGATCTTCCACCAAAATCGACACTATGGTTTGTTGCTGCTGGATATGACGGATAATCCGCGCATTCCCCTGGAGTGGTTGCGCCATGAACTCTCCAGCATATTGGTAGGCGCCATAGTAGCTGAGGAGTTACAACAACAGCAGCAGCATTTGCAGCGTCATTTGGATATCCGCAACCATCAGAATGCCCGCCTTATCAATATTGTAGAGCGCGATGAATTGACGGGGTTACTCAACCGGCGCGGTTTTTTCCACCGCGCCCCAGCCTGGGTAAACAGCCACGGCGGGCGCGATATACGCCTGGTATTTATCGATCTTGATGATTTGAAAAAGATTAACGATACCCATGGACACAGTGAGGGCGATCTTGCATTGGGTGTTGCTGCAAGTTTGATCAGTACCAGTTTTCGTGCGGATGATTTAATCGCCCGTTTGAGTGGTGACGAATTTGTTGTGCTTACTTCCGGCCAGCAGGGTGAAGAGGATTTGCGGGGGCGACTGTACCAGCAATTCGACCGCTATAACCAAACCAGTAACCTGGCCTATCATCTCGGTTGCAGTTTGGGGTGTTACAGCTTTCGTGCAGAGGAGATGGTTTCCCTGGAAGCGTTGGTTGCCAAGGCGGACCAGTTGCTTTACGAGGAAAAACGTCGACGCAAGCGTGGACGTACTGACTAGCTCACTTATACGTGCCACAAATGTAAAACTACGTATGTTCACGTGACCAGGGGATTACCGATTGGCGACAATTGCCCCGAGTACTGCATCGGAGTTGCTGCCAGTGAATGTGCCTGTTTATTCCTTCCCTTTATTTCATTTGTTGTTGGGTGCGGGCTTGTTATTGCCCTCACTCGCCTGGGCTTCATCGGGACAGGTGTTGGAAACGCTGGTGGTTACGGCAAAGCCAACAGTCCCATCAGCACTGTCGGTCAATCTGGTGACCAGGAGTACTCAGGATCTTTTACCTGGCCCTGGTGCGGAAGTGGCCGATTGGTTACAGGGATTGCCCGGTGTGCAGGTCGATAATCGAACCAATCTGGCACAGGACGCGCGCATCAGCCTGCGCGGCTTTGGCGCCCGTTCCGCCTTTGGGGTTCGCGGTGTTGATCTGTTGCTGGATGGTGTGCCCATGAGCCAGGCCGATGGGCAAGGGCAGTTGTCCTCGGTCATGTTGGATCAGGTCGCCTATGTCGACGTCATTCGTGGGCCGCTGGCTGGACTCTACGGTAGTGGCGCCGGTGGTGTTATTGCTTTGAGTTCCGCCATTCCCACACAGCATCGCGCCCGTATAGGTTTAAGCGGTGGCCAGGAAGGACTGCGCCGTCAAAGCCTTAACCTGGAGGGAAATATTGATGGACTTGCTGCTAGCCTGGGCGTTGCTGCCATGGAGCAATTGGGTGCAAGGCCTCATGCTTATGCCGAGCGACAGCAGTGGAATGCACAGGTTTTTTATACCCTGACCGATACCCTGCAAATCAACCTTAAACATGCGCACACCCAGGATCCCTTGCTGCAAGATCCCCTGGGACTAACACCAGAGCAATGGCAAAACGACCCCTACCAGGCCAATCCTCTGGCGGAACAATTCAATACCCACAAGCGCGTCGACCATCGTCAAACCAGTGTGTCATTGCGCCAGGAACAGGATGATTGGCGTTGGCAAGCTGCTGCCTGGACCGGCGTACGCGACATAACGCAATATCTCGGCTTTAGTGGCGCGGCACTCAATAGCAGTGGTGGTGTTGTTGATTTAGCGCGGGACTTTGGCGGAGCCAGTATCAATCTGGGACGCGATTTTTTATTCTGGCACCGGCCACTAAACATCACCCTGGGGGCAGATTGGGCGTACATGGATGATCGCCGGCGCGGGTATGTGAATAACCAGGGTATTGCCGGTGACTTGCGTCGCGATGAATCGGGTGAAGTGGAATCCAGCGATGCGTTTGCAGTGCTCCAGTGGCAATGGAATAGCGCATTGGATGTGTATGCCGGTTTACGTCGCAGTCGTGTGGATTTTTCGGTAAAGGATTATTTTATCAACGTTAATAATCCTGATGATTCTGGTGCACGCGATTATCGCGATCAGTCTTATGCAATGGGTGGGCGATACCAATCAGGTAAAAACTGGTCATTCTTTTTTTCGGCGGGTGGCGGGTTTGAAACGCCAACCCTAACGGAAATGGCATATCGCAATGAAGGCCCGGGTTTAAACATTGCATTGGATGCCGCACGTATTCGCCAGCAGGAGGCCGGTGTTCGTGTCGGCAATACAGTGGGGGAACTTACTCTGACAGCCTTTGCGATTGATACACAGGATGAACTGGTTGTCGACCAATCTATCGGTGGACGAACCAGTTATCGCAATGCAGCGGGTACGCAACGAGAGGGGGTGGAATTATCCGGGCACTGGAATCTGAATTCCCACTGGCGCATGCAAATCAATGCCCAGGTTATGGATGCCTATTACAGTCGTGCAGAATTGGTTGGCCATCAGTTGCCAGGTGTTGCTGCTGAACAGTATCAATGGGATATCCATTATCATCCGCTCGCCAATCGACAACTCATATTCAGCCTTGGCCTGCATAAGCGAAGTCGCATTGCCAGCAGTGATAGCAACACGTCCTTCGCTCCAGGATTTTATCGCATTGACATGGGGGTAGAGGGGTACAGGGCATTGGCCGATAATTCGCTGCACTGGTGGTTAAAGCTCGCCAATGCCAGCGATGAAAACTATGTTGGCTCCGTCATTGTCAACCAAAGCAATAGCCGCGCGTTTGAACCCGCCCAGGGCAGAAGCCTGATGGTAGGTGTGAATTTGTGGTTTGAATAATTTGCATACGTATTCATTCGCCACATCCCTGTGGCTCACCCTGCGGGCAGCTTCGCTGTGTTAACTTGCTGTCCTGCAAGTTAATCATTCGTCATGTCTATGTTAGTTACTCTCTGATACCTATGTTGGTCACTCTACGGACTGTTTCGCCGAGTTAACTTGCAATCCCACAAATTAACTATTCGTGTTGAATTTTTATTGATAACAATAAAGTGTGAGTTGTCTATGCGCCTGATGATTTATGGATTGTTTTTTTGTTTGTTGGGTTGCCAACCGGCAGGTCCGGGAGCTCCTGTGTTGGAGAATGGTTCATGGCTGGTGCAATCCGCCGATGGAGCGTCGCTGCGAGTTACGCCCTATGGCGAACGGATAGTGCGGGTACAGCGCGTTCGCGCTAATGAGCATTTTTTACCGGATAATCAGTATGAAATGGTCGAGAGCCATGCTTGGCCTCGTGAATTTATCTTGCAGGATAGTAAAGCGTTTTGGGTATTACAGCACCCGGATAATCCTGAATTTCAGGTTCGTATTGATAAGCAAACCCTGGTCGTCAGTTTTGTGCAACAAGGGCATCCGGTATTGCAGGAGCTTTCTACCCAATGGGATACACAGCAAATCCGATTACATTTTCTGCTGGATTCCAAAGAACACTTCAGTGGGCTGGGTCATGGATTCTACGGACGTGACTCCAGCCTTGATTTACGCGGCAAACGTATAAAGCGTAATTATGGCCGTGAACCTATTCAGCAGGCGCCGTTGATTGTTCCCTTTTATTTATCCAGCAAAGGTTATGGTGTTTTTCTCAATAGCACCTTTGATAACGAGTTCAGCTTTGGCGATGGAAATGAATATTCCCTGGGCTTGGCCAATCCTGGCGAGCGAGCGCGGCTGGATTATTTTTTTATCGCAGGGCCGGAATTGCGCCAGGTGTTGGATAGCTATACCCAGTTAACCGGACGTCCCCGCTTGCCTGCCAGAGCCGTATTTGGCTTGCAGCTTTCCGATAAGGGCCATGACCATACGACGGCGACACCTTCAGACGAAAACTGGTGGCGGGAAAAAATCCGGCAGCACCGCGCTGCGGGATTTCCCCTGGATCATGTTATTAATGATAACCGCTGGCGTGCAGGTGGTGGAAAACGCTGCGAATCGCGTATGGCCTGGGATAGGGAGCGCTACCCTGATCCGCGTGCCTATGCCGATTGGCTGGTATCCGAAGGATTAATTATGACCCTGGATATCAATCGCTGTATTGCGCAATACAGTGAGGGTTGGCAAGCCGGTTTTAATGTACCGCCTATCGGGAATATTGAATTTAATACCAGTGCACCGGACCTTACCAACCCGGAGTTTCGCCACTGGTTTTGGCAAATTTTTTATCAGCAGTCACTGGATCCGGCGTTGGGTTTTCCCGGTGATGCGCTTTGGATTGATGAGTTTGATGAGATGGGAGCGGCTGATGGTGCCACGCGTCTCGCCAATGGCAGCACATGGGCTGAAATGCGCAACTACTGGTTTTTCCTGATCGCTAAAGCCTTGGTACAAGAGGGATGGGATCAATCAGCGTTAAAAGAAAAACGTCCATTTGTGTGGGTGCGCGGTATGACAGCAGGGGCACAGCGTTATGCGACCTTATGGACCGGCGATATTTATCCCAACTATGGGGACATGCAAGATCAGGTTCGCGCCATGCAATTGGCGGGGCTGTCCGGGTTTCCCTTCTGGGGGCATGATGCTGGCGGCTTTTATGATTGGAATGCTGCACACGGCCCGGATGAAGACTTGTACCAGCAGTGGGCTATGGCCTTTGGTAGTTTTTCTCCGATATGGAAGCCTCATGGTATGGGCCAATCGCGCTGGCCTTTGGACCGGTCTGCTGGCGCGCAAGCGACTGCCCACTATTTCGCACAATTGCGCTATGAATTAATGCCTTATCTCTATACCGCAGCGCATCAGGCAGCAGCAACGGGCCTCCCTATCGCGCGCCCATTGTTGCTGGATTATCCGCAGCATGAAAAAGCCTGGCAATTTGATTTGCAATACCTGTGGGGGGATAGCTTGCTGGTTGCGCCGGTTGTGGATAATACCGGCACAAAAAACCTGTGGCTGCCGCCGGGTAACTGGTATGCCTGGCAGAGCGATCAGGCCATCGTCGGTGAGGCCGAGCTGGAACTGGGGGTAACCCCCGGCAAGTTGCCACTGTATGTTAAGCAGGGAGCGATTATTCCGCGTTACCAGCGTGCGCTATCGACAGCTTTCCAGGATAAAACGGTGTTGCTGCTGGATGTGTATGTTGGGGCAAATGCTAATGCACGGATTATTGAGGACGACGATACCAGTATGGCCTATCTGCGCGGTGAGCAGCAGGTCACCTCTTTTGCATTCAACCATGCTGCCAGGGAACTGAGAATTTATGAAAGTCTTGGGGACTATAAGGGGGCGATAAAAAAGCGCAATTATCGGATTCGGTTTTACGGTGAAAATACCCGCTGTTGGCTGGTGAATAATCAACAACTATCGTTGGCAGATGGCCATAGTGTCCTTGAGCTTACCAATATTCCAGCTACAACAATGGTTGTTATAAAACCCTGTAGCCTTCCCTGATGTTTCACTTGCGGTATGCCAGTGTGGCATACCGCCGCTGTTACCAAAGTCCTCACTGTTTTCCTTTTTTGTTTCTCCTGTTCACCGGTTAATGGCGTGTTTTCCCATCGGGTGGATGACGTTTTTTGACGCATGTTGTTGCATACGTATTCATCTTGCATGCAAGTGGTGGTTAATCTACTCTGAGACGGTACAGGCAAAAGTATTTCTATTGATGATGAAAAAACTTTTTTCTGTGCATCAAATCCTAATCTACCCGTGTAAACACAATAACCAATAACTTGTAGTTGTTAGTAAAAAAAGACGCTTGAAAAGCACAATGTGACCGTGCGAGCCATTCCAGCCTTGGCGTAAAACTCAGGAAGACAGTGATACCTACTTAGCGCATTTTTTCGCGTTACGGGTTCGTTTTTGCCTGCCGTTTGTGTGGCCTGGTGAAGCTGTTTGTGTTCCTATCATGGCGTTGTCAGCATGGCCACAACAAGCAATAAAAATAAAACGGTTTGGCAATAACAAAAAACACTATCGGGAAAATTACCGCTGAAGGTTGTAGTGCTTTGTACATCGATGGGGGCGTGTACACGGTGATGGATGCAGCGTTTTTCCGATAAACCGGGTAGCTGACATAACAACGATACCCAGTGCTGACATTGATCTGTCGGGCACGTGGGTGCGGAAACAGGAAAAGACTATGTTCTCCATGCTGTCTCAAGGTGTTGCCTTGTATCGGACTGCTGCGCACTTGCTTCCTGCCCTGGGCAAGCGCATGCAATGGTTGGTCGCCGTGTTGCTGATAGGTGTGGCAGCCTTGGCGCAGGCGCAAAATTGGCCGGAAGCCCATTTCCGTGGTACGCCCAATAATTGGGCAGCTACGGCGATGGTGAAAAATTCCAGTACCGGACTGTGGGAAACCCAGCAAAGTTTTTCGGGGACCAATCCGCGCTTCAAGATCAGTCGCTACAGCAATAACTGGAATGAGGCTTATCCAACAACGGATTACCTTATTGCCGGTGGCGATGGTGATTACCACATCACCTTTAATGACAACACCAAGGCAGTGGTAGCCGCCAAGCTGCCAATCACGATTTCGGCTAACAGCATTTGTTACAACAATACGAACAATCACGCTAACCCTTATATTTATTTCTGGAACCCGGCACCGGCCGGCTCAGTAACGCCGTTGCCTGCCTGGCCTGGAAAAGCTATGACCAAGCGCGGCCAGTTTTATTGTTATGACGTAACTGCGGAGTTGGCTAATGGCACTATGCCGACCAGCTTGCGTATTATTTTCAGTAGCAATGGCAGCCAGCAAACAGCAGATTTGACGTATTCTTCCGGCCTGGGTTGCTATGAGTCCGGTGTGTGGAAAAACCTGAGTGCTTGTGGTTTTGCTTCATCGTCCACATCCTCAAGCGCTGCCAGTTCATCAAGTGTTTCCAGTTCAAGCTCGTCTGTGCCTGCAAGTTCCAGTTCCAGCTCCAGTTCAGTAGTGGTGGTATCGAGCAGCAGCCAGTCTTCGACATTGTCGGTAACGTCTACCACCCTGTGTTACGACAACGCCGCGGGTTACGCCAATCCCTATATTTATTTCTGGAATGCATCACCATCGGGCTCCATTACTTCCTATCCCGCCTGGCCGGGTGCTGCCATGACCCAACGTGGCAGTTTTTATTGTTTTGATTTTGCCAGTCGATTGACCGGTGCCATGCCAACCACGATGGGCGTGAAATTCAGTAATAACGGCAATCCGCAGACAGGCGATTTACAGTTTACGGCCCCCAATGCCTGTTACCAGGGCGGCACCTGGAAAACCCTGGCTCAGTGTGGTTTCAGTGTTGGTACACAAAGTTCATCATCCTCTTCCAGTTCGTCAGTTGTGCCCAGCTCATCCAGTAGTTCGTCGTCTGTTGTTTCCAGCAGCTCCAGCTCTGTTGTGGTTTCTTCTTCGTCCAGTTCTTCGGTAGCGATTTCTTCCAGCAGTTCATCCAGTAGCTCGGTAGCAACACAGAAGACCCGCATTTATTTCCATAACTCCCTGGGATATACCAATCCCTCTATTCATTTCTTCAACATATTGCCTGCTCGTGCCGGTTCCACCTGGCCAGGTGAGACCATGCGTGATCTGGGTAACCAGTGGTACAGCTTTGATTTCGATCCGGCCATTGCCAGCGGTAGTGTTGTATTTAATAACCGCGGTGCCCCGCAAACTGCAAACCTGAACTTTGTGGTGCCCTTTACCTGTTATCGTAACAATACCTGGCAGACGCCTGATGTATGCGGTGCGCCGAGTGAATTGGTTGCCAATGCCGGTGCAGACCGCACTGTGAATAAGGATACACGTCAGGTATTGTCTGCTGCTGCCTCGCGCGGTGAGTATGTGTCTGCAACATGGACCAGTCCAGCCTGGGCTGGTGCGTTGACCGGTGCGCAAGTGATTACGCCATCGCTGGCACAAGCCGGTAGCTACACCGTTACCCTGACGCTGACCAATGAATTGAACCAGACGTCGACCGATACCCTGGTGCTGAATGTTGTGGCTCCCACGCGCGGTTTGGCGGCGCGTCCCTTACTGGCTGCCCCGTTAAAATTCCCGATTACCGGTAATGTATCCGGTAGCAATTATCGTTTTGAAAAAGCCTATCCCAATCTTGATGATCAATTTATGGCACCGGTACAGGTATTGGCCGATGGTGTTAATGATTTGATTTACGTGGTGGATAAACCTGGCAGTGTTTATGTCTTCCCGAATGATCCCAATGTGACCACCGGTCAGGTGCGTACCTTGCTGAATATTAATAATGTGGTGCGCAATTACCACGAGCAGGGTTTGTTGAGTATTGCCTTTGACCCCAACTTTGCGGCCAACGGCTATTTCTATGTGTATTACATTCATGGCACCGACGATAACGAGCGTGCTGCAAATGGTACCTTTGGTGATGGCATCCTGGAGCGTTGGACGGTTAATAATCCACTCAACCCAAGCGGTGTGGTTGCCAATTCCAAGGTAGAGCTCTTGCGCGTACCCCAGCCGGGTCCGGATCACAAAGGTGGCATGATGCAATTCCACCCGGAAGAGGGTTATCTGTATCTCAACATTGGTGACGGTGCCTATGGTCACAGTGCGATTACTTCCTATCCGCAGGATCCGCGCACCAATAACAATGCACAGATCACCAGTAACCTGCTGGGCACCATGATTCGTATTAAACCGCTGGCGCAAGCGGTCAATGGTTTGTATTACGAAATTCCGGCTGATAATCCCTTTGTGAATAATCCGGCGTTCCGCGGTGAGATCTGGTCCTATGGCCATCGCAATCCCTGGCGCTGGTCTTTCGATACCGAGACCCCCTATACCATTTGGCAAACCGAAGTGGGCCAGGCCGGTTACGAAGAAGTTAACCTGATCCAAAAGGGTAAGAACTACGGTTGGCCGGTGTGTGAAGGCTTGACTAACCGCGGTGACCTTGGTGGCGCACCTACTAAAAACTGTGCAACAGATTTTGAACCGCCCCGCGATGGCTATGCGCACCCCACCGGTTTCTCCATTATTGGCGGTGTGGTTTATCGCGGTAACCAATTGCCTGGACTCAATGGCCGCTTTATTTTCGGTGATTATGTTACCAAGCGTATCTGGTCCATTGTCGATGGCGAAGCCAAAGCGATTGTGAGTGAGGCTTTCCCCGAAAATATTGCGTCCTTTGGTACAGATTTAAGTGGCGAAGATTTGCTGGTATCCACCTATGGTGTGGAATACGGTGGACGCTCCACTATTTATCGGGTTGTCGATGATGCGGCAGCCGCGGTTCAAATTCCGGCGAAGCTGTCTGCAACCGGTCTATTTGCGGATTTGCAGAATTTGATTCCTGTGAATGGTGTTCTTGAGTATTCGGTCAATACCCAGGGCTGGTTTGATGGTGCACACGTGCGTCATTTCATCGCGCTACCTAATGACAAAAATATCGGCTTTGATCCAACCAACAAGTGGGATCTGCCTGTGGGCACGGTGCTGGTGAAACACATGAGCATCGCCACGGCGACCAATCCCCAAAAACCCTTTACAACCTCAGTACTCTTCCGCCAGGAAGAGGGATGGCAAGCGGCTAACTACCATTGGAATACCGCGGGCACTGATGCAAACCTGGTGCGTGAAACGACAAACGTTAGCGATGGCGGAGTGGTGAATCGCGAGCGCGCGGTCATGTCCGCCGCCGATTGCGGTTCCTGCCATGTGGGTAGCGGCAGTAAAGATCCCCTGGGCATTCACACGCGCCAGTTGAACGGTAATTTCAATTACCAGGGCCAGGTGGATAACCAGCTTACCGTGTTCAATCACATTGGCCTGTTTACAGCGGGTATCAATAACGCCGGCAGTTATGGCAAGTTCGCGGCGGTGGATGATGTGAGTGCGGATGTCGGTGAGCGAGCCAAATCCTATCTGCATACCAACTGTGCACACTGCCATTCCAGTGCTTTTATGGATATGCGTTATGACACCCCCCTGGCACAAATGCGCCTGGTGAATGTCGCCAGTGGCCAAAACCTGCGCCTGAAACCCTTCAGCCACGCCGAGAGTGTGATCTACATTTACCAGACCACGGATAGCAACCGCATGCCCAAGGGTACGCGCTATACCAACCCGGCGGCTGAGACCCTCTTCCAGCAATGGATTGATGCGGTGGACGCCGAGCAAGTGGGCATATCGCTGACCAGCAACAAAACCAGCCTGCCGATTTATACCAATGTCACCCTGAGCGTCCAGTCGCTCTATGACAACCAATTTACGGCGGCGGTAACGGGAAATGTTACCTGGTCATCCTCTGATCCCAGCGTGATTTCGGTAATGGAGGCCAGTGGTGCCCAGGTAAGCCTGGTAGGTATTGGTGCGGGCTCTACCACCATTACTGCACAGGCCGATGGTTATACCGCCAGTGTGCAATTGATCGTGACGGCAACCGGCTCGTCCAGCAGTTCATCCAGCTCATCGGCAGCGCCTGTTACCAGCATTCAGATCGCTCCGGCGACAACCCAGCTCACCAGTACCCAACAATTGGTGGCTTATGGTGTGCGTAGCGATGGTACCGAAGCCAATCTCTACGGCCAGGTGAGCTGGCGCATGGTGAGCGGTGCCAATGTGGCGTCGGTGAACAGCAGTGGTTTGTTGACCCGCCTGGCCAATGGCGAGGCCGTGGTAGAGGCCAGCTATCAGGGGCTCACCGCAACCCTGACACTGACCAGCAGTACTCCCGGATTGGCCCTGCGTTTCAACAATCCCAACAACTGGAACAATGTGTACATCTACCTGTGGACTGTGGTGAATGGCACCAACCAGGTCGTGCAGGCCTGGCCGGGGATCCAACTGACCGGTAGTGATGGCTGGTGGTCTTATGTGGTTGATCCGCAGTACCTGAATAATGGCAGCATTAACGTCATCTTTAACAATGGCGCCGGTGCCCAGACTCCGGACCTGCGCAATATCAGCGCCTCGTCCAGCTATGTGAACGGTGCCTGGCAGCCCTGGAATGATGGTGGTAATGGCGGTCCGCTCTCGCGCTTGTCAGTCATCGCCGGCACTACCCCCAATAACGAGCGCGATTTTGCCGAAGGCACAGTGGTGACCGTGACTGCCGACGAGGCGCCCTATGGCACCCACTTTATGGGATGGACCGGCGATGGGCTGCCGTACATCTTTACCGATCCTTCGGTGTCCGAGGTGCAGCTGGTGATTCCGGGTCATAACCTGTCCCTGCAAGCGGTATTTGGCAGCGGTGGTGATGACCATGGGGTAGCACGTGATCTCTATGCCGCCCAGTGCGCCAGTTGCCATGGTGATAAGGGGACCGGCGGTGTTTCCAATGCCTTGAATGGCCTGCACGACAGCAGTGCCTGGACCCTGGAGTTGCTCGCGGATTACATCGACAACTTCATGCCCATGGGCAACAGCAGCCAATGTACCGGTACCCAACCGGGGGATTGTGCCTATGGCATTGCCAGCATGATCATGGCCAATGCCTGGGAGCCGCCGGTGTGTACCGATTGTCCGGCGGGTGAGCAGGGCCTGGATAGCCGCAACCTGCGCCTGTTGACACGCGAGGAATACCTCAATTCGGTGCGCGATATTTTTGCGATCGACTTCCCTGCCAGTGTTATGGGGCCGGTACCGGTTGACGGCCGTATCCGCAACTTCGATACCGCCTCCTTCCTGCAGGTGGATAGCGATCGCACCGTCGGTTATGAAATGGTAGCTGCGGATATCGCCAACCGCGCGATTACCCAGAAGGGCTTTACCGGTTTGGTGAGCGGCTGCTCCAACAACACCTGTGTGGTTGAGCGCGTGGGTAAAAAGCTATTCCGCCGTCCGCTGGCGACTGCCGAGGTCAATCGCTATGTATCGCTGTTTGATAGCACCGACGGTGGCCGTACCCTGGTGCAGGCGCTATTGCTCTCGCCCCATTTCATGTATCGCTCGGAACTGGGTGTATTGGATCAGGCGACCGGTCTCTACCGCCTGACCAACCATGAGATTGCGACCCTGCTGGCGTACACCTTCTGGGTGAGTGCACCGGACGATACCCTGATTGATGCCGCCGCCAACAGTAACTTCAACATCGCTACCCAGGTTGAGCGCCTGCTGGCGGATGCGCGTGCCGAGCGCGGTCTGCGTCGCTTTGCCGGCGGCTGGCTGGTGAATAACCAATACGGTTTTGCCGGTATTTCCAGCACGACCCTGGTGGAGGCTTTCAAAGAGGAAACCGTTCGCTTTGTGATCGAGGCGATCAAGGCCAACAAGCCCTACGGTGATTTGCTGACGGCCAATTACACCTGGGTTAACGGTGAGCTGGCACAGCACTACGGTATCAGCGGTGTGACCGGCAGCAACTGGGTACAGGCTCCCTACAACACCAGCGATATTCGCGCCGGCGCCGGTCTGCTCGGCCACGGCAGCTTCCTGGCGTCGCGCACCAGCACGATCAACCCGGCGCCGATCAAGCGCGGCGTGTATGTGCGCGAAGTGCTGATGTGCCAGGAGTTCCCACCGCCGGCAGCGGCTGATTTCAACGTGATCTTTGAGCCGGGTGACAGCAACCGCGATGCCACGGCGCGCCATACCAGCAACCCGGCGTGTGCGGCCTGCCACCAGTACATCGACGGTGTTGGTTTCGGTTTCGAAAGTTTCGGCAGCAATGCGCTCTTCCGTGCCGTAGAGACACTGGGTAATGGTGAAACCCGCGCGATCAATGCCACCGGTGCTATCAAGAGCCTCTACTCGCCTGAAACGACGCTGGATCCCAACAGTGCCGCGATTGCCTACAACTCCATTACTGAGCTGGCCGGCCTGATCGCAGGCAGTGGCCAGGGTGAAGCCTGCTTCTCACGCCAGTTCTATCGCTACACCGTGGGACGCAAGGAAACCCTGTCGGATGAGCCGATTATCCGCAGCTACAGCAGCGATTTGCGCAATGGCGGCGGCCTGCGCGACATGCTGATTGACCTGACCCAGGCTGACAGCTTTGTGCTGCGCCGCTAAGTGGCTGAACCCTTGAGGAGAAACGTCAATGAATCATTTGAATAACCGTTCACGCCGCAAATTCCTGATGAACCTGGCTCGTGCTGGCCTGCTGCTGCCCTTTGCCGGGCAGATGCTGGGCCAGAGTGTGATGGCTCAAACCGCAGGCGCGCGCCGGGTGTTGTTTTTGTACTACCCCAATGGGGTTGTGCCCTATAACTGGGGCCCGGTACAGGACAGCGGCACCATCACCAATGGCAATGAACTCAGCTTTGGCCTGGGGCCACTGAAGAATTGGCACAACCGTATGATTGTGTTCAAAAACCTCAACCTGGACATAGGCTCAGGCGCGGGTGCTCACTATAACGATATGCGCGGCATCCTCACCGGTAATAACCAGATCAGTGACGGCAGCGCCAGTATCGATCACCTGATTGCCGAGCGGCTGGGCGATGAAGGTGTGCTTAGCCTGGGCGTGCGCACGGGGCCCAAGGCCGATGCGATGATTTCCAAGCCGCGCAATGTCAACACCAGCCAGCGCCCCATCCCCAATAACGATCCGGCGGATGTGGCACAAAAGCTGGCACTGAAAATCGGTACTGGCGAGGTTTCGGATCTTAAGCGTCGCATGTACGACGCTATCCTGAGCGATTTCGACAGCCTGGCTAATGCCGCCCTGGAAAAATCGCGCCAGGACAAGATCGACCTGCACACCAGCGCCTTGGTTCGCCTGCGCGACCAAACCGGTGTCCAGGTGGGGGAGTGCGGTTTCAACCCCAACCCCATGGCCGATCCCTATGCCTATTCCACCGGCCAGCTGTCGCCAACCCAATGGCAGATGTTCCCGCATCTATGCCGTGCGCAGATCGACAATATCGTCGGCGCCTTTGCGTGTGGTCTGCACCGCGTAGCGACCCTGCAACTGTCCAAGGGCGATGAAAACGGCAACCTGGTCAATTACTCCTACGACGAATGCTGGCAGATGTCACAAGATGCTATCGCCCAGGGAATTAAAGCCGATCCGGCGGGCGGCACGGTGGGCAATATCACCCGCTGGTACAACGAATTTGCCAGCCATAACGCATCCCACCGCCCCGGTGATGTACCCCACACCGCCCAGGTGCGCTGGTATCACTCGCTGCTGGCCTACACCCTGGAGCAACTGCAAGCCAAGGGCATCCTCGATGACACCCTGGTGGTGATGTTCTCCGAGGTGGGTGATGGCTCCAAGCACGGTGGTGCTGCCGGTGCCGTTACCCTGGCAGGCGGTGCAGGTAGCTCCCTGCAAATGGGTCGAGTGATCTACGGTGGTGATGGCATTAACAATGGTTATCGCGTCTGGGGAACCCATGAGCTCTTTGGCGATATCGCCAAACTCATGGGCGTTACCAACCTGCCGGAAAGCCATTGGCGCGGTGGAGTCATTGCCTGATGCCGGGACGGATAAGCATCGACCGGAAATCCTGAAAAGTAATCACCATAAAAAAATAACTGATAGAAAGGCAGAAAACGCAAATGAAGTTACCTGTACCTCTCGCCGTACTGCTGATCGGTGCGCCCCTGGCCCAAGTGGTGGCGGCACCGGCAGTAGAGGAGTTAATGGTCACCGGCAGCTATAGCCCGGTCAGTAGCGAGCAGCTGGCGGCATCGGTGACGGTCATCAACCAGCAACAGTTACAGCAACTGGGAGGCAATAGCCTGGTTAATGCCCTGCGCCAGATTCCCAGCCTCTGGGTGGAAGAGCAGGGCGGCCCCGGCGGTATCAGCTCTATTAACCTGCGCGGTGCCGAAGCCAACCACACACTGGTATTGCTCAACGGGGTGCAATTGAATGACCCCACCAATACCCGTGGCGGGGCCTTCGATTTGAATGGCATTAATATCGAAACCATTGAGCGCATCGAAATTATCCGCGGCGCCCAATCGGCCATTTACGGCTCCGATGCCCTGGCCGGTGTTATCCACATCATCACCCGTGCACCGGCAAAGCGCCTGACGCGTATTAATGCCCGCCTGGGGGAAAAGGGTTATGAAAGCGGTGGCATAGCCGCCACCGGTCAGGCGGGGAGTCTGGGCTACAGCCTGAGCGCCCAGAGCCGTGATGCCGGTGAACCCGTGCGCGGCAGCACCGCCAGCAACAGCGAATGGAATGCGCGACTCGATTGGCGCAACGAGGCCCATCAACTCGACCTGGCACTGCGTTACTTTGATGGTGAACGCACCAGTTACCCGGAGCAGAGCGGCGGCCCGGCGCTGGCGCAAAGTCATGCATTGGATACCAGTGAATATACGGATAAACAGGCGTCCCTTGCCTGGCGCTATGCCATCAATAATTTCTGGCGCAGCAGCCTCAGTGCCGGTTGGTACGAGCGCGAGGAAAATTATGATTCGCCCGGCATCCTGCCCTATAACGCGGTTCCACCCAATGGCGCCGATAACCAATTTACCCGCACGACTGTCAGTTGGGTAAATACCCTGGGCGACCAGCAACGTTATTGGGCCAACCTGGGGCTGGAAAGCAAAAAAGAAAAAGGTGAGAGCCAAGGCTATTTGGATTTCGGATTCCTGATGCCGGCAGATTTCTCCCTGTCACGGCGCACCGACAGTGCATTTATCAACCTCAATGGTTATGTGCTGCCCGGCTTATTGATCCAGGCCAGCAGCCGCTACGATGACCCCGATTCAGCCGCATCCAATACCAGCAGCCAGGCAGGCGTGCGCTACCGCCTGAATGACCAGTGGAGCTTTTTTGCCAATGCCGGTGAAGGTTACAAGCTGCCCAGTTTTTCTGCCCTGGGCCATCCGCTGGTGGGAAATGCGGACCTGAAACCGGAAACCTCCACATCCCGCGAACTGGGCGTTGATTGGGCTTATGGCGCTGTCTCCGCCAACCTCACCTGGTTTGAGCAGGAATACCGCAACCTGATCGATTTCGACAGCGACACCTTCCGCAATGTAAACCGCGAGCGAGTGGATACTGCGGGCGCGGAGGCCAGCGTCAACTGGCAGGTCAATACCCAACTCAACTGGCGCGTGCAGGGCAGCTATACCGATATCGATATGCTGTCTTCGGATAACAACCTGCTCGGACGCCCCCAATCGACCCTGGGCAGTTCGCTGCATTACCAGCCCAACGCCGACTGGCAATTCAACCTGAATTACCTGCATGTCGATGAACGCTTCGCCGTCAGTCTCCATGATGGTCAAGGGCAGCAGCAGACGCTCGACAGTTACAACCGTCTGGATGCCAGCGCCTATTGGCAATTCAATCCCCACAGCCGTTTGGGCCTGAACCTGGAAAACCTGGCGGATGCCGATTACCACACGGATATAGGTTTCCCGGCACCCGGGCGTCTGGCCAGGGTTTCCCTGGATATTGCTTTCTAGCGCGATTAACTAACAAGGCCGACCCACACTGCCAGGATCGGCCGCATGATGTTCCCCTCCCCCTGCGCATTTTCCAGTGGTTGTTTACGCTGGTAGATGCGCTTTTTTATGGAGTAAAGCGCAAGGTTATTTGTAGTCATTTATTCGGGAGTATCCACATGTCCAAGCACTGTTCCATTTTGGACGTAGTAGATAGTTTTAACACCTTCATGTATGTCTGAAATCTGGAATACCATACGATGCGCGCAGAGACATGCAGTAGCCATGCCGGATGGTGAGCTTGTTGACAGTGACAGAGTTGCAGTATTGCTCCAAACCCGAAGCTCCGGTTGATCCGGTATATGTGCACAATTGAGATAGGTAATCACTTTGAGGGTGACAAAGCCATTGCTGCGACTGGCCTCGATATGTTCATCCTGACCAGACGCGTTATTGCAAAATTTTTCATTTTTTATCAGGACAACCAGGGCAAATTCTCTAGCAATCGCCGGGACTGATTTTGGGCGGAGGTCAATCAGCTTGTAGAGAAGAGAATTATCGGTTTTGAATATGGGTGCCGAATCCTGAAACAAAACCACAATGGTGGCCAGGGCAAAAAATATACTGGCGCCAGCTGCATTTGATGTTTATATTTCACACAAGATTTTCTGCAAGCGCTAGCCAAGGATAACCAATGAGCACTTACGCAACGGCACAGCAATCCACATCCCGGCGGCAGGTATCAAATACGCACCACCCGCAACCTGCCTTTACAGATAATCGCCCCTCCGCCATTGCGCAGTTGACCCAGCAAAGCCTGATGGCCGCCAGTGCCAAAGAGGCTCAATTAAAAGCTCATAATGCCTCAATGCAAGAATCTGCCCTGGTTCAGTGCAAAGCCAGCGGTTATGTGACCAATATTATTCAGCGTGTTGAAGAGGATGACGAGCCTTGGCAAGGGAAAATGAAATCTGGTCGGGGCCAATCCCTGGCGCAAATTCAGGTGGCCAATAACACTGGCTTGCCCAGCCAGTTGAAAGCCGGTGTTGAATCCCTCTCAGGTATGAGTTTTGACCATGTCAAAGTCCACTACAATTCTGCCAAGCCAGCCCAATTGAATGCTCATGCCTATGCCCAGGGTAGCGATATCCATCTGGGGCCAGGCCAGGAGCAGCACCTTCCTCACGAGGCCTGGCACCTTGTACAACAAGCCCAGGGGCGCGTGAAACCCACTACCCAGCTTCAGGCCGGGATTCCGGTCAATGATGATGTACACCTGGAGCAGGAAGCAGACACCATGGGCGCGAGAGCCCAAAGCATGGGGCAACAGGCGGTTGCGCAAAAGTCTTCACGTGGTTTAAGCACGCCCAGTTCTACCATACAGATGGCGAAAATTATCCAACTCGCTACTCGATCCGGTACGTTTAATCCTAATGCAGCCAAGGCACCCACCAATGCTGCGATGCCCGGCATGCAGGCCCCTGCCTATGGTGGTGTGTCCGCCAACAATACTGGCCTCCTGGGGGGACGCAACGGTATTCACAACCCTGCTTATGGCTCGGGGGTAGGCGGTATCCGGCCTCCACAATGGGCCAATCTGGTAAATCTCACCGGTGGTAACCCCTGGGTACAGTTACACCTGCTCAATGACAACCTGGGCGGCCAGGGCCAGGCTACCAATCTGGCCCCCGGCTCCAGATCCTTTAACTCTCAGCATCTACACGGTGCAGAAAAGCCTGTAAAAAATTGGGCTGGTCATTCCGGTGCTGCGCAAGCCGCCAATAAAGCGGCGGATTACCAGGTAACCGCCCAATACAATACGCCTGGCCCTGTTATTACTGAACTACATCAGATGTACGACCAAACTCATAATATGCAGCAAATGATTGCCAACCGACGTGGGCAGCTCTATTCGTTGTCTTACCAAAATCTGTATAACACGAATCAAGCATTCCAAAATCTGGTGGACACGGATAACCAGGCCCAGACAAATTACCAGCTTGTTATGAATTTCATTAATGCCGCGTATTTTCAACATCTTGCCCTAGGATATGCCCCACAATTTTTTGTTCCACCTATCCAGGTTCCTAATCCACCAGTGAGAAGTGCCCAGTTAGTACAAATAGAGAATCTGCTTGATCAGTTCGCTCTAAACCAGGCTATCCAGGATGTGCAGGCAGAAATAACATCTGATAAACAATGGATTAGCAATTACGTGGCTGCGAGTTTCCCATCGTCATTTACCTGTTCGGCCATTTTCTATGAAGAAAACCCGGTCGGAAGCGGAACCATAGTGGCTACTGCTCCACAGCAGATTACGATTTCTTATTGATACACAGAAATAAAGTAAGCGCCTAACTAACCCCATCTATCGAGTTAATTGTTTTTTTACTAAGGTACTTTTCCTAAATTCACCAGGAGGCCTTATGAAAAAACGTAACGAAGAACAATGGCGAGCACTGTTTGCGCAGCACGACGCCAGCGGTGTATCAGCAGCCGTTTTTTGTAAGCAGAACGAGCTGTGCCCCAAATACTTCAGCTTGCGCCGCAAACAATTGGCAAAGATGGCCAGTAAAGAGGAAGCCGGTTTTGTTCGTGTAAAAGTAAAGCCCAAAATACCGCACGAAGCTTCTGGTGTGAAGGCTGCATCACTGACCATTCGCCATCATGTAGGCCAGCTTGAATTTGGCACACTACCGCCACCTCAGTGGCTGGCCCAATTGCTCAGGGCGTTGGCATGATCCAGTGGGATGATGTGCCGGTATACGTACACCGGCAACCGGTGGATTTTCGCAAATCCATTAATGGGTTGAGTGTCTTGGTGCAGGAGTCCATGGCACTGGAGGTATTTTCCCGATCCGTGTTTGTGTTTGGCAATCGCACCCGCAATAAAATAAAAATCCTCTACTGGGATAAAACCGGGTTTTGTCTGTGGTACAAGCGGCTGGAAAAAGACAAATTCAAATGGCCACGCCGGGGCGATGACGTGTTATCCCTCACCAATGAACAGTTCGATTGGTTATTACGTGGATTGGATATCGAAAAGCTACAACCGCATACTGAAAAATATTTCTTTTCTGTCAGTTAATGCTATCAACCTGTGCATGGGTTTTATAAAATATACCCATGAAAAATATTTCTGACCTTGTGCAAGAAAATATCGAACTGCAAAAAATAGTTGCGAATAAAGACGACATTATTTCATTGCATGAGAGATCCCTTCAAGAAAAAGAACAATCCCTTCACGCCAAAGAAAAGCGCATTCGCCTCCTTGAGGAATACATCCTCTCGCTTCAGCAAAAACAATTTGGCAGTTCCAGTGAAAAGCAGGAAGTGCTTCAAGCGGAGCTGGTCTTTACCGAAGCGGAGGATACCGCGGAAGCCGAAGCCCCTGAACAAGTGGATGCCTTTGCCGATGACACGGTTGTTGTAGCGGAGCATAAACGCAAGAAGAAACGTGCATCCATTCCCAAAGAGCTACATCGTATCGAGATTACCCACGATCTGCCTGAGGATCAAAAATGCTGTCCGCACGATGGATCGTTATTAAAACCCATCGGTTTTGAATCCCACGAACAATTAGACATTATCCCCGCCAGTGTTCGGGTGTTACATCACAAACGATTGAAATACGCCTGCCCCTGTTGCGAAAACTATCTTGTGACCGCAAAGAAACCCGCACAACCGATTGAAAAAAGTATCGCCTCACCCGGGCTGTTGGCCCATATTGCCACGCAAAAATATGTAGATGCCATGCCGCTGTATCGCCAGACGGACATTTTCAAACGTATTGGTGTGGAGATGGATCGCACTACACTCGCCAACTGGATGATCCGTTGTGGAAACCTGGTGCAGCCATTAATTAACTTGCTGCACGAAAGAATGTTGGAACAAACGATTCTTCATGCGGATGAAACGCGTGTGCAGGTGTTGAATGAAACCGGTCGTGCGGCTGAAACACAGAGTTTTATGTGGGTATTGCGCAGTACGCAACCCACGTGTGCAGCAGTGCTTTATCGCTACGAACCGACACGCAGTGGAAAAGTAATCACGGAATTGCTACGTGATTTTAATGGCGCACTCATGACCGATGGCTATGCAGCTTACAACGCACCTTGTGAAAAAAAGGGTATTACCCATTTAGCCTGTTGGGCACATGCGCGTCGCAAGTTTATCGAGGCACAAAAAATCCAGGCGAAGGGAAAAACCGGTAAAGCAGATCAAGCGATTGCGTTTATCCAGCAGCTCTATGGAATAGAAAAGGCGATTAAGGACAAAACGCCGGAAGAAAAATATCAACTGAGACAAACACAATCGCTGCCGGTGTTACAAAAAATAAAAGTCTGGTTGGATAAAGGCTTGGCACATTCACCGCCACAATCGTTGATTGGAAAGGCATTGCATTATTTGCATGAACAATGGCCGAAGCTGGTTCGCTATGTGGAATCGGGGGATTATCCGATTGATAACAATGCAGCGGAGAATGCAATCCGCCCGTTTGTGATTGGGCGAAAAAACTGGCTATTCTCCACAAGTCCCAAAGGGGCCACGGCGAGTGCAAATTTATACAGTGTGATTGAAACCGCCAAGGCCAATGGGCTGGAGCCTTATGGGTATTTAAAAACAATCTTCACTGAATTACCCAATGCGACAAGCCTCGAACAGATCGAGGCATTATTACCGTGGAATTACAAGGATGGGGTTAGTTAGGCGTTTACCATCAAACCGCCAATTATGGCGACAGGCTATGGCACAGCTTAGTCGAAAATTTCAACAATGTGATGAACAGCTTCACCCGTTAAACCTATGTCTCAAAAGAACGCCCTGCCAACAGGCGGATCATTGAAATGGCGCATCACCGCCGGATTGCGCAGATCAGGGATGGAAATACCGGCCAGAATACCCATTGGCCGAGCTGGACAGCACCACCCATTTCTGCACCCAGGTGCGAATCTGGGCGCAACCGCTGATCGGCACCCCATGGATAATGGTCTTGCTGCGGTTATTGCAGTTGCCATCGTGCAGGGCAAACACAACGCGGCCCTCACCTGCATCACCGCCGACATAGGGGCCAGTGCCACCACGCAGGTCGGCGCACAGCACTATCCCCAGCAGGCGGAAAGGGCTTTCCTGCGACAAGAGATCTGCCCCAGCCCACCACTGCGGATTTCCCAATTGCGAATTATCTCCTGGTAAACCAGAGGCCGCATCGTCACGTTAAAACCGTTGATCGCCAGCCGCTACACACCCAATTGCTGGCGGTTGCCCGGGGCAAACAGGATCGACTTTTCTGCATCGCGCTTGGCCAGCAACTGGGCATTGTCCTTGGCGAAAACATCGAAATCAAACTCAACCCGGGCAGGAAATACACACCATCACCAGCACGGGTATCCCCCCCCGGGAACCGTCATCAACCAGGGAACCTGGGTTTTGTCGAAGGTGAAGGCCTTACTGCGCTTTTTGTGTTGTGGTACATACCCAACTATTTTTGAATAAAATATTCAGCCTCCATTGCCTCACTTAATCCATAAAACGATCCAGAGTCTACCGAGTTCCAATCATTGGTCACAAATAATAGTAAAACGTCACTATTGATATCGCGATAAAACAAAGAGAAAAAGTAAGGATTACCGCCTGTGTGATATATTGCGGCAGTTTCGGCATCATTGTTTTTCTCAACATGCCAACCGTAGCCATAGTATTGACTCTCAGCATTAACATGAGGAGTAAAGAGCTTTCTTTTTGATTTCTCGGATAAGACAAGATTGTTTTCCAGTGCCAGATGCCAGCGATGAAGGTCATTCAAAGTGGAGAGCAAGCCACCGTTTGCCCTAAGGTTCCACCATGGCCCATCTTTTGCCCAATATTGATCTAAAGGCGTTCCCCATCGATCATTCGCACCTAACCAATAGGCCGTGCGCGCCAGCCAGCCGCGGAAAGTGACAGCACGACTTCGGTAACCGACAGCAAGATTTTTAGACTCCCATTCCGGTTTGATATATCCCGTATGATTCATGCCTGCCGGTTTGAAAAACTGCTCATATAAAAATTCTTCATAACCTTTACCAGAGGCCTTTTCAATGATGATGCCCAGTAAACTGTAGCCAACATTGGAATAGTGGTATTTCTCTCCGGGCTCAGAGTGAAGCCACGAATTCAAGGCATTTTTCTCTAACTCTTCACGCGTGACTTTACGATAATCCCACTTATAGTCTCCCTTCAGTCCTGAGGTATGGGTTAGCAGGTGGTGAAGCGTAATGTTCTTTTTATCTTCTGGCACTTTGTCAAAAAAGCGATCCAGTGTATCGCTCACAGACAATACACCTTGCTCCTCAAGTTTAAGTATTGCTGCCGCCGTAAATTGCTTGGTTAACGAAAGCACATCAACCACAGTATCTGCTGTAAAGGGCTGATTGCTTTCTTTATCCGCCAGGCCAAAGCCTTTCTCAAAGAGAATGTCATCACCTTTGACAATCAAAACCGAACCTGAAAAATCTGATGATGCTCTGGCTTTGCTCCAAGTCTCCATAGGTGACTCAATCTCGTTTGCAATAGCACTGAAAAAAGAGAATGATCCTATAAAAATAATAATTACGCAGTAAATGATTGTATTTGGTGAACGCAAACTTGATCTCCTTAAGCGTTAATTAGATTCTTTGATTTTTAGCCTTACTTATTCATTCATCAAAATCATGCATATGGTACTCATCATAGAGCAAATCTCCTCCCAAAAACCTGCCCTACAGTAGATTGATAAATTCATGTGAGCTAAAGAGTAACAGAAAGAGAAGCACTTTAATATCTTCTGTTTATGGTTTCCGGCGGTATCAACAAAAAGTGACAGATCCCCAATCCCTAGATCATGACAACGATAAGGTTTCCAATTATCCTGTCTTAAAGTCCTTAAATATCAGAGACGATTAGTGATTTTGCGTCAGCCTCTATTGCTGATTCAGTCTATAATTACTATTAAACTAAAAGCTATTTCAAAAGTCCTAACAAATAATCAACATACACATCAGCCATTTTTTAACTTGTATTTAAACCACTTAATCTAGACGCCATGAACAATATGGCGTTTTTTAAAGCTAAGTCTGAGCCACTGCTGTCCCATAGTTCTACTCATAAGGCGAGCCTCATTTGAGGCTCGCTTTTTTTATGATTCGGCGGGTCCGGTATCAGGATGCTTTTTAGACTCCTACGCTCAAACAAATTTAACTGAATTACCCTCATGATCCGTTGAACTGTCCATCCCGCTTTAGTGCTGTGACGCGAAAATGCCAACAATAGATACGTAATCATGGCAATCCAAATTTGTGTTAACACCGCATTTCTTGAAGTGCCCACAAACGCTTTGATCTTCAGGTTTTGTTTGATCGCTTTGAAGAACAACTCCACCTGCCAGCGATCCTTATAAATCGCTGCAATTGTGGCCGCCGCCAGCTGAAAGTTGTTGGTGAGAAACTCATAGAATTTGCCGGTTGTTGCGTCACGATAGCCAATTCGACGCAACTTCGGTGCGCCGCGTTTGATCGCATGAGCGCTGGATAATTGAATGACCTGATCACTGATAATACCTTTGCTGCTGTCGGCATAGCGACGTTCTTCCACGCGATAGACGGCTTTGGCGCGCAAGCGGGTTACAAAGAAAACTCCTTTATCTGTCAATAACTTAAACCAGCGGTAATCCACGTAGCCTTTATCAAACGCAACGATGCTGCCTTTGGGAAAATCAAATTTTCGTCCCTCAATCATGTCGTTTTCCTGGCCATCACTGAGTGCGACAAACTCCGGCACTTGGGTGCCATGATTCAGGCCAACACTTAATTTTACATTTGCTGTGTCATCTCGATGCGCCGCCCAGGGAAATACCGACAGCGATAAATCAATCGCGCTGGCATCAAGGGAGTACAGCGGATTTTTAAACTGGAATTTGTGTTTGCCCTGCATGGATTTACAGCGGTGAAGCAGACGAGCAAATACGTGTTTGTAGAGTTCGGCGGGCTGTACTTCGTTGATTCGTGCCAACGTTGAACGGGCTATTGGCTTGGCACCGAGATGATAAAGTTTATGCTGCTGTGCTTCGAGATTGGATTGAATATCACGCAAGCTTTGGCGGCCAGAGAGCTGCGACATGGCCATGCCGACAAATTGATCCCAGCGGGTGGCCGAGCGCAATTTTTGGCCGACATGATGCTTTTTAGCTTCCGCTTCAAATTCATGTCTCGATAAAGGTTTGAGTAGTTGATGAAATGCGGTGTTAGAATGTGACAAAGCCTGTTTTCCTTTGTTTTACCAATGTTTGGTCGCACTTACATTGTATCAACTTGGAAAACAGGCTTTTCTTTTATCTACAAACTATGGGACAGCAGTGAGTCTGAGCAGGCTTTTTTATGCACGGGTGTCTATTGTTGCTGATGTTTTTTATTTCGTAAACGCCTAACTAACCCCATCCTTGTAATTCCACGGTAATAATGCCTCGATCTGTTCGAGGCTTGTCGCATTGGGTAATTCAGTGAAGATTGTTTTTAAATACCCATAAGGCTCCAGCCCATTGGCCTTGGCGGTTTCAATCACACTGTATAAATTTGCACTCGCCGTGGCCCCTTTGGGACTTGTGGAGAATAGCCAGTTTTTTCGCCCAATCACAAACGGGCGGATTGCATTCTCCGCTGCATTGTTATCAATCGGATAATCCCCCGATTCCACATAGCGAACCAGCTTCGGCCATTGTTCATGCAAATAATGCAATGCCTTTCCAATCAACGATTGTGGCGGTGAATGTGCCAAGCCTTTATCCAACCAGACTTTTATTTTTTGTAACACCGGCAGCGATTGTGTTTGTCTCAGTTGATATTTTTCTTCCGGCGTTTTGTCCTTAATCGCCTTTTCTATTCCATAGAGCTGCTGGATAAACGCAATCGCTTGATCTGCTTTACCGGTTTTTCCCTTCGCCTGGATTTTTTGTGCCTCGATAAACTTGCGACGCGCATGTGCCCAACAGGCTAAATGGGTAATACCCTTTTTTTCACAAGGTGCGTTGTAAGCTGCATAGCCATCGGTCATGAGTGCGCCATTAAAATCACGTAGCAATTCCGTGATTACTTTTCCACTGCGTGTCGGTTCGTAGCGATAAAGCACTGCTGCACACGTGGGTTGCGTACTGCGCAATACCCACATAAAACTCTGTGTTTCAGCCGCACGACCGGTTTCATTCAACACCTGCACACGCGTTTCATCCGCATGAAGAATCGTTTGTTCCAACATTCTTTCGTGCAGCAAGTTAATTAATGGCTGCACCAGGTTTCCACAACGGATCATCCAGTTGGCGAGTGTAGTGCGATCCATCTCCACACCAATACGTTTGAAAATGTCCGTCTGGCGATACAGCGGCATGGCATCTACATATTTTTGCGTGGCAATATGGGCCAACAGCCCGGGTGAGGCGATACTTTTTTCAATCGGTTGTGCGGGTTTCTTTGCGGTCACAAGATAGTTTTCGCAACAGGGGCAGGCGTATTTCAATCGTTTGTGATGTAACACCCGAACACTGGCGGGGATAATGTCTAATTGTTCGTGGGATTCAAAACCGATGGGTTTTAATAACGATCCATCGTGCGGACAGCATTTTTGATCCTCAGGCAGATCGTGGGTAATCTCGATACGATGTAGCTCTTTGGGAATGGATGCACGTTTCTTCTTGCGTTTATGCTCCGCTACAACAACCGTGTCATCGGCAAAGGCATCCACTTGTTCAGGGGCTTCGGCTTCCGCGGTATCCTCCGCTTCGGTAAAGACCAGCTCCGCTTGAAGCACTTCCTGCTTTTCACTGGAACTGCCAAATTGTTTTTGCTGAAGCGAGAGGATATATTCTTCAAGAATACGAATGCGTTTTTCTTTGCTTTGAAGGGACTTTTCCTGCGCTGAAATAATATCGTCTTTATCGGCAACTATTTTTTGCAGATCAATATTTTCTTGCAGAAGATCGGGTTTGTTTTCCATCCACACATCTTATAAAAAACCTGCGCAGGTTGATAGCACTAATTCGCCGAGAAGAAATATTTTTCTGTGTGTGGTTGAAGCTTTTCAATATCTAACCCGCGCAACAGCCAATCAAACTGTTCGTGAGTCAGTGATAACACAGCATCACCCCGGCGTGGCCATTTGAATTTATCTTTTTCCAATCGTTTGTACCACAGACAAAACCCGGTTTTATCCCAGGAGGATTTTTATTTTATTGCGGGTGCGATTGCCAAACACAAACACGGATCGGGAAAATACCTCCAGTGCCATGGACTCCTGCACCAAGACACTCAACCCATTAATGGATTTGCGAAAATCCACCGGTTGCCGGTGTACGTATACCGGTACATCATCCCACTGGATCATGCCAACGCCCTGAGCAATTGGGCCAGCCACTGAGGTGGCGGTAGTGTGCCAAATTCAAGCTGGCCTACATGATGGCGAATGGTCAGTGATGCAGCCTTCACACCAGAAGCTTCGTGCGGTATTTTGGGCTTTACTTTTACACGAACAAAACCGGCTTCCTCTTTACTGGCCATCTTTGCCAATTGTTTGCGGCGCAAGCTGAAGTATTTGGGGCACAGCTCGTTCTGCTTACAAAAAACGGCTGCTGATACACCGCTGGCGTCGTGCTGCGCAAACAGTGCTCGCCATTGTTCTTCGTTACGTTTTTTCATAAGGCCTCCTGGTGAATTTAGGAAAAGTACCTTAGTAAAAAAACAATTAACTCGATAGATGGGGTTAGTTAGGCGCTTACAATGACTTTATTGTCCGTGTCAGTGACTTTACTAATGTGACTGTTGGTACCCCACTCAAGACGAAGTATTTTTCCTGAACTGTGGGTTATGGATTGTAGTTTGTTACTGGATGTTGAGTCGTAACCCAGTACCCAGCTAAGGCTATGGCGGTTGATGATGGATTCCAGCCTGCCATTTAGGCCAAAAATTTCGGTTTCACCTGTTTCTTTATTTTCCAGCTTCCAGCGTTGATCAGTGAGTTGCGTTAAAACTAAATTTTTATTATTGGCTTCAGTTGTTGTCCAACGGCTTGTACTTGCGCTGAATATAAACTCGTCGCTGAATTGTGTAGTGTTGTTTAGGTATATTTTTTTGAGCGTGTCACTGTTTTTAGTGCTTGAGCATGCGGTACTGACCGTATTGTTTAGTTTGAAATTGCACCATCTGCCGTCTTTAAATGAAAACATCAGGTGCCTATCGAGTTTCGTTGACCATCTGTGACCAAACAGATAGGAACTGCCATCGTAAGAGCTATAGTTTCTCGTGATATGCAACGGAAATTCGGTATTTTCGGTAAAATCAATATGCGTTAGGATTTTTTTGCCTGTCTCTATCATGACTGGCAGGCAGGTTTTGTGATCTCCCAGATTTTCATAGGCAGGATTCATTTGGATAGGTTGTTTGGCAACATTGCTTGCAATTAGATTGGCTTCTTCCTTAAGGAGCGACTTCAATTCTTCCAGTGCGGCTAACCTGTCTCTCTCAAGAGCCCTTTGCTGCCTAAGGTATTCCTGCTGCCTTAAATACGCCTCCAGGTCACCTTCTACGAGTAATTCTTCAGGCGGGATATTGGGTTGATTAGTATTTTTCTGGGCCTCAGCCTGCATACAGGCTGCCAAGTTTGCTTCTGCTCGACTTTTGTCACTTTGATAGTTGACCGCTGTTGGATTGCCGTTTAATACGGCATTGTAGTCAGCTAGTGCACCTTCACACGCAGCAAAAGATGGCAACGCAACGAAGATTGAAAATAACCCACCAATAGTGGCGATTAGTGTATTTATGAATGGTGATTTACAGAATTGGACTCGATTCACAGTCCTTTGTTTGCAGCTCATGGCTATCTCCGTAGTGACCTATTTATTTTAAATAGTTGCATTAATGTTATCGGTTACATGGTATGGCGCATAAAGCTGCTCTGTCAATCCAATTGCAATAATTTCCCTCCCCTGCGCATTCACTGCTGGTTGTACACAGTGGTGGATGCGCTTTTTTATGTTCTGTTTTCTATAGGATTTTCAATGCCAACTGGTGATTTCGTAACAGTTTTTACTGGGTAAAAACCACCCATTGGCATGTGGATTTTGGTTTGCGCGGTATGGCGCGACAGCTTCTCATGGTCAGTTTGACACAGAGTTTTCAAGCTTCTATCACTAGCCCAGCACAGGGAAATTCAGGGAGGGGTAGAGCGCTGTGTGCCCATCTGTGTCAGTGCGTATTGATTCCGAGGGATTCTTCCATTCAGATAAATACAAGGGTGTTAACCATGAGACTCAGGACAAACCTTCTCGCACTCGCCTTACCGGCGAGTTTCTGTATGGCTGTTGGGCTCCAGGCGCAAAACCTGGAAACCCCGGCGGTCGATCACAAGCCTGCGCAATTGCAGTTGACGCGGCTCGATGACAAGGTGGCACTGATCAGTGCGGCCTTTCCCAGTGAGCAAAAACGCAGTAAGGCGCTGACCTTTAGTTTTGGCAAAACGCTGGTGTCCCTGGTAGACGATGGCAGTCAGGGGGATGTTCGTGCAGGTGATGGTATTTTCTCCGCCAAAATCGAGTTTGATTTTGACGCGTTTGCCAAAAGCAATGCGCAATTGCTGGACAAAAACGCAGCGGAAAAATCCCCTGTCTTTGCGCCGGGCAATCGCCAGCAGTTGGGGATTCAACACCTGGCGATAGGGGCGGACAGCGCGCGCTTGATTACCATCAATGGCAACAAGGAGCAGAGTTTTGTATTGCCCTTTGATGCCAGCCTGATCCGCATTGATCAAACCATTGAGTTGCCATTGGTCAGCCTGCCTATGGGAATTCCCCTGGATACGGCACCTGTGAGCCGCTCGGTTAGTGTTCCCCGTTCACTGATGATTACCGATGTCAGTGTCGTGAATGATCCGAGCCGCACCTGGGCGTGTAATGGCACCAATACATCACCGGTTGGCAATCCCACGGGCGATTGGACCTTTTGGCGTTTGATGGAAAATATTGCCAATGGCACGTCATCGACATCGGATTACATTAAACGCCTGTTCCGTCACTGGGCCAATAACCAGGTGGTCAACGGCTTTAATGTGGCGGCGCGCCCGTTGGTCTATCAAGAGGTTATTCGCAACTGGGAAATTCGCAGTGGTGGCGTCGGTGCCGACCTCTTGCCGGACAAGAGCCCATTTCGCTTGCTCGGGATTGTATTGCGCGCCGACCTGCGCGGCGGCACGGGGCCTTATGCGGGCGGTGACGCCGGTGAGGGGCGTTTTGTGTTTGCCCTGCACGATGGCAACTGCAATAACCGCAGCAAAACCATCATCCTGGAGTACAAGGTACCTATCACGGGTTGTACCAATATTCGCGATTGGGCGCGCAAATGGATAGACCTGGCGTCCTCGGCCAATTACAACCAGGACCTGAACTCACTGACCCAGGTGTTTGCCGCTGCCGGTGCCAACCCCTTTGGCCCCAACCAGAGTGCGATAGGCCAGGTGCGTACCAATGAGCTGTTGCCGGGGTCGCCCCATTGGGAGATGCGTGAATTTGTCCTGCCGGATTCCGGCGGTAACCTGATTGAAACGACGGTGAAACAGGAACCCCATATCGGATTCAATAACAGCGCCACCCTGGCCAATTACCTCAACCTCAACTGGCCAAGCCTGGTTGGCCCACCGTCTGGCCAGCATATTGTCCCCGATGAATTCCCGGTTCCGGGCAGCCCTTTCCTGGCGGGCAGTTCACCGGTAGTCGGTATGTGGTCGGCACCCTCGGGGGCTTTGACTATCCCGACCTCCCCGGCACCGGTAACCCCGCCCCCGGCGACTATCCGTGACGACGCATTGTTTGAGTTTGCGTTAAACACCTGCAGTGGCTGCCACTTGATGGAAACCAGTACACCGTTTGCGCACCTGGATTACAACTCGATCCCCGGTATGCCGGCATTCCTGTCGGGCTTCCTGACCGGTATTTCGATTCCCGATCCGCGCAACCCGGCGGTGATGCGCCACTTTAACGATCTGGCGCGCCGCGCTGCGGACCTGTCTGTGGCGGCCAATATGAGCTGCTCAAGGGTTGTTGCGCCGGGTAACCTGGTACTGCAGCAACTGACGTCCCCGGCGGTGCTCAGGGCCGTGCACTAACTGGGGCAGTGTTAAAAAGGCATCCTGTACTACTGCGCCCTGCCAATTTGGCAGGGCGTTTTTTTAGGCATGAGCGCCCTGCAAGTGAATCTGTTCGCCGCATTGTTGAAAAATTCGACTAAGCTGTGCGATAGCTTGTCGCCGTAATCGGCGATCTGATGTGTGAGCTTGCTGCGTATGGGATGTTTGCCAATTTCTGTGCCCACTCAACCGGGGCGTTTATTGATCGTGATATTGCTCTGGCTTTGGGTTTGTCCGCTCTGGGCCCGGCCATTGGCCGATGAGGTTCATCTGGCGTTTCGCCATGTGTTGCCGGATCAGGTGGCAACCATTGGTTATATCAACGCCATGGCCCAGGATAGCCAGGGCTTTATGTGGTTTGGCGGGGCCAGCGGCCTGGCGCGCTACGATGGTTACAACCTCAAGATCTATCACCGCGAGGAGGGGCGCCCCGGCAGCCTCAGCAACAACTATATCAATGATCTTTTGCTCGCCAGTGATGGCAGCCTCTGGGTGGCAACCCGCAGTGGCCTGGATCGCTATGATGCGCGCAGCGACCGTTTTGAACATTTCCAATTGGTGGAGGGCGATCCGCGCGGGGCCGCGGGCAGTGATATCACCTCCATGGCTGAAGATGCCCAGGGCAATTTCTGGGTCAGCTCCCGCGCCGGCCTTGCCTATTTCTACCCGGTGAGCGGCCAGTTTGATTACCACCCGGAGGCGCTGCCCACGAGCGAAGGCAGCAGTATTATCTGGCGTGTGGTCCTGGATCATCAGGGCACGCTGTGGCTCGGGTACCAGGTGCATGGGGTGGGGCATTACGACCCTGTAGCGCGCCAGCTGCGCCATTATCCAGCAGCAGCCCCTGGCACCCAGGCGGTCAATCCCCCTGAAGCAGAGCGCTATTTCCCCGGTCCCAGTTTTGCGGATGTGCGTGAATTGTATGTGGATCGGCACAATACCCTGTGGGTAGGCACCTATGGCGGCGGCCTCAACCGCTATCGACGGGACCAGGACGATTTCGAGCGACTGGTGCACGATACGACTGAAAAGGGCGCCATTGTCTGGGCGATCCGCGAAGATCACCAGGGCAATCTCTGGGTGGGGGATGGCAGTGCCGTTTACCAGCGACCCAGGGACAGCGACAGGTTCTACCGTTTTACCCACCAGGAAAACCTGCCGACCAGCCTGGGCAACTATGTGGTTAATCGCCTGTTTGTCGATCGCCTCGGTGATATCTGGGTGGGGTTTTTCCCGGCGGGGGTGGATCGTGTCGACCGCCAGGCCTCGGTATTTCGCAATTACAGCCACAGTGCTGCCGACCCTAATTCGGTGGCTGATGGCGGTGTGCTCTCTGCCTTTGAAGACCCCAAAGGCAACCTCTGGGTGGGTGCCGGTTATGGGCTGAGTTATTACGACCGCCAGCAGGGACTGTTTACCCTCTACCGTCACGACCCTGCCAATCCCAATAGCTTGAGCGGTAACACAGTGCTATCGGTGGTACAGGATTCCCGCAACCAGTTATGGCTGGGCGTGTGGTCCGGCGGCTTGAATCGACTCGACCTGGCCACCGGCCGGTTTCACCACTACCTGCCCAGTGCTGAAAATCCCACGGCGATCCGCGGTCGCGAGCCCTGGTCAGTAATAGAGGACAGTCGAGGTGATATTTGGGTCGCGACAGAGTTGGGCCTCAACCAATACCAGCGCCGCAGCGATAGCTTCCGTTACTACCTGCCCAGCCCCGAGCAGATGGATGGTGACGGCACCCTCTATGCGCGGGTGGTATACGAGGATAAGCGCGGCAATATCTGGTTGGGCAGTATTCGCGGTTTGTTCCTGCTCGACCGTGAAAAAGGCACCTTTACTCGCTATGCCCACAATCCCCAGGACCCCACCAGCCTGTCGGCCAATTTTGTCTTTGCGCTTTATGAGGATGACCAGGGCAATTTCTGGGTGGGTACGGATGGCGGTGGCCTTAACCTGATGGATCGCGACAAGGGGACTTTCATCGCCTACACCAGCCAGCATGGGCTGGCCGACAATGTAGTGGCCGGTATTGTCGCGGATCGCCAGGACAACCTCTGGCTGGGGACCCAGCGCGGCCTGTCGCGGTTTGATCGACGCACGGGGCGTTTTACCAATTACGACAAGCGCCACGGTTTGAACGATAACCTGTTTAATCGCAACACCCCCGTTAACACCCGCACCGGCGATTTGTTTTTTGGTAACAGTCGCGGCTTTACCCTGTTTAATCCCGCGGAGTTGCACCTCAATACCCAGGTACCCCAGGTGGTGATTACCGAGTTGCAAATTTTCAACCAACCTGTGGCGGTAGGGGCAGAGGACTCTCCGTTGCGCCAGACCATTGGTTACACCGACCAGCTCACCCTCAGTCACCGGGACTCTGTGTTTTCACTCGAATTTGCTGCCCTGAGTTACCAGTTGCCGGATAACAACCAATACGCCTATCGCCTGCAGGGGTTTGATGCCAACTGGCACCGGGTGGGCAACAAACGCAGTGCCACCTATACCAACCTGGACCCGGGGCTCTATGTGTTCGAGGTCAAGGCAGCCAATAGCGATGGTTTGTGGAACGAAACCCCCACCCGCCTGCAGATCCGGGTGCTGCCGCCCTGGTGGAAAACCTGGTGGGCTTATTGTGTGTATGTGTTGGCGATTGCCCTGATCCTCTATTGGTTTAACCATGTGCAGCGGCTCAAATTGTTTAATGAGGGCTTGCGCCAATCCCAGCGTGAACTGGAAGAGGCTTATCGCAAACTGGAGGCTGCCAGCCTTTCCGACCCGCTGACCGGCTTGAAGAATCGCCGTTTCCTGAGCCAGTTTATTGCGGCTGATGTCGCCATGGCCGAACGCGCCTACCAGAATTGGCTGGCAGACAGGGCAACGGGTGTAGAGGGGCCGGCCCCGACAGATGCCGACCTGATTTTTATGCTGCTCGATATGGATCACTTCAAATCGGTCAATGACAACCATGGCCATGGTGCCGGTGACAAGGTGCTGGAACAGCTTAGCCGGTTACTTGAAACCGCTGTGCGTGAATCGGATTACCTGGTGCGTTGGGGCGGTGAGGAGTTTTTGATTGTGGTGCGCTTTGCCAACCGTACCGAAGCACCGGAAATGGCCGAGCGCATTCGCCAGGCGGTGGCTAATTACGAATTCAAACCGGGTGATGGCCAGGTGTTGCGCCGGAGTTGTTCCATGGGGTTTGCCTGCTATCCCTTTTATCCCGAGGCGCCCACGGCGCTGCGCTGGGAGCAGGTGGTCGATACTGCCGATCGCGCCCTCTACGCAGCCAAAAAATCCGGTCGCAATCGTGTGGTAGGCCTGATGGCAGGTAATCGCCCGGCGCAAACCTTTAGCCCTTCCATGCGCGAGGATATTGGTGAATTAATCAATGCCGGCACCTTGCAAGTCTCGGGTGCCGAAGCGGGAGCGCCGCTGGTCTGGTAGACTCGCCGCCATCCTGTTGCCACTGTTTCTATCCCACTATCGTGACACATACCTGGCTCGATCAACTCCCCGATTTACCACTCAGCGCTCTGCGCGACGGGTTTATGTCCGCCTTGCAGCAGACGCCACTCCTGCTCGAAGCGGAGCCAGGTGCAGGTAAATCTACTTTGGCACCACTCTGGGCATTGGCACAGGTTGCTGAGGGGCGACAGGTGATCCTGGTACAGCCGCGTATCCTTGCCGCCCAGGCACTGGCAGTGCGCCTGGCGCAATTGCTGGGTGAAGCCTGCGGTGAGCGCGTGGGTTACCAGGTGCCCTATGACTCGCGCGTATCATCCCGCACACAACTGCTGGTGGCGACGCCCGGCGTGCTATTGCAACGCTTGCTGGCCAACCCGGAACTGGGAGATGTCGGCTGTGTAATGCTCGATGAAATCCACGAGCGCAGTGTTAACCAGGACTTGCTCTGGGCGCTGCTGCAAGAGGTGCAAATCCTGCGCGATGATGTGCAATTGGTGGTGATGAGTGCAACGCCTGATCCCGCCCTGCAACAGCAGATTCACCATCGCTTGTTTGCACCGGGCCGTTGTTTCCCGGTCAGCGTGCACTACCAGCCGCCTAAAGCCCTGGGCAGCGGCCAATTCAGCCAGGAGGAAAAACTGCCGGCGCAGTTGCTGCGAGCCCTGGCGAACCACGGCGATTGGCAAACTCGCTGTGTACTGGTGTTTCTACCCGGCTGGCGCGAGATCGACGATTGCGCAATGGCGTTACACGATGCCTATCCCTCCGTGCAACTCTTTCGCCTGCACAGCCAGGTTGCGGCACAGGAACAGCGCAATGCGCTGGACCCGGCGCAGGGGCCGCGCGTCATCCTCGCCACCAATATTGCAGAGACCTCGCTCACCATTGCCGATGTCACCCTGGTCATTGACTCGGGTTTAGCGCGCCGTGTGGATTACGAACAGCGCACGGGGTTGTCGCGGCTGCGCACTGCGCGCATCAGTATGGCCAGTGCCGAGCAGCGTCGCGGCCGTGCCGGGCGGGTACAGGCGGGTCAATGCATTCGCCTCTGGTCGCAAGACCAGCCCCTGGCGGCGGCTGATTTACCGGAAATCCGCGCGACCGATTATTTGCCGTTGGCATTGCGCATTGCCCACTGGGGCAGTCCGGCGCAGAGCCTGCCCTGGTTAGAACCCCCTAATCGCCTCGCCTTGCAATTCGCGCAGCAGCAATTGCAGTTGATGGGATTGCTGGATGTACAGGGAATGATTACCGATGCAGGGCGCTGCGTCAGCGAACTGGGAACCCATCCGCGCGTAGCGGCCTTATTGCTCAACCAACAGCAACAGGTTGCCCGGCCGCTCTTGTTGCTCGCCTTGGCCTTGCATTTTGACTGGCCGGCGGAGCAAGACCTGGTGTCGTGGCTGGACAGCGCCGGGCGTGAGCGCGCCCGTAATCGCCAATGGCAAGTCCAGTGCAAGCGCTGGTTGAATGTACTGGCGTTGGTTGAGGTAGAGCGCGAACTGGTGGCAGTCGACGCCCTGGCGTTGGCGCGCGCGTTTAACGACCGTATTGGTTATCGCCAGGAGTCCGGTCGCTACCGCGTGAATTCCGGCATCAGTGTGCAAGCGTCATGCGACAGTGATTGGGCCGTATTCCCGCTGATCAGTCCTAAAGCCAAAGGCCACAGTGGTATCGGGCTACCGCTGGTACTCAATCGTGAGCAACAACGCCAATTCAGCCAGTGCGATACCCGCCTGGAATTCAAACAGCAGCGCTGGCAAATGGGCACCGCCTGGCGTATGGGCGGGGTGTTGATCGACGAACAATGGCAGCCATTACCCGCGTCGGACATTCCCCGTGCGCTGTTGCAACAGGTGCGCGAACACATTCAACAAAAGGGATGGGATTCGCTTCGATGGCCCGCCAATGCCCAGCGTTTGTTGCAGCGTGCCCGCCTGGTAGCCAGTAGCGGTTTACTGGTGTTACCGGCGTTGGATGAGGAATATTTAATAGCGAACCTGGATGATTGGCTGTTGCCATTTTTAACGGCGCAAACGCAGCTCGACCAGTTGCCCTGGCAGGCTGCCCTGGAGTTTTACCTCGGTTATGACAATGTCCAGAACATAGCCGCGCTTTTACCGGAGGCGATTGAACTCCCCAGTGGCCGCCGGGTGACGGTAGAGTTTTCCAGTGAAGGCCAGCCACAGGTAGCGGCCAAGTTGCAGGAATTCTTTGGCTGCGAACAGCTGCAACTGGCACAGGGGCGTATTCCCCTGAAAATCCATTTGCTATCACCCAACGGCAGTCCCCTGGCGGTTACTGCCAACTTGCAAACCTTTTGGCAACAAGCCTATCCAGACGTAAGAAAAGAAATGCGCGGGCGCTACCCTCGCCATCCCTGGCCGGAAAATCCGCTTGAGCACCAGGCGACTGCCTTGACCAAAAAGAAATTGGCGCAGCAGCCGTCGACTCGCGCAAACTAAAGCGCCAGTCCCACCTCCAATTCAGCGACATAACCGTCACTGACACTACCGGTGACAGTTGCCAGTTGGTATTCCACACCATCACTAAACACATTGTCAGTCGCGAAGCTGGTCACGGAGGTATTTTGCCCCTTGGTATAAAGCGTCGAGTTATACACCGCGCGGGTAATATCCTGCGGAAATGCCATTTGTGAAATTTTGCTGGATTGGGCATTGCTGCCATAGTTGGTTAAAAAAATCTGGAAATGGATATGGGTAATTCGCCCGGCGTACCAACCGGGGTAAACCGTTGTAAAACTGGCAACACCATCGGTGTCGGTATACTGGATGCCGCGGCAATAGGTTTTGCCGACCTCGGTGGTATAACCCGAGTAGTTGCCATCCTTATCACAGTGCCAGATATACACATAGGCAGAGACAGGCGTACAACTGTTATTGACGTTAACCAGCTTGAGTTTGACTTGCAGCGGCACACCGGTTTTGTCTTCCGCAATGTTTTCGCGCAGGATCAGCGAATTATCGAGCAGGGTGGATAGCGGGTAAGGGCCGATAGTTTCGGTCGGAATAACCACACAGCTGCCGGAGCCGCTACTGCTGGAGCTGGTAGCGATACTGCTGGTAGTGGCGCTGGAGCTTGTGGTGCTGCTACTGGTAGTGGCACTACTGGTGCCGGTGCTGTTACTGCCGGACGAGCCACCCCCACAACTGATAAGGCCTGCTGCGCCGGCCAGGCCAAATAAGCCCAGGGCACCTAACGCCTTGCGTCTGTGGGGATCGTGTAAATTATAAGATGGGGTTGATGTGGTGGTCGGTTGCAGATCGCGTGAAGCGCTATTGTTATCCAGGCTATTCATAGTGTCTCCAGATAGGTTACCCAGGTGACACTATGACACTGAATTTTTCCTGAACTTGTGTAAGCATCGCACAACCATTGTGGAGCAATTGTGCAAGCCTGAGGATTACTCCACCTGCAGGCGATAACCCACTCCATAGACCGAGTGGATAATTTCCTGCGGGTGGATCTGCTGTAATTTTTTGCGCAACTTGGTGATATGCGAATCCATGGTGCGATCACTCACCACCCGGTGGTCAGTGTAGGCATTTTTCTGTAACAGGTCGCGCGAGACGACCTTGTGCTTGTGTGCAAACAGGGTTTCCAGAATGCGGAACTCTATGGCGGTTAACTCGATACTCTGGCCCTGGTGGTGCACCTGCATGGCCTCTTTATCCAGGTGTAGGATACTGTTGTCCGCGCCGCTGGGAGCCTGGCTGCGCCTAAGGACTGCTTTTACCCGTGCGACGACTTCACGCGGGCTGAACGGCTTGCAGATATAATCGTCAGCACCGACCTCCAGACCCAACAGGCGATCAATTTCCTCTACCTTGGCGGTGGTCATAATGATTGGCACTTGCGATTGCTTGCGCACCTCGCGGCATACACTCAAGCCATCAAGTTTAGGCAGCATCAGGTCGAGGATAATCAGATCCCACTGGCCATTGCGGATCCTGGCCAATGCGCTTTCACCATCACCCACCAGCTCGGTGGTGTAGTTTTCGGCGTTGAGGTAATCGCGCAAAATCTCGCCCAAATCGATTTCGTCTTCCACAATCAAAATATTCATCGTTATTGGTTCCTAAGGTCATTATTCCTGTAGCAGGGGCAGCCTGATGCTAACGGCTAGTCCACCCAGGTCACTGTTGCTAATCGCAATACTGCCCGAGTGGGCCTCGACAATGTTGCGGCAGATACTCAAACCCAGGCCGGCACCGCCGGTATCGCGGCTGCGCGATGATTCGGCGCGGTACAGGCGTTCAAATAATTTTTCATGCAATTCAGGATCAACGCCGGGTTCCGTGTCATCAATGCGAATGAGTGCGCTTTTGTCATCGCGTTGCAAACAGAGGCGAACCTGGCCGGGGCTATTGGTGTAATTGATACTGTTGTGCAGCACATTGAGCAGCAACTGCTGCAGACGCTGTGGGTCGGCAAATACCGGGATTTTATCGCTGCCCAGGTCTGTGCTGAAATCCAGTCCCGCCTGGACAAATTTAGCGTCCAGTGAATGGCAGAGTTCGCTGACCAGTTCGTACAGTTCGCATGGTTGTTTGCGATAGCTGAGCGCACCTATATCGGTCAGCGATAATTCGTAGAGATCGTTAACCAGATGGGTCAGGCGCGCCGCGTGTTTCTGCAGGCGCGCCAGGGCTTTTGCGTCGAAATGGCGCACGCCATCTTCCAGGGCCTCAAGGTCTGCCTGCAAGACAGCAAGGGGGGTGCGCAGCTCATGGGATATATCGGCTACCCAGCGCTTGCGGGTCTGCTCGCTCTGTTCCAGGCTTTGCCCCAAATGGTTCAGGTGCTGTGCCAGGGTGGATAATTCATCGCTGCCACTCACGCTCAGGCGCTCCTGGTAGCGGCCTGCACTGAGTGATTGCACATGGCGGGCCAGGCGCTGTACGCGCTGGGTTAGCAGGTAGGACAAGGGAATTGCGCAGAGCAGGGCAATCCCCAAGGCTATCAGGGTCATGACCAGGAAATGGGTTTGCTGGCGTTCGGCAAACTGGGTATCCAGCAGATCGCGCAGGGCGGGATTGATCGGCGTCCCCAGGTATCCCAGGGTTTTGTTATCGGGGCTTTGGATGCGCGAATAAATGTAATGTTCGTGGTTTGCCTCTTCGCCCGCTACCTGGCGCTTGTCTGCATCCTGCAGGATAAAACGGGTGCGCAGGGCGCGCAGGCGCAAAATCCAGCGTTCATTGTTGATCCAGTCGGGCAGGGGTTGTATGCGCGGCTGGGCCGGAGGACTCCAGCGCGGCGGTTCCTGTGGCGGCTCCCTGTCGCGTTCGCGCTCAGGTTCCGGCATGGCTTGTCCCATGCGGCGATATTGGTTAACAAACCATTCCCAGCGCCCCGGCTGCTGGAAGGCATCCCAGCTGCCTGTGCGCTGGTAGTGGCTGGACAGGGCCTCAAGCAGTACTGCATTGCGCTCGTTTTCCCGGCCTTCCAGATAGCGGGTGAAGCTGTGCTCAAAACTTAGCCTCGAATAGAAAAACAGCCCCATGGTCAGCAGGAGCGCAAATCCCACAAAGGCCAGAAACACCTGAACACGCAATTTGAACATCAATCAATATCCCGGGTTAAGTCGCACCTTGGCGACCCTTAATAACAACATTAACCAGCTTGTTCGCGCTTGCCAATTGGCCGACAACGAATAGCTGGGGTAAAATGGCAATACTTGACTGCATTACTTGGTTTTTCGGCGGTTTTGTGCTGCCCATCATTACTCTGATCCGAGGTGAATTAGGATGGATGTTTTAGAGACAATCAAACAACAAATTGGCGAGAATCCAGTGATTCTTTACATGAAGGGCTCGCCCAATGCCCCCCAGTGTGGTTTTTCCATGCGCGCCTCCCAGGCGCTGATGGCCTGTGGCCAGCGCTTTGCCTATGTCGATATACTCAGCAACCCGGAAATTCGCAGCGAATTGCCCAAGTTTGCCAATTGGCCAACCTTCCCCCAATTGTGGGTCAACGGTGAATTGATTGGTGGTTGTGACATCATCACCGAAATGCACGAGAAGGGCGAACTCAAGCCCCTGATTGACGCCGCTGTGGCTGGTTAATTCCTTATTAGCCGGTTTTTATTTTCGATTCAGGCAGCTTCGGCTGCCTGTTTCTTTTCCGATATGGGATACAGGGCAGAGCCAAAGGCTTGTATCCCCCGTTGCCAAGAGAGGGCCCTATGCAGATTAGCCAGGTTTCCGCTGCCGTAGATGCCAAGCTGCGCCAGTTGGACAGACAACTGGATGACTTGAATTGCCAGCAACAGCAAGCCGGCATCGAGGCACAGGCAACATTGGCCAGGGATATAGCCGCCCTGCAGCAGGTGCGCCGGAAACTGGTGAAATCCCGCGATCTTGCCGTTCGCGCCCACCAATTGGAGCAGGATACTAACTCTGTTGCAAAAGAGCAGGCACGGGCACGCCAGCGTTTGCTGGGGTTAAGTTTGTGTGCCATTAGCTTGCTGGGTGGTATTGCACTGATTGCCTATGTGGTTGTGAATCTCTAGTACCAGGGGGGGCTGCGATCGTTTTCCCCATACCTTTGTTATGGTCGCATCATTCCCTGTTCAGCCAGCCTTGCTATAATTTTGCGCCTCCTGCCAACCTGGCCAGTTAACTGGCCTCAGATATAGAGCAACCATGAGTTCGGATAATCCCAAATCTCCCGTTTTTGAGCGCGCTTTTCTTGCCCCCCGTTTTTGGCCTACCTGGTTGCTACTGGGCTTTTTCTGGTTAATTGCCCAGCTACCGGTACGCCTTAACCAGGCGGTAGGCTATGGGCTTGGCTGGTTACTGTTCTATCTGGCTCCAGCGCGGCGGCGTATTGCAGCAATCAACATTGAATACTGTTTTCCCGAGCTGGATGCCAGGGCGCGGGACAATATGGTGCGCGGGGTTATCTATGCCTGTGGTTTGAGTTTTGCCGAGACGGCCATGGGGCTTTGGGGGGCAAAGGACAAAATGCGCGGCCGCTATGAGCTGACCGGGCTGGAGCATATCGAAAATGCCCTGGCCGAGGGTAAGGGTGTGTTGCTGATGGGGTCACACCTGACCACCATTGATATTTCCGGCCTGATCATGTCCTACCATATCAAAGCCGATGTCCTGTATCGCAGCGATCCCAATCCACTGATGTCCTACGCGATCGCCAAAGCCCGCAGCCGGGTAAACGACGATGCCATCCAGCGCAACGATACCCGTAAATTGATTAAAAACCTGCGTATGGGGCATATCGTCTGGTATGCGCCGGATCAGGATTATGGTGCCAAGCACAGTGTCTTCGCTCCCTTTTTTGGCATCCAGGCGGCGACAGTCGTAGCGACGTCGCGTATTGCCAAACTGTCGGGGGCTGCCGTTATTCCCTTCTTTTGCTACCGTGAAGCCAAAGGCCGTTTCCGCCTGGTGGTACAGCCGCCGCTGGATAATTTCCCCAGTGGTGACGATGTGGCCGATGCAACCCGGGTAAACCGTATCCTGGAGGATGCAATACGCGTTGCTCCCGACCAGTACCTCTGGGTGCATCGCCGTTTCAAGACCCGGCCGGAGGGGGAACCCGGTTTCTATCCTCACAAGAAAAGATCGCGACGAAGGGCGGTTAGCGGCTAATCTTAAGACGACGCTTTAACTGTCAAAAGAATATGCTATAAAGCGCCAACCCCGCCGGGACCCATCCTGCCAGGATACCGGTCCGCTTCACTGCACACCTTGAGGAGACGACACTGATGTTGAGAATGTTTAGGGTTCAAGGTACTGCCCTGCGTGAAGACAAACACGAATACGAACACCTGCGCCAGGCCATGGCCAATTCGCTATGGATTGATGCCCATGAGCCCTCCGATGAAGAGCGGGAGGAGCTGAATACCTTCCTGCGCGCCGAGTTGCCTGAGTCGGACGATGTAGAGGAAATCGAATTCTCGGCCCGCTATTTCCAGGACCAATCCGGCATCCACGTGCACTCCCTGTTTCTCGCACCGGGGGAGTCCGGTCGCCATAGTACGGCAACTGTCGCCTTTATTTTGCAGGATCGCCGCCTGATTACCGTGCGCGAAGAGGACCAGGCCGATTTCCGCTTGCTGCGTATGCGCGCCCGCGCTGGCCAGGTCCATATCAGTTCACCGCAAGACCTGTTGGTTACCATTTTTGAGCAAAAAGTGGAAAACCTGGCGGATGCCTTGGAAGATATCCATCGCAAGTTGGAAGAGGTCAGTCGCATGGTGCTGGAAGACACCGATGCCGAACTGGAGGATGCCATCGATAGGCTGGCCAAGCTGGAAGACAGCAATGGCAAGATCCGCCTGTGCCTGATGGATACCCAGCGCTCGATTTCCTTTTTGCAGCGCCACTTGCGGGAATCCTTTGAGTTGCAGGAAACGGCACGCGAAATCAAGCGCGATGTGGACACCTTGATGTCGCACACGGCCTTCCTGTTTGACAAGATCAACTTCCTGATGGACTCCACCCAGGGCTTCATCAATATCGAACAAAACCAGATCATCAAAACCTTCTCGATTGCCGCGGTCATCTTCCTGCCGCCGACGGTGGTTGCCAGTCTCTACGGGATGAACTTTAGCTTTATGCCTGAGTTGGAGTGGCGCTATGGTTACGTCTGGGCCATATCACTGATGATTGTTTCCGGGTTGGCACCCTACTGGTATTTCAAACGTAAAGATTGGCTGTAGCCGATGGCCCGGTTGGCCATGTCCTTACACTTCTTATGCAGCTTTTATGGATTTTTGGCGCGCAAAACTTTATTTGTCGTAAAAATGCTCTAGGATACGAAGCATGATCATGATTCCTGTATCTGGCACCAAGTGGTAGAAAACAAGGGTTGAACACGACATCATCGACTTCGCGGCGCGGGCTGCGGTTTGTCCGCCGGGTATACCCGGCCAGGGTATTAGGGCTTGGTTTGGGAGCTTTGGTGGTAGGTGCTACGCTCTACCCGCTCAAACAGCCCGCCTGGATCTGGGCACTTTTATTCCTCAACGGATTTGTCTGGCCCCATATTGCCTATTGGCTGGCTAAACGCAGCCAATCTCCTTTCCTGCGCGAACATCTCCATTTACAACTGGATGCCGCCTCAGGCGGATTCTGGGTCGCCCTGATGGGGTTTAATCCCCTGGGTAGTTGCCTGATCCTGATGATGTTGTGGATGAATAATATTGCAGCTGGCGGCTTTCGCCTGTTTTTACGCGGTGTTGTTACTTCCCTGGCCGGACTCTTAATGGGCCTGCTGGTGGTGCGCAGCTTTTTGCATTGGGAGTTCAACCTGAGCAGTGACCCGGTGATGATCTATGCGGCCTTACCCATGCTGGTGATTTATCCACTTGCGATAGGCTCCATTACCTATCGTTTTGCCATGCAGTTACACAGCCAAAAAGAACTGCTTAAACACTTGAGCCGCACCGATGGATTGACCGGGCTGTTTAACCGCAGTTATTGGGAGGAGCGGGTGCTGGCGCTGATTAACCAAACCCAGCGCAGCGGCCAGCCTTTATGCCTGGTACTGTTGGATGTGGATCATTTCAAAATGATCAATGATACCTATGGCCATGGTCGCGGCGACCAGATACTCCAGCAAATTGCACAGTGCCTGCAAGTCAATCTGCGCGAACACGAATTACTGGGGCGCTATGGCGGTGAGGAGTTTGCCCTGGCCTTGGCTAATACCTCTCTGCCGGCAGCCCTGGCAACGGCGGAACGCTTGCGCCAGGCCGTTGCCACTATGAACTTTGCCGATGAACATGAACCCCGGCTGGCGCCTTTGTGTTGCAGCATCAGCTTGGGTTTAGCGCCCTGGCAACCGGGGATCAGCTTCCTGGAGTGGCAGCGGGCGGCTGACCAGGCGCTGTATCAGGCCAAGCGTGAAGGTCGTAATCGCAGCTGTATTTATCAGCCCCAGGAAAGCCCCTAGTCTTCCACCCATTCCCAGCGCAAGGGCTGCCCAAAGTCATCCAGGATGACGCGCTTGTGGGGGCGAGGCTTGCGCTGCCTGGCTGGTGCTTGGGGCTTTTTGCGGGCTTCTATGGCGGCAACCACTTCCGGTACGGGAGTGCGGTCTTCGTGGCTGGTACCCTCAAAGATACTGATCAAGGGGCTTTGTGCGTAAGGGCGACCGCTAAGACCGCGCGGTACTTCATTGACCTTGCCGCCTGTGCGCAGGTATTCCCGGACTTGCTCTTCCAGTTCGTTATGCAGCTCGCGGCGGGTTTTCGTGGGTTTCATAGCTCTACAGCAGCGTTAGTCAGCCAAAATATCGGGTGAACAGGGATCTGCCAGCATACCAGTGCAGGGTTGGGCGAGTAAATCGCGCCGCTTTTGGGTACACTGCGCGTCTTTTGTCAATCGACACCTTAAGCATTACTTATCCTCGTCCGGATTTCCAATCGCATCCATGACCCAGGCCAGCCTAAAAATCACCGAAATCTTCTACTCGCTGCAAGGTGAGGCGCGCACTGTGGGCTTGCCTACGGTGTTTGTGCGCCTGACGGGATGCCCATTACGCTGTGGCTATTGTGATTCGGAGTACGCTTTTTATGGTGGTGAGCGCTTGTCGCTGGATGAGATCCTGGCGCGCGTTGCCCGTTATCACCCACGTCATGTTTGCGTCACCGGTGGGGAGCCTATGGCGCAGCGCGAGTGTGTCACCCTGCTGAAGATGCTCTGCGATGCCGGTTACGGCGTATCGCTTGAGACCAGTGGTGCCATGCCCCTGGAGGATGTAGACCCGCGTGTCAGCAAAGTGATGGACCTCAAAACCCCGGGCTCGGGGGAGGTGGGGCGCAATCGCTGGGAGAATATCCCGCTGTTGGGTGAGCAGGATCAGGTCAAGTTTGTCATCTGTAATCGCGAAGATTACGAATGGGCCAGATTCAAGCTGGATGAGTACGAACTCGCCAGCCGCGCAGGTGAGGTGCTTTTTTCACCTTCTCATGGACAGGTAAAGCCGGTGGAGCTGGCGGAGTGGATTCTCGCCGACAATCTCCCCGTACGTTTTCAATTACAGCTGCATAAGTTGCTGTGGAACGATGAACCCGGCCATTGATCGGGTTGTTGTCATTGTTGATGAGGAGCTAAGCCTATGTCGCGTAAAAAAGCAGTGATCCTGGTTTCCGGGGGGCTGGATTCCACCACGGTGATCGCTATTGCCCGCAGCCAGGGCTATGACTGTTACACCATCAGTTTCGATTATGGCCAGCGCCATCGCGCAGAGCTAAAGGCGGCGGAAATTACCGCCAAAGCCCATGGCAGCCTGGAACATAAGGTTATTCGCCTGGACCTTGGCGCTATCGGCGGCTCGGCATTGACAGATACGTCTATTGATGTACCTGAAGAGGAGACCAGCGGCATTCCGGTAACTTATGTACCTGCGCGCAATACCGTGTTTTTGTCGATTGCCCTGGGATGGGCAGAAGTCCTGGGGGCTTTGGATATTTTTATTGGCGTTAATGCGGTGGATTATTCCGGTTACCCGGATTGCCGTCCCGATTACATTGCCGCCTATGAGACGATGGCCAACCTGGCCACCAAGCGCGGTATCGAAGGTGAGCGACTCCATATTCGCACCCCCCTGATCAACCTGACCAAGGCGCAAATTATCCAGCAAGGGCTGGCCTTGGGGGTGGATTACCGCCTGACCGTCTCCTGCTACCAAGCCAATGATGGCGGTGAAGCCTGCGGTAAATGCGATTCCTGTCGCCTGCGCAAGCAGGGCTTTGAGCAGGCAGGTGTCGCCGATCCAACACGTTACGCGTTCTAACGCTGCTAATCGCTCATGCTGTGCCGGATCAATTGCTGCGGCATATGGATCAGTTCCTCAAAGGCATCCAGCGGCATGGGCTTGCCGAAGTAATATCCCTGGAACAGCAGGCAGCCATTTTGCTCAAGAAATTGTTTTTGTAATTCCGTTTCCACACCCTCGGCAATGACATTCAGGTTCATATTGGCCGCCATGGCAATAATGGTGCGCACGATAATCGCATCATTGGGGTCTATCGTAATATCCCGCACAAAGGTTCGATCAATTTTCAACTGATCCAGGGGTAATTTCTTCAAATAGGACAGGGACGAATAACCTATACCGAAATCATCCATCGCGAAGCTAATGCCAAATTCTTGCAAGCGCTGCATTTTTTCGATGCTGTGCTCAACATTTTTTAGCAGGGAGCTTTCTGTCAGTTCCAGCTTCAGGTGGTTAGGATTGACATCGTAGTCCAGCACGCAGCTGATAACATCTTCAACAAAACTGGATTGGTTGAATTGAATGGGGCTGACATTCACTGCCAATGTCAGGTGCCCAAAGCCCGGTTGCTGCTGCCAACATTGCAATTGTTTGCAGGCCATGCGAATTACCTGGCGACCGATGGCAACAATCAATCCGGTTTGCTCGGCTACCGGAATAAAATCACCTGGTGCAATGGTTCCCTTGCGCGGATGTATCCAGCGCAATAGTAACTCGGCACCAAGCACTTCACCGGTATGATTCACCTGCGCTTGATAATAGGGGGTTAACTGGGTTCCGGACTCATGGGCACTGCGTAAGTCTGCTTCTATTTCAGCGCGTTTTTCCAGGCGCGATTGCATGTGCGGATCAAAGAAGCGAATGGTATTGCGTCCACCGTCTTTCGCTTGGTACATGGCTACGTCGGCATGACGTAACAGATCATCAATGGATGTATTATTCGCATTAAACAGGTTGACCCCTATGCTGATCGTGCAGTGATATACCGATTGTTGTAGCGGGTAGGGCAAATTAATTAATTCGTGCAGCTGTTCTGCGCGATGCTTGGCCTCCAGTGCCGCTTTGTCCGGGTCTGTGCCCAGATTGTCAAACACTACGACAAACTCATCGCCTCCCAGGCGCGCTGCCAAATCTGTGGTGCGAATAATACTGCTGATACGCTCCGCTACCTGTACCAATAGTTGGTCGCCAATATGGTGGCCTCGGGTATCGTTGAGTAATTTGAAGTGATCCAGGTCAATAAACAACAATGCACCTTGCTGGCTGGTTCGGGCACTTTGGGCAATAATCAGTCGCAAGCGATCCATAAGCATCCGGCGATTGGGCAGGCGGGTGAGTGGATCAAAGAATGCCAGGCGATAAATCTGTTCCTGATCGCTGGCACGGTTAAGTTCACCGGAAATTCGTTCCGCAAAAATCAATAGTAGCGAGCGTACCTGGGGTGAGACATTTAAGGCTTTCTCACTCATGACGATCAGGATGCCCACATGCTGCCCTTGTGGATTGCGAATTCCCACACCGAGATAACTATCGATATTGCTCAGTTGGAAAAGGTGGTCATCGGGATATTGTATTTTTGCCCCGGTGGTGATGAAGCAGAGATTCTCATCCACAACGTTGGCACAGGGTGTACCGTTCAGTGAATAGTCAAAATTTTCCTGGAGTTGTCCGTACTTGATATAGGTGTGGGTACTGGCCTGTGCGGGATCATCGGGGTTGAGCAAACTGATCAGCACATGCTCCACTTCGAGTGCTTCTGCCAGTGCGCGCAACATGGTTTCAAAAAAGTCTGCTGTCGAGGCCGTATCGGCAGCGGCAGCAGCCAGTGCTGCGTCCAAACGCTTGCGTTCAGTAATGTCCTGTAAGGTACCGCGCATACACAGTGTGCCATCAGCATGTTCGTCGATATTGCCCTGGACCGCAAACCAGTAAGGATGGCCATGTAATAGCAGATTGATTTCAGTTGCTATCGGGGTTTTGTGTTCAAGGCTGGTACTCAGGCTTTGGATAAAATGGCGGCGTTGTCCGGCGGGCATGCATCCTGCCAGAAAGGGTTTGAGTTGCCCGGTGAGCTGTGCTGCAGGCAAGCCGAATAGTTCCACCATGGAGCGGCTGAATTTATAGCTATCGTCCTGTGGATCCCATTCCCAGTAGGCCAGGCGCGCCATGATCTGTGCACTTTCCAATAAGCGTTCGCTCTGGCGCAGGGCTCCTTCAATCTGGCGGCGCTCCATTAATTCCTGTTCCAACTGTTGCAGGGCATCGCGCTGGGTGCTCAGGTCTATATCGAGACAATACATTTCCTTATTGTCCAGCGTATTGATCATCACATGGTTGGAATAAACCCACACCTCTTCACCTTTGGCATTGTGTAACGGCAATTCCCCGGAGGGGATCGCCTGGTTATGCAGATGCCAGTTTTCTATTGCATTGAAAACGTCATTGCGCATGAAGGGGGGAATGATCAGATGTTCCAGTTTTTGGCCCATGGCCTCCTGGGCGCTAAAACCGTAGAGATCTTCACTGGCTTTATTCCAGAAAATAACTTCGTGGTAGCGGTTGTATCCCTGTACGGCGATATTGCGTGTCGCTTCAAATATATTGCGAAAACGCTGTTCATTGGCGAGGTCGGCCTGGTAAATATTCACTCGTTTGGTGATATCGCGTACCAGGCAGACAAACCGGTCTTCATGGGGGCGTTGCCCGCTGCTTTTGGCAATGGAGAGTTCGTACCAGAGGCTTTGTGTGCCCTGGATAAGATGGATACTTTTACCTTGTGATATCCCCCAGTCGTCTGCCTCATGGATTGCCTGTGACCAGGTTTGCCAGGCATCGCTAGGCAAAAGTTCGCGCAGCTCGCGACCCGGCAATTCATGGCTGTGCAAGCCATGCCAATGAGTGGGGCCATTGGCCCAGAGGCAATGCCCTTCACGGTTGGTTTCGATCAGCAGGTCGGGGATGGCGTGGATAATCGCTTCCAGGTGCTTTTTCTGCTGGGCCTGCTCGTGTGATGTTTCATCCAACTGGTGGCTTGCGGTACGCAACTGGGTATGTGCCGAGGTGATCATCAACCCCAGGAGGGTCATGCAAAAGCCATAAATCCAAATCATCCAGGCGCTGAGTTGTGTCGAATCGAAGCTCAAGGGACCCAACCCCTGGATGGTGGATACCAGGGCGACAAGACCGAACCCCAGGGTGGACAGGCTGGCACCGGGCAGCCCGAACCTCAAACCGGCCCAGGCCATGCATATAAAACTGGTGAACAGGATCGGCAGATGTATAACCCCTGCCGGAGAATGGCTGGTCAGGTTGTTGAGCGGAAAGCACAGGGCTGCAACAACCAGGCTGGCCAGAATAATCAGGATTAGCTCCCGTGGCTGGGCCAGGGCGCGACGGCATTCGCCCAGGGAAAAATTCACCAACAGGGGCGCGGCCAGGAATACACCAAGGCTGTCCCCCATCCACCAGTTCAGGAATCCTTGCGCCACAGAAAACACCTCGCGTCCCAGCAGCAACAGGCTGAGGCTACCGGTCGCTGCGGAGACGATCATGCCCAGGGCACTGAATAGCAGAAAACCTATGCTATCGCGCGGCGTCAGGCGGGTGATGTTGCTATCGGTGCGGCGCAGGAGATAACAAGTCAGTAGCGGTGCAAGGGTATTGCCAAGGGCAATTAACCCGCTATTGAGCCAGGGGAGGCCGGTACTGAGCGAAACGATAAGGGCCGCGAGGAATACCCCCGGCCATAGCGTCCAGGAATACCGGTAAAAAGCGGCAACTGCTATACCTGTCGGTAACCAGAAAAGGGTGATATTGCCATCGCTAAGCGGAATATTAAGGCCCAGCCAACCGGTAATCCCATAGGCCAGGGCTACCGCCAGCTGTAGTGGCCACATATTGCCGATAATAGATGTACCGCCATTCCTAGGTAGAGAAACAGACATGCTTAGTCTCGTTAGTATTGAGCTTCCCTTGCGCCTACTGGCTGCTCGGACATTCCGCAACAACCGGTAAACACCGGTAAGTGTCGGGACAAACGTCACTTAAGCATAGGTGAGGTTTGCTGCCATTGAGTCGCTGGTTGCACAGAGCTATGGTTTCCGGGCCTGAATTATTGAATCCTGTGATGCCCTGACACATTTTTTCGGGTTGTTTCCAAACTTAGCAAAAAGTTCTTTTAATAACCAATATCTATTAAGCAATTGGTGGTTAACGAAAAACGGCTAAAAAAAACTTGTCTTTTCGATCTAAAACAGTATTATACGCGCCTCGCATTTGGGTCGTTAGCTCAGTCGGTAGAGCAGTTGGCTTTTAACCAATTGGTCGCTGGTTCGAATCCAGCACGACCCACCATTTTAGCCAGGCAAATTCATGCCAGGCACAGTAAGCATGCGACAGGTGTCATCCACCTGCAAGCTTGTTAGCAGCCGTTTTCAGGGTCGTTAGCTCAGTCGGTAGAGCAGTTGGCTTTTAACCAATTGGTCGCTGGTTCGAATCCAGCACGACCCACCAGATTCGCAGTTACGACTGCAACCAAAAGCGCCGCAAGGGCGCTTTTTTGTTTTTTCGGATGAAGATTCTTCCGGCACAGTTGAACGCCGGTGCTGTGATAGAATTTGCCGCCTACCGGTGTGGTATCTATTGCCGGTTATTATTCCTGTGAGGCCTTGCATGTCTGAAGAGCTGAATGTCGCTGTCCGTCTCGATCACTCCCGCGATCTGGTAAAAGAGCATCTGGCGCGCCTATGGAGCGCCCCGGTATACACACCGGAACAGGAGGCTGATTACAAAGCGCGCATTAAAGGACTGCTAAAACAGCACAATGCCGTGTTGGTTGCACACTATTACACCGATCCATTGATCCAGGCGCTGGCAGAAGATACCGGTGGCTGCGTTTCGGATTCCTTGGAAATGGCGCGTTTTGGCAAGAATCACCCGGCAGAAACCCTGATTGTGGCCGGGGTAAAATTCATGGGGGAAACGGCCAAGATCCTGTCCCCGGAAAAACGTGTCCTTATGCCCACCCTTGAAGCTACCTGCTCGCTGGATTTGGGATGCCCGGCCGACGAGTTTGCCGCTTTCTGTGATCAGCATCCGGATCGTGAGGTTGTGGTGTATGCCAATACCTCGGCGGCGGTGAAGGCGCGCGCTGATTGGGTGGTGACTTCCAGTATTGCGCTGGATGTTGTGGACTATCTCGATCGCCAGGGCAAAAAGATTCTCTGGGCACCGGACAAGCATTTGGGCGCTTATGTCCAGCAAAAAACCGGTGCAGATGTGCTCCTGTGGGATGGGGCCTGTATTGTGCACGAGGAATTCAAGGCCAAAGGGGTTGAGGATTTAAAGCTGCTTTACCCCGGCGCCGCGGTGTTGGTTCACCCGGAGTCACCCAGGGCTGTGGTGGAGTTGGCCGATGTGGTTGGTTCTACCTCGCAACTGATCAAGGCTGCGCAAACCCTGCCCAATCGCGAGTTTATTGTGGCGACGGATCAGGGCATCTTTTACAAAATGCAACAGCTCAACCCGGACAAGGTATTCCATATCGCACCCACTGCGGGCAGTGGGGCGACTTGCCGCTCCTGTGCTAACTGTCCCTGGATGGCAATGAATGTGCTCGATAATCTGGTGGATGTGTTTGAGCGCACCGACAATGAAATTTTTGTTGATCCGCACTTGGCGCAACGCGCCATGGTGCCCTTGCAGCGCATGCTGGATTTCAAAAAGTAAACAAGCGGGTTCATTCCCCTGAATCCGCTTGTTTAGCTGCGCCTGCCTCAGTACCATGGCGCCTTCTTCCGGATACACGCACGCCTATTTACGCGATAACGATCTACAACGGAGTCACTGATGATTCAAGGCAGTATGGTTGCCCTGGTAACCCCAATGCATGCAGACAACACCCTCGACTGGGACAGTCTGCATAAATTGGTCGATTGGCACCTGGAACAGGGGACCCACGCCATAGTGGCGGTTGGTACTACGGGTGAATCCGCCACCTTGGATGTGCAGGAACACTTGCAAGTGATTAAACGTGTAGTTGATCAGGTAAACGGGCGTATCCCGGTGATTGCCGGTACTGGCGCCAACTCTACCAGTGAAGCCGTCGAGTTGACCCAGGCTGCCAAAGATGTGGGTGCCGATGCCTGCCTGCTGGTAACCCCCTATTACAACAAGCCAACCCAGGAAGGCTTGTTCCTGCATCATGAATATATCGCCAATGCAGTGGCCATTCCCCAGTATCTCTACAACGTTCCCGGCCGTACCGGGGTGGACATGAAACCGGAAACTGCCCTGCGTTTGGCGCAGGTGCCCAATATTGCAGGTATCAAAGAGGCAACGGGTGACCTGGAGCGGGCTAGATTGCTCATTGACCAGGCTCCGCCAGGTTTTGCGATTATCTCCGGCGATGACGCCACAGCGGTGGAATTAATTCTTTTAGGTGGCCAAGGGGATATTTCTGTCACTGCGAATGTCGTACCTGCTGCCATCGCACGTATGTGTGAACTGGCACTGGCGGGAAAGGCTGAAGAAGCGCGCACTATCAACACGCAACTGCTGCCATTACATACCGCCATGTTCGTTGAGTCCAACCCGATTCCGGTCAAATGGGCTGTGGAACAATTGGGGTTGATTCAATCGGGCATTCGCCTGCCGCTGACACGCCTGTCGGCGCAGTACCATCAACAGGTTAAAACAGCCATGCAACTGGCTGGCCTTTAAGGCTGGCCAGCTCTGGTGCTGTTTGGCCAGAGGTTGTTTTACGACGATTTTCATGAGTCCTGATGCTGACATGACAATAATGACCACCACCTGCCAACGCTTTACTGCTTTCTCCTGCTATGCCGCGCTCTCGCTCTTCTGTGTGATGTTGTCGGGTTGTGGTTTGTTTTTTGGGGAAGAGGGGATTTTTCGCAATCGCGAAAGTGATTACCTGAAAGCTGACAATATTCCTCCTTTGGTTTTGCCTCCAGGCAAGCACTCCCAGGCCATGGGTGAGCTGTACCCGATTCCCGCCATTACAGCGACAGATTTTGGCTATGACCCGGAGGCGTCCGGTTTCGACGTGCCGCGTCCCATGCCTATTTCCGCTAACCTGGTGCAGGAGAACGTAAAAATCCAGCGCGTGGGAGGGGAGAGTTGGATTCTGCTGAATGTTTCTCCCGGCGAGGTGTGGCCGCGCGTGCGCAATTTTTTGAATGTCAACGACCTGGCTGTGAGCCGCGCAGACATTGGCAAGGGGATTATTGAAACCAGTTGGCTGCAATTTAAAACCGATCTCAACACCTATGACCGTTATCGCCTGCAAATAGACCAGGGCGTCCAGCCGGAAACCAGTGAAATCCATATCCTGCACATGAGTATTCCGGTCAGTGAAAAGGATCGTGCCCCCGATGCAGCCTGGCCGCGCCGCTCGGTAAATGCAGAGCGTGAAAAATGGTTGTTGGACGAACTGGCTGCAACCCTGGCCAGTGATGTCAGTGAAGGCGGCACCTCACTCCTGGCGCAGTCGATTGGGGGTTCTGTAAAAGCGGGGCTGACCATGGTGCGCGGTGAGCCCGTATTAAATATCAAACTGGATCATCAGCGTGCCATGGCAACCCTGGGTTATGCCGCTAAGCAGGATGGATTCACGACCTTCGAGTCCGATGCGGATGCCGGTTTGTTTTACGTTGAATACATAGATCCGGAAGAAAACAAACCGGGTTGGTTGCGCCGACTGTTCCGTATTGGCCTGGATCCCAAACCGCCGACAACACCCTATAGCCTGGCGCAGATCAAAACCAATATGCTGACCGGGGATGATTTCAAAAACGCACCTGTCTCCAATCGCCGCAAAGAGAAAGAACTGCCCAAGGCACCCGGTTACCTGTTGGTGATTAGCGGTGATGAAGGCAATTACCAGGTCCAGATCCGCGACCCTTATGGTAAGCGCTTAAAATTGGGTGAGTCGCGTGAGCTGCTGACGCTGTTGCGTAAAAATCTGATTTAAATGGATGGTCCGTTTCGTTTTGCATCCCTGGGGAGTGGCAGTCGCGGCAATGCCACTCTGGTGAACTGGGGGCAGGGCCATGTATTGATTGATTGTGGATTCAGTGTCAGGGAGGCGGAGCAGCGTCTGGCCCGTTTTGAGTTGAGCCCGGGTAACCTTGATGCGATCTTAGTGACGCATGAACATGCGGATCATATCAAAGGGGTAGCGGCCCTGGCGCGTCGCTACCAGTTGCCCGTCTATATGACGCCCGGGACTTACCACAGCCGTTCATTGGGCGAACTGCCGGATTTGCGCCTGATAGAATCCTATACCCCATTTAACATTGGAAACTTGTGGGTGCAGCCGGTTGCTGTGCCCCATGATGCACGTGAGCCGACACAGTTTGTGTTTGAGTATGCTGGCCGCCGCTTGGGAATACTGACGGATTTGGGTAGTATTACGCCCCACGTCGAAGCCTGTTATCAGGATCTGGATGCCATGGTGCTGGAGGCCAATCACGATCCGGTGATGTTGGCCTATGGCCCTTACCCCCACTCCCTGAAACAGCGAGTGGGTGGTCATTGGGGGCATCTAAGCAACCAGCAGGCGGCCGGTTTCTTGCAGCGCTTGAACTGTGCGCGTTTGCAACACTTGGTTGTGGCACATATCAGCCAGCAGAATAACTCGCTTGCAGTAGCCCAGGCAGCGCTAGCGCCTGTTACTGCAGCGGTCAAACAGGTTACCTATGCTTGTCAAAATCAGGGTTTTGACTGGCTGTCGGTGGTCTAATCCTTTTTGGTTTTCATTTTTTCAGGCAGATCCATCATGGAAAAACGCGAGCAACTTTACGCGGGTAAAGCAAAATCCATTTTTAACACTGACGACCCGGATCATCTGGTCATGCTCTTCCGTAACGACACTTCGGCCTTTGATGGCAAGCGTGTCGAGCAACTGGATCGCAAGGGCATGGTGAACAACAAGTTCAATGCGTTCATCATGGGCAAATTACAGGCTGCTGGCATCCCTACCCATTTTGTAAAGCTCTTGTCGGATACTGAAGCCCTGGTTAAAAAAATGGACATGATTCCTGTGGAGTGTGTGGTGCGCAACCTGGCCGCCGGCTCCCTGGTTCGTCGCCTTGGTGTGCAGGAGGGCCAGGTATTGAATCCGCCCACCTTTGAGCTTTTCCTCAAGAATGATGCCTTGGGTGACCCAATGATCAATGAATCCCATGTAGAGTCGTTTGGCTGGGCAACTCGTGAGCAATTGGCGCGCATGAAAGAGCTAACCTTCAAAATTAATGAAGTACTCAAAGATCTGTTTGCCGCAGGCAATATGCTGTTGGTGGATTTCAAGGTGGAATTTGGGCTGCACAAAGGCGAAGTTATCCTGGGCGATGAGTTCTCACCGGACGGTTGCCGCCTGTGGGATAAGGATACGCGTGAAAAGCTTGATAAAGACCGTTTCCGTCAAAATCTGGGCAATGTGGTTGAGTCCTACGAGCTGGTTGGCCAGCGTTTGGGATTAACCTTCTAAGCCTGTTATCCGGTTGGCTGTCTATGTAAAGGGAGCAAATGTCGCTCCCTTTTTTCTTATAGCAATTTGTTACTTTTTTCACGCTTTTAGGTTATTGGCGGCATATTTCACTATTCTGGCTATACTCTGGCAATTGATAGCAAAATCGCAAGCCCGGCTATGGCTGCTGTTGGGTATAAACCTTGGGAGAAAAGACTGTGATCGAACGTCGAATGTATGAACGTACCTCTACTTCCTTTCGGGTTGAGATGTCCCATCCGAGTTTTGGCACTATTGTTGGCTTTGCCAAAGACATCTCTGACGGCGGTGCCCAGGTATAGATTGAAAACCAGGTGTGCCCTCCGATTGGCACCGAGGTGATGGTGAAATTCCGTAAAACCATTGGCGCTGTTAACCAGGATGCTGTGCCGATGAGGGTTGTACACCAACTGCGCAATACTATCGGTTTAATGTTTATCAAGGGAAAATCAGTCTAGCCATCCTCGGTCAGGTTATTTCCTGCTGGATTTATTTACGAATCGCAATGCCCGGGCCATATCACCTTGGCCTTTTGTTCTGCCAGGTTGCGTTTGAGTTGATCCAGGGAGGCGCAGCGCAAGCGGCTGACTTCAGCCAGATTAAGCTCCTGCAGATTAACCAAAGGCAACAGGGCCGTGGCATCTTCAATAGGATTGCCGGTGAGTACCAGTCTCTGCAGTCGCGCCAATTTGCCCAGTGTGGTCACATCCGTGAGTTGGTTGTAGGCCAGGTTCAGTTCACTTAACGCATAGAATTTTTCCAGACCGGCTAATGAGCGAATACCTGCATTACTGCAGTTCAACTGGGTCAGTTGTTCAATCTGGGTGATTTGCTTATCGCTGATGGTTTGTTCAACGCAGCCTGCCAGAAGTTCATCGGTAATTTGATAATCCTTGAATAATCCCGGTGGTGTATAAATGACTTTGTCATTAAGGCTAACGGAATATTTCTGGCAACCTGTAATGCCAAGTACCAGAACCAATAGTAACCAGCAGGGTTTGTGAAATACTGTGTTCATAAAAGTGCCCACTCTGGCGTAAAGTTGTAGTTCCATTTAACAGAATAGATCAAATAGCAGAGGAATCTGCTGGCGCATTGTTGCAGTCTCTGGCCTAATATGACAACTCTGAATTGCGATGAGTGTCGTCAAAGTTCAGTTGTTGTTCAGTCGGGGACAACAAAAATGCAGGTACATTTTTGCAGGTGGCGCAGGTTAGTTTCTGGTAATTCGGTTAAGAGCTACAACCCACCTGCATAAAGGAAGCTTCGTTTTACACCAACAGGTTTTATTCACAGAGAGAAACACTCCATGAAATACATCATCGCACTCTTGCTCAGTTTTACCATGATCGGTTGTACGACAACAGATCCCTACACTGGCGAGCAAAAAACCAGTAAAACCGCAAAAGGAGCCGGTATTGGTGCCGTCGCTGGCGCGGTGTTGGGAGCGGCAACAGGCGACAACGCCAAAGATCGCCGTGAGCGTGCCCTCAAGGGCGCCGCTATTGGTGGTGTTATCGGTGGTGGTGTAGGTAACTACATGGACCGCCAGGAAGCCAAGCTGCGCGCCGAGCTGCAAGGTACTGGTGTACAGGTGAGACGCGAAGGTAATAACCTTTATCTGATCATGCCTGGCAATATCACCTTTGCAACCAGTAGCGCTGATATCCGCTCGGATTTCTTTCCGGTGTTAAATTCTGTTGCCAAGGTTGTAGCTGAGTTCAACCAGACCTCGATTCGAGTAACCGGCCATACCGATTCTACCGGTAGTGATAGTATTAACCAGCCACTCAGTGAGCGCCGTGCGGACAGTGTTGCTATGTATCTGCGCAGCCAGAAAGTGGCCAGTGCGCGTATTCAGGCATATGGTTATGGTTCACGCTATCCCGTTGCCAGCAACGATACACCGACGGGGCGCGAGCAGAATCGTCGTGTAGAACTGGAATTGATTCCGAACGAATAAGCTCTTTTTCACGCCAATAAAAAAGGCAGCTGTGGCTGCACTGCTGTCCCATAGTTCTACTCATAAGGCGAGCCTCATTTGAGGCTCGCTTTTTTTATGATTCGGCGGGTCCGGTATCAGGATGCTTTTTAGACTCCTACGCTCAAACAAATTTAACTGAATTACCCTCATGATCCGTTGAACTGTCCATCCCGCTTTAGTGCTGTGACGCGAAAATGCCAACAATAGATACGTAATCATGGCAATCCAAATTTGTGTTAACACCGCATTTCTTGAAGTGCCCACAAACGCTTTGATCTTCAGGTTTTGTTTGATCGCTTTGAAGAACAACTCCACCTGCCAGCGATCCTTATAAATCGCTGCAATTGTGGCCGCCGCCAGCTGAAAGTTGTTGGTGAGAAACTCATAGAATTTGCCGGTTGTTGCGTCACGATAGCCAATTCGACGCAACTTCGGTGCGCCGCGTTTGATCGCATGAGCGCTGGATAATTGAATGACCTGATCACTGATAATACCTTTGCTGCTGTCGGCATAGCGACGTTCTTCCACGCGATAGACGGCTTTGGCGCGCAAGCGGGTTACAAAGAAAACTCCTTTATCTGTCAATAACTTAAACCAGCGGTAATCCACGTAGCCTTTATCAAACGCAACGATGCTGCCTTTGGGAAAATCAAATTTTCGTCCCTCAATCATGTCGTTTTCCTGGCCATCACTGAGTGCGACAAACTCCGGCACTTGGGTGCCATGATTCAGGCCAACACTTAATTTTACATTTGCTGTGTCATCTCGATGCGCCGCCCAGGGAAATACCGACAGCGATAAATCAATCGCGCTGGCATCAAGGGAGTACAGCGGATTTTTAAACTGGAATTTGTGTTTGCCCTGCATGGATTTACAGCGGTGAAGCAGACGAGCAAATACGTGTTTGTAGAGTTCGGCGGGCTGTACTTCGTTGATTCGTGCCAACGTTGAACGGGCTATTGGCTTGGCACCGAGATGATAAAGTTTATGCTGCTGTGCTTCGAGATTGGATTGAATATCACGCAAGCTTTGGCGGCCAGAGAGCTGCGACATGGCCATGCCGACAAATTGATCCCAGCGGGTGGCCGAGCGCAATTTTTGGCCGACATGATGCTTTTTAGCTTCCGCTTCAAATTCATGTCTCGATAAAGGTTTGAGTAGTTGATGAAATGCGGTGTTAGAATGTGACAAAGCCTGTTTTCCTTTGTTTTACCAATGTTTGGTCGCACTTACATTGTATCAACTTGGAAAACAGGCTTTTCTTTTATCTACAAACTATGGGACAGCAGTGGCTGTGGCTGCCTTTTTTATTGGACTGGTGAAAGGTTATTGTGCTCCTGCGGCTTCTAGTGCCAGTGCATACTCCTCACCGTTGCGATGGTGCTTCACCACTTGCAAAAATGTTTTCCCCTCTGGGCCTACAGCATTCAGATCTCGACCCGCTTCTGCAAACAGGCGCACGAAGGTGCTGAAGTTTTCCCCGCGCATGCCGCGGTAGGCTTTTTCCAGTAAATGATAATCTGCATTGACGCCGGCTGGTGCCGGATAGTCCAAAAAGGTTTTGATCCGCTCCTCGTCAAAAATTTCACCGAGGACTTTTTCTTTGTCTTTGCGTAGGCTCATGTTGCTATCTCTTAAGTGTTCAATTTTTTCAGTAACAATTCGTTCAGTGCCTGCGGGTTGGCCTGGCCCTGGCTGGCTTTCATTACCTGACCCACGAAGAAGCCGAGCATTTTAGGGCGCTTGCTGTCGTCGGCATTGCGGTAGTTGTCCACCTGCTGTGGATTTTTCGCGATAACCTCATCGATCATTTTTTCCAGCGCGCCGGTATCGGAGACCTGTTTTAAACCGCGCGTATCGATAATGCTATCGGCATCGCCTTCGCCGTTGCAAATGGCTTCAAACACCAATTTGGCGATTTTGCTGGACAAGGTGCCGTCTTTAATGCGTGCTATCAGGCCTGCCAGTAATTCAGGGGTGACAGTGGAGTTGCTAATGCGTTGTTCGGTCTTATTCAAATGAGCTGCTAATTCACCCAGCACCCAGTTGGCCGAGAGTTTGGCATCCTGCGACAGTTGTGCCGTTTGTTCGAAGAAAGCGGCAACCAATTTATCGGCAGACAGTTGGCCTGCATCGTAGCTGCTTAGTGCGTATTGCCCGATAAAGCGCGCCTGGCGAGCATCGGGCAGCTCCGGCATTTGCTGGCGTACAGCGTCGATATAGTCGTCATCCAGAATGACGGGCAGCAGGTCGGGGCAGGGAAAATAGCGGTAGTCGTTGCTGTCTTCCTTACTGCGCATGCTGCGCGCCTTTTTGGTGTCGCCGTTGTACAAACGGGTTTCCTGAATAATTTTGCCACCGTCTTCCAGTACATCGATTTGGCGCTCTACCTCCAGGGCAATCGCCTCTTCCATAAACTTAAAGGAGTTGAGGTTTTTGGTTTCGGTGCGGGTACCGAATTTTTCCTGGCCTTTGGGGCGCACAGAAATATTGACGTCGAAACGCATGGAACCCTGGCTCATATCGCCGTCGCAGATTTCCAGTGAGGTGACAATGGAATGCAGTTTTTTGGCGAAGGCCACGGCCTCTTCAGCGCTGCGCATATCCGGCTCGGTAACCACTTCAATCAGCGGTGTGCCGGCGCGGTTCAGGTCGATACCACTCATACCGGCAAAGTCTTCATGCAGGGATTTACCCGCATCTTCTTCCAGGTGCGCGTGATGGATGCGCACGCGCTTGGTGCGGCCCCCCTCAAGTTCCAGGTCAACATAACCAGCGCCAACGATTGGCTCGGCCAACTGCGTGGTTTGATAGCCTTTGGGCAAATCCGGGTAGAAATAATTTTTGCGCTCAAACACCGAGCGTTTGCCAATTTCAGCATTGACTGCCAGCCCAAACATGGTGGCGAAGCGGAAAGCTTCGGCGTTGGGTGTTGGCAGGGTGCCGGGTAGCGCCAGGTCAATCGCACAGGCCTGGGTATTTGGCTCAGCGCCAAAAGCGGTGCTGGCGCCGGAGAAAATTTTGGTTTTGGTGGCGAGTTGAACGTGTACTTCCAACCCGATAACAGTTTCCCATTGCATAGTCGTTGCTCCTATTCAATGCCTGGGGCAGTTTGCTGGTGGAAGTCGGTGGCCTGCTGGAATTGGTGCGCTGCATTGAGCAGTTGCGCTTCGGCAAAGAAGTTGCCAATGAGTTGCAAGCCGACCGGTTTGTCATCCACCAATCCGCAGGGAATGGAAAGGCCGGGCAGACCCGCCAGGTTAGTGGCGATGGTGTAGATATCTTCCAGGTACATGGCTACCGGGTCCTTGCCCTTGGAGCCGAACTCAAACGCAGGTGAAGGCGAGGTGGGGCCGAGGATGACATCCACATGGTGGAAGGCATCGACGAAATCCTGCTTGATCAGGCGGCGTACTTTTTGCGCCTTGCTGTAGTAGGCGTCGTAGTAGCCGGCAGAGAGTGCGTAGGTGCCCACCAGTATCCGGCGTTTTACCTCGGCGCCGAAACCCTCACTGCGCGAGCGCATATACAGGTCCATCAAGTCTTTTGGATCTTCGCAGCGATGGCCGTAGCGCACACCGTCGAAGCGCGACAGGTTGGCGGAGCATTCCGCCGGGGCAATCACGTAGTAAGCCGGTACGGCCAGGTGGGTGTGTGGCAGGCTGACGCTGTGAATGCTGGCGCCCAGGCTTTCGTAAACCTTAATGGCGGCTTCCACCAGGGCTGCTGTTTTCGGATTTAACCCTTCGCCAAAATATTCTTTGGGTACACCAATACGCAGGCCGTTGAGTGGTTTGTTCAGGTCTGCGGTGTAGTCGGGTACATCGCGTTCTATACAGGTGGAATCCTTGGGGTCGTAACTCGCCATGTCATTGAGCAGCAGGGCGGCATCTTCGGCGGTGCGCGACAGTATGCCTGCCTGGTCCAGGCTGGAGGCAAAGGCAATCATGCCCCAGCGGGATACGCGACCATAGGTGGGCTTGATACCGGTAAGGCCACAGAGAGCAGCTGGCTGGCGAATGGAGCCGCCAGTGTCTGATGCAGTGGCGGCAGGTGCCAGGTGGGCGGCAACGGCGGCGGCAGAGCCACCTGAAGAGCCGCCGGGTACGCAGTGGGTGTTCCAGGGGTTTTTCACCGGGCCGTACCAGCTGGTTTCGTTGGATGAGCCCATGGCGAACTCGTCCATATTGGTTTTACCCAGCATTACCACACCTGCTTTCAGGTAGTTTTCCACGATGGTAGCGTTGTAGGGGGCAATAAATTTGTCGAGCATTTTAGAGGCGCAAGAAGTGCGCACACCCGCTGTACAGAAAATGTCCTTGTGCGCAATAGGCACACCGCAGAGGGCGGAGGTGTTCCCTGCTGCCAGGCGTTTATCGGCAGCGGCTGCCTGTTGCAAGGCGACATCTCCGGTAACAGTGATGTAACTGTTGTAGGTGTTATCAAGCCGCGCGATGCGGTCGAGGTAATGCTGGGTGATTTCGGTGCTGGAAAAGTCTTTATTGCGCAGACCTTTAACCAGCTCGGCAATGGTGAACTGATGCATTGCGAAAGTCCTGATCCTGTTCGGTGATATTTCACCGGCTTATAAAAATGAGTGCGATGCTGCCGGCCTGTAGAGCAGGCGGTTATTCAATGACCTGGGGTACCAGGTACAAACCATCCTGGATTGCCGGGGCGATGGATTGGAATAGCTCGCGCTGATTGGGTTCATTCACCTGGTCAGGGCGCAGGCGCTGGGTAGCGTCGAGCGGATGCGCCATCGGCAGTACATCATCGGTATTGACCGCTTGTAGTTGGTCAACGAGGGCGAGGACATCGGAAATGCTCTTGGCTGCTTCAACAGCCGCTTCATCGGAAATCTGTATACGTGCCAATGTGGCCAGCTTGGCAATATCAGAGGTATCTACAGCCATGGGGTTTAACTCCAATTGGTGGAATACAGGTAGCACTGCCTGGTTCCATCGGTGCGCAAACCGGATGACGCCAGGCGGGGAGCGGGTGCTCGGGGTAAAAATAGGCGGCCAAGGTACCACATTTGTGCCTGCCTCTAAATCCCTGATACCGGTGAGAGGCCTGGTTGGGAATTGCCCCTTGCTGTTTTCCCGAAAAAAACCTGGAAAAATTCCTTTCGGCAGGTGATTTAGCTCAGATAAATGTAAAAAATTCACTTATACTTCACCGCTTTAAAACGCTACCGGAACTTTTGCCGCTCCCGAAGGTAGATTGCAGCGGGTTATCGTGAAGTGTCCGGTACTTTGTGGATGCAGTTGCGTCACTCATTTCAGTCAGCTGTGCCTGGCTCAGAATTCTTTCTACTAAAAACAGTTTCTTGATTATTAAGGCTTCGTTTCGACATGTTAAAACTTCTGCGTGGGGCTTTCTCCAACGACCTTTCCATCGACCTGGGTACAGCAAACACTTTGATCTACGTCCGCGGACGCGGCATCGTATTGAACGAGCCGTCGGTAGTGGCGATTCGCCACCACAATGGCACCAAGATTGTTGAGGCTGTCGGTGTAGAGGCCAAGCGTATGCTGGGTCGTACTCCGGGTAACATCACCGCCATTCGCCCCTTGAAAGATGGTGTGATTGCCGATTTCCAGGTGACTGAAAAAATGCTCCAGCATTTTATCCGCAAAGTGCATGAAAACTCCTGGTTTAACCCCTCCCCACGCGTATTGATCAGTGTTCCCTGCCTGTCCACCGAAGTTGAAAAGCGCGCGATTCGCGAATCGGCCATGGGTGCCGGTGCGCGTGAAGTTCGCCTGATTGAAGAGCCTATGGCGGCGGCGATTGGCGCTGGCCTCAAGGTGGCAGAGGCCAGTGGCTCCATGGTGGTTGATATCGGTGGTGGTACTACCGAGATCGCGGTTATTTCCCTCAATGGTGTGGTTTATTCAGATTCAGTGCGCATCGGTGGCGACCGTTTTGACGAGGCAATTGTTAACTATGTGCGCCGCAACTACGGCAGTGTGATTGGTGATGCCACTGCTGAGCGTATCAAGCAGGAGATCGGCTGTGCCTTTGCCGGTAGCGAGATCCGTGAGATTGACGTGCGCGGCCGTAACCTGGCTGAAGGCGTACCGCGCAGCTTTACCCTGAGCAGCGATGAAATCCTTGAAGCATTGCAAGATCCGCTGGCGGGTATCGTCCAGGCAGTGAAAAGTGCCCTGGAGCAGTCGCCACCGGAATTGGCGTCCGATATTGCCGAAAGCGGGGTTGTGCTGACCGGCGGCGGTGCCTTGTTGCGCGATATTGATCGTCTCCTGTCCAATGAGACTGGCCTGCCCTTTATTGTGGCGGATGACCCGCTGACCTGTGTGGCTCGCGGTGGCGGTATGGCCCTGGAAATGAGCGATAAGCGCAATATCGACCTGTTATCGTCGTAATTCGGCACTGGGCGGTGTGCCTTTGCCATCGCCCGGTTAAACGGGGGATTTCACCATTAAACCGTTATTTTCCCGAGGGTCTTCGGCCAGCTCCCGCGCCTTTCTACTCATTTTTATCATCATGGGGGTAGTGGTGGTCGGCCTTTATACCGATCGCCTGGAGCCGGTGCGTGAGCGCTTGTCATTCCTCGTGACACCGTTCTATCAACTCACCGATATTCCCCGCCGTGTTAATGATTGGCGCAAAGGGCTATTTGTATCCCGTGCCGATTTGCAGTTGGAGAACGACCACCTCAAGGCAGAGCTGTTGATTCACCAGCGTAAGCTCCAGCAAATGGCTTCCCTGGCTGCCGAGAACGTGCGTTTGCGCCAACTGCTCAATGCCAGTGAGATGCTGCAGGACAGCGTCCTGATCGCTGAACTTATCGGGGTTTCGCCGAATCCCCTTAGCCATAAAGTGATGATCAACCGGGGCAGTAGTGCGGGGGTGTTCAAGGGGCAGCCGGTGCTGGATGCCTTTGGCCTGATGGGTCAGGTGGTGGAAGTGAGCAATGAGAGCAGCACCGTCTTGCTGATTTCCGATGCAACCCATGCCATTCCGGTACAGGTTAACCGCAATGGTGTACGTGTTATCGCCGAGGGGACGGGCGACCTCAACCGGCTTAGCTTGCGCCATGTATCGGCCAATACGGATATCCGCGAGGGCGACCTGCTGGTAAGTTCCGGCCTGGGGGAGCGCTTTCCGGTGGGATATCCCGTCGCCGAGGTTGAGCGAGTGGTGCGCGATCCGGGCAAGGCTTTTTTGACGGTAACAGCCAGGCCTATGGCGAAACTGGATCGCAGTCGCCATCTTTTGCTGGTATTCGAGAACCGTGACCAGGCGGGAAAAACCCAGTTGTTGAACCCGAGGGCCAGGGCGGCATCCAGCGTTTCTGGCGGCGGAGAGCAATAATGTTTTCGCGTGTTGGATTATGGGCGATGATGTTACTCAGCTACCTGCTGGCCCTGATCCTGTCTGTCTATCCGCTGCCTTTCATCTGGCAATGGTGGCGCCCTGAATTTGTGTTGGTTGTGGCTATTTACTGGATGTTAAACATGCCGCAGTCCGTGAGCCTGGTTTTTTTGTGCGTGCTGGGTTTGTTCCAGGACTTGCTGGAGAGTGTGCCCTTTGGGCAACACAGCCTCGGGTTGATTATCGTGGCCTATATTTGTTTTCTCTCTTACCAGCGGGTGCGCAATTTTCCTCGGTGGAAACAGGCGGGATGGGTATTTGTCCTGGTGGGGATTGCCCAATTGACCGATAACTGGGTTCAGTCCATGGCCGGGCGCCAGCTGTCCGGTGTCGCGTTTCTTTATCCTGCCGTCACCAGCGCTATCTTTTGGCCTTTCTGTTGTGTTTGGCTCGATCGTTTGTGCCAGCGTTACCAACTCCACTGATACAGGTCGTCCGTGTGAGTGATCCGTTTATCTACCTTGCCTCCCAATCGCCGCGCCGCCGTGAACTGCTGCACCAGATAGGCGTTGCCCATCGTGTGGTATCAGTGGATGTCGCGGAAACGCCCGCCCCCCATGAGAGTGCGCTGGTGTATGTGCAGCGCCTGGCGCGCGAAAAGTCTGCCGCTGGCTGGGCCGCTGTTGCTGCTGCCGGTTTGCCCGCAGCTCCCGTACTGGGGGCGGATACGCTGGGGGTGCTGGATGGGGTCATCCTGGAAAAACCGCGCGATCGCACCCATGCCCTGGCAATGTTGCGCCAACTGTCCGGGCGCACACACCAGGTCATTACTGCGGTGGCTTTGCGCAATAGGGAGCGGGTGCTGGAGCGTCTTTCGATAACCGAGGTGCGCTTTCGCGCTTTGAGCGATGCGGAAATTGCCGCTTACTGGGAAACCGGTGAGCCGCGTGATAAGGCCGGTAGCTATGCTATCCAGGGATTGGGGGCTGTGTTTGTGGAATCTATCCAGGGCAGTTATTCCTCGGTAGTTGGCTTGCCCATTGAAGCAACCGTTGCCCTGTTACGAGAGCTGGGCGTGCCCTGGTGGCAAGCGCCGATGCAGGAGAGTCCGGTGTGAGTGAAGAAATCCTGATTAATGTTTCTCCTGTGGAGACACGTGTTGCCCTGGTGGAAAATGGGGTCTTGCAGGAGTTTTACCTGGAACGTCGCCATGGGCTGACCTATGTTGGCAATATCTACCGCGGCAAAGTCGTCAGGGTATTGCCGGGTATGCAGGCTGCCTTTGTGGATATTGGCTTGGAGCGCACCGGGTTTATCCACGCTGCCGATATGATGCCGGAACCCCCCGAGGGCGAGCTGCGTCGCAGCGAGGTGCCGGATATCCGCAGCCTGGTGCGCGAAGGTGACACCCTGTTGGTCCAGGTGGCCAAGGATCCTATCAGCACCAAGGGCGCGCGCCTGACGACCCATCTAACGCTGTCTTCCCGCTATTTGGTGTACATGCCCAATTCATCCCACATAGGGGTGTCTACCCGTATTGAGGATGAGCCCGAGCGCGAGCGCTTGCGCCAGATTGTGGAGCGAGTGGTGGCAGAAGAGTCGATTCCGGGTGGCTTTATTGTACGCACGGTGGCTGAAGGGGCAGATGAAGCGGCTATTCTTGCAGATATCCCCTTCCTGCAGCAGTTGTGGACGGATCTGAGTGCCAGGCTGCCGAGCCTGGGAGTGCCTGCGGAACTTCACCGCGATATGCCACTCTATCTGCGCGCTCTGCGCGACATGGCGCGTGCCCCTATTGATCGGGTGCGAGTGGATTCGCGCCTGACCTGGCAGCAAATGCAGGATTTTGCCAGTAAATATGCGCCGCAACTGGTCGACCTGATTGAGTTGTACAGTGGTGAGCGCCCGCTGTTGGAGCTCTATGGCGTCGAAGAGGAATTGCGTCGCGCCCTGGAAACCCGGGTGCCGCTCAAATCCAATGGTTATCTCATCATTGAGCAAACCGAGGCCATGACCACGGTAGATGTGAATACCGGTGCCTTTGTGGGCCATCGCAACCTGGAAGAAACCATTTTCAAGACAAACCTGGAAGCGGCAACGGCGATTGCGCGTCAATTGCGCTTGCGCAACCTGGGTGGGATCATCATCCTCGACTTTATTGATATGAAGGACCCGGAGCACCAGCGGCAGGTGTTGCGTACCCTGGAAAAAGCCCTGGAAAAAGACCTGGCCAAGACCCGCATTACCGGCGTTTCGGAGTTGGGTTTGGTAGAAATGGCGCGCAAGCGCACCCGTGAGTCGCTTGGCCAGTTATTGTGCGAGCCCTGCCCGGTGTGTCAGGGGCGCGGCCAGGTCAAATCTGCCGAGACCGTGTGCTACGAGATTTTCCGTGAAGTCCTGCGTATGGCGCGGGCTTACGATAATGATAAGTTTTTGGTGCTGGCATCCCAGGTGGTTGTGGATCGCCTGCTGGATGAGGAGGCCAGTTACGTGGCTGACCTGGAAGCGTTTATCCAGCGAACCATTGAATTCAGGGTTGAAGCACTTTTCCACCAGGAACAGTACGATATTGTGCTGGTCTAGCTGACCAGTGGATGCCTGACAACAACCTTGGAACTACGATAGAGAAGCATGACTCGCGCCCTCCGCCAACTGGTCAAGTGGTCCTACTTGCTGAGTGCACTGCTGATCATCGCCCTGGCGGTGATGGTGCAATCCGGGCGGAGCTTTTCCCATCTCCTCGGTGACTACAACCAGGACATCGCCCAATATCTCTCGCAAAAGCTCAATGCCCAGGTCGATATTGGCCGTATCGATGCTACCTGGGATGGGTTAAAGCCCAGTTTGGATGTGCAGCAGTTAAGTATTCGCAGCGTGTCGGACAAATCCATTGTGGCGGTGGAGCGCGCACGTGTACGCCTCGATATCCTCGGTTCGCTAATGAACCGGCGCTGGGTATGGAGCAATATCCTCCTCTCTGATGTACACATGGATTTTGAGCAGCGGCTGGATGGCAAATGGCATGTCAGCGGCCTGCCGCCACGTGAGTCACCGGCCCCTGTTACCGACAAGGCTCCGGCATCTCCTGCCCAAGTGGATGCGCTGATTGACATGCTGCTGCTCTCCACGCGCATTGAGTTTCAAAATAGCCATCTGCGTTTTGGCTTTAATAATGGCCAGCAGGTCAACCTCAATTCACCGTCACTGCTGCTTGAAAATGCGGGCAAGTTTCACCGTCTTTCGTTGCAGGTGGATGTCGATGAACAGGTGCGCAGTGTGTATTTGGTCGTCGAAGGAGAAGGCGACCCTCGCAACCGCCAGCAATTCCGCTCCCGTGGCTTCCTGCAACTCAACCAGTTCCCGACCAGTGAGCCTATAGCGGCGCTTTCGGCTTTCCTGTTGGGCGGTGTTGTGAGTGATGCCATCAGGAGTGAAGGTTGGGTAAATGCCAATTTGTGGCTGGATAGTGATAAGCGCGGTAAAGGTTTTGCGGTCACTGGCAATATTGGGGTGCAGCGCTTGCTGTTACCCGTAGCGGGGCGCCAGCTGCAATTGGATGATGTCAACACAGCCCTGGTCGGCGATTGGCGCTATGGTGGCGATTGGCAAATACAGTTACGCGATCTGCAAGCACAATTGAAGGCGCGTGAACTGGCACCAATTAACCTCGGCTTGCGCTATACCCTGGCTGAACAACAGCTCGCCGTTAACCTGGATCGCCTGGACCTTGAGCCTTTGGCGATTTTATTGAATGAATCAGGCGCCCTGGGGCAGGGCATTGCCCAGGATGTACTGGTAACCCTGGCTCCGCGCGGACAATTGCACAATGTGGAATTGAACTTGCCCCTGCGCGCAACACCGGATTGGCAATTGCGTGCGAACCTGGCGCAGGTGGCCGTAAACGCCTGGCGTGGGGCACCGGCATTGACCGGTGTGGATGGTTATGTACAGGTGGGTCAGCGCGGTGGCTTTGTCAATATCGACAGCCAACAAGGCTTTAGCATGCATTATATTCCCAGCTATGCCGAGCCTATGGCCTATGAGCAGGCGCAAGGGCAAGTGGCCTGGCGCCTGGATCCAGCCAACAACAAAATCCATGTGAATAGCGGCGCCCTGCGTTTTCGCCAGGGCAGTGAGGATTTGACAGGGTATTTTTGGTTGTTTATGCCCTGGCAGCGCAATACTGGCGATATAGATCTGTACTTGCAGGTCGGGGGACGTAACCTCAGTGCCGGCCTGTACCAGAAATACTTGCCTGCCCTGGCCCCCGAGTCGATACAGAGCTGGTTAGCCCAGAGTGTAGGGCAGGATAACCCCGGTATTGCACGCACCGCCGGTTTTGTTTACCGCGCCACCCTTAACAATAAGAATCCCATGGCGCGCAGTTTTGACCTTTACCTGGATCTGGCCGAAAGCCGTTTGGATTACAGTCCGGGGTGGCCTGCCCTGGAGCAATTGCGTGGACGCCTGTTGGTTAGCAACGGCCGGGTTGCTGCCAGTATCCAGAACGCGGAGGCTTACGACAGCCGCATCCAGGCTGCAGAGGTGCGCATGGAGCCGCGCTCTCGCGGTAATGGCTCATTGCTGCAAGTCAAAGGCTCCCTGGCGGGGCCTGCAACCGACGGCCTGCGCATATTGCGCGAAGGCATACTGCGTCGCTATATCGGCGGCACTATGGATACCTGGTTCCTGACGGGTGATATGCAGGCGGATCTCGACCTTGCTATCCCCTTGGGCACTGGTGTGGCTAACCCGCCTGATGCCCACCAGCAAGTGAATGTGCAACTCAGGGCGCCGGCATTTGAGTTGCAGAATTTGCAATTGACGCTGCGAAACCTGGAGGGACGCATTGGCTACGATAGCCGCACAGGGCTTTCCAGTGAGGGGCTGGTTGCCAGCCTGTTCGGAGAGCCTGTTGAAGCCAAACTCAATACCCGTGTGCTCAAGGGCTACAACCAGACACAGATCGACCTGCAAGGCAAGGTTGAGGCGCGTACCCTGGCCGCCTGGAGCAAGCGTCCGGAACTGTTATTTTTACAGGGATTAATCCCCTACCAGACGCGGGTAGAGCTGAACCATCGCCCGCGTGACCTCATGGATCAGATGAGTGCGCAATTACCTGCCGAAGCTGATGCCCGTACCCGATTTGCTTCCACTGCCTTTGCGCGGGTGCAGGTGAAAAGTGATCTGCAGGATGTTGCCGTGAGCCTGCCGGGCAAGCTGGGCAAGCCTGCCAAGGGAAAGCGCAACCTGAGTGTGGAACTTTGGCTGGATGAGCAGGAAACCCTGGTAGATGTTTCCTATCACAAACCCGCCAACCTGGAAAAGTCCCTGGCGGTGGGTGAGCGCGCTTGGGTGGATGCTTTATTTTTGCTGGAGCGGGGTGCGGCTAACCAGTTACTGAACGCAGGCATTGCGCTGGCTGAAATTGCCGAATTGGATGATTCCCCGGCATTTCTGGTAAAGGGGTATTTAGCGGAATTCCAGCTGGATGTATGGCAACAATTGCTGGTGCGCTACCAGGATTATCAAACGCGCATTACACCGCTCTCCAGTAGTCCTGCACCTGCGGTGGTTGTCCCGGTTGATGAAAGCCGTATTGCCGGCTTGCCATTTCGCGCGCAATTAACACTGGGCAACTATCAGGTGGGCAGCCTCAATTTGCGTGATCTGCAGGTTGAAGCCCGCCGCGATTGGCGCGGTTGGCAGTTACAGGTAGAAAACCCGGTGGTCGCCGGTGCTATCCAGGTTCCCCAGGATGCGCACCGCCCACTGGACATCAAGCTGGATTATTTGCGTTTTACCCGGGAGGATCTGGGGTTGCCTGCAGAACCTGCAGCGGAGAGCGGTAATAGCGTGGCAGCTGCCGAACTGCCTGAGCGCAAATTGCTGGACCCGCGCGATTTACCACTGGCGAATATTGAGGTTAAGCAATTAGCGGTAGCCGGGGATGACTACGGCAGTTGGTCGCTCGAACTGCGCCCCAACAGCCGGGGCGTCGTGATTGACAAAATCCGGGGCAGTATTCGTGGCTTGAGTATCGAAGGTGCTAAAGAGCCTGCTGAGGGCGCCAGGATGCTGTGGGTCATTGGTGATCAAGGTCCCCAGACCCGATTTATCGGTGCCTTGCGCGCTGGAGATATTGCCCAGGTGATGCGCCACTGGTCCAAACCCGACCCGCTGGAAAGCCAATCAGCCTATTTCAACCTGGATATCTATTGGCCGGGCTCCCCCCAGGATTTCAAATTGGTGGATATCCAGGGTGATATGAGCCTGCGTATGGAGAAGGGGCGCTTCAAGCGCAATGTGTCGGCGGGTGGCGATGGTATTTTGCGGTTACTGTCGGTATTGAATTTCGACTCCCTGGCGCGGCGTATGCGCATGGACTTTTCCGATCTCTACCAAAGTGGCCTGGCGTACGATGAAATCAATGGCAAGGTCAGTTTTAGCCGGGGTACCCTGACTTTTGTTGATCCATTAGAGGTGCGTGGACCATCAAGCCGCCTGCAAATGGCGGGGACTATCGACCTCAAGCGCGAGCGTATCCGCACCCGTTTGGTCGCCACCTTGCCTGTGGCAGGCAACCTGACATTCTTTACCGCACTGGTAACAGGGCTGCCCGCTGCCGCGGGCATCTATGTGGTGAGCAAATTATTTAAGCGGCAGGTTGATCAGGTCACCAGCATCAGCTACAGCATCCGAGGCAGTTGGGATAATCCCAAAATGCGCTTTGATCGCCTGTTTGAGAGTGAAGAGAGTTTGCGTGACAGCGTGAAAAAGAAAGCGCCCAATAGCTTGCTGATGAGGCCGGAAGATATAGCGCCTGGAGCGACAGCAGGGGGAGGCGCCGATTTATTGCGCGATAGCGGGGAAGGCCAGGCACCTAGTCCTGGGCTTCCAATTGCTCGCGGATAAACCCAAATAACTTGCGTGCGCTGGCTGCCGGTTTGTTTTCCTCGCGCTCTTTCTGGGCGGCGCGAATTAATTGGCGCAGGTGCTGCACATCAATACCGGGGCAGGAGGTTACCAGGGTCTGGAAGACCTGTTTGTCGCCTTCAATCAACAGGTCGCGGTAGCGCTCTATTTGATGTTGGCGGTGGATGTACTGGTCATTGCGGTTCTGGATTTTTTCAACCGCTGCCTGGATTTCTTCGTGATTACCTTCGCGCATCAATCTGCCTATGTACTGGATTTGACGGCGGCGGGCCTCTTTAGGGGGCATTTTGCGCGCAATGTAGATGGCATCCAGCATTTGTTCACTGAGGGGAATCTGCGCCAGTTGCTTTTCATTCATATGGATCAGGCTTTCGCCCAGGGCTTGCAATGCATGCATATCGCGCTTGACCTGCGATTTGCTGCGGATGTAATCATCGGGATTGACGTCGTCGTAGTCGTAAACCATAGCAGTGCTGGCTGTGAAAAAGTGGGCGCACAGAGTAGGCAAAAGCGCCGTTAATAACAACCCGTGTTATTCCCCTTCGCCAAAATAGTCGGTCACAAGCGTACTGATTTCATCGAGCGCGTGTTGTGCATCAGCGCCATCGGCACTGACTTGCAGCTGTGTGCCCTGACCGGCTGCAAGCAGCATCAGAGACATAACGCTTTTAGCATCGACCCAATTGCCTTCACCAACACGTACCTGCACCTGTGCCTTGAACTTGCTGGCGAGGCTGGCAAGTTTGGCGGCGGCACGGGCGTGGAGGCCGCGTTTGTTAATGATCTCAAGAGTTTGCTGGAGCATGGTTATGGTGCTTCTGGTGTTTATGAATATCGCGGTGGCGCACCTGGACATCCTGGTAGTACTGGTCAAAGTGTTTTTTTAAACGTTCACTCAAGTATACGGAGCGATGTTGGCCTCCGGTGCAGCCGATGGCAATTGTGATATAGCTGCGATTATTAGCCTGGTAGCGGGGTAGCCAGCGCGTTAAATAGTGCTCTATATCAGCATACATCTCCTGGACTGTGACCTGCTCTTCGAGAAACTCAACAACGTCAGCATCCAACCCGGTCTGGGGGCGGAGGTGTGGCTTCCAATGGGGATTGGGCAGGCAGCGGGCATCGAAGACCAGGTCGGCATTAACCGGGGTGCCGTGTTTAAACCCAAAGGATTCAAACAGGATTGCCATGGTGGCTTCGGTTCGCCCCACCACCCGATCCTTAACCAGATCGCGCAATTCATGCAGGTTGAGGTGGCTGGTATCAATTGTTTGGTCGGCCGCATCGCGGATGGGTTCGAGCAGGTTTTGCTCCAGCGCTATAGCTTCTTCAAGGCTGGTGCTCTTGTCGCTTAACGGGTGTTTACGACGGGTTTCACTAAAGCGCTGGATGAGAACGGAAGGATGGGAGTCCAGGTAGATTGTGTGAAAGGGCAGATGGGCCTCTTTCAAGGTGGATACCATCTTGGGAAAGAGACTCAAATCCTGCCAGGCATTACGCACATCAATGCCTATGGCAAACTTTTGCGCCTGATCCTTGTGGATTTCAATCTGTGCAACCAGTGCGGGTAGCAGGCTAACAGGCAGGTTATCGATGCAGTTGAACCCCACATCCTCAAGGACATGGAGCGCTGTCGTTTTTCCCGATCCGGATAGACCGCTGACAATCACTAGGTGCATGTTGGACTCGCTTAGCTGATTGCGGCTTCATACAGATCCTGGTCGCTGGCGGCTGCGCGCAATTTATCGCGGTATTCCGCTTTGTTGAGCGCATTAACCAGGGATGACAGGGTCTGCAAATGTTCGTCATGGGCCTCTTCGGGCACCAGCATGGCAAACAGGATATCGACGGGCTGTGAATCTATTGCGTCAAAGTCGACTGGCTCGGTCAACGTGATCAGGGCACCAACGGTTCCCTGACAGTTTTCCACCCGGCAGTGGGGAATGGCAATGCCATAACCTATGCCGGTTGAGCCCAGGCGCTCACGTGCGATAAGGCGGCGAAATAAGTCTTCCGCATCAATATGGGTGACATCCTGGGCGATGGTGTTGGCCAACAGTTCCAGGGCTCGTTTCTTGCTGCCCCCCTCAACGCGGCAAAGCGTGCGTTTGGGGCTGATTAACGCTTGAATTTCCATAGGGTTACTGTCGTCGTATCTTCTCTTGTCGTTAAGCCCCGGCTCAGGTGCTCCGAGGCTGATTGGGTTGGTGTGGCTTAACGGTGGCTGCGCAACTTTTCTTTATGCTTGATCAACTGCCGATCCAGTTTGTCAGCCAGTGCATCAATAGCTGCGTATAAGTCTTCATGGGTCGCATCAGCAAACAAGTCTTTGCCGCTGACATGAACTGTGGCTTCTGCCTTTTGAATCAGTTTATCCACCGAGAGGATGACATGGGTATTGGTTATACGATCATGGTGATGACTGAGTCTTTCCAATTTGTTATTGACGTAATCCCTGAGCGATTCAGTAACTTCCAGATGGTGGCCACTGATAGTTATTTGCATAAGTACATCCTCTCGTTTCACGCGGACTGGTAAAAAATGACAGTTGATTCAGCAGTTGCAACTGATAACAACCTGTTGGTGCGTCCCGGCGTTCGCCATCTGTCCTGGGTATTGGGCCTGGATTTACAGGCTTTTGCGTTCATTGGATGGCGGAATATTGAGCGATTCACGGTACTTGGCGATAGTGCGCCTGGCAACCTGGATACCCTGTTCTGCCAGCAATTCGGTAATCTTGCTGTCGCTCAGGGGTTTTTTCGGATTCTCTGCGCTCACCAGCTTTTTGATGATGGCGCGTATGGCTGTCGATGAACACTCGCCGCCACTGTCTGTACTGACATGACTCGAAAAAAAGTACTTGAGTTCAAAAATCCCCTGGGGGGTATGCATGTATTTTTGCGTAGTTACCCGTGAAATAGTCGATTCGTGCATGCCGACAATTTCTGCAATATCGTGCAATACCAGGGGTTTCATGGCTTCGGGGCCATACTCGAGAAAGCCGCGCTGTTTTTCCACAATACAGCTGGCTACCTTGAGCAGGGTTTCGTTGCGGCTCTGTAAGCTTTTGAGAAACCAGCGGGCTTCCTGCAAATTATCCTTGAGGAAGGTGTTGTCGCTGCTGGAGTCAGCGCGACGCACCATAGAGGCGTAGTCTGAATTGATGCGCAAACGTGGCGCTATGTCGGGATTGAGCTCCACAATCCAGCGACTGTCACGTTTTTCCACAAAGACATCAGGCACTACATATTCAGTATCGCCGCTGGCAATAATGTCACCCGGACGCGGGTTGAGCCCCTGGATAAGTGTTACCGCCTGGCTGAGTTCTGCCTCCTTGAGCTTGGTGCGACGCATCAATTGGCGATAATCGCGGCTACCCAGGAGTGGCAGGTATTGCTTAACAATCAGTTTGGCGGGCTCCAGAAAAGGGGTTTGTGGATCAAATTGCTGGAGTTGTACCAACAGGCATTCGGACAGGTTTTGGCTGCATACACCGCAGGGATCAAATTGCTGCAGACGGTGTTGTACGGCGACCACTTCATCTTCTTCAAGCTCTTCAAGCTCTGCTGCCAGTCCATCATAGATCTCGTGGATGCTGATAGAGAGCATACCACTGGGCTCTACTGCGTCGATAATTGCCATGGCAACCAGGCGATCGCGGTCAGACATGGGGGTCAGGTTCAGTTGCCAGGTGAGGTGGTCATAAATCGAATCGGTTGTGGCGCGACGGCTCTCAAAATCGTTGTCTTCGTTATCGTAGTTACTGGAGCTGCTGCTGGAGGAGGCCTGGTAAACATCGTCCCAACTGGTATCTACCGGTAAATCAGCAGGGATGGAGTCTGACCAGTCCCCGGCGCTATCGCCAAAACTGTCGGCGTCAAAGTCCGATTCTGCCGCGGCTTCAAAGCCTTCTCCATTGCTACTGGCGTAATCATTTGATTCGCTGCTGGAATAACTGTCAGTGCTGGTACTGGAAGTGTAATTGTCGCTCAGCTGGTCTGTGGTGTTTGCTGCTGGATCTGCGGCGACCTCAAGGGTTCGCTCGTAATCACTGGTATCCGGTTCGCCAGTGTCGTAGTTGGTTTCATTGCCACCCTCGTAGTTTTCCTCCAATTCCAGCATGGGGTTGGAGTCCAGTGCTTCCTGGATTTCCTGTTGCAAGTCCAGCGTGGAAAGCTGCAATAGGCGAATGGCCTGTTGCAACTGCGGGGTCATGGTGAGTTGCTGACCGAGCTTTAATTGGAGTGATTGCTTCATTATGGGGGCAACAAAACCTGTTCAGGGTGAAACCGGGGTGGTGTCCTGGGTAGACACCGGATGTACGCAGGTATGGATAGATAAAACGCCAACCTTCTTTTAGTGGAGTTTAGACAGGCTTTGATTCCCAATCAATAAGCCTTAGCAATCTTTGTGCCTAATGATTAAAAATTAAGAATTGTCAAGTTGTTGCGGTCGCAGAAATCGCTATGTTTCCGGTTGTAGCACCCTGGGTGGTGGTTAGATACGGAAATGCTCACCCAGATAAACCTCTCGTACCCTGGGGTGTGCAAGCACTGTCTCCGGCTGGCCGGAGGCAATAATGTGACCTTCACTCACGATATAAGCAGTTTCACAGATATCCAGGGTTTCACGCACATTATGGTCAGTAATTAATACGCCAATTCCGCGATCCTTGAGGTGGCGAACAATTTCCTTAATGTCGCTTACGGAGATCGGGTCTACACCGGCAAAGGGTTCATCCAGCAAGATGAATTGTGGGTCGGTCGCCAGGGCGCGGGCGATTTCCACGCGGCGACGCTCGCCTCCGGATAGGGACATACCCAGGCTGTTGCGAATGTGGGTGATATGGAATTCACCCAAGAGGGATTCGAGTTTTTCCAGACGCTGCTTGCGGTCGAGATCCTTGCGGGTTTCAAGGATAGCCATGATGTTATCGGCGACAGACAGCTTGCGAAAAATCGATGCCTCTTGTGGCAGGTAGCCAATGCCGGCACGTGCGCGCCCGTGAATCGGCAAAGGAGTGATATCCAGATCGTCAATCAGTACGCGTCCTTTATCTGCCGGTACCAGACCCGCAATCATGTAAAAACAGGTTGTTTTACCCGCACCGTTAGGGCCGAGTAAACCGACAATGGTACCGCTATCGACGGTCATGGACACATCGACAACGACAGTGCGTTTTTTATAGCTCTTGGCAAGGTTCTGGGCGTGCAATCTGGGCATGGGGTCAGTGCTTGGCTTCGGTTTTGGGCGGAATATAGATATCGACACGAGCGCCATCAATTTGCTTGGCTTTCATGACTTCATTGATGAGGTCGTAATTGATATGCGGCGCTTTCATGACCTGGCCATCTTGCTCAATGGCGGCCTCCTCAACCAGCAGTAAATGCTCATTGTCCGGGGTATAGGTGATGCTTTTAGCGGTTGCAACAATCACCTTTTGGTCCAGGCTGGGTTGCTGTTGGAAGCGCGCAGGAGAGCCAGTGGCAACGATCTTATCCGGCGAACCGTCGGGGCGGGTGCGCACCTTGATGATATCCGCCGTAATTACCAATGAGCCCTGTTCGATGCGCACTGAACCGCTGTAGGTTGACTCACCGATTTTCTGATCAACGACCAGGGTGTCAGCTGTGCCGCGGATCACCTGGTTGCGATCTTCCGGTAAGGCCAATGCCGGGGTTGCCAGGGTGAGTAACAGGCTGCTGGCCAGAAATGCGAGGAAAGGGAGTTTAACGCGGTTCATAAATGGCTCTGACATCGGATTGCAATTGGACGCGGCTGTCGCGCATAAGCGCTGTCATACCCACGGCGTCCACCTGGCCTTTGGCGCTGCGCATCTTAACAGCTTTGTCGGTTTCGGCGTATTGCTCTGCGGGTTTTACCAGCAGCTCAGTGGTTTCTATCTGGATTAACCCCTGGCTGGCTGTCTCCTGCTGGATCAATACATCCTGGCTCAGGAAGAGCAATTTGCCATTCAGGCTGCTGCGTCCCAGATGGGCAGATAAGTGCCAGGGCGCTTCATCAGGGTTATCCTGGAAGCGTAATCTGGGGGTATCAAACAGGGTGTAATCCTGTTCGCCCGGCGCATCCGGATTGACCTGGAAATGGGTAACCAGGGGCGTGTTCAATTGATATTGCAACAAGCCCTGGGCGTTGTATTCGCGTGTTTCAACGCTGGTAATAAAGGTGTAGGGAAAGGTTTTTTCCGTATCTGCTAGCCCTGTTTTTTTACCGCTACCGTGAAACAGGCTGACAATACTGAAACTGACAACCAGGGCAATGACCAGTGTCCAGGGCGTGGTCAGTAACTCGCGCAAGCGTTGTTCGGCAGGCTTCACGATTACTGCGCTCCGGGTGTTGGCAGGTATTGGGCGAGTGCGGCCTGGTAGCTGCCCTGCGCTTGCATTAGCAGATCGCATGCAGCGCGCACAGCCCCTTCACCGCCCCGCTCTTCACTTTGCCAATGGGCGCGTTCGGCGACGGCAGCATGGGCATTGGCAACGCACAGCGCGAGGCCGACACGCGTCATTACCGTCAGGTCAGGCCAGTCATCACCCATAAAGGCTATCTGCTCCAGGGGGTAAGGGTGCTCAAGGAGTATTTCTTGCAATGCATCCCATTTGTCTTCCCGTCCCTGGACCAAAATACCAATTCCAAGGTCGCGCGCACGGCGTGCAACCAGTTCACTGGTACGCCCGGTGATAATGCCAACCCTGACACCGCTGCGTTGCAGGGCTTTGATCCCCTGTCCATCAAGGGTATTAAAACTTTTGAATTCATCGCCCTGGTTATTGAAGTAGAGGCGACCGTCGGTAAGTACCCCGTCCACATCGAGCAGCAGCAGGCGTATAGCACTCAGGCGGTTGTGTAAATTGGTGCTCATAGTTTACTCAAATCGATTTGCCGGCTAGATGATACCTGCGCGCAGGATATCGTTAATTTTTACGATGCCAATCAGGTGATTTTCTGCATTGCTGACCAGCAATACGTTAATTTTTGATTCTTCCATCAACTTTAATGCTTCTGCTGCCAGGGTGCTGTCGCGCAGTATTTTGGGATTGGGATTCATTAAGTCACCCACTTTAGCGCTGTGGATGTCCACGCCGCGATCAATACTGCGGCGCAAATCGCCATCGGTATAGATGCCCAGGAACTGCCCGGTTGCATCTGTCACTGTAGTCATACCAAAACCTTTGGCTGATATAACCATCAAGGCTTCGAGTAATGGTGTGTCAGAAGAGACCCGAGGAATTTCATCACCTGTGTGCATGATATCGGATAAACGTAGCAGGAGCTTGCGCCCCAGGGCTCCGCCGGGATGTGAAAAGGCGAAATCTTCGGCAGTAAAACCCCGTGCTTCTAACAGGGCGATAGCAAGAGCATCACCCAAAACCAGGGTTGCACTGGTACTGGAGGTGGGGGCCAGATCCAGTGGACAAGCTTCGGTAGCAACATAGATATTCAGGTGAACTTCAGCCACTTCCGCCAGAATCGATTGGGGATTGCCGGTCATGCTGATGATGTTGATTCCGGTCCTTTTAAGTAAAGGCAGGAGTGTCACAATCTCATTGGATGTGCCGGAGTAGGAGATTGCCAGGACTATATCGTCTTTGGTGATCATACCAAGGTCACCGTGACTGGCTTCGCCGGGGTGAACAAAAAAGGCGGGGGTGCCTGTGCTGGCCAGGGTAGCCGCGATTTTTTTGCCGATATGCCCGGATTTCCCCATCCCGGTCACAATGACCCGGCCTTTTCCTGCGAGGATCAGGTCACAGGCCCGGCGAAAATCCTCGCCTATGCGCTCCTCCAGGGCCGCAATAGCCTCTGTTTCCAGGCGGATAGTACGGCGGGCGGACTGGACATAGTCAAATGAGTTCATGGAAGTATCCTGTACAACGGCCAAGGCGGGCATTATAGAGGCTGTTGTGAGTGATAAAACCGCCTGGATGGAAGATTGTGCAATTTTTACAAGCGTCACTTAATGGGGGCTGTACGACGGTGCTATAGTGCCGCCCCAATTGCTGTGGTGGAGTATCACAAAGGCTCAAGAATTGAAAAGTCGAGGCACCATCGGGTGATTTGATGGTCACACAGGCGCACTCAATAGTTTCTCGGGTTCGTCCAGGCGCTGGATAGCAGCGTATTGGTAGCTCCAGGTATAGGTTTATTGGTAAACGGAAGGTGTTTGCATGAAGACAATGGTTGTGAATCGTTATGTCGTGTTGGTTGCGAGCTTGCTGCTGGCATTGGGTGCCCGGAGTGTACTGGCAGAGTCCAATGCTGCGCAGGCAGCAGATCCGCGCGTTGTCGTAGAAAACGTGACTCAGGAGTTATTTGTTCATGTTCGTGCACAAAAAGCACAGAAAGCCAGCGATGATGTTTATTACAAGCAGGTGCAAACCACGTTGGATGAGGTGGTGAATTTTGGTTATATCGCTGCCCACGTTATGGGTAAGCAAGCCTATGACAAAGCCAGTACTGACCAGCGCAAGCAATTCCTGGACGTATTTCGCAATGGTCTGGTGAAATCCTATGCCAAGGGGATTGCGGGTTATGTGGATAGCGATATTAAGGTCGTGAATGTCGCTGCGGACAAGAAGAATCCGCAGCGTGTGACAGTTACCCAGGAGGTAAATGACAAGGGGACTGTACACAAGCTCGATTACAGTATGGTGCAGTCCAGGAGCGGTGATTGGAAGTTAATCAATGTCACCCTGAATGGGGTGAACCTGGGGATGTCGTTCTCCAGCCAGTTTAAATCGGCTATGCGCAAGTACAACAATGATCTGGACAAGGTGATCGCCAACTGGTTGTCAGAAGCCTGATTGTCTGAGATCTGTTCCGCCCTGTTTGTAAAGCCTCTGGATTCCAGGGGCTTTGTTCTTAAGGGATGGTGTCTTTTGTGGCGCTTATCGGGCTTCCGTTGATTTGGGATGCGGGTTTGATGCCATTCCGGTAAACTGCGCCGCTTATTGATGGCTGTCAGCCAGATTTCTTTCCCCGACACGAGATTCCTATGCAAGCCGAACAAATCAAAGCGCTGATTGAGAGCCAGTTACCTGGGGCTGATGTTAAATCCGTAGAGGTTCAGGGCGATCATATCGGCTTGGTCATTGTTAGCCCTGCCTTTGCCGGCCTGACTCCCGTGAAAAAGCAACAATTGGTGCTGGGTACCCTCAGTCAGCAATTTGCGGATCGCAGTATCCATGCTGTGGATTACATCAGGGCATTCACTCCAGAGCAATGGCAGCAACAACAGCAACAGTAACCCAAGTATCGACTCCAGCCCTATGGGCCGTTTTAGACAAGACAGGCAATGGATAAATTTTTGATTTCCGGTTCCGGTCCGCTCACCGGTGAGTTGCGTATTTCCGGCTCCAAAAATGCGGCCCTGCCAATACTGGCAGCCACTATTCTCGCCCAGGGCAAGGTGCGTCTGGCCAATGTGCCGCACCTGAATGACATTAGCACCATGATTGCGCTTTTGCGCACCCTGGGTTTGACCATCGAAATTCAGGGCGACCATGTAGTCATTGTGGACCCCAATACCATTAATTCTTACACCGCGCCCTACGAGCTGGTAAAAACCATGCGCGCCTCCATTCTGGTGCTGGGCCCTTTGCTGGCGCGCTACGGTGAGGCCAATGTGTCCTTTCCCGGTGGCTGCGCTATTGGCTCACGCCCGGTAGATATTCACCTGCGTGGGCTGGAGGCCATGGGCGCCAGCATTGAAATCGACGGCGGTTATATTCGCGCCCGCCGTCAGGGTCGCCTGAAGGGTTGCCATTTCTTGATGGATACCGTCACTGTGGGTGGCACCGAGAACCTGCTGATGGCAGCGGTATTGGCCGAAGGTAAAACCATTTTGGAGAATGCTGCGCGCGAGCCGGAAATTGTTGACCTGGCTAATCTGCTGGTTGCCATGGGCGCCAGGATCAGCGGTATAGGTACATCTACCCTCACTATCGAGGGCGTGGAGTCGCTTACTGGTTGTGATTACTCCGTTATGCCCGATCGCATCGAAACGGGCACTTACCTGGTAGCGGCTGCAGCGAGCCGTGGCAAGGTGCGCCTAACCCACACCAGCGCCAGTATCCTGGAAGCGGTGATTGTGAAGTTGCAGGAAGCCGGGGCAGACGTTACCACGGGTGAAGACTGGATTGCGCTGGATATGAACGGTCGCCGCCCCAAGGCAGTCAGCTTGAAAACTGCACCTTACCCGGCATTTCCTACCGATATGCAGTCGCAGTTTATGGCACTGAATGCGGTAGCGGATGGGATTAGCCATATTACCGAGACAATTTTTGAGAATCGCCTGGTGCAAGTGGCAGAGCTAAAGCGTATGGGCGCCCATATAGAGCTGGAGCACAATACCGCTATAGTCACCGGTGTGGAGCGCTTGAAGGCGGCACCGGTTATGGCGTCGGATTTGCGCGCCTCAGCCAGCCTGGTGATTGCCGGCCTGGTAGCCGATGGTGAAACCCTGATCGATCGCATTTATCACATAGATCGCGGTTACGAGGCGATAGAGGCCAAGTTCCAGGCCCTGGGTGCCAGCGTGCGCCGTATCAAGAGTTAACACTATGAGTCAGATGCTAACCATAGCGCTCACCAAGGGGCGCATTCTGGAGGAGACACTGCCACTGCTGAAAGCGGCGGGTATTGAGCCTCTGGAAGATATGGAGAAAAGCCGCAAACTGGTGTTTCCCACCAACCGCGAGGATGTGCGCCTGCTGTTGTTACGCGGTGCTGATGTGCCTACTTATGTGCAATTTGGCGCGGCGGATATGGGGATTTCCGGCAAGGACACCCTGATGGAAAACGGCGCCGAAGGTTTGTATGAGCCACTGGATTTGAACATTGCCCGCTGTCGCTTGATGACGGCCGGGGTAAAAGGCCAGCAGACACCCGCCGGGCGCATTCGCGTTGCCACCAAATATGTGAATGTGACCAAGCAGTATTACGCCAGCCTGGGGCGTCAGATTGACGTGATCAAGCTCTATGGGGCGATGGAACTGGCCCCGATTATGAATTTGGCCGATGAGATTGTGGATATTGTCGATACCGGTAATACCCTGCGTGCCAACGGCCTGGAGCCGCGCGAACACATTGCCGATATCAGTTCACGTTTGATCGTGAACAAGGCCTCCATGAAAATGAAGCACCTGCTGATTCAAGCCATTATCGATCCTATTGCCAAGGCTGTTAGTCAAAAGGCCGTTAGTCAATAAGCCTATGCAGCCCATTGTGAATGGCAATGGGTATTTTGGGGGTGAGTGTTTGATGATGGTTCGATCGGTAATGGTTCGATGAACATACCGACCTGCGAGCGGGATGCCTGGGAAGCATAGCGCCCCTTGCAGGACACGCCGTAAATACGTCCTTGTAGGTTCGAGGTTGGCATCCACGCCTCTCTCGATCCGGCAAGGGACACTATGCTTTCCTCCTGGCTTGTTGGTTTGTCGGTAGGAATGTGCAAATCCCTTTTTGAAAAATATGTTATGTCGACATTAGTGAACCGTTTAGATAGCCGCCAGGCCGATTTCAATCAGCGCCTTGACCAGTTGCTGGCGTGGGAGTCTGTGAGTGATGCACGTGTTGCCGGGGTTGTGGGCGATATTTTGGGGCAGGTAAAAAGCCGTGGCGATGCCGCTGTACTGGAATACACCAACCGCTTCGATCGCCGCAGTGCACAAACCATGGCCGATCTGGTCGTCGCCCCCGAGCAGCTACACGCCGCCCTGGACAATATCAGTCCTGAACAGCGCCAGGCTCTGCAAGTGGCTGCCGAACGCATTCGCCAGTATCACCAACACCAGCTGCAGAATTCCTGGCGCTACACCGAAGCCGATGGCACTGTGCTCGGCCAGCAAATTTCGGCCATGGAGCGTGTAGGCCTGTATGTTCCCGGTGGCAAAGCCTCTTACCCCTCGTCGGTATTGATGAATGCTATTCCCGCCAAGGTGGCGGGTGTGGATGAGCTGACTATGGTTGTGCCCGCCCCCGATGGTGAAATCAGCCCCATGGTGTTGGCCGCCGCCGCTATTGCCGGTGTAGATCGTGTGATTACCATTGGCGGTGCGCAGGCGGTGGCGGCACTGGCTTACGGTACAGAAACTATTACTAAGGTGGATAAAATTGTTGGCCCTGGCAATATTTATGTAGCCACGGCCAAGCGTGCAGTCTTCGGCCAAGTGGCTATTGATATGATCGCTGGTCCCTCGGAAATTTTGGTGATCTGCGACGGAGAAACCGATCCGGATTGGATCGCTATGGATTTATTCAGCCAGGCGGAACACGACGAACAGGCCCAGGCGATTTTGCTCTGCCCCAATGCGGACTATCTCGATAAGGTAGAGGCGTCTATCGCCAAATTGCTGCCCACATTACAGCGCAATGACATTGCCTCCTCCTCGCTCAAAAATCGCGGCGCCCTGATTTTGGTAAAGGATATTGCCGACGCTATTGCGTTGAGCAACCGCATTGCGCCGGAGCACCTGGAGTTGTCGGTCACCGATCCGGAAGCGCTGCTGCCGCAGATTCGCCACGCCGGCGCCATCTTTATGGGACGCCACACGCCCGAAGCCTTGGGCGACTATTGTGCTGGTCCCAACCACGTACTGCCTACCTCGGGTACCGCACGCTTTTCATCGCCTTTAGGGGTGTACGATTTCCAAAAGCGCAGCTCGATTATCATGTGCTCACCCGCAGGCGCCTCGGAGCTTGCCAAAACTGCCTCGGTACTGGCGCGCGGCGAATACCTGGAAGCGCACGCCCGCTCGGCGGAATACCGTATTATCAAGTAGTCTGTGTGTTGCCTTTAACCAAAGGGCTCGCTCTCGGGGGCGGGCCTTTTTACTGTTTAACCATGAGAAACCTGTTGTGATTTCTACTGCCAATATCACCATGCAGTTCGGTGCCAAACCGCTGTTTGAGAATGTGTCCGTCAAGTTTAATAACGGCAACCGCTATGGCCTGATCGGCGCCAATGGTTGCGGTAAATCCACCTTTATGAAAATCCTCGGCGGCGATTTGGAACCTTCCGCCGGGCAGGTGATGCTGGAACCCAACACGCGCCTGGGTAAGCTCAAGCAGGATCAGTTTGCCTACGAAGACTATTCAGTTATCGATACTGTGATCATGGGCCATACCGAGCTTTGGGCCGTTAAGGAAGAGCGCGACCGCATTTATGCCAAGGCAGAAATGAGCGAAGAAGATGGCATGCGTGTAGCCGAACTGGAAGTGGCCTTTGCCGAAATGGATGGCTATACCGCCGAAGCGCGCGCCGGTGAATTACTGCTGGGGTTGGATATTCCCATTGAGCAGCACTTTGGTCTGATGAGTGCAGTGGCGCCTGGTTGGAAGCTGCGTGTGCTCCTGGCCCAGGCATTGTTTTCTGACCCGGAAGTGTTGCTGTTGGACGAACCCACCAACAACCTGGATATCAATACCATTCGCTGGTTGGAACAGGTGCTGAGTGAGCGCAGCAGTACCATTATTATCATTTCCCACGACCGCCATTTTTTAAATGCCGTGTGCACCCACATGGCGGACCTGGATTACGGCGAGCTGCGCGTTTATCCCGGTAATTACGATGATTACATGATGGCATCCACCCAGGCGCGCGAAAAATTACTGAGCGAAAACGCCAAGAAAAAAGCGCAAATTGCCGAGCTGCAAGCGTTCGTGAGCCGTTTCTCGGCCAACGCATCCAAGGCCAAGCAGGCCACTTCGCGCGCACGACAAATCGATAAAATCCAATTGGAAGATGTTAAGCCTTCCAGTCGCGTCAGCCCTTACATTAAATTTGTGCAAAATAAAAAATTGCACCGTCAGGCGGTGACCCTGGACAGTATTGGCAAAACCTTTGATCGCACACTGTTTAGCGATTTAAGCCTGCAAGTTGAGGCGGGCGAACGCCTTGCGATTATCGGCCCCAACGGTGCCGGTAAAACCACTCTGCTGCGTTGCCTGTACGGGGATTTACAGCCCGATACCGGTGTGGTGAAGTGGGCTGAACAGGCGGAAGTGGGCTATTTCGCGCAGGATCATGCGGCGGATTTTGCCGAGAGCACCAACCTGTTTGACTGGATGAAACAGTGGACCAAAGGCGATGAACAGTTGGTGCGCGGTGCCCTGGGGCGCATGCTGTTTTCCAATGACGAGGTGAAAAAGCAGGTAAAGGTTTTATCCGGCGGTGAAAAGGGGCGTATGTTATTCGGCAAACTCAGCCTGATTAACCCCAATGTGTTGTTGATGGATGAACCTACCAACCACCTGGATATGGAGTCTATTGAGGCGCTTAACCTGGCGCTGGAAAACTATCCGGGCACACTTATTTTTGTGAGCCATGACCGCGAGTTTGTGTCCTCACTGGCCACGCGTATTATCGACATGCAACCGGGCGGTGTGATTGATTTTCGCGGTAACTATGAAGAGTACTTACGCAGTCAGGGAATCTATACTCACTAGCCGGATAGGTTTTTCTATAGCACAGCGGCCGATGATGTCGGCCCCTGTGCTGTCTGCGGCTTTTCGATATCAGGTTTTGGTTTGACTGGTGCTTCGCTCACCGGCAATGGCTTCAAGTTCCTGTACCTGTCCATTGCGCAGGATGCGCAATTTGACGATGTCGCCGGGCACTAGTTTATTGACCAATTCCATACAGTGGCGCTCATCACGGATTTCTTCGCCATTAATATGCGTCAAGGCATCGCCAGGTAACAGCCCCGCCAAATGCGCGGGAGCGTTGGGCACAATATTAGTGATATAAATTCCGGGATAATCCGGGTGTTTGCCTCCCTCAATCCCCAACCAACCGCGAATGACACGCCCATGGGCTGCTATTTGTCGCAGAGACTCCATCGCTGTTTTGGCGGGAACCGCAAAACTGATACCGGCGGAGTTATTGGTTTCATCCAGCACGGCGGTATTGATACCGATCAGGTTGCCATAAGCGTTGATCAGCGCGCCCCCGGAGTTACCCGGGTTGATCGCGGCGTCTGTCTGGATGAAGTTCTCTCGATAGGCCTCTTCGCTCAGCCCTACATTCCAGCGACCTGTGGCACTAACAATGCCCTGGCTGACACTCTGGCCAACGCCGAATGGATTACCTATTGCAAGTACCACATCGCCAACGCGTACCTTGTCCGAGTCACCCAGGGGAATCGGCGTAATATTGTCGGCCTGGATTTTCAACACAGCCAGATCATTTTCATTGTCTATACCAACCAGGCGCGCAGACGTAACGCGCCCATCGTAGAGCAGCACCGCAATACGGTCAGCGCTATTGATGACATGGTTATTGGTGAGGATCAAACCGCTGGCGTCGACGATAACACCGGAGCCAAGTGTTTTTTCCATCCGCTCCTGCTGGGGCAGGTTGGAGTTGTTATAGAGGTGGCGGTAAAAGGGATTGTTGCGGAAGTTTTCATAGCGGGTAATGACCCGCTTTTCGGTGTATACATTGACGACGGCGGGTGCTGCCCGGCTGACGGCATCGGCATAGGATACCACCCCCAGGGGCGGTGTCGGTGTGGCTATTGCGTTAACAGCGGGGGGCTGTTGCAGTCGCAGTTGCGGGAACAGCAGCAGTACCAGAAGTGCGATGATAATGCCTGCAGCGATGGGCCAGCCTAGAAAAGTGACAAGGCGTTCAAGCTTCATACAGGGCTCCGGCAGGGCGGGTTATCTTGGGGCTGAGAATAAAAGCCCCGCAAAGGCGGGGCTTGGTTATCAAACGCTGGCCTTTGCAAAAAGGCCATCAGTAACGATTGGCTTTGCCATCAAAGTCATAGTCATCTGCGCTTTCTGTGGCTACGCGAGGGGTGCGTTCATGCTCATCATGCAGGTCATAGTCTTCACTTAGCGCGCCTTTAGACCCTGGTGTTTTGGGCGCCCAATCGCGCGGTGGTTCTATTTGCTGTTCGCTGATATACGCCTGGGTGCTGCCTGTGGCTCCGGTATTGGCTGAATCGAGGATCTGGCGACTGATCGCAGGTGTGGCCAATTTCAGGGCGCCATTTGCCAGGTGTTCGTGGACTTCACGGTACGCTTGTGTCAGGTTGTTGACCAGCGTAGAGGTCTGCGAGAAATGTTCTGCCACACTGCGCTGGTAAGCTTGAAGCTCGCTTTGGGCCTGGTGCAGTTGCTGTTCTATGGACTGCCCCAAAAGTTGTTGGCGAAACACATACAGTGCCAGGGCACCCAGGGCGCCGCCGGCCAACAGACATACAAAACCGGTGATGATGAGAGTACTGAGTGAATACACGAGAAGCTCCTCGGCTGGTTGCTTGTCAGGGCGACAGGCAAAGGTATGAATGAATCTATTATAAGTCCATTTTCTCATTAAAATGGGCAAAAAAATCGTAGCAAGTTGCCAGGTTTGTATCCGGTGGAGATTTTGCATGACTCAATGGGGATTGTCTGAAAAAGAGCGCGCTTTTTTTATTGGGGGAACCGTGGGGCCTATCGAGGCTATTTTGCACCGTGGTGCAGAAGCGGGTTGCGCCGCTGGCAAGGGATGGGTAGCGGTGATATGCCATCCCAATCCCTCGCAAGGTGGAACCATGGATAACAAGGTCGTGACTACCTTAATGCGCACTTATCGCGATTTGGGGATAGATACCCTGAGGTTCAATTTTCGCGGGGTGGGTAAGAGCCAGGGAAGTTTTGATAAAGGGCGCGGCGAACTGGCGGATTTACAGGCAGTGCTGGCCTGGATCGGCACAGGTTACCCGCAGTCCCGCCTGCTGTTGGCCGGTTTTTCATTTGGTTCTGCCATGGCTGCCCAGGCGAGTCACGAAGCAAGAGGTTTGGCCCATTTATTGTTGGTGGCGCCACCGGTAGAGCGTTATGCCTACGACCGCGGCGGCCGTTTCCCTTGTCCTGTGTCAGTCGTTATTGGCGGCCGGGATGAACTGGTGGATGCGAAGGGCGTTCATACCTGGGCTGCACAACTATCGCCACCAGCCCAGCTATTGGCTTATCCGGAGGCGGGGCATTTTTTTCATGGCCTGCTGACGACACTCAAGGCGGATCTCAACGAACACTTGATCCACGTGCTTGAAAGGGAAAAAGCCTAGTTTTCCCCGCCATAGCGATAAAGTTTGTAGATGGTGCGCAGGTTGACGCAGATCAGGGTTGATTCCAGCAGGGTGCCGCCCAGGGAACCGACCCAGATATTATTGCTGAGCCAAAAGCAGGCACCTATCAGGAAGGCGATCCGCATACCTATACCTTGCAGGCAAAAAAGGGCATAGGTCCCGATACAGGAGCCGATAACGGGCAGCATGTCTTGCCAGCGCTCGGCCAGCCAGAGTCCCAATCCAAAGCTAAGTGCAATAAATAGCCAGGCGATCAGCCGTGAGCGGGTGTGCAGCGACAGGCCTGTGCGTATTACCGATAACAAGGAGCTGAAGGCGGCAGTAGATGAGCCGAGCAGGGCAAAATGGATGCAATTGTTAAATTGCATGACAAACATAATGATTTTCAGGCGGCGATCACTGCGTTGATAAAAACAGTAGATACCCAGGGCAAAGCTCAATAGCCCGAAAAACTGGGCCAGGGGATTTTCAAACATCTTGATGGGATACTGGCGGGAAGGGTGAATAAATCATATCACAGGATAGGCTAGCTTGTGGCCTCGCCCTGCTTGCAGTAGAGTTCGCCCCACAACCTGTCCCAACCTGAACCTCTCTCAACCTGTCAGCAGTGAGCCAGTGCCTTTTGAGTCAGCCTCTCTCCCCCCGCGAGCGCTATGAGCGCGATTTGCAGCGTCCCGATTTTCGCCATGATCCTGCCCAGGCCAGGGCTGTGGAGCATTTGCAGTCGCTCTACGAGCAATTGGTGGCAGCCTGGAAGGAAGAGCAGAAACAGTCGTTCTGGGGCGGGCTTTTGCGTCGCTTTTCCAACGGGGAGCACGAGCCTGTGCGCGGCCTTTATTTTTGGGGTGGGGTTGGCCGGGGCAAGACTTACCTGATGGATAACTTTTATGAGAGCTTGCCTTTTGCACAGAAAATGCGCTCCCACTTCCACCGCTTTATGCGCCGGGTACACGCCGAGCTGAAAAAGCTGGATGGCCAGAAAAATCCCCTGCAGCGTGTTGCCGACATCATTGCCAGCGAAGCCAGGGTTATTTGCTTTGACGAGTTTTTTGTCTCGGATATTACCGACGCCATGATTTTGGGCACCTTGATGGAGGCCTTGTTCGCGCGCGGGGTCACCCTGGTTGCCACCTCCAATATCGTGCCTGATGGCCTCTATAAGGACGGTTTGCAGCGGGCTCGATTCCTGCCGGCGATTGATTTGCTCAACAAACATACTCTGGTCGTGAATGTAGATGGCGGGGTCGACTATCGATTGCGCGCATTGGAACAGGCCCAGTTGTATTACACCCCCCTGGGGACAGACGCGGATGTCGCCCTAAAAGCTTGCTTCGACAGCCTGGTTCCCGCCACTAGTGAGGTGCGGGAGCGGGTTGACCTGGAGGTGGAAGGGCGTTTGATCCTTGCCCGCTACCTGGCGGAGGATGTTGTCTGGTTTGATTTTGTGGAGCTGTGTGATGGCCCCCGTTCGCAGAATGACTATATCGAGCTGGCCTGCGAATACCAGACAGTATTGTTGAGCAACGTGCCTGCCCTGGGGCGTGAAAAGGATGATCAGGCGCGTCGTTTTATTAACCTGGTTGATGAATTCTACGACCGCCAGGTAAAACTGGTTATTTCTGCTGAACGCCCGTTGGCTGAGATTTACAGTACAGGTAAGCTGGAATTTGAGTTCCAGCGTACAGTCAGCCGCTTGCTGGAAATGCAAAGCCGGGAGTACCTGGCCCGCCCTCATCGCCCTGAATAAAATGCAGGTTGAGTTTTGTCCTTTGGATGTGTAACATGCCGCCTCCCTTTTTCAAGGGGCTAAATCCACATTCTTTAGGCAGGAATAACATGAAGACCTACGTTGCCAAACCTGAATCTGTCGTACACGACTGGTTCATCGTGGATGCGGCTGGTAAAACCCTCGGCCGTTTATCTGCGGAAATCGCTTCCCGCCTGCGCGGTAAGCACAAACCAGAATTCACCCCGCACGTTGATACCGGTGACTACATCATCGTTATCAACGCCGCTAAAGTGCGTGTTACTGGTAATAAAGCGACTGATAAAGTCTATTACCACCACACCAACTTCGCCGGTGGTATCAAATCAATCACTTTTGACAAGTTGATTGAGAAAGCACCAGAGCGCACTATCCAAACAGCGGTTAAGGGTATGTTGCCCAAAGGCCCTCTTGGCTATGCCATGTTCAAAAAACTGAAAGTTTACGCGGGCGCCGAGCATCCACATGCTGCTCAGCAACCAAAAGAACTGAACATCTAAGGGGAGCTGAGACATGTCTGTAACTCAATACTATGGTACTGGTCGTCGCAAGACCTCTACCGCTCGCGTTTTTATCAAAGCGGGTAGCGGTGTTATCACCGTTAATGACCGTCCCCTGGATGAATACTTTGGCCGTCCGGTGGCGCGCATGGTGGTTCGTCAGCCCCTCGAACTGGTTGATCTGGTTGAGAAGTTTGATGTTAACGTCACCGTGAGCGGTGGTGGTAGCTTCGGTCAGGCGGGCGCAATTCGTCACGGTCTGACTCGCGCACTGATGGAGTACGATGAGAATCTGCGCTCCGAGCTGCGTAAAGCTGGCTACGTTACCCGCGACTCCCGTGAAGTTGAGCGTAAAAAAGTGGGTCTGCGCAAAGCTCGCAAGAGACCACAGTACTCCAAGCGTTAATCGGCGGTCAGATCAGTTTTTGGTCGATTGTCGGATGGCGATCAAAAACGCCCAAGTCATCAATGGCTTGGGCGTTTTTTTATACTTTGATTTTGCGCAAGATAACCCAGGGTTTGTGTGGTTATTCTTGTCAGAAAAGCGTTAATTCTTTAAGATTGCCCGCCTTTTGGGTAGTCGTCGAAGACCGGTGGAAACCCGGCAAACCAGTGACTCGCTAGCCGTCTAAAGCCGTTAGGGGAGAAAATCGTCATGAGTAATGACGCTGTTAATCAAACGCGTCGCCGCATGCTTATCGGGGCTACCTCTGTAGTAGGTGCCGTAGGTGTGGTAGGTGCAGCAATTCCTTTTGTGGGTTCGTGGAACCCAAGCGCCAAAGCTAAAGCGGCCGGTGCTCCCGTCAAATATAACGTCAGCAAAGTTGAACCAGGCGCCATGGTGACCGTAGAGTGGCGCGGCAAGCCAGTTTACATCCTACGCCATACCCAGCAGTCGTTGGATAGCCTTAAGAAGGTCGAAGAAATGCATCTGCTGCTTGATCCTAATTCCGATCAACCCCAGCAACCTCCCTATGCCAAAAACCCTGAGCGCGCCATCAAAAAAGAGTTTTCTGTACTCCTGGGGATTTGTACCCACTTGGGGTGTGCGCCCTTATTCCGGCCGGATGTAGGTGCTGCGGATTTGGGGGGAGAGAAATGGCAGGGTGGTTTCTTCTGTCCATGTCACGGTTCCAAGTACGATTTGGCTGGTCGTGTCTATACAGGCGTTCCTGCGCCGCTCAACCTGGAGGTACCGCCTTACAGGTATGAAAGCGACTCGGTGATAGTCATCGGTGAGGATCAGGAGGCTTGATATGAATTGGTTAGTTGGTTTATGGCAGTGGGTTGATAAACGCCTCCCGGTTCAGCGGGCCTGGGATACCCACATGGGCAAGTACTACGCGCCCAAAAACTTTAACTTCTGGTATTTCTTCGGTGTGCTTTCTCTGTTGGTACTGGTGAACCAGCTGGTCACCGGTATCTGGCTCACCATGAGCTTCGTTCCCTCCTCTGAAGGTGCATTCGCGTCGGTTGAGTACATCATGCGCGATGTGGATTACGGTTGGATTATCCGTTATATGCACTCAACCGGAGCATCTGCATTCTTTGTCGTGGTTTATCTGCATATGTTCCGCGGCATGATGTACGGTTCCTATAAAGCGCCACGCGAACTGGTGTGGATCTTCGGTATGGTGATTTACCTGGTACTGATGGCTGAAGCGTTCATGGGTTATGTGTTGCCATGGGGGCAGATGTCCTATTGGGGCGCCCAGGTAATTGTGTCCCTGTTTGGTGCGATCCCTGTGATCGGTGAAGACCTGGTGCAGTGGATTCGCGGTGACTACCTGATTTCCGGCATTACTCTTAACCGTTTCTTTGCCCTGCACGTTGTTGCCTTGCCCATCGTGTTGCTGGCGTTAGTTGTGATGCACATCCTGGCGTTGCACGAAGTGGGTTCCAACAACCCGGATGGGGTTGAAATCAAGAAGAACAAAGATGAGAACGGTATTCCTCGCGACGGCGTTCCCTTCCATCCCTTCTACACCGTACACGACCTTGTGGGCGTAACGGTATTCCTGTTTGCCTTCTGTTTCGTGATTTTCTTTATGCCGGAGATGGGGGGCTTCTTCCTGGAGTACGCCAACTTCGAGGAGGCTAATAACCTCAAAACCCCAACCCATATTGCGCCCGTATGGTATTTCACCCCTTTCTATGCGGTGCTGCGCGCCGTAACCCTGCAAATTGAGCTGGGCCCACTGGTGCTCACCGCTAAACTGTTAGGTTTCATTGCCATGGGGGCAGCCATTGCCCTCTTGTTTGTGCTGCCCTGGTTGGATCGCAGCAAGGTGAAATCCATGCGCTATCGCGGCCATATCCCGCGCATCATGCTGATTACCTTTGCGGCTATGTTCGTGGTGCTTGGTTATTTAGGGGTTAAATCGCCGACGGATGGCAGGACCTTCCTGTCGCAGATTGCTACGGCATTCTATTTCGCCTACTTCCTCACCATGCCGGTATGGACAACGACCAGCCCGGAAAAAGCTACCTCCAAGATTTCATGGGTGCTGTGTGGTGTGTTTGCTGTGATTTTTGCCTGGATGGGTATTGATTACCTGGGCACGAATGATATTCCCGTGTTGCTCTACATCCTCACGTTTGCCCTGGCCATTATTTTTGCTGTGCTGCCCAAGCTGGCTACGCGTGACAAAGACCTGGTTGAGCCTAGCCGCACACAGGATAAGGGGTTGCCCAAACTCCTGGTATTTGCCGGTTTGGCCCTGTTTATCATCCTGACGGTAGTACCCATTAAGGCTGTTGCGGCTGAAGGTGCTTTTGCGTGCGGCAGTATCCCCTGTGATGAAATGGTTCCTGACCTTAAGAACAAGGAATCTTTACAGCGCGGGGCCAAGTATTTCGTCAACTATTGTATGGGATGCCACTCTGCCAAATTCTCCCGTTATGAAAGAGTGGCAGATGACCTGGATATCCCGCATGAGCTGGCTGAGCAGAACCTGATCTTTGGCGATCAACGCATCGGTGAGTTAATGGAGATTGCCATGCGTCCGCAAAATGCCAAGGTCTGGTTTGGTGTAGTTCCTCCGGATTTAAGCCTGGTGGCCCGTTCGCGCTCCCCGGAATGGCTGTACACCTACCTGCGCAACTTCTACAAAGATGACACACGGCCCTTTGGTGTGAATAACCGTGTGTTTCCCAATGTGGGTATGCCCCATGTCCTGATTGGCCCACAAGGCCTGTTGGAGTGCGGTGCTGGTCCAAAGCTGAATCACCATGGCGGTGCCTTGCGTAACGAGGTTGGCCAGATTGAAATGGATGAGCACTGCGGTGCCCTCAAGCCAGGTAAGATCAAGGGCAGTTTGTCGACCGAGGAGTTCGATCAGGCTGTATACGACTTGGTGAACTTCCTGGAATATGTGGCAGAGCCTGTTGCCGTGAAGCGCCAGCAGATCGGCTACTGGGTTTTAGGCTTCCTGGTGATATTGTTCATTTTTGTCTACTTCCTGAATCGCGAGTTCTGGCGTGATATTCACTAGTCAGCAGATGAGCACTAACGGGCGACGCAAGTCGCCCGTTTTGTTTTAAGGGTGATGTTGTTATTCTGGCCAGCCCCCGTTGTTTGATAGAAGGTAAGTTTCATGTCCATGACCTCCAGTCGTCCCTACTTCATCCGAGCGCTCTACGAGTGGATTGTGGACAATAACTGTACCCCGCATATTTTGGTTGATGCCCATATTGAGGGAACGCGTGTTCCCCAGCAGCACGTCAATAAAGATGGTCAAATCATTCTGAATATTGCGCCTTCGGCGGTCAGCGATTTTGTGATGGATAACCTCACACTCTCTTTCAGTGCCCGGTTTGGCGGTGTTGCAAACCATTTGTTTATTCCCTGTCATGCCATTTTGGGGATCTATGCCCGTGAAAACGGTCGCGGCATGATGTTTGAGCCAGAGGAAGCCCCCAAACCCCCAACGCCTCCTGCACCGGCTCCTGCGCCCAGCCCAGCGCGTGATATTAAATCTGCTACCAAGCGACCGGGCTTAAGGGTCGTCAAATAAACGATTATTCGCGTTCCTGGAATTAAAAACACCGCCCTTGTTGGCGGTGTTTTGTTTTGCGCGTGCAATAGCAATCGTAAAGATGACAGTCTCGCGACATTTTTGTGACATGGCGTGTATTGGTCATATAACTGTCATATTCGCTGGGTAGAGTGGCGACAGTGGTGGAACAAGCCCACCCCGCGGTAACGGGAATCAACAAGCGATCCTGTACCCATTACGTTTTACTGTCGCGTTTTTTACCTACTGTGAATGGAGCGCTCTATGAACGCCAAGCAAATAATCAAAGGGTTGGTTGTCGCCAGCTCATTGGTATGCGCTGCTGCCCTGCAAGCAGCAGTTGATTCCAAACTGCCTGAGTACAAAGTGACTACAGGTGTCTCTGGTACTGTTAACTCTGTAGGTTCAGATACGCTGAACAACCTGATGACACTGTGGGCAGAAGATTTTAAAAAGTGGTATCCCAACGTTAATATCCAGATCCAGGGCGCGGGCTCTTCCACTGCGCCACCAGCCTTGACTGAAGGGACTTCTAATTTTGGTCCCATGAGCCGCACTATGAAAGCGGAAGAAATCCAGTCATTCGAAGCCAAGCATGGCTACAAGCCCACCGCTGTTCCTGTCGCAATTGACGTTTTGGCTGTCTATGTCAACAAAGACAACCCGATTAAAGGCCTGACAATTCCCCAGGTGGACGCCATCTTTTCGGCTACCCGCAAGTGTGGTGCGCCCAAAGATATGACCCGTTGGGGAGAGGTAGGCCTGACCGGTGCCTGGGAAAAGCGCGATTTCACCATTTACAGCCGTAACGCTGTTTCCGGTACCTATGGTTACTTTAAAGAAGAAGCCCTGTGTAAGGGCGATTTCAAAGCTTCTATCAACGAGCAACCGGGTTCTGCATCGGTAGTGCAAGGTGTGTCTGAGTCGCTGAACGGTATTGGCTATTCCGGTATTGGTTACATCACCTCCGGTGTACGTGCGGTGCCGCTTGCGCGTAAAGAGGGCCAGGAATTTATTACTCCGGATGCTGCCCATGCCCTGGATGGTAGCTACCCGCTGTCACGGGTGCTGTTTGTGTATATCAACAAACACCCAAATCGCCCCCTGGACGCGTTGCAATTGGAATTCCTGAAGCTGGTTCTTTCCAAGCAAGGCCAGGAAACCGTAGAGCGTGATGGTTATATTCCACTGCCTGCTGCCATGGCTGAAAAAGCATTGGCTGAGTTGCAGAAGTAAGCGCCTGTCGCTTGGTTATTGGAAGCCGCCGATGATTTCGGCGGTTTTTTTTAGCCTGCAGAAAAGTGTTGCAGTTCTATGACAGTGCGAATGGTTTTGTAACAAAACTGTCATCTGGTGTTGCTAGGATTCCAACGCCAGACAGCTGCCAGGTAATGCACCTATGTCCAACCTTAAGATACCGGTCAAGCCAATGAATAGTTTGATGCCGACTGCCGAGCAGCGCACCCGGTTGCGCAAGATTCGCCGCTTTAAAGACCAATTTTCCCGTTATGGAATTACGGCGGCTGGTATTGCTGTCGTTTTCTCTCTGGGATTGATTTTTTTCTATTTATTTTCAGAAGTCGCCCCTTTATTTCGCGGCGCATCAATCGAGATCAAAAAAAATGTACCTGCAACCCATTATGGACAGCAGGAATCTATCGCCTACATGACACTTGAGCGCTACGAAGAGCTGGGAACTTTTATAGATGCCAAGGGAAATATTCGATTCTGGGATGTCAATCGCCAACAAGCGCGCGCCCAGGTCAGTATGGCAATTCCCGAGGCCGCACAGTTGGCCAGTGTTGGTAAGAGCATTCCCTCCAGTGGATTGGTGGCACTGGGATACAGCAATGGTCAGGTTCTGGTATTAAAACCCAGTTATGCCTTGAGCTACCCCAATGACCAGCGTGAAATTACCCCGGGCATTGCCTATCCCCTGGAGTCATCGCCCTTATTGGTTGATGAGCAGGGTGCTGTACTTCGATTGGTGGCATTGCAGGAAATTCACGGCGGCATCCTGTTAGGGGCGGTTACCGCCGATGAACGTATTTTGCTGGCTTCTTTTTCCAGCAGCCAGAATTTTTTAACCGGTGAAACCCGTGTGATGCAGGATGTGTATTCATTACCACCATTACCATCCGGTGAGCGCGCCTTGTTTATGCAGATTGATGAGTCTGGCAGGCACCTGGTTGTCGCCTCTGATCAATCCAAACTCTATTTATTCAATATCCTGAACCCTGCGGCTGCAGAACAGCGCGCCGGGGTAAAAGTATCGGATGCCGCAATTACCGCCATGGAATTTTTGGTGGGTACCGGGTCACTGGTTATCGGAACTGCCAAGGGTGAAATCAGCCAATGGTTCCTGGTGCGTGATACTGATAACCAGTACCACGTTCAGCATGTACGTGATTTTGATGCCTTGTCCGGCGCAATTACCGTTGTCAGCCCCGAATACAGCCGCCGTGGTTTCTGGGTCGGCGATGACCGCGGTAATCTGGGCGCATTTTATGCAACCTCGGAGCGCACGTTACTCATTGAAAAATTGAGTGATAAAGCGATTCGTCACATTGCAATATCACCCATTAACAGCCGCGCTTTAATTGTGGATGACAGCCAGTCTTTAATGATTGCTGAGGTATGGAATCGCCATCCGGAGGTATCGTTCAGCTCTTTGTGGCAAAAGGTATGGTACGAAGGACGCGAAGCACCGGACTATATTTGGCAAGCCTCGTCCGGTAGTGACAGCTTCGAAGCCAAAATGAGTTTCGTACCTTTGTCCCTGGGTACGATAAAAGCAGCATTTTTTGCCATGCTGTTTGCTATTCCATTGGGAGTGATGGGCGCAATTTATACCGCTTACTTTATGACACCCAAGTTGCGAGGCCTGGTTAAACCTACCATCGAAATCATGGAAGCCTTGCCTACGGTCATTTTGGGTTTCCTCGCCGGGCTTTGGCTGGCGCCTTTTATAGAAAATCATCTGCCGGCTATTTTTGCCATCCTGGTTGCGGTACCGCTGGTTATGTTGTTGGTTGGCTATCTCTGGAGCCGTTTGCCCGGCATGATTCGCGAGCGGGTTCCTGCGGGTTGGGAAGCGGTGATTCTGATGTTGCCTATCGTGTTAACCGGTTGGGCTTGTGTCGCTATCAGCGCCCATACCGAGGTCTGGTTATTTGATGGCAGCATGCGCCAATGGTTTACCAATAACGGTATTAACTATGATCAGCGCAACGCATTGGTCGTTGGTATCGTGATGGGGTTTGCCGTTATCCCCACTATTTTCTCAATTGCCGAAGATGCTGTTTTTAGTGTGCCCCGGCATCTCACCCAGGGTTCCCTCGCATTAGGTGCTACGCGTTGGCAGACGGTTGTTGGTGTGGTATTGCCCACTGCTAGCCCGGGTATTTTTTCGGCGGTGATGATGGGCTTTGGCCGCGCTGTTGGTGAAACCATGATTGTATTGATGGCGACAGGTAACAGCCCGGTGGTGAATTTCAATATCTTTGAAGGTATGCGAACCCTCTCGGCAAACATTGCGGTGGAGTTGCCCGAGACAGCTGTGGCCAGTACGCATTTCCGTGTGCTCTTCCTGGCGGCGCTGGTACTACTTGCATTTACCTTTGTGGTGAACACCCTGGCGGAAATTGTGCGTCAGCGGTTGCGCCAGCGCTACAGTAATCTTTAATCACCGGCTCATTTTTTCGGAAGTTCGTTATGAAGAATCTGACAAGACGCAAAACCGGCTGGTTTGCCAGCGGCGCGCCCTGGATCTGGTTAAATGCCGGGGCCATGGCCGCTAGCCTGGTGATGGTCATTGGCATTGTGGGTTTGATTGCGGTACGGGGTTTTGGTCATTTTTGGCCGGCAGATATTCTTGAGACCACAGTGGTTCACCGCGATGGACAGCAACAGAAAATCATGGGGGAATTTGTACGCGAGGAAATTATCGCTGCCAGTGTTGCCCGTGATGGCGGTTATCAGGTTGAAGATGGCAAGGAGCTATTGAGTCGTTACCTGATCAAACTGGGAAATCGTGATGTGAGTGGCCGCGATTTTGTTTGGTTCATGGAAATGGGGATGGGGGAGTGGACTTACCCCAGCGATGCAATTGTGGTAGAGCGACGCGAATGGGGCAACTTTTATGGTTTTCCCCTGGCAATCCAGGAAGGCGATAAAACCATTGTCGAGGTGACAGGTGCAAGCTTTTGGGATGAACTTGATCGTCGTGTAACACGTGCATTGGAATTGCATGCGCAAATTCATCGGATAGAAAAAACAGATATTGGCCGTATTAATCGCGCAATGGATGAGTTGCGTCTGGAACGCAGACGCCTGGAATTAAAAGGTGTAACCAGGGAGCGGCTGGTGATTGCCGATGCGGAATTTGCAGAGCGCCGCGCGGTACTGGAACAGCGCTATTCGCAAGTTAAACAGGATCGCGATGAGATATTGTTGTTAGCCAAGCGCGACAAATTACATGTGCGCACCGCAGATGGAAAAAATATCACCATTCCATTGGATAATATTGTGCGTGTGACCCGTCCCAATACCATGGGAGTGTTCACAAAAGCGGGGCAGTATGTTGAGCGCTTCTGGGAATTTATGACGGATGAGCCGCGCGAAGCGAATACCGAAGGTGGTATCTTTCCGGCGATTTTTGGCACTATTACCATGGTATTGGTGATGTCAATTATTGTGTCGCCATTTGGTGTTCTTGCCGCAATTTATCTGCGCGAATATGCCCGCGACGGGACTATGCTCAAAATCATTCGAATTTCAGTTTATAACCTGGCCGGCGTTCCTTCGATTGTTTACGGTGTGTTTGGCCTTGGTTTTTTCGTTTACACCCTGGGGGGAAATATCGACCAGCTCTTCTACCCTGAGAGCTTGCCTTCCCCAACATTTGGAACACCTGGTTTATTTTGGGCATCACTGACACTGGCGTTGCTGACATTACCGATTGTCATAGTGTCAACCGAAGAAGGTTTGACGCGGATTCCCAGCAGTATTCGCCAGGGTAGTCTTGCGCTTGGTGCTACCAAGGCAGAAACTCTGTGGAAGGTCGTCGTACCCTTGGCTACGCCTGCCATGATGACAGGGCTGATCCTGGCGATTGCGCGCGCGGCCGGTGAAGTCGCGCCGCTGATGTTGGTCGGTGTGGTGAAGTTGGCGCCCTCGCTGCCTATTGATGGCAATTTCCCCTATATCCACCTTGACCAGAAAATCATGCATCTCGGCTTCCATATATACGATGTCGGTTTCCAGAGTCCGAGTGTGGAGGCAGCGCGCCCGCTGGTATATGCGACGGCATTAGTGCTGGTACTGCTGATTATTGTGCTTAACATTACTGCAATTCGTATCCGCAATAACCTGCGAGAAAAATATCGCAGCGCGTCGGATTAATTGGCTTATCCCGTTTTATCTTATTGACTTACAGGCACACGACTATGACTCCAGTTGCTGCGGCAGATGCGCTTGATGCACAACCCATCAAGCTTGAGGTGAAGAACCTTGATTTGTATTACGGTAACAAACGCGCACTCAATAGCGTGAATATGAAAATTCCCGAGAAAAAAGTGACTGCGTTTATCGGTCCATCCGGTTGCGGTAAGTCCACATTATTGCGCTGTTTCAACCGTATGAATGACCTGGTGGATGCCTGCCGTATCGAAGGTGAGATACTGCTTGAGCACACCAATATTTATGATCCTAAAGTCGATGTGGCAGAGTTGCGTCGCCAGGTGGGAATGGTGTTCCAAAAGCCCAATCCATTTCCCAAGTCCATCTATGAAAACGTTGCCTATGGCCTGCGTTTGCAGGGAGTAAAATCCAAACGTGTCCTGGATGAAGTGGTGGAAGAGTCATTGCGCGGTGCTGCGCTTTGGGATGAAGTGAAAGACCGGTTGCACGATAACGCGTTCGGTCTGTCGGGCGGCCAGCAACAGCGCCTGGTGATTGCGCGTGCTATTGCGATTGAGCCGGAAGTGATTTTGCTGGATGAGCCGGCGTCTGCCCTTGATCCAATTTCCACCCTCAAGGTGGAAGAGCTGATTAATGAGTTGAAAAACAAATACACGATTGTGATCGTAACCCACAATATGCAGCAGGCGGCAAGGGTATCTGATTACACAGCGTTTATGTATATGGGGGATTTGGTCGAGCATGATTTGACTGATACGCTTTTCACCAATCCCAGTAAAAAGCAAACCGAAGATTACATCACCGGCCGTTACGGTTAATGCGGAGGCGCAGCACGATCATGGATATTACCAGTCATACCCATCATATTTCCCAGCAATACAACATAGAGCTGGAAGCGATTCGTACCCATCTGTCGGAAATGGGCGGCATGGCGCAACGCCAGGTTAATGATGCCATCCAGGCGTTGATTGATGCTGATATTGAACGCGCAGAGCAGGTAGTTCGAGCGGATATCGGTGTTAACAATATGGAAGTGACCATTGATGAGGAATGTGTCCGTATCCTGGCTCGTCGCCAGCCCGCTGCCAGTGATTTGCGCCTGGTTATTGCCGTTACCAAGGCCATTACCGACCTTGAGCGTATTGGCGACGAGGCGAGCAAAATTGCCCGTCAGGCTATCGCTATGCACAAGGACGGATTGGCGCCGCGCGGTTATATTGAAGTGCGCCATATCGGTGGCCATGTTTCCCGTATGCTGCAGGATGCATTGGACTCCTTTGCCCGCCTTGATCTGGACATGGCTCTGACGGTTGTACAGACCGACAGGGTCGTGGATATGGAATACAGTACGGCCATGCGCGAGCTGGTGACGTTTATGATTGAAGACCCGCGCAGTATCACCCGGGTGCTGAATATCATGTGGTCGCTGCGCGCCCTGGAGCGTATTGGTGATCATGCACGCAATTTGGCCCAGTATGTGATCTATCTGGTCAATGGCGAGGATGTTCGCCATGCCAACCTGGAGGCTATCGAAGAAAACGTCCATCCCCGCGACGAGTAATTTTTGTGCGTCCATGCGGCGATTTGGACGCAATTTTTGCGTGACTAAACCCGTCTGCTCTAGTTAAATAACCCGCGCTCCTGAGGGAGCGCGGGTTTTGTTTTTTGGACACAACAAATGGTCAGATACCTCGGAATCCCTGTTTCTCCACAGACGTAAAAATCACTTGTAGGATTCTTGACATATATATAATATAAATAGGCTCAATAACTATGCTGGATACGGGACGCAATTTAACGCACCAGCTCACCCATCAACTGGGTGCGGCAATTGTGCAAGGTCAATACGCCATTGATAAATCCTTCCCTACCGAGGCGGAGTTATCACAACAGTTCAACATTAGCCGCAGTGTCACTCGTGAGGCAGTGAAGATGCTGACAGCCAAGGGGCTGATCGCATCGCGCCCGCGCCAGGGGATCAGGGTAATGCCCAGTACCCACTGGAATATGTTTGACGCTGATGTCCTTGGCTGGACGCTCAATGCACGTCCTTCGCTGGAGTTGCTGCGCGAGTTCACCCAATTGCGTATGGCCATTGAGCCGGAGGCGGCTGCATTAGCGGCAGAGAACGCGAGTGATGGCCCGCGTATCAAGGCGATTGGCGATGCCCTGGCGCGTATGAAAAAGGCCGATGAAGGCCAGGATGATCCGCTGGTGGCGGACATTGAATTCCACTGCGCCATTCTCAGTGCCAGCAACAATCGCTTCTTCTATCAGCTGCGCGATTTCATCCAGGTGGCTTTGCGTGTGAGTATTGCCAGTACCAACCAGTTGAAAGGGGTACTTGCAGCCAACTACGAGGATCATAAGCGTATTTATGATGCGATTTGTGCCGGTGAGAGGGAGCAGGCGGCTGCAGCGGTAAAAGTACTGCTGGTGGAGGTCATGGATCTGATCAATCGTTCTTTGGTCAAACCCAGATAGCGCTCGGGTCTACACTGAGTGTCTAGATGTGATTGAGCAGCCGAGCGAGAGAGACCAGATCATGTACAGCTATTCCCCTCATCAGGGTTATACGCGCTACCCCAGCCTGGAAAACGCTAGTGTGTTTATCACGGGCGGTGCAACGGGTATTGGCGCGGCGCTTGTGGAAGCCTTTGCCGCGCAGGGCGCGCAGGTAGCCTTTGTTGACCTGGATGATGCCGAAGCGCTCAGCCTGTGTGACCAGCTGGTTGCCAAAGGGTATCGCCGTCCCTGGTACAGGCATTGCGATGTGAGTGATATAAGTGCCCTTAAAGCGACTATTGTGGCGGCTGGTGCCGAGCAGGGCGATATTCGGGTATTGATTAATAACGCCGCCAATGACCAGCGTTATGACACGCGCAGTTTGAGCGAAGAGCTCTGGTATCGCGGTTTGGCCGTTAACCTTCACCCTGCGTTTTTTGCGGCGCAGACGGTACAGCCGATGATGGCGCGCCTGGGTGGTGGTTCGATTATCAATATCAGCTCCATCAACACCGAATGGGCGCCGCCACAGCTGGCCAGTTATATCACGGCCAAGGCCGGAATCCTGGGGATTTCCAAATCCCTGGCGACGGATTTTGGCGAGGACAATATCCGCGTTAATGCGATATTGCCCGGTTGGGTAGCGACTCCCAAACAATTGGAGAAATGGCTATCCGTAGAGGAAGAACACGAGTTGATGAAGCGTGTGTGCCTGAAAAAACGTCTGGGTGCCCACGATGTGGCCAAATTGGCCCTGTTTTTAGCAGCTGATGATGCAGCCATGATTACTGCCCAAGAGTTCGTCATTGACGGCGGCAGAATATAAAGAAAGATAAATCGCACCGTTTTCCTGACTTTGCATTCACCCGCTTCGGCGGGTGAATGTTTGTAGCGAGTGTGAAAAATCAGCAAGCGTGCTACGAGAATAATCAACACATATCACTACAACTGATAACTTCAAGCTAGAGGTACATCCATGCATTTAAATGCTCTTGACCTGACGGTATTCGGGCTTTATGCCGTCATTCTGATTTTTGTTGCCTATTGGGTCTCCCGAGAGAAAAAAGGGCATGAAAAAGATGCCAGTGATTATTTCCTTGCCAGTAAATCCTTGCCCTGGTGGGCGATAGGTGCATCGCTGATTGCGGCGAATATTTCCGCCGAACAAATCATCGGTATGTCGGGTTCCGGCTATGTCATAGGTATGGGGATTGCGGCCTATGAACTGATGGCGGCAATCACCTTGATTATTATTGCCAAATATTTCCTGCCGATTTTTCTGGCGCGCGGTATTTACACCATGCCGCAGTTCCTGGAAAACCGCTATGACGGTCGCGTGCGCACCATCATGGCAATTTTCTGGCTGGCGCTGTACACCTTTGTAAACCTCACATCAGTATTGTATTTAGGGTCTCTGGCAATCTCGCAATTCCTTGGGGTTGATATGCTTTATGGCATGGTCTTCCTGGTATTGTTTTCGATGGTTTACTCGATTTACGGTGGCCTGAAAGCGGTTGCCATGACCGATATTATCCAGGTCATCATGCTGGTGTTGGGCGGGCTGTTTGTCAGCTATCTGGCACTTAACCAGATTTCGGGGGGCAATGGTGTTATCGAAGGCTTTAGCACCTTGCTGGAAAAAGCTCCCGAAAAGTTTGACATGATTATTTCGTCGGACAACCCCAACTACGACAAGATCTATATGGATTTGCCGGGGATTTCAGTATTGATTGGCGGCCTCTGGATTATGAATATCAGCTATTGGGGGTTTAACCAATACATCATCCAGCGCGCACTCGCCGCCAAGAGTATCCAGGAAGCGCAAAAAGGGATGGCATTTGCAGCCTATATCAAATTGTTTGTGCCAATTATTGTGGTGCTCCCAGGTATCTGTGCCGTTGTTTTAGCACCGGAATTAAGCAAACCTGACCAGGCTTATCCGGAAATGATGAAACTTTTACCCCATGGTTTACTGGGCATTGCTTTTGCCGCACTGGTGGCTGCAATTGCCTCCTCGCTCAGCTCCATGAGTAACAGTATTTCCACTATTTTCACGATGGATATTTACAAGAAGCTCATTAATAAAGAGGCGTCGGAGCACAAATTGGTTTTTGTGGGTCGATTGACGGCATTTGCAGCCATGTTGATTGCTATTGTTCTGGCCAAGCCCCTGGTTGGACAATCCGAGCAGGCATTCCAGTTTATTCAGGAGTTCACGGGTTTCTTCACCCCGGGTATTGTGGTTATTTTCCTGTTTGGTTTCTTCTGGAAGAAAGCCAATGCCAACTCTGCATTGGTAGCGGCAATCGCCTCGGTTGTTCTTTCCTGGTCATTTAAAGTCTTCCTGCCGGAAGTGCCCTTTATGGATCGTGTTGGCCTGGTATTTATTCTCTGCTGTGTATTGGCGGCACTGGTTACCTATTTGGGTGGAGCGAAAGAGCAGAGTAATGCTATCCACCTCGATGACATCAGTTTCAAAACTACCTCCGGTTTTAATATTGCCTCGGTGGGTGTTGTGCTGATTTTGGCTGCGATCTATGCCACATGGTGGTAAGCTCAAGCGTCTTCAGTAACCAACAAAAGCGCCCCATGTAGGGGCGTTTTTGTTAGTGATAGGTCACACCAATGAATACACTTTCACTCTGTTGTGTAGTGCCTTGCGCTAATCTGCTTGGCGAAGGTATCCAGTGGAATCACCGGGATCAATGTTTCTGGTGGGTGGATATTCATGGCTGCCACTTGTACCGTTATCGCTTGTTGTCAGACCGCCTGGATACCTGGCCGTTGCCTGAACGCCTGGCGTGTTTTGCCTTTGTAAACGGTGATTCGCGTTTGCTCGCCGCATTTGCATCAGGTTTTGCCTGGTTTGAGCCGGACACTGGCAGTGTGGAGTGGATTGCAAGGCCTGAGGCCGGTATTCCTGGCAATCGCTCCAACGATGGTCGTTGCGACCGCCAGGGGCGCTTCTGGATGGGGTCTTTGGTTGAGCAGGCCGAAGGCCAGTCCGCAGGCTTGTATTGCCTTGACCGGCATTTGCAGACAAGCCGGCATTTATCCGGGTTGCGTATATCCAACGCGCTCTGCTGGAGTCCTGATTCTTCCCGTTTGTATCACGCTGATTCACCTACGCATCAGATTCGTGTTTATGATTTTGATGTGCGGTATGGCCGCTTGTCGAACGGGCGCATCTTTGCTGAAACCGAGCCCGGTGTTGAGCCTGACGGGGCTTGTGTCGATGCGCAGGGTTATGTGTGGAATGCGCAGTGGGGTGGCAGCCGTGTGCGCCGTTATGCACCTGATGGCAAATTGGATTTTGAGTTGTCCATGCCGGTGACCCAGCCAACTTGCGTCGCTTTGGGCGGTGAGCAGCTAAATTTTCTGGCGGTGACCAGTGCGAGGGTGGGATTGTCCGATGAGCAGCTTCAGCAACAGCCCCAGGCAGGTCATGTTTTTATTTATGAATCGCCGTTTCAGGGATTGCGTGAATCCTGGTTTACTGTAGGTGGGAAATCATCATCAGCCCCAGGGTAACGCTGAACAGCGCCAGGAATGTGGTTTGTGCCACGATAGTCGCGGCGAGTTTGCCGTTGGCTCCTGCGGCTTCTGCCATCACATAGCTCGCGGCGGCAGTCGGGGCAGCTGCCAATAAAAACAAAATCACCAGCAGCTCGTCCTGCACGCCCAGCCCAATACCCAATGCACAGGCGATGAGCGGCGACAGCACCAGCTTCCATAGGTTGGCGATGATGGAGGCTCCATCAAAAAAAACCAACCGGCGACCATTCAAGCTGCCACCAATACACACCAGGGCCAGTGGCAACACGAATTGTGTAATCAGGTGTGTTTTTTCCTGGGCTGCCTGCGGAAAAGTGGCGGGGCTCAGGTTGTAAAGCCAGCCGGCGGCAATCGCAAGGATCAGCGGGTTGGTAATAATGCCTTTGAAGGTTCCTGCCCAGCTTTTGTTGCGATCCAGAATAAATACCGAGAGTACGTTGTAAATCACAACGGTAAAGGCCACTGGCAAGGTCGCCATGGCCATCCCGCGCTCCCCATAGGCATTGACGGCAAATGCCAGCCCCAGGATCACCAGGTTGCCGCGAAAAGCGCCTTGTACAATCACTCCCGCATCGTCTGTCTGTTTGCACAATAGCGCTGTTAACCAGCTGCCGCCGAACACAATGAATGTCATCAAGGCAAAGGCGATTAACAGGTTGAGTTTTTCGCCGATGTGCAAATTGGCACTGGCACAGGTGGTAAAGAGTATTAATGGCAATCCCAGCTTATAGACAAGCTGATTGGCGCCTTTGATAAAGCGACTGCTCATGCAACCCAGGCTGACCAGGGCCATACCCAAAAACATCAAGGCAAATGTAGGCGCGGTAATACGCAACGCAAATAGAAAAATATCCAGTGAGGATTGATTCACGCATACCTCAGGGGTAAATACAAAAACCCGGCAGATGCCGGGTTTTTCGGTTGTTGTAAGCTCGCCAATAAATACTTATTCGGGTACCACAAACGGAAAGTAGTTTTTGGCGTTGTTGAAGCTGATGTCCTGGATCATTTTACCCACCATATGGGTATCGTCAGGTACCAGGCCTTTCACCATATCACGGCCGAAGATACCGCACAGGATGCGACGGAAATACTCATGGCGCGAATAGCTGAGGAAGCTGCGGCTGTCAGTGAGCATACCCACAAAGCGGCTCAGCAAACCCAGCTGGCTCAGGGCTTCGATCTGGCGAGTCATACCCTCCATTTGATCGAGGAACCACCAGCCGCTGCCGAACTGGATCTTGCCCGCGGCAGAGCCATCCTGGAAGTTGCCGATCATGGTGCCGATCATTTCATTATCGCGTGGGTTCAAGTTGTACAGGATGGTTTTGGCCAGCTTGTTCTGGTCGTCCAGACGACCGAGGAATTTTGCCAGAGGCTTTGCGTAGTTGTGATCGCCAATGGAATCAAAACCGGTATCCGGGCCCAGGGTGCGGAACAGGCGCGGGTTGTTGTTGCGGATAGCGCCGATGTGGAATTGCTGCACCCAGCCTTTGGCGTGATCCTGCAGGGCAAACTCCACCATCATGGCGGATTGGAATTTCTCGATTTCCACCGCGTCGAGTTGCTTGTGCGCGCGGATTTTCAGGAATATGGCTTTGATTTCACTGTCGGTGTAATCCGCCGCGTAAACGGTTTCCAGGCCATGGTCAGACAGCCGGCAGCCATTTTCGTGGAAATAATCGTGGCGGATTTGCAGGGCCTTGATCAGATCATCAAAAGTGTTGATGTTGATATCGGCAGTAATCGCGAGGCGGTCGAGGTATTTGTTGTAGCTCTCTGCATCTTCCACCATCATCGCGCGGTCGGGGCGCCAGGTGGGCAGCATGGCGGTTTTGAAGGATTTATCCGCTGCTACGGTTTTGTGGTGGGCCAGGTCGTGAATCGGATCGTCGGTGGTGCACACCAGTTTCACATTGGCTTGGGTCATCAGGCCGCGCGCGCTGAATTCGGGGGTGGCGAGCAACTCGTTACACTCATCCCAAGTGCGTTTTGCCGAGCGGCTGTCAAGCAGGCGATCAGTGATTCCGAAGGGCTTGCGCAATTCCAGGTGGGTCCAGTGATACAGGGGGTTGCGCAGGGTGTAGGGAACCGTTTCACACCACTTTTCAAACTTTTCCCAATCGCTGGCATTGCCTGTGCAGTAGCGCTCATCGACACCGTTGGAGCGCATGGCTCGCCACTTGTAGTGGTCACCTGCCAGCCATACTTCATAGAGGTTGCGGAATTGCTTGTTTTGACCCACTTGCTCGGGGGGGAGGTGGCAGTGGTAATCGATGATGGGCATGTTCTTGGCGTACTCGTGGTAGAGCACTTTTGCCTGTTGGGTATCGAGCAGGAAGTCGTCGTGGATAAAGCTCATTCTCACAATTCCTCAAGTGCACCGAGCCGCAGCAAAAGCCGCGCTGCAACTCAGCAGGTTTATAGCTCAACTGAAGCACCTTGTGGGCTCATAACGGCATGGCCGGAAGCCACCCTGTTTATTGTTGGGAGTCAGTTGAAAGACTTTTTATAGCGCTGGGTTTTGTTTCATAGCGAAACAATAGCCCTGCGGGATAAGTTTGACCGAGGATTGCCTGCCCAAAGGCTCTGAGTGGATAACCAAACGAACAGCATTAGTAATTGGGCGTGTCACTATATTGCGACTTGTCGATTAGTGTAACCCGAGCCCGCTGGAAAAACCAACCGAACCGGGTATAAAAAAAGGCTATAGGTGTATCAGGCAGGTAACAAAATAGGCAGGGTGTGGCGGGGTAGCTGCCGGCAAGCTAGCGGGAATGAACTATAGTTTGATAGTCCAGCCTGTAGTTTTTCAAGGAGCCCCTATGACCAAACCTATTGTTCACCGCAATCCCCTGTTTGAGTTGCTGCGCGCGGAAAAAGTAGCCGAATTTAACCAGCGCAAGGCGCGGGGGGAGGTCAAGCCGGATATGTTGCGCGGTGGTGATTTCCGCGGCCTGGATCTGCGTGAGCTGGATGCTAATGGCCTGGATCTGCGCGATGCCTATTTTCGTGGTGCGGACCTGCGCGGTATTGATTTTCGCAATTGCCAGTTGGAAGGGGCCAGTTTTTGCCAGGCCCATATTTCCGGGTGTTTTTTCCCCAGGGAGCTAAGGGCGGACGAATTGCGCCTGTCATTTGATCTGGGCATCCGTGTGCGCTACCACCCCTAAGCGAAAGCAAGATGACGAATAATGCTAAGAAATGTAAGCAAATAAATCCTCCAGGCACTGGCTGTGTATAAAGCCGGTCCTGGAATGCCAACCTTGTTTGGCCAACCTGATAACAACAGCCGGGAATGACTGATTAACAAGATCGCCGAATCTTGATGTCTTGGGCGAATGTGCCGATTGAGTGCAATCGCCTGCCAGTAAGTCGTAAAAAATCCCGAGAGGACAACAATGAAAACTATTACCACTGCACGCCTTCCATGGGCTGCGCAGAGCTTTGCCTTGGGCATTTGCCTGATAGCGCTGTTGGGTTGTAATCACGCCGCTAATAAATCATCGGCATCCAGGGCAGATGTCAAACCTGTTACGGTCAAACTGGTCGATTCCCAGGCGACCATGGAAACCCGTTCCCTGTTTGCGTTTATGCAGGAGCAGCGCAGACATTCCATTATGTTTGGGCACCAGCACGAAACAACCCAGGGACTCACTATTACCCGCACAGATGGTACCCAATCCGATACCTTTAATGCCGTTGGTGATTTTGCAGCGGTCTATGGTTGGGACACGCTGTCTATTGTTGCCCCTAAAGCGGAGGGCGATATTGTCGCCCAAGTAAAAAAGGCTTATGCGCGCGGGGGCATCATTACGGTGAGCTCGCATTTTGATAATCCAAAAACCGATACCCAAAAGGGCGTATGGCCCGTTGGCACTTCCTGGGATCAAACCCCGGCTGTTGTGGATTCCCTGCCTGGAGGCGCCTATAACCCGGTATTAAATGGCTATCTCGACCAGGTGGCCGAGTGGGCCAATAACCTGAAAGACGAGCAGGGGCGGCTGATACCGGTCATCTTTCGCCTGTACCACGAAAATACCGGCAGTTGGTTCTGGTGGGGAGATAAGCAATCAACCCCTGAACAATACAAGCAATTGTTCCGCTATTCCGTCGAGTATTTGCGCGATGTGAAAGGTGTGCGCAATTTCCTGTATGCCTATTCGCCCAACAACTTTTGGGACGTGACCGAGGCCAATTACCTGGAGCGTTATCCGGGGGATGAGTGGGTGGATGTACTGGGATTTGATACCTATGGCCCGGTGGCGGACAACGCTGACTGGTTCCGCAATGTGGTGGCCAATGCGGCCTTGGTTGCCCGCATGGCGGAAGCGCGGGGCAAAATACCGGTGATCTCCGAGATAGGTATACGCGCTCCCGACATTGAAGCCGGGCTCTATGATAACCAGTGGTATCGCAAGCTTATCTCCGGCCTCAAGGCCGATCCGGATGCACGCGAGATTGCCTTCCTGCTGGTATGGCGCAATGCCCCGCAGGGAGTTCCTGGCCCCAATGGCACCCAGGTTCCCCATTATTGGGTGCCTGCTAACCGCCCGGAGAATATCAACAATGGCACCCTGGAGGACTTCCAGGCCTTTTATGCCGATGAATTCACAGCGTTCAATCGCGACATCGAGCAGGTCTATCAGCGTCCGACCCTGATAGTTAAATAGTCTTTTCTCTTGACTGATTCGCCGCCCCAGCGGTTGCCGGGGCGGCGAATTTGTCCTGCTTAACTGATACCCGGGATAACCGTAAAAATAGGTTAAATTGTAGGACAATAATATCTTATGGCCTGTATTCTCCCACGGTTTCACGTTTGATAAAAATTCCCGATAACAACAAAGGAGAATCCCATGCGCCGTTTGAAACCCCTCATCGCCGCACTTGGCTTGAGTTTTAGCATCGGCAGCTTCGCCAATACCCACATCACCATAGATACCACCAAATCCGGTCCGGTGATTAACAAGAACATCTATGGCCAATTTGCCGAGCATCTGGGACGAGGTATTTATGAAGGACTGTGGGTTGGTCCGGAGTCCGGCATCCCCAACACCCGCGGTTGGCGCAATGACGTGGTGGGTGCGCTCAAGGATATTAACGTGCCCCTGGTGCGTTGGCCCGGTGGCTGTTTTGCGGATGAATACCACTGGCGTGATGGCATAGGCCCGCGCGACCAGCGCCCGGTGAAGGTCAATACCAACTGGGGGGGCGTGGAAGAGGATAATGCCGTGGGGACCCACGAGTTTTTTGACCTGGTGGAGATTCTGGGGGCTGAAGCCTATGTGAATGGCAACCTGGGCACCGGAACGCCCCAGGAAATGGCCGAATGGCTGGAATATATGACGGCGGAGGGTAAATCAACCCTGGCGGAATTGCGCCGTAAAAATGGCCGCGATAAACCCTTCCAGGTCCAGTATTTTGCAATTGGTAATGAGGCGTGGGGCTGCGGTGGCAATATGACGCCCGAGTACTACACCAACCTGTACAACCACTACGCGACTTTCCTGAAGGCCCCTGCCCACAATGCACCCAAATTGATTGCCAGCGGCGGCCATACCGAAGACACCAGCTGGGCTGCCCACCTGACCGCCAATGTCAAACCCAACTGGAGTTTGAAAATGGATGCCGTTAGTTTCCACTACTACACCCTGCCCACGGGTAAATGGGATAAGAAAGGTGCGGCCATCGGCTTCCCGGAGGCGGAGTGGATGTCTACGCTGGTGAATACCCTGCGCATGGATGACTTTATCGTCAACAACAAAAAAGTCATGGATAAAAACGATCCCGAGAAAAAAGTGGGCTTCTATGTGGACGAGTGGGGCACCTGGTACGACGTGGAAGCGGGCGAGAATCCCGGTTTCCTTTACCAGCAGAACAGTTTGCGCGATGCGGTGGTAGCGGCACTTAACTTCAATATTTTCCACAAGCATGCAGATCGGGTGCACATGACCAACATTGCGCAGATGGTCAATGTGTTGCAGGCCATGATTTTGACCGATAAGGAAAAAATGATCCTGACGCCCACCTACTATGCGTACAAGATGTATGTACCCTTCCAGGATGCAACATCGCTGCCTGTCAGCTTGAAAAAAGTGTCCCAATACCGTTTGGGGAAATCCTCCGTGCCGGCGATCAGCGCTTCAGCCGCGCGCGGTAAGGATGGCAAAGTGTACCTGGCCCTGGTCAATGCCAATCCCAACCAGGCCGAGACGGTAGCGCTTGCATTACCTGGTGTAACTGCCAGCGGGGTGAGTGGCCAGTTGCTGACAGCGACAGCGATGGATGCGCATAACACCTTTGCCAATCCCAATGCGATCAAGCCGGTGAGTTATTCTGCGAAAGCCGTGAATGGCAAATTGTCGCTGGAGCTGCCTGCTAAATCGGTCGTTGTGGTTGCGGTGGAATAGGGCGCGTTTTTCAGATGGAAACCGGAGTCCGGTCGTTGGTGTTAATACCGACGACCGGGTTTTGGTTAAGTGCGAGTGACAATAATTAAAACAAATCCTCAATCGACAAATAGCGCTCGCCGGTATCGTAACTGAATACCAGCACGCGGCTACCGGGTTTCATATCAGCTTGCTTTTGGGCGATTGCAGCAAGGCTGGCTCCCGAGGAAATACCGACAAAAATCCCTTCTTTCAGCGCACATTGCCGCGCCATATCAAATGCACTTTCCTCGCTGACCAACAGTGTGCCATCGAGGGTATCCCTGTTGAGGATTTGTGGAATAAAACCGGCACCTATGCCTTGCAAACGGTGCAAGCCTTTCTGGCCGCCGCTGATGACCGGTGATTTTTCCGGTTCCACGGCATAGGTTTGCAATTGCGGGAAATGCTGTTTGAGTGCTTCGCTGCAGCCGGTGATATGGCCGCCGGTACCCACACCGGTAATCAGGTAATCAATCCCCTCGGGGAAGTCGGCGAGGATTTCCCGGGCTGTGGTATTGCGGTGGGCCTCAACATTGGCGGCGTTATTAAATTGTTGCGGCATCCAGCTTTTGGGGTATTCAGCAAGCAGCTCATTGGCCTTGGCGATGGTGCCGCCCATACCTAATTCCTTGGGGGTGAGCACCAACTCAGCACCCAGGGCTTTCATGTATTTGCGGCGCTCGATCGACATGGACTCGGGCATGGTCAGGATCAGGCGGTAACCTTTAACGGCACACACCAGGGCCAGGCCTATACCGGTATTACCGGAAGTGGGCTCGATAATAACGGTATCCTTATCGATCAGGCCTTTGGTTTCGGCCTCTTCGATCATAGCCAGGGCAATACGGTCTTTGATGCTGCTGCCGGGATTAAAGCGCTCCACTTTCATCCAGACTTCAATATCGCTGCGAAACAGCTGGTTGATGCGCACGTGCGGTGTATTGCCAATGGTTTGCAGAATATTATCGACTTTCATAGAAATCCCTGAGGCTGGGTGAAGCTTGCGTGGGCAAGCGGAAATGGGTCAGGGAAGTGTAGTCAACATTGGCAGTATAAAAAAAGCCGCTTTTCGAGGTCGTCGAAAAGCGGCTTTTGGATAAGTGTGGAAATCAGGCTTTGGCTTGCAGGTTGCGGCGACGCAGCATGATCAAACCGAAAATACCAATCAGTGACAAGGCCCAGCCAGACGATTCAGCGACTTCCACGGTGGGTGGTGTTGGCTCGTCAGAACCGTAGGGATCGAAGAAACCATCCCACAGGTTGGCTTGTGCGCCCCAGCCAGCGGTCCAGGACTTCACAATCACCTGGCCACTCAGGTCGCCTGAGTAGAAGGTAAAGTCAGCATTGGGTGCCAGGATATTGCCGCGGAAACCACCGTAGTCGAAGGTCAATTTTTCCGCTTCGTAAAAATTGAACAGGATATTGCTGGGCGATAAATCCAGCGCGGCAAAGTGCTCGCGGATACCGTAGTTGAGTGAGTCAAAGTGGATATCTTTGCCGCTGACGTTGATCACCAGGGTATCGGTCTGGGTCAGGCCGGGGGCGGTCAGGTCGGTAGCATTTTTCAGCACCAGGCCGGTGATATTGGCAACATAGAGATCCGCATCACTGGTGCCGTCCAACTGGATCCAGTTGTTGTACAGGAAGTTGATAGAACCTGTATTGTCCAATCCTGCCAGGGTGGCAGAAAGGTCATCAAAGTAATCAAAGGCCGCCTCAAAATCGATCGGGTTGCCGTACGTAATGGTGCCTTTGGCAGAGTTGGGATTGGAGCCGGACACCACCTGGCCGCCTACAATCGCGTTGCCTTTGATATTGCCCCAACCGGTGGTTTTCAGGTTGCCACCCACGACCAATACGTCATCGTACACATTGGGGTCAGTCCACAGTTGGGGACCTGAGTGGTAGTAGCTGGGATCGTGGTTGACCGCTACGTCGAATTGGCCGATATCGGCGTTGCCGCCAACAGCAATTTTGCCGTGGGAATCAGCGCCTGGTTGCTGGAAGTTTTCCTTCACGAAAATGTTATAACCCGTTGCCGGACCCAGGTCGATACTCAGGGCACTGGCATTGGCAGCGAGAAAGAAGGAGACCGCGATGGACACTTGCTTGAGCATAAAAATGTGAACCAGTTATCGGAATTTGAGTGATGACAGTCTAGGTTGAATATTGCGCAAGTGCAAGATGGTGGGGTATTAAAATTTTTCTATAAAGTACTGTTGGTTATATGTGCTGCACAAAAATAGTCGATTCGCCCTCGATTGTTTATAAGCCGGAAGATTCCAGGTACGCAGGTATGGAGAGCCTGCTTTTTATGTCAGAATCGCCCCCACTCAGAATAGCCTTAACATTGTCGTTGCCGGTTAACATCACCCATAAGGATCTACCATGCTTGAAACCACACTCTCCTCCCTGGCTGGCCTGCCGGCTTTCCTGGCGTATTTCGCCCTGGCCATCGTCCTTCTGCTTATATTTATCCGTGTCTACACCTGGGTAACGCCGCAGGATGAACTGGCATTGATTCGCGCTAATAACACCTCTGCGGCCCTGGCCTTTGGCGGTGCGCTGATCGGTTTTGCCTGGCCCTTGTCCAGTGCAATCACCAACTCGCTGTCTCTGGTGGATTGTGCGATCTGGGGCGCAGTTGCCCTGGTGGTACAAGTGCTGACGTTTGTGGTGTTGCGCTTTAGCCTGAAACAATTGCCGGAGCGTATCACCCAGGGGGAAGTTGCCGCCGGTGCCTTTTCCGGTGCAGCCGCTATTGCCGTTGGTATGCTCAACGCTGCCTGCATGACCTATTAATCGATTGAGAGAGTGGAGCAAGACCATGAAACGCAGTAAAAAAGCCGCTTTGGTATTGATGGTGCCGGCAACCACCCTGATGCTGGCCGGGTGCGGTGAAGACCGCGAGCAGTCTGCCGTGGTGTTCTCCAGCCCGACAGAGTGTGCCCAATCCCTGGTGGTCAGTGCTGAACAGTGTGAGTCTGACTATACCGCTGCCCAGGCATTGCACCCGCAAGTAGCGCCCAAGTATCTGAACAAGCAGGAGTGTGAAGCTGACTTTGGTGCTGGCCAATGTGAAACAGCCCCTTATCAAACGACATCCGGTGGCAGTGTGTTTATGCCGATGATGATGGGATTCCTGGCGGGCCAACTGATGGGGGGCGCTAATGCGCAAAACCTGCAGGCGAGGAACCAGCGCGCCATTCCCAGCCAGCCATTGTACAAATCCCGCGATGATCGCAGCACTTTCCGCACTGCCACCAACCAGCCGGTGTCGAAAGGCATTGGCCCGATTACCCTGCGCCCCTCTCAGGTGCAGCCCAAGGTAGGCCAGGTGGTGCGCCGCGGCGGTTTTGGCCAGCAGGCCGCCATGCGTGCCCCGGCGACCGGCTTTGGCGGCTGATTTATGAAGCGTGTCGCCATCGAGGAGCGCGCCCACTGGCGCGCGCATGCTGAGGAAGTCGGGTTTTTATTTCATACCTTTGACGGTGAGCCCTATTGGGATGAAACCGCCTATTACCAGTTCAGCCTGCGTCAGGTAGAGGAGGATCTGGAAACACCCACCGAAGCGCTGCACCAGATGGTGATGGACATGGTGGGCGATATTACCCGCAGCGAGGAAATGCTGACCCTGCTCGATATTCCGCGCGATTTCTGGAGCTATATCTGGAATTCCTGGAACAGGGGCGAGCCCCACCTCTATGGGCGCATGGATTTTGTCTACGATGGCAATGGCCCCGCGAAACTGCTGGAGCTGAATTACGACACGCCCACCTCGCTGTTTGAAACCGGTTTTTTCCAGTGGGTATGGCTGGAGGAGCAGATCGGCAGCGGCAAGCTCCCGGCCCAGGCCGACCAGTTCAACTCGCTGCAAGACAAACTTGAACAGGCCTTTGCTGAGCTGGCATTGCCCCAGCCGTTTTACTTTGCCAGTGTGCGCGACAGTGTTGAAGACAAGGGAACCGTAGCCTATCTGATGGATTTGGCCACCCAGGTGGGAATGGAGAATCGCTATATCGCCCTGGAAGACATCGGCGAATTGAATGGCCAGTTGGTGGATGAGCAGGGTACTGCCATGGCCGGCCTGTTCAAGCTCTACCCTTGGGAGTTTATGGTGCGTGAGGATTTCGCGTCGGTGATCCAATCCAGCCAAACCCAGTTCATTGAACCGGCCTGGAAAATGCTGCTCTCCAACAAGGGCATACTGCCCCTGTTATGGCAGCGCTATCCTAATCACCCCAACTTGCTGCCCGCCTTTTTTGAAACCCCGCGCAGCGAGCCCATGGGGCCGGGATGGGTACGCAAGCCCTTATTCTCACGGGAGGGGGCCAATGTGGAGATGATCACCGCCGCGGGCGATAGGGTGACGGCGCAGGGGCCTTACAGCGACGGACGCTATATCCGCCAGGCATTGCAACCCCTGCCGAAGTTCTGCGACCACCAGCGTGGGCAGGATACCTACACCATGCTCGGCAGCTGGGTGGTCGGTGACAGTGCCGCCGGTATCTGTATCCGTGAAGATGCCACCTTGATTACCAAGGATTCCTCGCGTTTTATTCCGCATATCATTCTGGGTTAACTTGTTCCGCACCTGGTATTCCCAGTTATACCTGTAAATACCCAAAGTGGGACACCGGTGGCGGACATTACTGTTTTATCGGTCTGGATGGCGGTTGTGTTCGGATGGTACACACCAGGCAAACCTGAAAAATACGGGTTTGCACGCTCAGGCGAACGCTGCGGATGGAAATTGGAGTGAAACTCTTTCGGCCTGGCGGAGCTATCCGCCCGGTTCAGGGCCCGCAGGCCCCGAGAGACGTTCAAGCATGACTCATGCAAAACCAATAACCATAATTTCGCAGGTATTACCATGAAAACTCCCTTGCGGTTATTCATGCCCGGCGTACTGGCGCTGGGTGTTCTGCTATGTCCCCCTACCAGCTTTGCACAAACACCTACTCCACTCTGGGCGGATGAATTTAACGGTACGCGGATCGACCATTCCATCTGGTCCTATAAGGTCGGTGGCGATGGCAACGGCAATGGCGAATTGCAGTATTACACCGCGCGCAGTGAAAACGCCTATATAGAAGATGGCAAGCTGGTTATCGAGGCCCGGCGCGAAGCCTATGAGGGTCGGGAGTTCACCTCGGCACGGCTGCATACTAATGGGCGCATGTCCTTCCGCTTTGGCACCCTGGAGGCGCGTATCAAATTGCCGCGGGTGGATAACGGCCTGTGGCCGGCATTCTGGATGCTGGGCACCAACTTTGGCCTGGACGGCTGGCCCAAATCCGGCGAGTGGGACATCCTTGAGGCGGGTTATCGCTCCGCGCAGTTGGACGGCACGGTCAACAAGTCCGTATCCGCCGCTGTGCACTGGTGGCACGAATCGGGCACCTGGAGTGATTGGCTACAGGCTGACTTTGCACAATCTACCCAGTTGCCTGCCAATTTCTATGAGGACTACCACACCTACAGGCTGGAGTGGACGCCCACCCATGTCACCATCAGCGTGGATAACAATCCTTATTTCACCATGGAAATCACCGACGCCAATATGGCGGAACTGCGCGACAACCCGGCGTCGATCATCCTCAACCTCGCCGTGGGTGGCTGGAACTTTGTGGAGATCACCGACCCCGCGCAGATCACCGCGCCTTTCCCGGCCCGGATGTATGTGGACTATGTGCGTCTCTACGCCAATGAGCACACTGAGCTGTCTGTGGCCAACGACGACCTGCCGAGCGGCAATTTCGGCATCAGCACGGAAACCACGCCGGTACTCAATGAGCTGAACTGGGGCGACCGCACCAATCTGTATGTGTGGAACAATATGACCAATATTGCCACCACGCCCTCCGAGGGCAGCGGCGCCCTGGCCTATTCCATCGCGCCCGGCGACTGGTGGGGCATGGGCCTGCTGCACAAGGACTACAACATGCGCAATTACCAGCATGGCTACCTGCACCTGGATATCAAAACCAGTTCCCCCGGCAATTTCAGCATCGGCATGGCCAGCACCTCGGGTGGCGATGGCAAGGTGGATTTTTATGAGGGCGGCGACCAGTACGGCCTGGTGCGCGATGGCGAGTGGCACCATGTGGCTATCCCGCTGAGCAAATTCGGCAACCTGGATTTTGAAACCATCAAAACCTTTTTCAGCGTCTTCGGCCCCGGCCCGGCCGAGCCCATGGAAATTGCCTTTGACAATATCTACCTGAGCGAAAGCATCGCCCTGCAAGCGCCCGAGTTTGGCAATTTCGGTATCTATACCGAGACTCCGGCGCATAAGAATGCCGGTGAATTTGCCTTTGGCGTCAGCGGTGATCTGTTCCTGTGGGACGAAACCCTGACCCTGGAGAACGGTGATAACAAAGAGGGCAATTCGGCCCTGCACCTGAAATCCACCGGCAAGGGCTGGTTCGGCATGGGCCTGACTGCGCGTGATGGCTTTAACCTCACCGCGTTCGACAACCCCGAAGCCAAGCTGCATTTTTCCCTGAAAACCACCCACCCCGGCGATTTCCAGATAGGTTTTAAAAGCGGCTCCCAGGACGGTATCGGCCAGAAGTGGATCCAGTTCAAGGCCGGTAATGACCCCTACGGCTTTGTGCGCGACGGCCAGTGGCACGAGATCGAGATTCCCATGAGCGAGCTGGCCAGGGATCTGGATCTGTTTGATGTGCGCCAACTGCTGCAAGTGCTGGGCGGCGGTGAAACCGACGGCATCAGTATCGATGATGTGTATCTCTCCGGCGGCCAGGCGGCGCAGGACCCGGGCACCAACGGCACCCCGGTTAACCGCGCACCATCGGCCGCGATCAAAACCTCGCTGATGGGCGGTATAGCGCCGGCGATCATCAACTTTGATGGCAGCAGGTCCGTTGATGTCAATGGCGATGAACTTAGTTATGTGTGGGATTTTGGCGATGGCACCAGCGCGACCGGGGTGAATGTCAACCACACCTACACCAGCGAAGGCGCCTACCATGTCACCCTGACAGTGAGCGACGGCGAACTCAGCTCGACGGCGAGGACGTTTATTTTTATCGACAAGGATTACGGCCAGGCCAAGAGCGCCAAGCGCGGCCTGGGTTACGGCAGCCACTCGCTGGAGGATCTGGCGGTTATCTCCAGGGGCATCAGCTGGTGGTACAACTGGAGCCACAGCCCGGATTTGATGATAAAGGACGTGTACCGGCAATACGGTGTGGAGTTTGCGCCCATGGCCTGGAACGGCAACTTTAACGACGCTGCCATGCGCGCCTATATCGCCGCCCACCCGGATGTGAAGTACATCCTCGCCTTTAACGAGCCCAACTTTATCGACCAGGCCAATATGACCCCTTCCCAGGCGGTTGCCCAATGGCCGCGGCTGGAAGCCATCGCTGATGAGTTCGGTTTGAAGATCGTCAGTGTCGCCATGAACTTCTGCGGCCATTGCGTCACCGAAAACGGCACTACCTATTACAGCCCTTTCGATTACCTGGATGATTTTTTTGAACTCTGTCCCACCTGCCGGGTGGATGCCATTTCCATCCACGCCTATATGCCGGATGTGTATGGTGTCGAGTGGTATGTGAACGAGTTTAAAAAATACGGCCGCCCCATTTGGATGACAGAATTTTCCGCCTGGGAAACGGTGAAAACCCTGGACGACCAGAAGCGTATGCTGATCCAGGTGGTGGATTCCTTTGAAAGCAATTCGGATATGGAGCGCTATGCCTGGTTTACCGGCCGCCGCAACGGGCATCCCTTTAACGGGCTGTTTGATTATCGCCAGTCCGGCGTGCTGACCGAGCTGGGCAGTATTTACGTCAATATGCCGGTTCACGGCGAGACCAGTGTGCACACCCTGCCCAAGCTGGTGCAGGCCGAGAATTACGCGGCGCGCAGCGGTGTCCGCGTTGAGGAAACACGCGATGCTTCCGGCTTCCTCAACCTGAGCGATATGGAGGCCGGCGGCTGGGTGGAGTACAACCTGACCAGCACAGCTACCGCCTACGATCTCGATCTGCGCGTAGCCAGTGAAACCGGCGGCAGCATCAATGTGCTGGTGGACGGTGTACCAACCGGGGTTATCAATATTCCTGCTACCGGCGGCCTGCAAACCTGGGCCAATACCCAGGCGCAACTGACCCTGGGTATGGGCGCGCGCAAACTGCGTCTGGTATTCGACCAGCCGGTGAATATCAACTGGATAAAATTCTCGCTCGCCGGAACCGGCAGCAGCTCCAGTGCTTCGACGTCATCGGCAGCCAGCTCAAGCAGCGAGGTAAGCTCCTCATCGCTGAGCAGCGCTTCCAGCAGTTCGGTTGCTGTGGATTCTTCGTCTTCCTCGTCCCTGTCGAGTGCCGCCAGCAGTGTGGCGACACCTGTCGGCAACCTGGCACTCAACCGTCCCACAGTGGCCTCCTCCATCGAGGGTGAAGCCTGGGCGGCTGCCAATGCGACCGATGGCAATGCCGGCACCCGCTGGGGCAGCCAATTCCTCGATGGCCAATGGATCTATGTCGACCTGGGCAGTGTCAGGCCGATCAGCAGCGTCCGCCTGGTGTGGGAGGATGCCTATGCCAAGTCCTACCATATCCAGGTTTCCAACGATGCGACCAACTGGTCTACGCTGGTGACGGAAGCCGACAGCGACGGCGGTGTGGATGTCCATTCGCTCTCGGCCAGTGGCCGCTATGTGCGTATCCTGGGCGTGACCCGCGCCGGTGGCTATGGCATTTCGCTGTGGGAGTTTGAGATCTACTGATAAATTGTTAAGCCGTTAAGCGCAAGCCGCGTGCAATCTTGCCGCGGCTTTTTTTATTTTTTACGCGTGACGCAGCTGCGCCAGGCGGTATTCCGAGGGCGTCTGGCCCAGGTATTTTTTAAACAGGGTGTTGAATACCGATTTGCTGTTAAAGCCGGCATCCAGGTAGATATGGGTGATGGTTTTGCCTTTATGTTTTGGGTCGGCCAGCATGCGTTTGGCCTCCTCAATGCGGTAGCGATTCACAAACTCGTAGAAATTGCTGTCGAAATGGCGGCTGAAAATCAGCGACAGGTCGCGCGCCGGTATCTCCAGGGTTTCGGCCAGCATATCCAGGGTTAGATCCGGTTGCAGATAGGGTTTGTGCGCACGCATGGTCGTGTCGATATTGTCGATGAAATGGCGGTTGAATAAATTTTCCTCGGGAATTTGCCGGTGCGCCTCCCTCTGCGCAATGGCAATAAAGCCGGAAAAATAGCGGATGCTGGTAAATACCAGCGCCAACACCAGGACAAACACCACGTAGTAACCGGTCAAGCCGATAACTTCAAACCAATGTGGGTGGAATGGAACAAACAAATGGAGGATTTTGGCAAATGCCAAACCCGCCTCCATGATGGCGATAACCAGAAAGCCAATCACCAGGGATATCAGCCAGCGAATATCCACCCGCTCGATATTGGAGTGGGTAATCTTTAAACGATTGCGATATTGCCTGATCAATAACAGACAGGCTGCGCAGTAGCTGATGCGCGCCAATTTGCACAGTAAATCCATACTGAGATAGCCGGGGCTGTACATATAAATATCATCGTCGATCAGGATGATGCGTTCGGCGAGGCTGTGGTTGTAAAAGGTAAACGTCAAAAAAAGCGCAAAAACGGCCAGGGGAATCAGGTGCAGGCTATCGCGCCAACGAAGCTGGAAGTCCTGGTAGACCAGGGATTTGATATAAAAATACAGTAGGGCTGCATCGAGATAGTAACCAAAACCCATCCACATAAATAAGCGCGGATAATGATCGAGTGCAATCATTTTGAAATCTGCGCCCCAGAGTACCAGTTCGTGCATGGGAATAAAGACATGTGTCAGCAAGAAGGCAGCGAGAAAATAATTGCTGTTATTCGTACGCGGATTGGTTACCAGAATAAGGATTACGAAACAGGCGCATTGGATGGCAGTCATCATCAGCACCAGATCGTGGATATTGAATATGGTTTCGTTCATTAGCATCTATGGAGGTTATTGCCTTTATTGGTTTGCTGTTATGGTTATCTACCCCTCTGACAATGCTTAACACACTGGCAGAAATTGCAGGCAGTGTCCACGTGGGGGCTTGGATTTTTTTCCGGTAATTGAATCCTTTCAACATTACCAGCCATTGATTGGTTTCCCACTTAAAGGGACGGCCCAAACTGGGAAGACAACAGGGACGTTTTCGTTTTTATTCAAACGCCTGCCCGGGTGTCGGCTAGTAGGATAGCAATACCGGGTGAACCTAATACCCCGGTGTTTACTAACCATGACAGCGGATAATAACGAGTGAAGAGGACATAAATGTGATTTGTCTACGGCCTATCAATTGGTTGCTGTTTTTACTCATCGTCATTTCGGGTGTTGCACAGGCCCAGGGTTATCTGCGTGCGCAGGGGCAACACATCGTTAATGAGCGGGGGGAGAGGATTTTACTGCGCGGTGTTGGCCTGGGCGGCTGGATGTTGCAGGAGGGCTATATGCTGCGCCTCGGCAATCTCGGCCAGCAGCATGTGATTCGCGCAAAAATAGAGGCGCTGGTTGGCGCTGAGGCAACGGCGGCGTTTTACCAGGCCTGGCTGGCCAACCACACCACCAAGGCCGATATCGATGCCATGGCGCGCTGGGGATTTAATTCGGTGCGCCTGCCCATGCACTACAACCTTTACACCCTGCCTGTAGAGCAGGAGCCTGTCGCGGGGCAGGACACCTGGCTGGAGCAGGGCTTTGCCTTGACGGACCAATTAATTGCCTGGGCCAGGGCCAACAATCTGTATGTGATCCTGGATTTGCACGCAGCGCCGGGTGGACAGGGCAACGACCTGCCTATTTCAGACCGCAATCCCGACACCCCTTCGCTCTGGCAGAGCGAAGCCAACCGGCAAAAAACCATCGCGCTCTGGCGCAAATTGGCGCAGCGCTACGCCAATGAACCGGCCGTGGGCGGTTACGACATTATCAACGAACCCAATTGGGGTTTTGAAAATCCCGAGGACAAAAACGGCTGCAAGGAAACCCAAAACCAGCCGCTCAGGCAATTGCTGGTGGACATCACGCGCGCTATCCGCGAAGTGGATGACAAACACATGATTATTATCGAGGGCAATTGCTGGGGTAATAACTACGCCGGCATTCTCCCGCCCTGGGATAAGAACCTGGTGCTCAGTTTCCATAAATACTGGAATTACAATCAGCTCGCCGATATCCAGGGCCATCTCGATCTGCGCGAAAAATACAATATGCCGCTCTGGCTCGGGGAAGCGGGCGAAAATTCCAACCTCTGGTTTACCGATGCCATTCGCCTGGTGGAGTCCCAGGGCATCGGTTGGGCCTGGTGGCCGTTAAAGAAAATCGGTTTTAACAATCCGCTTGAAATACAACCCAATGCAGATTACTGGAAACTGGTGGATTACTGGCAGGGAAAAGCTGAACGACCGACACCGGCTGTGGCGAAAAAGGCACTGATGCAACTGGCAACCCATGACCTGCGCTATGAACATAATCGTATACACACTGACGTTGTCGATGCGATGTTGCGTCAACCCCATTCAGCGATGACCATCCCTTTCAAGGCGCATCGCATTACCAGGCGGGGTGGAAAAATTGCGGCGGTAGATTTTGATGTGGGACTGAGTGGGCATGCCTATTGGGATAAGGACTCTGCGAATTATCATGTGTCTACCGGCAGTGAGCGCATGCCCTGGAACCGCGGCAGGGTATACCGGAATGAGGGTGTCGATATTGCCCATGATGACAAGCGCAAGGCCTATTATGTGAATCACATAGAAGCCGGTGAGTGGTTGGAATATACGATTGAGGTTGACAAGGCCGCGCACTATACAATTTCTGCAAGCGTGCGTGCTGCTGTAGCGGAAAGTCGCCTGGGAGTGCGTGTCAACCAGGTGGAGCAGGTTGAACAAGCCCTGGCTGCCTCCGCGGATTGGTACAACCAGGTATTGGGCGTTGTCGAATTGCAGCAGGGCACCAATAAGGTTCGTGTGCAAACCTCGACCGGCGGCTTTGAATTATTATCATTGGGTATAGGGGCTGTTCGTTAACGCCTTATCCTGCCCGGTGCGGGCAGCGCTCGCGCCGGTGGACATTCCCAAGTTAAGTGCGGCGTAACCTGGCACTCATCCGGATTAATCCCTCCATTATTTTTCGCCAGAAAATCGTGCAGATAATGCTGTTACGCACCTGATAACAGAATTGTTACCTTAGGTCGCAAAAATTTCGCCTGGATCAACACTGTAAAAAATACCTGCGGTTCACTTTCGGTTGTGTGTTACCGACAAAAGTGGCACCACCCATGGCAATAAGTATGAATATTGGTAAACGGCGTAAAGTCGAACGTTTTATTGCCGGAAATCCGGATTCTATCGGATTGAATTTGTGTTTTTGCTCGATTAGCGTGGATCGGATGCTGGCAAAAAAAGAGCCTTTGCCAGTGGGGAAAATACGGATAACACAGGGAAAACAGGCGGGTTTGCAACCTCATTATTTTCACAACTGATCACGAGTGATAACAACCATGAATAAAATTACGCAGTTAATTCGCTGCGGCTGCTTCACCCTGGCGGGGTTTGGTCTTTCGCTGGGTGCCAGTGCCGTGGTTTTCCAGGCTGAAAATTACAATGCGTTTTATGACACCACGCCGGGTAACACCGGGGGTGTCTATCGCGGTGATGATGTAGACATTGAAGCCACCAGTGATACCGGCGGGGGCTATAACGTAGGTTGGATTGAGGCTAATGAATGGTTGGCCTACAACAATCTCACCATTCCCTCCAGCGGCAGCTATACCGTCCGCATGCGCGTTGCATCACCCAATGGTGCAACAGCGTCAGTCGATTTGAATGCAGGCGGCATTGTATTGGGCGATTTCCCCATCCCGGCCACTGGCGGCTGGCAAAATTGGACCACGGTGACACGCAACGTCAATATCAATGCGGGTACCTACAACCTGGGGGTATTTGCCCGTACCAATGGCTGGAATTTCAACTGGATTGAAATCGTGCCCAATGGTGCTTCTGCCAAGGTCACGGTGTTCCAGCATTGCAATTACGGCGGCTGGTCTGTGGGGCTGGATGTTGGTTCCTACAACCTGGCTGCGCTCCAGTCGCGCGGGTTTATCGATAACGATGCCTCCTCGTTGCGCGTTGCTGCCGGTTATGAGGCGGTGTTGTACCAGGGTAATAATTTCACCGGTACGTCGCGCGTGGTAACCGCCGATGATGATTGCCTGGTCAATGAAGGGTTTAACGATAACGTGACCTCGGTCATTGTGCGCGCGGCGTCTTCCAATCGTCCGCTGGTCTGGGCCGATGAGTTTAACAACATCAACACGGCTAACTGGACTTTTGAAACCGGCGGTGGCGGCTGGGGTAATAACGAACTGCAGTATTACACCGGCGGGCAGAATGCCTCTATCCAATACGATGCCCAGGCGGGCAGTAATGTCCTGGTGCTCGAAGCGCGGCGCGACAACCCCGGCAATTACCAGTGCTGGTATGGGCGCTGTAATTACACCTCAACACGTATGATTACGCGCGATAAGAAAACCTTCCAATACGGGCGTATTGAGGCGCGCCTGAAGTTGCCGCAAACACAGGGGATTTGGCCAGCGTTCTGGATGTTGGGTAACGACCTTGGCCAGGTAGGCTGGCCCAACTCCGGTGAAATAGACATCATGGAGCATGTCGGTTTTGAGCCCACTATTACCCATGGCGCTATCCATGGTCCCAGTTATTCGGGCAACACTCCTTTCATGGGTACTTATCAAATGGGCCAGTATGTGGACGCCGACTACCATGTGTATGCGGTGGAGTGGAATACGAATGAAATCGTCTGGTATGTCGATAACAACCGCTTCTACAGTGTCAGCCGCAGCCAGGTGCAAAACTATGGCAATTGGGCATTCGACAAACCTTTCTTCCTGTTGCTGAATGTGGCGGTGGGGGGCAATTGGCCCGGTAGCCCGGATGCCGGTAGCGTATTCCCGCAGCGTATGTACGTGGATTATGTGAGGGTTTATCAGTAACTCCCTGGACAACATAATAAGGGCGGTCAGAGACCGCCCTTATTAGTTAGAGGCACTGCTGCCAGGAAGGATCAGCCTGCCGGCAATGAGCTGACGATGCTGATCATCACCCCGGCGGCAACTGCCGAACCAATCACCCCGGCGACATTGGGCCCCATGGCGTGCATCAGCAGGTAGTTCTGCGGGTTAGCTTGCAGGCCGAGTTTGTTGGAAACCCTTGCGGCCATAGGTACGGCAGAAACCCCGGCCGAGCCAATCAGCGGATTCACCTTGTGCTTGCTGAACAGGTTCATGATCTTGGCCATAATGACCCCCGCCGCTGTACCCAAACCGAAAGCCATAATCCCCAATGCCAGGATGCCCAGGGTTTTGGGGTCGAGGAATTTATCGGCTGCCAGCTTGGAGCCTACCGCCAGGCCGAGGAACAGGGTGGTAATGTTAATCAGCGCGTTTTGGGCGGTATCGGACAGGCGATCCACCACACCGCATTCGCGCATCAAATTACCCAGGCAGAAAGCGCCCAGCAGCGGCGCCGCATCCGGCAGCAGCAAACCAACCAGCACCAGCATAATCACCGGAAAGGCAATCTTTTCCCGCTTGCCGACTACCCGCAATTGGGTCATCACAATCTCGCGCTCGGCCTTGGTGGTCAGCAGGCGCATGATGGGCGGCTGGATGAGTGGCACCAGCGCCATATAGCTGTAGGCGGCAACAGCGATGGCTCCCAGCAGATCGGGCGCCAGTTTGCTGGCGACATAAATGGCCGTAGGGCCATCGGCGCCGCCGATAATGCCGATAGCGGCGGCATCGGCAATGGAGAAGTCCAGGCCAAAATACCCCAGGGCAATGGCTCCCAATACAGTGGCGAAAATACCAAACTGGGCTGCGGCGCCGAGCAGCAGGGTCTTGGGGTTGGCCAGCAGCGGGCCGAAGTCAGTCATGGCCCCAACGCCGATAAAGATCACCAGCGGCGCTATACCACTGGCAATGGCCACGGTGTAGAAGGTGTAGAGCATACCGTTGCCATAACCGGCGTTTTGCACCATATGCAGGGCGGTTTGGTAAATCACCGGATCGGCACTGAGCGCTTTGTAGATCTGTCCATCGGGTGTATCGGCTGCCAGTCCCACCAACTGTGCCAGGGCGGCGCCAATTTCCGGTGTGCCATTGTGCAGTGCCTGTTCGATCGCCGAAAACGCCATACCAGCCGCTGGCAGGTTGGCGAGCAGGCCGCCAAAACCTATGGGTACCAGCAATAGCGGTTCGAAACCTTTGCGAATGGCCAGGAATAACAACACCAGGCAGATACCGATCATGATCAGTTGCCCGGATTGCATGTTGTAAATACCGGTAGAAGTCCAGAGTTTTAACAGGGATTCCATGGACAGCTCCTTAGGCCAGTGTCAGCAGCTGCTGGCTAACAGTGACCGCATCGCCGGTTTTGACATCGACACTGCGAACGACACCGGCAGCAGGAGCGCTAACCTGGGTTTCCATTTTCATGGCCTCCAGTAACAACAGCGGCTCACCTTCAGCAACGACATCGCCCTCTTTGACGAACACCTTGACGATGTTGCCTGCCAGGGGCGCGTTAATCGGTGTACTCGCGCCACCACTGGCCTTGTGAGTACTGGCATGGCTGCCGCTTATAGGCACTATCCCGGTCAGGTCGCCGCCATTGCTGACGGTGACGGTGTATTGGCGGCCCTCTAGTTCAACGGTGTAAACCTCATCGCCGCTGTCGTTGGTTGGCACCCCGGTTTCGCGACCCGTTGGCACGGGTTCGAACGCTGCCGGGTTATCCCGGTTGGCGAGGAATTTCAAACCGACTTGCGGGAACAGGGCATAGGTGAGCACATCGTCAATTTGCTGATCGCCATTGTGCAGCCTGATCTTGCGCTCGGTGGCCTCTTTTTCCAGCGTCAGCGTCAATTGCTCCAGTTCGGGGGCCAGGTTATCGGCGGGGCGGCAGGTGACAGGCAGTTCGCCATCTTCCAGGACGCGCGCTTGCAATTCAGGGTTGACCGGGGCGGGGGTTGAACCATACTCGCCGCGCAGTACCCCGGCGGTCTCCCTGGAAATGGTTTTATAGCGCGCGCCGCTCAGCACATTGATCACCGATTGGGTGCCTACGATTTGCGAGGTGGGGGTGACCAGGGGGATAAAGCCGAGGTCTTCACGCACGCGGGGAATTTCGGCCAGCACATCATCAAAACGGTCCAGCGCGTTTTGCTCGCGCAACTGGCTCTCCATATTGGTGAGCATGCCGCCGGGCACCTGGGCGATCAGGATGCGCGCATCCACACCCTTGAGGGAACCTTCGAACTTTGCGTACTTCTTGCGCACTTCGCGGAAATAGGCGGCGATTTCTTCCAGCAGGATCAGGTCCAGCCCCGTGGCGCGATTGGTGCCCTCCAGGGTGGCTACCAGGGTTTCGGTAGGGCTATGGCCATAGGTCATGGACATGGAGGAAATAGCGGTATCCACATTATCGATACCGGCTTCGACACACTTGAGGATGGTGGCGTGGGCCAGGCCGGTAGTGGCATGGCATTGCATATGGATGGGGATATCGCACTCTTCCTTCAGGCGTTTTACCAGTTTGTAGCCATCATAGGGTTTGAGCAGGCCGGCCATGTCTTTAATACAAATGGAGTCTGCGCCCATATCTTCAATTTGCTTGGCCTGGGCGATCCAGCCATCCAGGGTGTGAACCTGGCTGGTGGTGTAGGAGAGCGTGCCCTGGGCGTGTTTGCCCACGCGTTTTACCGCTTTCATGGCGGTTTCGATATTGCGCATATCATTCATGGCATCGAACACGCGAAACACATCCACACCATTAGCCGCTGCCCGCTCTACAAAGGTTTCCACCACATCATCGGCATAGTGGCGATAGCCCAGCAGGTTCTGGCCGCGCAACAGCATCTGCTGTGGGGTGTTGGGCATGGCTTTTTTCAGTTCGCGAATACGATCCCAGGGGTCTTCGCCCAAATAGCGGATACACGCATCAAAGGTGGCGCCGCCCCAGGTTTCCAGCGACCAGAAGCCGACACGGTCGAGCTTTTCGGCAATAGGCAGCATATCGTCGATACGCAGGCGGGTGGCAAACAGGGATTGGTGCGCATCGCGCAGTACGACATCGGTGATGCCCAGAGGGTTATTGGAATTTATCATGACGATCTCCTGGTCAGCCTTGCAGCTTGTCGCGGTGTTGGCGGATAGCTGCCTTGATAACAGCCAGTGTGGTTTCATCGACGGGATGTTGCGCTATGTTGGGTTTTGGATGGGGCGCAACTTGCGGCTCAGGCTCCGGAAAATAGGTGGCGATGATCCATGACATCAGGTTCACGGCATACACCAGCAAAATCAAAAACACGAAAACCGTGCCCATTCCGTAAACCAGTAATTCGAGCCCCTGCTCGAGCAATAAGTCCTGCATGATGACCTCTCTGTATCAAAAAATCCCGCACAGCATTACCGCCAGGAGACTCCGGCCTGTTGTTCGAATCGTTTACTGCATGTGCTATTGCCTATGCATGTGCCCTGTGGCTAATACATAGGCGTGGAAAGGTTGTTTCCCGCCGATGATAGAAACACTGTTGGCAAGGTGTAGCCTGAAAAGCCCCCACTAAGGTTATGGTTGTCTGGCGACTGTTGAATACCCTGAGGGGTGTTCAAGGAGGCGTGGCGATGAACCTTAAAAAAATACCGGCCCGTGGGCAAGCAAAAATACAGGGAATTGCAGCAACCTGATGAAAATTAGTTGTTTTTTTGTGCTTTGTGTATGTTTTTTATTACCTTGCAGGGGTTGCCTGCCGCCACGACGCCGGCGGGAATATCGCGGTTGACCAGGCTTCCTGCGCCTATCACTGAGCCCGCCCCTATAGTGACGCCGGCCAGAATAATGGCTCCCCCACCAATCCAGCAATCATCCCCAATCGTGATGTTTGCACAAAATTCCTTTCCCGTAGCGCGCTCGGCAGGATCGAGTGGATGGGTGGTGGCATAAAGTTGTACGTTGGGTCCAAACATAACCCTGTCACCTATACGCACGTCGGCCACATCCAGGATGACACAGTTGTGGTTTGCGTAAAAATTATCCCCCAGGTAAATGTTGCTGCCGTAATCGCAGAAAAAGTGGGGCTCGATATAGGCCCGGCTAACCTGTGCAAACAACGCCTGGTAAATAGGTTTGCGCGCTTTGTGCTGGTCGGCCCTTAGGGCATTTAGCTGTTGGCACAACTCTTTGGCGCGTTTGCGCCCTGCAACCAGTTCGGGTTGGAAGGGGTCCACTTCGGTAAACGGGTGCATAAGCAGGCTCCATGATTATTTCGGTCATCTGATAGAATGCGCGCACTTTCTCGCACTCTATTGTGGTTGGTATGAATACGAACGCCATTTTACGCAAACTTACACAATCCCTCGCTATCAGCCGACCCGAACTCCAGGTCTGGTTTGCGGCGATCGACGTAGAGCTGGAACCTGCTGAGGTGGATGCTTTGCTGGTGCCCGAGTCCTCACCGGCATCTGTAGACTTACCGCAATACCTGTTGCTCCAGTTGCTTAACCAATGGATTGTGCAGCAGCGTGGACAAAAGCCGGAAGCCAGCGTGGAAGTTGTGAATAAACAGACGAAGTTAAGCAATAACGATGTGCTTAAAAAATTACGTATTGCCTATCAACTCCATGAGCAGGATGTGCGCGACCTGTTGCGCCTGGTTACTATCGAATTGACCAAATCGGATTTGTCAGCACTGTTCCGCAAGGCAGGGCATCCGCAATACAAAGCTTGTGACGACGAACTGGTGTTGGATTTTATCGAAGGCCTGGGCTTATGGCTGGCCCGTCCGATCAGCACATGATTAACCTGTCTGGCGCAGAGCCCTATGTCTTCCCCACCATCGCAAAACGCTCTATCCGATAGCAGCCTGGTTGCCGAGGTCACACGCTGGTTAAACCAGGTGGTCATTGGTTTGAACCTGTGCCCTTTTGCAGCAAAGCCGACACAGGAGCAGCGGGTGCGTTTTGTGATTGGTCGTGCACAGGATGATGAGCAGCTGCTGGATGTATTGCGCGCTGAAATGGCGTTGCTTGATAGCGAGCCGGCAGATGTGATTGAAACCACCCTGGTGATAGTGCCCGCGTATTTGCAGGATTTTTTTGATTACAACCAATTTCTCGGCTGGGCCAATCGCCTGGTTAAGCGAGAGGGCTGGAGTGGAGTTTACCAACTGGCCAGCTTTCACCCGGATTATTGCTTTGCCGGGGCAGCACCGGAAGATGATACAAATCTTACCAATCGTTCGCCCTATCCCATCATCCATATCATTCGCGAAGCCAGCCTTGAAAAAGCCCTGGCGTATTTTCCGGATATAGACCAGGTACCCGAGCGCAACCAGCGCTGTGTTGCTGCACTGAGCGAGCAACAAAAGCGCGCATTATTTCCCTATTTATTAGCCAGGGATTAATGGATGCGGCAAGCCCTGGCTAAAACAATCGATTAAAGCCATCACCGCCTTGGCTTGCGCCATACTGCACGGATTGTCGCGCTCACCACGAAAGTAGGCATTTACCTGCTCGATCATCGGCTGTTGGATATGGGGCGGATTGGGGATGGTAAATTCCTGTTCGCCCTCACTGTTGTACAGGCGAATAACCTGCTGGCCAAAAAAGTTGATTGTTATTCTGCCGCTACTGCCTATGACTTCGCACAGGTCACGGGTTTGTCCTGGCGCTACTGCAAAATGCCAGCGCCCCTGCAATACCACGCCGGATTGCAATTGGGCCCAACCGTGTACGCAATCGTCGGCCGGATTAAGCCGGCGCTGATTGATGGCAAAACCTTGTGCCGAAATAACCGGGCCAAACCAATGCAGCATAAGGTCTAGCTGGTGCGGCGATAAATCATGGAACAACCCGCCACCGGAAAGGGCGGGATTAACCCGCCAGTTATCATCTGTGGTGGTAATAATGCTTGATGCGGCGGGTTGCAGCATATCCAGTTGCACCAGTAGCGGTGTCCCTATGGCGCCACGGCGAATCAATTCAATAACGTGATTAAAACAGGGCACATAACGGCGGTAATGGGCGGCACAAACACGTTTTCCACTGTGTTGTTCCGCTGCGATAATGGCATCGCATTCCGCGGCGTTGAGTGTCACCGGTTTTTCGATATAGACATGCTTGCCGGCACGCAAGGCCGCGATGGCGTAATCCTTATGTTGTGCCGGTGGTGTCGCAATATAAATAGCATCGATATCCGGGTGATCGAGCAGGACCTGCGCCTTATCAGACCAGAGTGGAACCCCATGGCGCAGGGCATAGTCTTGCGCTTTGGCAGGATCGCGGCGCATGACTGCCAGCAATTGCGAAGCCGGTGCCTTGTAAAAAGCCGGGCCACTTTTCACTTCGCAGACATCGCCGACCCCGATAATTCCCCAGCGAATTGTTTTCATAGGTTACACCAGTGTGATCTTGTCTTTTTCAATCAGGATTTTGCGCTGCTTGTAGAGCAGGCTCAGGGCATTTTTGTAATTGCCTTTACTGACCTGGAATGCTTTGTAGATGTCATCCGGTTCACTTTTGTCGGTAAGGTAAGAAGTCCCGCCCCGGCGCTGCAAGTCCGCCAGGATTTTTTCCGCCAGGGAGTCCTTGGCATCTTTACCGCGCGCCTGCAAACTCAAATCAATTTTGCGATCTGCCCGGATGCTTTTGATATAGCCGGTCAGCTGTTCGCCATAGGTGAGCGTGCGCAGGGCTTCATCGCGGAAAACCAGCCCGAGGTGTGTGTGATTGACAACGGCCTTGTAGCCCATGTCACTGCGCCCGCAAATCAACAGGTTGACAGCCTGGCCGGGTTTGAAACCGCTGGCGCGTTCCTCCAGGTGACGACTCAGTTTTGAGGAGGCGGTAATGCGACCGGTGTGGGCGTCGAGATAGACATAGACCACATAGCGATGGCCGGCCTCCATGGGTTTGTGTTGCTCGCCATAAGGTACCAACAGGTCTTTGGGTAAACCCCAATCAAGAAAGGCGCCAATACTATTGACTTCTTTTACGTCCAGCAGAGCGCATTCACCCACCATGACTTTGGGGGTCAGTGTGGTAGCAATCAGGCAGTCATCAGAATCGTAATAAAGGAATACATCCAGGCTATCGCCGATAAGCATCGTTTCCGTGACATAGCGCTTGGGCAATAAAATGTTGCCAAACTTGCCTCCATCCAGAAAAATGCCGAAATCGGTTTTTTTGATGATGGTTAAGCGGTTTTGTTGGCCAATTCGTAACATAGGTTGAAACCTGTCTGCGTCTTTGTGCCGACAGTGTATTGATTGGCTGGCCCTTAGGCCAGCAGACGCGAGGATATTTATGCCGGGTTTTTCATTTGATTATGCGGGCCATCGCTTTGAGGTTATTGCCAAACCCTGGTCGGGTGACGAACAGGTTTTGGTCAATGGTGAAACGGTGTCGCAGGTGCGCCAGTTCGGGCCAGAGAGTGAGCATCAATTGTCCCTGCCAGCATTGGGTGAGTTGCGCTTGCGTATTGCGCTGGATATTCGTCATCAGACAGCCAGGTATGAGTTGTGGCGCCAGGGAGAAAGGCTGGGCGGTGAAGTGTTGCCCTTGATGATGGGATCGGCTGAAAACCCCATCGGCGGAGGTGAGGCGGTTGTGTCAACACAGCCCGCCGTGCGCCAAACTTCCTGGCTGTCTTTGGGACTGGTGGCATTCAAGCTGATCAAAGCCGTCAATGTATTCAAGGTGGCCCTGATGGCATCCTCTGTTGCCGTTTACAGCCTGATGTTTACCCTGGAGTTTGCGCTGGCGCTAATTGCCGTCCTGGTATTTCACGAATATGGCCATTTGCGCGCAATGAAAAAATTCGGTATTCCCACCAAGGGTATGTACCTGATTCCCTTTGTGGGCGGCCTCGCGGTGGGCGACCATCCTAAAACCCGCTGGCAGGATGTGTATATCTCCATGATGGGGCCGGTGTTTGGTTTGGTAATGACCCTGGTGTTTTACCTGGTGTATCGGGTAACGGACAGTCATTTTGCCGGCCTGGTGGCGTCGACCAGTGCACTGATCAATTTGTTTAACCTGATTCCCGTTCATCCGCTCGATGGTGGGCGCGTGGTGAAATCCCTGGTGTTTTCCGGGCGCAATTATCTAGCCTTGATCGCCTTGCTGGGCATTTCTGCGCTGTGTTTTGTTGTGTCCTGGAAGATGGGTTTTTATTTCATTGTCTTTTTTATTGTGCTGGGGGTGATCGATATCATTACCGGTTGGCGTGTTGGCCTGGCCGAAGATATTACGCCGTTAAGCACTTACGGTATCTGGTTTTGCGTACTCTGGTACCTGGTGGTAGTGGCACTATTCCTCGGCATGATTGTGCTGATTGCACAAGACGGTTTACCCGGCTCTGAAATTGCGCTGAAAGTACTTTCGTCCTGATTTTTGTATTCAGTCTGGTTTTAGAGAAAGGGATTGTCGGGGTCTTGCGGGTAGTAGCGATCGGCGGTGATAACATCTTTACTGATGCGATGGGCCAGCAGGTCGTCCACATCCTGGTTAATGCGATTGATCAGGGGCAAGGCCTCATCGCGATCCAGTGACTCCAGTAGGGCATTACCCCACACCGACACATGACGCAAATAAATAGTGCGCGTGTTGGATTTCTTGGCCCACTCTCCGGAAACCAGGCGACCAATACGCTCCACTTTATACTTTACTTCCTTAGCCTGGGATGGGTCATCGACCTGCGTCAGTAATTCATCAGTCATTTTTACCCAGCCGCGTTTGTATAACTCCCAGCCCTGGTAAAAGCGCAGAATCCAGGTCAAATATTCCTGTTCACTTTGAATAGCTCTGTTGGCCTCATCGGCTTCGTAGGTTTTTACGAAGTACGCGCGCGGCGGCATATTGCTTGGCCAGTTGTCATCACTGAACTGGCGATGTGCGCAACCACTGAGCAGGAGAAGGGTAAGTGCAGTGAGCACTGTGAGTATCGGTAAGCGGAGTCTTGCATTCATAACTGACGAAAAAGGGTTGCGGTTCATACAATAACATCAGTTTGCCTGGGGCTTGTTTCAGCTTGATAACAAGGTGAGGTTCAACAGCTCACCCTGTTATCGAACCTTATTACTGCTGTTCGCGTGCTATGGCGCGGTAGGCAATGTCCTTGCGGTAGAACATATCTTTCCAGCTGATCTGTTGGGCCAGTGTATAGGCGCGCTGCTGGGCTTCGGAAACGGTATTTCCCAGCGCTGTTGCACAAAGGACACGACCACCGTTTGTGACCGTTTGTCCGTCTTTTAGTGCAGTACCCGCATGGAAAACCTTTTCACCGGCCAGGTCGACCGTCGGCAAACCGGAAATGATGTCGCCTTTGGCATAGGCATCGGGATAACCACCGGCAGCGAGGACTACACCTACAGAAGCGCGCGAATCCCAGTCAGCGGTGGTGTTGCCCAGGTCACCCTTGAGGGCGGCGAGGCAAAGTGCTACCAGATCCGATTGCAAACGCAGCATGATGGGCTGGGTTTCCGGATCGCCAAAGCGACAGTTGTATTCGATAACCTTGGGTGCACCTGAAGCATCGATCATCAGGCCCGCGTACAGAAACCCCACATAGGTATTACCTTCTGCCGCCATGCCTTGTACCGTGGGATAAATCACCTCGCGCATAATGCGCTCGTGAACGGCGGCGGTAACAACCGGTGCCGGTGAATAAGCGCCCATGCCGCCGGTATTGGGGCCGGTATCGCCATCGCCAACGCGTTTGTGATCCTGGCTGGTCGCCATGGGCAATACATTGTTGCCATCCACCATCACAATAAAGCTGGCTTCCTCACCGCTGAGGAATTCTTCGATAACCACACGGCAACCGGCATCGCCAAAGGCATTGCCGGAGAGCATATCGCGCACAGCCGCTTCAGCCTGTTCAAGGGTTTCGGCCACAATCACGCCTTTACCCGCCGCCAGGCCATCGGCTTTCACCACAATGGGGGCACCTTTTTCACGCAGGTAGGCGAGGGCGGGTTCTACTTCCACAAAGTTTTGATAATCCGCTGTTGGAATTTTATGGCGTGCGAGGAAATCTTTGGTAAAGGCTTTGGAGCCTTCAAGTTGTGCAGCGCCTTTGCTTGGGCCGAAGCACAATAAATGGCGCGCCTGGAAATAATCCACCACACCGGCGACCAAAGGCACTTCCGGGCCGACAATGGTAAGACCAACATGATTTTGTTCGGCAAAGTTGGCCAGGGCTGCAAAGTCCAACACGTCGATCGCGACGTTTTCCAACCTTGGTTCCAGTGCTGTGCCGGCATTGCCGGGTGCAACAAATACTTTGTCGACCTGCGCACTCTGCGCCGCTTTCCAGGCCAGGGCATGCTCGCGGCCGCCGCTGCCAATAATTAAAATATTCATAAGGCGATATCTTTGTTGTGTTGCTGACGCAGGTTGGGCAGGGCTGCCCAACCTGCAAAATCAATGACGGAAGTGACGCATACCGGTAAACACCATGGCCATGCCGTGTTCATCGGCGGCGGCAATGACTTCTTCATCGCGCAGGGAACCCCCGGGCTGGATCACCGCGGCAATACCCACTTTCGCGGCGTTGTCGATACCGTCGCGGAAGGGGAAGAAGGCATCGGATGCCATAACGGAACCTGCCACCTGCAAACCGGCGTGTTCGGCTTTAATTGCTGCGATACGCGCGGAGTTTACCCGGCTCATCTGGCCCGCACCCACACCGATGGTGGCGTTGTCTTTGCCGTACACAATGGCATTGGATTTCACCATCTTGGCGACTTTCCAGGTGAATAATAAATCGCGCATTTGCGCTTCGGTCGGTACTTTTTTGGTGACAACTTTCAAATCGCTGGCGGTGATGATGCCATTGTCGCGATCCTGCACCAGCAGGCCGCCCGCAACACGTTTGTAGTCGAAATCGTTAGGGGCTGCACCCCATTGACCGCACACCAGCAGGCGCACATTTTTCTTGGCAGCAACCACTTCGCTCACACCGGCAGCGACGCTTGGGGCAATAATGACTTCCACAAATTGCTTTTCCACAATCGCACTGGCAGTGGCAACATCCAGTTCGCGGTTGAACGCAATAATGCCACCAAAAGCAGACTCCGGATCTGTATCGAAAGCGCGTTGATAGGCTGCTAACAGGTTATCACCACTGGCGACACCACAAGGGTTAGCGTGTTTGACGATCACACAGGTAGGTGCATCAAACAGTTTAACGGTTTCCAACGCCGCATCTGTGTCGGCAATGTTGTTGTAGGACAGCTCTTTGCCTTGCAGTTGTTTGGCGGTGGCAATAGTGCCGGGCGCCGGATTTTTCTCGATGTAGAACGCACTTTTCTGATGGGCGTTTTCACCGTAGCGCAGGGTTTGTACCTGCTGGAATTGCGCATTGAACGTGCGCGGAAAATCGGCGTTGCCACCTTCCACCAAACGCCCGAAATAATTGGCAATGGCGCCATCGTAAACAGCGGTGTGTTCGTAGGCCTTGATCGCCAGGTCGAAACGGGTTTTGTAGGTGGTGGCACCATGATTGGCGGCCAGCTCGGCGAGAATGCGGGTGTAGTCGGATGCGTTGACCACAATATTCACGTGGGCATGGTTTTTGGCAGCGGCGCGGACCATGGTGGGGCCGCCGATATCGATATTTTCTACTGCGTCTTCCAGGGAACAGTCGGGCTTGGCTACGGTTTTCTCAAACGGATACAGGTTTACAACCACCATATCAATCGCATTGATGCCGTGTTGTGCCATCACGCCTTCATCAATACCGCGACGTCCCAAAATACCGCCGTGCACTTTCGGGTGCAGGGTTTTAACGCGGCCATCCATCATCTCCGGGAAGCCGGTGTAGTCAGATACTTCAATAGCGGGAATCTTGTTGTCGGTGAGCAATTTGAAGGTGCCACCGGTAGAGAGGATTTCTACTCCCTGGGCGTGCAGGGCCTGGGCAAATTCGACGATACCGGTTTTATCGGACACGCTGATAAGCGCGCGTTTGACAGCAACAAGATCGGCAGTGATGGACATAAGCAATTCCTGGGATCGATGGAGGGTTCAATGAAAACAAAACGGTGCAAAAGCAAAAGGGGTGGCTCTTGGCTCACCCCTTTTAGTGCGGTACTGCAGCGATTAGAGCAGGCCGTATTGTTTCAATTTCTTGCGCAGGGTACCGCGGTTAAGACCCAACACCTGGGCAGCGCGGGTTTGGTTGTGGCGAGTGTACTTCAGCACGATTTCAAGCATCGGCGCTTCGACTTCTGCCAATACCATTTCGTACACATTGCTGACGTCCTGGCCATCCAGATGCTTGAAGTAGTTGTCTACGGCTTGCTCAACGCAGCCGCGCAGCGATTGAGCTTGAGTCTGGGTGGGAGCGGCGGCCTGGGCCGGGGTGGCGTCAGCAAAGAAAGTTGCGGTGTTCATGCGGCTTTTTCCTCTTTCATAAGCAGCTGTTCAAAAAAATGTTGAACGCTGGTTTGTTGTACTTCTGCGTGCTCTATGGCGTTAAAGGCTTTGCGAAAACTCTCGCTGTCCGGGACGGTTTGCAGGTACCAACCCACATGCTTGCGGGCGATACGCGGGCCCATGACTTCGCCGTAAAACGCATACAGCTCACGCAGATGGGTCGATAAAATATCCCTGACCTGGGTCAGGGGCGGTTCGGGTAACTGCTCACCGGTACGGAGATAGTGTTCAATTTCCCGGAAAATCCAGGGGCGCCCCTGTGCGGCACGACCAATCATGACCGCTGCTGCCCCTGTGTGTTGCAATACGGCTTTGGCTTTTTCGGGCGACGCTATGTCGCCGTTGGCGAAGACGGGAATCTTCACGGCCTGGACCACACTGGCAATCGTGTCGTATTCAGCGCTACCGGCAAAACCATCAGCGCGGGTGCGCCCATGTAACGCCAGCGCCTGTATACCGCTGTCTTCGGCAATGCGTGCAATACGCAGGGCATTGCGCACTTCGCTGCTCCAACCGGTACGAAACTTGAGTGTTACAGGCACATCCACTGCCTTGACAACTGCTTCCAGAATGGATGCAACCAGGGGTTCATCCTGTAACAGGGCGGAACCCGCTGCCTTTTTACACACCTTTTTGGCTGGGCAGCCCATATTGATGTCAATAATCTGGGCGCCGTTGGCGGCGTTGAGGCGAGCCGCTTCAGCCAGCATTTCCGGATCACCCCCGGCAATTTGTACTGCAATGGGTTCTGCCTCACCGGTGTGATCCATGCGCAGGCTGCTTTTGCGGCTGCTCCAGAGTGTCGAGTCTGCCGTCAGCATTTCCGAGACTACCATTCCAGCGCCCAGTTCCCGGCACAACTGCCGAAAGGGGCGATCGGTCACACCCGCCATGGGCGCGAGAATGACCTGACTGTCGATGCAATAAGGACCGATAGTGAACACGGAGTTGGGTATCTTGGTTGCGGCTGATGCGGAGTTCAAATCCGCCTGCCCCCTGTGTTGAAAAAAGGGCAATATCAATAGCCGGGTGCCTGCGTAAAAGGGTCGCCATCATACCCGTTTAGGGGGGGGATGGGAACGAAAAAAACACAAAAAATGGTGTTTTTTTGAGCGATAAAAAGCGGGTTTTTTAATACGAAGGGCTTGTTTTCTGGCGTCAAATACGGCATGAGCGCCGCTTTATGGCGGGTTTTCCATGGGGTTGATGTCGTAGCGCTGGTAATCCGGTGGCAGTTTCCTGATAAGCGGGTTCTCCAGAATGATCAGTCGACGTGTCTTGAGGTGGGCTTGTTGCAGATGTTGCTCGTGTTCATGCTTCCAGAGCTGGTCGAAACTGCCATCGTCCAGTGCCCGTTTAAGCCCGCGCTGGATACGATCCATGAGGGCTTTGCTGTTCTTGTGGGCAAACAGGAATTTGGGGAGCGGGTAGTAGAGTGCAATCTCGTCGTCTGCACTTAAATCGATGGTTTGGCCCTGTTGTGTGAGTTCGCTGTAATACTCGCCAACACCACGGCAAAACAGATCAATACGGCCGGCCTTGGTCATGCGGAACAGGCTGAGCAGGGTGTCAGCCTCTAGAGTGGTCAGGCCGTTATGGCGCAGGATTTTCGTGTCTGCCCAGCCGACACCGCTGCCAAAGTGGAACCCTTTGAGTTGCTTGAGGGTTTTGATGCCTTGCATACGGGGTTTGATTTCATCGCGCATAAAGCAGAGCCGATAACTGAAAATACCGCGATCAAGCGGGATCGGGATATAGATGAGGTTGCCGTCGTCCAGCAGGCTGTCTTCGTAACTCAGCAGCATGACCAGGTTCGGGTAGGTGTCCTGGCTCAGCGCCAGGAGATTGCGGGCACGATTCATCGGGTGTATGGGTTGCAGCTCGTAGGGGCCGTCATCTTCAAGGGTTTTCTCCAGCGCCAGGATCATGACCTCCACTTCAAACAGGTAGCGATCGCTGGAAACCAGTTCAGCTTGTTTGTAAGCGACCTGGGTGGGAAGTGGAGGGGCGGTTGTTCCTGTGGGTGAGGTGGTGTTGGCAGGTTGGGCAAATACAGCCAACACCCACAATAACAGCCATAAAGCTTTGGGGAGACTGGTGGAATTAGGCAGTCGCACTTTCGTCATAAACCTTGCCAACTAAAATCTTGCCAGCCAGAACCTTGTTAGTGTGAGGCCCTGTATGGGGGCGGGTTGCGTCATGGCACCATCGCGGTGTTGCCGGAAAATAACCCTAAGTCTAGATCTTAAGTTGAGTTTTGTATGTTTTCGGCGATTTATACAGGGTTTTTCTGCTGCAGGGAGGGAGCTGGTAGATAAAAAGCCGGTAGCTGCCGGCTTTTTATCGTTACCCATGGCGCATTGCGGATTAGGGGATATATGCGTGGTAATTCACGGCATCGGGGCCGGGGTCAACCAGGTCCAGAGTCAGGTGGACAGGCTGTTCCGGAGGCATCAGGTCGCGCCCTGCCAGTTCTCCCCCCAGGTATTCACTGGGTGTGAAGCGACGCGATGCAACGGGTTTTTCGTTAATGTCGGTGAAGGCCAGAACCAGGTCGGGGAATGGTTGCTCGAAGGGCGCCTTGTTGAGGATGATGGCATCGACCAGCAGGGCATTCTGGATTTCCGGGTGCGCGCGCACCACCAGGTTGAAAGCGCGTATCTGCTGGGTGTCTACCAGTGTGGGCAAGGTGCAACCTATGACCGGACACAAGTAAAGGTAGGCGGTACGGTAGGGCTCCACGCGACTGAAGTAGTCGAATTTTAGCCAGCCGATCTGGATTACCAGGGTAATAAGCGCTAAAACACTCAGGGTTGGCCAGAGTTTACTCTGGTACCAACGCCGCATGCGTTTGGCAGTGAACTCAATAGGGGCCGGCATGATATTCATGAGCAGTGCAGCGCGTGAACCATCATAGGCGCGTATTTTGGGGTCGGTCTTGACCTGGCGCCTGGCCTCGGAGGATTGTTCGTCCGGTGTTTCGAAGAGTGAGTGGTCTATTGCCGATTCCAGTGTGTGGGCTGCCGGTTTTTCGCCCGCGTTGGGATAGCGGGCGAGTTCATCGCTGATAGGCAGTTCATCATCCTCTGCTCGGGCTGGAGGAGTACTTGCTGCGGGGGTGGCTTCATGGCTGTCGCTGATCAGGCTAAAAACCAGGCCCTTATTGCGCGTGTCAGATGGGGTTTTGTCGGCTTCCTGGAAAAAGGCCTCGGCAGCGGCAACCTCGTCCTCCTCTCGCTGTTCCGGCTTTGTATCACCCGGATTCCTGGGCACTACTTTTACCAGCTGTTCGTGTTCTTCCTCTTCGTCGATCAGTTGCTCTGCCCAGGACTCATCGGCAGTGTCTTTGATTTCTTCTTTTTCTTCGCGCAGGCTGCGATCAAAGAGGGATAGGCTGGTCGGTGGTTTGAGCTCTATGTCCATAAAGCTGTCAAACTCGTAGCTTTTGGCATTGCTGCTTCTCTCATCCATATCGTCGCTGATGAGGATGTCATCTACGGAGTCCGGTGAAGGCTTACGGATAAGGGGTTGATTGACTTGTTTGGCCGCTGGTTTGCTTTCCGGTGCAGCACTTGCCGGTTTGGTCACTGCTCGTGCAGGGCTCGCCGTTCTGGTTGCCGGTGACGGTATCGCCGCTGCGGGAGCTGGCTGCTTTCCGGGAGCATTGTCGGGAGCCCGGACGGGTTTGGGGGCAGGTTGGCTGGCGGATGTCGACGATGCCGGTGGAGTTGCCGGTTTGCCGGTTTTGACCAGGTAGTCCTGGGCTTTGAAAACATGCAAGCAGGAACCGCAGCGCACTGCTCCCTTGGCCGATTGCAGCTGGGTATTGGTAATGCGAAATGCAGTACCGCATTTGGGGCAGCGGGTTACCATGGTGGCGCTGGCGGTTGTCATCTGCTCTTATCCTTCTCTGTAACGCCGGTTGTCATCGGGTTGTATCTCGTGCGTGCTTTCGCAGGCATCATTTTCAAAGAGTATCAGTGTAACTTTATGCAAAGCGGCGGTAAATTCTCGTGTCCCTGGAGTGTTAATTTGTCCGTCAACATTGCCAACTAACGCACTCTATTTCCTGTCGGGGCATTGTGCCGGGGAATGTCAGGCGCGTGCTTTGATTGCGGTCAGGCGAACCCATTCCTCGTGTGTGGCTACCGGATCAAAATCAAACCAGGGGGCGTAGGCATCCATCACACTCTGTGCCTGCACGGACAATATACCCGATAAGCAGAGTTTGCCTCCCGGTTTGGTCATGTTGCTTAGGGTTGGCGCCAGTTCGGCTAATGGGCCGGCGAGGATATTGGCGAGCATCACATCAACTTGCGTCGCGGGACAATGCGGCGGCAAATAGACGGGCATGGCATCAGCGGGCAGTTGGTTGCGTTTGGCATTTTCGGTGGTTGCCAGCAGGGCCTGGGGGTCTATGTCTACCCCGACCACTTTGCGGGCGCCCAATAACAAGGCGGCAATCCCGAGGATGCCTGAGCCGCACCCGTAATCAATAACCTCAAGATCGGTGAAATCTTGCTGGTCGATCCACTGCATGCACAAAAAGGTGGTGGGATGGGTACCTGTGCCAAAGGCGAGGCCGGGGTCGAGCATCAGGTTGATCTTGTCGGGTTCGGGTGGCTCCTGCCAACTGGGGCAGATCCACAGGCGTTCGCCACAGCGGATTGCATGGTAGTTGCTCATCCATTCCCGCTCCCAATCCTTGTCTTCAAGCTGTTCCCATTGGTGTTGTGGCAGCGGGTTGCCAAAGCGGCGCTCGGCCAGGGCGATAGCCTTGGCGGTATCGATTTCTGCATCAAAAAGCCCGGTAATTTTGACGTTATCCCACAGCGGCGTCTCACCCAGGCCGGGTTCGAAAATGGGCTGGTCGGCATTGTCTTGCAGGGTAACTGAGGCGGCGCCAGCGGCTAGCAAAGCGTTTTCGATGGATTCGACGTAGCGGCGCGGGGCAATCACTTTCAGTTGTAGCCAGGGCATGATCAGTTCTCCGGAATTAACAATAAAAACGCCCCGATGTTTTGCAACACCGGGGCGCTTGTGTAACACAGCAAATTACTCAGCGAGTTTTTTCTCGAGGTAATGGATGTTAACGCCGCCCTTGCGGAAGGCTTCATCGCGTACCAGCATTTGTTGCAGCGGAATATTGGTGCGAATGCCATCCACAATGGTTTCGTCCAGTGCGTTGCGCATACGATTCAAGGCGATCTCGCGAGTATCACCGTAGGTGATGATCTTGGCGATCATGGAATCGTAGTTGGGCGGCACTGTGTAGCCATTGTACAGGTGGGAATCCACACGTACCCCCAGGCCGCCGGGTGCGTGGAAGCTTTTCACCAGGCCGGGGCAGGGCATAAAGGTTTTCGGGTCTTCGGCATTGATGCGGCACTCAAAGGAGTGGCCGTGGATCACCACGTCAGATTGTTTGATCGACAGTGGCAAGCCGGAGCAAACACGGATCTGCTCTTTGATCAGGTCTATACCGGTAACCATTTCCGATACCGGGTGCTCTACCTGGATACGGGTGTTCATTTCGATAAAGTAGAAACGGCCGTCTTCGTATAAAAACTCAAAAGTACCTGCACCCTTGTAGCCAATATCAATACAGGCCTTTACACAAGAAGCGTAGGTGGCTTCGCGCACTTCCTGGGGAATCCCCGGGGCAGGTGCCTCTTCCAATACTTTTTGGTGGCGGCGCTGCAGGGAACAGTCGCGATCGCCCAAGTGAATGGCGTTGCCCTGGCCGTCGGATAAAACCTGCACTTCCACATGGCGCGGGTTCTGCAGGAATTTTTCCATGTATACCGTGCCATCGCCAAAGGCAGCCTTGGCTTCGCCCTGGGTTACGTGAATGGAGTTGATCAGTGCAGCTTCGGTATGCACTACACGCATACCGCGACCGCCACCGCCGGCAGCGGCTTTAATGATCACCGGGTAGCCGATGCGCTTGGCGATTTTCAGGCACTCTTCCGGATCTTCCGGCAATGGGCCGTCGGAGCCGGGTACGGTAGGGACCCCGGCTTTTTTCATCGCCTTGATCGCCTCTACCTTGTCGCCCATCATGCGGATAACATCCGGGTCCGGGCCGATAAACGTGAAACCGCTTTTTTGCACGCGTTCGGCAAAGTCGGCGTTCTCTGCCAGGAAGCCATAGCCGGGGTGTACCGCTTGCGAGTCGGTAATTTCCATGGCGGCAATAATGGCCGGAATATTCAGGTAGCTTTTGGGCGAGGGGTTGGGGCCAATACAGACCGATTCATCCGCCAGGCGCACATGCTTTAAATCGCGGTCGATCTGCGAGTGCACGGCAACGGTTTTGATGCCCAGCTCCTTGCAGGCGCGCAGTACGCGCAACGCGATTTCGCCGCGGTTGGCGATCAGAACTTTTTCAAACATAGACCGAATCCTCTGTCGGGGTCGTGTTTAAACAAACAGGTGTCTTAAACCGGGCGTCTTAAACAATAGTGACCAGAGGTTGGTCGAATTCAACGGGGTTGCCGTCTTCTACCAGGAAGGCTTCGATAACACCAGCTTTGTCGGCTTCGATTTGGTTCATCATTTTCATGGCTTCGATGATACAAATCACATCGCCAACTTTTACGGTTTTACCCACTTCCGCAAAGGCAGGTGAGCCGGGGCTGGGTGAGCGGTAGAAAGTACCTACCATGGGCGATTTAACTACGTGGCCGGAAGTGGCTGGTGCAGCAGCGACCGGGGCGGCGACAGGTGCTGCAGCGGCGGGTGCAGCCGCTAGTGGTGCCGGTGCAGCAGGGGCAGCAAAGGCAGGTGCAGCCGAGGTGAAGTATTGGGTGGTGCCACTGTTGCGTGCAATGCGCACGGATTCTTCACCTTCTTTAATCTCCAGTTCGCCGATGTTGGACTCCTCCAACAGCTCAATCAGTTTTTTAATTTTGCGAATATCCATAGGGTCCTCTCTGCAACAAATATTGTTGTGTTTGTTAAGGGGGCTAAACGGGTGTACCAAGTATTTTGAATGCGGCTTGCAAGGCCAGCTCGTAGCTGGTTGCGCCAAAACCACAAATCACACCTTGCGCCACATCGGAAAAAAAGGAGTGGTGGCGGAAGGCTTCACGTTTGTGGACATTGGATAGATGTACTTCGATAAACGGGATATCGACACCCAACAGAGCATCGCGCAAGGCGACACTGGTGTGGGTGAAAGCGGCGGGATTGATGATAATAAAGTCCACACCTTCTTTGCGCGCATCGTGGATGCGATCAATTAATTCGTATTCGGCATTGCTTTGCAGGTATTGCAGGTGGTGGCCTGCCTTGGTGGCCATTTCGCTCAGGGTCTGGTTGATATCCGCCAGTGTGGTAGCGCCATAGATACCGGGCTCGCGCAGTCCGAGTAAATTCAGGTTGGGGCCATGAAGTACCAAGATGGTTGCCATTAGCGGAGATCCTGCTGGGATATTGTGATGTATTGTCAGATATTCCGTGTCTAGCCACGCGTCTTGCGGTTGATTAACTGCAAAGTGCGGGGAGTTTGCCGTAAAAAAACGGCGCTGTCCATGATAGGCGTATATTTTTGTTCAGATAGGTGAAAATCGCTGCACGATTGCAGAAGTTAGTTGCAGATTATCTAAAAACGCGGTTGCAAATAGCCGTTTTGGCAGATGATCCCTGCATCTTGCTTGCCGTTAACAGCAAGATGCAGGAAGTTGACAAACTTTACAGTTAAAATCTTCCATTTTCTTTAAACGTCGCCAATATGTGGTTAGTTGGCGTGTGTGACTGCCTGAATAAGATGATCTTTGGTGAGTAATTGTGGCAAAACATCCGCTTTCCCCGGCCGATCTGCAGGGAACCAGAGGTATAAAGGCACGCCACTGCGGCCATATTCTTGCAATAGCTGTGTGATCTGTGGGTCGGTATTGGTCCAATCCCCTTTAAGTGCGGCAACCTGATGCTCTGCAAACAGGGTTTTGACGGTGTCGGTATCCAGTGTGACCCGCTCATTTGCCAGGCAGGTCAGGCACCAGTCCGCAGTCAGGTTCACGAATACCGGGCGACCCTGGTCGCGCAGGGATTGTAAAAGTTCGGGGCTGTAAGCCTGCCAATGATCCCCGGCTTGCGCTGCGGAAGGATGCAACTCCTTATAAGGCAGCCACAGCGCGGTAGCCAGCGACAGTACAATCGCGACACGGCGCAGCATCTGGGTCAGGCCTTGTGCATGGCGGCCGTACAGCCAGCAGGCAAACGCAATAGCCAGGGCACCGGCACACAGCGCCGCCATGGCGGTAGTACCGGTTTGCCTGCCATAGACCCACAGCAACCAGATAGCACTGAGGTACAGTGGAAAAGCCAGGAATTGCTTGAGGTTATCCATCCAGGCGCCCGGGCGCGGGAGTTTTTGCGCCAGTACCGGCATGTAACACAGGAGCAGTAAGGGGAGTGCCATCCCAAAACCCAGGGCAGCGAAGATCGCAATACAAACGTAAGCCGGCTGTGTCAGGGCAAAGCCCAGTGCGGCACCCATAAAAGGCGCGGTACAAGGGCTGGCGACGACTGCGGCCAGCACGCCGGTAAAAAAGGAACCGCTCAGCCCGGATTTTTGGGTCAGGTTTTGGCCTGCACCCATTAAGCCCGAGCCAAAGTGAACCAGGCCGGACATACTCAAACCCATCACAAAGAACAGGTAAGTGAGGGCGGCGATCAGCCCCGGCGACTGCAGCTGGAATCCCCAGCCTATGGCTTCGCCGCCTGTGCGTGCGACTAGCAGTGCGATGGCGAAAGCCACAAAGCAAAGCACAATGCCCAGGGTATATATCCAGCCGTGTAATCCCAGGCGGCGCCGGTCAGCGGCCGCCAGGCTCATAACCTTGATGGACAGCACGGGGAATACACAGGGCATAAGGTTCAGGATAGCGCCGCCCAGAATGGCAAAAAGTATCGCCTGTAATAGCCAGCCGGATGCTGCGGTGGGTGTGGAGGTGTCGGCTGCGGGGGGAGAGGTTATCGGTGAAGCCTGCACAGGTGTTGAGTTATCGAGCGAAGCGGTCTGGGCTACCGGGTCTATGGCGAGGCGACGTTTTTGGGGGGGATAACAAAGCCCTGCATCGGCACATCCTTGGTATTCGAGATTCAGCGTGAAACGTTCCCGCTGTGTGCCCAGGTCAAATGCCGCAGTAACCTGGTAATAGTGCACCATGGTTTCACGCTCGAACAGCTCGTCATATTTCATCTTTCCGGGCGTATAAACAGGCGTTAGGGAGACGCCATCGGGAGAGCGAAATTTGAATCGCTCTTCGTATAAATAGTAGGTATCGGCGATATCCCAGTGCAGTAGCAATTTTCCTTGTGCTATCCGGTAACTGGGAACAAAGGCCTCATCGACGGGAAGGAATTCATCCTGTTGGGTGAGCAGATTGCTGCCCAGGGGACTGCTTTTGGGGGCCAATAAATCCTGCGCTTGCACCAGACAGGCACAGGTGGCCAGCCAGAGTATTGCCAGGCTATAAATCCAGCGCCGACACGTGGAGTTGTATGCAGATTTGGAGGAGCAGGATTCTGATGTGGTGGCAATTGGTGTCATTCGCAGTCTGGCCTTGGTCGTAGTGGCAGGATCAGGTAATCGAAAATTACATTATTGTCGCAGGTGCACAGCTGTTGTTCAGGTTGGATAGGCTATATCCCCAAGGCTGTATTCCAGTAGTATAAGCGTCGCCGAGCTGCAGTATTCTAGCCTAGCTATTGGTTATTTTTCGTAAACCCTTCCCGGGATGTGCACCTGTTCTCTTCAGGCCGGAGACCGTCTGATTTATGTTGAGTTCCACTCGTTGTTTATTGTTATTGTCTTTGTTGGCTGTTTTCCTTGGCGGTTGCCAATGGCCGTTCCTCAAACAGCCTGAACCAATTCCCGAACCCGTGCAGCCTGCGGTACCTGCCAAACGTATGGAAACCCAGCAGGAACACGCGATCCGTATGTTGCTGCTCAATGGTGAATACACGCTTTCCCAGGATCAACTATTGACCCCTGCCAATGATAATGCCTTTGATTATTTCAGGGCGGTACTCAAGCTGGACCCGAATAACCAGCGTGCCAAGGGCGGTATCCAGGGCATAGTATTGCGCTATGTGGATCTGGCTCGCCAGGCAGCGGCACGCGGTCAATATGAGCGGGCGACAACCATGTTGAATAATGCCCGTATTGTCGATCCGGACAACCTGCTCATTAAAGAGGTCAGTGAAGGGCTCCGGGAACAGATTAAATCCGCTCCACCGCCAACTCCCTATCGCGGCAATCCCGACGAATATTTGTTGGAGGCGTCGCTGTTAGGTAAGGAAGATCCGCGGATACTGGCGCGTTTAAACGAGATTGCGCAAAAGCTTAAAGCGACTGACGGCCTGGCGATGATTGTCGCGCGTAATGATGTAGAGGGGCGCTGGATTTACCAGCAATTGCGTGCTGCTGTTCCGGGGTATCTGGTGCGTGGCGATATCCAGATTGGCAATCCACCCCGGGTTAAGCTGGTGCCGCATGCACAATAACCTGATTAGGACCTTATAGTAGGGAATAACCTGCGTATGAAATTATGTGGATGTTGGGTTGGTTTTTTCACTTTTCTTTTGGCCCATGCCTGTGTTGCTACGGAGGTTGCTTCCAGTATGCAGCTACCTGTCCTATCGTCGGTAAAGGCCTACGATGCCAGGGTTATCGTGCCTTTGCCGGGCGTGCAGGAGCCCCAGGTGTTTGTTCGTTTGCAAAATACCGGCGATAAGAACATTGCATTGGTCAGCGCCCATTCTGCTTATGCCGAGCGCATTGTTATTCGTCAGGTTGCTGGTTCCGGCAAGCCTGTGCAGGTGCTGGAGTCGCTGCCCTTGCCTGCTAAAACCCTGGTTGAGCTTAACGCGGACGGTGCCTATTTGTTATTGCAGGGGCTTAAAACCTCCCTGCAAACGGGTGACAAGCTACACTTGGAACTGGGGTTTAGCGACAAAACCCGTATCGAGGTTACGGCTATCGCGAGGAGCGCCTTCGACCGGCCTCATCACTAGGTCCACTATCATGGGCCTGTCGGCGCGGAGGGCTTATGCGAATTGCTCGACTCAAGCAATGGTGGAATTCCGGTGTACATCGTGTGCGCGATGAGGTGGATGAGGTTCAGGATGAGCTGGAGCACACGGGGTTGCGTTGGCGACTTGTCTGGTTGGTAATTGCTACCTATTTGGTGGTTGTCCTGGTCACTGGCTTTTATTGGAGCTTTCGCCCACCACTGGTTTCCCTGCCCCAAGTGCAAGCTGACGTTTTGCGGCAATCTGAAATAGTGTCTCCTCCTTTGGATATCACACCTCTTGGTGCAGCGACTACTGCCAGCCTTATCTATATCGCCCAGAGCTTGTGGAAGAAACCGGGCGGTTATCTCTATAACGACCTCACCCCACCTGGGATATGGCTGGACGATATGCCTAACTGGGAATATGGCGTTGTTGTACAGGTGCGCGATACCTGCAGGGTAATGCGTGAACATCTGGCATTGCGGCCATCGGGTAGCGAGGATCCCGACTTGCAAAAAGCAGAATCACGTTTCCAGTTCTCCCATGACTCCTGGTTAATACCATCAACTGAATCCCAGTACCGGGAGGGGGTGGGTTATCTGCGTGCGTACTTGCATCGTTTATACGATGCAAGTGCCAATCAGGTGGCTTTTAAAACGGATGCTGCCAGTTTGGATGTGTGGCTTGCCCGGCTTGAAACGCGACTCGGCCGCCTGAGCCAACGCCTAAGTGCCAGTGTTGCAGGTGAGGGTATTGATGAAAAAGGTATAGCTCTAAGGACACCCTGGTTAAAAATTGACAATGTCTTTTATGAAGCGCGCGGTTCGGCTTGGGCGATGGTTTATTTGCTGCGCGCGATTGAGGTGGATTTCGCTGCAGTTTTAACAGATACCAAGGCAGGATCAGCCCTGGATGATGCTATTCATGAATTGGAGGCCAGCCAGGCTCCGCTATACAGTCCCGTTGTACTTAACGGTAGTGGTTTTGGTTTGGTGGCCAATCATTCATTGGTGATGGCCGCGCATTTATCGCGCGCTAGTAACGCTTTGGTCACACTCAGGCGTCAATTGGAGCAAATGCAAAAAGCAGCCGGGGAGTAAGCGATAATTCCGGTTTAATTTTCATCAAAGTCAGAAAATGGCTTTGCTGGTTCTCCGGCAATCCGATGGTTTTCACTGGCCCATTCGCCCAAATCAATGAGCCTGCAACGATCGCTGCAAAAGGGGCGAAATGGATAATCATCGTTCCAGAAAACGATTTTCTGGCAGCTGGGGCATTTCAGTGTTAAGGCACCCTGCGCATTTTGTGTTTGGTTAATCATGGTGTTGTGTGTCATCAGGAAGGTTGTGAGCCGTCCGCCAGCTCCAGATAAAGTTGATGCAATTTGGTGACCTGCTCATCAAGGTCGACAAGGTCACCATGGTTTTGGATGATGTCTGTTGCCCTGCTGCAGCGTTCGGCCCGGGACAGCTGTGTTGCCATAATCGCACGTATTTGGGTTTCCTGGCTGGCATCCCGTTTTGATGCGCGCTCAATCTGGAGCATTTCGCTGGTATCAACCACCAAAATGCGGTCGACCAGCAAATGCTGTTGGGTTTCCAGCAGCAGGGGGGACGACAACATGACATAGGTGGCTGTTGCCTGCTGCAGTTCATCCCTTATACGTTGATTAATCAACGGATGCAGCAATTGTTCGAGCCAGGTTTTCTCATCGGGATGGGTGAATATCCGATGGCGTAAGCGGGCGCGATCCAGTGTGCCATCAGGCAGGAGTATATCGTCGCCAAAGTGATGCTGGATGGACGCCAAGGCTTCTGTGCCAGGTTCAACCACTAGCCGGGCAATCTGATCGGCATCAATAACGGGGACACCCAGGGCTTCAAAGCGTCGACTCACCTCGGACTTGCCGCTGCCAATACCACCAGTTAAACCAATAATCAGGGAAACGGGCATAACCACAGCCCTCAGGAAGGAACAAAAATCTTGAGATAGGTCGCGTTAATCCTATCGCCCCAGAGAAAAGCAATCCAGCCCGCAATCGCCAGATAAGGGCCAAAAGGGATAGGAATATTCCGGTCGCGCCCTCTCACAATGATCAACGTAATACCAATCACCGCACCTACCAGGGAAGACAGTAAGATGATTTGCGGCAGCATTTGCCAGCCCATCCATGCGCCCAATGCGGCCAGCAACTTGAAATCGCCATAACCCATACCCTCCTTACCGGTTAACAACTTAAACAACTGATAAACAGACCAGAGGGTCAGGTATCCCGCTACCGCTCCCCAAAAAGCACTGGCCAGATCAGTAAACAATCCAAAACTGTTTACGATAAGCCCTAACCAGAGCAAGGGTAAGGTAATGTCATCAGGCAGCAGATAGGTATCCAGATCAATCATGGTCAACGCGATCAGTGCCCAGGTAAGCACCAATGCAGCCAAACCTGCCCAGGTTGCCCCGAAAAACGCGATGGCTAGCGCAGAAAGTACGCCAGTTACAAGCTCAACCGAGGGATAGCGCAGGGAGATTGTATTTTTGCAGGCGGAACATTTACCCCCTAAAAATACATAACTGATGATCGGGATGTTTTCCAACGCAGTGATATTGTGTCCGCAATGAGGACAAGATGAGCGAGGCGCACACAGATTGAATGTTTCTTTTTTGGCTATAGAAGTAGAATCAAGTGAAATATTTGCTTGTTCTGATTCGGTGACAACCAAGTGGTCTGCTTCATATATCAATTGTTGACATTGCTCTCTCCATTCGGCCTCCATCATTTTGGGAAGTCGATAGATAACGACATTTAAAAAACTGCCTACCAATAACCCTAAAATCAAGGCAGATATAAAGGTAAATGATGGATATAAAGCAAGTACATCAAACAGTGGCATGCTTTGAATACCAGTCAAGGCTTGAGTGTTTTGAAGCAAGATCTGCTTGATCCTTATATAACAGCACCAATTTGGAAAATGGGCAAATACATAGCTACCATCAGTCCACCTACGAGAATCCCTAGTACAGATATAATCATGGGTTCCAGAAGAGAGGTCAGGTTATCCACCATATTATCTACTTCTCCCTCATAATAGATGGCTACTTTATCCAACATTTCATCCAGAGCACCGGATTCTTCACCAATGGCAGACATTTGCACTAGTAAGGTAGGGAAGAGATTCCCAGAGCGTAATGCAGCATTCAGTTGGATACCGGTAGATACATCTTCTCGTACCTTTAAAATCGCATCACTGTAAATGCGATTTCCCGCAGCACCTGCAACTGAGGTCAGTGCGTCAATTAGGGGAACGCCTGCAGCAAATGTAGTGGACAACGTTCTTGCAAATCGAGCCATGATGGATAAATAGACAATTTTGCCAATAATTGGCAGTTTTAGAACATAGCGATCCACTAAATAAGCGAACTTCTTGGAGCGAAGTTTTGCCTCTTTAAAGAGATAAAAGGAACCTCCAATACCAATCATGCCTAAGAACCACCATTGCTGAGCAAGATCAGACAGGTGTAACACAAATAGTGTAAAAGCTGGCAAGTCAGCGCCAAAACTGGCAAAGGTTGCTGCAAATTGTGGAACTACTTTTACGAGCAGGATCCCCGTGACAACAATAGCCACAACAATTACGGCTATTGGATAGGTCATTGCCTTTTTGATTTTGGCCTTCAATGCTTCAGTCTTTTCTTTATAGGTAGCAATACGATCTAGCATCGTCTCCAATGCACCAGATTGCTCACCAGCATCTACCAGGTTGCAAAAGAGGTCATCGAAGTATCTGGGATGCTTACGCAATGAAGCTGCAAAGCCACCACCTGCTGCTACATCATCTCGAATCTCGAGTACAAGGCTTTTCATGTTGGGATTTTCTAAGCCATCAGCAACAATGTCGAATGCTTGCACTAAAGGGACACCAGCTTTCATCATTGTTGCCATTTGTCGTGAAAAAACAGCAATATCGGCTGGCTTGATTGCTTTACCCGAAGTCCCAAACAAAGGTTTGGATTTCTTGCTAACACTTTTAACATTTATTCCTTGTTTGATAAGTAAGGCTTTGACGATCGCTGGGCTTGTGCCATTAATCTCTCCTTGGATTTTACTTCCTTTTCTATCAACACCCTTATAGATATATGTATTGGTTGTTTGGCTTGGTTTGGCCTTTACTTTTACTGCTGCAGTTTTGTTTTTAGCAGTACTGGCGGTTTTGGTTGCTGATACTGTTGCCATAGGGGGTTAATCCTTGGTTACGCGATTGGCCTCTTCGAGGCTGGTTAGTCCCATCGCGACTTTGCGCAGGGCTGAGACTCTTAAATTATTAAAGCCGGCTTCTTTGGCGACACGGGCGATTTGCAACGAGTTGCCGCCCTCCATTATAAGATTGGCAATCTCCGGGGTGATGCGAACCACTTCATAAACCCCCACCCGGCCTTTATAGCCGCCGTTACACTTGTCACAACCCACGGGATGGAAAAGCTGGAATTCTGCTCTTGGTATCCCTATGTCGTCAAATCCCTCTTGCTTCAAGATCTCTTCGGGGATATCGGTAGCGGGTTTGCGGCATGTCGGGCACAGGCGCCGTGCCAGGCGTTGGGCAATAATCAGGCTGACGGAGGTAGCCACGTTAAAGGCCGGTACGCCCATGTTAAGCAGGCGGGTCAGGGTTTCGGGGGCAGAGTTGGTATGGAGTGTGGAGAGGACAAGGTGACCGGTCTGGGAGGCTTTAATGGCGATTTCTGCGGTTTCCAGGTCACGGATCTCACCCACCATGATTACATCCGGGTCCTGGCGCAGGAAGGAGCGCAGGGCTTCGGCAAAGGTCAGTCCCACCCGGGTATTCATCTGTACCTGGTTAATACCCTCCAGGTTGATTTCTACCGGGTCCTCAGCAGTGGAGATATTGACCTCCGCAGTGTTCAGGATGTTGAGACCCGTGTAAAGGGATACCGTTTTACCACTACCGGTCGGGCCGGTAACCAGGATCATACCTTGCGATTGGGCGAGGGCATCCAGGTACAGTTTCTTCTGATTATCCTCATAGCCCAGTGCATCAATGCCCAGTTTGGCAGAACTGGGGTCGAGGATACGCAGTACAATCTTTTCCCCAAACAGGGTCGGCAGGGTGTTAACCCGGAAATCGATAGCCCGGGTTTTCGATACTTTCAGCTTAATGCGTCCGTCCTGTGGCACCCGACGCTCGGAAATGTCCATTTGCGACATGACCTTCAGGCGTGCGGCCATCCGTGTTGCCAGGTTTACAGGTGGGCGTGATACCTCGTGGAGTACACCATCGGTACGGAAGCGAACCCGATAACTCTTCTCGTAGGGTTCAAAGTGAATATCCGAAGAGCCACCCTTGATGGCATCCAGTAGTACCTTATTAATGTATTTAACGATAGGGGCTTCATCGGCTTCGGTAGATTCATCCCCGGTGGATGCGTTGGTGTCGATGGTCTCAACATCCAAATCTTCCAGGTCAGAGTCCAAACCATCACCCAGGCTCAGGGGTTCTTCCTGGGAACTTAGGTATTTTTCAATAGTACTTTTGAGCTTATCGGCCTCAACCAGAACGGCCTCGGTGTTGATACCGGTATTGAATTTGATTTCGTCCAGTGCATGCAGGTCTGTAGGGTCGGCAACTGCCAGAAACAATCGGTTGCCTCGCCGGGATAAAGGCAAGGTTTGGTGTTTACGTATAAGTTTTTCATCAACCAGCTTTTGTGGGATGGTGTCTTTATTGAGTGCCCCTAAATCAAATACCGGTGTCCCAAACTCTTCCGCGGCTACTCTTGCAATTATCCGGGCATCCAGAATGCCATTGCTCACTAGATGGTGAACAAAAGGAACCTTATCTTTCTTGGCTTGGATGATCGCTTTACCGGCAAGATCAGGATCAAGCAGGTTATCGGAAACCAAGCGCCTTGCTAAACCGCTGAGGGAGGATACCGGGGTGTTCATGCAAGAGTGCCCTTAAATCAAAGAGTTATTCGCTAAACCTTAAGTTATGTGGACTTTAATTAAAGCACCATCTGGGGCAATTGGCTATTCGATATTCTGCACCTGAACCTAGTGTTGCAGGCAATGGTTGTTATCGAGATCAGGTGAGCTTAGCTTGTGGGTGACAAAAAGTGTCATGCCTTGCCCTGTTTTGTGAGTGTGAGCCCGGTATGAGTGCTGGATAATAAGCAGTAGCCTTGACTGCAACGGCATGTGTTACCCTTATTTTCATAAGGTTTTGTGTTGTATTGTTACGCTTATCACAAAAAGATGAATCTGGAATATGGAACTCAACGAATGGCATAACGCTTGCCTAGACTTAAGTCGAGGAATCAACCTTGGGCGCTTTGCCCGTATACAACTGAAAATCCATACCGGAGATAGTTTATGAAAAAGACTATGCAAAAAGGTTTTACCCTTATTGAATTGATGATTGTGATTGCAATTATCGGTATCTTGGCTGCGGTTGCTATTCCGCAATATCAACTTTATACAGTGCGTACCACCAGTACCTCTGAAGTAACCTCCGCTATTCGCCCGTTGCAGCTGGCTATCAGTGAATATGCTGTAATGAATCGTGAAGCGCCAGCGGATGCGAATACGTTAGGTGCTCAATTCGATGGATCAGAGGAAAAAAGTTGCCTTGGTCGTGTTAAAACTGTTGGATACACCAAATCAGGTACTGATGGTAGAATCACTGCCACATTTTACGCGAATGGTGATACTCAAGATGCAGCTTGTGGCGGTGCCAAGTTGACTGTTCCGGCGGATCTGGATTCAAAAACTGTAGTTGTGGATGGAGTTGTTAGTCCCAGTGGTGCAGTCAAGTTTGTTATTAACTCCACAGTGTCTACCGTTGATGACAAATATTTGCCTAAACTGGATTAATAGAAGCTAATGTGAAAAGCCCTGTTTTTACAGGGCTTTTTTTTTCCAAAAAATCTGGGTGATATAAACACCACCAGCTATAAATGGATTTGGAGGAGGGGATAAATGAGAAATGATAGAGGGTTTACATTAATTGAATTAATGATTGTAATCGCTATTATTGGCATTTTGGCAGCAGTTGCTGTGCCGCAATATCAAACCTACAGTGTGCGCAGTGTAAGTACATCAGAAATTTTGACTGCTATTCGACCTTTACAGTTGGCTATATCTGAGTTCTCTGCCAAAAATAAACGTATGCCCGCAGACTATGCGGACATGGGGACGGGAATTGATGGAACTGAGGCAACAACGTGTTTGGGGCGGATTGAGCAAGTTACCTATACTCTCGATGGTGTGGATGGCCTAATTACGGCAATTTTCTATGCTAATGGTGCCACACAGCATGTGAGTTGTGGAGCCAAGGTGCTGCAAGTGCCTGCAGACCTTGCTGCAAAAACCGTTGTAGTGCGTGCAAAAATGAATGCTTCAGGTACTGTGGCTTACAGTATAGATGGTGGGACAGTAGAATCATCTTATCGTCCGCGTTTTTAAAAAAAAGAGCAGTTTGTAGGCGAAAATGGCCATTCGTTATCGATTAAAAGCGTTTTTGATCCATTTGTGTGGTTCAGCAATATTAGCCGTATTGGCTATGTTGCTGGTGTTTGGTGTTTGGTATCCTGCTCCTTATGATCATATAACAGGTGTGGCTGATATTTTTTTGGTTGTGTTGTTCGTTGATGTTGTACTGGGTCCTTTGATTACCTTATTAATTGCCCGGCGTGGAAAAAAGGGTTTGCTTTTTGACTATATAGTCATTGTATTTTTTCAATTGATTGCTTTTGTGTATGGTCTTTTGGTTGTGGCTGAAGGGCGGCCTGTATGGGTAGTATTTAATAGTGATCGATTTGATATTGTGCGTGTTCGCGAGATTGATCAACGTAATTTAAACCAAGCTGCCGCAGAATATCGTAGGGCTTCCTGGTGGGGGCCGCGATGGGTTTCCGTATTACCACCAGAGGATCTGGCAACTTACAATCAATTGGTTTTAGAGACAGCATTTGCTGGTGTGGGGATGCACTTGCGTCCAGAGCTTTATGTGCCGTTACTGAATAGAGCTGATAAGATTCGGCAAGAGGCCAAGCCACTGGATGATCTGAAAAAATATAATAATGAGCAACAGTTGGAAGCTATATTAGCCGAATGGCCTGCTGCTGATGCATGGTTACCTATTGGTACCAGAGAGAAATCCATGGTTGCCTTGTTAAGGCAAGATGTGCCTGAGGTAGTTGCTATTGTTGATTTAACGCCATGGCCTTTATGACAGTATTGGTGGCTTTTGGGGCCTTGTAGAAAATTGCCTTCTCTGTGTTTACAAAGAGATTGTGTCTTTAAATAACGATTTATCTTAAAAAGGGCTCGTCTGTGTCTGCAATCCCTCCTCGCTTGAAGTTATTGTTAAGTGTGTTTGTCTTGTCCGGTTTTGCCGGGTTAATTTACCAGTCTATTTGGTCGCATTATCTGGGATTATTTCTGGGGCATGCTGCTTACGCACAGGCGCTAGTTCTGGCTATCTTTATGGGCGGGATGGCTTTAGGTGCAGCATTGATTGCTCGGGTAGGTCAAGAGTGGCGTAACCTGATTCGCAGTTATGCCATTATTGAAGCGATTATTGGTGTGTTGGCTCTGGTCTTTCATTGGGTTTTTGTTGGTATTGTTGATTTCAGTTACAACAAGCTGATTCCTGTACTGGAAGCACCGGGATTGGTGGGGATCTATAAATGGCTGCTGGCAACTTTATTGATTCTGCCGCAAACGATTTTATTGGGTATGACCTTTCCTTTAATGAGTGGTGGAATTATCCGACGCTTTTCTGGAAATGACGGCAGTATATTGGGAGGGCTTTATTTTACGAATAGTATTGGTGCAGCCCTGGGCGTGCTGGCGGTTGCTTTCATTTTTTTACCCAATCTGGGGTTACACGGCGCTATCCTGACCGCTGGGGTGCTGAATTTAGTTGTGGCTGCTCTGGCATGGGTGTTGAGTCGCGGTAATGAGCAGGCAAGGCATGCGGTACCAATTTCTAATTCGACGGAAGGACGACAGTTGTCTGAAGAACGTCGTCGTTTGTTAAAAGTTGTCTTGATCGCCACTTTTTTTTCAGGTGCAGCATCTTTTGCTTACGAAATTATTTGGATTCGTATGCTGAGCCTGGCTGTAGGGAGTACATTGCATGCATTTGAGTTGATGCTGGCTGCTTTTATAGCAGGTATTGCATTTGGTGGGTTTTGGGTGAGGCGTCGAGCTGACACTACTGGCGATCCTATGCGTCTTGTAGGGTGGCTGCAAGTATTGATGGGGTTGGCAGCTCTTGTGTCTCTGTTTTTCTATGCTAATGCCTTTAGTTGGGTTGGCTTCTTGATGGAGTCCTTATCGCGTACGGATGGCGGTTATCAATTATATAATTTGGGTACAGCATTAATCGCCATTTTAATTATGATGCCTGCTGCCTTCTTCGCTGGAACCACTTTGCCACTTTTTACTGTTGCTTTGTTAAGAAATGGTCAGGGTGAGCCATCTATTGGGCGCGTATATGCATGGAATACCTTGGGAGCTATTCTCGGCGTTTTTGCAACGATTCACTTTTTAATTCCGGTATTAGGATTAAAGCTCGCACTTATATTGGCAGCCGTTGTCGATATGTTAGTTGGTGTTATTCTGTTGAGACTCAATACTTATACTCAACGAGATTTCATTGGAACTGGTGTGGCTGCTGCGATTATCTTTTTTGCCACAATATTGGCAATGACAAATGTTCCATTTGATCCTATGAAGTTAAGTTCTGGTGTTTATCGGACAGGGTTAACTGAGTTGCGGCATGAGCAAGATAAGGTGATTTATTATCGTGACGGAAAGACCGCAAGTGTTGCTACCATTGTCGATGCTGTAAATGGGAATATTAGAATTGCTACAAACGGTAAAATTGATGCTGCCATTCGTTTTTCAGAGAAGGCATTGATTAGCCAAGATGAGCCAACAATGGTATTGCTGCCTGCCATCCCATTGGGCTATCAAGATACTCCATCTCGTGTGGGAATTATAGGTTTTGGTTCTGGTTTAAGTACACATGCTGTTTTAGGTGATTCTCGTGTTAAGCGGGTAGATACTGTTGAAATTGAGAGTTCTATGGTAGATGGCGCCCGCTTTTTTGGTGAAAGGGTGGAGCGAGCCTATAAGGATCCCAGATCCCACATTATAATTGATGATGCTAAAAGTTATTTCTCCAGTCAGCAACAGAAATACGATTTGATTATCTCTGAGCCCTCTAATCCTTGGATTAGTGGCGTAGGTAGCTTATTTTCTAAAGAGTTTTATCAACATGTTCCTAAGTTATTGAATGAAGATGGACTTTTTGTTCAATGGTTACAATTGTATGAAATTGATGAAAAACTGGTCGGTTCAGTGCTTGCTGCGCTTACGCCTGCATTCGCTGATTATCATGCGTATCTTGCGAATAATGCTGATTTGATAATTGTAGCTAGTCCTGCTCGCCAACTGACAAAGCCTGATTTTTCAAGATTATTTTCAGAAAAAATACGGGATGATCTTGCAAAAGCCGGAATTTCAAATGTAGAGCAAATTACTTTTCGTAGGGTTGCAGATAAGAAGCTTTTGGAAACCCTATCGCGTTTGTATCCTAATCGCGCAAACAGTGATTATTTCCCTTTGTTAAGCATCAATGCACCAAAGACTCGATATAAAGGCTCTGCTGCCAGGGCTATTATGGGGTTGCCTACAATTGATCTTCCTTTATTGGAGGTATTAGGTATTGTTGAGCCAAAAATCTCACTTGAAAAAGTAACGGATACACACCTCTTTACGCGCTATTTATCTGTTGCAAATGCCAGCAAAATAGCTGAGTCATTGCGTCCAGACTCTACAAAGGGTTTGCAGGAGATTAGGGTGGATACCACAAGGATAGCAGCGGGTTTGCGTGAACTTGGCCGCTGTCCTAAACCATGGACTGCGGCACAGGAATCTGCGGCTATTATCGCTGCTCTGCAGCTGTTGCAGAATACATTGGCCCATCTGCCAGTTGACCAGCAAGAAGGGGTATTGATTAATCCAATATGGATTGAGTGCGAGCAGCTACCTACAGAGTTTGCGCAAATGTTGGCGTTAATGGGGGCCTTGGCTAAACGGGATTATACTGAAGCCGATATATTATTACGTGCTTGGTTGGACAATCGCGAGTCTCGCAATGATGCCTATAGAATTCTTGATCCTACTTTCTACGTCGCTTTGCAGTTAGTGCAGATTGCCTTAGGTAAATATAATAATATTGAATTGCTGGAGGAGCAGTACGGACGAAGTATTCATACGGATGGCGAGCTTTTGTTTGTACGTTCGTTGCTCATGGCTTGGGTAGATGAAGATAATTCTGCTTTATAATCAGGATGCGTGTATAGCCATTGGTTCAATTTGTTAGCGTGGTTTGTGTTGAGTGTTGGTTGTCACCCGCATCGACAAATCCACTGCCCGACAATGCTTGGTTAACCCACCAATCGAAATAAAATCCACCCCCGTTTCCGCGATGGTCACCAGTGTTTCACTGGTGATATTACCGGAGGCTTCCAGTTTTGCCCTGCCTGCGGTCATTGCTACGGCTTTTTTCATATCGTCCACCGAAAAGTTATCCAGCATAATAATGTCTGCATTTGCCTGCAGCGCTTGATTCAGCTCTGCGAAGTTTTCCACTTCTACTTCAACGGGTTTGCCTGGTGCTATGCGATGGGCTTCAGCAACTGCCTGGGCAATACTTCCACAGGCGGCAATATGGTTTTCTTTGATCAGGAAGGCATCGTAGAGTCCGATGCGGTGGTTAAAGCAACCGCCGCAGGTGACAGCATATTTTTGTGCCAGGCGTAATCCGGGAATGGTTTTGCGGGTGTCCAGGAGTTTTACCCCGGTATGTGCAACCTGTTGCGCGTAATGACGGCTGACGGTGGCTGTACCCGATAGGGTTTGTACAAAGTTAAGTGCAGTTCTTTCGCCGGTTAACAGGCTGCGCGCGGGGCCGCGCAGGGAGAATAGGGCTGTATTGGCTTTGACTTGATCACCGTCTTCTACATGCCATTCTATTGCGACCTCGCTATCAAGTTGCCGAAATACTTCCTCGACCCAAAGTCGGCCGCAAAATACACAGTCTTCACGCGTGATGACACGGGCACTTGCCGTGTTTTGTGCGGGGATTAGCTGCGCCGTAATGTCTCCGCTACCTATGTCCTCACTCAACGCCCGCATGACGCTTTCGGTTATGTCACTCAGTAGGGCTGGAGTAATCGGCTGGATATTTAAGCAGGTAGACATTGTGTTGGGCTCAAAAAGTGATCAGGCTTGACTGGCGTTTAAGTAAGCGTCTAATTCTAAATGTTAATTAAAATACTATAAATCAAACGATGAGTTATAGCGATTTGTGATATGTCTCTCGGTATCGACATTTAGTTATTTAGCGGAAAACCGGCTTGGTTATACTCAAGTGACGCTAGTTTTCACTAATGGTAAACCACCATGTCCGAACAGATGAAGACCGACCCCAAAAAGGTTGTTCAACTGAACCCTGAGCGCAATACCTCTACCCAGGCGCCTATAGTACTGACACGCATGCCTGCGGCTATGCACACCTTGCGCGACAAGGCTCGCCAGCAGTTGCAAACCATGCTGCGTGAGCTGTTCGACAAGGTTGATGACGCCATGTTCGAACTGGCAGATAAAGCCAACAGCAACCACGATCAAAACCTGTATTTCGACTCCATGCGCGAAGTGCGTATACGTCGTCGTACCATGGAAGCCAGCTTTTTCCGCAGCATTGATGTTAAATTTGCCCAGTTATTTGATCACAATGCCTACCGTGATGAACAGCAAAAAGAAGAAAAGCCTTTCTCCCTGGATGAGTTGTCCCTGGTAAAGAATGATGAGCTGGAGGAGATGGTTGCTACGGAGGGCATGATCAATAAGGCCAATGAGCAATTTGCCGAACTTATCCAGCACTTGACCTTGCGTATTGACCACCTGGTTCCCGTCAAGGTTTACCAAAAAAATAATCCTATTGGTGCAGACGTCATTTGTCATGCATTTACCGATTCTACCCAGTCGCTCAATATTGATGTCAAGGCCAAGCTGGTTCTGTTCAAGTTGTTCGATAACCTGGTGATGAGCAAACTGGGTAAATTGTTTGAATCGCTCAACCAAACGCTGATTGATGCCAATATCCTCCCATCACTCAAACAGGAATTACGCCCTAAAAGACCATCACAGCCCCAGGCTCCATCCAACCATTATGGTGCAGGTATCGGTTCTGGTATGGCGCCAACAGGTTCGGCTGGCAGTACAGCTGGTTACGATGATCAAACCAATCAGGTACTTCATACCCTGAGGGATTTATTGGGCTCAACCTCCCGCACTCATGCACAACCTGCCGAGGTGGGTGAAGAAATATCCTCACGCGACCTGTTGAAAGCGCTTTCGCTGGCCCAGCATCAGAATATGCCGGTTGCCAGTGTGTCAGCTCCGGTGAACCTGCGCTCTTTGCTCAGTGAATTGCTGGCATCTTCGGCGGATCAAAAGCCTGCTGCCATTAATCAGGTGGATGACGACGTTATTAACCTCGTCAGTATGATGTTTGAGTTTATCCTCGACGATCGCAACCTGGCAGCACCTATGAAGGCGCTGATTGGCCGCTTACAGATCCCTATGGTGAAAGTAGCTATTGCAGATAAAACCTTTTTTAGTAAAGGCGGACATCCTGCGCGTCGCCTGTTAAACGAAATGGCGATGGCTTGTCTTGGATGGCAGGAAACGGCTGAAGACAGCCAGCGTAAGGATGGCCTGTACGAAAAAATGCAGGAGACCGTAAGCACTATCCTGCGTGATTTCGAAACGGATATGAGCATTTTTGAGCGGTTGCTGGTTGACTTCCGTTCTTATCTGGAAAAGGAAAAACGCCGCGCGCAAATCCTGGAACAGCGCACTATTGATGCGGAGGATGGCAAAGCAAAATCCGAGCGCGCCCGCGCCCAGGTGGATGCCGAACTTAACCGTATTTGTCGTGGACACGATATCCCGGTCGCTGCCAGCAAAATGCTGCGGGAGGCGTGGGCAAACGTCATGTTTATTACCTGCCTTAAGCAGGGTGTTGGCAGCCAGGAATGGAAAGATCGCTGTGTCACCGCACACCAGCTGGTGTGGAGTGTTACCGCGGCTATGGATAAGGATAATCGCCAGCGTTTACTGAAACTGGTTCCCGATCTGTTACAAAAGCTGCGTACCGGTTTGGAAAGCATTTCTTTCAGTCCCTTTGAAACTACCCAGTTATTCAAACAGCTGGAAACCATCCACTTGGCTCGCCTGCGTGGCGGTGAAGCGGCAAAACCGGCGATTGCTGATACCAAGCCACTTACTACTGCACCAAAACCGGAAGTCTCTGCAGCTGAGCCACTATTGGCTCCTGTAACGGAATCTGTGCAGCAAGAGGTTAATGCGGGAGTATCAGCACCTGTCAGTGAACCGGTTGTTATCCCGCCGGCAATAGATCCCGAGTCTGCAATACCGGTACCAGCACCCTTAGCCGATGTCGCTGCTAATGAGGAGCAGGCATCAGCAGTACCAGAGACATTTATTGTCGTGAACGATGTGGAACAGGATGCTCAGTCCACAGAGTCTACCCAGGTAAGCACCAGTGCCCAGATTGATGCACAGCATTTGGCGCTGGTCAGCAATATTACGCAAGGCACCTGGTTTGAAATGCAAGGTGAGGGCGGTGAAAAATACCGCTGTCGCCTGGCTGCGGTGATTCGCTCAGTAGGAAAATATATCTTCGTTAATCGCGCCGGCATGAAAGTCGCGGAAGAAAGCCGTGAAAGCCTGGCACTTGCCCTGCAAACCAAACGCCTGACTATTCTCGATGATGGCATGTTGTTTGATCGTGCCCTGGAGTCTGTTATTAGCAGCTTGCGCGACAAGCGTTCAAGTAACTGACGATTTCTTGTTGTATCTCCCAGGAATCTTAACCCGGCTTTAGGCCGGGTTTTTGTTATTAATGATTTAATTTCCCAACACCACCAACGTCTGCCCTGCCTGCACTCTTGCGCCATCTGTTTTCAACAGATGCGTCACTGTGCCTGCACAGGGAGCCGTGATGTTGATTTCCATTTTCATGGATTCGAGGATGAGCAGGATGTCGCCGGCGTTTACCGCTTGTCCTACCTTGACCTGTGTTTGCCAGACGCTGCCGGAGACGGAGCTGTCGATGCGGATGGCGTCTTCGGGCAGTTCCGTTTCCTCGCTGTCTTCGACGATTTCTGCCTGTTCGTAGTTGAATTGGCCGTTGGCATGCCAACGTGCAAGCTCCTGGTCGAAGGCTTGTTCGCGCTGGTGTTTGAAATTGTTAATTGAGTCGGCCTGTTGATCGATAAAGTGCTGGTATTCGCTCAGGCTGAAGCTGCTGTCCTCAATCGTGATGTTGTAACGGCCCTGGGGAAAGTCGCGGCGGATGCGCTGTAACTCTTCGGCACTGACCGGGTAGAAACGTATCTGGTCGAAGAAGTTGAGCAGCCAGGGCTGTTGGAATTCGCGCGTTTTGCGATAGCGGTTCCACATTTGCAGGGTGCGACCGACAAACTGGTAGCCACCGGGGCCTTCCATGCCGTAAATACACAGGTAAGAACCGCCAATGCCGACTGAGTTTTCCGCTGTCCAGGTGCGTGCCGGGTTGTATTTGGTGGTGACCAAACGGTGGCGGGGATCTACCGGTGTGGCAACCGGTGCGCCCAGGTAAACATCGCCCAACCCCATGACCAGATAAGAGGCGTTGAAGACGATGTCTTTGACCGCTTCGATACTGTCCAGCCCATTGATGCGACGAATAAACTCCAGGTTGCTGGGGCACCAGGGGGCATTGGCGCGCACAGACTGCATATATTTTTGAATGGCAATCTGACAGGCCTCGTCATCCCAGCTCAGGGGCAAATGGACAATGCGCGAAGGGACGCGCAGCTCTGCCAGTTGTGTTATCAGTGCCTGCTCTGCCTGTTTTAAGTGAGCCAGCAAGAGTGGTAGCGCTAGTTGCTGGCTGTCGTAGTGGATTTGCAGTGAGCGTATGCCGGGGGTGAGTTCACGCAAGCCGGGCAGGGAATTTTTTTCCAGCCATTGCATGAGCGCATGGGCGCGGAAGCGCAATTGAATATCCAGTTCCAGTGGGCCATATTCGACCAATAAAAAATGATCGCCCGCGACACGGTAGACAATATCCTCACCAAATTCCTCTGCCGGCAGGGTTTGCACAATCGGTGTGTCGGGCACGACAGGTTGATAGTCATGGGGCCTTGCCGTCAACGAGTGCAGTGTGTGGCATTGTGCTTTTTCCAGTGCAACGGCATCTTCAATCGCGATGGGAACAAAGCGGATTTTATCGCCCGCCCGCACTTGTCCCAGCTTCCACAAGTCGGCGGTGATGACCGTCGCCGGGCAAACAAAGCCGCCCAGTGAAGGGCCGTCCGGGCCGAGGATTACCGGCATATCGCCGGTAAAATCCACGGTGCCAAACGCATAGGCGTTGTCGTGGATATTGGAGGGGTGCATGCCGGCTTCACCGCCGGAGCTGCGCGCCCATTCGGGTTTGGGGCCGATCAGGCGCACGCCGGTGCGACTGGAGTTGTAATGCACTTCCCAATCTGTTGCGAAAAAGGTGTTGATGTCCCGGTCGGTAAAAAAATCCGGCGCACCATGGGGGCCGTAGATAACCCGTAGTTCCCAGTGGTTGCCAATCGTTGGTAATAAATCGTCTGGTAAGGTGGTGTCAGTTGCTAGGTTGCCCGTATCGGCTGCTAATAATGCGGTGTCGTGGCTGAGTGCTAACACATCGCCGGCACGCAGGGCGCGACCGTTATGGCCGCCGAATTGTCCCAGGGTGAAGGTGGATTTTGCACCCAGGTAATCCGGGCACTGGATGCCACCTGCCACACACAAATAGGCGCGCGCACCGGTAGTGATCCGCCCCAAATGCAATTGCTGGCCCGCGTTGATAGCGTGTACCTGGTTGAGCGATAACGGCTTGCCATCCAGCTTTGCCTCTATGGCGGCGCCGGTGATGACGATATGGGTAGCGCCGCCAAATTTGAGCAGGGGGCCTTGCAGGGTAATTTCCAAACCGGCCGCGGTTTGCGGATTATTGAGCAGGCGATTACCCAGGCGAAATGAGTAGCTGTCGAAAGGGCCGGAAGTGGGAACACCGACATGCCAATAACCCTGGCGACCGGGGTAGTCCTGGATGGTGGTTTGGGTTCCGCCCTGCAATACATCGATACGCGGTGCCTGGTAGATAAAGTGATTGAGGTAGCGTGTTGTCATCTTGCCCTGGACCAGGGTGTCATCCTGCAGCAGGCGACGCAGGTAGCCCAGATTGGTTTCTATGCCATAGATATGTGTGTGTGCCAACGTGTTGTCAAGGCGCGCCAGGGCTTGGGTGCGGTTGTCGCCCTTGACAATAATCTTGGCCAGCATCGGATCAAAATACGCCGGCACTTCAATACCGCTTTCAATCCAGTGATCGATACGAACCTGGTCGCTGGTTGCCGGGAATTCCACCTTGCTGAGCAAACCGGCGCAGGGTTGGAAATTCAGTACCGGGTCTTCTGCATAGACCCGTACCTGGATAGCGTGACCTCGGGGGGATAAGGGGGCGCGCAACGCGCGCAGGTTGCCCAGTTCACCGGCGGCCTGCTTCAGCATCCACTCAACCAGATCAACACTGTAGACTTCCTCGGTGACGCCATGCTCGACCTGTAAGCGGGTGTTGACTTCGAGAAAATAAAAACGGTTGTCGAGCGAGTCATAAATAAATTCAACCGTGCCTGCATTGCGATAACAGACGGAGGCCAAGAGTTGCTCGGCGACCTGTTGCATAGCCTGTCGCTGTGCCTCGGGAAGGTTGGGCGCCGGGCATTCCTCGACCACTTTCTGGTTGCGGCGCTGGCTGGAGCAGTCGCGCTCACCGATGGCCACGGCTGTACCCTGGCCATCGCCAAACACCTGCACTTCGATATGGCGGGCAGCGGCGATAAATTTTTCGAGAAATACCCCATCGTCGGCAAAGTTGTTTTTGCCCAATCGCTTCACACTGTCAAAGGCGGCGATCAGCTCGCTGTCGCTATGGCACAGCTGCATGCCGATACCGCCGCCGCCGGCGGTACTTTTGAGCATCACCGGGTAGCCGATGCAATTTGCGGCTTGGGTGGCGTCTTCCAGGCTGGGTAACAGGTCGGTGCCGGGGCAGAGGGGAACGCCGGCTGCCTGCGCCAATTCCCGCGCTTTGTGTTTTAAGCCAAAGGTAATCATTTGTTCGGCGGTGGGGCCGATAAACACAATGTCGGCGGCTTCGCATTCCGCAACAAAGCTGGCATTTTCACTGAGGAAACCGTATCCGGGGTGTATTGCCTGTGCACCGGTTTGCCGGGCAATGGCGATAATTTTTTGCCGATCCAGGTAGGTGTGTGCCGCTGCGCCTTCTCCCAGGGACCAGGCTTCGTCGGCGAGGCGGACATGCAGTGAATCTGCATCCGATTCGGCGTAAATGGCGATCGCATGGATGTTGAGTTTTTTCAGGGTGCGAATGATACGCGTGGCGATGGCGCCGCGGTTGGCAACGAGTACTTTGGCGAACATGGAATGCTCCGACGGGCCGTCCCGTGGGTGAAGTACAACAGTGGTCGTCCACTGAGGTGTTTTAACTGGTCGGCAAGCGTTTTTAACTCAGTTCCACACAATCACATCAATGGGGGTGGGGTTGTAACCGTTGCAGGGGTTGTTTAGCTGCGGGCAGTTGGAGATCAACATGACGATGTCCATCTTGGCCGTCAGCTCGACGTATTTACCCGGTGCCGATATGCCATCTGCGAAGGTGAGGCCTCCTTGTGCAGTTACCGGTACATTCATAAAAAAGTTGATGTTGTGGGTGATATCGCGTTTGTGGATACCGAATTCCGGGTGTTCGGCAATGGCGAGCATCCAGCTGTCGCGGCAGGCATGCATGCAGCGCTTTTCCAGGCTGTAACGCACGGTGTTGCTTTCGGTGGCGCAGGCACCGCCCAGGGTGTCGTGGCGGCCACAGGTGTCGGCGACAATGTCGAGCAGTTCGTTGTTGGCGTTGGAGATGAGTGTGGTTCCCGCGCCCAGGTAGAGATTGCCCTGGTGGCGGATGGTGTCCATGGCGCTGTAGCGCTCGCTGGGATCTTTGGCATTGTAAAACAGGACGTCGGCGGCCTGGTTGCCTTCGAGGTCGACAAGGCGGAAGGTTTGGCCCTGTTTGATTTCACCGAGGAAATAGTCGCCGGCTTTGACCTGGTGGCGGGCGATGGCTTGTTCTGGATTGCGTGTGCTTTCTTTGAGTGTCATGTTGTTGGTGCCTCAAATCAGTTTTTTGCTGCGAGATAATAAAGTTCGTTGTTCTGGAACCCGCGCTGGTTTTCCGGGCGGAAGTTTTTGCAGTAATCGTCTGCTGTTACCGGATCCGCTTCACCCAATTCAATCTGCACCGGTTTGAAGGGATAGTTTTCCGCGTTGTTTAAGGGGTGAGGGCAGGTGTGGAGTACAACCAGCGTGTCCATTTCAAAGCGCAGGCTGACGCTGTTGCCGGCACAGGCGTTGCCGGTGTCCAGGTGGATATTGCCGGCATCATCGGCCACGACTTTGCTGAACCAATTAATGTTGGATGCCATATCGGCGCGGCTTAATCCGTATTTGGCCAGCTCCACCAAAAAGGCGTCGTAACCGTTTTGCAGCCATTGGTTGCGATCGGTTTGATAATCGCGCTGGCCCCAGCGTAAGGCAACACTCCGGGCATTGCTGGTGCCGCACACGGTGTCGTGCCAGTTGCCGGCACCGTTTGCAGAATGGTCTTCCACAATGGACGCGAAGATTCGTCCCATATCCGAGTAAAGGCAGTTGCCGCGCTCCAGTTTGAACGTGTGCTGGCACTTGAGTGTGTCGGGGGCGTTGTAGCGTTCCAGCAGGTTGCGCGGGTTGTAAAACAACATACCGACATTGGCGCCGCCCTCGATGTCGGTGATGGTCATCAGGCTGCCGCGGCGCAGTTCGAGTGACCAGTGGCCATTGCCGGGCAGGGTGGTGGTGTATATCAATTTGCTCATAAACAGGTTTCCTGTGTCTTGCGCTAACCGTTATTCCGTCGCTGCTTGTACGCGGGCCTGGATGTCATCGGGGATCTGCGCGGCGCGTTTGCCGACGGGTAAGTCGTAGGTGATATTGGCACCGTAGGCACCGGGTGCTTGCGGGTCGTGGCGCAGTTTGTCGAATACCCACAAGCGTGTTCCCAGGTAAAAGCCCTCGCTGAGGTCGTGCGTCACCATAAACACGGTGAGCTTGTGTTCTTGCCATAGTTTGAGGATGAGTTGGTGCATGTCGGCGCGAATACCCGGGTCGAGTGCACCAAAGGGTTCATCCAGTAACAGGATGCGCGGCTGGCGAATCAGGGCTTGGGCAATGGCCAGGCGCTGTTTCATACCACCCGATAATTCGTGGGGATAGCGATCCAGTGCATGGCTTAATCCGACGGAGGCCAGCAGGCTTTTGGCTTCATCAATAACCGCCCGCTTTTTAGTGCCGAATAACGTGCCCAGTAAGGGGGAGTGCTCAAATTCACGCGCAATAATGACGTTCTGCAACACGGTTAAATGCGGGAAGACGGAGTATTGCTGGAACACGATGCCGCGCGCCTGGTCGGGCTCGTTGGGAATGGCTTGCCCATCGAGCAGCAGTTGACCTGAACTGGGCGATTCCATCCCCAGCAGCATTTTGAGAAAGGTGCTTTTACCGCAGCCGGAGGTGCCGACCATGGTGATAAATTCCCCGGCGTTGACGCTCAGGTTCATTCGCTCCAGTACAACGGTGTTGCCGTAGGTTTTCCACAGATTCTTGGCCTGGATCATGGGCATGGCTTTAGCTCTTTTGGCGTCGAGGAGTTTTTTGTCGAAAGGGATAACACTCATGGTTTAAGGCTCACAACGCTATTTGCCATGCTGGTAATGCCAGGGAAAACAGCGCTGGCTGAGCTTGGCCAACAGCCAGTCGATGACAAAGGCGAGCAGGGTGATCCAGGCAACGTAAGGCAGGATGACATCCATCGACAGGTAACGGCGTACCAGGAAAATGCGATAGCCCAGGCCATCGGTGGAGGCAATGGCTTCGGCCGCAATCAGGAATAACCAGCCGGCACCGAGCGAGAGGCGCACGGCATTGATTAAGCGCGGCAGGAGTTGCGGGATAAGTACACGCAGCAGTATTTGCCAACTTGAAGCACCCAGGGTTTGTGCTTTTACCAATTGCTCCAATGGAATTTCTTGAGTGCAGCGTTGAATATCGCGCGCAATAAACGGTGCAACGCCGATAACAATCAGGGCAACTTTGGAGACCTCTCCCAAGCCAAACACAATAAATAAAATCGGCAGCAGGGCCATGGGGGGCACAAGCGAGATAATGGTCAGCAGCGGCGCAAAAGGCGCATGCAGTGTGGGAATGGCACCGGTCAATATGCCGATACTAAAACCCAGGGCGGCGGCGATTAAAATACCCAGGCCCAATCGCTCCAGGCTGCTCAGGGTGTCTTGCCAGAACAGGTATTCACCTGTGCGTTTGCTGGGTTCAAAGGCCAGGGTTTTGATGGCATCACCCATTTGGCTGAAGCTGGGCAGTAATTTGTCATTGGGATTTTCGGCCAAGCGGGCATCCGAGGCGATGAGATAGATCACCAGAATCATAGCAAAGGGCAGTATCCCCAGTAACAGCTTGACGGGTTTACTCGGTGTCAGGTTGATCAATCGTTTCATGTGAATGCCGTGGTCGAAGTTTTTTTGCGCGGCTCCCCGTGGATACTCCACGAGTGGGAAGCCGCGTTATTCCAGTGTTAGAGTTTGTTGTCAGCGGCTAACTGCATATAGGTGGTGTCGAAGCGCAATTTGATATTGTTGGTATTGCCGTACACACCCTTGGGGCCCTGGACGCCGATGTATTCCGCATCGGGCGCACCATCGCCCAGCAGGCCGTGATCAAAAGAGAACTCCGCGACTTTTTGCATGGTTTTCAATAATTCATCGCTATTAACCAGCGCCAGCGCATCAGTGGGTTTGTAAAACATCTTGGTACTGGCCAGTTGCGCCTCGTAACCGGCCAGGTCGGTACCGGAGGCGACAGCCATAGCTGTTTTGGCGGTTGTTGCGGCTTTGTCGCTACCGCTCATGATGCCCATGATTTCGTACCAGGCGCCTACCAGGGCTTTACCCAGTGCCGGGTTTTTCTTGAGGGTGGCGCTGTTGACGACCATCAGGTCCATGATTTCGCCGGGAATTTGCGAGGAGTCGAAGACCTTGGTGCTATTGGGCTGGCTGAGGATTTCGCTGAGCAGCGGATTCCAGGTAGTGACGGCGGTTACGTCTTTGGTGCCATACACGGCCACCATATCAGCGTCGGATGTGTTGACCACTTTGACATCGGCTTCTTTTAAACCGACGGATTCCAGTGCGCGGGCCAGCAGGTAATGGGACACGCTCAACTCGACCAGGTTAACGGATTGGCCTTTGATGTCCTTGAGCGTTTTGTTGGCGCCCTTGAGTACGACACCATCATTACCATTGGAGAAGTCACCCACAATCAGCGCCGTAGTATCTACACCACCGGCGGCGGGAATGGTGAGCGCATCCATGTTCGTCATTACACAGCCATCAAATTGGCCTGCGGTATATTGGTTAATGGATTCGATGTAATCGTTAATTTGCACAACATCGATCTCGATGCCGTATTTCTTAGCCCACTTATCAACGATCTTTTGTTCGTCACCATAGCCCCAGGGCATCCAGCCGACATAAATAGACCAGCAGACCTTGAAGGATTCGGCCTGGACCAGGGCAGCGGAAAGGGAAAGTGTAAGGGCGAGTAATGGCTTAATCAGGCGTGAGTGACGCAACATGAACAACCTCCAGTGGTTTTTGTGATTACCGCGGTCTTGTAAAACAGGGAGCACTCTGGCTATAGGGCCATTCGTCTCCCGGGCTTTTATCCCGCCGTGTAACCTCACTGTGAGGTCGAAAGCTCTCGGACCAGTCATTTTTAGCCGGCGCAACCACCGGAAAATCGGAACCCTAGCTTTCTATTACTGATTGTCGAATACCTTAGGCACCCAGAGTGCGAATCGGTTATTTCAATGATTGATGGGCAATATAGGTGCCAACTCGGTATCTAGTTGATTTTTATTGCTTTTATTTGATGTGTCTGAAGGCTGGGTAATTTATGCTTGCCTGCTTTTGGTGCGAGGCTGAATGCCTGGTGGTAACAAATGGTGCGCAATGGATGGTTTTGCCCATCACCGTATCCGGTAATTGCCTGGTGCTTATTGCTGTATGGACGTTGTGATGCCTACAGCGCCAGTAGGAAAAGGGCTTGTCTCTGGTTATTCTTTGCGCAATGCTTTATTGGCCATAGGTTTGTGAACTAGCTCAAACAGGTGATGGAACAAGCAACCCAATCTGGTTATATTGTCTTGTCGCTCAATTCAGCGCCTGTCCCATCCACACTAGCGAGAGCTAAGGAAACGTCAGAATGGAAAGGCATGGAACTCGTATGCATAACTCAGGTTTACCCGGTGTCGACCCCAAGTCTTCCCAGTACTCGGCGGTGACCATGACCGAACAGATTGTGATCCAACACCTCAAGCAGTGCCGCGATTTGACGCGCGGGTTTGCCTACCGGGTATTTCCGACGTTTTGGCGACAGTGGTGTAAACAGGTCATGGAGCTGGCCGAGCAGGCAAAATCCAATAAGGATCAGGTCGGCCTGTACGAGACCCAAAACCTGTTGGCTGCTGTGCAGCAGGCGGCGGAACAAGAATTTTGCCAGCACCTGGCAAATGGTTATGTGAAGTTTAAAAACAAAACCCTCAATACCCTGACCGGTGAAGAGCGTTTTAGCGGCGATATCCTGTCGTTAGTAGAGCACTCCGACCTGGAAGAAACCATTGCGATCACCTCCATCACCCATCGTGCCGATAACTTTTTTGCAGAACAGCTCTGGGCATTGCAACAGCGATTGGCGCTCCTGAATGATGGGGACAAGATTGAAGAGCGTTCCAATCCTGCCAGCCCGGTGCAGTTCTGTGAGGCCCTGCGCAAGGTCCTCAGTCACCTCGACGTTGATGTGAAAACCAAAATTATTGGTTACAAGGTATTTGACCAGGATGTCATCGGTCTGCTGGATGGGCTCTATGCCGAGTTAAATGATTACCTCATCCGCCAAAACCTGCTGCCGAATTTGCGTTTTGCACCCAATGCAGATTCCCCCGGGAATAGCGCAGGGAAAACGGCAGGGGATGCAGTGGCAGACGATCCTTTTGAAACAAGTGACGCGGTAGAAAACCAGGTGGAGCAGCCTCCTTCGGCTGATAGTTTGGAAAATGCACAGCAGTTCCAACGCCGTGCCAGCGATAAGTTATTGAGCGGCTCACTGAGCCCGGGCGATGTCCAGTACCAAACCAGCCTGCTCAATGCCATACGCCTGCTGCAAACCCATGTGATCCAGCATATGCCTGCCTTGGGCGCTGCCCGGTATGCCCAGGCAACCGCTTCAGCGGTGGATACTGTGACTGCCGCGCCGATTGCCGCTGTGCCTGCTGCCAACCAGGCCAGTTTGCAGGTTTACAGTCCAACACAATTGGTCAGTGTGCTGGATAATTTGCAGGTTCATGCGGTAAATACAACGCAATTGGCGTTGGCCAGTATTCATTCTGCCAATACCGATGCCCTGCCGGTTCAAGCCGTGTCTGATGTGAGTCGGCAGATGATGGAGCAAATCGCCAGCGAAAATGAAAATGGCGCAGTGGATGCGGGCGATATGCAAACCATCGACCTGGTGGGCATGTTGTTTGAATACATGTTGTCGGATGAACATTTGCCCGATTCGGTCAAGGCGCTGCTTAGCTATTTGCATACACCCTTCCTGAAAATTGCATTTATCGATAAGGATTTTTTCGAGCAGCCTGAACATCCGGCGCGGGTATTACTGAATAGCCTGGCAGAGGCGGGTGTGCGCTGGGTGAGTAATGATGGCAGCGATCAATACGATATTTTTACCAAGATCAAAACAACGGTTTTCCGTTTGTTGCAGGAATTTAAAAACGATACCCGGATTTTTGCTGAGTTGTTGATCGAGTTTAATGCCTATACGCACAATGTAGCGCGTCGCCAGGATTTGATGGAGCGTCGCGCCCTGGAAAAGGCTCAGGGTGAAGAAAGGCTGCGTGAAGCAAAAATCCAGGTGAATACCGAAGTGCGCAAGCGTACCGATGGCCGCGATATGCCCTCGGCGGTGTTATTGCTGCTGTTGCAACCCTGGTCTGATTTCCTGTCGTTTATTTTATTGCGTTACGGCGAAAAGTCAGAAAGCTGGAAGCGCTCACTGCACATTGTCGATGATCTGTTATGGACACTGGAACCTAAAACCCGGCAAGACGATAAAGCGCGCCAACTGGAGGTCCAGGATCAGGTATTGCGTGCGTTAGAGCGCGGCTTTGAAACGATTGGCTATGAGCAGGCTAAGGGGCGCAAATTACTGGATGCGGTTTCATCATTGCAGCGCATGGCGCTGCTGAGCCGTAAAGCCGAGCCTGCACCGGCTCCTATGCGTACTAAACTGGAAGCCATGGCGGCAGAAAAAGCAGGCCATATGCTAAGTGGATCACAGCAAGCTTCGGCCGATGAAATCAAAATCGTCGATAGCCTGAAAATGGTGGAGTTTGGTACCTGGTTTGAATTCGAAGGTGGCAAGCGCCTCAAGGTTGCCTGGTACAACAAAAAGACCCAGCATTATATGCTGGTGGATCAACAGGGGCGCAAAGTTTCCCTGGCCGGTGGCTTGCAGTTGGCGCGAGATATGCTGGCGGGTAAGGCGAAGATTATTGTCGGCAGTACCAAACCTTTCTTTGAACGTGCCCTGGAAAATATTTATCACACCTTGAACGAGCGTGCCGATACGCTCAAGGTAGGGAAGGCATAAAATGACACACCCTTGTTCATTCGAGCACGACCGTGAATTAGAGCGCCACACCATCAATGGCGATGTGGATGTCTACGATAGCTTGCGCGATGTTTATATCGGACGCCTGGTGAATATCCATACCCAGGGGTTGATGATCATGGGCGATATTTCATTGGAGGAAGATAAGCTGTATACCCTTGACCTGCATGTACCTGAGCCAGTAAATGGCCAAAGCGTGATACACCTGGGGGTGGACTGCCTGTGGACACGTGAAGCCGATCTGGCCGGAAAATTCTGGATGGGTTGTGCCATTATTGATGCTTCACCCCAGAGTACAGATACGATTCGCCAGTTGGTGGAAATGATGGGCGATATATTTTAAGTGCTTTATTGGTTAATACCTCCCCCGCCTTTGTACAAATTACTGTTTCTGTTTTTCTCTTCTTTATGTCTGTTTACTTAAAACAGGTCGGTAAAAATAATACCCAGCCCAAATACCTGTTGGCGGTAGTTGTAATCAATCAGGCTGTGGCCATAGCCTTCAAAGTAGCGCACATAGCCGCGCAGGTTGGTGCTTAATGGAAAGCTCCAGCCCAACTCCATGGTCGTGTTGTTAGTGGAAAAGTTATTGCGCAGCATCAGGCTGAAAATATTATCCTTGTGTTTGTAGGCGCTGTTGAATTCAAAGTGACCCATGTAATCGAGGATATCCGGATTGTCATCCCCGTCCGGGTCACCGGGATAGCGCTGCTTACTTTCCGGAAGGCGGTACCAGGGCGTAAGCGAAAACACAAGATTACCCCGCTCAAACACAGAGCGCAGCATCAACCGATTCCAGGAGCGCGATAGCAATTTCCCCTGCCCGTTGGATTGGTGGTTAATCGCTATCTCATTCAATGCGTTGCGAAATCCCAAAATTTTCCAATCGTTTTGAAAGCTCAGGATAAATTCCGGTTCGTGATTGGTCTCGCGGAAGGGGGCTGAGTCGTGGTCGCTATAGACTTGCCAGAACGCGTGGTTGGTATAGCCCAGGTAAAGATGGCCATTATCATCAAAAATGTTTTCGCGGATCAGGATCTTGATACTGAGCTGCATCTCCGCTTCGGTATGGTTTAATTCCGAGAGTGATGTATCCGTATTGAGATAGGGCGCATCATTAGGGCGACGATGATAGCTGGCCGGTAAAAAATAGTTGCGTTTGTGAGGTGTCAGCAAAAAGCGATTGGCGCGGCTAAGCGCTTCCATGGCAAAACGGTTATCGAGCAACCCCTGGGGTTTTTCGTCCGGTTGGGCAGCTGGCGAGCCATCGGTATCGCCCGATGAACTGGCTGAGAGCTCCTTCAACTTGACGCAGGCTTCTTTGAGCTGGGCGATGGTCATGGTTTCGTCGGCTCCGGTTACCGTTGAGGAGAGGCATTGGCTCATTTCCTCTTGGGTTAACTCAAGCACGGGGGTTGGTGTGGCGGGTTCGTTTGCTTGCAGGTTGCAGGATACAAAGAGGGAAACGAGTGCAATCAGGTGCGTCAGGTATCCGGAGTAAAAGGTTGCGGGCAGTGATCTGGGCATGGGGAGCGCTCAATGGTCCGTCGAAACGCCTATTGTTACCATCCCGGCCGCAACTGGCAAACCCAATTATTGATAGGCCTCAACCCAGTGATCAATGTCCTGCTCATGCCATTGGGCCAGAAGCTCGACACCGTCCTCAACGACCTGCAAATACACATCGATAATATCAGTCGCCAGGTTGTAGAAGCGATTGCTGTCAGCGTGGATGGAATGGGCGGCAAGCACGTCGGATTCAATCATACTGAGCAGGAATTCCAGTTTTATCTCATAGCTTTTTAATTGCCCCAGCAAACCCAGCTCTGCATCCAGCAGGCCTTCCAGGCGCTTGGTTTGATGGCGCAATTTTTCGTTATTGACGCGTGTACATTGAATGACATAGCGCAGTTTGCCCGCGTAGTCCTTATCACATACACCCACTGCCGCTGCGTAGGTCGCCAGGGCGCGAATTCGCCCCAATTGCTCGGCAACAGCAGGCATCAAGCGTGTGGAAAAGTGCAATACTTCAAGATGCTTGTATCGGTTGGGAAACGGTGGGTCGTCATTGTGGGTGACGTTGGGATTATTCAGCTCCGTGAGTGTGATAGAGGTGGGTTGCTCTAATTGCTTGCCTAATGTTGCCACCATGCTCAACAGCTGTTCGATCAGGTGGCAATGGAGCTCGTAGTTATCAATCACACTGTCCTGTTGCCAATCGTGGCAGATCGTTGCCCATGCACTGTTAAGGTTTTCCTGGTCTTTTTCGCTTAACAGGTTGCCCGCCCTGGCAGCAAAGGCCTGCAGCAGGCGCAGGCGGCGCTCCTGTTGGGTTTGCAGCTTGGCAAGGTCGTCGCGGAAACTCAGGTTTCCGCCCAGCATCCCCATGCTCATGCCGCGATGGCGCTGCACTGTCTTGACCATATGGATCAATTGTTTAATCAGGGTCAATGCATCCAGCCGCTGGTAAAAAAGGTCGCAGAAATGTGCATATTCCTGGCGGGATTTGCTGCTTGATGGTGCGTTCATAGCGGCTGTATGCAATCTTGTGGTGCTTGTTCCCATGGTTGTTTGCCCTGTGGTGACGCCGGAGTAGGGCGAGCAGGTAGTTGGTATTGCGATAAAACAGTAGGAGCAACACCCATGCCATCCTGGGGACTAGGCGCAACCTTGCAAAGGTGTGTGATATTATCTATCTGACTATTTGATGTTAATAATTCCGAAAATAATAAATGAATCAGGAGGCTGTCATGGTGTCTGCACCGGTTTCTAGCATTGTGGTTGTTGGCGGAGGTACGGCGGGGTGGATGTCTGCAGCCTATTTGGCGCACTGGTTGGATAAGACCGGTATTCGCGTATCCCTTATTGAGTCCGATCAAATAGGTACTATCGGTGTTGGTGAAGCGACCGTACCGGGTATCCATCAATTTCTTAAGGGCTTGAATATCAGGGAAAGTGAGTTTCTTCGTGCTACCAATGCGACATTTAAACTGGGCATTGAATTTGTGGAGTGGGCTGGGGCAGGTAAGTCATTCTTTCACCCCTTTGCGGGCTATGGTGTTCCGCTGGAGGATCGCCCTTTCCACAAAACCTGGTGGTCCCAAAAGAAACAGGATTATGAAGAAGGGCTGGAGGCATTCTGCCTGTGCACCCAATTGGCCAGGGCAGGGAAGTTTGCCTTACCCTCGTTTGACCAGGACAGTAAATTAGCCTGGTACAACTATGCCTATCATTTTGATGCGTCTCTATTTGCAAAATTTTTGCGCGAATACGCTGAGAAAAGAGGCGTCAGCCGTATAGAAGGCAAGGTGGAACGTGTGCAGCTGGATGCAACAACGGGGTATATCAGTTCCCTACACATGGAATCCGGTATGGTGATAAGTGGCGATCTGTTTATTGATTGCACTGGAATTCCGGCCTTATTAATTGGGAAAACACTGGGTGTTGGCTACGAAGATTGGAGCCATTGGTTGCCATGTGACAGTGCTGTTGCGATCCAGACCACCCGCGTTGTTGATCCTGATCCATTTACCCGATCCTCGGCCAGAACTGCCGGTTGGCAGTGGCACATTCCATTACAGCATCGTGTTGGTAATGGTTATGTGTATTCCAGCCAGTTTATCGCCCATGACCAGGCGCGACAGGAGTTGCTCGGCCACTTGGCCGGCGAGCCGGTGACAGATCCACGGCTTATCAGGTTCAAAACGGGTATGCGGGATTCTTTCTGGTACAAAAACTGTGTTTCTATCGGGCTTTCCAGTGGTTTTTTAGAGCCGTTGGAGTCAACCAGTATTTCATTGATTCAAACCGGTATCGCAAAGCTGGCCGCTTTCCTGGTTAATTTTGAAATCAATGAGAAGCATGTTGCAGAAGCAAACCGCTTGAACCGGCTTGAATATGAGCGAATCCGGGATTTTATTATTCTGCACTACAAATTGAATGGTTGTGATGGGCCGTTCTGGCAGTACGTCAGGGATATGCCAATCCCTGCAACACTCGAAGAAAAAATAGCGATTTTTGCGTCATCCGGCGATATAAAACTCATAGAGCAGGAATCTTTTAAAGAAGAGAGCTGGATTAGCATGTTTTATGGATTTGGCAGAGAGCCCCTTGGTAGTGTTGAGCCTCAGCTGGATGTGGATAAGGCCCGCAGTATCATGGCTAAAATGAAAAGCGCCATCCACAAGGGCTGCCAGCATGCAATGTCCCATGCTGAATTTCTTCGAACGGTTGAGTAACCGTTATGTCTGCCATTTCCTGATTTATTCCAAGCGTTTAACCCATTGAGTATTTTCCCGGTTCCTTGTCTGTTTCTGGTTAGCTGGACAACGGAAAAAGGTGCCGGGATTGTGTTTATGGCAGCGGAAATGAGGTGAAGGCCTTACGTTGAGCGGGCAGTGACGTGCTGTTGCGGTGATCTTATATCGAATGCTTGTTTGTAGAGGGCTGTTTCCTTTTGTAGCAGGCGCCAAAATGATTGTTGTTGCATAGGTAATAACGCTTGCACCGATAAAAATAATGGCATAAGATAAATCTAATAGTCATATATACCATATTATAACCATGACACTTTCTGTTAATACCCAACACCTGATTTGCCGTTGCTGCTTATTGCTGACTTTCCTGTCTGGGGGAGGTTTGGCCATGAGCGCAGAGGTGTCCCGGGAATCAGTTCCCCTGGCGATAGCATTCGACCGCCCCGCAACGGATTGGGAGCGGGAAGGGCTGCCTATTGGTAATGGTGCTATGGGTGCTGTAATCAGTGGTGGAGTTGAACAGGACATTATCCAATTCAACGAAAAAACCCTGTGGACCGGTGGCCCCGGGTCTGTGCGTGGTTACGATTTTGGTATTCCCGCTGAATCCCAGGCAAGTGCCTTGGCAAAGGTGCGCGATAGTATCCGCAAGGATGGATCTATTTCACCGGAGAAAGCGGCTGAACTGATGGGGCGAAAAATCCTGGGGTATGGGGATTATCAAACGTTCGGGGATCTTATTCTTTCCTTTCCCGAAAATGACAGCGGTGTCATCAAATACAACAGACGCCTCTCCCTTGATGAGGGGCGGGTCATCCTGGGTTATCAGCAAGAGGGTGTGACTTACACGCGGGAGTACTTTGCCAGTTATCCCGATGGAGTGATTGTGGTGCGTTTAAGTGCCGATAAGCCAGGGCAAATACACCTGCGTGTTGGTTTGCGTACCCCCGATAATCGCCAGGTGACCACCCGTATAGAGGGTAATCAGCTGGATATAGTGGGTGAACTGCAAGATAACAAACTGGGATTTGCCGCGCGCATTGCTGTTGTTGCTGAAGGGGGCAACCTCGATAACAGCGGGCAGCAGTCGCTTCAGGTGAAAAGGGCAGATGCTGTGACTATTGTGTTCGCGGCCGCTACCAATTATGCACAGCGTTATCCGCACTATCGCCAGGCGGATGCATCCTATGCACAGCAAAAGATTAGCAATACGCTGGCTGCTGCATTGCAAAAAAACTATGCACAGCTGTTGGCACGCCATACGCAGGACTATCAGTCTCTCTATAAGCGAGTGGCCCTGGATATAGGCCAGGGAGTGCACTCACTGGCAACACCAGCATTATTGGCTCAATACAAAACCGGTAATGCGGCATTGGATCGCAGCCTGGAAGCAATCTATTTTCAATTCGGTCGTTACCTTCTTATCGCGTCTTCTCGCCCTGGTTCACTGCCGGCAAATTTACAGGGCGTATGGAATAACTCCATTACGCCGCCATGGAATGCGGATTACCATGTCAATATCAACCTGCAAATGAATTATTGGCTGGCAGAAACCGCCAATTTGCCGGAATTGATGCAGCCTTATTTTGATTTTGTCGATAGTTTGGTGGAACCGGGGAACATCTCCGCACAGCGTATTGCCGATGTCAGCAAAGGATGGGCGTTATTTTTAAATACCAATATCTGGGGCTTTACCGGTGTGATTGATTGGCCAACGGCATTCTGGCAACCCGAGGCCGGTGCCTGGTTGGCACAACATTATTATGAGCATTTTCTATTCTCTGGCGATCAGGCTTTTTTGCGCAACAGGGCTTATCCCTTAATGAAAGGCGCAGCAGAGTTCTGGCTGGATTTCCTGGTGAAAGATCCACGTGATGGCTTATGGGTCGTAACCCCCAGCTTTTCGCCGGAACATGGGCCATTTACGACCGGTGCCGCAATGTCGCAGCAGATAGTCTTTGATCTGTTGCGTAATACCTCTGAGGCAGCAGCACTGGTGGGGGATAAGAAATTCAAGCGCCTTGTAGACCAGACTTTAAAAAATATGGATCGAGGCATTCGTATCGGCTCCTGGGGACAATTACAGGAATGGAAAGAAGATATTGACGATCCCAAAAATGATCACCGCCATATTTCTCATTTATTTGCGCTTCATCCCGGGCGCTATATAGATCCCCGTAAAACGCCGGAACTGCTGCAGGCAGCACGCACAACACTGAATGCCCGCGGTGATGGTGGTACCGGGTGGTCACAGGCGTGGAAAGTTAATTTCTGGGCGCGCCTGCTGGATGGTAATCGTGCCCATAAAGTCCTGGGTGAACAATTACAACGCAGCACTTTGCCAAACCTTTGGGACAATCACCCTCCGTTCCAAATTGACGGTAATTTCGGTGCAACCGCCGGCGTTGCAGAAATGCTGGTACAAAGTCACAACGGTGTTATTGAGTTTTTACCTGCGCTACCCGACGCCTGGGCAACAGGTAATGTTCGCGGTTTGCGCGCAAGAGGTGGAATAACACTCGATATGCAATGGACTAACAAATCGTTAACCACATTGTATTTACGGTCAAATCATACTGGCCGGATACGTATGCGCAGTTCGGCATTGGTCGACGTCTGTCAATTCAGGATTGCGCAAAAAGGGCTGGCGAAAACCAGGCCGGTTCGCTGTCGGCAAGGGGAAGTAGTTATCAATGTCAAGGAAGGCGGCGAGTATCTCTTGAGTATGCAGAAGTAAACCTGGGCTGTGCAGATGCTGATACCAATAAGTGTGCAGCGGAAGATTGTTTTAGGGGTGTTCTAATAACTTAAACTGGAGAAAATCATGACAACTAACAATAAGAAACAATTTTTGAGAAAAAAACTACCCGTTTATATCGGTATGGCATCAGGGTTATCCTTGATGGTTGGGGCTGCTTCGATGCCAGCAGTGGCGCAGGACTCAAAAAATGCTGATCAGGTAGAAGAGGTTATCGTTACTGGACAGCGTGCAAGTATTCAGTCTGCACAGGATATCAAGCGAAATGCGTCAACTATCGTCGATTCGCTGGTTGCAGAAGACATCGGTAAATTGCCCGATCGCAGCGTTACAGAAGCGTTGCAACGTGTGCCTGGTGTATCTGTTGGTCGCTATACCAATAACGATGCAGAGCATCCTGCTGCTGAAGGTAGTGGTGTGGCTATTCGCGGTTTGACCCAGGTTCGTGCCGAGTTGAATGGTCGCGATGTATTCTCTGCGGCCAGCGGTCGTGGTTTAAGTTTTGAAGATGTTCCCGCCGAGTTGATGTATGCGGTTGATACCTATAAAAGCCCATCAGCAGACATGATTGAAGGTGGGTTGGGTGGTACGGTCAATCTGCGTACACGCATGCCTTTTGACTCGGATGAACAATTGATCAGTGTTTCTGCCAAAGCTAACTATGGCGATCAATTAAAAGAAACCAATGGTGAGTACTCGGGATTGTATAGCAATCGCTGGGAGACAGCGGTTGGTGAATTTGGTGTTCTGATTAACGCATCTACCTCCGATTTGGCGAGCCGTTCAGATCAGGTTTACACTCGTCCTTATTTGCCGAGAACAATTGATGGGGACGATGTATGGGTCTCCAAAGGGGTAGATTGGCGTCGCAACGACTATCAGAGCACACGCGAAGGTGCATACCTCGCTTTGCAATGGGCACCTAATGACCAAGCAGAAGTTTACTTTACGGCTTTCCGGAGTAAGCACGATACTACATACGATGAAAATGCTTTCTTTTTAGAAGGTGGTAATGGTGACCAGGCATTAGTACCAACTGCAGATAATGATTGGGTTTACAGTGACAATGGTGCTATGAGATCTGGTACCGTGACTGTAGCAAATCCGGCAGATTGGGGATTGGATTTTGGTACCAGCACCCGCTGGGCAAATAATGTCTCCAAAACTACAGATTACTCTACTGGTGTTAAATGGTCTCCAGACGATCATTGGAAATTCTCAGCAGATTTTCAATACGTAAAAGCGGAGGCAAAAGTTGATGATTACACTCTGGGGTTAAAGGTAATTCCCGCAGAGGCGTACATGGATGGTATGGGCTCAGAAACACCGACCATTTTGATTGATCCTCAATACATGGCGGATTACTCAAATTATAGTCTGGGTCAGCAAATGACTCACTTTGAAAGAAACAATGCCGAAGCGAAAACAGCTCGTTTTGATGCGGAATATGATTTCGAAGGAGCTGTAGTTAAATCAATAAAAGCTGGGGTGAGATATTCCGAGAAAGAAGCCGATAATATTAACACTGGCTATGATTGGAATACTCGTTATGCCACATGGTTTAATGGATACGATAAAAATACTTTGCCTAAGGTTACTGAGGGACAGGCAGAAGAATATTTGGCATTGTACAAGTTTAGTGACTTCCAGCGCGGTGACGTGACTGTTCCAGCAGCGGGTTATTTGTATTCTGCTGCGGCCGTTAAAAACTTCAGAGCTACTACAGATGCAATTAACAGCACTTGTCCTGACGAGCCATTTTCATGGGCATGTGATTCACAGGTATATATAGAGTGGAATCGTCTTAGTAATCCAGATTACAGAAATCTTCAGTCTGAAAAATCGATGGCTATGTACATGATGGCCAACTATGGTTTTGATGATTTGGCACTGCCTATTGATGGTAATTTAGGTGTGCGAGTTGTGCAGACTGATAATACTGCTTCAGGTACTTTGGTTGTCAATGAAGGGAAAGTTGGTGATGTGGTTGTAGTGCCACGTATAACACAGCCGCTAGAAGCCAAGGTCAGTGACACTCATGTGTTGCCTAGTTTTAACCTGCGTATGCGAGCAACGGATGATGTATATATTCGTTTTGCCGCATCTAAAGCTATCTGGGCACCATCATTTTCAGATATGCAGGCATTCGTTACGGTTGATCCTAATATCGATCAGGAAACAGGTATTATCAGAGCCTACAATTTGAATCAAGATACCAATCCATATCTTAAGCCAATGGAAGCTACTCAGTTTGACTTATCCATTGAGTGGTATTTTGATGATCTTGGCGGTATGGTTTATGCGGCTTTGTTTAATAAACAAGTTGAAGGATTTTTCAAAAAGAAAACCGCTCCTTATGCGATTGGAGACTTCTCAGGAACAGCTACGTGGTTGGATAATGTTGGCAGTGGTGATATCAATGGCTTGGAGATCGGCATCAATAAATTCTTTGATACATTACCAGCCCCATTTGATGGGTTAGGTATTCAAGCTAACTACACTTATATAGATAGTAAGGCTGATGTCTCGTTGCCTAATTCGAATGGTACTTCAGGAGCAGCACCTGTAGACACAGATGGGTCTGCCTATGGTCAATTGCCAGTTGATCAGTTATCCAAAAATGCCTTTAACTTGGTGGGTATGTATGAAAAGGATGGCTTCTCTGCTCGTTTGGCTTATTCTTGGCGTAGCAAGTACCTGATTGCTTGGGGTGGAAACGGATTTAATCCAGATTTCCCGGATTGGTCAGGCAAAGCCTCAATCCCTGTGTATAACGATGACTATGGTCAACTGGATGCGTCCATCAGCTATACCTTCCTTGATAATTACACGATTACTGCAGAGGCAACTAATCTGCTCAAGGAGAAAACCATCGGGATCATGGATCAGAATGGCGCGGGTGATAATATTGCCTACTCCTATGCTCAGGATGCTCGCTTTGCTGTAGGCCTGCGCGCTCGTTTTTAAATAAGCGTACAGTAGAAACCTGTGTCTGATTTATTCAGGCACAGGTTTATTTTTTTACAATTGAAATAAACCGTATTTTCCTGTGTAAACATGGGTAAAAAACGCAGAAAAGAAAACCCAATGACGTTCAAATTGATTAAGATTCCTGTGCAAAAAAATCATATCTATAAGTTATAGAAAACAGGGGTATAGAGTCTCATGTGGAAAACCAACAACGATAAGTGTTTCCCCACCGTCATCGTGAATTTATGGCGTCGATTGAGTGTTGCATTGGGCTGTGGCTTATTATCTGCCACCTGTGTTGCCGCACCACTTCCTGAGTTGTTATCCAATAATGGCAAACATGCCTTGATGGTAGATGGCGCTCCTTACATTATTTTGGGATCGCAAACCAACAACTCCAGTAATTATCCCGATGCCTTGAAAGACGTATGGCCTTCCATGGAAAAAATGGGGGCGAATACGTTAAGTATTCCGGTTGCCTGGGAACAAATTGAGCCAGTAGAGGGACAGTTTGATTTCTCCTTTGTTGATGTGTTGCTAAAAGAGGCGCGTCAACGCAAGGTAAGGTTGGTGTTGCTGTGGTTTGCCACCTGGAAAAATAATGCTCCCCATTATGCCCCGGCTTGGGTGAAACTGGATAATGCGCGCTTTCCCCGCGTTGTAAAAGAGGATGGCGATACCCTGAATTCGTTGTCTCCATTGGGCCAAAATACTTTGGCGGCAGATAAAAAGGCTTTTGTTGAGTTGATGAAATATCTGGCCAAGCGCGATAAAGACCATACCGTCATTATGGTGCAGGTGCAAAATGAAGTAGGTACCTATGGCGCCGTGCGCGATTATTCACCGATGGCACAGGCAGTCTTTAATGCAGCGGTTCCTGATGACCTGATACAAAAACTGCAATTAAAGCCTGGTACCTGGTCTCAGGTGTTCGGAAGGGATGCCGATGAGTTTTTCCATGCGTACCAGATTGCGCGCTATTGCGATGAGGTTACCGTGGCGGGTAAAGCTATTAAAAACCTGCCGATGTATGTCAATGTGGCCCTGCGTAATCCATTTAACCCGGGATTACCCGGCCAATATTCCAGTGGTGGTGGCACCGATAATGTCTTGCATATCTGGAAGGCAGCGGCACCTAATATTGATTTAATTGCCCCTGATATTTATTTCCGCGATTATAAAACTGTTAGTAAGGTATTAGAACTTTATACCCGTCCGGATAATGCGTTGTTTGTTGCCGAAATTGGTAATGATCAACCTTTTGCACGTTATCTATTCCCCACCTTGGGTAAGGGGGGGATCGGCTTTTCACCTTTCGGTATGGACGATACTGACTACACCAATTATCCACTCGGCGCCAAAGTCTATAACGATGAAACGATTGAACAGTTTGCCCAAGTGTATCGCCTGGTTAACCCAATGATGCGCGAGTGGGCCAGGTTGAGTTACCAAGGCCAGGTCTGGGGTGTAGCTGAGCCATTGGATAGCACCACAGAAACTCAAAAAATATGGAATGCGGAAGCGACGCCGGAAGAAAAGGAACAGCATAAGAAAGATCGGGCGAGTGCCTTGACCCAGCAATTGGATTTGGGGCTCTGGGATGCAGAAGTGACCTATGGTCGCCCCATGTTCTGGGTTACCCCGCCAGAGGGTAATACGCCGGCAGCAGGTGGAGCATTAATAGCCCAGCTGGATGATAACGAATACTTGGTGACGGCTTATAAGGCAAGGGTTGAATTTAAACCTTCGCAAGAATTAGCGGGTAAGAAATTTATGATTGAACGAGTAGAAGAAGGGCGGTTTGAAAAAGGTAAGTGGGTCATGGAGCGTGTTTGGAATGGTGACCAGACTGACTGGGGGTTGAATTTTACCGATCGTCCACACCTGCTGCGTGTCAAAATGGCCAGCTATAGCGTTCAGTAGTTCAGGTTTTCACAATTAATAGCGAATGAGGAAAATGATCATGTTATCGGCACATCAGTGGCTCAGGCACTGTATTATCGGTGTGGCATCTGTCGCGCTGCTACAGGCCTGCTCCAAACAAACGGGTAATGAATCCTCCAGTTCGGCCAAGTCGGCAACTGAGCAGGTTAAGGCATTAGCCCAGGTAGAGCGCACGGCAGAAGGTGTAGTGTTAACCCTGCCAGAGGGCACAGTGAAAAAGCTGCGTCTGCAAGTCATGGGTGAGCGGATTATTCGGGTAACTGCATTGCCGGGTACCGATTTTGGTATTGTTCCTGAATCTATCCAGGTAGTCGCCAAACCTGCAACCAACGTTCCTTTTAGCGTGGACCAGGCAGGGGAAAAACTGGTTTTAAAAACCTCACAAGTCAGCGCAGAGGTATCCCTGCTTGATGGTACGGTGAGCTTCCGTGATGCCAAGGGTAATGTGCTGCTACAAGAGGAAAACCGTGGTACTTTCTCGCCAGTCATTCATGATCCGGATCCGGTTGATGCCGATTCTTATGCGTTGCGCCAGGAGTTTAATCGCGGTAGTGATGAAGGCTTCTTCGGGTTGGGGCAGCACCAGAATGGCCAGGTGAATTATGCGGGTGAAAATGTAGAACTCACCACCTATAACCTGGTGATCTCGATTCCTTTCCTCGTTTCCAGTCGCAATTACGGTTTGTTGTGGGATAACAACTCAATTACTCGCTTTGGTGATCCACGCGAAGCGCAGCCACTGAACCAGTCGCTTAAATTGTATGACGCAGAGGGCAAAGAAGGTGGTTTAACAGTTCGTTACTTTGTCGGTGATGAGTTAAAACTCACACGTGTTGAGGCTGATTTCAATCACCAGTTCTATAAGCAAGGCAATGAGCTGGAAAACCCTTTCCCTGAGGAAGTGGCGGGTGCCTACAAAAACAATACCTTGCGTATTGAATTGGAAGGTTCGATTGAAGCCCAGGCTACTGGCAAGCATCAATTCAAAATGTATAACTCCGGTTATGCCCAGTTGTCACTGGATGGTGAGGTGGTACTGGATCGCTGGCGTATGAACTGGAACCCCTGGTACCACAATTTTTATCGCGAGTTAAATGCGGGCGATAAACATAAACTCAAGGTGAGTTGGAAGCCTGATGGCGGTTTCTTCCATCTGCGTCACCTGGATCCCCTGCCTGCCAATGAACAACATGAATTGTCGTTGGCATCGGAAACGGGTAAGGCCATTGACTATTACTTTGTCGCTGGTGACACCAAGGACGATATTATCTCTGGCTATCGCCAGTTGACCGGTAAGTCCGTCATGTTGCCTAAATGGGCCTATGGTTTTTGGCAAAGCCGCGAACGTTACAAGTCATCGGATGAAATTATCCAGAATCTGAAAGAGTACCGCGACCGCAAGATTCCTATCGATAACATCGTGCTTGACTGGTCTTACTGGCCGGAGGATGCCTGGGGTAGCCATGATTTCGATAAGCAGTTTTTCCCTGATCCCAAAGCATTAGTGGACAAAGTCCATGCCATGAATGCGCAAATTATGATTTCCGTGTGGCCCAAGTTCTATCCTACAACGGATAACTATAAAGAGCTCAATGCCAAAGGTTTTATGTTCAATCGCAACCTGGACGAGAAAAACCTCGACTGGATTGGCAAGGGTTATTTGAACGCTTTCTATGATCCTTTCTCACCGGAAGCCACAGCTATTTTCTGGAAACAGATTCGCGACAAGATCAACGTCCATGGTTTTGATGCCTGGTGGCTGGATGCCGTAGAGCCGGATATTCACTCCAACCTGACTTTTGAAAAGCGTAAGTGGTTAATGACACCTAATGCCCGCGGTAATGGCGCAGAGATTTTTAATGCTTACGCTGTGCCGCATGCCGAAGGTGTTTACCAGGGCGAGCTGGCGACCGATGGAGACAAGCGCTCCTTTATTCTGACTCGCTCCGGTTTCGGTGGTATCCAGCGCACGGGTTCTGCTATCTGGAGTGGAGACATAGTGTCCCGTTGGTCAGATATGAAAGACCAGATTGCCGCAGGTATTGGCACTAACCTGGCCGGTGTTACTAACTGGACATTTGATATTGGCGGGTTTACGCCGGAAGACCGTTTCCGTCACGGGAAAAAAGGCTTTGTGGGGTCGTGGACTGCACTGGATGCGGAGCAAGTGGATGAGTGGCAGGAATTGAACACCCGTTGGTATCAGTTCGGTGCTTTTGTTCCTTTGTATCGCTCGCATGGACAAAATCCCTACCGTGAGATCTTCAATATTGCGGATGAGGGAACCGAGGTATACAACGCCATGGTGTGGTACACCAAGCTGCGCTATTACCTGATGCCTTATATTTATACCCTGGGCGGTGATACCTATCACAAAGATGGCACTATTATGCGTGGCCTGGTGATGGACTTCCCCAACGATCGTAAGGCCTGGGATATCAATACCCAATATATGTTTGGTCCAGCCTTCCTGGTGAATCCAGTGTATGAGTACAAGGCGCGTTCGCGCGATGTTTACCTGCCCGCCGGCAGTGACTGGTATAACTTCTATACCGGTGAAAAATTGGCAGGTGGTCAAACCATCACTGCAGATGCCCCTCTGGCCCGCGTTCCTTTATTTGTGAAGGCAGGTGCTATAGTGCCAACAGGGCCATTGATCCAGCATGTGGATGAGGGGTTGAACTCTCCATTGCTGATTACGGTATATACCGGCGCTAATGGCAGCTTTGATATTTACGAGGACGATGGCCGTAGCCTCAAATATCAGCAGGGCGAGTGGTCACGTATCCCGCTGAGCTATGATGATGTAACAGGCACCCTGATCATTGGTGATCGCGTTGGCAGCTTCACGGGTATGGCAGATGAACGCAATATTCGTGTGCGTTTCATTGCGGGGCCAACCGCTGATGCAACTAACTTTGACAAGGCTGCTGCGGAAGCTGTTACCTATACCGGTAAAAGTGTGAGCATTAAACGCCCGCGTTAATACAGGTGCAGTGCTGACCTAAAAAAATCCCCACATGGTGGGGATTTTTTTATTGATCACCCGCGAAAATTTATTGTGTATTTGAACTGCAATAAATGCTGAGGGGTGGGTTGGTGGTATAGCCTGTATTGGTAGCTACCACCGAAATTGCACAATTGGGATTTAGGTTATGGCCACAGTAATTGAGTGCACTGGGAATATAACTGCCGATATTGCTGGAGTTCAAACCTGAATAAACCAGTGCATTCGGGTAGGGGCATTGAACAACCGTATCCGGTACTTTGGGGTATACCGCCCAGGTGCCACAGATGCTGCCTTCAAAGTTGTAGTCATTGCTATTTAAGCCAAGCCCGCCGCTATTGCACACGCCGTTGGTGGTTTGCCTGACAACCACATTGGCGCTGCCGGTTTGGGCACATCTCAACCCTTTTACTTCAACAAAAACGGTAACGGGGGCCGGTTGGTTGCCGCTGTACAGCGTAACCCAGGTAGGGCTGGTACAGCTTCCCTGTCCTGACGAGTTGATAAAAAGGGGACCATTGGCAGCGGACACCTGTAGTGAGGCGCACACTATCAAACTGCTAAGACCGATGAATGTTTTCTTATACATCTTGTTCTCCTTGAGTGTTTAATCCAGTCCCGACTCCCTGTGCCCTGATGCCATGCATCAGCAAGATACTGACTGTTGGGTGATCTTGCGGGTAATTCCTGAAAGTGCGCCCTGAATACTGCGTCGGTATTCGTTACCTGGTGGTTTAATTAAGGAGAGCGGTGGGCAGGTAATAGCCTGTGGGGAGGAACCGCTTCCCTGAATTATTGGTGTTATTTATCTTATGGTATAAATGAATATAAATAAGTCAACAAAAAGTATTTATCTATGGATATTTTTTTATGGGTAATTTTGTGTTGCGCGCCATTTGGCAATTGGAGGTGCCAAAAGGGGCTTTTTGTATGAGCCGGATTCCCATCGCCCATGAGTTTTTTGCGTGGAAGCTTTTTGGGCGCTTGGTGTACAATGCGCGCCAATTTTCCCCTTCCCATTAACACCGCAGCCTGTTCCCTGGCCTGCCGGTCAACCTAGGACTTACCTATGTTTGATAAAACCCAAACGATTGCTGCTTTTGATCCGGAAATCTGGGCGTCCATCCAAAATGAAGGTCGTCGCCAGGAAGAGCATATCGAGCTGATCGCCTCGGAAAACTACACCAGCCCCCTGGTGATGGCTGCCCAAGGTACCAAGCTGACCAACAAGTACGCCGAGGGCTATCCAGGTAAGCGCTACTATGGCGGTTGTGAGTATGTAGACCAATCTGAAGCCCTGGCCATCGAGCGTGCCAAGCAGCTGTTCGGCGCCGATTATGCCAACGTGCAGCCTCACTCAGGCTCCCAGGCCAACACAGCGGTTTATGCAGCACTCTGCGCCCCGGGTGATACCGTACTGGGTATGAGCCTGGCCCACGGCGGTCACCTGACCCACGGCGCCAAGGTGAACTTCTCCGGCAAGATCTACAACGCGGTGCAGTACGGCCTGAACCCGGAAACCGGTTTGGTGGATTATGACGAGGTTGAACGCCTGGCCCTTGAGCACAAGCCAAAGATGATCGTGGCGGGTTTCTCTGCTTACTCACAAGTATTGGATTGGCAGCGCTTCCGCGATATTGCTGACAAAGTAGGTGCCTACTTGATGGTGGATATGGCCCACGTGGCGGGTTTGGTTGCGGCTGGCCTGTACCCCAATCCGGTACAAATTGCGGATGTCACTACTTCTACCACCCACAAAACCCTGCGCGGCCCCCGCGGCGGTATCATCCTGGCAAAAGCCAATGAAGAGATTGAGAAAAAGCTCAACTCCGCCGTGTTCCCCGGTGGCCAGGGCGGCCCGTTGATGCACGTGATTGCCGCCAAGGCGATCAGCTTTAAGGAGGCCATGACGCCCGAGTACAAAGATTACCAACAGCAAGTGGTAAAGAATGCCAAGGCAATGGCTGCGACCTTTATTGAGCGCGGTATCAAAATTGTTTCTGGCGGCACCGAGAACCACCTGATGCTGGTTGACCTGATTGGCAAGCCATACAGCGGTAAAGATGCAGATGAAGCCCTGGGTAAAGCGCACATCACTGTTAACAAGAATGCTGTACCCAATGATCCGCGTTCGCCCTTCGTGACCTCTGGTATTCGTGTTGGTACTCCGGCAATTACTACCCGTGGTTTTAAAGAGGCGGAATGTATCCAGTTAACTAACTGGATTTGCGATATTTTCGCTGCCCTGGAAGCTGGTAATGCCGATGCAGTCATTGAGCAGGTTAAAACCAGGGTGGCTAGCCTTTGCAAGGAGTTCCCGGTATACGCGGATTAATCTGCCTTATCGGAACGCAAATAAAAAAGCAGTCTTTATGGCTGCTTTTTTATTGCCCCTATTTTTATCAAAGGGGGGGATGCCTGATGGGTATGTTATGTGAGCGAGAAAACGTGTTTCTTATGGCAATAATTAATAACTGAAAAAAGAAAATTTAATAAAAGTTAGATTTTGTTTTTTATCGGGCAACGAGCGTTCGCTTTTGCTGTCTACAATGTCTAGTATTTGTTCAGTAAATGAGTCATCAGGCTATTTTCTATGTCCCTTTTTTCTAATCATGTTTCCGGTAGTGTGTGGGCGGATCGACGTGCACATCTGATATTGGTTTTGACTGCCTTGCTACTGTTTGTAGTTTATGGGGTGATCCCTGATGAATCGCGCAAACCGGAAGTACACCTGGGTACCAAGGTGATTTCACCCCAGGTATTGCCAGACAGTGGTTTAGTGGTATCTCCTCCTGTGGGTCAGGAAAATAAGCTGCAGGCTACCGATGTTCAGCAAGATAATGCGGCAGCGGCGCTTCAACCGGTTGCTACACGGGCTTGGGGTCGGGCAGACTCAAAAGCGGCATATCCCTCGTTACCAGTACCGGAAAGTGTGCGTATTTACGAACAGGTTCAGCTAGATATGGATAAGCCCTATTATCCAGCGGTCGGTGAACACGTAAGCTTGTTGTTGCCGGGAGTCGGTGAACTGACCGCGAGTGTGTCTGCCAGCCATGACAATCCTAATGGCGACTATAGCTGGCGCGGTTATCTGGATGGCCATGGTACTGACTATCCTGTGGTGATGACTTACGGGGCTAATTCGGTATTTGCCACGGTGACAACTCCGGAAGGCAGTTACACCATGGAGTCGGTGGGGGGTAGTGGTTGGGTCTATAAAAATCCGGCCGGTGCGGAGTTATCCCAACCGGGTAAACATGATTTCCTCGAAATTCCCCTCAATAGTGGGCACCATCATTAGCCTGCAGCTCTAACCAAAGTTTCACTATAACTTGTATGTAATGAGCCCCCTGATGCCAGATCAGGGGGCTCTGTTTTATGGGGGGCGGTTGGCAAGTCGTAGGGCGGGCGAAGGTTTGCTAGACTTGGGTGGCATCCCTCAGGTGGAGGTACCTCATATGCTCTCCGTCTTTTGTCGTAAATATGCATTGCTGGTGTGGTTGGCATTGATTTTGTCCCCGGCATTTGTCATCACTGCCTGGGGTGATCATGAGTGGATCTTGCGCAATTTGGCCGTTGGCGTATTGGCAATCCTGGCGGTATCCGCGGTTAGCTTCCTGGTGATTAGGCAGTTTTACCAACGCCTGGATCATGTAGCTGAGCGCGACTCGCTGACCGGCTTGCTGAATCGCCATGCGTTTGGCTTGTTGTTTGAGCAGGCTATTTGCGAATCATTACGTAATCGCACACCGGTTTGTGTTATTTTCCTGGCGCTCGATCAGTATCCGGAGGTACGTGAGCGCCATGGCCGTATGGGATGCGATAGATTGGTGTTGGAAACGGCGGCTCTCCTTGATAAGCACCTGCGTGAAGGTGATGTATTGTCCTACTGGGGAACTGATGAGTTTATGGTTCTGCTAAAAAATACTGCGTGCGATGCTGGCGTCCGTGTTGCAGAAAAGCTCCGCCATGCCTTAGCCCTGGACAACATCCGGCTGGAAGGGGAGCTGATTAGAATTACCGCCAGCATCGGTGTTGCCGAACAGCTTGAAGGGGAAGGATTGGTGAGTTTATTTGCACGTGTTGATTCTGCTCTCTACGCCGCGAAAGCCAATGGCCGGAATCGGGTAGCGGCGGCTTGATGAGTTACCTGGGGCGAATAGCTTGTGGGTTAATGGTCTTTGGTGCCTGTTTTGGGGGAGTGCCGGTCAATGCCTCCCCGGTATTACCACTTCATTATTTTGTATCTGATGGGGCGTCAGAACCTTTCCAAATTGTATCGAATCACCGCCCGCTGTTATCGCCAGCGCCAGCGCTGATTTCCGCAGAGACCATGGTTGAGGATTCGGTTCCCCTGCATTCCGGTGTTATCACCGACATTCTGCTGGCAGCACTCAAACCCCTTGAGACGCCGTTGGATATTCTGATTCGTCCCTATAAGCGCTTGAAAATGGAGATTGTCTCCCAGCGCTTTCCCCGTTGGATCAGCTATGGCGCCCCCACCTGGACCGACCCGCAAATTATGGCCCAGGGTGAGTATATCCCTGTCCCTATTGTTGATTTCCGCTATACGCTAACGCGTATGGCGGACGGCTCTCCCCAGCCACTGGTGGCGGATATCAAGCGTGTCCGGGTAATTGTGATCCTGGGCTATACCTATGCGCGGACTTTTTACGACTGGATTGAGCAGCAGGAAATCCAGCTGGTTTATGCTCCCAATCACAGCAGTGCCCTGGCGATGCTGATGCAGCGCCGCGGGGATTTTTATCTGGCAGAGGACCTGAGAACCCACTGGTTGTTGCGCCAGAACCAACTCAATTTAACCCAGTTCCATTTGATCGACTTTAGCAGTGTCATACCGCCATCCCAATTGTTCTACATTGTCGATAAAAACCTGCCTGAGCCCATCAAAACCCGTTTGCAATCCCGCTTAACCGAGATGCGCGACCAGGGAGAACTTGAAGCGTTGATCGCGCCCTATCGATAGGGGCCTGCTATCGGCAGGGTCTGCGGTCTGCATGTCTTTATGCTAGTATGCGCCCACTTTTTCAATCGCCGGGGCTGATGACCATGCATTGTCCGTTTTGTAGCGCCGAAGACACCAAAGTCATTGACTCCCGCCTGGTGGCTGAAGGCGACCAGGTTCGTCGCCGTCGCGAGTGTCTCTCCTGTCACGAGCGTTTTACGACATTTGAAGTGGCAGAGCTGGTGATGCCGCGCATCATCAAGCAAAACGGTACACGTGAACCCTTCGATGAAAATAAGCTGCGTGCCGGTTTATTGCGTGCGCTGGAAAAACGCCCGGTGAGCATCGAAGCCATAGAGTCGGCGATCAACCATATCAAGCACTTCCTCCAGGCTACCGGTGAGCGCGAAGTCAAATCCCTGCTGGTGGGGGAAAAGGTGATGGAGCAACTCCAAAAGCTCGATGAAGTCGCCTATGTGCGTTTTGCCTCTGTATACCGCCGTTTTAAAGACCTCAACGAGTTCCGCAAGGAAATCGATCGCCTTGAGCAGCAACCGGAAAATTAAACCATGGCGCTGACTCGCGACGATCATCGTTTTATGGCGCGCGCCCTGCGCTTGGCGGAGCGTGGCCTCTACACCACCATGCCCAATCCTCGCGTAGGGTGTGTGCTGGTGAAAAACCAGCAGATTATTGCCGAGGGCTGGCATGTGCGTGCCGGAGAGGGGCATGCCGAAGTTAATGCCTTGCGGATTGCTGCAGAGCAGGCGCGCGGTGCTACAGCGTATGTCACGCTTGAACCCTGTAACCACACCGGTAAAACCGGCCCCTGTTCGCAGGCGCTCATCGATGCCGGTGTGGCGCGTGTTGTCTATGCCATGGAAGACCCCAATCCCCTGGTATCTGGCAGGGGGCTGGAGAGGTTGGCAGCGGCAGGTATTGAGGTTGATGGCCCACTCTTCGAAGAGCAGGCGCGCGCGCTCAATCCCGGTTTTATCACGCGCATGGAGCGCAAGCGTCCGCTGTTGCGCTGCAAGATGGCAATGAGCCTGGATGGTCGCACGGCGATGGCCAGCGGTGAGAGCAAGTGGATCACCAGCCCCAAAGCCAGGGCTGATGTGCAGCGATTGCGCGCAGCCTCCTGTGCCATAGTGACCGGCATAGGTTCGGTATTGCAGGATAATTCCCAACTTACCCTGCGCGCTCGCGAGCTGGGTTTACCCAGGGCAGAGGACATTGCCCGCCGCCAACCCCTGCGGGTTATCCTGGATTCGCGCCTGCAATTGCCGCGCGATGCCTTGATTATGCAAACCGCCGACCCCAATTCCCCTGAGCTTGTACCCGGTCCTATATTGCTGGTGCACAATGGCACTGCTGACGGAGCGCAACTGGATGGCTGGCCTGCCCATGTCGAGTTGCTGGCCCTGCCGGGACGGGACGGGCGTATCGACCTTGAAGCCCTGGTGCGCGAGCTGGCCCAGCGTCAGTGCAATGAGGTGTTGATAGAGGCGGGGGCAACATTGGCAGGTGCCTTTTTGCGTCGCGGATTACTGGATGAAGTCGTGGTCTATATGGCCCCCAAATTACTCGGTAGCCAGGCGCGCCCACTGTTTGAGTTGCCCCTGGAAACCATGTCCGCCAGCCTTGCGCTCAAGATTACCGACATGCGCGCCCTGGGCCAGGATTGGCGTATTACCGCCGTGCCGGATGTCGAATACTAGGTTTATCCAGCCTATATCCGGCTGGCAACCCGCGATTTTGTAACTCAAAGGTGTCCCTTGACTGATCCACTGAATACCCCGGAAGTGCCCGGTGAACCACAGCCGCTTTTTACTCTGCCACCCGGGCAATCTGACAATACGGCATCGCGCGGCAAGCGCCTGGCGGCCGTGTGTATCGACTGGTTTATCATGATCCTCTGCCTGACGCCGGTAGTGGAATATCTCGGGTTGCGTGAGCTGGTGGAGAGCTATCAGCCCGGCCAGACACCTGTGCCGATGACCACAGAGCTTGTGCTTAAAATGCTGGCGTTCCAGTATGGTATTTTCCTGCTGCTAAACGGTTTCCTGTTGCAGCACTATGGACAGACCATTGGCAAGCGCGCCATGAATATTGCCATCGTGGATCTTGAGGGGCGCCGTGTTCCCTTGCTCAATCTGATCCTGAATCGCTATGTAAGCCAATGGGCGCTTGGATTGATATCTGGTATAGGAGCGCTGCTGCGCTTGGTTGACTGGCTGTTTATTTTTCGCGACGGTAACCGCTGCCTGCATGATCACATTGCCAGGACCCGGGTAATCGACCTGGGGGTTCCGGCGGCTGCAGCTAACAACAATTCCCTGATCGTCTAGAGGCGCCTATGTTTACCGGTATTATTGAAGCAATCGGTGAGGTGGTGGCACTGCAGCCACAAAATGGCGATCTGCGTTTGCGTATCAAAACCCATCACCTCAACCTGGCAGATGTGCATTTGGGGGATTCGATTGCCACCAATGGTGTCTGCCTGACGGTTGTGGATCTACCGGGTGATGGCTACTGGGCTGATGTATCGCGCGAAACCCTGGATAACACTACTTTGCCAGGCTGGAAACTGGGGCAAAGGGTGAACCTGGAGAAGGCACTTACCCCGCAAACCCGCTTGGGAGGGCATATTGTGAGTGGCCATGTGGATGGTGTGGGCGAGGTGGTCAAGCGTTTTCCGGATGCCCGCTCTGAACGCTTCCATATACGTGCCCCCAAAGAATTGGCGAAATATATCGCCCACAAGGGTTCAATCACCGTCGATGGCACCAGTCTTACCGTCAATAAAGTGGATGGTGCCGTGTTTGAGTTAAATATCGTACCCCATACCCTCCAGTGGACCATTATGGACACTTACCAAACGGGCACTAACGTCAATCTGGAGGTAGATGTATTGGCGCGTTACCTTGAGCGATTGATGCTGGGTGACAAGGCTGCCGAATCCAGCGGGCAGGGCGGTATTACGCTGGAGTTTCTGACAAAAAATGGTTTTGCCTGATGCTTTCAGGCAGGGTTATCGGCAACGGGAAGGTTTATGCAGTTACATACCATAGAAGAACTGATTGAGGACCTGCGTCACGGCAAGATGGTCATCCTGATGGATGACGAGGACCGTGAAAATGAAGGTGACCTGATTATGGTGGCCGAGCAGGTGCGCCCGGAAGACATCAATTTTATGGCTACCCACGCGCGCGGACTCATCTGCCTCACGCTCACCCCCGAGCGCTGTAAACAGTTGGATTTGCCGCTGATGGTGAGCGATAACAAATCCCAGCACACCACTAACTTCACGGTTTCTATTGAGGCAGCAGAAGGGGTAAGTACGGGAATTTCCGCCGCCGACCGCGCGCTGACGGTGCGTGCAGCGGTTAAGGCGAATGCCAAACCCGGCGACCTGGTTCAACCTGGCCATATCTTTCCTCTCATGGCCCAACCGGGCGGCGTCATGAGCCGTGCCGGCCATACCGAGGCGGGCTGTGACCTGGCACGTCTTGCGGGCTTTGAACCGGCGGCAGTGATTGTAGAAGTGATGAACCCTGACGGCACCATGGCGCGCCGCCCGGACCTGGAGCGATTTGCCGAGCAACACGGCCTGAAAATCGGTACCATTGCCGACCTGATCCACTACCGCGCGACCAAAGAAAAGACCGTAGAGTGCATCAATCGGCGCAAGGTAGACACCCTGTTTGGCGAGTTTGACCTGCATACCTACCGCGACCTGGCGCGCGGCGATCTGCATTTTGTCATGACCAAAGGTGAGATAGACGGCTCACCCACCCTGGTGCGGGTGCATGTCATGGATATTGCCCATGATGTGCTGGGCCTGAAGCGCACGTCGGTTGCCGGTGGCAAAAGCTGGACATACCAGGATGCCTTGCGCAAGGTGAGTGAAGAAGGCAACGGGGTTGTGTTGTTGATTTGCCACGATGAATCCACCCAGGAGGTGGAGGACAGTGTCGATTGGTTGATCTCTGGCAAGCAGCAGCGCCGCAGCTCTGAGGTGTTATATAAGCAGGTGGGCACCGGCTCGCAAATCCTGCGCGACCTGGGTGTGCGCAAAATGCGCGTGATGTCTGCGCCTATGCGCTACTCAGCCCTGTCCGGGTTTGACCTGGAAGTGGTGGAATATATTTGCCCGGATGTGGAACATTGAGTTTCCCCTGAATTGAATATTGATGAATGATCGAGACAAGACTATGAGCAATATCAAGGTTATCGAAGGTGATTTTTCGGCCAGCGCGGGCAAGTACGCGCTGATTGTGAGCCGCTGGAACAGCTTTGTGGTAGAAAGTTTGAAGGATGGCGCGCTGGATACACTGCGCCGCCATGGCATCAAAGAGGAAAACATTACGATTTATTACGCACCGGGTGCGTTTGAGTTTCCGCTGACGGCGCAAAAAATCGCAGCGAAAAAAGAATTCGATGCAATTATTGCCCTGGGGGCGGTAATTCGCGGTGGCACACCGCATTTCGATTATGTTGCCGGTGAGTGCACCAAAGGCCTGGCACAAGTCTCCCTGCAATATGGCGTGCCGGTTACGTTTGGTGTGTTGACCGTGGATTCTATCGAGCAGGCTATTGAGCGCTCTGGCACCAAAGCCGGTAACAAGGGGGTGGAGGCCGCCAGCACCGCGCTGGAAATGGTTTCCCTGTTTGGCAAGATATAAGGTCGACCGGTCCTTTTTTGTATTTCCAGCACGATTGATGTTGGTAACCCGCGGCGATGAGCCTCCTCATCGCCGGTTCTTTTTCAGGCCCGGATGATTTCAGGCCCAGATTGTCAGGTAAGTGTCATGACCAGTTCCCCCGGCTCCGACAAAAGCCACATCGCCGCTACTCGCCGTATGGCTCGCCACTATGCCATGCAAGCGCTTTATCAATGGCATATGGCAGGCTCCAGCCTTAACGCCATCGAAGCTGAATTCCGCACCGATAACGATATGAGTAAGGTGGATGTCGATTATTTCCATGAGCTATTGCATGGGGTGCCCGAGCAATTGAGTGGGCTGGAGGAACAGTTCCAACCCTTCCTGGTCGATCGCTCCCTGGAAGAACTGGATGCTATCACCCGCGCTTTGCTGCGTATGGCGACTTACGAATTAAAAAACCGCATTGATGTGCCCTACAAGGTGGTCATTAACGAGGCCGTTTCCCTGGCGAAAAAATTCGGTGCAGAAGACAGCCATAAATTTATTAATGGCGTGTTGGATAAAACTGCCGAAGTGTTACGTGCGTTGGAAGTAAACGCCGAGCGCGGCAAACGCTAAATAACCGGAAGCTCCGCTTCCTCACCTTGTTGAGTTGTATTGTGCCCGGCGAATTTCAACTGATTCAGCAATTTTTCCAGCGCGAGCAAGCCGAGCAGCCTGCCGCGGGTGTAGTGCTGGGGATTGGCGATGACTGCGCGCTGTTGCAAATACCGGAAGGCAAGCAGCTTGCGGTTTCGGTCGATACACTGGTCAGCGGTGTGCATTTTCCCGAAGGGGCAGAGCCCGCCTTGATTGCGGAGCGGGCCTTGCGTACCAATCTCAGCGATCTGGCGGCAATGGGCGCGGAGCCGCTGTGGTTTACCCTGGCCCTGACCTTGCCACAGGCGGAGGAGCAGTGGCTGCGTGAATTCAGCCGTGGACTGTTTGCCTGCGCCAAGCGCTATGGCATTGCATTAATTGGCGGTGATACAACGGCCGGGCCTCTCAGCGTTAGTATCCAGGTGATGGGCGCTGTCACGCCCGGTCAGGCGCTGCGCCGCGATGGTGCTAACCTCGGCGATTTTATCCTGGTGACCCACAGTGTTGGCGATGGTGCTGCGGCATTGGCTAGTCTGCAGGGACGGGTCAGCTTTTCCGGCGACGACCACGCCTATTTACACGAGCGTTTTTATCGACCTGAGCCGCGTTTGCAGGCATCTGCACGGATTCGCCCATTCGCCAGTGCAGCGCTGGATATTTCTGACGGTTTGGTGGCGGACCTGCAACATATCTGCACTGCCAGTGACCTGGGGGCTGTGATTGATGTCGAGGCCTTGCCATTATCATCCGCACTGGTGGCCTATCCTGATCGCACCCAGGCCTATGAGTGGGCGCTCAGTGGCGGGGATGATTACGAACTCTGTTTTACCGTAGCGCCGGAGAATATGCCGGACATTGCTATGTTGATTGCACAGGGTCAATTGCAGGCCAGTGTGATTGGCGAAATGGTCGCAGGCAATCGCGTCATTTGTGAATACGAAGGGCAACCTTTTTCGTTGGCTAAACAGGGTTACGAGCATTTTTAATCATGACAACACCCAGCTTGAAGCAGCTAGTGCGCAACCCTGATCATTTTTTTGCCTTTGGTTTTGGTACCGGCTTATCGCCCTGGGCACCGGGGACCATGGGCACACTGGCAGCGATACCCATCTATTGGTTGATTCAGGATGTGTCCTGGCCGATTTACCTCAGTTGGTTGTTAGTGACCTTTATCCTCGGTGTCTACTGGTGCGGGCGCTCCTCCCGAGCGTTGGGCGTGCACGACCATGGCGGCATTGTGTGGGATGAATTTGTGGGCTATTGGGTCACCATGTTTATGGCGCCCAAGGGCTGGATCTGGATCCTGCTTGGGTTTGTGCTCTTTCGCTTTTTCGATATTGTGAAACCCTGGCCTATTCGCTGGTTGGATCGTCGTGTGAAGGGCGGTTTCGGTATTATGGTTGATGATTTACTCGCCGGTATTTTGGCCGGCATATCGCTGCAAATAATTGCCTGCCTGGGATTGTTTGCGTAAAGCCTGGTCTCGTACACAAAAGAATATGAAAGCAACAAGGAGTCAGGGTATGTCGCGTTGGATAATCGGATTTATGTTGGTTTTTACATCACTGGCCTTTGCACAAGAGCTGGAGGTGAAAATGTTGGCACAGGGGAGTGCGCTGATCGACATTAACGGCAAGCAGCGCATGTTGCGTACAGGCAATACCAGTCCGGAAGGCGTCACGCTGGTGTCGGCGGATAGCCAGCGGGCGATTGTGGAAGTGAAGGGTGAGCGCCAGACATTGGTGTTAAACCGCCGTATCTCGACACGTTTTAACAAAGCCTCCAGTGCGGAAGTGCGCATTGCCTCTGCTCGCGGCGGCCACCACATTACATCGGGGCGAATCAACGGCCATCCGGTAGAGTTTATGGTGGATACAGGGGCCACGACGGTGGCGTTGAATTATCTGGAAGCAGAGCGCTTGGGGATTGATTTCCTGGCCGGCCAGGAAGTACAAGTCAGCACGGCCAATGGCAAGGCCAAGGGGTTTTTGGTTTCCCTGGAGCGGGTTGCGGTTGGCAATATTGAGTTAACACAGGTCGAGGCCATTGTCAGTACATCGCGCTCCCCGGAAATCATTTTGCTGGGTAACAGTTATCTAAGCCGTTTGAATATGGCGGTTGAAGAGGGCGTATTGGTACTCAAGGCGCGCCAGTAATCGAAGGCTATGGGCCAGGTAGCGAGCCCCTGGCCTGTGTTTGTATGCGAGAGGTTTTGTTGTGACTATTCGTTTTATCGAGTCCTCCAAACTGCCTACCCCCTGGGGCATGTTTGTGATGCACGGTTTTGCCGACGACGAAACCGATAAAGAACATGTGGTACTCACCATGGGCGATATTAGTGGGGACGAGCCCCTGTTAGCCCGTGTTCACTCCGAGTGCCTGACGGGGGATGCCCTGTTCAGCATGCGCTGCGATTGCGGCCCGCAGTTGCAGGCTGCCATGCACAAGATTGCACTGGCCGGACGCGGTGTAATTTTTTACCTGCGCCAGGAGGGACGTGGTATAGGCCTGCTGAATAAAATCCGCGCTTATCACCTGCAGGACCAGGGTGCTGATACGGTAGAAGCAAACGAGCAGTTGGGGTTTGGTGCCGACATGCGCGATTACTCGATCCTCAAACCCATGCTGGAACATTTAAAGATCCAATCCCTGAAATTGCTGACCAATAATCCACGCAAGGTCAAAGCCCTGCAGGATATGGGGATTCATGTCGCGGAGCGCTTGCCCCACCAGACCGGGCGCAACCCGCACAATGCCAAATACCTGGAAACCAAGCAGGGCAAACTCGGCCACCTGTTTAACACCGATGACTAATTCGCAGGACAGACACATGACTCGCATTGCAATTGCCGGCGCCGCTGGCCGTATGGGAAAGGCACTGATCGAATCCACCCACAAAAATCCCGATACCGCCCTGGGCGCCGCCATTGTTCGCTCCGGTAGCTCCTTGATCGGCGCAGATGCCGGTGAGTTGGGCAATGTGGGCAAGCTGGGGGTGGCGATTGTGGGCAGCCTGGCAGAGGTGGTCGATCAGTTTGATGTGCTTATCGATTTTAGTTCGCCCCTGGCAACCCTCGATAACGCCAGGGTCTGCGCGGCGCATAACAAGCCGGTTGTGATTGGCACAACCGGTTTTAGTGTCGCAGAAAAAGCCGAACTCCTGGCGTATCAAACACAGATCCCACTGCTGCTATCAGCCAACTTTTCAACCGGTGTAAACCTGTGTTTTAAATTGCTGGACCTGGCTGCCCGCGTGCTGGGCGAGGGGTATGATGTTGAAGTCTATGAAGCCCATCATCGCCATAAAGTAGACTCTCCCTCAGGCACTGCCGTGCGCATGGGGGAAGTGCTGGCCAAGGCGCTGGAGCGCGATCTGGATAAGGTGGCAGTTTACGGTCGCGAAGGCCAAATCGGCCCGCGCCCCGCCGACACCATCGGCTTTGCCACCGTGCGCGGCGGCGATGTGGTGGGCGATCACACTGTCATGTTTATGGCCGACGGTGAGCGCGTCGAAATTACCCATAAAGCCAGCAGCCGCCTGGCCTTTTCCAACGGTGCCGTGCGCGCGGCTATTTGGCTGCAACAGCAGACGTCCGGTTTGTTCGATATGCAGGATGTGTTGGGTTTGCGTTAGGCGGTGTACAACCGGATCAGGGGCTGTGCGTTACGCTTTCGCCCCTGATCTGCCGCTATTCAACCTGGTGGCCGACCTTCTCTTTAGCGTTAAATAGCTTAAGCTGGAATGTGGCAGCACATTCCCTGCCTGCGGAGTTGATGCCGGGCAAGTTTGCCAGGCAATCGGTACTTGGGCGGGATTCCGGCCAGATTCCCATGGACAGCCGGGCATCAGTCCCGTAGAATTCGCAGCCAGATTGCGTCCTGACCCTGTCAAGGGCGCCTAAAAACTACAAACAGGTTCGCACAAGAACATAAAGAGCGAGATGAGAATTGGTTTTCATCTCGCTTTTTTACAACCAAACGTTCCATAGCCAGATCAATTTTGCCTTTGAACTCAATGACTTATCGCGCAGCCCACCTTATCAGTGTCAGTGCGATTGCCCGGTTGAGCCCTAAGAAAGTGAATTCTGTCTATTGGCGTGCATCGAACCGCTATTTATTTCGTTTGCTCTAAGGGTATCCAGGGGGCGCTACGCCTTCCGGTGTTCTCAAAGCCAAAAAACCAACCAGCTCAGGAGGTTGTTTTGACTACTCAGGAATCCCTTCCTGCCCCGAAGAAGGCCATTCTGGTCCTTGCTGACGGTAGTGTGTTTCGTGGTACCGCCATTGGTGCCGAGGGTTTATCGGTGGGTGAGGTGGTATTCAATACCGCGATCACCGGTTACCAGGAAATCCTCACCGACCCATCCTATGCCCAGCAAATTGTTACCCTCACCTATCCCCATATCGGTAATACCGGCACTAACCGTGAAGATGAAGAGTGCGAGCGCATCTGGGCCACGGGCCTGGTGATTCGCGACCTGCCATTGCTGGCGAGCAATTTCCGCAACCAGGAAAGCCTGTCCGATTACCTCAAGGCGCGTCATGTCATCGGCATCGCCGATATAGATACCCGCCGCCTGACCCGTATCCTGCGCGATAAAGGTGCCCAGAACGGTTGCCTGATGGCGGGAGACGATGTGGATGAAGCCAAAGCCCTGGCAGCGGCTAACGCCTTTGGTGGCCTGAAAGGCCTGGATCTCGCTAAAGAGGTCACGGTGAGCGAGTCCTACCCCTGGAATGAAAGCAGTTGGTCGCTGACAGAAGGCCATCGTGTATTGGATGGCAAAAAAGCCTTCAACGTCGTTGCCTATGACTTTGGGGTTAAGCGCAACATCCTGCGCATGCTGGCGGATCGCGACTGCAACCTGACGGTAGTTCCTGCCAAAACCAGTGCCGCAGAGGTGCTGGCGATGAACCCCGATGGTATCTTCCTCTCCAATGGCCCTGGCGACCCTGAGCCCTGTACCTATGCCATTGAAGCGATCAAAGCCTTCCTCGAAACCGATATTCCGGTGTTCGGCATTTGCCTCGGCCACCAGCTCCTGGCACTGGCCTCCGGCGCTAAGACGATCAAAATGAAGTTTGGCCACCACGGCGGCAACCACCCGGTGCAGGACCTGGATAGCAAACAGGTCATGATCACCGCCCAGAACCACGGTTTTGCGGTGGAAGAAAGCAGTTTGCCTGCCAACCTGCGCGCGACCCACAAATCGCTGTTTGACGGTTCGCTGCAAGGTATCCATCGCACCGACAAGCCGGCGTTCAGCTTCCAGGGGCACCCCGAAGCCAGCCCGGGCCCGCATGATGCGGCGCCGTTGTTCGACCACTTTATTGAATTGATGCAAGCCCGCAAAGCGTCCTGACCGGAGCCGACATGCCAAAACGTACCGACATAAACAGTATTTTGATTCTCGGCGCTGGCCCGATTGTAATCGGTCAGGCCTGTGAGTTTGACTACTCTGGCGCCCAAGCCTGTAAGGCCCTGCGTGAAGAGGGTTACCGTGTCATCCTGGTGAACTCCAACCCGGCGACTATCATGACCGATCCGGCCATGGCCGATGCCACCTACATCGAACCCATCGAATGGCAAACCGTTGCCAAGATCATCGAAAAAGAGCGCCCCGATGTCATCCTGCCTACCATGGGTGGACAAACGGCATTGAACTGCGCCCTGGCCCTGGCTAAAAACGGCGTGTTGGAAAAATACAATGTGGAATTGATCGGCGCCAAAGAAGAGGCCATCAACAAAGCAGAAGACCGCAATTTGTTCGACCAGGCGATGAAGCGTATCGGTCTGGAATGTGCGCGTGCGCGTATCGTGCACAGTATGGAAGAAGCCAAGGAAGTACCCAAAGAGTTTGGCTTTCCCTGCATCATTCGCCCTTCCTTTACCATGGGCGGTTCAGGCGGCGGTATCGCCTACAACTGGGAAGAGTTTGAAGAAATTTGTGCGCGTGGCCTCGACCTGTCACCGACCAATGAATTGCTGATCGACGAATCACTGCTCGGCTGGAAAGAGTACGAGATGGAAGTGGTGCGCGATAAAAATGACAACTGTATTATCGTCTGTTCTATTGAAAACTTTGACCCCATGGGTGTCCACACCGGCGACTCCATTACCGTAGCGCCAGCGCAGACCCTGACCGATAAGGAATACCAGATCATGCGTAATGCCTCGGTGGCAGTATTGCGTGAAATCGGTGTGGAAACCGGCGGCTCCAACGTCCAGTTTGCGGTAAACCCGGTTGATGGTCGCATGGTCGTTATTGAGATGAACCCGCGTGTATCGCGTTCATCCGCCCTCGCTTCCAAGGCAACCGGTTTTCCGATTGCAAAAGTGGCTGCCAAGCTCGCGGTGGGTTACACCCTGGATGAGTTGCAAAACGAAATCACCGGTGGTGCCACACCGGCATCCTTCGAGCCTTCAATTGATTATGTCGTCACCAAGGTACCGCGTTTCACCTTTGAGAAATTTGGCGATGCCGATGCGCGCTTGACGACGCAAATGAAATCGGTGGGTGAAGTGATGGCGATTGGCCGCACTTTCCAGGAGTCATTGCAAAAAGCCCTGCGCGGCCTGGAAGTGGGCTCTGCCGGTTTTGAATCCAAGGTGGATTACACCACCGAGGAAGGCGCTGCCAAAGTGCGCCGCGAACTGACCACCGCTGGCGCTGAGCGTATCTGGTATGTCGGCGATGCTTTCCGTATGGGCATGAGTGTCAACGACGCGTTCAACCTTTCCAAAATCGATCCCTGGTTTTTGGTACAGGTAAAAGAGCTGATCGATATCGAGCAATCCCTGCGCGGCAAATCCCTCAACCAATTGGATGCCGACCAGCTCTACCGCTTGAAGCGCAAAGGCTTCTCGGACAAGCGCCTCGCCCTGTTGTTGGCGACCACGGAAAAAGCGGTTCGCACCCAGCGCCAGAGTTTGGATATCCGCCCGGTTTACAAGCGCGTGGATACCTGTGCGGCCGAGTTCGCGACTTCCACGGCTTATATGTACTCCACCTACGAGGAAGAGTGCGAAGCCAACCCCAGCGACAAGAAAAAAATCCTGGTGATTGGCGGTGGTCCCAACCGTATTGGCCAGGGGATCGAGTTTGACTACTGCTGCGTACACGCTGCCCTCGCCATGCGCGAAGATGGCTACGAAACCATTATGGTCAACTGTAACCCCGAGACGGTTTCTACCGACTACGATACGTCTGATCGCCTGTTCTTCGAGCCGGTGACCCTGGAAGATGTATTGGAAATCGTCCATAAAGAAAAACCGGCAGGTGTTATTGTCCAGTTTGGTGGCCAGACGCCGCTGAAACTTGCCCGCGCACTTGAGGCAGAAGGCGTACCCATTATCGGCACCAGCCCGGATGCCATCGATAAGGCAGAAGACCGCGAGCGCTTCCAGCAAATGATTGAAAAGCTCGGTTTGCTGCAACCGCCTAACGCTATTGTCCGCTCGCTGGAAGAGGCGTTGGTTGCGGCTGACCAGGTAGGTTACCCGCTGGTCGTGCGCCCATCCTATGTGCTGGGTGGCCGCGCCATGGAAATCGTCTACAAAGAAGATGAGCTGCGCACCTATATGCGCACCGCGGTACAGGTCTCGGAAGATGCGCCGGTGCTGCTCGACCACTTCCTCAATAATGCCATTGAAGTGGATATCGACTCGGTCTCCGATGGCAAGCAGGTGGTGATTGGCGGCATCATGCAGCATATTGAGCAGTGTGGTGTTCACTCCGGTGATTCGGCCTGCTCCCTGCCACCTTACTCGCTGCCTGCCGATGTGCAGGATGACATGCGCGAGATCGTCAAGAAGATGGCGATCGAGTTGGGTGTGATCGGTTTGATGAATACCCAATTGGCCTACCAGGATGGCAAGATCTATGTGATCGAGGTTAACCCGCGCGCCTCGCGTACCGTGCCCTTTGTGTCCAAGTGTATCGGCATATCCCTGGCCAAGGTGGCGGCGCGTTGCCAGGCCGGTGTTTCCCTGGAAGCCCAGGGCTTTACCAAGGAAATCATCCCCGATTACTACAGTGTTAAAGAAGCGGTATTCCCCTTTAACAAGTTCCCGGCGGTAGATCCGATCCTCGGCCCGGAAATGAAATCCACCGGTGAGGTGATGGGGGTGGGCAACAGCTTTGGCGAGGCCTACGGCAAGTCCCAATTGGGTGCCAACAACCGTATCCCAACGTCGGGTACTGCCTTTATCAGCGTGCGCGATATGGATAAAGCCGGTATCGTCAGCGTAGGTAAGGACTTGGCCGAGCTTGGTTTTAAACTGGTGGCCACCCGCGGAACTGCAGCAGTCCTTGAGGCTGCTGGCCTGAAAGTGCACGTTGTTAACAAGGTTCAGGAAGGCCGTCCCCATATTGTGGATATGATCAAGAATGATGAGATCGATTTGATCATCAACACGGTAGAAGGGCGCCAGGCGACACGCGATTCTTCATCGATCCGCCGCAGTGCCGAAAACCACCGTGTTTACTACAACACGACCCTGGCTGCGGGTTTTGCGGTGTGTATGTCACTCAAAGAAGTTAAAGATATTGAAGTGCGTCGTCTGCAAGATCTGCACACACGCATGAAATAGTTTAAGGAAATGACGATGAGCACTAAATTTCCAATGACAATCACAGGCGCAGAAAAACTGCGCCTTGAATTAGAGGATCTGAAAAAGGTCCAGCGTCCGCGCATTGTGCAGGCTATCGCAGAAGCGCGTGAACACGGTGATTTGAAGGAGAATGCAGAATACTCTGCCGCGCGTGAACAGCAGAGTTTTTGCGAGGGGCGGATTAAGGAAATCGAAGGCAAGCTCAGCAATGCCCAGATTATCGATGTGACAACCATTCCCCATACTGGCAAGGTGATCTTTGGCACGACGGTAACTATTATCAATATAGAAACCGAGCAAGCCTTGACCTACCAAATTGTGGGCGACGACGAAGCGGAAGTGAAAGCGAACAAAATTTCGGTGAACTCGCCCATCGCCCGTGCCCTGGTGGGTAAAGAAGAAGGTGATGTGGTGATCGTGCGCGCTCCCGGTGGCGATGTGGAATACGAAATTGATAAAGTAGAACATTTATAAAAAACAGCGCTTATCCATCGGATGGCGGGCGGAATAAAAAGCCGCGGTTAACCAGGGTGTTAACCGCGGCTTTTTTATAGCTTGAGAATTTAATGGTGAATAAAAAATTCGATTGGCAGGGTCAGCGTCAGTGTTTCCCCCTGAATATCCGCCGGGGGCGGCGGTAGTGGTGCGGCGCGTTTTACCAGTGCGATGGCCTCTTTATCCAGTTCGCCATGTCCACTGGTTTTAATAAGTTCTGCAGATAACACCTGACCGCTGCGGTCCATGGTAAACCTCACCAGGGGAACACCTTCCTGGTGGCGCATTTGCGCGCGGCGCGGGTAGCGTTTGCGCTGTTCAAGGTGCATTTGCAATAAGCTTTGCCAGTTGAGTGTTGCCGCGCGGATTTGCTGTTGTATGCCGGTGGCGATGGCGGTGGCTGTTTCGGCAGGTTGCGCTTCCACCGCCGCCGGGGCTGTCGTTTCCGGGGCTGATTGTGTCGCGTCCACAGGGTTGACGACAGGTGCCTCTTTAACAATCTCTTCAACCTTTTTTTCGCGCGGGGGTTTTGGCACTTCGGGGGCGGACCGAATAACTGTTTCCGCCTCTTTATGGGTGAGTAGTTCGGGGGCTTGTTCCGGTTTGACCATGGGTTCGGGGGTGGCCACGGCCTCCACCTGCTGCGGCCCTGGCGGTAATTCAGTCGGCTGGTGGGGAGGCGCAGCCGTAATCAGGGCTGCCTCCATGATGCGGGGTGGACTGTCAGGCAGTACCGGCTGCAGGTATGCGGGGTGCCAAAAGGCCATGCCGATCAGCAGGGCGTGAATCAATACAACGCTGATGAGTGAGAGGGTGTTGGGCAGCTTTTCCCTGTCGGGATGTTCGCAACCCTGATAATACAGGGCTGTTGTCATTGCTCTTGCTCTGGATTTTTACGGGGACATTCCGGACGTGTCCATAACCATAACAGTATGGCGCTCATGAGGGATGGCAGACTCCACTTGACCCATAGGGCAGTGGCGGAGCTGCAGATCATCCACATACTCAGCAGCATGGTGATCAAGGCCATCCATTTGGCTTTGCGCGGCACGGCTCCGTAGTTGCGCCAATGCTGGATAGGCGGACCAAAACGCGGGTGGGATAGTAGCCAGTCATGCAGGGCTGGCCAGCCGCGAGAGGCAGCAGCGGCGCCCATCAGCATAAATACCGTGGTGGGCATGCCGGGTACTATGACTCCAATCAAACCCAAGGCCACTGCAACCAGTGCCAGACAGCGCCACACCCAGCGCATTATTGCCCGCTGTCCGCCATCAAGTCGTCCACACTCTTGCGCGCAAAGTTGAAGGCATCCAGGGCGCCTTGCTGTGCCAGTTCGCGCTGTTCTTCCGTGAGGGGAATTGCATCCAGTGCTTCGCGGAAGCGGCGCCAGTGCAAGCCGCGCCCATCATCGTGACCAGCCATGTGGCGGGCTCCAAAAGTTTCTGACAGGCCCAATTCGGCGCGCGCCATCTTCAACAGAAAGGCGGCACCCATGTTGGACCCTTCGATGGTATAGGCCCAGCCCAGTGCAGTGTAGGGATTATCCACGACCATGCGCGCTGCAATCAGGGCATCTTCTGCCTGGTCTTCTCGACTGACGCCCAGATCGGTACAGTCTTGCAGCACTGCATTCACGCGATCGCGTTCGTCCAAACCAGGAAGCCAGGTTTTCAGGGTATGGTGTTGGAACCAGCGGGTAGTCACCCGGTGCAGGCGAGCCATTGTGCGCAGGAACAGCGCATAGCGTTCGCGGCTGGAAAAGGGCGCCAGCGACATGATGCGCTTATCCAGTCCCTCGTGATGACCGGTAGAGGTTTCTTTTAACAGGGCAGACAGCGGAGGGGGGGCACTTTTCAGGGGTAGGGACATGGAGTAATCCTTGGGCAGTATAGGTATCGACACCGTTTGCACGGGATAAATACAGCGTTTATGCAAGCGCAGATATTGTTAGGACGAATGACATTAAAAACTTTCCCACTGCTTTTTAAAAAAATCTGCCCGGCTTTTATTGGGGCAGTGACTGCCCTATATCAATAGTATTCTCAGTTGATAATTATTCTTATTGGTGTCACCATGGCGCCTTATTTAACCGCCAATGATGTAGTTGCCCATGGCAGATTGTCGCTTCGAAGACGTTTTCAAAGAGCACCACAAAGAGTTGGAGCAGTTTTTACGCCGCCAGGTTAACGACCCGGATATGGCTGCTGACCTGGTGCAGGACACGTTTATCCGCTTCAAGCCCCTCTACGAAAAACCGCCCGGTATACAGAAAGTGCGCGCCTATTTGTTTCGTATCGCGCGCAATCTGGTCATCGATCACTTTCGCCGTGAACAGATTCGCTGTACCGATAGCGTACCGGAGGACATCCTGGACGAGATACCAACCGAGGTGGCGGGTCCGGAGGTGCGCGCAGCGAGTCAGCAGCGATTGGAAAATATTCGCGCCGCCGTGGATCAGTTGCCACCGCGCTGCCGTGACGTGTTTATTATGTCGCGGGTACAAGGCATGACTCTGGCTGAGATTGGCTTAGCGTTGAATATTTCTCCCAAAACGGTGTTCAGTCATTTCACCAAGGCGCTACAACTGCTCAAGTCGCAGTTGGACGAGGGGAGTGGCCTGTAGGCCAACGAAGGAACCAGGGGCCATGTCACGATGAAATAGGCTGTCAATATCCACGAAATTGTGTACAAAAGCAGGGTTTTTTCCTATTTCGTTCGTCTTCAATCATAACAACAGGCTGTCGTAACCGGATGTGGGCAAACCGGGTTTTCTCCCGCATACGGCAGGCAGTCCAACCGTGAATAACGCAGGATATCCCGAGTGACGGATACTCAAATCGCTATTGATGAACAGGCCAGCCATTGGTTTGCACTGATGTTGGAGCCACCGGTGTCAGCGTCGCAGCAGCAGGCGTTCCAGCAGTGGTATAACAGTGATCCACGCCATCGGCAGGCCTATAGTGCGCTGCAGTCCCTGTGGCGCGATAGTGCTGTTGCACTGGCCGTACCCGCTGCCAATGATGATACCTCCATTGGAGTTTCCGGTGCCGGGGGGCGGCGCTTATCGCAGGCCTGGTATCGCCAGCGCCCGTGGCAGGCATTAACAGGCTTGGCCGCCTGCTTATTTCTGGCCGTGGTGCTTTGGCCATTTTCCATCAGCGCTGATTACCGCACCGGCATCGGTCAACAGCAGGTGGTATTGCTTCCGGATGGTTCCAGGGCACACCTGAACTCTGATTCTGCACTGGCCGTGCACTACAGCGATAAGGAGCGCCGCCTGGAAGTGTTGTCAGGCGATGTGTGGTTTGACGTTGCTCCCAACCCGCAGCGCCCCTTTCGGGTAATGGCTGCCGGTGGTGAAACTGTGGCATTGGGGACGGCTTTTGCCGTATCCCTGCAGCCTCGCGGTGCTGACGTAGTAGTCACTGAACACCAGGTAAGGGTATCCCTTGAGGGCGATAGCCAAAACCAGCGCATCCTGAATGCCGGCGAAGGACTTAGTTATCGCGCTGGCAGTTTTTCCGCTATCGGGGTTGCCGATGAATCCCTGTTGCTGTCCTGGCGCAATCAACAATTGGTATTCCTGAACCAGCCGCTGATCGAGGTGATGGCTATCCTGGAACATTGGCATCCGGGCAAGTTGGTGTTGTTGGGTGATAGTTTGGCGCAGCACCAGGTCACACTGATCCTCGATACCCGCCAGCCGGAACAACTGCTCGACAAACTGGTACAGGGACTCAACCTGAAAACCTTTTCGGTAGCCGGTAAGCTCACATTTATTTATCAATAGCCTGATTGATTCAACGGCGCTTTCCTCAAATGCAGCCCCGCACCAACGCGGTGGCTGCATTTTTTTTCCCTCACTAAAAAAAATTAACAAACCCACCCAGATTTTTTTGCCTTTACCTCGTCATTGTAGTGAGACGCATTCTTGATTGGGCTTTTATGAACAAAAAACAATATTCCGGTAGGGCATGTGTGAGCGCGATTCGTACATCAGCTCGCTGTGGTTTGTTATTGGCTCTCATGGGACCGCTGCTGGATACAGCGGCAGTGGCAGCCGATAACCTGGTGACCCAAAGTCCTGGGGCCAGCGCCACACAATTCCAGTTTTCCATTGCGTCCGGCAGCCTGGCCCAGGCATTGGTAGTGTTTTCCCGTGTGACAGGCATCGATGTCATTGTCGACGGCTCCCTGGATAGCCAGCTCACCAGTGCGGGTTTGAGCGGCACGATGAGTGCAGATGCGGCGCTAGACCATCTGCTCGCCAATAGCGGTATGCAGTGGTATTTCTCCTCCAGCAATACAGTGCAGTTGGTGCGCTCGTCTGCTGCCCGTACCCGGAGTGACGCGATCCAGTTGGGGCCTGTGCGGGTACAGGCAACCACTATCAGCGATGAGGTATACCAAACTGCCGGGTCAATGAGCGTGCTCAAGCGCGATGAAATTGAGCGCTTTCGTGGCACTAGTGTGGGCGACATTTTCAAGGGTACTACCGGTGTGCTGGTTGGGGAGAATCGCAACTCCGGTGGCCTGGATGTGAATATTCGCGGTATGCAGGGACAGAGCAGGGTGCCTGTACTTATCGATGGAGCGCGCCAGGAAACCACCGTATGGCGCGGTTATGCCGGGGTTGCCTCGCGCACCTATGTGGATCCGGATTTGATCGGCGCCATTGAGATCAGCAAAGGCCCGGTGATGAGCGCCGAGGGTACCGGGGCAACGGGCGGCGTGGTGAGCATGCGCACCATCGAAGCTAACGATGTGATCAAACCTGGCCAGGATTGGGGGATGCGCGCGCGCGGCAGCTTGATGGGCAACAGCAGCAGCGCGCCTGAAGTGGGCACTGTATCGGGAATGAACGGCACCAATAAAACCTATCGTATCAATTGCGCGGTAGCGAGTTTATGTGCAGGCCAATACGCCATGCCTGCCTCTTTCGGCCTGGATGAAGGATTGAATCGCCCCGATTGGTTTGACCTGCGCAGCTGGGCTGGCAGCCTGGCACTGGCGCGTCGCTTTGATAATGTTGATGTGCTGGTGGCCTACGCCGAGCGCAACCAGGGTAATTATTATTCCGGGAGCGACGGCCCTGTGCCCGAGTTGGAAATGGTATATCGCGTGCTGCCGTTTTACACCGAGGTGACAGCCTTGCGCGAGGGGGTATCGCGCTTTCGCGCCGAAGAGCGCATTGCCAACAGCAATATGGACAGCAACACACTGTTGCTCAAAAGCAATATTTATTTGGCGGATGACAAAATCTGGGAGTTGAGTTACCAGCGCTACGATTCCACCTATGGCGAGTTAATGCCCTCGCAATTAATTTGGTTGAGTGAGGTCAAGCAAACCCGTGGCAGCGAGGTGACAGCACAAACCTTTTCCAGTCGCTACCACTGGGAACCGGCCGACAACGATTGGATCAATGTAAGTTTTAACCAGTGGTATACCCGCACAGACTCCATCAATCGCAACTACTCCGAAGATCTTTTATTTGCAGAGCCAGAGCCTGAGCAGTACGACCGTATTGGTGTAGAACTCAGCAACAAAATGACAGTGGAATACTGGGGATTGCACAACCTGAACTACGGTGTGTCGGCGCAGCGGGAAGATATGGACACCGATATTGGCGAGGGCGACAGCATCACTGCCATTAGCAATACCTCCTATGGTCGTATCGGCGATCGCTCGGAATTCAGTGTGTTTTTCGATTGGCAATGGAAGCCGCTAGCGACACTCACCTGGCAGGCGGGACTGCGCTACAGCCGCGCCAAAACTGACGATCACAAACAGGTGGTTCCCACCGGGCGCAACGAAAACCTGTACGACGATGAAGGTAATATTATCGACACCCTGTGGGTGGAAAGTGTGTTCTGTGTCGATAACGATGGTGATGGCGAGTGTGACCCTATCCGCTATCGCACGAACAACAGTGGCACCGCGCCTGTAGTGAGTGTGATTTATGAGCCCTGGTTGAACGGTTTGCAATTTTACGCGCGCCACGCCCAGGCCTATCGCATGCCCAGCTTATTTGAGACCACCCAGGGCTGGTCAGTTCAACCTTCACTGGATTATCCGCTTAGACCTGAACACGCCAGTAATAATGAAATAGGCATTAACTACCTTGCCAACAGTGCGCTGTTCGAAGATGACAGGTTAGCGCTTAAGCTTGCCTACTTTAATAACATTACCGAAGATTATTTAACCCGCACTTCGCCCAACCTGTGGGAAGAAAGCGGTCAGTTTTTTGTGATGCGCAATATCGAAAGTGTAAGCCTCGATGGTACAGAGCTATCGCTGGAATACGATACGGGCATCGCCTACACCAAATTGGGTGGCACCTATTACGATTTTATTGAAGTGTGCCACTACGGTAGCTATCGTCGCGAGCGCTGTAATAATTATGGCGTCGCCAACTCCTACTTTAACAATATGATTCCCCCGCGCTGGCATGCCAATGCCACCTTGGGTGCGCGCCTGTTTAACCAGCGTTTGGATATAGGTGTGCGCGGCACCTTTATGGGCCAGCGTACACCCACGCCCGATTTTAATGACGATACCGCACGCGGTTTTAACAGCCCGGTACCCTGGCACGAATACACCATTTGGGATGCCTACGTCAGCTGGAAACATAACGACATCCTTAGCATCGACTTTAATGTCGACAACCTCACCGACCAATACTACCTGGACGCCCTGAGCCTGGGCATGGTGCCGGCACCAGGGCGTACAGCGCGTTTGAGTTTTACCGTTAATTTCTAAATTTCTGTTTTCAAAAAACACCTACCGGAGATGGTTAATGAAATCGTTAGTTAAATTAAGTGCAGTGTTGTATGCCTGCCTATGGCTTGCCGCCTGTGGTGGCAGCGGTGACAGCAAACCTAAACCCGTCGCCAATGCCGGCGCCGACCAAACTGTACAAATGGGTGAAACCGTCACCCTGGACGCCTCGGGCAGTAGCACGACGCGCAGCGATGTGACCCTGAGTTATCAGTGGACGCTGTCTGGCAAGCCGGGCAACAGTACGGCGCAGTTGTCTGATGCCACTGCAGTAAAACCCACATTTGTAGCGGATTTGCCGGGTACCTACACCGCTGAGTTGGCAGTGAGTGATGGCAGTAAAACCGCAACCGACAGTGTGACAGTGACCGCTACCACTGAAATTCCGGTGGCGATTATCCGCAGCGAATATCACGAGCTGATCGGCACCAGCCTGCTGCTCGATGCCAGCGCCAGTGTGGCGCCCACTGGCGGCGATGTGCGCGACCTGGAATACGAATGGACACTGCTGGAAAAACCCTCCACCAGCCGGGCTGTTTTTTCCACATCGGTGAGCAACAGTAATTATTTACACCTGGATGTCGCCGGTACCTACAGTGCAAGCCTGGTGGTTTATTACCAGGATAAGGCCAGCGAGCCCGTGCTGCTTAGCATTACTGCCAGTATCAGCAACACCAAGCCTGTGGCCAACGCGGGTGGCTCTTACACCATTGAGCGCGGCCAAACCCTCACCCTGGACGGTAGCCAAAGTAGTGATGCCGATGGCGATGTGTTGAGCTATCGCTGGTATTTGTTTGGTCCTGGCGCCGACAGTGGCCTTGCGCTTAATGGTATTCAAAATGGTTCTGCACTGCGTGTAGAAACCGGGTTAGCTAATGCCAATACTGCCACGCCTTCTATTACTCCCGATGTGGTGGGTAATTGGACGGTATACCTGATGGTATTTGATGGCACCAGCCTGAGTAATATTTCCAGCGCCAGCATTAAAGTCACCCTGCCAGAAAATGCACCTAACACAGCACCGGTAGCGAGCTTTTATCCTTCACCGCGCTTTAATTTTTTTACCGCTAAGGATTCAAATGAAGTGGAACTTGGCAAAATTGTGTGGTCGAGTGGTAATTCCTGGGATGTGGATGGCCTGTACATAGGTGCAGCTAACCGCAAGTTTAAATGGATCAGTACCCCGGCAGGTTACGAACAGGCCGATTTGTCTGCTTCAGGTTCTTTCAGCTTTACACCAACCGTTGAAGGTGAGTACACCGTAGAGTTATCTGTGAACGATGGTGAGCTGGATGCAGCAGCACCTGCACGCCGTACCTTTACCGCGCGCACAGGCGCCAATACGGCACCTACGGTCAGTGTGGCAGTAGATTCCGGTACGATTCTGGTGGGTGATACCGGCTGGTTTGACGCACGTGGCAGTAAAGATGCTGAAGGTGACCTGCTCACCTACAACTGGGTGTTGTTTGAAAAACCGGAAGGCAGTAGCGCCAGTTTGAAATTTGAAGATGTGACGCTGGATACCGGCGCAGTATTAAAAAATGCCCGCGCCGGTATCGTCACCGATAAACCGGGTGCCTATATTGTGCTGCTGGCAGTTACCGACAGCCACGGTGTGACCAACTCGGTAGTGTTGCCTGCCTACGGCCGTATATTTGCCAAGCAGCAAAACAATGCACCTACGGTGAGTATTCCCGGTGCCTACTCAATCAATCCTCTGCAGTTCAATCGCCTTTATCCTTATTGGGGGATGGACGAAACCCAGCCTGCCTACACCGGCGCCACCGTTGTGGTTAACCCGATTTACACCGATCCGGATTTAGATACGCTCTATTATTTGTGGACACTGGACGAGCAGCCCGCCGGTAGCGATCTGCCCGATGCCGCCACTACCGCATACCACTCATTTGTACCCCAGGTACCAGGCACTTATACCTACACCGTGGTAGCGAGCGATGGCATGGCAACCTCTGCGCCGCAAACCATTAGCGTCAAGGTGGCTGATCTCAATAACTACCCGGCACTCAAATTAAGTGGCAACCAGGCATATACGGGGGTAACTGTAGGTATAGGTTCGATTCCTGATTTCAGTGTGGAAACCGTTGCCAGTGACCATAACCTCACCTTGCCATTTAAAAGCGATTACACCGCTAATGGCTTGACCTTCAAATATATGCTTACCGCATCCGGAGGCGACTACACGATTCACAACCTGCAGGTAACTACCGAGCACGATGGCACAGGTGTGGCACAGCTGGTAGGGTTGAGTGAAGGCCAGGTGATTAAAAATGGCGAGTCGGTGAAGTTCGCCATAGTATCGCCAGCGGATTACAAATTCCGCGAACACAACACCCATTTGCGCTGGTACTTCGACATTAAGGAGCGCCCGGATTGGTCCTTTGAAGTGACCTTGGATAATGTTGCCGCACAATAATTACCCTATAGGAAACGGCGCCTTGTGCGCCGTTTTGTCATTGGTGATCCGTGGATTTATGATGAAACTTTCCTTGCGTATGCCAGTGTTACTACTGGTTTTTTTGTTTACAAGTGGCTTTGTTGTCGCCACAGAGATAGCTTTCGATCCACAGGAAATTCCACCGCTAAACGAGCGTGCATTGCTGGCCCACCAACAGGGCGACTACCGGCAGGCTGCGCGTTTATATCAGCAGTTGCTGCCTATGGTTGCACAGCATTTCGGTGAGCAGAGCCGGGAGCGGGCGCTGATTCTTTCCAGCCTGGCCGATACACAGTTGTCGCTGCGGCAATACCTTCAGGCGGAGGAGTATTACCAGGCAGCATTGGTCATTTTACAGGCGATAGCGGATGGGCGTGGCCAAGCGATTGTATTAAACGGACTGGCGGCATCGCTCTATCTGCGCCGCCAATACGGCAAGGCGGAACCCTTGTTTAAGCAGGCACTGGAACTGCTTGAACAATTACCCGCACCGGATGTACAAAACCGATTATTGGTGCTCGATAATCTGGCATCGCTCTATAAGACCATTCGGCGCAATAATCTGGCAGAAGAATATCAGTCGCGTGCCAATCTCCTGCGTCAGGTAACGCAGGGTCCGGGTCAACCGGCCGATAGCCAAAGCCGGTAAGGTTGTGCGGATAAGTTAGGAAAAATATATAAAAATCATGAAGTTATAGTGGGTGGGTGCTCATCTGATCGGCGTGAGTGCTGGCATTGTGTAACCTGGCTGCCAGCACTCCTATGACAAACCTCAATTGCGATGCAGGTTGGATAGCTTAGGATTAGCTTTCTTGTTGGGTTTGTACAGCAGCACGACTTTGCCTATTTCCTGGATAATCTCGACGCCGGGCAATTCCGCCAGCTCTTCAACTACCAGCTTGCGCTCTTCGCGTTCGGCTAATGCCAGTTTCACCTTGATCAATTCGTGGTCATCCAAAGCGCGAGTCAGTTCAGCGACAACCCCTTCACTCAAACCATTACCGGCAATAGTCACAATAGGGTTCAATTTGTGGCCAATAGTGCGAAATTGTTTTTTACGGTCCGGGTTAATGGGCATACAATTACCTTTAATGAATGGCTCCTCTTGTCGGGATGCCATGTGTGATAACGAAAAGTCAGGTATTGTACCTGAAGTTATGGGTTACGGCTGTGATCATCCGCTTTCCTGAAACAGAGTATTGAGTTAAATGGCCCGATCCAAAAGCAGTAACCGCTGGCTGGAAGAACATTTCAGTGACCAGTATGTCAAAAAATCCCATGCCGACGGCTATAGAACCCGGGCCAGTTATAAGCTGCTGGAGCTCAATGATAAGGACAGGTTAATCCGTCCCGGTATGTTGGTGGTCGATCTCGGCGCTGCGCCGGGTGGTTGGTCGCAAGTAGCGGGCCAACAGGTTGGCACACATGGACGGGTGGTCGCATCGGATATACTGCCCATGGATACCCTTGAAGGTGTGGAGTTTATCCAGGGGGACTTCACTGATGATTCTGTCTTTAACCAAATCCTTCTGGCTATCGGCGATACGCCGGTTGATCTTGTAATCTCTGATATGGCCCCCAATATGAGTGGCATTAATGCGGTAGATCAGCCTCAGGCTATGTATCTGGTAGAGTTGGCGCTGGACATGGCCAAACGCGTGCTGAAGCCCCAGGGCAATTTTGTGGCCAAGGTGTTCCACGGTGAAGGTTACGACCAGTACCTGAAAGACCTCAAGGGATGTTTTGAGAAGGTTGTTATTCGCAAGCCAGATGCCTCGCGCTCGCGTTCGCGGGAGGTCTATGTGGTAGGCAAAGGGTTTCTGGGATGCCAGACGGTATCCTGAACCTGAGTGATTATTCTGAATATTTGTTGTAACCAGAGGAAATCTCCTTGAACGATATCACCAAAAACCTCGTGCTCTGGCTGATTATTGCAGTAGTGCTGTTCAGCGTATTTGAGAACTTCAACCGCCCGTCAGGAGCCCAGAACCTCAGTTACTCTGAATTTATTACTGCGGTTAAAGATAGCCGTGTCCGGGATGTTGTGATTACCCCCGAAACCATCGAAGGTGTCTTCCAGGACAATACCCGCTTCAAGACCATCCGCCCCTATGTCCGCGATGACAAACTGGTTGATGACCTGTACAACCATGGCGTCAACTTTGAAGGGCGCGAGCTTGAGAAACCCAGCCTGCTGTCCCAAATCCTGATTTCCATTGCTCCGGTGTTACTGATCATTGCGGTTTTCTGGTTCTTTATGCGCCAGATGCAGGGTGGTGCCGGGGGTAAGGGAGGGCCGATGAGCTTTGGTAAAAGCAAGGCGCGGCTGCTGGGAGAGGACCAGATTAAAACCACTTTTGCCGATGTGGCCGGTGTGGATGAAGCAAAAGAGGAAGTGCAGGAGTTGGTGCAATACCTGCGCGACCCCTCCAAATTCCAGCGCCTCGGTGGCCAGATTCCACGCGGTGTATTGATGGTGGGGCCGCCAGGTACCGGTAAAACTTTGCTGGCCAAAGCCATTGCTGGTGAAGCGAAAGTCCCGTTCTTTTCCATTTCCGGTTCCGATTTTGTGGAGATGTTTGTGGGCGTGGGTGCCAGCCGTGTGCGCGACATGTTTGAGCAGGCTAAAAAACAAGCCCCCTGTATTGTATTTATCGATGAGATTGATGCAGTGGGACGTCATCGTGGCGGTGGCCATGGTGGCGGTCACGATGAGCGTGAGCAAACCCTGAACCAGCTGCTGGTAGAGATGGACGGATTTGAAGGTAATGATGGTGTCATCATCATTGCAGCAACCAACCGTGCTGATGTGCTTGATAAAGCCTTGCTGCGTCCAGGCCGCTTTGATCGCCAGGTTTATGTCGGCTTGCCGGATATCCGTGGTCGCGAGCAAATCCTGAAAGTGCACATGCGCAAGGTTCCTTTGGATGAGCGCGTCAGTGCCTCTGTTATTGCGCGCGGTACCCCCGGTTTTTCCGGTGCCGAACTGGCTAATCTGGTAAACGAAGCCGCCTTGATGGCCGCCCGTGCCAACAAGCGTTTGGTCACTATGGAAGACTTTGAAAAAGCGCGTGACAAAATCATGATGGGGGCGGAGCGTCGCACCATGGTGATGAGTGAGAAAGAAAAGGAAAACACCGCTTATCACGAAGCTGGCCACGCCATTGTTGGTCGCCTGGTACCTGAGCACGACCCTGTACACAAAGTCACTATTATTCCCCGCGGTCGCGCCCTGGGTGTTACCCAGTTCCTGCCTGAAGGCGATAAGTACAGCATGAGCAGACGCGCTCTCGAGTCCAGCATCTGCACACTCTTTGGTGGCCGTATTGCAGAGGAAATGACCTTGGGTGAAGAGGGGATTACCACGGGTGCATCCAATGATATTGAGCGTGCAACAGCGATTGCCCGCAACATGGTCACCAAATGGGGGCTGTCCGCCAGATTGGGACCGCTGCATTACGGCGAAGAAGAAGGCATGTATCCCGGTATGGCCTCGCAACAATATTCGGATGAAACTTCCAAGCATATTGATGAGGAAGTGCGCCGCATCATTGATGCATGCTACACCCGCGCCAGGAAAATTCTCGAAGATAACCGCGATATTCTTGAAGCGATGAAAGATGCGTTGATGGAATATGAAACCATCGATGCCGAGCAAGTTGATGATTTGATGTCGCGTCGCAAGGTTCGCCCACCGCGCGAATGGAATGACGATGACTTCAATAACCATTTACGTGATAAAGATTCAGATTCAACCGGTGAGAATCCTGCCGGGCCTATTGGTGGCCCGGCAAACACTCATTGATGTCTTAATGAGTTTACGCGTAATCCCAACCCCGAGTTTGCTCGGGGTTATTTTTTTCGGTAGTTGTTTTAATGGCTAATCCCATCACCCGAATTCAGTGCGGCAAGCATAGCCTTGACCTTGGTCGCTCCCGTATTATGGGGATTCTCAATACTACACCAGATTCTTTTTCGGACGGTGGAAGTTATTACCAGCAATCAACGCTGTCTATAGACCTGGCATTGTCCCGCGCTGAGACCATGCTGCAACAGGGGGCTTCCATCATCGATGTCGGTGGTGAATCCACTCGTCCGGGAGCGGCGACAGTCTCTGTACAGGAAGAACTTGATCGGGTGGTTCCTGTTGTGGAGGCATTGGTAAATCGCCTGGATGCGTTGGTGTCTGTCGATACCAGCACAGCGGCTGTTATCCGTGAATCAGCAAAGGTTGGTGCCGGTTTAATTAATGATGTGCGCGCCTTGCAGCGTGAAGGTGCGCTCCAGGCCGCAGCAGATTCGGGATTGCCGGTGTGCCTGATGCATATGCAAGGTCAGCCTTCAACCATGCAACAAAAACCTGATTACTATGATGTGGTAGCTGAGGTTATCGATTTCCTGCGTCAAAGAATACACGCTTGCCACCAGGTGGGCATTTCTGATGAGCGATTGTTACTGGATCCCGGATTTGGCTTTGGCAAAACTCTCGATCATAATCTTGCGCTTTTGCGCCAGCTGCCGATGTTCACTGAGCTGGGTTATCCGGTATTGGTAGGGGTATCGCGTAAATCAATGCTTGGGCAATTACTGGGGCGTCCTGTCGATCAGCGTTTGGCGGGTAGCCTGGCATTGGCGTTGTGTGCTGCGCAATCTGGTGCAGCGATTATTCGTGTACACGATGTTGCTGAGACGGCTGATGTGCTCAAGGTATTACAGGCTGTGCAAAATTTAGCTTAAACATTTCACCTTAAAAATTGCTGCTGAATATAAAGGCAGTGGAGTCAATGTATGACACGCAAGTATTTCGGAACGGATGGTATTCGTGGCCTGGTTGGTGAGGGACCCATCACCCCTGATTTTATGCTCAAACTGGGGTGGGCTGCAGGTCGTGTGCTGATGGACCGGTTTGATGGCTCTAACATGATTTTGATTGGCAAGGACACACGTATTTCCGGTTATATGTTTGAGTCTGCACTGCAGGCGGGCTTGATCAATGCGGGTGTTGATGTCGGATTGCTGGGGCCCATGCCCACGCCGGGTGTTGCCTATCTGACACGTACTTTCCAGGCGCAGGCAGGAATAGTGATTAGCGCCTCCCACAACAGCTATGTTGATAACGGGATTAAATTTTTTGGCGGCAATGGCACCAAGCTGCCGGACGATCTGGAAGACTTGATCGAAAAACAACTTGAGCAGCCTATGGTAACCGCAGAAAAGTTGGGCAAGGCCAAGCGGATACAGGATGCCTCCGGTCGCTATATTGAGTTCTGTAAGGGCACTATGCCCTGGGGCTTTAACTTAAAAGGTATGCACCTTGTTATCGATTGTGCACATGGTGCCACCTATAACATAGCACCCAACGTATTTAGTGAACTTGGTGCTCATGTCACGCCAATTTTTGTCGATCCGAATGGCACTAATATTAATCGCGGCTGCGGCTCCACTAAACCGGAAGCCTTGCAGGAAAAGGTCGTAGAACTGGGAGCAGACCTTGGTATTGCTTTTGATGGCGATGGAGATCGTGTCGTTTTTGTCGATCATAAAGGTGAGCTTGTCGACGGCGATGAGCTGCTTTACATCATCGCTGCCTATCAACAGGAGTACGCCGGCGGTTGTGACGGCGTAGTGGGTACCCTGATGAGTAATTTTGGCTTTGAATTGGGGCTCAAAAAACTGGGTATTCCTTTTGCGCGCGCCAAGGTGGGGGATCGCTACGTTATTGAAATGATGCGTGAGCGTGGATGGCGGTTGGGCGGGGAAAACTCCGGCCATATTGTGTGCAGCAATGTAACAACCACCGGCGATGGCATTATTTCTGCGCTGCAGGTTCTGTTGGCAATAACTACCCTGGGACAAAAACTGCACAAGATTAAAAAAGGCATGGCCAAATTACCCCAGGTGATGATTAACGTGCATATGGCTAAACGTGCAGACCTCGCTAATAACGAGACGATCCAGCGCGCGGTTAAGCTCACAGAGGAAAAGCTGGGCGGCAGCGGTCGTGTCTTGCTTCGTCCTTCAGGAACCGAGCCTGTTGTCCGGGTAATGGTTGAGGGTGAGGATAAAGCCCAGGTGAAAGAGTTGGCCCAAGAGTTGGCCAGTGTTGTAGAAGCGGCGCTGAGTTAACTCTTTTATAAAAAACAGCCTGGCGCTGCAGCCAGGCAAATCGGCAATTTGGCGACCAAAAACCCATCAAAGCGCAGACTTTGTAAGCACCGACCAACCCAGCCTTGGTCGGTGCTGCTGTTGCCCTAGCCAAAAAACTGGAAAAATCAGGGCTTAAGCCAAGATGTGGTTGTATGTTTACAACAATCTGGCTAGTATTAGCGCCCGCTTTGGAGGGGGACTGCTGTTGATTAACGCAAGTAACACCAAGCGCCGCCAACTGGTTGTTGGCAACTGGAAAATGAATGGCAATCGGCAGGAGAATGCAGCACTGCTTGCTCAAATCCTGTCTGGTTGGCCCGGGCAAAGCCCGGTGCAAGTGGTTATTTGCCCGCCTTTTCCCTACCTTTATCAAGTTCGCGATACTCTTCAGGGCTCTGCTATTGAGCTGGGTGCGCAGAATGTTAATGAAGAGGAAAAGGGGGCTTTGACCGGTGAGGTATCTGCGCACATGCTGGCAGATATGGATTGCAAATTTGCAATAATCGGTCACAATGAGCGCCGCCGATTGCAGGGTGAAACCGATGATCGAGTCGCGCGAAAATTTATAGCAGCTCAACATGCTGGTTTGATACCGATATTGTGTATTGGTGAATCTGTAGCGCAACGTGATCAAGGGTTGCATCTACAGGTGATTAGTCGCCAGTTAAACGCTGTGATAGAGGTGGTTGGGCTTGATGCTTTTGCCAATGCCGTCGTGGCTTACGAGCCTGTGTGGGCTGTTGGTACCGGCAAGACGGCTACACCTGTACAAGCGCAGGAAGTCCATCGGCATATTCGCCAACAATTGGGCCAATATGCTGAATCAGTACGTGTGCTCTACGGCGGTAGTGTCAAAGCACATAATGCAAAAGAGTTATTTGCATTACCGGATATAGATGGTGCTTTACTGGGTGGGGCATCACTGGATGCACAAGAATTTTTAACGATATGTTCAGCGGCAATTTAGCCGCCCGTAATGTCTGGCCGCAGTTAAAACATTAGCTGCCGATAGACGAGAGAGCGAGTCATGGAAAAATTTATTTTAGTGATTCATGCGTTGGCTGCCCTGGTCATTATCGGCCTGGTTTTGCTCCAGCAGGGTAAGGGTGCGGCCATGGGGGCATCTTTTGGTGCCGGTGCGTCGCAAACAGTATTTGGCAGTGAGGGTAGTGGCAACTTTTTTACCCGTGCTACCTGGACGATCGCAGCCCTGTTTTTCTGTACCAGTTTTGGGCTGGCTGTGATTGCGAAAAACAATTCGCAAGTTGCCTCCCAAGGTGAAATTGTTCCTGTGATTCAACAGGAAGTTCCTGCTGTCCAGGTTCCTGCTTCAGACATTCCCGAGGCACAAGCGCCGGCTGCAAATGCAGAGTCTGATGTTCCCGCGACAGCTGAGCCCGCTGCATCAGAAGCTGCCAGCCAGGAACAAAACTAATATAGTTGACGAATTAGCCCCGGTGGTGGAATTGGTAGACACGCTATCTTGAGGTGGTAGTGGCGAATGCCGTGCCGGTTCGAGTCCGGCCCAGGGCACCAAACCCTAGATGACTTAGGTGCAAAAACCCGCAATATTGCGGGTTTTTTGTTTTTGTACGATTTCATTTTTATGTCTATGTCTTTCGATAACCAGTATCACCGGTTGCGCAGGCGACGCCTGGCAGAGTCTACCCGTGAATTTTTAGCACGCGGTAAGTCGGTAGCGCGTTGCGAGTTGTGCCAATTGGCAAGCTATGCCTGTATTTGTAACTGGCGTCCACGTTTGGCAAGCCGTTGTGAATTTGTGTTGCTGATGCATCGGGACGAAGTGTTTAAGCCAACCAATACCGGGCGTTTGATTGCCGATGTGCTGCCGGGCCAAACGCACGTGTTTTGTTGGAGCAGGACGGAGCCTGAGCCGGCATTGCTGAATCTATTGGCAGATCCAGCACGCTTGTGCCTGCTGGTTTTTCCTGTCGAAAACGCTCCTGGACATGCCCTGGTAAGCCATTTACCGTCCGGTGATCAGCGTATCCCCACCTTTATCTTGCTGGATGGAACCTGGAAACAGAGTGGCCGGATGTTCCATTTAAGTCGCTGGCTTGACGGTATTGCGTGTATCAAGTTACCGGATACACGCGAGAGAGGTTATGCCGTGCGCAAGTCGCACCAGGAAGACTATGTGTCCACGGCTGAAGCGGCCGCACTGTGCATGGCCGTGGCGAACGAAGAAGATAATGCCAGGGTATTGAGTGATTATTTTGCATTGTTCAATCACCATTATTTAGCGACCCGTGGTTCCTATCCCCCTGACGTCAGCGAGTTACATAAACGTTTGGAGTTGTTCAAGGGGAGTGGCTGACAGGTGTCAGCGATATGGGGTGAGGCTATAGGGTGGTGTCCGGCGTCAACCATGGTCGATTTCCTACAAGAAATCACGAGAAAGGCGACTATGCACACGAGCTGTATTTGCCCAAAATGCACAACACAGGGAGGATTCAGGGAAGGTTAGTTGACCAAGCAAGGTCAATGGATGCGACTAATTTTGTGGGATCACTCATCTAATCGTGTGTGTTTGAAACCTTGTGCGGGTTAAGGATTGATTCGTGACAGGGTAAGAAAGGCGCTTATAACAGCGCCTTTCTTGTTTTCAGTGGATTGCTGTTAGGGTTGGTTTTTCACTTCTTTTGCCTGTATTTCAGTTCCCCGTGCTTTTTTCTCCATAAATCCCCTTATCCTCGCCAGCAAAAAACTGTTGGAATCATCTTCGACAACCTTGGGTTGCGCTTCCAGTAACGTCTGTTGGTAGTGCTGTAATTTGTTGCGCATGGCAACGGCCCTGTGTTTATCCCGCTGTGCCTGTTGTACGGAATTATCCGGCCCGAAAAAAATGTCCATTACCGGGAGTTGTGATTGGCTAAAACTGGCTTCCAGTTCGGCAGTAGTCAGGGGCTCCTGTGGTTGTAGGTTGGTAATCACCAGGGCTTGCAGGGGGCCGTCTACGGTATTGGGATCCCGCGTGTTGGTTTTGATGGAGGGGGATAGCAGTTGCATGCACCAATAGAGCGAACTGTTATCAACCAGCACGACCAGGTTAAAGCGCCCTTTTTGGTTGAGGAAGTTCAGGGCGGCGAGTATATAAGCCTTGATCAATTGCTCGCGTGCCACAGTGTGTGGTTTGTCTTCTGTCGGCGTGCTGCTGGAGGATTGTGAACTGCTGGCGTTGGTTGTTTCGGCGTTTGTGCTGGTATTTGGATCATCTGCCTGGCTGCTGGAACTTTGGCTTTCGACAGCGGGGGCTAATTCCCGTTTGGGCGGCTCAGGGGCATAAGCCTGGGGTAGGCTGATCGCCAGGGTTTCCCAGCCATATTGCGGCAGTTTTTGGCGCAGGTTCTCCAGTTCGGGGGGCCAGGACTGCGGGTCTTCAGCTGCATGCAGGAGCAATAAAGCCCCCTTGGTAACCTTGTCTTCCGTCGGGCGGAACAGGGCCAGGATTTTGCCTTCGGTTGTCTCCAGCCAATGGCTTTCTTCAGTGAGTGCGTCTGCCAGCAATTCTTTGGCTCTGAGGCGGCGATCCAAAGTAGATAGACTGGAAGTGCTGCTGCTTGACGATTCAGACACAGTGGTGTTTGTTGGTGGTGGAGTCGGGTCGCTGGGGGGTGTTTGGGCCAGGCAGGGCGTCTTCATGGCCAGTATCAGCAGGCCGCAGGCAATGGTTTTCATGCGCCCATGAGAGCACCATGAGGGTAATCGACGGGTAACAGGCGGAAGCATCGTGCGTCATTATCTCCCGTGGGTTGCAGAGGCATGAGTTATACAGGGTAAAATGCCTCCCTTAATTGCAGGTAATCGGACATTTTATGCAGAACTTTAAGCGAGATTTCAAAATAGCTCCTTCGATCCTGTCGGCCGACTTTGCCCGTTTGGGAGAGGAGGTGAGTGCTGTACTCGCTGCCGGGGCCGATATCATCCATTTTGATGTGATGGATAATCACTATGTCCCCAACCTGACGTTTGGCCCCATGGTGTGCAAAGCCTTGCGCAATTACGGTATCACTGCACCTATTGATGTGCATTTGATGGTGGAGCCTGTCGATGATTTGATTGTGCAGTTTGCAGATGCAGGGGCTACCTATATTACTTTCCACCCTGAGGCATCCCGTCACCTGGATCGCTCCCTGCAATTGATCAAGGGCAAAGGCTGCAAAGCCGGCCTTGTGCTGAATCCTGCCAGTTCCCTTGAACAGATCAAATATGTGCTCGAAAAACTGGATATGTTGCTGCTGATGTCAGTTAACCCCGGTTTTGGCGGCCAGCAGTTTATTCCTTATGTGCTCGATAAATTGCGTGAAGCGAGGGCGTTGATTGATCGCTCTGGCCTGCCCATTCGCCTGGAAGTGGATGGCGGTGTCGGCTTAAGCAATATTCGCGCAGTTGCCGAGGCCGGCGCAGATACGTTTGTTGCAGGTTCCGCTATTTTTGGTGCTGAGGACTATGCACAGGTGATTCGCGAGATGCGTGCACAGCTCGCGTTAGTGTAGATCTTCTCCCTTTTTTCGTTTAATCCCTTTGCCGGCGTTACCGGCCAGGACTTTTTATGATCCGTATTACCGAGCTGTCGCTTTCGCTTGACCATTCCCCCGAGGCATTGCGCCAGGCCATAGTTGCCCGCCTGAAGATTCAGGATGCCGACCTGCTGGAATTTACTGTGTTTAAGCGCAGTTATGATGCGCGCAAGAAGAACAGTGAAATCACCTTTGTTTATATCATCGACCTGGTTGTGCGCGATGAGCAAAAAATCCTGCAGCGTTTTGCCCGCGACAATAATGTGCGTCCCGCGCCCGACACCCGGTATTACCCGGTAGCCCAGGCGCCGGACAATTTAACGGAGCGCCCGTTGGTGATTGGCTTTGGTCCCTGCGGTTTGTTTGCGGCACTTATCCTGGCGCAGATGGGGTTCAAACCTATCGTGCTTGAGCGTGGTAAGGATGTGCGTCGCCGCACCAAAGATACCTGGGCACTATGGCGTAACAAGGTACTGACACCGGAATCCAATGTGCAATTTGGTGAGGGTGGTGCCGGGTTGTTTTCCGACGGCAAACTCTACAGCCAAATCAAAGACCCCAGGTTTTATGGCCGCAAGGTGATGCACGAGTTCGTAAAGGCGGGGGCACCGGAAGAAATCCTCTATGTGAGTAAACCCCATATTGGGACCTTTCGCCTCACCGGGGTAGTATCCACCATGCGTGAGGAGATCAAGCGCCTGGGAGGCGAGGTCAGGTTTGAAAGCAAAGTCGTGGATTTTTTGTTGCGGGACGGTCGCATCCAGGGGGTAGAACTGGCAGATGGCCAGCAGATACACAGTCGCTATGTGATATTGGCGTTAGGCCACAGCTCGCGCGACACGTTTCGCACATTGCACCGGCGCGGGGTTTTTGTTGAGGCAAAACCCTTTGCCGTCGGTTTTCGTATTGAACATCCACAGTCGCAAATTGATGAGGCTCGCCTGGGCAAGTATGCAGGGCATCCGGAACTGGGGGCGGCAGATTATAAGCTGGTGTATCACGCTAAAAATGGCCGGGCGGTTTACAGCTTTTGTATGTGTCCCGGTGGGACGGTAGTTGCCGCCACCTCGGAGCCCCAGCGTGTTGTTACCAATGGTATGAGCCAGTATTCACGCAACGAGCGCAATGCCAACGCGGGTATTGTGGTGGGGATTCATCCCGAGCAGGATTTCCCCGGTGGCCCCCTGGCCGGCGTAGAGTTGCAAGAGCGGCTGGAGTCCAGGGCCTATGAATTGGGTGGCAGTGATTATTGTGCTCCCGGCCAGCTGGTGGGGGATTTTATCCGCGGGCGTCCTTCTGGTGAGTTTGGTGAAGTCGTGCCTTCCTACAAGCCCGGTGTGCGCCTGGGCGATTTGGCGCCTTCATTACCGGATTATGTGATTGAGGCCATTCGCGAGGCGCTGCCGGCCTTTGGTAAGCAAATTCGCGGTTTTGACCGCGAGGATGCTGTGCTTACCGGCATTGAAACCCGCACTTCATCCCCTGTGCGTATTACCCGCGATAACGAAACTTTCCAGAGCCTGAATACTCGCGGCCTGTATCCTGCGGGTGAAGGTGCTGGTTATGCGGGGGGAATCCTTTCTGCCGGTGTTGACGGCATCAAGGTTGCCGAAGCCTTGGCCAAGGCCATGCTGGCGGATTTGCAGGCGTAAACGGCAGGTGGCGATGAAACTCGACGACATCAAAAAACTCCACCAGAAAAAGTATCGCAACCAGTTTGGGCATTTTCTGGTAGAGGGCGAGCATCTGGTATTGGAGTTACAAAAGGCTGCGCAACTTTCACCAGCGTTGCTGCATAGCCAGTTGTTGGTGACCGATAAATACCAGCATTGGCAGAGCCCGTTTGAAACACGGGTAATCAGTGACAAGCAAATGGCGCAGATTGCTGATACGCAAACGCCACCGGGGATTGTGGCTGTCGCACCTGTTCCGGATATACCCGGGGCACTGGTGGATGGGGAGCGGGCAATTTACCTGCATGAGATACAGGACCCCGGCAACCTCGGCACCATCCTGCGGACGTTGGCCTGGTTTGGCGGTTTTCGTTGCCTGTTAAGTCCGGGATCGGTAGACCCCTATAACCCCAAGGTGGTGCGCTCCAGTATGGGGGCGATCTTCCATGTGCCTTTGGAACTGGATGTCTCCCTGGCGCACTTGGCAGAGCGTTTTGCCCGCATTGCCTGTCTCGACATGGACGGGGTTGCGGTTCGTAATGACGCCTTTGCAGGACACCGGTGTTATGTCTTTGGCAACGAGGCGCGCGGTGTACCGCGTGAACAGCTGCAAAATTTCGACCTGCACATGTTTAACATCCCCGGCAGTGGAGCCATAGAGTCATTGAACCTGGCAACAGCAGTCAATATTTGTGTGTATGAATTAATGCGCTAGTTGTGCCTGGGTACATCCGCTGTGAACTGCATCAGAGAGGCGATTTTCAGGGTAGGCATGGAAGCATTATTTGAGTACACTGGCTTCAACTGACTCTGGAGCTTTCCGTGTGAACCGCCCCCATTTCTGCACCGAGTATTCTGCATTGCACGTCGCCCGATGGCGTCGTTAATTCTTATTGCCAGACACAGGGCAACCCTGTGGCCGCTGGTCTCTCTGGTTTGCACTTGGGTCTGTTAAACAGGAGCCAGGTCAACTCCCCAAAAAATGAATAATAGCTGCGCGCTGCGCCTGTCCAATTGCATGGCGATACGGCGGCAGGTTCCAAAGGTAATGTCATGAATTACGATGCTTTTAGCCAATTGGCTGACCAAGGCTATAACCGTATTCCGGTCGTGCGTGAGGTATTGGCGGATCTGGATACCCCTTTGTCTTCCTACCTGAAACTGGCTTCCGGGCCCTATTCCTATTTGTTCGAATCAGTGCAGGGCGGCGAAAAGTGGGGGCGTTATTCGATGATTGGCCTCCCGGCCCGCACCGTATTAAAAGCCTTTGGTGAAGATATTGTGATTGAGCGCGATGGCAAGGTCATTGAGTCCCACCAGTGCGCCGACGCCCTGGCATTTGTAGAAGAGTTCAAGCAGCGTTACCGCGCACCTGAATTGCCTGGTTTGCCGCGGTTTACCGGTGGCTTAGTGGGATATTTTGCCTATGATTGCGCGCGCTATGTGGAGCCGCACCTTAAGGCCAGTGCCCCCAGGGATGTAATCGGCACACCGGATATCCTGCTCAGCGTATCTGATGAGGTACTGGTGTTCGATAACCTCGCCGGCAAACTGATCCTGGTGATCCATGCCAATCCCGAGGTGGAGAATGCCTTCGTTAAGGCCAATGCACGCCTGGATGAATTGGAGCAGCGCCTGCGCGGTGAAATGCCGGTAACATCCGGTTTAAGCCTGGGGACGGATGGTCATAGCGAGGCCCGTTTCCAGTCCCATGTCGGTGAGTCCAGCTTCCACAAGATGGTGGATCGTATCAAGGACTATGTATTGGCTGGCGATACTATGCAGGTGGTTATCTCGCAGCGCCTGTCGATTGATTTTCCCCAGGAGCCCATCAACCTGTATCGCGCGTTGCGCCACCTCAATCCATCGCCTTATATGTACTTCCTCGACCTGGGTGATCACCATGTCGTAGGTTCCAGCCCGGAAATCCTGGCGCGCCTGGAAGATGGCGAAGTGACTGTGCGCCCCATTGCCGGCACACGTCGTCGTGGTCGTACACCGGAGGAGGATCGTGCGCTGGAAGTCGAGTTGGTCAATGACCCGAAAGAGATTGCTGAGCATTTGATGCTGATTGACCTGGGACGCAACGATATTGGTCGCGTGGCCCAGGTGGGCAGTGTGACACTGACTGACAAAATGGTGGTGGAGCGCTACTCCCATGTGATGCATATCACCTCCAATGTCACCGGCCAGCTCAAGCCGGAACTCAAGGCGATGGATGTCTTGCGCGCTGCCCTTCCTGCGGGCACTTTGTCCGGTGCACCGAAAATCCGTGCGATGGAAATCATTGATGAACTGGAAACAGAAAAGCGCGGTATCTACGGTGGTGCGGTGGGGTATATCGCCTGGAATGGCAATATGGATACCGCCATTGCCATACGTACGGCCGTGATCAAAGACGGCAAGCTCTATGTTCAGGCCGGTGCCGGTGTGGTGGCTGATTCAGTTCCCGCACTGGAATGGAAAGAGACGATGAACAAAGCGCGCGCCATCTTTAAGGCGGTTGATATGGTGGGAGATGCACAATGATTCTGATGATTGATAACTATGACTCTTTCACCTACAACCTGGTGCAGTATTTGGGTGAGCTTAAAGCCGATGTCAAGGTCGTGCGTAACGATGAAATCAGCATTGCCGAAATTGCTGCGCTGGCACCGGAAAAAATTGTCATATCACCAGGCCCCTGCACGCCCAATGAGGCAGGGGTATCGGTAGAGGCGATTAAAACCTTTGCTGGAAAAATCCCGCTGCTGGGGGTGTGCCTTGGTCACCAGAGTATTGGCCAGGCATTTGGCGGCAAGGTTATTCGTGCACCCTATGTGATGCACGGTAAAACCTCAGCGGTGTATCACAATAATACCGGTGTGTTTCGCGGGTTGAACAATCCTTTTCAGGCTACGCGTTACCACTCGCTGGTTGTCGAAAAAGCAACCCTGCCTGAGTGCCTGGAGATTACTGCCTGGACCCAAAATGAGGATGGCAGTATGGGTGAAATCATGGGGGTAAAGCACAAAACCCTGGCCGTGGAGGGCGTACAATTTCATCCGGAGTCCATTTTGACTGAGCATGGCCATGATATGTTGCGCAATTTTCTGGAGGCCTACTAGGCCTCCAGGGTATTCGCGTCTAACCTGATTCCTATCCACAAACGGGACATATCTACAGCGCCCCCTCGGGGGAGAGTCCCAACACAATAAAAGGTATTGGCAATGGACATTAAACAAGCATTAAAAAAACTGGTAGCAAGTATCGACCTCAGTACTGAAGAGATGATTAGTGTGATGCGGATTGTCATGACGGGTGGCGCTACCCCGGCACAAATCGGTGGATTCCTGGTGGCCTTGCGCATGAAAGGGGAAACACTGGATGAGATTACCGGTGCAGCCATGGTTATGCGTGAGTTGGCGACGCCCGTTAACATTGATGTGGATTATTTGGTAGATACCTGTGGCACTGGTGGTGATGGCGCCAACCTGTTTAATCTTTCTACCGCCAGCGCGTTTGTGGTAGCCGCCGCCGGTGGGCGTGTGGCCAAGCATGGCAATCGCTCGGTATCCAGCTCTACCGGTAGTGCGGATGTACTGGAAGCTGCCGGCATCAAACTGGATATTACCGCGGAGCAGGTTGCCCGCTGCGTTAAAGAAATCGGGGTGGGCTTTATGTTTGCCCCCTCCCATCACAGCGCTATGAAGCATGCTATAGGTCCGCGCAGGGAACTGGGGATGCGAACTATTTTCAATATGCTTGGCCCATTGACCAATCCTGCCAATGTAAAGCGCCAGGTGATTGGTGTATTCAACGGTGAACTGTGCAAGCCCATGGCCGAGGTTCTGGGGCGCTTGGGCAGTGAGCATGTGATGGTTGTGCATGCGAAAGACGGCCTGGATGAAATCAGCCTGGCAACAGAGACCCAGGTCGCGGAATTGAAGGGCGGCGAGATTCGCGAGTACATCATCAAGCCGGAAGATTTTGGTATGCAGTCCAAGAGCCTGATTGGTTTGAGTGTCAGTAATGCAGAAGATTCGCTCTTGCTCATTCGCGATGCGCTGGGCAACCGCCGCGGCCAATATGCGGAAAAGGCAGCTGATATCATCGCCCTTAATGCCGGTGCGGCAATTTATGTGAGCGGTGTTGCCGGCAGTCTGTCCGATGGTGTGGAAATGGCGCGCGATGCGATAGGCAGCAGCCTGGCAGGTGAAAAAATCCGTGAGCTGGCTGCTTTCACCCAATATCTGCAATAGCGAACAACTTTTTGCAGGGTTTACAATTTTTACAGAATTTAAGGGCCAGTACATGAGTGAAACCCCCACCGTCCTGCGCAAGATTATCGCGCGCAAATGGGAAGAGATTGCCGAGCGCAAGGCGCGAGTCTCCCTGGCGCAGCTGGTGCAAGCCGCTGAAGTGCAGGCACCTGCGCGCGGTTTTGTACGCGCTATTGAACACAAGATTGCAGCGGGTAAAGCGGGCGTCATTGCGGAAATTAAAAAGGCATCACCCAGCAAGGGGGTGATGCGCGCGCATTTTGTTCCGGATGAATTGGCCCGCTCTTATGAGAAGGGGGGGGCTGCATGTTTGTCGGTATTAACCGATGTGGATTTCTTCCAGGGGGCGGATGCCTATTTGCAACAAGCTCGCGCTGCAGTGAGTTTGCCGGTTATTCGCAAGGATTTCCTGGTGGATGAATACCACATCTACGAGGCACGTGCCTTGGGCGCTGACTGCGTTTTGTTGATTGTAGCCGCGCTGGAACCTGCAAAATTGAAAGCGCTTAACAGCCTTGCCCTGGAGTTGGGGCTGGATGTGTTGGTGGAAGTGCACGATGAGCGCGAGCTGGATATTGCACTGGCGCTGCCGAATAAATTGATCGGCATTAATAACCGCAACCTCCACACATTTGAGGTAAGCCTGGAAACCACCTATCGATTGCTGGACAAGATTGGCAGCGAGCGCATTGTTGTCACTGAGAGCGGCATTCTGGCGCCGGCGGATGTACAGGCGATGCGCGATCGCCAGGTCAATGCCTTCCTGGTCGGCGAAGCCTTTATGCGCGCCGAGGATCCGGGGCAAGCCTTGGCTGCATTCTTTTCCTGATGAGACATTTATCTGTAAAAAAGCCCGCAATATGCGGGCTTTTTTGATTATGGAATTTTATGTAGTCTCTGTATTAACGGGTACCGTAGACCACCATGGTCTTGCCTTTTACCAGTACCAGCCCCTGATCTTCTAATGTTTTCAGTACACGGCCAACCATTTCGCGCGAGCAGCCGACAATGCGGCCGATTTCCTGGCGTGTGATTTTAATTTGCATGCCGTCGGGGTGGGTCATGGCATCGGGCTCTTTGCACAGTTCCAGCAGGGTGCGCGCAACACGTCCGGTGACATCCAGGAATGCCAGGTCGCCCACCTTACGGGTTGTTGCACGCAGACGGCGTGCCATTTGGCTGCCTAATGCAAACAAAAACTCCGGATGGGTTTCAGAAATTTCCTGGAATTTGGCGTAACTGATTTCCGCCACTTCACATTCTGATTTAGCGCGGACCCAGGCACTGCGGGAATCTTTTTCGTCGAACAGTCCCATTTCGCCAAAGAAATCGCCGTCATTGAGGTAGGCGACAATCATTTCGTGACCTTCATCGTCCTCAATTAACACAGTCACAGAGCCTTTGACGATGTAATAAAGCGAATCACTTTTGTCGCCAGCGTAGATGATCGTGCTCTTGGCGGGGTAGCGGCGACGGTGGCAATGAACAAGAAACTCTTCCACATTCTTAATGTGCGGTGTAAGCGAGACGGCTACCAAGGTATGGCTCCTAATCCTAAAGACGTTTTATATGATGAATTGGAATATAAAATTTATTATGACGATAAGGCAGTTTTGCTGCTAGCGAAACCGGTTTACAGGCAACAAAATTGTGAAGCAGTTATAAGCCTAGTCGTTTGAATTGTCTACCAAAAATCATGGTTTCTGTGAATGGTGTAGATTTATGTGACATTTTCGGTTTCATTGGCGCCTGTGCTACCCTAGCGCCCTTTTGCAATGCGCTATGAGCGATGAGGTCGTCTATGCAGGCAGTGGTTAAGTGGGTTGATGGTGCCCAGTTTTTGGGAGAGTCAGGCAGTGGGCACGCCGTGCTGATGGATGGACCACCAGACCATGGTGGTCGCAACACCGGTGTGCGTCCCATGGAGATGTTGTTGTTGGGCTTGGGAGGTTGTTCTTCGTTTGATGTGATGAGCATTCTGACCAAGGCGCGCCAACAAGTGACGGATTGTCGTTGCGAGTTGGAGGCCGAGCGTGCTGACGGTGTTCCATCTCCCTTCACCAAAATCCATATGAAATTTATTGTTACCGGCACAGCGCTGAAGGAAGCCCAGGTAAAACGCGCGGTGGAACTGTCGGCGACCAAGTATTGTTCGGCGTCGATCATGCTGGAAGCCGGTGGTGTGGAGATCACCCACAGTTACGAAATCCATTCCGCAGACTAATAAAGCCCCCATCCTTTTGGGATGGGGGTAAAGAGCCCCTGTGGGCTAACGGCAAATGTTGCCGATTAATCTGCTGATGTCCATTCAATCGCCTTGCGCATCGTCTCAACCATATGTGGATCTGAGAAATTTTCATCCACGTGGCCGATAGCGGTATAGAAGGCCCGCCCTGTACCTACCCGGTTGGTGAAGATAACCGGGTGATCCTCGACTGGATAGTTGGAGCTGTAACTTGAGCGATCCAGGTTGGCGAGCACCTCGACATTGCCAGCACCGCGCGGGTTTTGCGCCCAGAAGTACCATTCGTCCGCCAGGTACCACTCGCTGCCGATATGGCTTACCAGCGGATGGCTGGCCTGCTCGATCTCTACTCGTGCCCTGGGAATTCCATCGCCGTGATGGATAAACCGGGCACCGCCCAGCAGCGTGTTTATATACCAGCCCCAGTTGTGCTCGGTATCTGCTGCCGAGTGGGTTCCCACATAGCCGCCACCGCTTTCGATATAGGCTTGGAAAGCCGCTTTCTGCGCAGGGGTAAAAATATCGCCCGTAGTATTCATAAATACTACGGTGGTGTACTGCGCCAGGTTGGTTGCAGTGAACAGGCTGGCATCCTCAGAAGCGGTCACGCTATAACCGTGGGCCGCGCCTATGGCTTCCACCATGGCGATACCCGCCGGGATAGAACCGTGGCGGAAGCCGGAGGTTTTGGAGAAGACCAGCACCTGCGGGCAGTTGCTGTCACACAGCACCCGGAAATTGTGTAGGCGCGGCACACTGACTTCGAGACCATCGCTGTCGAGCAGGCTGACCCGCAATCTGTGCTCACCGGTAGGCAGGTTGCCCAGGTTCACTGCATCCAGGCTGTTGATACGCACGGCCGGGGCTCCGTCTAGGGAATAGTGATAGCTGCCGCCGTTGGCTATCCAACTGGCATCGGAGATATCTACCTGCAACTGCACGCCCTGGCTTTGTGGAATAACCTGGCCCGCCCCAGGTACGGTAATGCCAATCAGGGCGGGATTGGTGTCGGCGGCTATGCCGTAGGCATCAAACTCGTAGAGTGAATAGCCATAGCCTATGCCGCGCTCTGTGCCGCGCATGCGGATATAGCGTCCGCGCTGTCCATCCAGCGCCAGCTCTTCAATCCCGCCCCTGCCTGTCGTTGTCTGGTAAGCGGTCTGCCAGATGCTGCCATCCTCCGATACATCGATGGTGTAGGCCTTGCCGTAGGCCGCTTCCCAATGGAGCCGCACTTGGGTGAAGAGGACGCTCTGGCCCATGTCCAGGCGGATATATTGCGGATCGCTGTGCTCGCTTTCCCAGCGCGATGCCGGGTTGCCGTCGATAGCGTTAGCCGCGACATCGCCGCCCATATGGCTGGATGCCAGTGCTGCAATAGGTGCCAGTTTTGCCGGGCTGGGGGTATCGGGGTTGCTGCCCCCTGGCTGGCGGACACTGAAGGTGAGGGTATGAGTGCTGCCTACCGGTTGCCCCTGGACATTCAGCAGGGTCACCGCCAGTGTGTGATTGCCTGCTGGCAGCACACCCAGATTGACGGGATTGCCATGTGCCACAGTGATAGCGGCTCCACTGTTGAGTGAGTAGCGGTAGCCTCCGCCCCCGGAAAACCAGTTGCTATCACTGACCGAGATTTGTAGGGGGATATTGCTTTCCGCTGGAAACGCGTGCCCGTTCGTGGGGGACACTATGCCAAGCTGCGGTACGGGCGGCTCCCCTGTTCCGCCCGGGTTGCCGTAGACCTCAAACTCATACAGGGAATAGCCCCAAGGTGTGGCGCGGGTAATACCCGTCAGGCGGACATAGCGGCCCTGGCTGTTCACTGCCAGGTCATCGGTGCCGCCATTACCGGCGGTCGTGCGATAGATTTCGGTCCAACTGCTGGCATTGTCAGAAACCTCGATCACATAGGCACTGGCATGGGCCGCTTCCCACTCCAGGACAATCCGCTGGAGGGTGAGGATCTCACCCAGGTCGATCTGGATAAAATGATTGTCGCCATGTTCGCTGCCCCAGCGGCTATTACGGTCACCGTCTACAGCGTTGGCACCGATAAAGCCACCCTCTACGGCAGAGGTCGTTACCGACTTGTTGCGCGATAGCAGGACAGGTTCGGGCTCCGGTTGTGAACTGCCGCCGCCCCAGATTTCGAACTCCCATAAGGAATAGCCCCAGGGCGTGCCGCGCGCACTGCCTGTGAGCCGGATATAGCGGTAGGTACCGGACAGGCTATCAAAGGTTTCTAGGTTCCCGGTACCGGCGTTCTGCGTGACTATGTCGCTCCAGTCGGTGCCGTTGACAGAGCCCTGGATACGGTAGGCGCTGGCATACGCCGCTTCCCAATGCAGCCGGATGCTGCTGATAGGCTGTACAGAACCCAAATCGATCTGTATCCACTGGGGATCGGAAAAGTCGCTGCCCCAGCGCGTGGCCGGGTTGCCATCCACGGTGTTGGCTCCGACCAGATCATCCTGTACCGAGGACGTCGTTACCGGTTTGTTCAGCGATAGCAGGATGGGTTCGCCGGGATTGGTCGGCCCTGAAGGCAGGTTGTTGATCCACTGCTCCAGCACCTGGATATAGTGGGTATCTTCCAGGGCTCGTCCCAACGGGGGCATACGATCTGCCGGGTCGATGCTCTTGTCGCGGATATAGAGGATGGATTCGTGGGGATTGCCCGCCGTGACCACCTGGGCATTGGCAATGCCGTAATCATTGGCGTAATTGCGGATACCGGTGGTGGCCTGGTTGACGATGCGCATCAGGTTCAGCGGCGTGTTGAAGCGGGCGTCCCATTGCGAACCGCCGTTGCCTGTGCCGTGGCAGTGGGCGCAGTTGGTGTCGAGGTAGGATTTGACCCGCTGCTCCGGGGTGGCACTGAGGTCAGTGATGGCTACCGTGCGGTCAAAGCCGGCGACCTGGCTATTGCTAAAGCCGGGATTGAACCGGTCGAGGTTGTTCCAGTGCACCAGCTGGTTGAGGGAGCCCAGGCCGGGATACTGGACGTTGCCATTTAATTGGCGGGTGTTAACCCCCAGGATTTGGGCCGAATTGGCGTTATGGCATTCGATACATTCCGTGGGACTGGGGTAGGCCCAGGTTTGGATCCAGGTACTGCCGCTGGCATTGCGGATGCTGATATTTTCCTGTTCGCCTGTCGTCAGTAAATCCGCATCGCTGTTATCGGCGCGCCAGCGGTAGGTGACGCCATAGACCTTACCATCCGCTTTTACGACCAGGAGCCGGGTTTCCAGGCGTTTGGTCAGGGTGGGGTTGGCCTCGTCGATCGGCAGCTCAAAATGTTTTACAACCACAGTGCCTTCAGGGAAGGTCCAGTTGTCCCGCGCATGCCAACCGATGCGGGTGTCTTTGGGCAGGGATATCCAGCGCGCCTTGCCGGCGCGATCTGACCAGAGTGCGCTGTTGGGGCTGAAAGGCAGCAGATTGGCATTGGGCACCAGGTTCACTGTATCGCTGAATGCACCCGTTTGTGACAGTTGCCGGGGGACGCCGGTAAATTGGGGATCCAGGGTGCGTGGCATATTCAGGTAGGCGAATTCGGTCAGCTCCGGCGGTTCGCTATCGGTATTGCCGAATATTTCGAATTCATACAGGGAATGGCCCCAGGTGGTAGCGCGCTGTGTTCCTGTCAGGCGGATATAGCGGTATTTCCGCTCCGCCTCGATCAGGTGGATGCGCACCCCGCCATTGCCATCGTTTTCTTCTGCCAGCAATTCCCAGGTGACACCGTCTATAGAGCCTTCAATGACGTAATGGGAACTGTAGGCAGCTTCCCAGGTAATCCGGATAGCGGTAATCAGCGCTTCATCCTGCAACTGGATGGTCAGTGTCTGAGGATCGGCATGGGCACTCTCCCAGCGTGTCTCCGGGTTGCCATCAATCGCATTGGCAGCACTGTATGGCCCCATAGCCGAAGTCGCTGTTGCGGTAGCCCCTAGTGCCAGGTTGGTGCCGGTATCGCGGCCGCCGATATAGTCAAAGCGGTATAGCCCGCCATTGCCCAACGGCGCCTGGTCGCAGCAGCCTGAGCCCCATTGCAGCACATACAACTGGTGGGTGCGCGGGTCCAGTTCTGCATCAATGGCGCCCTGGACATTATGGCTATTGAGTGGCAGGTCCAGTGCGATGGGAGGGGTATTGCCCGCCGCTAAATCGATCGTGAAAAACCGGCTGCTATTGAAGTCCCAGAAAATCAGCTTGCCATCGTAGTAAGCGGGCAGCTTGAATTCGTTGTCGACCGCCGGATCGTAACGATAAACAGGGCCGGCCATGATGGCGCGGTGGAGGATGGTCCACAGCGCCGGCTTGGACGGCGGCAACTGGGTAGCACCGGTATTTAATGGGTGGTTATTGACCAGGTTGGCGGGGTCAAAACCGGCATAGGGCTGGTTGATACCCAGGACATAGGGCCAGCCGTAATTGCCTGCTTCACGGATCTCGTTGAGCTCATCCATCCCCATGGGGCCTTCAGCGCTGGCAGCGTTGGCATCGGGACCTATGTCACCCAGGTAGAGGTAGCCGGTCAGGGGATCATGGTTGATGCGGAAGGGATTGCGGAACCCCATGGCATAGATCTCGGGGCGATGCAGTGGTCCCGCCTGGAACAGGTTGCCAGGCGGAATGGTGTAACCACCCGTCGCTGTAGGGCGGATACGCAAGACCTTGCCGCGCAGGTCGTTGGTGTTACCCGAGGTGGCCTGGGCACCGGGAGCGAAATAACCGGAGGCAGCGGTATTGTCCCCGGTGGTAATGACCAGGTTGCCCTCGCGGTCGAACAGCATCGAGCCGCCCATATGGCCGTGGGCTTCAGCACCGGTCAGCCACTCCAGCAGGATAGACTCTGATGCCAGGTCCAGGGAGTTATCGGGGTTGACCTTGTAACGCGACACCCGTGTCCGGCTGCCGGGCGCAGTGTATTGGAAGTAGATATAACCGTTGCTGGTGAACTCCGGGTCCAGTGCCAGGCTCAGCAAGCCATCCTCGAACACACAGCGCACATTGGGCAGGGTGGATGTTTGCGTCGGGGTGCCGCCATCCAGTTGCCAGGCGTAAATAGCGCCGCATTTGCCGATGACAAACACCCGCCCATCGCGGGATATTTCAAATTCCATCGGCAGGTTCAGCCCCTCGGCGACTGCCACGCGCTGGAAGTCGCTGGCTGCAGGTGCCTGGGCCATGGTCGGGGCTATTGCAAACAGGGTGAGTAATAACAGAAATGTCAGCCATAGGGGTGCATTGCGGAAGAGAGAGCCATTTCCACAGGACGCACCAGTCGGCCCTTGCAGCATTATTTTCATTATGCTTCTCCGGGTGATTGGTTGGTAAGGCAATAGATTCGTGCATCGATTGGTTTGAGAATCGATGGGTTCGATGCGCTGGAGGCGCCTGTCAGGATGTATTGGCGTGTGCAATCTGTGTCGCACTGGGAACCAGAGCGGTGACGGGGCTTGTTATCGTTGTTGGAACACCCGACCCGGCTGATGTGGGCGAGTTATGGAAACACAATCCGTAGCAGGGCGTTGAGACACGCTCCATGTTTTGCCATCGCGTTGTCGTGCAGATTCTCTTTTGGGATTGAGTGGCGCAATTGTATGGGCCTGGAGGATAGGCTCAGTCCGGCACAACCCAGGCTGTTGTATCAGCAGCGGTAGCTGCTAAATGTCATGGCTTTGGATACCAGCGTCATTGCGCCGCGTACAGGGGCGGGAAACCGGATGCCGCCTGCAGCCAGGGCCGCATCGGCATGATGGGCTTCGTCGACCAGCATCTGCTCCACCACGGCACGGCTTTTATGGTCGTTTTCCGGTAGTTGTTGCAGGTGATCTTGCAGGTGGCGGCATACCTGTTGCTCGGTGGCTGCCACAAAACCCAGGCTGATTTTGTCGCCGATCAGCCCGGCGGCAGCACCCAGGCTGAACGACAGGCCGTACCACAGGGGATTCAGGTAGCTGGTGTGGCTGCCCAGTTCGTGGATCCGCTCGCGACACCAGACCAGGTGATCGACTTCTTCCGCCGCCGCCTTTTCCATTTCCGCGCGCACGTCGGGCAATCTTGCGGTCAGTGCCTGTCCCTGGTAAAGCGCCTGGGCACAGACTTCGCCGGCGTGATTGACGCGCATCAGTCCAGCGGCGTGACGTCGTTCATCCTGGCTCAGTTCGGTGTTGTCCTGCCCGCGAGCCGGGGAAGGGCGCTCGGCGGTGAGGTCTGTACCGGCTGCCAGGGTGCGCAGGGCGCGGTCGGCATTGACGATAAGTTTATCGATCAGGCTGAGATGGATGTTGGACATAATCGCTTCCTCTTGCAGGCCTGCCATTTAACCAGAATTTGGTCTGATAGACATGCGTTGTGTCAAACAGGCTTGTCTTTTGGCCGATACAAAACAGGTAACCGTCGCTGCTGTCCAGCACCGGGGCCTGTTGCAAGGACGCAGCGGGCATTGCATGCTTGCAACCTATTTTCCCCCATGGGCTAAGGAGACCTGTGTGCAAGACGTCAATGAAATCAAGTTGCTGCTGGATGCGCGTATCCCATTGCTGGTAATTGAAACCTTCGAAGAAAAAAAAGCGCTCGATGTGTTGCTCAAAGTGGCCAACCAACAGGGCCGGGACTTGCATCGCTGGTCAGTGACCGATGGCCTGGCGCGCATGAGCTTCGGCCCGCAATTGGTTCCCAAAGGCAGTGAGCTGACCGGGGCCGAGGACATGTTGCGCCAGATCAAGCAGCAATTCCAACCCGGTATTTACGCGCTCTGCGACCTGCATCCTTTCCTGGTCGATCAGCCCCAGGTCGTGCGTTTGCTCAAGGATATCGCGCTCAACCATTTTGCCGTGCCCCATACCCTGGTGTTGCTCAGCCACCAATTGCGCCTGCCCGCTGAACTCACCCGGTATTCCGCATCCTACCGCCTCACCTTGCCCAGCGACGACAAGATCATGGACATAGTGCGCGAGGAGGCCAAAGACTGGTCAGACCGCCACGCCGGCGCACGGGTGAAAACCGATAACCTGACCCTGCGCAAACTGGTGAATAACCTGCAGGGCTTGAGTATCAGCGATGTTCGTCGCCTGGTGCGCGGCGCTATCTGGAATGATGGTGCACTCACCGAGGAAGACTTGCCGCGTATCAACAAAGCCAAGTTTGCCCTGCTGGATATGGAGGGCGTGATCAGTTTCGAGCAGCAGACCGAAAACTTCGCCAATGTGGGTGGTTTGGCCAACCTCAAGCGCTGGCTGGTTACCCGCCGCGAAGCGTTCAATAGCGAAGATTCCAAACTGGATCGCCCCAAGGGTATTTTGCTATTGGGCGTGCAGGGCGGCGGTAAGAGCCTGGCCGCCAAAGCCGTAGCCGGTTTATGGGGATTGCCGCTGATGCGCATGGATGTCGGCTCGCTCTACAACAAATACCACGGCGAAACCGAGCGCAACCTGCGCGAAGCGCTCAAGCTGGCCGATGCCATGTCGCCCTGTGTGTTGTGGCTGGACGAGATCGAAAAAGGCATGGCGCAGGATGGCAATGATGGCGGTGTCTCCCAGCGCTTGCTCGGCACTCTGTTAACCTGGATGGCAGAGCGCACCACCCGTGTCTTTATTGTCGCTACCAGCAATGACATCAGCCGCCTGCCGCCGGAACTGATCCGCAAGGGCCGGCTGGATGAGATCTTCTTTGTGGATCTGCCGGATGAGTCGGTGAGGCGCGATATTTTCACCATCCATCTCAACAAACGACAGTGCGATCCCCGGGGCTTTGACCTGGCGCAACTGGCGACATCCACCCAGGGTTTTTCCGGCTCGGAAATCGAGCAGGCCATAGTGGCGGCACTCTATTCGGCCGCCTCCGAGGCCAAGCCGCTGGATACCACTATTTTGCTGAGGGAAATAGTATCGACCAGCCCACTGTCCATCGTGATGGCGGAACAGATCAACCAATTGCGCCGCTGGGCGGCCGATCGCACAATTCCGGCCTGATGTCTATGTCGCTACCTATTGCTAATGGCTGGCTCAGCGAGGCGCAGCCGTGTCCATCCCCCAACTTTAATCTGCGTCCGGTCGGTACCGAGATCAGCCTGTTGGTTATTCACAATATCAGCCTGCCGCCAGGCCAGTTTGGCGGGGGCCATGTGCAGGCGTTTTTCCAGAACCGCCTGGAGGCAAGTGCTCACCCCTATTTTGCCACCATTGCGGATTTACAAGTCTCCGCCCATTTATTGATTGAGCGGGATGGCGCCATAACACAGTTTGTCAGCCTGGAGGAACGTGCCTGGCATGCGGGGGTATCCAGTTTTGAAGGCGTTGCCAACTGCAATGATTACTCGATTGGCATAGAGCTGGAAGGTACAGACGATGTGCCCTACAGCGACGCGCAATACCAAAGCCTGGAAAAAGTCACTCGCCAGTTGCTGGCAACTTACCCTAAACTTACGCCTGCGCGTATCACTGGCCATGATCAGATCGCGCCGGGACGCAAGACTGACCCTGGCCCGGCATTTGATTGGCCGCGTTTTTTTGCCTCTATAAAGTGACTGGATTCTTATGATTTTTCTCAGCCTGGTTGTTGTTCTCGCTATTCTTCACTGGTTGGGCCGTGCCGGTTTTATCCAATACGATGGCTGGTTCCGCCTGTTGGTCAACCGCCTCCACAAAATTCCGGGAATTGCCTCTGTTCCTGTGTTGGCGCTGGTGCTGGCACTGTTGATTCCGCTGGTACTGCTGCTGGTCATTTTTGTACTGCTGTACCACAACCTTGGGCGGACTTCGCTGTTCTTCCTCTATGTGCCTGTACTGCTCTACAGCCTGGGCCGTGGCAACCTGGTTGAGGACGTCAAAGCCTATATCGAGTTGGTCAACAAAGGTGACAATGTTGCCGCCAGCTTGTGGGTTGAAAATCTGCGCGGCAACAAAAAACCCGTTGGTAAAGACCTGGATTGCGATATCGAAATTAACGATTGGCGCTCGCTGCACACCCAGGCGTTGAAAACAATTGCGTACCGCGGCTTTGAGCGCACTTTCGCGGTAATTTTCTGGTTTGTGATTGTGGGACCTTTTGGCGCCTTGCTCTATCGGTTGAGTGTGCTCTACCGTGAACTGGCGGAAGAGGGCAGCGCGGATGCCCAGGTTGCGGCCAAATGGTTATGGTTGCTCGAATTGCCTGCGGTGCGCCTGATGGGCGTGACCTGGGCCTTTGTCGGCAACTTTGAAACCAGCCCGCTGCGCCGTAATCTGCTGGATATCGAAAGCGCTTCATCCAGTGTATTGAATGAGTGCTTGCGCGGTGCCCTGGGGGCGCAGACCGAGCATTCCAATGCAGCGATGGCGGCGATGAACCCCGAGCAACAAGCGGAGTACCAGGAAGAGTTGGAAGAGGAAACCCAGGATATTATTGAAGACCTGACTGGCGACCTGGTGACAACCCACAACGAACCCGGCTATTCCTTTGCACTGATTAAATCCAGCTTGCCGCTCTACAATCGCTCGCTGTTGTTTTGGGTATGCGCCATCGCTTTTGCCACTTTATTTGTTTAATGCTGTACCCGTTTATTCCGTGAGAGTCCGAGGTTAGTTATGCCGTCTTTCGACGTGGTTTCCGAAGTTGATAAACACGCCCTGACCAACGCTGTGGATCAGGCCCAGCGGTTAATTACCAATCGCTTTGACTTTAAGGGTGTGGATGCAAAGTTTGAGCGCAAGGAATTTGACATTACCATCACCGCTGACGCAGATATGCAGCTTGACCAGATGCTGGATGTGCTGCGCACGGCGATGGCCAAAAATGGCATAGATGTCAGTTGCCTGGACATTAGCAGCATGAAAACCTCAGGCAAACAAGTGAAGCGCGATATGACGGTGCGCACCGGTATTGATAAGGAGCTGGCTAAAAAAATTGTTGCCCTGGTAAAGGAAAAGAAACTCAAGGTACAGGCCAGTATCCAGGGTGACCAGGTGCGTGTAACCGGCAAAAAACGCGACGACTTACAGGAGTGTATCGCTACCCTGCGCGCTGCCGAGCTGGGTATGCCCATGCAATTTAATAATTTCCGCGATTGATCCTGACAGCGGGGTGGCAATGCCACCCCGTGTTGTTTTTTCCCCACTACATTGCCTGCGTCGCCTATCCATGTTGCATAACCCCGGTTCAGCCTCCCATTCCTGGCGTCACACCTTTATGGCATTTCGCGATAAGCGCCTGCTGTGCATTTTCCTGCTGGGATGCGCTTCGGGATTTCCCTGGGTATTGGTAGGGTCTGCCATGAGCGGGTGGTTGAGTGATGCCGGCCTGTCGCGCGCCGCCATCGGTTACTTTGGCTCTGTGACAGTGGTTTATGCGATCAACTTTTTGTGGGCGCCGTTGCTCGATCGCATCAAATTACCCTGGTTGGGCCAACGCCTGGGCCAGCGTCGCAGTTGGATACTGGTGATGCAGGGGCTGATGTTGTTCGCCACCCTTGGGATTGCCTGCACAGACCCGGCGCAAGCCATTATCTGGACGTCCTTGCTTGCGCTCTGTGTCACCAGTTGCTCGGCAACCCAGGACGTCGCGGTGGATGCCTATCGTATCGATAGTATTGGCAGCGATACCCGGCGATTATCGGCCGCTGCTGCCATGGGGGTGATCGGCTGGTGGACAGGCTATTCGCTGCCGGGCTTCCTGGCGTTCCATTATGCCGATGCCCTGGGCTGGAACCAGGTGTACCTGCTGCTTGCCGGAGTGATGGGACTGATGATGGTATTCACCCTGTTGGTGCCAGAGCCCCTCACTGAGCGCGAGCAATTGCAAGCCCAGGCAGAAGCTATCTATATGCGGCGCCTGGGATTAAGCCAGACCTTGTGGCAGCGTTTTCTGGTGCGCTTCAGTGTGACTGTGATTGAGCCCTTTGCCGAATTTGTGCGTCGCAACGGCTTGCAATTGGCGCTGATGATCCTCGCCTTTGTTTTCTTATTCAAACTGGGGGAGGCCTTCCTCGGCCGCATGTCGATCCAGTTCTACCGCGAAGTGGGATACAGCAATGAGCAGATTGCGGATTACTCGAAGCTGGTTGGCTGGTTGGCTACCTGTGTGTTTACCCTGATTGGCAGCGTTATCAATGTGCGTTTTGGGCTGGTGCGCGGTCTGTTGATCGGCGGCAGTGCCATGGCCGCCAGCAACCTGATGTTTGCCTGGATTGCTGTGGCTGGCCCCAGCGAGCCGCTGTTCCTCGCCGCTATCCTGGTGGACAACTTCACCACGGCATTTTCCTCAGTGGCCTTTGTGGCCTTCCTGAGTTGGCTGACCGGGCGCGCTTTTTCCGCCGCACAATATGCACTCCTGTCCTCGCTTGGCAATCTGGGCCGTACTACCTTGTCATCCTTTAGCGGTGAGCTGGTGGATCTGCTAGGCGGCAATTGGGTGATGTTCTTTGTCATCACCTCCCTGATGGTGATACCCAGCCTGATCCTGCTATTGGTGATTAGCCGGGTGTTCAGGCGTCGTCCTGCGCCAGCCAGCCAAAGCGGCGCAAATTAATTTTTCCCTTCACGAAAACCACACCTTCCGCTTCCAGCAGGGTTTGTTGGCGATGTTGCCCCTCAGAACCTTCCGGCAGGGAAATGCGCCCCTGGGCATTGATGACCCGGTGCCAGGGCAGGCTGGTTCCTGTGGGTAAGTCGCGCAGGGCGCGACCGGCCAGGCGCGCGGCGCGCGGTAAACCCGCCATGGCCGCCAGCTGGCCATAGGTGACCACCTTGCCGGCAGGAACCGAGGCCAGGGCGAGAAAAATGGCTTGCAGATGCTGTTGGTTGGGTTGTTTCATAAGGAAATACTGCTATATCGTCGTAGCCGGGTTTGGGTGGCGTGTAGAATTGCGTAAAGAAAGCTAACCTAAATTAACATTTTTTGGTTTGCTGCTCCCCTGTACAGGTCTGTTTAATGCAGGAATCTCCAGCTGTTATAAGTCAATCTGTGATACGACTCTTTTCCGCTCTCGCCTCTTTCCCCGCAGTCATGTTGATCCTGTGGGGCATTGGCATATCCAGTCCGGCGGCACAGGCCGGCGTGATTGAACTCACCAATGGTGATCGTATCCAGGGTGAGGCCCTGCGTATCGAAGGCGAAAACCTGGTCTGGCAGTCCGACAATTTCGGTGAGCTGCGCATCAACAAAAACCGGATCAAACAACTCAACAGCGATAAACCCCACAAAATTGCCGGCAATAAAATAGCCTGTATTATCGACGGCATCCACGAGGAGCAGTTGGTTTACTACTGTGGTGCCCGCTCCAAAACCCGCAGCGTCCCCGTGCTCAGCCTTAAAACCCTGCTGCCCTATGACGATTATGTGCGCGGGGTGATGCGCAACACCGGCAAACTCAACCTCTGGGGTGCTTATTCCAGTGGTAATGAAGTGCGCAATGAATGGAATCTGCAGGGTGAGACCCGGTTGCGTAAAGACGAATTCCGCCATGTACTGGCCGGTGAATATGCCAAAGCCTCCTGGAACCATGCCGACCCCAGGGTGCGCTGGAGCAGTCTCTACTCCCTCGACTGGTTCTTTCGCGCGCGCTGGTTCTGGTATAACAGCCTGACCCTGGGGGCTGACGAGCAGCGCGGCCTGGCCAGGCAGACGATATTCGGTTCGGGTACGGGGTACCAGTTCTGGGAGACCAGCAAGACCGCCTTATCCCAGCAGCTGGGTTTGGCCTATATCGACCAGCGTTATGAGATCCCTGAGGACCCTGAACAATTAACCGACGAGAGTGCGTCCTATGCTGCCTTGCGTGCTGCGACGGATTTTCGCTATGAATTTCCTGGTGGCATTGCTTTCTTCCACAATAACGAACTGCTTTATTCGCTGGAGGAAAACAGTGATTGGCTGCTTAAAACCAGCTCGGGGTTGAGCACCATGATCCTGAGCAATGTGTATTCGGAGCTGAAGGTTGACTATTGGATCGATAATGAGCCTCAACCGACCAAGGCGCGCTCGGATACCCGTATGTCGGTAGGTGTAAGTTACAAGTGGTAAACTGCCGGGCTCTTGATCCCTGTGAGGCCTCCCATGCGATTGCTCCTGATTCCCCTGTTCCTGATTTTCGAGATAGCGCTCTCGATCAGTGTTGCCAACCTGATTGGCGCCTGGCCAACGGTAATCTGGCTGATTCTGGCGGTTGTACTCGGCATTAACCTGCTGCGTATCCAGGGGTCGGCGAGCATGATGCGGGCCGCCGAAGACATGCGCCATGGCGGGCAGCCGGGACAGGCACTGGTCGATGGCCTGTTTAACAGCTTTGCCGCTATCCTGCTGATAGTACCCGGCTTCCTGTCGGACCTGCTGGCGCTGTTAATCCTGATTGTTCCCCTGCGCCGCCTGCTCTTACAGCGTTTTATGGCGCGCATCGTGACCCAGGCCCAATTCCAGCAGGGATTTGGCCGCAGCAACCCGTTTCGACATGGCAATGTCTATGAGCATCAGGGCGATACCTCACCGGCGGAGAAACCGGCTGATGCCCCTCGTATCGACGACAATCGCGCTAGCCGCACACCTCCCAAGCCTTAGGTTTTCAGCAGGAATCGCAGATTTTTTTACGATGCCTGTTGAAATCCTTAATCCCAGCCCCAGATAGGTGTCACCTGGTTTTTCAGCTGTCGGTTTTCCGGGTTCTCCGGTCAGACAGACAGCCAGGTGATGGCCTTGAAACCTGTCAGGGCGTCCCTATATGGCACTGGCCGGAACCCCATACCGCTACATACCCGGTTTATCCGGTATCGGTGCCTGGTTCCACATCATTACTTTGCTCACTAAACAAACTGAATGTTAGGAGACACACGTTCATGAAAATTCGTCCATTACACGACCGCGTTGTGGTTCGCCGCAAAGAAGAAGAAACCAAAACCGCTGGTGGCATTATTCTTTCCGGTGCTGCGAAAGAAAAACCCAATCAGGGCGAAGTGGTTGCGGTAGGCAATGGCCGCGTTCTGACCAGCGGCGAATTGCGCCCCCTGGATGTCAAAGTGGGTGATACCGTGGTGTTCGGCAAATACGCCGGTAGCGATACCATCACTATCAATGGTGAAGAACTGGTTATCCTCAACGAATCCGACATCAAAGCTGTGCTCGAATAAGTCGACGGCTTTATCCATCATCCACTGATTAGTGTTAACGAATTTCTGAAAGGTAAAACATCATGGCAGCTAAAGAAGTTAAATTTGGTGATAGCGCACGTCAACGTATGTTGGCCGGTGTCAATATTCTGGCCGACGCCGTAAAAGCCACCCTGGGCCCAAAAGGTCGCAACGTTGTACTGGAAAAATCCTTTGGTGCTCCCACCATTACCAAAGACGGTGTTTCCGTTGCCAAAGAAATCTCGCTGAAAGACAAGTTCGAAAACATGGGCGCGCAAATGGTAAAAGAAGTTGCGTCCAAAGCGTCTGACGATGCCGGTGACGGTACCACTACCGCTACTGTGCTGGCACAAGCGATTGTGAACGAAGGCCTCAAGTCTGTTGCCGCTGGCATGAATCCTATGGACCTGAAGCGCGGTATCGATAAGGCGATTGCCGAAGCGGTTAAGCACGTCCAGTCAATTGCAGTTCCCTGTGCTGACAGCAAATCCATTTCCCAGGTAGGTACCATCTCTGCCAATAGTGACAGCTCTATCGGTAACCTGATTGCTGAAGCGATGGAAAAAGTAGGCAAAGAAGGTGTTATCACCGTTGAAGAAGGTACCAGCCTGGATAACGAGCTGGACGTGGTGGAAGGTATGCAATTTGACCGCGGTTACCTGTCTCCCTACTTCATCAACAACCAGGACAACATGAGCGTTGAACACGACAATCCGTTCATCCTGCTGGTTGACAAGAAGATCTCCAACATCCGCGAACTCCTGCCGGTACTGGAAGGCGTGGCCAAGTCAGGCAAGCCGCTGGTGATCGTTGCGGAAGATGTGGAAGGCGAAGCGCTGGCTACCCTGGTTGTTAACAACATCCGCGGTATCGTGAAAGTAGCGGCGGTTAAGGCACCTGGTTTCGGCGATCGTCGCAAGGCGATGCTGCAAGACATCGCTGTGTTGACTGGCGGTACGGTGATTTCTGAAGAAGTGGGCCTGGATCTGGAAAGTGCCACCCTGGAGCACCTGGGCACTGCCAAGCGCGTGACCATGAACAAAGACAACACCACCATCGTTGACGGTGCTGGTAAAGCAGAAGAAATCAAAACCCGCGTACAGCAAATCCGTGTACAAATCGAAGAGACCTCTTCCGATTACGACCGCGAGAAACTGCAAGAGCGCGTGGCCAAACTGGCTGGCGGTGTTGCGGTCATCAAAGTGGGCGCTGCCACCGAAGTTGAGATGAAAGAGAAGAAAGCGCGCGTTGAAGATGCCCTTCACGCTACCCGTGCGGCAGTGGAAGAGGGGGTGGTTCCCGGCGGTGGTACTGCACTGATTCGCGCTGTGGCTGCCATCGCTGACCTCAAAGGTGATAACGAAGACCAGAACGCGGGTATCGGCATTGCGCGTCGCGCCATGGAATCCCCCCTGCGCCAAATCGTTGCTAACGCGGGTGAAGAGCCCTCGGTGGTTGCCGATTCTGTTAAGAAAGGCTCTGGCAACTTCGGTTACAACGCGGCTACCGGTGTTTATGGCGACATGATTGAGATGGGTATCCTCGACCCAGCCAAGGTAACCCGCACTGCACTGCAAGCTGCCGGTTCTATCGCTGGCCTGATGATCACCACCGAAGCCATGGTTGCTGATTTGCCGGAAGATAAACCTGCTGCTGCACCGGATATGGGCGGCATGGGTGGTATGGGCGGCATGATGTAATCATGGCGCAGACCTGATTCATGATCGTTAACAAACAACAGGCAAGAAACCGGATAGACGCAGACTACTTTTGGGCCAGTCTGCGCCTCATCCAGTGATTTTGCGCTATAGTGACGGCCCCTGGTGGGCCGTCACTATTTTCGGCTGATAATTATTTACTGCTTTTTCACAAAACTAACGTGCTGTCAACGAGGATAATACCCTCGGCTTTTTACAACCGTGACCTAGGAGAAACATCATGGCTTTTGAATTACCCGCACTGCCATATGCTAAAGATGCACTGGCTCCCCACATTTCTGTCGAAACCCTGGAATTCCACTACGGTAAACACCACAAAGCCTATGTGGATAAACTGAACACCCTGGTTCCCGGTACCGAGTTTGAAGGCAAGAGCCTGGAGGATGTGATCAAGACTTCTTCTGGCCCGGTATTTAACAATGCGGCGCAAATCTGGAACCACACTTTCTATTGGCACTGCCTGAGCCCCAATGGTGGCGGCGCGCCAACCGGTGCTGTAGCGGATGCCATTACCAGCGCCTTTGGCTCTTTCGAAAAATTCAAAGAAGATTTCACTAATTCTGCTATCAACAACTTTGGTTCCAGCTGGACCTGGCTGGTGAAAAAAGCGGATGGTTCAGTGGCTATTGTTAACACCAGCAATGCAGCTACGCCGCTGACCGATGCCACAGTCACTCCCATCCTGACCATCGACCTGTGGGAACACGCGTATTACATTGATTACCGCAATGCGCGCCCAACCTACATTGGGGCTTTCTGGTCGCTGGTAAACTGGGACTTTGTAAACGCCAATTACGCCAAGTAATTTGTTCGTTAGTGAGCGCCATAAAAAAAACGGGCCGTGCGCCCGTTTTTTTTATGCTTGGGAACCTGCGCCGCTGTAGTGTTGCCTATGTTTAGGTTGGCTGCTGCTATAGAATAGGCGCACCTTTTTAGCCGCCTCCAAGCCTTCTCAAACCAGCAGGTAAACGCCGTTATGGAACGTAGAGAACCTACCTTATCAACCGGTAATCTGAATGAACCGGCAGACACACCCGCTCGCCGTCCCGTGCCCGCGCATGATGACCTGCCTCCGCCGCGCCAGGCTCCTCGTACCAGCACAACATACCATGCTCCCCCGCCGCCCCGGTCGAGTAGTGCCCTGCCGGCTATTGCCTTGATTATTGCCCTGGTGGCCGTTGGTGGAGCTGGATATCTGGCCTGGCAGTTGTTGCAGGCACAGGGTCATCTGCAGCAGGCGGAAGCCCGCATTGCCAACCTGGAGCAGAAACTCAATCTCACCTCTGAAGAGTCCAGCGCATCCGTTGTGACCCTGCAAGCCAATCTGAAAACACTGGACAGTGAATTGCGCAAGCTCTCCGCCAGTACCGAAGACAATCGCAAGGCGCTTGCCGTGGCCAATGAAAAAATCAACGCGGTTGGCCGCGATACCGCAGTAGCGAAAAAAGATGGCGCCGATGCCAAGGCTGGCCTGAATAGCCTTAAACAGGAGGTGACTACCAGTAAAGCCGCGGTGGATGCTGCGATTGCGAAGGTGGATACCATGGCCGGAGGCATTAGCCAACAGGCGCAAAACCTTCAATCCTTGCGCGAGCGCCTGGATCGTATGCAGTTGGAGCTGGCGGCTATTGACAGTATTGCCGCCAAAACCCGCACGAATGAAGAAGCGATTGCGGCGATTGATGAATTCCGCCGCAGCACTAACCGCGAGCTGCTGCAGATCAGGCAGCAAATTGGCCTGGTGCCAAAATAATCTCTGGTTATATTTCCGCCAGTGTTCCAAAAGGCGATTTGCAGAAATCGCCTTTTTTTCGCCTCGCAGTAGCAGGTTTGGAGGTGATTGGATACTTGCCTGGTGTAAAATTGCCGCCGATTTTTTGCTGTTTCAGCCAACTTCACGAGAAGAGAAGTGATTATGCCAACCGTGATTCGCCAACAAGATCTGATCGACAGCGTCGCCGATGCGCTGCAATTTATCTCCTACTACCACCCGGTGGACTTTATCCAGGCCATACATAAAGCCTACGAGCGCGAGCAAAACAAGGCTGCCAAGGATGCCATGGCCCAGATTTTGATCAATTCGCGTATGTGCGCCATAGGTCATCGCCCTATCTGCCAGGACACCGGCATAGTCACGGTTTTCGTTACGGTGGGGATGGATGTGCAATGGGATGCCGACATGAGCCTTACGGACATGATCAACGAAGGTGTGCGTCGCGCTTACAACCACCCGGATAATGTACTGCGCGCCTCGATTCTGGCTGATCCCGACGGCGCCCGCAAAAATACCGGCGACAACACCCCGGCAGTGATCCACTACAACATAGTGCCCGGCAACACCGTCGATGTGCATGTGGCGGCCAAGGGCGGTGGCTCCGAGGCTAAAACCAAGTTCGCCATGTTGAACCCCTCGGATTCGGTGGTGGATTGGGTGCTGAAAGTAGTGCCTGAAATGGGGGCCGGCTGGTGTCCGCCGGGTATGCTCGGCATAGGCATAGGCGGCACTGCCGAAAAAGCCATGCTGCTCGCCAAGGAGGCGCTGCTCGATCCGGTGGATATTCAGGAGCTGCAAGAGCGCGGCGCCAGCAATCGCGCCGAAGCGCTGCGGATTGAACTCTACGATAAGGTAAATCGCCTGGGGATCGGTGCCCAGGGCCTGGGTGGTTTAACCACCGTAGTGGATATCAAGGTTAAAGACTACCCCACCCATGCAGCCAACAAGGCTATTGCTATCATCCCCAACTGTGCCGCTACCCGCCATGCGCATTTTGTGCTGGACGGTTCCGGCCCGGCTTGCCAAACCCCGCCATCCATCGAAGATTATCCGGATATCACCTGGGAGGTAGGCGATAGCGTGCGCCGGGTCAACCTGGACACAGTCACGCCGGAAGAGGTGCAAACCTGGAAAACCGGTGAGACCATCCTGCTGTCGGGCAAGATGTTGACCGGTCGCGATGCCGCCCATAAAAAGATGACCGATTTGCTGGCCAGGGGGGAGTCCCTGCCAGTGGATTTGAAAGGTCGCTTTATTTACTACGTAGGGCCAGTTGATCCTGTTCGCGACGAGGTGGTGGGCCCAGCTGGCCCGACTACGGCTACGCGCATGGATAAGTTCACCCGCACCATGCTGGAAAAGACCGGCCTGTTGGGCATGATTGGTAAATCCGAGCGCGGCCCGGCAGCCATTGATGCTATTCGCGATCACAAATCTGTATACCTGATGGCTGTGGGCGGTGCGGCCTATCTGGTAGCCCAGGCTATCAAATCCTCCAGCGTACTCGGTTTCCCCGAACTGGGTATGGAAGCTATCTACGAGTTTGATGTGAAAGATATGCCGGTTACCGTGGCTGTGGATTCCCGTGGTGAGTCGGTGCATACCACAGGCCCCCAAATATGGAAGGCTAAAATCGAAGAGGGCGTACTGGAAATACAGTAAGGACATTCTGTTGGCCTCTCCCTGGATCGGCAGCTTCGGCTGCCGATCCAGTTTTCAGGATGGCAATATCCAGCAAAGATTTTTGCGCCAATCCTGACAAGTTTTCGGCAGCCACAAACAAAGCTGCTATCTTTAGCAATATCTTTTTCCGCACTGCAATAATCCCTGATAACAAGTGACATTTGTATTGCAGTTCTTTCCGCCCCACATACAGCGATAACAGGAGTCGTTATGGCAGAGGCAAAGGCGATCCGCATGCCCAGGCGTTTTGATTATTCATCCAGTGGTGATTTCAATCTGGCTGTGACAAATGCACTGGGTGAATCCTCTCACATCGTGCTTGATGGTGAGGTGCTGGATTACATCGACAGTGCCGGCATAGGTTTATTGGTCATGGCGCAAAAGCGCGCCCAGTCACAGCAGGCGAAAGTGTCCATGATTAATCTCAAGCCGGCTATCCTGGAAATCCTGCAGTTGGCTAACCTGCAAAAAATTATTGATATTCGTTAAGCGTTTGCATCAACCAACGCGACTTGCCTGGCGCCATGCAAGACATACAACATCCGCAGCGTGTTTTGATCGTCGATGACGATGAAATCCTTAACGGTTTATTTTGCGAATACCTGGGCGCACGAGGGTTGTCCACGCTGTGTGCATTGAGCCTTGCTGAGGCAAAAAACTGTTTGCGCACGGCTGTCGATATAGATTTGATATTGCTGGATTACCAATTGGGGGATGGCTGTGGCCTGGATCTCCTTACCGATCCTGAATATCAACATTTATTTGGCGAATTGCCGGTCATTATGATCAGTGTGCGCGATGACCATGAATTTCTGGAATCCTGTTTTGCATTAGGGGCTGCGGATTACATTATCAAGCCGGTTAATCTGTCATTGCTGGCACTCAAGGTGTCTGCGCTGATCCGCAACCGGGCCCTGCAACGCCTGATTCGCCAGCAAAATACTGAATTGGCCGGCTTCAAGTTGAATGCCGAACGTGAAGAGGCTGTTGCCAAATATACCTACGAACATTTGGTACGCCAGAATAGGGCCTCGATTGACGGCGTTTCCATTCAGATACATCCCTCCACGACCTTTAGTGGCGATATTGCATTGGCTCGCTTTTCGCCGCGTGGCGATTTGTATTTTTTACTGGCGGATGCAACTGGTCACGGCCTTGCGGCAGCTATGACCATCATGCCCGTAGTGGCTATCTTTAACACCATGGTTGCACGAGGGTTTCACCTGGAAACCATCGTGGCTGAAATGAATCGGAAGCTGGTGCGTGATACGCCTGTTGATCGTTTTGTGGCAGCCTTGGTAATCCAGATACATCGTGAGCGCCATGAGGTCTGTGTGTGGAATGGCGGCATCCCTGCCGCCTTGTGGATTGACCAGGGCAGGGTATTACATGAATTTCCCTCGAATCATATGGCCCTGGGAATCCTCGATGAACCTGTGTTTGATGCCGGTGTCAGCCGCTGCCCGACACCGGCGAGTGGGGAGATTCTGGTCTTTACCGATGGTTTGCTCGAAGCCAAGAGTCCGGTGGGAGACGCTTTTTCCCTGGCCAGGGTACACGAAGTGATAGCGCAGCAGCCCGCGAATTTACTCCAACAGCTGATGGCATCACTACAAGCCCATGTGACACACACTCACTATGAAGACGATGTGTCCTTGTGTTTATTATCCCCATCGATCATTGCGCAACATTTTTCCCAACGAATTGGCCTTCGCCCCCTGGATGCGGAATTACAATTACCAACTGCTGCCATTGAGTGGTCATTGCGCCTGGGAGGGCAGGAACTGCAGCAACTGGATTTGCCCCCCTTGTGTATGTCCCTGTTTCAGGGTTTGCGTGTACCCTTTGCTGTCAGGGAATATTTATTTCTGGTGATTAGTGAAGTGGTTGCTTTCGCATTGGATCAGGGGGTGTTGATGTTGGATTCAAACCGCAAAAACACGCCTGCCGGTGTGGTGGATTATTTTACGGATTGGCAGAAACGCCTGGCTTTGTTGGGGCATGAAGATTATTTGCAATTATCCATGGCATGGCAGCCGGGCCATGGCATCCACAAGCCGGTTAACCAGTTTCAGGTAACGGTAAAATGGCAGGTGTCTGCTCCGTCCTTTGCGATATTTAATACCCCGGACAGGCAACAGCTCGGTACTGATCCGGCATTGTTATTGGTTAAACAATTGGTTGATGAGTTGTATCTGGATGAGGCGCAATCCTGTCTTCGCGCAGTGATGTATGTTAACCAATCTATCCCCCTGTAAATCCGATGGCTATGGGGAACTGCCCAATGAAAATGTCGCCAGCGGAAATGTTAATTGTATGGCACATAGGCAACTTTGGTTATTCATAAAGCCAATAGTTTGTCGTTTTTGCAGGGTGCCATGATAGAGTCCTATCAGCGCCAGCAAGTCGCGGCTGTCATTACTTCCACTGGGTGTTCCGGTTGCTTCCTGGTCATTAACCTGTGGTGTTTCTATTGATAATGTGATCTTTGCCTGGTTTTTTTCTTCGTGGATGCTGATATCAATATCGCTGTTCTGCTGTTGTATCAATTGATTACTCAGTAAGAGAATGAGTAGCCCCAGCAGTTTTTCATCGCAGTTGATATATATGTGCTCACGCTTTTCCGTACTGAGTAGGTTGAGTTGTCGTGGTGCAAATAAATTGTTGGTTTGGCGAATTAATTCCCGGATTTTACGGATCAGGTTTACATTGGCCGGCTGGCCATTGCCTTCGTTAATAAAATATTTCGCTAATGCCTTGTGGATTTGATATTCCTGCTGTTGTAACTGATCCTGCAAGGCCTGTGGGAGGGCGATGGTATTCGCCTGGTAGCTGTGATTAATAGCCCGAGTCAGTAACAGCCATTGGTAGACCTGTTGGGTAAGCACTTCCAGTAAACGCATATTTTTGCGGGCGATAAACGTATGGTACTCACTGTTATCGCGCACAATACCAATAAATAAAGGCTCTTCATCGTGTGCCACCATAGAGATCAACAAATCCATAGGAAAGGTAGCGCCATTTTTGCGTAATCCAGTCACTTCCCGACCCTTTCCAATAATGTTGCTTTTGTGGGTTTTTAAATAGGTTTGCAGATAACCGTCATGCCTGGATTTATCCGGCTCGGGCATAAGCATACTGATGTTTTTATGCAGCACCTGTTGTTTCTTGTAACCGAAGATAATTTCAGCGGCGCGATTGAACTCCTGAATGAGTCCGTGTTGATTAATCATGATGATGCCGTCGCCCACATTCTCGACAATAATCCGTGTACTGACGGAGTGCTCTACCAATGCGGCTTTATCTTTAGCGTGGTCTTCTTCATTGGCAGCAGCTTGTACCAGTTGGGCAATAGTATTGAGGAGTGGTGCTAACAAATGAATATCGGCTTCATCATAGCCACCTGGCTTGTTGGCCAAGCCGAGCAAGGCGACCTGTTGTTCTTCAATATAGATAGGTATTGCAAGAAAATTATTAAGCGATGGATGCCCGGTGGGTGCGCCACCCGAGCGTTGGTCTTGTTCAGGGATATTGCTGATCAGTGGTTTGCCTGTGGTAATCGCTGTATTGAATAAATGGTGCAGATCGCGAAATTCTCCTTGCTCTGGCAAGTGGTTTGCCTGAAAACGGGAAGGGGACTGTTCCCGGTGTGGCTCACTCGCGAACAGCAGGGCACGTACCAGCTGTTGTTGTGACGGCTTGTCCCAATCGATACGTCCGATATAGCCCATGGCACTTTGGCTGAGGTCGAGTAGCTGATGCAGGATAAACCGTAAACTGGCAAGGCTGTTGCGTTCGGCGATAAAGATCGATTGTGATGCACGAATGATTTCTTCAATGTGCTGTTTTCGATGTAACTCATTGGCTAGCCGGCCAAGCTCAATATTTTTACGGAGTTGTTCTGCGATATTACGCTGGGCGCGGCTACTGCTTGTTAGCACAAAGGCAATGAACAGCAGTGACATGATAAACAGGTAAATTGCTTCCGTACCTTCTTGTAAGTACAGCCTGATACTGAGTGGAAATACGGTGAGCAAGACAAAGGTGACGGAAGACACGCGATCCAGTGTGAGGGATGTGAGTGAGCCACTGGCAACACCGGCAATCGAAAATGCCAAGAGCGCCTGCAGCATGGCACTGTCCACTGAAAAAAGGAAATAGGCAGACGAACCCCAGGCCAGGGCTGCCAGGCAAGTCCCCAGGCGAAACCACCACAACCAGATTTCATGGCGATAGGCTTTTCCGGTGTAACGCCAGAAATACCAGCAGATCAGACGCAGGAGCAGCGCGCATCCCAGTAACAGATTCCACAGGATAACCCGATCATAGCCAATATGCTGCCAGTGGGAGGCACTGAGGATGCTTGCAATGATGATGGATAACAGCAGGGAGCTGGGCAGGTTGCCGTACAGTGAGTTGCACTGCTCCTGGCGTTGCAGTTGGGCTACCTGAAACTCAATACTCGATACCTGAGATGGTGGAAAGCTGCCGCGCATTCGAGTGCTTTGCTCCCGTTGTCTATCCGTAAATTCCTGTGGTGTATACAACATCGGTTGTGTGGAAATGGACGGGGTACTGTCATACCCGTTTGAGTATAGTTGAGCCTTGTCAGCTTGTGAGGGGAGATTGGTATAGCTTGGCAGAACATAAAAAGGCCAGACTGGGCTGGCCTTATTGGGCAATATCGAAGAGATGGGGTTTTAGTAGAGGCGATATTGCTCGGGAATTTGTTCCAGATGGTCGATGGGCTCCATCAGCCGGTGCAAAATGCCGTCGTTGATGTCATAGATCCAGCCATGGATGGTGAGTTCCTGCCCCCGCCCCCAGGCATTTTGCACGATATTGCAGCGGGCCACGTTGTAAACCTGTTGGATAACATTTAACTCGCACAGGCGATTCAGGCGGTGTTCTTCATCCCGGATTTGTTCCATTTCTGTCTTGTTGTTGTAGTACACGTCGCGGATATTGCGCAGCCAGTAATCAATCAGTCCCAATTTGCGGTTTTCCAGCGCTGCCTTAACACCGCCGCATCCGTAATGGCCGGTGACCATCACATGTTTAACCTTGAGGAACTCTACCGCGTAATTGAGCACGGTCAGGCAATTAAGGTCGGTATGTATGACCACGTTAGCGACATTGCGGTGTACAAATAACTCACCGGGGGCCAGGTCCACGATCTGGTTGGCGGGCACCCGACTGTCGGAACAGCCGATCCACAGGTATTCAGGAGCTTGCTGTTGGGCCAGGTTGGCAAAGAAACTGGGGTCTTTATGCTTGATATCCTCGGCCCAGCGAAGGTTATTGGCAAAGAGACTTTCAAGGTCGCTCATAACAGGCTCCACGGTTGAATTTTTCTGGTCATATAAAATAATCCGGTCGGGCGGAAAACCGGACAAAATGGCTCGCAGTATAGGGGAAAGCTACAGGCAGGTGTTACAGTGCTGGCCTTCGGTGACATAACCGGGTGTGATAAAAATAGATTGATCCCTGGCTGCACAGAAGCTGTTCAACAGGCAGCGGTGCAGTAAAAAGCGTGGGATAGCGTCCGCAATATAGGCATTGATAATGACTTCTACTGAGCAAATTACCCTTTATTGGCACGATTATGAAACCTGGGGAGAGAGTCCGGCGATCGATCGCCCTGTGCAATTTGCCGGTGTGCGTACCGACCTTGACCTGAATATCCTGGGTGAACCGCTGACGATTTATGCGCGTCCGGCCCCGGATGTGCTTCCCAAACCGGAAGCTTGCCTGATTACCGGTATCACCCCTCAGGAGGCTGAAGCCAAAGGGGTCAGTGAGGCTGACTTTATTGCAGCGATCCACCGTGAACTGGCGCGACCCGGAACCTGTGGCGTGGGGTATAACTCCATTCGCTTTGATGATGAGGTGACCCGCTATACCCTCTACCGCAATTTCTATGATCCCTATGAGCGCGAATGGCGCAATGGCAACTCGCGCTGGGATTTGATTGATGTACTGCGCATGACGCGCGCATTGCGCCCGGAGGGAATCCACTGGCCCGATTACGAGGACGGCACACCCTGCTTTAAGCTGGAGAGGCTCACCGAGGTCAACCGGATCAGCCATGAAGCGGCCCACGATGCACTATCGGATGTGCATGCCACCATTGCCATGGCCCGCCTGCTTAAGTCACGCCAGCCCAAGCTGTATGATTATGCCTTTCGCTTGCGCGACAAACGCTTTGCAGCCAGTTTGATCGATATCGACGGGCAAAAGCCTTTGTTACATATTTCATCGCGCTTTCCTGGCCAGCAGGGCAATGCTGCCCTGGTGCTGCCCCTGGCTTACCATCCGGCAAACAAAAATTCAGTGATTGCCTTTAACCTGGCGTTCGATCCCTCACCGCTGTTGAATTTACCGGTAGATGAATTGCGCATTCGCCTGTTTACTGCCAGTGCTGATTTACCTGAGGGGGTTGAACGTTTACCTCTGAAGGAGATTCATCTTAATAAAACCCCGATGCTGGTTACCACTGCTATGGTTGATGAGACCTTGGCGCGTCGCCTGCAATTGGATATGGCGATTTGTGAGCAACACTTGCGTGCGTGGACCCAATTGACCCGTACCGAGCGTGAAGCTCTGGCTGAAAAGTTGGATGAACTGTACAGCGCCCAGGATTTCACCGGGCGCACAGACCCTGAGCAACAGCTCTATGCCGGCTTTTTCAGCGATGCTGACAAGCGCCTGATGAGCCGTGTGCGAACCTTATCTCCCGACGCCCTGGCCAAAACGGAGTGGACCTTCGAGGATAGCCGCCTTCCGGAGCTGCTGTTTCGCTATCGCGCCCGCAATTTCCCCGAGAGCCTTGACCCGGCGGAGCAGCAGCGCTGGTTCGATTTCTGTTGTGGCCGGCTTACCCGTCCTGATCAGGGCGCCAGCTTGGTATTGAGTGACTTTCGCCAGCGTATCCACGCCCTGTTGGCAGGATTGGATGTACAACCCCCCCAGCCTGATCCCATCAAAAAACGGCAGATCCTTAAGCAATTGCAGGATTATGCCGATAGCCTTGAATACCGCTATTGCCCGCAGCGGTGAGGCGGCTTCTGCGCTGTAACTGAAAATCGATAGTGATTCGGTGCACATGGCGCTAATCGGTCTATGGTTATTTAAGGGGGGAGGCGCTCTGAATCTTTTGCCTGCTGTACCCCCTTGCACAGGATTGCCTTCACCAATAACAAATAAGTATCGCCCGAGGCGATGATCAAACATACCGGAGGCCCCATGTCGGCAACATGGTCATTACGTAAAAAAATCAGTACTTCCGTTGCTTTATCTCTCTTGCTCGTTGGCTGTGCGGTGTCCTACCTTTCCTACAGCTCGGCCATGACGGCTATGGAGCAGAGTATTCGCCAGCAGGTCGGCGGTATTTCCGCTACCTTCAGCAAATATGTCACCGACTGGTTCGCGCTCAAGGGCAAGTCCCTTGAAGCTTTTCCGGCAACGGCTAACGAGGAAACCTACAATGCCCATTTGGTGCAACTGCGTATTTCGGCTGATGTCGATAACAGTTTCCTGGCGTTTTCCGACGGTCGGCTGGTGAACGCCAACAACCTGAAGATGGCTGCCGGTAACGACGATCCGCGGGTTTGGCACTGGTACATCAGCGCCATGAAAAATCCGCGTGAAACGGCTATCGAGGACCCGACCATCGCCTCGGCTACGGGCAAGAATGTGGTGTCGCTGGGCCGCGCAGTGCTGAACAGCGATGGCGGCGTCAAGGCGATCCTCGGTATCGATGTGGTGATCGAGGACATCGTCCAGCAGTTGCGCGATATAGATCTGCCAGGCAATGGTTATATGTTTATCGCGCGCAACGGCAAGGTGTTTGCCCACGCGGATGCCAAGTTGCTTAACAAGCCACTTACTGACATAGCGCCGGATTTCACCCAGGCTTTTATTGAGCGCCTGACCCACAATCGCAATGAAATTTCGCTGGTACAGCTGGGCGGCAAGACCCTGCAGGTTTTCGCCAATCCCATTCCCAAATCCAATATGGTGCTCGTGATGCTGCTGGAGCGGGAGCAGCTGACCGGGCCGGTGAAATCCACCTTGGTGGGGCAGCTTGCCGTTATCCTGGTATTGCTGCTGGTGACCATGGTGGTACTTAACTGGCTGATTGGGGTGCAGTTACAGCCTTTGCACGATGTATCGCAGTCTCTTGCTGAAATTGCATCGGGTGGTGGGAATTTGTCCAGTCGCCTGCCGGTGAAATCCCGCGATGAAGTTGGCTTGTTGGCGACTAACTTCAACTCTTTTGTAGACCACCTGGGGGATCTGGTCACCCATATTCGCGAGCAGGCCAATGAGCTGCAAACCAATGCCCGCTCCATGGCTGACAGTGCGCGCCATACGGTGGGTGAGTCCGGTTCCCAGCAACAGCAGATCGGCATGGTGGCCCAGGCCATGAACGAAATGACCAATGCCACCCAGGAAATTGCCCATCACGCCGAACATACGGCTGACTCTGTACGGGAGTCGGTGGCCAGTGCCGTCCAGGGCAAGGTGCAGGTAGATAAAACCCGCGATTCCATTGTGGTCCTGGCCGATAAGGTAGAACAGGCCAGCGGTGTTATTTCCAGCCTCAATAAAAATGCCCAGGATATCAGTGGCATCCTGGCGACTATCCAGGGCATTGCAGAGCAGACTAACCTGCTTGCACTGAACGCTGCGATTGAAGCCGCGCGTGCCGGAGAGCAGGGCAGGGGATTTGCGGTTGTCGCTGATGAGGTGCGCGTACTGTCTCAACGCACCCATGCCAGTACGGAGGAAATCCAACATATGATCGGCAGCCTGCAGGCTACAGCCCAGAATGCTGTGTCCATTATGGAAGACAGTCGGCGCCTGGCGACGGGGAGTGTGGACAACGCGGATAATGCCTCCCAGGCGTTGGATAGCATTAATAAAGTGGTTGGCACAATTAGCAGTATGGCAGTGCAGATAGCGACGGCGGCAGAAGAGCAAAGCCAGGTCGTCAAGGAAGTCCAAAACAATATGCTATCGATCAAGCACGTGGCTGATAATGCCGCTGATGCAGCAGCCAACGACGAGCAGCGTGCCAGTCGCCTGCAAAGTCTGGCGCGCGGTTTGAATGATAAGGTAGCAACCTTTCGTTTGTAGGCGCTCTTCAGGGTGACAAGGTAGCAACCTTTCGTTTGTAGGCGCTCTTCAGGGTGACGAGGATCTAGCCAATATTGTGATGAAACAGCCGGGCTGATTACCTGGCTGTTTTTCTATAGGGCTGTTGTGCAGTTTTTAAATGAGAATTATTTTTATCTGTTGGGTTTTCAACCCCTCAATCGGCAAAATAGCCTCACCAAGTGTGGGAATTTAACCGTCTTACGAGTACAATCCCGCGCCCGAGTCAGCACACAAATTACACCCTGCCACAGCGGTGGCGCCTGTCAGTGCCGATCTACTCTGTGCCCATGTCACCAGTGGATTCTTAACGAGTTTTAGTGGGAGCTCCCTATGTCGTCTATCAAGAAAGTCGTTCTGGCCTATTCCGGTGGCCTGGACACCTCGGTCATCGTTAAATGGTTACAAGAAAACTACCAGTGTGAAGTGGTGACCTTCACCGCCGATATTGGTCAGGGCGAGGAAGTTGAACCCGCGCGCGCCAAAGCCCAAGCCCTGGGCGTCAAGCAAATTTATATCGATGATTTGCGCGAAGAGTTTGTGCGCGACTTCGTATTCCCCATGTTCCGTGCCAATACCATCTATGAAGGTGAGTACCTGTTAGGTACTTCTATCGCACGCCCATTGATTGCCAAACGCTTGATTGAGATTGCCAACGAAGTGGGGGCGGATGCCATTTCCCACGGCGCTACCGGCAAGGGCAACGACCAGGTGCGCTTTGAATTGGGTGCCTATGCGCTCAAGCCGGGCATCAAGGTAATCGCCCCCTGGCGCGAATGGGATCTGACCTCGCGTGAAACCCTGATGGCCTACTGTGAAAAAAACAATATTCCGGTGGATTTCACTAAAAAGAAAAAATCGCCTTATTCCATGGACGCCAACCTGCTGCATATCTCCTATGAGGGCAAGGTGTTGGAAGACCCATGGGCTGAAGCCGAAGAGGATATGTGGCGCTGGACGGTAGCGCCTGAGGCTGCGCCGGATAAAGCGACCTACCTGGAACTCACCTACGAGAAAGGCGACATCGTAGCGATCAACGGTGAGCCTATGTCACCGGCCAGCGTATTGGCTTACCTGAACAAAGTGGGTGGTGAAAACGGGATTGGTCGTTTGGATATCGTTGAAAACCGCTACGTGGGGATGAAGTCGCGCGGCTGCTATGAAACCCCTGGCGGTACCATCATGCTGCGCGCCCACCGCGCTATAGAATCCATTACGCTCGACCGCGAAGTGGCACACCTGAAAGACAGCCTGATGCCGAAATACGCCGAGATGATCTATAACGGTTACTGGTGGAGTCCCGAGCGCAAGATGTTGCAGGCGATGATTGATGAGTCGCAGGTACACGTAAATGGCGATGTGCGGGTGAAGCTATACAAGGGTAGCGTTCACGTAGTGGGCCGCCGCTCGGCAGACAGCCTGTTCGATGAGAAAGTGGCTACGTTCGAGGATGATGCTGGCGCGTACAACCAGAAAGATGCTGAGGGTTTTATCAAGCTCAATGCCCTGCGTATGCGTATTGCCGCCAACAAAGGACGCATTCTTAAGTAACTTCCGTGCATCGGTTGTGCTGCGCATTACCGATGCAAACCGCGCACTTGATCACCTATGTGGTTAAAAGTGCATAAATAATTTGATAAATATCAAGCGTATTCTCCCCGGGGTGAGACAAAATGCCTCACCTTGAGGCAAAATGCCGCACGATTCGTGGGGTTATAGCCTCGTGAGAGAGAGAGCGGTCGCCATGCGAAACCGGCTTGATATTTACTGCAAGGCTCAATGAATGCCGCAGTAGTTGTATAGAGACACCAGGTTTTCATTTCTCTTCAAGTAATAGGAACGTCCTATGGGTAGTCATGCGACAGTAGCTGGGGATCCGCCAGCATACGACTTAGATATAGTGCGCAAGTTCGCCATTATGACCATTGTGTGGGGCATAGTGGGTATGGGGGTGGGAGTACTGATTGCCGCGCAGTTGGTATGGCCCGCACTGAATGACCTCTGGTCTCCCTATACCAGTTTTGGTCGTTTGCGTCCGCTGCACACCAACGCGGTAATCTTTGCCTTCGGTGGTTGTGCGCTTTTTGCCACCTCTTACTATGTTGTGCAACGCACCTGCCAGACCAAGCTGTTTGGCGGTTGGTTGGTGCCTTTTACCTTCTGGGGTTGGCAAGCGGTTATTGTGCTGGCGGTTATCACCCTGCCACAGGGTATGACTTCTACCAAGGAATATGCCGAGCTGGAGTGGCCGATTGATATCCTGCTGGCACTGGTGTGGATTTCTTATGCGGTAGTGTTTTTCGGAACTATCGTCAAGCGTAAAACCTCGCATATCTATGTAGCTAACTGGTTCTACGGTGGTTTTATTGTGACTGTTGCGGTACTGCACATTGTGAACAGTGCTGCAATTCCTGTGACCCTCACCAAATCCTATTCTGCCTATGCCGGTGCCGCTGATGCCATGGTGCAATGGTGGTATGGCCATAATGCGGTAGGTTTCTTCCTGACTGCCGGCTTCCTCGGCATGATGTATTACTTTGTTCCCAAGCAGGCCGGTCGCCCGGTTTACTCTTACCAGTTGTCTATCGTGCACTTCTGGGCGCTGATTTCCCTGTACATTTGGGCCGGTTCACACCACCTGCATTACTCTGCACTGCCGGATTGGACCCAGTCCCTGGGCATGGTGATGTCGCTGATCCTCCTGGCTCCCAGCTGGGGCGGTATGATCAATGGCATCATGACCCTCAACGGTGCCTGGCACAAACTGCGCACCGACCCAACCCTGCGCTTCCTGGTGGTTTCCCTGTCGTTCTACGGTATGTCTACCTTTGAAGGCCCGATGATGGCTATCAAGAATGTGAATGCGCTGTCGCACAATACTGACTGGACGGTGGGCCACGTTCACTCGGGCGCCCTGGGCTGGGTTGCGATGATCTCCATCGGTGCCGTGTACCACATGATCCCCAAACTGTTTAACCGCGAAACCATGCACAGCGTGAAGCTGATCAACCTGCACTTCTGGTTGGCTACGGTAGGTACTGTACTTTATGTCGTTGCCATGTGGATCAATGGCATCGGCCAGGGCCTGATGTGGCGTGCCTTTAATCCGGATGGTTCGCTCGCTTACAGTTTTATTGAAACCGTGGTGTTCAGTCGCGATGGTTACATCATGCGCCTGATCGGTGGTGTCTTCTTCCTGACCGGTATGCTGGTAATGGCCTACAACACCTATCGCACTATCAGTGCGGCTAAACAGGCTTCGAAAGACGAAGCTGCCACTACTGCCCAGGCTCCAGCTGTTTAAGAGGAATGCCATGAAAGGTCATGAGATAGTTGAAAAGAATATTGGTTTGATGACGATCCTGATGGTCGTTGCCATCAGTTTTGGGGGATTGGTGGAAATCGTTCCCCAGTTCTTCCTGAAAGAAACCACCGAGCCCATCGAAGGCCTCAAGCCCTTGAATGCAGTCCAGTTGGAGGGGCGTGATATCTATATCCGCGAAGGCTGCCACGTATGCCATACCCAGATGGTGCGTCCATTGCGTGCAGAAGTAGAGCGCTATGGCCATTATTCGGTTGCCGGTGAATCCGTGTATGAGCACCCTTTCCTGTGGGGCTCAAAGCGCACTGGTCCGGATCTGGCGCGTGTCGGTGGTCGTTACTCCGACGAGTGGCACAAGGTGCACCTCTATAATCCGCGTATTGTGGTTCCTGAATCCATTATGCCGGCTTACCCACACTTGTATGACAACAAGCTGGATGGCAAGCACACCGCCGCCAAAATGCGTGCACTGGCTAAAGTGGGTGTTCCTTACACCGAGGAAGACATTGCCGGGGCCGAGAAAGCTGTGAAGGGTGTCACTGAGATGGATGCCCTGGTTGCTTACTTGCAAAACCTGGGCGTATTGCTGAAAGAGAAACGCTAATGGACGCAAGTACACTCGGTGCAATCTCAACGGTATTGGTAACCCTGGCATTTTTTGGCGTGTGTTTTTGGGCATTCTCGCCCAGGCTTAAAAAGCGCTTTGAGGAAGATGCCAACTTACCTTTTGCCGATGAGCCCCCGTCAGCCGTGGACGGGCAGCAGCAAGACAACAAGCAAACTGATGATCACAAGTAATCATCGATTGAGGCGGATTTGATTATGAGTACTTTTTGGAGCCTATGGATTATTGTCCTGACAGTCACCAATCTGGTGTTGCTGTTGTGGATACTCTTTGCCAACCGCAAGCGTGCCGTTGTTGGTGATGAAAACACGGAAGCCAAGACGACCGGCCATGAATACGACGGTATTGAGGAGTATGACAATCCTCTGCCGCGCTGGTGGTTCTTTATGTTTGTTTTGACCTTTGTGTTTACGGTTTTTTATCTGGCGGCTTACCCTGGATTGGGGAGCTGGAAAGGTTTCCTGGGGTGGACATCCGTAGGTGAATTGCGCAGCCACCAAAAGGAAGCCGAGACATTGTATGCCGATACCTATGGTGCCTATGCCCAAATGCCCATCGAGGAGTTGGCGAAAAATACGGATGCCATGAAAATGGGATTCCGCCTGTTCTCCAACAACTGCGCGATTTGCCATGGTGCAGACGGTGGTGGTAACCCGGGCTTTCCCAATCTGACTGACCATGATTGGCTGTATGGCGGCACCCCGGAAAAAATCCTTGAAACCATTACCCATGGACGTGTGGCTGCCATGCCTGCGTGGGTGGGAGTCGTCGGTGAGGAGGGGATTGTTCAATTGGCCGAGTATGTGCTCAAACTCTCTGGTAGTGAGCATGATGACGTCAAGGCGGAGGCCGGTGCCAAGTTGTTCTCTGCCAACTGCGTGGTTTGCCATGGCGCAGATGGCAAGGGTAACGAAACTGTGGGAGCTCCCAACCTGACGGATGATATTTGGCTGTATGGTGGAGACCCTGCCACGATTCGCCAGACTATCCGCGATGGCCGTGCGGGTGTTATGCCTGCCCAGGGCGAACTCCTGAAACAGGATCGTATCCATTTGTTAGCAGCTTATGTGTACAGTCTGTCAATGAATGACAGTGAGTAATTACGAGGGGGGCAATCCCGGATTGCAAACCCTCCAGGGAAGGCAGGCCATGGCCTGCCTTTTTCTTTGGAGTTAATAGGGCCGGTGAGCCGGGTGGCACATGCCAGCATTGGCCTGATGAGGTAATCCCTTTGAGTGACAAACCTGCCAAGAGTGCATCTAGCTCCTCTTCCAAAGATGCGTCTATCCGTTATGTAAATCTCTACGAAGCTGACGACAAGATTTATATCAGGCGTATCACCGGTTTTTACCAGCGTTTGCGGCGTTACACCGGCATCCCCCTGATGCTCGGCTTTTTGTTGATGCCCTGGCTGGTCATTGATGGCCGCCCGGCCATGCTGTTCGATTTGCCCGAGCGCAAGTTCCACGTACTCTGGCTGACCTTCTGGCCGCAGGATGCCATGTACCTGGCCTGGCTATTGGTGATTTCCGCATTCCTGCTGTTTACCGTAACGGTCCTGGTGGGGCGTGTCTGGTGTGGCTTTACCTGCCCGCAGACGGTGTGGACACAGATGTTTATCTGGGCCGAGTTTGTGTGTGAAGGTGATCGTAACAAGCGCATCAAGCTGGATGCACAGCCATGGAACTTTGAAAAAATTTGGCGCAAAAGCGCAAAGCAAGCCATTTGGATTGCCATTTCACTTGTCACTTCCCTGACCTTTATCGGCTATTTCACACCGATTCGCGAATTGATCGTTGGTTTTTTTACCATTGATCTTGGGTTGGCGACAGCTTTCTGGGTATTTTTCTTCCTGATTGCCACTTACATGAATGCGGGTTTTATGCGCGAACAGTTCTGTAAGTACATCTGTCCTTATGCCCGCTTCCAGGCGGTGATGTATGACAAGGACACGCTGACGGTTTCCTACAATCCCTTGCGCGGTGAAAAGCGCGGGCCGCGCAAATCGGGCGATGATTACAAAGCCCAGGGCATGGGTGATTGTATTGATTGTTCCTGGTGTGTACAGGTGTGTCCGGTCGATATCGATATCCGCGATGGTTTGCAGGCGGAGTGCATTGATTGTGGTTTGTGTGTGGATGCCTGTAATAGCGTTATGGACAAGATGGGTTACGAGCGCGGTTTGATCAGCTTTACCACAGAGGACGCCATCCACAATGGTAAAACCAAGGTTTTCCGTCCCCGCCTGTTAGGCTATGGCCTGATGTTGAGCATTATGATGGGACTGTTTGTGTACTCCATTGCCACCCGGGTTCCTGTTGGTGTGGAGGCACAGCGTGATCGCGGCGTACAAATGTACCGTGTGGCCGGTGATCGCATTATCAATGTCTATACCCTCAAGATTAGTAATATGGATCGCCAAACCCATGTTTATGATGTCACTATTGAAGGGCCCCATAAATTTGGAATTGATGGTTACCGTCCGATACCTGTAGTGGAAGGTGAAGTGTTGGTGGTTCCCGTGCGGGTTGAAGTTAAAAAAGCGGATCTGAAGAAAAAGAAAACCGAGATTCGTATTCGTGCGCGCGCCAGGGATAATGCCGAAATAACCGCCTTCCATGAAACGACATTTATTGGTCCCTGATTCCCGGGTATTCGTATTTTTGAATGAGTAATCGAGTATTTCCTATGACTGAATCCATCGATGAGAATGTATTGCCCTGGTATCGCCAGTTCTGGTTTTGGTTTGTGTTTGGGCCCTTGATTTTTATCATAATCCTTTGTGGCTTTACCGTTTCCATTGCGCTTAATAATGCTGACGATGTAATCATCGATAACTACTACAAAGAAGGGCGCATGATTAACCAGACATTGGATCAGGACAAACGTGCCAAAGCCCTGGGGCTTAGTGCCGAGCTGCGTTTTGATCTGGAATCGGGTGAAGTTATCCTGCGTTTTCCGCATATCCCCGATGATGCGTCCCTGATACCGGAACAGTTGTTGTTGTTTATGAGCCACCCGGTGAAAGCATCCAGGGACCAGCCAATCCAATTGCGCGCTATGGGCGCTGGCCAGTATCACGGCGAGCTGGCAATTCGCCCTGAGTATGCCTGGTACCTCACCCTGTATCCGGTGGTGGAGTTGGCCCAGCGCAACCAGGCAGACTGGAGTCTGAGTGGTGAAATCAACTTTAGTAAAGGTGAAAGCACGCTGCTGCAACCGCGAGTTAACTAGATGGAAAACGCTCGCGACACCAGTGCGGAGTGCGCCTGTTATCACTGCGGTTTGCCTGTGCCTCCAGCCAGTTATTACCCGGTGCGTATCCAGGGCGACCTCAAACGCATGTGTTGTCCGGGATGCCAGGCGGTTGCAACGGCTATCGTCGAGGGCGGACTGGAAAGTTTTTATCAATTCCGCTCCCAGTCGAGCGAGCGACCAGATTCCGGTGAGCGTGGTCTGGCGTCGTGGAAGATCTATGACCTGCCGGAGGTTCAGAGTGAATTCGTGGTGCCTTTGGACGCAAATCTGCGCCAGGCCAATCTTTTGCTGGAAGGCATTACCTGTGCGGCGTGCAGTTGGCTGATCGAAACCCACCTGAAAAAATTCCCCGGCGTCCGATCCGTTACCGTCAATGTCAGTACCCATCGCTGTACCCTGATATGGGATGCAGATACGCCGCTCTCGACCCTGTTCGCTGCTCTTGTCGATATTGGTTATACCCCTCGTCCTGCTACCGATGAGCAGCAACAGCAGCTCATTAAAAAGGAAAACCGCATTTCGCTCATGCGTATCGGCGTTGCCGGTTTTGGCATGATGCAGGCGATGATGGTTGCGGTGGGTATGTACACGGGAGCAACGGATTTTTGGCTGGATTTCCTGCGCTGGCTGTCCATGCTGGTCGCCACACCGGTGGTGTTTTTTTCCGCCTGGCCATTTTTTCAGGCGGCCTGGCGCAGTATTCGTATGCGCCAGCTGGTGATGGATGTACCTGTTGCACTGGCAATAGGCCTGGCCTATCTGGCCAGTGTGTGGGCAACCATTACCAGCACCGGTGAGGTCTATTTTGAATCTGTCTCCATGTTCACCTTTTTCCTGTTGTTGGGGCGCTATGTGGAGTTGCGTGCGCGCCACCGCAACCGCCTGGCATTTGGTAACCTGGCGCAGCTGATGCCGCTGACAGCCTGTTGTATCCGCGAGGAAAATGGCTGTGAAATCGAGCAAAACCTGCCGTTAAAAACGCTTAATGCTGGCGATATGATCCTGGTAAAACCGGGGGAGACTTTCCCCTGCGATGGCCGTGTGTTGGCAGGGGAGAGCGCCGTGGTAGAAGCCCTGCTGACCGGGGAGTCACAGCCAGTCTCCAAAAAGCCGGGCGATATGGTAATTGCCGGCACCCTGAACCACCACAGCCCGCTAAAAGTGGAAGTCATTGCCCTGGGGGCGGCTACCCAGTTGTCAGCCATTGAGCGTATGGCATCCCAGGCTGCTGATGAAAAACCACAGCAGGTATTGATTGGCGATCGCATCGCCCGCTTTTTTATTGCCCGACTCCTGGTAGTTTGCACGGTGGTATTTGCCTTTTGGCTTTGGTACCGGCCCGGGGATGCCTTCTGGATTACCCTTTCGGTCCTGGTCGTGACCTGTCCCTGTGCCCTGGCATTGGCCATGCCGGCCGCTTTGTCGGCCGCAACAGCCAACTTGCGCCAGCGAGGCTTTCTGGTGGCACGTGGCCATGTGATTGAGACGCTGACACAAGTCAACCGGGTTATTTTTGATAAAACCGGTACTCTCACCCGCGGTAAGTTTGCAGTAGAACGGGTGATCTCCCTGGCTGATGGGGAACCGCAACACGGGCGCTTGCTGGCTCTGGCGGCTGCGCTGGAGGCCGGGTCGAACCATCCGTTAGCGATGGCCTTCCACGCCTGGCGCGACCAATGCCAGGCTGAGCAGGTAAAGCAACTGACAGCGGCGGGTGTAGAAGGCGTTATTGATGGGTTGAGATACCGTTTGGGAACCCCTGCATTTGCAGCAGAGTTGGGGAGCCTGGTTGTGCCGGATATGCCTGACGGCTATCACACCTGGTTGCTGTTGGGCTCCGAAACACAGTTGCTGGCCTGGATTGGCCTGGTCGATGAAGCGCGCGCAGAAGCAAAACCCCTGATCGAACGACTTAAAGCGCGCGGTATAGCGGTGGAATTGCTCAGTGGTGACCAGTCCGGTGCTGTAGCGCAACTGGCTGCTCATTTGGGAATAGAGACATTCCGTGCGGGTGCAACACCGGGTGACAAATTGTCGCGACTCGGCCAGTGCCAGGCAGCAGGTGATAAAGTGCTGATGGTCGGCGACGGGATTAACGATGTCCCGGTATTGGCCGGTGCGGATGTTTCCGTTGCCATGGCCTGCTCATCGGACTTGGCCCAAACCCGTGCTGATGCGGTTTTATTGAATGACCATCTACTGGTGCTGGCGGATGCCATAGCGCTTGCACACCGGACCCAGCGTGTGATCAAACAGAACTTGCGCTTCTCGCTGGTATACAATCTGTTAGCGCTGCCCCTGGCCGCTGCCGGTTTTGTACCGCCCTGGCTTGCCGCTATGGGTATGACGGCCAGTTCGCTGGTGGTTATCTTTAATGCCCTGCGCCTGAAACATTAGCTGTTAACCCTGTTGTGATTGCCCATGGAAAGTTTGTATTTTCTTGTGCCCTGCGCCCTGATCTTTATTGCCATAGCCATTAAAGTGTTTTTTTGGGCTATCAATAACGGTCAATATGACAACCTGGATACGGAGGCACACCGCATTCTGTTTGATGCCGATGACACAAAGCCTTCAGCGCCTGGAAAAACCTCCGGTTCCGCTGAGCCCCCCTCTGACAATACCTCCGTATGATGCTTGATTTACCCTCCTTGTCGGCGGCGTTTTTGCTCGGCCTCTTTAGCAGTGCCCATTGTATTGGCATGTGCGGCGGCATCATGGGAGCGCTCAGCATGGCAATCCCGGCAGATGCCAAAGGCAAGCGCTGGCTGGTGTTATTGAGCTACAACATCGGGCGTATCGCGAGTTACGCCTTGATGGGGCTTTTGGTGGGATTATTGTCGGCCCAGTTGGCTGTCTGGGGAGCCATTGGCTGGTTGCGCTGGTTGGCGGGCTTGCTCCTGATTGCCATGGGCCTGTACCTGGCTGACTGGTGGCGAGGCCTGACCTACCTGGAGGCGGGGGGGCGCTATTTATGGGCATACCTCCAGCCTATCGGCAAAACAATCATGCCAGTAGATTCTGTATCCAAAGGCGTGTTGCTGGGGGCCATCTGGGGGTGGTTGCCCTGCGGCCTGGTGTATTCGGCCCTGGTGTATGCCATGGCCCAGGGGCAAGCCCTGGCTGCAGGTGCAATCATGCTGGCCTTTGGTCTGGGAACCTTGCCATCGGTATTGGCAACAGGCATTGCTGCCCAGCAACTGGGGCGCTGGCTGCAGCGTCCGCAGGTGCGCTGGGTATTGGCGCTCTCCATTATCCTGTTTGGACTCTGGACCCTGTGGGGCGGGGGAGGCCATAGCCATCACATGGGCCATGATCACCCTTCCAGCCATGAACATCACCATCCGTCATCCTCTGCATCCTCAACGGAGTCCAGTGCTCCGAACACGCTGGACCATGGCGCCCATCACCACCATCACTAAAGGGTGACCGGCCTCCCACCCCGATCATGGGGGGAGAGGCAAATTCCCCAACTCTTTACAGCATGTGTTAAGGATGTCGTGGTAATTTAGAGCCTCGCCCCTTTGTGTGGGGCTCTTTCCAACCAGTGTGAGAGCGATTGATGCAGATGATGTTTCGTGCAGGTCTGATGTTTAGCCTGTGGTGTTGCCTGGTACCGGTACGGGCGGAAACTGATGCTTCTGTGCAGGATGCAGACGCAAGTTGTACGCCATTCAACGGTATGCGTGAAAAAATCGCTGACGCCGGCGATACCCGGATCAAGACCACCCTGTTCCGCGGATTGGAAGGAAAACGTATCCGCCAGATTGGGTTCAAAACCATTTCTGTATTTGATCCGGAAGATCCGCGCGACAGCCACCAGCTTTATCTCTGGTTAAACAAGCTCCATATCAATACCCGCCCGAGTGTTATTCGCGCCCAATTATTGTTCGAAGAAGGCGGGTCATTAAAAATAGAGGAAATAGAAGAAAGTGAACGTATTCTGCGTTCGCGCTCCTACCTGACCAATGCCTACATAGTGCCTGTGACGGTGTGTGACGACCAGGTGGATTTGCTGGTCGTGACCCAGGATGCCTGGGCGCTGGAACCCCAGTTTTCCGTCAGCCGTGAGTCCGAGGATACCAAAACCGGTTTTGCCATTTCCGATGGCAATATTCTGGGGACTGGCAATAGCCTCACCATCAGTTATGCAGAATCCGACAAGCGCAACCTGGTGGGTTACAACTTAACTAACCCGCATATTTTCAACTCCCAAATCAGTACTCGCCTGTACTACGCGGATACCACCGATGGCCGCAATTCGATGGTAAAAATTGAAAAGCCTTTCCATGCCCTGGCTACCCCCTGGGCGGCGGGTATGCATGTGGAAGAGTTGGCTCTGACCAACGACATTCGCTACCGCGATGAGCAAATCAACGAATACCAGCATTTTTCCCGGTTTAACCAGGTTTATGCCGGTTTGGCTAGCGATGTGAATTCGCATTATACCCAGCGCTGGTTGGTGGGGTTTTCCCAGGAGGAAGATGAATTCGCCGCAACGGCAGAAACGACCATGGGAATACCACAGGATCGCAATGCGACCTATTCCTGGGTTGAATACCAATACCTGGACAATCGTTTCGGCGTTTTTAAAAATGTTAACCAAATCCAGCGCGCCGAGGATATCTCACTGGGTAAAACCCTTAGCCTGCGCCTGGGGTATGGTCCTTCAGATTGGGACAACCCTGGGGAGGTAGTGCGCTATATCGCCAGTTATACGCAGATGATTGATATACAGGATCTGCATTTGTTTGAACTTGGCTTTTCAGTCAATGGTCGCCAATATGCAGAACTGGATGATGTCAGCAGCCAGGTTTTGAGTTCCACCATTTCCTACAACTATTTCCACGATGAAAAAAATCGCTGGTATTTCAGCGTAAATTATTCCCAGGGAAACAAGCTGGCGCAGTTTGAGGAACTGACTGTAGGGGATATCACCGGCCTGCGTGGCTACCCGACAGATTTCCAGCGCGGTAACCGCCGTTATGTATTTACCGCAGAGCGCCGCTATTTTTCCGATCTGCACTTATTCAGCCTTTTGCGTGTTGGCGCTGTGGCTTTTTTTGATATGGGCAAAGCCTGGGGGCTTCCGGAATACGGTGAGAGCCAGTTGCTCAGTAACGTCGGTATTGGTTTAAGGCTTAGCTCCAGTCGCGTCAAAATAGGCACAGTCGCACGCCTGGATATTGCGACGCCCCTGGTACAGCGCAATGGTATCAGCGAATACCAGGTGACCATTGGCGGCGCGACTAAGTTTTAATACGGACGCAGGCAACTTTATAATAGTGTTGTAACCAGTCTATCGATCGCTGTAAAAACCAGCCGATAGTTTGCTTGTATGTTTAGAATGATATTGTCGTGTTAGTGAGTGAGGTAACCATGCGTTTATTACACACCATGCTGCGTGTCGGCAACCTGGAAAAATCCCTGGAGTTTTATACCCGGGTTCTGGGCATGACCTTGTTGCGCCAACAGGACTACCCCGAAGGCCAGTTTACCCTGGCATTTATCGGCTATGGTGAAGAGTCTACCCACACCGTCATTGAGCTGACGTACAACTATGGTGTAGAAAAATACGAGTTGGGCACTGCCTACGGTCATATCGCTATAGGTTGTGACGATGTGTACGCTACCTGTGAAAAAATCCGAGCTGCCGGTGGAAAAATTGTGCGTGAACCCGGCCCAATGAAACACGGCACCACGATTCTTGCCTTTGTTGAAGACCCGGATGGTTATCGGGTTGAGTTGTTGGGTATAAAATAAAATTATTGCTGCTTTAAAAATGGTATATGTATGACATATGGGTGGGGCTATATCGCCAATTCCTGAGGTAAGGGCAATCCTTATTTTTCAAAATATAAGAATATTGGCGTTGAATACGTATTCAGTTGCGTACTTTTTTTAGGCAGTGCAATCTGCCGGCGTCTGTCTCTGGCGAGTTAAGGCGCTTCATATCAGGGGACGAATATTGATTGTTATGGAAAATATTATGAAAAAATTTTTTCTTTTGTCGTTGTTTTTGATCATTACTCTTGTATCCCCGGCCAAAGCCAATTTTATTGCACCTACCTATAGTACTTCCGGGACATACACCATTGATTGGACATTCAATGCTACCTCATCATGTAATGGCGGCAGCTACACGTACCCCTATAAAATTCAGGAGCTGAACACTTCAGGCCAACTTTTGCGTGAAGTAGGGCTTCAGACAAAACCGTTTAATGTTCAGTCTAATCCCACCGGCACCTATACCTATAAATTGTGGACATATTTGTGCTCACCTTCCGGTAATACGTATTACTACCGTGGTGAAGTGACCGTGCAGGTAAACCCTAAGCCATCCGCACCCGGTATGTTAACGGCCACATTGACTGCCCCGAGTATTTCCCTTACCTGGACGAAGCCGCCAGAGCCTTTTACTTACTACCAAATCCAGAGAAATGGCGTATCAATAGCAACACCGTCGAATACCGTCACGGCTTATACCGATTCAAATCCCGTGGTGGGTGCCAACACCTACAGCATACGTGCCTGTACCACGACAACGTCTGGTTGTTCGGACGCAAGAACGTCCAACACGATTACGGTAACGTCCCAAACCCCGGTGGGGGCATTAAGCCCGGAATTAACCAACGGTGTTGTCAACAGCGCGCCTATCACCGGTAAGCCAAGTACATTTGTCGGTTCTGTGGCCGGTGAATTCCGCGTGAATGAATCCGGCGCGGCAACCTATAACGTTGCTATCAACATGCCGGACGGTGTGGCCGGTGTTAAACCGCAAGTGAATATCGGTTATTCCAGCCAGGCGGATAATGGTCTGCTCGGCAAGGGTTGGAATATGGGTGGCCTGGGTAGCATTAGCCGCTGTCGCCAAACCTTATCGCAAGATGGTGTTGCCAGGCCCATTACCTGGACGGCTAACGATAGGTATTGTCTGGATGGCCAGCGGTTGATGCTGACATCCGGTACCTATGGCCAACCGGGCAGTGTTTATAAAACAGAAATAGAAACCTTTGTAACGGTTACCGCCGTGGGAGGCACCAGCGGTAACCCGGATTATTTTATAGCGGTAGCCAAAGATGGCTCCAAAACCACTTATGGTGATATTGGTACGGCTGCTTCAGAAGTGGCGACTGCCAGTGGGGTCATGAGCTGGAATATCAGCAAATTTGAAGACAGTGTGGGCAATCCGATTAATTACCTCTATGAAGGTAATGCAAATGATGGACATCGGATTAAGGAAATTTACTACGCCTACGGCACCAGCAAAAGTTTGTATAACCACAATGCCAAGATGGTATTTACCTATGAGGATCGCAATGACTGGACGAGCGGCTATGTTGCAGGATACTTATTTACCAATAGCAAACGCCTGAAAAAAATAACGACTTACAATGGCAGTCATGTGTTTCGCGATTACACGCTGGGTTACGACTACGCGCCCGCCGCAATCGGTGCATACAGCCGGGTCAAAAGTATTACGGAATGCGCCAATACATCGGGCACAGTTTGCTATCCGGCGACCACATTTAGCTGGCACGAGAATGCGGCTGTAAATTTCAACACGGCTCTTGTGGACAGAAATTTTGGTAATAACTCCACTATAACCAATTACGCCTTCCTGGATGTGAATGGCAATGGTGTATTGGATTATGTGTGGTCGGAATATAGTAATTTTGGCATTACCACTATTTATTATATTTTAGATGCTGCAAATACAGGTTCTGCTTCCAGCTCAGTCAAAACCTTGTTTAATTACTCAAATAGTGCTGTCGCGCCTAAATTCGAAGTGATTGATTACAACGGTGATGGTCATCAGGATTTGATGGTTTACGATCCGGGTGCACAGCAGTGGAAGCTGTATTTATCGGTGCCGAATCAAGCGGGATGGCATTTGCAATACCATAGCATATTGCCTTTCACTGGTCCCAATATTGTGGTGGGCGATATTAATTCGGATGGTTTGGCTGATGTCACTGAGCTAAATGGTACTGGTTCAAGAAAACTTTACACACTTGAGCCTCGGCCGGGTGCTGCAGTAACCAGCAATACCTATTATCAGTTTGGCTCACCTGTCGATTATCAGTTCACTGGGACGCCAGCATCTTCCCCTATCACGAGTTTTGCGACCTTAAGCCTTTCTTCAAAAAATGTGAGCTTCGGCGATTTTAATGGTGATGGAAAAGTCGATATCGCACTTAATGTATACCATGCGGTTTATTCCCATGCGGTTGGCAGGAATATTATTTATTCAGAATTCAGGGTTTATGTTGCGGATGGTGATAACCAGTTTGTGTACTATGCGAAGCCGGTCGATTATGCAGAAGGCGAGAGGGTTGTATCCCAGGTGCAGAGCGCCGATATTAACGGTGATGGATTGTCGGATATTCTCTATAAAAAAACAGCCAATGGCAGATGGTATTACCGCTTAAGTACGGGGGCGGGGTTTTCTGCGGAAGTCTTGTTATCTGACATTCCGGCAGGGTTGGAGGGGGTTGGCTTACAGGAGCCGGTATTTGCCGATATTAACAGCGATGGCTACCTTGACCTTGTCTGGCGCCAAGCCAGAGCGGGTTACACCTATAACCCCATATCGATTAAATACTGGAATCCCAAAACCTCGGCATTTAATGCATGGCAGATGTTGGAAACCACGACCAGTAATGATCTCACCTATATTTATGCCGATGCCAATGGTGATACCTGGGTAGATCGAATTACCTGGGGTAAAAAATCAGGCTACAGTAATTTAGCGGTCAGCAAAAAGAGTGGCAGCACATCGCTTGATTTAATCTATGGCATCACCGATGGCTTTGGTAATTACACCAGTGTTCACTATGAGCCGCTTAGTCAATCGGCACATTATTTACCCATTGGCGATATAAAAATTACCGGTGACACCAAGCAGGTTTGTACACCGGTGTATAGCTATGTTGCGAGCAACACACCTCCGGTGACGCTCATCGGCGAGAGTTGCTCGAATGTGACCTCCTATAACATTAATACAGATGACTATTATCGCCAGGTGAATAATCCCTTTGCCGGTCTAACCCATAACAACCTGGTAAACGCCCCCGTATTGGAAACAATAGGCGGAATGCCAATTGTTACTAAAGCCTCGTCGAGTTTACATGCGACTAGTTCCGCCAGTCCCGGTAGCGCCTCATCAAAAACCAGCAGTATCAGTTATTACTACAAGCATCTGCGTATGCAGGCTGCGGGCAGGGGGATGCTGGGTTTTGCCGAGCTGAAAACCGTTGATATGCAAACCGGCATTACCACAGAAACCAAATACCGCCAGGATTGGCCGTATATCGGTTCACCGGCTGAAACCATTACCAAAACCCACGATGGCAAGGTGCTGGGCCATGCCACCAATAAATGGAACCGGAAAACCTACGCCACCAGTACCAGCAAGCGTTACCAGCCCTATGTTGAACAAACCGTTGAGCGCACTTATGCCTTAAACACGGACGGCTCTGTGGGGACAACCCCTCTGCAAACGGTAACCACGGATACGCAAATGGCGGCGGATGAATACGGTAATGTCAGCCGGATCACCGTGACAACGGCAGGTGGCGGGCAGACACTGGTGCAGCAAACGGACAATGTCTACTTTACCGGCGCCTGGGAAAGGCAAATGGGGCGCCTGGAACGCTCCACAGTGACTACAACCCGCAACGGCGTTGCCGATACCAGTCGCACAGTACGTTTTGAATACCATCAATCGGCACCGCACAGGGGTTTGCTCGCCAAGGAAGTGGTGGCAGAAGGCACCGCCGATCAGTTGGTGACGAGTTATGTTTACGATGCCTTCGGTAATAAAACCGAGGTGAGTGTCACGGGTAAAGCCAGCAGCACCCTGACCCAAACCCGTAAGACGACTTACCAATACGACAGCATCGGCCGCTATGTCAACGCGACCCTGAATAACCTGAACCATACGGCCAGTGTGACGGCGCGTGATCCGGTAACCGGCGCACCGACCAAGGTCAAGGATGCCAACGACGTCACTGCCGATGTTTATTACGACGATATGGGTGCTGAGTATCTGCGCAGCGATGCCAGCGGCGCCTGGTCGAGGACAGATATTGCCGCCTGTACTACCTATGTCGGTGTCTCTGTCCAGTGCCCTGCAGGTGCCAAATTCTATCGACTCAAACGTGTGGCAGGCGGTGGCCGGAGCATTGACTACCTGGATGGTGTGGGGCGTGTACTGCGCGCTGCCACGGTCGGTTTTGATGGCCACTGGGTTTACACCGACAGCGAATACGACATCCTGGGGCGCTTGAAACACCAGAGCACGCCTTACTTTGAATCCGGCTCACCGCTAGGTTGGACTACCTATCACTATGATCGCTTGGGTCGCGTGGAATCGGTCAAGGCGCCGGATGGTTCCTTATCAAGCAGTCGTTACCACGGCTATGAAACCACCATCACTAATGCGCTGCTGCAAACCCGGACAGAAACCCGCAATGGCCTGGGCCAGCTTATCGGTGTGCGCGATCACCTGGGCGGCACTATCACCTATACCTACAACAGCAAGGGCGACCTGTTAACGGCGACTACCGATGACTCGCCCAATGCCTCCCCCAATGTGGCCCCGGTTACCGTGACCCTGTGTTACGACACCCTGGGGCGCAAGGTGGCTATGCACGACCCTGACAAGGGCGGTTTTAAAACCACCGGCACCGTGAGCTGCAATAACGCCAGCACCACAAATGGTTGGTGGCTCTACAAATACAATGCCTTTGGTGAGCTGACGGAACAGTCCGGCCCGGTAGGCACCAGCAGCATGACCTATGATGCACTGGGTCGTATGACTACCCGCAAAGACTTCAAGGCGGGTGTGTTGGATGGCAATACTGCCTGGTTCTATGATGCGCCCCTGGGCGGTACGGTCAGCGCAACAACCAAAGGTAAGCTCACTGCCGTCATTATGAATAAAGTGAATGCCACTATCGCCAATGCACAAACAAGCTGTGGCGGCAGCAATCACTGTGTCCAGACGCAATATGATTCAAAGAGTCGCCCCGAAATCACTTTTACCCATTTACCGGATGGCTCGGACTACATCACCAGCGTTAAGTACGACAGCATTGGCCGCGCCTATGAAACGCGCGATGTATTGCAATCGGTGTTCGCCGACAGCGGTGTGCAAACCCAATACAACGCCTATGGTTATGTCTACCGCACAGTGGATGTTGCCCCACGCGATGGTTCACGCGGTGTACTCAGCACCATCCTGGAGATGAATGAACGCGGCCAGGTCACCCGTGAAACGCGCGGCAATGGTGCGGTGACGGTAAATACCTACAATCCCTACACCGGCTTACTGAGCAAGCAGCAAGCCACGGTGACAGGCTTGCGCGACATCCAGCACAACACCTACGACTGGGATACCGTCGGTAACCTCAGGTACCGCATTACCGCCGGCGCCAGGATTGGCAGCGGCACATCCAAAGCCAAAGAAGAAGGCTTCTGTTACGACGGCCTCAACCGCTTGGTCGCCACCTTGCCGAGCCGTACCCCTGCGTGTGGTGGAGCCCCGGATATTAAGTACGATGGCTTGGGCAACATCACCTACAAAAAAGACGTGGGGAATTATGTATACGACCGTGTCAACGGCGGTGCCCATGCGGTCACCTCGGTAAATGGTGTGGCGTATCGGTACGACAACAACGGCAATGTGATCAGCGGCGATGGACGCAGTTTTGAATACACCAGTTATGACATGGCCAGCAAAATCAGTAAGGATGCCAATAACTATGCTGAATTCAGTTACGGCCCGGATCGCGCCCGTTGGCAACGGATAGATAAAAAAGGTTCAACCATAACCACCACCACTTACCTGGGTAATATCGAACGCATTGCCACCAATAACTCGACCGTGGTGGAATGGAAGCGAACAGTCGGCGGCGCCGTCCATACCTACCGAACTGTCAACAATGTGTTACAAGCCAACGGCTCAGATAAAAAATACCTCTACGTTGACCACCTGGGTTCAGTGGATGCCATTACCGATGGTACCGGCAAAGTCACCCACTCCATGAGTTTTGATGCTTGGGGCGCAAGGCGCAGCGGAGAGGATTGGTCAGCGCAAACCATCAGCCAGGTAATCAGTAGCTTAAGCCTCACCGGCTTTACCCAGCCTATTACTACCCGTGGCTACACTGGTCATGAAATGGTGGATGATATGGGTATCATCCATATGAACGGGCGGATTTACGATGCACGTATTGCACGTTTCCTACAGGCTGATCCGTTTATTCAGGCCGCGACCAATACGCAGAGTTACAACCGCTATTCTTACGTATTAAATAATCCATTAAACGCGACCGATCCAAGTGGATATTTCTTCAAGAAGCTGTGGAATAAGATCCGACCATTTGTGGGAGCCATTGTTGGTGTTGTGTTGGCGGCGTATTGCCCTCCATGCACAGCGAGCATATGGGGAGCGATGGGGGCAGGAGCAGCCGCTGGAGCAGCGGGTGCGGCAGCAAATGGTGGGAATATTTTGCGGGGCGCCTTGACTGGAGCAGTGAGTGGAGCGGCTTTCTTTAGTGTAGGGGCTGCATTTCAAGGTGCAGAGGGTAGCGGTAACTTTTTGGGGAGTGGGCTTAAAGCAGCGGACTTTGGCCTTAAGGTATTTGCGCATGGAATTGTTGGTGGTGTCATGTCGGTATTGCAGGGAGGCAAATTTGGTCATGGGTTTGCATCGGCAGGGGTTACGCAAGCGTTTGCTGGAGGTATCGACAGGATTGGTGGTAGTAAGTTTAGTTCCAGCTACTTTGATGCAGGCAACCGCGCACTGAGAATTACGGCGGCGGCGATTGTAGGGGGAACAGCATCGACGTTGTCTGGCGGTAAGTTTGCGAATGGGGCGATGACGGGGGCTTTCTCAAGGGCATTTAATGATGAGGCATTAGCACATAAGATAGAAAATAGCGAAGACCCTGTTGTCGATCTTATTAAGAAAAGAATGTCTGGATACTCGAAAAAAGATTTAAGAAAGATGGAGGTTGGGATACTGGTTTATCGAAATGGTGAAGGTGCGCTAGAAGCACTGACCGTAGAGGGTAGGCACACTAGTGTCAATCTGGGTCCACTTTATGGGATGGCTCAGGAATTAGGCGCTATTGAATATGTTGCTGAATTTCATTCTCATCCGACAACGGGAGGTTCTTATAGTATGAGTCCTGACGATGTGGCTGGAGCATATTCTACGGCTAAACAGATAACCAGATCGTCGCCGAATTATCGGGCATTTTTCTCTGATCCTAAAGGGCGCATATTCGAGTGGGATGCATCGATATCAAACACTGGACAAGCTAATAGAACACGAAAAGAGGTAGGAAGTTTATGGTAATAAAATCATTTTTTGTATTGCTTTTGTGCGTACTGGTGAATTGTGTAAAGGCTGGTGGTGTTGAATATGTGGAAACTAAAAGGATTTATACGCCTACCCCTTTTGTACCCAGTATGATGTTGTTTTCAGTAAATTATATGCTGAACAATGATATGTTTGAGCTGAATAAGTTTGAGTTTTATAACTCTTATATGGATCATGGCCGATTGCTTACTGTGGATAAGCTTGCTGTTGATGAATATAAGCGTCTAGGTGAGCAATGTTCGAAAAATCAAAATAATGAGTTGAGTGCTAAAGCTCTTTCAGCATGTGGCCGTGTTGTGGCCGCATTGTACGTCGAGTCACATAATATTGTGCCTCAAACTTTCGGTTTTAAAACCGTAATCCTTGAAGTGGTTCCTGACTTAAAAAATGGAGCGTTTTTCTTTATTAAAGATGGGGATAGAGTACATCTTAATCGAGCATCTGATTTTGGTATAAAGAAAAATAAACGCTATCTTGTTGAGATGAATTTAAGTTCTTATGGAGATTATGATTTAAGGGAGGTTGGGGTTCCATTCAATTATGAGGCCTACTTGATAAGTGTTAAAAAAATTAAGTAGCAATAATAAAAATGGATATTTTTTGAGTTGTTTTGTGTTACTTAAACGAAATAGTTTTTATGGCTGAGTGTAGATAACGATACACATATTGTCTTCTTTCTACAGGCTAATCCGTTTATTCAGGCCGCGACCAATACGCAGAGTTATAATCGTTACAGCTATTTGTGGAATAACCCACTGAATGCCACTGACCCGAGCGGTTTCTTCGTAAACGCCTAACTAACCCCATCCTTGTAATTCCACGGTAATAATGCCTCGATCTGTTCGAGGCTTGTCGCATTGGGTAATTCAGTGAAGATTGTTTTTAAATACCCATAAGGCTCCAGCCCATTGGCCTTGGCGGTTTCAATCACACTGTATAAATTTGCACTCGCCGTGGCCCCTTTGGGACTTGTGGAGAATAGCCAGTTTTTTCGCCCAATCACAAACGGGCGGATTGCATTCTCCGCTGCATTGTTATCAATCGGATAATCCCCCGATTCCACATAGCGAACCAGCTTCGGCCATTGTTCATGCAAATAATGCAATGCCTTTCCAATCAACGATTGTGGCGGTGAATGTGCCAAGCTTTTATCCAGCCAGACTTTTATTTTTTGTAACACCGGCAGCGATTGTGTTTGTCTCAGTTGATATTTTTCTTCCGGCGTTTTGTCCTTAATCGCCTTTTCTATTCCATAGAGCTGCTGGATAAACGCAATCGCTTGATCTGCTTTACCGGTTTTTCCCTTCGCCTGGATTTTTTGTGCCTCGATAAACTTGCGACGCGCATGTGCCCAACAGGCTAAATGGGTAATACCCTTTTTTTCACAAGGTGCGTTGTAAGCTGCATAGCCATCGGTCATGAGTGCGCCATTAAAATCACGTAGCAATTCCGTGATTACTTTTCCACTGCGTGTCGGTTCGTAGCGATAAAGCACTGCTGCACACGTGGGTTGCGTACTGCGCAATACCCACATAAAACTCTGTGTTTCAGCCGCACGACCGGTTTCATTCAACACCTGCACACGCGTTTCATCCGCATGAAGAATCGTTTGTTCCAACATCCTTTCGTGCAGCAAGTTAATTAATGGCTGCACCAGGTTTCCACAACGGATCATCCAGTTGGCGAGTGTAGTGCGATCCATCTCCACACCAATACGTTTGAAAATGTCCGTCTGGCGATACAGCGGCATGGCATCTACATATTTTTGCGTGGCAATATGGGCCAACAGCCCGGGTGAGGCGATACTTTTTTCAATCGGCTGTGCGGGTTTCTTTGCGGTCACAAGATAGTTTTCGCAACAGGGGCAGGCGTATTTCAATCGTTTGTGATGTAACACCCGAACACTGGCGGGGATAATGTCTAATTGTTCGTGGGATTCAAAACCGATGGGTTTTAATAACGATCCATCGTGCGGACAGCATTTTTGATCCTCAGGCAGATCGTGGGTAATCTCGATACGATGTAGCTCTTTGGGAATGGATGCACGTTTCTTCTTGCGTTTATGCTCCGCTACAACAACCGTGTCATCGGCAAAGGCATCCACTTGTTCAGGGGCTTCGGCTTCCGCGGTATCCTCCGCTTCGGTAAAGACCAGCTCCGCTTGAAGCACTTCCTGCTTTTCACTGGAACTGCCAAATTGTTTTTGCTGAAGCGAGAGGATGTATTCCTCAAGGAGGCGAATGCGCTTTTCTTTGCTTTGAAGGGACTTTTCCTGCGCTGAAATAATATCGTCTTTATCGGCAACTATTTTTTGCAGATCAATATTTTCTTGCAGAAGATCGGGTTTGTTTTCCATCCACACATCTTATAAAAAACCTGCGCAGGTTGATAGCACTAATTCGCCGAGAAGAAATATTTTTCTGTGTGTGGTTGAAGCTTTTCAATATCTAACCCGCGCAACAGCCAATCAAACTGTTCGTGAGTCAGTGATAACACAGCATCACCCCGGCGTGGCCATTTGAATTTATCTTTTTCCAGCCGCTTGTACCACAGACAAAACCCGGTTTTATCCCAGTAGAGGATTTTTATTTTATTGCGGGTGCGATTGCCAAACACAAACACGGATCGGGAAAATACCTCCAGTGCCATGGACTCCTGCACCAAGACACTCAACCCATTAATGGATTTGCGAAAATCCACCGGTTGCCGGTGTACGTATACCGGTACATCATCCCACTGGATCATGCCAACGCCCTGAGCAATTGGGCCAGCCACTGAGGTGGCGGTAGTGTGCCAAATTCAAGCTGGCCTACATGATGGCGAATGGTCAGTGATGCAGCCTTCACACCAGAAGCTTCGTGCGGTATTTTGGGCTTTACTTTTACACGAACAAAACCGGCTTCCTCTTTACTGGCCATCTTTGCCAATTGTTTGCGGCGCAAGCTGAAGTATTTGGGGCACAGCTCGTTCTGCTTACAAAAAACGGCTGCTGATACACCGCTGGCGTCGTGCTGCGCAAACAGTGCTCGCCATTGTTCTTCGTTACGTTTTTTCATAAGGCCTCCTGGTGAATTTAGGAAAAGTACCTTAGTAAAAAAACAATTAACTCGATAGATGGGGTTAGTTAGGCGCTTACGTTTCTTCCTGAAGAAACTATGGAAAGAACTGAAACCCTTTGTCGGTGCTATTGTTACGGTGGTTTTGGTGGCAACCGGAGTTGGCGCTATTGTTGCGGGCATGATCGGCGGTGCATTAGGTGCAGCAGCTAATGGCGGGAATATTATAAAAGGAGCGATTTTTGGTGCCTTCAGCGGTGCAGCCGCGCAAGCGGGGATGATGGCCTCGGCGATATGGGGAGGAATGCAGGCCGAAATGCAAGGTGGCAAGTTTGGTCATGGATTTATTGCGGCGGGAATAGGAGCCCTCGGTGGCAGTAGTGGAGAATTGGGTTGGAGTGGTTTTATTCGATCAGCGGTTGTCGGTGGCGTAGCGACGGAAATTACTGGTGGTAAGTTTAAGAATGGAGCGGCGAGTGCGGCGTTTATGTACGCGGTGAGCGCTGGGGTGCAGAGGATAAAGGCTGGGGGAGTGGAAGAAGTTAATGCTACTGCAAATTGTAAATCTATCCGTTGTACACGAGAGGGAGATGGATGGAAGCAGTTAGGAGAGGGAAAGCGTGGTGAAGTTGAATGGACAGGCTCTGATGTTGTTAGTGATCCTGAAACTGATAGGTTAATAATTGAGCGGAAAGAGTCAGGTGGTTTTGAGCATAGTCGTCGTAGAGAACATGGTTCAACAGGTCATGTGGAAAAGACATGTGATAGTTCTGGATGTGCTTCGGTTTTGGTATTAAGTACGGATAATAAACCTGGCACTGCCGATTCTACTTCTTTGCCAAATCATTCAACAGATACATTTGTACAACATAGCCATCCTAAAGGTAGTGGATCAGCCAATAATAATTTTGGGCCAGGTGATCATATATTTTTAACGAAAGGAAAGGTTAATTATTTATTAAACTCATCAGGGGATTTAATGGTATTAGAGGCTCACTCTGGTAGGGTTTGGCAAAGAACTTTAACAGGAAATAATGCAGGGAAAAATGAAGTCTGGATAAGAAGACTGGATTGATAGAGGCCCATATTATGATTCGTAATTTTTTGATAATTATCTTTTTTTTTATTAATACAGTGAATTGTTCTGCTGATACTAAAAACAAAGTTATAAGAAAAGAAGGGATCATTGCACCATATAAAATGGAGTATTTTGAGTTTTTAAATGATAAAGATACTCCTGTTTGGCTGAATGGAGCTGTAGGATCGTTTTCTGTTTCATGTGGTTATAGGGTTATATATGGTGAGGCGTTCATATTTGGAGAAAAACAGGTAAAAAGAAAAAGAGTAGTGCTACATGAGCTATTGACGGAGGGGTGTCGTGAGTCTACTGATATTGGGCTTCGTGGTGAATACTTATATGTTTCTAGTGTTGTTCATGGAAAAGACGTTGTTGAAAATGCTGCTATTGTTATAGATAGAATTGGTTTTGAATCCATTGATATCGAACACGAGAGTGGAGTTTTTTTAAATAACTCTAATTATTATCGATTGGTAAAAAAACAAAGCTGTGACGCTTCTTTTTATGATGGTCATGCAGTTTGCATTGGGTTGAAGAGTATACGTGACAAGTATGAATTAAAGCCATAGAAAAGTTTTCATGATTTTTCTAGTGGCAATAGTCGCGGTTTTGAATACACCAGTTATGACATGGCCAGCAAAATCAGTAAGGATGCCAATAACTATGCTGAATTCAGTTACGGCCCGGATCGTGCACGCTGGCAGCGTGTGGATAAAAAAGGTTCAACCATAACCACCACAACTTACCTGGGTAATATCGAACGCATAGCCACCAATAACTCAACCGTAGTGGAATGGAAGCGAACAGTCGGCGGCGCGGTACATACCTACCGAACTGTCAACAATGTGCTGCAAGCCAACGGTTCAGATAAAAAATACCTCTACGTTGACCACCTGGGTTCAGTGGATGCCATCACCGATGGTACCGGTAAGGTCACCCACTCCATGAGTTTTGATGCCTGGGGAGCAAGGCGCAGTGGAGAGGATTGGTCGGCGCAAACCATCAGTCAGGTAATCAGTAGTTTAAGCCTCACCGGCTTTACCCAGCCTATTACTACCCGTGGCTACACTGGCCATGAAATGGTGGATGATATGGGTATCATCCATATGAACGGGCGGATTTACGATGCGCGTATTGCACGTTTCCTACAGGCTGATCCGTTTATCCAGGCGGCGACCAACACACAAAGTTTTAAGCGCTATTCTTATGTATGTACAGTGATGGTTATTGCTTGACACTCGCCCCCCTGACGAGTTGTGTCATTTATTCCGCATGCCTTCTCTAATTCAGTGTTGTCCTGTCTACTGTTATTGTGTTGGTTTTAAAATCAATAATTCACCTGCTGTCAATGTTAGCTGTTGCGCTAGAAGAATGTCTGTCTTGTTTAATAGATCAATATGGTTTCCATGAATATCTGCCGGTAAATTAAACGTAGTTTCAGCTGTAGGGTTCAGGTTGAGAATCACCCAGCGGCTGTCATTTTGTACTTCATACTTAACAATAAGTGCGCTGCCGGTGTGGTTGTATTGCATCACTTTTTCCGGCAGCTTTAACACCGCGTCATTCTGTCGTAGGGCAATTAATCTCTGGTAAAACATTAAGGTGGAATCGGGGTTATTTTCCTGCTGCGCGACAGTGTAGTCTGCCCTCTTGGAAAATGTATTCCAATTGGTTTCCCAGGTTGTTTTCAATACAGCTTGGGGCGGTACAGGTACTTGGGTGTCGGTCGCGGGTTGATCTATCCATGTTGTCTTGGCGCTGCTGAAACCTGCATTCTGGTGTGAGTTCCATTGCATTGGTGCTCGGCGGTAAATATCGTTACCCAACATCAATTGCTGCATATTGATTTCATCGCCATAGTAAATAAACGGTGTACCTGGTGTAGTTAACAGCAGGGCGGCGGCGATATTCGCCAGTGTATGGTTTTCACTAAAATGATTGTGGATGCGATCAATATCGTGGTTGTTGAGTGCTTTGGCAAAAAAATACATGGGAGCACTGCTCTGGTGTTTATGGTAAAGGTTGTACCACAGGGTTTCACGCATGCGCTGGTAATGCTGGTTGAGAGTGTCAGTATCATCAGTGGTTATGGCGGTTGTTGTTTTAAGTGTATCGCTGACAGTTAATCCAAAACTAAAATCAAAGGCCGCGTCCAGGCCTCTGCCATTACTGAAATAGCGTGCGGCAATAGCGCTGTCGGCAAAGGCTTCGCCCACTAAAAAAATATCCGGGTTAATGCTTTTGACGTAAGTGCTGTAATGTTTCCAAAAATTTAATGTGCCGGCAGTATCGGCTTGCAGGGGGATTCCCCCCTCTTCGATTATATAGCGGATAGCGTCGAGCCTGAAACCATCCACACCTTTGTCGATCCAGAATTTGGTCAATTGCTCAATTTCTTTTATCACCGCAGGGTTTTTAAAGTTCAGGTCAGGTTGGCTGGGGTCAAATGCACCGTAATACCAGTCTTTGCGGGTTTTTGTCGTTTTCCAGGCCCAGTTATCAGCGACGTAATGCCACACCGCTTGTGGATCAACCTGGTCAGACCAGGCTTTTCCGTAGCCCGCGGGAAGTGTTTCACTCCACACGAAAAAATCTTCATAACCCGGTTCTTTATTGGCGGATTTGATAAACCAGGGATGGTCATTGGAAACATGGTTGAGTGCCAAATCCAGGATGACTTTAATGCCGCTTGTTTTTGCCGCTGTAATCAATTCTTCAAAATCGTCCATTGAACCCAGGTCTTTTTCAATTTGGTAATAATCAATCACGTCGTAACCGTGGGTGGAATTGGATTCAAATATAGGGTTAAGCCAAATAGCCGTTATCCCCAGTGCTTTCAAGTAATCCAGTTTTTTGGTAACGCCTTTTAAATCTCCATTGCCATCCCCATCGGTGTCGTAATAAGAGCGTGGCCAGATTTGGTATACCACTGCATCATGCCACCATTTTTTCTGCGGCGTTTTTTTTAACCACAGCGGACCTAATACGTCTAACCCTGCGTTCTCACTTGCAGTTTCTTTTTCTGTTGTCGGTAAGCCAAGTGTCTGCCCGGAGAATTTTGTGAAGATTTCAATTGCCACACCTTCAGGTTCCTGATCCCGGTTGGTGGTATTGATATAGAAACCGCTTGCAGCAATAACAAGGAGTAGGAAAATAACAATAAGTAGAGCGTAGCGTTTCACGTTAAAAATCCCTATATGTATGGATGGGGAAAGTGTGCGGAGAAATTAAATAGATTACTAATACAAAAAATAAAAAGATTAACGTTGATTGCATGTAAAAAAACAGAGATATACCCTATGAATACGTATTCAATTGCGTACTTTTTTAGAAAGTGCATTGTGGCGGGGTATGGCGTGAATCCTGAATGCAATAGGGGTCATCCTACGCAATTACTACCGTAAAAAATTCATATTTCCTTGATGCGGCAATAAGTTGGTATTGATAATCGGTGATGTAAGGATGGCAACGGAATTTGAAATGAAATAGTTGGATGGTGAAAGTTTTCATGTTATCGAGCAATAAATGAAAAACGGGTTGTTTATTGTGAAGATAACAATAAACAACCCGTTTTCTTTTGCACACTTTGACTTCACCCTAGGGACGGTCAAAGTGTGACAACAAGTCAGGCGCTTACAAACCTGAAATAGTCGACGTAGCCCAGCTTCTGTATGCAGCGCCGTTGGGGCTTTGGTCTGCACGCAGTTTAAGGCCGAGGGTTTGATAGAGCTCGGACTGGGTTCTACCGCCAATATCGATGACCCTGCCACCGGTGATACCCGCACCGGCAACCAGCATTGGCACATTGCTGTTACCGTGGGAGTCGGCATCGCCCATGTCAGATACCTGGGTCACAATGGTAGAGCTTAACAAACCCTTCGCATTGAATTTATCAAACAGGTTTTTGGTTAAGCCTTGCATGTACGCAATATCCTCTGTGTAAGCGAGTGGCATATTGCCCTGGTTGTGGTGCGACTGGTGCGATTCGCGGCCAAGTACATCCAGGAAGTGGGTATGCGCATCGGTACCGAAAGCGATAGAGACTGACGCGGTAAGATTGCACTCCAGGGCAAGGGCCACTATATCCGTGTGCAGTTTTGACAAGGCGTCAAAACCAGTCACTGCCGTACTTGGTGGTTGTGGACATGAGCCTCCCGGATTTGTACCGGTATCCAGGGCGTCTTCGATTTCACGAATCGCTGTGAAGTGACTGTCCAGCTTGTCTTTTTCGTGCTGCCCCAGTTTGGTTCTCAAACTGCTGATAGCAGTATAGTGCAAGTCCACCACAGATTTTCTTGGGGTTGTACTACCGCTGCTACTGCCACCGCCAGAGCCACCGGAAAACAGAATGTCCAATGCCGCCTGTGGGCTGGTAATAATGGGTTTGCCATTAAAACCTTCACGGCTTAATGCAGATTCTGCTGTAGTACCTACGTTCAGGTACCTCACCGGATAGTTGGCACCGATGGTGCGCCCCAGGTTTACATCGAAGCTGTCCTCGGACCAACTGCCGTTATTAAAGCGGTGGAACATAACCCCATGGCCCGCACCGCTGAGTGAAGCATTGCGCAACAGTGCAATACGGCTGTAGTGGGACTGCAATTGGGCAGATTGTACTGGCAGCGTGGAGCCGGATGGGAACCACTTATCCGGATGGCAACCGCCACCGGAAAATACCAAACAGTGTTTGGTCGGCGTGCCTGATTGTGCTTCCGCTGTGCGCGCCAGCATAACACCGGCAAGCAAAGAAGAAGCCTTAATTAATCCCGCAGATATACCGGCATGTTTGACGACTTTCAGGAAGTCTCTGCGTTCTTTGTCGAAGCAGTCTTTATATCTCATGTTATTTACTCCAATTCGTTAACAAGGCGAGCTTGATGGGGCGCGCATTAGCGCGCCCACTCTTGCCGGTAAATCACAGAATCCAATGCCGAAATTTCTTCGAGCATGGCACGTGGGCCACGGGTGGTCAGCACGTTGGTCAAGTTAGTAATGCCGCAGCGATAGGCATTTTCTTCCTCTTTACTAATGCGTGCGTAGCCGACATTTCTGGTGGAGTCAATCAGGAAGATCGAGTGGATACCCGAGCTGTAGCTCATGAACTGGGTTGCCAGACAGCTCTGTGCCAGGCCGGATACCATTGGGTCTTCAACGATGGTGCGCGCGAGATCCTTACCACCGCTAAATTGGATGGCAGGTGAGTGAATTACACGATCCGGGTCGTTGAGGAACTGCAATTGTGGGAAGGGCGAGAAGAATGTACCGGTAGATACAATCGCATTGCCTTTCAAATCCACAGTGCGTACACGACCGAGGGTATCGTAGTTTTCCAATGCACCGCCCAATGGGTTAATGATTTCACCATGGCAATTGGAGCAACTGGTACCGGATGTAATCCTGTCGAAGATCATGCGCTGGGTTGTGCGCGGATCTTCGAAGAATTCCTTGTCGCGCGCAGCCAGGGCTTCACGGTCGAGGCTTACACCTGAGGGTGGCTCAGGAATATCCTGACACATCATCCGGCGACGAATGGCAACAGAGCGGGTAACCAGGTTGGCATCGGTTGCACTGGCGTAGCGAGACAGGAAGGCACCGGAAATCAGGATACCGCCGCGCTCGCTGGCCGCTGTGCGCACAAAGCCATCGGCATCGGCACCGCTACTGGTGTAGGACAGACCGTAGAGTGAAGCCAGGCGCTGGTTAACATGGGTGTAGCTCGGGTTGTAAATTGACGCGAAGGTAGAGCTGCTGTCCAGCATTGCGTGGGCGAAGTTTTTACCCAGCTCCAGTTTCATGTCATTTGCCAGGGTGCCAAAGTTGGATACGCCGGTTTTTTCTTTGGTTTCCAACTGATCGGTGCCCAGCCAGCGGTTTACGAAGTCATTCAGTAACTCACGGGTATTGGTAGTGTTTAACAGGCTTGCAGCTTGCTGGCGAATACCGGCGACGGTATTCAAATCACCACGACCTGCCGCTGCCAGCAATGTAGTACTGGGCGTAGTACCTGTGAGGGTATAACTGAGGTAGGTTGCCATCTCATAGCCGTTGAGTTTGTACACGCCACTACCGCTGGCGTCACCCAATTCCGAGCGATACAGGAATTGTGGGGAAGACAGCATGGCGGCCAAGGCGATTTCCATCCCCTGTGCTGGTGTACGGCCTGCAGCAGTGCCTCGGGCAACCGCTTGATAAGCACTGGTTTCCTCTGTTGTTAATGGGCGGCGGAAAATGCGTGGGCCGAGTTCGCTAACCAGGCGGTCAGCACAGGTTGTGCTGGGTGTACAACTCAAGACAGCGTTCCAGCGAGTCGCAACGTTAGTTGCAATACGCTCAGCAGTGGACAAATAACTGGTGTAACGGGACCTGTCAACCAGCAAGGTATTGTTATTCACGAAGGAGCCGGTAATAAAATCATCGGGCAAACGAGAGATAACATCTTCCTGGTAACCCACCAGATCGCGCACAGAGCGCTGGTATTCCTGTTTGGTCAGCAGACGCAGTGTGCGCTGGCCATAGGTAGATGCGTTTGACGGACAGGAGAAGTAGGAAACCGGATTGTCCGGGATACCATCACTGGGACGGCGCCAGGTGCGGATAAAGGCTTCAATATCAGCGGCGCACTGGCCAGTACAACTGCCTTCATTACCTTGCGGCATCCACATGGAAATGAAGTCTCTCAGTGCACGGTCCTGGGTATCACGGCTGTGGCGATAGAGATCGCGGTTTGGATTGAGCGGGGTCAATGCTGGCGTACCGGATGCATTGCGCTCACCGTCGACACCGTGACAAGCCACGCAGGTTTGGGTATTCCACAGGTTTGCACCGCGTGTTGCATCGCCAACCAGATAACCGGTAGAACTACTGCTGCTGCTTGAGCCAGTGCCGTTAGTGCTGCTGGATGAACTGGAGCTGCTGCCAGGTGGAACACTGCTGGATGATGAGCTGCCTGTTCCATCGTTGTATACCAGGGTAATGGCCGCACTGGGTGTTGAGGGCACACTGTCGCGATAGCTGATCACCTTGTAGTCGTAACTGCCGGGTGAAGAAAGCAGGCTATCGATATAAGAGGAGGTATTGGCTGGCAGGTTGGTTTGTGTTGTCCAGCGACCATCTGCACCTAAGCGACGCACCAGGAAACCGGACTCGTTATTGCTCACATCCGCCCAGGTCAACGTGGCATTGCCATTGCCCTGGCTTACACTGCCCTGCAGGCTTTGGGGCGCAGCCGGCGCGGTGGGCAATACAATTGCCGCAACGTTGGTTGGGTTATCGCGTGTCAGGAACATTTTGAAATACACAGGTACGCGTTCACCGATATTGCTTAGATTGGCAATCGCACGCAGGGCTTCTACACCGGCGTTCAATTCGAAATCAGCACTGTTGATCACGATAGGACGACGCGGCGATACACTGATGCTGGTATTGCTGTGTTTCACAATCGTTGCATCAAACGTGACAGCTTTGCTGACGCCGTGCAGGATCAGGTTACCGGTCAGGCTTTGTACCTGCATGCTACCGGCTGCCAGGCTTTCCAATGCACTGGTGTCCAATTGCGTAGTGAAATGCAAGCTGGGCAAGTAGCCTGATTCAAACAACAGCGTTTGCATACGGGTGTTGCGGATTTCAACACCACTGGAAATGGTTGCCAGGGGAATGGTCAGTGTCGCACTGCCATTGGTGGCAACAGTACCCTGCAATTGGCTGAAGGTCATGGTTTCCGCTGTGCTGATATTTTTTACCGTCACAAAATGGAAACTGGATTTGGTGGCGTCCAACAACCAGCGGGCAACCGTGGGGGCAACACTGCTACTGCTGCTGGAGACGGAACTGCTGGATGGTGGAGCGCTGCTGCTGGACGAACTGCTGCTACTGGGGGTTGTGCCATCGCAGCTTGCACCGTTCAGGGTGTAACCGCCAGGTGCCTGGCTGCCTGGATTATTAACAATAAATCCAAATTGCACGGTCGCGTTACTAGCCAGGTTGCCGTTGTAGCCTGCGTTTTTGACACAGACGTTTTGTCCACTGGCGGTGAAGGTGCCATCCCACATATTGGCAATAACTTCGCTGCCGTTAAATGTCCAGCACACTTCCCAGCTGCTAACGGCTGCACCATTATTTTTTACCGCAACGTTGATCTGGGCACCGTTACCCCAACTGTTGGTTGTTGTATAGCTAACACTACATGCACCTTGCGCCAGGGTACTGCCGGAGGCAATCAAACCCAGGGAGAGCATCGAGAGTTTAAGTAAATTTTTCATGATAGATTCTCTTTCGCCTCGTCCAGTTAGCGCGCGTTAAACACAAGCGCGAAATCCACAGGCACTGCCGCACTGATTGACGACAGATTGACAATCGAACGCAGGGCTTCCACACCGTCGGTTAAATTAAAGTCGGCGGCGCGCGTTACAACCGGTGCCATGCTTTGAACCAGAACACGTGAACTGGATAAGCGTTGTACCGATACACGAGTTGTCACCGTTGCACTCACACCGTGGAGGTTAACGTTGGCACTCAGGTCGGTTTGTGTGGTTTGTCCGGCAGCTAATGTGCTCAGCAAACTGCTGGGAACATTCACGGTGATGGTGGCTGTTGGATAGGTTGCTGTTTGGAACAGCAGATCGCGCACACGTTGATCGCGCAAGGCAACACCGGTACTCACGCTATTCATATCAATCGTCACAGTCGCGACACCGGCGGTACTGATAGAACCTGTCAGTGTGCCAAAGGTATGGATTTCAACGTTGTGGAGGTTTTTGGTTGTTACAAAGTTCAGGTAAGACGTCGTGCTATCCAGATCCCAGCTGATGTTATTCGCCACCGAACTGGAGCTGCTGCTAACGATAGCGCTGGAAGACGATGAGGATACTGACGAAGCACTGGAAGAGCTTACCGGAACAGATGAACTCGATGACGATGAGGGCGTGCTGCCACACACTGCACCGGTGACTTGCGGTACTTCCGCTGTCGCATTGCCTTTGCTGCCCTGGAATCCAAATTCAACCGTCTGGTTGGGTTGGATAGTGCCGTTCCAATTCAGGTTCGATGCCGAGTAGGGGTTGGAGCCGCTGAAATTAGCGTTCCAGCTACTGGTAAGGCGGTTATCGCCGCTGTATTGCCAACTCACGTTCCAGCCATTGATGGGACTTGTTCCTGTGTTGGTTATTCTTATGCTGGCGGTATAGCCGTTATTCCACTGGTTGGTTACCACGTATTGGCAACCGGCATAAACCTGTGTGGAAAGAGCGGCGCTTGCCAGGGAAATCCCCAGCGCACAAAGGGATCGCGCTAGCCTGCCCCTTAGGCGCGGGTTGATCGCAGAGGCTGTAAAACTACTCATAGTGTCTTCCTCGTAAGTAAATGCCGAGCAAGCCCGGCAATGGATCATCAACAACCCGCGGTGTTAAACAACCAGTAGGCACCACGGGACCTGTCGAAGGGTAAAAAGAGCCCGAAACTGCGCCGATTCGAGCGGTGAAACAAATCGATACCTCAGGCTTTAGGAACGCGTTTGCCTAGTGGCATTGACTCCGAGAGCATCGATGTCGGCTCTTCTTCGCGTCGGCTCATACCCAGACCTTTGCCGGTACTGAGGGAGTGGATGAGGGTGCAGGCCAGGATGCAGGCAGGGCCAAGCAGTCCCAGGTACACGAACATGACAAAGCTGTATTCGACGGTGTGGTTCCAGGGACGTGCAATCCCCAGATAACAGGCGAATAGCCAGGAGATGGTAGAAATAGCGCCGCTAAGCACTACCAGGACTTTTTCGATATTGCCCAGTCCCAGAATGCCGCGATTGGACACTACGCGCGGGAAACTGAAATGATGCAGAACCACGCCGTTAAGCGTCAGGACTGCAACAACGGTGAATTTGGCCCAGAGTTTCTGATTCAGCAGATACTCCTGAGGGTTTTCGATATAGCCAATCAACACCAATGCCAATCCGGAAATCCAAAGCACGATAAGCGACAGCGAAATAATTTCTGCCGCGCGTGTCAGCTCCTTAATTCCCTGATGCGACAAGGGCTTGCCGCGCGTTTTGGCTAATGCCAGGTCCTGCATCAATAAAATGCCCACAGCGACACAAGCCGCCAGCAGGTGAACATAAACAATTAGGGTTTTCATTGGCTAATCCGATTGTTCTATTGTTGTTTGTGAATCAATCATCACTACAAGTGTGAAATGATTGCGCTAACATTTTTCATTAACACAACGCCGAACAACGAAGAGAGACGGCAGGGTGCTAAAGGGTCAACGATTTTTTAAGTCAATAGAAACCACTGCGCTTTGTGTGCGGCACAAAAACGATTATGGTTGGTTGATGAGGGTGTAAAACGACCGGGAAACAAAGGTCACCTTACAGGGTACTTCTCGCGATTAACGCTTTGCCTCTCACGGCTGCTATTGCTTTTTGTCGTTATGTTTTGTCGCTAATAATTATATTTTCACGCCTATCAATACCATCATGAGAGTGAGGAGAGGTTGGTACTGATACTTGTGTGGAAGTTATATTTGCTCAAGATCGCATAAAAAAGTGTGATTCACTTCGCAAAATTTCCAGGGGCACTGGTGCAAAAAGTCACGAAATGAACATTTTGTCGTCACAGTTTGCATTTGATACCCCAAAAGATGGAATTTTGACTTTTCGGCGAAGGTAGTTTTGACGATTTTGGTGCAGCAGCTTTAAGGGAAAACAAAAAATTTTGACGACAATCCATTTTTATGGATGAACTTGGGCTCATGAACAATTGAAATGGCATCAAAAATTGTCCTAACACCAGCGTTCTGTGATGGAGTTCAGCCCCTTGGCCGATAGATGGTTTTTCACCAGGTCTCCTTGGACAGATACCAAGGGTGGGGTTGCCCATTGCCCCCTGTTGGAGTGCAGGTCAATCGACGGGGTGATAAACTCGGCGAGTCTCTGTTTGAGTTGTGGTTATGACCCTTCGCTCCCTGGCGCATCTGCGCTTCGATAACCGTCTGGTGCGTGAACTTCCTGCCGATCCTGTTGTTGAAAATTATCGCCGCCAGGTCACTGGTGCGGTTTATTCCCGTGTAACTCCCACCCCTGTCAGTGCGCCACAGTTGATCATGGCTGCACAGGACGTTGCTGACCTGCTGGATCTGGGCGCGGATATCCTGGCGCAGCCGGAATTTACCCAGGTTTTTGCCGGTAATAGCTTATTACCGGGTATGGAGCCCCATGCGTGTTGTTATGGCGGACACCAATTTGGCAATTGGGCCGGACAACTGGGGGATGGGCGCGCCATTAATTTGGGCGAAGTCATCAATCAGCGCGGTGAGCATTGGACGTTGCAACTCAAAGGTGCTGGTCCGACGCCCTATTCGCGCACAGCTGATGGCCTGGCGGTATTGCGCTCTTCCCTGCGTGAGTTTTTATGCAGCGAGGCTATGCATCATCTGGGCGTACCGACCACCCGCGCCCTTAGCCTGGTGACAACGGGCGAGTTGGTAAGGCGCGATATGTTCTACGACGGCAATCCCCAGTGGGAGCCTGGTGCAATTGTCTGCCGTGTCGCTCCCGGATTTACCCGCTTCGGCAATTTTGAAATTTTCTCTGCCCGTGGCGACATTGATCTTTTACGCCAGTTAGTGGATTTTACTATTCGTGCAGATTTTCCCGCGTTGCTTGAAGGCAATACACCGGATAAGCACACCTATTTGCGCTGGTACCAGGACGTTTGTAAGCGCACCGCACAGTTAATGGCACACTGGATGCGGGTCGGATTTGTGCACGGCGTGATGAACACCGACAACATGTCAATCCTTGGGTTAACCATTGATTACGGGCCTTATGGTTGGCTGGAAGGCTACGACCCGGACTGGACACCCAATACCACCGATGCCCAGGGCCGCCGCTATCGCTATGGAAACCAGCCGCGTGTTGCCCTTTGGAATCTGGCTCAGTTGGCAAATGCTATCTATCCCCTGATCAATGAAGTAGAGCCTCTGCAAGCGGGACTGGAATATTTTCGTGCGCAATACGAAGCCTGCTCGCAACAGGATATGGCCGCTAAGCTGGGCTTAAGTCAGTTCCGGCAGGAAACAGATCAGCCACTGGTGGAATCGCTATTGGCAGTTTTGCAATCTACCGAAATGGATATGACGATTTTCTATCGGCGCCTGGCAAGTATTGCATCTGTCGATTTACTTGACGCCAGTAACGAATATCTATTAACGCACTTCTTGCCTGCCTGCTACCAAACTCCTGATGCGACACAAGTTGCGATGCTGCGCCAATGGCTGATGGACTACGCCCGGCGTATACAGCAGGATGTTGTTATGAACGGATGGACGGAGGTGCAGCGATGTGCATTGATGAATCGCACCAATCCCAAGTATGTATTGCGCAATTACATGGCACAGCAAGCCATTGATAAAGCGACCCAGGGGGATTACAACGAGGTCCAGCAGTTGTTGACACTGTTGCGCAACCCCTACGATGAACAACCCGAATTTGACCGGTATTTTGCCAAACGCCCTGAGTGGGCCAGGCATAAAGCCGGGTGCTCAATGCTTTCCTGCAGTTCCTGATAAGCGTGTTGTTTATTGCATTATTATTGTATTGATGAGTGGAAAACCTTATTCATGATTGGAAAAATTTTAGGCTTTTTATTTGGAACCCTGTTGTCGCGCAATCTGCTGGGTGGGTTGTTGGGGGCATTGTTCGGGCATTTTTTCTGGGACAAAAAACGCAATGCAAAACCACCGTTAAGCGATGAACAACGACAGAAAATCCAGCGTAATTTTTTTGAAACTACCTTTACGTTAATGGGGCATCTGGCAAAAGCCGACGGTCGGGTGAGCGAAACAGAAATTGCCCTGACAGAGTCGCTGATGACCAAAATGGGATTGACGGCAGAGCATCGGCGCGACGCTATACAGCTGTTCAAGCAAGGCACCTCTGCAGATTTTGTGATTGCCCAAACCCTGGCGCAATTCCAGCAAGTTTGCGGTGCAAGCCCGAATCTCAGCCAGATGTTATTGGTTTACCTGGTTAACCTTGCCATGGCGGACGGGCAACTGGATGAGCAGGAAGCGCGGGTGTTGCGGCATGTGGCAGGGCAGTTGGGTTTTTCCGGTTTTGCTTTTGAGCAGCTGTTGCGCATGCTCAACGCACAACACGCATTTCGTTCCGGGTATCGCGATCAAGGCCATTATCAGAAACCGGCGATTGATGAATTGCAGCTGGCCTATCAAGCTTTGGGGGTTGAGCCTGGTGTCAGCGATGCCGAACTGAAAAAGGCTTATCGTAAACTCATGAGTGAATACCACCCGGATAAGTTGATCGGGCAGGGCTTACCGGATGATATGGTAAAAGCGGCGACTGAACGTGCCCAGGAAATCCAGGCGGCCTATGACCTTATTAAAAAATCCCGCCGCTGATTGTCGGTGGTTATACGCGTAATAACCTTCCACTTTTCTCCCCTTTTTTCGCCCCTGTAATTCCTGCTGCAATCAGGGGCGTTTTCTTGTCGCCTGTTTGTTTATTGTTGTGTTAGCGCGCAATAAGTATGCTTTTTTATGGGGCAAAAAGTGACTGGCATGCACTGCTGATGTGAATCGCGTTTCAAAATGTGACGTTTACGCCAAGTTTGTTACATGTTGTTGACAACGTTGTCCAGCTGGGTGTATTTTCATCATCACCAGTGGTTAATTACGGCACGCGAGCAATAACACCAAGCTGTGATTAATCCGATAAAACGCTGCTTTTTTTAGTATTTGTATGCTGTCCTACAAGGTTGTATGTAACCGTCTCTGTATGAGACATCGTTGTAATCATTAATCGGTTTCCAGATGTTGGAAATGGAGTTAATGAGAGAGTTTTCCGCAAACGTCTACGTGATCCGGCTGCACTTTTTAGCTGGGTGGGATTGTTTTGCCTGAGAAATAACAAAAAAACTTAATCGCTTGGCAAGGAGTCGAGGGTGGGATCGCCCTCACAGAGTGTTGTTCACAATCCATTATCAGCAGGCTGTCTGTACGGCAGAAGTCTGTTTATCAACCACCGTATTTATATAAAAACGTTGAGGAAAACACTATGAAACTTGTTAAGACCCTAATGCTGTCGGCGCTGCTACCCGCAGTTCTGGTCAGCAAAGCCTACGCCTACAATTGTAGTGGCGTGGCCCAATATCAGGATGGCAGTAGTTATGCGACTGGCGCTATTGTGCAAAACGGTGGCTCTGCGTACCAATGTACGGTGGGTGGCTGGTGTACGGTAGGCGGGCCTTATGCACCTGGTTCAGGTTGGGCATGGACGAATGCCTGGAGTGGCCTGGGCAGTTGCTCTGGTACCTCCAGCAGTTCCTCTTCCGTGAGTGTCTCTTCTGTAGTTTCCAGCTCTGTAGCCAGTTCTGTGGCAAGTTCGACATCCTCTGTTGTCGGTTGTGGCGGCTTATCTGCCTGGAATTCAACGGCGGTTTACACCGGTGGCAACCAGGTTTCGCACAATGGTGTGAAATACCAGGCCAAGTGGTGGACCCAGGGGCAAGATCCGGCAACTAATTCAGGTCCTGATGGTGTCTGGGCTGCACAGGGCAGTTGTGGATCTTCATCGGTAGCGTCTTCATCCGTGGTGTCCTCCTCTGTTGTATCGTCTTCATCCGTGGTGTCCTCCTCTGTTGTATCGTCTTCTGTGGCTTCATCCGCAGTGTCTTCAAGTTCTTCCTCTGTGGCATCTTCCAGTAGTTCGGTGAATCCCGGTGGCAAAAAAGTGGTTGGCTATTTTGCCCAGTGGGGCGTGTATGCACGCAATTATCACGTGAAAAATATCCATACCAGTGGTTCTGCTGCCAAGCTGACCCACATCCTTTACGCCTTTGGTAATGTGCAGAATGGCCAGTGTGTTATTGGTGATGCCTATGCCGATTACGAGCGTGCCTATACCGCAGCAGATAGCGTGGACGGTGTTGCCGATACCTGGGACCAACCACTGCGCGGCAGCTTTAACCAGTTGCGCAAACTCAAGCAGATGTATCCCGGCCTGAAAGTGATCTGGTCATTCGGCGGCTGGACCTGGTCGGGCGGATTTGGCCAGGCATCACAAAATGCGACAGCGTTTGCCAACTCCTGTTACAACCTGGTGGAAGATCCGCGTTGGGCCGATGTGTTTGACGGTATCGATATCGACTGGGAATACCCCAACGAGTGTGGCCTGGTTTGTGATACCAGCGGTTTTGCATCGTACAAAACCCTGATGCAAGCCCTGCGCGCCCGTTTTGGCAGCAGCAACCTGGTGACCTCTGCGATTGGCGCCGGTGCGGCGAAAATCAATGCGGCCGATTACGCCGGTGCGGCACAGTATGTCGATTTCTACATGCCTATGACCTATGACTTCTTTGGTGCCTGGGATAAGACCGGTCCGACGGCTCCTCACTCTGCACTTTATGAATACTCGGGTATTCCGATTGCCGGTTACCAATCTGACAATGCTGTGCAGCTGCTGAAGTCGAAAGGTATTCCGGCTAACAAGATCCTGCTGGGTGTTGGTTTCTATGGTCGCGGTTGGAACGGTGTTACCCAACTGGCTCCCGGCGGTTCTGCAACCGGTGCGGCTACAGGCTCCTATGAGGCGGGTATCGAGGATTACAAGGTGCTGAAAACCAAGTGTCCGACAACCTATACCATTGCCGGTACTGCCTATGCCAAGTGCGGTAACGAATGGTGGAGCTTTGATACACCCCAGACGCTGACCGGCAAGATGGACTATGTTAACCAGCAAAATCTCGGTGGTACTTTCTTCTGGGAGTTGAGTGGTGACACCGCGAATGGTGAGCTGATCAACGTACTGGGAACTATCCGCTAATTCATGATTACCGGAAGCGGATAGCACCGCTTCCGTGCCCCTCTCCTTGCTTGCGGCGCTGGATTCAAATGAGTTGATGAAGGCGACCGCCTTTTTATTTTTCCTTATTTATATGATTTAATGGGTGGCATCTAATAACAGATTCTGCAAGGAGTCTCCCGATGGCCCCATCTCGCCTGTGGCAATACTGGTTGCTGCTATTACTCAGTTTTCCTTCCCTCGTTGTTGCTGACGTGGTTGCCGAATCGGCCCGCGAGCGCTTATCGCTCAATCGCGGCTGGCTGTTTCATTTGGGTGATGTGCCTTTTCCCGAGATCAAAGGCCATGGCGCGAGCTATAACAACGCCAAGGCTGGCAATGCCGGTGGGGCGGCAGCATTGGAATACGATGATTCCCATTGGCGCAAGCTGGATTTGCCCCACGATTGGGCCGTGGAGGGACCATTCGACCCCAATGCCAATGTTTCCCAGGGCTACAGGCCGCGTGGCATAGGTTGGTATCGGCGCTATTTGCGGGTAGAGGACGCTGATCGCGGTCGCCATTTTGAATTGCAGTTCGACGCTATAGCGACCCACTCAACCCTGTGGGTGAATGGTAATCCTGTGCATCGCAATTGGTCGGGTTACAACGCCAGCTATATCGATATCACCCCCTATCTGCGCTATGGCGACGCGCTTAACACCATCGCCATCCGTGTGGATGCGGAGCAGATGGAGGGCTGGTGGTACGAGGGGGCCGGTATCTATCGCCATGCCTGGCTGGTCAAGCGCAGTCCGGTGCACATTGTGACTGATGGCGTGCATGCGACGCCGCGTGAGCGGGGTAACAATCGCTGGGAAATCCCTGTTGATGTCAGCTTGTACAACAGCGGTAAACAGCCTGCGGAGGTGACAGTCAGGGTAGACGTTTTTGATCCCCAGGGTAAAAAGGTAGCCAGTAAAAAGGCAGCTGCCCAGGTGGATGTGTTGGCGCACCAGCAGGTGGATTTACCCGTGCGGATTAACCATCCCCAACTCTGGTCAATAGACAACACAGCGCTTTACCGTGTGCACACCCGCGTGGAGCTGGAGGGCAAGGTTATCGATGAAACCAGTTTGCATACCGGTTTTCGCCGTATCCGTTTTGATGCACAGCGCGGCTTTTTCCTTAATGACCAACACGTGAAATTACAGGGCGTGTGCATCCACCAGGACCACGCTGGTGTGGGGGTGGCAGTGCCGGATTCCATATGGGAATACCGTTTGCGTCGCTTGAAGGAATTGGGTGTTAATGCCATCCGCTTTGCACACAATGCCCCCGCTGCGGAAGTACTGGATATGGCTGATCGCATGGGGTTTGTGGTGATGGATGAAAACCGCAACTTCAATCCCTCCCCGGATTACCTGAAGCAACTGGAATGGATGGTACGCCGCGACCGCCATCATCCCAGTATTATGTTGTGGTCGGTCTTTAATGAAGAACCTGTGCAGGGCAGCGAGGTTGGTTATGAAATGGTGCGTCGCATGACCGCTGCGGTAAAAGCACTGGATGACACCCGACCGGTAACGGCGGCTATGAATGGCGGATTCTTTACGCCGCTTAATGTCTCCCATGCTGTCGATGTATTGGGCGCAAATTACCAGGTGCCTGATTATGACCGCTATCACACTGCCAATCCGCATATGCCGTTTACCAGCTCGGAAGATACCTCGGCATTTATGACGCGCGGCGAATTTGTCACAGATCCGGATAAACACATTATTGCCAGCTACGATGATGACTTTGCCTACTGGGGTAACAGTCATCGCGATGCCTGGCAGGCAATTGATACGCGCGCTTACGTTGCCGGCGGTTTTGTGTGGACTGGCTTTGATTACCGCGGTGAACCTACACCTCATGAGTGGCCTTCCGTCAGTTCGTTTTTTGGCATTATGGATTTAAATGGTTTTGCCAAAACGGCTTATTACATCCACCAGGTGCAGTGGATTAAAGACCGTCCGCTGGTACATATTGCACCCCACTGGAACTGGGCCGGTAAAGAAGGTGAAAAGATCCGCGTGATGGTGATGAGTAATAGCGAGCGGGTAAAACTGTTGCTCAATGGTCGTGTGTTGGGTGAGCAGCTTGTCGATCCCTATCGCATGAATTTTTTCGACGTTAGCTATGTGCCGGGAACACTCGAAGCGATTGCCTATAACGGTGATCAGGAAGTGGCGCACACACAGGTGGAAACGACCGGTGAAGCCATTGCCCTGGAATTAATGCCGGATCGCACGGCGCTTAAAGGCGATGGCCGGGATGCTATGCCGATTACCCTGCGTGCATTGGATGCCCAAGGCCGCGCTGTCCCGGTTGCGAGCCCGCGGGTGACCTTTGAGATTAAGGGGGCCGGTAAATCCATTGGCCATGGCAATGGCGACCCCAATTCCCACGAGGATGAAAAGGGCAGCCGCCGCACATTATTTAATGGGCTGGCGCAATTGATTGTGCAATCCCATGCTGAGTCGAGTGGCAAGTTGAGTATCACTGCCCGCGCACCAGGGTTAAAAACAGCGCACCTGGATATTCCGGTAGAGGCGGTAGCCCCGGTGCCGTTTGTCGCACCAACCGCAGTGCTCAGCCTGTTGCATTATTGGCGCTTTTCGCCCGCGAGCCTGGCTCGCCCCGATCCACTGCAAGTGGTAGCCGATAACGATATGAACACCTGGGGCTGGGGACAGGTTCCCATGCTGGAACATCCTCCCGCGCAGGGTGAAAACCAGGGTGGCAGCTGGCGTTTATACCGTACCCATTTCACCGCGCGCCAGGATTTATCCGATGGCAAGGCCAGTATTCATTTCCGGCGCATTACCGGTAAGGCAGAGGTCTGGCTGGATGGCAAATTACTGGGTCAAAAAACGCACTATGCCGCCGGTGAATTGCGTTTGAATTTACCGGCTGGCCAAGGGCTGCGCCAGTTGAATGTAGTGGTGCAGGGAGAGGGCAATAACCCGGCGGGTATTGATGGCTTGGTGAGCCTGGAAGCACACAGCTTGCAGTAAACGCTGGACGTTGAGGTGTAAGTGTTTGAGTGTAAAAAGCCAGGCAACTATTGGCCTGGCTTTGGGTGGGCATTTTTTTTCGCTGCCTTTGTGTTCGTCGCTCGTGTGTTCTTTGCCGGCGGTGGTGCGTTAATTTCCGGTTTTGAGAGTAAGGTTTTCATCCCCCAAAAGCTCGCGCCCCAAAAAAGCGTTAAGAGCAGGACCAGTAATACACAGATGAACGCAAAGATATCGGGTGCCTTCATCAGGGTTGTCATCAGCGAATCCTGATAATAGAAAAACCATTGATGCTCATCGGGAAAAATCTGTACATGTAACCAATAAAATACGCTGGTCGGCCCTATGGCGATAATAATCAAACTGAGCACCAATAAGCTGCCAATGAAACCCAGCAGGATTTTTCGCGGTGATGGCAGACTAAAACGTTGCCAGTAGGCGATGGCAAGGGTGATTAGCCAGAGCAGCCAGCAGACTGCACCGGTCATGTAAAAAATATCAATGACATTGGCGACATCTTGCAAGTGGATAATTTCTGCCTCGTGCATGAATGCCGTTGTCTCTCCATTTGCCAATCTATAGCGAATATCGCGCAGGCCTTCGCCGTGGTTTTGCACTGCATCGCTGATTTCACCAAATAAACGCCAATGGTCTTCTTTGGTTGCCAATTCAAAATCATCCTTATGGCGATTGAGCGGTGCGAATTCGGCAATATGGCTTTGCAGGTCGAGCAATTGATAGCCTGCCGGGTAGGCAAAATGTACCTGCGCGAGTAAATGCCAGCAGAGCAGGGCCAGGGCAATAGTTTGGCTGATAAATAAAACGGGCCAAAACAGCATATTTTTTAATGGTTTCATGGCAATCGAGCTGGGATTAACGGTCAGTTAAGCGGTAAAAGATAGCGTCAAATTACCATGTTTATGGTGTATGTGCATGGTGGTACAGATTAAGCCCGGTTAGGTTACATGGCGTCATAGAAGGGGCCGCTGCCTCCCTCGGGGGGAACCCAGGTGATATTTTGCAAGGGGTCCTTGATATCGCAGGCTTTGCAATGGATGCAATTGGCGGCATTGATGTGCAAGAAATCCTGGTGGTCTTTCTGGATAATTTCATAGACACCCGCCGGGCAATAACGCTGTTCCGGTGCGGCATAGTGTGCAAGATTATACGCAATGGGAAGCTCGGGGTCGGCCAATGTTAAATGAATGGGCTGATCTTCTTCGTGGTGGATATTGGACAAGTAAAGCGACGATGGGCGATCAAATGTAACTTTCCTGTCGGGTGCGGGATAGTGGATTGGCTCTGCCTTGGTTGCTGTTACCAGGCTTTCATGGTCTGCCTTTTTATGTTTGAGCGTCCAGGGCAGGCGCAAGCCTAGCGTATGCAGCCACATATCTGTTCCCGCATAGAGGAGTCCGCCGATTGTCCCCCAGGTTGAAAGCGCCGGCTTTACGTTGCGTACCTTATAAAGGTCCTGCCATAACCAGGAGGCCCGGAGTTTTTCCGGATAACTGTGCAGCAAGGGAGCCTGCTGGTCGGCCAGGGTTTCCATAATGGATTCTGCGGCAAGCATGCCGGATTTAATCGCGTTATGGGTGCCCTTAATTCGCGCTAAGTTAACAAACCCGGCAGAACATCCGATCAGTGCGCCACCGGGGAATATCAATGAGGGCAGGGACTGGATACCGCCTTCGTTAATCGTGCGCGCACCATAACCAAGGCGCTGCCCGTTTTCGAGCAGGGGGCGAATAGCGGGATGACTTTTAAAGCGCTGAAACTCCTCAAAGGGATTGAGGTAAGGGTTGGGATAATCCAGGTGTACCACAAACCCTATGGCTACCCTGTTGTCTTCCAGGTGATAAATAAACCCGCCGCCACCTGTGTCGTTATTGAGTGGCCAGCCCAGGGTGTGAATAACACAACCTTGTTGATGCCGCTCCGGGTTAACCTGCCAGATCTCCTTGAAACCCAATCCGTATTTTTGCGGGCCGCTGTGTTCGCGCAAATTGAATGCCTGCTCCAGGGATTTTGTCAGGGAGCCACGGGTGCCTTCCGCTATCAGGGTGTAGCGCGCATGCAGTTCGATACCGGCAGAAAAGGTGTGCTTATGACTGCCATCGCGCGCGATGCCCATATCGCCGGTGATTACACCGTTTACGCTGCCGTCGTCGCCGTAGAGTATTTCCCTGGCGTTAAAGCCGGGAAATAAATCCACGCCCAGGTTTTCTGCCTGGGTGCCGAGCCAGCGACATAATTTCCCCAGGCTAATAATGTAGTTACCCTGGTTGTGCATCAGGGGAGGGAGCAGGGTCGATGGAAATTGAAATTGCGCTGTTTCACCGAGCCACCAAAAATGGTCTTGTGTAACCCGGTTGGTCACTGGAGCCTGTTTTTCCTTCCAGTCGGGAATCAATTCATTCAATGCAATGGGGTCTATCACCGCACCAGAGACAATATGTGCACCTATCTCCGCCCCTTTTTCCAATACACAGACGCTGATTTTACGCGCGTGTTGTGCGGCTAACTGCTTAAGGTGAATTGCGGCAGAGAGTCCTGCGGGGCCAGCACCGACAATCACAACATCGTATTCCATCTGATCGCGCTGTGTCATAGCTATCTCAACCGGGGTTGGTGGTAAGTAACAGGTGTTGTGGGAATCAGGTCGTGGCCGGCAACAAAAGATCATCACCGGTTTTCAGGTGGCCTGTCAGTGAACGGCAATAGTCCAGGAAACCAATCATGGCAGGTGTCTGGTAGCGGTTTTTGTGCCAGACAAACATGAATTGTCGCTGCAAATCCAGCATGGGGGTTTTGATTTCGACCAGGCTGCCGCGACGGACGGCATCGCGTAAGGCCAGGCGTGAAATACACCCTATCCCCAAACCGGATTCCACCGCGCGCTTAATGGCTTCGGTATGTTCCAGTTCAAGGCGCACCTTTAATGCAGAAGCGTGATGGCGCATGGCATGATCGAAGGTCTCCCGCGTACCGGATCCCTGTTCGCGCAGGATCCAGGTAGCGGCAACAAGGTCTTCGATATGGGGCTCAGCCCTATTGGCCAGTGGGTGCCCCGGAGCGCAAAACACGGCGAGCTCATCATCCAGCCAGGGCTCGGCAACCAGTTCGGGATGATGGCAACTGCCTTCAATTAACCCCAGGTCCAGCTCATAGCTGGCGATCTGTTGCAGTATGTGCTTGGTATTTTTTACCTGCAGGTCGATATGGCACTCCGCATGGTGTTGCATGAACTCGCTAATAATCAGTATCGCCAGGTAGTTGCCGATGGTCAGGGTAGCCCCCACTTTCAGGTTACCCAGCGCCGTTTTTCCCTCCAGCAGCTGTTCTATTTCCTGTGCCTGGCTCAACAGGCTGCTCGCCGCAGACAGTAAGCTCCTGCCCAAGGCGTTCAAAATCAATAACTTACCGTGACGGTCGAAAAGCTGGCAGTCAAATTGACGCTCCAGCTCGGCAAGCGCCGTACTGGCGGCTGATTGCGATATGGCAATCTGCTCGGCAGCGCGGGAGACACTGCCGAGCTGGGCAATGGCAACGAATATCTCTAATTGGCGTAATGTGTATCTCATATCTGTTTTTTGTATATAAAAAATATAAATAATCTATTTAACAAATATGCTAGCGCTAAATAGAATGATCCACAAGTTCAAAATGAGTGGCTTATCAATGGAGGCCCGCGATGAAAGTGTTGGTGGCGGTTAAGCATACGGTGGATCACAACCTGAAGCCCCTGGTCGATCCGGCATCTGGCCTGGTTGATCTCAGCCAGGCCAGGCGGGCTATGAATCCTTTTGATGAAATCTCCCTGGAAGAAGCGGTGCGTTTGAAAGAGCGCGGCCTGGTGTCCGACATCCTGGCGGTTTCGATTGGTGGGCCGGATGCAAAGGACAGTTTGCGTCACGCCTATGCCATGGGTGCTGATCGCGCCCTGTTGGTTGAAACAGCGTCGCCTCTGCAACCCCTGGCAGTCGCCAAGATCCTCCGTGTGATGGTGGAGCGTGAACAACCCGGACTGATCTTTGTGGGTAAACAGGCCGTTGGTGAGGATTACGGCCAGACTGGCCAGATGTTGGCGGCCTTGTTGGGCGTTGGATTGGGAACATTTGCTTCTCGAATAGAATTGGATGGCAATGTGGTCAGGGTTACGCGTGAAATTGAAAAGGGCACCCAGACAATTGAATTGCAGTTGCCTGCTGTGGTGACCTCGGATTTGCGCCTGAATGAACCGCGTTTTATCAAGTTACCTAACTTGATGATGGCCAAGAAGAAAAATATCGAGACGCTGGGGGTGGCAGAGTTGGGCGTAGATATTGCGCCGCGCTTTCGTGTCATCAAATCAGCAGAGCCAGCCGCAAAACCGGGGGCGAGGCAGCTGGGCAGTGTTGCTGAATTGGTAAAAGTCCTGGATGAGCAGGAGGTATTGCAATGAGCGTGTTAGTCCTGGCCGAACATGACGGCAAACAGTTAAAAAGTTTTATGGCCCAACTGATCGGTGCGGCCAGCCGCTGGAACCAGCCGATTGATGTATTGGTGTACGGCAACCAGGTGGATGAGATGGCTCGTGAAGCGGCCAGCTTGTCTGGCGTGGCCAGGATCATATTGGCCAGTGCCGAGCATCTTGCCCACCCCTTGGTTGAAGATGTACAAGATCTGGTTTTGGAAATTGCCCGTGAATATTCGGTCATACTGGGTGCCCACAGTGTGCTGGGTAAAAGTGTATTGCCCGGAATCGCAGCGCGCCTCGATATTGCACCCATTATGGATGTTATCGACATCAGTGGACCTGCAACCTATATTCGCCCTGAATATGCCGGCAATATTTTTTCGCAAATAGAGAATCTCCAATCCCGGCAAATTATCAGTGTGCGTACGACCAGCTTCAAGCCGGTTCACGGTGACGGCCATGCCGATATTGTTACCTTGCCTGTTCCCCGGTCACGCGCAATCAGTCACTGGATAAGCGATGACATTCATCATTCAGATCGTCCGGAGTTGGCATCAGCGCGGGTTGTGATTAGCGGTGGCCGCAGCCTGGGGGATGACTTCGAGCGACTGCTGGCTCCCATAGCCGGGCAATTGGGAGCCGCCATAGGGGCAACCCGTGCTTGTGTGGATGCCGGTTTTGCACCAAACGATTTGCAAGTCGGGCAGACCGGCACTGTGATTGCCCCTGACCTTTATATTGCCGTGGGAGTATCCGGGGCTGTGCAACACATAGCAGGAATTAAAGACAGCAAACTGGTGGTCGCCATTAATCACGATCCCAATGCGCCTATTTTTCACTATGCAGACTATGGCCTGGTGGCAGATTTATTTACTGCCTTACCGGAATTGCAGACGGCGTTAAAAGAGCGTGCTACTGCACATTAAACCCCTTGGCAGGAAAACCCCGTATGAGTGCGTTTAATACCCAAAAAGTATTGTCAGTGACTCACTGGAATGACAGCTTGTTTAGTTTTACCACCACCCGCGATGAATCGTTTCGCTTTGAGAATGGGCAGTTTGTCATGATTGGCCTGCACCAGCATGAAAAGCCTTTGTTGCGGGCATACAGCATTGCCAGCCCCAACTACGAAGAGCACCTGGAGTTTTTCAGTATCAAGGTTCCCAATGGGCCCTTAACCTCCATATTGCAGCACATAAAAGTCGGCGATGAGATATTCGTAGGGCGCAAACCGACGGGTACCCTGTTGTTGTCCGACCTCAAGCCGGGCAAGCATTTGTTTTTGCTGTCTACAGGTACAGGCTTGGCGCCTTTTATCAGCTTGATCCAGGACCCGGAGGCCTATGAAAAATTTGAAAAGATTATCCTGGTTCACGGTGTGCGCCAGGTAAATGACTTGGCGTATCGCGACTTTATTACCAAGGATCTGCCCAACCATGAATTCCTGGGGGAAGAAGTGCGCAATAAGCTGATTTATTACCCGACCGTAACCCGTGAAGATTTTTATCACCAGGGACGACTTACCGATCTACTGGCCAGTGGAAAATTACTGCGTGATATAGGTTTGCCACCACTGAATCCGGAAACTGATCGGGCCATGTTGTGCGGTAGTCCACAGATGCTGGATGATACCTGTGGGATTTTGGATAAGGCTGGCTTTGTTATCTCGCCGCGCATTGGTATTGCCGGGGACTATGTGATTGAACGTGCGTTTGTAGAAAAATAGCGTTTTGTCAGGCGGCACAAGCAGGTTTTGCCGGAGAGTGGTCACGCCACTCCCGGCTTTGGCGTACCGTGTCCTGGCGTGTCGCCCGGCGCTTGGCCTTGTTGGATTTTTCATGCACGCCACCCTTGCGCATAATCGGGTGGAAGGCATGGCCATTGCGTTTTTCCTCTTTGATTTTCATAAAGTAAACCCCGGTTGGTTTATAGCAGAATGTTGATCGTGTTATACCCCGCATAGATAAATAGCAGGAGCGTAATCACATCTCCCAGGATACTGGGCCAGTCGTAGTGAAGCCATAGGCAGCCCATTTTAACTGCCCATTCGTCGGCATTCCTGAGACCCATGGACGCACTTAGACAAAAGAGATCGGTGTATTTATCAATAATCGCCAGTACCACTTGCAGGATAACACCGGCAAAAAACAGGATAGCAGTACAGGTGGCATTTTCATGGGCGGAAAAGTCGTCCCAGATACGATCATTACTTGCCAGAAATAAAGGGAACGCCACACCAAAAGCCACAAACCAGGCGCGCAGGGTGGCGCTGTGCTGGCGATAGGCGAGGCGCAAGCTCTCCTCCCGATTGCTACTGATAATGCGGGTATGTGAATTTCCAGAACTCATGGTCAACTCCTGTAGACGGGTTCATGTGAATCGATGGCTGTTATCGGACAGGGGCGAGGATGGCACTAATCTGTTGCATTTGCCAGCCCCTTACCCGAGGAGCACCGGCCCGGTAAATTGGCAGCTATTTGAGCCCTGGTGTTTGATGAGTTATTGCTATAAAAAACGCAGCCTTACGCTGCGTTTTTTAATGGGTGGCTGGCGTTACCTATACAAAATATTCCGGATGTTCCTGGGGAATAACCTCCAGGATATTGTAGACATCCTTCATATGGACACTCATAGCGGCGGCCGCCTTTTCCGCTGAACCGGATTTGATGGCTTTTACAATCGCCGCGTGTTGATTCAATACGCGCTTGTATTGGCCGCTGACATGCAGGCTGAGGCTGCGCACGCGATCCATATGTGCCTTTTCTGCTTCAATCAGGGTGGCGACCCGCGGGTACTGGGTGTAGTTCGCCATGGTTTGGTGGAAGTCGTCATCCAGGTGTTGAAACGCGATAGGATCATCGTCAGCAGCGGCAAGCTTCTGGTCTGCAATAATTTTTTCGCAGGCCTCTACAACTTCCTGCCGTAAATCTTCACTGATACCCGATGCCAGGTGGCTGACGACGGCAACCTCCAGGGCTTCGCGGATAAAACGCGCCTGCAGGATTTTATCCATGCTGAACTTGGAGACATAGGTGCCACGTTGGGGCAATACTTCCACAAAGCCGATATTGGAGAGCTGGATCAGGGCTTCGCGGACAGGGGTGCGGCTGACGCCGAATTGCTGTGCCAGGGCTGTTTCCGAGATCATCTGACCTGGCAGTAATTCCATACTCACAATGGCATCGCGGATGAAATTAAGGATCTGTCCGGCGGCCGGGCGATCGTAGGATATTTCCTTGGACTCAGGACGCATCAAAATCTTGGGCTGTTTAGCCACGTTGTATCTCCTGTTTTTTAATCACTGCTAAACCAGCGGTCAGGCTGTTAGTAGTGATTTACCTGTGGTGAAACAGCGGTTTGAGTCGCTGTCGAGTGAGCCTGCTGCACAGATAAATCTTATATTGGGATCATCATCCATGGGGTTGGATGATCCGACCCCCGCTTTTGCTCGCCATCTCAGTGGCGATAGGCGCCATACTAACCCATGGCTGATTATTAGTAAAAATAGTTTAATGGTTAAATTAACTATAACCATGTTGCGCTGCGGGGTGCTTATGAAATACTAGTATCCAAGTTGTAAAGCTGATAGTCTATCAGTGTTTATGGCGACTTGTTACAGACGCCAACAAAACGGGTGTTTGACCTTTCTGGCGGAATTCTATTCCGCCATTTTTTTACGTTGAATTTACTCGTTATTGCGCCTGTCCGAACGTCAGCCATAAAAAAAGCGAGCCTTGTGCTCGCTTTTTTTATGCTGTGCAGGCTGTGTTATCAAGCCGATGCACGACTGTCCTGGAACCGCGCCAACAAGGCCGGGTAATCCGGATTGGAAACCCCACCAACCATAATCCATTCCTGGACCAGGGCTTCAATTTGGCTATCCCTCTGGCCAAATGCTTGTTGCATTTGTTGTACCTGGTAATTCATGCGCAAGGCTTTATCACTTTCAGGGGTGGGTTTTCCGGTCAGGATTTCAGCGCGGATACACAACAGGCGCAATTGTTGTGCGCGCTCGGCTTCGCCAGTCGCCTCCAGGGTTGGTGCCTTGGCCAGGCGCTGTTGCAACAGGGGCAGGGTACCTGTTGGCCAGCGACTGGTGTTGTTCAGGTATTCTTCCGCGGCTGCCTTGGCGGCGATAACCGTGACGGCTTGATCATCACTGGCGGCAATCAGGGCCAATTCATACTGGCGAATGGCTTCGGCTGCACCAAACAGGTCCTGCCAGCGCTGGTTTTCTGCCTGCACGCGCGCTGATTGGCGAGTGCTGCTGATCGCTGCCAGGGCGGCTTGCAGTTGTTCACTCAGGGCTTTTGCCGATTCACGCGGCAAACTCAGGTTATCAAACGCGAGTTTGGTCGCTTCTATTTCTGCCTTGGCTGCATCCAATTCTGTTAAGGCTAAACCGGCATAGCCTTTCAATTTGCCAATCAATTCTTTGGCCTGCTCAACTTGTGCCTGGCGCTGTTGGCGGGCAGCGTCAGCTTCCTGGTTGCGGCGGGCGAAGAGTGCATCGCACTGCTGGCGGAATTCCTGCCAGAGTTGCTGATCTTCCTTATGCCAGCTTTTACCAATGGTTTTCCATTTCGCTTGCAATTGTTTGGCCTGCTCGGTCGCCGTGCGCAGGTCGTCAGACGCAATTAATTGCCTGGCTTGCTCAATCAGGTGTTGCTTGGCTTGCTTGTTGCGGTCGAGCTCGGCGGTAATTTTGCCGAATAATTGTTCCATCAGGTTTTCGAATTCTTTCTGGATGTCGTTGCCGGCCTTGCGTGGTACAGGCCAATAGGTCTGCCATTCCTGGCGTGCAACTTTGAGGGTTTGTTCAACGTCTTTCCAGAGCGCATTGTCCCAGTCGTAATCGGCCAGGTAGGTTTGCAGTTGGCTGACCAGCTCACGGCGCTTGCTCAGGTTATTGTCACGAGCAGTCGCCTGGGCTTCAAAAAATTCCTTACAGGGGGCATAGGCTTGGGCAGATGCCTGCTGGAATTGTTGCCAGAGATCATCATCCTGCTGTTGGCCGCCACGGCTGACTTCTTTCCAACTGTCTTGCAGGTCATGGATTTTGCTGGCCAGGTCTTCCGGTGCCATTTTGCTGCCAATAAGCGATTGCATCTGTTCGATCAGCGCTTCTTTTTTCGGAGTTACAGCAAATTCGTGCCAGTCGCCCAACTTGTGCAATTGTGTTTCAAATTCTTCCCATTTGGCTTGCAGTAGCTTAGGCAGTTCGCCCAACTGCGCCTGTTTTTCCTGAAGCTCCTTGTGAATACCGCGCGCTTTGCGCACAAAACCTTGCTCTGCCGCCCATAGACCCTTGCGGGTTAATTCGCTGTAGTGACGCAAGGCGTCCCTGGCCGCTTGCTCTTTGGTATTCCAGCCAGCGAACCAATCATCAACACGTGCCTTGGCTGCGGTAATTAACTCGGGCAGGTCGGCCACCAGCTGTTTGGCCTGGTTTAATTGCTGATTGAATTTGGCGCGCAGCTTTTGTGCGGTTTCTGAGTTATCGGCCTGTGCAATTTGTTCCGATAATTGCGTCAGGGTGCCAGAGGTTTTGATTTGGTCGAGCAGGTTTAATAATTGTTGCTTGCCTTGTTCAAAACTTTTGTTGAGGTCATCCAAAGGAATAGCGCGATTGGCGGCCAGGCGCATGGCCTGGCCGAGTTCCTGAACCTTGAGGTTAAATGCGGTGAATTCATCGTCGCCGATATGGGCTTTTGCCAGTAGCTCGCGTCCCAGCTGCTGGAGGTTGTCGACCGCGGAGCTGGCCAGTTCGCGCGCCTGCTGATCCAGGGTGATGCGCTCTTCTTCTGCTGCGATGGCGTCGGCCTGGGCCTGGATTTTGGCTTCACAAACCGCCAGGGCCGCTTGGTAGCGGGCTGTTAGCGTTTCGCTCACCTGGGCGGCCAGGAGTTCCCACTCCTGCTGCAGGATTGCCAGCCTGGCCTTGAACAGGGCATCGGCTTCCAGGTACGCATGTTTTTCCAGTTTTTCACACAGGCGCAGGGCACTGGTTTCGAACTCGGCTTGCCGGGCATCGTCGGCGCGGAAGATATCCAGCTTGGCCTTGACGATCCGGAAGACATTTTTGTCTTTGGTTTTGGCTGTCTTGGCCAACTGTTCGAGCCGTTCGCGCTGCTGGATTTTTTCCGCCGCCGCCTGGCGCAACTGGCTGGTTGCACCTTCGCTGGCAAGTTTCAGCAACTCGTTTTCATCATGGGTTTGCTCTACCACATCCAGGGTGATCACCGGCTTGGGCGGTTTGACTTCCGCCACAGGCAACGGAGCTGGTTTTACGGGGGCGACCTTGTGTTTTGTGCCAAAGAGTTTGCGTAATAGTTTCATAGTCTCAGAGCATCTGCGTTATTAGAGCGATTGTTGTAAGAGGACCTGTACAGGGTGCGGCAGTTTTACCTGATCGATGCGCTTGGCCTGGCTGCGACAGGAGTAGCCGGTAGCGGTGAGCTTGCCCGCGTTTGCGGGTTCGTTCACTACCTGAGACCAGGAGAGTGCATAAATCTTTTTGGAGGTGTCCAGGTTGGTTGTCTCGTGACCGTAGGTACCTGCCATACCACAACAGCCGGTATCGATCACTTTTAGCGATTGGCCGAGTGTAGAGAAAACCGACTGCCAGTCTTTGATCGAACTCACAGCATTGGTTTTTTCTGTACAGTGGGCCAGGAGCGAGAAATCAGCTTTGCGGAAGTCGGCTTTTTTATGGGCCAGTATGTCGTTTTGCCTGGCCAGCCATTCTTGCAGTAACAAAACCTTGGGCGCGTTGTCGCCCAGGACTTTTTTGTATTCGGCACGATAGGCAAGGGTCATGGCCGGCTCTATACCCACCAGCGAAATTCCCGAAGAGGCCAAGCCATTCAGTTGGGTGGCATTGGTATCTGCCGCCTTGGCAAAGGCCTTGAGAAAACCATGGACCTGCAAGGGTTTCCCGTTAGGTTTGAAGGGGGCCAGCAACGGCACAAACCCCAGTTTTTTCAGCAAACTGAGTGTGTCTATGACCAGCGCTGTTTCAAAGTAGCTGGTGAAGGCATCCTGTACCAGGATAACGGCACGGGCTTTTTCTTCGGCACTTAACTGGGCAATATTTTCCAGGGTTGCATAGGGTACACCGAGCTTTTCCGTTGCCTTGTGCAGGCTGATCCCGGTCAGCAGCGGGCTATCGACCATACCGATAACGCGCGCCATGAAGGTCTGCATGAATTGCGGCTTCATGGTGAGGTTATACAGCCAGGGCAATTTGGCCAGGGTAGGGATCATGTACTCCAGGCCACCGATAAAATAGTCCTTAAACGGACGCAGGTAGCGGCTGTAGTAAAGCTCAAGGAATTTGGCGCGAAACTCCGGTACATCCACTTTGATCGGGCATTGGCCAACGCAGGATTTGCAGGCGAGGCAACCCATCATGGACTCATGCACCTCATGGGAGAAGTCGTAATCGCCGCGGCGTTTGCCCAGGGTGTTGAGAACCCGTGATGGCAGGCTGAACAGGAAACTGGCGCGTTTCAATTTTTTGCTTTCGGCGATGGGGTTTACGCCGCGCTCGCTCATCTGCTTGAGCCATTCACGCATCAGGGATGCACGGCCTTTGGGTGAGTGCTTGCGCTCGCGTGTACCTTTCCAACTGGGGCACATGGCGTCGTTGGGATTCCAGTTGTAACAGAGGCCGTTGCCGTTACAGTGCACACCTTCGCTATAGCCCTCCCAGACCTGCAGCGGAATTTTGCGATCCTGTTGGCCTCTGGTAGGAACACCGTCAATTTTTAATAATTCTATATTGGCAGCGGGCGTGGCAATTTTGCCGGGGTTTAACTGGTTACGCGGATCAAAGGCGGCCTTGATACGCTGGATTTGCGGATAGAGTTCGCCGAAGAAGGCCGGTGCGTATTCCGAGCGAACCCCTTTGCCATGTTCACCCCACAAGAGACCATTGTATTTTTGGGTGAGTGCGACCACCTTATCGGTGATGACGCGCACCATTTTTTCCTGTTGTGGATCTTTCATATCCAGCGCCGGGCGCACGTGCAATACACCGGCGTCAACATGGCCGAACATGCCATACATCAATTGGTGTTCATCGAGGATCGCGCGGAACTCCAGGATAAAATCCGCGAGGTTTTCCGGCGGTACAGCGGTGTCTTCCACAAAGGGTACCGGGCGAATTTCGCCCTCCACATTACCGAGCAGGCCCACAGCTTTTTTGCGCATTCCCCAGATTTTATTCACGGCACTACTGCCCCAGGCCAGGGAGTAACTGATGCGACCGGTCTCTGCCTGTGACGCCTGTTGGTCGAGCAGGTCGGTCAGGCGTTTGATCTCGTCGCGCAGGGCTTCTTCGGAGTCGGCGGTGTATTCCACCAGGTTAATGCCCTGGATTTTTTCCTCGCTCTCCGGTGCAGGGAAGAATTCAGATACGCTGTGCCAGACGATATCGTTCATCGCCAGGTTGAGCACTTTGGAATCCACCGTTTCAATGGAGGTTGGATTCGCCTTCATTAATGCTGTGGCATCGCGCAGGGCGGCGTTGAAATCGCGGTAGTTAACGTTAATCAGTGCGCTGCATTTAGGGATAGGTAGCAGGTTGATTTTGGCCTCGGTGATAAACCCGAGCGTACCTTCACTGCCGCACAAAATATTGTTGAGGTTAAAGCGACCTTCATGGTCGCGGATATGAGCCAGGTCATATCCGGTAAGGCAGCGGTTTAACCTGGGAAACTTTTGCCGGATAAGCGCGTGGTGTTCGCGCTGGATAGCATCGATGATGCGATGGACTTCTCCCACGCGGTCAGCGCGACGCCAAAGCGATTCCAGCTCTCCCTCGTCGATAGCCCTGGACGTCCAGACACTGCCATCCAGTAATACCGTGGTGAGTTCCAGCACATGGTCGCGGGTTTTACCGTAGCGACAGGAGCCCTGGCCTGAGGCGTCAGTATTGATCATACCGCCAATGGTGGCCCGGTTACTGGTTGACAGCTCCGGGGCAAAAAACAGCCCATGGGGTTGGATAGCGGCATTTAACTGGTCCTTTACCACCCCGCATTGCACCCGCACCCAGCGCTCTTCCACATTCAGTTCAAGAATCTGGTTCATGTACTTGGAGGTATCTACCACCAGGCCATCGGTGAGTGACTGGCCATTCGTACCCGTGCCACCACCGCGGGGGCTCAGTACGATGGAATGGAACTCAGCCTGTTGGCTGAGTTGGGTGATTGTGACCAAATCTTCAGTATGACGTGGGTAAAGTACCCCTTGGGGTAACACCTGGTAGATAGAGTTATCGGTGGCCAAAACAGTGCGGTTGGCATAATCGGGGTTAAGGTCACCGCTAAAACCGCTGGTGCGCAAAGCCTCAATAAAGCGCAGATACAGGGCCTGGACGGGGGAGGTTTGGTCAATGCGTGGAATCATGGGACATCATTAATTAAAAGCTATGACAGGGGCGGCATTCTACTCGTTTGCGCTGCTAAAGTCCTTTATTGGCTGCGAAGGTATCCATAGCTGATAAATACTCCTATAGTCAGTGAGCCTATGCTTTTCCGGGGATATAGTTCACTGGCCTTATAAGGATTCTTTATGGTTCCGGATTTGACAGCTTTCCTGACGTTGCACAGAAAATTGCGCTTGTCGGTACGTATACCGGTAGTGAGTGTGGTGCTGTTTGCGGCCCTGTTTACAGCGGGGATTGCTATAGGGCTCCAATATCACTTCAGTCGCTCCATGGCGATGGATGCCGCTGTGGCCAGCTACCAGGTTGCGGCGCGCCACACCAGTGAGTTCTTCCAGATCATGGATCGCCGCACCACCCAGGCAACCCGCATCTTGTCGCGCTATCCACACCTGCCAGTGGATCAGCTGCCCGACCCAGCCAGGGATGCCAGTATTGCTGAATTGTTTGCCGAGGTCATGCGCAACAATCCACTCTATTCCAGCATTTATCTCGGTTTGGCCAATGGCGATTTCCTGGAGGTAATCAACCTGGATAGCAGCCCGGAGATGCGCGAATACCTCAAGGCATCGGCCAGCGATCGCTGGGTGGTTAACCGGGTGGGGGAGGTCCAGGGGACGCGCATGCGCCAGCTGGATTATTTTGATAGCGGATTCCGCTGGCAGCGCCAGCGCCAGGAGCCCAGCCAATATGATGCCCGCCAACGCCGCTGGTACAGTGATGCAGAGCATGGCAAGGTCAACAAAACCCAACCCTATATCTTCCATTACCCCCAGGTACCGGGGCAGACCTATTCCATTCGCCTCCCCCACAGCGAGGTGGTGCTGGGGATAGACATTACCCTGCAGTCGCTCTCGGATTACCTGCGCAGGCAACCCCTGAGTCGGGAAGGGGAGATTTATCTCTACAAGGCCTCTGGCGAAATACTGGCATCCAATCACCTGGGCACTACGGAACACAGCCTCGCTGAATTGGCGCCCTTGCCGTTGTCTGCGGCGGAGCAGCAGTATCTCAGCCAATTGGGCGTTATCAAGATTTCCAACCAATTGGACTGGCCACCTATCGACTTTGCGGTCGCCGGACAGCCGCGCGGTTATACCATTGACTTATTGCGCCTGGCGGCAGCGCGATTGGGTGTGGAGGTCAACTTTATTAATGGCTATAGCTGGGCGGAGATCCTGGCGAATTACGAGCAGGGGCAACTGGATATCGTCCAACCGATTGCGGATAACGTCCGCAATCGCGAGCGCGGCTATTTGAGTGAACCCATTGTGCATTTACCCCTGGCATTGGCGCTGCGCGCAGAAGAGGGGATGGCGCAGCCAACCTCTGTCAGCCTTGCGGCGCTACGGGGGAAAACCCTGGCGATTCCCCGTGGCTGGTCGAGCATCTACAGCATTCACCGGGCTTATCCCGATATTGCCATCCTGGAGGTGAACAGCCCCAGGGCGGCCCTTGAGGCAGTGCGCGATGGTCGGGCCTATGCAACCCTGGATAGTTTCGCCGTGCTTCACTACACCGCCAGTCAATATTTTATTGAGGGCCTGGTCTATATCGAGTCTGTTGATACCGGTAAGGCTGAACTGCCTGAAGCATTTCGCCTGTTAATGCCGCCGCATTTACAGCCCCTGGGTAAATTGTTGGAAAAATCCATCGCCACGATGGACTCTACACGCAAGGCGCACCTGCAACAAAAATGGCTGCTCTCTGCGAATAATGCGGGCGATGGTTTTATTACCGTACCCTACAAACCCCTACTGGGGGTGGTTGGCAGTACTGGCGCTCAGCGGCGTCATCCCTTGAGCTTTGAGATAGCCGGTACTGAACACCTGGCCTATGTAGAACCGTTAAATCCGGATAGCCCTGCCAGTGATTATTTTGCGGTCGTGGTTCCCGCCGCCAAGGTGCTGGGGGATAGTTTATTGCGTGTGCGTTGGTCGGTGCTCATTACGGTGGGTTGTGTGTTGTTGATCCTGCCATTCTCCTGGTCATTGGCCGAGTTGATTGTGCGTCCGATTAATCGGTTGCACGATAAAAGCATACGCGTCAAAGAGCGTCGCTATGCGGAAATTACATACCGGCCCAGCAGGCTTAAGGAAATCGATGAATTGCTGTGGGCGATGGTAGATATGTCCCAGTCCATACAACATTACGAAAAGTCACAGCAGCAATTGATGGATGCGTTTATTGAATTAATTGCTGAGGCTATTGATGAAAAATCCCCTTACACCGGGGGACATTGTGAGCGGGTGCCGATATTGGCATTGATGCTGGCGGATAAGGCGGCAGCCACCAATGAAGGCGCCTTAAGTCATTTTAGGTTTGATAGCGAGGAAGCTTATCGTGAATTTAAAATTGCCGCCTGGTTGCACGACTGCGGCAAGATCACAATGCCGGAACATATCGTCGACAAAGGCAGCAAGCTGGAAACCATTTATAACCGCATCCATGAAATCCGTATGCGTTTTGAGGTGTTGTGGCGCGATGCAGAAATTGATTGCCTCAACGCGGTGGCCGCTGACCCAACACGGGCTGAACAGTACCAGGCGGAGCTGCAACACAGGCGCCAGCGCTTGCGCGAAGACTTCAGTTTTATCGCCAATAGCAATGTGGGTGGGGAATTTTTGAGTGATCAGGCGCAACAGCGCATTAGTGAACTGGGCAAGATTACCTGGACCCGTTATTTTGATGATCGCCTGGGTTTATCACCGGTCGAGGAATTGCGCCTGAAAGCAATTCCTGCGCAGGCTGTCCCAGCGCTTGAACATTTACTGGCCGATAAACCCGAGCATTTGATCGCGCGCCAGCGCTCCGCTTCCCATGATCCATCCTGGGGAATCAAAATGGAGGTGCCCGAGTACCTCTATAACCTGGGTGAAATCTACAACCTCTCGATTTCACGCGGCACCCTGACAACAGAGGATCGCTTTAAAATTAACGAACATATTATTGGCACTATCCGCATGCTGGAAAAATTACCCTTTCCTCCTGAATTAAAGCGTGTGCCGCGCTATGCCTCTACCCATCACGAAACCATGAAGGGAACAGGTTATCCGCGAAAATTGTGTGCCAGTGACCTGTCGATTCCAGAGCGTATTTTAGTGATTGCCGATATCTTTGAAGCCCTGACAGCGGCGGATCGCCCTTACAAGAAAGCCAAATCCTTGAGCGAATCGGTCGAGATCATGTACAAAATGATGCTCGATCAACACATGGATCAGGATCTGTTTGAACTCTTTTTAACCTCGGGTATCTATCGCGAGTATGCCGAGCGTTTTCTGGCAGCAGGGCAAATTGATGAGGTGAGTATTGAGCGCTACCTGCGTCAGCCATCACCGACGCAGGTGTAAGTTGGCTTACAGGGAGAGATTTTCGCCTTGGGCAGCAGTTTCCGTCGGCGCTTTATGCAGTGAGCTTAATGCCCCGCCACTGTAGCTGGCCAAACGCAATTCGTTTTGCTGTTCATGCCACGCAATAATTTTGTGATAGTTGCGCACGTTATCTACGAATTGCACTGGCTCCCAGCCTCGCATATAGCCATGTTTTGCACGGCTGTAATACTGTGACTTCGACAGCAGGGGCATGTACTTGCGCACGTCTTCCCACTTATCAGGATTTCCCCCCATGCGCTGGGTTAATACGCGCGCATCTTCCAGGTGGCCAGCGCCCTGGTTATAGGCCGCTAACGCCAGGTTCAGCCGGTCGTCGCCCTGGATGCGTTCAGGCAGGCGGTCGAGCATCATGCGGAAATACTTGGCGCCGCCGTAGATGCTTTGCAGGGGATCTTCGCGGTTATTGACGCCCATGGCCCGCGCTGTGCGTTTGGTCAGCATCATTAAGCCGCGCACGCCGGTGTGGGATTCCGCATCGGCCAACCAGTGAGACTCCTGATAACCAATCGCCGCGAGCATTTGCCAGTCCAGGTCAAACTCAGTGGCTGCCGACTTCATGGCATCAGACCACTGTGGAAAGCGGTTTTGCAGGCGGTAGGCAAATACCATCGCCTCGCCGGTAGTTACTTCATCGATATGGCGTTCAAAAAAGTGCTTGGTAACCTGGGCCAGGCTGCCATCCCTTTTTATTTGTGCCATGTAGCGTTGCGCCGCATCAAACAAGCTGGTGTCCTTGCTGTGGGGAAAGGCCCAGGCCAGTGGTTGCGGATTGCTGATATCAAAGGCCAGTTTTGCACGTGGATAAGAGTAGCGATGTAATTCGTAGGCATTGGAATCAATCACGGCATAATCCGCCTCGCCCTTATGGACCATCTCCAGCAAGTCGATCATCTGTCCATTTTCGATGGGGCGCCAGGTGAGATTGGGGAATTTTTTCTGCAGCCGCGCAACGCGTTTGCTGTGCGCTGAGTCGGCGAGGATGAGTACCTCTTTACCTTTCAAATCCTTAATGCTGGTCGGTGTGCCCAAACGGTGGTTGTAAACCAACTGCTGGGTAATTTGCATATAGGGCTTGGCGAAGCTCAGGTGGTAATCCTGGCTCTCCAGTGCGGTGAGCTCAGCAGAGCCCATATGGTATTGGCGCTGCTCGACGGCGTGCAGCAACTCGCGTGTATCCGCCTGGTTTTCAATCGCCAGGTTAACACCCAGGGAATCGGCAAAACCTTTTAACAGGCTGTATTCAAAGCCTGTCAGGCCATCGCTGCCTTCATAAAATGTTGTTGCGCCGTTGGTGGAAATCACCCGCAGCTCGCCACTGGCGAGAACCTGCTCCAACACGTTAGGCGGCGTGCTGCGCACCAGCGTAGCGCTGGCAGAGATAACAAGGACAAGCACTGACAGGCTTGTAATAATCGATCTTATGGTGGACAGCGAAAGCTTGCGTATTTCCATAAGGGGTTCTCCGGTTTACTGAATGACAACGCCCGAAGGGTGTTACTAATTCGTGTGTGCACTCATGCCGAATCCAATCCATTTTTGACCCGTGCAAAATGGCGGCCATCTTATCGGCAGTTTTTGAGCGTGAATAGCTTGTTTTTTGAGCAGGAATCGGCTAGGAATTTTTGTTTATAAATATGATTTATTTATAATTTTTATAAAAATCAAAACGTTAAGTTATTCTTTGTGCTGTTTTGTAGTTCTTCTTAGTGTAAAAAAATCTAATAAAAAGCATATTTTTGCGCCGTTTTTCGCATTGAGAATGTGCTTGTGAGGTGCAAAAACACAAAAATAACGGTGCAAGCTGCTAAAAAATTGTGCAAAAAAGTACCAAAATGCGTTTTTTTACAGAGGTTACAGGTCGCTGACGGGTAACAGCTTGGGGGTTATCGGCAGGTTTAGGGCTATAAAAAGCTCTCGGGCCAGTCCAAATCCAGTACAATGCGCGCCTCTCTTTTGTCACTACCCCCATGCCGAGGCTCTTCCCACTATGTTAATCCTGCGTGGCGCTCCCGCTCTTTCCAGTTTCCGCACCCAAAAACTCCTGGCTAGCCTGCAACAAAAGGTGCCGGGTGTGATCGGCGTTAGTTCTGAATTTGTCCACTTTGCCCATGTCACAGCGCCTTTGGATAACGCGCAACAGCAAGTGTTAACACAATTACTGACTTACGGACCCAAGGTAGAGAAAGAGGCTAGCCACGAGGGGACATTGTTCCTGGTGGTGCCACGCCTGGGTACTATTTCGCCCTGGGCTTCCAAGGCCACGGATATTGCTAGAAATACTGGCCTGGATAACGTAAAGCGCATCGAGCGCGGTATTGCCTACTATGTGGCTGGCGATGTTTCTGCCGCTGAGCGCGCGGTTCTTGCTTCTTTATTACATGACCGCATGGTGGAAACGGTTTTTGACAGCCTGGAAGCGGCTGAGCAGTTGTTTGTGCAGCAAGCGCCCGCCGCACAAACCACCGTGGATGTTATCGGCGGTGGCCGGGCGGCACTGGTAGCGGCGAATAAATCCCTGGGCCTGGCCCTGGCGGATGACGAAATCGATTATCTGGTCGCCAGCTTTACCCAATTGGGACGCAACCCGGTGGATGTGGAGCTGATGATGTTTGCCCAGGCCAACTCCGAACACTGCCGCCACAAAATCTTCAACGCTTCCTGGACTATCGATGGTCAAGAGCAGGAGCGCAGCCTGTTCAAGATGATCAAGAATACCAATGAAGTGGGTGGTGACAATGTGCTGTCGGCCTATGCCGATAACGCCGCTGTGGTAGTGGGTCATGAAGCCGGGCGCTTTTATCCCAACCCGGAGACCAAGGCCTACGAATACACCCAGCAGCCCATTCATCTATTAATGAAGGTGGAAACCCATAACCATCCCACCGCCATTTCACCTTTCTCGGGGGCGGGTACCGGTGCTGGTGGTGAAATTCGCGACGAGGGTGCGGTGGGCCGCGGTTCCAAGCCCAAAGTGGGCTTGACGGGATTTACTGTCTCCAACCTGCAGATCCCCGGTTTTGAACAGCCTTGGGAAGAAAACTACGGCAAGCCGAACCGCATAGTGACTCCGCTCGACATCATGATCGAAGGCCCTATCGGTGGTGCTGCGTTTAACAATGAATTTGGCCGCCCCAATATTTGCGGTTACTTCCGTACCTTTGAGGAAAACTTCGATGGCGAGCGTCGCGGTTACCACAAGCCGATTATGCTCGCGGGTGGCTATGGCAATATCAAAGCCGAACATATCGAAAAGCCGCCCTTCGGTGCAGGAACCAAGCTGGTTGTGCTGGGTGGTCCGGCGATGCTGATCGGCCTGGGTGGCGGTGCGGCGTCTTCTATGGCGTCCGGCTCTTCGTCCGAGGATCTGGATTTCGCCTCGGTACAGCGCCAAAACCCGGAAATGGAGCGCCGCTGCCAGGAAGTGATCGACGCCTGCTGGCAGCTGGGTAATAACAATCCCATTGCCTTTATCCACGATGTGGGCGCCGGTGGCCTTTCCAACGCTTTCCCCGAACTGGTGAAAGATGGCGGTACCGGCGGCAAGTTTGAGCTGCGCAATGTACCCAACGATGAGCCGGGCATGAGCCCCCTGGCAATTTGGTGTAATGAATCGCAAGAGCGCTATGTATTGGCCATTGCCCCGGCGGACCTGCCGCGCTTTGAGGCCATTTGCCAGCGCGAGCGCGCGCCCTACGCGGTGGTCGGTGAAGCGACCGATGAAAAACACCTGCTGGTCAATGACAAGCACTTTGATGCCAAGCCGGTCGATCTGCCCATGTCGGTACTCTTTGGCAAACCGCCCAAAATGCACCGCACTGCCGATAAGCACCTGGCGCAAACCACCGAATTCAGCACTGCCGGTATCGACCTGAACGACGCTGCTGAGCGCGTACTTAAGCACCCGGCGGTCGCCAGCAAAAACTTCCTGATTACCATCGGCGATCGCTCGGTCACCGGCATGGTGGCGCGCGATCAATTTGTCGGCCCCTGGCAGGTTCCTGTTGCCGATGTCGCCGTGACTACCGTGAGCTACGACTCCTGCGCCGGTGAAGCCATGAGCATGGGCGAGCGCACCCCGGTAGCGCTGCTGGATGCACCTGCCTCCGGCCGTATGGCTATTGCCGAGGCGATCACCAATATTGCCGCCACGCGCATTGAAAAACTGTCTGACGTAAAACTCTCCGCCAACTGGATGTGCGCCGCTGGCCACAAAGGCGAAGACGAAAAGCTCTTCCGCACTGTGCAGGCGGTGGGGATGGAATTGTGTCCGGCCCTGGGGATTACCGTGCCGGTGGGTAAAGACTCCATGTCCATGCGCACTGCCTGGAAAGAGGGCGGTGACGACAAGGCCGTTACCGCGCCCTTGTCGCTGGTTATTTCCGCTTTCGCGCCGGTGGTGGATGTGCGCCAAACCCTGACGCCACAACTGCGTATTGATAAGGGGGATACCGATCTGCTGCTGGTTGACCTGGGCAATGGCAAAAACCGCCTGGGCGGCTCGATCCTGGCACAGGTGTATAACCAACTGGGTCAAACCCCTGCTGATTTGGATTCAGCCGGACAGCTCAACGGTTTTTTCAACGCCATGCAAACGAGCCTTGCCGCTCATGAATTGCTTGCCTATCACGACCGCTCTGATGGCGGTCTGTTTGCAACCCTCGCTGAAATGGCTTTCGCCGGTCATACCGGGGTGAGCGTGAACCTGGATGGTTTGGGCGATGACGCGCTTGCGATTTTGTTCAGTGAAGAAGCCGGTGCGGTGTTGCAAGTGACGCGCGCGCAATCTGTCGCTGTGCAACAACGCTTTGTGGATGCCGGTTTGACCGTCAGTGTTATCGGTAGCCTGAACAACAGCGATTCCGTGAATATCAGCCTGAATGGCAAGGTGCTGTTCGACCAGCCGCGCGCGCGCTTGCAAGCACTGTGGAGCGAAACCAGCTACCGTATTCAGGCACTGCGCGATAACCCTGCCTGTGCCGAGCAGGAGTTCGCTGCTATCACCCAGCCTAACCCCGGCTTAAGTGTAAAGCTCAGCTATGACCTTAATGAGGATGTGGCAGCCCCCTTTATCAACCCTGCATTTTTTATAAACGGGGGCGTGCGTCCTGCAATTGCGGTATTGCGTGAGCAGGGGGTTAACGGCCATGTGGAAATGGCTGCAGCCTTTGATCGTGCCGGTTTCAAAGCCGTTGATGTGCACATGAGCGATTTGCTCTCTGGCCGTGTATCCCTGGAGCAATTCAAGGGGCTGGTGGCCTGTGGTGGCTTCTCCTACGGCGATGTGTTGGGGGCTGGTGAAGGCTGGTCCAAAACTATCCTGTTTAACAGCAGGGTGCGCGACGAGTTTGAGCGTTTCTTCCATCGCAATGACACCTTCAGCCTGGGTGTGTGCAATGGCTGCCAGATGATGTCCAACCTGAAAAACCTGATTCCCGGCGCCAGTCACTGGCCGCGTTTTGTGCGCAACTTATCCGAGCAGTTTGAAGCCCGTTTCAGCCTGGTGCAGGTGCAGGAATCGCCCTCGGTATTGTTTGCGGGTATGGCTGGTTCGCACATGCCGGTGGCTGTTGCCCACGGTGAAGGTCACGCCGAATTTGCCGACGCGGAAGCACTCAAACGCTGCGACGAAAGTGGTACAGTGGCGCTGCGCTTTATCGACAATAGCCTGCGGGTTACCGAAACCTATCCCGCCAACCCCAACGGTTCGCCGCTGGGCATCACCAGTGTGTCCAGTACGGATGGCCGGGTAACTATTATGATGCCGCACCCGGAACGTGTGTTTCGCGCTGTTACTAACTCCTGGAAACCGGATGGGTGGACAGACGATGGCGCCTGGCTGCGCCTGTTCCGCAATGCGCGGGTGTTTGTGGGTTAACCCTGGCTGATAGCATGAATCCCGGACCCATAACAAAGGAGGCGAATGCCTCCTTTGTTATTGGGGCATTTAGTGCTACAAAGTATTACAAATCCAGGCCACGGATAACGATTTGCCCATTTATTTTTATGCTTCAATAACATGGCGCATTTTTTTGATGTTGTCGCTGTCGGTTTCAGTGTTTGTGTAATGAACCTCACCCTTTAAATAACCTCTAATAAACATCCGTATATCATCGCAGCAACAGGTAGGTATCTATGAAAAGTCATGTGAAATCAAGTTTGATGCGTGTGCTGGTGATGGGTTTGCTTGTCAGTGTTGTTGCAGGCTGTACCTTCACCAAAAAACATGAACAGGAAGCCCAGAAAAAAGCCCAGGAGCAGGGGCTGAGCCAGGTTGAAAAGTCCCGTTTTGATGGAACCTTTGTCGCGCCAGGCGTAGATTTTGCCAAGTACAAAAAACTGCTGGTTGAGCAGTTGGACATGGAAAACGTAGAAATCCTGAAGTCTTCATCGCGCAACTTTACCCGCGATACGCCCTGGACCTTAAAGCCTGCCGATAAAGCCTATTATCAAGAGCGCTATACCGAAGCCTTGATTAAAAACCTGGTTGCTGACGGCACCTATGTAACTTCAGTAGCGGCGAGTGACGATGTGTTGGTTATTAAGTCGCGTATCCTGCAAATTGCACCACTGGCCAGTAAAGATGACTCTGATGGTCGCCCCGGCATTATGAAGGTGTACAGCGAAGGAATGGGGACCATGACCATTGAAATGTCCCTTTACGATTCCATCACTGGCAAAGCGGTCGGCATTATTACGGACAAGCGTGACCTGGGACGTATTTGGGAGGAGAACAACCGCGTTACCAACAATATCCAGGTTCGCCTGGCATTCGATGCCTGGTTGCGCAAGTTGCGCACAGAACTGGATAACCTGTCTGGACGCTAATAGGCTTGGCTATTATTCCGCTGTAAAAGCAACTGTAAAAAAACAAAGGCCGGTGTTTGCACCGGCCTTTGTTTTTTTAGCGTCATTACTCAAAACTTATTCGTGGCTAATGACCATAACGTCGGTATCGACGGCAGCAATCAAACGCTCTGCGGTGTTGCCGCGACGGGTTTTGGTCATACCATTTTGACCCAGGGTTCCCATCACGATCAGGTCGGCATTGATTTTTTCAGCCAATGCCGATACCACATCGGAGGTGTAGCCGTTATCCACATGGATTTTGTCGTTGGGCAAACCGGTTTCGGCAAGGATCTTGGCGCGATCCGGATAGCTCATTGAATCCATATAGCCATTGATGACGTGCAGGTCTGCACCATAAACCTCGGCATAGTATTTGGCTTGCGCGACAATTTTTTTATTGAGTTCTTTTTGCACATCGCGTTCGGCCTGGAAGTTAACTGCTGCCAGGATAACCTTGCGCTGCGCTTTGGCACCCGGGCGAATCAGCACCACTGGACAGTAGGCACCTTTCAACAACTCCCACTTGGATTCTGTAAACAGGAAACGACTGGATGCGGTTGTAGCGTGAACCGGCAGGTAAATCAGGTCAGCATCAAAGCGTTTTGCGGATTCCATGATGGATTTTTGCCACTCGCTTGACCAGGACACTTCCAGGTTGAAATCAATACCGGCATTGATCAGTGGGTTTTTGATAGCAGATTCAAACCAGCTCAGGTCGCGGAATACGTTTTCGTTAACGGTGCGGGTATCAACAGCATTGGGATCGACAGCCACAAACGCGTGAACCTTGGGTTTAACATCGCGCAAAGTAGACGTGATGATAACGCGCTCCAGAGCAATGTGAGTGGTGTCGTTGGGGTCGACAACGACGAAAATCTTTTCTGGCTTGGACATAGTAGCTCCTGGTGTTTCCCTGGTATCGGGGGTTGTTATCGTTTGGTTTGGCCTAGCATAGCAACCCCGATAGTCTTTTTACAGGGTGCAATCGATCACCGCGCCAATTGGATTTGATCTGGCGTAAACTATGCACATTTTTTACACCAAATGCGGAGTATGTGCATGAATTTGCTTGAAAATTACACAATTAACGAGTTGTCTGTAGGCCAGACGGCCAGCTACAGCAAAACCCTGACAGAGCGGGATATTGTGCTGTTTGCGGCCTGCTCCGGCGATGTCAATCCGGTGCACCTGGATAAGGATTATGCCGCGACGACTCCCTTTGGTGAGCCTATCGGCCACGGTATGTGGACGGGCGCACTGGTGTCTGCCGCTATTGCCACATGCCTGCCGGGACCCGGCTCGGTTTATCGCAGCCAGAGTATTGCGTTTAAACACCCTGTTAAGCCGGGCGATGTGGTGACAGTAACCCTGACGGTCGCAGAGATTAAAGCGCGTATCAAACTGGTAACGCTGGCATGTGAAGCCCACAACCAGGATGGCAAATTGATCGCGAAGGGAACTGCGGAGGTTATTGCCCCGTCCGAAAAATTATCCATCAAGGCGGGAGAATTACCGGATATCCGCGTGGGCTAATAAAGCATTAAGCTCAGGGCGTAACATCCCTGGCTTGGCTGATCAGCAGGGAGGCTACGGCCTTCCCCAAAGATTTAACCACCAGCGCGTAAGAGTTATCGATCATTCGTTGCACTTCGCCATCGGGAACCGTGCCATCGACGACAATGGTATTCCAGTGTTTTTTGTTCATGTGATAGCCGGGTAATACCTTGTCGCGAAAGACCATACGCAATTGTTCGGCTTCCAGCGGATCACATTTGAGGTTCATGCGCTGCTGGTGTTTTTCTATGCCCAGGGTGGCAAACATTTTTCCTCGCACCTTGTAAACCGCGACTTCCGGGCCGAAGGGGAAATCTTCACCGGCTTCAGGTTTGCTGAGCAGGTAAGCTTTCAGGTCGAATGCCATCATGTCCCTCCCGGAACAACAGGGTACGCAGGTTATTCCGCATCCTCATCAAGTTCATCATCGCTTGCACACCAACCGCCCAGGGTTTGCCAGCGATTGACAATCAGGCAGAAAAGGTCGGCAGTTTTTTCCGCATCGTAAGCCGCACAATGCGCGGCGCTGTTGCTGAATTCAATGCCTGCTGTTTTACAGGCTTTAGCCAATACTGTTTGACCAAAAGCCAGTCCAGCCAGCGTGGCTGTATCAAATACCGAAAATGGATGAAATGGATTGCGCTTGATATTGCAGCGCTCAACAGCGGCATTCACAAAACCCAAATCGAAATGGGCGTTGTGTCCCACCATCACTGCGCGGGTGCAACCGCTTTCCTTAACGGCGCGGCGCACCGCGCTGAAGAGGTCAGTCATCACCATCAGCTCCGGTTCGGCAATCCGGTCGGGACTGTCGGGATCGATACCGGTGAAATCCAGTGCTGCCTGCTCAATATTGGCGCCCTCGAACGGCTCTACCTGGAAGGCAAAGGTTTCATGGCGGTGTAGGAAACCGTCTTCATCCATGCGGATGGTAACAGCGGCAATTTCCAGCAGGGCATCGGTTTGGGCGTTAAAGCCGCCGGTTTCTACGTCCACGATAACGGGTAAAAAACCGCGGAATCGCTGGGCCAGCGGTGAGTGGGGATCGCGCATTTGCTCGGGAGGGTTCATTGGGCCGCCTGGTTTTTCAGTTTCCAGCGCAGGGTTTCACCGGCGCGAAGGGGAACCAGAGTGGTCTGGCCCAAATCCAGGTGCTCTGGAACCTGCCAGGGCTGACGCACCAGGGTAATCTGTTCACTATTGCGCGGCAGACCGTAAAAGTCGGGGCCAAAATGGCTCGCAAAGGCTTCGAGCTTGTCCAGTGCACCAGCGTCCTCGAACGCCTCGGCGTAAAGCTCTATAGCGGCATAGGCGGTATAGCTGCCCGCACAGCCGCACGCGGCTTCTTTTTTGTCTTTGGCATGGGGGGCCGAGTCGGTTCCCAGGAAGAACTTGGGGCTGCCGCTGGTGGCTGCCTTGATCAGCGCCTGTTGGTGTGTGCTGCGTTTGAGGATGGGCAGGCAGTAATAATGTGGGCGAATCCCACCCGCTAACATATGGTTGCGGTTGTAGAGCAGGTGATGCGCTGTAATGGTGGCGGCCACATTGGCAGGGGCATGGGTGACAAATTCGGCGGCATCCGCGGTGGTGATGTGTTCCAGCACCATGTTCAGCCCGGGAAAATTTTGCACAACTTTGCTGAATGTGCGCTCAAGAAAAACCTTCTCCCGGTCGAAAATATCTATTGTGCTGTCGGTAACCTCTCCGTGGAGCAGGAAGTGCATGCCCGCTTTTTGCATGGCTTCCAGTACCGGGTAAATCGTGTTCAGGTCGGTGACGCCCGAGGCTGAATTGGTGGTGGCACCGGCAGGATAGAGTTTACACGCCGTCACACCGGCGGCTTTGGCTTTGGCAATCTCGGCGGGATCGGTATTGTCTGTCAGGTAGAGCACCATCAGGGGTTCGAATTGCAATCCGGCGGGGCGGGCTGCCAGGATGCGCGCTTTGTACGCCAGGGCCTGCTCGGTATTCAGTACCGGCGGCACCAGGTTGGGCATGACAATGGCCCGTGAGAATTGCTGTGCAGCATCCGCTACTGTGCGGGCCAGCGCTTCGCCATCGCGCAGGTGAATATGCCAGTCATCGGGACGGGTAATTCGGAGCTCTTGGGGGGAATGGCTGGTAACAGACGCTGATGACATGGGGAAACATCCGGTGGTGGGTCAAAAAACTGGCCGCATCCTATCAAAAATGCTGTCCCGGCGCAGCCTTGCAATGACACAGGCTATACTCGGGCGGGTTACCAATCGTTGGAAGGGGTTATGAGGTTGCGACCTGTTGGTATGAAAGATCGTTTATTGGTTGCCAGGCAATTGCCGTATACAACGCGGGTGTTTGGCGTTCTCTGGTGTGCGCTTGTCTGGGGGCATCCGGTTTGGGCCCAGAGCTATGGCGCCAGTTGGGAGGAATCCCAATGGCGGGTCAAAAGTGGTGCATTCAGCTGCCTGCTTAACCATGACATCCCCGGTTTTGGCGAGGCCCAACTCAGCAACAAAACGGCTGTGGGTGAGGTGCTGGAGTTGCGCGGTACTATTCACAAGGGCTTTCCTGTCGGAAGTGTCAGCTATAGTGCACAACCTCCCGCCTGGCGCGGGGACCTGGCGCCGATTAGCCTGGGGCGGGTACAACAGGAGGGCGCCGGTCGATCCCTGCGTCTTACCGGACAGGGCGTTACCCCGGTGCTTGACCAACTCAAGCAAGGCCAGGGGGTGATGTTTACCGGGGCATCATCCGACGGTGGGCAATCCCTGCTCAGGGTGAGCCTTTCGCCACGTAACTTCCCCAAAGCTTATGACGCCTACCGCCAATGTACCGGTCAGTTGATCCCCTATACCTTTGCACAGATTGCGCGTATTACGCTCCATTACCAGCGCGACGCCAGCCAATTAAGCAATAAAGCCAAGGGCGAGTTGGACAAGGTGGCGCGTTATTCGCTGGCTGATAAAAATGTCCTGGGGGTGATTGTGGATGCTCACAGTGACAAGCGCGATGAGGCAGAGCAGAGTATGGATGCGTCACGTACCCAGGCGGAATTGGTGAGCCAGTATCTTATTGCCAAAGGCATGAACGTGGCGCAAATCACCAGTCGCTGGCATGGCGACAAATACCCGGCAGCCTCCAATGCGACAGAGCAGGGGCGTGCACAAAACCGTCGCGTCACTGTGCGCCTGGAAAATGCCGATACTCGCCAGGTGATGGAAAAACGTGTCCAGGCACTTCGTACCCAGGAGCAGGCCAGGCAAGATGCCGAGGCTGCTGAACTCAAGGTTCTGGAAGAGCGACTCGCACAACAGCAGGCACAGCGCCAGGCTGCCGGAGCTGCCTTGCAAAAAACAGATGAGGGGGTGCTTGATAAACCGCGCGATGCCCTTACCTTGAAAGAACTTGAGCGGATGGTGGAAAGCCAGGATCTGCGCTCGGGCAAGCAACCGAAACCGTGAATTCAGTGAGGGCAGGTTTTGGTGATCCCTGTGAGTGCCTCCAAATCCCTCGGGAATTTTTTATCCAGGCGAGAGTCTGACAGGAAGCTGCACAGGGCCTGATTTTTCGTGTCGGGTATTTGTGTGTTATCGACCACCAGGAGCATTTCATGCAAAGATTGATTGCCAAATTCACCGGTTTTACCGCCATCGTGTTGACCTTGGTATTCACCGGCACCGGTTATGCGGTGCAGTTGCCGGATTTCACTGACCTCATCGAAAAGCATTCCCCCGCCGTTGTAAAAATCACGGCAGTTTCCAAAGCGGCCAGCCAGCGCCAGACGCAGCAGTTGCCGCCCAGCATGCAAAACCTTCCCGATATTTTTCGCGAGCTGTTGGAGCAGCGCCAGGCTCCGCGCGATCGTGGCTCGCTCGGATCGGGATTTATTATTTCCGCGGATGGTTATGTGCTGACCAATGATCATGTGGTCAGCAATATGGATGAGATTACCGTTATCCTGAGTGACCAGCGTGAATTCCAGGCAGAATTGGTAGGGCGCGATGAGCGCTCGGATCTGGCATTGTTAAAAGTGGATGCTAAAGGCCTGCCTACCCTGGTATTGGCACAGGGTGAAACCCTGAAGGTGGGGCAATGGGTCGTTGCTATTGGCTCACCCTTTGGCCTCGATTATTCCGCCAGCGCCGGAATTGTGAGTGCTATTGGTCGCAGTATCCCCTCTGCACATACCGAAAGTAACTATGTGCCTTTTATCCAGACGGATGTTGCTATCAACTCGGGTAACTCCGGCGGCCCGCTGTTTAATATGGACGGTGAAGTGGTCGGGATTAATTCGCAGATTTATTCACCCAGCGGCGGTTCGGTAGGATTGTCGTTTGCGATTCCATCCTCCCTGGCATTGGATGTTGTCGCCCAGCTGAAAGAAAAAGGCCGGGTGGATCGCGGCTGGCTGGGCGTGATCATTCAGGATGTGGATAAGAACCTCGCCAGCTCACTGGGCCTGGATAAACCCATGGGGGCGTTGATTAATGATGTTGATCCCGATGGACCTGCCGCAAAATCGGGCCTGAAAGCAGGGGATTTAATCATCAAGTTCAATGGTTCGGGGGTGCATACCTCAAGTGACCTGCCTTACCTGGTGGGCCGTACAGCACCTGATACGAAAGTCCCCCTGGTGATCATGCGCAAAGGTAAGGAACAGACCCTGCGGGTTACCGTAGGCAAGCTGCCGGTATCGCCGGAAGAAGCGGCCAGTCGTCCTGCCAGGGTGCCGGCACAGGACGCAGAAGATGTATTAGGGCTGGTTATTGCACCCTTGGAGCAAACCCGGCGCGGAGGTGCGGAGGCGGGTGTAGTGGTGAGTAAGATTAAATCCGGAAGCCCGGCGGCAGAGGCGGGGTTGCAAGTAGGCGATATCATCACCCAACTGGCATTTACCGATATCAAATCCTCAGCGGATTACCAAAAGGTTGTTAAGGGGTTACCCAAAAATGAGCCCCAGGCGATTCGCTTTTACCGCGATGGACGGGCAATTTTCCGGTCAGTCACCATCAAGTAGGTATTGTTAGCCCGTAGGTTTTGTTGCGCCAGCGCCGGCAAATAGCCGGCGCTGTTGTTTCCGGGCCTTGCCCGGTTTGGCGCTGATCCGGGGTCTGTGGCCCCGCATAGCACGGCCCCGGTAAATAGGCTAGAATGCCGGCCATTCTTGCCGCCCCCCATTCAGGGGACTTTTTTCCATTTTTATTAAGTAGTTAGCGCCTGTGACTGACCTGAGCCATATCCGTAACTTTTCCATCATCGCCCACATCGACCACGGTAAATCGACCATTGCCGACCGTTTTATCCAGATTTGTGGCGGTTTATCCGATCGCGAGATGGAAGCTCAAGTCCTTGATTCCATGGATTTGGAGCGCGAGCGTGGTATCACCATCAAAGCTCACAGTGTGACCCTTAACTATAAGGCAAGGGATGGCAAAACCTACCAATTGAACTTTATTGATACCCCGGGGCACGTCGACTTTACCTATGAAGTATCCCGCTCCCTGGCGGCCTGTGAAGGTGCCTTGCTGGTGGTCGATGCGGCCCAGGGGGTTGAAGCCCAATCGGTTGCCAACTGTTACACGGCCATCGAGCAGGGGCTTGAGGTAATTCCGGTACTCAACAAAATGGACCTGCCCCAGGCAGAGCCGGATCGTGTAGCCCAGGAGATTGAGGATATTATCGGCCTGGATGCGACCGAGGCCGTTCGCTGTTCCGCCAAATCGGGCTTGGGGATGGAGGATGTATTGGAGGAACTTGTGCGCCTGGTTCCCCCGCCTACCGGTGATGTAGGCGCGCCCTTGCAAGCCCTGATTATTGATTCCTGGTTTGATAATTACCTGGGGGTCGTTTCCCTGGTGCGTGTCGTACAGGGGACATTGCGCCTCAAGGACAAAATTATTGCCAAGACCATCGGTAAGTCACAACTGGTGGATGGCCTGGGGGTATTTACGCCCAAACCCCTGCAGCTCAAAGAACTGAAAGCGGGTGAGGTAGGGTTTGTCGTTGCCGGTATTAAAGACATCCACGGTGCGCCCGTGGGCGATACCATCACCCATGCGCAAACCCCGGATGTGGAAGCTTTGGCGGGCTTCCAGAAGATCAAACCCCAGGTTTACGCCGGTATGTTCCCGGTCAGTTCCGATGATTTTGAGTCTTTCCGTGAGGCCCTGGCCAAGCTGACCCTTAACGACGCCTCCCTGTTCTATGAACCTGAAAGCTCTGATGCCCTGGGATTCGGCTTTCGTTGCGGTTTCCTCGGTATGCTCCACATGGAGATTATCCAGGAGCGTTTGGAGCGCGAGTACGATCTCGATTTGATCACGACAGCACCGACTGTGGTTTATGAAATTGAAACCGCCAAGGGTGAAACTATTTTTGTTGATAACCCGTCCAAACTGCCTGATCCGGGCAGTATTAATGAAATGCGTGAGCCTATTGTGGAAGCCAATATCCTGGTTCCCCAGGAGCATCTGGGCAATGTCATTACCCTGTGTGTTGAAAAACGCGGTGTACAAAAAGATTTGCAGTTCACCGGCTCCCAGGTAGCTGTGCGCTATGAGTTGCCAATGAATGAGGTGGTCACAGATTTCTTTGACCGCCTCAAATCCGTCAGCCGTGGCTTTGCGTCACTGGACTACAATTTCCTGCGTTTCCAGCCTGCCAAGCTGGTTCGCCTGGATGTATTGATCAATGGTGACAAGGTGGATGCCCTGGCGCTTATTGTGCATCGCGATAAATCCCAGCACATGGGGCGCCAACTGGTCGAGAAAATGAAAGACCTGATTCCACGCCAGATGTTTGATGTGGCCATCCAGGCAGCCATTGGTGGCCAGGTAGTCGCCCGCTCCACGGTGAAGGCGCTGCGCAAAGATGTATTGGCCAAGTGTTACGGTGGCGATGCTACCCGTAAGAAGAAACTCCTGGAAAAACAAAAGGCCGGTAAAAAGCGTATGAAACAGGTAGGTAATGTGGAAATCCCGCAGGCTGCCTTCTTTGCCGTCCTGAAAATAGACAGTTAATTCCCCAAGGATATTGAATGAGCATTAATCTTCCCCTGATCCTCACCCTTGCGGTGTTGGTTACCGGTCTGGTGTGGTTGCTGGACGCGATTCTCTGGGCCAAACCGCGCAAACAGCGCGTTTCACTGGTGGATAAACAATTCGCCTCGTTTCGGTCACTGCCCGAGCCTGAGGCCGGAGCACCGGCAACGGTGCGCGAAGATTACACCAAGGCGCAAGAGGCTTATGCGTCTGCTCGTGAAGCCGCTGCACGCGAACCCATCCTGGTCGAATATTCCAAATCGTTTTTCCCGGTTTTGTTTATTGTCTTTTTTGTGCGCTCCTTTCTTGTCGAGCCATTCCAGATTCCCTCGGGCTCCATGATTCCCACGCTCAAGGTGGGCGATTTTATTCTGGTTAATAAATATACCTATGGTATTCGCCTGCCGGTGTTGAATACTGAAGTGATTCCGGTTAACAAGCCGGAGCCAGGCGATGTGATGGTGTTCTTCCCGCCCCATGCCCCGGATACTTACTACATCAAGCGTGTTATTGGTGTGCCCGGTGACCGGATCAGTTATGTCAACCATGTGCTGACGATTAATGGGCAGGTGGTTCCCGAAACCCTGGTTGCCCAGCTGCCTCCCCTGGCACCTGTCGTCCGCGAAGTGAAAGAAACTATTAATGGTCATGAATTTACCGCCCACAAAAACATTATTCCCGGTCCGCTGAGTCGCACCGGGTCATGGGTCGTCCCCGAAGGTCATTATTTTATGATGGGCGATAATCGCGATAACAGTTTGGACAGTCGCGACTGGGGTTTTGTCAGTGAGGACCAGATTGTCGGGAAAGCCTTTGCCGTGTGGATGCATTGGGATAAATTGTTCAGTATTCCCAGTTTTGGCAACGTGGGTATGATTCAATAGGTGTGACAGCTTGCATCGGTTTGGGGTGATGCTACAACTATGGCTGTCTGATTAGCTGGCCTGCAATACCTATAGGCTATCCACTAGCATCTAAAAAGGGGCATCTATGAGTATGGTTTCTTTGACTTCCCGGACACGAAGTGCAGCCTGGTTGAACCGCCGCTACCTGGCCGGGCAGCGCGGTTTTAGCATGATCCAGTGGATGCTGATTATCCTGGTTGCCGGTTTCTTTTTGTTATTTGCATTCAGGGTTGTGCCTTTGTATGCCGAAAACCGCTATGTGGTGACGGCGCTGAAAAGCCTGGAAGACGGTGGCTCTCGCCTGAGTGATATGACAGATGCTGAAATTCGCAAGAAACTGGCCAATTTCTACATGATTAACAATGTGCGCAGTGAAGGCCCCACCAAGAATATTGAAATCGATCGCTCCAACAATAATGTGCTGGTAATGATTGACTATGAAACCCGCGTTAACCTGTTTTATAACATTGATCTAGTGCTTACGTTTGAAAACCATCTGGATAGCACCCGCCCAGGGTTGTGCTGCCGTCCCTTCAAAGCAGAGACCCGTGATTAATCTGAAATACCAGCGCCTGGAGCAACGTCTGGGCTATAGCTTCAATGACCAGCGCCAGTTGCAACTGGCGCTTACCCACCGCAGCCATGGGGCCAGCAATAACGAACGCCTCGAATTCCTGGGCGATTCCATCCTGAATTTTTTGATTGGTGAAGCCTTGTTTTTGCGCCTGGACGAGGCGCGCGAAGGGCAGATGAGCCGTTTGCGCTCACAGCTGGTTCGCGGCGATACCCTGGCGGAACTGGCGCGCGAATTTGAATTAGGTGAGTGCCTGGTGTTGGGGGAGGGCGAGCTTAAATCCGGTGGACATCGCCGCGATTCCATCCTGGCTGATGCGGTAGAGGCCATTATTGGTGCCATTTACCTGGAGTCAGGCCTGGATACTTGTCGGGAGCGTGTACTGGCCTGGTATGGCGATCGGTTGGACGCCATCAGCCTGGATACTTCTGCCAAAGATCCTAAATCCCGTTTGCAGGAGTATCTCCAGGCCCAGCGCCAGCCATTACCCGAGTATCGGGTGGTGGAAGTTGGCGGCGAAGGACATGCCCAGGTATTTACAATCGAGTGCCACGTCGCCATTGCCAAACAGTCGACACAGGCGCAAGCTTCCAGCCGTCGTGAAGCCGAAAAGCAGGCTGCCGCCGCCATGCTTAAATTGCTAAAACTCTAGGCTGCCCAGCCGTTTGTTATTCAGGTATTTCCATGTCCAGTGATTCCCCGGTGTTAAATGGCCGTTGCGGCTATGTTGCTATTGTCGGCCGCCCGAATGTCGGCAAGTCCACCCTGCTTAATCATCTGCTGGGGCAAAAAATCAGCATTACTTCACGCAAACCCCAGACTACACGCAATGCTGTCGTGGGTATCAAAACCGAAGGTGATGTACAAATTATCTTTGTGGATACCCCTGGCTTGCACCTGGGACAGCAGAAAGCGATCAACCGCTATATGAACCGTGCGGCAAGTACCGCCATGAAAGATGTTGATGTGGTGGTATTTGTGGTGGATCGGTTTATCTGGAATGAAGAGGACGATGCGGTTGCCCAGCGCCTGAGCCAGGTAAAAAGCCCCATTATCCTGGCGGTTAACAAAGTCGATCAGATCGAGGATAAGGACAGTTTATTGCCTCATTTGCAGGCATTGTCTGAAAAGCTGAATGTGGCAGAGATTGTGCCCATTTCGGCCTTGCGCAATGCCAACCTGGAGCGCCTGGAGGCTTTGATTGTTGAGCGCCTGCCTGAGGGGGTACATATGTATCCCGAAGATCAGATTACCGATCGCAGCTCGCGCTTTATGGCGGCGGAAATTGTGCGTGAAAAAATTACCCGCCAATTGGGCGATGAACTGCCTTATGAAATGGCCGTGGAAATTGAGGAATTTAAGCAGGAGGGAAGTTTGCTCAATATTTCGGCGTTGATTCTGGTCGAAAAACCCGGCCAGAAAAAAATCCTGATTGGCGACAAGGGTGAACGTATCAAGCTTATTGGCACCCAGGCTCGGCTCGATATGGAGAAATTATTTGAGATGAAAATCATGCTCAAGCTTTGGGTCAAGATCAAATCCGGTTGGTCTGATGACGAGCGCGCATTGCGCAGTCTGGGCTACAACGATTTTTGATGGTGTGAATCTGGCGGGCGAGGGCAATCATGCGAGTAGACCTGCAACCTGCCTATATCCTCCATGCGCGTCCTTATCGCGATACCAGCCTGTTGCTTGACTTATTAACGCCGGTGTATGGACGCATTACCGCCGTGGCGCGCGGTGTGCGCCAGAGCAAGGGCCACAAGCGCCAGTTGTTAAATCCCTTCCACCGCCTGCTGGTAAACTGGCAAGGCAAATCTGAATTAAAACTAATTACCGGCGTTGAAACGGATCACCATTATCTACAGTTGCAAGGTAATGCCCTGTATTCCGGTTTTTATCTCAACGAGCTTTTGGTTCGCTTGTTGCCGGAGCAGGATGTGATTACAGGATTGTTCGAGCGCTATGAATGGACACTGGATGCCCTGCATCGCGGTGAGCCCCTGGAGCCGCTACTGCGTGAATTTGAATTTATGCTGTTGCAGGGATTGGGCTACGCCCTGGATTTTCTGCACGATTGCCACAGCCAGCAACCTATTCAGAGCGGGTATTTTTATCTTTGTGATATTCACCAGGGATTCTATAGCGTCCCGGCAGATAGCGATCCTCGCTTTTGGATTGCCGGTGCACATTTGCTCGCCATTGCCGCAGGTGATTACAGCGCAGCGGATACTCGCCGTGTAGCCAAGCAGTTGGCGCGACTGTTGTTTAAACCCCTGTTAGGTAAACGACCGCTGAAAAGCCGGGAACTGTTTACGCCCGGTTCGCCTCACTGATTTCATCCAGGCCAAACAGCGCGTCAATATTCTTATCCTTTTGCCAATGAACGATATCATCCAGTGCATGGATAAGCGCCGGTATGGCATCTTTGGCATGGTCGTAGGCACCGGCCTGGAACAGCTTGTCGAGCAAACCGCTGATATGCTTTAGCTTGGGTACACCGCAATAGCAGCAGCTGCCGTACAGGCGATGAATCAATTCACCCAGTTGCACATAGTTTTCTTGCGCGAGGGCAGTGTTGATCTGTTCTTTTTCCTGCTCCAGCGAGTTGAGCAGCATCTGTAACATATCGCGGGCCAAGGCGGGTTTGTTGTTAGCCAGCTTGAGGCATAACTGGATATCGACGGAGCCAAGTTCCCCAGGCTGTGTTTCGCGCAGTTTGTTGAGTACGAGCGGCTCTTTTTCTTCCGGTTGTACGATGACATTCTTTTTCCCCGTGAGGCTAACCCAGCGATTGATAATATGGGCCAACTGGGTTTCATTAACCGGTTTGCTGATGCAATCGTCCATGCCGGCAATTAATAGCTCACTTTTTTGTTCGGTAATCGTATGGGCGGTCAGGGCAATAATAGGCGTGCGTCGTTTTCCGGATTCCATTGAGCGGATACGGCGTGTGGCTTCTATGCCATCCATCCCCGGCATTTGGATATCCATAAAAATTACATCGAATTCATCGGTTTGGCAGGCCTCGATGGCCAGGGGGCCATTGTTGGCTGTGATGACCTCGGTATTAAGGCCGCGCAACAATTCCGAAGCCAGCTGTAAATTGGCAGGGTTGTCATCTACCAGCAATACCCGTGCGCTGGGACGCTGGGCATCCTCCTGATCCTGATCGCGGTTTTCCTTGATATGGATATCCAGCTGTCGTCCCAGGGTTTGTAGCAGGGCATCATAGGCAATAGGTTTATTAATAAACAAAATACTGCTTTGTTCAGCATGGGTACGGAACAAGCGTTGGTGTGCCGGCGTGCAACAGGCAACCAGTGTACAGTTGAATTCGCTTTCCAGTTGCTCAGCCAGGTTGTTGAGTAGTAATGGAGGAATCTTGCGCTCATTAGGGGCTATATCCAACACCAGTAAGTCAAAGGGTTTATCTTGCGCACGGGCCTCGCGCAGTATGGGAAAACAATCGTGTACTGCACTGATAATGTGGGTATTGGCATGCCATTCGCGCAACAATTTTTCCAGCTGTTTAAGCGAGTCGGCATTTTCGCCGCAGAGTAAAATGCGGTAATCGCTCAGGTTGGCGAGTTGACTCGGTGCCGGTTGGCGCTTATCGATACCAAGGCGCGCGGTAAACCAAAAGGTGGAACCTTGTTCGGGTGCACTGACCACGCCGATTTCACCGTGCATACGCTCAACCAGGCCTTTACAGATAGCCAGTCCCAAACCTGTGCCATCGTGTTCGCGGCTGCTGGAACTATCGACCTGGCTAAAGGCGGAAAAAAGATTTTCCTGTTCTTCCTGCGACAAGCCTATGCCCTGGTCAGTGACTGCCACCTTGAGGGTGATCTGGGTTTCCTGGCGCTGTGCAATGCTGATATCCACAATAATGTTGCCGGCATCACTGTATTTGATCGCGTTGGTCACCAGGTTGGAGAGAACCTGCTTAAAGCGCAGGGCATCGCCGAGCAGGTTGCGTGGAATGCAGGGCTCAATATAGGTGATGAGTTGCAGGTTCTTTTCATGGGCATCGGGTGCCAACATGTGCAGTACTTCATCAACCGTTTTGCGAATGGGCAGTGGGGCGTAATCCAGGGTCAACTTGCCGGATTCAATTTTGGAAAAGTCGAGGATGCCGTTGATAACCGTCAACAGGTTTTGCGCAGAGTCGCGGATGGTTTCCATGTACTCGCGCTGTTTTTCATTGAGTTCCGTTTTTAATGCCAGGTTGATAAAGCCAAGGATGCCATTGAGCGGTGTGCGGATTTCGTGGCTGGTATTGGCCAGGAATTCAGATTTAACACGGCTTGCTTCCAGGGCCTCCTTGCGCGCCATATCCAGTTCGACGTTTTGGATTTCAATGGTTTCCAGGGTTTCGCGCAGATCTTCAATAGCATTGTCGATATGGGCTTGCATATCTTCCTGTGCGGCTTCCATGGACGCCGCCATGGTATTGATGGATTCTGCCAAACCAAAAAATTCGCTGGTATGTTGTTCGCGGATGCGCTCGTTGAGTTTGCCGCGAGCCAGTTGATTGACGGTTTCCTTGACGTGTTCCAGTGGATCGACAATTTTTTGGTAAAGCCGCAGCGCAAAATAGGCCCCGATAACCAGACACAGGAGTGTCAGGGCAAGGCTCAGGATAATCGCTTCATAACGCACGACCAGGTAAGGCGAGGAGGCGAGTTCAATTTCTACCCAACCAAGGGAATTCTGGTTGTCAACACCGACCAGCGGATGGGCAAACCTGATGCTATGGAAGGCGTGGCGCTTGACCGGGGTTTGCATATTGGGCTCTGCCGGTTCCTCTGCCGGCAGGAATTGCGGGCCGGAATGCAAGTGGGTGTTGCTCTTGGCAATGTAGGCGTGTGTGGCGCGCACAAAGGGTTCTTCGATGGAAGCGGCGAGTATTTGTTGCGCCAGTTGCAGGTTGTTATCCAGCAGGGGTTGATGAAGCAAATGCGCCATTTTTTGCGCAAGTATGCTGCCGCGCATATCAATGTATTTATTGAGCTGGGAAATGCACAACAAGGTCAGGCTGATGCTGATCAATAAAATAACAATGACCGAGGGAATAAAGATCAGGCGCCAGACATAATTTTTCAGGCTTCTTTTTACGCTGCTGGGTTGCTTATTCATAGATCCTTGCCGCAGGGATAAGGGGCCGAATGAGTTTCGTCGCCGGGGTTTCAGCGTTAGAATAGCCGCCCCGCGCGAAGCAGCGCAACCTGTCATCGCTGGTTCGAATCAGGGGTTCCCGCCAGCATTACCCACCAAAACCTGAGGTTTTTATGGAGTTCCCAACAATTGAATCTGTGGTCGGTAATACCCCGCTGGTGCGTTTACAGCGTTTGCCGGGTAAAACCAGCAATCAGGTTCTGGTAAAGCTGGAGGGCAATAATCCAGCGGGCTCTGTTAAAGACCGTCCGGCGCTGTCGATGATTACCCGCGCCGAGCTGCGCGGCGATATCAAACCCGGTGATACCCTGATCGAGGCGACCAGTGGCAATACGGGTATTGCCCTGGCAATGGTGGCTGCCATTAAAGGTTATCGCATGATCCTGATTATGCCGGATAACTCTACCGCTGAACGCAAGGCAGCCATGACCGCTTATGGTGCCGAGCTGATCCTGGTGACCCGCGAACAGGGGATGGAGGGGGCAAGGGATCTGGCGCTGCGTATGCAGGCGGAGGGCAAGGGCAAGGTATTGGATCAGTTTGGTAATCCCGACAATCCACTCGCGCATTACACCGGCACTGGCCCTGAGATTTGGCAGCAGACAAACGGCACCATTACCCATTTTGTCAGCTCCATGGGAACCACGGGAACCATCATGGGTACCTCCCGTTTCCTGAAAGAGAAAAACCCGGCTATCCAGATTATTGGACTGCAGCCGTCAGAAGGTGCCCAGATTCCCGGCATCCGCCGTTGGCCGGAAGCCTATCTTCCCAAAATCTATGAGCGCGACCGTGTAGATGGCATTGTCAACATGCCCCAGTCGTTGGCGGAGGACACCATGCGCGATCTGGCGCGCCAGGAGGGCATCTTCTGTGGTGTTTCCTCCGGTGGTGCCGTAGCCGCAGCGCTTGAGTTGGGTGAACAGGTCGAAAATGCCGTGATAGTGGTGATTATTTGTGATCGCGGCGACCGCTACTTGTCTTCCGGTCTGTTTAACCAGTAATTCCATCTTACTTATCCCTATTTCACAGGCAGTCACCTATGGCCTACAAGAAGCCCGGTTTTCTGGGCAAGAAGCCAGTACCTCATGGCAAGGGGGCTGGCCGCGACCCCTATGTACGCGATGATAGTCCGCGCCTTACCGCGCCGCGCCGCGAGCAGCCCCAGCCACTCCAGCGCAACAAGCGCCTCGGTGAATTATTGATCGATCGCTTCAGCCATGACGGGCGCGGCTTGGCCAGCCTTGATGGCAAAACCCTGTTTGTAGATGGCGCTATCGCCGGAGAGACGGTCACGGCGCGTTTGCTGGAGGACCATCCCCGTTTTGCCGAAGCCAGGGTTGAGGATGTCATCCTGGCTTCGCCCGACCGGGTTGAACCGCCCTGCGCACATTATGCGACCTGCGGCGGCTGCCAGTTACAGCACCTTAAGCCGGAAGCCCAGTTGTTGATGAAGCAACAGGTCGTGTTGGAACAGGTGCATCGCTGGGGCGGTTTGACGCCAAAGCGCGTGCTGCCGCCTTTGCGCAGTGAAAGCCTTGGCTATCGCAGCCGTGCGCGCCTCGGTGTTTGGTATGAGGCTGATAGCTCTGTCACTCTGGGATTTCGCCAGCAGCAACGCAAAACACTGACTAATATTGAATCCTGTTCTGTGTTGCTGCCGGCATTGAATCGTTTGATTGGGCCTTTACGCCAGTGGTTGCAGGCCCGTGTCGCTAACAAGGCCGTCACCCATATCGAGCTGGTTGCCGCCCAGTCGGGGCCTGCGGTGATTGTGCGCCATACCAAGCCCCTGGTTGCGCTCCAGCGTCAAGCGCTTGCCGAATTGGCGCAGCGGGAATCCTGCCAGGTGTGGTTGGAACCGAATGGCAATCAGGGCTTGACCGACCTTGAAGGGAGCCCGGTTGATCCGCACCTGGTATTGGATGTGGCCGGGTTGCCACTGCATTTCCACCCCCAGGATTTCACCCAGGTCAATCCGGCAGTTAACGGGCGTATGGTGCAACAGGCACTGGAATTGCTAGCTCCGGGTACTAATGACCTGGTATTGGATTTTTTTTGCGGGATGGGCAATTTCACCCTGCCAATGGCGTCGCGGGTTGCCCGGGTTATTGGGCTGGAAGTGGTTGAACCCATGGTGACCCGTGCGCAGGCTAATGCCACTCGTTTGGGACTGGATAACCTTGAGTTCCTCAAGGCGGATCTCAGCCAGATGGATTCGCCCCGCCTGCGCCAACTGTGCAGCCAGGCCAGTGCGATTTTGCTGGATCCGCCCCGTGATGGTGCAAAAGAGCTGGTTACCCAATTGCGTGATTTGCGTCGCAAAGGGCAACTAAGCGCACAGCGGATTGTCTATGTCAGCTGCAATCCGGCAACCCTGGCTCGCGACGCAGCGCTTTTGGCGGAGGCAGGTTATGGACTGGATGCCCTGGGAGTGATGGATATGTTCCCGCACACCAGCCATGTGGAATCCATGGCGCTGTTTTTGTATAAGCAGTAGTGCTGGTACAACAGCAGGCTTAAGCATCAAGTCTCTCGGTCTCCGCGTCCTCTCCAGCGCTGGGGGCAACCATAATAAGCAAGGCAATCACTATGGTTAAAGTCAGACAGGATCACCCCATCGCGGCGGATGGGCAAGTGGATATAGAGGCGTGGATCGACCGCCTTAACCATCTGCAGGCACAAACCGATGCAACTCGCGCTGAATTGCGTCGCGCCGCTGAACTCAGTCTCTCCCTGGTGGATATCCACCATGATGATGATCACTCCTGGGGAGAGGATTTCTCCTGTTTCCGTATCGGCCTGGAAATGGCCGAAATCCTTGCCGACCTGCAATTGGACCAGGATGCCCTGGTCGCCGCCATGCTCTACCGTGCCGTGCGTGAAAACAAGGTGGCCTTACCCGAAATCCAGAAGCACTTTGGCGATACTGTCGCCAAGCTGGTGAAAGGGGTATTGCGCATGGCGGCCATCAGCTACCAGCGCAAAGAGGGTGAGGAGCGGGTGCTGGGCAGCCAGGCCGTGGAGCAGGCGGAGAAAATCCGCAAAATGCTGGTGGCCATGGTCGATGATGTACGCGTAGCCCTGATCAAGCTGGCGGAGCGCACCTGTGCCATTCGCTCGGTTAAAAATGCCAGCCCGGATCGCCGTCGCCAGGTAGCCCGTGAGGTCGCGGATATCTATGCGCCGCTTGCCCATCGCCTGGGCATTGGCCATATCAAGTGGGAATTGGAAGACCTGTCTTTCCGCTACCTGCAACCGGAAGAATACAAACGCATTGCCAAACTGCTCGATGAGCGCCGTCTCGCGCGGCAGGAATATATCGACAACATGCTCGCCCTGCTGCGCAATGAGTTGCACAAGGCGGGGATTGATGGCGAAGTCTCCGGGCGCGCCAAGCATATTTACAGTATCTGGCGGAAAATGCAGCGCAAGGGGATTCCTTTCTCCCAGGTCTATGACATTCGCGCGGTGCGCATCCTGGTGCCGACTGTGCGTGACTGCTACGCCGTACTGGGTATTGTGCACAGCCTCTGGCGCAATATTCCCCACGAGTTTGATGATTACATCGCCTCTCCCAAAGAGAATGGCTACCGCTCCCTGCACACGGCTGTCTGGGGGCCGGAAAACAAGGTGCTGGAAATCCAGATCCGCACCCGCGAAATGCACGAAGAGTCCGAGCTTGGTGTGTGCGCTCACTGGCGTTACAAGGGAACGGATACCAAAAACACGCGGGACTCCTACGAGCAAAAAATCTCCTGGTTGCGCCAGGTACTTGAGTGGCATGAGGAGCTGGGGGGCGATGTCCAGCATTTGCAAGACGACATTGGCGGCCTGAACGAGGACCGTATCTATGTCTTTACCCCGGAAGGGCATGTCGTCGATTTGCCGCGCTCGTCCACACCCCTGGATTTTGCCTACAAAATCCATACGGATATCGGCCATCGCTGCCGCGGCGCCAAGGTTAATAACCGCATAGTGCCGCTTAACTATCACCTGAATAATGCCGACCAGGTTGAAGTTATTACCGGCAAATTGGGGGCGCCCAGCCGCGACTGGCTAAACCCGGCATCGGGTTATGTGAACACGCCGCGGGCGCGTGCCAAAATCCAGCATTGGTTCAAGCAACAGGCGCGCGACCAGAATATTGCCGAAGGCCAGGCATTACTCGATCGCGAATTCAAACGCCTGGCGCTGCTGGATATCGATTTTGAAGAGCTGGCGAAAAAGCTGCGTTTCAATACCCTCGACGACCTCTATGCGGCTGTCGGTGCCAGCGATATCGGTGTTGGCCAGGTGCTGAATGCCGCGCAGAAACAGTTGGATGAAGCCGATCCGCAACAGCCGCTTATTCCTTTCAAGGCCAAATCACCGGCCAGGAAAAAGGATTCGGATTTCTATATTGAGGGGGTGGGTAACCTGCTCACCAGTATTGCCAACTGTTGTAATCCGGTTCCCGGTGATGCGATTACCGGTTACATCACCCTGGGCAAGGGAGTCTCTATCCATCGCCAGGATTGCAACAACATATTGCAGCTCCAGGCGGACGAGCCCCAGCGCATTATCAAGGTCGAGTGGGGCAATACGCCGCAGAGTACCTACTCGGTGGATATCATTATCGAAGCCTATGACCGTTATGGCCTGCTAAAAGATATTACGACGCTGCTCGATAGTGAACGCATCAACATCAGCGCCATGCAAACCCTGTCGGATAAACGCAAAAATACCGTGGATATGCTGGTCACGGTGGAAATCCGCGGTTTTGCTGAGCTCAGCCGTGTACTGACCAAGCTTAACCAGTTGCCGAACATCGCCTCGGCACGCCGTAAACACGCTTAAGGAATGCTTGTGACCGAATACCATCTTGACGATCTGCTTTATCTGATGGCGCGCCTGCGCGATCCCCAATCCGGTTGTCCCTGGGATATCAAGCAGGACTACGCCAGTATCGCGCCCTCCACTCTGGAGGAAGCTTACGAAGTGGTCGACGCTATTGAAAAAGAAGATTTTGCCCATCTCAAAGAAGAGCTGGGTGATTTGCTGTTCCAGGTTATTTTCTATAGCCAGATTGGCCGGGAAGAAGGGCGCTTTACCTTTGATGGCATAGTCTCCGGCCTGGTTGCCAAACTGATTCGCCGCCACCCCCACGTCTTTCCCGATGGCAGCCTGCACAGTCGTGTCGATAGCCGCCATGCTTTACCTGATGATGTTAAGGCGCGCTGGGAGATCATCAAGCAACAGGAGCGTGCCGAAAAAGGTGCACAGGGTGCACTTGCCGACGTCCCGCTCAACCTGCCCGCGCTGAGTCGCGCTGCCAAATTGCAAAAGCGCGCTGCTGTCGTGGGATTCGATTGGGAGGATATCCAGGGGCCTATTGCCAAGGTGCGGGAGGAGCTGCTGGAAGTGGAAGAGGCTATCCAGGCAGGGGATCGTGCCGCCATTGAGGAAGAACTGGGGGACTTGTTGTTTGCAGCGGTCAATATCAGCCGTTTTCTCAAGCTTGACCCCGAGCAGGCACTGCGGCGGGCCAACCAAAAATTTGAGGCGCGCTTTGGTTATATGGAAGCCAACGTGAGCAAGACGATGGAAGACGCCGGCATGGATGAGCTAAACCGTCTGTGGGATGAGGCTAAGCAGGCGCTTTAATCCACATTTTTCAGCAAAAAAAGTTATTAGCAGATTCTTAATGGGCTTGGTATAACAAGGTATAACGGAGCTAGACTCCAGATAAGTTGCCCTGAACATAACAACAATAATGACCTTCTCTGAGAGGTTCACTTGGATAGCCGTGAAGTTCGTGCAGGTTATATGGATGCCAAAGTAGGCAGTATTAAAATTCATATATCCGAGCTCAAGATAGGCATGTTTGTGTCCAAACTCGACCGGGATTGGCTGGAAACGCCATTTCTGATGCAGGGTTTTATGATCGAAAGCCTGGACGACATAGATACGGTGGCAGAATACGCCGAATATGTGTGGGTGGATGCGGTTAAAGAAGAGTGGGTTCCCCCCGAAACGCGGGCCGTCTCCGGCTCTCCCATCGCTAAAGCAAAAAGTTACGTCAATAAAGTCGATGCCCAACAGGAGCACCGCGCGGCGCTGGGGGTATATCGCGAAGCCCGTCGCCTGACCAAGAGCCTGCTGGATGATGCGCGTTTTGGCGGAGTGATAAACACCGAGGCCGCCAAAGCTACCGTCAAGGATTGCGTGCACAGTGTGTTGCGCAACCCCGATGCGCTTTTGTGGATGGCGCGTATGCGCAACGAGGACGAATACACTTCCGAACACTGCTTGAATGTGTGCATTCTGGCGGTTGCCTTTGGACGCCACCTGGGAATGAATGAATCCGAGCTGGAAAAATTGGGGCTGTGTGGGCTGCTGCACGATGTTGGCAAAATGCGAGTGCCCCAGGAACTGCTCAATAAGGTGGAGCCCCTGTCTGAAAAAGAATTCAACATGGTGCGGGCACATGCCACCCATGGCCGCAATCTGCTGATGTCTTCCCCAGGCGTACCCAATGTGGCGGTCGATGTTGCCTACAGCCATCACGAGCGAGTCGATGGTGAAGGTTATCCGCGCAAGCTGAAGGCCTCGGGGATATCGGATTACGCACGTATTATCTCAATTGTCGATGCTTATGATGCTATGACTGCCGATCGCTGCTATTCGCGTGCGATTCCCAGTACGGATGCTCTTAAACGCATTTTCCAGGATCGCGGTTCGCACTTTGATGAGCGGTTGGCATTGGAATTTATCAAGTGTGTCGGGCTCTATCCGCCAGGCAGCCTCGTGGAGCTGGTTAATGGCCTGATCGGGATTGTGCTGGAAACCAATAATCGTTTCCGGCATTTGCCCAAAATCATTGTGGTGATGGATCTCATCAAACCGCTTGAGAAGGAACAGGTTATCAGCCTGGAGGAGGTTGAGCAGCGCAAGCTCGATAAAACCTACCTGATCAAGCGGGCGCTACGCGATGGCAGCCACGGGATTTTTATTCGCGAGTATCGTGAAAAAGGCCTGGTTTTCAGGTACTGAGTGAGATCCGGCCTATACCATCCCGTATTGGCCGCCCGACCGCAGATCAGGACTGGGGGGGAATCCGGGGCTTGGGCTTTTGGAGCACCAGGGTTTTCGCCGGCTTTGCCGCTGTACTTTTGGGCGCTGCCGGTTTGCCTCTCGGTCCCGCATGAGCCCGCTCTTGCGTTGCCTTGGGATGAGGTGTCTTGTGGGGCACGCCGGTTTTTGCCCCTGATGGGCGACTTCCGGATGGCCGACGGTTAGTGGTATTGCCCATTTTGGGGGCATGCACCGTTTCAGTCCGGTATTTACCCGGTTCTATACCTTCCAGTGTCCAGGGGCCAATTTTCACCCGTACCAGACGAAGGGTGGGATGGCCAACAGCTGCCGTCATACGACGAACCTGGCGGTTGCGCCCTTCGGTAATCACTATCTCCAGCCATTGTGTCGGAATATTGGCCCGTTCGCGGATAGGGGGCTTCCGCTCCCAGAGCTTGGGCGCGGGGATCAAACGCACTTCGGCGGGCTGTGTCATCCCATCATTCAGTTCCACCCCCTGGCGCAATTTGGTCAGGGCATAGCTGTTGGGTGCCCCTTCCACCTGTACCCAATAGGTTTTAGGCTGTTTGTGGGCAGGGTGCGAGATAAGGTGCTGCAAATCGCCATCATCGGTGAGCAGCAGCAGGCCTTCGGAGTCGTGATCCAGCCTGCCTGCGGGATACACATTGGGGATGCGGATGTACTGCGCCAGGGTGGGGCGCTCCTCTTTGGCGGTAAATTGCGACAAAACACCATAGGGTTTATTGAACAGAATCAGTGTAGCCATCGCCGGGTCAATCACTCACAACAGGTTAATGGTTCCAAAACGTCCGAGCCCTAACAGGCCCGGGAATGCGAAAAGTTTACAGCACTGTTATACTGCGCGCGATTTTTTTGGCCCTTGGGCCATCCTTTCTGTACGAGGCTGCCGTGTCGGCGTTTTTCGTTGGCGGGCTCCTCTGCTCTAGCCGCCCGCATAACGGAGTAAACGTAAAAAATGACCGATTCCAAGATTATCTATACCCAAACTGACGAAGCCCCTGCCTTAGCGACTTACTCTTTACTCCCCATTGTTCAAGCCTTTACCCAATCCTCCGGCGTTAACATCGAAACGCGAGACATCTCCCTGGCTGGCCGCATTATTGCGCTTTTCCCCGAATACCTGAGCGAAGACCAGCGTATTGGCGATCACCTGGCCGAGCTGGGCCAACTGGCGACAACTCCCGAGGCCAATATCATCAAGCTGCCCAACATCAGCGCCTCGATTCCCCAGTTAAAAGCAGCAATCAAAGAGCTGCAATCCCAGGGTTATAAACTGCCTGACTATCCCGAAAGCCCCGCCAGTGATGAAGAAAAATCCATCAAGTCCCGCTACGACAAAGTAAAAGGCAGTGCGGTAAACCCGGTATTGCGCGAGGGCAACTCCGATCGCCGTGCGCCGCTGTCGGTGAAAAACTATGCGCGCAAGAACCCGCATAAAATGGGTGCCTGGTCGGCAGACTCCAAGTCCCACGTAGCACATATGAATGCCGATGACTTTTATGGCAGCGAGAAATCTGCACTGATCAGCGACGCGGGCAGTGTAAAAATTGAGCTGGTTACGACTGATGGCAACAGCAAAGTATTGAAAGAGTCAACCAAGGTACTGGCGGGCGAGATTATTGATGCGGCGGTGATGAGTAAAAATGCCCTGCGCACTTATATTGCCGAGCAGATCGTTGATGCCAAGGCTAAAGACGTGCTGCTGTCAATACACCTGAAAGCCACCATGATGAAGGTATCTGACCCGATTATGTTCGGCCACTTTGTGTCTGTGTTCTACGCCCCTGTGCTTGAGAAACACGCCGCTGTGCTGGAGCCCTTGAAGGTTGATGTGAATAACGGTATTGGCGATCTTTACGCCAAAATCAAAGCGCTGCCGGCCGAGCAGCAGGCGGACATTGAGGCGGATATCAAAGCCCTCTACGCTGAGCGCCCACAGCTGGCCATGGTGAACTCCGATAAAGGCATCACCAACCTGCACGTGCCCAGTGACGTGATCGTAGATGCTTCCATGCCGGCCATGATTCGCGATTCAGGCAAAATGTGGAATGCCCAGGGCAAGTTGCAAGATACCAAAGCTTGTATCCCCGATCGCTGCTACGCCGGTGTGTATCAGGTGGTGATCGACGACTGTAAGAAAAACGGTGCTTTTGACCCCAAAACCATGGGCAGCGTGCCCAATGTTGGCTTGATGGCCCAGGCGGCGGAAGAATACGGCTCACACGACAAAACCTTCCAAATCCCTGCCAGCGGGGTCGTGCGTGTTACCGACAGTTCCGGCAAGGTGCTGTTGGAGCAAAACGTGGAAGAAGGTGATATCTGGCGTATGTGCCAGGTGAAAGATGCGCCTATCCGCGACTGGGTAAAACTGGCGGTGAACCGCGCCCGCGCCTCCAACACCCCGGCGGTTTTCTGGCTGGACAGCAAGCGCGCCCACGATGCCCAATTGATCGCCAAGGTCAACACCTACCTGAAAGACCATGACACCAGCGGTCTGGAAATTCACATCCTGTCACCGGAGGAGGCTACCCAGTTTTCCCTGGATCGCATCCGTGTTGGCAAAGACACTATCTCCGTGACCGGTAATGTACTGCGCGATTACCTGACGGATCTCTTCCCCATTATGGAACTGGGTACTTCGGCCAAGATGCTGTCTATTGTTCCACTGATGAATGGTGGCGGTTTGTTCGAAACCGGTGCCGGCGGCTCCGCGCCCAAGCACGTTCAACAGTTTGTGGAAGAAGGTCACCTGCGCTGGGACTCACTGGGCGAATTCCTGGCCTTGGCCGAATCCCTGGATCATTACGGCAATGTCACTGGTAATACTAAAGCCAAGGTATTGGCCAAAACCCTGGACCAGGCCAACGGTAAGTTCCTCGATAACAACAAGTCACCAGGCCGCGCTCCAGGCGAATTGGATAACCGCGGCAGCCACTTCTACCTGGCCACCTATTGGGCAGAAGCCCTGGCGGCGCAAAATGACGATGCCGAGCTTAAGGCACGTTTTGCCCCTCTGGCCAAAACCCTGGTGGACAATGAGCAGAAAATCGTGGGCGAGTTACTGGCAGCCTCCGGTAAGCCAGTAGATCTGGGCGGGTACTACCGTACTGATGTGGATAAAACCTCTAAAGCCATGCGTCCCAGTGCCACCTTTAATGCAGCACTGGCAAACCTGGCTTGATTGTTAAGATAAACTGCCAGTGGTAACAGAAGGCTCCGGGGCAAAATCCCGGGGCCTTTTTTGTTAATAATGGAATTTAAAACCACATATTTAGTGTTATTGGCTACATATCCGGTCATTGGTATACGTCTCGCAGCACATAAATTAACCGAAAACCAACAGGTACTTCGATGCTATGGTGTTGCAAGCTAGAGAAACTCAGTTCGTTTTCCGTGAGCCAGGTATGGTTATTAGGCTATAAGCGATAGAAAACGAGTAAAGTATTTAAGCCGTGGTTACCTGGGCATCGCGTATTTTGCTGGGCTTGATAATGCTTTGTGGTGCCACAATATTGATAGCATGCAAGCCTTTATCACCGCGAGTGATCTCAAAACTGACCTGTTGGCCGGCTTTCAGGGTTTTATAACCATCCATGCTAATGGCAGAGTAGTGAGCAAACAAATCCTCACCACCTTCATCTGCCAGGATAAAACCGTAACCTTTGGCGTTGTTGAACCATTTGACTGTGCCTGTGGGCATAATGGGATCCTTCTGTCCGCGTGCTGTCGGGATGACGGCACATTCATTATTATTGTTCCCAAGTACTGCCTGACCCTTGGGTGTTGGACTGACAACAGAGCGGGGCTCTGTTTTTGCGCACAAATGTTACATTTTTGTGCGGCATCGGGTCGTTTTTTATCCAACAATTGAACTAAAGTCAAGCGTTGATCCGTATTAGTGGCTGTTATGACGATAGGTTACAATGTCTGCCGCTAAATAATCTTTTCTTATTCGCATTTAATCTCTATGGGCAATCTTGTAAACCTTCAACTAACCTTAGGTAAAGACAACGACGATTCTGCTGGCGAATCGGATGGTGGCCTTGCTGTTGTAACGGCAAAGCCTAAATTAAAAAGACCGTCAATGTACAAGGTGGTCTTGTTAAATGATGACTACACCCCCATGGATTTCGTAGTGCATATCTTGGAGACCTTTTTCTCCATGACGCGCGAAAAAGCCACCCATGTAATGTTAACAGTACATGTTCACGGCAAAGCGGTGTGTGGCATCTATACTCGGGATATTGCTGAAACTAAAGCGGCGCAAGTGAATCAATATTCCAGAGAAAACCAGCATCCACTGCTGTGTGAAATTGAAGCAGTGGATGATGGGGAAAAAGAGTAGTTCCCCTGAGTAGTTTTGCGATCCAGCCAGTGTTAAGAGGGTAGTGCGATGCTAAGTAAAGATCTTGAAGTTACCTTGAACCTCGCTTTTAAAGGCGCACGTTCCAAACGCCACGAGTTTATGACCGTGGAGCACTTGTTGCTCGCCCTCCTTGATAATGACTCCGCTGCTAACGTGCTGCGCGCTTGTGGTGCAGATCTTAATGGCTTGCGTAAAGAACTGATTGAGTTTGTAGACTCTACAACACCATTGATTCCCGAAGCAGATACCGAGCGTGAAACCCAGCCAACCCTGGGATTTCAGCGTGTATTGCAACGTGCAGTTTTCCATGTGCAATCGTCTGGCAAGCAAGAAGTCACCGGAGCCAATGTCCTTGTGGCTATTTTCAGTGAGCAGGAAAGCCAGGCTGTTTATTATCTGAAGCAACAAAGTATTGCCCGTATTGATGTAGTGAATTACATCACCCATGGTATTCATAAAGTCGCAGGTCATGGTGACCACCAGGATCACCATCAGTCTTCTTCACCCCAGGAGAGCCATGAGGAAGAGTCAAGTTCTAGTGAGTCCAATAGCCAGAGTCCTCTGGAGAATTTTGCGACCAATTTGAATGAGGCTGCCATGCAGGGGCGTATTGATCCCTTGGTAGGACGCGAGTTCGAAGTGGAACGGGTATGCCAGATTTTATCTCGCCGCCGCAAAAATAACCCGTTGTTGGTAGGTGAATCCGGTGTGGGTAAAACGGCAATTGCCGAGGGGCTGGCTAAGCGCATTGTCGATGGGGATGTGCCTGAGGCTTTATCCGATAGTGTGGTTTATTCTCTGGATATGGGGGCACTCCTGGCGGGAACCAAATACCGCGGCGACTTTGAAAAGCGCTTTAAAAGCCTGTTGAGTGAGCTGAAAAAGCAGCGCAGTTCCATACTGTTTATTGACGAAATTCACACCATTATTGGCGCTGGTGCGGCCTCTGGTGGTGTGATGGATGCCTCCAATTTACTCAAGCCTTTGCTGTCCTCTGGTGAAATCCGTTGCATGGGGTCTACAACGTTCCAGGAGTTTCGTGGAATTTTTGATAAAGACCGTGCGCTGTCCCGCCGCTTCCAGAAAGTAGATGTCAATGAGCCAAGTGTAGAAGAAACCTACCAAATTCTTAAGGGGCTCAAAAGCCGTTTCGAGCAGCATCACAACCTGCGTTATACCGATGCAGCTCTGCGTGCAGCTGCGGAGTTGGCGGAGCGTTATATCAATGACAGATTCCTGCCGGATAAGGCCATTGATGTCATTGATGAGGCAGGCGCATATCAGCAATTGCAGGCTCCCAGTAAGCGTAAAAAGACCATTGGTGTCGGTGATGTGGAAAATGTGGTGGCCAAAATTGCCCGTATTCCGCCTAAAAATGTTTCATCTTCTGATAAAGAATTGTTACGTAAGCTGGATCAGAATTTGAAGTTAACTGTGTTTGGTCAGGATGAGGCAATTGAAACGCTTGCCACAGCCATTAAATTGTCGCGTGCGGGTCTGAATTCGATAGAAAAGCCAATAGGTTCATTCCTGTTTGCGGGGCCTACCGGTGTGGGTAAAACCGAGGTGTGCCGCCAGTTGGCAAAGTGCATGGCGATAGATCTGGTGCGCTTTGATATGTCTGAATACATGGAGCGCCATACCGTTTCCCGTTTAATTGGTGCCCCTCCAGGTTATGTTGGATTTGATCAGGGCGGCTTGCTGACGGATGCCATCACTAAACAGCCTCATTGTGTATTGCTGCTGGATGAAATAGAGAAGGCACATCCAGAAGTGTTTAACCTGTTATTGCAGGTAATGGATCACGGTACACTGACTGACAATAACGGGCGCAAAGCGGATTTCCGCAATGTGATTCTGGTTATGACCACCAATGCGGGGGCTGAAGTGATGAGTCGGGCATCCATTGGCTTTACTCATCAGGACCATACCACGGATGGAATGGAAGCCATCAAAAAGATGTTTACGCCGGAGTTCCGTAACCGACTGGATGCGATTATCCAATTTGCGCCTTTGGCCCTGGAGACTATCAAAACAGTGGTTGATAAATTCCTGATGGAGTTACAAACCCAGTTGGATGATAAGCATGTAACCCTGGAGATATCCGAGGACGCCCGCCAATGGCTGGCAATCCATGGCTACGATGTAAAAATGGGGGCTCGTCCAATGGCGCGACTTATCCAGGACAAGCTGAAGAAACCATTGGCAGAAGAGATCCTTTTCGGCTCTTTATCCCAAGGTGGCGGTATTGTTGATGTGGATCTGGATCCGGTGGAAGACAAGCTCAGTATCCTTATTAAGGCAAAACAGGCTCAGCCTGCGTGATTTTTGATCAAGGTCCCACAAAAAAAGCCGCTCAGTGCGGCTTTTTTTGTTTCTGATACCCGATTGAATTAGCGGGCGCGATAGGTGATACGCCCCTTGGTCAAATCATAAGGGGTCATTTCCACTTTGACCTTGTCGCCGGTAAGGATACGAATGTAGTTTTTGCGCATTTTTCCAGAGATGTGAGCAATCACAACATGGCCATTTTCCAGTTTGACGCGGAAAGTGGTATTGGGCAGGGTGTCGATTACTTCACCATCAAATTCAATGCAATCGTCTTTCGCCATGCGGCTTTTTCCTCGGTTTTTAGGTAATGTCCCCGGTTATGGGGAGGGCTAGAAAAAATAGGTGCGAATTGTGCCTTAATTAACCAGCCTAGCCAAGGGGAAGGGGCAAGAAAACGGGAAATTACGTGAGGTTTTAACTAGTTAAGGCGCATCCAGCGACGATTCACCAGTAGGTCCAATGGTCGATACTGGATTTTATAGCTCATCTTGTCACATTCCTTGATCCAATATCCCAGGTAGAGATAGTCAAGGCCAAGGCCGCGGGCCTTTTCGATCTGCGCCAATATGGCAAATTTCCCCAGGCTACGGGACTCTTCGCGTGGGTCATAGAAGGTGTATACCGCCGATAGGCCATCCCCTAGCTGATCGCACACAGAAAGGCCAATCAGCTGTCCATCATGACGCAGCTCTATGTACTGGGTAAGGTTCCATTCACTGGTCAGGAAGGCGTTGTACTGGTCTTCCGATGGCGGGAACATATCGCCATCGCGATGGCGCTCTTCAATATAGCGAGTGTAAAGCTGGTAGTGCTCGGGGGTTTTAATGGTGCTCACCAGGTGCAGGGTGAGATCCTGGTTTTTTTGCCAGCAGCGGCGTTGGTTGCGGGTGGGTTTGAACAAATTGACCGGTATCCGGCAAGAGACACAAGCCTGGCAGCGCAAACATTGGGGGCGATAAAGATGTGCGCCACTGCGGCGAAAGCCCAGTTGGGATAGCTGGGTATAGAGTGTTTTGTCCACCCTTGCTTCGGGGTCCACAAACAGTGTGGTAGCCTCCTGCTTGTCCAGATAGCTACAAGGGTGCGGCTGGGTTGCAAACAACTTGAGAGTAGATAAGTCGCTCATGGCTGCCTCGAAGGCGATTCGGAATTACCAGCGGGTTTCCGGATCGATTTCATGCCAGTGTAAAGGATAGTCTCTGGGCTGTTCTGTAAAGTGTACCAGCATTTTCTGAAATTCATCACGACTGATTTCCACTGCACCTAATGTAAAAAGGTGGTCGCTGGCTACCTGGCAATCAATCAGACGAAAGTCCCATTGTTGTAGCTGCCGAACAAGGTAGGCAAATCCTGTCTTGGAGGCATTGTCTGCCCGGCTGAACATGGATTCACCGAAAAAAATCTTGCCCAAAGACAACCCGTATAACCCTCCCACCAGGTTTTCATCCTGCCATACCTCTACCGAATGGGCGTAGCCCTGCTCATGCAAACGGGTATAACTGGAGATCATTTGTTCGCTGATCCAGGTGCCATTTGCATAGGCTCGGGGTGCCGCACATGCACGCATCACTTGGGCGAAGCAATGGTCAAAGGTAACCCGGTAAATGCCTTTGCGTAAGGTTTTGCGCAGACTGCGGGAAACATGGTGTTGATGGGGGAAAACAACGGTGCGAGGGTGGGGGCTCCACCACAGGATAGGGTCTCCCGGGTTAAACCAGGGAAATATACCGCGTTGATAGGCAGACACCAGGCGTTCAGGAGATAAGTCCCCCCCGAGTGCCAACAACCCATTAGGTTCATCCAATGCCAGGCGCACATCGGGAAACTCAAGAGAATAAGGGGATAACCAAGGGATCATAAGCAGGGATATTTTAGGCTTGTCGATAGGTCTCAGATGGGTGTAAAAATGACCTGTGCTTACCGTGAAAAATAAAGGCAGGCTATTGATCGGAGATTGCTAACTGATTCGTTTAAGTAAGCAAGTCTAGCGCGAATTCTGCTATAAAAAATAGGGGATAAGGTTTTTATTGATAGGGTTTCATTCTTGGCGCGCTTTTTGAGTGTATTTATTTGGATGCAACAAAAAAGTAAGAAAGTTGGCAATTATTTATGCCAACAAGGAATACAAACAGGGAATTGGGACTATGCTTAAATCAGGCGTCTTTGTTGTAGGTTGTAACCCGGCAGCTTTCCTATCGGGTGTTTCCAAATCGCTAATAGAGGTCACTTATGAGTATTTTCAATCACTACCGTGAACGTTATGAAGCCACTCAGCAAGAAGAGCTCACGATAAAGGAGTACCTCGAACTCTGCAAAAAAGATCCCAGTGTTTATGCCACCGCTGCTGAGCGCATGTTGATGGCAATTGGCGAGCCGGAAATGATTGATACCTCACAGGATTCCCGTCTCAGTCGGATTTTTTCTAACAAGATTATCAAACGTTATAAAGCCTTTGCTGACTTCTATGGTATGGAGGAGTCCATCCAGCAGATTGTTTCCTATTTTAAGCACGCTGCGCAGGGGCTGGAGGAAAAGAAACAAATCTTATACCTGCTTGGCCCTGTGGGTGGCGGTAAATCATCATTGGCAGAAATGTTGAAAACCTTGATGGAAAAGATGCCTATTTATTGCATCAAGGAATCTCCCGTATTTGAATCCCCCTTAGGTCTCTTTAATCCGGAGGAAGATGGCAATATTCTGGAAGAGGATTATGGCATTCCCCGTCGCTATCTAAAAACAATTATGTCCCCTTGGGCTGCTAAACGTTTACAGGAATACCACGGCGATATTACGCAATTTAAAGTAGTAAAACTCTATCCGTCGATTCTCAATCAGATTGCGATTACTAAAACGGAGCCGGGAGATGAAAACAACCAGGATATTTCTTCCCTGGTTGGTAAAGTTGATATCCGCAAGTTGGAAGAGTTTCCCCAAAACGATCCTGATGCCTACAGTTTTAGTGGCGGCTTGTGCCGTGCGAACCAGGGGCTTATGGAGTTTGTGGAGATGTTCAAGGCTCCTATTAAAGTCTTGCATCCGCTCCTAACAGCAACACAGGAAGGTAACTTTAATTCCACAGAGGGATTGGGAGCTATTCCTTTTGATGGTGTGATTCTGGCGCACTCCAACGAGTCCGAGTGGCAAAATTTCCGCAACAATAAAAACAATGAGGCCTTTATTGATCGTGTCTATATCGTCAAAGTGCCATATTGCTTGCGTGTTACGGAAGAAATGCAAATTTACCAGAAGCTGTTACACAATAGTTCCTTATCCAAGGCACCCTGTGCGCCTGATACTCTGCGTATGTTAGCGCAGTTTTCTGTACTGTCACGTTTAAAAGAGCCTGAGAACTCCAATCTTTTTTCCAAGATGCGTGTCTATGATGGCGAAAACCTGAAAGACACAGATCCGCGTGCCAAGTCCTTGCAAGAGTACAAGGATATGGCTGGTGTGGATGAGGGAATGACGGGTCTTTCAACCCGGTTTTCATTCAAAATCCTTTCCAGGGTATTCAATTTCGATCCGACAGAAATTGCAGCTAATCCGGTACATTTAATGTATGTGCTTGAACAGCAGATTGAGCAGGAGCAGTTCCCTAAAGAAGTGCAAGACAAATATTTGGGGGCTTTGAAAGAGTTTATTGCCCCCCGTTATGTTGATTTTATTGGGAAAGAAATTCAAACAGCCTATCTCGAATCCTATGCGGAGTATGGCCAAAATATTTTTGACCGTTATGTCACCTATGCGGATTTCTGGATTCAGGATCAGGAGTATCGCGACCATGAAACCGGTGAGATTCTGGATCGCGCAGCGCTTAATGAAGAGCTGGAAAAAATTGAGAAACCTGCAGGTATCAGTAATCCCAAAGACTTCCGCAACGAGATTGTCAATTTTGTGTTGCGTGCCAAGGCCAATAATGCCGGTAAAAATCCTGATTGGCGCAGCTATGAGAAACTGCGTACGGTAATTGAGAAGAAAATGTTCTCCAATACTGAGGATTTGTTGCCGGTTATCTCCTTCAATGCCAAGGCATCAGCGCAGGACAAGAAAAAGCATCAGGACTTTGTACAGCGTATGGTAGAGCGCGGCTATACCGAGAAACAGGTCCGCTTGTTATCTGAATGGTATTTGCGTGTACGTAAGTCGCAATAGTCAGGGAGGTTGTAACCGGCAGTTTTCCTCAGGCTAACTTGCTCCATCAGGTGCTAAGGGTTTGCGATGAGTTACATTATCGATCGACGTTTAAATGCCAAGAACAAAAGCGCTGTAAATCGTCAGCGCTTTTTACGCCGCTATCGGGATCAAATCCGTGAAGCTGTTTCCGATGCTGTCAGTAATCGCTCCATTCGCGATATAGATAAAGGGGGAAAAGTCAGTATTCCTGCCAAGGATATCAATGAGCCTGTTATCCACCACGGTGATGGTGGTTTTAATAATCGAGTGCTTCCTGGCAATAAACACTTTTCAGAGGGTGATAAGATTACCCGTCCGCAAGGTGGTGGTGCCGGTAGCGGCGGTAAACAGGCGAGTGATTCCGGAGAGGGAGAGGATGACTTTTCCTTTACCTTGTCACAGGAAGAGTTTCTGGATTTTATGTTTGATGGCCTGGAATTGCCCAATCTGGTGAAGCGGCAGTTATCCGGCATCGAAGAGTTTAAAAAGGTAAGGGCTGGTATTGCCAATGAAGGGCAGCCAGGCAAGATTAATATTGTGCGCTCCTTGCGCTCTGCCAATATGCGTCGTATTGCATTGACAGCGGGTAAGCGGCGTCGCCTGGATGAAGTGGAATCTGAACTGTCGGAGTTGGAGGCGCAGCCGGAATCCAGTCGTGATCGGTTGCGTTATACCGCGTTGCAGGAAGAGGCAGCACGCCTGTATACGGCGATTAATCGTATCCCCTGGTTGGATACCTTTGACCTTAAGTACAACCTCCATATCAAGCAACCCATTCCCCGTTCCAAAGCGGTGATGTTTTGTATTATGGATGTGTCCGGTTCCATGGACCAAGCCACAAAAGATGTCGCCAAGCGATTTTTTATTTTGCTCTACCTGTTTTTGCAGCGCAATTATGAGAAGACTGATATTGTCTTTATCCGTCACCATACCAGTGCGAAAGAAGTGGATGAGGATGAGTTCTTTCACTCGCGGGAAACTGGCGGCACAGTAGTCTCCAGTGCATTAAAGCTAATGAATGCTATTATCGAAGAGCGCTACTCACCGGAGGAGTGGAATATTTACGGCGCCCAGGCATCGGATGGTGATAATTGGGGGGATGACTCTGACAGTTGTCGCGATTTGATAGTGGATAAGCTGCTTCCCAGCTGTCAATATTTTTCCTATATCGAAATTACTCCCAATGAGCATCAATCACTCTGGCGAACTTACGAAGAAGTGAGGGCATCGTATCCTGATAAATTTTCCCTGCAGCACATTATTGGTGTTGAAGATATTTATCCCGTCTTTCGTGAACTGTTTCAGAAGAAAGTAGCATGAAGAAACCTTTATTTACCTCTTCCGAATGGAACTTTGAGTTGATTCAGGATTGTGACCAGATACTGGGTGAAATTGCTGCCGAGTATGGTTTAAATACTTACCCCAACCAAATTGAAATCATCAGCTCGGAACAGATGATGGATGCCTATGCTGCAGTTGGTATGCCCATTGGCTACAGCCATTGGTCATATGGCAAACATTTCCTTAGTACAGAGCACTCCTATAAGCGTGGCCAGATGGGTTTGGCCTATGAAATAGTGATTAATTCCAACCCCTGTATTGCCTATCTGATGGAAGAAAACACTATGGCTATGCAGGCATTGGTGATCGCCCATGCCTGTTATGGCCATAATTCCTTTTTTAAGGGGAATTACCTGTTTCGCACCTGGACAGATGCCAGTTCAATTATTGACTATTTGGTGTTTGCTAAAAATTACATCAGTAAATGTGAGGAGCGCTATGGCATTGCCCAGGTAGAGGATGTGCTGGATTCCTGTCATGCATTGATGAATTATGGTGTAGATAGGTATAAACGACCCTACCCAATATCGGCACAGGAGGAGGAGCATCGGCAACAAGAACGTGAAGCTTATTTGCAAAAACAAGTAAATGATCTGTGGCGAACTATTCCCAGGGCAGCCGCTGAAGATATTGTCAAACAGCAACCGCGGTTTCCTGTAGAACCACAGGAAAATGTCCTCTATTTCCTGGAGAAAAATGCACCGCTGTTAGAATCATGGCAACGGGAAGTTATCCGTATTGTGCGCAAAATTGCACAGTATTTCTATCCGCAGCGTCAAACCCAGGTGATGAATGAAGGCTGGGCGTGTTTTTGGCATTACACCTTGCTCAATGAACTCTATGATCGCGGTTATGTGACGGATGGATTTATGTTTGAGTTTCTGCAGTCACATACGTCCGTTGTTGCGCAACCTGCCTATGACAATCCCTATTATTCCGGTATTAACCCCTATGCGTTGGGTTTCGCCATTTTTATGGATATACGGCGTATTTGTGAAAATCCTACGGCTGAGGATCGCGAGTGGTTTCCCGAAATGGCAGGAGGGGATTGGAATAAAACGGTGCATTTCGCCATGCAGAACTTTAAAGACGAAAGTTTTATTTTACAGTTTTTATCGCCTAAGGTGATGCGTGACCTGAAGCTATTTAGCATTGTGGATGATGACCAGCAGGAGAAAATCCAGGTTAATGCAATTCATAATGAAATGGGGTTTCGCCGCTTGCGGGAGGCTTTGGCGGGACAATATAACCTGGGCAACCGCGAGCCTAATTTACAGATTGTCAATGTGAATGTGCGTGGCGACCGCTCTTTAACCTTGCACCATACCATGCACAATCGTAAACCTTTAGGAAAGTCCACCGATGAGGTTTTGAAACATCTACATCGCTTATGGGGATTTGATGTTCACCTGCACTCGGTTGATGGACATAACATTAAAGAGAGCTACCATTGTCCACCACAGCTTCCTGCATAATGAAAAAGCCGCTATAACAGCGGCTTTTTCATTGATGGATACAACACCTGCGATTACAGGTCGTCCAAATATTTCTCCGCATCCAGTGCCGCCATACAACCTGCGCCAGCAGAAGTAATCGCTTGGCGATATATATGGTCAGCCACATCACCGGCAGCGAAGACGCCAGGGATATTGGTTGCCGTCGCATTACCTTCAAGACCACTTTTTACCTTGATATAGCCATTGTGCATGTCTAGCTGGCCTTCAAAGATATCCGTATTGGGCTTGTGGCCAATAGCGATAAAAACTCCGGCAACATCGATTTCCTGATGGCTGCCATCTTGGGTGCTTTTCAAGCGCAAACCAGTCACCCCTGAATCGTTACCCAGTACCTCTTCCAGTTGATGGTTCCACAGGATTTTGATATTGCCACTGGCCTCTTTGGCGAAAAGCTTATCCTGCAGGATTTTTTCGGATTTTAGTTTATCCCGACGGTGAATCAGGGTGACCTCACTGGCGATATTGGATAAATAAAGCGCCTCTTCCACGGCAGTGTTACCACCACCCACCACGGCTACTTTTTGGTCGCGGTAGAAGAAGCCATCGCAAGTTGCACAGGCGCTAACACCACGCCCCATAAAGGCTTCTTCTGATGGGAGTCCCAGGTATTGTGCAGAGGCACCAGTACAAATAATCAGCGCATCACAGGTGTAGGTATTAGAGCCAATCAGTTTGAAGGGGCGCTCGGTTAATTGGGTTTCGTGAATGTGATCAAAAATAATTTCTGTGTTGAACCGCTCTGCGTGTTGCTGCATTTGTACCATCAGGTCTGGACCTTGCAGGTCATGCGGGCCACCGGGCCAGTTTTCTACTTCGGTGGTTGTGGTTAGTTGACCACCCTGTTGCATACCGGTGATGACCACAGGCTTGAGATTGGCACGAGCCGCATAAATGGCTGCCGTGTAACCCGCAGGGCCGGAGCCGAGAATAATCAGGCGATGATGTTGTACGTCACTCATAGCGGATTCCTTAACTGAATCAGTTCAAAAGTCGGAAAATGGCAAAGTGGGGGCATGATAGGCCAAACACAAGAGGGGTGCAAAATTGTCTGGATCAATATTGCGGATTAGGTTTGGCTATTGTTCTCGATAGTGATTTGCTATTGAACCCATCATGGGCTGGTTATCAGGCCGCCCAGGGTCGAAAGGCGTAGTTGCCATTCGCGGTGATTGTGGTTGTGTAAAAAATGCTCGAAATCCCTGGGCGATAAAGGTTTGGAAAACAGGTAGCCCTGAAGGTAATCGGCACCATAATCTCGGCATATCCTGGCCTGCTCCCGTGTTTCAACGCCTTCGATGACGACAGTAAGATCCAGGCTTTTGGCAAAGACGATCATGGCGCGCAGGATACGGCAATCCGCCGGGTTTTCAGGGACACCTTGCACGAATTTGCGGTCGATTTTCAGCGTGCGTGCCGGCAGCTCCTTGAGATAGGCAATGGATGAATAACCGGTTCCAAAATCGTCAACGGCGATATCGATACCATAGTCCAGCATTTGTTGGAGCTTGCGCGCCGTGCGTTCGAGGTTGCTAATTAATATGGATTCGGTAATTTCCAGGCTGACACAGTTGCCAGGCAATTCACAGGTATGCAGGTCATCAAGAATGCCTTGGTAGAGATCGTCATCTGTTAACAATTGGGCACAGACGTTGAATTTCATCACGAAATCATCCGCCACAAGGCCTTGCTGGCGCCAGCCCGCTAATTGCTGACAGGCTTTTAACCGGCTGCGGCTATCAATTTCACCAATCAGGCCTATTTCTTCTGCGAGAGTGATGAATTCACTCGGGGGTAATATACCCCGCTCCGGATGATCCCAGCGGATAAGCCCCTCCGCACCGCAGATGGTACAGGTTTGTGCGTCCACAATCGGTTGATAGAAGAGGATGAAATGGTCGGTGGGAATCAGTGCGCGCAACTCTTTTTCCGTGCGTATGCGCTCCTGCATTTGTGCCTGCATGGCGGGTGAGAAAAACTGGAAATTATTTCGCCCATCCTGCTTGGCACGATACATGGCCATATCGGCTGCTTTCAGCAGGTCGCTGGCGCTGTTCCCGGCATCCGGGTAAGTAGCTATGCCAATACTGGTTGAGATACAGTGTTCGGTATTGCCGATCACGATGGGGCTGCGCAAATCATCCAGGATACGTTGTGCCAATTGGCTGATAGATTCTTCTGTATCAAAGTGGTGCGCTAATATCGCAAACTCATCGCCGCCGAGCCGGCACACGACATCGCCGGCGCGAACTACATTCAGCAGCCGTTGCGCTACCTCCTTTAATACTTCATCACCTACCACATGGCCCAGGCTATCGTTGATTAATTTGAAGTTATCCAGGTCGAGAAAGAGCAGTGCCAATTGATCATGTTGGCGTTTGGCGCGGGCAATAGCAGCGCGCAGGCTTTCATCGAAGTAGTAGCGATTGGCGAGGCCAGTGAGGGAATCATTTTCGGCCAGGGAGCGCAATCGCTGGTGACTGTCGTAGAGTTGCCGCTCCAATTGGTGCCGCGCCCGTGCATGGGTAATGGCACGGGTTAAGTGTTTGTGGGTAATTTCTGATTTGAAGAGGACATCCTGTGCGCCCGCTTCGATAAACGAACGCTCCAATTCATCATCGGCACTGGCTCCTGTCAAGATGATGATGGCGGCATGGTGATGAAGATGCTGGTTGAGTAGCTGCAATACTTCCAGGCCATCAATATCCGGTAGCCGATAGTCCAGTAACACCGCATCAAAATCATTGCGATCAAATTCAACCAGGCCATCGTTAGCGCAAATAGCTTGGGTAATATCAATATCCCACTCGGATTTTTTAAATGTGCGGATAATAGCTTCGCGATCCAGCTCATTGTCATCAATCAGTAAAAGCTTCATGCAAGATAACTCTCCTCAGTAAGCATCAGGGGTGAGGACTGGGTAATTCAATGACGCGCCAGTAATGATCCAGCAGACCTACTACCTGCATAAAATCACTGTCCATGCGCTGTTTTAGTAAATAGCCGGCAACATGTTCGCGATAGGCTGCAATGATGTCTTCATCGGATTTGGACGTGGTGAGTACAAATACTATCGCATGGGTCAGTGCGGGATCTGCGCGCAGGTGTTCGAGGAACTCCAGGCCATTCATGCGAGGCATATTGATATCCAATAGCACAATGTAGGGCGAGGGCACTTCTCCATTGCGCAGTAAATCCAGTGCTTCTATGCCATCTTTGGCTCGATATAATGGGTTGAGCAACTTTAATTTTTGCAGTGTTCGCTTAAGCGCAGTGACATCTATGTCATCATCATCGACAATCAGTAGATTTACGGTTTTCAATGATTGTGGGTGCGTCGGTGGATAGAGCTGGTCTGCCATGTTTATGCAACTCCCTGAAGTGGTATGGACGATCCTGTAGGGGTTATTTTTTGTGGCCAGGTAAAGGTAAAACAACAACCTCGTCCCTGGGAGTGCAGGCGAATTTGCCCGCCGTAGATTTCAACCAATTTTTTGATCAATGCCAGCCCCATACCACTACCTTCCAGCTCATCCCGTGGCTTGAGTGTTTGGAACATGCCAAAAACGCGCTCCTGGAATTTTTCGGGAATGCCCGGTCCATCGTCACATACCTGGAATTCGTAGAAGCGATGATCCCGTGTGTTGCAGTGAATAGCGATCCAGCCCTGCTCCCGGTCGTGGTGTTTGATCGCATTGGAAAAAAGATTGCGTATAACCTGCTCAAAGGGGGCTGCCAGGGTTTCAAAAACCGGTAGATCTTCATCCAGCTCCAAACGCAAACCGGGTTTGGTGTTGTGAATATCAAATAGCTCCCGCGCCATTTGGGCGACGGGTACGAGCGCGAGATTACCTTGGGTTTTTCCCGCGCGATAGAATACTAATAAATCGTCCAGCAATTTTTCCATCCGTGCGATACGGTTGCGCATCATACGGGTGTGTTTGTTAACTTCCTCCGTTTCGCCGCCAGCGAGATCCTCTTCAATCCAGCTGGATAATTGGGCAATACCACGCAGGGGCGATTTCAAATCGTGAGAGGCTACATAGGCAAAGGTTTCCAATTCCTTGTTGGTTTGTGCCAAACGGCGATTAATAGCCTCCAGGTCTTGTTGGTGCTGTAACAGAAGCTGCGCATAGCGACGGCGCTCATCATTATTGTGGGCAAATACGGCCAGGGTTTTGGCCATATCGCCGATTTCATGAGGATGGTCGAGAAAAGGAATCAATATCCGGCTTTTATCGTCGGCAATGGCCAGCATAGCCAAGCGGATTTGCTGTAATTGCCAGCTTAAGCTGCGCGTAATAAGTGCAGCTATAGCGATACCCGCGATAAAAAATCCGGCAATCACAAGGAGCATAAGGTTGGCGGCCCGACGTTCGGTATCACTGGCCTGGAGGTTAAGCTGCTCGATTTCTTTCTGGGCTTTTAATGCGAGTGTGTCACATAAACCTTCAAGGTCAATCGCTGTTTCCTGGTTTTGTCGCAAAGTAAGTTCGCGATAGCCACTGAAATTAGAGGCTTGCAATTCAATCTGTGCTTCCCGGATTTGGGCGTACCAGAGTTCAAGGTGATGCTTAAGTTCGGATAAAACCTGGGCCCCGGGTTGGAGCTGCGCTAGAAAATATATATCCTGATCAATCCTTGACCTTGCCTCAGTCATTTTCTGGCTAATCTCCTGATGATGATCTTCGGTGGGGTCAACAGCAATGTCTTTCAAAACCCGATTCAAGGTGCTCACTGTCGCCTTGATTCGCAATGCGGTATTTTTGATTTGCAGGGGTTGTTGGTAAATTTGTTGTGTCAGGGAGGCAACGTTGCGAATTTGCAGCATACTGATTGAGCCTATACATAAAAACAGCAGGCTCATAAAAATAAACCCGGTTAGCAGGCGATAAAAAAAAGCTAATCGATTAAAGGCAATCACTGCAGCGTGAACACGTAATGTGATGAGTCCGCTACCCAGCAGCATAAAGCCGATGGCAGTCTGGGGGGCCATTTTGATGCCCAGCCAGGCAAAGCTGGGTAGGGTGTCAAAGCCGCGACCGAGGAGCCCGATAACCGCGATGAAGATAATCAATATGCCGGCCAGGCATACCAGGATACTGGGATAACCTTTCTGGTTGCCGCCAAGTACATAGGCCATGCCAGCCGTGATAAAAGCGACCGCAGTAGTGGGAGACATAGGTTGGCGTCTGTCCGGGGCTTGAGCCAGCATCACTTCAAACCATTGGGTGCTGTTTAAGGAAAAACCGGCAACCAGATCGAGTAGAGTAATAACACCCAGGAGCACCAGCAATAATGAGGAGGTAATAAGCCCCCCCCTGTGGTTTTTGAGGAGTAACAGGAGTCCCAGGCCGGCAATAAGGAACCCGATAGCGGTGTTATAGGCCATCAAGGAGGTATAGGCGTAAATACCTGCCAGTGCACCCGGATAATGCCAGGTGAATATCACAGTGACCCCGGTAAGTATTAATAACAGGGCTGTACCGAAGACAATTGCTAGACGGCCAGGTAGGTAGGCGGTGATATTGTGCATGTCTCTTTCTATCCATAACCCCTGAGATACTATCCAATCATTATGGTGCGCATGGGGAGGCACCTTGCACCCAGTGTAGATCAGCCGGTGAAAAATCTGCTTCAAATCAGACTTATTCACCAAAATTGTTGATTATTAATAGCATTTATGTTTTTTGGTAATAAAACGGAGCCTACTTCCATGAGCCGATCCCTATCATCTCCTTGTATCCGCAATTGCTGCCTGGACGATGATGATATTTGCCTCGGGTGTTTTCGCAGCCTTGCGGAAATTACACATTGGGCCACTGCAACACCCCGACAACAGGCGGCGATCCTGGCTGTTGTGGCCGAACGTCGATGCCAGCGTCAAAAACAGTTTCCTGCCAAGTGATCTGGCCGGTGGTAAATCTGGCTCCAGTTATTACAATACCCGCCTGTTTGACCCATAACGAATACACGGGATTACACCATTGAAACCTAACGCGTCACGTAAAGCCCCTGCGCCTGAGCATACCTCTAACCTGTTAGTTCGCCTCTTGAAAGAAGGTGCCCTCATAGGATTGGGGGCACTGTGCCTTTATTTATTGCTGGCGATGGTGACCTATGACCCCACAGATCCTGGCTGGTCGCATACAGGGGATGATGATCTGGTGGAAAATGCTGGCGGCCCTTTCGGCGCCTGGTTAGCGGATGTGTTTTTCCTGCTTTTTGGCTATATCGCCTATTTATTCCCGGTAATGATTGCCTATCGCGCCTGGTTGGTACTGCGCGATCGCACGGGGCAACGCGAGTTTGACGGGTTGTTTCTGGGATTGCGTATTGTGGGGTTGGTGCTGGTCATGGTATCGGCCACTGCAATCGCCACCATGCACTACAGCAGTGGTAGTTTTGTGCTGCCCAACTCCAATGGCGGCCTTCTCGGAGCCCATATGGCAGAGTGGGTGAACGGTGCCTTTAGCTATACCGGTGGGACCTTGTTGATGTTGGCACTGTTTCTAGTGGGTATGACGATTTTTACCGATCTATCCTGGCTGAAACTCATGGAGGACATGGGGCGCTGGACTCTGATTGGCCTGGCAAAGGTGCGTGAAAAGTGGCAGTTGTACCAGCGTGAACGCCAGGAGAAATTAATTGCCGTGAAGGCCCAGGAACATCGCCGTGAAGTGGTGGAGCAACATGCCAGGGTAGAAGCCAAACGCGTTGCCCCGGTGATTATCGCTGAGCCCCCCAGGAAGAAGCCGGTTCCCAGTCCCCGGGTGGAGAAGGAGAAGCAACCCTCGTTGTTTGAATCCCTGGAGCCGGCGGTTGGTCAGCTGCCGCCGATAAGCCTGTTGGATCCTGCCGATAAGCGCAGTGAAAAGGGCTATTCAAAAGAATCCCTGGAAGCCATGTCGCGTATGCTGGAGCTAAAGCTCAAGGATTTTGGTATCGATATCGAGGTGGTATCTGTTCAACCGGGTCCTGTCGTCACCCGCTTTGAAATCCAGCCCGCACCGGGTATCAAGGCGAGCCGTATTTCCGGTCTGGCCAAGGATCTTGCGCGCTCCCTGGCCGTCGTTTCCGTGCGTGTCGTGGAGGTTATTCCCGGTAAATCGGTGATGGGGGTAGAGATTCCCAACGCCCACCGCGAGATTGTGCGACTCTCTGAAGTGATCGCTTCCGAGCAATATGACAATGCCAAATCGCCGCTCACGATGGCGTTGGGACATGATATCGCCGGGCAACCGGTTGTCGCAGACCTGGCCAAGATGCCCCACTTGCTGGTGGCAGGTACCACGGGATCGGGTAAGTCAGTGGGCGTGAATGTGATGCTGCTCAGCCTGCTGTATAAGTCCACCCCCCAGGATGTGCGTCTGATTCTGGTGGACCCGAAGATGTTGGAACTGTCCGTTTACGAGGGCATTCCCCATCTGCTCACGCCGGTTATCACCGACATGAAGGACGCGGCCAATGGCCTGCGCTGGTGCGTAGGGGAAATGGAGCGCCGCTACAAACTGATGGCGGCCTTGGGTGTGCGCAACCTGGCGGGTTTTAACCGCAAAATCGATGATGCCAACAAGGCGGGTGAGCCTATTCCCGATCCCCTGTTCAAACCTGAAGAAAATTACGAGGCGGGAGCCGAAGAGGCAACACCCCCCCGTTTGGAAACCTTGCCCGCCATCGTTGTTGTGATCGACGAGTTTGCCGATATGATGATGATTGTGGACAAGAAAAAGGTAGAACAACTGATTGCCCGTATTGCGCAAAAAGCCCGTGCTGCCGGTATTCACTTGATCCTGGCGACCCAGCGCCCCTCGGTTGATATCATCACCGGCCTGATCAAGGCTAACGTTCCCACGCGCATGGCCTTCCAGGTTTCCTCCAAAATTGATTCGCGCACCATCCTTGACCAGGGGGGGGCAGAGCAGTTGCTCGGCCATGGTGACATGTTGTACTTGCCATCGGGTACCAGCGTGCCTATCCGTGTTCACGGCGCCTTTGTGGATGACCATGAGGTGCATCGTGTCGTGGCTGATTGGAAAAAGCGCGGGGAGCCACAATACATCGATGGTATTACCGATGACGATAACAACTCTATCCCTGTACCTGGCTTGGCCAGTGAAGGGGGAGAGGATGGCGATGGTGAGGCCGATGCCCTCTACGATGAGGCTGTACAGTTTGTGATCGAATCGCGCAAGGCGTCTATTTCAGCGGTGCAACGCAAGCTGCGCATTGGTTATAACCGCGCCGCCCGCCTGATTGAAACCATGGAATCGGCCGGCGTGGTTTCTTCTGCCGGGCACAACGGTAACCGCGAAGTATTGGTAGGAGGAGGCCATTAGGTTGTTAAGATCGCGTTCACGGCTTGGCGCTTAGTATCACCCTACCTTCATTACATTGTTTCGGGATTTTTTATGCGTATTTTCCAATCTTGTGTCGCCCTGTTGCTGGCTTGTTGTTCCCTGATAGCCATGGCCGACGATCAGGCGGCAACCCAATTGCGCAAGCACCTGGACGCCATGAATAGCCTGCAGGGCCAGTTCACCCAAACTGTCCGCGATGCCCAGGGTGAAATCCAGGAACAAAGCCACGGTGATTTTATGCTCATGCGCCCGGGCAAGTTCTATTGGAATACCGCCGAGCCTATGCCGCAATTGCTGGTGTCCAATAACAAGAATATCTGGCTGTACGACCCTGATCTTGAGACGGTCAATGTGCGTGAATTTAGCAATGATCTGCGCGAGACCCCGGCGCTGTTATTGAGTGAAGATGTCGAAAAGCTGCGCAAAAACTTCACCATCACGCGCAAGGCGGAGGGTACTACAGAGCAATTTACCTTAACTCCCAAAGTGACAGAGGGGCTGTTTCAGCAATTGGTTCTGGTTTTTGGGGCGGGTCAACTGAGCGAATTTGTCATTCAGGATTCACTGGGCCAAATGACCCGTTGTGAGCTGAGCAACGTAAAACGCAATCAAACGCTGCCGGAAGAGAAGTTTTATTTTATTCCTCCAGCAGGTACAGAAATTATCAAGAATTAATCTTTCATGAGTGATTTGTTTGGCAATCCGGCACCTGCGTACCAACCCTTGGCTGCGCGTATGCGGCCCCGCAACCTGGATGACTACATCGGCCAGGAGCACCTGCTGGCAGCCGGTAAGCCCTTGCGCGAGGCTATTACACGCGGACAACTTCACTCGATGATTTTGTGGGGGCCTCCAGGCGTCGGCAAAACGTCGCTTGCCAAACTGTTTGCCGAACAGGCGAATGCCCGTTTTGAAACCCTCTCTGCAGTCATGTCCGGCGTTAAGGAAATCCGTGCAGCGGTGGCAGCGGCTGAGCAGGAGCGAATCAGCACACGCCGTAAAACGATCCTGTTTGTTGACGAGGTTCATCGCTTCAATAAATCACAGCAGGATGCATTTCTACCCTATGTGGAAGATGGCACCTTTATTTTTATTGGTGCCACCACAGAAAACCCCTCCTTCGAATTAAACAATGCACTGTTGTCGCGCTGCCGTGTGTACGTATTGCGTGGGTTGCAGCCTGAGCAATTAATACAGGTGATGCGCCAGGCGTTAACCGACGCAGAGCGGGGGTTGGGCAAGTCTGGCCTTGAGGTCGATGATGAGGTATTAAACAGCCTGGCCCAGGCGGCAGATGGTGATGCACGCAAATCACTCAATTTGCTTGAAATCGCAGCGGATTTGGCGCAAGAGCAAGAGGGGGTTCGTGTTATCAACGAAGATGTACTGCGCGAAGTGCTGGCAGCAGATGTGCGTCGTTTTGATAAGGGTGGTGATATTTTTTACGAACAGATTTCGGCATTGCACAAATCTGTCCGTGGATCATCACCGGATGGTGCACTCTATTGGTTAGTGCGTATGCTCGATGGCGGTTGCGATCCCCTGTATATCGCCCGCCGTGTAGTGCGTATGGCCAGTGAAGACATTGGTAATGCTGATCCGCGCGCCTTGCCATTATGCTTGTCTGCCTGGGATGTACAGGAGCGACTGGGCAGCCCGGAGGGGGAGCTGGCCATCGCCCAGGCGGTGGTTTATCTGGCCTGCGCACCCAAAAGTAATGCTGTGTATAATGCCTTCAACCAAGCCATGGCCGATGTGCGGACCCAACCGGCTTACGATGTTCCCCTGCATTTGCGCAATGCGCCCACCAAGCTGATGAAAAATATGGATTACGGTGCGGAATATCGCTATGCCCATGATGAGCCGGGGGCTTATGCCGCAGGGGAGAATTATCTGCCGGAGGCTATTGCTGACAAGCGCTATTACCATCCGGTTGAGCGCGGTCTGGAACTGAAAATCCAGGAAAAGCTGGCGCATCTCCGCGAGCTTGATCAACAAAGTCGATATCAACGCTATAAAAAATGAGGCAGGTGGCATTCGGTGATGCAGTGGTTGGCAATTGCGATAGGCGGTGCGCTGGGATCGGTACTCAGGTTTGCCGCAGTTAGCTATTTGACACCATTGTTCAATAACAAATTTCCACTGGGTACGTTTGTGGTCAACCTGCTGGGTTCATGCCTGATTGGTGTGGCCTATGTGATACTGGTGGAAAAGGCATTCTTACCCGAAGCCTGGCGTTTGTTTTTTATCACCGGTGTCCTGGGTGGTTTTACAACCTTCTCGGCATTTTCCCTGGAGATTCTCCAGTTATGGCAGAGCGGTCATGGGTTGAATGCGCTTTTTTATGCCGGTAGTTCTGTTGTCCTGGGCTTGCTAATGGCTTTTGTCGGCATGGCGTTGACGCAAAAGTTTTTTTAACAACTTCTTTCACTTAAAAAACAGAAAATCATCATGTTAGATTCAAAATTACTTCGCACTGCAACTGAACAGGTAGCCAAAGGCTTGGCCAAGCGTGGTTATGAACTGGATGTGGCCAAAATTCAGGCGTTGGAAGAAACACGCAAGGCAATTCAGATTAAAACCGAAAACCTGCAAAGTGAACGCAATACCCGCTCCAAGGCGATTGGTAAAGCCAAGCAGGCAGGTGAAGATGTCGCACCTTTGATGCAAGCGGTTGAATCGATCAAGCAACAACTGGTTGATGCCGAGGCCGATTTGGCCAGGGTTCAAACCGAGTGGGATGAGTTTGTCAAGGCTATTCCCAATATCCCGGCGGATGAAGTGCCGGAAGGTAAAAGCGATGAGGATAATGTAGAGATCCGCCGCTGGGGTATGCCACGCAGCTTTCATTTCCCGATTAAGGATCACGTTGACCTGGGGGCTGACTTGGGCGGCCTGGATTTTGATACTGCCACTAAAATTACGGGGTCGCGTTTTGCCGTATTGCGTGGAGGTATTGCGCGTCTGCATCGCGCACTGGCGCAGTTTATGTTGGATACACACATTAACCAGCATGGCTATGAAGAGGTGAACATCCCCTTTATTGTCAACCGCGACTCCCTGTTTGGTACAGGGCAGTTACCCAAGTTCGAAGAAGATTTGTTCAAGCTGACTGACGATAGGGAGTTTTATTTGATTCCTACCGCAGAAGTCCCGCTGACGAATATTTACCGCGATGCAATCCTTGAAGACAATCAATTGCCCATCAAGTTTGTGGCTCATTCACCCTGTTTCCGCTCAGAGGCTGGCAGCTATGGTCGCGATACCCGTGGCATGATTCGCCAGCATCAGTTTGAAAAAGTGGAACTGGTATGGTTGGTACAACCTGAAAAATCTGATGAAGCCCTGGAGGCGCTTGTGGCGCATGCTGAAAAAATTCTGCATGACCTGGAGTTGCCGCACCGTACCGTCGTTCTCTGTGGCGGGGATATAGGCTTCTCGGCAGCCAAAACCTATGACATTGAGGTCTGGGTACCTTCGCAAAATAAATACCGTGAAATTTCTTCTTGCAGTAATGTTCGCGATTTCCAGGCGCGCCGTATGCTGGCTCGTTTCCGCAATAAAGAAACAGGTAAGCCGGAACTGCTGCATACCCTGAATGGCTCAGGGTTAGCGGTTGGGCGCACACTCTTGGCGGTGTTGGAAAACTATCAGCAGGAAGATGGCAGTGTGATTATCCCGGAGGTGCTAAGGCCCTACATGGGCGGCCAGGAAGTCCTGGCTCCGGTTAAACAATAAAAAAGGGTGGGCAATGCCCACCTTTTTTATTGATGCCTTTATTTTTCTCGCTAAGCTGTTTTGTGCTATGGAATATTTTCCCGTTTTTCTCGATCTGAAACAACGTCGCTGCCTGTTGGTGGGGGGCGGCGATGTGGCGACCCGCAAGGGGCGCTTATTGGCTAAGGCCGGTGCTGTGTTGCGTGTTGTGGCACCGGAGGTTTCGGCCGAGTTGCGCGACCTGGTGGCGCAGCAACAAGGTGAGTTACGGGAGTGTGAATACCAATCCTCAGACCTGGATCACTGTGTACTCGTTGTTGCCGCGACTGACGATGAAGCGCTTAATGCGCAAGTGTCTGCCGATGCCAAAGCGCGCAACTTACCTGTGAATGTGGTGGATAGCCCTGCCTTGTGCACCTATATCACCCCCGCCATTATTGATCGCTCTCCTCTGGTAATTGCCGTGTCCAGCGGTGGTGATGCGCCTGTATTGGCGCGCTTGATCCGCGCAAAACTGGAAACCCTGATTCCGGCTAATTACGGAAAACTGGCCCAGTTAGCCAGTCGCTGGCGCGATAGGGTGAAGGCCCGTTTTAGTGATACGGAGGGGCGTCGCCGTTTTTGGGAAAAAATACTGCAGGGGCCTGCGGCGGAGTTAACCCTCAACGGCCAAACCGATGCGGCTGAAACGCTGATGGCTGAAGAAATCCAGTGCGATGATGTGACTATAACGCGCGGTGAGGTTTACCTGGTTGGCGGAGGTCCCGGCGATCCTGAATTGTTGACACTGCGCGCCCTGCGCTTAATGCAGCAGGCGGATGTGGTGCTTTACGATCGCCTGGTGTCCGATGCGGTGATGGAATTAGTGCGGCGCGATGCTGAACGTATCTATGTGGGCAAGCGGCGCAGTGAACACAGTATGGAGCAGGACAACATTAACCAATTGCTGGTCGATTTGGCGCTGCAAGGTAAACGTGTGCTGCGCTTGAAAGGAGGAGATCCTTTTATTTTTGGCCGCGGTGGTGAGGAGATAGAATTGCTCGCCCAGCATCAGGTTCCATTTCAGGTAGTACCGGGTATTACTGCTGCATCCGGTTGTGCCGCCTATGCCGGTATTCCCCTGACCCATCGCGATTACGCCCAATCAGTACGTTTTGTTACCGGGCACCTCAAATCCGATAATGCCAATTTGCAATGGCCGGAATTGGCGATGCCTGGCCAGACACTGGTGTTTTATATGGGGCTGGTTGGCCTGCGTGATATTTGCGAGACGCTGGTATCCCATGGCCGTGCAGCCACAACGCCGGTGGCCCTGGTTGAAAAGGGCACTACGCCCCAGCAGCGTGTACTGGTGGCAGATTTGGCCAGCATTGCAGACCTGGTCGATGCACAAGAGGTCCATGCTCCCACCCTGGTTATTGTGGGAGAGGTCGTGTTACTGCATCGCCAACTACACTGGTTCAATCCGTCCCCATAAACACCGGTGTTTATGGGGGGGATTGATGGTTACAACATTAATACGGATTGCCTGGCCTGGTCTTGGCCAGGGAGATCAATACCGAACCGCCAATCAGGACGGCGACAACCAGGAGTGACCAGCCTACCGGAATTTTATAAAGATCAATCAGCAGCATTTTGATACCGATGAAAACCAGCACCAGCGACAAGCCGTATTTGATATAGGCAAAGCGTCCGGCCATGTCCGCCAGGAGGAAATACATCGCCCTTAATCCCAGGATGGCAAACAGGTTGGATGTCAGCACAATGAAGGGATCTGAGGTGATGGCAAAAATGGCCGGAATTGAATCTACTGCAAAAATAATATCGGAGATTTCAACCATGATGAGTGCCAAGAATAAGGGCGTCATCATCTTCACACCGTTTTCCACCACAAAAAAACGCTCTCCCTGGAGTGTGGCGCTAATTGAAAAGTGATTACGCACCCAGCGAATCAATGGGTTATGTTCCAGGTCGGGTGCTTTATCGGCAATCCACCACATTTTAATGCCTGTGATGAGCAGGAATGCACCAAACAGATAGAGTAACCAGTGGAAGTGCGCGATTAACCAGACACCGGCAAAGATCATGATAGTTCGCAGGATAATTGCACCCAGCACACCGTAGGTGAGAACCCGTTTTTGCAGCTCAAACGGAATGGCAAAGAAATTAAATAACATCAGCCAAACAAAGACATTGTCGACCGCAAGTGACTTCTCAATTAAATAACCGGTGAAATATTCCAGTGTTTTGGTATTGGCAAATTCCCGTGTGTATTCTAGGTCCAGGTACCACCATAACCCGGCACCAAAAAGGCTGGCCAGGCTGACCCAAATCATGGACCAGGTCGCTGCCTCTTTGAGCGAAACCCGATGTTGTTTGCCACCGCCGACAAACACCAGGTCGATCGCGAGTACAACCAGTACCAGGGTGAAAAAAATCAGCCACATCCACCAGGTGCCAATCGTTTGTACATAAAGGCCTGCTTCAGTGGCCAGGTTGGCATGGTGTGCAGCTTGGCCGGTAATGGCTGGCGTGTTTAAAGGAGAAATACTTGAAAAGATAGCTTGCAATAAGGATTGTATCGATAGGGGGGATAAAATGTCGTTTAGCATGGGACAGGCTCCGTCATTAGCAATAATTAACGCAATGACGGGGGATGTAACATGGGTATAGCACGACCTTTGTCATTGCGACAAAGGTCTCGTTCACAAGGTGCATGCACCTTGCCCGCGTGACCGGAGTGCTACGGGAGCCACTCGTACTGACGACCATCGCGGCGGGAACTACTCCCCTTCGTGAGGCCCAGTATAAAGAGCCTGGTTATAGGGTCAAGCAATGAGTGTGGTCAGGCTGGTTTATCGTGAGCGGCAGTTTTGTGATTTGTGTTGCGGTTTTGTGCAATGTCCGGGAGTAGTTTTCAAGAAAACACGGTAAATGCCGATAGAGATTATGTGGAGCGATGTGGTGTTAATCCTATGGAATACGGTGAATTTGATGATGAAAAACCTTATCAGGTGTGACTATGGTTTATCTTGGTCCTATAGAACCCCGCTCAGTGCGGGTCAAAAATCCTCATAGTCCCTCGGAGGTTAGGGCTGTCACCCAGTCTACGGCTTCCCATGGAATAGGTGAGGGCGAAGAGATTCCCGTCCATTTGCGGCCCGGGTTTGTGGAGCGGCGCAAACAGGATCGCCGACAAGCGTCCAGGGCCCCGTTACTGGAAACCCGTGCCGGTAAGGATCGGCGTCAATCCAGCCAGGGCTCTATCAATATTTCGGTCTGATAGCAGTTGCGTATCAGGCATCCATAGCCGCATAGTTTTCGGCCTCCCAGTAAATGATTTCATCTGCCAGTTGATCCAGGGTTTTGTGGTTGCCGTCAATGATGACATCGGCGTAGCGCATATATAAATCGCGGCGCTCCAGAAATAAGTCGCTGAAGCTTTGTGACGGGTGCTTGGCAATCCCGCGTGTTTCCATGTTGTGAATGCGCTGCTCCAGTTCGGCTTGTGTGACATCAAGAAAGACAACAGGTCCGAATTGTTTCAAATGCTGCATGCCCTTATCGCTGTAAACGGCACTGCCGCCAGTGGCGATAACGTGGTTTGGGTAATCTGTAGCGAGCAGCACTTCTTCTTCCAGGGCGCGCAATTTCAGGTATCCCTGCTCGCGCAGGATATCATCCAGGGTTTTCCCGGCGCGTAATTGGATCAGCAGGTCGGTATCCACGAAATCTTTGGCGAGGTGTTTGGCGAGCAGCAGGCCTATGGTGCTCTTACCGGCACCGGGCATGCCGACCAGGATTAAACTGTTTTTGTAGCATTCGCTCATATGCCGCTCCTACGCTAGGCAAGCCTTTCAAGCCTAGCACTCGCCGCTGGTGATTGCTGCCCCTTGAGGTGACTTTTGTCCGGCATACTGTCACCATCCCGGTTTTCACCCGCGGTATAAAAACATAACACGTGAAGGAATGGGTCTATCTATGCGTACTGGTTTCCTGGCGTTGAGTCTGTCCGGTCTGCTGTGCTCTCTCTGGTTTAACCCCTGTGCTGCACAAATCCAGCGCCTTCCCTTGAATACCTCGGCGATATCCGTGGAAGTGACGCCGGATATTGGTGGGCGCATCCTGGCAATAGCCCTACCGGGTAAAGAGAATTTTTTGCGCCAGGGTGAAGCGGTGATCAGTGAACCTGAGCCCTATGTGGCTCCGGATGCCGATAATGTCGGTTATCTGGCCCAGGAAACCTGGCTTGGCCCGCAGAGCCAATGGTGGACCCAGCAACTGGTTAATCCGGCCCGTGCCCAGGCCAAGGCTGTCTGGCCGCCTGACCCTTATTTGATCCTGGCGAAAAACCAGGTGGTTCAAGCCGATAAGCGCCGTGTGGTGATGCGAACGCCTGCCAGTCCGGTCTCCGGTGTCGTGGTGGAGAAGCACTACGCCCTGGTGGAGGGTAAACCCGACCAGTTGCACCTGATGGCCAGGGCCACCAATATCCGCGATACCACGGTTGCCTGGGATATCTGGTTTAACACCCGTGTTCCGCCCAGTTCACAGGTGTATGTTCCTGTCGCCAGCCAGGAAGATGTACGTGTCGAGCATATGGAGAATGAACAGCGAGGTTCGCTGGGTTATCGCTTGGTTGATGGTTTTTTTACCTTTGTATCCAAGGCGCATCCCGATAAACCGGGTGTGCGTGGTAAAGCCTTTATTCAGCCATCTGCCGGTTGGATGGCTGCCTTCCGTGAAGGGCAGGTTTTTATTATTCACTTTCCGCTCCAACCCACCGCTGTCATCCATCCCGAGCAGGGCCAGGTTGAACTCTATCTCGACTCTATCCCTGAATATCCCTCCCAGGGATTGTTGGAAATGGAAGTGCATGCTCCCTATCGTAAACTCCAACCCGGCGCGCACATGGAGGCAGAGCAGACCTGGAGGCTATTGCCTTATGGGGGAGCAGATGATCCCGCCGCACATATCGCTTTTTTGCGCGCATTGAATTTATAGCGAGACGGTATTGGCTGCTTCATGGGCGTGCGCCGTTAACAGGCTGATCGGCGTAGTGGACTTGCCCATTCTCATCTGTCCAGCGATAGATAGTTGTTTTGGCGCTGGATGACGTGGTTTGCTCGGACCCGGATGAGGCGGATTTTAATACATCGGTGGAAATATCGGTTATCTGGTACGAACCGGCACCGGTTGCATCCGGTGTGTCGCTGCTGAAAATCAATTCCATCAACTGATTGAGTTTCGGATTCATCATCAGTGGCAGTTTGTTGGGAGAATTGAGTTGCTGCTGGATTTCCGGATCGGTCACTATCGCAATCACGCGCGGATCGTGTTTTAGTCGGTTGACCCGGTTCCAGGCCGCCACCATTTTTTCTGCCGTTGCCTTGCTGCTTTGTTCACTATCAATATTGGACTGTGCCAGCAGTGCCCGCATGTGTTCGTTATTCATCACGGCCTGGAATTCAGGGTTGCGCATCAGGCCGTGAATATCCCCGGTAGTGAGCATGGATTGGATTTTTTCATCGCCCATCAGGTTGCGCATTTGTCCACTGTTGCTGATGGCTTGTACATGCGTCAGCATGGTCTGTGGGTCTTCTACAAACGCTTTTGCAACCTGGCTGGTGGTTTTGTCTTCCAGGGTGATATCAACGGCTTTGGCGGTCGCTGTGCCTATCAGTTTTTTGGCGCTGGCTTCAATAAACGATTGTTTGGCTTGTGTTAATTGATGCACTGCTGGCACCTGTGGGCTTTGGCCGGTGGTGGAAGTGGGTGGTGCATCCTGGCTATCCGTTGCAACAGTGCTTTCTGGCTCAGCGATTTGAGGTTTCTGGATCAGGCTTAAACCATAGACGGCGAGCAGCCCCAAGAGTCCGCCAAGCAAAACACCCATGGTTAATCCGCCTAGACGGGAGCTGACAGAGGTGAAATCATTATCGGGAATTAAACGTGACAGGCTGTTGAGCAGGAGGGTGACGACAAAGCTGGTGGCGAGAAAAATAATGGCACCGGCGATGAAATACACGATCAATCCATCCAATGCGGTATGGGTGTCCAACCACCTGGCAAAGGGTTTGGTAAACACTATTGCTGCAGGATAGGCGAGAATCCACCCCATCAAGCGTGCAATCGAACCGATAAATCCTTTTTGGTAGCCACGCCAGGCAAAGATTGCCACCAGCGTAAAGAAGACAATCGTGGTCAGGGACATAATAAATCCTGTGTATTGTTATTGGATTAGAGTGTGAGCCTCAGGTGTTGCTTGATGTCGCGCTGGAGCCCAACAGGGACATCGGCCTGTCGGGCATAATCATCCCAGTGACTGAGAGTATCGATGACGTGTTCGATAATCTGCTCGGCCTCGCGGCGGAAATTGCTGATCAGTTTAGCGGCCGCCAATAAATCTTCACGCGTAAAGTCATCGCGTTTTCCGTTCAGGCTAAGCTGGTGCGCATTAACCCAGGGCGACCCCGGTTTGTAGCTATAGGCAATATCAAATGCCGGTGCCAGGCGCCAACGGCTGTGGAGTGAATCCAACAGGAAACCGGTGTTTTTGGGGTGGTCATCATGATTGCGCGCCACAATGTTAAAGACCATGCGCCGGTAAATGTCGACGGCTTCGGCACGGCTTAGCCGCAACTGGCGTGCGACCACAAACAGTTGCTCATAGCTATAGTGCCCGGGGCGCTTGAAATCGGCATGATCCATGGCGCACAGGGACTGGTAGTGCAATTTGTGATTGCCCTGGCGATCAAAGCGCTTGGTGAGGAAGTGGGCGCGTTCGCCATCGGGCAGTAGTTCGCAGGGGGAAATATCGATACCCACCTCTTTTGCCATCAGGTAGTAAGCAAACTCCATACGGCCAAAACCCTGTGGGTCACCAAAGGCTTCCTGTGCACTGCCGTGTTCAACCACGCCATCAAACTTCAGTAAGTAATGTTCAAAGCCTTGGGGAGCATCTACCTGGCCGGAGCGTATTTCGGTGCGGGCCTGGTTGATGGCCACCAGCGCCTTGGCGCGCGCACCGCCAGCAGAAGTACCGACCTGCAGGATCCCGCTCAGGTCTTCCTGTTCATGCAGGTGGCTTTGGGCATGGTTGCGCTGGTTGAGCACCTGCTGGGCCATCTGGATCAGCGACTCCAGTTCCAGACGTCCGGCTTTGCCCTGGGCGCGTTTGAGCGCCGGTGCATATTCCAGGGCTCCCATCCCGCGCTTGCCGGTATAGAGCAACCTTTCCAGGGGGGTGAAACTGGCGGGGTCGCGACCATTGCGTGCGAGCCAGGCATTGATCACCGCATTGCCAAAATCATCCGGCAGGGTATCGGCAAAGCAGGCGGGCAGGCCTTTCCAGGTATCGCGATTGAGCTGCGGGAACTGGAAGATACGCCCGTCAGGGGTTGCAACCATATGCAAAGGGGCAATCTGGGTGCCGAGGCTCACCCACTCAGGCGTGTATTCAAAGCTGGCAAACCCATACTCTGGTTGCCATGCCAAGGCGCCTACCAGGTGGTCCCACAACCAGACTTCAGCCAGGTTTTGCATATCACCAATCGACTCCCTGTTCTTCCGGGGCCATTCCCCCAGGTTGAGACTTACTGAGTGTGGGGCGAGCCCGTTGCCGTTCTTTGCCGCGCATCTTCAATTGCTGTAATGGACTTATAGGGACAGGGGCTAACAGGTTCTCCAGCAAATCCAGCTTGTGCAGCGCTCGCAGGGCGGCGATGTAGTTTTCCAGCTTGCCACCACCGGCAACCAACTGGCGGTAGCTCTTGGGGGTGATGCCAATTTCTGCTGCTAGCATCTGTTGGGTCATGTTCCTGGTGAGGCGCCACTCCTCCAGTCGCTCACCCAGGGCAGCTGTTATTGCCGGATTTGTCATGGAGTAAATATTCATAATGAGTATTTTATTACCTTAAATTGATTAATTTTTGCGATTAAGGGGTAAAATATACCTCTTATTAAATAATATCAATTTATGGGTTATTTTTTACCTTCTATTTTGTTATTTTTGACTTTAAAGGTATTTTTAGGTTCTTTATTTGAGTGTCATACACGCGGCTTCAGCACCGATGGTTCAAGGGAAGGAGGGTATTTTTTGCAGCTGCGTATCATGCCAGCGTGCAAATAGCACCAGTGCTGCTATACCCCCGATCAAGGCCAAAAACATATCGGACTGCGTATCCCAGGGGTCGCCCTGGGTGCCGAGGAACTCGTCCGCCCCCTGGCCCAGGGCAAGGGCGGCAGCCCATTCAATCAGTTCATAGGTGGCGCTGATAGCCAGCACGATACACAGCACAATAAACGCCATCATGGTGCGTCCTCGCACAATCTCCTTGCGCAATAAAATCTCCCGCGCGACAAGGGCCGGTACAAAACCCTGGAAGAAGTGACCGATTTTATCGTAGGGGTTGCGCGATAACTCAAACCAGTCCTGCAGCATAAAGCCCAGGGGAACCCGGGCATAGGTATAGGCTCCACCGAGGATCAACACCAGCGCATGGAAAAAAATACACCAGTAAAGCAGTTCCGTGAGCGGGAAGGACCGGCGTGTAAACCACAGGATGGGAATGGCAATCAAGACCGGCGCAACCTCCATCAACCAGGTTGCCCGGTCATAGGGTTGCCATCCAGAGGCGACCAGGCTGATGGCTAATAGAACCAGCATGGCAAGGTGAATAGGTGTGTGGAGGTGGCTTTGGGTCGGCATACCTGATCCTTGTGTAAGGGGTTGTTTATTGGTCGAATTTTACGGAGAAAGCATGGCCTGCATCAATTCGATCAAACGCGCAATCCGCTCATTCGATAACTGACGGTAATCCGGATAGGGCGCCACAATAATGTGGTGATCCCGATTGATAGCAAAGTGTGCATCCAGCCAAACCAGGGGGGGTAAATCCAACCGGGCAGCGTAGGTTTTCCCGGCAATAATCTTGAGTGTGTGGGTGGTGACCTGAGGGGGCGGCAGAGGGCTAAAAACCAAAGCCTCCCTTGAGTGGGGTTGGAAAAGTTCCAGGTCCCGGTATTCCTGCCAACGGGCGGGCAGGTCTTTGCGCCCTTGCTGTGTGTACCAATCAAACAGCAATTTGGCATAGACATTAAAAGCTTTGCGCCAGTGATTGCTGGTGTGTTTGACGATATGCGCCAATTCACCCGCGGCCAACCCGCGCAATTCAGCCAGGGTTGGATAGTCATCCATCGGTGGGCGATTGGCGATGTAGAAATGTATGTCGCTGGATGATGCCCCCAAACCGATCAGGGGGTGGAGATGTGGTTGATGTGACAAGCCCATTCTCCTGTTGTATTGCAATGGGTGATGGAAGTGAAATTTGTGCAGGTTTATCGTAAGCACCAAAATAATGCTGCTTGCTGCTAACTATTCTGCTGTACCCGGCTCATAGGCCAACACCGGACTTAACCACCGCTCTACCTCTGCAACACTCACCCCTTTACGCTGAGCCAAACTTTCCACCTGGTCTTTTTCAATTTTATCGGTATTGAAATACACCGATTCCGGATGTGAGAAATACCAGCCGGAGACAGCGGCAGTAGGCAGCATGGCGAAGTGTTCGGTTAGGGTGATGCCGGTATTTTGCTCGGCATCGAGCAACTTAAACAGCGATGCTTTTTCGGTGTGATCCGGACACGCCGGGTAGCCGGGGGCGGGGCGGATGCCTCTGTATTGTTCTTTGATTAGCGCTTCGTTATCTAGATTTTCATCGCGGTCGTAGCCCCAGAATTCTCTGCGTACACGTTGGTGCATATGTTCAGCAAAAGCTTCGGCCAAACGGTCGGCGAGAGCTTTGACCATGATGCTGTTGTAGTCGTCGCCTTTGTTTTGGTATTCCTTTGCGAGTTCTTCCGCACCTATGCCGGTAGTCACCGCAAAGCCGCCGATGTAATCCTGTTTGCCGCTTTCTTTAGGGGCGACAAAATCCGCGAGTGACATGTGCGGTTTACTTTCGTTGCCTTGTTTTAAATGTTGTTGGCGAATGTGATGCAAGATGGAAAGTTGTTTTCCTGCCGAATCAAATACGGCAATGTCATCGGTATTCACAGTATTCGCTGGCCAGAAACCGATAACGCCGTTAGCCTTAATCAGTTTTTCGTCAATCAGCTTACGTAGCATGGCTTGCGCATCGGCCCAGAGTGCGCGTGCGGCTTCACCCACAATTTCATCGTTGAGGATACGCGGGAATTTACCGGCCAAGTCCCAACTGATAAAGAAAGGCGTCCAATCGATAAAATCCACCAGGATATTCAGATCGTAGTCTTCAAACACTTTTACCCCGGTAAAGGCCGGTGTCGGTGGGATGTAGTTTTCCCAGTCCAGTTTCAAGCCTTTGGCGATGGCTTCCGGGTAAGTGCGCACAGTGCCGCGTGGTTTGCGGTTGGCATTGCGCTCGCGCACTTGAACATATTCCTGTTTGACATCATCGACAAACTTGGGGCGCAGTTCATCGGACAACAGTGTGCTGGCGATACCCACCGCGCGTGAGGCATCGGGTACATACACCACTTGGTTGAGGTGGAAAACCGGATCGATTTTGACGGCGGTGTGTGCCTTGGACGTAGTAGCACCGCCAATCAATAGGGGTTTATTAATGCCGCGACGCTCCATTTCGCGTGCCACAAACACCATTTCATCCAGTGAGGGGGTAATTAAACCGGACAGGCCAATGATGTCGCAATTTTGTGAGATAGCGGTATCGAGGATTTTGTCGCAGGGCACCATTACGCCCAGGTCAACCACTTCGAAGTTATTACATTGCAACACGACCCCCACAATATTTTTGCCGATGTCATGCACATCGCCCTTTACCGTGGCCATAAGGATTTTGCCATTGGGCTTGGAGGCTTCGGTTTTTTCCGCTTCGATATAGGGCTGCAAATAAGCCACCGATTGTTTCATCACGCGCGCGGATTTCACCACCTGTGGTAAAAACATTTTACCGGCGCCAAACAAATCACCCACTACATTCATGCCATCCATCAGTGGACCTTCAATCACATCCAACGGGCGTGGATAGTGTTGGCGTGCTTCTTCGGTATCCGCTTCGATATAGGTAGAAATACCTTTGACCAGGGCGTGTTCAATGCGCTTGGCAATAGGAAGTGAGCGCCACTCCAGGTCTTCTTTTTTATCGCCTGTATTGCCGTCACCGCGATATTTTTCGGCGATATCGAGCAGTGCTTCGGTGGCACCGCTGTGGCGGTTGAGAATGACGTCTTCGACCTTGTCTTTAAGCTCCTGCGGCAGATCGTCGTAGAGCGCCAGTTGCCCGGCGTTGACGATGCCCATATTCATACCGGCTTTGATGGCATGGTACAAAAAGACCGAGTGAATGGCCTCGCGCACCGGGTTGTTGCCGCGGAAAGAGAAGGACACGTTAGACACGCCGCCGCTGACACCGGCGTGGGGCAGGTGCGTGCGAATCCAACGGGTGGCTTCGATAAAGTCCACAGCGTAGTTGTTGTGCTCTTCAATACCGGTGGCTACCGCAAAAATATTCGGGTCGAAAATAATATCTTCGGGCGGGAAATCGAGTTTATCGACCAGGGTGCGGTAGGAGCGCGCACAGATCTCCATTTTGCGCGCCATGGTGTCGGCCTGGCCGGTTTCATCGAAGGCCATCACCACCACGGCGGCGCCATAGCGCATACACAATTTGGCTTTGTGTAAAAACTCCTCTTCGCCTTCTTTAAGCGAAATAGAGTTCACAATGGGCTTGCCTTGGATACATTTTAGGCCGGCTTCGATGACTTCCCATTTGGATGAATCCACCATAATGGGCACACGGGCGATATCCGGTTCGCCTGCGATTAAATTCAAAAAACGCACCATGGCTTTTTCGGCATCGAGCATGCCTTCGTCCATGTTGATATCGATGACCTGTGCCCCGTTTTCCACTTGCTCCAGGGCGACTTCCAATGCGGTGGTGTAATCCTCTTCCACAATCAAACGCTTGAAACGCGCCGAGCCGGTTACGTTACAGCGCTCGCCCACGTTGACGAAAAGTGAGTCTCTGGTGATGTTGAAGGGCTCCAGGCCAGACAGGCGACAGGCGGGTTCGATAGCAGGGAGCGGGCGCGGCGGGTATTTGGCCATGGCATCGGCAATGGCTTTGATGTGCGCCGGTGTGGTGCCGCAGCAGCCACCGATAATATTCAGGAAGCCGCTTGCGGCGAATTCTTCGACAATCTCCACCATTTCCTGCGCGGTTTGGTCATATTCACCGAACTCGTTGGGCAGGCCGGCGTTGGGGTGGGCACTGACGAAGCAGTTGGCCACACGCGATAATTCCTGCACATATTGACGCAGCTCTTTGGCACCCAGGGCGCAGTTCAAACCCATGCTGAGCGGGCGGGCGTGGGCCAGCGAATTGTAAAAGGCCTCGGTGGTCTGGCCGGACAGGGTGCGGCCGGAGGCATCGGTAATGGTGCCGGAAATCATAATCGGCAGCTCAAAACCTGCCTGGTCAAAATACTGCTGCACCGCAAATACCGCCGCCTTGGCATTGAGGGTATCGAACACAGTTTCGATCAAAATAATATCGGCGCCGCCTTTTACCAGTGAATCAGTTGCCTCGACATAATTTTCTACCAACTGGTCGAAGGTCACGTTGCGCGCGCCCGGGTCATTGACATCGGGCGAAATGGAACAGGTGCGGCTGGTGGGGCCGAGCACGCCTGCTACAAAACGCGGCTTGGCCGGGTTGGCGGCGGTAAATTCGTCGCACAGTTCGCGCGCCAGCCTGGCGGCGGCGTAGTTGAGTTCGGGTACCAGGTCTTCCATGTCGTAGTCGGCCATGGAAATGCGCGTGGCATTAAAGGTGTTGGTTTCGAGGATATCGGCACCGGCGTCCAGATAGGCGCGCTGGATGTCGCGGATCACCTCGGGTTTGGTGATAGACAGCAGGTCATTGTTGCCAGCGATATCCATGTGGTAATCGGCAAAGCGCGCGCCGCGATAGTCCGCCTCTTTCAGCTTGTAGCTTTGGATCATGGTGCCCATGCCGCCGTCGAGGATGAGTATGCGTTCGCGAATGGCTTGGTAAAGGGCGCTTATTCGTGTTTCTAAAGCGGCGGGGCGTGCGTGCAGGGCGGCGGGTACAGTCATGGATAACCTTTAACACGGGATATTGCCCAGGAGAGCTGAGGCAATATCAAAAAAAATTGATATAGAAAAGTGACGCAAATTCTAGCAGAAACTCCCCATTATTTGGGCTCCAGGCGCAAGATGATTCGGGGAACTGAGGATGGCGGTGTTGTTATGACTTTTTATAGCCAAAATTTATGACTATCCATAGGGCTTTCGCGGTTTTTATCCTATTGGCTTTACAGTAGAATACCCGAGTATTTTAATCAGGTATATCGCCTGTCCAATGAGAAAAAGCCGAGAGTTACTGGTTGTATGCAAAACGTCAATGTCGAAATTACCGAGCCAGCCCAAACGTATCTGAAAGAGTTGCTTGATAAGCAGAAGGATAATGACGGTATAGGTATCCGTATGTTTGTAGCCAATCCAGGTACCCCCCAAGCGGAAACCTGTATTGCTTACTGTCGTCCGGGAGAAGAAAAAGAAGGGGATGTTATCGTGCCCCTGAATGGATTTAAGGCATATTTTGAGGAGCGCAGCCTGCCGTTCCTGGAAGATGCCAAAGTGGATTATTCCCCTGATCGTATGGGTGGCCAACTGACAATCCGTGCCCCCAACTCCAAGATGCCCCGGGTTACCGACGATAGCCCATTGGAGGACAGGATTAACTATGTGCTTTATAACGATGTCAATCCCAGCCTGGCGGCGCATGGCGGCAATGTGAGCCTGGTGGAAGTGACTGAGGATATGATTGCGATCCTGAAGTTTGGCGGTGGCTGCCAGGGATGCGGTTCAGTGGCGTTGACGCTGAAGCAGGGGATTGAGGTTCAGTTGATGGATAAGTTGCCCGAGTTAAAGGGTATCCGCGATGTCACAGACCATTCGGATCGCTCCAACGCCTATATGTAATAGTTAAGGTTCCTTGGGGAATCTGTGCCTGACTGGCTTTTTATGGTGGAGTGACTGTTATCAATTGCGCATATTCCCCGGACTCTTTGAGCGCCTGCAATCCTTTGTCCAACTCCCTCGCCAGCCACCTGGCCTGGGGGTTTTTACGTGAAAACGCAACATAGACGCCACCCCTGTGACTCAGAAAACGTTTGTCCAGTGTGGCGATGGGTATCTCCAGTTTGTTAAGGGCGTATTCGGCTTCTTGTTCAAACATCAGCGCTGCATCGATCCGTCCCTGTTTTAGCAAGCGTATTAACTGGGCTTGCTGGGATACCTTGATTTCCCGAAAGTGACTACGCACGGCTTCGTAGGCATCGCCATATTCGTAGTCGATGATAACCCCTACCCGAAATCCTTCCGGTATGTCTTCAAGTCGCTTGATATCGGGATGCTGTCCTGGCTGAAAGTACCAATAGGATTTGAGGACCAGCAGAGGCTCCCGGCCAAAAATATAGAGATGGCGAGTGGACTCCTGAAGGGTGACGTTATAGCCACCATCAATTTTCCCCGCTTTAAGGTCATGTAAAACACGGGCGTAGGGTTGTACGTAGAAACTGGGCTCTATACCACGGCGGCTAAAAGCTGCCCGAACCAGGTTTGTGGAAATTCCCAAACCCTGCTCGTCGGAGTAGGGCGGCCAGGAGTTTTCAGCTCCCAAACGGATGTGAACAGGCTTACCGCCTGGCGACTCGGCCATAGCGGTAAATGCCAGGCTCAGGCACAGCATAAGCCAGAGTCGATGGCGTCGTAGGTTCATAGTGTTGATATCGCTTAATGTTGTCTTGGTATTCCCTCGCTCAAGGCTAATCATAAATAGTTATATGAGCAATAAGTTAAATGACTCTCTCGCAAGAGGAGGGGGTTTATTTCCTGCTTTTGGGGCAAAACATGGGGTTGGCCTGCATAAAAAGTGTCAATGATAATTAATCTCAGACCGTTACTTACCCCCTTCTTATTTTCTATTCCCTGACTGTTCTGCAGCTATGAGCCAATTACCTGTCGTTAGGGCATGTAAAGAGGTGTATATGCACTTATTGCTATTTTGAATATCTTTTATATTGTTAATGATAATAATTATTGTTAGTATTTTGCGAATTTTTTACGGTTAGATCATAAATTGGGCAGTTAGGAGTGAAACATGACACATTTTCCCAAGGCATTGTTACCTCAAGCAATCGGTTCTATAGCCGCATTGGCGTTTGCAGCAGGTACCTATGCAGAAACCAATGAAGCAGAAGACAAGAAGCAATTACAAAAAGTCGTGGTGTCTGCCGCTGGTTATGAGCAAAAGGTTACCGACGCACCTGCCAGTATTTCGGTAGTTTCTGCAGAGGAGTTATCTGAGCGTCCTTATGCCACTTTGCTGGATGCTGTGCGTGACCTGGAAGGGGTTGATGTTGGTGAAACCCGTGATAAAACCGGTCAGGGCACTATCTCCATGCGTGGTATGGGGTCTGATTACACGCTCATTTTGGTTGATGGTAAGCGCCAAAATAACCATGGTGATATTTATCCCAACAACTTTGGTGGCAATCAATTTGGGCATATCCCTCCACTGGATGCGATTGAGCGTGTTGAAGTCATTCGTGGCCCTGCATCGACTCTCTACGGAGCGGATGCCATGGGTGGTGTTATCAACATTATTACCAAAAAAGTCACCGATAAGTGGCAGGGATCCGTTAGCCACAGTCGCACCATCGAAAGCAATGATGCCTTCGGCGATGACATTACAACCGACTTTAATGTGATGGGTCCCCTTATTCCCGGGAAATTAGGCCTGAGTGTGCGCGGTAGTGCCTACAATCGCCTGGCATCCAACCCAACCTATGAAAGTGTTACTGATCCTGCCGGTGTTGAACGTATCCGTTCACTGGGCTTTGGTGGTGGTGGTAAGACTGTCGATAATGAAAACCAGGTGCTGGGTATACGCCTTTCATGGACGCCAACTGACAACCAGTCACTGTGGTTCGACGCCGACACATCAACACAAGAGTATGACAATACACCTCGCTTGAACGATGCCGGTGAGTATGAATACCCCGTGGGAACTGTGGATAACATCGCCTCTGTATGGCGTACCGCTAACGTCAATGGAACCACGCGTGTTGCACCACAGGTTGGCTATAGCCCAACGCAGGAATTTACGCGTGATACTTGGTCGTTGACCCATGAAGGTAACTGGAGCTTTGGTAACAGTTTTGTTTCTTTGTCCTATGTCGATACCGACAACCTTGGTCGTACATTGCCATTTACAGTGGCTGAGCGCGCGCAACTCCAGGAAATGTGGGATGGCACTGGTGCTTATGTCGGTTTGACGACTGCCCAGCGTCGCGCCCTGGCGGAAGAAACTTTTTTACCGCGCCCCAAGCGTACTCTGAAAAGCAGCCAATACACGCTGGATGCCAAGCTGGATATGCCGTATGAATTAGCGGGCCAGCAACATGTTACTGTTGTTGGTGCCCAAGTGATTCAAGGTGAGTTGGAAGATGGTGTGTTCGGTATGGAGTCTGGCGTGCCCGGTGGTGTGCAGGAACATAACATGTACTCACTGTTTGCTGAAGACACCTGGTATGTGATTGAGCCTTTGGCCATTACTGCAGGATTGCGTCATGACGATCACGAAGTGTTTGGTGATCATTTGAGCCCACGTCTCTATGGTGTGTATACCCTGAGCGAAGAGTGGACATTCAAGGGTGGTGTCAGTACAGGTTTCAAAACACCGAAAACAACGCAACTTTATGATGGTGTGGTTGGCTTTGGTGGACAGGGCGTATCGCCAATGTTTGGTAACCCTGATCTGAAACCGGAAACCAGTAGGACTACCGAAGTTGCGGCTTATTGGCAGCACCCTAATGGCCATAATTTCAATATTACTTTTTTCAGAAATGAGTTTGATGACAAGTTGTCATCAGAGCCTTGTGGTGCCGGTACCAATATCGCTTGCTCAAGCACAGGTGACTATGCTGATCTTGGGTATACAACGAGCAGCAAGACAGTCAATATTGATGAGGTAGTTATCGACGGTGCCGAGTTGGCTGGCCGCTGGCACATTGTCGACAATGTGTCGCTTCGCGCTAATTACACCTATACCGACAGTGAGCAAAAAAGTGGTGCCAATAAAGGGCGTCCACTGGGCAATAGTGCCAAGCACATGGCCAATACCACCCTGGATTGGAAGGTATCATCAGTGTTTAATGTGTTCCTGACGGCAGAAGCGCGATCCAAGCGTTATCGTGGTGTGCATGTGATTACCGGCGAAGAGTTGAGCTTTAAGGATTATGAAGTGCTGCATTTGGGCGCATCCTATAAAGCGAGTGAATCAGTGACCTTTAACGTGCGTATCAACAACTTGCTGGATCGTGATTTCACGACTTATCGCGCTGAGTTCCGCGATTTAAATAACGATGGCGATTATATCGATACCAACGTTGGTGGCTCTGGACGTAACGAAACCTTGTTTTATGATGATTACAACAACAAGGACAAGGCACGTAACATTTGGTTAGGTGTCAACGTTCGTTTCTAATAGTTTGTCATTCGTGTTGTGATTTAGCGATTTGCCCCCTTGCTGTTTATGGAGGGGGCTCCGGTTTTAAGGTGGTAGCGAAGATAGTTCATGAAAATTTATGTCGGTAGCATCCGCCAATGGCACTGGATTAGCTCCGCCATCTGTCTGGTGGGGATGTTGTTGTTTGCTATTACCGGTATCACGCTTAACCATGCCTCGCAAATTCCTGCCACACCAAACATTACCCAGGTAGAAACACAGTTGCCGGAACACCTATTGGTTTTGTTGCAGGGTGATATTGAAAACGAAAAAGCCCCTTTGCCTGAGGCTGTGGGCCAGTGGTTGAGGGATGAGCACCGTATTCTGGTTGCAGGTCGCGCTGCCGAGTGGAGTGATGGTGAAGTGTATTTGTCGCTGCCACGTCCAGGTGGTGATGCCTGGATGACCATAGATACACAGGCTGGCGATGTGTTTTATGAAAAAACCGATCGCGGCTGGGTTTCCTATTTTAACGATTTGCACAAAGGGCGAAATACCGGCCTGGTCTGGTTTTGGTTTTTGGATGTCTTCGCCCTGGCGTGCATTATTTTTTGTGTAACCGGGTTGGTTTTATTGCAGCGCCACGCGGGCAGCCGTCCTTCTACCTGGCCGATGGTCGGGCTTGGATTGGTTCTACCCTGGGTATTAATTCTTTTGTTTATTCACTGAGGACACAGCATGTCATCGCATCGAATGTTATTGCGTCGAATCTTATTAGGGGTTGCGACAGGGCTCCTGGCAAGCCTGCCGGTGATTGCCTCCGAGTTGCAGGTGTCAGTCGAGATCCCACGCTTGAATGTAGCGGAATACCATCGTCCCTATGTGGCTATCTGGATTGAAAACCACGACCGCTCATCGATCATCAACCTGGCGGTGTGGTATGACGTGAAGATGAAAAACAATGAAGGCGAAAAATGGTTGAAGGATATGGTGCAGTGGTGGCGTCGCAGTGGCCGCTCGCTCACCATGCCGGTAGATGGTGTCAGTGGCGCCACCCGTGCACCTGGAAAACATGAGGTGACTTTCCGGCAGGGCGAGGTTCCCCTGGGTAATTTGCCCGCGGGTGAATACAAACTGATTGTGGAGGCGGCGCGCGAAGTCGGTGGTCGTGAACTGGTGCAAATTCCCTTCACCTGGCCAGTGCAGGATGCGCAAAACCTGCAGGGGCAGGGCAGCAGCGAGTTGGGTGCTGTCCAGCTGAATATCAAACCCTAATTACAACTTACAGGATAAGAAGGTAATTGTTATGAAAATGAAATTATTGACTGTCGCCGCACTGTTGGCTGTTTCTGTTTCTGCTCAAGCTCACCGCGCCTGGATTTTGCCTGCTGCCACGGTATTGTCCAGTGATGATCCCTGGGTGACCTTTGATGCGGCTATTTCCAATGATATTTTCCACACCGACTACCATGCTATGAATATCAACAGCCTGCAGGTGGCCGGCCCCGATGGAACCACTGTAGAGATTCAAAATGCCCACTCGGGTAAATACCGTACCACCTTCGACCTAAACCTGAAGCAGCGCGGTACCTATAAAGTATTTACGGCCAACAATGGTTTGTCGGCGCGCTGGGAAACCGAAGACGGTGAGCGCAAATTCTGGCCCGGTCGTGGTGAAACGCCAAAGCCCGGTGATTTTGAAAAAGCCGTACCGAAAAAAGCCAAAAACCTGGAAGTGAGCCAGTTCTCGCGTCGCATGGAAACCTTCGTCACCGCCGGTGAACCGTCTAAGGATGTACTGAAGCCTACCAACCAGGGGTTGGAGTTGGTACCTGTGACTCACCCGAATGATTTGTTTGCGGGTGAGAGCGCCCAGTTTAAGTTGCTGATCGATGGCAAACCTGCCGTGGGTGCCAAGGTAGAAATTATTCCCGGTGGTATGCGCTACCGTAATGACCAGGCGTCTATCAATGTTGAGACAGGGAAAGACGGTGCTTTTTCCATTACCTGGCCGCAGGCGGGCATGTACTGGTTGAGCGCATCTTATCGCGACAACAAGGCCAAAAAGCCTGCAACTTCTCGCAGTGGCAGCTATGTGGCTACATTTGAGGTATTACCCGAATAAGATTGTATTAATGTCGGGTTTTATAACATGGCAGAGACTGCACTCTTGGTGGAATTTGCAAGGGTGCAGCAGTTGCTGGTTTAAATCCTATGCAACAGGAATTGGGTTTTACCTATTTCCCTGTCACTTATGTATCCGGCGATTGCTGGCCAGTTGATTGAGCTCACTCCTGTGATTCTCCCACCTATCCACTCACTGGTTTCTGCCTTTGCACTGCTGTTGGTTTACAGTGCTTTCTGTGTGTTTGTTTGGCGACATTATCGCCGTCAACAAACGACGAGCGTTATTGCGACCAGTGGCTCCAATGGGAAGGTTATTTTATTGGGGTACGCCAGTCAGGGTGGCAATGCCCTGCGCATCGCCCAACAGACAGCTGCACAATTGCAACAGGCGGGTAGGCGGGTAGAACTCCTGCCCCTGAATCGCCTGGACGCTGAACGCTTGCAGCAAGCGACGCTGTGTTTACTGGTACTGAGCACTTATGGTGAGGGAGAGCCGCCAGACAATGCGAATCGCTTTATTGCACGCAACCTGCGCACCTTGGCTCCGGGGCAACTGGCGCATGTGCAGCTGGCCATTTTAGCCCTGGGCGATGCCAGTTATACCCACTTCTGTGGCTTTGCCCACAGTGTTTACCGTGAATTACATCAGCGCGGTGCCCAGTGTTTGACTGACATTATCGAGGTGGATCGCCTGGATGAAAGTGCGTTGCGCCACTGGCAGTATTACCTCGGCCAGTTAACGGGCCAAACGCAATTTGTCGATTGGAGTACGCCCCGGTACCAGGATTGGATATTGTGTGGGCGCCAGTGTGCCAATCCCGGTAGTCTGGGGGCTCCTGCTTTCCATGTGCGTTTGCAACCGTCAAGTGAGCAGGTTGCGGTCGATACCTGGCAGGCAGGTGATATTGCAGAGATTGGTCCTTGTAATACCCCTGGTGCTATCACGGATTTTGTGCAGCGATTGGCGCGCACAGATATTGCACCTGAATTGTTACTGACTCGTGACCTGCGTATTGATGATGATCAAGTGGTGCTGCTTCAACCCCTTGCCATCAATGATGTGCTTGCCCATTTGCCTGAGCTGCCCCACCGCGAGTATTCCATTGCCTCTGTTCCAGCAGAAGGTTCACTGGATTTGCTGGTGCGTCAGGTGCGCAATGCACAGCAACAATTGGGCTTGGGGTCGGGATGGTTAACCGAATATGCCCCGCTGAAGTCGTCCATTCGTTTACGTATTCGCAGTAATCCCCATTTTCATTCCCCGTCGATTGCTACACCCCTGATCTTAATTGGTAACGGTACGGGTATTGCCGGCCTGCGCTCCCATTTAGCGGCTCGTGCCAGCGCTGCTGTTGCGAGTGAGAATTGGTTGTTATTTGGTGAGCGCAGCCTTGCCCATGATGCTTTTTTTGCAGCAGACCTGTTGCATTGGCAGCAGTCCGGATTGTTAACACAACTGCATTGCGTTTACTCGCGTGATGCAATTGATGCCGGGCCTTGTTATGTGCAGGATTTATTGCCTTTGCACAGGGAACAATTGCGTGCGTGGATTAATCGCGGCGCAGCCATTTATGTGTGTGGCAGTTTGCATGGAATGGCTCAGGGTGTTGACCAGGCACTCACGCAAATTTTCGGCGCAGAATGTTTGGAATCCTTATCCGAAAACGGACGCTATCGGCGGGATGTTTATTAACCACTCCCATTAACACTTGCACACAATTGTGTAATCAGTGTGTAACTCGTCACTGGCTACTGGAGTCGCTCGCGAGCACAGGTATACTTCAGCTTCTGAATTCCTTTTCCTGACTTGCAGGTTGTGCATGAACTCCTCTATTGAATCTTCTTCGGGTATTACTCGTCAGCGCATAGGCCGCTGGTTGCTATGGTCGGTGCCAGTGGTGCTATTGGTGTCAGGAGCCTGGTATCTCTGGGCCGGTGATGCAGATCAGCCGAACTATATCCGTGAAACGGTGGTGCGCGGCGATCTTGAGAATCTGGTGACCGCAACCGGTAGCTTGCAGCCGCGCGATTATGTGGATGTGGGAGCCCAGGTGTCGGGCCAGTTGAAAAAACTCCTGGTTGATGTGGGTAGTGAAGTAAAAGCCGGCGATCTGCTCGCTGAAATAGATGCCACTGTCTATGCGGCCAAGGTCGATGCTACGCGTGCGCAGCTGACTAATTTAAATGCACAATTATTGGATCGCCAGGCTCAATTACAATTGGCGGAAATCCAGTACCAGCGCCAGCAAAACCTGCAAAAGGAAGATGCCACGACCGCTGAGGCCCTGCAGTCAGCCGAGGCCAGTGTGAAATCGGCACGTGCGCAATTGAAAGCGCTGGAAGCCCAGATCAAGCAGCAGGAGTCGACCCTGCGAGTTGAGGCAGCCAACCTGAATTTCGCCAATATCTATGCGCCTATGGATGGAACCGTGGTGACAATTGATGCACGCCAGGGCCAAACACTCAACGCCACCCAGGTAGCGCCCACCATTATGCGTGTGGCTGACCTGTCCACCATGACGGTAAAGACCCAGGTATCTGAAGCGGATGTGAGCAAATTGCGCGAGGGAATGGAGGTGTATTTCACCACCCTGGGTGGGCAGGATCGCCGCTGGTATTCCAAGCTGGAGCAGATCCAGCCGACCCCGGAAGTGGTGAACAATGTGGTGTTGTATAACGCCCTGTTTAACGTTCCCAATGAACAGCGGGTACTCATGACCCAAATGAGTACCCAGGTATTTTTTATCGTATCCCAGGCCAAAAATGCGCTGCTGGTTCCGGTATCAGCATTGAGCTACGGGCCACCGGCAGGAGGGCCACGAGGAATACCGCCGGGAGAGCGGCCGGATACTGCAGGCGGTACAGGCGGTAACAGCAGTATCGCGGCGGAGACTGCAAGGGCAGGGGATGGCAGCGGTGATCGGCGCGATGCCGCCAACCGCGAGCGCCGCCCGCGTGAAGCCGGATCGGGTGAGCGTCCGGCCGGTCGTCCGGCGATGGTGAAAGTGATTAACGCCAAAGGCGATATTGAAGAGCGGCGCGTTCGTGTCGGGGTTAGCAACCGTGTCCAGGCCGAAATTCTCGAAGGTCTGAGCGAGGGTGAAGAGGTTATCGCTGGCCAGCGCAGTACCAGCCAGCAAGCGGCGCGAAGCAACCAGGCAGGCCCCGGTTTTGGCGGCCCAAGGATGCTTCGCTAATGTCTGACATCCATCCCCTTATCCGACTCTCCGGGGTGACCAAAACCTTTTATAACGGTGAGTTGGCAGTAGAAGTACTCCACGGTATTGATCTGGATATTTACCCTGGTGAGTTTGTTGCCATTATGGGGCAATCGGGCTCGGGTAAATCCACCCTGATGAATATCCTCGGTTGCCTGGATAAACCTACCTCTGGCCGATACGACTTTGCCGGCCAGGACGTAGCGCAACTGTCCCAGGATGATTTGGCACGCCTGCGTCGTGAAGCTTTTGGTTTTGTGTTCCAAAGCTACAACCTCCTGGCCGGCTCGACAGCGAGTGAGAATGTGGAAATGCCGGCAGTTTATTCCGGCATGGCACCTGGGCAACGCCAGGCGCGTGCAGCCGAGTTGTTGTCATCGCTGGGCCTGGCCGAGCGTATGCATCATCGTCCCAGCCAATTATCCGGTGGCCAGCAACAGCGGGTATCCATTGCCCGTGCCTTAATGAACGGCGGCCAGATTATTCTCGCCGATGAGCCTACCGGTGCGTTGGATAGCCACAGTGGGCGCGAGGTAATGCGCCTGTTGAAAGAATTATCGACCCAGGGGCACACCATTATTCTCATTACCCATGACGCTGAAGTGGCCCAACATGCGCAGCGTTTGATCGAAATTCGCGATGGCCGGGTGATTGCTGATCCCGGCCCAATGCCCAGGCACACCCAGGATAAGCCTGTGCCCTTGCACGGTGGTGAATCGAGCTTTGCCAGTGATTTGCGTGAAGCGGCTAAAACCGCCTGGCGCTCGCTGCACCACAACTTGTTCCGCACGGCACTTACCCTGCTGGGGATTGTGATCGGTGTGGCATCGGTCATTACCATGCTTGCCATTGGTGATGGTGCCAAAAAATCCGTTGTTGATAGCATCAGCTCCATGGGGAGCAACCTGTTGCTGGTATTACCCGGTGGGCCTAACCAGCGCGGACGCGGTGATATTGCCACCCTGATACCGGAAGATGTGGAGGCCATCCGCCAGTTGGATCACATCGCCGCTGCACTGCCGGAAGTCAATGGCAGCTATACCCTGCGCTACAGCAACCTCGACCATTCCACCGAAGTCAGTGCCACTGCCAGCGGTTTTCCCATGGCGCGCAAGTGGCCCTTGGCGGAAGGGACTTTTTTTACCGAAGACGATGAAAAAAATTACGCAACCGTCGCGGTATTGGGCAAAACCGTTGCCACTAAATTGTTTGGTGAGCGCAGTCCATTGGGTGAATACCTGATCATTAACAATGTGCTGTTCCAGGTAATCGGTGTGATGAGTGAACGCGGTGCCGACCCTGGCGGGCGCGACCAGGACGATAAAGTCTTTGTGCCTTACACCACGGGTAGCTTGCGTATTATCGGTACCCGCTCGCTACGCAATATCACTATCTCGGTCGACGGCGAAGACAATATCGCCACGGTGGAGAGCCAGGTTAAGCAGTTATTGCTGGGTCGCCACGGTGTGGAAGATTTCCAAATCCGCAGCATGGCCTCGTTAATTGACACCCTCTCTGCCACGCAAAATACCATGACCATTTTATTGGGCTCCATCGCCGCTATTTCGCTCCTCGTTGGTGGAATAGGTGTGATGAATATCATGTTGGTCAGCGTCACCGAGCGCACGCGTGAAATTGGCATTCGCATGGCGACGGGTGCACGCCAGGTAAATATCCTGCAGCAGTTCCTATTGGAGGCGCTCGCGGTATCCGCTTTGGGAGGGATCATCGGCGTGTTGCTCGGATTGGGCTGCGCCTTCGTGGTGTCCCATTTCGGGATGTCTGTGGCCTATTCCCTGGCCCCTGTGGTGTTGGCATTCACCTGCGCTTTTGGCACGGGCCTGGTGTTTGGTTATTTGCCAGCGCGCACAGCGGCGCGCCTGGACCCGGTTGCCGCACTGGCTACGGAGTAAGTTGATGATGCTAGCGAAACCTGTAAAACCCATGTTGACCCTGGTTGTAGCAATGGGGTTCCTATCCGCTTGTACCCATACTGCATTGCCCACCCAACCGGTTATCAATTACCCGGCACAATTCGCAACAGGTGTAGCCGCTGACGAATCCATGGATCCGCAGTGGTGGCAAGCGTTCAATGCGCCGGCCTTAAATCAATTGCTGGACATGGCTGACCAGCAAAGCCCGGATTTGCTGATTACCCGTGAGCGTGTGCGCCAGGCGGAATACCAATTGAACATTGCCAATGCCAGTTGGTTTCCCAGCCTGGACTTATCGGCATCGAGCGGGAGGCGACGCAGTGAAGCACCGGATGGGGTGGTGAGCCGCACCGAGTCCAGCAGCCTGGATGTGCGTATCAGTTATGAAGTCGATCTCTGGGGCGGTGTTGCGGCCGAGCGGCGCGCGGCGCGCGCGAGTTACAACGCAACACGCTACGACCAGGACGCTGCCCAACTCAGCTTGCGCGCGGCGATTGCCAGCGGTTGGTTCCAGTGGTTGGCCCTGCGCGAGCGTATCGATACCGCGCAAAAGAATATCGATATCGCCCAGCGTATTATGCGTGTTGTGGATGCCCGGTATCGCAACGGCTCTGCGTCAGCGGCCGATGTTGCCCAGCAAAAAACCAATCTGTTAAGCCAGCAGGCCAGCCTGTTGCCTTTGCAATTGCAGGCGCGCCAGGCCAGTGCAGCCCTGGCGATTCTGGTTGGCAAAACACCGCAGGAATTTGTCTTGGCAGAGGAGCCAATCAGCGCGATGACGGTGCCTGAGATTACTCCCGGTACCCCGGCGCAATTGATACTGCGTCGCCCCGACCTTGCAGCGAGCGAAGCCAGCCTGCTGGCTGCTGATGCCAACCTGGTCGCTGCCCGCGCCGCACTTTTTCCCTCGTTGAATTTAAGTGCCGGTATCGGGCGCAGTGCCAGCGAGCTGTTTTCACTCAACCCGGCAACCCAGGCATCCAACTGGAGCCTGTCATTGGCGCAAACCCTGTTTAGCGGCGGGCGTTTGCTGAATCAAAAAGGCTATAGCGAAGCGAGGCGTGCCGAGCTGCTGTTGCAATACCACAAAGCTATACTCACCGCCCTGCAAGAGGTGGATATTGCACTGGCCAGTGCAGATAACACCCGCCAGCAGGAAGAACAGCAAACCGAGATAACGGCCCAGGCCGAGCGCAGTTTGCGTTTAACCGAAGCGCGTTATCGCGAGGGCAGCGACGACTTGTTATCGCTACTGAGTGCCCAGCGCACCCTGTTCCAGGCTCAGGATGCCCTGGTGCAACAGCACCAGGCGCGCCTGACGGCTGCTGTGGATGTTTATAAAGCCCTGGGAGGTGGTTGGCAGTTAGCCACCGGTGAATAATTTTTTCAGTCATTTATGTTATGGATTTGGGGGCAGGGAGGCTGCAGCAACATCAAGACAACATCAAGAAGAGTTAGATAGAGAATGGGCGTACGAAACGGGTTATTCCAGGTGCATTGGTTCCTGGGGATTACAGCGGGTGTGGTATTGGCGGTAGTCGGCATTACCGGGGCCATGATGAGTTTTGAGCGGCCGATCATGGAGATAATTAGCCCGGATATTGTGCGCGTTGATGCCGTTGGGGAGCGCTTGGGGCCAGACGCTATCATTGAGCGCTTCCATGCCCAGCGCCCGGATAACCGGGTCGAGCAAATTACCCTCTGGCCCGATCTGGAGCGCAGCGCCTTGATTCGCGTAATGCCCGCACCGGGCGAGCGTCGCGGTGAGGCTATTTATGTCAATCCCTACAGCGGTGAGCTGCTGGGCAAAATCCGCGGCGAACAATTTTTCCGTACGGTGCGTTCGCTGCACCGCTGGTTATTAATTCCCTCTGAACAGGGCGCAACTAACTGGGGGCGGCAAATTACCGGATTTAGCGCCCTGGCCCTGGTATTTTTTGCATTATCCGGTTTGTATTTGCGCTGGCCGCGCCGCCCGCTCAATTGGCGCAACTGGTTCCGTATCGATTTCAGTTTAAAAGGCCGCAATTTTTATTGGGCGCTGCACTCGGTGATGGGTACCTGGGTATTGGTTGTGTATTTGCTGCTGGCCTTAACCGGCTTGTCCTGGTCTTATTCCTGGTATAAAAGCGGTTTATCCCAGTTATTAACCGGTGAACCTATGGAAGAGCGTCGCGGGCCGGGTGGCCCTGGTGGTTTCGGTGGCCAGGGTGAGCGAGCCGGGCAGGCCGAGCGCGGAGGTGATCGGGCAAGGCAAGGTGATCGTGCAAGGCCGGAAGGGCGAATGGGTGGGCGCTCCGAGAGTACAGCGCATGAGATGCCCAGTGTGCAGATCGACCAGGCCTGGGCGGTATTCTCAAGCAAGGCAGAGGGCAATTTTAAATTTGCTGCTTTGAGCTTGCCGCGCTCCCCCGTGGATCCGGTGGTGGTCAATTATGTAACGCCGGATGCCGTGAATGATCGCCAGCGCAGCTCGATGAGCATCAATCCCCGTTCGGGTGAAATCGTTGCCGACCAACCTTATCAACCCCTGGAACCCTTAGGTAAACGTATTTACCAGGGGTTGTACGAATTGCACACCGGCGAGTGGTTCGGTACACCCGGCATTATCGTGAATATGATTGCCTCGCTGTTGATGCCGCTGTTTACGATTACCGGCTTCCTGTTGTATTTCGATCGTCGCCGGAAGAAAAAGCACAGCAGGCAATCAGCTGCTGCGGTGGCCAGTTTGCATACCGATGCCGATTATTGGGTTGTCTATGGCAGCCAGACAGGTACTGCCGAGCAATTAGCCTGGAACACCGCTACGATTTTGCAATCCGGTGGCATTAAAGCCAGTGTGAAAAACATTGCCGCGCTGGATAAATCCACCCTTGAAACTGCACCCAAAATGTTGTTCCTGTTGTCGACTTTTGGCGAAGGTGAAGCGCCGGATGCCGCGCGCGGTTTTGTACGCAAGTTCCTTAAAACCCCCTTGTCTTTATCAAGGTTGCAGTTTGCCGTGTTGGGACTGGGTGATAAGCGTTATATCGATTATTGCGCCTTTGCCGCTCAGGTCGAGCAATGGTTACTGGCCAGCGGTGCCCAGCCGTTATTTGCGCGCATTAATGTGGATAATGGTGATCCCCACACTATCCAGCAGTGGCAGCAGCAGATTGCCCAATTAAGTGGTGTCACCCAGGTGACGGCCTGGGCTGCACCGGAATATGAGGCCTGGCGCTTGCAATCTCGCCAACTGCTCAACCCGGATAGCCTGGGGGCTCCTGTCTACCGCGTAAGCCTGCAACCTCCACGGCCGGGTAATACGCCCTGGCTGGCGGGCGACATCCTGGAAATAAAACCACAACACAACCCTGCCACAGTCAGAGCCTTGCTCAATGCGGCGGGAGTTTCCGGTGATACCCGGGTACAAGGGGTTCCACTTGCCGATTGGTTGGCAAAATCGGTATTGCCTGAGTTGCATCAACTGCGTGAGCAAGATTTATCCTCTTTGGTGGAAGGATTGCAGCCTTTACCTCATCGCGAATATTCCATTGCTTCGCTGCCGACGGATGGCATAGTCGATCTGGTGGTGCGCCAGGCATTTAATGCACAGGGTGAGTTGGGCTTGGGTTCGGGTTGGCTGACGGCGTTTGCGGACGAGCAGCAATCTATCAGCGCACGTATTCGCAACAATCCATCGTTCCATGCACCGGAGCAGTCGGTGCCCGTTATCCTGATAGGGGCCGGTACTGGTATTGCGGGTTTGCGTTCGCATTTACATCAGCGCTACCTCAAGGACCAGGCGCAAAATTGGCTGATCTTTGGCGAGCGCCAGCGCAGCAAGGATCGTTTATTTGCGCAAGAGTTGGATGCCTGGCATCAATCCGGATTCCTTAGTGAACTGGATGAGGTTTATTCCCGCGATGGCGAAGGCTATGTGCAGGATGTCTTGCGCACCAAGCAACAGCAACTCGGTGAATGGCTGGATCGTGGTGCAGCCATCTACGTGTGTGGCGGTATGGCCATGGGGGCAGGGGTTCACCAGGCACTGCAGGACATCCTGGGTGAAAATGAACTCCAGCAATTGATCGAGAGTAATCGCTATAAACGCGATGTGTATTAACACACCGGGTAACCTGCTACCTCAATAATACACCTGGACCACTGGCCTGGGGGATTGATGGCTATTTGGAGGTTGCCTCCATTTCCTTCGCTCCACTATACTCGCCGGCCCGCACAATCGTAGGTGTGGGCTTTTTTATTGATTGCGCCCCATTTTTATCACGTGACCTTTGGTAGGGGTCACCACTGAAAAGGATCGAAAATGCCTGTTATTACCCTCCCCGATGGTTCCCAACGCTCGTTTGATAAACCCGTCTCTGTGTACGAAGTCGCTGCCTCTATTGGCCCAGGCTTAGCCAAGGCTACCCTGGGTGGCCGTGTCAACGGCCAGCGCGTGGACGCCCATGACCTGATCAGCGAAGACGCCAACCTGGTGATCTTTACTCCCAAAGACGATGACGGACTGGAAATCATCCGCCACTCCTGTGCGCACCTGCTCGGCCACGCCATTAAACAGCTGTATCCCGATGTGAAAATGGCCATTGGCCCCACCATCGATAACGGCTTTTATTACGACGTAGACCTGGAGCATAAACTCACCGACGAGGACATCGCGGCACTGGAAGCGCGCATGCTGGAGTTGGCCAAAACCGAATACGACGTGGTGAAAAAGAAGGTGAGCTGGCAGGAGGCCCACGCTGTGTTCGCCGCGCGCGGTGAATCCTACAAGCTGGAAATCCTTGAGCGCGATATTCCCCAGAGCGACCAGCCCGGCCTCTATCACCACGAAGAATATATCGACATGTGTCGCGGCCCCCATGTGCCCAATATGCGCTTCTGCCTCAACTTTAAGTTGATGCGGGTATCCGGTGCCTACTGGCGCGGCGATTCCAACAACAAAATGCTGCAGCGCATCTACGGCACTGCCTTTGCCGATGCCAAGCAGCTCAAAGCCTATTTGAACCTGCTGGAGGAGGCGGCCAAGCGCGATCACCGCAAGCTGGCCAAAAAATTCGACCTCTTCCACCTGCAAGATGAAGCGCCCGGCATGGTGTTCTGGCACCCCAAAGGCTGGACCTTATGGCAGCAGATCGAGCAGTACATGCGCGCCAAGCAAAATGACTGGGGTTACCAGGAGGTGCGCACACCGCTGATTATGGATCGCGTGCTCTGGGAAAAATCCGGCCACTGGGAAAACTACCGCGAGAACATGTTCACCACCGAATCGGAAAAGCGCGATTTCGCGGTTAAGCCGATGAACTGCCCCGGCCATGTGCAAATATTCAATCACGGCCTGCGCTCCCACAAAGACCTGCCGCTGCGCCTGGCGGAGTTTGGCTCCTGTCACCGCAACGAAGCCTCGGGCGCACTGCACGGCATTATGCGCGTGCGCGGCTTTGTACAGGACGATGCCCACATCTTCTGTACTGAAGACCAGGTAGTGGCAGAAGTGGCCGCGTTTAACCAAATGCTGAAAAGCGTGTACGACGACTTCGGTTTTACCGACATTGCCGTCAAGCTCTCCCTGCGCCCGGAAAAATACGCCGGCAGCCTGGAAACCTGGAACAAGGCGGAAGAGGGGCTGCGCACTGCCCTGCGCGCCGCCGGTTTGGAATGGGAAGAACTGCCCGGCGAAGGCGCTTTCTATGGCCCCAAAATCGAATACCAAATCAAGGACGCCCTAGGTCGCTCATGGCAGTGTGGCACCATCCAATTGGACTATGTGTTACCCGAGCGCCTGGATGCCGAATATGTCGCTGACGATAACGTGCGCAAGCGCCCGGTGATGCTGCACCGCGCCATCCTGGGCTCCTTCGAGCGCTTCCTGGGTATCCTGATCGAACACTACGAAGGCTCCTTCCCGGTATGGCTGTCACCGGTGCAGGTCGTGGTGGCTAATATCACCGATAGCCAGGCGGAATACGTCAAACGGGTGGAAAAAGCCTTGCGTGAACAGGGCATTAGAGTGATTGCGGACTTGAGAAACGAGAAGATCGGCTTTAAAATCCGCGAGCACACCATCCAGCGGGTGCCTTACCTGCTCGTCGTTGGCGATAAAGAGGTTGAAAATCAATCACTTGCAGTGCGCACTCGCGACGGCAAGGATCTTGGTGTGATGCCCCTTGATGCTTTCATCGCGCACTTGACCGCCGATATAGCGCGTCGAGGCAGAGTTTTTTCTGCCGAATAAGTGCGTTAAGCCAGGGTACCGATTCATTTTTTGGAGATACGATTATCAAACGAGACAACGCCCCCGCGGCCAAAGGCAATTCTAAAAAGGCCCGGATCAACGATCAGATCGACGCAAAACAAGTTCGTTTAATCAATGCCGAAGGCGAGCAGGTAGGTATAGTGCCCCTGTCAGAAGCCCTGGCAGCGGCCCAAGCCGCAACCCTGGATCTGGTGGAAATTGTCGCGGATAGCGATCCGATAGTCTGCAAAATCATGGACTACGGCAAGCATCTGTTTGAAATCAAGAAAACCAAAGCAGCTGCCAAAAAGAAACAGAAGCAGCAGCAAGTGAAAGAAATGAAGTTTCGCCCAGGGACGGAAGAAGCGGATTATCAGGTCAAGTTAAAGGCCCTGATCCGCTTCTTGGAGCATGGGGACAAAGCCAAGGTAACCTTAAAGTTCCGCGGCCGCGAGCTCGCCCACCAGGAGTTGGGAATGGAAATGATGCAGCGCATCGAGAAAGACCTGACCGAGTTGGGCACTGTGGAGCAAGCCGCCAAAATGGAAGGCAAACAGCTCACCATGGTAATCGCCCCCAAAAAGAGAAAATAGCCGGGCTTTTAGCTGCCTTGGTTATTTAATTACTGACTTAAATGTGTGGAGTTCTATCACATGGCAACCAAAGCTAAAGTACACAGTGGCGCCTCCAAGCGCTTCAAAAAGACTGGCGCGGGCTTCAAGTTCAAGCACGCTAACAAAAGCCACATCCTGACCAAAATGACCACCAAGCGTAAGCGCCAACTGCGCGGCACCAGCATCGTTGATGCAGCCGATGTACCACGCGTACAACGTATGTTCCGTGCTAACTAATTAGCGCCTATTGAGAATTTTGAGAGGATTGAATTATGGCCCGTGTTAAGCGTGGTGTAGAGGCGCGTCGTCGTCACAAGAAAGTATTAAAAGCTGCCAAAGGTTACTACGGTGCACGTTCACGTGTATTCCGTGTTGCCAAGCAAGCAGTTATCAAAGCTGGTCAATACGCCTATCGCGATCGTCGCGTTAAAAAGCGTAATTTCCGCGCTCTGTGGATCACCCGTATCAATGCCCAGTCACGCGCTGAAGGTCTGACCTACAGCCAACTGATTGCCGGCTTGAAAAAGGCGAGCATCGTTCTTGACCGTCGCGTACTGGCCGACCTGGCTGTATACGACAAAGCAGCATTTGCTGCCGTTGTTGCGAAGGCTAAATCAGCTCTGGCTGCTTAATCGTCCAACAACCGAAGGCCCGCAAGGGTTTTTGTGATGCGATGAAAAGGGGAAGAGCTTTGGTTCTTCCCCTTTTTTATATTCAGGATGAACGCTATGCCGCGAGCGCCGGACGCGCAGGAGCGGCTTTTTTATTGAATATCGATTAGCGACAAGCTTGCCTCAGTGCCTGCGTCAAGAGGCGGGCATCTTGAACTTACGTGGAATCATTCATGGAAAATCTCGTTGCGCTGACACAAGAAGCGCTAAAACTGGTTGCCGATGCTGGGGATCTGAATGCGCTGGAAGCAGTGCGCGTGGATTACCTCGGTAAAAAAGGCCATATCACAGCATTGATGAAAAACCTCGGCGGTTTGTCGCCCGAAGAGCGCCCGGCGGCCGGTGCTGAAATCAATAAAGCCAAAGATGCCGTACAAGAGGCGCTAAACACACGCAAACAACTGCTGGAGCAGGCGGCCATTAATGCCAAGCTGGCCAGCGAAGTAGTGGATGTGAGCCTACCCGGACGCGGCCTGCACACCGGCGGTTTGCATCCGGTAACGCGCACGCTACAGCGCATTGAAGAGATTTTTGCCGCCGTGGGTTACAGCGTGGAAGAAGGGCCGGAAATCGAAGACGATTATCACAACTTCGAAGCGCTGAATATTCCCTCGCACCACCCGGCACGCGCTATGCACGATACCTTCTACGTAGATGATACCCATGTGCTGCGCACCCACACATCGCCGGTGCAAGTGCGCACCATGGAAAATAAAAAACCACCTATTCGGGTGATTTGCCCTGGTCGTGTCTATCGCTGCGATTCCGATATGACCCACTCACCCATGTTCCACCAGGTGGAAGGCTTGGTGGTGGATAAAAATATCAGCTTTGCCGATTTGAAAGGCACTATGGACCAATTCCTCAAAGCCTTCTTCGAAGCGGATGTCCCTGTGCGTTTTCGCCCATCGTATTTCCCTTTCACCGAGCCATCGGCGGAAATGGACATTCAATGCACCCAGTGCCGTGGCAAAGGCTGTCGTGTGTGTAAAAGTACCGGTTGGTTGGAAGTGGGCGGTTGCGGCATGGTGCATCCCGAGGTGTTCAACGCCAGTGGCGTAGACCCGGAAACCTATACCGGCTTTGCCTTTGGTATGGGTGTGGAGCGCCTGGCCATGTTGCGCTATGGCGTAAATGACCTGCGTTTGTTTTTCGAGAACGACCTGCGTTTCTTAAAGCAGTTTTAACGTAGGTTGGGCAGTCATGCCTAACAAAAAATTCAGAACAACAAATTCCAGAGTGTATCTAGCGTTAAAGCAATTGTTGGGCATGACTGCCCAACCTACGGAACGAATGAATTATGAAAATCAGTGAATCCTGGTTGCGCGAGTGGGTGAATCCATCCATTGGTACTGATGAATTAGTCGCCCAGCTCACCATGGCTGGCTTGGAAGTTGACGCGGTTGAATCTGTGGCAGGTGATTTTACCGGTGTGATCGTGGGGGAAATTATCGCCTGTGAACAACATCCCGATGCCGACAAGTTACGCGTGTGCCAGGTGGCGGGTTTGCCTGATGGTCCCGCTCAGGTGGTCTGCGGCGCGGCCAACGCCCGTGTGGGTATTAAAATTCCGTTCGCCACTATTGGGGCACAATTGCCCGGTGCCTCTCAACATGAAGAAAAGTGGCAGATCAAAAAAGCCAAGCTGCGCGGGGTTGAATCCTTCGGTATGCTCTGCGGCCAAACCGAGTTGAAGGCTGGCGATGACGATACAGGCTTGTGGGAACTGCCCGCCGATGCGCCTGTCGGTACCAACCTGCGTGAATACCTGAACCTGGACGACAAGCTGATTGAGGTAGACCTGACGCCCAATCGCAGCGATTGCTTGAGTCTGAAAGGCCTGGCGCGCGAGGTGGGTGTGCTCAACCGCGCTGTGGTGAGTGAACCGACCATTCATCCTGTCCCCGCTGCCATTGCTGATACCTTCCCCGTCGCTTTACACGCAGGAAGCGCCTGCAGTCGCTATGTAGGGCGTGTTATCCGCAATATCGACATTACTCGCCCAAGCCCCGCCTGGTTACAGGACAAACTGGTTCGCTCAGGGTTGCGCTCTATCGATGCCGTTGTCGATGTAACCAACTATGTGTTGATCGAATTAGGGCAGCCTATGCACGCATTCGACTTGAGCAAGCTGCAGGGTGGTGTTCAGGTGCGTCTGGCAGAGCAGGGTGAGCCTCTGCAATTATTGGATGACCAGGAGATCAAGCTCAATGCCGACACCCTGGTTATCGCCGATAGCAAGGGGGCTCTGGCCATTGCGGGTATCATGGGTGGCAAGGCCAGTGCAGTCAGCGCTGAAACCCGCGATATCTTCCTCGAAAGTGCGTTCTTCAACCCCCTGGCCATTGCCGGTCGCGCTCGCTCCTATGGTTTGCATACCGACTCCTCACACCGTTTTGAGCGGGGTGTGGATTACCAATTGCAAGTGGATGCCATAGAGCGCGCAACCCAACTGTTGTTGGATATTGTGGGGGGCGAGGCTGGTCCGGTGGTGCATGTGGCCAATGATGAGTTGCCGCAAGAGCGCCAGGTCAGCCTGCGTAAAGTGCGTATTGTCAGTGGTTTGAGCCTGGACATCGCCGATAGTGAAGTGGTGGATATACTCACCCGCCTGGGTCTTAAATTGCTCGCCAGCAGTGCTGAGGGGTGGATCTTTGCGGTGCCCAGCTACCGTTTCGATATTGCCATAGAGGCAGATTTGCTTGAGGAGTTGGCGCGCGTATATGGCTACAACCGTCTACCCACCCGTAGCCTGGCAGCGCCTTTGCAAATTGAAGCGCGCCCCGAGGCCAAGCTGGGGCTGCCGCTGCTGCGTCGCCAATTGATTGCGCGCGATTACCAGGAAGCTATTACCTATAGTTTTATTGAGCCAAAACTCTCGGTGCTGTTTGATCCGCAAGTGACGCCTGTGGGGCTGCGCAATCCTATCAGTGCTGACATGGCCGTGATGCGTACCAGTCTTTTCCCGGGCTTGGTGAATGTGCTGCGCCACAACCTCAACCGCCAGCAAACCCGTGTGCGTCTGTTTGAATCCGGCCTGCGCTTTGTGCCCGGCGAGCAGGGCTTACAGCAAGAACCTGTATTGGCAGGCCTGATTTATGGCAGTCGCGCTCCTGAAGCCTGGGCCAATACAGCCGAGACGGTCGATTTCTTTGATATCAAGGGCGACCTGGAAGCATTGCTGGCTATCACGGGTGACCAGGAGCGTTTCAGCTTCAAGCCAGTCAAGCACAGTGCCCTGCATCCCGGCCAAACAGCTGGTATCTACCGTGATGGTGAATTATTGGGGGTTGTCGGGGCTCTGCACCCCAGTTTGCAGCAGCAACTGGACCTTCCCCTGTCGGTATACCTGTTTGAGGTTCACTTGGGTGGTTTACTGAAAGGTCGAATTCCTGCCTTTTCACCGCTATCGCGTTTCCCCGAAGTACGCCGCGACCTGGCCTTGCTGGTAGCACGTGATTTACCGGCTGATATTCTGCTGGAGGCTGTGAAAACCGTTGCTGGTGAGCTGTTGGTCAACTTAAAGATCTTTGACGTATACATGGGCAAAGGTATTGATCCACAAAGAAAAAGTATTGCTGTGGGGTTGACCTTTCAGCATCCTTCACGCACTCTTAATGAAGATGAGATCAATGCCTCTATTGACGCTGTGGTTAAGCATCTGGAGGTGACATTTTCCGCTACCCTCAGATAGGGAATAATAAGTATGTCGGATGGTGCTCTGACCAAAGCAGACTTGGCCGAGAAGCTTTATGAGGATCTTGGCCTTAACAAACGCGAAGCCAAGGAGCTGGTAGAACTCTTCTTCGAGGAGATCCGTCAGGCTTTGGAGAACAATGAAGAAGTAAAGCTCTCGGGGTTTGGTAACTTTGAATTGCGTGACAAAAGCCAGAGACCTGGCCGCAACCCAAAGACCGGGGAAGAGATTCCTATTAGCGCCCGTCGAGTAGTTACCTTCCGTCCAGGACAGAAATTGAAGGCACGAGTAGAAGCTTATGTTGGAACCAAGTCATAACGACGAACTACCGGTTATTCCCGGAAAGCGTTATTTCACGATTGGTGAGGTGAGTGAGCTTTGTGCCGTCAAGCCACACGTACTGCGCTATTGGGAGCAGGAGTTTCCACAGCTGAAGCCAGTCAAGCGTCGTGGTAACCGCCGTTACTACCAACGCCAGGACGTATTAACCATACGCCAGATTCGCAGTTTGCTCTATGATCAAGGATTTACGATTGGCGGTGCCCGTTTGCAAATGGCGAATGATGCAACCCAACCGCCGCAAGATGCGCAATTATCCAGATTAGTAGATAAAATGCTGGGTGATTTGGAGCATTTGCTTGATTTGCTGAAGAGTAAATAAGCATTTTTTGGCTAATCCATAACCACTTGTTGCGCTTGGTTCTAACTCGTCATAAACATTAGGTTTTTCGTTAATTTCATTGTTGCAATCGAACTAATTTCGGGTATTATGCCGATCCCTTAAGTGAGCTTCTCAGTTCACTTATCAAAATGTCGGAGCGTAGCGCAGCCAGGTAGCGCACCATACTGGGGGTGTGGGGGTCGTGGGTTCAAATCCCGCCGTTCCGACCATCTTATCTTCTACACAAGATAGATCTTGTGATCATTACTTAACGTCCCGCTGTAATCATTTAAAACTCCACGATCAACTAACTGCTGGCTTTGTTTTTTCCATATGTTAGCTTTGCTCATTGCCTGTGCAGGTTTTTTCTTACTGCATATGACTCAGTTCCCGAGTGCCACTGGGCAGTTTTTGAGATAGTTTCTTTAACTTTTATTGCTGTCATTTCATTGATCCGGATGATTTTTCTCCGCTGATAGAATCTTTTTTATCGCGGTAAATACCCCTCGATTTTTATTGCAGTGATCTTACTTTGTGCGACTTATTAATAAGTACATGAGGTGATTTTTTTAGTCTATTTTATTCTTTAATGCTTTCTATCTTGTCTGCTTTTCAATCTAAACTAATAAAGCGATAAAATGCAATGGAGGCATTATGAACGTAAAACAACCCCTGATTTATACCTTGTCTGGTTCTTTGGCACTTATCTTATCTACCAATACTAGCGCAACATCGTTTCAGATATTGGAACAGAGTCCTGCATATTTGGGGCAAGCTTTTTCAGGTACAGCCTCTTATGTCTCAGATGCAAGCAGTATATTTTTCAACCCCGCTGCTATAGGAGAGCTGGAAGGAAGTCATTTGACTGTGGCGGGAAATGCAATATTTACTCGCGCCAAATTTAACGACCAAAATTCTAATACCAATGGTGCTCCAGGGAAAACGGATGAAACAGGTTTTGTTCCCAATCTATATTGGACATATCCGGTTGCAGAGCGATTAACGTTTGGCTTGGGCGTTAATGCTCCTTTTGGGTTGTCGAGTAAGTATCGCGATGATTGGGCCGGACGTTATCTTGCCACTTACAGTAATTTGGAGTTGATTAATGTCAATGCAGTGGCTGCCCTTGATCTTGGTGATTATTGGGCCCTTGGCATAGGACTGAATTATCAGCGTCTTGATGTGACATTGGAAAGCCGAGTTGATTCTACCCTGGGAATTAATCCACAACCTGCAACAGATAGTAGTGCACGCATCAAAGGTGATGATGATGACCTTGTTGCTGATCTAAGCTTATATTTTAAACCGTCAAGTTATACCCGTTTGGGATTGGTCTGGCGGCAGGGTGGCGAATTTGATCTGAGTGGCGACGCCAAATTTTCATTAAATGCACTGTGTAGCCCAGGGGCAGGTTATCCAACAGGAGTTCCACCCGCACCAACAACCGGTACTATTTGTGCGGCAATGTTAAATGCCAGGGCTGGTGATGCTAAGACCAGTATCGCATTGCCTGATACATTGACCTTCAGTATTTCTCAAGCTTTGAGTGAGCGGTGGTGGTTACATGTTGATGTTGCTCGCACGGAGTGGAGTAGCTTGCAAAGTGTAAATATTATTAACACTGGCAATAACCTGACTATCAGTGAACTGGAGTTAAAGTATAAAGATACCATACGCTATGCAGTGGGTTTGAGTTATCACCCTGGTTTTGCCTGGACCTGGCGTTTTGGCGTAGCGGCAGATGAGGCGCCGCAAACTAATCCTGAATTATTAAATCCACGGATTCCTGATCAAGACCGGATATGGTTTAGTACAGGATTTAATTATGAACTTTCAAAAAATGTATCTATAGATGTTGGCTACGCCTATATAAAAGTGGATAAGTCCCGTATTGAAAATACTGAACTGCAGACGGGGCATTATGTGGAGGGTGAATTTGATGCATCTGTTAATATTCTGGGGGTTCAGGGGAACTGGCGTTTTTAGTAGATGAGATTTAATAAAAGACCCGCTATATGGCGGGTTTTTTTATTAATAAATACTAAGTGATAGTATATGAATGGCCCGTTAAATCCATATTTTAAGATTTGTAATGCAGTAATTTTTTTATAAACGTTAATATTTTTTTGGAAGATTTTACTTCTTGGGTGAAGAGTTTCATTGCATTTTATCCAGGTGCAATGAATGGCTGGAGTCTTTATCCTGAATAGCCCGTTATGCCTGGAAATGAGTAAATTGTATGTATTGATTTTTATATTATTAATAGTCTCTTTTCGGCTTCTATGTTCATTAGTGCGACAAGAGTGGCTGGTGTTCGGCTGTCTATAAATGTGATTTTTATCACAAATTCTTGTTGCTTTCTTTTGGTGTATTTTTTGTTATATATTTTTGTAATTAATATTTCGTTTAGTTATTTTGATGCAGCAAGTATACCTTGACAGAGATTAATTAAACTTTACAATTATGACGCTATATTCATCATTGCCCATAGGTTTCATTTCAAATGTCCGTGTCGCAAATACACAGGGTAGGTGAGATAAGGAATGCTGAATGATTAGGCCGAGATGCCTGGCGATACGAAAACTCTGTATATTCCCCTCTAAATTTGTGTGCAGCTAGCAACTTAAAGTACATAGCGCTGTAGGAATTGTTTTTCTAAGGGAACAGTGGTATCGCCTTAACCATCTCTTAAATAAAGACGGAGTTAAGGATGTTTACGCAGGGCATTTATATGCAAAAGCGCAGTGTGGCTAGATGTGTGCTGTTTTTTTTGGCGTGTCAGTTTTTCTGTCATGCTGTGCATGCCGAACTGGATATTCGAGTTGCGGCGCCACTGTCCCCAATAAATTCCACTGTCCAATACACATTGGCTGTCAGCAATTGCTCTGCAGTGGCCAGTATCCAGGCGGGTGGCCAATCCAGCCTTGCCTCTTTTTCTGTTGCCGATGCGCGTCGGGATATTTCAACGCCAAATGTGTGTTTTATTGATTTTTCAGTTTACGGTTCAGAAGCCTTATATCCCCTGGCAAAAATCACTAAGGTCGATGGTGAAACTGTCCAGTACACAGAGTCATTTTCCTATGATGATGTATTGCCCTCCCTTGAATTTAATTCGGTAGCCATCGCCTCTGCTGACACCCAACAAAATCTGGTGGTAGCACTCAATGCCACCGATGATACCGATATCCAATATGTAGGATTCAGCGTTGCAGGATTGCGCGCTTCACATTTGCGTGAGACGGGTGGTGTTATCAGCGAAGCGCGTAAAAAAGCCTTTGCAAAGACAGATCAAATGGTCAGGGTATATCCCACTGGCAGTGACCAGCAGGGCTATATGCTTTCTCTGCCGATAGAGGGGACTTTATCTGCTGAAGCCATAGCGCAAGATGTGATTGTATTGATTGACGCTATCGCTGTTGATGCCTCCGGGAATCAGACTTCCCTTTCCAGGGTCGCCTTTACCGGCGATAGTATTCAGGAACAGCCAAAGTCACTATTGCTATCAAATAACAAAATTGTAATCAACAATATCCTCCAAACGCCGGTATTGAGACCGGCGATTGATTTTCAGTTCCGGGGAGTTGTTGATGTGTCTGGCCCCGGCAATGGTATTACCTATACCTCTTCACACCCTGAGCTGGTGGGGGTTACGGCTGGCGGGGTGGTTTATCCAATCAAAGAGACTGCCGCTACCGATGTCACCATCACGGTTTCCTACCCGGGGTTGGATACTATAGCTGTTCCGGTTGTGGTCGATTTCAGTAAGAATCTGGTCAGTATAGGCTTTAAGGATTTTGCCTCGGATGAGGCTTTTGAATTAAGCCGGCTAAATACGTTTTATGCACTGCCTGAGCTGGAAGGTGTATTTGATGATGGAACCAGGACACAAATATCATCAAGTTGGACACCCGTTATCACTATTGATAATGCTTATACCGCGATACTCGAAAAAAACCGGTTGGGCCAGGTTAAAGCCCAGTCGGTGATCCCCTCTTCAAGTCCGGCCTATATCGCGCTATCTTTACGTGAATTGGCCGGTGTTTCCTCTCTGGTTCCAATTATTGCGAAAGATGGTTTGCCGAGCATTGAATTAAAACTGCCGACCAGCGTGCAACCGGCACAGGAACTGCTGGTTAAGGCTTTGGTAGCAGACGATGTCGGTATTTCGGATGTACAGTTTTTCCTTGATGGCATGCCTATCGGCAATAGGAAGTCGGCGCCTTATGAATTGTTGATGCCTATCTCTGAAGAACTCCAGGGCAAAACCCTGACTATCAGTGCATTGGCTGTTGATACCGCAGGGCAAAAACAATTGTCTGTGGATTACACCGTACAGGTTATTGCCAAGCCTGCACCGGTCATACCACCCTATAAATTTGAATTACCTGTCGATGGCCAACGCAATGTTGAAAAATCCCCGCTAACCCTGCAGATATCCAGCTCGTTGGGCATTCTTCCTGATGTGATAACCAGCTCCGGCATTTCCCATGTCGAATTCTTTTTTGACGGCACCAAGATTGGTGAAGCGAGCTTTCCTTTGATGGAAGTTCGGCCCGTAAAAACGGAGGGCGGTAAAGATGCCGAGGAATTGGTGGAGCTGTGGCGCCTGGAGGCTAATGTACCCGCCGTATCTACCAGCGAAACCAGCCTGGCTATCTCCGCTCGTGTCCATGGTTTTAACAAAGGCGTTGCTGATGCCCCTGCAAAATTAATCCGTATTATTAAAAACAGCTCGCCGATTGCCCGTATATTGCAGCCTTTACCCGGCACTCCGCTGACCGTATCCCAGGAATCCACGATTGTTGCCGAAGTGACAGATGATACCTTGCCCTTGGGAACCAAGGTTGAGCTGTATGTGAATGACAAGTTTACGGACAGTCGAACCATAACGGGCGATGGTGCCAGTTTGAATAGCCTGGTACCAAAAACAGAAACGGTAAATTTTAAATATAAGCCACTGCCGAACCAATTGGGTGAGGTACTGCGCTTCCGTGTAAAAGTCGTGGATTATCACCAGGAAATTGGCTATTCCGACTATGTGAAGGCCAGTGTAAAGGGCGATGAACCTCCAACAGTAGCACTGTCAAATCCAACCGAAGGGGCGTCTTTCGTATCCGGCCTGTCAATTCCTATCCGCGCTCATGCCGTTGATGACATAGCAATTGCACGAGTAGATTTTTATGTCAATGAACAATTGGTCGGGTCGGATAAGGTTGCGCCTTATGCTTATGAATACGAAACGCCTAAAGGCATAAAAAAAGAACAGGCGCTGACATTGCATGCAGTAGCTACAGATACCGCTGGTCAGCAGGCAGAAAGCAACCGGGTGAGGGTGACGCTGGGGCATGATGAGGAACCACCGGTGGTTAACCTTGCCTCACCGGCTATTACGGGAAGTGATGCGGGAAAAGATATTGCCGATGTTATAGAAAATAGTGAATTTGTATTCAAGGTTGCGGGTTACGACAATGTTCGTGCAACCAGATTGGAAGTGAAAGGAATCCGGAAAGTGGGCAGCCGGTTTGTGCTCACCGGCAATGAAAATGATGTCCTGCGTGAAGACCAATTGCCGCTTCAGGATATTCCCGGTGCACTGCGTGCCTATTCCGCATTGGCATTGGTAACAGCACCTGCATTCTCGCAAGCCGAAAGTGTACCCTATGACCCATACCCGGTTTCTGTGGTTGTTTATGATGAAATAGGCAACAGTTCCCGTGTTGAAGCGGTTATTGCCATTCGCAAAGATGCCAAGCCTGTCGTAACCGATGCCTCCTTTAATCGCACCAGCTATTTCGCGCGTGATGCGTTGCAGACAACAATCCTGGCAAAAGACGATAAGGCCGTTGAGCGCCTTGAACTCAGGTATTTTGTGGGTTCGCAATTGCTGGTTACGAAAGTAATCGATAACACCAATGGCCTGGCACCTATGAGCAGGGTGCAGGTGTCAGATGAGCTGGGTTTGGCGTTATATGCCATAGCGAATCAGGATCAGCTCTTATCATTGCAGGTAACTGCCTACGATAAACTGGGACAGGCCTCAGATGTTTTGAACAAGTCTGTCCCTATAAAGCGCGACCAGACCCCGCCTTTGGCGGGTATTTCTGCGCCTATTCCCGGCAGCGTGCTTTATACCGGGGAGCAGTTGACTATTGGATGGCGGGCAGTCGATGAAAGCCGTATGGCGAGTATTGCGATCAAGGTTAACAATGCCAGTGTTCATTCCCGTACCGATTTAAACAAGAAAGAAGAATCTGGCTCGTTTGCGTATACGGTGCCTGCCGGTGTTGAGGAGTTGGTACTTGTTGTCACTGCAACGGATATTTATGGTAATCAGGCGGATACCTCCTGGATTTATGATGTCAGCGCAGATTTGCCCCCCGTTATTAGTATCCGCCATCCTGCCGCCGGCAGCCGCTATGTCGAAGGTGAAGCGTTTACCCTGAATGCCCTGGTCACAGATGATCGGCAATTACAGAAGGTTGTCTTTTTCTCGCGCCTGAATGGTATTGAAACCCCCGTAAAAGAGTACCAGGGCACAGAGCTCCAGAAAGTTATTAGTGGTAACCAGTATTTCAGTGCGCAATTCCGGGTGCCTAATAAGCCCGTCGATGGCTCGGTTGATATCGGCGTAAAAGCGCTGGATAACGGCGGCCATACAACAGAGCAATTGCTGGATTTGGTTATCCTTGATGATACGGAGCCGCCTGTTGTCGGGATGACTGTCCCGGAAAAGGATCTGGAACTCTATCCGGGCGAAAGTTTTGACGTATCAGGTACTGCAACTGACGATTTTTATGTGAATCAGTTATCCGCCGTGTTTGTGGATGACCAGGGACAGGAGGTTGTCGTTCCCTGGGAGGTGTTTAGCCGCACGGACCGCATTGAAGAAATTCGTATTCCGAATCCGGGAACCTTGGGTTCGGTTCTTGCCGCAACAAAAATATACACAGATTACAAGGCCAGGGTGCGTATCCCGGCAAGTTTTGCAAGTTATGCCGGCAAGTCGCTCGTGTTTAAAGTCAGGGCGGCTGACAATGGCATCAATAACAGTTTCTCTCCCTCTGTTAATGTATTGATCAAAGTTGATAATGAAGCGCCAAAAATCCAGCTCAAGAGCCCGGTTACCAAACTCTATGACCGTCAGCGGGTCAAGCTGGAGATCGCCTTGGCTGATAATGTCAATCTGAGCTCTTACCGTGTAACCCTTATTGATACCGAAACCCGGGTTATCCTCAGCGGGGACAATATCAATAAGCCGTCGCTGGGCATTACCAATTCCGATGTTATCGATTTGGCGCGCTATGCACCTATAGCGGCAACGGGTGCAGAATTTACCCTGCTGATTGAAGCAACCGATACCAATAACAACAAAGCCAATGTCTCTCACACCATCCAGGTGAGCCCGGATAGCCCGCCACAGCTATCACTTGTGTCGCGTCATCCTGATGGAGAACCCATGCAGGGAGCCCTGGCATTTTATCGTTTGCAGGTTAATGACGATTTTATTAGCAGCGCTGACCCGGCCAGGGCCTTTGTTGCCATGACCTCCCTGGGGGAGTTGTCGCTGCGGGAATTTACAGGCGGGGCGAGCACCGATGATCAGAATTTGACGCTTGGCAGGTTTTCATTTGCTTATCCTGAAGCGGGCGCCTCTGCCGGGCGCTTGTATGTGAATGAAAAGCCTTATCTGGAATTTATCGATGGCAAGGCTTTATTCCGTGTTGAAACCTCGACAGCCGTGTCATCGCTACAGATCAGTTTTTCCGATATTTCAGTGGATTATGAACTTGTGTTCAGCCCCTTAGATCCCTGTGCCGGTCTGGAGCAGACGGTAGTGATCCATGCCGCGGATCTGGCTGCTGATAATGGCAATCTTATCTTGTCAAAATGGCTGCCCAAGGATGTTGCTGATGTCGTGATTCGCCCGAAATTTACAGGAGCCGGGGCAGAGTTTATTCAATCCTATTTCAAAGAGCTGCATTTGGAGCGTGGCAGTATTCCTGATTCGCTTCAATACCTGGAAGGTGAAACCAAAAGGTTGGTGCCGCGCGCGGATCGTTTTACCCTCTATTTGCTCGATCAGTCCTCAGGCAGTGATAAAACCGGCTTTGTCCATATTAGCAATGCGCGACGGATTGTCTCCGCCGGTGAAATATACAATGAGTTCGTATCCATTCCCGCCGTGTTTCAGGGGCAAGCCTACACACTCTATGGCGTGGCCCTGGATCGCCATTCCCGTGAGCGGGGGATGTTGCCGGTAGAGCCCTTATTGCAAGGGATTATTGCACCGGACGATGCCTCGCCTGCGGTGACCATTGCGCAACCGGTTGATGGTGTTCAGGTGATGCGTAAAGCGCGCATACCTGTATCTGTGAATGTCTCTGATAACTCATTGGGGCTCGATAATCTGCAGTTGCTGGATGACAGCGGATTGGTAGCGAAGCTCGGTGGCGTGTTTTCAAAATCGAGCTACGGGTTTTTATATGATGTCCCGGATAGCTATCGTGCCGGCGACCTGAATCTGTCGGTGATTGCAACAGATCGCTCGGGAAGGTCAAATTCCCATCGGGTTACTTTGCCAGTGGTTGTTAATGAAAATCCGCAACTGGCATTTAAAGAGTTTGCGTCCTATAAGGTTGACGGTACTTATAGAAAAGTTATCAAGGATGCGAGCCGTATCAATTATGGTGAATTCTGGGTCAGGGTCGGTGAAACATTCCGTGTTATTACTGAATTGAAGGATGATGCGGGACTTGAAAGTTTTGCCGTTAATCGTATTAATCGTGACGGGTCCCGCACCGTAATCCACGCGCCGGAAAATTTGTTGACTGCATGTCCTAAGGAATTGGTAAGGCATGTGCCATCCAAGTCCGTAGAGATTGCCTTTGATCAGTCTGAGCCCACGGAATATGAAATCCTGCTCAGCGACAATGTAGGGCAAATTGCCCGCAGAACCTTCCTGGTCCATCCCCTGGCTAATGTTGCGCCGGAGATTCGCATCACCGCGCCTGCCAACAATCAATATATCGTGGCGGGTACTTTCCGTATCAAGGTTGGCATCGTTGCCAGTGACGATCGCTTATTGGGCGACCAGCAATTAAAACTCTTTGCCAATGGTGTGCAGTTACATCCCAGTAGCGAACTCAAAGAAGCGCCTGGTGGCGAGGGGGTTATCAAGCAGGCCTTTGATGAAATCTATGATGCTTTTGAAGAGAAGTATTCGAGAGATATCGCCGATGAGTTTGGCCGGCAGGATAGTCCATATGCCAAACAGAAAGTTTACATTTACTCAGTGCCGTCGGGGTTGATTCGCTACAACGAAAATATAACCCTCAGTGCGCAAATCCAGGATTCCGATGGCGCCATAGGCCGGGATGAAGTCACCTTTATTGGTGCCGCCGATGAAATTAACCCTGAGGTGGCCATAGTTCGCCCCGCTATAGGTTATGGCCCACCCGAGTTTTCGGATTTTGAATTGGCAATCCGCGGCTATGACAATGTCAAAGTGGCCAAGTTTGAAATCTATTCAACCTATGGTGTTAAGAAATCCGATGGCTCTTACCAGCAACTTCCCTATGCTGGCGCTATCCGTACCATCAATGCCATTCCCGATGCCGATGCCGATCCTATAACGACCAATAATATTGATACGCCGATATTTTCGCAGGAAGTTCATGTGGACCGTATCGCGGAAATTGCCAGCCGGTTTGCCGGTGTCCTCGTGGATGAAAATACCCGTTTTGATATTTGGCTCAAGGTCGTTGCTTATGATCCTTCCGGTAATAAGCGGATCAAGGAAGTCAGTTATCCGGTGCGGATTGACCAGCGTCCGGTTGTGGATATCGTCCAGCCATTGGATGGCAGCAAACAGGTTGAAAACACGGCTTTGTATGTCAATGTCAATGCCTATGATGATGTGGGCATAGATTCTCTGCGCCTGGTTGCCTACCACGGTCCCGAGCAGCAGGAGACCCAGATTTTCAATATGCTGCTGCGTCAACCTCCCTACAATTTCAGTGTCAACCTGCCGGCATTTGACCAGGATAATCCAGCCAATAATCGCGTCCGCCTGTTTGTCGAGGCAATAGACTCCTATGGCGCTGCTTATGGGGATCTCGATAAACATATCGCCAATGAAAGTATCAGCCTGGAAATTATTGGCGATGTGCCGCCGACAGTGGCCATTGGCAAACCGGTTTCGGGGCAGCGAATCACCGAGGGCGAATTCCTGCTGGTACAGGTGAACGCGGTTGATGATGTCGGTGTAGACAAGGTGGTGCTTAATGTAGCCAACCTGCTCACGGGTGACCGCAGTATTACCGATAGCACATATCCCTATGAGTTTCTGGTTGAGGTGCCTTATGGCCAGGCCGGCCGCGATTTGACATTAACGGCGGCAGTGACGGAAAAACGGCTTACCGGCACTGCGCGCACAGTAGAAACCTTGACGCCTGTGATTGTCGGTGTTGATAAGGATACGCTGGCTCCTGAAATTAGCGCCACATTGCCTTTGGCATCGGGGACAACAGTTGCCGAAATGCGCTCCTTACCCTATGACTTGCAGGTCAGGGACAATGTGCGGGTTACATCGGTGCGTACGCAATTGTTTGTCGATAAGGATGGCGACAATCAATTCAGCGACCAGGAGGAAATTTCCCAGGCCCTGCTGCTGGCGGCACCTTACAATGGACATTTGAGCGTCGGTAAGATTGCGGCATACCTTCCTCACCTGGCCGCCGACCAACTGCCGGATTCCCTTGCCATGTTGTTCCGTGTGACAGCGCGTGATGGTGCGGGAAATATTGCTACGCTCGAACGTCCCGTTACCCTGGTTCGCAATGCGGCGCCCACCGTACAGCAAATCCAGGTGCTCGATTCCCGTGGCAGCAATGTTGGCGATCAAGTGATGGAAGTCACCGCCGGGCGCGGCATTGTTGTCAATGTGATTGCCAACGATCCGGAAGCCGGCGTTAGCAATGTCAGTTTGCAGCAAGCCCTGGGCGCTAATGTCAACAATTTAAATTACGCGCAGGTTGGCATTGATTCCTCGGCTCCCTTCCAGTTCCATCTCCAGGTGCCGCAAGGGCGGGTTGGGGAATATATCAGCTTCCGCGCGCAGGCAACGGATGTCGACGGCAATGTATCGCCTTTATCCAGCCCCAGAACCTTGAAAATTGTTGCCGATCAACCACCGACGGCCACTATCGTTAAGCCCTCTAATAATCAATCCGTCATTATCGATGGCCAGGATCTGGAAATTGTTGTAGAAACATTTGACGACCTCGGTTACGAGGGGATCGACCGCGTAGTATTCCTGGTTAATGACAAAGCGGTTTACACGGCTTATGCCAGTGAGTCGCACACCAATGGTACATCTGCACAGGAGCATATTTATCGCGCGGTTATTACTCCGCCGGAAAATGTGGATGGATTTGCGATTCAGGCAATTGCCTATGATGTTGTGGGGCAGGCAGGCCTTTCACAAGTTGTGCATGTGGGACGTATTGACGATACGATTTCGCCCAAACTCAGTATCCTGCAACCTTTCAACCATGAAATCCTGACAGCCGGCGAGCCTGTGGTTGCCGCTGTTTCTGTGAGGGATATTGGCGTTGAGGCAGATCGCAAAGTCTTTATGCGCTGGATTCGGGAGGCGCAATCGGAAACCGGTGAATGGGTAACCCTGGCCGGCCCCAGGGAAATCCAACTGTATCGCAATGATACGGCGACCAACCGCCCGGCCATACCCTCCAGTGACCCGGATAATCATTACTTTATCTATTGGGCCGAGTTTTCCGATGGCAATCTGTTGAGTCGCAGTGCTGCAAAAAATGAGCGCTTGCGCATAGTGTCCCGTGTCGTTACTCCCAACCATGAGGTTGTTGGAGAAACACTGCATGAAGTCGGTATGCCTGTTAGCGAGCGCCGCTTCTTCAAGCCGACGGATGATAGCCTTGGTCGTGTTGCGGCCAAAACTGTATATTACGGTGCGCTTGCACAATATAAATCCAGCGAGCGTACTGGGGCTATGGTTGGTGCATGGTCAACGATAGATCCATCCCTGGTTGAACAGGGAGTAGGGCTTGATTACCCCATAACACCCGCATCATCTAGCTGTCCTGTTTGCACGGGTTTATTCCTGGCCGATATCAGTTCAGAACAACATGATAATGGGGATGTGTTTGTTTATTCTGAATTGGTTAACCGTGCCAGCCAAATTTTTGCAGGATCAATAGCTGAACTGCATGCTGATGCCAATTTCATCCTCGCCAGCAAACAGGGTATACCATCAGATCTTCTTTTATCCTCAGGTTCATCCAGCCAATTTGTAAATAGATTGAGTGGGCAATTGAGTGAAGCCGGTGGTGTTTATACGGAAAATCAAAATGGTGAATTGTTAATATTCAATATTCGCAATGGTGATGAACAATTCGGTTTACCCTATTTATTGGCAGGACGTGTAGATCTGCCCTATATCCAGGTTTACGGTGTAGATCGCAAGGATAGTGTTGCATTTGTGGCCAATGGTAATGGTGGTGTGCAGGTTATCGATATTTCAAAACTGGCTGCGCCTTATCATATTGGTTACATCAAGCCTAATGGTTATGCCCGCGATGTAAAAGTCCAGGGGCGTTTTGCCTATATTGCAGCATCGGAAGAAGGGATTGTTATTGCGGATATCCTCGATCCGTCACTACCTATTATTGCGCAGATAGATACGCTGGGCATTGCCAATCGCCTGCAGATTGTGGGTAGCAAATTGTATGTCACCGATATGTCTGGCGAGGGGCTGGTCTCCCAACTCAATGAAATTGATATCAGTGATCCCTACGGTCCCAAACTATCCCGTATTGTTGAATTGAAGCCTGCGCGCCAGGATTTGGTATCAAAAGGTGTATTTGATGTCCGTGTGGCGGGCAACCTGGCTTATGCAAGTGTGCTCTATGCTGATCAGGAAGATAAACCTGCCCAGACAGTAGTAGAGATTATCGACCTGGAAAAAATTGATGATCCAACAACGGACTCAACTGTCCCGGTTATGATTAATCGCCAGGCTACCCAGGATAACTATGCTGTGCGTGAATTGATCCTTGCCCGTGGTGCTATGCAGGTTGCTGCGGGTAAGCAAGGCATTAATCGCATTGAGTTGGCGGAATTGGTTGTCGCTGGTCACTCACCGGCGGCGGCTGAAAAACAGGTCAGCACAGATCTATCGGTGATTGATATTGAACTTTCTGCGGTATTGCCGCCGGAAACAAACCTCAACGATTACCTGCGCGTTTACCGCGGTGGTGTGATTGCCGATGCCGAAGGTAACTATGCTTTGGGTGAAGAGGTTACGGCGGATTTTGCTGTTGGCTTTGCACAGCGTAACAATGAGCCAGCTTATCGCTTCCTGGAGTTGAAACCAGCCGGTGAATTACAGGCCGGTACGGAATATGTCGTTGTTGTTAAAGCGGGCCTTACTCCGCTGACAGGGTATCCACTTGCCCGCGATTACAAATTCTCCTTCTTTACCTCCGCAGCGGGTTCCGCGCCTGCACCGGAGATAGTGTCCATATCACCAGCTATAGGCACGATTGATGGCGGAGCCCAAGTGGTTATTCGCGGCAGGTATTTCGGCAGTGTGCCGGAAGTTCGGATCGGCGGTCAGGCGGTGGTTATCGATGAGCTGATACCGGTTGATGCAGAGGGGTATGAACGCCTCCGGGTAACAACTACGCCGAACTATGCCGGTCCTGCGGCAGTGGAAGTTATGAATGATGCCGGTTTGCAGAATATCGTAATTGGCGGATTTACTTATGTGGATTTACTGCAAATTTCCTTCGTGTCACCCGCTGTGGTACGGGTCAATCAAACCGGTGCCAATGATGAAGTTGAAATTGTAGGTTATGGTTTCCATCCTGGGCTCACCCTGAAGGCCTATCCCAGTGGACAGCCTGATGTAGTCAATCAATACACGGTGGATAATGACAAGCTGCGCTTATACAGTGCACAGAAAATGTCCTGGCGTGTGAGCGATTTTGGTGATGACTATCGTGGCTTTGTCGATCTTGAATTGAGTGATAGTACCGGGCGCAGGTTCATACTGCCCCAGGCATTATTTATGGGCAAGCTGGGTGTTGCCAGAACCTTGGAAACCCGCACACCGTTTTCGATGAAGTTGATAAAGGATGAGCTTGAACGCCAGAGACAGGGCCTGCCTTCAACAATTGTGATTGATCCGCTCAAGTTGCCGCCCGGGCAAATTGCGGATCTGGCGTCAGATGACAAGCTGAATTTAATTTATGTGTTGGGTGCACCGGTTAAGCTGGATGGCGGGCCTGAACCTAAAAACATTACCCTTGTTGATGATTTCAATCATTTTATGGTTCCCGGCTGGATCAGCCTCGTGCATTACCAGCGCGATGCGCTGGGTGAGGCCGCACCTATGTTGGGCCTGGGTTATTACGATCTGCCCCAGGATCTCCATCCAACGGCCCTGGCATTGGGTGATACCCATGTGTATGTGGCGGCAGAGGGGTATGTATTTCCGTACATTGATACGCACTATGAAAACCAGCGCTGGATACTTGTCTATGATCGGGAAAACCGCTTACCTGGTAATTATGATAATTCGAGTGGTGCCAAGGATCGCGATATACTCTATAGCATTCCATTGCCGCTCAAGCGTGCCCCCAAAGCATTGTTGGTTAAAGATAGCCTCCTGATTGCAAATGCTGCTGATGAAGGTGTGGTTGTATTAAGTATTGCGGACCCTTTAAAACCGGCAATTGTGAAGGTCATTCAATCTGCTTTGCACGAAGGCCGATCAAAAGCGTTGAATATTTATGATATTGCAGTGATTGAGAATCGCCTGCATATCACAACAACGAAAGAAAATTATGTCTTTGACCTGACACAACCGAGTATCCCCCAGTTGGGTGTCCAGCCATTGGTTGTGCGTAAGGGCGTATCCGGTGGTAGCTTTAGCCTGAATACCACGGTGGCAACACTGAACACCCTGGCATTTGGCATGAATGGCCTTGAGTTGTTCGATGTGTCCAATCCCAATAGCCTTAAGTACAGCGGTCACTATGTCGATAACGGCTTCCCACTGCGGGGCAACTTAAAATCCATTGAGTCAGTCGGGACACTGGTTGCCCAGGTTCGCCAGGCCGGGTGTGGAAACTCCACCAGCCAGTATTATTTGCACTTGATCGATACCAGTCGTGCAGACCTGGTCGATGTTGTCGATGCGGTTAACCTTTCCGCGTGCCGCGCGTTCCAGACGCCAGAGGGTTATGTACGTTTCAACCTGAATCCGGAATCCGAGCCTGCACACTACACCGATGATGGTATTGTATTGGCCAGTATGCCCAATGGTAATCACAGCCTATTGGCTATGGTGGACACGTTAACTCCCGATATTGTATCCAGTTATCCGTCAGCCGGTGCTGTGGGGGTCGCGCGCGACCAGGTCATTCGTATTAAATTTACACATCCGATTCCCATCCCGAATTTGCAGACAGAAAATCAATATCTGTCTCGCTACCTGTCGCTCTTGCGCGATAACAACACTGCAGAGGGAGAGTCCGTTAGCTTTACCGTCTCTGTCGATGACCAGGATCCACAGGTTGTTCTGGTGACACCTGATCATATATTGGAAGCCAATGGTAAATACCGCCTTGAATTAAAGCCGGAGTTAGGCAGCCGTCGCAGTAGGGGCCTGTTTAACCATGTGATTCCTTTCACCACGGCACAGGGCACTGCGTCGGCTTTGGAAATCCAATCAGTTGCGCCAACGTTTATCACTGTATCCGGTGGGCAATTAGATGTGGTGGTTAAACATGCAATTGCACCGAGCTTCCTGATTTCAGGAGAAGCTGCTTCAGTGATCGCATCGGAAAGCCTGGGTAATAATCTGATACGTTACTCGCTGAATGCCCCGGCGCATTATCCCGGTGCAGCCACTATTACGGTTATTGAGAGTGATGGCCGCCGTGTGTCGCGCCTGGGCGCTGTACAGTATGTTGAGCCCCTGGTGTTGACATCCTTCACTCCGAAACTCGGCAGTGTTAATGGCGGAACCAAGGTTACTGTAGTCGGTAAAGGATTCCTCAGTGGTGCAGCGCGTACCCGCGTGCATGTCGGCGATACCCAGGTACCTGCCGTCAATATCAAGGTGATCAGTCCCGAGAAGCTGGAATTTATCACGCCTCCAGGTCAACTGGGATTCGCAGATATTCGTATTGAACTGGATAACGGCCAAACCTGGACCCAGCCACAGGCATTCGAATACCTGCAGTCGGTCAAAGCCAATATTCAGGACAATGTTGGCACCTTCCATGATATTGCCATAGACCCGACAGGCACTTATCTGTTTGCGGCCGCAGGCAGTTCGGGCGTTATTATTTACCACATAGATTCATCCAAATTTATTGCCGATACCACCTGTGTGAGCAATCCGGATGATCTCCTGGCGTTGCTGGATTGTAATAAAGACGGTGTCGATGACCGTATCCTGGCCAAGGTGGCGTTACCGAGTGGCTTTCATGCCCTGGGCGTCGATGCCTTCTTTGAGAATGGCCAGGATCGCCTGTTTATTAGCGCTGCGCGTATTGCATCTGGAAAGGCGTCGGATGCACAACTCTTTATTGCTGCCATCGATAGTGAAACCAGTGAGCAGTGGACATCCACACTGGTAAAAACGCTTCCATTAGAGGCGTCGTTTGCCAAGGGGCTTGAGGTTGATAACGACCAGGTTCTGCTGGCTGTGGCAGAAAGGGGCCTTGGTATTGTCGATGCCTATTTGCATACCAAGACCTATCTTACCGACACCCTGGCATTGCCGGGTGAACGCAAGGCCCTGGATGTTGCGCGTGTTTCACGGGGCGCAGGACAAAATGCCGTTTATGCGGTGGTTGGTGGTGAATATAACTTCAGCACCCTGAAATTAACGGAAGCAGAAACTGCTGGAGCCGGTGGATTTCATTTGATTGAACGCCACCCGCAAACAGGTCTGACACTGCGTGGCAGCCTGGATGTGCCGGCGTCCCATGTGAAAGTTAATGGCCAGCATGCCTATCTGGCGGCAGGTGATGCCGGATTGGTTATTGTCGACCTGGCCGATCTTGATAATCCCCGTATCCTGTCTCGCGTCACCAATATCGGCTACGTTTACGATGTGGCCTTTAATGGCAACATGGTGTACGTCGCTTTGGGTGATCGAGGCCTGATGACTATCGATATCACCAATCCATTAAAACCTATTCGTATGGGTGGTTTTGAAAACTACGGAAAAAGCCATATCCAGGTTGTGGCGGCTACCGCTTATTCCGCTATAGGCGGTGGTAAAAATACTACCGGTGCCAGCGTTATTCAGGAAACACCGGACATAGTACTTAAGCTGCACAGCGTGGATCCGGCCAATAAGATTCTGGATCGCTCCGTTGAAGGTGCCCTTAACATTCGTTTGCGCTTCAACAAAGATATTTCCCTGTCAGCCAATAATGAACAGTATTTCTATGTGTTGAATGCACAGGAAAAACTGTTGGCGAGCCAGGTGAGTATTGTTAATAACGATGCAATTATCACGCTGAAAGAACCCACAGGCTTAAACCCGGGTGACAGTTTGACGGTAGTGATTGAGGCAGGTTTGAAAACAGTCAAACCCTTGCTGCAAGCCGGTGGCCAGACGCATTTGACCCTGTACAAATTGCAGAGTGAACAACAGGTTACATTTACCTATCGCGCAGCACGCCCTGAAGCACCGACTATCAATGCGGTAGTACCGCGTCGTGTACCTGTGCAACAGGTATATCCCATTACCGTCTCCATGATTGGTATTCCAATCAGCAAGGAGAAAATCCAGTTGTATGCGGGATCACAATCCTTGCAGATCGATTCTGTTGTACGCAGCCAGGATGACAGCCGAATTGGCATTATCAAGGCGCAACTCCCGGCGATAGTCGCTGCAGGCATGTACGATTTGACTGCCTATATAAATTTTGGCGGTGTACATGAAACAGCCGTGCGCTATGGTGCAATCCAGGTTGATGCGCCGGTTCGTTTCACGGCTATTGAGCCGCAGTGGGGACCTTTGCCGGGTGGAACCAAGGTCACCCTGTATGGTGACGGTTTTGAACCGGGTAACTCGGTAGCTGATGGTTTGTCTGTCAGCGTCGGCTCTTCACCTGGCCAAAGTATCCAGGTGTTGTCCAGCAACAAACTGACCTTTGTTGTACCCCGTGGCACACCCGGATTGAAAAATGTGTATGGCAAAGATAGTTATGGCCGCACAACAGAGTTGAGCGGAGCCAATGGCTATGGTTACGGTATCCGCCAGCTTGCCAATATCCAGGCAGCGAAATCCAATTTGCTGGATATCCGTATTGATCAGGACACGGGGGTGGCGTTCACCGCGGCTGGTTATTTCCACCAGAACTTCTCCCTGGAGGAGATGTTCAGCGATGCCAACCAGCGCACAGGTGTCATGATTCCTGAAACCTGGCGCGCGCTGAGCTTTGAGGTTCAGGAGGCACACAGTCCATTGTTGGTTGGCGGTGTGGGTTCCCTGCCCAGCGGTCCGCAGGGCGCTGCTGAGATTAATCGCTTCCTCAAGTGGAATCAGCTCAATGGTAAAGCCCTTGGCAGTGAATATTTAATTGATGCCCCCGTCTTAACGGAAGCAGAAAAAGCGGATCTGGCTCGTCTGGGCAGTACCTATCTCTCTCAATCACTGGATTCGATCCGCGTGAAAACCACGCGCGAATGGGAAGCCAATGAGTGGCGTAAACGCCTGTATGTAGCCAATGGCCATGGCGGTGTTTCCCGCCTGAACCTGGATGAGCAAAATGGCTTGCAGGTACTGAGTGAAGCCCTGCTTGATAAGGGCATGATCCAGGATATCGAGAAGCACGGTTATGCCTTGTTTGGCAGTACCTTTACCTCAGTTGATGCCGATCCGCCAAAAGATCCGTGCCAATTTACTCCCGGCCATGGCGATGGTATGCAACTCCTGGGGGCCAACCTGATGTATCCACAGGATCCGGTGGATATGGGTTCGATATCGGGTGCTGGTGGTGCCGCACTCCATTATTCCCAGGGTTGGATTTACTCAAGCGGTTCTGCTTATGGTGTTATGTGGAATCCTTGCCCGTATATGAAGGATACGAATGCCAGCCGCCTGGTTGAGAAATCCCGCGATCGCATCAGTGTCACCAATATCTTTGATCCCTATTTAACCCGGGAATATACCTTTGACGGTACCGTCTATGACATGGCGACCTACGGCGATTATTTGATTGTTGCCCTGGGCAGCAAGGGTATTGAGATTCTGGATCAGAATCGCCCTGAGCAGAAAACCCGCCTGTTATTTGATAACAAGCTACAGGCTGGTGGTGGCAGGGCGATCAGGTTGCTTGTCCTGGGCAGCACGCTGTTGGTAGCCGCAGACGCAGGTCTTGTTGTGCTGGATATTTCCTCTCCACTGGAGCCCAGGGTTATTTCTGCGGGTAACCAGGAGCGCATCGAAGCCCTGGATTATTTCAAGGATCGCCTGGTGGCTGTGGGTGGTGGAAGCGGCTTGCGCAGTCTGCAATTGCCGGCTGCCCTGGTGGTCGCTGCCAGCGCAGCGGAAAATGGCGCATTGGCAGCGAATGAAGAATATCGCGTGCACTTCAATGAGCCTGTCACGCTCGCATCCATGCAAGAAGCCAGCGTTGTCAGTGTCCAGCGTCTGGATACGGGTGCTGATGTTCCTGTCACCGTGTCAGCAGAGGTATTGGAAAATTCGGCTGCCACCGAGTTTACCCTGGCGTTTGAACGTCTTTCCGGTGTTCGCTATCAGGTCACGGTAAATGGTGCACGTAATCTGCGCGGCTCTGGCCAGTGGGCGCCGTTTATTAGCCGCTTTATCCAGGCGGATGAGGCTGCGCTACAGCCACAGATTTATGAAGTGACCCATGGCAGCTACCATCGCCGTCAGCAACAGGCTATCCAATTGCGCGGCGCCGGTTTCCGTAATTCCACGGATGTTGCAGTGTATGTTGACCAGTATCCGGTGTCTTACACCTGGATCGATGAGCACACGCTGGAAATTCCCGCCAATGCGCTGGACCTTTTACCCTTGAGTGCTGGCCAGCATCACATCAGGGTTAAGGATAATCTGCTCACAGCAGAATTCCCGGGCGCCATAGTGACGGGTGAAGATATCCGCGATGCTGTATTCAAAGTCTCACCCGAAACCGCCGATCTTGAAGGGGGATATAAGGTTACGATCAGCGCGTCTTCCGATGTTATTTTGCCGGGCGCCAAGGTGTTGATGCGTTCAGCCGATGGCCATGTGATGCACTCACTGGTGTCTGATGAAGGCTTCACCGTTGTTGACCTGAAAGATGATGTTGAAAACCTCAGGCAGTTTAGCTTCCGTTTGCCGACAGCGATTGAACCCAAGCTGTATCAGGTTTACCTGCTGATTAATGGGCAGGACATTCATGTCGGCAGTCTCTCCTATACCTTGCCGGCTGGCCGCTCGGTTGGTTTGCCCAACTACCCACCACATATCATTGGCGGGGCAAAAACTATTGGCGATTTGTTGTATGTCGGTGTCAGGGCCGGTGCAGAACCGACGGATAAAAATCGCTTCCTGATTCCCTCCGGTTTTGAAATTTTTGATATCAGTATTTGGGAAAGTCCGATCCGTTTAAGCCAGATCCGCACCAGCGCGCCGGTATTGGGTGTTGAGGTCGTGGGCAATTCAGCATTCCTGGCTGCCAGCCAGGATGGGCTGATGGTCGTTGATGTCACAGATCCCAAAACGCCGCTGGTCTTAACGCAATTCCCGGTGCCGGGGCACAGGGCAACCGATGTGTCATATGACCCTCAGGGTAATATGTTGGCACTGTCCGTAGCCGATGATTTGGGCAGTGGCTTTATCCGTTTCTTTGACCTGGGTGATGATGAACTGAATCCACCTGTGGGTTATACCCCCATTGTTTTCTCAGGTACTGCGTTGCAGGGACAGCCACTGGATGTGCAGTGGTTGAACGGTGACCTTTATGTATTGTTGAAACGCGATACCCAATTGTATCTGGCGATTTTTGATAATTTGCCCAATCGCGACAGTTACCATATCCAGTTACTGGAACGCGCCTCCGCTACAGATGTGAATGCCTCTATGTTGGTACAACATGGGCAGATCACGATTACCGGTAGTAAAGAGCGTATTGTTTACCGGCAACAGGCGGACGGTAGCTATCAAACCAGTTATTGGGATGCTATCCAGCAGCCTGGTGCTGAGCTGATCGCCAATACAGGAGGCTTGTTTGTAGCCTCACCGCAAGGGCTTGCAGAAAGTCGCAGTCCGGGCCTGGCGGTAACGTCTATCGTTCCGGCGAGTGGTAGCAGCCTGGCGGCGAATGAATATATCCGCATCCAGCTAAACAACCTGATCAATACCAACGAAGCCCATTTGCGCTCTGCATTGGTGCTTGTGGATGGTGAGCAGGTGCCATTAGCCGATGATGCCTTTAGTGTCAGAGGAACCAATACACTGGCCGGTGGCTATATTGATATTGCACTTACCGCAGCAAACATCGCGGGTAACCGTGTGGCCCTTGATTTGAGTACTGCATTGACGGCGGTGAGCGGTGAAAATCTGGTAACGCCCGTTGGTGCTACCTATGAGCTGAGCGCTGCTACTCGTCCACAGATCAGTAAAGTCGCCAGGAAAGTAAACAATACCCTGGGTGCACATTATTTCCATGCCGATGGCAGTGAACAGGCTGTCATCCTGGGCAATGGTTTTGGTAGTGCGGCGGCGGAGTTGCAAGTCTATATTGGTGAGACACGTTTGCCTGCTGCCGCGATCAAACAGGTTAGCGATACGCAGATTGATGTGGATGTGCCCAACCTTTTCCTGAGCAGTAACACCACAACCCTGCCAGTACGTATTATCAGAGGTAACCTGGCGTACACCAAGCAGGGTGCTGTGGTGGTATTGCCGCGTGTAGTGATCGAAGATGTCAATCCGCTGCGCGGCCCGCCACAGGGTGGCAATCTCATTGATATTTATGGCCGTGGGTTTAACCACGGAACACGTATTACGATTGGCGACAGGCAGGCAGGTGACCTGCGTGTACTCAGCGGTAACCATATCCAGGTGCGGGCACCGTCCAATCCCTTTGGTTTTGCAACAATAAAAGCAGAGAATATGCAGTTTGCCGGAGAGGTTTCCCTGTCACCGGTCGATTATTTCTATGCAGGCAAGGAAACCGGTTCAGTGGATTTGGCCTCGGATAAACCCAGTCCGATTTCCGCCATTCTGCTGCATGACCAGATTCTCTATACCGTCACCGGTGGGGAATATGAAGTCATCAATCGCGATGGCCGTGTTGCCAAACGCCTGCGCTCCAATGTGGCGCGCCTGGTGGCAGCGGATGTTTCTGATCCTGTGCATCCGATCATTATCAACAAAGACTTTGCTGGCATAGCCAATCCCTACCATTTCGACGTGACCGGCGGTTTGGGGACTACAGGCTTTGTGGCACTGGGCGCCTCGGGCAATAACCTCTTTGCAGCGGGTGGCGATCGCCTCTATCACTTTGATATTACCCTGGCAGCCGATCCGGTATTGATTAACCAACTGGCGGTGTCCGGTTTGATTCGGGATTTGGTGGTAGTCGATGACCTGCTTTACCTCTCCACCTCAGAAGGCGTATCTATTTATCAAATCACAGCAGCGCGCAGCCTGGAAAAACGCACGACCATTGATCGGGTGAAACTGCAGGGTGTTCCCTATGCGATTGAAGTTGCCGGTAATAGTCTCTGGGTTGCATTAACAGACCTCCGCCGTGTTGTTGAAGTGGAGTTAATGTCTGGTGATTACAGCGTAACGCGCGATTTTGTCGTGCGCGACCAGGGTGGCAATCGCTTCAAACCGCGCGATTTGCTGATTAAAAATAATTTGATCCTTGTCTCGACCGGCACCAATGGTTCTGTGCTGCTGTTCCAGGAAAATGCCGAGCGTGGTGCAGATCCGGTCGCATCGCTCAACCTGGCTTACCTGGTACGCAATGGCGATATTTATGCTGGCCAGATGATCTTGCGCGGCCAAAACCTGTATGTCAGTGCAGGGCAGGGTGATCTGCAAATGTATGATCTGTCGCCCTGGATGGAAGGTCGCTATAAAGCGGCTATTACCCTGAAAAATTATTTCTCGGTCATGGGTGATGTCACAACGGTCGCATTCCATCCGCGCGCGCTTTATGCGGGATCAACCTTTGCCTACCTGAATGATAAGGCCATTGAAAATCCGGTAGAGGATGCAAGCAGCATCAACCATATTGGTGGTCGCCTGAATACCATTGTGAACAAGCAATTGGTGATTACCGATCATATTCCTGAGGCGGAGGCCGTCCTGCCGGCGAACACAGCCATTGAAGTCCAATTCAATCGCCTGCTGGATGCCCAGCAGTTACAAGCCAATAGAAACGAACTGTTCAGCGTTACGCTGGACGGTGCGAAAGTGGCGGGTGCTGTCAGCAGCCAGGTAAATAATGCGGGTACCAAACTTGTCTATCGTCCGGCACAGCCCTTTGTCGATGGTTTGCGTTACCGGGTAACGCTCTCGGCGGCCCTCCGCGATTTACACGGTGAAGCCCTGGGCTCCGATTACAGTTTCCGTTTTGTTGCATCAAGCCATCAGCAACCGGAATTCGCCCATATGATGCCGGCATTTGCCAGCTGGCGTGGTGGTGAGGTGATTAGTGTATTTGGCAACCACTTCACCGAAGCAACGAGGGTATTCCTGGGCAGCAGGGAAATTCCAGCGGAGAGTATTACGCGAACCAGCAGTAATGAGTTGCGCTTCAGTTTGCCTGCCCTGCCAACTTCACCGGCTGATAATGTTGTGGTGGGATTGCAGGTTCGCAATGGTCATTTGGCTGACAGCCGTCAAGCTGCGTTTACGTATATTGCCGATCCCGTTATTGAAAGTGTAGGTTCCTATGACCTGCTCAGTAAAACCTTTGATCCCAACCTGAAGCAGTATCTGTTTAATTCGGGGGCAACGGTTGCCATCAAGGGGCGTGGTTTCAGTACGCTGACACGATTGCTGGTCAACCAGAAACCTGCAGTGGATGTACGTTTTGAATCCGCAAACCTGCTCAGTTTCCGCTTGCCGGATAATACCTTGGGTGATTTGTCGATCAGTGTCAGCAATACGGTTTCCGGTGTTGACCGGGTTGAGAACACCGAGCTGACGATTGAGCTGCCGTCAAAAGATCAACTGGCTAATACCCTTGGCTTTGTGCGTCATGATGATCTGTTGCTGTCATTTGAAAATAGCAGTGGCCAGAAAACCAACTGGTTCCTGTCCGGTACCCTGGAAAGTGATATTCCTGTCTTACTTTCCAAAGGCAGTCTGTCTACACCTGTCACCGCGGCAGCATTGAATGACCACTATCTGGCATTGCTTGCCAATGAAGGGCGTCCGGTTATTCATTTCTATGACCTTACCAATATTTATGCACCAGCATTGGTGGGGCGTTTCGATAATCCCAACAGCTTCCCGCTGACGGAAATTTATCTTGCCGGTGATCGCTGGGTAGGTTTTGGCAGTGGCAAGCTCTATGCAGCTGCAGTACGTGGAACCAATGTCCAAACGATTTCCCTGCCTGCGGGTGTGATCGATGTGGATTACGATCAGGATGGTGTCGCTGTACTTTATGGCGATCGTGTAGAGTTCCGTCGCTATGCACAGCTTGACCTGGTTGATCAATCATTTGGCTTCTCGCTGGTTGACCCCAGGACAGTGGCAATTAGTGGTTCGCATTTACTGGTGCGCAGTAATACGGCCGTTGAGATACTGCACTGGTCTTCGCTTAAAGCCGGTCAGCCGAACGCTGTTGTCGTTGGCGTTGGCACTATTAGCCAGGACGATGCCGTATTGAATGGTGAATTGTTAGTGACGCTGAATAAATCGTCGCAGCGCCTGCGTGTCTATGATGTGGACAAAGTGGGCCAGCAATTGCGCTTTAACCATCTGAGCGATATACGCGCTACGAGTGTGAGCAGCATTACCAATCTCAAATTTGAAGCTGATTTGCTGGAGTGGCGTGCGGGTGGACGTTATTACAATACTCGTCTGCCGTTCAATAACCTGTGGCAGGTGCAACCGGAACGTATTGCATCCAGTAACGGCGTTATCGTGTTGGGTATTGCGGGGGAACCAGCCAACTGGTCTGAGGTTCTGGTCGATGTTATTGATCGCATCAGCTTACAGCGACTCCATGGAACCAGTATGCAGTTGGGCGATCAGTTGCATTTTGACATTTACAATGCAGGATATGTATTGGGTGGTAGTTATCAGGTCGGCTTGTTTAATGCTCCGAGAGATCACATTGACGGCGCCAGTGTCAATATTGATTTGCCCTGGTTGATGACGACTGAGCCCTTGTTTGGCCTGTCACCTATCCGTGCTATTTCTGTAATGCCAGAAAGTACGATTACCAATCGTGCGACCACCTATAAAGTCACTGGACAGCAATTACAGCTGGTTGATCAGTTAACGCTGGGAGAACTGGCATTATTACCTGGCCAGTGGTCAGTCAATGCATCCGGCACTGAGCTGGCATTCTCGGCAGCACTCTCGACAACGGGCCTTAAGACTCTGCACTTGTCTCAGGCGAATGCCGCACAGATTGCCAGCATTCCTGCTGCTGTTCTGGTCGCACAGGCGATTGAGATACAAAATATCACTACCAATAACCAAAAGGGTGGTGATAAGTCCCTGAGTGACAGTGGTGGCAATCGCATCCAGGTTGATGGTTTGGGCCTTGAAGGGCGATTGGCAGTACACCTCTTCCCATACAACGCGGGCCATACCCCCAGTGACAATAATAAGGTTGCTTATCGCCTTGACGCCGGCCGGTTGATTGTTGACCCATCGCCTAAAGCAGTTCCGGGGGTTAAATACCAACTGGTTATTGTGCGGGCCGATACCAATGAAATAGTTGCTGCATCTGCCAATCTGCTGTTGGAAGGTGTGGACGATACCGCACCTGTGCAGTTGACCGGTATGGATGGCATACAAACATTGAATATGAGTCGACCATTGCGTTTGACATTCAACGAAGCTGTCAAAGCGGATAGTTTCAGTGTTATTAAAAAATTCCGCGATTACTCGAATGCACCGGACCAGGATATTTCTGCACGTTTTGAATTGGTCAATGTCTCTCCTGTGTCCATCAACCTCCGTCTGTTGCCAGGTCAGGCACTGGAAAACAACGCACTTTATGATGTGGTTATCAATGGCATTACCGATATTGCGCATAACAATGCTATTGGCCAATCCATTGCCCAGGCGGGTATTTATCGGGCTACCCTGACTGCACCGGATACACTGGCACCTCGCGACCTGCGTGTTGTACGTGTATCTGATGGTGTTGACGTAGATCCTGCCATGTTGCTGACCCGTGGACGCAGTTATCAATTTGCCGTGAGTGCTGTTGATAACTATCCCGGCAAAATCAATTTCACCTACCGTGTATCGACGGCATTCAATGCACCGGAATCCGGAGTCTTGGTACCGAATGACATTGGCCGCCTATCCTATGCCGCCCAAAGGGAACACGCTTACTTTGAAATACAACTGGAAGCCAGGGATAGCAGTTCCGTTTCACTGACGGCTGCGCGTTCGTTCCGTGCCAGTTTGCGCGATCCGATTATTGAACTGGAGAGCTTCCATACCGATCCTGTGGAACCGGAAGAGTCTGTACGGTCCAGTGTTCACTATAACCTCGACGGCGATATTGACATGGTCTCCAAGGCATTGATCAGCGTTGATCATGTCAAACCGGGCACCGTGGATGTGACTGCCAATTACAACAAGCAAACGGGGTCTGTATTCGCGTCGTTTATCAACCCCAAAATCAAGGATTTGCTGCCCGTCGGAAGTGCTGTTGCACCGGTGGAAATCAAGTCCCGCCTGCTGGTTACCTATGGTTTTGGTTTTGAGAAAACCTTTGAGCAGCAATACACCCTTTATCTGGACAGGACACCACCGACACTGGAAATCGTCTCGCCTGCCAACGGTGATTTTGTTGCTATTGGTGAACGTACCGATGTCATCATCAAGGCATTTGATAAATACGGTATTGAAACCGTCGAAATCCAACGCAATGGCGGTGATTGGGAGATATTGCCGGATCCGACGCGCTATAGCTTTGTCGCCACCGAAGATGATTTGCAGCACGGCATCACCCTGTCTGCGCGCGCGACCGACCCCAACCAGAATATCAGCCCGGTACAGACGATTAGGCTCTATCCCTACGATGCAGAAGCCGGTGCACCCAAAGTGGATATCATTGCACCTGCCAATGGCAGTACTTTCCAGGAAGGGGAATCGGTTCGTTTCGAAGTATTGTTGCGCAATGTACTGGATGCAGAGCTGTACCTGGATATAGGCGGTGTTGAGGCTGCTGTACCCAGCGCATATCTCACCCGCAATGCCAAGGATCCCGAGCGTCAATTTGTCACCCTGGATTTGCCGGCTGTTGATGAGAATGTCGTGATCCTGGCGCGTATCCAGAAGGCCAATTTGAGGGGTTATAGGTTCCTCAATGTGGTCAATGATGAAGGTATCGATGAAGAGGTAATTACGCACCTGACTCCGGCTGCGCGAGTGCTGACTGGTTCTGCCCTCTGGGTAGATACCAGGATACCGGATGCCATGACTGACTTCTCGACAGAATCGTTGGTCGTTGTCAAAGATCCTGTTGATGCCACCACTTCGGTTACTGCTCCACTGGGTCAAAAGCTGGTTACCCATGTTTCTGCTTCAGGTGAGTCACTCAGTGTTGAAACATTACTGAAAGACAGATCCGGCCATGAAAAACAACGTCAACACACACTGGTGAAAGTGCCTTATTTCAGCAGTGCTGCTCCTGTTAGCCATCTGGAAGCCGCCAGTGCGGAGGAAACTCTGTTTGCTATGGTGGCGGTTGGTAGTGGCAATACGTCCGAACCTGTTCTGGCAGGCTTTAACAAGCGCGCTGGTGGTTATCGCCTGGCAGTGGCTTCGCGCACGATTGAGGCAACGGCCAAGGGTGAAATTCTCCAGATCGCCAATGCGGGGACTGCCATTGTGGTTCAGGTGCGCGTTGACGGTGAGCTGGTCATCAAACGCTATCCACTCAATACCAGCGGTGTACAGGCGGCGAATGCCTCCTGGTCAGTATCGGGTGACCTCGTGGGCGCCAGTGGTGCTACCTTGTGGTTGCGCCACGGCAACACCATTAGCGCAAGCCAGATGGTTGATCAGCAACTGGTTGCCATGGTAGGGCAATCACTGCGTGATCCTATAGTGTCGTTGCAGGTAGCGGGACCATCCTTGTATGCGCTGACCGAGGCGGGACTCTATGGCTTCAGCCTGGCAGTCAATAGCGCACCTGTTGTACAGCAGGACTTCTTTACGGCCCTGATTGACCAGGAAGGCTTCCATATTGATGGAAGCACACTCTACACCTGGAAGGGGGCGCATTTATCGCGCTTTGAAATCATGGCCGATGGCAGTTTGTTGCTACTGGATGCGATACCTGCATTACCGGCCTCTATCGACCGGGCAACCAGCGATGGGGAAATCCTTTGGGTTCGCACTGTGTCAGTAGAGGGTTATCAATGGTTCGCCCTGGAAAATGCCCAGATTATTGGGATATTACCGGTGATGGCCAGTGAGTTGGTCATCACTCCGGCCGCGGCATACCTTGATACCATCGACAACAATAGTGTCCGGGTTGTTGCCTATCCGATTCAGGTTCAGTCGCAACCCTTCTCACTGTCTGTCACCGTCACTGAACAAGCGCATGCCAGTGTGCTGGTTGTTGAGCCCTCAATCGATATTCCGGGTGGATTGAGCCTGCATGTTGAAAACCAGGCAGGTCAATGGATACCTGCACGGGTCAGTCATAATGGTAATCGCTATTACGTATACCTGGCGCGTGCAGTGCTGACAGAAGATGATCTTGTACTGGTGGCGCGCAGCCATGGACATACAGCCCAACAAGCCGTCGTTGTGAATTCTGGTTTGCAGCCGGAACCGGTAAGCGCTCCCTTGGGCGCGGCAGCACTGACGCAGGGGGCATTGGTTCCTGTGGTTACCCAGGCAGGTGAGTTGGCACGTATCAGATCGCAACAGATCGATATTGCAGGCCAGGTATCGCCCATGGCGCTAATGCCAGCGGCTGCCTACCAGTGGTCTGATATGCCTGCTGCGGAGGCCGGTGTGCCCTGGAGCCTGGCGGTAAATGGCGCCCCGGCTTTTAACGGTAATGTATCGCTGGTAGCGAACAACCCCGAAGCCGGAAGCGTCACGATCCTTGCGCCAATCAATAATGTCGCGACCAAATCCGGTGACCTGCTCAATGTGCATTATGTTGCGGCAGACTCCCTGGGTGAGTCTTTCCATTATGCGGACATTGCACTGCTGGACTTCAATCGCAACCTCATCAGCCGAGTATTGGTGAATACTGTCGATGGCCTGGTTGGCATGCGCCTGCCCAAAGTCAATGTCAGGGATACATATACCTTGCGTGTACGCGCTTATTGGGGCGATAGCTATCGCTTCAGTGAGCGTGAAGTATCAGTGCAAATCTATCCCCAGCAGCAATTGCCACAGCCGAAGCTCAGCGGCGTAAACGCAACTGTATTTGCGGGAAGTCGTGTTGCCTATCGCATGGATGTGCAGAACCTTGGGCAATATCAAAGCAGCATTGAAGTGCGCGATATGCAGGGCAATATCATCGCATCCGGTTCATCATTGCTGGAAATGACGGTTCCTGAAAATATTGATGGCTTTGATGTGATTGCCAGCCTGTCCGATAAAGATGGCAATAGCGAATCCTATCGTTATCACATCAATGTGGTTGCCGGCTTCAAATTGGTGGCCGCAGATAGCGGCAAACATTTCTCGGTTATGTTGCCTGATGCATCGCGTGCCTGGTTTGCACAGGGACGCGAATTGCGTAATCACCAGGGCGATCTGCTGGTAACCCTGGATGCAGAAGTCACGGCATTGGCACGTATAGGTGATCGCCTGCTGGTTGCGCTTAAGGAACAGGGACTGGTCATTATCGACCCGGCTGAAAACTTTATGGTACTCAGCTTCTACCCATTGGAAGGGACAGTGACCGATTTGGCCCTGCAGGGCGAAAGTTTGTTAGCCATCAACAATGGTAAATTGCAAGGCTTCAATATCAAAGGCAACTGGATAACGTCTATTCCGCTGCGTGTATTGGATAGTAAAAACAATACGTCTGCTTATGTCGATACTGAAGACGCGCAGGATATCCAGGTACGCGATAAGGGCTTTGTGGTCTTGCGTACAGATTCGGCCCTGTTTATTGACAACGCCCAGACCTCGCTGACATTGCAAGCCGGTAGCGAAATCCTCCTGCCGGAACCGGTTGCCATGGTTCATATCGCCGATCGCTGGTATGTCACTACGGAACATCGCCAATTGCTTTCCTTCGATCGCCAGTCGCGCATCCTGCGTCATGGCAATTTCAGTAAGGCAGAGCGTTTGCTGGCATATGCTCCTTATATTATTGCTGTCAGCAACAATGGCGATATCCAGTTGCTGGATGTAACCAATCCTTATGGTGTAAGCCAGGCTGGTCATTTCAATCACCCTCTGGCCGGTAGTGTGACAGCTGCACAGCTTTACGCTGGAAAGTTGTGGCTGGGCGATGCAGCTGGCAGTGTGCTTGACTTGCAGCAACAGGTGGGCGAACCGCTCACTGTCTACTCAACCGATACGCCACGTGGGCGGGTTGTTGATGTTGCTATCCAACAGGGGCAGGTATTGGCGGCCGCCAGTTACTATGGTGCACTCTATTACGGACGTGAAGCCGGTAACTGGACTGTTAAATCCTACCCGGAAAAAGGATGGTCATTGGCTGTCAGCCATGTGCTGCTTGATGCAGGTAAAGCCTATCTGGTGTATGGCGATAAGCGCCAGCTGGTTGCCATCGATGCCCTGGAACTGCACCAGTCTGCATCCCCTGCCGTGCAGGTGATTTTCAATAATATTGCCATCACGGATATGGCAGTAACATCGCGCTTGCTGGTAGCCAGCGAAGGCAACCGCCTACACCTTGCTAACAAACTGCAGTTAACACAAAAAGATGTGGTGTCTTTACCGGCAGGTGAAGAGATTGTCGGTTTGGCTGCGCATGGTGAAACTATTTATGCGAGTACGATCAACCGCAAAATCTATCGTATCCAGCCAGGCCAGTTGCCATTGGATCCCTATGACAATGTGGTTACGACACTGGTGGATGGTGCCGCTGATGTTATTAACCATCTCAGCATGTCGGGCGACTACTTATTCTTTGCAACAGGTACCAGCCTGCACCGCCTGGATTTAAACAGCTTTGCAGATTCTGTAGTAGAGCTTCCTGGCTCCCTGGCAATCAATGCCGTGCATTATGCTGACGCAAGCCTATGGGTTGCATATCGCACCGAAACAGCCAGTGAATTGCGTGCGCTGGATGTAAAAACCTGGCAGCTGCACAACAACATCCAGATTCCCCTGCCACAGCTGGCTACCGGTCTTGCTGCACATCAGGGCTATGTGGCGGTTGGATTGGGTGACTATGGTGTGAAGATCATTGACCTCAATGGTCAATTGCCAGGTATTAATACGGCGTTGCAAACGCCTGCAATTGACCGGGTGTTTGTGCAAGGTGATTACCTGAACCTCTCACTGTCAGCAACCGATGCGATTAACAGTGTGAATTATTATGTTAATGATCAGTTGATTGGCGGCACGGCTGAGTTCCCCTATGGTTTGGAAGCCCTGGTTCCTGCCAATTTGCGCAATGGTCAACCCTTCACGTTGAAGGCAGAAATTGAGACTGATGCGGGCAGGGTGGTTTGGTCCAATCCGCGCAAAGTCATGCTGCAGGGTGAGGACCTGCCGGCCAATCCGTTCAGTGTTGTCATTACCAGTCCGCAAGCGGGGATCGCCACCTATGTACCCAAGCCCCTTGAATTGCGCGCTGATATCAGGAACTCAACCCAGCCTGTCAGCATGGTTGAATACTACGAAGCAGACACAGAGCAGGGGCCATACAAAATCATTGGTAAACACTATGGCCCGGAATTTGTAATTTACCGTGATTATCGTGTTGCCGACACCGGCAAATATCTTAAGGTTCGCGCCATTGATGCGTTCGGTAACCTGACAGAGTCAACACCGGTTCGTATTATTCGCGTAGAGGATACCAATGCTCCACAGGTCAGTGCATTTTCCTTGTCCGGTGCCATTTTCAATAACCAGATTATTGAGAAGCACGCCTATGGTTTAAGCGTTTCCGTGAGCGATGCCGAAAGTGGTATTGAGTCGGCCATATTGCGCCGCAACGGTCTTATTATTGCGGCCAGATTTGAAGAGGGAACACTGAGTATCAGTGAAAAAGGTGCTGACAAAGGCCAGTTGATCACCTACCAACTGGATGTAAAAGACCGGGCGGGCAACCTGTCATCGATTACGCAGGTGTATGAGGTTATCGAAGATACACCGCCCACCATCGAAAATCTGCTTGCTACACCGGTGTATATGATTGAGCAGGGCTTTGTGTCGGTCAATCTGCGTGCGACAGATCAGGTTGCTATCGAAAAGGCAGAAATACTGTGGAATGGCTTTACCCAACCCTTGGCTGTCCAGCAGTCTGCGAAATCTTTAATACTCAATAATGTGATAGTGCGCGATCGTCGTACAGAGCGCTTGAGCAGTGATATCAGCCAGGTATTAACCCTGCGTGTCTATGATGATCTGGGCCAGGTAAGCGTGCGTGACCTGGAGCTGGCTGTCGTTGCGGACAAGGTTCCTGACGCCTCCAGATTGGCACTGGGTTATCCTGCCAATGCCTTCTATGGCCAACTGGTGCCAGTGACAGTCAATAATTTTGCCGCTGCTAACGATGGCGCTGATCCGGTTGTGGTTTCTTTCCTGGAAACCAATCCTGCGTTGGGCAGGGAAACCAGGGTTGAGCACAAACTGCTGGCCAGCGAATTGAGGCAGACCCTTGCTATCCCAGCTAATGACATTGCGGATAATCAATACCGTTTCCGTTTGCGCCTGACGGATCATCTGGGACAAGCCAGTGATACGGTTGAGCACGCCATCAATCTTACCCACAAACCTAATGCATTGCGTTTCTTCAATACCGATGCAGATACCAACCTGAACTTGGCTTATGTCACGGTTGGCGACCATGTGGGTTATCAGGTTGAAGTGGTCGATAAAACCAACCGCCGTGTACCTAACCAGCAGGTTCGCTGGACATTACAGGAAATCGTGTCCAGTGGTACTGCGCCAGTTATTACGCTGGGAACCAGTGAGTCCAACTTGCTCGGCTTGGCTTATTGGAACTTCAACTCGGCGATTAAATCCGGTCGCTATCGCCTGGTGGCAGAATTGGTTTCCAATACGCAGATTAATACCAGCCTGGGGCTGCGTGTTATTGCCGGTGAAACAACCGAGCTGCGTATTGCACATATTCCTGAAATCCAGGCCGGCAAATCCTTCCCGATCCATATTCAGGGCTATGATGCCGGTGGCAATATCACAGAGCATGACTCTGTAACCCGCGTACAGATTTCCCTGCCGTATCCGGGATTCCATTTTGAGTTTGCCAATGGGGTTACTTCTGCACCTTTGGCCTCCGGTGGTGAAATTGCAGAGGTTCGCCTGCAGGGCGGACAGGCACAGCTGTCAGTGTCAGCGATCAACCAGTCGGGTACCTATTTGGCAAACCTGGCGATGCCTGCGCCCTATACCTCGATTACGACCCGCTATGACCAGCAGGGTAATAACCATCACACCGAGACCGACAATATTAACTTGAGCATTGTCGCAGCAGATCCATTCCTGGTTCGCCTGGAGGAAGTCTCGCGCACTAATCTGGCATTGGGTGATGAACATCGCCTGGAAGCTGGCGAGACAGTCACTGTTGGTGTCACCCTGGTTGATAAATATTACAACCGTGTCCATAAACTGCATTCAGCTTCAGGTACTTCGCCAGCCAATGTGGCAGTGAATGTGCTGGTTGATGGTTCGGCCCTGATTAATAACATGGCCCAGCAGGCAACGATTAATCTGGCGCAAGGCTATGGCACCTTCACTGTGCGTACTGACAACGTAGAGAAGGTCAAGGTAATGGCGTCGGATACTAATCCTGTACTGGCAACACTGGCCAAATACGACTCACTGGAACTCGACTTCCTCAAGTTGAAGCCTGCTATTGAGGAAATCCAGGTACAGACCGCTGTTGATTCGCATATTACGCCGATTGCCATGAGCTATAGCGAGCCTTTGGCTGCCGATACCTTTGCTGTTGCCCCGCTGCTGATCACCCTGAATGGCCAAGCAATACCCGGTGACTTTGTTGTTGAAGACCAGCAGTTGATCTTTACACCCGAAGAGCCATTGGCACTGGGCAGTTGCTACGACCTGGATACCCGGAATAGCGATCTGCGGGGCCTGGCTGCCAATGATGAAGTGCTGGAGCAATCCTTCAATATCTGTGCACCTGTTGTATATCTGGATATGCCACAACAGCGCTATGTGTTGGAAGGCACAGATATCCTCCTGGGGTATCAGCTCGCTGACGGGATTGATGCACAGGATCTTTCTATCAATGCCTATGTAGGTCCACTGGGTGAGGACTCAACACCCGTTGCACTTAACCTCACTGATCCGATAATCACAATGCCGGTTTACACAGGCACAACCTATCCCGATGGCCAAATCATTCATGTGCGACTGGAAGGCCATGATCAGTTTGAAAATACCATTCTGGTCGGCAATGAAATTACGTTTGGTGTGCTACAAGCCAATGGTGATTTTGATAATGATGGTTTGAGTAATGCCCTGGAAATTGCGGTTGGCCTGAATCCGGCTGATAGTGACTCTGACGGTAATGGTATTGCTGACGGCGACGATGACCTGGATGGCGATGGTTTAAGCAACGCCGAAGAAGCGGCTTTGGGCAGCGCCCTGAATAACATCGATAGCGATAACGATGGCCTCAGTGATTACGATGAAGTGTATATTCACTTCACCGACCCCAATAAAGTCGATACGGATAACGATGGTGTACCGGATTATGTAGAGGTCGTATCTGATTCTGATCCGACAGACCCATCAATCGCGGATGTTGATATTGAATTGATTAGCGCGATCCAGGTTTCACCCAATGAAATCACCCGTCGTTTGGGACTGGATCCTGCCAACTTCACACTGAATGTCACTGCCAGGGTAGAACATGAAGGCCGTGTCTTTAATGGTGTCAGGTTGGCAAATAACTCCGGCTTGCTTGAGTTCTCTTCAAACGATAGCGCAGTTGCCACAGTGGATTTTGATGGCGTTTACACTACCCATGCAAAAGGTGATGCAGACCTGACCGTCAGGTTGCTCCGCTTCGACATACTCGTGCAACAGGTTGTGAAGCTGCATGTTATTGAGGTGGGCAAGTCGCTCCATGCGGTTGGCAGATACCACACATTATTGTGGGCTAACGATATCCTTTGGGCCTGGGGCAGAAATAGCAATGGTGAATTGGGAATTGGCAACTGGCAGGATCAATATGCACCTGTCATGACGGATATCAGCGCATTGGATGGTGCCAGTATTAATGCGCTTGCCGCCGGCGACGCATTTAGCCTTGCGCTGGATGACAGGGGACGCCTATGGTCCTGGGGATTGAATAACTATGGTCAATTGGGGATTGGATCTACCAGTGCTTTCTCCAGACCCCAGGAAGTGGATCTCTCCAACTTGATGGGATTCAGGATTGTTAACATTGTTGCAGCTGATCATTACGCGTTTGCCTTGGATGAAAATGGAAATGTCTGGAGCTGGGGACGTAATGATCTGGGGCAATTAGGTATTGCATTGACAGGTAATCAATTAGTGCCAATGGCAGTTGATCTCTCCGTACTTGGTGGGGCTAATGTCATCAGCATGACAACAGATGGTTGCAGAAACTATCTGATGGATGATCTCTCTCGCCTGTGGGGTTTGGGATGCGGCTTTACAGGTATCCAGCCTATTGATTTGAGTTTGCTGGACGGAAGGCAACTAAAATCGATTTCCCGTAACACAATCCTTGATAGTCAGGGTAGTTTGTGGCGAATTGTGGGGGAGGAAGTAAATGCTCCACAAGCATTACCTCAGACGACGCCTTTGGTTAAACCACAAACACAAATGAATAACAGCAGGAATAATGCGATCAACCTTGATGGTTTGCTTGGGTTGGGCGAAAACAGTGATGTTGAAAACTCAACAACTATTCCTTATGTGTCTGTACAGGCTATCAGTGGCAATAGTGTTGAATATTATAAGTTTACGGTTTACGAGCCCGACACCAATATTGTTATCGATATTGACCGTACTAATGGCGCCAACCTCATGATGGAGCTGACGGACGCCAATGGTTATTACATCAATAGTAATGATAACGCCTGTTGTTCATGGTCACGTCCGCTGGATCCCGGCAGTAATACATGGAACGATCCGTATATCTCCCATACGGTTCAGGCTCCTGGCACCTATTATCTGGCTATCTATAGATATTACTGGGCCACTATGGCGACAGGGACGCAATATCATTTGCAGCTATCCATGAGTTCAATTTATAAAAAACAATATGCTTATAAAGTTGAACCAGTAGCCTATGCACAGTTGGATGGAGTTGCCTTATCCAGGGTTGCAACCAATACGGCTCATAATCTTGCTATCGATGGGCAGGGAAAACTGTGGTCATGGGGTAAAAATACCTATGGTCAATTAGGTAATGGTTCTTACGATGATATAACTGCTCCATTAACCCAGGATTTTTCCGGTAAAGATAATGTTGGATTGGCCAGTGTTGCTGTGGGAGAGCAATTTAGTATCGCCATTGATAATCTCGGCGATGTCTGGAGCTGGGGCTTCAATAACAGTGGAGAGCTAGGTCAGGGCCATTCTGATTGGGCTGTACCTATACCGGTTAGTATTGGCAATACTAATCCAGGTATCGCGGATGTTACCTTTGCCGCAAGTTCCACCATTGTGCCTATTGCCATTGGCAGCTCAGGTAAAACATTGCTGGGTGCTGTGCATGCAAAGAGCAGTCATTTTGAAATAACACAAATCACGCCTGTTACCGAAGGGATGAGTTTTGCTGATGCCGGGTATTCTGTTGACTTGGCTGGTATCGCTATTGTTGATGATTACTTGATGGTCGACTCCTCTATCTGTACAGAGGTTGGCGATAAATCTCTGCCTATTCAGTTGAAGGATCAGAATGATCGAGTGCTGGTTAATGAGTCGTTAACTGTTCGTTGTCTCCCGGACATTGAAATTGCACACTATAAACACAGCGAAGGCATGAGTTTGTATGTACGTAATAATGGCAGCAGTGAGCTTTCTTTTGAGTTTATTTCAACAAGCGACAGCTGGCAGCGTACAAATACTGTCTGTGCAGGTTGTGAAGACTACATTTTCGTAGGGGTATGCCAAGGATATGAATATATTGAATGGCTAGGTGTGCTCAATATTCGTATTGGTGACACCCTGATTGATTCTCGTCACATTGCATGTCCTGCCGCTATGCCGACATACGATGCCGGGTACAACAATAATCTGGTATTGGCCAATAACACCTTATGGGCATGGGGACGTCCTTATAATCGCTATTCTTCCATTTATACACCCGAAGCGGATAAGCGAAATGCTGATGTAGCGTCCACCTTTGTCGGTGTTAATGCCTCCATGTATTCGAATACCGCCCTTGATAGGAGTGGACGCTTGTGGTTCGGTGGTGAGCTACTGCCAATCGATGAAGGTGTGAAAATAGAGTCGTTTGTCTCCAGTAATGATCATTATCTTGCCCTGGATCATAAAGGAAGGGTCTGGGCTTGGGGCGAAAATTACGGGGGGCAGTTAGGTAATGGTACATATGATACACCTCAGGTATTGCAACCAATTGACCCTGCCGCTTTCCATGGCGCAGCTATTGTGGCTATTGCGGCGGGTGAGGGCTTCAGCCTTGCGCTTGATGATAAGGGGCAGCTATGGGCATGGGGTATTAATGACAGGGGGCAGTTGGGAGTCGCCAGCACCATATATCGCTCTACGATTCCTGTCCCTGCTGATATGTCTGCGCTGGGTGGAACCCGCATCAAGACGCTCCAGGCTGCGGGTGACCAAGGTTATCTGCTGGATGAGTTGGGTAGGTTATGGGCATGGGGTGCCCGTGTGGGGGATTGGACGGGTATGGATTCCGAATCTGCTTATGCGCCTGTGCAAGTTGACCTTGCGGAAGTATCAGGTGGAAAAGCGCTACAAATGTCTGCCGGTAATAATTACCTGTTAATGCTGGATGAGAATAATCAAGTTTGGGTATTGGGTAACGCCAATAACTACAGTGCATCAAGCAGCTCAGCAGACGGTGAAAACAATAGTGATAATCCTTTCCTGAATAGAGTGGACCTAAGTTCTTTGGGCGATAAGTCTGCTATCTCGATCAGTGCCGGTTCTCACCATGATCTATTGTTGGATGACGAAGGAGGTATTTGGTCCTGGGGTTATAACTACAATGGCGAGTTGGGTGTTGATGGTGTCTACCAAACGTCAACCCCGATTTTTGTTGCCAAGTTGTATTCGGAGGTATTGCCCGCCGAACTTCATATCAGTGAAGATACAGTGACTATACCTATGGGCTACAAAGGATTTGTACCAGTGGGTACGGTGACATTGGCGCATGATGCGTTGAAACAAGACACCGTTGCGATCAATAACAATCTCATACGTTTTAAAGAGCCCCTAAGTCGCGAAGTAACGATTTCCGGCCCGGTAACAAAAACCTACACAATCGAGGTAGACCCTCTGGTTTGTGAATCTGCCGGCGGAACGACACAATCTATTATTCTGCGCGATAGTGTTGGGCGTGTTCTGGGTGCAGCTAATGTTAATCTGCATTGTTCGCCTGACGTCTCTACCAGGGTTCAGACAACGGGAAATACGGCAGAATTGATTTACCAGGGATCTGCTACAGAAGATTATTTTGTACGCTTTATTGGTAATACCGGCGTTACTGTCAATGGGCAGTCAGAGGTTGAACATGTATTGTGTGCGGGGTGTACTGTTCCTGTGGTGGTGGATTACCAGTGTCCGCGCTATGCCCTGGAACCCTTGGGGCACGTTGAAATATCCAATGCTTCTATGGAATTGGTTGAGACAAAAACACTGCGTTGTCCCCGTGACGATGTTAAGCCCTTTAGTGTGGGTTCTAACTTCAGCCTGGTTGCAGTAGGAAATACATTGTGGTCCTGGGGAAATAATGGATACGCTTCACTGGGGGTATCGGATACCAGTATTTATCAGCGTAGCAAACCCGGTTTGGCAAATATCAGCGCTATACAGCCAGCTTCTATTATTTCGTTAGCCTCTTATTATCATGTACTTGCACTGGATGATAAAAACAGAGTGTGGGGATGGGGTATGAACTGGAGCGGCCAACTTGGGGATGGAACCTATGATAATAATCGTTATGCTCCTGTGAAAACGGATTTAAGTCAGCTCAGATCAATGGAAGATAGTGCAGATATTATTGCCATTTCGGCAGGCTATGGTCATAGCCTTGCCCTGGATTCATTGGGTCGTGTGTGGGCCTGGGGCAGTAACTCATCGGGCCAATTGGGGACCAATAATACGCAAAGATCATTGGTGCCGATTCTGGTTGATTTGTCGCCATTAGCTGGAGCTAAGGTAGTTGCAGCAAAAGCAACGGACTATTTCAATATGGCTCTGGATGAATCCGGGCAACTGTGGGCTTGGGGAGATAACCGATATGGTCGTCTTGGTAATGGTTCCAGCGGATCCTATCTTTACTTGCCAACGGCTACTGATCAGTCTGCACTGAGTAGTAATAAAGTCGTGGATTTTGATATTGGTGCTTATCATGTACTAGCGCTGGATGATGCAGGCCAGGTTTGGGCATGGGGTAACAATAGCTATGGCCAGTTGGGTAATGGGTCGACTGCCAATTCGTTAGTGCCTGTTAAGGTTAATTTAAGTGCGTTGGAGGGGGTGGGTGTCCAGTCGGTCGAAGTAGGCAATCGATACAGCATGCTTTTGGATAAGCTGGGTCGTATTTGGACTTGGGGATACAATGATTATGGTTCTTTGGGAACCGGTAATCGGCAGTCGTTATATACTCCGACCTTGATTGACCAGAGTGCATTTAACGGAGCCGTGATCCACAGTATTGATGCAGGTAATTCTTTCCATAACCTCGCTATGGATGAGTCGAATAACGTCTGGACCTGGGGTTATGGAGGTTATGGCGAGATGGGTAACGGCTCTTATTCGAATAGCCTATTGCCAATTCCCGTACGCATTCCCGTACCATCAACACCGTTTGAAATAGGTGTGCTGGCTGTCCGTGAGCTGATGGCGCCGGAAGTTTTCATCGCACCGTTTGAAGTCACACATGATGGTGACTATGTCATTCGTGTTGATTCATACAACTTCACCCCTGCTATTAGCATCATGACTGCTGATGGTCGCAAACTCAGCCCGGCAGACACTACTTGTGCCAGAACTTCCGGAATTATCGTGCGCCTGCCAAAAGGGGAGTTCCAACTATTTGTTGAGGATTACTACGGCGGCGGTGGTGAGTTCACCATAGACGCGCGATTGGCAGAAATGTACGACTACCTCGATTTCGTCTGCAACGATTACGGTAGCTATGGCGGTTATGGTGGCTATGGTAACGGTGGTATGAACGATTGGTGGGGACAATCATACGAGAGCTGCGATTACGGCAGTGATTATGGCTATGGCGGTAGTTGCGAGGGCGGTAGCGATTATGGTGGCTATGGTTGTGACTATGGTTATGGATGCACTTGATCGATGAATAACCGATTGAGTTGGATGTCAGCTTTACAAATGAATAAGCGTTTTTATTTGGAGACCAGTATGAAAAAATTATTATTAACATCAGCGTGTTGTCTGGCTGCACTGTTAATGGGATGTTCCGATTCCGGCTCAATTGCGTCAGTTAATGGCAAGGGAATTTCTCAAGAAGAATTTAATGCCTATCTTAAATTCAAACGTATTCCGGAGCAGGATAAAGCGCGCGTTGATCGGGCATTGGATGAATATGTCAATCGTGCTGCGTTAGCGGCGGCAATTGAAAAAACAGGAAAATTGGATGCGGCTGTCATCCAGGCGGAGCTTGAGGAGTTCAAGCGCCAAATGTTAATCGGCCGGTATTTTGAAGAGCATCTTAACGGTGTAGTGGACGACGCAGCTGTACGCAATTATTACGCTGAACATCAAGGACAATATGAATCCAGTCGTGTTCATGCAGCACACATCCTTGTTCGCATTGATCCCACTATGGGAGAGACAGAGCGCCAGGCAAAGTTAAGTACGGCGCATGAAATATATAGCCGGTTGCAAAAAGGGGAAGATTTTGCAGACTTGGCAAAAAGCTACTCTGAAGACAAGGTTTCCGGTGAAAAGGGCGGGGATCTTGGTTGGTTGGCAGAAGGTGCAGTTGATCCGGAGTTTTCCAAAAAACTATTTTCCATGAAACCTGGAGAAATCTCTGAGCCCTTGATAACTCCCTTTGGTTTCCATGTGGTAAAAATGCTCGAAGGCCCCCAAACGATAAAACGCTCACTGGAATCCGTTGAAGGTGAAATCCGTTATCAATTAAGGAACCAGGCAAAAGCGACAGAGACGGAGCGTTTAGTGAATACTGTCAAAGTTCGCAGGCAGGATTAAGTGATCGCTATGTTTTCTAAAAAACTGACCCTGCTGGTAACCCTGTTCTTATGCCTGCCGGCATGTGATCGTGCCGATAAATCCACAGAGGTATCAGCTTCTGTGGTTGCGACTGTAAATGGTGAGGCAATTACCCGGGAGCAGGTTGATTACATGCTGGAGCGGATGCTGGGAGCACAACCTCTGGTTCCCATTACCCGGGAATTGCGGGGCAAGGTACTTGATAGCTTGATTGCCAGTAAAGCAATGACCCTGCAGGTCAAGTCATCAATGTCTGAAGAGGACTCCCAGCGTGTTCAACGAGCGGTACAGGCTTACGAAGAAGAGTTATATGTAAAGGAATACCTGGCCCGGTATGCAACCCCTGAGCCAGTAACGGTGGAGATGGTAAGCGCCTATTACGATGCACACCCCAATGAGTTTGGCGGTGGCGTTTTAAAGCATTTCCAGCTTCTGCTCCTGCGTGATTCCGGGGATGACAAAAAGCGTGATGCTTTTCTCTCAGCGGTTGAAAGCTTGAAAGCCTCTACAGACTGGAAAGCCAGGGCGGGAGAGTGGAGCAGGCAATTACCTATTGAATACCAGGAAGGAAAATATGCCCCGGGCTTGCTGGATGAGCGGTTGGGCAAGGTCATTGATCAACTGGGTAAACAGGCCACCTCCGACCTTATTTATGTGGATAAGGCAATTTACCTGGTGAGGGTTAGTGATGTCGTACAAACAGCACCAAAACCCATCGCTGAAGTAAGCGCTGATATTCGTAAAAAGCTTGCCGCGCAGCAATTGCGGGCTGCGGTGAAAAAAGCCACCGATGATGTGGTTAAAACAATGGATGTTAAGGTTATTAATCCGTAATTATTTTTATAAAATTGCGCCAATAATTTAGTAAGTCGTTAGGGCTTGATGAGAGATACTCATGGATTTTTACTGGTCAAATAAGTGTGCAGCCTCCAGGGGTGGAAACTATCGCTACCTGATCGCATTAATGGTGATGCTTGTCCCTATATTATCGTCGGCATCGGTACAACCGTCGTGTGATACTGTGTTCCCGGCGGCGCTGCAAAGCCACAAGGCCGATGGTGAGATCACCTTTGATTGGAATGCCCAGCTATTGGGGAATTCTCAGACAGCCTTGTCAGTAGCGCGTGTCAATAATGCATCCTGGTCGCCTCTGCCAAGTTGCGGCTCCGGCCCCTGCAACGGCTCTGGAGGGGTAACGGCAGCGGCCGGGATTGCTATTGATTCAGGCAATAGCACCCAGGATTACCAGGTGGGTTATCAGGGCAATGCTACCTTGGGATCTTCGCAACAGAAAAGTTTTCGCACAATCAATATCGGCACTAACGCGCAGTTAACCTTTTCTGCCATAAGCGGTGCTTACCAGATAAAAAAATTGTCCCTGGGCTATGCCGCGACCCTGAATCTGGCTCCCGGTATTTACTGGATTGATCAACTGCTACTTGCTTCCGAGAGCAAGATCCATGTAGTGGGTAATGGTACTGCTCGCCTTTACGTTAAGGGCAATGTCCTTTTTCCCTATAAGGCTTATGCCAATATGCAGGGATCTGGCCAGCCTTTGAATGCTGGCAGGTTATTCCTGTACTCCCAGGGAAATATCGAGTTACAAACAGATGCTGAAGTCTCCGCCTTGGCATATACCCATAGCCGGTTTGCGCTTGCCCAGGCGAAATTTTACGGCGCCACCAGTTTCCACCAGGCTTACCTGGGATCATCATCAAAGGTTATTTATCAATCCCTGGCGGTAGGCAACGCGACCCTGGGAGAGTTTTGCGCGAGTAATTCAAGTTCGTCATCCAGTAGTTCATCCAGCAGCGTATCTTCATCTGCAGGCGCCAATACATCCGCTAATCATTGTCGGACCGTATTTTCAAACGGCTTGCAAACCCATGACCCAAATGGACAGATTGAATTTAAATACAATGCCCAATTGCGCAGTGGATCATCCACTCAACTGAATACAAAAGCGATTGTACCGGGTGCTGGATCGACAAAACCAAGTTGTGAGACTGCACAGTGTGCAGCAACGGGAGTCCTGGGACAAAAGTTTCAGAATTTGTCATTCCAGGCAAGCAACTCGACAACATCGGTTACTGTACCCTGGGCGAGCAGCCAGACAATCGGACAAAACGCCCAGGTTAATTACGACCTTATTTCTGTATCGGCCAGTGCTCACCTAACGCTGGTACCTCAATCCCAGGCTTACAACATCAGGGAGTTGTCCTTAGCCTATGCTGCAAGGGCAGATTTACCGGCAGGGGATTACTGGATTGAAAACCTTCGACTTGAAAGCGATAGCCAAATAAATGTTATCGGCTCTGGAACAGTCAGGTTATTTGTTAAAAATGCCATTTTCCTGAACTGGATGGCGGGTATAAATAAAAATACCAACGATGCAAGCAAGCTGGTTATCTACGCTTATAACGATGTACGGTTATTGTCCAATAGCCAGGTTGTAGGCTTGGTTTACAGTTTGGGACATGGGCGCCTGGATTATGGTGCAAACATTACCGGTGCGTTATCGGCGGCCAATATCGTTATGGAGACTGAGAGTTCGGTCGTCTATAGGGCAGATGCAGTAAACCTGGCTGATATGGGGCCTATCTGTGATGAGGATGAGGTTCCACCGGATGTGACGCCGCCTGTATTAACCCTTAATCCCGTACCGGAAAATACGGCACAAAACGTATTAACCATTTCAGGAACAGTAAATGATCCTGTTCAAGCGGGGAGTGGTATTGCCAGTGTCATCCTCAAATTGGCAACAGGTGAGCAGCGCACAGCAGCTTTAAATGGTAACCATTATTCTGTCACGATTCCGTTGACACTTGGTCTGAATGCATTTGTGATCGAAGCGCGTGACTTCGCCAATAACCTGGCAAGCTTACAGGCCAGTGTCAAACGTATTTCACTGCCGGCCATTGAATTTATATCCCCTGTTGATAACTCCGAATCTACAGAGGCTAGTGTTTCTATCAAGGCTCGTATCTTTACGGCCTGGCCTATTGAGCAAGTGAGTGTGCGGCTTGATGATCAACCGCAAGACTTGGTAACTGTTGCCGAAGGTGCCTATGGGTTTGAATCGGCATTGGTCAGTTTGCTGCCGGGCCTCAACACAATTGTAGTTCGGGCGCAAACACCGGATGGAGAAGTCGAGAAAACACTGCGTGTTGTATATCAACCTCTAATCGATATCACTCCTCCACAAATCACTGTTGATCCAGTGAGTTCACCCCTGGACAGCACCAGCGTCACCCTTACCGGAAAGGCTATTGACTTTGGCCAACCCATATCCGGTATTGCAACAGTAACTGCCAGCATAGGTACAGGTTCGTTTTATTCCGCAGAGCTGTCCGGTGACAATTTCTCGGTGAGTGTGCCGCTATCGCTGGGTGACAATATTATTAACCTGACAGCCACAGATCATGCCGGTAACCAGGCGAGTGTGTCCATACCGGTAAAACGCATATCACTGGCTGCTTTCTCGGAACTCATACCGGCGGATGGAACAACGGTCCAGCAGGATTCCATTATCTTCAGTGGTGTTATTACAACGGCATGGCCAATAGGAAGCGTGCAGTTTTACCTCAATAATGCCTCCGGTTCATTATCGCCAATTGAGACGGGTGTCTATGGTTTCAGCGTTCCAAACCTATCGTTACAGTTGGGTGGAAATACGCTTGTCCTGCGTGCTGCCACACCGGACGGCACTATAGAGCAACGTATTCATATTACTTACGAAAAACCCGACCGGGATGGTGATGGTGTACCGGATGATGAAGATGCTTTTCCGGATGATCCTACGGAGTGGTCTGATCTGGATGGTGATGGCATAGGTGATAACAGCGACCCCGACCGCGATGGTGATGGCATCAGCAATGATTATGAAAGCCAACTGGGCACAGACCCGGATGATCCTGCCAGTAAACCGCTGGATAGTGATGGTGATGGTATTCCTGATTTGCTCGACGATGATCGCGATGGTGATGGTTACAACAATGATGAAGATGCCTTCCCGGATGATCCATCAGAGTGGTCGGATATGGATGGCGATGGTATTGGTGATAATGCCGATCCGGATCGCGATGGCGACGGATTTACCAATGAGTTCGAGATAGAGCGGGGCACTGATCCATCGGATGCCAATGACTACCCGGATACCATTGCTCCGTTATTATCAATAGCCAATCCGGATCACCAACAAGTTGAAGTGGGTGAATATGTTCTGGAGGGGACGGCATCGGATCCTGTGCAACCCCATAGTGGTATTGCCAGTGTCACCGTTAGCAATGCCCGTTTCCCCGGGGCTGTTATATTGGCCAATCTTGATGGTGAATCCTTCCTGGCAACTGTACCCTTGGGAGTAGGTGAGAATATCCTGACAGTACGAGTACAGGATTTATCGGGTAACTATACAGATGCCAGTCATCGTGTCGAGCGTATTGCATTGCCCCGTTTTAGCCATGTTGCTCCTGTGTCAGGTTCTGTGATTGGTGAAAACAAAGTGACAGTTAGTGGCAACATCCAGACTGCCATGCCCCTGGAACAAGTTCGCTTTTATCTGAATGAATGGCAAATAACACCGTCTGGTACTGAGCAACCGGATCTTTACCAGTTTGTACTGCCCGATGTTCCGCTGCAATTGGGCAGTAATACCTTTATTTTACGTGCGGAGACTCCCTATGGCATTGATCAACAGACATTGGTTCTCACTTATAACCCTGAGGATGCAGATTCGATTAGTGCGCCGGACATATCATTGATTGCTCCTTTAAATAATGCACAGTTACGTGATAATAGTTTTATTCTTAAAGGGCGGGTTGTGAGTCACGCTGGTGTTGTAAGTGTAGTGATAAATGGTCAGCCTGCTGCGATTACAGCATCAGGTGATAATCAGTATTATTTTGAAAAAGCAATTACCTTCGAGCCTGAACAATCGCAATTGGAGCTATTAATAGCAGCAACTGACCAGTTGCAAAAAGAGTCGCAAGTAACTGCACATTATTTTCTGGATAATAGCAGCCCACACATTCAATTGCTCGGACTTAGCCCTGCGCCAACCGTAAATTATCTTATCCAATCGCCGGCAACTATTCAGGGGATCGTATCAGATACCAATCTGGCCAGTGTCACAATCAATGATATACCGGTTCGATTAACACCCACGTCCACAGCTAATTCTTATGCGTTTAATTTGCCTTTACAGTTGCAACCTTCGCAAGAGACGGCATGGACTATTGCTGCTTTTGATCTTGGTGGTAATAAAACTGTGGTTGATTATATGTTCGTGTCATCAGCTCAGGTAGCTATAGATGCACTTTTACCGGTGTCGGATGCTGAGTTGTTAGGAATTGCCGGCGAAATGTCATTGCAAGTAGCTGCACGGGTTAATGGTTTGATTGATACCGGAAAAGTAATTGTCAGTATTGGTGATGTGAGTGTCGAATTGACCAGGGCAGGTACCTTGGCCAGCGGAAATATTTCGGTGCCATCACAAACAGGAAATTATCAAATTGTTTATCAGGCATTGAATGAAAACAATGAAATGGTTGCGTCTGCATCACGTAATTTTTCAGTGCGCAATGAAGCTGATATTCCATTAGCCCTACTGGGCCATGAGCCATTAAACGCCGAAGAGCATGTAGAGCCTAATCAGCCCATTGAGCTGTCGTTTAATAAAGCAATAGATATTGCCAAATTAACTGTTAAGGTTTATGAAACCTTGCATGGTAAAACCTACATTAACAATGATCCGGCAGGGCTCGATTTCCTGGATGCCAAGGGATACCAGCTGGAAACCGTACACCGTGATCGCGAATTGGTTCCTGGGGGATTATCGCTGTTACCCGGAGGGAAGCTGGTAGGTTTTTATCCAACACGTCAATTCGGCTTTAATGCCACACTCTATGTCGATGTCTCTTATGACGGTGAGGAAGTGGGGCATTTCACCTTTAAAGTGCGCAAATTGCCTACCTTTATTATTGGTGGTGTTGTTGATCAATTTGGGCAACCGTTAGCGGGAATTACCCTTAACCTTCCTGAGATTGACCGTACAGTAATCACCAATGGTGATGGTGGGTTTGCCTTCGGCTTTCAGGAAAGACCAGGCGAGGAGATTCCAGGAGGGCGATATAAGTTACAAATTAATCCTGATTTCGCCTCTCGTGAATTTGGAACACTGGTACGTACTATTAATATCCAGGAGGGACATAAAAATGAAATTCCATTGATCCGCTTAACAGAACTCAATCCATCTGCACCCTTCCAGTTGGTGAGCAGTTTTGAGGGCGAAGCCAGCTTTATTGCTGATCAGTTACGATTTGATTTTTCGTCCACCCGTTTGCTGTTTAATAAGGGAAGGACATCCGGTTCTGTCCAGTATCAATTCCTTCCTTTTGACCAGCTTGGGACTTCTGTTGCCCCCGGCGCCTGGCCGCAGTGGATGTATGCCGCACAGCCGCGCGGCGTGACTGTTGAAGGCGATGTTGGCATTACCATGACGGTACCGACCCTGGATGGGGGCCACGACTATATCCCGGAGGTTATTCGCTATGTTTTCATTATGGGATATAACCCGGAACGAGAGGTTATCGAGCCTATAGGCATTGGTGAGATGGTTAACCATAAGGTAACCAGCATTGGAAAAATTACAATGCAGTCCCTGGATTTTGTTGGCTATGCCTGGGTACACCCCGATCACCAAGAGCGTATAAAGGCTGTTGTCGATGGGCAACTAAGCTTTCAACAGCTCCTTGGTGAAATACAGCAACAGAATTAATAGGGATATTGAGTCCGATGGCATTGAATTTTTTAACGGTATTACCTCGAGTTGTGGGCGTTTTTCTTGTGCCGGTACTTTTATTGTGGGATATGACTGCAGTTGCGGGCGAAGCATTTAAGCATGGTGCAGTGATGGCACGTGCTATGGTGCTGGACAGCCAGGGAAAACCGATCCTGGTGGAATATAACGAGAATGGTGAAGAGCTCAGTGTTGTTAACTGGAGCGGGGAGTTCAAGGATCTCAGTATCATTTCTGTGCACGAGTATCGTATGGAGAAAGCGCGATACGATATTTATAGGGAGAGCCGTAAACATGACCTGGCCATGGATGCCGAGATAGTGCCTGTCGATGAATTTAAGCAGACGGAATACAAAGCGGCGGATGGAAAGACCACTATTATCAAACCACAACTGAAATCCTATGTAAAAAGTGTATTGGTTCGGGGGCAGAGTAATCGTATTGTTCCCTCTGGGCACAAAGGGGCATGGGAACCTTTGGTGTTACTGTCATTTAGTATCGATTTATCGCAGGATGTTCCTGCTATCCCGGAAAAAGGCACCTTGTTGCTGAATGACAAAGGACAGGTTATTCATCGTACAGAGAATAATATTGCTCCCCGTGTTGGCTTTTTTGGTGATCCTAATGAGTCTCAGGAGTTTTATAGCGGAATACGTAAATATGATGATGAAATTTTCGGGCCAGTTAAGCACGTAAAGGTATATATCAGCCCAGAGGTATTTCCAGGCAGTCTGGCATTAACAGACAGTCAAGGCAAATACAGTATGCGTTTTTATCTCCCCTATTGCCCGGGAGGATTTGACTATACAACAGATGTCTGGGCCGAACTGCATTACGCCAATTTCAGCCCTTATGGTGCACCGCTGATTCCCTATTATTTGCGACGCCAAGATTGGACATATTGTTACGATCCATTACCTGTTGGTGGTTTTTTAGGGCTTGCGGCTTATGTCAATGCTTCTGCGATGGCTGCCTCCTTGTCCACGTATTTTTATAACGTCGACCTTAAGGTTGATGTTATGTTTCTATCAGGGCGAATATTCTTACGTAACCCGGATGGTTCAGCCATTGGTGTTGGTAATACCACAGAATACCATGTGACTGCTGCCGCAACAGATAGGACTGCCCAGACGTTTTACGATTTTGATGGTGATGGTAAATATGACACGTCTGAAGTGGGAGACATAGAGGATCAGCCACAACCCGATGGCAGTATAAAGAAGGTATTTGTGGCCAAAGCGAATGGTCAGTATCAGGGGGTTTATTTCAGTTCCTTGCCAAAAGTACAAGGGCAGCCGAATGCTGTTCGCCTATCGGACAGGGCCGCTGATCCAGCGCCTAATGGGTTATTAAAAAGTATTAGCAAAGAGGATTTGAAAAATACCGATATCTTGGTTTTTCGCGAATCTACAGGCCAGTTAATACTGGAGCGCAGTGGTTTGAAAGATGAAGAGATCAGCAGTCGCGTTGATATCGGTTTGGGGGAGGATGATAAATATTTTTATTATCGCCTGATGCTGCGCGGCCCTGCAGATTATGACTTGAATATTGGTGCGATTAACCGACACAAGAATTGGGCGGATTGGGCGGAGGAATACCGTTTGGCAGAGCCGTTGCGCAAGCGTGAAGCCGATCATCCCAAATCGGGAGAGTGGGTGAGGCTGGTGGTTATCAACCGGGCGACGGGTTATATGGGAACCCAGCGGGTCCAGTTGATGGATGCGAGTAAAAACATAATGGGTATGCTGAATGTCAAGCTGGAGGACACCTTCCTGCAACCCCCCAATCTCAAGATTTGGGCAGAGCGAGACCATAAGCAGGAGTATGGCCTGGATAAAGGCAAGACATCTGCCAATAATGTGATTGGTACAGAAGGTGCGAGTCTGAGCAGTGATGAAAAGATCACAGTCTATACCGCGTGGTATGACGAAGAGGGACGTCCATTACCGGAGGGGCTGGGAGAGGATAATGGTTTGCAGTATGGCCTGACAGCGCGTTTGGCCAAGGTCACTGCAGAAAACAAACTGGATGCGGTCTCGCATAGCAAGTTGAGTGAGTTTGGCATCAAGCCAGGTACGCACACTGAAGTGCTGCGGGTGAAGGATAACCTGACAACAGAAGATCATTTCTATGTGCATGTGGTCGGTACATCAAAACATGAGAAGCCCAGCTTTGATGTTAACCCCGGTGCCCCCCCGCCCTTGGATACCCGTCCCAAACATGCCACGCCGTTTCTGGTACCGTTTAACGATGAATCGGAGGATTGGAAAAGCTGGAGTGCCTGGAACCAGTTAAAGCGCGCTTACGATGCGGAACAACTGGATAGCGAGCCGATCAAGCCACGTGCGGCATACAGTTGGTATCTTCGTCCGGAATACCAGTTCAGCCAGTTATCGTTGGAAGTGGAGAGCATTATTCGTGAGTATACCGACGAGTCGGGCAACAAGAATGAGCAGGAGCTGTTGGTAGAACAGGAAGGCGAAGGACGTATTCCAACGATACGCAGTAATGATGATCTGATTACGGTGTTCTATTCCCTGATTGCGAATAACCTGAACCGGCTTACTCCCTTGGAGGGCGAGCAGGAGTGGGTATTTGGCTTGGGGGCAAGTGAGGTTAAGGCGACGATTGGAAAAGGTGGTGAAATACGTTTTGATAATCTGTCGCATATAGATTATCTGGATCCTACGGATTTGTTGTCGATACGTTTGTACCTTAATCATGATGCGGCGAATACGTTGTGGGAGTGGGTGTTTACGCGGAATGGGTTGCATGTGTATTACGAAGTACCGGGAAATACGCAGGAGAAAAGTAAACGGGCTTTGCCCAATATGGCGGATATACACTGTGGATCAGGAGCCAGTGGCCCGGCGATTTGCAGCGATATAGAAATATTATCCCTGTTGGCAAAGGAAGATGAACAGCCAACGGTAACGCCACCGAATGCGGCCCCCCAGCAACCGGAGCCCAAAATCAAGACACTGGGCGGGATGCGTTTGCGCCTGCGTTATATCCCGCCTAACCTGGATGGGTTGGAAGTCAAGAAGGTCACCTGGAATATCGGATACAAGGGTCGTTATTGCAATCGCTATGGAGTGGATACTGTTGGGTGTATCACGAAGGAAGCGGGTAGTGACTATGAGCACCAATTCGGCATTCCGCAGTTGCCGAATACAACAGGTGACTGGAGTGTGTATTGGGAGCCGGTGAAGGATGGTTCGGAGGAGGAAACCGACTGGAGTAACTGGGCGGGTACGCAAACGACTGATAAGGGTGTCGCAGCCACGATGAAGGCTGAGTATACGATTCCCGTGCAGGGGACGGGTTCCAGTGGTGTAGTGACACCGGTGAAGTTGACGAAATATTTTGATCAGACATTTACATTTAACACTCGTGAACTCAAACCGGCTACAGGAACGGAAGAGCCGATGAAGGGAAGTGATGTTGCTATGTTGGAGGCGATGTTGTGGCAGTTGGGGATTAGCCCTCAAAAAGGCTCAGACTACCAAGCTAATTCGAATGCGGGTTTGTCTGGTAATAGAATTTACTCTAATCGTGGTAACGATAAAAAAGGTAATCCGAGAGGATTTACTGAAAATTGTGATGGTACCGATGCGAAAGTAAGGGATATTTACAGTGGTGGATGGAACACTTGCGCAGCGGGTAAAGTGGCAATGGAGGGAATGGTACGCCGGTTCCAGGGGCGGCATATTTCTGCGAAGGAAGCAGGAAAATTCAGTCGCAGTGGCGGTAAAGACTCCAGCGGTATAGTCGATAACCAGACCTTAAAAGACCTGGGTGGTCGTTGGGGGGAATACTATCAGGTGTATCAAAATACCGTAATACACAGACACTACTGGCGGTGGATTATGTGAATCCTGGCGACAACACCAAGGTTCTTATTGCAAAACATCCTGATGCAGATACCTGGCTCAGCAGTGCAGCGGACTTGTGGCAAAATGGCTTTAATGCAGATGCACCAGCCACCTATACGCAGGCGATTCATGAAACTGTTCTTGAATTGGCTGGCCTGGATAAGGCAGCAAAAAGTCGGGTAGATTTGTTGGTTGCTTGGAAAGCGCGTGAAGCGGATAGTCATTGGGGGAGCGTAAGTGGTCGTCCATTTACAGGATTTAGGATGACAGAGGGTGGCGCAGACGAGTTGGGTAGTATGAGCTATAACCAGGTTCAGTTTCATTTTCGTTATAGTCGGGAGCCGTATAAAGTGCATAAGAATGCCGGTTTGAACTACTTTGATCCATTAGACAACCTGAAAGGATTTATCATTCATACCTCAGCCAAGCCGACAACAGCGGATGCAACAGGGTTGAATCACCCAGGCCCTTTTTATCTAGCATTTAATACCAGTGGCCAGACTAAAGTGCATGGTACGAATGGGCCGAAGGGTTATAAAAATTGTACTGGGAGTACGTGTGGGGCGTTTAAATCATTATCGGCGTCGGATGATAAATACGAGCTATTGGCAAAAGGTATTGCGATGTATAACGCTTCACCGGGTAGCCAGAGTTGGCCGACTATTTTGAAAAACCGGCCTAAGGGAAGTTGTGCGCCTTGTGAATACAGTATCGATGTGCGCAATAGTACGGATAAGTTTGGTTTACCTTATCGCCAGTATATTTGGAAAGGTGGTGTGGAGCCGGATCAGATTCCAGTGTTAGGTAGTGATGGAAATCCTGAAACAGATGAGAATGGGTCTATAAAAATGCAGTCTAATCCGAAGGCTGGTCAGGACTGGTGTTTTGCGTATGGGGAACGGGAGTGGATGAGTAGTAAGATTTGGGAAGATGTTAAAAACGATGCTGAAAGTACAGATGCTGTTGGTAATTATAAAACCCCGATTGGTAGAGTTAATTGTCAGTAACCGGATGAAATGAAAATGAAACTAAATTTTATGATTGTTGTAGTGCTTTTCTCGTCTGTTGCCAATGCAAGTATTCAATTAAGTGATGCACTAAAATGTGATGGTAATCCTGCTACAAAGACTAAGGAACAACTTCAAGCGGGAGGTGAAATGTTTAAGGTTTTGTACTCAAATGGGGTTGAAAGGATCAGCAGTTGTTTGGGATGGACTAATTTAGGTGATGGAGATAATTGGTACATATCTGACAAAAAAAACAGAGTATATAGTGCTGATATAAAAAATGAAAAATATCTTGGCGGTTGGAATCTAGGTGCTGTCAGTCCTTGTGCAGTTGATGATGAGCCAGAGGATTGTATGACACCTTGGTGGACAGGTCGCTGGGGATCCCAAGAATTTATAGAGGCGGAGTACATAGAGCGAATTCAGGATCACGGCATATTGATCCCGTTCCGTTCAGCATACAATGAGGATGAGCTTGGCCTGTATGGATGCTTTAACCATAATTCACTGCGTTATGGTGATCTGACAGGAGATGGCAAAGCAGACCTGGCTATATTTTTAATGAATGACTTTGTGATTTTCTCGCCAGAGAAGAAAAAGACCATATTTGCAGTTATGTACAATAATCCCGATTGGATAAGCTGGCCAGAGTTGATTGAGAACGGATTGGCGCTGACGAATGAAGATAATGATCCGCAATATGGTTCCCGTAAGCTATACGAAGAATTGGGTACTACTGATATTGGTTATCGTGGATATGCAAAGATATATGTGGGTAGTTTTGAAGCTGAAAACACGCAAGATATATTGGTATGGCGAAAGTTTTATCAGTCGAGGTTGAAGAAAGACCCGGTCAAAGGCTTTGAAAAGATTCGTGATACCTATATCCACTACAAACTGGTGAATGGTGAATATCAAAAGCAATCTACTGCATCAGATACTGGCAAGGGCTGGCTGGAAGCTAAGAATCTAACTTGGCAAAAAGGCTATCCCAGCAAGAGTGAATGTCCAGGCCAGGTCGGACAGCTCATTCCCGAAATGCATGATCCATTGTTGAATGATCCTGATGTGTTGAAGTAAGATTTCAGTTTGATAAGACAGAAGCGGCAAGTGATGAAAATCCCTTGCCGTTTTTGTTTTTAAGTATTGAGAAAATGAAGTTTTTCGTGATTCACTCGGCACATCCCTGTGCCTCGCCCTTCGGGCAGCTTCGCTGTGCAAAAAGGCTGTCCTGCCTTTTTGTCTACAGGCCAGTTAATACTGGAGCGCAGTGGCTTGAAAGATGAAGAAATCAGCAGTCGCGTTGATATCGGTTTGGGGGAGGATGATAAATATTTCTATTATCGCCTGATGCTGCGCGGCCCTGCAGATTATGACTTGAATATTGGTGCGATTAACCGACACAAGAATTGGGCGGATTGGGCGGAGGAATACCGTCTTGCAGAGCCGTTGCGCAAGCGCGAAGCCGATGTCCTGTCCGAATGTCCGCAGTACGTTAAGTGGTCAATTTCAAGCCCGATTTTGCAGGATTGCAATAAAAATCGGTGTACTGTCCGAATGTCCGCGGTACATTAGGTGGTTAATTTCAAGCCTGTTTTTTGCTGGATTTATCTAAAAATCTAGCTTTGCTCTTTAACAATTTTTCGTTATTTCTGATTTTTTCTCTGCCGCTGAAGGGTGGCGGGGGAAAAATCTTTCTATTTCTGTGTTCTGGATGTGAAAAACCCCGGACATGAAATTTCCGTGTGCAGAGCTGTAGTGTCAGCAAATATCCTGTTGCTATGAAGGTGGTAGATAATATCCGGTTAATGCACTATCCCATGCAGAAAATCCAATAGGTTGATTGTTGAGATTTAGTGTCTGCTTGCCCCAAGCTTCTGCGGGTGTTCTTCCGTTTAAATACTGGTGCGTCCGTATGTGGTTGTACCAAAATCTGTAGACGGCCAGGTCATTGGCTACGGTTTCTGCGGAGTGGATAGTGTAGTGCTGTAACTTTCTCTTCAGTGTCCCAAAAAATCGTTCAATCTTTCCGTTCATCCATGGGCAGCAAACTTCAGTTCTTTGGTGTTTGATATTCAAAATCCATAGCCCGAAACGAAACAGGCGTGATGTAAATACTGCTTCATTGTCTGTGCGGATAGCTCTGGGTTTTCCAAGGTTTTCTATCGTATCCAGCAGGCAGCGTAATAACGTGATGGATGCTTTTGTCTGTACTTTATCCAGATAAAGGCAAGCCCGTGTTCCGGAATCGATAATGCCGAATACGTTGTGGGGTTGATGTTGGTTGTCAGTTATCCGGGTTAAATCCATTGACCATACAAAATTCCTGGGTAAGGTGCGCGGCTTTTTGTTCTTTATTTTTTTGCGCAATACCCTAATGTCGTAACGATGTTTTTGAATCGTGTTGTAAACGAAGGTTTTGCCTACGGTCATTTGCCGTTTATCGGCATAAAGCCGGTTAAACGTATCGGCAATCTTTCGACCGCCATCGTGAATCATAAATGCCTTTAATCTGATGATTTCTTGTTTTACCCAGTCAGGTTTACGTTGTTTTCCTGTGGGAATGTGTTCTGTCGTGTTATTTTGGGGTTTACTTTTAAAGAAGTGCCTTTGTTGTCGAAGATGAATAAACCGACTAATGGCATTGAGCAATATGAACAATAAGAGCGCTATGGTAACCATGATGTTGGATCGGGATAGATCGTCGTTTTGAGTGATGGGGCACTGTCTGGCATGAAAATTTGTCAAATCCCGCGTATAAAAAAACACCAGAAAACTGTTGATTTATACAGCCTTCTGGTGTTTCATTATGGCTGCTTGCAACCCAAACACAGGAGCCCCAAGCAACCGTTTTTACATTCAAAACCCTTTACACAAAGGCGCTACCCCTGAGTGCTCGAACACCCAGAGGCAGCTAACCACAACAGACTTACACGGAGTCCATTATGGCTAAGCGCAATGATAAGCCAGAGCCCCGCTCGACTGCAAAGTTTCCCTACCACCGCCAGCTCAAAGTCCGCGAAGGTTATTACGACTATCAGTTCCACAGCCCGACCTTCCGCCAAAAATCCTGCCCACGGTTTGTGCCGTTTATCCTGCTCAAAGGTTATTGGCTGGAGCAGGCTAACCTGCCGATTGGTACAGAACTGCACGTCACCGTCAACCCCGGCCACATCATCCTGTCAGCTTCATCTGGCGGGTAAGCTGAGTTATAGTGTCGGCTCATGAGCGGCCTGTGTGCCATACAAGGTGCGATAATGTACACACCTTGTGTACCGGGCCGTTTTTGCATTCTCACTATTCGCTATCACAGCCGTTGCTGTGCCGCTTGATGCAAAATACAAAAACAGAATTAATAGGGATATTGAGTCCGATGGCATTTGATTTTTTAGCGATATTACTGCGTGCTGTACGTATTTCCTTTGTACCGATACTTCTATTGTGGAGTATGGCCGCTGTTACTGGGGAGGCACTGAAACACGGTGCCGTGATGGCCCGTGCGATGGTACTGGACAGCCAGGGAAAACCGATCTTGGTGGAATATAACGAGGATGGTGAAGAAGTCAGTGTTGTTAGCTGGAGCGGGGAGTTCAAGGATCTCAGTATCATTTCAGCACAGGAGTATCGCATGGAGAAAGCGCGATACGATATTTACAAGGAGAGTCGTAAACATGACCTGGCCATGGATGCCGAGATAGTGCCTGTCGAAGAGTTTACGCAGACGGAATACAAAGCAGCGGATGGAAAGACTACGATCATCAAGCCACCACTGAAATCCTATGTAAAAAGTGTATTGGTTCGGGGGCAGAGTCATCGTATTGTTCCCTCTGGGCACAAAGGGGCATGGGAACCTTTGGTATTACTGTCATTTAGTGTCGATTTATCGCAGGATGTTCCCGCTATCCCGGAAAAAGGCACCTTGTTGCTGAATGACAAAGGGCAGGTTGTTCATAGTACCGAGAATAATATTGCGCCTAGAGTGGGTTTTTTTGGTGACGCTAATGAGCCCCAGGAGTTTTATAGCGGAATACGTAAACATGATGACCATATTTTTGGCCCGGTCAAACACGTAAAAGTTTATATTAATCCAGAGGTGTTTCCAGGGAGCCTTGCCTTAACGGATAGCCAAGGCAAATATATTATGCGTTTTCACCTGCCTATTTGCCCAGGTGGGGTTAATTATACAACAGATGTCTGGGCTGAACTGTATTATGCCAACTTCAGTCCCTATGGTGCACCGCTGCTTCCTTATTACCTGAGGCGCCAGGATTCGACGTTTTGCTACGATCCACTACCGGTTGGTGGTTTTTTAGGACTTACGGCTTATGTCAATGCGTCAGGTTTAGCTGGCTCCTTATCCACGTATTTTTATAACGTCGACCTTAAGGTTGATGTTATGTTTCTATCAGGGCGAATATTCTTACGTAACCCGGATGGTTCAGCCATTAGTGTTGGTAATACCACAGAATACCATGTGACTGCTGCCGCAACAGATAGGACTGCCCAGACGTTTTACGATTTTGATGGTGATGGTAAATATGACACGTCTGAAGTGGGAGACATAGAGGATCAGCCACAACCCGATGGCAGTATAAAGAAGGTATTTGTGGCCAAAGCGAATGGTCAGTATCAGGGGGTTTATTTCAGTTCCTTGCCAAAAGTACAAGGGCAGCCGAATGCTGTTCGCCTATCGGACAGGGCCGCTGATCCAGCGCCTAATGGGTTATTAAAAAGTATTAGCAAAGAGGATTTGAAAAATACCGATATCTTGGTTTTTCGCGAATCTACAGGCCAGTTAATACTGGAGCGCAGTGGTTTGAAAGATGAAGAGATCAGCAGTCGCGTTGATATCGGTTTGGGGGAGGATGATAAATATTTTTATTATCGCCTGATGCTGCGCGGCCCTGCAGATTATGACTTGAATATTGGTGCGATTAACCGACACAAGAATTGGGCGGATTGGGCGGAGGAATACCGTTTGGCAGAGCCGTTGCGCAAGCGTGAAGCCGATCATCCCAAATCGGGAGAGTGGGTGAGGCTGGTGGTTATCAACCGGGCGACGGGTTATATGGGAACCCAGCGGGTCCAGTTGATGGATGCGAGTAAAAACATAATGGGTATGCTGAATGTCAAGCTGGAGGACACCTTCCTGCAACCCCCCAATCTCAAGATTTGGGCAGAGCGAGACCATAAGCAGGAGTATGGCCTGGATAAAGGCAAGACATCTGCCAATAATGTGATTGGTACAGAAGGTGCGAGTCTGAGCAGTGATGAAAAGATCACAGTCTATACCGCGTGGTATGACGAAGAGGGACGTCCATTACCGGAGGGGCTGGGAGAGGATAATGGTTTGCAGTATGGCCTGACAGCGCGTTTGGCCAAGGTCACTGCAGAAAACAAACTGGATGCGGTCTCGCATAGCAAGTTGAGTGAGTTTGGCATCAAGCCAGGTACGCACACTGAAGTGCTGCGGGTGAAGGATAACCTGACAACAGAAGATCATTTCTATGTGCATGTGGTCGGTACATCAAAACATGAGAAGCCCAGCTTTGATGTTAACCCCGGTGCCCCCCCGCCCTTGGATACCCGTCCCAAACATGCCACGCCGTTTCTGGTACCGTTTAACGATGAATCGGAGGATTGGAAAAGCTGGAGTGCCTGGAACCAGTTAAAGCGCGCTTACGATGCGGAACAACTGGATAGCGAGCCGATCAAGCCACGTGCGGCATACAGTTGGTATCTTCGTCCGGAATACCAGTTCAGCCAGTTATCGTTGGAAGTGGAGAGCATTATTCGTGAGTATACCGACGAGTCGGGCAACAAGAATGAGCAGGAGTTGTTGGTAGAACAGGAAGGCGAGGGTCGCATTCCCACGATACGCAGTAATGATGATCTGATTACGGTGTTCTATTCCCTGATTGCGAATAATCTGAACCGGCTTACCCCCTTGGAGGGCGAGCAGGAGTGGGTATTTGGCTTGGGTGCGAGTGAGGTGAAGGCGACGATTGGGAAGAACAGGGAGATCCGTTTTGATAATCTGTCGCATATAGATTATCTGGATCCGACGGATTTGTTGTCGATACGTTTATACCTTAATCATGATGCGGCGAATACGTTGTGGGAGTGGGTGTTTACGCGGAATGGGTTGCATGTGTATTACGAAGTACCGGGAAATACGCAGGAGAAAAGTAAACGGGCTTTGCCAAAAATATCGGATGTGAATTGCAGTGCAACGACGTGTAGTGATATTGAAATACTGTCCTTACTGGCCCCGGAAGATGAAGGGTATCAGGAAGTCACACCCCCGATGGCTGCACCTGAAACGAAAGTGCGTACCCTGGGAGGTATGCGTTTGCGTTTTCGTTATATTCCCCCGAATCTGGATGGATTGCAGGTAACCAAGGTAACCTGGAATATGGGTTACAAAGGGCGTTATTGTAATCGCTACGGTGTTGATGCCGTGGCTTGCGTAACAAAGGAAGCCAACGATACTTATGAACAAACACAGCCAACGGTGCCGCCCTTACCCAATGAGACTGGTGATTGGAGTGTGTATTGGGAGCCAGTGAAAGATGGCCAGGAAGAAGAGACAGACTGGAGCAATTGGGCTGGAACGCAAACGACGGATACTGGGGTGGGTTCAAGCTTAAAGGCGGAATATACCATTCCGGTTGCTGGGACGGGCATCAGTGGTGTAGTGACGCCGATAAGGGTTACCAAGTATTTTGATCGGACGTTTACGCTGAGCACCCGCGAGCTGAAGCCGGCTACGGGAACGGAAGAGCCGATGAAGGGTAGTGATGTTGCTATGTTGGAGGCGATATTGTGGAATATCGGCATGTCACCAAGCACAAAGCCAGGAATCGGTGGTGTTCGTCTGTCAACGGATGTGGCACGTAGTGAGTATAAGACGTCAAATCCTTCTGTTGGGCAAATGGTGGGGCGTTTTAATTACATCAGCTTTGGTCCTATAGCTAATCCAACACAAAAAATGGATATGGCAAAACAGAACAATAATGATCCCATAGCAGAACTTGGATTGCATTGGCGCCATTATGCGCAAGCCCATTCTTATTGGAGAAATGCAACTGTACTCTATTCAAATCTTGATGCAGCCACAATCACCCTCGCTGAATCCGTTTGGGACGGGGTAGTTAATTATCCCAACGGGATTTCATTTCCTAATATTGATGCCACTTACTCTGCTGCAAGGCATAGCAATATTCAAACATTAACAGGCAGTAGTTTTTCCCGTAGTGATATTTTAAAGGCGATGGCGCAAATGGAAGTATCGAGTCGGCAACAGAGGGACTATAGAACTATTGTAGGTGGTGCAGATGAGCGAGGTAGTAAAGGCTTTAATCAGTTGCTGAATACTTATAATTATGGCGCTAGCGCTGAAGATGGTGATAAAAAAGCGGCGAGAGAAGTTACGGCTTATAGAGCAGATGGTTCGAGTGCCGTGAATCATTATGACGCACGTTTTAATATCATAGCCAAGGCTGCGTGGATGGCCGTTTATGACAGACGTTCTATTGCAAATGGTGGTAGTGGTGGTGGTAGTTTTTATCGTGCATTTGCGGCTGCAGGCAGTACAAGTTATCAAGGAACTTATACTTGGCCTACGGCAAACCCACTGAAGCGGATTAAAGCCGGTTCTGTCAGTAATGCTGTTTCGGGTACAAATCACTCAGATGATGATTATGAACGATTGGCTAAGGGGCTTGGTGGTTATAATCAGGGAGCAGGGATATTTAGCGGTGGAGCAAATAAATCATGGATCAATATGTTGCTTGATCGTCATTCACCGCAGTCGCAGGATTTTATTAATGTGAAGGCCATAGCTTATAAAGACAGAAGTGGCGATGAGAAAAAGTTATTTGCGAATACAGAATCAATGCGTTACGCCATGTCTATTATGCATGATAGCGATAAGTTAAATTTGTCGTATCGTACTTATGTTTGGAAGGGTGGAGTTGAGCCTGATGAGATTCCTGTGTTGGGTGCAGATGGAAATCCTGAAACTGATGAGCATGGGGCTATAAGAATGCAAGCTAATCCGAAAGCTGGTCAGGACTGGTGTTTTGGTTATGGGGAGCAAGAGTGGATGAGTGGAAAACAATGGTCGAAAGTAAAATCGGATGCTAGTTATTTCACTAATCTTGGGAAGCCCCAAAATCCTGTGGGAAGAGTTAATTGTAATTAAAAACTTATTGGTAAAATTAAATGAGAAATTATATAGCAGTCATTTTATTGTTTTCGGTTCAGTGTATTGGGGCAGTTGAACTATCAAACGCTATTTTGACTGATGGTCAATTGGCTGGGATAAGCGAGTCTCAGAGAAAAGAACTTATAAAAGTCTCAGATGTTCTTGAGTCACAAAATATTGATGTAAACTCATCAATTGCGATTACCAATTTAGGATTGGGGTCGGTTTGGTATATGTTGTCAGAGGGAAAAAAAATCTATGCTGCAAATGCAGAGGTTAAACAATATTTAGGTGGTTGGAAACTGGATCCGTATAAAGATCATTTGATTTTATCAGGTGAATACTTGGCAGCGGCTGAAGTGATGGCAGTAGATCAGGGTGTGGAGTTTTCCAAACCATCTGATCCATTTTCCATTATTCAAACACGAACACCAGCTTATACTATTTTTGGTGAAGCCGAAAAAAATACCATCGGTTGTTTTGAGAATGCTCCCCTACGTTATGGTGATATAAATGGACAGCCTGAACTGGTGCTCATGCTGGGAAAAAATTTGATAATTTTTTCTGCGGGGCTTAAAAAAGTGACTTTCAGTATGCACTATTATCAAGATGATGAATGGCCTTTGGATGAGGTTGAAGCAGAAGGTATAGAGCATGATCAACCAAAAGACCCCCAGTATTTGGCTGGCAGCACTTATGACGCATTAAGGATTGGGAAAGGAGGGCTATTTCCTGCTTGGCGTTCACTTGGAAAAATCTACGTTGGGAACTTTTCCAGTGAAAATGCCAAGGATATTCTGCTCTGGAGGAAATTGTATGAGTCCAGATTGGTAGAGGATTCAGTGGAAGGGTTTAAAACTTTGGGCAATTTGTATGTTCATTACCAACTGGTCAACGGTGAATACCGAAGGCAAGCCACTGCATCGAATGTTGTCAAGGACTGGCTGGAAGCTAAGAATCTAACTTGGCAAAAAGGCTATCCCAGCAAGAGTGAGTGTCCAGGCCAGGTCGGACAGCTCATTCCCGAAATGCATGATCCATTGTTGAATGATCCTGATGTGTTGAAGTAGTTTATATTGAGTGATTGATAAAAATGGCGAGTGGTGAAAACCCTCGCCGTTTTTGTTTTGGGTGTATAGAGAGTTGTGGGAGTCACTCAGCACATCCCTGTGCCTCGCCCTTCGGGCAGCTTCGCTGTGCAAAAAGGCTGTCCTGCCTTTTTGTGGGTGTTTACGCGGAATGGGTTGCATGTGTATTACAGTATTCCGGGTAATACAGAAACCCGTGATAACAAAGTAGAGAATGATATTGAGATATTAAGTCTTCTTGAACCTGGCGAAACCGGTAAATCAATTGGTGAAGAGGCCGAAGGCATAACACCGTCAGTAAAAACATTGGGTGGCATACGTTTGCGCTATCGTTATAACCCTCCGGCACTACAAGGTATTGAGGTGACCAAGGTCACTTGGAAGATTAATAAAAAAGGTGCTTATTGTCTGGATTACGGAATAGGGTCAGACCATTGCCCCAGTCAGAATGAGCGAGAGCCTGATATAGAGTTTGAGCAAAAAAGCCCGCAAGTTGATTGGAGTGTTTATTGGGAACCGCGCAATGAGGATGGAAAGCCAGATTGGAGTAACTGGGCAGATGATGATGGTGTTATGGCTTATGTAAAAGCGGAATATACCTTACCAGTGATTGAGGCGGGTTCCCAGCAAGAGAAACGGGTTACCAAAACCTATGAGCAGGATTTTTACATCAAAACCCGTGAACTGAAACCGCTAGCCGCACCATCGGAACCGATGAAAGGGAGTGATGTGCAGATATTGGAGGCGATGTTATGGGGATTTGGGGTTAGTCCGCAACGGGGAAGTGGTAATCAGACAAAGTCCAATGCAGGTTCTGAAGGCAATCGTATTCATTCAAGTCGTGGAGCAGCAGGGATGACGGAAAACTGTGATGGTTCTGATGCAAAAGTGCGCAATATTTACAGTGGTGGATGGGTAGGATGTGCGAATGGCAAAGTTGCTCTGGAAGCTATGGTACGTCGTTTTCAAGGGAGGAATACAGCAACTTGTGATAAGAATGAAGAGTCGTGTACTGATAATTACGCAGGCAGGACTTCATCAACGAATGGTGTAGTTGATCAAGCTACTTTGGTCATGCTGGAAAAAATCTGGAAAGAGTTTTATTCGGCCTATGTCAGCCATAAGAGTAAGCCGGTTATTGCAGCGCCTGAGCTGGCTTGGTCAAACGAAGCCGTGAGTATTTGGGATGGGGTGACGGATGCGGGGATTGTATCAACCTATACAGATACTAAACATAATGCGATGTTGGCTGCTGTTAATAACAATGCGACAGGTACCCGTGGTGATTTGCTGGATGCCTGGATTCGCCAGGAGTCTGCTAATAAATTTTGGGGACAGGGGTTCCCGGCAACCCATTATCGGGTGTTTGAAGGTGGTGGTGATGAATTTGCGAGTCTTGGGTATAACCAGATTAAATACGCATACCGTTATGGGGTACAGGCATTTCAGAATCTCTGTCCCCAGTTGAAGAGCTACAACATGTATAAACCGGATGACAATATCAAGGGAATGGTTGCGTTTACTACGGCGATAGGATGTGGTTCCGGTGGTGGTTTTAGGCGGGCGTTTGCCACCGGTGGTAGCTGGACGACTATAAAATCCAATAATGTGGATTTGAAGGGTTATAAACTGGCTGGCGAAAACACCTTTTACGCAATGGATAAAGACCGTGTAGATGATGCTTATGAATTATTGGCCAAAGCGATTGGCAGTTATAACGGTGGTACAGGAATGGGTTCTACCTGGGCAAATATGCTAAAAGCAACTAACCCCGGATTGGATAATGGTAAGCCAAGGATGGGTAGGGCTCACTCCAATAGAACTTATGCGATTCAAGTACTGAGGCGCTTTGGTGCACCGGCGAGGACCTATATTTGGAAAGGTGGCGTGGAGCCGGATCAGATTCCGGTGATAGGTGCTGATGGAAGTCCTGAGACGAATGAGGATGGTTCCACCAAAATGCAAGCTAATCCGAAGGCTGGACAGGATTGGTGTTTTGCTTATGGGGAGCAGGAGTGGATGAGTGGTAAGGATTGGTCGAAAGTAAAAGCTGCGGCTGCCAGTGTTACTCTTGATGGGAAACCACAAGTGCCATCTGGAAATATTGCTTGTCAATAATTTAATAGGGTTTCCAAATGAGAAAATATTTAATTGGAGTAATAATTTTTTTTGCTGCTTTCGATGTACTTAAAGCAGGCGAAATTGTGTTAACTGGTGCAGTTTTAAGTGATGGAGGTGTTTCGCCTCGTACACCAGAGCAAAAAGCTGCGACAATAGCAATGTCGGAAATATTGGCATCCACAGATGTTGATCCGTATGCTGCTATGGCCTCTACAAATTTGGGTGATGGATCAATCTGGTATCGTTTGTACGACGATATGAAAATATTTAGTGTCAATGTATCTGCCAAACAATACCTCGGTAGTTGGAAACTGGGTGTTACCGATCCCTGTGAAGCCGAGGATGCCCCAGAAAATTGTTTTACCCCATGGTGGACAGGTCGCTGGGGGCCAGATGAGACTCTGGAAAAGGATATTATTGATCGATATGCTCTTGGCGAAATGGGCTGGGATCAAGGACGGGAAACTGACGATAGCATAATGGGTTGTATGGGTAGGGTTCCCTTGCGTTATGGTGATATTGAAGGTGATGGTAAAAAGGAATTAGCGATGTTTATGCTCAATGGTTACTCGTTGGATTTTTTGATTTTTTCACCAGAAAAGCATAAAAATATTTTTACCAGCAAGTTAGGCTTTAACGATGTAGTAAAACATGAAACCATCTTTGCAGAAGATGGTGCAATGGATCATTTATTGCCTCCTAAAGAGTTACCTTATTACCAATATTGGTCGAGAAGTGGTGCAGATACAGATTCACCCTTTAGCATGTCGCAAGGTTATCGGAGTTTTGGTAAGTTGTATGTGGGGCATTTTGAATCGGCGCAGTCACAAGATATTTTAGTCTGGCGTAAGGTGTATAAGTCTCATTTGTTAGCGGATACGGTAAAAGGTTTTGAGAAAATCAGTGACACTTATGTCCACTACAAACTAGTCAACGGTGAATACCAAAAACAAGGCACAGAGCAAAGCGTGGTGAGAGGCTGGTTGGAAGCCAAGAACTTAACTTGGCAAAAAGGCTATCCCAGCAAAAGCGAATGTCCTGGCCAGGTTGGACAGTTGATTCCCGAAATGCACGATCCATTGCTGAACGATCCGGATGTATTGAAGTAAGCGGTATTCTTATCTTGAAAAAGAAAACGGCAAGTGATGGCAATCCCTTGCCGTTTTTGTTTTTAATGAATAGAGAGTTGTGGGAGTCACTCGGCACATCCCTGTGCCTCGCCCTTCGGGCAGCTTCGCTGTGCAAAAAGGCTATCCTGCCTTTTTGTGGGTGTTTACGCGGAATGGGTTGCATGTGTATTACGAAGTACCGGGAAATACGCAGGAGAAAAGTAAACGGGCCTTGCCCAATATGGCGGATATACACTGTGGATCAGGCGCCAGTGGCCCGGCGATTTGCAGCGATATAGAAATATTATCCCTGTTGGCAAAGGAAGATGAACAGCCAACGGTAACGCCACCGAATGCGGCCCCCCAGCAACCGGAGCCCAAAATCAAGACACTGGGCGGGATGCGTTTGCGCCTGCGTTATATCCCGCCTAACCTGGATGGGTTGGAAGTCAAGAAGGTCACCTGGAATATCGGATACAAGGGTCGTTATTGCAATCGCTATGGAGTGGATACTGTTGGGTGTATCACGAAGGAAGCGGGTAGTGACTATGAGCACCAATTCAGTATTCCACAGTTGCCGAATACCACCGGGGACTGGAGTGTGTATTGGGAGCCAGTGAAGGATGGTCAGGAGGAGGAAACTGACTGGAGCAATTGGGCAGGCACACAAACGGCTGATAAGGGCGTAGCTGCCACGATGAAGGCTGAGTATACGATTCCCGTGCAGGGGACGGGTTCCAGTGGTGTAGTGACACCGGTGAAGTTGACGAAATATTTTGATCAGACATTTACATTTAACACTCGTGAACTCAAACCGGCTACAGGAACGGAAGCGCCGATGAAGGGAAGTGATGTTGCTATGTTGGAGGCGATGTTGTGGCAGTTGGGGATTAGTCCTCAAAAGGGTTCAAATTACCAGGCCAATTCAAATGCGGGATTGGCCGGCAATCGGATTAATTCTGATCGGGGTGGAAACAGAGGTCATACACAAACTTGTGATGGCACCGATGCGAAAATAAGGAATATTTACAGTGGTGGATGGGATACTTGCACAGCGGGTAAAGTGGCAATGGAGGGAATGGTACGCCGGTTCCAGGGGCGGCATATTTCTGCGAAGGAAGCAGGAAAATTCAGTCGCAGTGGAGGTAAAGACTCCAGCGGTATAGTCGATAACCAGACCTTAAAAGACCTGGGTGGTCGTTGGGGGGAATACTATCAGGTGTATTCAAAATACCGTAATACACAGACACTACTGGCGGTGGATTATGTAAATCCTGGCGACAACACCAAGGTTCTTATTGCAAAACATCCTGATGCAGATACCTGGCTCAGCAGTGCAGCGGACTTGTGGCAAAATGGCTTTAATGCAGATGCCCCGGCTACCTATACGCAGGCGATTCATGAAACTGTTCTTGAATTGGCTGGCCTGGATAAGGCAGCAAAAAGTCGGGTAGATTTGTTGGTTGCTTGGAAAGCGCGTGAAGCGGATAGTCATTGGGGGAGCGTAAGTGGTCGTCCATTTACAGGATTTAGGATGACAGAGGGTGGCGCAGACGAGTTGGGTAGTATGAGCTATAACCAGGTTCAGTTTCATTTTCGTTATAGTCGGGAGCCGTATAAAGTGCATAAGAATGCCGGTTTGAACTACTTTGATCCATTAGACAACCTGAAAGGATTTATCATTCATACCTCAGCCAAGCCGACAACAGCGGATGCAACAGGGTTGAATCACCCAGGCCCCTTTTATCTGGTATTTAATACCAGTGGCCAGACCAAAGCCCATGGCACGAATGGGCCGAAGGGTTATAAAAATTGTACTGGGAGTACGTGTGGGGCGTTTAAATCATTGTCTGCATCAGATGATAAATACGAGTTATTGGCAAAAGGTATTGCGATGTATAACGCTTCACCGGGTAGCCAGAGTTGGCCGACTATTTTGAAAAACCGGCCTAAGGGAAGTTGTGCGCCTTGTGAATACAGTATCGATGTGCGCAATAGTACGGATAAGTTTGGTTTACCTTATCGCCAGTATATTTGGAAAGGTGGTGTGGAGCCGGATCAGATTCCGGTATTGGACGCAGGTGGGCAGCCGGAGGAAAATCCTGATGGTTCCATCAAAATGCAGTCTAATCCGAAGGCTGGTCAGGATTGGTGTTTTGCGTATGGGGAACGGGAGTGGATAAATGGTAAGAATTGGACTCAAGTTAGAACTGATGCTGCTCCGCTTGATGAAAACGGGGATATAAAATCTCGTATTGGCAATATTGCCTGTTCATAATGAAATTAAGGTTTTAATAAATGAAAAATTTTGCATTATTACTTATGTTCAGTTCTTCATTTGTATTTTCCCAAGAAATTCAGTTGGTAAATGCAGTGCCAAGTGATTTTGGTAAAACGCAAAGGACAAGCGAAGAAAAGGTTGCTTCTCAAGTTATATCGCAAGTTGTTAAAGATAATGGGTTAAGTGATTCATTAAGTTTGGCATATACCAATATGGGGGCAGGAAATAATTGGTATCGCCTTTATGATAACTATCATATTTACGGGGTGAATGTGTCTACTAAACAATACCTCGGTAGTTGGAAACTGGGAGCTGCCAGTCCTTGCGCAGTTGATGATGAGCCAGAGGATTGTATGACACCTTGGTGGACAGGTCGCTGGGGATCCCAAGAATTTATAGAGGCGGAGTACATAGAGCGAATTCAGGATCACGGCATATTGATCCCGTTCCGTTCAGCATACAATGAGGATGAGCTTGGCCTGTATGGATGCTTTAACCATAATTCACTGCGTTATGGTGATCTGACAGGAGATGGCAAAGCAGACCTGGCTATATTTTTAATGAATGACTTTGTGATTTTCTCGCCAGAGAAGAAAAAGACCATATTTGCAGTTATGTACAATAATCCCGATTGGATAAACTGGCCAGAGTTGATTGAGAACGGATTGGCGCTGACGAATGAAGATAATGATCCGCAATATGGTTCCCGTAAGCTATACGAAGAATTGGGTACTACTGATATTGGTTATCGTGGATATGCAAAGATATATGTGGGTAGTTTTGAAGCTGAAAACACGCAAGGTATATTGGTATGGCGAAAGTTTTATCAGTCGAGGTTGAAGAAAGACCCGGTCAAAGGCTTTGAAAAGATTCGTGATACCTATATCCACTACAAACTGGTGAATGGTGAATATCAAAAGCAATCTACTGCATCAGATACTGTCAAGAGCTGGCTGGAAGCTAAGAATCTAACTTGGCAAAAAGGCTATCCCAGCAAGAGTGAATGTCCAGGCCAGGTCGGACAGCTCATTCCCGAAATGCACGACCCATTGCTGAATGATCCTGATGTGTTGAAATAGTTTATATTGAGTGATTGATAAAAACGGCAAGTGATGAAAATCCCTTGCCGTTTTTGTTTTTAGGTATAAAGAAAATGAAGTTTTTCGTGATTCACTCGGCACATCCCTGTGCCTCGCCCTTCGGGCAGCTTCGCTGTGCAAAAAGGCTGTCCTGCCTTTTTGTCCACCCATAGGCCAGTTAATACTGGATTGCAGCGGTTTGAAAGATGAAGAGATTAGCAGTTGCGTTAATATAAGCTTGGAGGAAGACGACCAGTAATGCGGCCCGGATAAAGGCAAGACGACTGCCAATAATGTGATTGGTACAGACGGCGCGAGCTTGAGCAGTGATGAAAAGATTACAATCTATACCACGTGGTGTGACAAGGAGGAGCGCTTGTTACCGGAGGGGCTGGGAGAGGATCATTGATACGTAGTAATGATGAGATACTTGTGCCGGTGAAGGCTAAGGTGTATATCTCAAGAGATTTTTTAGTTGAAATGCCCCATTTCTGTGGCTAGCCTGATTTTATAATGAATTTTATTGATGTCTTTTGATTGATATATTTTCCTTATGGGTAGGGATTGGCTTTTTCTTTCCGTGAATTCGACATCTAATGAGGGACACCATGAAAAATGAAAATGTAACAGTAGAATATTCACTGGATGATAAAAAGAAAAAAATATTTAGTTTGATTTTGATGTTTATTTTGGGGATTCTGATTGTATCAATAGCTGCTTTGTTAGAGGACAGTCAATTTATAAAAACAGTGTTGACCCCTATTGGTGGGGTGATTATTGGTTTCGGGCTGACTTCAGTTATCTCGTTGGTTTTTTCTCCAACACCTTTTGAAGGGGTGTTAAGGATGATAAATGAATTGTTACTCATTCCATGGCGGTCTAAGGAAGAAGAACTTATCCCATTTAGGAGAAGATTTTTTGGCTATCTATATACAACAAGAGATGGAGTGGGAAAGTGGATTTACAGGGATTTTGATTTTGGTAATGCTGAATTACCTGGATATCTACATGCAACAATTCAATATCCCTTAAATGTGAATACAACAGCGAAATATCAATATTATGGTTTTCCCGTTAAGAATCGGCTGATATTAATCGGTGTTAATTCTCATCTTAAAAATGAGCCTGCTGTAGTTCAAATCATACCGAAATATGGACAAAGTGGAATTTATGCCGGGTTGGCTATCTTGGAAACCATTTCCGGTGAGAACATTATTACCCCTACGCTTTTATCTGCTGAAAAATTAGTGGATATAAATAATTATGGTGTCATAAATGATGCGGAAGCCGAAAGTCATTTAAATAGATTGTGGAAGCGGGAATTTAAAAGTAGCCTTCATTTGTTGCCTGAATAATGGGAATTTATAAAATTTTATTTTTGAATTTACATTCAGCTGGTTGAGGTTTTTATGTCTTATTCTACGTTAGCAAAAATGAGTTCTTCAAATATTACATTGCAGGCCAAAAGCAATAACAATGGACTTTCGAAATTTTTTGATAATCGAGCTTCCAATGTTGTTCAGCAGCAGAGCCTTATGCAAGATAGCCCCCAGGTTTTGGTTCAGCGTGCTATGCAAACTAAAATGGAAAACTCTCCTGTGGTACAACGGGTTCATATAGGGCGAGAACCGGATGTTCCCAATAATTATAGGGCCAGAACTACTCTTACCGGTTCAACACGATTTCATTATGGTGGTGGCCCTATGAATATTGCCGCAGGCATATATGCAAATAATATGGCAAATGCAACAGGAGCCGTTCCTTTGCCTGCTCCTGTTGTAGGGGGGGAGTCAGATCACAGTGGGCAACAGTTATTAGATCGAAATTATGCAAGTAATAACGAGCCGCAAATTGATCACATCGTTCCGGTGAGTAATTATGGGGCAAACTCATACAGCAATGCACGTATTTTGAGTACTATTGAGAACAATAATGGTGTAGCGGCTCGACCAGGGGCAGGTAACATCGTCACGAAAGCCTATCGAAACCTTCGCATACAAGATACGGCAGGTTTTGATGAGACGGTTAATCAGGATACAGCATTAACCGCTAATCAGAATGCAAGAATAAACACTTTTGGTGGTATTGGTCCTGCAATTAATGCTCATAGTGGTACCCAATCAAATAACGTGACGCTTACCGAATGGTAGTAGCGTAGTTTGGTTATTTGAGGTGAGTTCGTTGACACTCATCATCCGGTGTTCGCTATCGGGAGGGTAATAGGCCTGTAAGACAAGGAAATAGCGGGTATTTACTCCGTTTATATGTTGATTTTTGTGACAAAATGACAGGAGACTGTCGTTTTTATTTATATATAATGCTGATATATTTCCTCTTCCTCCTTGTTAATAAAAAAGATACCTATTTCGATACTTATTGTCACTAAGTCGCTTTGCTGCCTTGAGTGAAATAGACAACAACTGAACTGACACGGATTTTAGGCATAATTATGTTAAATCTCTCTCGGCTGCTCCCCCGGTTTATCTGCCTGGCTTTCCTCTTTTTATACAGTGCACTTTCCCCTGCAGGGGAAGCCTTCAAGCATGGTGCAGTGATGGCTCGTGCTATGGTGCTGGACACTCAGGGTAAACCGATCCTGGTGGAATATAACGAGGATGGGGAAGAGGTCAGTGTTGTTAACTGGACCGGGGAGTTTAAGGATCTCAGCATTATTTCTGTACATGAATATCGTATGGAAAAGGCCCGGTACGATGTCTATATGGAAAGCCGAAAGGATGATCTGGCTAAGGATGCAGAGATAGTTTCAGTCGAAAAATTTAAACAGACCGATTACAAGGCGGCAGATGGCAAGACCAATATCATTAAGCCACAGCTGAAATCCTATGTAAAAAGTGTGTTGGTTCGAGGGCAGAGTAACCGTATTTTGACAAGTGGTCACTCGGGTGCCTGGGAACCATTGGTCTTATTATCGTTTAGTGTAGATCTTTCTCAAGAGGCACCCGGGATCCCGGAAAAAGGAACATTGTTGCTAAATGATAAAGGACAGGTCATTCACAGTACGGTGAACAATATTGCTCCACGGGTGGGCTTCTTTGGCGACCCTAATGAATCGCAGGAGTTTTATAGCGGAATACGTAAATATGATGATGAAATTTTCGGGCCAGTTAAGCACGTAAAGGTATATATCAGCCCGGAGGTATTTCCAGGCAGTCTGGCATTAACAGACAGTCAAGGCAAATACAGTATGCGTTTTTATCTCCCCTATTGCCCGGGAGGATTTGACTATACAACAGATGTCTGGGCCGAACTGCATTACGCCAATTTTAGCCCTTATGGCGCACCACTGATTCCTTATTATTTGCGTCGTCAGGACTGGACATATTGTTACGATCCATTACCTGTTGGTGGTTTTTTAGGGCTTGCGGCTTATGTCAATGCTTCTGCGATGGCTGCCTCCTTGTCCACATATTTCTATAGTATTGATTTGAAAGTTGATGTGATGTTCCTTTCTGGCCGGATTTTCCTGCGCAATCCTGATGGCTCACCAATATCGGTAACCAATATTACCGAGTACGAAGCCGAAACCGCGGATAATAAGCGCATTTCACAAAACCATTATGATTTTGATGGTGATGGTGAATATGACACCGTTGTTTTGGGGCGTATGGTAGACCAGCCGCAAGAAGATGGTTCTACGAAAAAGGTGTTTGAGCCTTACCCCGCCGAAAGTTTGGAAAACCTGCAAGATCCTGCTGCACTTCAAGGGATATATCTCAGTTCGTCGATTAAAAAAGGTTCTGGCGCAACGGATTCAGAGCCTGATTTTGTTCGGCTGGCCGATACAGAAAAGAAATTCCAGAGCAATGGTTTACTCAAATCTATTAGTAAAGATGATTTTAAAAATACCGATATTTTGGTATTCCGTGAGTCAACCGGAAAACTGGTTTTGGAGCGCCAGGGGTTAAAGGATGAAGAAATTAGTAGTCGGGTGGATATCGGCTTGGGAGAAGGTGAGCAGTCCTACTTCTATCGCCTGATGTTGCGTGGACCCATGGACCACAACCTGAATATAGGGGCGATTAACCGTAGCAAGAATTGGGAAGATTGGGCGGAAGACTATCGTTTGGCAGAGCCGTTGCGCAAGCGAGAGGCGGATCACCTCAAATCAGGGGAGTGGATTCGCCTGGTGGTCATCAATCGTGCTACCGGTTATGTGGGGACTCAGCGCATCCAATTAACGGATGCCAGCATGAACAGTGGCAGTTTACTCAGTGTAAAACTTGAAGATACCTTCCTTGAGCCGCCAAACCTGAAGATCTGGGCGGAGCGCAAATATACTCTGGACAAGGGGGTTGTGAATGCCGAAAACAAAGATAAAGAGTATTTGGTTGGGCAGGAAGGTGCAGCCTTAACCAGCGATACAGCTATCGAGGTTTTTACCGAGTGGCTGGATCACGATGGCCGCCCATTGCCGGAGGGATTAAGTGAGGATAATGGGAAACAGTATGGGCTGACCGGTCGATTGGCGCGTGCTGCGGGCAATCAGAGCCTGGTGGCTGTATCGCCAAGTGACTTGGCCAATTTCCCTATTCCCCCTGGGCGTAACACCCAGGTTCTGAAAATCAGCGATAACCTGACGACCCCTGAGCATTTTTATGTTCATGTATCCGGCACCCAGAAAAATGAAAAGCCGGATTTCAGCGGTACCAATTTCGGCGTTGGCCTTGAGGGGCGACCACAAAAATTCACGCCATTCTTAACCCCATTATTTGATGAAAATGATACATGGCAGATTTATAAGGCCTATCGTGATCTCAAGCGTGAGCAAGACGATGACGAGAGTTCTGAGCCTGTAGTTGATCTCATAAAACCCCTGCCAACCTATTCGTGGAGTTATCGCCCCGAATATCAGTTCAGTCAATATGAGCTGGAAATTGCAGAGATTAACCGTATTACTGAACGGGATGATGGTGTAGAGGAAAAAACCAATATCTTTGATGCAAAAACACCTGTTATTGCATCGACGGACAAACTGATCGAGGTGTTGTATTCATTATTTGGGGCTGGTGTTGATCGACTGAACCCTATAGATGGCCCACAGGATTTGGTATTGGCACTGGGGGAGGAAGAAATTCGCCTTAGTGTCGAGCCAAACCAGCAAATACGCTTTGAAAACATAGAGCACTTGGCCGGATTGTCTCCGGAGGATTTCCTGACGATTCGTTTGTATTCCAATCAGGATGCAGGGAACATACTCTGGGAATATGCCTTTGAACACCTCATTCTGGATACCCAGCTTGCAGGCTTTGATGCAAATGCAGGACGTACCCTTTATGTCAGTGCCGACGATCCCGTAGTGCCATTACAGGCGCGGCTGCTGGGTTATGCAGACCGTTCAGAAAAAATCAAAACCCCCATCGTGGTTAATTGGAGCGCGCCTGGCGCCAGCCTGGAAACCACCTCTGAAAGCGATGATGACCAAGGTGTTTTCTTTAACGAAGTGCGTTTACCACCGGTAACCGGCGCTTCTACCCGTGTTGCCATCAAGCTGGTGGGGGTTGAGGAAACCAAGGCCGAATTGCCTAAATTTGAAGTGGTTCCCGGTGTACCGGCCCAGATTTCGGTGGATCAATCCCAGGGCAACCTATCGGTCGGCGGCCTTGGGCAAACCACCGTCACCTTTGTTATCCGGGATAAAAACAATAACCTGGTGGCGGACGGTACGGGTGTCAGCTTTTTCCCGGAAGGGGCGTTGCTGACAGTGTCGGCGGATACGGCGACGAGCAGCGGCCGTGCGAGCGTCACGATGGAAGGTGGCGATTATGCCGAGCAGGCCAGGCTGACCATTCATGTCGGCGACCAGTCCCACACGATTGATCTGAATGTGCGTCCACTCAATGTAGCGCTGTCTGCGCCGACGAATCTGGAGGCCGGCAAGTCCGGCCCTGTCGTTGTTACGGTCACGGATCAGGATGGGGCACCGGCAGCGGGTATCGATGTCAGCCTGGGCAGCACTTACGGTTATTTGCAGGCCACGGAATTAATCACCGATGCCAACGGAATAGCCACTACCACCGTAACTGCACCGGGTTCCCAGGGGATTGGTGAAATCACCGCACAGGTACTGCGCACCTCGGTCAAGCGTCAGGCCTTCAGCGTTAACTATGGTAATCCGGAAGAGCGCGACCTGGAGGTGGCCAATGCAGCGGTCATAGGTGACCGCGCCGGCAATGGCACCTTCACCTATGATCGGTTCGATGGTGTCGGCGTCCATGTCCCTTACGAAACGACCGCCGATATCCAGGTCAAGGGCGCGGTGGGTGAGCCGGTAACCGTGACCCTGGGGGATAGCCACGATCCGAACCTTGCGCCTATCGCGGCCTATTTCTTTAACCAGATAGATGACAACACCCTGGATGATGACGGCGGTCGCTTCCCGTTAAAGGGAATGCAGGTATCGCCGCAGCAGAATGCCCGCCTGGGAGCGGGCACGAGCATGGCGTTCAATCCGGGCACCAGTAAGGCCTGGGGCGATGGTGTCAGTGCCCTGGGTTTAGCGCAGAACACGGGGTTTACCCTGGAGGTGTATCCCAAGGGTGAGGTTGGCGGTGATCTGGTCAACCTGGGGCAAGGTGGCCAGCGCCTGAGCTACAGCGGTATGCGCTTTAGCTACCGTGTACGTACAACTGAAGGTGACTTTACGGTCACCAGTAATCCGATCTTTCCCGCCCGTTGGTATCAGGTCTCTGCCCGTTATCAGGGGGGCAAGCTGGAGCTGTGGGTCAACGACCAGCGTTACGAGACCCCGGCCAGTGGCGCGGTAGATTATCTCTGGAGTGGTAACAGCAGCGGCAATGATGACCCTGAAGCCAATCATGACCTGGTAATTGCCGGCGACTTCAACGGCTATCTCGACAATCTCAAATGGTACAACTGGGCTTCATCACCGGTACTGACCTTTGCCGATGGCAGCACCCAAACCACCGTCACCCTGGTAGAGGAACTGGAAACCCTTTCTCTCAGGAGTACCGGCAAGCTGCATGAACATGGAGGCCAGATCAGCTTGCATCGTGTAGCGGTGCATACCGATAAGGTTCACCAATATGCGTCGCTGATCTCCCTGCAAGCCTTCGAGGTGATGGCGGGAATGCACAGCGAGGGCACCCCGCTGGATTTGCAGACGGTTGCCCTGCCGCTGAACTTCCTGTTCCCGCAGGCCCATGCGGGATTCTGGGGTGGAGTGATGGGTGTGGTGGGTTTCTTCCTGCCGGTACAGGAGTTGGGGATAGTACTGCAACAGTTGGCCTATGCGGTCACGGATCCGGACAAGTTTGAGGGAGATACGTTTATCGTCAACCTGATCATCGCAGCGACCTATTTGCCGCCGGGGCGGGTCTTGCAGCCGTTTGCGAAGAGCCTGGGAGTCCTCTTCAGGACGCTGAAGGGTATCAATCCCAAGTTCCTGAAGTATTTTGGGGGCATGTTCAGCGGAGTGATCTCGCGGGCGAAGAAGGGGCAGTTCGATATTCTGTGGCACATGATCCCGTTCTTTATCGTGATAGCGGAGATGTACAACGACCCTGAGGCGAGGAAGGGATTGGAGTTTATGTTCAGGACGGTGGACAGTGGAGAGGACATTCTGAGCTGGGTGGAATACCTGGCGCTGCCGGCGGAGGGTTGGGATGGCGATGGAGAGATACCGGAAGTAGCCTTGTTTGAACCACAACAACCGGCGTTGCCGCTGGGTTGGATGATGAATCAGGCTTATGCGCAGAAGAATGTGCTTAAGAGAATCAGTGGGAAAGTGGCTGGCGCTTCTCTGGCCAAAGCAGTCAATAGGATTAGTAAAGAATCTGCTGAGCATTTGCCGGATACGCTAAAAGTGATTGTACAAACGGCAAAATCAGCCGATGCAGCGGCTATCAGAAAATACCTGTTTAAACCTGGGTTACTGGTGGCTGCAACGGGTGTTGCGGTTAGACAAGGTGCGAAAGGTGTGGCTAATTTCCTGAAGGGTAAAACTAATGCTCGTTATAAACCAATAACGTTTATTGCCACAGTAGCTTATTTGGAGTGGGAACTTGCTTGTGGCAGGTTGTTGGATATTAAATCAGGCGAAAAGAAAGATGCTACTGCAGAAGAAAAAGCAAGTGCATCAGATAATCTTGCCGCTTTGGAGTGTGACGATAAAGGTATTACCGGAGGGAAAAACCGTTGGGAAGTTTATAGCCTTTATGAGCGAGTGTTGGCGGATTCTATAACCAAGGAATTTGATGAAGAACCGATAGTTGATGAGGGCGAAAATTACCGGGATTTTGCCCATGGTCATGGAGCCATGTATCACCTGAACCAGATTGCGTACTATCAAATACTGCATCGTGCAGGAGGTAAGAAAATCAAGGCTATTGAGGGGAATCGGTGGATTTGGTTGTATAAAGATAGCGAAAAAAGAGTTGACTATGAGGATGCAACTAATAGAAAAGATAGTAACTTTAAAGAGAATATTTATGGATCATACAATCGCCGAGTGGATATTGTTCTGGAGTCAGGTAATGGTGCAGAGCAATGGATTGAGTTGAAGTCCTATTCTGCGTTATCGGATACGGGGCCAGGTCTGACAAAGCTTGCGGCGACGAAAGGAAAACCCTTTGAGGCGTGGGGATTGGGTAAAGGTCATAAAGGCAGTGAATATGTATTGCCCAAGCAATTTTCTCTGGACAGGGCAGCAGCTAATGTTAAACATGCACGTATGCCTTTAGATGAGCAGGATCAGAATCAGGTTATATCGGTATCAAATGATTTTAAATGGCGCTTCCAGAAATTTAAAATCAAGTCCCCCAAGACTAACAAGCTTGAAGTGTCGCCTGGTTTGGGTAATCAAAATGATAAAGATACTATCTATGGTGGATTGACCCAGCCGATTCAGGAGCATCAAGGAAAGTACAAGGATATATTTGAAACCAATATGGGTAAAAATATTACTGCTAAAGACCATATTGAATATGCGGATTTGAAAGAGTTTTTACAGTCTCTGGCCTCAATAGGGTTTGAAGAGGCATTAGAGGCTATCAAAGAAGAAGAGTTATAGGAGTCAGCATGATTGATTTGTCGATTACAAAAGACCCGGAGTGGATAAAAAGGCGAGAGGCGCTATGGAAGCCTATAGGAGAAAGCCTGAGTGAAGGATTAAGGAAAAAGGAGGTTGAAAAAGTTCATCATTATTTTATGACAGGGACTCTTCGTGATGGCGAAGAAATGAGTGATGGTGCCAAGTTCTACTGGTTCCCAATTCAGACACCGGAGGCATGGGATTATATTTTTGAGCATATGTTTGATACAAAGGAAGCAGCATCGGAGTTTGAAAAAATATTTTATTTCCAGTTTGGCGATATGTCCGGTCGTGCGCTTGATGAGAGTCAGGAGCTTGCGATGTGGGATTATTTTGCAGGTGAAATTTTTCGGCCAGTGATTGCATCACGTGTTCCTGTAGGAAAAGAAAAAAAAATAGTTGGCTTTGACATTGATTACGGAAAAATTGCAGCAAAATTTTCTCTAGGTATTAAAGGGTGGTTGTCGGGCCTTTATGCTAATGAGCCAAAGTGGATTACAAAAATAAATTATTTTTCTAGTTATCTTGAACAGCTTCCGGATAATGTTTTTGAAAAAGATGATGAAGGTGAGTTTATTCATAGGGCGGCTAAAATAATTAAATCTATGTTCAAATCGATAATCGATTGTCAGTCGCAAGTAGGTTCTTTGGATGGGGATGCTCTTGAGGCTAGAATGAAATTTTTGACTAATTTCCCTATGGTTCTAGATTCTTTAGTTGTGTCTAATGAAATTAAAGAATTATGGCAAGAAGCTAAAAAAGGTAATCAATAAGCTGCATGGAAATTTATGTCGATATTAAATTCACCAGCCCTGAAAAGGATACTGACTTTTGGGTACAGCTAGCCGAAGGCTTGTGTGACCACAAACGTGGTGCCTGGCTGGAAGAACAATTTGACCGATTTGGTGAACAGGCATCAGCACTTATCACTGAAATTATGGACGAGTGCGATAAAAGTAATGCGGGTGGTGAAGCGTTAATTTTTGAATCCTGGGAACAGGATGGCAATCAATTTGAAACCTGTGTTAATGGCGGCTGGATCATCTTTGATTTGTTGCCCAAAATCCGTGAGTTATTGGAGCTTTGCGGTGTTCAGGATTTGTATATGGATAATCCTGAGGACAGCGAGTGGTAAAACCATAAAGCCACGACCACCGTAACCGCACCGGGCTCCCAGGGGATTGGTGAAATCACCGCACAGGTATTGCGCACCTCGGTCAAGCGTCAGGCCTTCAGCGTTAATTATGCCAATCCGGAAGAGCGTGACCTGGAGGTGGCCAATGCAGCGGTCATAGGTGACCGCGCCGGTAATGGCACCTTCACCTATGATCGGTTCGACGGTGTTGGCGTTAATGTTCCCTACGAAACGGCGGCCAGTATCCAGGTCAAGGGTTCCGTAGGCGAGCCAATCACCGTAACCCTCGGGGATAGCCACGATCCGAACCTTGCGCCTATCGCGGCCTATTTCTTTAACCAGATAGATGACAACACCCTGGATGATGACGGCGGTCGCTTCCCGTTAAAGGGAATGCAGGTATCGCCGCAGCAGAATGCCCGCCTGGGAGCGGGCACGAGCATGGCGTTCAATCCGGGCACCAGCAAGGCCTGGGGCGATGGTGTCAGTGCCCTGGGTTTAGCGCAGAACACGGGTTTTACCCTGGAGGTGTATCCCAAGGGTGAGGTTGGCGGTGATCTGGTCAACCTGGGGCAAGGTGGCCAGCGCCTGAGTTACAGCGGTATGCGCTTCAGCTACCGTGTACGTACAACTGAAGGTGACTTTACGGTCACCAGTAATCCGATCTTTCCCGCCCGTTGGTATCAGGTCTCTGCCCGTTATCAGGGGGGCAAGCTGGAACTGTGGGTCAACGACCAGCGTTACGAAACCCCGGCCAGCGGTGCGGTGGATTATCTCTGGAGTGGCAACAGCAGCGGCAATGACGACCCCGAAGCCAATCATGACCTGGTCATTGCCGGCGCCTTCAACGGCTATCTCGACAATCTCAAATGGTACAACTGGGCTTCATCACCGGTACTGACCTTTGCCGATGGCAGCACCCAAACCACCGTCACCCTGGTGGAGGAACTGGAAACCCTTTCTCTCAGGAGTACCGGCAAGCTGCATGAACATGGAGGCCAGATCAGCTTGCATCGTGTAGCGGTGCATACCGATAAGGTTCACCAATATGCGTCGCTGATCTCCCTGCAAGCCTTCGAGGTGATGGCGGGAATGCACAGCGAGGGCACCCCGCTGGATTTGCAGACGGTTGCCCTGCCGCTGAACTTCCTGTTCCCGCAGGCCCATGCGGGATTCTGGGGTGGAGTGATGAGTGTGGTGGGTTTCTTCCTGCCGGTACAGGAGTTGGGGATAGTACTGCAACAGTTGGCCTATGCGGTCACGGATCCGGACAAGTTTGAGGGAGATACGTTTATCGTCAACCTGATCATCGCAGCGACCTATCTACCGCCGGGTCGGGTTTTACAGCCATTTGCGAAGAGCCTGGGTGTTCTGTTTAAAACCTTGAAAGGGATTAATCCCAAGTTCCTGAAGTATTTTGGGGGCATGTTCAGCGGAGTGATCTCGCGGGCGAAGAAGGGGCAGTTCGATATTCTGTGGCACATGATCCCGTTCTTTATCGTGATAGCGGAGATGTACAACGACCCTGAGGCGAGGAAGGGTTTGGAGTTTATGTTCAGGACGGTGGACAGTGGAGAGGACATTCTGAGCTGGGTGGAATACCTGGCGCTGCCGGCGGAGGGTTGGGATGGTGAAGGGGAAATACCGGAAGTAGCCTTGTTTGAGCCACAACAACCGGCGTTGCCGCTGGGTTGGATGATGAGTCAGGCTCATGCCGGTGTAACTGGTACTGTTGTGCGTATTTCTGGTCGTGCATTTGGAAAAGCATTAGCGACAGTGGCTACGAGAGTATCTTCTGCTGAGGCTAAAGCATTACCCGATGCTATCAAGGTTATTAAAGAGAGTTTGAAGGGCGCTGATGCGAAAGATTTTGTGAAATACCTTCATTCACCAAGTACCTTAAAAGCCGCAGTGACATTGAATTTGAAGGCAGGGCAGCGCTCTTTGGTTAGTTTTGTACGAAATAAAGGCAATATGCGTTATTCAACGCCTGTTGTGCTTGCAACGATTGCGTATTTAGGTTGGGAAATGACTTGTGGTGCACTTATTAATCCTCAGGATGAACCAGATCCCGATGAAACACTTACTCAAGCGGATCTCAAATGTGACAATAAAGGTTTGAACCCACAGGTCTCTGTGCAGGTTGCGAAAAAGTTTGCTACTGCTTTTGGCGATGCAGCGACGGGCGGGAAATGGATTGAAGAGCCACCTGATGATGAAGAAAGCAATAATCTGGTATTGTCGGGAAGTGGTCATGGTGCCATGTTTCACTTGGTGCAGACAGCTTATTTCCAGTTGCAGCATAGGTATGCAAGCGGAGATCCTGTTAAATTTTTAGAGAAGCAACGTTGGGTAACGATTCAAAATAGAGAAAGCATGGAGGGTGCAATAGATGAGTTGTGTAAAAAAGGTAGTACCAGTGGTTGTATTGCTGCTTTTCGTAGAAATGTAGATATTGTTTTGGGGGAAGGGGATGTTAAGAAGGAAAATGGTCAATATCGTGCAAAAGCAAGGTAAAGGTGACGCCATCACCCACACCTGGAACAGAATTTAAAATCTCATAAGTGCGCTGCCATTCGGTCACTTCGCTGACCGCTTTGGCCAGTAACTGGTTGACCCATTCGATCTCTTTATCAAGCACTTTGATCAGGCGCTTATGCGTTGCTGCCAGTATGGCAGGCGCCTTGTGCTGACGGTTGAGCTCCTGGGTTCGCATCTCATTCAATTGACGCTTACGCGATAACAAGTCTCTGATATAGCGGACTTTTTTACTGTTTAATGGCCTAACCTCCGGCTTCATTACAGCACCAAATCGTGCGATTAAGCGCGAATCCAGCTTGTCCGTTTTGGCAATAATGCCTTGGGCTTTGGCGAACTGGCGCACCTGGGTTGGCTGCACAATGATGACCGGCAATTCTTTTTCCGTGCAGGCTTCTACCAAGCCGCGTTCGTAGCCACCGGTTGCCTCAACCAGAATGCGGGTCAGCTTGTAACGCGATAGTTTTTTCAGTAACGTGCGAATTCCTTCCGGGGTGTTGGGGTGTTGCAAATAAACATCAAGTTCGTAAATGCACACATCCAGCATGCTTTTACCGATGTCGATTCCTACATGTCTTTCGCGGCAATCAATGTGTGCGTTGGTAGTTGTATTCATAACTCACCCTTGCTACATTCGGGCTTGGAGCCCATTCGACTGTTCGAGTTAAAAGTAGAATCAGTAAGGTGCCCACGCTTGTTAACGGGCTCGATATACGGCGCCAGTAATCAATCGGGCTACCTTACTGAATACCTGTTGACGCAGGTATGGGCTCCACCTTATCGCGTTATGAATTTGATGGAAACGGTCGAAATCAATCATACAAAGCAATCAAACGGATGGTGAACCTCCCCCGATTTAGTAGACACTTTTTCTAACGAGAAGGTGTCATTATGCCAAGGTACAAAAATCCACGTAGGACATGGGCTTATTCAACAGAATTTAAAATCCGGGCGGTCAAGCTCAGTAGCGATCCTGATTACAAAATTAACGATGTGGCAGATGGCCTTGGAATACATCCGTAAGTCAGTTGATTCAAAAGATCTACACAGAAAGTGAGGGGCGCTATGGAAGCCCACGCATTCAGAAAGCACTTGAAAAGCAGGGACATTGCGTTGGTAAAAAGCGTGTAGAACGGCTTATCCCAGGGGAGTTATTGTTCACTCAGATAGAGGTGTGGAATTTATTGGCCATGAATACCAATCCATGCTCAGGTGGCATGGATTGGAACACAGTGTCAATCGTGTTGGTTGCTGCACCGATAATGCACACATGGAATCGTTTTACCACAGTTTGAAAACAGAATTGATTCGTGGGAGTACGCTTGAGAGTTTGAAGGAGTTGTGTTCGGCTATCGGACGGTATATAAACCGATTTTACAATACAGCCCGGTTGCATTCGGGTATTAATTACCAAAGTCCCGTTGAATATGAAGAACGTTTAGTGTGTAACTAAGTGTGTCTATTTTATCGGGGGAAGATCATGCCGCTACGCGGCGCGGCTTAATTCAGGCGTTATGGCAATCGGAGACAGCGTTGAGCAACGAACAAATTTTGTGGATGGTCCTATCATCTTTAGTATCGGGCTTGGCCGGAGTAGCAGTATCAACCTTTTACTACAGGCGCCATGAACAGCGAAAATCGAAACTGGACACGCTAAAGCGGTTCATGGCGAATCGGTACGATTTGACTGGCGACGAATTCTCTCGAGCATTAAACGAGATATTCATTGCGTACCATAGCTCAGCGAAGGTGATGAACGCTCTAAATCGTCACCACAAAGCCGTTACTACTCCTGGGGTAGATTCCGAAGATGAGTTGATCGTCCTGATCAAGGCAATGTGTCACGACGTCAATGTCAGCTATCGCGAAATGAATGACTCTTTCTTCTTGCGCCCTTATAACACCAGGCCAACGAGTCGACAGCCATAACAATCAGCAGCAGTGGACTAACTTTCCGCTGCTGCTACAAGTTGCCCGCTGTGCCGGGCGTTAGTGCTCATATGAAATTTGAACTGCTTACTGGAAAACGCGCTTTAGGTAGTGCCTATTCGAAAGACTATACGGAATGGGCTGAGTCTTTGCTGTATGAAAATGTTGAGTCTGAAAATGTCGCTATTCTAGCCAGTATGGGATATGAACGACATCCTGACTCAGAAGAAGTTGAAATATATTTTCAAAAATCGCTTAAGGATCTTGGTTTATCTCTTCCCGATAAAAAGAAAGGCCTAAAAATCTATGCGAAAGCTCTTTGTAAGCAAATCGTGTCTGGTGATCTTGAACCAGAAAAAGGCGTAGGTATTCTAGAAAGCTTCTATTTGAAATCTGATTACGAAGCAATCTATAGTATTTGGGATGAGCTAAGCGAAGATCTTTGGATGGTAAATGACCGCTCAGACTGTATTTTTAACACCGGATTAACCCCTGAAAATAAAAGTGAATACATAAAGGGAGTGGCAGCTCAATTCATAGATCTACTTGAAACGAATCTACCTGATCGTTTCTTTTATTTGTGTGCATGCCCAGAGTGCGGTTATATCGGTGAAAGTGAACTGGAGGTTATTGATAAGCCCTGGATGCCAGGTAGCCTCTACAGGCTTATCTATAGGCGAGGCCAAACGCAAAGGGCAATATGTGCGAATTGTAAAAGGCCATTTCCAAACAATATGAGCGACTATGAAGGCCGTAAACAGTATCTCAGCAAAAAGTGCTAACAAGGCGCTGCCGTCGGACAATTTTTCTGCGGAGTGCGACGTTAGACGTAAACTCCCCCAGCTCCCCCCGCATAAAAAAACACCAAGAAACTGTTGATTTATACAGCTTCTTGGTGTTTCATTATCCCTGCTTGCAACCCAAATAAAGGAGCATTCAAGCAGCAATTCTTACATTCAAAACCCTTTAAACAAAGGCGCTACCCCTGAGTGCGGTAACACCCAGAGGCAGCTAACCACAACAGACTAAACAGGAGTCCATTATGGCTAAGCGCAATGATAAGCCAGAGTTCCGCTCGACTGCAAAGTTTCCCTACCATCGCCAGCTCAAAGTCCGCGAAGGCTATTACGATTATCAGTTCCACAGCCCGACCTTCCGCAAAAAGTCCCGCCCGCGGTTTGTGCCGTTTATCCTGCTCAAAGGTTATTGGCTGGAGCAGGCTAACCTGCCGATTGGTACCGAGCTGCAAGTGACTGTCAGCCCCGGTCAAATCATCCTTTCCGCTTCATCCGATGGATAGCCTGGAGTGTGGCTATAGCATCCAGCCCAAAGGTCAGAGGCTTAACTGTTTAAACTCCGGCTCTTCCTCTGCGTATTGCCACACATAATTAAATTGTTCGCGCAGTTGTCGTACTTCGCGTGCGGCCTGGAAGTTGGCGAAGCCGCGGTAGGTGGCTTCGTCGTTTTTGTAGAGTAATTGGCTGTTGTCGCACAGCATAAAACCCATTTCGCTGTTGTTGGGTTCTACGGTCATTTTTTTCAGTTGGATTTTTCCGGAGAGGCGTTGTGTTAATCGAATCAGTTTATGGCCGCGTTCTATGGCAGGTTTGGTGTCTTTGACGAGTATCTGTACCTGTGCATGGCGGCTGGCGCGGGCAAAGTTGGAGAGGGCCTGGATAAATTCCGCCGTGTCATAGACGGGGGCGTCCAGGTCGCGGGTGAGGATGGCGATTTGGCGAATACTTTGTTGAACCAGCAAGAGGCTTTGTTGTTGAAAATCGTCGAGCCCGTCTAACAGCCATAAGTATTCACTGACACTGGATTGTTCGGCCATGGGGTGGTTCCTGTCATTGTGTTTTGTAGCGCATACTGATGTGGGGAATACCTGCATCTATAAAGATGTCGCCTTCAACTTCAAAGCCCAACACCTCGTAAAAATGCTGCCGCTCGCATTGGGCGTGCAGGTAGATAGGGGTTGTTGGCGAGAGTTGCCGGCAGTGGTTAATGACTACCTGCATTAATTGGTGGCCAATACCTTGCCCGCGCCGGGGTTTGAGTATGGCGACACGTCCAATATGGAATAGGGTTTGGCCGTTGTGATGTTCCTGTAGCAAACGTGCGCAGCCTATGGTTTGTTGATTGTCGGTGACCAGAAAATGCGTGGCACTGTTGTCCAATCCGTCCCATTCATCTTCCGCTGAGACCTGTTGTTCTTCCATAAAAACCAGCGTGCGGACTCGGGTGAGTTCCGCACTGTGGGTTTGCCAGTCAGTCTTTAATATTTCAACAGCCATGTTCAAAGTCCAATGTATAGGCTTTCCGGTGTTATTACTGTGACCGTCGGAGACATGGATGTCGACGACGAGCCTCCAGGGATGGATTCACGGCGTGTCACAGTAGTAACACCGGAAAGCCGCCGGTGGCACCGAATCTATTTTGCTTTATCGTTTTTGACGTATCTCTAAGTTGCACTGTGTCAGGTGGGGGTTCCGATATTTCTTCCGAGACACGCCGTAAACCCTTCCTTGGGGGCTCGAGTGCGGCATCCATGCCGCACACGGTCTCGGAAGAAATATCGAAACCCCTTGTGAGTTGGTCATTTTGATTATTCGTCGATTAACAGCGTTTCTTGATTGATTAATTGTGATAACGCTGCCACATCAAAAGGTTCTTGCACGAAGGGTTTGATTTGCACCCAGCTGATTTCTGTTTCGGCGCAGACTAACTCAGCCAGTTCGCGTGAACAGTTAATCGCTTCACCATCGGCAAATAAAAAGGTGCCGTTTTTATCGCTGTGGAAGGCGAGGCGCGCTGCCGGGTGGCGCCACAGCAATTGGCCATCGGCCAGTGCGGCTTGCCAGTCGTCGGCATCGATTTCCAGTGGTTCCTCGTCGGTTTGCTCCAGGTATTTGCGCTCGGTCATGTATTTGCCGAACCAGTGCGCAATGGTTTCCGGCGTCAGGTGTTGCTGGATGATGTGCTGCAATTGTGCAATGGCCTCGGGGCCGATTTCACCGGGATTGCTTTGCCGCTTTAAATCCGGATCGCTGTAGCGCAGGTCGTCGGCAATATTCAGCGCAACTTCCTGGCCGATTTCGGAGAGGATATCGGCATGGCTGGGAGCGCGGAAACCAATAGAGTAGGTCATGCAGTCATCACCCACCGCATTGCCCCAGTGGGCGATGCCGGGCGGGATATACAGCATATCGCCGGGTTCCAGTACCCATTCATCGGTGGTGTGGAATTCGCTCAAGATTTTCAAGCGCGTGCCTTCCACACGCGGTGAGTTGTTATCGCACACTTGGCCGATTTTCCAGTGGCGCTTGCCCAGTCCCTGCAGCAGGAACACATCGTAGTAATCGAAGTGGGGGCCGACACCGCCCTGGTCGGGGGCGTAGCTGATCATCAGGTCATCCAGGCGCCAGTTGGGAATAAAGCGGAAATAATCCAGCAACTGGTTTACCTCGGGTACCCATTGGTCTACGGCTTGAACCAGCAGCGTCCAGCGTTTTTCCGGCAGCTTGGCAAAGGTATCTTCGTCGAAGGGGCCGTTGCGCAATTCCCAGGGGGTTGCTCCATTTTCCAGCACAATGCGCGACTCCACCTCTTCCTCCAGCGCCAAACCCGCCAGTTCATCGGGCGCAATGGGCGATTCAAAGCCGGGAAAAGCATTGCGGATCAGCAGCGGTTTTTTCTGCCAGTAATCGCGCAGGAATTCTTCGATGGGCATATCGCCGAGATGGGTGAGGGGAGCAATCATGGTTGGTATCCGACACTGTGTTGATTCAAAAAACAAAAGGGCCCTTGCGAGCCCTTTATTTCACCATGTGTTAAATGGCGTTGGCTTGATCTACCGCATTACCTATGTAGGTTGCAGGGGTCAGTTCACGCAATAACTGTTTGGCTTCTTCGGGGATATCCAGGGTTTCCACAAATTGGGTCATCAGCTCTTTGGTGATGGCCTGGCCGCGGGTCAGCGCTTTTAATTTTTCGTAGGGTTCTTCTACATTGTAGCGGCGCATCACGGTTTGGATAGGTTCGGCCAGCACTTCCCAGGCGTTGTCCAGGTCTTCCTCCAGGCGCGCGCGATTTAATTCGAGCTTGCCCATGCCTTTTAACGTGGAAGCGTAGGCGATCATGCTGTAGCCAAAGCCTACACCCATATTGCGCAGCACCGTGGAGTCGGTGAGGTCGCGCTGCCAGCGGGAGATGGGCAGCTTTTGCGCCAGGTGGGTGAAAATAGCATTGGCGATGCCCAGGTTGCCTTCGGAGTTTTCAAAGTCGATAGGATTGACCTTGTGCGGCATGGTGGAGGAACCCACTTCGCCGGCGATGGTTTTTTGCTTGAAGTAGCCGAGGGAGATATAGCCCCAGACATCGCGGTCGAAGTCGATCAGGATGGTGTTGAAGCGCGCAACCGCATCGAACAGTTCGGCGATGTAGTCGTGGGGCTCGATCTGGGTGGTATAGGGGTTCCAGGTCAGGCCCAGGCTTTGCACAAATTGTTGTGCGTTGGCTTGCCAGTCGATGCTTGGGTAGGCGGACAGGTGCGCGTTGTAGTTGCCCACGGCGCCGTTGATTTTGCCCAGCAGTTCCACTGCTTTTACCGCGTTGACCTGGCGGCGCAGGCGTGCGGCCACGTTGGCCATTTCCTTACCCACGGTGGTGGGTGATGCGGTTTGGCCGTGGGTGCGCGAGAGCATGGGTACCTCGGCATAGTCGTGGGCCAGTTTCACAATGCCGGCCACAATTGCCTCAGCGTCTTTCAGGAATTCTTCACGGCCTTCGCGCAGCATCAGGGCGTGGGACAGGTTATTGATGTCTTCCGACGTGCAGGCAAAGTGTACGAATTCGAGAACAGCTTCCAGCTCGGTGTTGCCGGCGAATTGTTTTTTGAGGAAGTATTCCACGGCTTTTACGTCGTGGTTGGTGGTGCGTTCAATGTCTTTGATTTGCTGCGCCTGGTTTTCGTCAAAGTTGGCAACCAGGTTATCCAAGAAGCTATTGGTTGCGGCACTGAATTCGGGCACTTCGCTGATTTGTGCATGGCGGCTTAACTGTTGCAGCCAGCGCACTTCCACTTCGACACGGAAACGGATTAAACCGAATTCGCTGAAAATTTTACGCAGGGCAGTGGTTTTGCTGCCGTAGCGGCCATCTACCGGGGAGACGGCGTTGAGGGCCGAGAGGGTGTCGAAGGAATTGCTCATGGTGGTTTCCATTGATCAAAGTTAATTAAACATTTTGTATCGAATACTACGGATGTTGAGAGGGAAGAATAGGCTTTCGCTCAGGGACGAGAGAGGCATGGATGCCGACCTCGAGCCTACAGGGACGTATTGACGGCGTGCTCTGAGTGAAAGCCTATTCTTTCCGTTGCACCGCTAGTCACATCCGGCGCAATAAATCCTCTACCTGCCAGGAGATTTGCTTGCGATAAAACAACAGCTGCCAGCGGTTGCCGCCCACCTGGCGCCAGAGCATGGCGGAGCGGATGGCGGCGAGCAGCAGGGCGCGAATCTGGTTAGCGATACGGGTTTGTTGCAAGTACTGGTATTCGCCATTGACCTGGATGCGGTAGCGGAAAGTGCTGATGGTTTCGCTATAGAGGCCGCCGAGGTTGGCAATCACATTGTCGTGGGTACTGCCAAAGGTTTCCGCTTGCTGGGCCGCCTGGTCGATGCGGCTGCCGATCACGCCGAGCATATCGCGGCGTCCGGCGAGCTTTTTTTGCAGGTGTAACACCCCAAGCCCATAACGCAGGGTTTCACGGTATTTGGATGAGCTAGGGCGCAACAGCTCGCGCATGATTTCAAGGCCGGTGCGCAGGTTGGCGGCATCGCCACCATAAACGGCCAGGGTGTCAGGTGGATTCAGGTCAAGCAGGCTTTCAATACTGCATTTGAAGGCATCCGGCGGCAAATGGCCGGTGCGCGCCACCTGGTCAACCAGGTGGGTGGCCTGGAAAATGCCCGCCAGGGCGAGGGTAATGTCTTGCCAGTTTTTGCTCACGCAACGCTCTCTCGCAATCGGTTAAAGGTGATATAAAGCTTAACAATTATCGGTGGATTCAATCACCGCGCCGCCCAGGCAGGTGTCGCCATCGTAGAGTACCAGGGATTGGCCGGGGGTCACGGCGCGTTGCGGCTCATCAAAGAACACATCCAGCCTGCCGTTATCCAGTACCTGCACACGGCAGGCCTGGTCCGGCTGGCGGTAGCGGGTTTTAGCCATGCAGCGGAATTCGCTGGCAGGCGCGCTGCCGTTGATCCAGTGGGTCTGCTGGGCGAGCAGGTGGTTGGTATAGAGCAGCGGGTGGTCGGTGCCCTGAACCACAATCAATACATTACGGCCCAGGTCTTTCTGCGCCACAAACCAGGGCTCTTCATTGGCACCTTTTACACCGCCTATACCCAGGCCCTGGCGCTGGCCGATGGTGTGGTACATCAGGCCCATATGCTCGCCGATCACCTGGCCATCCGGGGTTTGGATCTCGCCCGGCTGGGCCGGCAGGTATTGCTGTAAAAAGTCTTTGAAGCGGCGTTCGCCGATAAAGCAGATGCCGGTGCTGTCTTTTTTGTTGTGCGTGACCAGGCCGTGCTCTTCGGCAATACGGCGTACCTCGGGTTTTTCCAGTTCACCCACCGGGAAGAGGGATTTGGCAAATTCGGCTTCACCAACGGCATGGAGGAAGTAGCTCTGGTCCTTGTTCGGATCCAGGCCTTTGAGCAGCAGGGTGTGGCCATTGCGGTCGGCGCGGCGCACATAGTGGCCGGTGGCAATCAGCTCACCGCCCAGCATCTGTGCGTATTCCATAAAGACTTTGAACTTGATTTCGCGGTTGCACAGGATGTCCGGGTTGGGCGTGCGGCCAGCCTTGTATTCCTCAAGGAAGTGCTCGAATACATTGTCCCAGTATTCGGCGGCGAAATTGGCGGTGTGCAGCTTGATACCCAGCTTGTCGCACACCCTCTGCGCATCGGCCAGGTCGGCCTTGGCGGTACAGTATTCGGTGCCATCGTCCTCGTCCCAGTTCTTCATAAACAGGCCTTCAACTGCATAACCCTGCTGTTGCAGCAACAGGGCAGAGACAGAGGAGTCCACACCACCGGACATACCGACAATAACCTTGGCACCGGGGGAGCGGCTGGTGGTGACAGGGGCAGTGGAGGGCGTTACATCAGACATGGCAACCAGAATCGGCAAAGGAAAAAGGCGGGCATTTTACCCGCCTCGTACCGGCTGTGCCAATGCAAGGTGTCAGAACAGGCCCCAGAATCGGGATAAACCCTAGAAAAGCGTATAGATGAACCCTGCCAGGGCCGATTGCTGGCTGGCAACTACCAGGGCGCCGAGCAATACCAGCACGATGATGATGGGCAGCATCCAGAATTTTTTACGTACTTTGAGAAAGCGCCAGAGGTCTTGCAGGAATTCCAACATCAGAAGGGATTCTCCAAATCGGTAGGGCTTAGTGGCTGGGAGCGACGGATTTTATAGCTGTCGGCCTCAGGGATAACATTCGGATGATAATGCAGTTTGTGGCGTCGGCGCTGTATCCAGCCGATCGGGGTGATCAGCAGGAAAAACACCAGGCCCAGGATAATCCGGGTGTTGATCCACCCCAGGATTCCGGTGAGGGCCATCCAGAGCTTTTGGACGGGAGCCAAACTGGGCGGATGGAGCCAGGCTTGCAGCAACAAGATGCCGCTGATGGCCAACGGCCAGTAGGGGATAGCGTAGTTGAACAGCCAGGGCAACAGCAGGCAGAAGACAACTGGAAAGGCGATCGCCAGGGTATAAGCAAATTCGCGCAAGGCTTTGGTGGTGGGCGGTGTGGATGTGTGCATGGCTTAGTCCGGTGCGAAGGCTTGCTGGCGTGCCTGGTGGATGGCCTGGGGGGATTGCTGGTGTCGATCCAGCAGGTAGTTACCCATCACCAGGTAGTCCATCTCGGTGCGCAGGAAGCAGTCATAGGCCTGTGCCGGGGTCGATACCGGCGGTTCACCGCGCACATTAAAAGAGGTATTGATCAGCAACCCCCAACCGGTCAGTGCCTTAAAGGCGTGTAACAGGCGGGTAAAGCGCGGGTTGGTCTCTGCCGAGACGGTTTGCACCCGCGCGGAGTAGTCCACATGGGTAATGGCCGGCAACTGTGAGCGCGATTGCTTTAACTTGTCGAGGCCAAACAGGGGTTCACCGCTATCGGGCAGGCGCCAGTCGTTAGCGAGCGGTGCTACCCGCAGCATATAAGGGCTGGTGCTATTCAGCTCAAAATAACGGGCGGCCTCTTCTTCTAAGACCGCTGGAGCGAAGGGGCGGAAGGACTCGCGGTATTTGATTTTGAGGTTCATGGTGGATTGCATGGCCGCCGAGGCCGGGTTGCCCAGGATAGAGCGATTGCCCAGGGCGCGCGGGCCGAATTCCATGCGTCCCTGGAACCAGCCGACCACCTTATCCTCGGCCAGGTGCCGGGCAACATGGGTGTAGAGTTGTTCGTCATCCAGGTGTTGGTAGGGCGCGTTGCGCTCCTCCAGCAGTTGCCGGATGTGGACATCGTCAAATGCCGGGCCCAGGTAGGCCCCCTGCATGGTGTCGCCAGCGACGGGTGTGCGTGGTTGATCGTAGTATTGGTGCCAGGCTTGCAGGGCCGCTCCCAGGGCGCCTCCGGCATCGCCGGCAGCGGGTTGAATCCAGATCTGCTTAAACGGGCCTTTGCGCAGCAGCTCGCCATTGGCGACGCAGTTCAGGGCGACACCGCCAGCCAGACACAGGTTTTCCATACCGGTTTCCCGGTGGAGGCTGGTGGCGAGCTTCAGCACTATGTCTTCGGTCACCTGTTGTATCGAGCGCGCCAGATCCATGTCTTTTTGGGTGGGTAGTGTATCGGGCGAGCGCGGCGGGCCGCCAAAGAGCGCATGGAATTTGTCGTTGGTCATGCGCTCGCCGGTGGGATAGGCAAAGTAATCGAGATTGAGCCGGAAACTGCCATCGGGTTTGACATCAATCAGGTGTTGGTAAATCTGCTCCACATAGCGCGGCTCGCCGTAGGGCGCCAATCCCATTAACTTGTATTCACCGGAATTCACGCGAAAACCGCAGTAGTAGGTGAACGCGGAATAGAGCAGGCCAAGCGAATGGGGAAAATGGATTTCCCATAAGGGTTGCAAGTCGTTGCCATGACCTGACCAGGCTGAACTGGTTGCCCATTCGCCGACGCCATCCAGGCAGAGTACTGCTGCCGAGGCAAAAGGGCTGGGAAAGAAGGCCGAGGCGGCGTGTGCCTGGTGGTGCTCGGTAAATAACAACCGGGGTAGGGGGGCGGCAGGTGCTGTATCTGGCGGAAGTGTGTGGCTTGGTAGAAGTGCACGCAACTCACGGCGTAAAAGGGTTTTCAGGAACAACTTTTCTTTTAACCAAATCGGCATGGCGCGCAGGAAGGAGCCAAAACCGCGCGGCGCATGGGCGAGGTAGGTTTCCAGCAACCGTTCGAATTTGAGCAGCGGCTTATCGTAAAAGACTACTGCGTCCAGTTGGTCGAGGGTACAGCCCGCTTCATCCAGGCAATAGCGCACAGCCTGGGTGGGAAAAGCGGGGTCGTGTTTGATACGGGTAAACCGCTCTTCCTGGGCGGCGGCGATGATCTTGCCGTCTATGACCAATGCCGCGGCACTGTCGTGGTAATAGGCGGAAATCCCCAGAATGCGTGTCATAGTGGCCGATCGTGTGAGTTATGGTTGTTTATTAAATTTATGTGTGCGAGTGACCTGCATGGTAATGGCGCGATTTACTTGATGCAATCACCGCATTTGGTTATGGTAACCGGCACATCCGGCTGGGCAGTTATTTTGTCGATAACCATAACGAATCATTAGAAATCGCCTAAGCTTTCCTATCGCAGCGACACCATTCTTATAAATAATCGCACTCAGGTGTTTTATGCGTATTTGGTTTTTTCGCGCCGTACTGGTGGCTATCCCGCTTTTGTTTTTTGCCCTGATCGAAGCCGCTTTGCGGTTATCGGGTTTTGGCTATTCCTATCCCCTGTTTATTTCCGATCCATCACAACCGGGCTACCTGCTAACCAATCCGCATGTGGTCAACCGCTATTTCCCCAAACCGGAAATGGCACCGCCGGTCAAGATTGAGTCCACCTACTTTACCCGGCAGAAAAGGCCCGATGCCCTGCGGGTTGTCATCCAGGGGGAATCATCGGCGGCGGGCTATCCCTATGGGCTGGGTGCGTCGCTTGCGGGTATGTTGCAGCAGCGTTTGCAATACCAGTACCCGGATCGTTATGTCGAAGTGATACAGACGGCCATGTCGGCCGTTAACTCTTACACCCTGCTGGATTTCAGCCGGGAAATCCTCGCGATTGAGCCGGACCTGGTGGTGATTTATACCGGTCACAACGAATACCTGGGCGTGATGGGGGTGGGGTCGGCTTATGCCAGCCACAGCCGCGCGACCACCTTGCTCATGTTAGCCCTTAAAGACCTGCGCCTTTACCAGGCACTGCAACGTTTGTATGTCACCTGGCAAGGTGAGCGGCCGCGCACGCAAGCGAATGATGAGGCCGGCAATCGCACCCTGATGGCGCGGGTGGCGCGCGAAAAAAATATTGTGTTGGGCTCTGCCCTGTATCAACAGGGATTGGAACAGTTTGAAGGCAATATGACGCTGTTGCTGGAGCGCTACCGGAAAGCCGGAGTTCCGGTGTTGATAGGTACAGTAGCCAGTAATCTTCGTCACCAGGCTCCTTTTGATACCGGTGAAACAGCGCCCGAATTGGCACAGGTTCTGGAATCTATCCCGGCGGATATTGAACAAATCCCGCTGGATGAGGTACACCGGCTACAGGTGCAATTACAGGCGCAACTCGGGAGGCAACAACATGCCTTGGCGGCTTATCGCCTGGGACAGCTTGCCGATCGACAACAGGACTATGCCAGTGCCTTATCCTGGTACACCAATGCGCGCGATTGGGATCAATTGCGTTTTCGTGCGCCCTCGGCGATGAATGAGATTATCCAGCGCGTCTCTGCCAAAACCGGCGCGATTTTGGTTCAGAGTGAAATCCAGTTAGCGGTGCAATCGCCACAACGCATTATTGGCAAGGAAGTAATGCTGGAGCATTTGCATCCGAATGTGGATGGGTATTTCTGGTTGGCAGATGCCTATTTCACCCCATTGCTTCGCCAATTGCCTTTGCAACCCAAAACCCCCAGGGCAGATACACCGCTGGCCCGGCAGCAAATACCCATATTGCCCGCCGAGTTTTATACCGCCGAATCATCTATCGAGCGCCTGCTGGCCGATTATCCCTTTACGCACACGCCGCGCGCTGTGCGTGAGTTGCCTGTGCGCAACTGGCAGGATCAATTGGGTAAGGATATGGTGGATAAACGCATTGACTGGTTAACCATGGTCAAGCTCAGTTATGAGGGCTATAAAAAAGAAGGCAATAAAACCGGTGCTGTTACAGCGCTGGTTCTCTTGGCCGACGCCTTACCGACGACAGTCGATGTGAATTACTCGGCGGGTACGGAACTGATCCAGCTAAATCGTTTCGGAGAGGCCATTCGCGTGTTGGAGCGTGCCGTGCACTACTCGGAAAAAAATATAAATGCCCACCTGGCGCTGGCCCATGCGCGGATTTTGAGTGGTAACGCGCGTGAAGGGGAACGCTTGCTGGATCAGGTATTGCTATGGCAGCCGGATAATGTGACGGCTAAAACAGTGAAACAACAATTGGCTGCGCGCAGGGCGCAGGCAAAATAATGTCTGGTGTTCCGCTGATGAATGGTCAATCGAATCCGCCCAAAATCCTTATTGTCGGCGGTGGCACTGCCGGTTGGATGGCGGCTAATTTGATGGCCCATTGCTGGGTTGCATCGGGTGTTGAGGTCAGCCTGCTGGAATCGCCGGACATCGGCATTATCGGTGTGGGAGAGGGATCGACACCCCAGCTAAAACGTTTCTTTGGTTATCTGGGCATTGCCGAGCAGGAGTGGATGCCTGCGTGCCATGCCACCTATAAAAACGGTATTCGCTTTAAGGGGTGGTCGAGCAAACCGGGCTATGGGGAATATTTTCATCCCTTTGATTCCGACATCGACCTGCATACCCAGCCGGCGTTTTTTTACAACTGCGATGTGCGTCGCCATGGGGTGGATGTGTATGCCCACCCCGACCGTTTTTACCTGAGTGCCCATTTGGCCGAGCATCATAAGGGGCCGCTGCCAGCGCCTAATTTTCCGTTCAACATCGGTTATGGCTATCATTTTGATTCGGGGTTATTGGGGCAGTTTTTACGTAACCGGGCTGTGGGCCTTGGTGTAAACCATATCCAGGCGAAGGTGCAATCAGTCCAGCGTGCAGGTTCCGGTGAGCTGGTGTCCGTCACAACGGATCAGGGGCATATCATCACTGCCGATTTTTTTGTGGATTGCACGGGCTTTAATGCCCTGCTGATACAAAAGACATTGGGTGTGCCGTTTAAAAAATTTGCAGACAACCTGTTTAATGATGCGGCTGTTGCCATGCCCTCGCCCCAGGGAGCGGTAATAGGCAGCCAAACCCTGTCTACGGCTATGCGTTACGGGTGGGCCTGGGAGATTCCATTGACCCATCGCATTGGCAATGGCTATGTCTATTCATCGGCGTTTTGTTCGGCGGATGAGGCTGAAACCGAATTGCGCCGCAAGCTGGGTTTGCTCGATGCCGATGTACAGGCGCGCCACCTCAAAATGAATGTGGGGCGTTTGGAGCAACATTGGTCGTACAATTGCCTGGCAGTCGGTTTGTCGCAGGGGTTTATTGAGCCGTTGGAGGCAACAGCACTGCACATTGTGCAGGAGACTATCCAGGGATTTATCGATGCCTGGGAACTGGGCGGTTTCACCCCGGCGAACCGCGATGCGTTTAACCAGCGGATTAATGCGCGTTTTGAAGGCGTCCGCGATTATATTGTTGCCCACTATGTCTGTAATTCGCGTAGCGATACCGACTACTGGCTGGCTAACCGCAGCCATCAGGCGATTTCCGATAATTTGCGTGCGGTCTTGCAAACCTGGGTTAACGCGGGAAATGTGGTTGAGCAAATTACCCGGCGCGAGATGGATAAATATTATTTGCCCATGTCCTGGTACACCCTGCTGAGCGGTTATGGCCTGTTTCCCGATCGGCAGGCGTTGCAACCGGGTACGGCAAAGGCGCATCGCTATCGCCTGGACGATATAGATGCGTTTATTGCCGGATGCAGTTTAAATTTCCAGGAGCAGGCTGCCTTGTTGCAGCGGGGATAACACCTGTCTGGCCATGTCCATTCACTCACCCACCACACGCAAGGGAAAACGGCGTCCCGCGCGATACTCTTCGATAATCTGCAAGGTCATGGGGCTGCGCAGCTGGTCTCTGCGCGCCAGGATTTCCTCGTAACTCAGCCACACGGCTTCCAGGATTCCGCTGTCCAGTGGGATATCGGGGTTGTGGCTGACAGGGTCAGCAATAAAGGTCGTGCGCAGGTAGGTCACCCCATTGCCTGGTGCGGTATACAGGTTAATACCCACCACACCGGTGAGCTTAACCGTCCAGCCGGTTTCCTCCAGGGTTTCACGCACGGCAGCTTGTTGCAGGGTTTCGTGTGGATCCAAATGACCGGCGGGCTGGTTGTATACTCTTTGCCCGTCGGCTTCTTCGTAAACCATTAGATAGCGGCCATTATGTTCAACAATAGTGGCGACAGTGGCGTGGGGAGCCCAGGTCATAGCGATTCCTTGGTCAGGTCTGTTAATCGGTGAGAGTGGCGAGCGGCTTGGCATATTAGCGCCGGGCAGGACAAGTGTAAAAACTTGTAGCTGTGCTGGCATTGTTTGTATCTCTGCGTCTATGCTGCGCTGCTGCTGCAGGCCGGCATCATGATGAATGTCATCACTTGGCCGTAGAAATGCCTGTGCGCCTTGGCTTGGCTGGTGAATGCTTTTACTATGCCGTCAGACCGTGTGGTCGGTTATTTGTATTTATACACTGGCATTGCAAAATGCCGGGTCATTGGGAGTGTGGCTCTTCCCCTGTTTTGGATGTGCCCGCCTGCTGTGCGCTTCTCCTTCCTTTGACGCTGTTTTCCGGTTTCCCTTCAACGCGATGGTTTTTCAATCATGAATAAAACCCTTAAATCCATTTTTATTTCCCTGGGTGTGCTGCTGCTTATTGTTGCTTTGCTTGCCGGTATTAAGTTTGGCCAGATTATGGCTATGGTACAGGCCGGTGAAAACCAGCCCCAACCCACCGAGACGGTAAGCACCTATACCGCTGAAGTGCAGAAATGGCCTAACACCTATACCGCTGTGGGCACTGTTGAAGCATCGGAAGGTATTGTCATTACCGCCCAGGTGGCCGGTAAGGTGGCGAGTATTGCTTTTAAATCCGGTGACCCGGTGAAGAAAGGTACTGTGCTGCTGGTACAGGAATCCGAAAACGAGCGCGCGCAATTAAGCGCTGCTGAAGCCCGTTTGCGTTTGGCCAAGGCCAATTATGAACGCCTGGTGCCGCTGCGTAAAAACAATACAATTTCGCAAAGTGCCCTGGATGAAGCCCAGCAGCAAATGGAATCTGCCCAGGGCGATGTCGATGACCTTAAAGCGACCCTGGAAAAGAAAATTGTGCGCGCGCCCTTCGATGGCCGTCTCGGTATCCGCAAAGCGGATTTAGGGCAGGACCTGCAAGTGGGCGGCGAAATTGTTTCGCTTCAGGCAACCAATACTGTCCGTGTCAATTTCCCGGTACCGCAATTCTGGCTGGTGCAAATGAGCCGCGGCCTGCCGGTACAAGTCAGTGTTGGCGACGGCTCCGACGCCAAGGTGGAGGGTGAAATCACGGCAATTGGTGCTGAGATCAATACCCTGACGCGCAACGCTATCGTCCAGTCTTACCTCAATAATGATAAGGGATTGTTGATTCCCGGTATGGCGGTAGAGGTACAAGTGACCCTGTCCAATCCGCAAGAGATATTGGCCGTGCCCAGTACGGCGGTTATCTACGCCCCCTTCGGCGATACGCTGTTTGTGATTGAACCCGGTGAGAAAGAGGGCAGCCATCGCGCGCGCCAGCAGTTTGTGCGCCTGGGTAAATCGCGCGGCGACTTTATCGAGATTGTCGATGGTTTAAAGGCGGGTGAAGTGGTAGCCAGTGCCGGTGCTTTCCGCCTGCTGAATGGCCAGGCTGTGATTTTGAGCAGCCAACCCAGCCCTGAATATCAGCTGGAGCCCAATCCCTCGGACAGTTGATGCCGGGGATATAGGGGGAGCGGAGCTGTAGCCCCGCATGTGCAAATGCTTTTCGTCTGTGAGCTGACTTTATGAAATTTACGGATATTTTTATTCAGCGTCCGGTGCTCTCTATCGTGGTGAGCCTGTTGATTCTGATCCTGGGGATACAGGCCGCCAGTAGCCTCTCGGTGCGCCAATATCCCCGCAGTGATATTGCAGTGATTACAATCGAAACCGTGTATGTCGGCGCCAACGCCGAACTGATTCGCGGTTTTATTACTGCACCTATCGAGCGCGCTGTGGCGTCGGCAGAGGGGATTGATTACATCGCCTCTTCCAGTGTGATGGGCATGTCCACCATCAAGGTACACCTGCGCCTTAACTACGATCCGCTCAAGGCAATGACAGAGATTTCGGCCAAGGTGAACCAGGTGCGCGGCAACCTGCCACCGGAGGCCGAGGTTCCTGCCATTCGTGTGGATTCAGCCGACAGTGAATTTGCGGCGGCCTACCTGAGCTTCAGTTCGGAAATCCTGGAGCAAAACCAGATTACCGATTTCCTGACGCGCCTGGTGCAACCGCGCCTGACCGCCGTAGCCGGTGTGCAGAAAGCGGAGGTGCTGGGGGGCAGGACCTTTGCGATGCGTATCTGGCTCAAGCCCGAGCGCATGGCGGCACTCAATGTGACGCCGGTGCAAGTGCGCGCAGCCCTGGCGGCCAATAACGTCCAGGCGGCGATAGGCCAGACCCGCGGTAGCTATACCCAGGTGAACCTGCGTGCCGATACCGACTTAACCAGCGTGGATGAGTTCCGCCAGATGATTATCCGCAATACGGCAGATGGCATTGTGCGCCTGAGCGATATTGCCGATGTGGTGTTGGGAGCGGAAAGCTATGACGTCGTGGTGAACTACTCGGGTGATACAGCGGTATTCATGGGGGTTTGGGTCGCGCCTACGGCCAACTCCCTGGAAGTGATGAAAGCCGTGAATGAGGAAATGGAGATCATCAAGTCCGAGTTGCCAACAGGGTTGAGCGGCACTGTTGCCTATGACTCCACAGAATATATCGATGCCGCTATCCATGAAGTGATTAAGACCCTGACCGAGACCCTGCTGATTATTGTGCTGGTGATCTTCCTGTTCCTGGGGTTCAGTCGCTCGGTGATTATTCCGGTGCTGGCGATTCCGCTGTCGCTGATCGGCGCGCTGTTTATCATGCAGATCTGCGGCTTCTCACTGAATTTGCTGACGCTGCTTTCCATCGTGCTTTGTGTTGGCCTGGTGGTGGACGATGCGATTGTGATGGTGGAAAACATCGAGCGCCACATCCAGGAAGGTTTAAAGCCCTACCGGGCAGCCATAGTGGCGGCCCGTGAACTGGCCGGCCCCATCCTGGCGATGACGGTAACCCTGGCTTCTGTGTATATCCCCATAGGCTTGCAAGGCGGTTTGACCGGGACCCTGTTCCGCGAGTTTGCCATTACCCTGGCCGGTGCTATGACGATTTCGGCGGTTGTGGCGATCACCCTGTCGCCCATGCTGGGGTCGCGTATGCTCAAGCCGCACAAGGGCTTGAATGCGCCCTTGGAAAAGCCTTTTGAAAAATTCAAGACCTGGTATGCAGAAAAACTGGGTGTTTCCCTGGAAAACCGGGCCGGGATTTATGTGTTCTGGGTTGTGGTTGCGTTTTTGTGTGTACCTTTGTACATGATGTCACCCAAAGAGTTGGCACCGACTGAGGACCAGGGGGTGATCTTTGGCATAGTCGATGCCCAGGCCAACTCGACTGTGGACCAATCCGACTTTTATGGTCGCCAGGTGAACCAGGCGTTGATGAGTTTCCCGGAAAGTGACTTTACCTTCCAGCTAACCATGCCCACAGGCGGCTTTGCCGGCCTGGTGGTTAAACCCTGGGGTGATCGCGAGCGCAGTGTGAATGAAATCCTGCCCGATGTGCAGGCAAAACTGGCCGAGATATCCGGCCAGAAAGTCTTGCCGGTGACGCCTCCAGCCCTGCCGGGCGGCGGCCAGTTCCCCTTTGAGTTTGTATTGGCTTCTACCGCTGACATTAAAGAGATTTACGAGTATGCCCTTAAAATCCAGGAAATCATGGTCAAGTCGGGCAAGTTCTACTTCCAGGTATTGGATGTTAAGGTCGATCAGCCAGACTACAAACTGAGTATCGACCGCAACAAGGTGGCGGATTTGGGGCTGGATTTGCAAACGGTTACCAACGATGTGGGCACCCTGATGGGGGGCGGCTACGTCAACCGCTTCAATATGGCGGGCCAGAGTTACAAGGTTATTCCCCAGGTGAAGCGCATAGGTCGCCTCACCCCGGATGACTTGGCCAACCTTTACATCACCGGGCCGGATGGCGGTTTGATCCGCCTGGACCAGGTTGCCAGCATCAGCCACACCACCGAGCCGCGCACCATTAACCGCATGCAGCAGTTGAATGCGGTCAAGCTCAGTGGGGTGCCCGGCGTGCCCTTGGGTGAGGCATTGGCGTTCTTGGAGGACGAGGCGCGCAAGATCCTGCCCAAGAGTTACAGCATCGACTACACCGGTGAAACCCGCCAGTTAGTACGCGAGGGCAATACCTTCCTGCCGGCGCTGACCCTGGCGATTATCATGATCTTCCTGGTGTTGGCGGCACAGTACAACAGCTTCCGTGACCCCCTGGTGATCCTGGCGGGTTCTGTGCCCCTGGCCATGTTCGGTGCGCTGATTTTCACCTTCCTGAAATTGCCGATGCCCATGCCTTTCTTCACCAATGGATTTACCAGCACCCTGAATATTTATTCCCAGGTTGGCCTGGTAACCCTGATGGGATTGATTGCGCGTAACGGTATCCTGGTGGTGGAGTTTGCCAACAAGTTGCAGGAGCAGGGGCGGGCGAAGCTGGATGCGATCCGCGAGGCGGCAGTATTGCGCTTGCGTCCGGTGATGATGACCAGTATTGCGACCATCGCCGGTCATACGCCGTTGATCTTTGCTTCAGGCCCGGGTGCAGAGGCGCGCAACTCCATCGGCATTGTGCTGGTGCTGGGAATGACCATAGGTACCTTCTTCACCCTGTTTGTACTGCCTTCGGTATACATGTTGCTGGCCAAAGACCACCAGCATGACCACGAGCAATTGGATGAGTTGGAAGAGGATATTTCCAAGGCATAAAACAATCCTGTTCGGCAAAAAAGGGTGCTCTCGGGCACCCTTTTTTGTTAGGGTGTGCCCACTTTTTTTGACAGGATTCCTTAGGTAAGGACATCGGTGTTAACTGTGTAGAGGTAATCGCAATGGCGACGCTGGATCAATCCATTCCTGGTGTTAAAAACATTATTGCTGTTGCATCCGGCAAGGGTGGGGTGGGCAAATCCACCACGGCCGTTAACCTGGCGCTGGCACTGGCTGCCGAGGGGGCACGCGTGGGTATCCTGGATGCGGATATTTACGGCCCCAGCCAACCCCATATGCTGGGTATAGGCCAGCAGCACCCGCAGGTCATCGGTGAGCAAGGCCAGCAAAAAATGGTCCCCATTCGCGCCCATGGCATTCAGTCTATCTCCATGGGGTACCTGGTGACCGAGCAAACTCCCATGTTGTGGCGCGGCCCCATGGCGACAGGGGCATTGCAGCAATTGCTGGTGCAAACCGCCTGGGATGATGTCGATTACCTGGTGGTTGATATGCCGCCCGGTACGGGGGATATCCAGATTACCCTGGCGCAAAAAGTGCCGGTTACAGGGGCTGTGATTGTGACGACGCCACAGGACATCGCGCTGCTGGATGCCAAAAAAGGCATAGAAATGTTCCGCAAAGTGAACGTGCCGGTATTGGGGGTGGTGGAAAATATGGCCATCCATGTGTGTTCGCATTGCGGTCATGAGGAGCATATCTTTGGTGAGGGCGGCGGCGCGCGCATTGCGCGCGATTACAATACCCGGGTGCTGGGCTCCCTGCCGCTGGACTTGTCGATTCGCGTGCAGGCAGATTCAGGCAAGCCTTCGGTTGTGGCCGATCCGGAGTCGGCTATTAGCCAGCGCTATCGTGACATTGCGCGCAAACTTATCGCCGCGGTCGCCCAGCAGCGTGAACAGGATAGCGGCTTGCCGGATATTGAAATTACCGATGACTGATACGCGTTATCTGCCTGGATGAAAAAAGCCCTCATGCGAGGGCTTTTTTCATGGTTTTTGCGATAGATCAGTCTGCCTCGTTAAAGTCAGGCAACTTGTCCAGGGTAATCACCAGGTCGTGGTTGTACACATGGGTTTTATGCGCACTGGTGTTGTAGTAGTCGCCGCTCCAGAAATTGTCCTGGTGGGTGCCAGATGCCAGCGTGGTGGCATTAAAGTTGCCGTCATTCCAGGTCATAAACCACAACCACCAGGCGTTATCGGCCTGGATCTTGTCCGGATCGGGAATGTAGCTGTTTTCGCTCAACGCAATCATTTTGTTTTCTGCAGAGTATTGGCGCACCTGGGTGTAGGTAGCCAGCTGCGACTTATAGGTCTTGTTATCGGTGTTGTCGTAGATATCGAAACTCATGATGTCGGCCACATCGTTACCCGGGAACCAGGCCGGGTTTTGGCCGTTCCACACCCAGATCAGGTTGTCGAGCTGGTGGTAGTTCACCAGGCGGTCGTACAGGTGGCGCCACAACAAAATATTGGCATAGGCCTGGGGGGCGCCATCGGTACGGGCGCGGCCCCACCAGAACCAGCCGTTGCCGTTATAGCCGGAGGCCTCGTGTAGTGGGCGCCAGAGGACAGGCACATCGGCATCGCCCAGCTTTTTCAGTTCAGCGGCGATTACATCGATACCGGCATTGATCTGTGCATAGGCGGGGCTGCTGGTATCCAGGGCGCCATTGGCAAGGGGGATAGTGAAGTCGGTTTTTTCGCTATAAAACTCGGCGCTGTTGACATTGGCGGTATTCAACCGCGCCGGGTCGCGCCAGTGCCAGGCAAAGGTGACCAGGCCTCCGCGCTGGGCGTGTGCTATGGCCTCCTCGGTTTGCCCCAAGCCCTCAACCCAATTGGCGGTCATGCCATAGTTCATAAAGTCGTAACCCATCAGGGCGGGGTATTTACCGGTGTCGTCAAAGACGCGCTGGTACATATCGATGGCGTCTTTCCAGGTCAGGTCTTGCTGTCCGGCAATCATTTTGGATCCCCAGATGCTTTTCAGGTAGCTATACACCCGGCGGGTTTTGGCGCTGGCATCCTGGTTGACCGGCAGTTCGCGGGTTGCCACTTCGGGCAGGCTGGTGCGATTGGCCGGGCAAAAGCTATGGGAAATACAGTAATCGTTGTTTTCGAAGCCCCAACTGCCGTTGTCGGTTGTGCAGATTTTCCAGGCGGAACCATCGACAGTACAGGTAGCCACGGCAGCACTGCTACTGGATGAGCTACTGGAACTGCTGAGGGAGGATGAACTGGAGCTAATACTGGAGGATGAACTGGAGCTTATGCCGGACGACGAACTGCTGGATAGGCTGCTCGACGAAGTACTGCTGGTTGTTGCGGTGGAGCTGGATGTCGTGGCAGCACGGCTGGATGAGGGGGAGCTATTGCCGCCGCCACCTCCGCCTCCACAGGCGGAAAGCAGGGAAAGAACGCTCAGGCCCAGCAGCCAGGAAAGTAATGGTCTCGGGATTTGCATGGTGTCTCCGGAATTTATGATTATTGCCTGGATTTTTATGCTGCTGTGTAAGGTAATAAATAGGATTTATGTAATCGGTTACCTTTCCGGTCAGTATAGCTTGGGAATGGCGTAAAAAGAAAGATTGTTATGCCAGTGGTATACCTGTTCTGGGGTGGTTGGGTGGGGGATTTGGTCTGCCGGGGCTTCTCATGTAGAATGCGCGCCTCGCAAATTCCCGCCGTGATGGCGCCCGTTTTAGACAGAATCTCGCCTTATTATGGAAATCAATCCTTTACTCAATGCCTTGAAAGACCTCGCTGAGCGCACCCAGGTGCTTAGGGGGTATCTTTGACTACGATCTGAAGAAAGAGCGCCTGGCCGAGGTGGAACTGGAACTGGCAGAGTCCAGTGTCTGGGATAACCCCGAGCGCGCCCAGGCCCTGGGGCGCGAGCGCTCCTCCCTCGAAATCGTCGTAAAAACCATCGAATCGCTCGACAGTGGCGTTGCCGATTGTGGCGAATTGCTGGATATGGCTGTGGAAGAGAACGATGAGTCCATGGTGGCCGATGTCCAGGCAGAGATAGATCGCCTGGAAAAAGAGCTGGGGGTGCTGGAGTTCCGCCGCATGTTCTCCGGTGAAACCGATCCCAATAACGCCTACCTTGATATCCAGTCCGGTTCCGGCGGCACTGAAGCGCAAGACTGGGCTGAAATGGTCTTGCGTATGTACCTGCGCTGGGGTGAGGCCAAGGGCTTTAAAGTCACCCTGGAAGAATGCTCGGCCGGTGAAGTGGCCGGTATTAAAAGCGCCACCATTTATTTTGAAGGCGAATATGCCTTTGGTTGGTTGCGTACTGAAACGGGCGTACATCGCCTGGTGCGCAAATCGCCTTTTGATTCCGGCAACCGTCGCCATACGTCTTTCTGTTCCGTGTTTGTGTCACCGGAAATTGATGACAACATCGAGATTGAAATCAACCCGGCGGACTTGCGTATCGATACCTATCGCGCCAGTGGTGCCGGTGGCCAGCACGTTAACAAAACCGATTCCGCGATTCGTATCACCCACATTCCCAGCGGTATCGTGGTGCAGTGCCAGAATGAGCGCTCACAACATGCCAACCGCGATAAAGCCTATAAAATGCTGCGCGCCAGGATGTACGAGCAGGAGATGCTCAAGCGCAATGCCGAGAAGCAGGCGATGGAGGACAGCAAGTCCGATATTGGCTGGGGCAGCCAGATTCGCTCCTACGTGCTGGATGACTCGCGCGTAAAAGATCTGCGCACGGGGGTGCAGACATCCAATACCCAAGCGGTACTGGATGGCGACCTGGATCAGTTTATTGTTGAAAGCCTTAAGGCCGGTTTGTAATTCCTGGCGTTTTTACTTTTTAAGAATCAGTGACGACACTATGAGCAAAGATACTCCTGCAAGCAACGAAACCTCTGCCGTAAACGCGCAAGATGAAAATAAACTCATGGCCGAACGCCGCCAGAAGCTCGCGGCTATCCGTGAGAAGGGCAATGCCTTCCCTAACGATTTCCGTCGCACGGACAAGAGCGTGGATTTGCAAGCCGCCTTCGGTGAAAAAACCAAGGAAGAGCTGGAAGCGCTCGACCATAAAGTCAGTGTTGCCGGCCGCCTGATGGCCAAGCGCGGCCCTTTTATGGTGCTGCAGGACGGTGATGGCACTATCCAACTCTACGCTGACAAAGCCGCCCAGGAAGTCATTAAAGAAAACTGGGGCGTGTGGGATCTGGGCGACATCGTGGGTGTAACCGGTGCCCTGCACAAATCCGGCAAAGGCGATTTGTATGTAAACCTGGAGCAATTCCAGTTGCTCACCAAATCCCTGCGTCCGCTGCCGGATAAATACCACGGCTTGAGCGACCAGGAAATCCGCTATCGCCAGCGCTATGTTGACCTGATCGTCAACCCGGAAGTGCGCGATACCTTTCGCCTCCGTTCGCAGTGCATCAGCTTTATTCGCAATTACATGAGCGGCCGCGGTTTTATGGAAGTGGAAACCCCCATGTTGCATGTGATTCCCGGCGGTGCTTCCGCACGCCCCTTCGTGACCCATCACAATGCACTGGATATGGATATGTTTTTGCGTATCGCCCCGGAATTGTATTTGAAGCGTTTGGTGGTTGGCGGTTTTGAGCGTGTGTTTGAAATTAACCGCAATTTCCGCAACGAGGGGGTATCCACTCGCCACAATCCTGAATTCACCATGATGGAGTTCTACCAGGCCTACGCCGATTACAAAGACCTGATGGATTTGACTGAGGATCTGTTGCGTAAATTGTGTATCGACGTCACGGGTGGTACTACCTTGAAATACCAGGACAGCGAATACGATTTCGGCAAACCCTTTGTGCGCCTGTCGGTATTCGACTCCATCCTGCACTACAACCCCGATGTGACGGCCGAGCAAATCAGCAGTGTTGCAGGTGCCACCCAGGTTGCTGAGCGTTTGGGCCTGAAAGTCAAACCCGGTACACCCTTGGGTAAAATCCAGACCGAAATTTTTGAAGAGACGGTTGAGCATAAACTGGATCAACCCACGTTCATTACCGAGTATCCGACAGAGGTATCGCCCCTGGCGCGTCGCAGTGACACCAATCCGGCGGTAACCGATCGCTTTGAGTTCTTTATCGGTGGCCGCGAATTGGCCAATGGTTTCTCCGAGTTAAATGATGCGGAAGACCAGGCGGAACGTTTCCTGGAGCAGGTAAAAGCCAAAGATGCCGGTGATGACGAGGCCATGTACTACGACGCCGACTTTGTGCGTGCGCTGGAGTACGGTTTGCCGCCCACGGCCGGTGAGGGTATTGGTATCGACCGTTTGATTATGCTGTTTGCCAATGCACCGTCCATTCGCGATGTGCTGCTTTTCCCGCATATGCGCCCGGAATAAAACAAGCATTAAACAACAAACCCGCCAATTGGCGGGTTTGTTGTTTTCAGGCCGGGAAAAACCGTCACGGTTTCGCCATTACTGGCAGGGTGTTCCTGTTACAACGGGTGTGGAAGCACTGCCAGTGCCTTTGGTGCCTTGTAATCCAAACTCAACGGTCTGGCCCGGCTGGATACTGGCGTTCCAGCTCAACCCGGTTGCCGAGTAAGGATTGGTACCGCTGAGGGTGGCATTCCAACTGCTGGTGATACGGCTGCCATCGCTGTAGTTCCAATTCACGCTCCAGCTATTAATTGCGCTGTTACCGTTATTGTGAATCCGAATGGCGGCGGTAAAACCATTGTTCCATTCGTTGGTTATCACATAGGTGCAAGCACCACTAACCAGGCTGCTGCTGGAACTGCTGGCCACACTGCTGCTCAGGCTGGAAGAGCTGCTGCTTCTGATACTGCTCGATGAAGACACCACACTGCTGACCACTGAACTTGAACTGGAGAGTGGGGTGCTACTGGCAGAGCTGCCGCTGCCCTCAATGCCAAAGGGAGCCGGTTGCGCAGCACAGGTACTGCGTGAAATACAACTTTGGCTGTTTTCCCAACCCCAGCCACTTTGGGTGGTGACACAGAGTGGATAGCGTGTGCCGTACCAGTTGCAGCGTTCGCCACTGAGGCTTGATGTCACTGACGAACTGCTGCTGGAAGCAATAGAACTGCTTGAGGCGATGGATGAACTGCTGGTAATGGAAGAGCTGCTTACAGCGGATGAGCTGCTAGAGCTGGCAATGGAGCTGCTCACAGAACTGCTCACTGCACTGCTGCTGGAGGATGAGACGACTCCTGCAGAATCACCGTACAGCAGGCCGCGACCGTTGGTACCCAAATACAGCCGGCCATAAATGCGCGGGTCGCCGGAAATGGCTTCGCCAAAGTTGCCGTATTGGCGCTGGTCATCGTTGATGCGCACCCAACTGGCACCTTCATTGGTGGAGCGGAATACCCCGCGTACATTGTCAACCTTGCCGATAATGTAAATCGCCGGGTAGGTCGCTCCCGTAGCGGCCTTACCAAAGGTGACATTATCGGCTTCCTGTACGCTTGCCAATTTGGTGAAGCTGGCTCCGGAATTGGTGGAGCGCCAGAGGCCATAGGTCGTGGTACTGCTGCCCCCCGCCAGCCAAATATCCCCTTCGCGACCATAAACCGCTTTGAATTTACGCGCGGCCGCCGGGATGCCGGCGGTCACTGTTGCGCTAAAGCTGGCCCCCTTGTTGGTACTCACATAAAAGGTGCCATTGGCCAGGGCGTAGAACTTGTTGGGGTTGACCCTGTCTGCTTCGATAACCGCACCAGCGGGTAAGGCACTAATAGCCGTCCAGGTGCTGCCAAAGGTGGTGGACAGGTAAACATTGGTGGAACCACCGGGAGCCCAGACAATAGCGCCACCATCGGCTGCAAGGGCAACATTGCCTCCCGAGGTTACACCCGGTGGATTTTGCCCCTGCCACCAACTGCCGCCCGCGTTGGTCGTTACCCCAATACCGCCACCGCTGTCCAGGTTGCCGACGCGCACCATAGTGGCAGGTTGCAGCTCGGCAAAATCGATGCTGGTCGTGCTGCTGAAATTGGGGGTGGTATACATGCTGGTGGGCACTTTGGTCAGGTCATCATGGCGGAAGCCGCCAATATCACCCAGGGCAGAATAAACCGGAGCACCAACCGGAGGGCTCACAACATCCAGCACGGCGGTTTCTTCCAGTCCTTTGACCATGGGTTTGAGCAGGATCTGGCCGCCGGAATCCCAACTGGTCAGGTTTTCCGTTGCATAAATAGTCGCACCGGTGCCGTACATCAAGCGATTGGAGTTGTGTGGATCTATCTCAACGGATTCATTCATCCAGCCCAGCTTGGGTGACACCTCCGGAGCAACCGGATTGCTGTTGCCAAAATTCAGCCAGGGCACTTCGGTAATATCCATGGTGTAGCGGAAGCTGCGGCTAGGGTAGCTGGTCCAATCCCAAATCCGTGTCCAACTGGCACCGCCATTGGTGGAGCGGAAGAAAACCGCATCGGGCCACCAGGCAATTTGCGACGCAACCATGAGGGTATTGGGATTTTTGCGGTCAATGGTTAAACCGCTGTAGCCAAAGTAAAGATCGGAGCTGCTGGAGGGAATCGGGCTGATATTGGTCCAGGTTCCGCTGCTGGCGGTGAATTTCCATACATCGCCTTTGGCGCCGTCATAGGGGCCGCCGGTATCGCTGTAGGCGATATAGAGCACGCCGTTCACGGCATCATAAACGCCCTTGTGGGGCAGGAATCCGGTTGGCTGCCCGGCAAGGCGCGACCAGGTAGTACCGCCATCGGTTGAGCGATAAATGGCATTTTGCGTGTCGGCAACACCCACATAAATCACTTGTGATGTATTGCCGGCAGAGCCGGACGCAGGATCAAAGGTTACCCACACAACCCCCTGGATTTTATTCAGGTAATCATTGGGATCGTTCGGGTCCTGGGCGTAATTGCCACCATTGGTAAAACTGCTGACCTTGGCCCAGGTTGCTCCATAGTCCGTTGAGCGCCAAAGGCCGTTACCGCCCTCCGCACCGTAGTAAATAATGCTGTTGCGATTGGGGTCTATGGCCAGTCGCTCGCCCATCCCGCGCCCGGGCATGTTGCCACCGACCTTGAAGGGAAGGGGAGTTGCCTGCCAGGTATTGCCCCGGTCAGTGGAGCGCAGGATTGCGCCGTTGTTGGGGTCCCAGGTATTGGTATACATACCCACAGCGGCATAGACGCGATTGGGATCTGCCGCGTCAGTTGCCAGGCTCATGACACCGTTCCAGCCCCAATTATCCCAACCTACCCAGTCCAGCAGGGGAATCCAGCTGCTGGTGGCCGAATTCCAGCGATAGGCACCACCGATATCAGTACGCGCGTAAATCAGGTCAGCTTCTTTCTGGTTAAAAATAATGCCGGGCACAAAGCCACCGCCATCAATTCGCACATTTTTCCAGGTGTAATTTTCCGACGGGGCCGCCCAGCTTGGCGCAATACTGCCCCACAGCGCCCCCATGAATGCCCCCATTGCCAGGGAGGTTTGCACACTACGTTTTAGCAACACTCGTATGTTCATCTCTGTTGTTCTCCAAAAGTCGATACAGAAGCAAACACCGCTGGCATTGATACCATGTCGTGCCAGGGAGGAGCTTCTGCCGGATGCTTGGCATCAACAAATGCGTATATTTTTTGTGGGTAGGCCGGGATGCTGCAGTTGGCTATTTGCGGATTTTTATTGCCTGGTTACATGTTGATACATGTTCGCCGGCCGGTAGTTTCCGATAGCCTGTGCAGGTTAATCCTGGCAGTGCATTTGCTGCTGCGATTCAATGATGAAGAAAATGAAAGTCGGAGTTTTCTGCTGGAAAACCGCAAAAAACCACTACAAACATATTCAGAGTTGATAGGTGCGATATCTCGAAAGAGGCTCGCAAATTGTTGTTGTATAAGTTGTTAACTATAAAAAAATATCCTGGTAACAGCGGTTTCCTTCGCCTTGTTCTTTGCTATTTCTTTTTCATTCTTGCAAGTTTTTAAAAGTTATAGGTTTTGCTTTTATTTTTTGTGATCCATATTGCAGTGGTTATGGATATTGTTGCCATGCGAATTGTGTCACCCTTCTCGTTTTCTTTTTGATACACGATTAATTTAATGCCAAAGATAAGTTGTTTGATGATTTTGGTGACAATCGGCTCTGCAACCCCATAGCAGGGGGTTGCTATTTATTTTTATTTACACTACCTTGAAAAAAGTCGTCAGGCAATGGCCCTCGCAAAAACAATTTTAATGATAGCGAGTTTTACGTGTGATTCAGGTGTCAGCGGTGAAAACCGGTTCCAGGCCTGATAATCCGCGACAGGGTTCCAATCCACGACAAAGTGCCGGGGTACTGGCAGATAAATCTCTCTGACTAACTATAAAAAATGGCTCATACAGCTGCTGTGTGGAGAAGTTAGCATTTGCTCCGCTTTACCGCCCAGCACCCATCAACCAAACGTGCTTACGTGGCTGACCCAATACAACAATAAGGGCAGTTGCCAGGCGCAACCAAAGCTATGAATGAACTTGCGTGCTCTCTTATGGGATTGTGCCAGTAGCCTTGTTGTGCCCTGAAAAAATTTTGGAAAAAACACAATGGTTTTAGCAGTGGCTAAAGAATCAACCTGTGCGCGGGTTGCGTTGTTATTCCTGTTTTAGATAGCGGGATCGACGCCAGGCTTCGGTTGATAAACGCCACATTCTGGTTAATGCATTCGATGATAACGGAGCTAAACATGGCTAAATCCTTTCTGGACGTTTTTTCCAACGATGGTGTTTTTACCAAGCGATCTACCCGAAAGTTACCGATGAATATGAAAAAATTTTTATTTAATGCTGCTGTTGCGTTTTCCTTAATCGGGACTGCGACTGCGGCATTGGCCGGCTTTAAGATTTCCGGTACCCAATTGCTCGATGGTAATGGCAATCCATTCATTATGCGCGGTGTTAATCACCCGCATGCCTGGTACACCAGTCGTACCCAGCAGGCGCTTGCGGATATCGCCAGCGTGAAAGCCAATACCGTGCGTGTTGTGCTTGCAGATGGCCAGCAATGGACCCGCACCACAGCTACAGAAGTGGCTAATATCATTAACTGGGCCAAACAAAATAAGCTAATTGTGGTGTTGGAAGTTCACGATGTCACCGGTTCCGGTGAGCAGGCTTCTGCCGGAACCCTTTATAACGCTACTACCTATTGGCTCGATATGGCGGCAACGCTACAAGGCCAGGAAGATTATGTATTGATCAATATTGCCAATGAACCTTATGGTAATGGCGTGCCCGCCAGCACCTGGGTTGATCAACATAAGCAGGCGATTCAACGTATTCGCACCGCAGGCTTGACGCATACACTGATTGTGGATGCCGCTAACTGGGGGCAGGATTGGGAAGAAATTATGCTGAATAACGCTTCCAGCGTTGCGGCAGCCGATACACTGAAAAATACCCTGTTTAGTGTCCACATGTATCAGGTGTATCAATCCCGCTCCACAGTGGAAAGCTATGTGACCCGCTTTATGCAGACCCATAATCTGCCGTTGATTGTAGGTGAGTTTGGCGCTGACCATTATGGTGAGTTTGTCGATGCCGATTCTATTATGGCAGTAGCCCAGCAATACAACATCGGATACCTCGGTTGGTCCTGGTCGGGCAATAGCAGTAATGTAGCGTCTCTGGATATCACCAATAACTGGAATGTGAATAGCCTTTCAACCTGGGGGAATCGCCTAATCAATGGTACCAACGGTATTAAGGCTACTGCACAACTGGCCAGTGTTTACGGTTCTGCATCCAGTTCATCGTCCAGCAGTTCCTCTGTGGTATCCAGCAGCTCCAGCTCAGCAGTGTCGAGTGTTGTTTCATCCAGTTCGGCTTCATCCAGCTCTGTATCCTCTGTCAGCGGTGGGCAGCAGTGTAATTGGTATGGCACTCGCTATCCCTTGTGTGTCACCACTAGCAATGGCTGGGGATGGGAAAATAACCAAAGTTGTATTGCCCGTGCTACCTGTAGTGCACAACCGGCGCCCTGGGGCATTGTGGGGGATAGCTCATCGTCTGTTGCCAGTTCTTCCAGCTCGGTTGTCAGCAGCACCAGTAGTGTTATCAGCTCATCATCCAGCAGCATTCGCTCGTCGTCATCTTCATCGAGCAGTATCGCCTCTTCTGTAGCAAGTTCCGCTGCACCTGCGGGTAATTGCCAATATGTGGTGACCAACCAATGGGGTGATGGTTTCACCGGTGCAGTGCGTATCACCAACCGTGGCAGTTCAGCCATTAATGGTTGGAGTGTTAGCTGGAGCTACAGTGACGGTTCACGCTTGACGAACAGTTGGAATGCCAATGTCACCGGCACTAATCCCTATACCGCCACTCATCTTTCATGGAATGGCAGTATCCAGCCTGGCCAGACAGTTGAGCTTGGATTCCAGGGAACAAAATCCGCTAATCAGGCGGCCTCTGTTCCTGTTGTGACAGGGTCGGTTTGCAATTAATGATCGGCTTGGCGAAAGCTATCTGATCGCGCGCACAACATTTTTATTTTTTGTGCGCAACATCAAAGTAGACGTTGTTAGAGACAAACAAAGGGCGAAAGGGAAGTGATCTGGTGCAGATAAATGAAAAGAGTTTATCTGCACCACATTATTTAAATAAAAAAAGGGCTTTGTTAATTAGATCAAAGAAAAATGTTTTCGCTCGCCTAAAAATGATAGCGCTGTCATTTTGAGTGAAGTACAGATTGATCGATATGGCGTGGGCGTTTTTTATCAATTGTATGCAGGTATGCATGCAATTTTTTGCATATCAACCGGGTTGATATGTGAAATAAGGCGCTGCGTTGTTTCTTCAAGGATGCCTGCATGGATTGGCGCGCTAGCAGGCTTTGCTGCAGTTACTTCGGTGATGGTGGCATACAAGGTTGTAGTAGCCAGGGTGGCTATCGCAATAGTGATAGCACCGAATAATAACAAGGGTAATTGCATCGACTTTTACCCTTATCACTGGAATCCAGGAGAACTTCCATGTTAACTAGAATGAAAAAAGCCTATGGTTTGGCAGGTTTGCTAAGCCTCGGCTTAATCGCTGCCAGCCATAGCTCCCAGGCAGCATGTACCTACAAAATTACCAATGAGTGGAATACCGGTTTGACGGGTGAAATCGTTGTTACTAACAGCGGTTCCAGTGCCGTTAGCAGCTGGTCAGTAAGCTGGCAATATAATGCTAACCGTTTGAGTGGTTCCTGGAATGCCAATGTTTCAGGCAGCAATCCTTATTCAGCGAGCAACCTCAGTTGGAATGGCAACTTGCAGCCGGGCCAAAGTGCAACCTTTGGTTTCCAGGTGGATAAAAATGGCGGCGCTGCTGAAGTACCGCAACTTTCTGGCAGCATTTGCAGTGGCAGCACGTCTTCCTCTGTGCCTTCCAGTGTTCCATCAAGCAGCTCTGTTCCGAGCAGCGTTCCCAGCTCAAGCTCGGTGCCAAGCAGCTCAAGTTCATCGCCAATCACTGCGCAGCAGTGTAACTGGTACGGTACCCTGTATCCTGTTTGTGTAACCACGACCAGTGGTTGGGGTTGGGAAAATAATCGCAGCTGTATTGCAGTGAGCACCTGTAGTTCACAACCCTGTCCTTACGGCATTGTGGGCAGTGGGTCTTGCGGTGTGAGTTCATCCTCCAGTTCATCGGTGGTCACTCCTTCATCATCCAGTAGCAGCAGCCTTGTGCCTTCTTCAAGCTCAAGCAGCAGTGTTGTTGTGCCTTCATCCAGCAGCAGTAGCAGCGTTGTTGTACCCTCATCATCCAGTAGCAGCAGTATCCGCTCCTCATCGTCCTCCAGCAGCTCTTCAGTCAATAGCAGCCAGGGCCCACGTTTGGATAACCCCTTCGTGGATGCGCGTTGGTATATTGATCCGGTTTGGTCTGCCAAGGCACAAGCGGAAAATGGTGGCTCCAGAGTAGCCAATTACAACACCGCTGTGTGGATGGATCGTATCGGTGCGATTGAGCCGCCCGATGGCAGCTTTGGTTTGCGCGATCACCTGGATGCGGCACTGGATCAAAATGCCAACCTGATCCAGGTTGTAGTCTATGACCTGCCCAACCGCGATTGCCATGCCTTGGCATCCAACGGTGAATTGGTTCAGGGCCCGGAAGGTACTGCGCGTTATCGCAACGAGTACATTGATGTAATTGCGTCAATCTTCTCTGATCCGAAATACAGCAGCCTGCGCATCATTGCGATTATCGAGCCGGACTCACTGCCCAACCTGGTTACCAATTTGAGCACTCCCGCTTGTCAGGAAGCTGCTGATATGACCCATGGTTACATTCCCAATACCCGCTACACGCTGAATAAACTGTCGCAAATCAGCAACGTTTATTCTTATGTTGATATTGGCCACTCTGGCTGGTTGGGTTGGGATGACAACTTCGGCAAAGCAATTACCCTGATCGGTGACGCCATTAAAGGCACCACTGCCGGTGTAAACAGCATTGCCGGTTTCGTTTCCAACACCGCCGGTTATACCCCAGTGTATGAGCCTTTCCTCGACTCATTGGCTAGCAGTGCAATGCCAGGCAGTGGTGGCGGTACCCAGGTGCGCCAAGCCAAGTTCTATGAGTGGAACTCCTACTTCAGTGAAGTGGCCTTCGTACAAGCCTGGCGTACACGCATGATTGCAGCCGGTTTCCCATCAACCATTGGTATGCTGATTGATACCTCACGCAATGGTTGGGGTGGTCCAAATCGTCCGACGGCGCAATCTACCAGCACTAATGTTGATACCTTTGTTGACGAATCCCGCGTAGACCGTCGCTATCACCGCGGTAACTGGTGTAACCAGTACGGTGGTATCGGTGAGCGTCCGCGTGTAAGTCCGGCTGCGGGTATCGATGCTTATGTGTGGGTGAAACCACCAGGGGAGTCTGATGGTGTTGGTAGAGCCGGCATTATCGATCCGGTAGATCCAGCGAAAGGTTTCGACCGTTTCTGCGATCCAACTTTCACAACAGCAAATGGCACTCTGACAGGTTCCATCCCCGATGCTCCACACGCGGGTCGCTGGCATTCAGAAGCGTTCCAGATCCTGTTGCAAAACGCTTATCCACCACTGCAATAACGCAAGTGGTGAGCGCGCTGCATATCCCATGCAGCGCTGATACCGAGTGAGAGTGAGCCAGGACAGGCATTTGGAGAGATGCCCCGGCTAAGGATGGCTTTTTTAATTCCCCTTAGGTACATGGTGTTGTGCCATGTGCCGATTTTTGTGATGACACCCATCTTTTCTGCGCGAGTCCGTGCGCTGCACCTGTTACACCGTCGGTTCTATTGCGTGGGTGTTTCCATCGATTCCCTAATTTATATTGAGGCCTTTGGCGATGATAAATCGTTCCGTATTGAAGATACCGGCTTTGGTCAAGCCATTAGTACAGGCACTTGTGTTAGTGGGCTGTACCTTGGGTGTGGCACAGGCTGAGGTGGGTAACCCCCGTGTCAACCAATTGGGTTATATCCCCAATGGCGATAGGATTGCTGTTTATAAAGCGAGTAACAACAGCGCACAAACCTGGCAGTTAACACACAATGGCAGTTTGATTGCTTCCGGACAAACGATTCCCAAAGGCAGCGATGCATCATCCGGGGACAATATTCACCACATTGATTTATCCTCAGTCACGGCAACAGGCAGTGGGTTCACCTTAACGGTCGGTGGCGATAGCAGTTATCCCTTTAGTATTTCATCAACAACCTTCAATGCCGCGTTTTATGACGCGTTAAAATATTTCTACCACAACCGCAGTGGCATCGCGATTGAAACTCCCTACACCGGTGGTGGTCGCGGCTCCTATGCAAGCCATAGCCGCTGGTCGCGCCCGGCCGGGCATTTGAACCAGGGCGCTAATAAGGGCGATATGAATGTTCCCTGTTGGTCTGGTACCTGTAATTATTCCCTGAATGTTACCAAGGGTTGGTACGACGCGGGCGACCATGGCAAGTATGTTGTCAATGGTGGCATTTCCGTATGGACTTTGCTGAACCTGTACGAGCGTGCGCAACACATCACCGGTAACCTGGCGGCTGTTGCCGATGGCAGCATGAATATTCCCGAGAGCGGCAATGGTGTTGCCGATATCCTTGATGAAGCGCGCTGGCAAATGGAATTTATGTTGGCCATGCAAGTGCCACAAGGCCAGGCCAAGGCAGGTATGGCCCATCACAAAATTCACGATGTGGGTTGGACGGGATTACCTTTGGCACCCCATGAAGATCCGCAACAGCGTGCCCTGGTGCCGCCCAGCACGGCTGCAACACTTAACCTGGCGGCAACAGCCGCACAGGCTGCACGTATCTGGAAAGACATCGACGCCGGTTTTGCCGCACTGTGCCTGACCGCTGCCGAGCGCGCCTGGAATGCTGCACAGGCAAACCCCAACGATATTTATTCCGGCAATTACGATAATGGCGGTGGCGGTTATGGCGATCGCTTTGTTGCCGATGAATTCTATTGGGCGGCTGCCGAGCTCTATATCACCACCGGCGATAGCAGATACTTGCCAACCATTAATAACTACACACTGGAGCGCACCGACTTTGGCTGGCCGGATACTGAATTGCTGGGTGTCATGTCATTGGCGGTGGTTCCAGCAACACATACCAATAGTTTGCGCATAGCCGCGCGCAACCATATACAAACCATCGCATCCACCCATCTAACGACGCAAAGTGCATCGGGCTACCCGGCGCCTTTATCCAGCCTTGAATACTATTGGGGTTCCAACTCGGTTATTGCCAATAAGTTGGTATTGATGGGACTTGCCTACGATTTCTCCGGTAACCAAAACTTTGCTTTGGGTGTTTCCAAGGGGATTAACTATTTGTTCGGCAGCAATGTGCTGTCTACATCATTTATTACCGGTTTGGGCACTAATACGGTTGCCCAGCCCCACCATCGTTTTTGGGCAGGTGCACTTAACAGCAACTATCCCTGGGCTCCACCAGGTGCATTATCCGGTGGTCCCAACGCCGGATTGGAAGATAGCTTGTCTGCAAGCCGCCTGAGTGGTTGTACCAGCCGTCCGGCAACTTGTTGGCTGGACTCTATCGATGCCTGGTCTACCAATGAAATTACCATTAACTGGAATGCGCCGCTGGCGTGGGTACTGGGCTTCTACAACGATTTTGCGGCAACACAGGGAGGCAGTTCGTCATCCTCATCCAGTTCCAGCAGTTCTGTGCCGGTGTCCAGCTCCAGCAGTTCATCGATTATTCCATCAAGCTCAAGTAGCTCTATTCAACCCAGCAGCTCCAGTTCATCGATGCCCTCCAGTTCAAGCAGCAGCTCGTCTGTCGTAGCCAGCAGTTCATCGTCTGTCTCCGGCGGATTGCGTTGTAACTGGTACGGCACCTTGTATCCCCTGTGTGTAACCACCCAAAGTGGATGGGGTTGGGAAAATAGCCAGAGCTGTATTTCTGCAAGTACCTGCTCAGCGCAGCCTGCACCCTACGGTATTGTTGGTGCTGCATCGTCCAGTAGCCAAGCGGCTAATCGCAGCCCGACCTTGCAACTCAGTGCAAATGCAACGGGATTCGAGGGGGGCTCTATGGTCTGTTGCACACTGCATATCAATGGGGCAGCGTCTGATCCGGATGGTGATAATTTGACTTATTCATGGCAAGTGATTTCAGGCAACACAGTGGTTGCCTCTGGTTCCAGTTCAAGCGCCAGTATTCACGTCAGCAACCAGCGTGGTTACGAAGTGAGTATGACCGTCAGCGATGGTCGCGGCGGCGTAGCGACCGAAACCACTTTTGTCTCCGTGTATTTTTCCGATTATTTCCCGGGCTCCAGCTCATCGGCATCCAATATCAACTCTTCCAGTTCCAGTAGTTCTTCATCCAGCTCATCGGCCATTGTTTCCTCCAGTTCGAGTGTTGTTTCCAGCAGCTCATCCAGCGCAGCTTCCGGCGGCAATTGCCAATACGTGGTGACCAACCAATGGAACAACGGTTTTACCGCTGTTATCCGTGTGCGTAACAACGGTAGCAGTGCCATTAACGGTTGGAGTGTGAATTGGAGCTACAGCGACGGTAGCCGTATTACCAATTCCTGGAATGCTAATGTCACGGGTAACAATCCCTATGCTGCATCTGCATTGGGTTGGAATGCCAATATCCAACCGGGACAAACGGCTGAGTTTGGGTTCCAGGGAACCAAAGGCGCAGGCAGTGCACAGGTGCCTGCAGTAACCGGAAGTGTATGTCAGTAATTATGTTCTGATTGCCAATACGAACAGTGGATGCCCGTTCAGGCATCCACTGTTTGCTGTGAATAATTTTTATGAAAGGTCGACAGAGGATCAATCGCTCAAGGACAGGCAAGCACAACAATAATAATCCTTATCCTTTATTTTTGGAGATCACACCATGAGAACAGCGATGGCAAAGTCACTGGGTGCGGCAGCGTTTCTTGGTGCTGCCTTATTTGCCCATACACTTGCTGCACAAACAGCAACTTGCAGTTATAACATTACCAACGAATGGAACACGGGCTATACCGGCGACATTACGATTACCAATCGCGGCAGCAGTGCGATTAATGGATGGTCTGTCAATTGGCAATACGCAACCAACCGACTCAGTAGTAGCTGGAATGCCAACGTGAGTGGCAGTAATCCCTATAGTGCATCAAACCTGAGCTGGAATGGCAATATCCAGCCGGGGCAATCTGTGTCCTTTGGATTTCAGGTGAATAAAAATGGCGGCAGTGCTGAGCGGCCCAGTGTGGGTGGCAGTATCTGCTCGGGATCTGTGGCCTCTTCTTCAGCTCCGGCTTCTTCTGTCCCGTCCAGTATTGCATCCAGCTCGCCCAGTTCAGTCGCAAGCTCTGTTATCAGTTCTATGGCCAGTTCCAGTCCGGTAAGCAGTTCCAGTGTTGCCAGCAGTACACCCGGCTCGTCCAGTGGTAACCAGCAATGTAATTGGTACGGCACACTCTATCCACTGTGCGTGACGACCACCAATGGATGGGGCTGGGAAGACCAGCGCAGTTGTATTGCACGTTCCACCTGCGCCGCACAGCCAGCACCTTTTGGTATTGTGGGGAGCGGCAGTTCCACACCCGTGTCCAGTTCCAGCAGTAGCCTGAGTTCGTCATCGGTTGTTTCATCTATTCGATCGTCATCATCCAGCAGTAGCAGTTCGGTTGCCACCGGCAACGGTTTGGCCAGCCTGGCAGATTTCCCGATAGGTGTTGCTGTTGCTGCCAGTGGCGGTAATGCCGATATCTTTACCAGCAGCGCCCGCCAAAATATTGTACGTGCCGAATTTAACCAGATCACTGCCGAAAATATTATGAAGATGAGCTACATGTATTCCGGTAGCAATTTTTCATTTACCAATTCGGATCGCCTGGTGAGTTGGGCTGCGCAAAATGGCCAAACGGTTCACGGCCATGCCTTGGTCTGGCACCCCAGCTATCAATTACCTAACTGGGCAAGTGATAGCAATGCCAATTTCCGCCAGGATTTTGCCCGCCATATCGATACTGTCGCGGCACACTTTGCCGGCCAGGTAAAAAGTTGGGATGTGGTCAACGAGGCGCTGTTTGATTCGGCCGATGATCCGGATGGTCGCGGTTCGGCAAACGGTTATCGCCAATCGGTGTTTTATCGCCAATTCGGTGGGCCTGAGTATATCGACGAAGCCTTCCGGCGCGCCCGCGCTGCTGACCCGACAGCCGAGTTGTACTACAACGATTTCAACACGGAAGAAAATGGCGCTAAAACGACAGCCCTGGTAAACCTGGTGCAACGCTTGCTAAACAATGGTGTGCCGATTGATGGTGTTGGCTTCCAGATGCATGTCATGAACGACTATCCGTCCATCGCCAATATTCGCCAGGCTATGCAAAAGATTGTCGCGCTCAGCCCAACGCTCAAAATCAAGATTACTGAATTGGATGTGCGTTTGAATAATCCCTATGACGGTAATTCCAGTAACGATTACACCAATCGTAATGACTGTGCAGTGTCCTGTGCCGGCCTGGACAGGCAAAAAGCGCGCTACAAGGAAATTGTCCAGGCGTACCTGGAAGTCGTACCCCCGGGGCGTCGCGGCGGTATTACGGTATGGGGTATTGCAGACCCGGATAGCTGGCTCTATACCCATCAAAACCTGCCTGACTGGCCTTTGTTATTTAACGATAACTTGCAGCCCAAACCTGCCTACCAGGGCGTGGTCGAGGCATTGAGTGGTCGTTAATCCCAGCGATCGCGTGATTATCGCTACGGCAATGACTGCCGTAGCGATCTTTTTTTTGCAAACGGCAGAGAACCATAAAAATATTGATAAGGTCGTTATCAATAGAACAGGTAATAAAACCTGAAAAATCCCGCGGCTTCTGCGGGATTTTTTTTGCTTCGGTGAATTCGGTCAAACCATTACAACTAAACAACCGGAGTTTATTATGACTTCTACAACAGCAATATGGCGTAGGCTATCGCTTTTAGGTGTTGCAGGCTTTTTGGTCGCCTGTGGTGGTGTGAATGCCCAGGTGAGTCAAAGTGCAAGCTGCCAGTATGTGGTTACCAATGAATGGAATACCGGGCTGACAGCCGAGATCCGTATTACCAATACCGGGGCCAACGCCATTAATGGATGGTCAGTCAATTGGCAATACGCAACAAATCGAATCAGCAATAGCTGGAATGCCAATATCACCGGCAATAACCCCTATGCTGCATCTAACCTGAGTTGGAACGCCCAAATCCCTGTTGGGCAAACAGTCGCATTTGGGTTGCAAGTGAATAAGAATGGCGCTATCGCTGAGTTGCCAGCGGTGACGGGTGGTGTGTGTGGGAGTCTGGCATCCAGCCAGGCGAGTAGTATTGTATCCAGCGTTGCCAGCAGTTCTTCATCAGTGGTTGTATCCAGCTCATCAAGCAGTGTGAGTGTGTCCAGCAGTTCACGTTCTTCGAGCAGTGTGTCATCCAGCGTTGTGAGTAGCGCCTCTTCCAGCCTGGCAGTCGTTTCCAGCTCCAGCAGCTCGCGGGCATCCAGTGTCAGTAGCAGTGTGGCCAGCAGTGTCATGGCCTGCGTGACGCCTCGCACCGATAACCAGTGGGCGGGTGCCAGTTGTGCAACGCAAGTCAATAATTGTGTCAGTGGAACCTGGCTGGCACCGCGTGACGGCGGTGAAACCCGTGCGCCCTTGCGCCTGGAAACCGAACATTTTGCGTTTTACTGGAGTGACGGCACCAACATTACGATGGCGAATGCACAGGCTGCTTCAGTAACGCTGGAGGCTATCTGGGACAGTTACTTCGGCTCGCCGATTTATTTCCCGGAGCCTTACTGCAACTCCACCCAGAAATATAAAGCTGCCGTTCATTTTGATAATCAATTTCCACTGTGGGGTGGCGGTTGGTCGCGCAATGGCATTAACTACATGGGAATGTGGGTAGGCCCGGGCGCGGCTAGTGATCCCTGGGGACTCGCCCATGAATTTATGCACGGAGTCCAGGCCATGACCCAGGGCTTTGGTGATTGTGGCGGCGTTGGCTGCTGGATTTATGAGTCGCACGCGAACTGGATGCCACACCAGATTTTCAATACCAATGTGCACTGTTCGGAAATGCTGGTAAACATGCCGCATTTGTATTACGGCAACACTCGTAATCGCTATTGTAACTGGCAATTTTTTGAGTTTATTAAAGACAAATATTGCCACACTGCCGTTAACCAGATGTGGACCTATAACGCACCTGCCGGGCAGCGTGATCCCTGGCAAAAATTGATGCTGAGCCAGAGCTGGAATATCGAACAATTAAACGATCGTTTTGGCGAGTGGGCCATGCATAACGTGACCTGGGATTATAAAAGCCCCAATGGAACAGACCAGGGTAATGTGTATCGCCAGCAATACGGTGCAATCAACAGCGAACCCGGTAATTACACCGCGCGCCGTTTGCGTTTGACACAGCTGGAAGCACTGGATAGCAACTGGGCACAGAACCGTCGGTTTGCATCACCTTACTATTGGGCACCACAGCGTTGGGGCTACAACGTGATTCAATTATTCCCCGAAGCGGGGGCAGCCAACATCCAGGTTAAATTCCGCGGTGTGGTGCAGTCCGGAGCCAATTCCGGGTGGCGCTGGGGCTTGGTCTCCACCAATGCAGCCATGACCCAGGCGCGTTATACCGAGTTGCAACGCGGTGTGGATGGAGAACTGAACCTGTGTATCACCCCGGGTGAGAATGTCTTTTTGGTGATTGTCACAACACCGACGCAATACCAGAAAATCACCTGGGATAACCCAGCGGATGGCAGGGCCTATCCATCGATCTACCGCTATCCCTATATGGTAGAAGTGCAGGGCGCCTGGCCCCAGGGATTCCGCAATGGCCAGCGCGATGCCTGCCCCAATGGCACCGTGCGCCACAGCAACGGCGGTGGTTGTGCACCTGCCAGTACACCGGGCAGTGTCTATGTTGGTCCCTATGCAAAAATCCTGGGGGGCAGTGTCACGGGCAGTGCACGTATTGAAGACCAGGCCACTGTGGTTAACGGCACTGTTTCCGGCGGTACTGTAGGGGCGCTGAGTTTAATTGGCGTCGCATCCCATCCCCATCACGGTGCCAGCAGTTTTGGTGTTAGCGGGTCAGCGCGTGTGCTGGGCACTTTCTATCCGCTGGGGTGGTTCGGCAGTAACCAATCGGTATCCGGCACTGCAACCCTGCTGGGGGATTTGGAATTTATTGCCAGCAGTAAAACCAGTAATACCTTTTATGGTTTTGTGCCCAATGATTGGAACGGCGTAAGCAGTGTGACGGAAGTGACCATCGCACCACCTTATACCTGGCGACCATAACCTTATCGCAATGCTAAAAACACCCGCGTTTAAGCGGGTGTTTTTTTATCTGCCGATGTAACAGGGCTTGTTATTGAATCGTTGTCAGGGGATTGGTGCTGGGTAAAGGGTTTTTATCGGTGGGTTGTGGTTGGGGGGCGTCGGATGGGCTGATAACGATCCCATTGCCCAGTTTGCAATCTGCATCCAATTGCCAGTCAATCACGCAGCGCGTGACAGATATTATTTTGTCGATAGTGCCGGGGCGATCCAGGACTAAATCACCTTGTGCGATTTGACCGGTTAATAATGCCTGAGAGGGCGGGGTACTGATCAGGGTTTCCTCAAGTACCGGTATCGTATTGTGGTTTTCATTGGCATAAACCCCGGCAGTGATGGCTATGCCGATAACCAATAACCGGTAATGAACAGCTTTTCCCATGATTGGTTTCCCTTGATTGGAGGTTTAGTGCGGGGCAGCCCAAAGACTGCACCCGCCGGCGGTTATATTTTCACTTGGGCTTTGAGGAACTCAACAATATCGCCAACGGCAATTTCCTGCTTCTCGGCATCGCGGCGGCCTTTGTATTCGATACTGCCGGCTTCCAGGCCGCGATCGCCCACGACGATACGGTGCGGAATGCCCATCAAATCGGTATCGGCCAGCATGACGCCCAGGCGCGCCTTGTCTTCATCCATCAACAAGACATCCAGGCCTGCTGCGCTCAATTGCGCATAAAGTTCTTCGCACTTAGTGGCCACAGCCTCGGATTTGGCCATGTTGATTGGCACAATGGCGATGTGGAAGGGCGCAATAGCATCGGGCCAGATAATGCCGTTATCATCAAAGTTTTGTTCAATGGCGGCAGCGACTACACGGGTAACACCAATGCCATAGCAACCCATGATCATGGTTTGCTCCTTGCCATTCTCATCCAGCACCCTGGCTTTCATGGCGTCGGAATATTTGGTTCCCAGCTGGAAAATATGGCCCACTTCGATACCGCGCTTGATCTCCAATGTACCCTTGCCACAGGGGCTCGGATCGCCGGTAACCACATTGCGGATGTCGGCAACCAGGGGGGCTTGTTCATCGCGCTCCCAATTCACGCCGGTGAGGTGGAAGCCATCTTTATTCGCACCGCACACAAAGTCAGCCAGGTGTGCGGCTGAGTGATCGACAATCATCGGGATTTGCAAACCGACCGGACCCAGGGAGCCGATACCGACACCCAGTTCGGCTTTAATGCGCGCCTCCGGGGCCAGGGTGAGCGGCGCTGCAACGCCGGTGAGTTTTTCCGCTTTGATTTCATTGAGTTCATGGTCGCCGCGCAATACCAGCGCCACCAGGGGTTGCGAGCCATCCTCGCGTGTTTCGCCGAGCACAATCAGGGTTTTTACGGTTTGTTGCGCACTAACCTTCAGGAAAGCACATACCTCTTCAATAGCGTGTTGCCCCGGAGTGGCCACTTCCTGCAGCACATGCTGTGGTGCAGGGCGGGGCGCTGCCGGGGGCAGTGCTTCGGCTTTTTCGATATTGGCGGCATAGTCGCTGCCATTGCTGAAGACGATATAGTCTTCACCGCTATCGGCCAGCACGTGGAATTCGTGGGAGTAGGCTCCGCCGATAGAACCGGTATCGGCCAATACCGGGCGATAGCCCAGGCCCAGGCGGCTGAAAATATTGCAGTAAGTGGTGTGCATGACATCGTAGGTTTGCTGCAGGGATTCCTGCGTCAGATGGAACGAGTAAGCGTCTTTCATGATGAACTCGCGCGAGCGCATCACACCAAAGCGCGGGCGAATTTCATCGCGGAATTTGGTTTGGATCTGGTAAAAATTGGCAGGCAATTGCTTGTAGCTTTTTAGCTCGTTGCGAATCAGGTCGGTGATCACTTCCTCGTGGGTAGGGCCCAGGCAGAAGGGGCGGTCATGGCGGTCGGTGATACGCAGTAATTCCGGGCCGTATTGCTGCCAGCGTCCGGATTCCTCCCACAACTCGGCGGGTTGTACCACGGGCATCAGGACTTCCATCGCGCCGGATTTGTTCATCTCCTCGCGCACGATGGTTTCCACCTTGCGCAGGACGCGCAAACCGAGTGGCAGCCAGTTATAAAGGCCAGAGGCCATTTTGCGGATCATCCCCGCACGCAGCATTAATTGATGGCTGATAACTTCCGCATCAGCAGGGGTTTCCTTGAGGGTGGCAATTAAAAATCGACTGGAGCGCATAGGTCTGGTGTCTTCTTGGCTATACTGGGAATGTTTATCAATGGGTAATGGGTGAAAGGTGCTTATTCTACGGTGGATACTGCATTTGGTATAGCTGCCTGCCGTCACCCGCAAGACTGATCGAGGTGAGCTTATGTTTGAACTCCATCCCCGCCTGGCCGAGGATTCCGTGGTGATTGGCGAATTTGACCTGTCCCTGTTGCTGCTCAGCAAGGATGCCAATTATCCCTGGTGTATTCTGGTTCCCCGGCGTGAGGACATTTATGAAATCCATCATCTGGATGAAGTCGATCAACTGCAATTGATCCGCGAGTCCTGTCGTTTGGCAGAGGTGATGACCAGCCTGTTTGATGCAGACAAAATGAATGTGGCAGCGCTGGGCAATGTTGTGCGTCAATTGCATGTACACCATATCGCTCGCTTTACCGATGACCCGGCCTGGCCGCAGCCGATTTGGGGCAGGTTGCCGTTTAAGGTCTATGAGTCAGACGTATTTGCGGATCGCATTCGCCGTTTGCAGAATGCCTTGGTGGGAGAGGGCTTTACGCCGCTGTAGTCCGCTGCTGCTGCCAGGCATAAAAAAACCCGCGCTAGCGGGTTTTTTTATGGTATTCCCAATCCGGTAAAGGATTAGAGGGCCATTTCTTTCAGTTTTTTCAGCGCGCGAACTTTTACAGACGTGCTCGCTGGCTTGGCTTTGAAGGTCACTTCTTCACCCGTGAAAGGATTGATGCCTTTGCGTGCTTTGGTCGCAGGCTTTTTCACAGTGGTGATTTTCAGCAGGCCTGGCAGGACGAATTCGCCCACGCCTTTTTTCTTGATGTGGCCTTCAATGACATTGGACAACTCATCTAGTACTGCCTGGACCTGTTTTTTGCTCAGTTCGGTAGCATCAACAATTTGTTGGACGATTTGGCTCTTGTTTTGACGCTCAGCAATGGGTTTTACCACAGCAGGGGCCGCTTTGGCGGGAACCTTTTTCACAGGGGCAGCCGCTTTGGCAGCAGGGGCTTTTTTCGCCGGTGCAGCTTTGGCAGGCGCCGCTTTAGCAGCAGGGGCTTTTTTGGCAGCTGCTTTGGGGGCAGCGGCGGGTGCTTTTTTGATGGCCATATGGGTTTCCTTTTCGTGATCTCAAAGGGTTGAAATTGTTGTCGGTCATTAATGGATGAGTTTTGAGCAAGCCGGCCTGGCGTGTGTACACCCCGGTGGCTGCCCGCACTACACAAAAACCCCTATATTTACAGGCTAAAACGGCTGCAAATACGGATTGGCGCTATATATAGCGAATAACTTTTCAGTCGGCAACAAAAAAGGCATTTTTTCCCGAGAAAAAACGCCTTTTGCGAGCAGGTGTGAATTTTGGCAACAGCGAGGATGTACTTTTGCGTAAAAAATGCGTTGTAAAAAATCAGGCTTCGGCGATAGCACCTTTGTGGATACCTTCATAGGCTTTGACGCGTATTGATGCCTGTGGCTGTAAAACCCGGCTTTCCTGGGCAATATGTTGTGCAATAAATTCCACAGTGGAATCGGTGTCAATCAAATAACAGCAGCGCTGCGGCAGGGTCAGCTCAAAGGGGCCCTGGGCGGAGGTATAGGCAAAATGGTAATAGGCTGTGCCTTTATATTCCGCTGTTGAGACTATGTCTTCACGTGTCCCTATATAAATATCGCGCCAGCAATCTGCCCAATGGCGCTCGAGCGTTGCTGACTTTTCACCGTCACACCAAATATCAATACGCGAGCGATGCCCATGGGCGATGCGCTGGCAATTGCCCTGGTGTTTTTTCAATCCATGGCTGTAGTGGTACCAGGCTCCCTCGATAAGCTCATGGGTGAAATCCAGTTCCAGGCGATCGATGCTCTCGGGAAAGTGGGACTGCAATTGCCGGATGCACCAGGCGGCGATGGTTTCCGCTGTCAAGACTTCCGCATCGACCAGGGCGATGGCATCGCGCGGTGAACGGGTGTGGAGTTGCTCGCCCTGGCTGCCAAACTGGAAGGTAATATCCAGGAAGTCACCTTCTTCCTTAATGACTATCTGCGAGGATTTCGCCGGTACCGCCAGGCGATGGTCCAGCTCTGCGTCCAACCAGTGGCGGATAACTTTTTTAACCGTTCCAAAGTCACATACCATGCCCTGGCCATCCAACTCGCCCTGGAGGCGTACATTCGCCAGCCAGGTTTCGCCCAGCAGGCCGCGTTGGGGATCGAGGAAACTGAAATCGACGTTGGTGAGGTTATCGACAAACAACAGCATAAACAGAGGCCACAGTAACAGACGGAAAGGGGGAAAAAAGGCTGCATATCATACCACCAGATGCTTCCTGGTGCCTGGATACTCCACTTTATTGACGTGGAACTTCCCCCAGGCGAGCAGGTTGGTAGCAGTGATAGGCCATGGTTTGCGCGACCGGATAATGCATTCTGGTCTATGCTCAATGGGTTACTGTCAGCCAGAATCGGCTGCTGGCGCGCAAGAGGGATGATGTGTGGGACAGTTGCTGAAATGTATGACAGAGTGGTCTGGATGCTGGCGCCCCGCACATGTGGGGCGGTATCTGGGGTATCGTCTGTTGTTCGTGGGATGGCTGCTTGCACCTGTATCGGCCTGGTCCAGCGAAACCGGCCTGCGTATTGCTTTCGTTTATAACTTCTTAAAATTTATTGAATGGCCTGCCTTGTCTGATGGTGCACCCGTCAATCTTTGCGTCTTCCAGGCCCGGAATGAATTGCGCGAGCTATTGAAGGATATATCGCGCCGCCAGCATCCACGCCCTATACAGGTGTTTTTTCTGGACGATGTTAACCAGGTAAACAGCACTTTATCGGGTTGCCATCTGGCTTATATGCCGTTAACCGGGGAGGAAATACCTTTGCCTGAGGAGTTGCCCCCCGGGGTTGTCTTGGTGGCTGATGAGGCTCCGTTAAGCGATGGTCGCATCGCGATCATCCTGCAGCGCAATGCAGAAAGCCGGATTGAGTTTTTGATCAATACCCAAGCGATAAACCATGCCGGTGTGTCTGTCAGCAGCCAACTGTTGAAGTTGGCCAAGAATCACAAGGGGGCCAATGGTTAGTATGTCTATTAATAAGCCACTCTCCCGCAAAATAGGCCTGCTGACGATGCTGGTTTGCTCGCTGGCTGTGTTGATTGCCGCATCTATCGGCGTATGGCAGCAATACCGCATGGCCTGCGACCAGGCACTTAACCAATTGCACATCCTCGCCCAGGCCACGGCATACAATTTGGCTGCACCCGGCATGTTTGGCGATCGCCAGGCGGCACACAATGCCCTGGATGCCTTGAGTGCCGCTTCCCAGATAGTGTCAGCGCACATGCAATTGAGCGATGGCACTTTACTGGCGAAATACCAGGGCCCCAATGCCAGCAGTAGCGTGGATGAACGTATTCGGGTACCGGTACTCTGGGATCAGGAAACAATTGGGCACCTGGAATTAAACGCCGACCTAGGTTACCTGCGCCACCAGCTTTACCAACAAATTGGCTTTACCTTGTTAACTGTACTGGTCGCGGTAGCGCTGGCAGGGGCGCTGGCCCGCTACCTGATTAACCGGGTTACCAGGCCGTTACAGGATTTAAGTGAGCTGGCCGAGCAAATTGGCAGTGGTAACCAGGGTAATTACCAGTTGCGCGCCAGATCCCTGGACGGTGATGACGAGGTGGCGCATTTAACGATTCGCTTTAACGCCATGCTTGATCGCCTGCAGTCTCAGGACCAACAATTGCGCGAGCAGCACGACGAATTGGAGCTGCGTGTTGAAGAGCGCACTGCGCAATGGCGCCAGGCAACGGCAAGTGCCGAGGCAGCCAGTCAGGCCAAAAGCCAATTCCTGGCGGTCATGAGCCACGAAATCCGCACACCGCTGAACGGCATCCTGGGCATGACCAATTTGCTCCTGGAAACGGAACTCACACCCAAGCAAAAACGCTTTGCCCGTGTCGCGCGTCGCTCGGGCGAAGACTTGTTACTGATCATCAATGACATCCTTGATTTTTCCAAGGTGGAAGCGGGCAAGCTGGAATTGGAAATACACCCGTTCCAGTTAAATCTACTGGTGGAGGACCTGGCAGAGCGCTATGCACCCATTGCGCACGCCAAAGGTTTGGAGTTGCTGTGCAATACCCCTTTGCCGCCACTGTCTGCCGAAGGCGATGCTGCGCGCTTGGCCCAGGTACTCACCAACCTGCTGAGCAATGCCATCAAATTTACCGAGCGGGGTGAAGTCACCCTCGAAGTCAAACTGCTGCTGCGCGAAGACAATCTGTTGCACCTGCATTTTGGTGTACGCGATACCGGTATAGGCATTCGCGTGGAACAGGCCGAGCGCTTATTCAATGCTTTTACCCAGGCTGACTCGTCCATGACCCGCCGCTACGGTGGTACAGGCTTGGGCCTGGCAATTTCGCAATGCCTGGTGGAGTTAATGGGTGGGCATATTGCCCTGGAGTCAGAGCCGGGTAAGGGCAGTTATTTTTATTTTGAATTGCGGTTACCGGCGGTGGCCGATACGCGCAATTTACAGGTTATGGAAGGTTTCAGTGAATTGCGTGTGTTGGTGGTGGATGACAACCAGGCCAATCGGGAAATCCTCGAATACTGGCTTAAATCCTGGGGCATATCTCCCTTGCTGGTAAGCTCCGCGCCCGAGGCTATAGGCGCTTTGCACCAGCAGCGCCTTCAGGGGACACCGGTGGATGTATTGCTCACGGATTGGATGATGCCGGGCATGGATGGCGGCCAATTGATTGATGCCATCCGTGCCGATACCCATTTCGATAAGCTGGCGATTGTGGTGCTCAGTTCAGCGGGTATGGCAGGCAATCGATTGGCCGATGCCCGTATTCCTACCTTGCTCAAACCCGTGCGGCAATCCGAGTTGCACAATTTATTACTGGCATTGGTGACCGGTGATGAGTCTGCCAGGCAGGTGCGCAACCTGGTGCAGGCTGCTAATACCAGCCAGGCCTCTCCGGGAAAACTTGATGGCAAGGTATTACTGGCAGAGGACAACCCCGTTAACCAGGAAGTCGCCAGTGCCATGTTGCAAACCCTGGGCATTAATGCCCGCCTGGCACACAACGGCCAGGAGGCCTTTACCCGTTTGCAGGAAGAAAGTTTTGACCTGGTATTAATGGATTGTCAGATGCCGATCATGGACGGTTTCGAAGCGACGGCCCGCTGGCGCCGTTACGAACAGGAACAGGGACTCACACCGCTACCTGTTATCGCGCTCACCGCCAATGCCATTGTTGGCGATCGCGAGCGCTGCCTTGAACGGGGCATGAGCGATTACCTCAGCAAACCCTTTTCCACCGAGCAGCTTTACGACGTTTTAGCGCGCTGGCTGCCGACACGTGACCAGCATTATTTACAGGATTCAATTGTGCCTCCTCTAACTGAAAACAGTAACGTCACTGATCCGCAAACGACAACATTGGATTTTTCACCCCTGGCGTTGGATATTCAGGTACTGGAACAATTAAACAGCCTGCGCGATGGACTCCTGCCGCGTGTGATCCAGTTATTTCGCGCGTCCAGTCCTGAATTATTGGTGTCGATGGAAGACGCACTTTCCAACAGTGATACCGATCGCCTGTATAAAATCGCGCACAGTTTTAAAAACAGTGCAGCGAACCTCGGTATTGTGGCGCTTGCCGATCACTGCCGACAGCTAGAGGCCCAGGGGCGCCAGGGTGATTTACGTGGAGCAGGGGAGCGCCTGGAAACCATTCGCCGGTTGTATGAGCTGGCACTGGTGCGTTTATCTGACTTTGAGGCAGAGGGATATAAACCGTGAAGTCTACGCAACCACAAATAACACGCGTGCTGGTTATCGATGACGAAGAGGCAGCACGCCTGATGATGCAAGCTACCCTGGAGAAGGCAGGCTTCCAGGTAGACACGGCGGGAGATTGCCAGGGCGCGCGCCTGCAATTTAAAAAGCAGCGTCCCGATCTGGTCTTGCTCGATGTATTGTTGCCGGACGGCGATGGTTTCAGCCTGTGCCGCGAACTCTTGCAGCAATACCCCGGTCACGACTTGCCCATTGCCATGGTCACCGGCCTGGATGACCTGGAGTCCATCAATAAAGCCTATGAATCGGGTGCGACAGACTTTATTACCAAGCCTGTCAGCTGGGGCACCTTACCTTATCGCCTGCAATATTTATTGCGTGCCAGCCGCGCCTTTGCCGATCTCAGTTTGAGCGAAAGTAAAACCCGCGCACTCCTATCCAACCTGCCCGATATTATTATTCGCCTGCACCGCGAAGGCGCGGTACTGGATATGCAGGTTGGTTCCTATGTCTTCGATATGGGCGAGTGGCTTCATTCCGCCGAAGATGGCAGCTATCACCTGCCATCGGACATCGCTGCGCTCATAGGTACACGCATTGATGCAGCGCTGCGCGGTAAGGGGATGCAGATGCTGGAGTTCCAGTGGTCGCGCGATCCTATGTGCGTGCGTCACTGGGAGGCGCGTATCGTTCCGCGCGACCGGCAGGAGGTGCTTCTGGTGGTGCGCGAAATCACCCAGCGCCGCCAGCAGGAAAATCAATTGCGGCTTTGGGCCAAGGTTTTTGAAGCAAGCAACGAAGCCATCCTGATAACCGATGCTAACTTTCGCATTATTTCTGTCAATCGCGCCTATGAAACTATCATGGGCTATCGCGAGCAAGATGTATTGGGTGTAGATACCCTGGAGGTCGGAGCCAAGCTGCAAACCTACAGTTTCTATCGCAACCTGGTGTCCTTATTAAAAGAGCGTGGTCACTGGCAGGGGGAGTTGATTAACCAGCGCAAATCCGGTGAGGAATTCCCCAGCTGGTTTTCGGTCACCCAGGTCACTAATTCACGCGGTGAACCGGAACACTATATCGCTATCTTCAACGACATTACCGAGCACAAAAATTCGCGCGCACAAATTGAATTCCTCGCCCACCACGATGCACTCACCGGTTTGCCCAACCGTATCCTGCTCAATGATCGCCTGGAAATGGCAATCACCCAGGTGCGCCGCCAGGGTGAGAAACTGGGTATTTTGTTTATCGACCTGGATCGTTTTAAAAACGTGAACGACTCCCTGGGGCATGGCGTTGGCGACCAGATCCTGCAGGAAGCGGCCAAGCGCCTCACCGCTAATGTGCGCACAGGCGATACAGTGTCGCGCCTGGGGGGCGATGAGTTTGTGGTTTTATTTCCCAGGGTGAGGACAGAGGGCAACCTGGCCGACCTCACCATTAAATTGCGCGAGCAATTGCAGCTACCTTACACGGTAGATGGCATTAGCCTGCACATAACGCCCAGTATCGGTATTGCGGTTTATCCGGATGATGGTGAAGACCCCAATACCCTGATCAAGAATGCCGATGCAGCCATGTACCTTGCCAAGGAAAAAGGGCGCAACAACTACCAGTTCTACACGCCGACACTCAACGCCAAAACCCTGGATCGCCTCAAACTCGAAAGCGATTTACGCAGCGCCATAGATGCCGGTGATTTTGAACTGCATTACCAGCCGCAGATTATCGGCAGCAGCGGTCAACTCTGGGGGCTGGAGGCACTTATTCGCTGGCGTCACCGCGAGCGGGGCTTGATATCGCCCGCCGAATTTATTCCATTGGCTGAGGAAACCGGCCTGATTGTCGGCCTGGGTGACTGGGTATTAGTACAAGCGGTGAAACAGCTTGCCGAATGGCGCCGTCAGGGGCATAACCATCTGGTGGTGAGCGTCAACATTTCAGCCTTGCAATTTCGCCAGGGTGATTTTCTCGATCGTGTTAAACATATCCTCCAGGAAGCGCAGTTAGTGCCTGATGCCATCGAACTTGAACTGACCGAAACCATGCTTATGCAGGATGTACAGTCGGCTATCCAAACCCTGAAAGGATTGCGCGAACTGGGGTTCCGTATTGCCATCGATGATTTTGGCACCGGTTTTTCAAGCCTGAATTATTTGCGCCATCTCCCCATCAATGTACTCAAAATCGATCAATCCTTTGTCCGTGAAATGCTTCAAGAACCCGAGTCCCTTGCTATTGTGGAATCTATCATCGCCCTGGCCCAGGCACTGGGTAAGGAGACCATCGCCGAAGGTGTGGAAACCCGCGCAGAATTTGATGTGTTACAGGCGCGCGGCTGCCGTTTAATGCAAGGTTATTTTTTTGCGCGCCCCATGCCACCGGTGATCTTTGACCAGTGGTACCAACAGCAAACACAATCGACGCCCGGTGTTAGTGACCAATGCCAACCTGGATAATGAAAACGGTGCAGATCAATCCCATATTGGTGCTGGGATGAAACTCGCCTGGCAAATAAACCCGCAATGGTTAGCGCAAGCCCATTACACCCACTTTAAAGACATGCCCGACACATTTTTTCGCGAAGCCGATACCATGGGCTCGCTGGGCCTCAATTACAACCGCAGTCAATGGAACTGGAGTCTCTCGGCGGCCTATCACAGCGAACGCCAATACCTGCTCACCACCAACCAACTTGCGACCCTGGATTCTTATTGGTACATCAACACCCAGTTGGGTTATCAACTTGGCTCAAGCACGACCATCATTCTCGCGGCCAAAAATGCACTGGATAAGGACTATGCCTCACCACCACAGGGCGCAGGCCTGGTCGGCGGCGTACCCAATCGCGGTAGGGAAATCAGTGTGGGTGTGAATTGGGATTTCAACTGATTTATCCCTCTCAACTGTCTGGCGAAAGCCGTTTGACTTGATCAAGCGCAGCCAGACGCTATTATTGAGTCTCACCTTAATAATAAGAGAGGCTCGCATGGGAAAAGCCACAGCACATCAGCGTCATGCCTTTATAGAGCTCCTGGTCTATTGGGAGGGACGCATCAACGCCAAAGACCTGGAGCGGCAATTCAACCTCAGCCGACAACAGTGCAGCGCCTATATAAATAGTTACAAACAACTATTCCCCGACAACCTGGTGTATGACAACTCACACAAAAACTACAAACCTTCTCCCGGTTTCAAACGTCATTATATTAGCGCCGATGCAGACGCCTACCTGAATTGGCTGCACACCGGGCATTGGCCTGAACATGCCGCCACCGTTTCACCTTACACTGCCGCACTGGAAATACCGGTGCGACAGGTTTCACCGGATATCATGCGTGGTCTGGTAATCGCTGTACGCCAACAGCGCCGTATTGATGTCGAGTATGCCTCGCTCAGCAGCCCCGACTCCATCGGACGTATTCTCTCCCCACACTGTTTTGTACGCACAGGTTTGCGTTGGCACCTGCGTGCCTGGTGCGAAAAAAGCCGTGCTTATCGCGATTTTGTACTCAGCAGTTTTCGCGGCACGCCGGAATTGCTGGATAAAGCCACTTTCCTCGCTAACGGTGACACGGCCTGGAATACGCAAGTCACCGTACTACTACAGCCAGACCCACGCCTCAATCCTGAAAAACGCGCAATCCTCGAAAACGACTACCAAATGGTAAACGGCCAACTCGCCATCACAACCCGCGGTTGCCTGGTGCAATACCTGCTGCGCGAATTGCAGGTCAACACCAAGGTGCTCGACGGTACCCCCGAGGCCCAGCAGTTGATATGTGTCAACCTGGTTGACATAAAGGAGTGGTTGTTTGAGGGGTAATAACCTGTAATTGCCAAAAATCTATCAAGTTTGTTTACCTGTGTTTTTGGTCAGGGTTGCGATCTTGCAGTTGCTATCAGATCATTTATCGGCTGTGGTGTAGAGTAGCAAGAGGAGTGGTTTTAATGAAAAATCAATGACTTAAGACTTGTCCGCTAAACGATCTGAGTAAGTAAACACAAAAGCAATATATTGGGCTAATAGAAATGTTTATTGCGCATAAAAGAAAAAAAGATGGTGAGATTCAAGAGCTTAGCGCCCATTTATCGGAAGTAAGCAATTTGGCTGCCACATTTGCCAAAAAGATAGATGCGGAATCAGCTGGACGGCTGATTGGGTTGCTGCATGACTTTGGTAAGTACAGCCAAGAATTTCAACTCTACATTAAGTCAGCTACGGGTGAGATTAATCCTGATGAAGATGACTACGTCGATGCTAAAGGCATGAAAGGGAAGGTCGATCACTCCACGGCTGGGGCTCAGCTGGTTTGGCAACGGCTAAAACGCTTCGGTAATTCTGGGCAGGGAGAGTTATGTGGTCAAATTTTGGCTCTATGTATTGCTTCTCACCACAGCGGTTTAATCGACTGTATAGGTGTTGATGATAAGCCTGTATTTTCTAATCGAATGAGTAAGCCTGATGAGAAAGTACATCTTGACGAATGTCAGCGAACAGCAGATAAGGAAATTCTTGAAAAGCTGGATCAACTTGCTAGTGTAGATCAGGTGAAAAAACTATTCAATCAACTTCGCAGGTTTGTTGATTTTACCAATCCATCGACAATTGATTTCTTCAATTTAGGTTTTTTTACCCGTTTCCTGTTTAGCTGTTTGATTGATGCGGATCGACTCAACAGCGCTGAATTTGAAGACCCTATCAGATTAAAAGAACGCCTGGAAAGGTCAGGGTCAATTAATTGGAAAGTTGCTATTGATCGCCTGGAAAATCATCTTTCGAGACTATCAGTGCGTAATTATGTAGATGAGTTGCGCCGAGAAATTTCTAATAACTGCAAGAACAACGCATATAAATCTCAAGGGCTTTATACGCTAACTGTACCAACAGGAGGTGGTAAAACTTATGCCAGCTTACGTTACGCATTGCATCATGCTCGGCATCACGGCTTGGAGCGTATTATCTATATTATTCCTTATACTTCCATCATTGAGCAAAATGCTAAGGTGATACGTGAGATAGTAGAGCATAAAAGCGATACTAGACCTTGGGTATTAGAGCATCATTCGAATTTGGAACCGGAACAGCAAACCTGGCAGAGCAAACTGGTTTCGGAAAACTGGGATGCACCTATTGTCCTAACTACAATGGTGCAGTTGCTGGAAACTTTGTTCAGTGGTGGAACCAAGGGCGTAAGACGCTTACATCAATTAGCTAATAGCGTACTTGTTTTTGATGAAATTCAAACATTACCGATTAATTGCGTGCATATTTTCTGTAATGTTATGAATTTTCTCGTACAGGGTTGCAATACTACTGCTGTACTTTGTACAGCGACTCAGCCCCTATTGAATGAGTTGAAATGCCCGGAGAAGGGGCAATTAATAGTTTCCGAAGGGAATGAGTTGGCTGGGGATTTTAATCGACATTTTGTCGATCTCCGGCGGGTGGATATTTATAACCAGATAAAGCCTGGTGGTTGGAGTGCCCCGGAAATATCGGCGCTAGCGTTAGAGCAGTTCCAGAAACACGGGAGTTGTTTGGTAATTGTTAACACTAAGGCCTGGGCGCAGGAATTATATCTGCGTTGTGCCGAATGTGTGAATGATTCTGAAATTTTTCATCTCAGTACCAATCAATGTCCACGCCACCGTAAAATTCTTCTATACCTAATAAAAAAGCGTCTAAAGCATAGAAAGCCCGTGCTTTGCTTATCAACACAGTTGATTGAGGCTGGCGTTGATGTGGATTTTTCCTCTGTCATACGTTTTTTGGCTGGCTTGGACTCTATCGCCCAGGCTGCGGGGCGTTGTAATAGGAATGGAACGTTGAAGGACGAGCATGGGAATTTGATCAAAGGGCAGGTCTTTGTCATAAATCCAGATCGTGAAAGTACAGGAATGCTAAAGGACATTGATGTTGGTAAAGATAAAGCAGAACGGGTTCTTTCTGAGGAGTACGAAGACATGCTGTCACCAGCTGCGATCAAGCAGTATTTTCGCTATTACTTTTTTGATCGAGCTGATGATATGAGCTATCTATTGGTAGGAAAACAACACAGGAATGATAGCTTACTCAACTTGTTGAGTTCTCGTATCGGATGTAATGAAAATTTTTCTAATCGTGAAAATAAAGTTACGCTTTTACGTCAGGCCTTCATGGAGGCTGGAAGGCAATTCAAAGCTATTGATGCTCCAACCCAAGCGGTTATTGTTCAGTATGGTAAGAAGGGGCGTAATTTGGTAAATGAGCTTTGTTCTGTAGCGAAGGAATTTAACGCTCGTCGTTACTATCAGTTGTTACGACAAGCGCAAAAATACAGTGTTAATGTTTTTCCCAATATATGGGATAAATTAATTAAGGAGAATGCCGTACATGAAATTCAAGCGGAACATGGTATTTACTACTTAGATGAAGAGTATTACAACGAAAGTTTTGGTCTTGGGACCGAGCGCGTCGGTAGAATGACAGCTCAGATTTTATAGAGGACAACATGAAGAACAGTATCAGTTTTAGGCTTTGGGGGCGTTATGCTTTATTTACTGATCCCATTACAAAAATCGGTGGGGAAAAATGCTCTTACCATATTCCTACCTATGAAGCGATCAAGGGTATCCTTAAATCAATTTACTGGAAGCCGTCCATTATTTGGTATGTAGATCGGATTCGGGTAATTAAGCCTATCCGTACTCAAACCAAAGGTACTAAGCCTCTGGTTTGGGGCGGCGGAAATAGCCTGGCGATTTATACCTTTCTTCATGAAGTAGAGTATCAGGTTGAGGCACATTTTGAATGGAACGAATACCGTAGTGAATTGGCAGCGGATCGAATTGACGGAAAGCATTTTGCCATTGCCAATCGCATGCTCGAAAAGGGGGGAAGGCAAGATATTTTCCTCGGTGTGAGGGATTGTCAGGGCTATGTAGCACCTTGCGAATTTGGAGAGGGTACAGGTGCCTACGATGCTATAGATGAGTTGTCCTTTGGTTTGATGTTTCACGGCTTCGATTATCCGGATGAAACGGGAAAAGATGAATTTCACAGCCGTTTTTGGCATGCAACCATGAAACATGGTGTTTTAGAGTTCCCAAGGCCAGAGGATTGCGAAACGCGCCGTTTTATTCGTGAGATGAAGGCCAAAGAATTTGCCGTGGGGGATAATTTTTTGGGTATAGATGCAGAGGAGGAGTCGTTATGAGCTGGATGGCAAAGCTTTACGAGACCTATGAAAATGCTATGACGCTGGATTTGCCGGAAGAAAAACAGCTAATGCCGACTAGTCATACTATGCAGAATGCCCACATCAATATTCAAATAGATTTTGATGGAAACTTTATTGGTGCAAAAGTTTTAGAAAAGACACAGATAATTTTGCCTGCTACGGAAAGGTCCGCAGGAAGAAGTAGTGGCGAAGCGCCACATCCTTTAGCAGACAAGTTACAATATGTTGCAGCTGACTATGAAAAATTTGGAGGACAGAAAAGTCCTTATTTTAAGGGGTATCAGTCTCAAATCAGAGATTGGTGTGATTCTCGGTTTGGCCATCCAAAAGTTCAAGCAGTATGCAATTACATCAGCAAGCAGACAGTGATTGAGGATCTGATAGGCGCTAAAGTTTGCTATGTGGGTGAGAATAATAAGCTTTTAACCTCTTGGCCGTTCGATATAAGTGATGAAAATCCTTTGCCCCTATTGTTCAAAACCTTACCTAAGGAGAAAGGCGAGCTGGATCAAGGTAATGCAATGGTTTGCTGGAGTGTTATTACTCCGGGCGACCTTTTTCCTGATACTTGGAAAGATAATTCAATACAGCAGTCGTGGATAGCTTTTGATGCTGAGGATTCAGGTGGGGATGAGCTTTGTTATGTGTCTGGACGATTACAACCCTCCGCGTCAAATCATCCTGCAAAACTCAGACATACAGGTGATAAAGCAAAGCTGGTATCAGCTAATGATACATCCGGCTTTACTTTTCGTGGTCGATTTATAGGTGGAGAGCAGGTTGCTAATGTCGGTTTTGAAATTACTCAAAAAGCCCACAACACATTGCGCTGGCTGATTGCTAATCAATCTAGCAAGAATGGTGATCAAGTTGTAGTTGCATGGGCAGTATCAGGAAAACCTATCCCTGCTCCATTAGTGCCAAGTCTTGACCTAGATAATTTCGATGAGGTTGTTGATGGCGGAAAAGATATCTTGGTTACTGAAACCGATATAACGAGCGATCTTGGGCAAAACTTTGCCAAAGCGTTAAATCGGTATATGGCGGGTTATTTCGATGGGCGTATCGCCAGCCTCAAGGAACATGAAAGCATCGTCATCATGGGATTGGACTCTGCCACTCCTGGACGTATGGCGATTATTTATTATCGCGATTTTATGGCTAAAGATTATGTACAAACTATAGAGAAGTGGCACAGCCATCTTGCTTGGCCTCAACGTGTTAGTACGGAGGTCGAGTTAGGTAATAAGAAAAAAGCAAAGGTGTATTGGCCAGTCAGCGCCCCTTCTCCATGGAACATATTACAGGCAGCTTATGGCGATGTGGTAAAAAGCAATGAAGAGCTTAAAAAGAGCCTTTATGAAAGGATTATGCCCTGTATTTTGGAAGGTAGAGCTTTACCTATAGATATTGTTAACTTGGCTATCAGCCGAGCCAGTAACAGAAACAACAGCGAACATTGGGAATGGGAGAGAAATCTTGGTGTTGCTTGTGCGTTGTATCGCGGTCTCCATCATCCGGAGCGCCAGCCCGATTCAAAAAAAAGGAGAGAATATGTTATGTCATTAGATATGCAATATACCGGACGGGACTACCTGTTCGGGCGGCTATTGGCAGTGGCCGAACGAATTGAAGAGATGGCTATGGTTGTTGCAAGTGAGCCGAGTCGTAGCACTCATGCTAGCCGATTGATGCAGCGCTTTGCAGATCGGCCTGCATCAACTTGGCTTAATATTCACAAAGCTTTAGCTCCATACCAACAACGCTTGAGGGCTAAGTTACCTCCTTTGGAGTCAGCTTATAGCAAGCTTTTGGATGATATTTCTGCGGCTTTTATACCGGCAGATTTTTCGTCTGAAAAGCGATTAAGTGGGGAATACTTGTTGGGGTTTCATTGCCAGCGAAAATGGTTACGGGAACATAAGTTAGAAAAAGGTATGTGGATATCCAAGTCCACAGAAGAAACAGAATTGACCATTAATGAAGGAGAGCAACAATGAGTTCGTTGAGCAAAAAAATTGATTTCGCCATTATTTTTTCCGTGAAAAATGCAAATCCCAATGGTGATCCGTTGAATGGGAATCGGCCACGTACAGATTATGATGGTTTTGGTGAAGTTACAGATGTGTGTTTGAAACGTAAAACAAGGGATCGTTTACAAGACGCGGGTGAGGCTATTTTTGTCCAGTCTGATGAGAAGAAAACTGATGAATACCCCAGTCTTCGCGCTCGAGCTGAAGGTGTGTTAGGTAAAGATGTTTTGAACGCAAAAAAAACAAAACCAGAAGCCGCTGCAAAAAAAGCTTGTGAAACTTGGTTCGATGTTCGTGCTTTTGGTCAGCTATTTGCTTTTAAAAGTGAAGAAAAGGATGGAGTATCTATTCCTATTCGTGGGCCAGTGAGTATTCATTCAGCTTTCAGTATTGAACCAATAAGTATTACCAGTACGCAAATTACCAAGAGTGTTAGTGGTGATGGTGATGGCAGCAAAAAAAGCTCCGATACCATGGGTATGAAACACAGGGTTGATAGTGCTATTTACGTTGCTTATGGTGCAATGTCGCCGCAGTTGGCAGAAAAAACCGGTTTTAATGATGCGGATGCTGAAACCATAAAAGCCATACTACCAAAGTTATTTGAAGGTGATGCATCTTCTGCGAGACCAGAAGGTTCTATGGCGGTGGAGAAGGTGATTTGGTGGAAACATGATTCCAAATCGGGCCAGCACTCATCGGCGAAAGTGCATCGTTCATTGACCGTTAATCCTGATGGAAGTTTTTTTCTTGCTGATCTTGATGGTCTTAAGCCTGAAATAATTGATGGATTTTAAATTGGACGACTCCCGCCAAGTCCCACTCTCCGCCCTCCAACACTACGCATACTGCCCCAGGCAGTGTGCGTTAATTCATAACGAACAAGTATGGGCAGAAAATTATCACACTGCTGAAGGGCAGATTTTGCATCAGCGTGTGGATAGTGGTGTGCCGGAAACACGTAAAGGAATTCGTTATGAGCGTGGCGTGTCGGTAAGTGCTGAGCAATTATGGCTGACAGGAAAGTTGGATTTAGTGGAAATTGACTTGGTGACAGGCGAGCAAAAGCCGGTTGAGTACAAGCGCGGCAAGCCAAAAGTTGAAGATTGGGATCGTATTCAGTTGTGTGCCCAGGCGCTATGTTTAGAGGAAATGCGTAATATTCAGGTATTGGAAGGTGCAATATGGTACTGGGAGGTTCGTCGTCGGGAAATAGTGTCGATTGATGAATCGTTAAGAGATGTCACCTTGGCCGCAATTAAGAGTGTCCAGATATTATTATCTACAGGTGTTACACCCTTACCGATTGATGACAAAAAACGCTGTAAGGGATGTTCTTTAATTGATTTATGTGAACCAGACAAGTTTCGTCGCGATAAATCATCGTCTTATGTTAATGGGATTTTCTCAGAATGAAGAAAATGCTCAATACACTCTATATCACTCGACAGGAGTCTTATCTACACAAGGAGCGAGAGACTATAGTTGTTAAACAGGGGGATGATAAATTAGGCCAATTCCCGTCCCTAAGTGTTGGCAATATATTGTGTTTTGGTCGGGTTTCTGTATCGCCTTTTTTAATGGGTTATTGTGCAGAGCAGGGTATTGGCCTGGCTTTCTATACTGAGTATGGTCGATTTCTTGCCCGTGTTCAGGGCAAACAAACAGGTAATGTATTACTCAGGCGTACGCAATATCGATGGGCTGATAATCCGGAGAAGTCTGTTGGTATAGCCCGCTTAATGGTAGCTGCCAAGGTAGCTAATGGTCGTTCTGTGCTACAGCGTGAAATTCGTAACCACGGTGAAAATCCCTTATTAGCCCAAGCCATTGATCGATTGGCTATCAGTTTACGCAATGTGAAACAGGCGTGTTCAACAGAAGAGTGTATGGGAATAGAGGGTGAGGCGGCAGCTACTTATTTTGCCGTGTTTAATGAATTACTTCGTGGATCAGGATTTCTTTTTGGTGGCAGGATTCGTCGTCCACCTACTGATCCCGTTAATGCATTATTGTCTTTTGTTTATTCACTGGTTACTCAGGAATGTATTTCGGCACTGCAAGGTGTTGGGTTAGATCCTTACGTGGGTTTTTTGCATAGAGATAGGCCCGGCCGTGCCAGTTTAGCCTTGGATCTGTTAGAAGAATTTCGCTCTTCTTGGGCTGATCGTTTTGTATTAACACTAATCAACCGTCGACAGGTTCAATTAAGTGACTTTATAACAGAGTCCAGTGGAGCAGTGCGGCTAAGGGATGATGCAAGAAAAGCATTACTGGTTGCCTACCAGGAACGCAAGCAATCAGAGGTAACACATCCTTATCTTGAAGAGTTAGTGCCTGTAGGGTTGTTGCCTCATTGTCAAGCAATGCTTTTGGCGCGTCATCTTCGTGGTGACACAGAGTTTTATACTCCATACCTCGTAAAATAGGAGGGATTGTGCTGGTATTAATAACCTACGATGTGAGTGTAACCTCTCCAGGAGGTAGTCGCCGCCTGCGTAATATTGCGAAAACATGCCTGGATTACGGTGTTAGGGTTCAGAATTCTGTTTTTGAATGCGAAGTTGATCCAGCTCAGTTCGTCAACTTAAAAAATAGTCTTGTGGAAACTTTTGACCCTAACGAAGATAGTCTACGGTTTTATTTCCTAGGAAAAAAGGGACATCAAAAGATAGAACATATTGGTACGAAATTTGTACAAGACCCTCTCCGCACCCCTCTTATTCTTTAGTCCGCTAATCTATGGTTCTCACAATTTTCCCAGTAGATTAGCGGACTCTTAACTTGTTGATTTACAAATATAAATTTAATTCAATCTGATTTGATTTAATCCAATCAGAAAATATATCCCTGGTTAGCGGAATTTTTCAGTTTTCTTTTTATTTACCAATAGGTTACCTTAATGCAGTCGCGCTCTTCGCGAGCGCGTGGATTGAAACTGTCGCAGAAAGTTTTTGATAATTCGGACATGAAAGTCGCGCTCTTCGCGAGCGCGTGGATTGAAACCTCAAGAGCATCGTGAGGGTTGTCTTCGTAGCACGTCGCGCTCTTCGCGAGCGCGTGGATTGAAACAGCCAATTTGAATTGATTATTCGCGCAGCGGAAGGTCGCGCTCTTCGCGAGCGCGTGGATTGAAACTGCCAGCCGGGCCAACAGCCGATGGCCCTACAAGTCGCGCTCTTCGCGAGCGCGTGGATTGAAACAGCAAGTTTTTTGTATGTCAAAGCCCCGTTTGTGTCGCGCTCTTCGCGAGCGCGTGGATTGAAACTCGGCTATATCGTTCGCCCCACTCACACGCTGGTAGTCGCGCTCTTCGCGAGCGCGTGGATTGAAACCCCTGGATGCGATCACTGCTACGCAGAGTCAATGGTCGCGCTCTTCGCGAGCGCGTGGATTGAAACAGACTGGCCTCAGCATGTGCGCTGATAATCTCGGGTCGCGCTCTTCGCGAGCGCGTGGATTGAAACGTTATTGGGACAAGGCAGGAACAGATGGTGGTGGGTCGCGCTCTTCGCGAGCGCGTGGATTGAAACAACGCCTGGCGGTACGATGGTAACTATTCATCCAGTCGCGCTCTTCGCGAGCGCGTGGATTGAAACGCGCTCTTGGTATTTGGCTATACAGTAAAGCGGGGTCGCGCTCTTCGCGAGCGCGTGGATTGAAACAAAAACTGAAGTACGGACATTAACCACCTGGGAAAGTCGCGCTCTTCGCGAGCGCGTGGATTGAAACTGCTATCGTAAAAGTTCTACCTTGCAATGCCGCGCGTCGCGCTCTTCGCGAGCGCGTGGATTGAAACTTTATCCATCAGAAGAGCTCTATTAACGGATTTAGTCGCGCTCTTCGCGAGCGCGTGGATTGAAACAAGGTCAGGACGACCAACTTCACGCCCAAGATAGTGTCGCGCTCTTCGCGAGCGCGTGGATTGAAACAATACTATGGCCATCAATTTCTGCTGTTTGCCTTAGTCGCGCTCTTCGCGAGCGCGTGGATTGAAACAATGTTAACAGAACAACAAGTATCGCATTGTTCGGTCGCGCTCTTCGCGAGCGCGTGGATTGAAACTGCATCTGTAGCAGCGTCTTTAACTTCAAGAGAAGTCGCGCTCTTCGCGAGCGCGTGGATTGAAACAAGCCACCGGTGTGCAACTGTGGCAAGAGCTCCTGTCGCGCTCTTCGCGAGCGCGTGGATTGAAACAGCGGGTACTACAACCAGACAGGTAACACGGAAGGTCGCGCTCTTCGCGAGCGCGTGGATTGAAACATCGTGCACAAGAAGTGGTAGCGCGTCCGATCTGGTCGCGCTCTTCGCGAGCGCGTGGATTGAAACAAAAGCATTTGCTTGGCGCGAAGGTATGTTTCAGGTCGCGCTCTTCGCGAGCGCGTGGATTGAAACAGCCGCACCGGTGACGAGTCAATAGCTGAAGCCGTGTCGCGCTCTTCGCGAGCGCGTGGATTGAAACAAGTTCTGCGACCGCAGCAATACCAAGCATTCCGAGTCGCGCTCTTCGCGAGCGCGTGGATTGAAACATGCGATTATCGGCAAAGCGACCGAAGCGGGCGAAGTCGCGCTCTTCGCGAGCGCGTGGATTGAAACTCAGAAAGGCTTGGAGTTAGGGCAAACCTAAAGGTCGCGCTCTTCGCGAGCGCGTGGATTGAAACTAACGCCAAAAAATCTTTAAGCGATCTTGGTGGGTCGCGCTCTTCGCGAGCGCGTGGATTGAAACACTGCATCGGTAACACTAATATCGATCCCCTTGGTCGCGCTCTTCGCGAGCGCGTGGATTGAAACAGTGACCCTATATCACCCTCTGAGCCCGACACCTGGTCGCGCTCTTCGCGAGCGCGTGGATTGAAACCGCACAGGGTTTCTGCGGCTGCAGTCTCTACCAGGTCGCGCTCTTCGCGAGCGCGTGGATTGAAACTGTATTTCAACAACAACAAAGATCCGCTTGTAAGTCGCGCTCTTCGCGAGCGCGTGGATTGAAACATTAATATTGAAATTGACACCAAGGGATAAGAAAGTCGCGCTCTTCGCGAGCGCGTGGATTGAAACTTGCCTCTCTTTAGCTGCGAATCCCTGAACACCAGTCGCGCTCTTCGCGAGCGCGTGGATTGAAACACTTGTCGAGCCCCCACACCATACGCGCATAAATGTCGCGCTCTTCGCGAGCGCGTGGATTGAAACACCATGAATCAAATGCGTAATGTCATCCAGCCGGGTCGCGCTCTTCGCGAGCGCGTGGATTGAAACATTCTTGTGCCCAGTGGCCGTGTTATGGATACGCGTCGCGCTCTTCGCGAGCGCGTGGATTGAAACATCCAGCAAATAGGTAGCCTCTTTGGGTACATGTGTCGCGCTCTTCGCGAGCGCGTGGATTGAAACCCGCTTGCAGTGCAGGAATCAATACACGCTGAACGTCGCGCTCTTCGCGAGCGCGTGGATTGAAACCCTGTGACATCACCAAGTTTTCTCTGGTTAATGTGGTCGCGCTCTTCGCGAGCGCGTGGATTGAAACAATGCCCACGCCACCAGGCCAACGGCCACCACACGTCGCGCTCTTCGCGAGCGCGTGGATTGAAACCAGGGATTGGCCAGATCGATAGCCGCGAACAGATGTCGCGCTCTTCGCGAGCGCGTGGATTGAAACAGAATAAACATACCCTACCCCTTAAACACTTTTGGTCGCGCTCTTCGCGAGCGCGTGGATTGAAACTGCCATGTCTGCCGCTGAGCGTAAACGCGCACAAGTCGCGCTCTTCGCGAGCGCGTGGATTGAAACAGGAGGTACGTCATCGATCATGTAGAGGAATTGCCGTCGCGCTCTTCGCGAGCGCGTGGATTGAAACTTGTTGTTGATGTTCTGGTTGCCATCGCTAAAGTGTCGCGCTCTTCGCGAGCGCGTGGATTGAAACGGTCTACCTGGAGACAGGCACGGCGGATTATAAGTCGCGCTCTTCGCGAGCGCGTGGATTGAAACCAGGTGAGTGCAGACGGCTCACCTGGGTAGCGCAGTCGCGCTCTTCGCGAGCGCGTGGATTGAAACTGCATATCAGTCACGCGTAGAATCATTAAAGCGCGTCGCGCTCTTCGCGAGCGCGTGGATTGAAACACCGGTATATCTGTCGGTGCGGTATTAACCCGAAGTCGCGCTCTTCGCGAGCGCGTGGATTGAAACTTCATGTATGGGTCGGAGTAAATCGAAATTGGATAGTCGCGCTCTTCGCGAGCGCGTGGATTGAAACACAGCTTTTGCAGCATTTGCCAGCGGCTTGATACCGTCGCGCTCTTCGCGAGCGCGTGGATTGAAACAGGCGTTAATTGATTATTGGCAGCCGCCATGATTGGTCGCGCTCTTCGCGAGCGCGTGGATTGAAACGTAATAAAAACGACTACCCGACAGTGATACGGTTGTCGCGCTCTTCGCGAGCGCGTGGATTGAAACCTACAGGTCGAGTAGTCTATAAAGCGCGCCAAGGGGTCGCGCTCTTCGCGAGCGCGTGGATTGAAACCGGCTAATTTTGCCGAGGGCAAAAAAGCGCAGCGGTCGCGCTCTTCGCGAGCGCGTGGATTGAAACGACTCGGCGAGATGTTAACCTATCTATTGATCGAGTCGCGCTCTTCGCGAGCGCGTGGATTGAAACATAGGTGGTGTTGCTCTCTGCCCTGAATTTAATGGTCGCGCTCTTCGCGAGCGCGTGGATTGAAACAGGGAGCAAAGTGGCCCTGGTAAAGCATCAAGAAGTCGCGCTCTTCGCGAGCGCGTGGATTGAAACCTGTGGATGAAAGCTGAAAGCACCGGATGTTGTCCGTCGCGCTCTTCGCGAGCGCGTGGATTGAAACAGATATTCGGTGACAAACGTGGATTGCTTGGCGGGTCGCGCTCTTCGCGAGCGCGTGGATTGAAACTCCACGCAAATTTGTTTTGCGTTGCAGTCTAAAAGTCGCGCTCTTCGCGAGCGCGTGGATTGAAACGAGAACTACACCCGTACAGCGCAGATCCTCGCGGACGTCGCGCTCTTCGCGAGCGCGTGGATTGAAACTCGTTCCCGCAGTCGCATCTAGCCCACCACAGGTGGTCGCGCTCTTCGCGAGCGCGTGGATTGAAACTCAACAATTGTTGGTACCGATGCCGAGCGGGTGCGTCGCGCTCTTCGCGAGCGCGTGGATTGAAACATATAACACCTCAAAGGTTGGCAGCTGGTTATGCGTCGCGCTCTTCGCGAGCGCGTGGATTGAAACAGCCAGCATTGCCCCTGTACGACTACCAGCGCCGGTCGCGCTCTTCGCGAGCGCGTGGATTGAAACTGCTCAAGGGTAAAGGTTCGCTTACGCGGCATCGGTCGCGCTCTTCGCGAGCGCGTGGATTGAAACACTCAATGAGCATCTGCACCAGCAGTTAAACCCAGTCGCGCTCTTCGCGAGCGCGTGGATTGAAACCGCTCACGGGGTCCCGCGCCCAACGGCGCTCCCGGGTCGCGCTCTTCGCGAGCGCGTGGATTGAAACAAAACCGGCCAGGAAGAAACCATCTGCCGCTGCGTCGCGCTCTTCGCGAGCGCGTGGATTGAAACGAGGGTATCGAGCAGAAAGCCCGGTCGTTGATTACAGTCGCGCTCTTCGCGAGCGCGTGGATTGAAACTTGTACTGCGCGAGCCGTGCGAGCCAGTTTCAGTGTCGCGCTCTTCGCGAGCGCGTGAGTAGTGGTATTTAATTGGCAGCTATTACCCTATCCCTCTCCTGCTCTCTTACAAACTCCTCCCGCAATTCCCTGGCTGCTTTCACCATATTCACCAGCGCAGCTTCTGTTTCTGGCCAGCGGCGGGTTTTTAGGCCGCAGTCGGGGTTTACCCAGAGGCGTTCTGTGGGGAGCTGGCGCGCGGCGCGTTTGATGAGTTGCACCATGCTGTTGACGTCGGGGACGTTGGGTGAGTGGATGTCGTATACGCCTGGGCCTATGTCGTTGGGGTAGTTGAATTGTTCGAAAGCTTGCAGCAGTTCGCCGTCGGAGCGCGAGGTTTCGATGGTGATGACATCGGCGTCCAGGGCGGCTATGGCCTGGATAATATCGTTGAATTCCGAGTAGCACATGTGGGTATGGATTTGGGTTTCATCCTGTACGCCGCTGGCGGTGATGCGGAATGCTTTGACGGCCCAATCGAGATAGGCGCGGCGATCTTTGTCGCGCAGCGGCAGACCCTCGCGAATCGCGGGTTCGTCGATTTGGATCACCTGGATACCGGCAGCTTCCAGGTCCACCACTTCATCGCGCAGTGCCAGGGCAATTTGCAAGGCGGTGGTGGAGCGCGGTTGATCGTCGCGCACGAAAGACCAGAAGAGCATGGTGATGGGACCAGTGAGCATGCCTTTGACCGGCTTGTTGCTGAGCGATTGTGCGTAGCGCGCCCAACTGAGGGTGATGGGGGCAGGGCGGGCGACGTCGCCATAAATAATGGGCGGTTTTACACAGCGTGAACCGTAGCTTTGTACCCAACCATGTTGGGTGAAGGTGTAACCATCCAATTGCTCGCCAAAATATTCCACCATGTCATTGCGTTCTGCTTCGCCGTGTACCAACACATCCAGGCCAATCGCTTCCTGTTTGGCAATACAGTCGGCAATTTCCTGGCGAATACGGTTTTCATATTCTGCGCTGTTGATTTGGCCTTGCTTGAATTCGCTGCGGGTTTTGCGAATGTCGTCAGTTTGTGGGAAGGAGCCAATAGTGGTGGTGGGGAATAATGGCAATTGCAGTAGCGCCTGCTGTTTGGCAATGCGCTGTGCAAACGGCGATTGGCGATTCCACAGCGCTTCGGTGATCGCATTGAGGCGGGCACGCACTTCCGGGTTGTGGGTTTTGGGCGATTGTGCGCGGCATTCGGCAATGGCGTTGCTATGGGCCAGTGCTTGCTGCGCAATAGAATCGAAGGGGCGGGAGAGCAGGGTTTCCAGTACCGCGACTTCATCCAGCTTCTGGCGTGCAAAGGCGAGCCAGCTTTTAAGGTCGGCAGGCAATTGGGTTTCGCGCTCCAGGTTGACTGGCGAGTGCAGCAGCGAACAGGAGGGGGCAATCCACAGGCGCTGTCCCAGGCGCTCTTGCGCAGGCTTTAACAGGCTGAGGGACTTGGCCAGGTCGTTGCGCCAGATATTGCGTCCATCGACCACACCGACAGACAGGATTTTGTGTGCGGGCAGGCGATCGATAACCGGCAGCAGTTGTTCGGGTGCACGCACGGCGTCTATGTGCAGGCCTGCAACCGGCAAGTTGATGGCAGTGGTGAGGTTATCGCCCAGGGCACCGAAATAGGTGGCGAGCAGGATATTCAGCTGGCGCTGTTGCAGGCGGTTGTAGGCCTCCTCAAAAGCGCGCTGCCAGGGCCCTGGCAAGTCGAGTACCAGGATGGGTTCGTCGATTTGTACCCAGGTGGCACCGGTGTCGGCCAGGGCGGTGAGCAATTGCTGGTAGGCGGGTATGAGGCTGTCGAGCAGGTCGAGGCGATCAAAACCGCTGTGTTTTTCCCTGCCCAACCAGAGATAGCTGAGCGGGCCGAGGATGACCGGCTTGGCCTTGTAGCCGAGGGCGATGGCCTCGCGGGTGTCGTCGATGATTTGTGTCCAGCTCAGTTGGAACTGTTGGCCGGCGTGGAATTCGGGTACCAGGTAGTGATAGTTGGTATCGAACCACTTGGTCATGTCGGAGGCGGTGGTGGCCTGGCCGCTGGGCGCACGGCCGCGGGCAACGCGAAACAGCGTATCAAGGTCTATGTCCTGGCAGGGTTCGCTGGCAAATTCACTGACCTCGGTGCCGGTGTGGTTACAGCAACCGGATTCCTGATGGGAATGCCCGTGGTCCGCAGTACCCTTATGGTGGCTTAGGGAGCGATGGCGCAGGGGGATGTTGCCCAGGGTGGCTGACAGGGTGAGTACCTGGTCATACCAGGCAAAATCCCCTGTGGGGATAAGGCTTAAACCGGCATCGGCTTGCCATTGCCAGTGGGTTTGGCGCAGTTTGCGCCCGGTTTGTTCAAGTTGTGCCTGGGTGATATCGCCGCGCCAATAGGCTTCCAGGGCTTTTTTCAGTTCGCGGTCGGCGCCAATGCGTGGGAAGCCGAGGTTGTGGGTTGTCAGTGTCTGGTTCATGGGGTGTCCTGTAATCGGGTAATCAATGATGAAATTGGTTGGCCCCTCGGGGGTGTGGTGGGGCATGGGATCATTCTGTTACCTGAATTAATATGAATCAAACTGATTATTTTCAGTTTTATGATGAATTTAATTAATGATAGGATGTTGGCTATTGAGCTTGTGTTACCAGTATTCGACGGCTTAAAGGCCAGTAAAGGAGGGGTAATGATAGAGATTCGCCATTTAAAGACGCTGATTGCCCTGCGTGAAACCGGCAGCCTGGTCGAGGCTGCCGAGCGGGTGTTTCTGACCCAGTCGGCTTTATCTCACCAGATTAAGGAATTGGAGACGCGCCTGGAGTGCGAGCTGTTTGTGCGCAAAAGCCGCCCCTTGCGTTTTACTGAGGCGGGCAAACGTTTGCTGCAGCTGGCTGATGAGGTGATGACCAGGGTAACCGACACCGAGCGCGATATTAAAAAACTGACCCACGGTGAAGCAGGGCGCTTGTATATGGCGATTGAGTGCCATAGCTGCTTTAACTGGCTGATGCCGACAATTGAGTTGTATCGCAACCAGTGGCCGGGTATCGAACTGGATTTTTCCGGGGGATTTACCTTTGAGCCACTGCCTGCACTGGCGTTAGGGGATATTGACCTGGTGATTACCTCCGATCCGCAACCGATTCGGCATGTGGAATATGTGCCGCTGTTTGGTTATGAGATGCAGATTGCACTCGCTAACCACCACAGGTTGTGCACCAGGGATTTTTTACGGCCTGAGGATTTGCGCGATCAAACACTGATTACCTATCCGGTAGAGCGCAATCGCCTGGATGTATTTAAGCAGTTTTTGAACCCTGCCGGTGTTGAACCCCTGGCGGTGCGCACCTCGGAATTGACCTTGATGATGGTGCAGCTGGTGGCCAGTGGTCGCGGTGTATGCGCTTTGCCTAACTGGGTATTGGCGGAATATGTGGAGCAAGGCTTGATCAGCGTGCGCCCGGCAGGTGTCGAGGGGGTTCATGCAAAACTCTATGCCGCTGTGCGCGAAGAGCAGCTGCACAGTCCTTATGTGCAGGATTTTTTAACCCTGGCGCGCGCCCATTGTTTGAAAAACCTGCGCGGCGTTACACGTATTACTGAATAGTTTGCTTATCCAGTTGTTGTAACAGGCCGGGAACATCCCGGGCGGGTAGTGGGTGCGAGTACAAATATCCTTGTGCCATACCGCAGCCGCACTCGATCAGGAAATGTTGCTGGGCTTCGGTTTCCAACCCCTCGGCTATAATCGTCATGGGGATAATTTTCTGCAGGTCGATAATGGCTTGCAGCATACGCTGTTGCTGCTTGTACTCGCTGGTATCCTGCGGCACTTTTGCCTGGTCAATCTGTTCGATCAAGGCGCGGTCGATTTTCAGGTAGTGGGGAGCAAAACGCATCACATAACTGAGCGATGAATAACCCACACCAAAATCATCCAGTGAAATACGCAATCCCATGGCTTTGAGTTCTTCGATCTGGCGAATATTATCCTGTGCATTCTCCATAAATAATTGTTCGGTGATTTCCAGGATTAATTGCTGGCCTTGCAGGTGGTGTTCAGCCAGTGCGTGTTGGATTAATTGGCCGAGGTTGTGTTGGTTAAACTGGCGTGCGGAAATATTGATGGCAATCGGCAGTGTAATGCCTTTGGTGTGCCAATCCTCTGCTTGCCGACAGACATCATTGATTACCCATTCACCAATGCGATTGATCAAACCGTTTTCCTGGGCGTAGGGAATAAAATCACCCGGGCTGACAAGTCCGCGCACCGGGTGGTGCCAGCGAATCAGCGCTTCCAGGTATTCCACATGATGGTTATTGAGGTTGACTACCGGCTGGTAATAGAGTTCGAATTCCTGGTTGTGGATAGCCTTGCGAATATCGGCATCCAGCATCAGGCGATTGTGTACGTAATCTGTTAATTCCTTGCGATAGAGCTGGTGGCTGCCACGGCCTTTGGTTTTGGCCTCATAAAGTGCGCTGTCAGCATTGCGCAATAGTGTTTGCGGGGTGTCGCCATCGGTTGGATAGAGGGCGATGCCAAAGCTCATCCCTGCATGTACAGCATGGTTGTTCAGGCGAATCGGGCGCTTAATCAGTTGGATTAGTTTTTCTGCAACGGTGATGACCGCCTCAAATCTGTTGACGTCTTGCAGCAATACCACAAATTCGTCGCCCCCCAGGCGATAGACGTTGTCGCCGCGGCGCAACCCTTTTTGCAATCGCCGTGCAATACGGCGCAGGAGCAGGTCGCCGGCTTCGTGGCCGAGGTTATCATTGATGTGTTTAAAGTGATCCAGATCGCCAAACAGCAAGGCGAAGGGCGCAGATGCCCGGTGGGATTTTTGGATGAGAAATTCCATTTCGCTGAGCAACTTGCGGCGGTTGCCCAAACCGGTCAGGGTATCGTAATGGGCCAGTTTAAGCAGTTCCTCTTCGTAGCGTTTGCGCTCGGAAATATCCTGAAACTGGTAGAGGTAACAGGGTTGTTGGTGATCGGTATTGATCAGCGCCACGCTTACCTGGGTGTCTATGGCTTGGCCCTGGTGGTTAAACAGGCGCTTTTCAAAATGGGCGACAGGCCTTTCATCCTGTTGTAAAGCTCGAAGATATTCCTGTTCGTGGAGTTCATCCTTGCGATGGCTGAACGATTCCATCGTCCAGGACGCGTGATCGCCGGATTGTGCAGTTGCCATCACCAATTGGTTGAAGGCTGCATTGGATTGGAGAATCTGGCCATCGAGGCTGACCAGTGCCATGCCGAGCGGGGCATAATCAAACGCGGCATGGAAACGCCTTTCGCTATTGGCTAACGCCAGACGCATGGTTTCCACATCATTAATGTCAGTGTTGCTGCCCAACCAACGTATGAGGTTTCCCTTATCGTCCAGCAGGGGGGTAGCCCGTGTATCAAACCAGCGATATTCGCCATCGTAACGGCCTATACGAAATTTAATGGATAAGGGCGTGCCACTGTTGACGCAATCGGCCCAGGCTTTCAGCAGGGGAGCGCGATCTTCGGGATGAACCTGTTCCAACCAGCCATAGCCCAGCTGTTGCTCTTGTGATTGCCCGGTATATTCGCACCAGCGCTGGTTGAGGAAATCACAGCGCCCATCGGGCAGGCAGGTCCAGATTAAGTGCGGCAGTCCCTCGGTCAATTCAATAAAACGTTGGCGCTGCTCACTGGCATGGTGTTCTTCCTCTGCCCAGGCCAGGCCGCACTCCATCGCGCGTTGTAGCTGGGCAGCATGCAGGTTGCGCTTGGGTAAATAATCGAAAATGCCTTCGCGCATCAGGTTGGCAATCAGACATTCATCGCTATATCCGCTGACCATAATAATGGGTACAGGCTGGGGGTTGTAATGTTGAATCGCCTCAATAAGTTCGGAGCCAAGCGTATCGGATAGTTGGTAGTCGAGGATTGCACATTGAAACGGGTGCTGGCGAATCAGTTCGAGGGCGGCGTGTCCGGAACTGCATTCCTGGATATCGCAGTCCAGCGGTGTCTGTTTTAGCAGGCGCAGGATTTTTTCACGATCTACATCGTCATCATCGACTACTAATACATGCAGTGGGGTGCTGCTGAAGGTGGGGAGGTGCAGCATTTATTCCCCCGGCAGCTTTACCGCGTTGCGGTAATTGTCGAGCAGTGTTGCCAACTTGTTAAAGTTTGGCCCCATAGCCGATTTCACCATGTAACCTGCAATATTCTTATCGTAGGCGCGTGCGCGATCCTGTTCGTTATCGGAAGTGGTCAATACAAAGATCACACTTTCGTGCAGGCTACTGTCCGCACGCACTTCCTGCATAAATTCAAAGCCGTTCATGCGCGGCATATTCAAATCCAGCAGCACCAGATAGGGTTTTTCGATGTGCTGTTGCGGATGTTGGTGGCGCAGGATTTCCAGTGCCTCCAGTCCGTCCTGGGCAAGGGTGACCGGCACATTGAGTGCATGTTTGCGCAGGCTGCGTACCACGGCTTCGGCGGCAACATCATCGTCTTCGACAAGTAAGATATTAATCGACATGGGGTTCTCCTATTCCACAAACTCTTTGCGCGGAAAGCGCGGCCAGTAGACGCGAAACTCTGCACCGCGCTCACCACGGTGGGAGATCACCTGAATGTGGCCTCCGTGGCTTTCGGCCATGCGTTTGGCCACAGCCAATCCAATGCCGCTACTGGAATCGGTATGTGACAGGGTTTGAAATAAACGAAAGATCCGCTCCTGGGCTGTTTCGGGAATACCGGGGCCGTTATCGCGGATACGAAACAGGGCAAAGTTACCGCTCGCCTCAACGTGAATCTGGATGGATGGACATCCATCAGTTTGCTTGCCATCGTGGTGCTTGATGGCGTTGCTGATTAGGTTGCGCAATACCGTTTCCAGTGGGGTACGTGAGGCAATAAGTTGGTGCAGCATGATATTGATAGAAACCTGGAAACTTTCAGGAATGGGTTGTACATCAAGAATGGCATGGATCAGCTCTTCTACGGCAATCGGGCTTGCATCCTTGGCGCGTTTGCCGGCGCGGGCATAGAGCAACAGATCGTCCACCAGTTTTTCCATACGATCAATACGCAATTTGATGCGATCAATATTTTTATAAATGGACTCTGAAAGCCCTGTGGGTAAATCTTCTGATAGCCATTCCACCAGGTCTGCAATGCCGCGCAAGGGTGATTTAAGGTCGTGCGAGGCAACATAGGTGAACTCTTCCATATGGGCATTGGCTTGTTGCAAGCTCAATTGCAGGCGTTTGCGCTCGGTAATATCGGTGATAACTGCCAGGGTGTATTGGCCCTTCTCGGTTTCAACCGGGCTTAGGCCGATTTCTACCGGGATTTCGGTACCGTTTTTATGGCGGCCGGTGAGGTCGCGTCCTACACCCATTGCGCGCAAGCTCGGCTGATGCTGGTATGTATCGCGCAAGTGATCGTGACCTTCGCGGTAACGCTCCGGCAAGAGAATATTCATGGAGTGGCCGAGAAGCTCTTCCTCTGTGTAACCAAACAAAGTGCATAAGCTGGGATTGACGAGCTGGATAATACCCCGTTGATCGACCAGTAACTGGCCATAAGGGGAGGCCTCGATTACCTTGGCAAATTTGGCCTCCAGTTGCTTGCGTCCGGAGATATCGACAATGGTGGCGATTATCCAGTGCTCACCCCGGTTAAACAGGGGCCGCAGGCCAACTTCGAGTGGGAATTCTGTGCCATTTTTACGTTTGCCATAGAGATCGCGACCAGCGCCCATATGGCGGGTGGTGGGATTTTGCAGGTAGCTATGGCGCAGTGCCGCATGGTGGCGGCTAAAGCGGTCCGGTAATAGCGTATCAATGGATTCGCCGATCAATTCATGGCGTAGATAGCCAAACAGACGCTCGGTTTCGGCATTGATGTAGATAATGTGTCCCGCGGTATTGGTAACGACTACGCCGGTGGGAATAGTATCGACCAGCTCATTAAAAAAACCGGGCTCTGTAATGACGGAACCGATATTGGAAGATGATGACATCCCCTGAATCTCCCTGCTAACTCCCGGTAACCCCGGAGAAAGTCTCGTTTTACTCCTCCCGTGCCGAACCAGATCCGGCATGCAGTTTTGAGTATAGGAGCCTATTGGCTATCAGGTGAGGCGATTTGTGCAGTCGGGGAAAAATAGGGGGAATGTGTGACAGGTATAAAAAAGCCCCTGCTGATATAGGGGCTTATACAGATAGGGGTTTGGGCCGGTGCGGATTACGCCAGGGCTTTGAGTGCGGCGTCGTAGTTAGGCTCGTGGGCCACTTCGCTCACCAGTTCAGCGTGAAGCACAGTGCCATCGGTATCCAATACCACCACGGCGCGGGCGGTCAGGCCAGCCAGGGGGCCGTCTACCAGTTTTACGCCATAAGCACTGGCAAAGTCAGAGCGGAAAGCAGAGGCGGGCACCACATTGTTCAAGCCTTCGGCGCCGCAGAAGCGGCTCAAGGCAAAAGGCAGATCCTGGGAGGCACAAACTACAACGGTGTTATCCAGCTTGCTGGCTTCGGCGTTGAAAGTACGCACGGAGGTTGCACAGGTTGGGGTATCAACACTGGGGAAAATGTTGAGTACGACGCGCTTGCCGGCCAGGTCGGTGCTGCTGACTTCTGACAGGTCGGTTTTTACCAGTTTAAATGCAGGGGCTTTGCTGCCGGTGGCGGGCAGCTCACCGCTGGTGTTAAAGGGATTTCCTTTGAGGGTTACTGTTGCCATGGATGTGCTCCTTAGAGTGTTGGCGTTAGGGAATCGGGGGAACCTGGCCGAATCTTGCGTCCGGTTGGGCTAACTTGCCGTTGAGCCTAGTTGATGGCGCCACAAAAGGAAAATACAAGGGAAGCCCTAAAAAAATCCCGGGTGATATTACGCGGGTTGCGGTTGCATTGCGCAGGCAAAGTGATGATAATGCGCGCCTCTTGCGCAGGCCGGGCAGCCAACTGCCCCGGTTGCAAGCTGCAATGGTGATCTAGCCGGTCCCCTCGCAATAACGATCTGTGAACCCCGCCAGGCCCGGAAGGGAGCAACGGTAGCAGTAAGTTATGTGCCGGGGTGTGGCTGGTTAGGTCGCCACCCATTTCCTTTGCTCCCGTTTGCCTTTTCTCCCGCTGTCTCCTTCCTGAATACCCCTGACATCTTGTTCTTTCAATACAGCACCAGGCTTTTTAGTGTCCTGAGGCGGTCGCTATGGCTATAATCGCGCCCTCAAGGTCCTCGACAGCGAGTAGTGATTGGCATGAGTTATCAAGTTCTGGCACGCAAATGGCGCCCGCGAGTGTTCCGCGAAATGGTCGGACAGGAGCATGTGCTGCAAGCCCTGATCAACGCGCTGGACCACAACCGCCTGCACCACGCCTACTTGTTCACCGGCACCCGCGGGGTGGGTAAGACCACGATTGCGCGGATTCTCGCCAAATGCCTCAACTGTGAAACTGGCGTCAGCTCCGAGCCCTGTGGCCAGTGCGCGGCCTGCCGCGAAATTGCCGAGGGCCGTTTTGTCGATCTGATCGAGGTGGATGCCGCCTCGCGCACCAAGGTGGAAGACACTCGCGAGCTGCTCGAAAACGTGCAGTACGCACCGACCCGCGGCCGCTACAAGGTCTACCTGATTGACGAAGTGCATATGCTCTCCAACAGCAGCTTTAACGCGCTGCTGAAAACCCTGGAGGAGCCACCACCCCATGTGAAGTTTTTGCTGGCGACGACTGACCCACAAAAACTTCCCATGACCATCCTGTCGCGCTGTTTGCAGTTCAACCTGAAAAACATGAATCCGGAGCGCATTGTCCAGCACCTGAAATTCGTGCTGGAGCAGGAATTGGTGCCCTACGAGGAAAGTGCCCTCTGGCATCTGGGGCGCGCGGCCGATGGCAGTATGCGCGATGCCATGAGCCTGACTGACCAGGCGATTGCCTACGGCTCGGGCAAGATTACGGAATCTGAAGTCAGTGCCATGTTGGGCACGATTGACCAGGCAGCTGTTTACGAATTGGTTAGCGCACTGGCGTCACTTGATGGCCGTGCCTTGCTGGCGGCGGTCGATAAGATGTCCGAACAGGCCCCGGATTACGCCAGTGCCCTGGCAGAGATGTTATCGGTGTTGCATCGCATTGCTATTGCCCAGGCCCTGCCGGAAGCCGTGGATAATAGCCATGGTGACCGCGAGCGAATCATGGGACTGGCCCAGCGCATTGCGGCCGAAGATGTGCAATTGTTCTACCAAACCGCCTTGTTGGGGCGCCGCGACTTGCCATTGGCTCCAGATCCTCGCGCCGGCTTCGAGATGGTGCTGTTGCGTATGCTGGCCTTCAAACCCCAGGGGGTCATGGACGTTCCAACACAAACCTTACCGGCATCGTCAGCACCCAGGGTTTCCCAGGCGGCACCTGTCCAATCTGCTCCCGCCCAACCGGCACCGATCGCTCAGCCATCGGTACCGGCGGTTGAGCAGCAACCTGTGCCATCGCTGTCTGTGCCATCGCAGCCGACCGTATCTCCAACCCCTGTAGTAGTCGCGCCGGCGCCCCAGCCTGTTGTTGTGCCTGTGCCAGCCCCTGTTGCGGCGGCGGTGGCGACTCCAGTGCCGTCACCACAACCCGCTGTTGCTGCGAGGGTGATTGCGGATACCCCGCCTTTTGATGGCCCTTACGATAATGCGCCTGATTATGGCGATGATGCCAGTTACGACGAGTATGCCCAGGCCCCAGCCTACCTGGACGTGCCGCCTGGAGGCGATGAACCAAAAAAGCCTGAGGCGCCTTTGGCGGCGCCTGAGCCCAGCGCGTTACCCGCCGCCAGCCAGGCAAGTGCTAATCCATCCCATAACTCCCCTCCCGCAGTGGCTGTGCGAACACTGCGCAAGGTTGCCTATGAACAGGCGGGGCCCCAGGACTGGGTGGATATTTACCTTGGCTTGGGTGTGAGCGGCATCCTGCAAAGTACGGCATCCAACTGCCAGTTAGTGGATCGTCGCGGCAATGAATTCCATTTCGTGCTCGATGAAAATAATTCAACACTCTATGACCCGGGGCACCAGCAACGCCTGGCAGATTTGTTGAGCGATTATTTTGTAGAGCGCGTATCTGTGGTGATTCAGCCGGGGCAGGTGACTGCAGAAACACCGGCGCTGACGGCTATCCGCCTGCGCGCCGAGCGCCAGCAAGCGGCGGTGGATGCTATCCATAACGACCCGATTGTCCAGCAACTGATTGCCCACTTTGGTGCCAGTATCCGTGAGGACACGATAGAGCCTGTGATCTGGCCGGCAGCTGCACCCTAACCCTTTGATGAATGAGCGAACAAGAGAGACATGCCATGAATATCGGCGACTTGATGAAGCAAGCCCAGCAAATGCAAGCCAATATGCAAAAAATGCAGGAAGACCTGGCCAAGGCGGAGGTCACCGGTGAAGCGGGTGCCGGTTTGGTCAGTGTAGTGATGAATGGTCGCCACGATGTAAAGCGTGTGAGCATTGATGACAGCCTGCTGAGTGAAGACAAGGAAATGCTGGAGGATTTATTGGCGGCCGCGGTTAACGATGCTGTGCGCAAAGTGGAGCAAAACAATCGCGAGCAGATGGCCAAAATCACGTCGGGCATGGGTATTCCTGCCGACTTCAAAATGCCCTTTTAATCAGCCGGTAACCCGCACGTATGTTTAGCCCACTGATTGATGAATTAATGTCTTCGTTGCGCTGCTTGCCGGGGGTTGGCCCCAAGTCGGCCCAGCGTATGGCATTGCACTTGCTGGAGCGCGACCGCGTCGGTGCCGAGCGCCTGGCGCGCAGCCTGCACAAGGCCATCGAAGGTGTAGGGCGCTGCCGCCGTTGCCGCACCCTGACCGAGCAGGAGTTGTGCGGTATTTGCCGCAATGAGCGTCGCGATCCCGGCTTGCTGTGTGTGGTGGAAACGCCTGCGGATGTGCTGGCGATTGAACAGGCGGGGACTTACCAGGGCAAATACTTTGTGCTGCTTGGCCACCTGTCGCCGATTGACGGTGTTGGGCCGGAGGATATCGGCATAGATCAACTGCTCCAGTTATTGCAACAGGAGCCTGTTACCGAGGTCATCCTGGCGACCAATCCCACGGTAGAAGGTGAGGCGACCGCGTTTTATATCAGTGAGCGCGCTAAAAACCTCAATGTCACCGTGTCGCGTATTGCCCACGGCGTACCTCTGGGCGGCGAGCTGGAATTTATCGACGGCGGCACCCTGGCGCACGCCTTCTCATCCCGCAGAAGCTTGTAAATGGCCTGCCAAAACGTGTGTAACTGATGCTGATTCCCACTGAACCTATCTGGATTGAGCGCGCAGACCAGTTGGCTGAACTCTGTGTCGGCTGGCGTCAACAGGGTGCCATTGCAGTCGATACCGAGTTTATGCGCACCGACACTTTTTACCCGATTGCAGGCCTGTTGCAAATTGGCGATGGTAAGGGGTGTTATTTGATTGACCCCCTGGCTATTGCCGATTGGCAACCCCTGCGCGAATTGTTACTCGATGGCAAGGTGATCAAGGTATTGCATTCCTGCTCGGAGGATCTGGAGGTGTTCCAGCGCTGGTTGGACCTGGTGCCGTCGCCCTTGTTTGATACACAAATCGGTGCCGCCTTTGCCAACCTGGGATTTGGGTTGGGATATGCCAATCTGGTGAAAACCCTGTTGGGTATCGAGATTCCCAAAGATGAAACCCGCTCTGATTGGTTGCAGCGCCCGCTCAGCCAATCGCAATTAAAATATGCCGCGCTGGATGTAGCCCATATGCTGGTGGTCTACGGCAAACTGTTGCAGATCCTGAAAACCAGCCAGCGCCTGGAGTGGGTAAAAAGTGATTGCGCTGATTTGGTTGAGCAAGCGCGTGCCCCGGATCATTTTGACGATGCCTATCAAAAGGTCGGCTTTGCCTGGAAGTTGCGCCCGCAGGAGCTGGCAGTATTGCGCCAGCTGTGTATCTGGCGCGAAACCCAGGCGCGCCAGCGCGATATTCCGCGCAATCGGTTGATCAAGGAGCCGAGCCTGTGGGATATAGCGCGTAAAAAACCACGCGACCTGCAGCAGCTGCAACAGATTGCCGATATTCCCCAGCGCACCCTGAGAAATGATGGTGAAACCCTGTTGGCCATCACCAAAAGCCAGCTCGAATCTGAACCTTCCACCTGGCCTGAGCGACTTGATCCACCCCTGGCGCAATCCGAGGGGCCGCTGCTCAAGGCGCTGAAGCAATTTGTGCGCGATAAAGCCGATGCCGAGCTGATTCCGGCGGAAGTATTGATTCGCAAAAAAGAGTACGAAGCCATAGTGCGCTCCGGTATGAAAGGCGGTGATTACCGGTTGCCGGAGCGACTGAAAGGCTGGCGCTATACGCTGATCGGTGAAGGATTATTACAGGTGGCGCAAGACTGCAAATTGTAAAAAAGAATTTGGTTGCTCACGGAAAACATCCTAATACTATGAAAATCATTGCTGAAATTTACCGCAGCCCCAAAGAGGAAGGCATGTACCTCTACGTTAAAAAAGAAGAGGGGTTGGGGCGTGTTCCCGAGGAACTGTTAACGCTCTTTGGAAAGCCACAACAGGCGATGGTATTGCTGTTGACACCGGAAAAAAAACTGGCCAATGCCGATATTGGCAAGGTTATCGAAAGCCTCAATGACAAGGGCTACTACCTGCAATTGCCGCCGCGTGACCTTGTCGATGCAGAGGCAAAGCGTATTCGTACCCTTAACAGTAAATTGTCCGGGCACTAATCAGGGGCTGGCGATGGTGGCACAACGGGTATTCTGGGCTGCAAAAACATTGCAGGAAATGTCGCCGGACGAATTTGAGTCCCTGTGCGATGGCTGTGGCAAGTGCTGCCTGCACAAACTGGAAGACGAAGATACGGGCGATGTTTATTACACCAATGTTGCCTGCCGCCATCTCGATCATGATCGCTGCCGCTGTACGCGCTATGATCAGCGCCAGCAACTGGTTGCAGAGTGTGTGGTGCTGACCCCCGATTCGGTCCGGGACACCTATTGGTTGCCGGAAACCTGTGCCTATCGCCTGGTTGACCAGGGTTTACCCTTGTTTGACTGGCATCCGCTGATATCGGGTGATCCTGATTCGGTGCATACGGCGGGCATGTCCGTAGCGGGAAAGGTTGTTGCCGAAAATACAGTCGCATTAGACGATCTTGAAGATTATATTGTTCGCTGGGTATAAGAGCCTTGGGGAGATCTTGAATGGAAAATATCACTGAATACCAATATGCTTGGATGATCTACGTGGCCGGCGCTATCGGCTGCTGCCTGGCCACCTGGTTACTGTTCCGCCGCGCCGGGCGCGCCTGGGTGCATTTCTTTGTTATCACCGTGATGGTGCTGCTACTAACCCCTTATGCCATCGACGTTGAAAAGATGATCATGGCCCCGGCAATCTATACCCTGGCGTTTGGTTATCTTGAGGGTGGTTTTATTGCCGTAAAACCCATCGCCAAACTGATGTTGGGGTTATGGGCGTCTGCGCTGGTGCTTTCCCTGGTTTACCAGTTGTTGACGCGCAACCGCGGCCAGGCTTATCACGAAGCACCGCCGTCACGTCGGCAGGATGATGATTACCATGATCCGACGGATGTGTTACTGGCTCCCAGCGCCCATCGACAATTAACCCGCGACGAGCGAATTGCACGCGACGAATTGCTCAGTGAAGAGCCTATTCGCGCCATACGCTAATGGGCTATGCACAAAAATGGCGAATCACACTATAGCTGCTATAACTAAAGGCAATATTCGGCCCCGGCATTTTTAAGGGGTCTGTTTTTATTGCCGTGTAATCCCTGGAGTCTACTGTCTGGGTGGGCGGCAGATGAATGGGACTTGTCATGGGATATCGCCTGTTTCTTTCTTTTTCCTGCCTGGTATTACTGAGCTTGTTCTCCTTGTGGACTGGCGCAGAAACAACATCCGCTCCCCTGCCTTCCAAGGTGCTACCTGCCGATATACGCATGATTATCGATGTGTCCGGCAGTATGAAAAAAACCGACCCCCACAACCTGCGCCGCCCCGCTGTGGATTTAATGGTGCGCTTGTTACCGGATGGCAGTAAGGCGGGTATTTGGACGTTTGGCCAATCCGTCAATTTGCTGGTGCCTTATCGCCTGGTTGATGAATCCTGGCGCCAGCAAGCCGCTAAATCCGCCTCTGCGATTAATTCCGTTGCACTGCACACCCATATAGGCGCTGCCCTGGAAAAGGCAGCGCAAGATGTCGTTGCAGGGGATGATGGCTTTCGTCGAAACCTGGTATTACTGACCGATGGTGTCGTCGATATAGATCCGGAAGCAGTAGTAAATATCCAGGAGCGCAAACGCATACTCACAGAGTTGCTGCCTCAATTAAAAGCCGCAGGTTATGTGGTCCATACCATTGCTCTGTCGCAGGATGCAGACCAGGAGCTCATGAAGAAACTCGCCCTGACAACCGATGGTGTGTTTGCCGTAGCGCAAAGTGCCGATGAATTAATGCAGGCTTTTTTAACGATTTTTGACCAGGCTGTGCCCGCCGAGCGGGTACCCCTGGATGACAAGGGCTTTTTGGTCGATGCCAGTATCCAGGAGTTTACCGCGCTGATTTTCCGTAAGGCAGAAGTTCCCGCCACTATCATCATTGCGCCCGATGGTAAGGAGTTTACCGAGACTGATCCCGCACATAACGTGAACTGGTACAAGACCGGTAAATACGATCTCATCACCGTACAGCAACCACAGGCGGGACAATGGCGAATTAAAACGGAAATGGCTCCCAATAGTCGGGTAACTGTCGTCAGTAATTTGCAATTGCAGGTTGCTCCATTGAAAACCCAGGTACAGCTTGGCCAGCCTGTGGAATTGCAGTATTCCTTTGCAGAAAACCAGCAAACGATTACCACGCCGGAGTTTTTACAATTATTGGCAGCCCGCATCATCGTGGCGCGCGCTGATGATCCGCTTGCCCGAACCCAGGACCTGGTCATGGAACCTGCGCCGGCTAATGGTATTTTCCAGGCAGGGATTGCCAACCTTAGCCAGGCCGGTGATTACCAGATTCGCTTATCGATTGATGGAAAAACCTTTAGGCGGGAATTTGTTCACCAGCTGCAGGTGAATGAATCGGCATTCCATATTTCAAAAGAGGTCCGCCAGGAAAATGGAACGGCAGTATTCCAGTATTGGATAACCGCCAATCCCGAATTGGTCGATAAACACAATACCCGGGCATTGGCATTGATCAGCATTGCCGGCCAGGATCAGCCACCACAAAATATCCGTGTGAACGAGGACGGTGTATGGCGTTTTTCCCTGGTAGCCGAGCAGGCCGCTGAATACCATGTCTATGTTGATATGAAGGGTATCGGGTTGGATGGCGCCCCGCTGGAAGAGCGCCTATTGGCCGACGAATTTTATTATCCTGATGAAGCCAGTGTTCTGAATCCTATAGCGTCTTCATCGTCAACCGGTAGTTCTTCTCTGGCTATTCCTGCTGAGGAGCCTCCGCCGTCGAATAATCTCCTGCTGTATATCGGTGTTGGTATTGCTAACCTATTGGTACTGATCATCGGTTTCTTTGTCTATCGTATGATCGCGGGCAATAAAAACCAGGCTGAATTACAGGATATGGAAAATACCCTGAATACACCTGTTGCCACCAGGGACCAATTACCTCCAGTCGCCATTGACCTGACTGAGCCCGGTAGGGAAATGGACATTCCAATCGATGAAGCCCATACCACTATCGCACCGGATGATCAGTTGATGGCGGATAACCTGTTTCCACTGGATAACCTTGATGACGATTCATCCAAAGATAAACCCTGATGCCTGATGTTGTAGTCGCTGATTGCGTGGAACTCTGTGAGCTTGCTTCGGAAGCCCATCCTGTCGTTGAACGATTTTATCGTGCCCAGGGGTACAAACTCCGCTGTGGTCGCCAGGAGCGAATTCTGGTTATTCGCGATCAGCACCAGGAAATCCTGGCGGCAGCGCGCCTGCTTCCCCATGTGAATGGTTACTATTGGCTGCGCAATATGCTGGTCGCCAAAGCCTGGCGGGGCAGGGGACTGGGGCGGCAGATGGTGCAGGCAATTCCAGGGGTATTGGGTTCGTCCACGGGGTGTTATTGCTTTGCATTGCCACAGGTAGTGGCGTTTTATCATGCCCTTGGCTTTTATACGCGGGAAGCATTACCGCCATCTGTAATCTGTCCCCCTGCGATCTTGGCGCAATTTCATACGTATAAGTCGCGCGGAAGAGATTGGGCCTTGATGTTTATGAACTTGCCCTTACCTTAAGGGTTATAACCACGATGTATAGCGCTTATGTTTTTGCGGGATTTATCAATTCTTGTCATAGCCAACAACAACTGGCCTTTATGAGCGGTTTTTTTTACGCTTAATCAGAACCCTGTACCTAAGGAGTACTTATGAACATCGATATCGGAATTTCCCAGGCCCACCGTGAAGAAATTGCCAAAGGCCTATCGCACCTGTTGGCAGATACCTACACACTTTACCTGAAAACCCACAATTTCCACTGGAATGTCACAGGCCCCATGTTCCAGACGCTGCATCTGATGTTTGAAACCCAGTATAACGAGCTGGCCCTGGCGGTAGATTTGATTGCCGAGCGCATCCGCTCCCTGGGATTCCATGCCCCAGGCACCTACAAGCAATATGTTGAGTTGAGCAGTATCAAGGAAGAAGTGGGAGTGCCCAAGGCGCAGGATATGATCCGCTTGTTGGTGGAGGGACAGGAGGCTGTAGTGCGCACAGCACGTTCGATTTTCCCTGTAGCGGAAGCAGCGGCAGATGAAGCTACAGCGGATTTATTGACCCAGCGTATCCAACTGCACGAAAAAACAGCCTGGATGTTGCGCAGCTTGCTGGAGTAATCTTCTGGTAAGGCAACAGCTAAAAAATGGGACAAGTAAAAAGGCGCTATTAGCCACTGCTGTCCCATAGTTTGTAGATAAAAGAAAAGCCTGTTTTCCAAGTTGATACAATGTAAGTGCGACCAAACATTGGTAAAACAAAGGAAAACAGGCTTTGTCACATTCTAACACCGCATTTCATCAACTACTCAAACCTTTATCGAGACATGAATTTGAAGCGGAAGCTAAAAAGCATCATGTCGGCCAAAAATTGCGCTCGGCCACCCGCTGGGATCAATTTGTCGGCATGGCCATGTCGCAGCTCTCTGGCCGCCAAAGCTTGCGTGATATTCAATCCAATCTCGAAGCACAGCAGCATAAACTTTATCATCTCGGTGCCAAGCCAATAGCCCGTTCAACGTTGGCACGAATCAACGAAGTACAGCCCGCCGAACTCTACAAACACGTATTTGCTCGTCTGCTTCACCGCTGTAAATCCATGCAGGGCAAACACAAATTCCAGTTTAAAAATCCGCTGTACTCCCTTGATGCCAGCGCGATTGATTTATCGCTGTCGGTATTTCCCTGGGCGGCGCATCGAGATGACACAGCAAATGTAAAATTAAGTGTTGGCCTGAATCATGGCACCCAAGTGCCGGAGTTTGTCGCACTCAGTGATGGCCAGGAAAACGACATGATTGAGGGACGAAAATTTGATTTTCCCAAAGGCAGCATCGTTGCGTTTGATAAAGGCTACGTGGATTACCGCTGGTTTAAGTTATTGACAGATAAAGGAGTTTTCTTTGTAACCCGCTTGCGCGCCAAAGCCGTCTATCGCGTGGAAGAACGTCGCTATGCCGACAGCAGCAAAGGTATTATCAGTGATCAGGTCATTCAATTATCCAGCGCTCATGCGATCAAACGCGGCGCACCGAAGTTGCGTCGAATTGGCTATCGTGACGCAACAACCGGCAAATTCTATGAGTTTCTCACCAACAACTTTCAGCTGGCGGCGGCCACAATTGCAGCGATTTATAAGGATCGCTGGCAGGTGGAGTTGTTCTTCAAAGCGATCAAACAAAACCTGAAGATCAAAGCGTTTGTGGGCACTTCAAGAAATGCGGTGTTAACACAAATTTGGATTGCCATGATTACGTATCTATTGTTGGCATTTTCGCGTCACAGCACTAAAGCGGGATGGACAGTTCAACGGATCATGAGGGTAATTCAGTTAAATTTGTTTGAGCGTAGGAGTCTAAAAAGCATCCTGATACCGGACCCGCCGAATCATAAAAAAAGCGAGCCTCAAATGAGGCTCGCCTTATGAGTAGAACTATGGGACAGCAGTGGCTATTAGCGCCTTTTTTGTGGGTGGTGAACCAGGGAATGCTTTCGATACATTGTGTGCCCTTAATGTGTCATTGCCAAAATGACGGAAATTATTTGGCGAGTTGAGCGCTCCACTCCTGCAGTGCAATCAGTTGGGATCGAATCGTTGCCTGTATTTTTTCATCCACCAGGTTGCCATCGCCATCAAAGGTATTGGCAAAGGCGTTGGCAAATACTTCCGGCTTATTAAGCGGATGCAGGTTTAGATAAACACAAACCTGGCGCAGGTGATACTGCGCCCGTGACGTTCCCATGCCTCCTCCCGCTCCCATGATTGCAACAGCCTTGCCATTGAGGAGGGTGTTGTTGGTCTCGCGAGAGGCCCAATCGAGTGCATTTTTCAACGCAGGTGCAATCGAATAGTTGTACTCCGGGCAGGCCAACAAGAGTGCGTCAGCATCGCCGATCTGCTGCAATAGTTTTTTAACCGCCTCGGGCCGCTCGCTAAGGTCAGCGTTGTAAAAAGGAACCTGGTTGAGGTCCGCGAGCTCAATCACCATGCCCTCTGGTGCATTGGCTTGGGCGTAACTTACCAGGCCCTTGTTGGTGGATTTGGCGCGCAGGCTGCCGCAAATGGCGAGAACTTTCATAACAACTCCTTCGGTATTGGTCAAACCGGTATTGTGAAAACAAAAAAGCAGTGCGCGAGGCACTGCAAACTATGCAAAAACAAGTTTAGTAGCGAATCAAATCTCCGTTGCGATAATCCTGGATTGCCTGTTCAATTTCCTCGGTGGTATTCATCACAAACGGGCCGTATTGCACGATAGGCTCTTTCAATGGCTTGCCAGACAAAACCAGGAAACGGGTATTGTCCTGCAGTGCCTGTACGCTTAATTGATCGCCCTTGCCAAGCAATCCCGCACTGCCTTGGGTGAGTCGGCGTTTGTCTTCACCGATAGCCACTGCGCCTTCATACACATACAAAAATGTATTGTGCTCTTCGGGAATCGCGTGGTGGAATTCGGCATGCTGTGGCAAGTGAATGTCCCAATAAATAGCCTCGGTCGTCAGCCCCTGGATAGGGCCACTGATAATCCGGCCTCCCACAAAGGCGCTGCTGGCAATGACTTTGATGGTGCCGCCATTGGGCAGGATCGCCAGGGGAATATCCGCCGCCGGTATATCGCGGTAGTGCGCCGGTTTCATTTTTTCCGCAGCGGGCAGGTTGAGCCAGAGCTGGAACCCGCGCATCAGGCCCTGTTCCTGCTGCGGCATTTCCGAATGGATAATGCCTCGCCCGGCGGTCATCCACTGCACATCGCCGTTGCGCAGGTGGCCTTTGTTACCCAGGTGGTCTTCGTGCAGCATGTGACCTTCGAGCATATAGGTGACAGTTTCAAAGCCGCGATGCGGATGCGCCGGAAAGCCGGCGATGTAGTCATCGGCACTGGCGCTGCCGAATTCATCCAGCATCAAAAATGGATCGAAACGCGCGTGTTGATGCTGGCCAAGGCTGCGCTTGATGCGAACACCCGCGCCGTCGCTGGTGTCGCGGCCCTGGATAATCTGTTGCAGTTGGCGTTGCATAACATGGTTCCTCCGGTTGGGGGAAAGGGCGGCCAATCAGGCCGCGATTTCCTGTTCAATTTCGTGTTTCGCGCTGGCAAAGGCTTGGTCTTTCTGGCCCATATTCAGCCCTTCGGCATAGATAAAATGAATATCCTTCAGACCGACAAAGTTCAGGAAGTCTACCAGGTAGCGACTTTGGGTATCGCTGGGTTGGCCTTTGTAGATGCCACCGCGTGCAGCCAGTATGTAGACCGGTTTATCGGTAAGCAGGCCGACCGGGCCGGTTTCGGTGTATTTAAAAGTCACACCGGCACGGGCAATATGGTCGAAATAAGCCTTCAGGGTCGAGGGAATACCGAAGTTGTATAAAGGCACTCCCAGGACAATCGCATCGGCTGCCTGGATTTCAGCAATGATCTTATCCGAATATTCAACCACGGCTTGTTGTTCAGCGGTGCGCTGTTCTGCCGGGGTAAACAGTGCCTGTACGCGGGTTGCATCCAAATGGGGGACGTCTTCTTTGGCAAAATCGCGTATGACAACTTCACCATTGGGGTTTTGTGTTTTCCAGCGTTCAACAAACTCATTGGCCAATTGGCTGGAGTTGCCGTTGTCACCAAACAAACTGCTCTTGATTTGTAATAGGGTTGCCATCGTCATTTCCTCATCAGTTAGGTGGCTTAATCGCCATGAATCCATTAAATGATTTGACTGGCTGATGATAAATAGCGATATTTGGTTAGATTTGATCGAATTATTGGATGGTTTCGTTATGAGTATGGAAATAACCCCTCCGGCTGTTATCGGGATCAGTGAAAACAAAGTCACCCTTGAACAGTGGCGTGCCTTGCTGGCAGTGATTGATGCCGGCGGCTATGCCCGCGCCGCCGAATTGCTCAACAAGAGCCAGTCTTCGGTGTCCTATGCCATCTCCCAACTGGAGTCAGCCCTGAGTGTTAAGGTCTTCCAGTTACAGGGACGCAAAGCCGTGGCAACTCCGGCGGGGGAGCTGTTATACCGCCGCGCCAAACAGCTGCTTGAGCAGGCAGAGCGCCTGGAGAAGTCGGCGGGTTGCCTGTCGGTACAGGTGGAACCGCTGATCAAGATCGCCGCTGACCTGATTATTCCGCCCGCCAGGATATTGCAGTGCCTGGAGGTCTTTTCCGAACATTTCCCCGAGACGCGGGTTGAGGTATTTGAATCTGTCCTGAGCGGTACAGAAGATGCCCTGCTACAGCGCCAGGTCGATTTAGCGATTGGAGGAAGGGTGCCGCCAGGATTTATGGGGGAAAAACTGGTGACTGTGACTATGCATGGTGTATCCAGCGCCGATCATCCGTTACAGCAGCTGGGGCGTCCGATCAATTACGAGGATATGCGCCAGCATCGCCAGATCATTGTGCGTGACTCCGGCCAGTACCGCCGTCGTTCTGAAGGCTGGCAGGAAGCGGATCAGCGCTGGACTGTCAGCCATATCAAGACATCCCTGGATGCCATTCGCATGGGTTTGGGCTTCGCCTGGTTGCCTGATCCTTACACCCATGAAGATATTGCGGCGGGACGACTGAAATACTTGCCGGTTGAGGTGGGTTATGTTCGCGAAGTCACCACTTACCTGACATTTGCCGACCGGGACTTTGCCGGTCCGGCTACACGTCATCTGGCCGAGGTACTTAAGCAGGAACTGCCTAAAATGTGTGGCGCCGGTTAAGTAAACCCCGGCGCTTTAAACCAAGGCAGGCAAGGCCGAGTAACAGCAATATCACGGTACTGGATTCCGGGACTGATACTTCGCGTACCAGCAAGCTGGGCGCGAAGGGTGCGGAGAGAATGCTTTCATCGCGAATCCATCCGTAGAGTTCGGTTTCATGGAAGTCACCGTAAGTAATGTCTCCTGGTGCGTAGTAAAACGGTGGGTAGTAATTGGTAAAAAGAATAATTTCTGCTTGTTTAACGTTGCCGTCCTCGCCAAGAAAACTGCCTAAAGCAAGGTTATGTGTTTGTCCCGCGCTATCAAATTCGGGCGCAACGGTTTTGAAAATACCAAACATGGCGAGCATTTCCGGGAAAGGTATGCTGCCGGAAACGTGAAATTCGGTGGCGTTGTAATGAACTGTGGTATCTAAATCCCAGTGGAGTGAGAAAATATTGCCTAGCAGGTTTAACACTTCGGCCTGTGTTGGTAAGCGCCACCCCAATGTTTTCATGTCTGCCAGGTGATCATCATTTTCAAACGTGTCGACATCAAGCCAGATAAGGCTGCTGCCCTGTTCGCGAAATGCTTTTTTATCGTCGGCAATAAACGCGTCTGCCTCCGTAATGGGAAGTGACCAGGTGACACTGGCAAGGCATAGCAGCCAGCCGAGGGTAATAATTTGAATAAGCATTTTCATGCTAAACCTCCATGTGGTTGATGATGGTGACCAGGGCGTGTTAGCTGCCCAGTGTAAAAACACTCTTGGTGGAAATCTGTAAAAAGTTTCACTGCTGAAAGTGTATTTACCCGTTTTTTAATGTTTTATGAATAATGTGTCGTCAAGGTGTGTTCAGGTATGTGTATGCAGAGGACATCATTACGTTAGCAGAACAAAAAATTGGATTCTGTGTAAATGTTCCGCTTTGATATTTCTAAATCATAGCTCTCCACGGGTCAACTTTTGCGGGTCTGATAGCATTTCAAGTTCTAAACGGGGAATTCCGGTTTCTTCAATCGCGATATCCCGGTACGAAATTTGTTCATATCACACTTCCCTGGCGCGAGAGTTGAAGAGTCACTGACATGGTTTGTCAGTGGTTTGGGGTAGCTTGACCGACTTTAGGTGTAGTATTGATCAAGGGTAGCGAGTTTGGTGTCGGCCATTTTCCCGGCTTGTTGCGAGATTTGCTCCGGTTTTCGTTACAATCCCGTTTTTATATCTTCCAGCAGTACTGAGTGCCATGACCAAATCATTCGAGTCCAAGCAGTTTGTCGTCCACAGTGAGTTTGCCCCGGCCGGTGACCAGCCATCAGCCATTGCCGGGTTGGTGGCAGGGATAGAGGCGGGGCTGGCACACCAAACCCTGCTAGGGGTTACGGGCTCCGGTAAGACGTTTACCATTGCCAATGTGATTGCCAGGGTGCAGCGCCCCACACTGATCATGGCCCACAACAAGACCCTGGCTGCCCAGCTCTATGGGGAGTTCAAGGAGTTCTTTCCCAACAATGCCGTTGAGTATTTCGTCTCTTACTACGATTACTACCAACCGGAAGCTTATGTGCCTTCCTCCGATACCTTTATCGAGAAAGATTCTTCGGTAAATGAACATATTGAACAGATGCGTTTGTCGGCGACCAAGGCGCTGATGGAGCGCAAGGACGCGATTATCGTTGCGACGGTATCGGCGATTTACGGTTTGGGTGATCCGGACTCTTACATGAAAATGCTGCTGCATATTGTGCGCGGCGACCGCATTGATCAACGCCAGATACTGCGTCGCCTGGCCGAGCTGCAATATACGCGCAACGATATGGATTTTTCCCGCGCTACCTACCGGGTGCGTGGTGAAGTCATTGACATATATCCCGCAGACTCCGATATGGAGGCGGTGCGGGTTGAATTGTTCGACGATGAAGTGGAACAGATTTCGGTATTTGATCCCTTAACCGGCGAAGTGCTGCACAAGGTGCCGCGCTATACCATTTATCCCAAAACCCACTATGTCACGCCGCGCGAAACTGTGTTGGAGGCCATTGACAATATTAAAGAAGAGTTGCGTGAGCGCCTGGCGTACCTGCGCGAAAACAACAAATTGGTAGAGGCGCAACGCTTGGAGCAACGCACTCGCTATGATCTGGAGATGATGCACGAGCTGGGTTATTGCAACGGTATTGAAAACTATTCACGTTTCCTTTCCGGGCGCACTTCTGGCGAGCCACCACCAACCCTGTTCGATTATTTGCCCGCGGATGCCTTGCTGGTGATTGATGAAAGCCATGTTACTGTCCCACAAATCGGTGCCATGTATAAAGGCGACCGCTCGCGCAAGGAAACCCTGGTGGAGTACGGATTCCGTTTACCCTCGGCACTGGATAATCGTCCCATGCGTTTCGATGAGTGGGAGCGTATTGCACCGCAGATGATTTTTGTATCGGCCACTCCCGGTAAATACGAAGATGAACATCAGGGACAAGTGGTAGAGCAGGTCGTGCGTCCCACAGGCCTGGTCGATCCGCAAATTGAAGTGCGTCCGGCAGGCACGCAAGTGGATGATGTGCTGTCGGAGATTCGCCTGCGCGCAGAAAAAAACGAGCGGGTACTGGTCACTACCCTTACCAAGCGCATGGCCGAAGACCTGACAGAATACCTGGCCGAACATGGTGTGCGTGTGCGTTATCTGCACTCGGATATAGATACCGTTGAGCGGGTGGAGATTATCCGCGATTTACGCCTCGGCCAATTTGATGTGCTGGTGGGAATTAACCTGTTACGTGAAGGCCTGGATATGCCCGAAGTATCGCTGGTTGCAATCCTTGATGCGGATAAGGAGGGCTTCCTGCGCTCGGATCGCTCACTGATCCAGACCATCGGCCGTGCGGCGCGCAATGTGAATGGCAAGGCAATTCTCTATGCCGATAATATGACCGGCTCCATGAAGCGCGCTATCGACGAAACCGAGCGTCGCCGCCAAAAGCAAATCGACCACAACCGCAAACAGGGCATTACCCCCCAGGGAATTCGCAAGCAAATCGCTGATATCCTCGAAGGCGCACAAGTGCCCGGAGCGGGTGGCCGCAGCGCGCGTAACAAAGCCATGGCCATTGCGGAGAAGCAGGGTAAATACAAGGTAGAGGTCAATCCAAAAGATATTTGGAAGACGATTGAGTTGCTGGAAAAACAAATGTTCCAGGCCGCAAAAGACCTTGAATTTGAGGTGGCCGCGAAGTTGCGTGATGAAATTGAGAAATTGAAGAAACAGGCTGTGTAATCTGCTCCCCCGGTATGGGGGAGCACCGATATATTGTTTTACCCAATGCGTACTTTTTTCTTTTCTGTTATCGCTTTTAACACGGCTTCCAAAATCACTATATCCTGCTTGCCATTTTCGCCCGGCACCAAGGGAGCGGTGTTATTGATAATGGCCAGGGCATCGTTGTCCATTTGCCGTGCCTGCTGGTTCTCAGGTGAGGGTTTGAGCGTGATGCCATCGCTGGTGCGGCCCTGCACATTGGAATAGCTCTGGAAGGGGACCAGCTCATACCAGCCTTTTTCGCAGTTGGCGCGCAGGGTGTTCAGGTTCCTGTCATAACCGGTGAGGCATTTGGCGATGGCACCGCTGGGGAATTCAAGGTCAAACCAGGTAGTTTCACCGACCTGGGCGTAGACCGGGTTCTGGGTTTCCTGGCGCGCACTGACTGCAATGGGTTCTTCTCCCGAGGTGTAACGGGCAGCATTCAGCGGATAGACACCCATATCGTAGAGTGCGCCGCCGCCCAGCTTGGGATCAGCGCGCCAGTGGTGGCTGGTGCTGCCGCTGCGATAACCCGCTTCCGCAATAATGTCGCGAATATTCCCATAGGGTTTTTCCCGGGCCATGGCCATTAGCCTGCGCGTATTCGGCTCGTGTTGCATGCGGTAGCCAACGGTGAGTTGCACTTTATTTTTACGACAGGTATCGATGATCGTCTGGCATTCGCTGGCGGTCATTGCCATGGGTTTTTCGCACCAGACATGCTTGCCTGCATTGGCGGCGATCACTGAAAAGTGTTGATGTAACCCGGTCGGTGTCACGACATAGACCACATCAATATCCGGGTTGTTTGCCAGTTCATGCATGTTGCCGTAGTGGTACACATTGCGTTCAGGAATGTTGTAGGTAGCTTGCCAGTGCGGAATTTTATCGGGTGAGCCGGTTACTATGCCGGCCAGGTAACAGTGTTGTGTGAGCTGCAGGGCGGGAGCTAACAGGTCGCGGCTGTAATAGCCCAATCCAACCAGGGCGACACCCAGGCGTCTTCGGGGTGTGGCAGCCCAGAGACCGGGCGCTGCTCCTGCCAGGCCGAGGACCCCGAGGGTTTTGAGTAATTGGCGGCGGTTAAGTGGCGGCAGGGAATAGAATGTATTACTCATTGTGATGACTCCTTGTGTAAGCAGATCAAAACCGGCCATGCTTTTTACGCCGGTATGACTTTTCTGCCTTTGTTCTACGCCTGCCGATGCGCCAGTGCAAATCACTAAACAAAAAATTACCCCGGCAGTTTGGTGTGTTGCCCCCTATAATGCGGCCCTGTTGATTCAGAGGTACAACATGCCATGGCAGACCTGGCCATTTACCAATATGTGTTGATTGCAGTGATTTTTGTCTGGAGTGGGTTTGTTCGCTCCGGTTTGGGGTTTGGGGGTGCGGTAATGTCGCTGCCATTCCTGTTGTTGATCGATAACCAGCCACTGGTTTATCTGCCGATTATCGCGGTACACCTGCTGTTTTTTTCGTCGCTGACGGTATGGCAAAACTGGCACAGGCAACAGCAGGTTGGCGAGGCGGCCAGCGCTACCGTGGATTGGGCTTACCTTAAAAAAGCCATGGCGATCATGATCGTTCCCAAATTGATCGGCGTGTTTGGGTTATTGACCTTGCCTGCGGAATTGATGACCGGAATCATTTTTGTGATTGTTGCGGTTTACGCACTTTCCTACATCCTGAATAAACCTTTCAAAAGTAACCACCCGGCAGTGGATGTCACCTTTTTAATGTTGGGGGCTTATATCAGTGGAACCTCATTAATTGGTGCTCCGTTGATCATTGCGGTTTTTGCCACCCATGTGGCCAAGCAGCAGTTGCGCGATACGCTCTTTGTGCTCTGGTTTATCCTGGTCACGATTAAAATGGCGGCCTTTATTTACGCCGGGGTGGATTTGCAGCTGATCCATCACCTGTGGTTATTACCCGCAGCAGCGATTGGCCATGTGATTGGGCTGCGTTTTCACCAGCGTATCCTCAGTGGTGATACGCGTGTGTTTTACCGCTGGTTGGGGTGGGCACTGTTGGTGATTAGTGCGGCGGGGTTGGGGTCGGTATATAGCAAATGACAGATTCGCGTATTTCCTCTATGCCTTTGTGGGCGCCGCTGTTGCGTCTTTGGCGAACCTTTATCGATGAACCCAACCTGCCGTTGTTGGATCGCTGGTTAAAGCAACAACAGCGACAGGGTGGCGGATTACAGGGACTGCCTGTTGCAGAACATTTGTGGTTGTCTGCGGGACTGCGCCAGGCTGTCATTTTTTTGCAATTGGCATCCGCACTCGAAGTGGCTTACCGGCAGCGCACATGGGCGCACAACTGGCTGGAGTGGGATCGGCAGTGGTCGCCGGATCGAGTGAAATCCATTCCGGTGGCTGCATTTTGGGGTTGGATTGCCTTGCGCCAGGGCTGGGATACCGGGGCTTTGCGCCTTGCTGACAAAGCGGAGCGCCGCCGGTTTTATGCAGAGTGCGAAGCAGCGGTGGCTGATATGGCATCTGCTGCAGAGATACCGCCATGGTATTTCCTATGGTATGGGCTGCGTCCCGGTTGGACGGGCTTGCTGGCAGAGCGCGCGCGGCTCAGTGATTGGTCATCAGAGGAATGCAGGCATTTTTTCCACCAGCAGACGCAACTGCCGCCCCTGTGGCTGCGCCCGCAACAGGGAGTTTCTGCACAGGTAATGGCTGACACCCTGGTGAAGCAGGGGGTGAGTGCGCGCCTGGACCTGCAGGGGAACTTGTTTGCGCAGGGTGGGCGAGGGCTGGCATCGACGGCGGCTTACCAACAGGGCCTGGTGGAAATCCAGGACTGGGCCAGCCAGCAAATTGCGGCGGCGGTACAGGCGCAGCCAGGACAAAAAGTGTGGGATTGCTGCGCCGGTGCCGGTGGAAAAACCCTGGCGATTGCTGCTCCCATGGAAAACAAAGGTGTCCTGGTGGCAACGGATTTGTACGCTTATAAATTGGAAGAGCTAAAACGCCGAGCCAAGCGCGCCGGTTTATTTAACCTGCGCAGTTTTACCTGGACAGGTGAGCAACCCTTGCAGTTACCGCAAGAGATTGCCCGCCAGCAGGGCTTTGATTGGGTATTGGTCGATGCACCCTGTACCGCCTCGGGCACCTGGCGGCGCAACCCGGATGCCCGCTGGCGTTTTAATCCCGCCGATACGCAGGAACTGGTGGATATCCAGCGACGGCTGCTGGATTTGGCCGCGCTGTCGGTGCGCCCGGGCGGGCATCTGGTCTATGCGACCTGCAGTTGGCAATACGCTGAAAACGAAGCCCAGGCAGACGCTTTTTGTGCAAGACATCCGGCATTTGAACCGGTTTCCCAGCGGCTGGTTGGAGCACCCCGACAGGATTCCGACACTATGTTTGTAGCAGTGTTTCGACGGCTTTTTGACGATACAAAATGATCAGTTTGAGATGTCGCGCAAATAAACGATAAATTGTCATGAATCTGTGCGATGTCTTGATATGTCGATTTTCCTATCAACTACAATTGCGCACTGCAGGGTTAAAAGCGGATAGCAAGCATGAAATACGATTTGGTCGTGATTGGGGCCGGTATCCAGGGGGCAGGTGTAGCCCAGGCCGCGGCGGCCGCCGGTTATTCTGTGCTGGTGCTGGAGCAAACAGCACCGGCAGCGGGTACATCCAGTAAATCTTCCAAGCTGATTCACGGTGGTTTGCGTTATTTGGAGTCCGCCCAGTTCGGACTGGTACGCGAGAGTTTGCGCGAGCGCGAGCTGTTATTGAAGTTGGCACCGGATCTGGTCAAACTCCAACCCCTGCATATCCCTATTTACGAACATTCAGTGCGCAGTGTCTTCACTATTCGCGCTGGCCTGAGCCTGTATTCGCTCCTGGCCGGGCTCAATCATCATTCGCGTTTCCGCCAATTGCCACGCCGTGAATGGGATCAGTTGAAGGGCTTGCGCCAGGACGGGCTCAAGGCGGTATTTCGCTATTACGAAGCGCAAACCGATGATGCCGCCTTAACCCGGGCGGTATTGCAATCGGCAGTTACCCTGGGCGCTGAATTGCAAATGCCGGCCCGTTTTATAGCTGCCCATCGCAATGGCCAGCGCTGCCGGGTGGAGTATGAGGATGCGCGCGGCAGCCATGCTGTCAGTTGCCGGGTATTGGTTAACTGTGCCGGCCCCTGGGTTAGCCAGGTGTTGGCCGGGGTCGATCCCGCCTTATCGGCACCGGGGGTTGAGTTGGTGCAAGGTAGCCATCTGTTGTTGCCGCCCCTGTTGGATCAATATTTCTACCTGGAGGCGCCAGCCGACAAGCGCGCTGTTTTTGTCTTGCCCTGGGAGGGCAAGCTGTTGGTGGGAACCACAGAAAAAATCCATCAGGACATCCCCGAAAAATCCCACTGTAGCCAGGAGGAGCAAGACTACCTGTTGGCGACCCTCAGGCATTACTTCCCCCATTTGCACATAGATCCACAACAGGTAGAAAGCTTTGCCGGTTTACGGGTTTTGCCGCGCAGTGACCAGCAGGCATTTTCCCGTCCGCGTGAAGTGATGTTTGAGGTGGATGATCCGCTTCGCCCGCGTGTGTTATCGATTATGGGGGGTAAGTTGACCACCTATCGCGCCACGGCGCAGATGGCATTGGCCAGGATCAAGCCATCACTACCCGCCAAGGATAAGCGTGCCGATACGGCCCATCTGCCGTTGATTCCGGTGCACTAGGGACGGTTAATCCCGGCAATCGCACCGGTGCAATTCCCATCCGGGGAGACTGGCTCTACAATGTCGCCCGTTTTCCCCCTCCCCTTGCGATAGCGGTAAACCGCTAAGGACCTACTGTGAATTTCACCGGTGCCCATATTCTCTCCATCCAGCAATTTCAGCGCGAGGATATCAATCGTATCTTCGATGTGGCCGACGCTATGGAACCCTACGCCCTGCGTCGCCGTGTGACGCGTGTGCTGGAGGGGGCCATTCTTGGCAATATGTTTTTTGAGCCCAGCACCCGCACCCGTGTAAGCTTTGGCGCTGCCTTTAACCTGTTGGGCGGCAATGTACGTGAAACCACCGGTTTTGAGAGTTCATCACTGACCAAGGGGGAATCCCTCTTCGATACGGCTCGCGTATTGTCCGGTTATAGCGATGTTATTTGTATGCGCCATCCTGCTGCCGGTTCCGTGGCCGAGTTTGCCGAGGGCAGCCGGGTGCCGGTTATCAACGGTGGCGATGGCCCCAATGAACACCCGACCCAGGCGCTGCTCGACCTCTACACCATTCGCAAGGAGCTGCGCTCCAAGGGGCGCGGTATCGACGACCTGCGCATTGCCATGATTGGCGATCTGAAACACGGTCGCACGGTGCACTCCCTGTGCAAACTCCTGGGCCTGTTTAACAATGTAAGTATCACCCTGGTATCGCCTAAGGAATTGGCCATGCCGGACTATATTGTTGAGGATTTGCGCCAGGCGGGGCACAAGGTCACTATCACCGATGATCTGCCCACCAGCATTACCCATATCGATATCGCGTATTCCACACGCATCCAGGAAGAGCGTTTTGCCAGCAAGGAGGAAGCGGACAGTTACCGCGGCCGATTCCGCCTTAACCAGGCTATCTATACCCAATTCTGTGAACCCAATACCGTCATCATGCATCCCCTGCCGCGGGATTCGCGCGCGGAAGCCAATGAGTTGGATAACGACCTGAATACCAATCCCAACCTGGCGATCTTCCGCCAGGCAGATAATGGTGTGCTGGTTCGCATGGCCCTGTTTGCCCTGGTATTGGATGTGGCGGACCAGGTGGACAAGTACGCGCGCGAGGTGCGTTGGTTCAGCTCGCTGCGCGCTAATTAGCCAATCAACTGGCTGATTTTGTTGAGGATGGTCGGACCGCTTTGCTGGCGGTCCAGTACCAGGCGTATGCCCCAGGGGTTGTCCTGGGGGTAGGTCGGGATGGCAGCAGGGTCGGCCATGATGGCCAGGGGAATACCTCCGGTGCGCTGGTGTTCCGCCAGGCTCAGGCAGAGCAGGTGGCTGGCAGCACTGGCCATCCCCGTATCAATCAGGATCATGTCCGGGCGCAGCTCCAGTGCCAGTTCCAGGCATTCTTCCGGGGAGTCACAGTGCAAAATGTTGAAATGCTGTTGCAACAGGCTGCTGAAATGACGGCTGTTCTCGCCGGTTTCATCGGCAATCAAGAGCGTTTTGTGGGTGACTACCTCGTCGATTAACGCGCGGTTGCGTCCGCTGCGTTTGACTTTGTAAAGCGCCCGGTCGGCGCTTTTGATTAATTCCTCCAAACTGTGCCCGGTGGTGCGTACACAGGTAGCCCCGCCAATACTGGCGGTGACCAGGTGGCTGCTGGGAGAAACATCGTGGCGCAGGTTCAGGGCCTCAATGGCCTGGTTGATGCTCTGGGCCACATGCAGGGCGCCCTGGGTGTCGGTTTCCGGCAGTAATACGATAAATTCCTCACCGCCATAGCGGCCGAACAGGTCGGCGCTGCGATGCAGGCAGCTTTTGATGGCCTGGCTGATTTTTTTCAGGCAACTGTCACCTGCCGGGTGGCCGTAGTGGTCGTTAAACAGCTTGAAGTGATCCACATCGATCATCAGTGCACTGATAGGCAGCTGGTGGCGTTTGGCAAGCGCCCATTGCTGCTCGGCAAGGTCATTGAAGGTGCGGCGATTGTAAATCTGGGTGAGGCTATCCAGTTGGCTCAGGGCCTCCAGTTCGGTATTGAGCTGGTTAAGCTGGTCGCGCATCTCGGCAATACGCTCCATAGCGCGGATTTTTGCCTTGATAATCATAAAACTGACAGGTTTGATCAGATAGTCATCGCCACCGGCTTCGATACCTTCGCGATAACTTTCATCCTCATTCAGGCCTGTGACAAAAATGATGGGAATCCAGTGGCCACCGAGCCATTCGCGAATCAAGCGTGTGGTTTCAAAACCATTCAGGCCGGGCATTTCCACATCCATGATGATCATATCGACCGGTGTGTTTTCCAGCATTTGCAAGGCTTCTTCGCCGCTGCGTGCGATCAGGGGTTCATGGCCTGCCTCAATAATGTAATTGCGCATGGCATGGCGCAGGGTTGCGCTGTCTTCAACCAGAAGTATCTTCATAACGCTTGATGTCGCCCTTAAGTCTGCTCGTCCGCTGAATAACCGGTCCGTTTTATTTTTGTGGAGGTTTTTTTGCTGGATAGTCGCCTGAGAGTCTAGACGGTTTTTGGCATGGCGCATTTTATTGAGAACGGCAGATTTTAGGGGGGCTTGGTGGATGAGTCGATTTCCCTGGCAGACCAGCGGTGGCTTTTTCTTGCGCCTGGTCGCCAGGTCACAGTTCAGGCTTGCGCTGATCGGCGTCTTGGGGGGGATCTGATCCACACAACAGGCTGCGCGTGGGGGCTGCCCGAAGCGGACGGCATCATCGCACCCGAGTTCCTGCCGGGGGCGGCTGCGGTGGCATTTTGGGCCTCTTTTCGGTATGTTGTGCGGCTATTTTCGCCGACCTGGCTCACGGCTGCCAGGGAGTGTTTTCCCGGTGCCAAGACGCCTTTGCAATGAGCTTTCCCATGAACGAATTTGACGATATCCGCCCTTATAACGACGACGAAGTTCGCCCTGTACTTGACCGTATCCTCGCCGATGCTGAACTCAGTGATGCGGTGGTAAAACTCAAGTTTCCCAACGCCAGCCAGTGGTTGGGCTGGCTGTTGCGCCCCTTGGCCAAGAACCGGCTGACACGCGAGTTGGCGGGGGTGCAGGATGTGGCGGGATTCCAGCATGTGGTGGAAAAGTACATGGCTGCCATGATCAAAACCACCACCAAAAGCCTGACGGTCTCCGGCCTGGAAAAACTCGATCCGCAGCAGGCCTATCTGTTTATCAGCAATCACCGCGACATCGCCATGGACCCGGCATTTGTCAATTGGGTGTTGTACCACAACGATTGCAATACCCTGCGCATTGCTATTGGCGATAACCTGCTGACCAAGCCTTACGTTTCTGACCTGATGCGCCTCAACAAAAGTTTTATTGTAAATCGCTCGGCCAAGGCGCCGCGTGAAAAACTCAAGGCGGCCAAGCACCTGTCAGCGTACATTTACCATTCCATTGTGAATGACAATGCCAATATCTGGATCGCCCAGCGCGAAGGGCGCGCCAAAGATGGCTGCGATAAAACCAATTCCGCCGTGCTCGGCATGCTCACCCTCAACAAACCTAAAACGGAAGAGCTGGCGACTTACGTCGGGCAATTGCGCATAGTGCCTGTCTCCATTTCCTATGAGCTTGATCCTTGCGATGCTGCCAAGGCGCGCGAGCTGTATCACCAGCGCACCCAGGGGAATTATCAAAAGGAAGAACACGAAGATGTAAAAAGTATTGCGATGGGCATCGCTGGCCAAAAAGGCCATATCCATTTGGCGTTTGGCAAGGTCCTGGAAAGTAATTACGCGGATACCGATGCCCTGGTGGAAGATCTGGATCGCGAAATCCTGGGTAACTATGTGTTGCATGCGACCAATTGTTTTGCCTACGAAATGCTCCACGGCAAAGCGCCAGCGGTAACCTACGGCCACCCGCAAACCCCGTATGAGGGTGCCTCCCTGGGGGCAGAGCGTGCAGAATTTGAAGCGCGTATTAATGCCATCCCCGCTGCCTATCGCGATATCGCCCTGGGTATCTACGCCAATCCCGTGGTGAGTAAACTCGCGCATGCTGACTGAGGCAGTAAAAAAGCAAATCCAGGCGGCCTATAGCCAGTTTCTCGACAGCAAAGGCCTGAAGCCCCGCTACGGCCAAAAGTTGATGATTGCCGAGATTGCCAAAAGCCTCGGCACTATCGAACTCGATGAAGATAATCAGCGTGTGCCTTCTGCGCAAGCCGGGGCCCACATTTGTGTCGTAGAGGCGGGGACGGGGACGGGAAAAACCATCGCCTATTTGCTGCCCGCGCTGGTGATCGCCAAATACCTGGGCAAAAAACTGGTGGTGTCAACGGCGACAGTGGCCTTGCAAGAGCAAATTGTGAATAAGGATTTGCCCGAGTTAATGCGCCACAGCGGCCTCTCGTTTTCGTTTACCCTGGCTAAAGGCCGCAGTCGTTATCTGTGTTTGAGCAAACTGGATAATGTGATTGCGGAGTACGAAAGTGGTATCAATCCCACCCGTGCACTCTACGAGGACGAGTATCCCAGCGTTTCGGCGCAGAGCATCAAACTCTACCAGTCCATGGTGGAAGCCCTGGCCGGTAACAAATGGAACGGGGAGCGCGATACCTGGCCGCAGGCGCTGGAGCAGGATGCCTGGCAAGTGATTACCACCGATCATCGCCAATGCACGGGGCGGCGCTGCTCTAATGTATCGGTATGCAGTTTTTTCCGCGCGCGCGATTCGCTCCATGCTGTGGATTGCATCGTGACCAACCATGACCTGGTGCTGGCGGACCTCGCCCTTGGCGGTGGCGCTATTCTACCGGCGCCGGAAGAGGCCATCTTTGTCTTTGACGAAGGCCATCACCTGCCGCAAAAAGCCTTGAACCATTTCGCCCACCACAGCCGTATGCTGGCCACGAGCAAATGGCTGGACCAGTGCAACAAATCCCTTGGCACTATGTTGGGCCATATCAGTGGGGCAGGGAATGTCGATCGCTATGCTGAGCAATTGCCGGCGCAGTTTATGGAGACCAAACAATACCTGGATCGACTCTATCCGCGCTTTGAGCAACTGGCACAGCGTATCGCCCTGGAAGAGCGCCAGTCGCATTACCGTTTTCCCCAGGGGATCGTGCCTGACGATTTGCAGCTCGATTGTGTGGAGATTTATAAAAGCGTTGAGCGACTGGCCGAGCTGCTCAACAAAATGTCCAATGAATTAAGCGAGGCGATGGAAGATCCCCATTGCCCGGTGCCCAAGGTGGATTTGGAAAATCACTATCCGGTGGTGGCAACCTGGCTGGCGCGCGCCGAGGCGAACCGCGATCTCTGGTTTACCTTTGCAACACCCGACAGCCCGGGCAGTGTGCCGCGCGCGCGCTGGCTCACGCCGGTGGATCAAAATGGCAGCCTTGACCTTGAGGTGTGTTCCAGCCCGATCCTGGCAGCCAAAACCCTGGAGTATTCACTCTGGGAAAAAGTCTGCGGCGCCGTTGTTACCTCGGCAACCCTCACCGCATTGGGCAATTTCCAGCGTTTTCAAATGCGCGCCGGTACGCCGGCAGGTGCCAGTTACCACCAGGTTCCCAGTCCCTTTAATTTCCAGCAGGCTACCCTGGAAATTCCGGCGGCAACCATCGAAGCTACCCATGCCGAGCAGCATACACAGGCCATTATTGCCGAGCTGCCGCAGTTGGTGGATGTGGATGAGGGCAGCCTGGTGTTGTTTTCCTCGCGCAAACAAATGCTGGATGTGTATGACGCTGTGCCCGCCTCATTGCGCGAGCGCATTCTGATCCAGGGTGATAGCTCCAAGCAGGAAATGCTGCAACAGCACAAAGCAAAACTGGATGGGGGTGAGGGCAGTATATTGTTTGGCTTGGCCAGCTTTGCCGAAGGCGTGGACTTACCGGGCCGCTACTGTACCCATGTGATTATTGCCAAATTACCCTTTGCGGTGCCGGATGATCCGATTGAAGCGGCCCTGTCTGAATGGGTGGAATCGCGCGGCGGTAATGCCTTTATGGAAATCACTGTGCCTGATGCATCCCTGAAGTTAATCCAGGCCTGCGGTCGGCTGTTGCGCACCGAAACCGATACCGGCCGTATCAGCTTGCTGGATCGCCGCATCATTACCAAGCGCTATGGCAAAGCCATACTGAATTCACTGCCGCCGTTTACCCAGGTTATCCATAAATAATTGCGCCAGCTTATCCATAAATGCTCACGCCTGGCCGCTGATAAATGTATATCCGATATTGAGGTAAAACCATGTCACACAATCTCCATATCGCCCTTGCGGAAATATTGATGGACGTGGAAAAGGAGTTGCGTGAATTGCGCCTGTGGGAATGTGATGCCTTACCCGAGGCTGCGCTGCTCAGCCAGCAACCATTTGCCATAGACACCATGAGCTTTCCGCAGTGGCTGCAATTTATATTCTTGCCGCGCATGTACACGCTGGTTGAACAGCAGTTACCGCTTCCCGGCAACTGCGGTATTGCGCCTATGGCCGAACAATACTTTGCGCCTTTATCACTGAACACATCGCCTTTGATCGACCATTTGCAACAGATAGATAGGTTGTTAACCCGATCCTGATCAGCGGTCACCCTTTACGTGTTTAGCCAAGGCTGTCAGTGCTGGTTGTTTGCGAATTTCCTCTGCAACCAGTTTTGCCATGGCTTCGGCACCGCGCTGTTGGAAGTGCGTGCCGTCGGGTGCCTGCGGGCTGCCGGAAACGTTGTTGGCATAGAAGGGATTGATCGCGGGGTCCACGACCAACCAATAATCCTTCCAACCCGGATTGCCGACACGATTTGCAAATTCAATACTCCTTGCCTCCAGGTCGATTAAGGGCAGTTGGTGTTTCCTGGCAACGTCTTTGATCGTTTGGGTGTAATCGCCAGTGAACAGATAGTGTTTACCTGAGGCAGCGCGGATAAGGTGCGTATGAACCACGGGTGTTGTTTGTTCGCCCCGGGCATTTTTGATACGTGCCGTGGGGGTAAACATCACCGGAATGGCACCCTTGCTGCGCGCAATCTCGATGTAGCGTTCAAGCGAATATTGAAAGCTTAATTCGGGCTGGTTGGCAGGGAACTGGGGGTCGCCCTTATCGCTGTTGGGATAGGTGCAGAGGTTCCTGACATCAGCCATACCGCGAACGGGTTTATTGCTATCACAGTTCTGGTCATTGTGGCCATGGTTGATAAACACATAATCGCCCGGCTGGATCAGCGATTCCATTTGGGCAAACCAGCGGCCGTTATAAAAATCGCGCGAACTGCGTCCGGCGCGTGAGCCTGTCACCACCTTGATACCACTGTTTGCAGTAAATTCCTGCTCAAAGACCTGGCCCCAGCCCATGCGCGGAAAACGCAATTGTTCATAAACCGCCGAGGTGGAGTCACCGACGATAAAAATACGGGTACGGGCCTTGGCAAGTGCATTCCGTTCAGCGCGTGCGCGCACAATATCAAAGCGCTCATAGGCACCTGTTGCACTCAGGCCCACAATAGGGCGAAAGCTGAAATCGCTGAGGGTTGCATGGCCGGTTTTGCCGGTGTTGTTGTCGTAATTGCGGTTGTGGTGCAGCAGTGACAGCAAGTCTGCAAGCTGTGAGTTGCGCTCCATTGGAAAACGGGCGGCATCAAAGCTGGTCGTATCGATTCCTATCTGTGTCAGCGCATCTGCAAAACCGGAATGTAAATTTTCCAGGGCCTGTTGATGCACACTGGCGGGAATGCTTACCGCACCCTGTTGGTTAACCCATTGCTGTGGTCCGATATGGCCCAGTGTTACGGCAATATCCGACGCGACACGATCTGTCAGCGGATTGATGTTGCCATAGGTTGTCTGTTCCAGTTTCATCACGACACTGGCCAGGCAAATAGGGCGCAGCTGATCGTTGCGGTGGCAATCTTCCGCGTTACCCTGTGCGCTCACGCTCAGCAGCAATGGCGCGGTTAAATGGGTGGTTGAAATCCGGTAAAAACCATCTGCACGTGTGGTTGTGGTCTGCACCTGCCCATTGGCATCACGGATCTGCACCAGGCCATTAGCTAATGGTTGCTGTTCTATGGCATAGCCTTGCATTGTGGATGAGGCAGAGAAAAGGCTGCATGCGCAGACAGCGCATAAAACGCTGCCTATCATGAATAAACGGAGGATAACTCTTGTCATTGTGATACCTGCTCTAATGACGATTAAGGAAGGGGAATACGTACCAGGGCTTCACCGTAACCTATCAGGGTTTGACTGGATTCATCGATCAATAATCCTTTAATGGATGCGCTAGTGAGTGCAGGTAAGGCCTGCCAGTGTTGGCCATCGTCCTGCGACCGGAAAATTTCCCCGGCGCGACTGGCAACCCATAAATCGCCATTGGGGCGATGGTAAATCCGACGCAGGTTGGTCGCTGTGGGCGGCTCTATGTGTTGCCAGTGTTTGCCGGCATCTCGGGAGATGAGCACTAACCCCTGGGAACCTGTCGCGATTAAACTGCCCTTGGGGGTTTGTGTCAGGTATTGCAGTGTTTTGGTCGTACCTGTGTCCACCAGCGTCCAGTGCTGTCCAGCATCTATGGAGTGAAGCAGCGTGCCGCGATTGCCGCCAATCCAAATATGATTGCCATCGGCTAGCAGGCTGTATAAGTCCTGCCCGGCGTTGGAAGTAATGGCTTCCCAGACTTTCCCATCGTGTGAGCGCTGGATAGCGCCGGATTGCCCAACCGCAATAAATACCTCGGCCTTGTCGACGTAGACGCCTGCGTACAAATGTTGTTCGCCGATTATTTGTGCGGCTTGCCAGTTGAGGCCATCGTCTTCGGAGTAGAGGGTTTTACCGGGGCCGGCGAGGGCGACCAGTGTTCCCCTGCGATTGCTGAGCAGTTGATGGAAATAGCCTTCACCAGCGTTGTCCAGGTTCAGTTGTCGCTCCCAGTGATGGCCCGCATCGGTTGAGCGCAACAAGGTGCCCGGTGGCCCTGCGCTGAGTAGCGTATGGGTTGTGGGCTCCTGGATAACCGTGAACAGGTAATCATCCTGGTGGGTTGCACTCTCCTGTCGCTGCCAGCTTTTACCCTGGTCATCCGAAACCAGCATCAAGCCTTTTGCGCCTACCGCCAACCAGCGCTGCTTATCGGGATTAATGGCAATCACTTCGTGGATAAAAGGGTCTATAGGTGTCTGCAGTAAATGCCAGTGTTTCCCTGCATCCAGGGATTCGAGCAACAGCCCCTTATTGCCGTAGGCGAGTAATGTTTGCGGATTGAGTGCAACAATACCTTCGATAGCCTGATCGCTTAACCATTGTTGGCTCCAGGTGCGGCCACCATCATCCGACAGTGCAACAAGGCCCCGGTCCCCAACGAGTAAAAGCCGATGGATGTGTGCAAGGTAAATACCCCGATTGAGGTAAGTATCAACCCCGGCAACGGCTGCCCAGTGTTCGCCCTGGTCATCGCTCAGGTAAATGTGCCCCTCGCTATCAAACACAATCCAGGTGCGATGGAAAGCATCATAAACACTGCCACTTAAATAGGTATTGGGGGATAAGGTGACCATCTGCCAAGCGGAAGATATGCTGCCAGCATTTTTGCGTAAGACATTACCTTCAGTCGTCAGGGCAATGGTGGTGTTTTGGTCATTAACGGCGTGTTGTGTAATCCGGGTGCTGGCAGGAATATTTTGCTGTTGCCAGAAATGCGAATCGGTATTGAGCAGGGCAATCAATCCTTCATCCCCGCTGGCGGTTAATCGCTGTTGCGCCGGATGATAACTGAGTTGGGTAATACTTTTTCCCTGTGGCCAGGACTCCGCTTGCCAACGGCTAAGATCGCGCGGGGTTTTTAGCAGGGTACCCTGATCCCCCCCGATCCACCAGGCCTGCCTGAGCGGATCAAAAACCAGTGTGCGTAAATGCGCTGTGGTGGGAGCGGCCAGTTGTTCCCAATCAATGCCAGCGTTGTTGGACATAATGATCAACCCGTCCTCGCCAACCGCCATCATCTGCTGGCCATCATCCGTAGCCGCTATTGCAAAAATACTCGATGTCAGGCCTGCCGTGGGCAGGGCGCGCCAATAACCTTCAGCCTGGTTATGTAACAGTATGCTGCCATCCGTACCGGTTATCAGGCTATTTGTTTCAGTTGTTACATGGGCGAGATAGGTCGTATGGAAGCGCTGCTGGTCTACTACAGGTGCAAGCTTGATTGTCGGCGGCTGTTCGGTAATCGGTGTGTGGGTATCGCGTTTACTGCAGCCACCCAGTAATGATGTACCCACCAACGCGACGAGAAAAACCCGCGAAAAACCGGGTAGATAAACGTAAAAAAATCGAGAAAAACCCATATTGCGCCCTTGAAGCCCTTGGCTTTTTAGTGATTCAGGATGGTGGTGGGAGGCCGGGCAGCTGCTTCCGGTCGCACGTGGCTGTATGTAACAGACCCATGTGGTTGACTGGAATATGAAGCAGCTTCCTGCGTAACACTATCCCCAAGGCATTGACCGGTCATTCGATTCTTATTGGTTAGCGGTCATCTCGAAAGCGATCCGCATGACTTCTGGCTAACAGCATGGCAATCGTTATAGTGAATGTTATGGAACCTGCACGTGCCTGGCTTTATAAGGGCCAGTGAGGTCGCGCATTGCTGTGAGCGTTTTATTTTATATGAATAATCATAAAAAGTGTTTCACCTCATGCAGCGAACTGCTATATTTTTCCGGCTAGGATTTTTGCGGGCATAAACCATAGCAGTTTATGCCGCAGCAGTAACAGAATGCAGTGGATGTATTTTTTCTGCCTGTTGTGTGCAAAATCTGCTCCTCTCCGATCATTATGATCTGTCGTTAGGAGTTTAGTATGTTAAAAAAAATAATGATAACGGGTGTTCTTGTTGGTGTGTCTGCAGTTGCTTTGGCAGCCAACCGCCCGAGTGGTTACGTAACCATCTGTAAAATTGGGCAAACCTGTTCTGTAAGCCAATCCACCAACGTGGCCTTTGGGGCAGACGACAGATTTGTCTATAAAGTGCTTAACGGCTCTTTCAGTTGTAGCGTAGCAACTTTTGGTTCTGATCCAGCTCCAGATAAAACCGTGAAAGAATGTTCCATTCCTTCCAGTGGTACGGGTGTATCCTCCAGTAGTGTTTCTTCGTCAAGTTCTTCGAAGTCCAGTTCATCGACTTCCAGCACTTCGACAGGCGGCAGTGCGGAGTGTAAAGCTGGTGCAACTATTGAGAACAAAACCGTCGACTGTGGTGGCAAGACAATCGGTCTGTCGTGCCCTGGTGACGCGGAAGGTCAACCGCCTGTCATTACCCTGAAAAATGCGACCATTAAAAATGTGCGTATTGCAGCCAGTGGTGGTGCAGACGGTATTCACTGTACGAGCGGTAGCTGTCGTGCAGAGAATGTGGTCTGGGAGGATATCTGTGAAGATGCAGCCTCTTTGATCAGCAGCGGTACAAAATTTACCATTTCCGGTGGTTCTGCGTATAACAATACCAGCAACTCACCTGGTGGCAAACCAGATAAGATTTTCCAACACAATTCCAAAAACAGTACCTTTGAAGTAATCAACGGGTTTACTGCCAAGGGTGTGAACGGAAAATTGTGGCGTTCTTGCGGCAACTGCTCAAGCAACGGCGGTCCACGCAACCTGGTTGTTAACAACGTAACCGTCGATGGAACGATTGGCAGTATTGCCGGTGTAAACCGTAACTTTGGCGATAAAGCCACGATTCGCAACCTGAAAATCAAGGGTTACAAATCCGGCTCTCCCAAGGTGTGCGAGGAGTTCAAGGGTGTACAAAAAGGAAGTGAATCTACCAAGTACGGTGAATACTGGAACACCGCCAATTGCGATGTTAGCAAATCTGATGTAACGGCTTTCTGATTTTTATAACAATAAACCTTTAATCGGCTCGCAAAAATCAGTAGCCCCTCTCTGGTAACAGAGAGGGTTTATTCGACCCCCCATCCCGCTTTCAGGCTTTGCCAGATCTCATCGAAATGCTGCTGTTCGTATTCACGTAACCTATCGAATTGTTCCGGGGTTAATTGCTCGCGCGCCTGGCGCAAATAATTGTCCTTGTAGTCATGCAAGGCCTGGTGGGCCTGCGTCAGTAAATATTGTTTTTCTTCTCCATGCGCTTTGTTAATGGCGGTACCGGTAATTTCCAATTGCTTGTTAAAGGCCTGCTTTTGTTCGAGTTTATTTAACAACAGGGTTCGGCGTTTGTCTTCGGTGAGCGATGATACGTCTCCCAATTGATTGTAAAAATCATTCATTTGGTATTGCTCATAGCTGGAGTCCTTGAGCAGCTCATAGGTTTTAACTTCGTCAGGGCGCAGCAGTTGGGTAATACGATAATCAATATCCGCCAAGGCTTCCTGCTGTTGGCGAATGGCTTTATCGATGTCTTCCGGTGAAGAAAAATAGCCGACGCTGTTGCTGCCCAGTATTTGCTCGCGCTCGCGCAGGAGTTCGTGGAGCTTGTGTTGGTCCTGGCTGGAGAGCGACAGGCTGCCCAACAGGAACTGGTATTTTTTATCGATGGTGCGGGCGATATTATCCGCCTGGATGGCGCTAAAGGTATCGCGTTGGCTGGACGATAATTCTGCCGTGGCGGTTGTGCCACCGGCTCGGGTTTGATTCAGGCTGGCCTGGCCGAAGGCGATGAATTCGCGCAGATCCCGGATTTGTTTTTCATAGTCCTGGCGCTGCTGGTCCAGTGCCATTTGCTGGCTTTGCTGCTGTTGGAATAGTTGTTGTTCCAGGTTGCTGAAATCGGCGCGCAGGGTGATGTAATGAATGCCCAGCCCGAGTAATAACAAGCCTAAGAGTGCACAGAGTAGTTTCATCCTTACCTCCGCAGTGTTGCCATCGTTATTGTGGGAGTGAGGTAATCTTGACCGAAGTGCTAATGCCGCAGGGCAGTCTGATGTTTGAGAGAGCCTCTGAAGAGGCTCCTACGTCAGCAAATTATTATTGTAGGGCTGTATCTTGTAATGCAGTGCTGTAAACACACCCAGGAGCTGGTCCCCTGGGGTGTCGCTTGCTGCTGGTGGGAGATTAGATTACATCCGCTCCATAACTTCAATACCCAACAGGCCGAGGCCTTGTGCGATAGTTCTCGCTACCAGATGGCAGAGGCGCAAACGGCTGTCGCGCACCTCCGCGTCCACGCCCTCCTTGAGGATTGGGCAGGCCTCATAGAAACTCATGTAAAGGCTGGCAATATCGTACAGGTAGGTACAGAGCAAGTGGGGCATGGCTTCGCGCGCCATCTGGTCCAGCACTTCGCTGAATTGCAATAATTTAATGGCCAGTGCTTTTTCCTGCTCGCTACCTAACAGGATAGGGCTGCCCAGTGTTTCCGGCGCAACGCCCGCCTTGCGGAAAATACTTTGTACGCGCGTATAAGCATATTGCAGATAGGGTGCGGTATTGCCTTCGAAGCTGAGCATGGATTCCCAACTGAATACATAATCATTGGTACGTGTTTTACACAGGTCGGCGTATTTCACCGCTCCTATGCCCACCTTGCGTGCAATTTCTGCAATATCCTCGCCGGCTAACTCAGGGTTCTTTTCGCTCACAACACTGGCCGCACGGTCAACTGCTTCGCTGAGTAACTCGGCGAGTTTGACGGTGCCGCCTGTGCGGGTTTTGAACGGCTTGCCATCACTGCCCATCATGGTGCCGAAGGCCAGGTGCTCCAGGCTCACAGCATCGCTAACGAACCCGGCTTTGCGCGAAATGGTAAAGACTTGCTGCATGTGCAGCGATTGGCGCGCATCGATAAAGTACATGATGCGCTTGGCGTTAAGTGTGTTGACGCGATAGCGCAGGGCCGCCAGGTCGGTGGTGGCATAGAGGAAGCCGCCGCCCTGTTTTTGGATAATCACCGGGGAAGGATTGCCATCTTTATCGGCCAGTTCCGGCAGGAAAACCACCTGGGCGCCTTCGCTTTCCACCGCCAGGCCCTGGTCTTGCAGCGCTTTAACCAGCGGTGCCAGGTCGTCGTTATAAAAACTTTCACCGCGCACATCGGCATCCGTCAGGGTGACGTTCAGCTGTTGGTATATTTCGCTGCTGTGATGCAGGGAAATATCCTTGAATTGCTGCCACAGCTTGAGCATCTGTGCGTCGCCGCCCTGCAGGCGTACAACATAATCGCGCGCCTTGTCGGCAAAGGCTGCGTCATCGTCGAAATGTTTTTTGGCCTGCTGGTAAAACACTTCCAGGTCTTTTAATTCGAGCGCGGCATCACCCTTAGCACCGAGTTGCTCTTCCAGCTCGGCAATCAGCATACCGAACTGGGTGCCCCAGTCGCCCACATGGTTTTGGCGGATCACCTGATGGCCGAGGAATTCGAGCAGTCGCGCGAGTGAGTCGCCAATAATGGTGGAGCGCAAATGCCCGACGTGCATTTCCTTGGCGAGGTTGGGGCCTGAATAATCGATCACCACGGTTTGCGCGTGTTCCGCCTGGGGAACCGCCAGGCGAGCATCGGTTTGTGCCAGGGCAATTTGTTTGCCCAGCCATGCCGGTTTGAGATAGATATTGATAAAGCCGGGACCGGCAATTTCCAGCTTGTCGGCGATACCCTCCAGATCCAGGGCCGCGACTATCTTGCCGGCCAGATCGCGTGGATTGGTACCCATGGCTTTGGCCGCCCCCATGGCGCCGTTGGCCTGGTAATCGCCAAAACCGGCTTTTTTGCCGGGTGCAATCAGGGCGGGAAGATCGGCAGGCACACCGCAGGTGGCCATGGCAGCGAGGACACGCTGGTTAAGTAAGTCGCGGATATTCATAGGGTTTTCGATTTGTCACGGCAGGAGTTGTCAAGGGGGCGAATTGTACCTGTCACACCCGGTCCGTGCCATGCCTCTGTATGCTCCTGTGCCCCTGTTAAGGTGGGAAACTCTGTGTGCCTTCTCCGTTTGTGGGGTAATACGGGGCGACCCGGACAAGGCGGGTCTATACTCCCTGCTCCGCCATTCACAATAACACCAGGGATTTTTCCATGATCAGCAGCCCCAGTTCCCAGGTCCAGGCCAGCCTTGATGAACGTGTACTGACTTTGAGCCTTAATCGCCCCGAACGTAAAAATGCCCTGACCCTGGAGATGTATTCAGCCCTTGCCGGGCTGATTGCCGCCGCGGACAAGGATGTTGGCGTACGGGTATTGGTACTGACCGGTACCCGCGAGTTTTTTACCGCAGGCAATGACCTGATGGACTTTATGAATGACCCGGAGATAACGCCCAGCCATCCGGTGGTGCGCTTTATTGATGCCCTGCGTTTTTGCGCCAAACCCGTCGTCGCCGTGGTGCGTGGCCATGCGGTGGGGATAGGCACTACCTTGCTGTTGCATTGCGACCTGGCCTATGTGGCGGCGGATGCGCGTTTGCAGTTGCCATTTGTCAACCTTGGCCTCTGCCCTGAATATGCCAGCAGCTACCTGGTGCCGAGGGTGGTGGGCCAGCAGAAAGCGGCCGAACTATTCCTGCTGGGCGAAGCCTTTTCCGGAGCAGAGGCGGCGGCTATGGGACTGGTAACGCGCGCCTTGCCCGGTGAAGAGCTGGATACCTATGCCCAGGCCAGGATTGCGCGCCTGGCGCAGCAGCCTCCCGCAGCGGTGCGGCGCACCAAGGCTTTGTTGCGCGAGGCGACCCAGCCAGCGGTTGAGGCCAGCTTGCAAGCCGAGTACCGCGGCTTTGCCGAGGGGCTTGGCTCGGAGGAATGCAAGGAATCGGTCATGGCTTTCTTTGAAAAGCGCGCACCGGATTTTTCCCGTTTCTCCTGATAGCCATTTTCTTTCCTTATGACAGTTGAGGCGATTGCCATGTCTACGCCGTTTGAGTTTGCACAGAAAAATGTATTGGTTGTGGGGGGTACCAGCGGTATCAATCGCGGTATCGCCGAGACCTTCGCCCGTTTGGAGGCCAGGGTGGCGGTGATCAGCCGTTCGGCAGACAAGGTGGCGGACACGGTAGCGGCCTTGCTATCCGCCGGTGCGGCAGCCGCCGATGGCGCCAGCGCGGATGTGCGCCAGGCCGATGCGCTCAAGCAGGCGATTGATGCCCTGAGCCAGGCCTGGGGCCAATGGGACCTGGTGGTGTCCGGTGCCGCCGGCAACTTTCCGGCACTGGCAACAGGTATGTCGGCCAACGGTTTTCGCTCGGTGGTGGAAATAGACCTGCTGGGCACCTTTCATGTGATGCAGGCGGTATATCCCCACCTGCGTAAACCGGGGGCTTCGATCATCAATATTTCCGCGCCCCAGGCGGTGATTCCCATGGCGGGCCAGAGCCATGTGTGTGCTGCCAAGGCAGGAGTCGATATGATCACCCGCAGCCTGTGCCTGGAATGGGGCGCTGAGGGGGTGCGTATCAATTCGATCATTCCGGGGCCTATCGACGATACCGAGGGCATGGCACGCCTTGCACCGACACCTGCCATGCGTGCCGCTGTCGAAAAGTCGGTGCCTTTGCAGCGTATGGGCTCAACGGCAGATATTGCCAATGCCTGCCTGTTTCTGGCATCGGATTACGCCAGCTACATCACAGGTGCGGTTATTCCTGTGGATGGCGGTTGGGCGCAGGGCGGGGCCGCAGTGGTGGGGGCCGGTTTGGCTGAGATGCTGAAACGATCCTGATGATTGCCTGCGACCCAGTGAGCGGTTAATCGCCAGGCTGGATCAAGAACATCTTTGGCCAGAGTTTGCCGGTTATCCAAAAGCCGTTGCGCTTTTCATCCCAGGCAATGCCGTTGAGTACCTGTTCCGGGTTGTTGAGTTTCATGGTGTTGCGCAGTGCGCTTAACACCAGCTCACCGGTCGCGTCGCCCGTATTTGGGTCAATCCTGATAATACGATCTTCATGCCAGATATTGGCCCAGATAAAACCGGCGTGATATTCCAGTTCGTTGATGCGCGTAATGGCCTTGCCCTGGTCCTGGACTTTCATGGTTTTTTCTAGCCTGAAGTCCTGTGGGGCATGGAAAAACAGGGTGTCGCTGCCATCGCTGCGGATCAGGTATTCGCCATCTGTGGTCAGTCCCCAACCCTCACCGGTATAGCCCAGGCTTTTCTGGTAGTGCAGGGTGGTTTTGTCATAAACCAGCAGGGTGCCTTCTTTCCAGGTAAGCAGGTACAGCTTGTCATCCAACAGGGTTAAACCCTCGGCAAAAAAACGTTCGGGCAGGGGCTGTTTATGGGTGAAGGGCGCAGAGAGCCTGGCCCAGGTGCTGCCTTCCGGTTCCTCCACCGGGTAGGATACCAACAGCGATTTGCCATAGAGGCCGCTGCTTTCATAAAACTGGTCGTTTTCGATTTGCAGGCCCTGGGTAAAGAGGGTGGGCTTGTGAGTGCGCTCGGTAATGATCTTGTAGGGGATTGTCGGCGCGGCGCCCGACCCGGGACTCATCGCTATCAGCCAGAGACTCATGCACAATAGCGCCAGTGTTTTTACGAGCTGTTTCACCCTGATTATCCCGTCGTGTAAAAGGCCCACATCATGAAGCGTTTGCGATCATTTGTCAGTATTACCTTTATCGGTGGTTTTATGGTGGTACTGCCGATGCTGATTTTTGTCTGGTTGGTTGAATGGTTGCTGCGCACTATCAGGAACCTGATACAACCCCTCAGCCAATGGTTGGTAGAGCAAACCCTGGTGAGCGGTTATGTAGCGGATATTATCGGCGTTGGATTATTGCTGCTGGGCCTGTTTTTAATCGGCCTGTTTGTATCCACCAGTATTGGTGGCTGGCTGCATGACCTGATTGATGATTGGCTGGCCCGCCTGGCACCCGGTTACAAAACTATTCGCGATGTGATCACCCAATTACTGGGCGGCGAGGGTAATACGTCTTTACTAAAGGGTGAGGTCTGTCGCGCTTACCTGATGGGGCGCGCAGCGGGTGTGTCGGTCACAGCCATAGTCACTGCCAAGCATGCCAATGGTGACTATACGGTCTATGCGCCCACCGCACCTATCCCGACCTCCGGGTTTGTCTATCACCTGGCGTCCGAGTGTGTTGATTTGTTGCCCCATGTGAGCGTGGAAGAGGCGATGCGCACGGTAATCGCCTGTGGCAGCGGTTCCCAGGTTATTTCAGAAGTTCCCTAGGTTTTTTTGCGTGTAGTTTTGGCGGGTGATTTTTTGCCGGTGTCTTTTGCGGCGCTGGTATTTTTGGTTTTTTCCGGTTTATCGTCAGTTTTTTTAGCGGCGGCCTTCGCGGGATTTTTCACCGGTTTATCGGCGCGTGTTGCAATCAGGGAGACTTCCAGTGGCGGTAGCCTGGGGTCTTCGCCGCGCTCGCGCGCTTCCACATAATGGAGTGCATCGCCCACGGCGGTGGCCACTTTGTTTTCGATTTCCATCATGTCCTGGGGCGACATAAAGAACGTCATATCCACATCGTGGCGTATATAGCGCGGCGGCAGGCGGTTGAGGGCTACACAGGCGACATCGGCGAGGAAATCGCGGTCGCCCTGCTGGATGCGCGGACTCTGGTCGAAGGCTTCCTGCACCACCAGGCGCTCATAAAAATTATGGATAAAGTCGGCATCATCTTCTATCGCATAGGCGCGGCTGGTCAGCATGATCCTGGTCTCCCAATGGTTTTTTGAGAGTATAGACCCTGGGATGGCCCCCGAGGCTGCTAACGCCGGTTTTTGATCAGGTCGCGAATCAGAAAGCGTGACGGGTTCAACGCATTGGCGAGTTCGCGGGGAATCGGCAGTGGTTCCTGGTTGATGTGGCAGGCTAGCAACTCTGCGCAGAGCGGTGTATAGGCCAGCCCGCGCGATCCATGGCCAATGTTGAGGTAGAGCCCGCGCACATAGCTGCCGGGGGTATCCAGCCAGGCGCGGGCATTGCGGCGCAGGGGGGCAAAATCGGTTTCCATGGCGGGCGTATCCGCGACGGAACCCACCAGGGGCAGGTAGTCGGGAAAGGTACAGCGGAAGGCGACACGGCCATCAAGTTGGTCGAGCCTGAGGGGGTTCCAGGCCTCGGCGAGGCTGGGCAATACCTGCGACAGCTTATCCAGGTTGGCCTGGTGATCCTGTGCGCGCAGTAGGTCTGTTTGCTCGCGTAAATTAAATGTCGCACCGGCACAGTGCCGGCCATCAACGGCCGGGGCAAGATAGCCATCGCCACAGATGACGGTTTTCAGCGGTTGGCTCAGGGAGGTCGCAGGCAGGTAACTGATTTGGCCGCGAATCGATTTGATTGGCAATTCGCGTGTCTCATCAAAGTGCCTGGCATCGCGTGCGTTGGCAATAATCACCACCGGGCTTTGCCACAGGCCATGATCAGTATGGTCCGTGTGTATATGCCATCCGCCTTCATCAGCCTGTGCCAGTGCAGTCACCGCTTGCCGGTATTCAACCCGGATATTGGGGTGGTTGACCAGGGCGGTGCAGAGGCGCGGGGGATTGATCCAACCGGACTGGGGAAAGTAGAGCCCGCCATGTGCCAGGGCAACACCCGCCAGCTCGCTGGCCTCGTCGGCGCTGACAAACTGGACCAGCTCGCTGCAATCCCTGAACTTATCCCTGAGCAATGTTTGGAGTTGCTGCTCGTCAGCATCCGCTGCCAGCTGCAGTACGCCGCAACGGCTGCCGGCCATAGTCCAATAGGGTTGGTAAAAGCGCTGGGCGAAGTCCAGGCAGTTAAGGTTAAACACCGCCTGGGGCTCGGCCTTGCGCGATAGCCTGGCATAGAGCACTCCCTGGGGATTGCCTGAGGCTTCCTCCGCCAGGTGTTCATGGCGTTCCAGCAGGGTGACTTGCCAGCCGCGCTCTGCCAGGGCGCGCGCGCTGGTGCAACCGGCCAGTCCACCGCCAATGACCAGGGCGCGCTTGTCGGTAGGAGTGCTATTGGTACCGTCCACCGTCCAGGGCAGCGGGTAGGGCGAGTAGCTGGGAGTATTATCCAGCTCATTGGCATCGAGCGAACCGTCATGGACGGGCAGGAGGCGATCAGTCAGCTTTTGTGCGCGCACCATGTCGCGCTTGCGACCGTAGCCGGGGACTTTTTGCACGGTAAAACCCGCCGAGCGCAGGCCGTTTTTGACAATGCCTGCCGCGCTGAAGGTGGCTGCAGTGGTACCTGCCTGGCTGAGTGTGCCTATAGCCTCAAAGAGTTGCTCGCTCCACATGTGCGGGTTCTTGGCCGGCGCAAAACCGTCGAGGAACCAGGCATCTACCTTGGCGCAAACATGGGCAAAGCGGGGGTCGGCGCTGCCGAGCAATTGGCTAAACCCATGGGCGGCATCCTCGATAATCAAGGTGAGCCTGACGCGGCCGCCCATAAAATGCAGGCGATAGAAGCCGGTGTCGGTGATGCAGGGATAGGCATCAATCAAGGGAGTAGACAGCGCCTCCAGTTCCGGCCAGAGGGCGAGGGCGCGGATCAGGTCCGGTTTGGTGAGGGGAAATTTTTCCACCGTCACAAAATGCAGCCGCGCATCTGCCGGGGCGGCTTGTAACCAGAGTTGCCAGGCGGCAAGGAAATTCAATCCGGAACCAAAGCCGGTTTCCCCGATGGTGAAATGGCTGCCGGGAGCCAGCGCCGCCCAGCGCTCCGGCAACTGGTTGTGATGGAGGAATACGTGGCGGGTTTCTTCCAGGCCATTGGCGCGCGAGAAATAGACATCGCCAAATTCACTGGAGAGGGGTTGGCCTTCATCGTCCCATTCAATTTGTGCGTTACGCAGGTCAAACCGGGCGTTACTCATGGATTCTGGATGATCGTTCACAACTCAAACTCGCGCAGGATTTGGGCGCACCACTGTTGGATACGGGTTTCACTTAGCTGGAATTCGTTTTCTTCATCCAGTGCCAGGCCGACAAACCATTCTCCATCGGATGTGAGTGCTTTTGAGGCTTCAAACTCGTAACCGGCGCGCGGCCAATAACCACAGGGAATACCGCCGCGGTGTACCAGTTTGGCGTGGAGGTAACCCATGGCATCCAGGAACCATTCCGGGTAACCCACCTGATCGCCCAGGCCATAGATAGCAAATTTGCGCCCGGCAAAACTCACTGTTTCCAGGTCATCCCAAATCTCTTCCCAGTGCTCTTGCAGTTCGCCGTAATCCCAGGTGGGAATACCAAAGATCAGGTAATCGTAAAACTCTGCCTGGACAAGCGGGGTTTCGGCAATATTGAACATATCAACACGTTCTTCGCCGATATGCTTGCGGATTTTTTCGCCGGCCATTTCGGTGTAGCAAGTGGAAGTGCCATAGAAAAGGCCGATAGGTTTGGGGTCAGACATGGATACAACTCAAGTAAGGCATCAATTCAAGTAAGGCATCGCGATCAGGAACAACAGCTGTGCGATCAAGGTAACAACAGCGACCACTGTTCAACCCAGTCGCGTGTCAGGCTGGCGGCGTCATCGCCGCTGCTGGCATCCAGTACCAGCGGCTCGCCGATACGCACCGCGCCCAGGTCGGCGAAGGCGGCGTCCAGCATCACCCCAGCTTCGTTAAAGGTGGTGTAGCAACTGTCGCCCAGGTTAATCACGCCGTAATGGCGACCGGCAATGCGCGGATAGTCGCGGGTGATATGCAAATATAAAGGCTGGATGTTATCGGGCAGCTCGCCGGAGCCGGTATTGGAATGGCACAGGAGGATAATTTCACTGGCATCGCGCGTCAGGTCTTGCGGGCGCGCATAGGTGTTGATACTGACTTCATGGCCTTTGGTGCGCAGCAGGTCAGCGGCAATGTCAGCCACTTGTTCGGCACCGCCATAGACACTTCCTACCATAATCTGGATCTTGCTCATACAACTACTCACTGGACAGGACAGATGACTTTCACTGTGGGGCAACTGCTCTAAAGTGCGCCAGCATACCCCAATTGACGCCAAGCTTCATAAACCATCACGGCAACCGCGTTGGACAGGTTCATGCTGCGGCTATTGGCCGCCATCGGAATCCGCAGCACCTGGTTGGCGGGCAATGATTCTCGGATGTCTGCGGGCAGGCCGCGCGACTCGGGGCCGAACAATAAATAATCGCCTGCGGCAAACTGTGCATCACTGTGGCATTGGCTTCCTTTTGTACTCAATGCAAATAAACGCGTTGGTTGCTCTTGTACCAAAAAGTGCTCCCAGCTGGCATGAATACGCACATCCTGGGTTTCGGCGTAATCCATTCCGGCGCGGGTTACGCTTTTTTCATCTAAGTTAAAGCCTAGCGGTTCAATTAAATGTAACTGGCAACCGGTGTTGGCTGCCAGGCGAATAATGTTGCCGGTATTGGGGGGAATCTCCGGCTCGAATAGAACTATGTGAAACATTTGGCGTTTTTACCTATATGGTCTATGTTCTTTGTAAACGTTATGTTTGAGCGGTCAATTATAAACAACAGTTATTAATTGGCAGGTTGCTTCATCCAAATTCTGCCGTATAACAAACAACCAGTACCATTACCACAGCCCGAGGGTACGCTGTTGAAGCAACTGTTCGAAACCCTGACCCACTGGGTTAATCGCTCACAGGGGCAACATCAATGCCTGGGGGTTGAGTTTACCCCGGATGGTGTTGCCCTCGCTCATATCCACCGACCAGCAACCCAGCAACCGCATTTAGTCCATTGCGAATTTATTCCGGTCAATGCAGGGGATAATCCGGCTGAACAGCTCCGTCAGCGCATTGCCAAATTGGGGTTGCAAACGGTTCCCTGCAACCTGGTGATGAGTGTCGGCAGTTATCAGATGCTGTTGGGGGAAGCCCCCAAGGTACCGCGTGAGGAACTGGCCGAAGCCCTGCGTTACCGTGTGAAAGACCTAGTGCATTTCCCGATTACCGAGGCAGTCGTGGATGGCATTTTACTGCCCGAGGACAGTGCCCGTGGCACCAGCCGCATGGCCTATGCTGTGGTCACCCAGAAGAAACACATCGAAACCCTGGTGGACTATGCCAAAACTGCCGGGCTTGAACTCAAGGCTATTGATATCCCGGAAATGGCCCTGCGCAATCTGGTGGAAACCTGTTGCGACACCCAGCGCGGGGTAGCCCTGGTTAAACTGGTCCAGGGTGGTGGCAATTTGCAGATCCAACGCGATGGCAACCTTTACCTTACTCGCCAGTTTGTCCTCTCCTATAACGCCGGCCTGTTGGATGATTTACCCGCAGAGGCATTAATTCTTGACCTGCAGCGCTCGCTGGATTATTTCGAGCGGCAAATGCGCCAGGTGCCTCCAAGCCATATTTATCTCTGTGGCGACAATGTCACCGCGGACAAATTGACCGCCGAAATACGCGCAGGCCTGCCGATGACGATCGATATGCTGGACCTGCGCGCCGGGCTGCAAATTGCCGAGGGAATTCCCGAGCATTATTTGTCGTTGTGCCTGAATGCCCTGGGTGCTGCCCTGCGCCAGGATCAGGTGGGAGGCTAGTATGCAGCAGATCAATCTCTACCTGCCGGAATTCCAGCCTAACCGTGAACCCCTGCGCGCTATACACATGTTCTGGATAAGCCTGGCTTTTGTCGTATTGCTTATTCTTGCCAGTATCTTGAGTCACCGTTACAACCTTTCATTGGTGCATGAAGCAGGACAACAGCGAGTACAACTTGAGCAAATCAAGCAGCAAGTGGATCAGTTGCGCCGCAACCAGCCCCAGGTTGATCTTGCCGTGTTGGACGCACACATATTAAAGACTCACACTGAACTGGAGCGCCGCGAGCGCCTGGTGATGCTGGTATCGAGTCGCAGCCTGGGTAACAGCACCGGCTTCTCGGCACAATTGGAGGCTATGTCGCGCCAATCCAATGACCGGTTTTCATTAAGTGTCTTCTCGTTAACACGTGGGGGTGCTTACGCGGAGATGCTGGGGAAAACCCGTGCGGGAGAAGAAATTCCATTGTATGTACAGCGTTTGCGCACCGAGCCATCGTTTGTCGGCACGGCTTTCGGTATTTTGCAGTTATCACCGGATGAACAGGCTGGCGATACATTTGATTTTTCGCTGGCAGAGCCTTTGCCGGACACAGGTGTCAGAAGTGCCGAAAAAACGGCCGTGCAGCATTTGCTGGAATTGAATGAAAAAATGCGAGGACAGCGCCCATGAATCAATGGAAAGAACAGCTGGTTCGCTTGCAAGAAGCAATAGATGGACGCGTTTTACGCGAGCGGGTTCTGTTGCTGTTGACGGTATTAGCCGTACTTTTGATGGTATGGAGTCTGTTCGTGCAAGCCCCGGTTGATAAACAGCGCAGCAAACTTAAGGGCGATGTGGAATTGATCGCCAGTGAACGTAAAAAACTGGAAACGGACATTGCCAATTTGACAATGGCAGCAGCCAATAGCCCGGCCGTATTAAAGCAAAAAGAAATTCGGGCACTGGAGCAGCGCATCAATGAAGTTGAAGCGCAATTATCGAATATGTCCCAAGGCCTGATCAGTGCTGATCAACTACCCAGAGTATTGCAGGAAATACTTTCTCCATTAAGTCGTGTAGAGGTGTTGGGGGTTAAAACCTTGCCCGCGCGCCAGCTGCAGTTGCCGGGTATTGCCCCTGCGGCGACGGCCAGCGCTTCAGCGGATGCCGGGGTTTATCAGCATATGGTGGTATTGCGTATTCGCGGCAGTTACTTTGAATTACTGGCATTGCTAAAGCAGCTGGAATCCCTCTCGTGGAAATTTTATTGGGATTCGCTGAACTACCGTGTCGATACCTATCCTGCCGCGGAAATCGAAGTGCGCGTGTTTACCTTGAGTTCAGAGGAGGGCCTGCTCGGTGTATAAACGCCCCATTTTATTATTGGCTCTCCTGCTTTTAGTGTTGGCTGCCTTTGCTGAATCAGGCGAGCAGGGGCGCGACCCTACAGAGCCGCTGGATTATCACAAGCCAGTCGCAAAACCGGCTGCAGTAAAATTGCACCTATCATCGGTATTAATCAGCGACCAGCGCAAGCTAGCCATTATTAATGGGCATAGTTTGCGTGAAGGACAAATTATTCCCCAATCCAATGGTATGAAACTCATGCGAATAGATTCCCAAGGTGTGGTTGTGGCGGATGGTGGGCGACAGAAGGTATTACGCCTGGCACCCAGTGTGATCAAAAGACATCCCTAAATTTCTGTTCTTGAGGCCATAAGCATGTCGCCTGTGACAAAACATCCGCTGTTGCCATTCATCCTGTTGCCCCTGTTAATGGTATTAGCAGCCTGCAGTAACACCCGCGATGGAAAACTGGTCGCCGAGCAAGAGCTGGACAAAGCGGTGAATAGCTCGCCAGCAACAGCGTCTCCACCAGCAGCGGTAACCCAATCCCTGTTACAGAATCCCTCTGGCGCTTACTCCGCTCCCAAATCCGCGGAGCGCTTTGATGTTTCCGTGCACAATGTTTCCGCGCGGGATTTTTTCCTGGGGTTGGTAAACGGCACAGGAGTCAATGTTGTTGTACATCCCGGTGTTAGCGGGTCAGTAACATTGGATCTGAAAAATGTCACGGTTGACGATGTGCTGCGTGTCACCCGCGATATCTATGGCTACGAATTTAAGCGCGACAGGAATATTTACACCATCTACGCCAATGAGTTGCGTACCCAGGTATTCCAAATTAATTATCTGGATGTGCAGAGGGTAGGGGTATCGGACACCAGTGTTCTTGTCGGTCGTGCCCAGTCCACCAGCAATAACATGGGGGGCAACACCAATAATTCGAGTGGAAGTGCGGGAGATACCGCCAACCTGCTGGGCATGTTAAGCAATGCCAAGGAAAAGGTCAGCGGTGCGGGTTTAACACCGGGATCGCGGGTACAAACCCTGAATCGTACTGATTTCTGGCATTCACTGGAAAAAACCATCCTATCCATTATTGGCGGAAAAGAGGGGGAGCGCTCGGTAATGATCTCACCCCAGGCAGGCATGGTCGTGGTGAAAGCCTTGCCCCATGAATTGAGTTCCGTGCGCGATTATCTGGAGCGTTCGGAATTGAGCGCAAAACGCCAGGTAATTTTGGAAACCAAAATCCTTGAGGTTCGGTTAAGCGAAGGATTTGAAGCAGGTGTTAACTGGGGGGCTATTAGCGGGCAACTGGGGTACAGTTACGGTTCCGGTCGGGGCACTATCAGTGCTTCTGATTCTCTTGAAATGAACTACGGCCCAGGCTTTCAAATGACCGATGCAACCCGAACCATTACTGAAAGTTCGGAGTATGGGGGTAAGGATCTGTTTGCCGGTTTGGTGCAGGTAGCTGATATCACCAAGCTCCTGTCATTACTGGAAACCCAGGGGGCGGTACAGGTTCTGTCCAGTCCGCGTGTCTCTACCGTCAATAACCAGAAAGCCGTTATTCGCGTGGGTTACGATGAATACTTTGTCACAGGCATTTCCAGCAATACCACTACCAATGCCGCCGCTATCACCAATACACCGAATATTGAGTTGTCGCCATTTTTCAGCGGTATTTCGCTGGATGTCACCCCGCAGATTTCTGAGGCGGGAGAGGTTATCCTCCATATTCATCCCATTGTCAGTGAGGTGACGGACCAACTTAAGGTGTTTACCGTGGGCGATGAAAATTTCTCGCTGCCCCTCGCGCTACGCGGTATCCGCGAGTCCGACAGTATTGTAAAGGCGGCTAACGGGCAGGTGATTGTATTAGGTGGTTTGATGACGGAAAGTAACAGGCAAACCGATGGCAAGCGCCCGCTACTCGGTGATATTCCTATCGTCAACAGTTTGTTTCGCACCAAAAACAAATCCAAAAGTAAAACCGAACTGGTGATATTGCTTCGTCCTATTGTTGTGGATGATACCACCTGGGATGCTCAATTGCGTGAGTCGCGCGATAGCATGCAGATAATGGGTGAGGCCTATCGCAATCCCTGAGTTGTGCGGGATTGCGCGGGGAAAATTACGCTGCGGCGAGGTCTGTTATGTACCGTCAACATTTTGGATTAAAGGAGCACCCGTTTTCGCTCACTCCCGATACCCAGTTTTTCTTTCACAACCAAAGCCATCGCGAAGTATTGAGCACCTTGCTGCTCGCCTTGCGCCATAGCGAGGGGTTTATCAAGGTCGTTGGTGAGGTGGGTACGGGCAAAACCCTGCTCAGCCGCAAGCTGCTGGCCAGCCTGGGCGACCATTTCATCACTGCCTATATTCCTAATCCCTATCTGACACCCGATGAATTGAAATGGTTTTTGGCAGAAGAGATAGGCATTGCCTATTCACCGGAATTACCGTCCTATCAATTATTAAAAGATATTAATTTGCGCCTGGTGCACTTGGCGCAACAAAAGCGCCAGGTGGTGTTGGTGGTTGATGAAGCCCAGGCCATGCCGCGTGAAACTATAGAAGCGTTGCGCCTGTTAACGAATCTGGAAACTGAAAAAAGCAAGTTGTTGCAAGTGGTGTTATTTGGCCAACCGGAATTGGACACCCTGTTGGAGCGCCCGGATTTACGCCAGCTCAAACAGCGCATCGTATTCAGTGAATATTTACAGGGTATCGCCCAGCCCAGCGTAGCGGCTTACCTGAATTATCGTTTGCAGTCAGCGGGCTATCGAGGTCCCTCACTGTTTTCACCCGCCGCCGTACGGCTGTTATACAAGGCATCCGGCGGTGTACCGCGCCTGATTAATGTCATGGCACACAAGGCAATGCTTGCCGCCTATGGCCAGGCGAGCCCGCATGTTGAACGGCGCCATATGGTGAGTGCGATCAAGGATACTGCCGAAAGTAAAAAGCTGGGACAGGTTTTGGCCCGGCGCGATTACTGGTTGTGGCCAGCCCTGGCAGCCAGTGCAGCCGCTGCGCTGGTGTTTATCCCGGTATTGGCGGGAGCTGTGCAGTGAGCCTGCTAAACGATATGTTGCGCGATCTGTCGACGCAGGTTCAGGGGTCTGCCCATGCCCACAACCCCCATGAGCAAGATGCGCTCACAAAGGCAGCCGTTGACCATGGGCGGGCGGAGTTGCAATCCTCCGGCCTGTTCAGGCCTGCGGGTTTTCCCTGGTTGTTAACACTCACCACATTTCTATTGGTACTCGTCGTGCTCTGGCTATTGCGTCCCTGGATAGTGGCGTCCTTTCAAGCGCCGATCGATGAGCCCGCGGTTGTTAGCGATTCCAGCGGAATACCCCTGGCGATGGTCGATCATGAAGTTGCTGCAGAAGCAGCGGATGCCGAATCTTCAGCGCCAACAGACACTGGGGGCGAGCTGCAGGAACAGGGTGAGCCTGCGACGGATATTACCCAACAGGTCCAACACCAACGCGATATTGACAACCTGCTGGCGCAAGCGCGCCAGGCCTTGGCCCGTGATCGCTTGACCTCTCCCTTTGAAGATAACGCCTATCGTTACTACCAACAAATACTGTCCCTGGATGCAACAAATCCCCTGGCACAGCAGGGGATTTTGCAATTGGCTGAGCGCTACCTGGCAATGGCACAGCGCCAATATCACCAGGATAATGTCGAGGAGGCCAGGGCACTGATAGCCCGTGCGCAATTGGTTGCTCCCGCTTATGAACCTGTGCAGCATTTCGCATCGCTCTTGCTCGAATCGCCCGGGGCTAGTGTCGCAGGCGCCGTATCGGAGGCAAGTAAATCAGCTAACCAGGAGTCATCCCCCGCTGTAGCCGCCCCTGTAGAAAAATCTGTCAGTATCCAGGAGCCTTTTGCTGCCCAGTCCCATTCCCCTGTAAATGACAATATGCCAGCACACTTATCGGTTGCGCCCAATCCCCAGTGGCAGGATACACAGCAGGTTGAGCAGGCACGCAGACTGTGGACGGCTGGCCAAACAACAATTGCTGTGACCCAACTTGAACAGTTCGTAGCCAGCAACCCTCAAACCAGTGAGTTATCCAGTTGGCAATTATTGGATTTTTATGTACAGCAGGAAAATCGCGAACAGCTGGCACTCAGCATTTCTGCGATGCCGGCCCTGAATCCGGCTGAACGGGATTATTTTCAGGCCCGTCTGGCCTTGCTGGAGGGCGATGGCCAACAGGCGCTTAACCTGTTGGAGCGGCATCCAGCCACAGCGCAGGGTGAGCATTACCGGGCCCTGCTGGCAGGTTTGTACCAAAAACATGTCCAATACGCCAAAGCAGCGCAGAGCTATAAAGCCTTACTGGAAACCTTTGGTGAAAAACCGGCGTACTGGTTGGGCTATGCCCTGGCACTGGATGCGATGGATGAGCGTACAGGTGCTTTGCGTGCTTACCAGCGTTTGGCCGAATACAGTGATTTGCAAGTAGAAGTTCGCGATTATATTCAGCAGCGTATCGCCGCATTGCGCGGTTAGCCTTGAGATAAGCACCCATGAACACAACGCTTCAAAAACGCATTCGCATTGGTGATTTACTGGTCGAAAAACAAATGATCAGCGAGAGCCAGTTGCAACATGCCTTGCAAGAGCAAAAGCTGACCGGGCGTAAACTGGGGGCCACGCTGGTCGAGTTGGGTTATGTCGATGAAAACGCACTGCTCAACCTGCTGTCGGCGCAATTGAATATTCCCTTCGTCGAGTTAAAGCAATTTCGTTTTGATCGCGAACTGGTACAACGCCTGCCTGAAACCAGTGCACGCCGCTACCGGGTGATTCTGCTGCGCGAGGATTTTGACGGCCTGTTGCTGGGCATGGCTGACCCAACGGATATTTTTTGCCTGGACGAATTACAGCGTGTACTGCAGAAAAACCTTAAGCCGGCGGTCGTGCGGGAATCCGAACTGCTGGATGTTCTGGATATCGCCTATACCCGCGCCAGCGAAATTGCCAGCCTGGCGACAGAGCTGGATGAGGAACTGCAGGAATCCGCCGTAGACCTGGCAGATTTCATTAGCGATGCCACTGACAGTGAAGCCCCCGTGGTCAAGTTGCTGCAAAAGATTTTCGAGGAAGCCATTGCAGCAAAATCATCGGATATCCATATAGAGCCGGATGAAAAAGTATTGCGTATCCGCAATCGTATCGATGGTGTATTACTGGAACAGGTGATGAATGAAAAGCGTATCGCATCGGCGCTCGTTGTTCGTTTGAAATTGATGGCCGGCCTGGATATTTCGGAAAAACGACTGCCCCAGGATGGGCGCTTTAACCTCAAAGTCAAACAGCGCAATATCGATGTGCGTATTTCCACCATGCCCGTACAATTTGGTGAGTCCGTTGTGATGCGGTTACTGGATCATACCGATGGTGTGTTGGCCCTGGATAAGGTGGGTATGCCGCCCAACCTGATCAGCCGCTTTCGCAAGGTGATTACGCGCCCCCATGGATTGGTACTGGTTACCGGGCCTACAGGTAGTGGTAAAACCACCACCCTCTATGGGGCTTTGTCAGAACTGAATAGCCCTGAGAAAAAAATCATTACCGTTGAAGACCCAGTGGAATATCGCCTGCCTCGTATCAGTCAGGTGCAGCTGCATGAAAAAATCGGTCTGACCTTCGCCAGTGTATTGCGCGCGACCCTGCGCCAGGATCCGGATATTTTGCTGGTGGGGGAAATCCGCGATGCCGAGTCGGCAGAAATTGCCCTGCGCGCGTCAATGACCGGCCATATGGTGTTGTCAACCTTGCATACCAATGACGCCGTCAGTTCCGCCATGCGCCTGATGGATATAGGTGTGGACGGTTATCTGGTGGCTGCGGCGCTTAAAGCGATTATCGCGCAGCGACTGGTGCGGCGTATTTGCAATAGCTGTATCCAGCCGCACACCCCCGATGTTCAGGAACAGGCGTTATTGTTAGCGATAGGCAAGGGACGCGACTTTAGTGAGGTGAGTTTCAAGCGGGGTGCAGGTTGCCCGCATTGCCACAACACGGGTTATCGCGGTCGCCTGGGTGTGTTTGAGATGCTGGAGCTGACCCAGCCGATGGCGGAGGCATTGCGGGTGAACGATATGAATGCCTTTACACAGGCAGCTTATAACAGCCCTCATTTTACAACCCTGAGTGAGTCAGCGTTGGACTATGCTGCAAAGGGAGTCACAACCCTTGAGGAAGTCATGGCCATTTCGGCACAGATTGATGAACTTTGAATGAGGCATAACGACAATGGCCATTTATGATTTTAAAGGTCGCAACAGCGATGGCCGGTTGGTTACCGGCCAGTTGGATGCCTCTACCCAGGATGGTGCTGTTAACCAATTGTTGGGGCGTGGTATTACCCCGGTCAGCATCGAGCCCCATGTTGAAGAGTTAACCCTGTCGGACCGGATTTCCCGCTCGCTCAATGCAGGGCGGGTTAGCAGTGTTGAACTGATTATGTTTTGCCGGCAGATGCACACCATTTCTCGCGCCGGTATACCCTTGGTAAAGGGGTTGCGCGGTCTGTCGGCCTCGATTCGCAACTACGCCTTCCAACAGGCATTAAATGACATAGTGGAACGTTTGGAGGCGGGTGTAGAATTGTCCAGTGCCATGCGCGCCCATCCCAAGATTTTTAATAATATGATAGTGAGTATGGTCAGTGTCGGTGAAAACGCCGGGCGACTCGATGTGGTATTCAAACAATTAAGTGAGTACCTTGAACGAGACCACTCCACTTTAAAAAGTATCAAAACAGCCCTGCGTTACCCATCCTTTGTACTGATTGCGATGACAGTAGCCATTGCGGTGATCAATATTTATGTGATTCCTGCATTTGCCGGTTTGTTTGAGAAATTTGGTGCGCAATTGCCCCTGCCAACACGCATCCTTATTACCGTATCCGATTTTTTTGTGAATTACTGGATGTATATTTTGCTTGTGCTGGTGGCTGCTGTGGCCTGGTGCCTGCACTACATCAAAACCCCGGAGGGCAGTCGTGTATGGGGCCAAAAAAAGCTTCGCCTGATTATTGTCGGCGATATTATTGAGCGCGCTTCCCTGGCGCGCTATGCCCGCTCTTTTGGATTGATGCTCAATGCCGGTTTACCCCTGTCCAATGCGTTGGAGTTAAGTGCGCGCGCCATCGATAACCCTTATCTGGGCGATAAAATTCGCGCTATTCGTGCGGGTGTTGAACGCGGGGAGGGGTTGTATCAAACCCATTTGGTCAGCGGCATGTTCACACCACTGGTATTGCAAATGATTGCCGTGGGCGAAGAAAGTGGGCAGGTGGATGCACTGTTGGCGGAAGTGGCCAGTTTTTATGAAAGTGAAGTGGAGTACGACGTTAAGCAGCTCAGTGACCGGATCGAGCCGATCATGATTGTGATGCTTGCGGGTTTTGTCACTATTATTGCGCTAGGTATATTTTTGCCGATGTGGGATATGTACGCTATTCAAAAATAACCTTGCGTTAGCGCAATTCCGGCTATTTCGATCGGAGATAAGACGGATTGAATAAACACTACAGCCTTGGGCGTTTCGAGTATTTTACTGTCGCTATAGCCATTGGCATTATCGCGGCAGTTGGGCTCAATCGCTATGTACACCTGGCGGAGCAAGCGCGCAATTTACGTTTTGAGGTTATATCGCACCATTTCCTGCAGGCGGTGGTAAATGCTCGTGTACATTGGTTGCTGGAGAAAGCAACCAATCCGGTTTCCCCATCAATTAATCAACAGGATGACCCTATAACCCTCTTGTATTTTTCACCCCAGGGATGGCCTGCGGCAGTTTCACCCGGGCCGGTGGAGCGACAAGGGTTGACGGCTGCGGATTGCAAAGCCTTATGGGACAGCTTGTTGCAAAACCCGCCGCCGCTCAGTGCACAGCCGGAGCAGCGTGGGGCATACTCTTACCATGTGGCAGTACAGGGGCATCTGTGCCGTTATTTTTGGCTGGGTACATCGACCGGTGAGTATTATTTTGATTACTCGATAAACACAGGTCAGGTGCGCCTGGTGATTCCCTAATAATTACACGCTATAAACATGGGCGAAAACTGGCATTCATCGAAAGCTCGTCTATAGTTTCGACTAAGACCGCCGGTTCGTGATAAATCCTTGTCCAAGGTTGTCAGAAGTGACTTTGTAGTCTTGTCCACGTTCAGGGATGTCGGTTTTACCGGTAAACAATCCTTAATGTATTTTCTCTCCCTGGAGGCTTGCTGTATGACGAAACAATCTGGTTTTACCCTGATCGAGCTGATTGCGGTTATTGTGATTCTGGGTATCTTGGCAGCTACTGCCCTGCCGCGATTTATTGATATGTCTGATGCAGCTGAACAGGCTACCGTCGATGGTATTGCCGGTAATATGGGCAGTGCGATGGCATTAAACTATGCTGCGGCAGTAGCTACTAATGCTGGTGTGACTGGCGGAACGACTCATATGCCAGTGACCGATTGCGATGATGTTGGTGGAGTTCTGGTTGGTGGAATTCCTACAGGTTATACGGTTGGATCAGTAGCACTAACCAATTTGGGTGATACTGCAGTATGTACAGTCACTCAAACAGCTTCAAGTCGTACTGCTAATTTTCAGGGATTTGGTGCACCTTGATTTCTAGGTGATGTTAGGCTCCCATCATGGCTGATCGCAATAAGGGATTTACCCTCATTGAGTTGATTGCTGTCATGGTGTTACTGGGAACATTATCCGTTGTTTTGTTCTCTCGTCTTGGGGGCATTAACACTGCTGGGGTACAAGGAAGCCGCGATGACATCATCGCGGCTTTTTCATTGGCGCAACAACTGGCCATGGCCCGTGGTGGTATCAGCCTGGAAATCCAGGAAAACAGTGTCAGTGTGAATCAGGATAACGTCCCGGTTAATATCGGTTATTACCCTTTGGAAATGCCTAACGGAATTCGTTTGTCTTCCGAACAATCCGGACAACCTGCAACGGTCTTTGTGTTTGATCGGCTGGGTAAGACGCAGGCGGGGTTAGTGACGGTGAGTGGTTCGGGGGTGTCGGCCACCATAACGGTTGAGTCCACGGGCTATGCCTATGGCAGCTATTAATCGAGCAAACAGACATTATCGCTGGCAATCAGGTGTTACCCTGATTGAATTGATTGTATTTATCGTCGTTGTGGGAATTGCCCTGGTTGCGCTGATTGGCGTGTTTAACCAGGCCGCACGTGCCAATGCCGATCCCCTGATTCGAATGCGTGCCCTGGAGGCCACCCAATCCAAACTCGATGAAATTATTGCCCTGAAATACGACCAGGGTACACCCACTGGAGGAATTCCTGCCTGCGGTACTGCAGGTGGACAGAGCTGTGACAATAGCCCCGATCCTGATATGAATGATGTCGATGATTTCCATAACTGGTCAGATAGCTTCGATGGCTATCAGCGCTCAGTAACGGTTACAGCGGCTGATAACCTCAAAACCATTACCGTTAGTGTTCGCACTCCTATGGGAGAGGTTATTCGCCTCAGTGCCCAGAGGGCAAATTTCTGATGGCTTCCTGCACGTGCGGCAGCAGATTGCGCCCGTTAGGTTCGCGCGGTTTTACATTAATTGAGTTGATTGTGGTGTTGGTTGTGCTGGCGATATTGGCAACCACCAGCGCGGCATTTGTAGTGCGTGTGGTGGATTCTTATCGCTCTACCCAGGAGCGGGCATTACTGGTGAATACTGCCCGGTCGGCACTGGAGCGTATGACTCGCCAGTTGCGTGGTGCCTTGCCTTATTCGGTGCGTATTATCAATGATGGCGCCTGCCTGCAATTTATGCCGATAGCGGGTGGGGGAAATTATATTTTACCGGTACCTGACCAGGCGAATGGGGCACCGGTATTAGCAGTGATAGGTGTCTCCTCACACGCGATTGAATTTGGCAGTGCCAGTTTTGTCAGTATTGGCGCCTTATCTCCAGTAGAACTCTATGGTGCTAATGCAGGTTCCCGAACGGGTTACGGCGCTGGCTCATCGACAACGCAATTACAACTGGTGCCTGCAAAACAGTGGTTGCGCAACTCGATTCGCAAGCGTTTTTATTTGTTGTCTAACCCCCAGGCTTTTTGCCTGGCGGGGGATGAGTTGCGCTTTTATGAAGGTCTTGATGTTAACGATAATGTTATCAATGTCGATCAGGCCCATGGATTAATGGCGCATGGTGTCAGTTCCGGCGGTGCACCCTTTGAGTTAAAGACAGGGACGGAAAACCGTAATGCCGGTGTTGTTATTTCATTGATATTTAGTCGACGCGGAGAATCCCTGTCCTTTATCCAGGAGGCGATGATCCGCAATGTTCCCTAATCGATACCGCTGTCCAGCGATGGGAAAATACCAACGGGGTTTTTTAATCCCGCTTTCTATTTTTATTTTAGTGGTCATGGGAATCCTGGCGCTGGTAGTGGCACGTACCAGTGAACAATCCAACCGCAGTTTTACCCAGGAATTGTTGAGTGTGCAGGCATTTTATGCCGCCGAAACAGGTGCGCAACGTGCTATGCAAGTATTATTTTTTCCAGATGCAACCAATCGTGCTGCAGTGGATGCCCGCTGTGTCTCCCTCAACCAAACTTACAATCTTAGTGGCATCGATGGCTTAAACCTGTGCTCTGCACAGGTGAATTGCCAGTGTACTTATGCAGATGCCAGTAATTGTGCACCATCAGACTCTGCCAATTATTCAGAAACGACAACCCGGCAACCCAGTTTCTACACAGTAACTAGCCAGGGGCGTTGTGGTGCAGATACCTTTCTTGCCGAGCGAAGGATTCAGGCCGGTGCTTACCTGGAGCAAGAATAAATGCACAGCTACTCCCTGAAACCGCGAGGCAACCTGTTAAGGCGAATAGTATCGGGGCTATTGTTATTCATCGCTGTTGGAGTAAATGCGGCGACCTACAATTTGACCAGCGGTCAATATCCACCTTGCGACACCAGTTGGAGTGTTAGCGGTACAACCTATACCTGCACTGGCCACGGCCGCGTGACGCTTGCCAATGGCGATGTACTGACAGCGAATACGAATATTACTATTTCTGCCAATAACGGCTTTTCGCTGACGGGCAGTACGATTGGCACGGCTGCCGCCAATATCAATCTTGTCTCCAGTTACGGTACGGTGGTTTCAGCGGGAACTAATACCATCAATGGCAGTATCACCGCTGCCAGCGGCGAGGTGACCCTGGTGAATACGGCGGTGACGGGAGCGATTACCACGGGCGGCAATATTAATTTGACCGGCGGCAGTGTCGGCGGCCTGGTAACCAGCAACAATAACACCATCACGACCAATGGCACTACCTTGGCTGGCGGTGCCAGGGCGCAATCGGGCATGTCGCTTACCGGCGGAACCCTCTCGGGCAATTTTGTAATGACGTCCGCCAATCCAATCACACTATCGGGGGTCACTATGACCGGCGGCAGTATTTCGGGGGCGAGCACTGTCACTATTCAAAATGGCAGTGTCCTGGGCTCTGCGTCTTCGGCGATTGCGATCAGCAGCAATAGCGGTGACATTACCGTCAACAATTCAACGGTCTACGGTGACCTGACGGCGCCGAGCTATGCGACAGTGCGTGTCACTAACGGCGGGGCGGTCTACGGAACCTGCCTGCCGAACTCGACCCCTGCCAATGCCTGCAATGCCGCCCCGCCGGTGTGTACCACGGGATTGATCGGCGGACTTACCGGCGCCTACTTCAATAATGTGAATCTGTCGGGGACTGCCGCAGGCACGCGCGTGGATACCCGTGTGGATTTTAATTGGGGCAGCGGTTCGCCCGGTGTCAGCGGCATTGGCAGCGATCAGTTTTCCGCGCGCTGGAACGGGCGCGTGCGCGCCCCGGTAACCGGCAATTACCGCTTCCAAACGGTGTCGGATGATGGCGTGCGGCTGTGGGTGAACAATCAGCTGCTTATCGATAACTGGAACGATCACTCCGCCACGACCAATACCAGCGGGACGATTACGCTCGAAGCGGGTTATGCCTATGACCTGCGCCTCGAATATTACGAAAATGGTGGCCAGGCGGTAATACGCCTGCTGTGGAGCATGCCGGGCGCAGATATGTTCAATGTGCTGGGCACGGCGGCGGATCCCAATCCCAGTACGGCAAATTACTGTGAGGTTCCCGCGCAGGATTGCAGCAGCGGTTTTGTCGGCAGCGCCACCGGCCAGTTTTTTAACAATACCAGTTTGTCCGGCACCCCCGTTGCAACGCGCCAGGACACCATCATTGATTTTGATTGGGGCACCGGGCCGCCGGGACCTGCCGGTATTGGCAACGATACTTTTTCGGTGCGCTGGGATGCCAATCTCAGGGTGGGAACCACCGGCAGCTACCAATTCCAGACCCTGTCGGATGACGGTGTGAGGTTGTGGGTCAATAATCAATTATTGATTAATAACTGGAGTGATCACGCGGTGACAACGGACACTAGTGTGCCGATTAACCTGACCGCGGGCACGGTTTATCCGCTCAGGCTGGAATTTTATGAGCAGGGCGTGCATGCCGTGATTTCATTGCGCTGGCAGCGACCCGGCGACTCCACCTTTTCGCCAATCGTCGGCTGCCCGGCAGCAGTGAGCTATTACGGCATATTCCACAGTGGTTCCGGCATAACCTGCGCGGCGGAACCTGTCACCATTCGCGCCTATGATGCGGCAGGCAATCTGGTAGCGCCTAATGCAGGCACACAGGTGCTGTTATCCACCGCGCCAGCGACGGGTTCCTGGGTGAGTCCCACCTACATATTTTCCGGTGCCGAAACCAGTTTTACTGCCTATCTGCGCCAGACAACGGCGGCCACACTGAATATCAATCTTACCGATGGCGTGGTCAGCGAGAGCGTCGCCCTGGATCCACCGATAACCTTTGCCAATGCCGGGCTCAAGTTCTACGCCAATGCCAGTGGTTTTTTACCCATACCCAATCAGCGCGCCGGTATTACAGACTCGGCACCTGTACTCAGAGCCATGCGCACCAACGAAAACACCGGCGCCTGCGAGGCGAGGGTGACAGGAACCAGAACCGTCAATCTGGCTTATGAATGCGTTGATCCGTCCACTTGCATCGCTGGCCAGGTATTCACCGCTGCCGGTGCCGCGATTACCGGGAATAGTGCGCTGGGCATCATCAATTACGCCCCGGTGTCACTCACCTTTAATGCAGCGGGGGTAGCATCCGTACCGATAAATTATTCCGATGTGGGCATGGTTCGCCTGCATGCGGCGCTGCCCCTGGCGGCGTCTGGCAATGATCCGGCGATTACGCTAAGCGGCAGCAGCGATGCCTTTGTGGTAAGGCCCGAGCGCCTGGCGGTCACTCTGGTTGAAGGGCTCGATGGAAAGGCTAACCCGGGGGCAACCTCGGCGCCCGGGGCTGCCGCCGGTTTTGTCGCCGCTGGCGCGCCTTTCCGGGTGGTCGTGCAGGCGCAAAATGCCAACCAGCAACCGACGCCGAATTTTGGGCGGGAGGCGTCTACGGAAAATAATATTGTGCTGAAAGAGTTTACGTTGGATTATCCGGGTGGAGGCGCGCTTACCATTCTGGCAAACGCCATTGCCGGCAGTTTTACCAGCACTGCACCGGCAGGCAGTTTTCAAAACGCCAATATAAGCTGGGAGCAGGTCGGCAGTTTAACCGTGCGCCCGGAGCTTGCCGATAACAATTACATGGGCGCAGGCGCACCGGACTATATTGCAAGTAATACCATCGGGCGCTTTTACCCCGATCGCTTTTCCATGGTGGCGAGTTTCCTGGCCAATAGTTGCGGCAGTTTTTCCTATATGTCGCATGGGGCTATTCCGCTCAATTATGAGTTGCAGGCGTTGAGTGCCAGCGGTGCTGTGCTATCCAATTATGGCCCTGCCTATAGTGCCGGCCCGGCGCTCAATTATGTGGCGGAAAATGCCGATATGGGCGATGGCGCTTTACTCAGTTCCCGTATTGTTGAGGGCAGCCCCAAAAATTGGTCGGCGGGGATTTTGCAGGTCAACACCAATGCCACCTTCAACCGGGCTGCCGCGCCCGACGGCCCCTACACGGATTTACGCTGGGGACTGGGGTTGACGGATAGCTTCGATATGCGTGAGCTGGCAGGAAAAAATATGAATGCCGATAGCGCGGCAGCCTGTGTGGGGACTTCATGCAATGCCGTGCAATTGGGTTCTGTGCCGCTTAACCTGCGCTTTGGCCGCCTGCGCCTGGATGATGCCTTTGGACCTGAGTCTGTCGATTTGCCGGTGAATTTTGTGACGGAGTATTGGACGGGCAATTTATTTTCAATCAACAGCGCAGATAATTGCACATTAATTTCGCGCGGCGCCATCAATTACCCTTCCGGGATTCTGCTCAATCCGGCCCATTTGGTGGTGCCCTTGGCCGGAGGATCAACCACCGGCATTTACGGACATTCGGCTGCGAATCCCCTGAATATCGTTTTCCAGGGTGGCAATGCTGCCCATTATTTCCAGGCACCGGGTTCCGGTACCGGCGATTTCGATGTCGATATCAATCTCACCAGCTACCCCTGGCTTCGCTATGACTGGAACCAGGATGGCGATTACTCTGATGCCTCATTGCCCACCGCTCGCTTTGGCTTTGGGCAATACCGCGGCCACGACCGTATCATTTACTGGCGTGAACGTTTTGATTAACGTGATGATCTGTTTTTATGGAAATAACTGTTACAACCCCAAGCCTGCTGTTTCCGGCTATTTCATTGTTAATGCTGGCTTATACCAATCGCTTTGTGGTATTGGCCAATGTGATTCGCCAATTGAGTAACCTGGAGGATGCGCCATCGAAAGCCGTTGTCATCCGCCAGATTCATAATTTGCGCATACGCATGAAGGTGATTCGCCTGATGCAGGCTTTTGGGGTTTTGTCGTTTGTGCTCTGTACCCTGTCTATGTTTGCTCTGCTATTAGGCTGGGCGATAGAGGGAAAATTCTTGTTTGCAGCCAGTCTGATTTTCCTGGTGATTTCGCTATTATTTTCTTTTTATGAGGTCAATATTTCTACCACGGCGATTAATATCGAGCTGGAAAAATTTGACGAAAAATTACACGAGCATAAAAAGCACCATCATCCCTGATGTTCTATCCACCTAATGCCTTGCGGTGAGATTATACCGACTGCTCACTGGAGGATTCGAGGCGTATGTCAATGGCCAGGTCATCTGCAATCTTATCCAGTTGGTCATAGAGATCGTTAAGGTTGACTGATTTGGGGACCTCGATAATGCCGCTGGCTTCAAATAAAGGCTCACCCGACCATGGCATACTGGAGCAAGCAGTTTCCAGTTCGCCCATGTTAATATGGCGCACAGAGAAAGCCTGGGCTATTTCGCGTACAATGCCGGGCCTATCGGCACCGACAACCGTAAAGCTGAATTGACGGCAGTCACTTGGTGTGACAGATAAGGCATCTTCAACGATGATTTTAAAGCCCTTACTGTGCAGGTCAGTCAAGGCCTGGCGCAAGCTGGCCTTATGAATTTCATTGACAGCTACTTGCAATATGCCCGCAAATTTCCCGGCGAGATGGGACATGCGGCTTTCCAGCCAGTTACCCTGGTGATTGCTGATAGTTTGTGCGAGTTGTTCGACGATGCCCGGTTTATCGTCGCAAATAACGGTGAGAATCAATTGGCTATTCACAATCTGTCCTTCTTCTGTTTTATCGTGGGATTATGGGTAGAGTAAAGCGGTTTGATGCTCAAAGACTACTCTGATTGATACTAACCTGCAATTTATCAACTGGCTAACATGATCATTCCTTATCAACGTTTATCTCCCGAGGCCCTGCAGGGACTCATCGAAGAATTCATTACCCGCGAGGGTACGGATTACGGCTGGGAAGAAGTCCCCCTGGGTACAAAAGTGTCGCAGGTAAGGTATCAGCTTGAATGCGGTGATATTGTCATTGTGTTTGATGAGAAAACCGAGAGTGTTACATTGTTACCTAAACGTGATGCTGAACAATTTTTATCCTGATAACTTGAGATCATTGTGAACCAATTATTCCTTCATTGTCGTCCCGGGTTTGAAAAGGAATGCGCTGCTGAAATCACAGAGTTGGCTGCCGCCCAGGGAATTTATGGTTATAGCAAGACTAAAGATAATGCGGCTTTTGTCGTCTTTATCACCCAGGATGAACGAGGCGCTGAAACGCTAATACGGCAGCTTCCGTTCCAGTCATTGATTTTTGTACGTCAGTGGTTTGCGGGTTTTGGCAATCTGAGCGACCTGCCTGTAACCGACCGGGTAAGTCCGTTGCTGGAAGCGGCGCGAGCACTGCCGAAAACTAGTGACTTAACGGGCGAAACAGTTGATACCAACGAAGGTAAAGCGCTGTCTGCATTGGTTAAAAAATTTCTGCTTCCTTTTGGTAAGGCATTGGATGCACATAAATGCCTGGATCGCAAAAGTCCGTGGCGCTTGCACCTGGTATTCCTGTCAGGTACGGAAGCTTATCTTGGTGTAGCCCCCGTCAATAACAGTTCAGCCTGGCCTATGGGAATTCCGCGTTTGCGCCTTCCCAAATCTGCGCCCAGTCGGGCAACGTTGAAGCTGGAAGAGGCTTGGCACCATTTTATTCCCGCTGCCGATTGGGATAGACGATTGGCACCGGGTATGCGCGCAGTGGATCTTGGTGCAGCGCCCGGTGGTTGGACATGGCAGCTGGTACAGCGCAGCATCTATGTAGAAGCCATCGACAATGGCCCCATGGACAAAGACCTGCTGGATTCCGGATTGGTGACCCATGTGTTGGCCGACGGTTTTTTGTTTGAACCTAAAAAGCCTGTTGACTGGTTGGTGTGCGATATCGTGGATAAGCCGGCGCGGGTATCCAGTATGGTGATCAAATGGTTTAGCAAGGGACATTGTCGCCAAGCCATTTTTAATCTCAAGTTGCCGATGAAACAGCGCTATATGGAAGTCCAGAAATGCCGGACACGGATACTGGGGGAGTTGGGCTCACTCGGTATGCGGGCGGAGCTGGATTTCAAACAGCTCTACCATGACCGGGAAGAAGTGACGGGCTACCTGCGCGTCTTTTGATGCACGAGGCGGCGTTGATTAATGGTATGAGGTTTTGTCGCCGGTATCGGCGCTGGAGTGGTTAAGAATCCACTCGGTTAGGGCTACCCAATCCTCAATCAAGGTGCGCATTACGGCTATATGCCGCGGAGGTAAATCCTGCTGCTGGAGTGCCTGGCGGCCAAGGTTGGTAAGACTGGATACTATTTGGCCAATTACTTGGGGTGAAAGTTTTTCAATCAGCTCGCTGTTAAGCAGCATCTCGCCGGTATAACTGGCATGCAAATCCTGGTAATCAACGGGTGTTAGCTCATCGAGCGCTATTTTCAGCGCGTTGGCTAGCAGTGGGTGTTTGTTGCGCAACAAGCGGAAGCTTAGCTCCAGGTTGTGGCGACAAAAGAAATCGGCAGGCATACAATAATCTGGTATTTTCCGAGACATCGAACAGGGTTCCCCGGTATTAAACTCATCCCCTCCCTTTAGCATCCATTTAAACCAAGCATAGCAACCAAATCGCTATTTGCCTGAAATTTGATAGACGTTTTGAAACTATGAATCAACACATTAAGAAGTATTTAGATACAAGTGGCCTTTTGTGCCCTGAGCCTGTGATGTTATTGCACAAGGCTGTCAGGGAGCTGGATAGTGGAGATATTATTCAAGTGACGGCGACAGACCCTTCAACAACACGCGATGTCCCCAAGTTTTGCCTGTTTTTGGGTCATGAGATGTTGGAACAAAGGCAGGATGATGACACCTATATCTACGTAATTCGTAAGAAATGACACAGTTTCTTGATGGGATATGCGTTACTATGCGCCGCCTTAATTGCTGTCTGATCAGTCAATTAAGAGATATTGATGAAGTTTAATCTGATGTTTTAGGGAGATGTTATGAAGCAATCTATCAGTATTGCGCTTTTGATCGGCGCCTTGTCCTCACCCGTTATGGCTGTGGATTTGTTGGGCGGTTTGAATAAGGCCGTTAACAAGGCTAATGAAGTGAATACCCAGGCGCAGAGTGTGGCAACCCAAGCCCAGGCTGTTGAACAGCAGGTGTCATCTCCGGAAGCTTTGCTTAACCAGGCGCTGTCCAATTACCTTAAACCCGGGGTCAGTACGCAGGAACAGGTGGTTCAGCTCTTGGGAGAGCCAGTGTCTTCCGCCACTGAAGGCCAGACCCAAACCCTTCAGTACAAGGCAAACGGTATTGTGGAAAAAATCATGACGGCCCAGGCAGTAGCCAGTGCATTTGGTGTACAAACGCCGGATATTGATGGCTTGCTGAATATGGTATTCCAGAATGGCGTGCTGCAATCCTACGGATTGAGTGGCGAGTAATATTTGGCCATTACCATAAAAAAACGCCGCTTTTGCGGCGTTTTTTTATGGGGGAAGGTATGAAGCTAGAGCCCATCTACCAGCATGGATATAGCTGCCAGGGCCTCCGGATCTTCTGCTTTGATCTTGTTAGCGATCTGATGCTGGAAGAAATAGCGGAAGTTTTCGTTAGCCTGGGCTTCGTATAAACACTCGTCGCCCGGTAACACTGGTGTACTGACAACTTTGCTCTGGTCAGTAATCATGGCGTAGATACTGCCATCGTAATGCAGGCACCAGCTAACGACTTCGACCAAGGCTAAACGTTTGGTACCTGGCATTGCCAGCACGGCGTGGGTACCTATAGTATCCGGCAGTTCCTGGATCACATCATCGCCACTTTCGCACTGGACTTCGTAGTACTCGGCAGCGGTTTCCAGCTCGATGACTTTGTGCATGGGGGCGTCGAAAAAAACTTCATCAATACCCGGGTCATAATAGCCCTCCCAGTGTCCATTCAATGGGTCACAAAGTTCGGGGCAGGGGACAATATCATTCAACCAGGGCACCAGGCCGACAACTTCACCATTGGCACGCAAACCCCAGCAGAGGATTTTCAGGCTATAGAGCTTTTCGGAGGAGCTGTCATTGGAGTAGAGCATTTCCAGGCCATCCAGCTCGGGAGCCAGGCGGATAAAACGCTCGTCGTGAAGGGCTGAGTAGGTTTTCCGAGTGAAGATATCAACCACATTATCCATGTTGTGGCCAGTGTTCGAGGTCTTCATAATACACCCCCCTAGTGAGCTGGGAGACAAGTCCCGGGAGATGGCATAAAAGGCCGCCATCACTATATAAGGTATATGCTAAACCCCCAAAGCACAACTGCTGCGGATTACTTTTTTCCGCGATTACCCCAAGGTCTAAAAACAGGGTACCCAAAAGCACTTGTCCGATGTGCTGTTGAGTGTTGTTTAACCTGTCTTGACGGCTCGCACCTTACTCCAATGTTATTGAGATGTTATGAAGATTGTTGCTGACGAAAATATCCCCCTGGTTAATGAATTCTTTGGGCATTTGGGTGAAATAACACGCCTTCCGGGACGCTCCATGACAGCTGAGGATGTTCGCGCTGCCGATGTGTTAATTGTGCGTTCGGTAACACCCGTTAATGCGGCTCTTCTTGAGGGAAGTCGTGTCCGCTTTGTGGGCACATGCACTATAGGTGTAGATCATCTGGACCAGGCTTGGCTGGAGCAACAGGGCATCGCCTGGTCCAGTGCGCCCGGATGCAATGCCAATTCCGTCGTGGAATACGTTTATGCGGCACTTTGCCATCTGGATATTCATTGGCTGCATGGGCGTTTTGGCATTATTGGTTGCGGTAATGTTGGCGGCCTGCTTTACCGTCGGCTCAAGGCCCAGGGGGTGGATGTTCGCTGTTACGATCCAAACCTGACTTTGGCGCAAAACCCGGATCTCACGTCCCTTGAGGATGTACTCGCCTGCGACTTTATCAGTATGCATACACCCTTGGTCACCACTGGCTCCTATCCCAGCTTTCACCTGGTCGGTGAGCGGGAGCTGGCCCAGTTGCGCCCCGGTGCCATACTTATTAATGCCGGACGTGGTGCCGTAGTGGACAACCAGGCGTTACTGGATTGTTTGCGTGTGCGCCATGATGTGCGCGTAGTCCTCGATGTGTGGGAACCCGAACCGGATATATCCCTCGAATTGTTGAACGAGGTTGCTATTGGCTCTCCCCATATTGCCGGCTATAGCTATGATGGAAAGTTAAATGGTACTGCAATGATCTACCAGGCCTGTTGCAAGCATATTGGTGTTGCTCCGCAGGCAGACTTGTCTGAACTGGTACCCCCCCTGGACGATAATCTTCTGGATACTGCCGGATTGACCCAGCCTTGGCCATTGGCCAAACACCTGATTAAACAGGTATATGACATAGCGGCGGACGATGCGCGTTTGCGTGAACAGGCACAGTTGGCATGCGCCGGAAACAGTGAGTTTGGGGCCGGATTTGATCATTTGCGTAAACACTATCCGCGCCGTCGTGAATTTCATAACTATCAGGTTCGCTTGTCAGCCCAGGCTGAAGCCGCACGCCATTGGTTGACGGTACTGGGATTCCGTTGTGTTTAAATTAGGTGTGATCATTAATCCCTATGCGGGCCTGGGCGGCAGTGTGGGGTTGAAAGGAACTGATGGTGAAGCGATTCGCCGCGAGGCATTGGCTCGCGGTGCCGAACAGCGTGCCCCCGCACGCATGGCTCGTACATTGAATGCTGTGACTGCGTTTGCCGATCGCATTGCGATTTATTGCTTTGCGCAGGACATGGGCGCCGATGTGGCCCAAGCCTTGGGTTTTGCCACGGTGATTGTCGGGCAGGCCCAGTATCAACCGACGCAGGCAGAAGACACCTGTGCTGCCGCTCGTGCGCTGATGGCGGCAGGTGTGGATTTAATCCTGTTTGCCGGTGGTGATGGAACGGCGCGCCTGATTGCCGATGTTGCGGGTATCCGCCAACCTGTCCTGGGTGTTCCTTCCGGCGTCAAAATGCATTCGGGGGTTTATGCCATTTCTCCCGAAGCGGCAGGCGATATCTTGCAGCAATTCCTCACTGGAAAACTGGTTAATATTGCCGAGCGCGATGTGAAAGATATCGACGAAGACGCATTTCGCCAGGGCCTGGTGCGCGCGCGTTTTTATGGAACACTGCTAGTGCCGGAAGATTCGCAGCTCCTGCAACAGGTGAAAAATGCCGGTACGGAGCGCGATGAGTTGGCACAGTTGGATGCTGCGGAAACCCTGATTGAACAATTGCAAGACGATACCCTGTATATCGTCGGGCCAGGCTCTACGACACAAGTATTTTTGCAACAGCTGGGACTGCAAGGCAGTTTACTGGGCGTTGATGTGTTGCTGAATAACCAATTGATTGCCTGTGATGTGTCTGCCACACAATTGTTGGCCCTGCTGGATGAACACAAAGGGCCTTGCAAAATTATCGTGACCGCCATTGGTGGGCAGGGGCATATATTGGGGCGTGGTAACCAGCAGTTATCACCTGCGGTGTTGCGTCGGGTGGGCATCGACAATCTGTTGGTGATCGCCGCTCGCGGAAAAATCCTGGCATTGAACGGCCGTCCGCTCCTGGTGGATACCAACGATCCTGAATTGGATCGGGCTTTTTGTGGCTATCGCCCGGTTATCACGGGTTATCAGGAGTCGGTGTTATATCCGGTGGGCTATGGTGCGGTGATGGGGGAGGTTGCCGATGCAAGCCATCCTTGACGCCTTGGGCTCATGGCCTTCACGTGCGCAGGAAAGCCGGCGACTTTTTCACGGTCGCGGTCGCTGCTTTCCCGGTTTGGAATTTGTCACGCTCGATTATTTCTCTCCTGTACTTCTGCTCACGCTTTACGAGACACCACCTGCACCTGATTGGGTGGATAGGGTGGCTTCTGCGGCGCGTCCATTGGCTCCCGGAGTGCAGGCATTGGTCGTACAACACCGCTATCAGGTGGGTGCTCCCAGCCAGGTGTTTTGGGGCGACTTACCAGAACCGCTGTATGCCCGTCGTGGCAGGTTGTGTTTTCATGTGCATTTGGCTCGCCAGCAAAATGCCGGCTTTTTTCTCGATATGGAACCGGGGCGCCAGTGGCTTGAGCAACAAGCCATCAACAAGCGTGTATTGAATTTATTTGCCTACACCTGTGCTTTTTCTGTGGTGGCCCTGGCGGCAGGTGCGGAGAAAGTCGTGAATGTGGATATGAGTAGTGCGGCACTCAACCTTGGTCGTGCCAATCATCAATTAAATAATCTGGATAAGCGCGGCGCTGAGTTTCTTGCAGAAGATATCTTGAAGTCCTGGGGGAGGATCAAGCGTCGTGGGCCTTTTGATCTGGTGATTCTTGATCCGCCTTCTTATCAAAAGGGCAGTTTTATCGCGCAGAAGGATTACGCCAAGCTGGTGCGGCGTTTGCCGGAGTTAATGCCGGCAGGTGGGCTGGTACTGGCCTGCCTGAATGCCCCGGAATTGGGAGATGACTTTTTAAAAGCCGTTTTTGCAGCATCCTGCCCGGAGGCAAAATTACTTGAGCGGCTGGTTCCACACACGGACTTTCCTGACGCGCAACCAGAGCGGCAATTGAAATTATTGGTTTATCAGTTGCCGCCAGGTATTAACGAACCCGAATAGGACAAACAAAAAAAGCCAGCAGATGCTGGCTTTTTTGCAGGTGATAATTACTGTGCATAGCGCGAGAGGAAATCGCCAAATTTATAGATGGCTTTATTGAGATCATCTTCACGTGGCAGGAACACGATGCGGAAGTGATCGCGATTAGGCCAGTTAAAAGCTGTTCCTTGTACCAGCAATACTTTTTCCTGAATCAGGAAGTCCAACACCATTTGCTGGTCATCTTTAATGGAGTAGCGGTTCAAGTCGATTTTGGGGAACAGGTAGAGTGCACCACGGGGTTTTACGCAGGAAACTCCGGGAATTGCCGAAATGGCTTTCATGGCTGCATCGCGCTGATCGCGCAATCGACCACCGGGGAGGATCAATTCATTAATACTTTGATAGCCGCCCAGGGCGGTCTGTACGGCAAACATGGCCGGCACATTCGCGCACAGGCGCATGGACGCAAGCATTTCCAGGCCTTCTATGTAACTTTTAGCGCGATGCTTGGCGCCGCTGATCACCAGCCAACCAGAGCGGAAACCTGCCAGGCGATAGGCTTTTGACAAACCATTAAAGCTGATGCAGAGCACATCCTGGGCCAGGCGGCCCATGGGGATAAACTCGGCATCGTCGTACAGGATTTTGCTGTAGATTTCGTCAGCAAAAATAATCAGGTTATGGCGACGCGCTATATCCACAATGCGCTCTAACACATCCTGGCTGTATACCGCGCCCGTGGGGTTATTCGGGTTGATCACCACTATGCCGCGGGTTCTGTCGGTAATTTTGCTTTCAATATCGGCCAGATCGGGGAACCAGTCGGACTCCTCGTCACACAAATAGTGGCGAGCCTTGCCGCCCGCCAAATTGACAGCGGCAGTCCAGAGCGGGTAGTCGGGGGCGGGCACCAGGACTTCATCACCGTTATTCAGCAATGCCTGCATCGCCATCACGATTAATTCGCTGGCACCATTGCCGAGGAAAATATCGTCGATGTCCACGCCGGGGATGCTCAGGCGCTGGCACTCATGCATCACGGCCTTGCGTGCGGCGAATAGGCCTTTGGAAGCGGTATAACCTTCGGCGGCGGAGAGGTTGTGGATAACATCCTGGATGATTTCATCCGGGGCGGAAAAACCGAAAGGGGCAGGGTTGCCAATGTTCAGCTTGAGAATACGATGGCCTTCCTCTTCCAGGCGGTTAGCGTGTTCGAGTACCGGGCCGCGAATGTCATAACAAACCCCGTTGAGTTTGTCGGATTTCTTAATCAGGTTCATTTACAGTAAGATGCCTTGCATGGCTGGAGTTAATCGGGTTGTAGCGGGCTTGGAAATGTGTTCAATAATCGACCTTAACTAGTTGATCTGTCAAGGAAATCATCATGAGTGATAACGAAAAATTCAATGATGCCCTCTGGCGCGAAAAACTAACGCCCGAGCAGTACCGCATCTGTCGCGAAAAAGGTACAGAACGGCCTTTTACCGGGGAGTACTGGCAAGAGTTTCGTCCAGGCCGTTATCACTGCCGCTGCTGTGGTGAGCTGCTGTTTGATGCGGATACCAAATTTGATGCCGGTTGCGGTTGGCCCAGCTTTTATACGCCGGCGACTAAAACAGCTGTTCGCGAGCAATTGGATACCAGCCACGGTATGTATCGCACAGAGGTGTTGTGCCGTCGGTGCGATTGCCACCTGGGACATGTGTTTACCGATGGCCCGGAGCCCACAGGGCTGCGCTATTGCATTAATTCGGCTTCTATTGTGCTTGATTCTGAACAGGTCAGCTTTACACCCTCCACCTTGTGAAACCGGCTTAAGTCCTTGTTTTTTGTAAACTAGTGTTAAAGTTGCTGGCTGTATCATGGCAGCATTTATCCTTTATCCCACTTCGGTCGTACCAGAAAAATCCAGCGGCAGGCTGCCACCTGAAAGAAGGCGAAACGCGCCTGATAAATATTGATATATAAGCTGCCGTTAATAACAGAGATCAATGACCATCAACCACATTTTAGCCTGCCGGTATCAATGACAAGACATCCCGGACGGCTCCTGATAGGGAGTACACCATGAGACGATTACCGCCCTGCCTTTTGAGCGGTTTTTGCACATTATTGCTAGCTGCCGGTTTGCATGCCCAAACGCCGGGAGCACAGCTGGTCGACGTAATTACTCAACCTGTGAGTATTAAAAACTTATCTACACGCATTGAAGCCCTGGGGACTTTGCGCGCGAATGAATCCATTACCCTGACTCCCAATGTTACCAAGACGGTTACGCGCATTAACTTTGAAGATGGCCAGCGCGTCGCCAAGGGGCAAGTACTGGTTGAAATGACCAGTCGGGAGGAGTCCGCACTTCTGGAGGAGGCTCGCTTTAATACAGATGAAGCCAGGAAACAGTTGGATCGGGTTGATGCCCTGGTCAAACGCGGGGCCGCATCCCATGCGCTATTAGACCAGCGCGTTCGTGAATATGAGGCGGCGCGCGCTCGTTATAACGCCACGGAATCGCGCCTGAAGGATTTGATTCTACTGGCTCCTTTTAATGGCGTTGTGGGTTTGCGCAATGTAAGTGTGGGAGCTTTGGTTTCCCCGGGGGATCAGATTACGACATTGAATGATGACAGCCGGATGAAGCTGGATTTTACCGTGCCGGCTATTTATATGCGCAACCTGACAGTTGGCCTGTCAATTGAGGCAAAAAGTGATGATTTGGGCGGAAAGATTTTCAAGGGAAAGGTATTCAGTATCGATAACCAGATCGACCAGGTGACCCGGGCCATTACCGTTCGCGCTCTGCTGGATAACCCCCGACATGAACTCAAGCAGGGAATGTTGATGCTGGTAAACCTTAACGCTGCTGAGCGTGAAGCGATGGTGATTTCCGAATCGGCCCTGGTTCCCCTGGGAAGTAACAATTTTGTTTTTGTGGTGCACGACCAGGATGGCGACAGGGTACTTGAGCGTCGCCAGATTACCATTGGCGAGCGCCTGGCAGGAGCTGTTGAAGTATTAAACGGTTTAACGCCAGGGGAAAAACTGGTTACCCATGGTTTGCAAAAAGTTCGGGGTGGGCAAAAAGTCAGTGTTATCGCCGAGGAAAAATCTGTTGCCGAGCAGCAATCCGGTGAAGCCAGTTCTTTATCTGACCTGTTAACACAGAAAAAGCATTGAGGGTAGCCGCTGATGATACTCTCGGATGTTTCTATCAAGCGACCGGTATTTGCCTCTGTACTGTCCATGCTGTTGATCGCGTTTGGTTTGGTTGCCTTTGAGCGGCTGACATTGCGCGAATACCCCAATATTGACCCACCTGTTGTTTCTATTCGCACGACTTATCCCGGTGCTGCGGCCAACATTGTTGAAACCCGTATTACCAAGGTGCTCGAAGATCGTATCTCGGGTGTGGAAGGGATACGTTTTATTGAATCGTCCAGTGAGAACGGTATTTCCAATATCGTGGTTCAGTTTGATACCGGGCACGATATGGATGCTGCCGCCAACGATATTCGCGATCGTGTATCCCGCGCTCTGGGTAACTTGCCGGATGAGGCTGATCCACCGGAAGTGCAAAAGGTCAGCTCCGATGAGGACGTGATTATCTGGTTCAATTTTGCCGGTGAAAACATGACCATGCCGGAACTGACCGATTATGCACAGCGCTACTTAATTGATCGCTTTTCAGTGATTGATGGTGTGGCACGTGTGCGTATTGGCGGTGAACAACGCTATGCCATGCGTGTGTGGCTGGACCGGCGCGAACTCGCGGCACGCGACCTGACCGTTAATGATGTGGAAATGGCCTTGCGCGCTGAAAATGTGGAGTTGCCCGCTGGCAGCATTGAATCCCTGGAACGACAATTTACCGTGCGTATGGCGCGCTCCTATCGCACAGTGGATCAGTTCAACCAACTGGTTATCAAGCGTGGTAATGATGGCTATTTGGTGCGTTTGGGCGATGTTGCCCGGGTGGAAAAAGGTACTGAAGAGGATCGAACCCTGTTCCGCGGTAATGGTGTTACCCAGGTGGGTATCGGTATCGTAAAACAATCTACTGCCAACACAATTGATGTGGCGCGTGGTGTTAAAGCCGAGCGCGACAAAATCAATGCCATACTGCCCGAGGGAATGGCCCTGAGGGACAGCTACGATAGTTCAGTATTTGTTGAGCGTGCGATTCATGAAGTGTACCTCACGCTAAGTATTGCATTAGTGCTGGTTGTGATTGTTATTTACCTGTTTCTGGGGAGTGTGCGAGCTACCCTGGTGCCGGCGGTGGCAGTGCCGGTTTCGATTATTGCGACCTTTACCGTCCTGGCGGTGATGGGCTTTTCCGTCAATATGTTAACGCTGCTTGCGTTGGTGTTAGCGATTGGATTGGTGGTGGACGATGCTATTGTGGTACTGGAAAATATTGTTCGCCACATGGAGGAAAAAGCCAAGCCTTCATTACTGGCGGCCTACGATGGTGTTAAGGAGGTTGGCTTCGCTGTTATCGCAACGACTCTGGTTTTGATCGCTATTTTTGTTCCGATTGTATTCCTCAAGGGAGATATCGGTCGTTTGTTTTCCGAGTTTGCGATTACCATGGCAGCAGCAGTGGGCTTTTCGTCGCTGGTGGCATTGACACTGTCTCCCATGATGGCCTCCAAGGTATTAAAATCACACGACACCAAAAATCCGGTTGTTGAAAAGATCAACGAGGGTATGCAGGCACTGCGTGTGCGCTATAAAAAAACCATTCGTTGGTGTTTAACCCATAAAACGCCAATGGTGATTGTTTTTGTCGCCATGGTGGGTGTGATGTTTCTTTTGATGCGAGTGATTCCATCGGAATATGCACCACGTGAAGATCGGGGAACATTTTTTGTCATGGTCAATGGCCCCGAGGGAGCGAGTTATGCCTACATGGAAGACTATATGGCGGAAATTGAGAAACGCATGATGCGCTATGTGGATAGCGGTGAGGTGACTCGCCTGATGGTGCGTGCTCCACGCTCTTTTGGCGCTATTGAAAGTTTTAATTCCGGGATGATCATTGCTGTCATGAATGACTGGAGCCTGCGTCGCAACGCCTTTGTTGTCATGGATGAAATCCGCGCAGCATTAGCAGATTTACCGGGTGTGACTGCAGCACCGGTCATGCGCCAGGGGTTTGGCTCCCAGGCGCAAAAGCCGGTTCAGTTTGTACTGGGTGGTGGAACCTATGAAGAGCTGGCCCAATGGCGCGATACCTTGCTGGAAAAACTGGAGCAGGATAATCCGGGGTTAACTGGTATTGATTGGGATTACAAGGAGACCAAGCCGCAGATCGAAGTGGTGATTGATACCAATCGCGCCGCAGATTTGGGTGTAAGTGTTAATAATATCGGGAGGACCCTGGAAGCCATGTTGGGGTCGCGTCGTGCGACCACCTATATCGATGATGGTGAAGAGTACGATGTGATTTTGCAGGGGGAGCGCAATGAGCAGCGCACAACAACCAGTCTGCAAAATATGTATGTTCGCTCGGAGCGCAGCGGTGAATTAATCCCGCTTTCCAATGTGGTGTCGCTGCGTGAAATTGCTGATGCCAGTCGCCTTAATCGCTACAACCGTATGCGTTCATTAACTATTGAGGCCAACCTGGCAGATAACCTGACATTGAGTGAGGCTCTGGATCATCTGAATGGGCTTGTGCGCGAGCATTTGCCATCTACGGTGGTTGTTGATTACAAAGGGCTTTCGCGCGATTACCAGACCGCCAGTGGCTCCATTATGTTTATTTTTGTGCTGGGTATTCTGGTGACTTTCCTGGTACTGGCTGCGCAGTTTGAAAGTTATGTGCATCCCCTGGTGATTATGCTGACAGTTCCACTGGCGATACTGGGAGGCATGATTGGATTGTATGTAACAGGTAGTACTTTCAATCTCTATTCGCAGATAGGGTTGATTATGCTAATCGGGATGGCAGCAAAAAATGGTATTTTAATTGTGGAGTTTGCCAACCAGTTGCGCGATCGCGGTATGGAATTTACCGAAGCGCTACTGGATGCCTCTTCGGCGCGTCTGCGACCGATCCTGATGACCAGCTTGACGGCGGTTGCCGGTGCCATTCCTTTGGTGATTTCATCAGGAGCCGGTGCAGAGACGCGTTTTGTGATAGGTATTGTGGTGATTTTCGGTATTCTGCTGGCCACCTTCCTGACATTATTTTTTGTCCCTGTGGCATACAGCCTGCTCGCCCGGCATACCGGCTCGCCAGGTGATGTTGAGCGCACCTTACAGCAACAACAAAGCAGCTATAATAATCTCGACGAATAATCTGCGCACCGGGGGCATTGAGAGATGCCCCCGGTTTTTATCCTGTCACAGGATTTTTATCGGCATAAATTCTTTCGGTGTCCTAGGGCCAGGTTTCTGGTATTGACTACTATTACATTGATAGGCGCGTAGCTATGAAAAAAAATATAAACCTTGGTGCAGTTTTTATCCTGTTGGCATTAGTTGCCGGTTGTGCCAAAACGGCCGTTGCGCCCTTGCCCGATACCCCGGCGCCTGCTATGTCGGTGATCTGGACGTTGGATTCATTGGCAGAGATCGGCGGTGCACCCGTGGCTGTCTTGGGCAATCCACAGGTCATTGCTGCCGATAATCCCCGTGTTGGCAAACAGGTTGTTCATTTCGATGGCGATGGTGATCGCCTGTTGGTGGATGCGAATCCCCTGAGCGGAGCTACTGAATTTACCATTGAAATTTTGTTTAAACCCAATGATGTCTTTCCGGCTAATCCTGAGCCGCGCTTTTTCCATATCGAGGCAGAAGATAATCCCAACCGCCGTATTACGATTGAATTGCGCTTGAACGACCAGCGCCAGTGGTACCTGGATGCCTATATCAAATCCGAACTGTCCCAATACACGTTAATTGATCCTGCCAGGGTACATAAGGTTGGTGAGTGGTATCACGCGGCAGTGACTTACCAGTCGCGAGAATTTATTTCCTATGTCAATGGCATACAGGAATTAACCGGCGAGGTTGATTACTTGCCGATTGCTGCCCATGCCAAAACCTCTATCGGGTCGCGGATGAACCAGATCCATTGGTTTAATGGAGCGATTGCCAAGGTGGCTATTACGCCCAAACGCTTGCAACCAACGGAGTTTGTCTTGCTGGGTGCAGTGGCGGCGCGTTAGGGCGGTGAATTTTTGCTATGATGCCTGCCCCTGAAAGGCGGGCATCTGTTATGAGTGAGTGGTCAGAATATAAACAAGTTCTCAAGTTGGTGATGACCTGTGACCGGCATCGCCTGTCACGTCGACTGCAAGAGTTGGAAAAAACAGCGCGTGCGGGCAAACCTTATGAGCAGGGCCTGGAAAAATGGTTGCTACTCGCGGCGCAATCCCAGTCCCGGGCGGCTGCCCGCTATGCCCAGGTGCCCGCGCAGATTGAATTTCCCCCACTACCGGTTTGTGAACGGCGTGAAGAAATTGCTGCGCTGCTTGATCAGCACCAGGTCGTTGTCCTCGCGGGTGAAACAGGCTCGGGTAAAACAACGCAACTGCCCAAGATATGCCTGACCATTGGTCGCGGTGTTCATGGCTTGATTGGCCATACCCAACCGCGTCGTATTGCCGCTAATACCGTTGCCAACCGTATCGCTGAAGAATTGCATAGCCCGCTGGGAGATAAAGTCGGGTATCAGGTACGCTTTACTGATCACTCTAACGATAACACCCTGATTAAAGTCATGACAGATGGTATTTTGCTGGCTGAAATCCAGCATGATCCATTCCTGACCCGTTATGACACTCTCATCATTGATGAAGCCCACGAGCGCAGTCTCAATATTGATTTTCTATTGGGCTATTTGAAACAACTGTTACCCAAGCGTCCTGATCTAAAGTTAATCATTACCTCGGCGACTATTGACCTGGAGCGCTTTTCCCGCCATTTTAATAATGCACCGATTATTGAGGTGTCCGGGCGAACCTATCCGGTAGAGGTTTGGTATCGACCACTTTACGAATACAGCGCTGATGAGGAGTCTGAGGCAGAGCCGGATATTTACAGCGCGCTGGTGGATGCCGTGCATGAAATTGAAGACCATGAGAAGCAAGCCGGGGGCATGCGCGGTGGTGACATACTGGTCTTTTTAAGTGGCGAACGCGAAATCCGCGAAGCGGCTGATGCCCTGCGCAAAGCACAGTTTAGCCATTTGGAGGTCGTGCCTTTTTATGCGCGCCTGAGTTTGGCCGAGCAGCAAAAAGTCTTTGCCCAGCATACCGGACGACGTATTGTATTGGCTACCAATGTGGCTGAAACCTCCATTACCGTTCCCGGCATTCGCTATGTGATTGACCCCGGGTTTGCACGTATCAGTCGCTATTCCTATCGCACTAAAGTGCAGCGCTTGCCTATAGAGCCAATTTCACAAGCCAGTGCCAATCAGCGTAAGGGGCGCTGCGGACGTGTCGCCGAGGGGATTTGTATCCGCCTTTACAGCGAAGAGGATTTTAACGCTCGCCCCGCATTTACTGATGCAGAAATTCTGCGCACCAATCTTGCCGCCGTTATTTTGCAAATGTTGCAGTTGCGTATGGGGGATATCCATCAGTTTCCATTCATTGATGCCCCTGATCATCGCCTGATTAGCGATGGCTTTAAACTGCTGGAAGAATTACAGGCGGTCAATGCCAAAAACCAATTGACTGCTGTTGGCCAGCAACTGAGCAAACTGCCGCTCGATCCACGCCTTGCCAGGATGCTCCTGGCGGCGCAGCAACATGCCTGTATCCGCGAACTCCTGGTTATTGTCAGTGCCTTGTCTGTGCAGGATCCGCGTGAGCGGCCGGTTGAAAAACAACAGGCCGCAGACCAGATGCATCGCCGTTTCCATGCGGAACATTCCGATTTCCTCGGCTATGTCAGCCTGTGGGATTATTTTGAAATGCAGCGCCAGGAACTGTCGCAAAACCAGTTGCGCAAGCTCTGTAAAAAGGAGTTTCTCTCTTATTTGCGCCTGCGCGAATGGCGCGATGTGCATCACCAACTCTGTTTGGCTATCAAAGACCTCGGATTCAGGATGAATACCGAACCGGCCTCCTATGAGGCTATCCACCAAGCGTTGCTTACGGGGTTATTGGGAAACCTTGGTTTTAACCATGAAGAGCGCGAATACCTCGGTGCGCGCAATCGCAAATTTACGATTTTTCCCGGCTCATCCCTGCATAAAAAAACACCCAAGTGGATTATGGCGGCCGAGCTGATTGAGACCTCCCGATTATTTGCCCATACCGTTGCAAAGATAGAGCCAGAGTGGGTGATTGCGGCCGCGCAACACCTGATCAAACGCCAGCATTTTGAACCGCACTACGATAGCCGCAGTGGCCAGGTCATGGCCTATGAGAAAATCAGTCTCTATGGGCTCACCGTTGTCGAGAAAAAAGCCGTTAGCTATAGCCATATAGACCCTCCGCAAGCGCGTGAAATTTTTATACGGGCGGCCCTGGTCGAAGGGCAATATGCACAACACCCCAAACGTCGCCACCAGGCTAAAGACGATTTTTTTGCCCACCAGCAAAAGCTCCTGGCAGACCTGGATGAGTTGGAATCCAAAGCGCGTCGACGCGATATCCTGGTGGATGAGCAAGTCATCTTTGACTTTTACAACGAGCGCATTCCCAGCCATGTGGTGAATTGGTCAGGGTTTGAATCCTGGCGTAAAAAAGCGGAACAGCAAAACCCCCAACTTCTATATATAAATCGCGAGACCTTGATGCGCCATGGGGCAGGGGATATTACCCAGGCGCAATTCCCCAACAAGCTTGAGTGGCGCGGCATGGAGTTCCCGCTGAGTTATCACTTTGAGCCCGGGCACCCCCATGATGGTGTCAGTATCCAGGTGCCCGTTAGTTTGCTGCACCAGGTGCCTGAGCAGCGTCTGGAGTGGCTGGTGCCGGGCATGTTGCGCGATAAATGTATTGCCCTGGTTAAAGGCCTGCCCAAGCAATGGCGTAAACATTTTGTCCCGGTTCCCGATGTGGTGGATAAAGTGCTTGCCAGTGTGACTCCCGACAATAAGCCATTAACGGAAGTCCTGGCGTTACAGCTAAAGCGACTGACAGGCATCGAGATACCCAGGGAAGCCTGGCTGGATGCGCCCCTGGATGCGTTTTACCAATTTAATATCCATGTACTCGATGAGCGTGGAAAAATAATGGCCAGTGGCCGTGAGCTGGCGCCTTTACGTGAACAGTATCGCGAACGTGTACAGCAAAATATCCAATCGGCAGCGAGTAATATTGAGCGTGATGCCATTACCCAGTGGGATTTTGGTGAATTGTCCCAGTCGATCCAGTTACCTCGCGCAGGGGTCAGTATTCGCGCCTACCCCGCATTGGTCGATAAACATACCTCTGTATCTTTGCAGGTTACGGATAACCCGATGCAGGCACTGGATATAACCCAGCGCGGTTTGGCCAGGTTGTTGTTCCTTGGCAGTGCTGCCAAAGTGAAGTACTTACAAAAGGAACTCTTCAAAACCCAACAGGTTGCCTTGACCCTGGCGGGTATTGGCAATCGTGAGCAAGTGATTGATGACCTTGTAATGGCGGCAATCAAACACCTGGTGTTATCAGATCAAACCGCTATGCCACGTACCCAGGCTGCTTTTGAGACATGCTTGCAACAAGTCAATGAGCAGTTAATTCCGACTGCACAGTCCCTGGCAGAACTGTTGCAGAGCAGCCTGGTCCTGTTGGTCGACCTTAAAAAACAGCTGAAACAGCAAAAGAATATGTTGTTGTTAGCCTATACCCTGAGCGATATACAGCAGCAGTTGGCGGAACTTTTTTATCCGGGATTGGTATACAAAACGCCCCGTGACTGGTTTGCCCAATACCCGCGCTATTTGCAGGCAATCCTGTTGCGCCTGGAGAAAGCCCAACTGAATCCACAAAAAGACAAGCTGACCATCCAGCAGATAACACCATACCGCCAGCGCTGGGTTGATTACCTGGCAAAAGAGGGCGATTATGTGATCAACCAGCAATCGTCCCTGATGGACTACCGCTGGTGGGTTGAGGAGTTGCGCGTGTCCCTGTTTGCCCAAACACTTAAGACGCGCATACCTGTCTCTGACAAGCGCCTGGATAAACAATGGGAGCAGGTATTGTCCCAAGGGTAATTTTTCGCCAGGGGCTGTGATAATTTACGTTCGTTGTGCCCGTTGTATTCATTTAAACCCTACCAAGGAGATTCCCATGAATAACAAACCATCCTCTTTGTCCCTGATGATCGGGGCTGCTTTTGCAACGTCTGCGGTACTTTCCCCGATGGCATCTGCTGCAGATGCCAGCTTTACCGCCAATACACTGCCAGCAGGCTATACCCTTGCCCATAAAGACGGCGAAGGAAAATGCGGTGAAGCCAAATGTGGCGCTGAAAACAAAAAAGCCGAAGAAGGTAAATGCGGCGAGGGAAAATGCGGAGAAGGTAAATGTGCCGGCCATAAAAAATCAGACGATAAAAGTGCAGAAGGTAAATGCGGCGAAGGCAAGTGTGGTGAGGGCAAATGCGGTGGCGATAAAAAAGCCGAGTAATGCCCAATAATGGCAGTGAATAATTTCACCGCAGAGGTATCCGGTGCAGGTTTAGGCTTGCGCCGGAGTTTATTACATCCACTCAACCATCTTGGCACAGATGAAATCCAGTTTATGGAGGTCGCACCGGAGAACTGGATTCGTGTTGGTGGGCGACTGGGAAAAGAATTTCGTGCCTACACCGAGCGTTTCCCCTTTGTCTGCCATGGCTTGTCTTTATCCATAGGTTCGCCTGCGCCGCTAAATCGCGAGTTGCTGGGTGACATCCGGGATTTTATGGCGCAGCACCAGATTCGCTATTACTCCGAGCATCTGAGTTATTCCAGTGATCAAGGGCAGCTTTATGATTTGTTGCCCATTCCTTTCACGGAAGAGGCCGTTCATTATGTGGCCGGGCGTATTCGCGAAGCGCAGGATATTCTTGGCCAGCGTATTGCCATTGAAAATGCCTCTTATTATTGCGCTCCCCAGCAGGAGATGAGTGAAGCGGAATTTATAAATGCCGTTATCCGGGAGGCAGACTGCGCCCTCTTGCTGGATGTCAATAATGTATACGTCAACAGTATCAATCACGGCTATGACCCGGTTGAGTTTTTGCGGGCACTGCCGGGTGAGCGTACGGCTTATATCCATATTGCAGGCCACTTCCTCGAGGCAGAGGATTTGCGGGTAGATACGCACGGTGCTCCGGTGATTGATCCTGTGTGGCAACTCTTGGCCCATAGCTACGAATTTTTCGGCGTCAAACCCACGTTGCTGGAGCGTGATTTCAATATACCGCCCATATCTGAGTTGTTGGCGGAGTTACAGCAGATCACCGCCTTGCAGGCTATTGCGACTGATCAACGTAACCGGAATAAAAACGCGGGATTGTCTCTGGTTTTATGAAATCATTTCAGCAAACACAATATATTTTTACGGCACATTTACGCGATCCGCAACAATTTCCACCTCCGGTTGACATCGAGGACCGGCGTTTGGCGATTTATCGCGATTTGATTTTTAATAATATCGAGCATTTTATTGCAGGTGCTTTTCCAGTATTGCGCAGCCTGATGGATGATGTCAGCTGGCTGGCGCTGGTGCGAGGCTTTGTTGCCCGGCACCGGGCACAAACCCCCTATTTTTTGGAAATAAGCCAGGAGTTCCTGGCTTATTTACTCCATGAGCGAGGACGGCAGGAGACAGATCCTCCGTTCTTAATTGAGTTGGCCCATTATGAATGGGTAGAGTTGGCGCTGGATGTTGCTCATGTCGAGCTGCCTGACGCAGGGGATTTTCCTCCTGCAAACTTGCTCAGGGCCAAACCTCGGGTATCACCACTGGTGATGAATCTGCTGTATCAGTTTCCAGTGCATAAAATATCGCCTGATTTTCAACCTACGCAAGAACAGCAGACCTATTTATTGGTATATCGCAATCGCCTGGATCAGGTTAAATTCATGGAGTCCAATGCCTTAACCCAGCGTCTGTTATGCCTCTTGCAATCAACACCCGATGCATGTTTGCGCGATGTTCTACAACAGATTGCTGCGGAGCTTAATCACGCTAATCCAGAGGAATTATTTACCGCTGGTGAAGAATTGATCAGGAAATTATTTGACCTTCATTTGGTGAGCCACATCGAATAAAGCGCTTATAGGTCTTTCTTGCTGGGCGAAAATTGGGCAAAATCCCCCCGCCTTGTATTCCTGGCCTGATTATGGGGCATTTCTGGCAATCTAAATCGCTAACAATTGTTGTTGGTCACATTATTGTCATAAATTATTAACATAATAGTCGCCAAACTGTCATCCGGGTGTCACCTGCCGGTGTCTAACGTTCGATGTTCAGCTTTTACTCCCAAACAACATATAGACTCTTCAAGGAGAAGACTCCATGAAAAAATCCTTACTTGCTCTGCTGATTGCTTCAACCCTGCCGCTAACGGCAGCTGCCGAAGTAATTGTTTACGGTAAAGCCAATGTATCTTTGCAAAATGCTGATGAAGCGGTTGGTGAAGACAAGATCGAATTGGTGAGTAACGCCTCGCGTATTGGTATCAAAGGCGGGGAGGAAATCACGTCTGGTATCAAGGCGATCTACCAGTTTGAATATCAAACTGAGGTAGATGATGGCGTAGGTAGCAGTGGCACCTTTAGTCAACGAAATATTTATGTAGGTCTCCAGGGATCTGCCGGTACTATCATGGGCGGCCACTTTGATACACCGACCAAAGTGCTTCAGGAAAAAGTGGATTTGTTTAATGATCTGGAAGGGGATATCACCACGATTTTTAAAGGTGAAATTCGCGCCAGCAACATCGTTCAGTACGTGACTCCGGGCTTTGGTGGTGGTTTCTCCGGTTCGGTGGCTTACATCACTAAAGAAACCAATGATGTTGATAATGGTATTTCAGCCTCTTTTGGTTACACTGCCGACAGTTTTTATCTGGGTGTTGCCGTTGATCAGGACGTTGAAGCTGAAGGGGTGGATCTTGTGCGCCTGGTTGGCCGCTTTACCCTGGGCCCTGTGCAGTTAGGTGTATTGGGCGAGTCTTATGACGATGGTGTTAATGACAAGGAAAATGGCGTACTGGGTTCTGTTCTGTGGAACCTGAACGACCAGTGGGTCCTGAAAGCACAGTACGGCCAGTCTGATGTCAGAATGGCGGATGGTGAAACTGCCAGCTTGGGGGCGGACTATAAACTGTCCAAAAACGTAACCCTGTTTGGCTACTACACCCATGTTGAAAACAGCATTGATTTACCGGCGGCCACTGCCCGCGATGATGATTATCTCGGCATAGGCCTGGACCTGAAATTCTAATCAGGCCTGGTCAGGATAACAAAGGGTGCTTCGGCACCCTTTGTGCTTTGGGGCCGGAATTGCCACAATCGGGCTTTTGATGGACGGGTAGGGGAATGCCGGAGTGAAAAGCGGGTTCAAACCGAAATATTCTAAATTCGATCAGAGTGATGGCTATGCGTAAAATGAAGAGCGTTTTTTCAATCCTGGGTTTGTGTGTGTTACCTGTGCTGGCGACAGCTGATGACAACACCAATGCAGAAAAGAATTCTGACGACAAATGCGCAGCAGCGGTTGATGTGGCTGACTCTATGAATGTTAATCACTCTGGCTGCGATTACTCAAATCGCGGGCTGAATGGTGTATTACACCGGGCATTCAAAAAAAATGCCGAGGGTGGGGCGGTATTGGATACAGGGCCGGGAACATCCACTAAAACCTTGGCGAAAGCCGAGGCAGCGCCCGCTGTTGCGGTAACATCCAAACGTTTTTCGCTGTCGGTAGAAGTTGATCAATGGGCGAATACGTCTCTTGCCCGTACACAGCTGTTGCCGCGCGCGATGGCGGAGTGCCCTAAAGGTTTTCGTTTACTGAGTGAGAGTTACAAACCACTGGCGATGGGGCGCATCCAATTGACCATAGAGTTTGAGTGTGTTTTGTAATGTGTCAACTTTATTCAGGACGGGTCAGGCGCAATAAAAAAGCCGCAGTTATGCGGCTTTTTTATTGCTGAAATCGGTGATTATTTTTCGTAATTCACCACGGCGATATAGTGCATAGGTGTTGCCTTGTCTTGTACAAATCCGGGAATAAAACGGGATTTTTTCAAGGCGCTCTCGATGGTATCGGCATCGGCTTTCTTGCGCGCAGCCGCTTCTATGGTGCTGACTGACTCAACGACGCCATCTGCTTCGATATTGGCCATGACACGGGTCACTTTTGAATCGGCAAAGAAGAGTTTGCCGTCACCGCGCGTTTTCGTGGAGTACTGGACGTACCAGTCGTGTTTATCCAAACGTTCCTGGGGGGCAAAGTAATCCACTCCATACTTGGCTTGCAGGGTTCCCAGGTTGGGTAAAAGTACAATAGGTGCCTGGGTTCCGCTGATAGAGTAGATAACCCGGAATTGCATCCTGACCGGAATCGCCTGGCTATCAATACTGGCTGCACTAAATGTGGCTGATTTCAGTGCCGATTCGGTAGACGCTTTCATAGAGAGCAGAGAGTTGTTTTCGTAACAGTTAATATTGTTCAGGTCACCGGTAGTGAGTACATCGGCCTGGCAGTAAACCGCGACCGTTTTAACCCCCTCACCAAAACTGGAGGGCAGGGTAATGTGTTGGGTTAATACTGATGCGGCATCGCCAAATTTGGCCGGTGTATATTCTGTGGCGTAACTGGCGAGTGAACCCATGGCTGCCATAATCAATAGCGAGCGAATCATGTTTTTTGAGCTGTTGTTGTTCATGTGGGTGCTCCTTAAAAGGCGTAAGGGCTGATGGGCCATTGTGGGTCAACCGCCGCGCTAGGGCACCGAAAAAGTGCTTTGGCGTCGATCTTGTTGTTAGATTAGCACTGCACCATGCACATTTATGTGAATATATTGTGACAATTTCTGCCTTTTTTTCGAAAAAATAATCATGGCTTCGGATAAAAAATGCTGTTTGGATTAAGAAGAATGTATTTCCGGATAAAACCCCTGTCTTGAAAATGTAAAAAAGCGGCTACAAGAGCCGCTTTGGGGTTTCTTATTACACAGGTTGGTTAGAAGCGATATTTCACATCCAAGCTGTAACTGGTACCGACTTCCTGTTCAAGGATTGTGACACTTTGTCCATTTGAGTTCACTTGTTCAAAGGTACGTTTTTCGTTAAGCAGGTTGCCTAATTTTATTTTGGCAGTCAGCTGCTCTGTAGGGAAAAACGAGTAGATAAGATCCAATGAGTTAAAGGGTTGCTCGAATGCATCATCGTGTCCGTTTAGGCGTGCGGCGTAGTAGATCCGCTCACCAAAAACGTTGTACACCAGAGAAGCACTATGCATTCCATTGTCAGAGTCGTAGCCCAATTGTGCGTTGATAACATAGTCAGATTGACCAGTCATTTTGCGTGAAATATTGGTAAAGCCACCATCGGCAGGAGAGACGATTTCCGAATCTGTCAGTGTGATATTCCCTGTTATAAAGAAGCCTGCCCCGAGGGTTTTTAAACCTTCGAACTCTGCACCATAAATCTTTCCGGATATGGCGTTGTAGAAGGTCAACACAATGGAGTCATCTGAGCCGGGAACGCGACTTTGCTCAATGGGGTTGGCCACGTCTTTATAGAACAGCGAGAAGGTAAAGTTATCGCCGCTGTCATAGACCCATTCTGTACGCAGATCGTAATGATCCAGCTCAGAGCTTTGCAGATTGGGATTACCCTGCACCTGTATTCCCAATTCCGGGTCTATGTAAAACACTTCGGATAGTTCCCGCAAGTCAGGGCGCACCAGGGTTTTCGCGTAGCTGGCGCGAATCTGGAAGTCTTCTGCTCCCATGAAGCCTTGGTTCATGTAAGTCAGGGCAACGGATGGTTTCCAACCGTCATCACGAATAGCAAAGCGCTGTCCATCGTTTTGCAGGTCTTCAATTAATTTACCAAGGTACTCACCGGAATAGTCCAGTAGGTCGATAGGCAAGACGGCCTGGCGATAATCCTCATAACGCGCACCGGCTGTCAGGCGCCAGGTATCATCCCACTTAGCGTCAAACATCCCATAGGCTGCATCGATCATTTGCGCTGCCAGGTAACTTTCAGTACCCAGGCCACCACCCATGGTGAGTTCAAAGGGATTAGCCAGATTACTGAGGGTTGCGTCTGTCAGCACTGTCCCCGGTGTTCCGGCAAGGACATTACCTGAAACACCAATAGCATTAATATTGGCTGTATAACCATAATATTGGCGCGCTTTATCGTTATAACTGTACCCACCGGAAAGGGTAATTTCGGCATTTTCAAACAATAGCGGCAGAGCGGCGTTAACCCCGTAACTTTCCACCTGGTCTTCGAGGTTTAGAAAGGCAACGCTGGCCATGGCAGATGTGGCCAGTAAACGGGTAGAAATAAGTTCGCCTGTTGTTGTGTCGATGCGGTTATTGCCTTTAACGGACGTTTTTCCGGGAATATTGGTCGTCGCGGTTGCATCGGAATAAAACCAATCAACTTTCAGGTCGCCGAATAAGCCGCCACTGAGCTGGTCGAATTTATGATCTCCCAATACTTGGTACACTTCCAGTTCACGTTCTTCATAGCGTGTTGAGTAATCAACGGTCTGGCTTCCGTCCTGGGCGCGGTTGCTGGCATCATGCCCTGTATCTATTTGGGCTTCATCTTCTTCGATGCGGATGTTGTAGGCATTCACCGCTATCTGATGCATGTCCTGGTAATTGATGCCGGCATTAAGTCCGGCCAGCTCACGTGTTTCGTCTATGGTACGTTCAATAAACGAATAAATCTGCTCGGGATCGCCGATGGCTTTGCGGTGTTGGTTTTTGTTGCGAACCGACTCATCGCGCGAAAGGTTCAGGAGTGCGCCAATACTGAGGTCATCGGTAAGTGCCCAGGAGTTTCCCAAGGTCAAGTTGCCACTTAAATCTAGGTCGTTGGATTTTTTTTCAATTTCGATATCGCGATCCAGTGACAGCATCAGATTGCGGTTGATCGTTCGCGCTTCGGTTAATTGTTCCGGAGTTGGTGAGCCGCCATCGGTATCGATAATATCAATAATACCGTTGACATTGATTTTACCTTGGTACAAATCCAATGCCTGATCGATGTCATGGGGTAAACCGTTGCGTTTGTTACTCGCATAGCCCAGGCCGTCACCTGATGACTCGCTGTTAGAGCCCGTGCCCAAGGATAATTCAAACACGAAATCTTCGGGAATACTGGTAGTGCGTATATCGACATTACCACCGCCAAAATGTGCAGGTAAGTCGGGAGAGTAGGCTTTTTGGACTTTCAATGTCTTTACGATGGACGAGGGCAATAAATCCAGCGGCAATACATTGCGCGTCAGCTCGGGGGAGGGTACAGCGGCGCCATTGAGCTGCACACTGGAATAGCGCTCACCCAGGCTGCGTACATAGACATATTGACCATCCACCAAAGTAACACCAGGAACACGAGTCAGTGCAATAGCGATGTTGGAATCACCTGCTCTGGCGATTTGTTCACCACCGAGAATATCGGCGGAAAAAGCTTCCTCCAGGCGTTGGTCAATAATGGATTGGGCACCACTGACTTGACGACCCGTCACGAGCATTTCTTCAAGTACGGGAGCATCAATGATTGTCTGTGAGCCGGATGCTGTTTCGGTTTGGGCTTGGGCTGCTGCGGAAAGCGACACGCTGACAGCGGAGAGTGCGATAAATAATTTGTGTCGATTGAGCGATTTTTTTTGCATGATCCTGACCTTTTCGTTGCTGGTGGTCTGAAGACGATGAACCCTGTTCACTGTTGGCCTTAAGAACAGAGGCGCCCATAGGCGCCCCTGTTGATGCCGTTTACAGCAAGGACGCAGACTCGTCTTAGTCGTGCAGACCTACTGTCCAACCAAGTGTCCAGTCATCCCCTGCTTTTACTGCACCGATGAAATCCACTTCAGAGAAGAAACTGCTGCTGCCCGCGCTGCCCAGTGCAGGTACTGCATTGGGAGTAAAGTCGTCTTCCAGGCGAGTAACATCAAATACCGGAATAGTGATTGGTGTGGTGTTGCCATCGGCAAATGCCGGTGCTGTCAGGTAAGCACGTGGGTTGGTTGCCAAACCGTCGAGAATGGTAACGGGCAAGCTGCCAGCGACACTGCCATCGACAACCACGTTATTTTGGTTGCTACCAGTATTCAGCCATGTTGCAAATGAGAAATCGCTGTTAGCTGGGTCAACGCCTTGTTTAAGGGCTTCGGTACAGGCGATAAAGTTACTGGATGCCGCTGACCAACCGGCTTTTGCTGCTGCAATAGTTTGTGGACCTTCAGAGTCAACAATCTCAAGACATTCGTTAGAGGCCATGCCTTCAGCATTGGAAGTGATAATTGAGTTATACATTTCAAAGAAAACCCCTTCGCGGTACAGAGGACCTTCGGAGTCACCTTTGGCAGAGGGAGAATCACCCAAACCACGGTCAACATTGGATGTGATACAGGTCAGGTTGGAAATGCGGCCTTTGGTGAAAGGTTGCAAGTCATCCGCGCGACCGGAACCGGTATTATCTGCTTCCACACAGGTATTTGAACCAGAGGTAGCCAGGGAAAGTGCAAATTGGATGTTACCTGTCCAACCTTCAGAGAAGTCATAGGTGTCGTCACCGATATTGACACCCACAACGTATTTCAGGTTGACGGCACCGCCGAACATTTCAAAGCCATCGTCTTGCGTTGTATAGGTTTGTACATACTCAACAATAGTGCCTGAGCCTACTGCGTTGAAGGTGATACCGTTTAACTCACTGCCGTCTACGACTTCGTAACCGGCGTGTTTCACAACTACATATCTCAGGCTGCCAGAACTTTCACTGTTGTTATTGCCACCATAGGTAGAGGGGCGGCCTTCAGCAGTAATGTGACAATTATGTGGGTTTACACCACTGGACAAACGCTGTGCGTCGGTACATTTGTTAGTAAGGCCATTACCGTTAATCAGCAATCCACCCCACAGACCGCGATCAGCTTCTGTCGCATCGTTATCACGCAAGTCAGTGACCGCACTCAGAATGATTGGTTTGGCTGCCGTACCTTCTGCGATAATGCGCGAACCGCGAGCGATCATCATGTAATCTTCTGGTGAAGAGAAAGCCAGTTTGGCACCGGCAGCGATAGTCAGGGTTGGGCCTTCACCATTTTGTGGGACGCGTACACCGGCATTCGCATCGGCTTCGCTAACATCGCGACCTACGAACAGGCTGTCTTCAAAAATATGCAGTCCGTTATCAGGCAATTCAGGGATAAACAGATCCACGCTCAGTGGACGGGTGTCACTTACAAAGTTAACACTATAGGTACAGTTATTACTGGCATACACTCCCTGGAATTGCTGGCCGGATGCAGTGTAGGTTGCACAGGGATTGGTCGTGCCATTTCCACCGCCAGTGTTGTTATTGGTGGTGTTATTTGAGTTGGTGACCGTGTTGCTCGGGTTCAGATTAATATCGCCACCACCACAAGCGGCCAGGGTTGCTGCCAACACATTCAACGCAAACAAGGTTTTGATTTTCATGAGCTTTAACTCTCTTGTATCTATAGGTGAAGTAAATCTGCCAACGCGGTCTCATCCCGCATTTGTGGGTGCTATCTTTGATGACAAATGTGAAGCTTGGGCTACAGAACGGTGAAGGTTTGGTTGCAGTTGGATGTCATTTTGATGACGCGTGTACTGTCCGATGGGGCGATACTTTCCGTGGGTGGGATGCGCGACAGGATGTAAAAGCGGTGGGGGCAGTGACAATTGCCAGTTGTTGCCCCAGAGCTGATTCGATAGAGTGACGCCATTTATTCAGGGTTATGGCCCTTCGGCTGACTAGATCTCCAGGGATTTTCATGAACGCTCTTTCTTTGTATATACCTTTTACCCCATCAATTAACCCCAGGCTGTCAGGTCTTGCCACGGTGTTGGCCCTTGGCATGGTTTTAGGGGGGGGGCTGTTGCCCGTTGGGGCACAGGCAGAAGAGGCTGCCGGCGAGCCGGTACAGGAACAGCCACAACAGCAGGAACAGGTTGTACAAACAGTAGCTGTTGATGAGGTAGACCCCTGGCAGGGGTTCAATCGCCGCATGTTTGCGTTTAATGATGTCACTGACCGCTATCTATTGCGGCCGTTGGCTATTGGTTATAAAACCATCATGCCCGATCCGCTCGAGCGCGGGGTTTCCAATATTTTCAATAACGTGATGGAGGTGCCCAGTATTATTAATGGCAGCCTTCAGGGGAATTTTAGCGGTGCTGCTTATTACTCCGGGCGTCTGCTGGTCAATACCACCCTGGGCCTGGGGGGCTTGCTGGATGTGGCCCAGCATATGAACCTGCCTGCACGTGATCGCGAGGACTTTGGCCAGACCCTGGCAGTATGGGGCGTAAACGCCGGCCCCTATGTGGTACTACCTTTCCTGGGGCCGAGCACAGTGCGTGATGGTTTTGCCCGTCCGGTGGATTGGTATGCTGATCCCACTACTTATATCGATCATGTGCGTACGGAAAATACCGTGCTGGGCGTATCCATCCTGAACACACGGGCAAGTTTGCTGGAGCTGGAAAAAAATCTGACGGGCGACAAATATACGTTTATTCGCGATGCTTACTTACAGCGTCGGGAATACCTGATCCACAACGGTGAAATAGAAGACAGCTTTGGAACTGGAGAATCGTTTGAGTTTGAGGATTTTGACAGCGAGGAGTTCTAGGCCATCGATTGGCCATACCGCGTTGCGAGCGGTATGGCGTTTATTGGGTTATTGTAGAACCTGGGTAATTTCCAGGCCCAGGATATGGGTTTCATTTTCTCCCGCCGTACTGCGAACCACACGCGCCCTGGCTCTAAGGGTTGGGTTATGGCCGTGTGCAGAGCTGATTTCCACTTCCAGCTCTGTACCCACGGCAACCGGTGTGGTGGTTTCTACCTGCATGCCTCCACCGCTTAAATCGCGGCATTGTCCTTCAATGGTGTCACTGTCAAGGGATAGTTTGGCGTTGAGTGGGGCACTGATTTTCATCCGAATAAAATCGCGTTTTTCACTATAGTTTTTATCGAGAATGCCCATACAGATTCCTCTTGTGACGGTTGTTCCGGGAAAGCGAGAGTCTTTTTTAAAAGCGAGTGCCTTTCTTATAGAGAAGGAAGAGGCAGGTCTAAATCACTGTTGAGTGTAGCACAGCGACCTTTTTCGCCAGTGATGGAGGGCAAATTTACGCAGATGGAAGAAAAGGTTCTGATTAACAGGGATTTGGTAAATCCTGGGCATAAAAAATAGCCGGCAATAAAAAACCGCGCATATGCGCGGTCTTTGGGCATCGCTATGGGTGTTGAGCGACCTATTAACGCTCCAGGTGCTGGAGCTTGCCAGGGACACCATCCCAGTCGGCAGCATCTGCCGGTGCATCTTTAATTTCGGTGATGTTTGGCCAGACTTGCGATAACTCGGCATTCAATTCAAGGAATACTGCCTGGTCTTCGGGTAATTCGTCTTCGGAGAAAATAGCACTCACTGGGCACTCTGGTTCGCACAGGGCACAATCGATGCATTCATCCGGATTAATCACCAGAAAATTGGGGCCTTCGTAAAAGCAATCCACAGGGCAGACTTCCACGCAGTCTGTGTGTTTACATTTGATGCAGTTTTCCCCAACTACAAACGTCATAGGAGACTCCAGAGCTTAACCAATTCAAGGTGTGTAATTTTAACAGAGGCGCGCATTCTAAACAGCCGGACTCTGTTTGGGTAGCGGTTATCACCGTCAAATAGCATAAAGTGGGCGATGATTTGTCGCGAAAATACTTAATTAAGAATGATTCTTTTTACCTTATTTGCCTTTTGAATATAGCTCTTTCAAGCGATAGATATGCTCCAGTGCTTCGCGGGGACTGAGATTGTCCGGATTGATTTTTTTCAAGGCGTCCAGCGCAGGGTTGGGCAGTGCATCAAACAAACCGGATTGCAGTGGGGAAGTGGGTAATACATCGACACTGGTAGGGTCAGCCACTGTGGATTCTGCCGTTGTGGTTTTAATCGAATGCGGATGTTCGCCGTTTTCCAGCAAATGCAATTGGGTTTGCGCTTCGCGCAATACCTCTGCAGGAATGCCGGCCAGCTTGGCCACTTGCAAGCCGTAACTTTTGCTGGCCGGGCCCTCCTGTACTTTATGCAAAAACACAATCTTGTCCTGGTGCTCGGTGGCATTTAAGTGCACGTTGACTATGCCGGGTACGGTTTCCGGCAGGCTGGTAATTTCAAAATAGTGGGTGGCAAACAGGGTAAAGGCGCGTACTTTTTCGGCCAAATGCTTGGCACAGGCCCAGGCCAGTGACAAGCCGTCGAAAGTGCTGGTGCCGCGACCGATTTCGTCCATCAGTACCAGGCTTTTGGCGGTGGCATTGTGCAGGATGTTGGCGGTTTCGGTCATTTCCACCATAAAGGTAGAGCGGCCACCGGCCAGGTCATCGGAGGAGCCGATACGGGTAAAGATGCGATCCACAATGCCGATGCGCGCCGACTGGGCAGGCACAAAACTGCCGATATGGGCGAGCAGGGCAATCAGCGCCGCCTGGCGCATATAAGTCGATTTACCGCCCATGTTGGGGCCGGTAATGATCAACATATGGCGCTGGGGATTAAACACCAGGTCATTGGGCACAAAGGGTGCGCTGGTGACCTGCTCCACCACCGGGTGGCGCCCCCCCTGGATCTCAATACCCGGTGTTTCACTCAGTTCCGGGCGGCTCAGGCTCAGGGCATCGGCGCGCTCGGCCAGGGTGGCCAGTACGTCCAGCTCAGCAACGGCAGCTGCAGAGTCCTGCAGCGGCACTAACTGTTGGTTGAGGATATCCAGCAGCTCTTCGTACAAGGCTTTTTCGCGCGCCAGGGCGCGGCTTTGGGCCGACAGTGCCTTATCTTCAAATGCCTTTAATTCCGGCGTGATATAGCGCTCGGCATTTTTCAGGGTTTGGCGGCGAATGTAATCGGCAGGGGCTTTTTCCGACTGGGCGCTGGTGAGTTCTATGTAGTAGCCGTGAATGCGGTTGTACCCCACTTTCAGGGTAGGGATGCCCGTGCGCTCGCGCTCGCGGGTTTCCAAATCCAGCAGGTATTGGCCGGCGTTGGTGCTGATATTGCGCAGCTCGTCCAGCTCGGCATCGTAGCCTTCGGCAATCACGCCGCCATCGCGAATCACCACTGGCGGGTTATCGATGATGGCGCGGCCCAATAGATCCACCAGATCGGGAAAGGTGGAAATCTGCTGGGCGAGCAGCGTCAATTGTGGCGCCTGGCGCTGGGCCAGTTCACTTTGCAATTCCGGGTAGGTGGCGAGCGACATTAACAGCCGTGACAGGTCGCGCGGGCGTGCCGAACGCAGTGCCAGGCGGCCCAGGATACGCTCCATATCGCCCACACGTTTAAGGATGTTGTTCACTAGCTCAAAGGCGTAATTCTGTTGTAGCTCGGCAATCGCACCCTGGCGGCCACGCAGCAGGGCGATATCGCGCAGCGGGCGGTTGAGCCAGCGGCGTAACAGGCGGCTGCCCATACTGGTCGCGCAGCGGTTCAGCACCCAAAACAGGGTGTGTTCATCGCCGCCGGTAAGGTTGGTATCCAGCTCCAGGTTGCGGCGGGTGGCGGCGTCGAGGATGACCGCTTCATCGCGATTTTCGTGGGCCAGGCTGCGCACATGGGGCAGGGCGGTGCGCTGGGTTTCGCGCGCGTAGCTGAGCAGGCAGCCAGCGGCGCAGAGTGCGGTTTTCAGGTGGTCGCAGCCGAAGCCGGCCAGGTCTTTCACGGCAAACTGTTGCACGAGCAAACGCTCGGCTGTTTCCAGGTCGTATTCCCAGGGGCCGCGGCGGCGCAGACCCTTGCGGTTTTCCACCAGTTCGGGGGTGGTCAGGTGATCGCTGATCAGCAGCTCTGCCGGGTTCAGGCGTTGCAGTTCGCCCAGGGCGGCCTCCAGTCCCTCTACCTCCAGCACCAGAAAGCGACCGCTGGCCATATCTAAAGAAGCAATGCCAAAGGTGTCGCCCGCCTGGTGCAGGGCGACCAATAAATTATCGCGGCGCGAATCCAGCAGGGCTTCATCGCTGACGGTGCCTGGCGTCACTATACGCACCACTTTGCGCTCCACCGGGCCCTTGCTGGTGGCCGGGTCGCCGATTTGCTCGGCAATGGCGACCGAAACGCCGGCTTTCACCAACTTGGCCAGATAGCCATCGGCGGCATGGAAGGGAATTCCCGCCATGGGAATGGGCTCGCCATTGCTTTTGCCGCGCGCAGTGAGGGTAACGTCCAGCAGCTCGGACGCGCGCTTGGCATCCTCGAAAAACAGCTCATAAAAATCCCCCATGCGATAAAACACCAGATCATCGCGATGCTGGGCTTTAATACGCAGGTACTGCTGCATCATGGGAGTATGGCTGTCGTGGGCTTCGAGGGTGCTGGACATAGGTTGACTCATTGAACACAAATACAGAGAGAGGCGGCATTCTACGGCAAGAAAACGCCAGTTAAAACGTCAGGATCTAGTCCGCTGAGCGATAGTTTCTGTCGCGTTGATGTTGATATGAGTTACAGCAGCGCGTTTTTGGCACCTGGCAGGTTTTTGACTTATTTGCGGTTGTCGTAGTTTGGCTACGACTTTTTCTATCAAGCCAAATTGGCTTTTTTTGAAAATATTGCCATAATCGTAGTATGGCTACGACTAACTCAAGTAAATTAAATTTGCTCTATACCCGGTTAACGCCGGGGATGCCGATCACATCGGAAGATTTGGCGGCGCTGGGCATCTCTGCAGACCTTGCCGTTCACTACGTTCGGGCTGGTTGGCTTACACGTTTAGCGCGTGGAGTGTTTTGTCGTCCCAATGACCCTCTGGCGCTGTATTCCAGTTTACTGCTGCTACAACGCAGGCTCTCCGGGTTACATGTCGGTGGTAAATCAGCACTTGATTGGTATGGCCTGCGCCAATACGTATCGCAGCAGCCTATGCTGCACTTGTACGGCTGGACGGCTGGTCGATTGCCGGAGTGGTTCACTGAACGCTTTCCGGCTGAGTACCGTCGCAAGCGCTTGTTCGACGAACAGCCGGATGCCTTACTGCATGTGACTCCCTTTGAAAAGCGTAGTGGGGCGCCACAGGTTTCGACACCGGAGCGTGCGCTGCTGGAACTGTTAAGCGAAGTCGGTGTGCGCCAGTCGTTGCAGGAAGCCCGCGAACTGGTTGAAAGCACCTACAGCTTGCGTGTCGGTGTGTTGCGCGAGCTGTTGCAGCACTGCACAAGCGTCAAGACGGTACGACTGTGCCTTCAACTTGGCTGGGAAGGTTCGCTACCTTGGGTAAAAAAGCTTGATCCGGCTACTCTTCCGACAGGCAGCGACCAGCCTTGGGTATCCCGCTCAGCCGATGGTCTGCTGGTGCTTAAATCATGAATCCTGTTTATCTTGATACTGCCCGCCTGCTCATGCAGGTTGCACCATTGGTGTTTGTTGATGATACCTTCGCATTGAAGGGCGGTACATTGATGCTGAATCAGGCGAGCAGGGCTTTATAAAGGTTAAACAGCGAAATGCCGCTAATCAGCAGGCCTACCAGGATCAGGAGTGTGCGCGTCGAGAACTTCTTGCAGGCATAAGCGGCAAAGGGCGCTGCAAAAAGGCCGCCGACAATCAGGCCGATCACCACATGCCAAATACTTTCTTCCACCAGGATAAATAGCGAGGCGGCGCTGGTGAGGGTGAGGAAAAACTCGGCGAAGTTAACTGAGCCTATGGTGGTGCGCGGGTCATGGCCAGTGCCTACCAGGGTTGTAGTAACGACCGGGCCCCAGCCGCCACCGCCGGAGGTGTCGACAAACCCGCCCAGCAGCGCCAGCTTGGCGACGTGTTTGGGCTCGCCCTTGCGGGTGGCTATGTGTTTGCGAAAGGCTTTGCTGAGCACATAAGCGCCCATCAACAGCAGGTATACCGTAATAAAAGGCTTGAGGGTGTCGCCATCAATTTGCGTGACCAGCACGGCGCCCAGCAGGCCGCCGACGATACCGGGCACCAGCAAGCGCACAAACAGTTTTTTATCGACATTGCCGAACTTGGCGTGGGATACCCCCGAAATGCCTGTGGTAAATACCTCTGCCATATGCACCGAAGCGCTTGCCAGTGCCGGTGAAGCACCTGTGGCCAACAGGAAGCTGGTGGAGGTAAGGCCATAGGCCATACCCAATGCGCCATCGACGATTTGCGCCAGCAGGCCGACCAGCAGGGCACTCCAGAACATGCGGTCGTCGAGGGTGGCCTTGATGTTATCTACCCCTTGTTGCCAGCTGCCGCCAAACAATTGGGTTAGGCCTAGGACAACCAGGCCAATCAGGGTGAGTACGGCAAACCATACCGCCGCGCGAATCACCGGATGGAGGGGAATTTGTTCCACCGGTGGCAGGCCCAGTGCTTCATGTTCCTGATTGACGGGGCTGTTGGATAAATCCAGGTCGCGTATTTTCATTGGCTTAGGTATCCAGTTGTCTGGTATAGCAGTCAAAGTCGCGCATGCTAGAGGGCTGAAAATGCCTTGGGAAATAATTAGAAGTTATTCATATATAACCATTTGCGATATGCATTTGGTTCTAAGCAAGTTCCAAAAGAGTATTTTTCCCGGCGGCTATAAACGCCTAGCATAAACGCCAACATTCCTACCATGACTAACAGGAGTCAGAAATGAGCTTGCGTTTAGGTGATGAAGCACCGGATTTTGTCCAGGAATCTACCCAGGGAACCATCAGTTTTCACCAATGGCTGGGTGATGGCTGGGGCGTACTCTTTTCCCACCCGGCAGATTTCACGCCCGTATGCACTACGGAGCTGGGCCTGACAGCCAAACTCAAGGACGAATTCAGCAAGCGCAATGTGAAGGCGATTGCCCTGAGTGTGGATCCGGTGGATTCCCACAACCAATGGATTAATGACATCAATGAAACCCAACTGACCCAGGTAAATTTCCCGATCCTGGCCGATGCAGATCGCAAGGTATCCAGCCTGTACGACATGATTCACCCCAATGCTAACGCCACGCTGACGGTGCGCTCGCTGTTTATTATCGACCCGGCGAAAAAAATCCGCCTGATCATTACTTACCCTGCCAGCACCGGCAGAAATTTTGATGAAATTTTGCGGGTGATTGATTCGTTGCAACTCACCGAGCATCACAAGGTGGCGACACCCGGTAACTGGAAACCGGGTGAGGATGTGGTGATTGTCCCTGCTTTGCAAGATGCCGATGAAATTGCCCGTCGCTTCCCGAAAGGCTACAAAGCGGTTAAGCCTTACCTGCGCTTAACACCGGATCCACGCATTTGATATATTCGTCAGTGTTATTTTTGTAAGGGCGCTTTAGGCGCCCTTGTTTTTTGCGCAAGCAAAAAGTGCGTTGCCTATTGCACTGTGTGGGAGTTATCAAATAGTGGTTATTTTGTTGGGGCTGATTGTTGAGCGCTAATTTCACCTTGGGTCGTTTTATGCTGCTCGCCATTATTGGTGGTATTGCCATCGGTATGGGAAGGGTAGTGACTACATTTTATGCGCTGGATAAAGGAGCAACAGATGCGCAGATAGGCTATATCGCGGTATGTGAAGCCATCGGGCGTTTGCTGGTAACCCTGCCTGCGGGATTTATTATTGCGCGCTATGGTGCGCGGCGGATTTACGCCATATCCAGCCTGGTGCCTATGTTGCTAAATGCATTGATGCCATGGGTAAACCTCTGGTACACCATTGCCTTGCTGCGTGGATTGATTGCATTGGCCGTGCCTTTCCGGGTGGTGTCGATGAACAGCGCTTTTTTACATTACCTGTCGCAAGTCAGTGTATCGCGTGCGGGTTGGTACCGCGGGTCGCAGACCTTTGGCATGATGATCCTGGGGCCTTTCTTGGCCAGCGTATTATTGGGCAGTGTGGATTACCTGTGGTGTTACGCACTGATTGCAGCACTCTTCGGTGTCATGGTATTTGGCAGTGGCAATGTACTGCCCGGTGAAGCAGGAGCGACTGTACAGCCGGTTCGCGAATCATCAGCCGAATCAGAAGCCCTCGGTACCCAACTTAAACAGTTGTGGCATATCCCTGTGGTCAAGGAAGGCTGTGTGATTGAATTTATTAACAGCGCCATTAACACGGTGTTTACCACGTTTATTATTGTGCTCGCGGTTAATGCCCTGTCACTGTCAAAAAACCAGGCGGTTAGCTTGCTTACCCTGCATGGTATGGCCATGGTGGGCGCCTCCTTTGTACTGGGTTATCTACTGAATCATTTTTCACTACAGGGGCTGCAGAATGCCAGTTATGTACTCAGCATATTGGGTCTGGGATTGTTGGGATTAGTAAGCAATTTTGCCGGGCTAATAGCCGGTGCACTGATGCTGGCCTGCGGCTCTGCATTGGTTAGCCTGATTAAAACCCTGCAGCTCAGCAAGGTCAGTATGGACAAGGGAAAAATCTCCGGTGTGTATAATTTATTTACCATATCCGGTTCCCTGGTGGGTGCCTTGGCAGGGAGTATCCTTGGACAATACCAGGGCTTGCCGTGTGTATTTTTAATGTGGCTGCCGATATTGGCAGGGTTGTTGTTGTGGGGAATATGTTTAGGTAAGAGGCAGAATTAAGGGGCTGTTGATATTGGTGTGAGCCATGTGGATGGGCAGCTATAAGCATAGAAAATATCAGTATAAATTCGCTTTCGTTTATGTGTTTAAATCATTACCCGATGACATCCACATTCTTTTTCAGGAGCTAAACATGAGTCACACAAAAGGCTTGAAGGCACTCGGACTTGCTGCCTTGCTGGTATTTTCGGGTACTGCCAGTGCAGCGCAGGAAATCCTCAATGCATCCTATGATGTATCGCGCGAACTGTTTGCGGTTATTAATCCCAAATTCCAGGAGCATTGGCAGAAACAGCACGGAACCCCTATTGTGGTTCAACAATCTCACGCGGGTTCTTCCGCGCAGGCAGCCTCTATCCTGCAAGGGTTAAAGGCCGACGTGGTAACCTTTAACCAGTCAACGGATATTGATGTACTGCATGAAAAGGGCAATTTTGTGAGTACTGACTGGCGGAAAAAATTTCCCAATAACAGCTCACCCTTTTACTCCACCACTGCATTCCTGGTGCGCAAGGGTAACCCTAAGGGTATAAAAGACTGGGATGATTTGGCACGCAGCGATGTCAAGCTGGTATTCCCCAACCCGAAAACTTCCGGTAATGCCCGTTACACTTACCTCGCTGCCTGGATCTATGCCAAGGACAAGTTCAAGAATGATGATGCCAAGGGCAAGGATTTCGTTAGCAAAATCCTGGGTAATGTGGTGGTATTCGATACCGGTGGTCGCGGCGCAACCACATCCTTTGTCGAGCGTGAATTGGGCGATGTATTATTGACCTTTGAATCAGAGGTCAACCTGATCCGCAAACAGTATGGTGAAGACAAATATGATATCGTTGTGCCCAAAATCAGCGTACTGGCGGAATTCCCGGTGGCTGTGGTAGAGAAAGTTGCCAACGAAAAGGGTACTGAAAAAGTGGCAACCGCCTACCTGAACTATCTCTACACGGAAGACGCCCAACGGGTATTGGCCGATTTCTTCTACCGTATCCACGATACCAAGGTTAAGGCAGAATATGCCAGCAACTTCCCGGCGTTGAAGCTGGTTGCCGTGGAAGATGTCTTCGGTAGCTGGGACAAGATCAACCAGGAGCATTTTGGTACTGGCGGTGTGCTCGACCAATTGTTGCGCCAGGCGAAAAAGTAAGTGTATTACCCTGGTCTGTGAGAGGAATCGTCATTGTTGAAATCACCGTCGCGTTTGCTCTCCAGACCTAAGCGCGTTTTACCCGGATTAACACTCAGCCTAGGGCTGAGTGTTTTTTATTTGAGCCTCATCGTACTCCTGCCGGCTATTACCCTGATACTCAAAGCGGCGGAAATTAGCTGGAATGAGCTGGTATTTTATTTTACCGATCCGCGCCTGTTGGCCAGTTTTAAGGTCACCTTCCTGACAGCGGCAGTGGCCACGTTTTTTAATGGGGTATTAGGTCTGCTGTTGGCCTGGATCCTGGTGCGCTATGAATTTCCCGGCAGGCGGCTAATCGATAGTTTAATCGACTTGCCATTTGCCTTGCCCACAGCGGTGGCGGGCCTTACCTTATCGGCGCTATTTGCGACCAATGGCTGGATAGGGCAGTGGCTTGCGCCTGTGGATATCAAAGTCTCCTACACGTTTTATGGCATAGTGGTTGCGATGTTTTTTACCAGCCTGCCTTTTGTGGTCAGGAGTCTCCAGCCGGTGCTGGAAGATTTGTCACCGGAATTTGAGGAGGCTGCAGAGTCACTGGGTGCTAATCGCTGGCAAATATTCCGGCGTGTTGTGTGGCCGCATATTTTTCCGGCTTTTGTGCAGGGTGTAGGCTTGTCCTATGTGCGTTGCCTGGGCGAGTTCGGGGCGATTATTTTTATCGCCGGTAATATGCCTTACAGCACAGAAGTGATTTCGTTGATGGTATTTACCTATATTGGCGAATACAACTATGTGGCCGCAGCGGCCGTTGCCTTGTTTATTTTGACGGTATCCCTGGTATTACTGTTATTGCTGCAAATCGCACAGCGGTTTTATCTCTCCCCCAAACTTAGGTAGTTGCCGTGAAATATACACCTCGCAAACCCATCGGCTATGCCCGCCTTTTGGTGTGGTTGGGGCTTATTGTTGTCTTTATTTTTTTGATACTGCCATTGCTGCTAATATTTTTCGCCGCATTCCAGGGTGGCTGGACCCTCTTTTCCCGGAACCTGCTTGATAAGGATATGTTGGCAGCGATTCGACTGACCTTGTTGGTGGTATTAATTACTTTGCCGGTGAATATGGTGTTCGGCATCATGATCGCCTGGTGTGTTACCCGTTTCCGTTTTTGGGGGCGGCGCCTGTTAATTGCCCTGATCGATGCTCCCTATGCTATTTCTCCGGTGGTTGCCGGCCTGTGCTATTTATTGTTGTATGGCAACCAGGGGTGGCTTGGCAGTTGGTTGGCTGATTATGGAATTCAATTTGTATTCGCCTGGCCGGGCATTGTGTTAGTCACTGTCTTTGTGACCAGCCCCTATGTGGCGCGTGAGTTGATTCCACTGATGGAGACCCAGGGACATGAGGAAGAGGAGGCTGCGGTCTTACTGGGGTCCAATGGTTGGCGTTTGTTTTGGCAGATAACCCTGCCCAATATTAAATGGGCTTTACTCTATGGCTCTGTACTGACAACCGCCCGCGCGGTAGGTGAGTTTGGTTCGGTGGCAGTGATTTCCGGTTCCATTCGCGGGCAGACTAATACCTTACCGCTACATGTGCAGTTACTGCATCAGGATTACAACAGCATTGGCGCCTTTACAGCGGCCTTGCTCCTGGCTTCCATCGCTTTGTTAACTTTGATCCTGAAATTTATCTTTGAATATTTCCAGCAGCAAAAGACACAGGATGTGCATTAATGGCGCTGCCCGGCGATGGGTGTTAGCCGCTATTTTTGACGGCGCCATTTCTCTTATTTCAGCCAGGCGATCCGGGTGCGCAGCTTCAGGGTTAGCCACAAGCCGATAATGCAAAATACGGCGAATATCCAGCCAGATAAGGCGCCTGCCATAATACCCGACAGCAGGGTGCCCACCGTACATCCCAGCGCGGTCATGCTGGCCCATCCCATCAAGATACCTCCGACAAAATGACGCAACACTTTGCGCAGGTCGGGTAGATCAAACGCGAACTGACCACTGAATAAGCTGGCCGCGAATGAAGCAAACACCAGTCCTACAATAAAAACACCATTCGTGGAAAGCAGGGTTTCCTTGATGGCCGTAGCGCAACCTGAAAAACTATCCAGGCCTTCGAGACGGCTGGGCAGTATATTGGCCTCGCTGCCAAGGGTGCGTGCAAGGCTGCCCAATTCGGCGGTAACCCCCAAGGGGGCAATGCGAAAATAGGCCACTGTGGCGAGAGAGCCAATCAACATTCCACCGAGGTAGGTTGGCCATCGATTTACAAACCATGCCGTAAAAAAAGACACTGGCGTATGTTGTGTATCAACTGTGCGGTGATGCTTCACCAGGAGCCAGGCAATAAAACCCAGCAATCCCAATTGGATTAACAAGGCGCCGCCATATCCCCAATAATGGGGTAGCCATACAACAGGAGCCTCCTGGATAAAACGCAGGTAAAGATCATTCCAGGTTGCAAAGCCAAGGATAAAACCCAGGATGACACCAATAAGTGCCACAGCGGAGGCCAGGGCACCTTCGCCCAAACGGTACAAGTGCGCACTGATACAGGAGCCGGACAGGCTCATGCCCGAACCAAAAACCAGCGCAGCAAATACCAGTACCCAGGATACCGGGCCTATATGGGCATCCGGAGGCAAGCGGCCCTCAACCGGTGTGGGAAGGATTGCACCGTAAACGGCACTGTAGCCCAAAATACCTGTTGCCAGGGCGGCAACCAGTCCCAGCAACCCCAGGCTATTGCGCTGCGCTACAAAATCACGTGTGATGCAAAAAAAGCAAAATTTGGAACGCTGCAATACAAAACCGAACAGGGCACCCAATAGCAGCGCGAGTGAGAGTTCCCGCTCATGGAGATTGGCAAGGTACCAACTGGCACCGATCAACAGGCTGGCAACCAACAGGGCAAGGCCGCGTGTTAATACCCCGGGAGATAACAAAAAAGCCATGGATTATCTTCTTAAATAAAAAGCTCCCCGATGGGGGAGCTTTATGGTTGATAGCAGGTGCGGGAATAGATTATTTACCGCCCCACACTGTGCCGGCTACATTGGCAACCGGGACCCCTACAGCGTTGCCATATTCAGTCCAGGAGCCATCGTAGTTTTTCACATCGTAGCCCAGGATTTTCTTGAGTGCGAACCAGGTGTGGCTGGAGCGCTCACCAATTCGGCAATAGGTAATAATCGGTTTGGTGCCATCGATACCCACAGCCGCATATACCTTGCGCAGTTCTTCAGGGGACTTGAAGGTGCCATCTTCTGCAACTGCCTGGCCCCAGGGGACATTCACCGCGCCGGGAATATGGCCGGCACGTACCGACAATTCCTGTACACCTGCCGGTGCGAAAATCTTGCCGTTGTATTCATCGGGTGAACGAATGTCTACCAGTTTGGTCGCGGGATTTTCCTGCGTTGCAACACTGACCACATCCGGCAGGAAGGCGCGCAATGCCTGGTTAGCGTCTGCTACCTTGATATTGCCCGGTTTTGTACTGGCAACTTTTACCGAGAGTGGACGAGATTCGCTTTCCCACTTTTTGCGGCCGCCATCGAGCAACTTAACGTTCTTGACTCCGTACACATCAAATACCCAGGCGCCCCAGGCTGCAAACCAATTGTTGTTGTCGCCGTACAGGATCACAGTGGAATCCTGGTTGACGCCGGCATTACGCAGCAGCTTTTCAAAATTTTCACGTGAGGCAATATCGCGCTTTACCGGATCAACCAGGTCTGTGTGCCAATTAATATTGCTCGCATTGGGAATATGGCCGCGTTCAAATTGTCCCGGGTCTACGCTGACTTCAAGGATGCGCAGGTTTTTGTTGTTCAGGTTTTTTTCCAGCCATTCAGTGCTAACCAGGTATTCACTGGCTGCCTGTGCAGCAGCACTCATCGATACCAGAACAACACCAAGGCCATAACTGATGTATTTATAAATCGACATGATTTTTTCCTTAAGTGGATTAAGCGGGTAACGTAAAAATTCTGTTAAAACAGTAGGGCCATCGTCATTAAAAATAAAATAATGCTTTTTTATATCCATATAGCTCGATGTTTTTGAATAGCACAATGCCTTTTAACAATGTTGGTTTTTAAGCAGGCGGAGCGGGGTGGTGTTTGTTTTTCAGCAATGGTTGTGTGCGATTGAAGATATTTCATTAAAAATTCAATGGCACAAGTATTGCTGGACATGAATTTTGGATAGGTGTTTACAACAGTATTATTGAATTTATGTTCGCGGAGTTAATTGTTATGCGAGTTTTAGGTTTTTCCGGGGGGGTGAGCAGTCCCTCCAAAACCCATGGGTTGGTAAATGCCATCGTAGAGCGTTTTGCCCACCTGGCAAAGGTCGAGGCTGAGGTGATTGATTTGGCGCAGGTAGCGACCGGATTTGGCGGTGCACTGTATCGCCAGCAGTTGCCGGTTGAACAGGAAGCGGTGCTGCAACGCATTGAAGCTGCGGATGTGCTTGTGGTGGCCTCTCCGGTTTATCGCGCCGCTTATCCCGGCCTGTTCAAACATGTGTTTGACCTGGTAGAGCGCGATGCCCTGGAGGGCAAGGCTGTTATCCTGGCCGCTAATGGTGGCAGTGCCCATCATGCGCTGATCCTGGAAAGCCATTTGCGTCCCTTATTTAATAGCCTGGGGGCTTTTACCGTGCCCACAGGGATTTACAGCCAGGCCTCGGATTTTGAGGGGTACGACTTAACCAGTGCAACGGTGCAGGAGCGAATCGATATTGCTATCCAGGAAGTATTCCGTTTGCAATCGGGTATTTATCGCCGTACTGCAGAGGTAGCGACGCCTGTGGAGGCGCTGGTGTAATGGTGGTACATCACATCCAGGATCGGGTTCTTCGTTTAAAGAATATTGGTAAACATTTTCATCACCAGGGTTCGTCCCTGGAAGTTCTCAAGGATATTAACCTCACAGTATTGCCGGGAGAGTTCGTCAGCATTTTGGGCAGTAGTGGTTGCGGGAAATCCACACTGCTGCGTTTGCTGGTGGGCCTGGATGTAGATTACTCCGGTGAAATTTCCCTGGGCGGGGCTGCCGTAACTGGCCCAAGCCTAACGCGCGGTATTGTATTTCAGGAACATCGCCTGCTGCCCTGGTTAACCGTGGCTGATAACGTGGGCATCGCTTTGAAAAACTCCTCAGCCTCTGTCGCAGAGAAAAAAGACCTGGTGCAGCAACATATTGCATTGGTGGGATTACAGGGGTTTGAGAATGCCTGGCCCCACCAGCTCTCCGGCGGTATGTCGCAGCGTGTTGCTATTGCCCGGGCCCTGGTCAATCGCCCCGATGTTTTATTGCTGGATGAGCCTTTTGGTGCACTGGATGCCATGACACGCGGTTATCTGCAACAGGAGCTGCAGCATATTTGGCGCAAGGAAAATATCACCATGATCCTGGTAACCCACGATGTGGAAGAGGCGGTATTCCTGGCGGATCGCATTGTGGTGATGGAGCCCAATCCCGGGCGTATCAAACGTGTCATCAGTGTGCCCAGTCCCCATCCGCGCGATCGCAATAGCGCACAATTTAACAGTATCAAACGCCAGGCATTGGCGGAGATCAGCGGCGAGGATACCAGTAAGGTACCTGCGCCAACATTTGTGGATTTCGGCCGTTTGGGCGAAGTTCGTTTATCCTGGTGAATAGGTTTTAAGGTAAAAATATTATGGCTATCAGCGCAGTGAATGTTCGCAATCAATTCCACGGCAAGATCAAGGAAATTGTCCGGGGCTCGGTGGTGTCCGAAGTCGATATAGAAACACCGGCGGGCATTATTACTTCAGTAATCACAACGCGTTCAGTGGATGACCTGGGCTTGGTTGTCGGTAAGGAAGTCGTTGCCCTGATTAAGTCCACCGAAGTGTCGGTGGCTGTGTTTTAGTTGTTTTATCAATGCAGTAATCCATCCAGTTACAGCTTGATACTAAAAATAACCCGGCAATTGCCGGGTTATTTTTGGACGCCATTTAAACCGGCATTGCCTGTTTTTCTGGTTGGTCTTGTGCGCGATTATTTCGATCGCTTGCCCCAAGCTCATGGCGTGTCGGGAGTTGATGGTATACGCCCAGGCTGTTTTCCTCATAGGCTTGGTACAGGGATGCGTAGAAACCCTGTGCGTTAAGCAATTGGTCGTGCTTGCCCAATTCCACTACCTTGCCTTCGCGAATGACGGCAATACGGTCGGCATCGCGAATAGTTGATAAGCGGTGAGCGATAATAATCGCTGTGCGACCTTCGCAGAGCCGACGCAAGGCGATTTGCAAGCGCCGCTCGGTTTTAACATCGACAGCGGAGGTTGCTTCATCCAGGACCAGTATGGTTGGATTGGCCAAATAGGCGCGCACCAGGCACACCAGTTGTCGCTGGCCGTGGCTGAGTAGTGATCCCAAGGGGCCGACCTGTGTGTGATAACCATCGGGCAGGGCATTGAGCAAGTCATGGGCATCCAGGGCTTTGGCCGCATCGATCAACTGTTCATCCTTTGCCTCAGGCGCGGCCAGGTGCAAGTTATCGAGAATGCTGCCGCTGAACAGGACATTATCTTGCAGGACCACACCCACATGGCGACGCAGATCGGTTTGGCGCAGGGCGCGCACATCAATGCCGTCAACGGTGACACTGCCGTGGCTGACATCGTAAAAACGGGTCAGCAATTGCACCAGGGTACTTTTGCCATGCCCTGTCGGCCCGACAATGGCGAGGACTTCTCCCGCTGGTAAATGCAGGTCCAAATCATCCAATACCCAGCGGCTTGCCTGGGGGGAATAGGCAAACTGTACCCGGTTAAAAGACACTGCACCTTTGATGTCCTGCAACGCCTGGGCGTGCTCCGGATCGACAATCTCCGGCTGGGTATCCAGCAGCAGGAAAATACGCTGGGCGCACGCAGAGCCATTGGCATAGCGCTCGAACAAATCGCTCAACTCCTGTAGCGGCGCCAGGAAAATAAATACATAAAATAAACTGGCAGCCAATTGGCCCAGTGTAATTTGGTCCAGTGCGATGGCGCGCCCGCCAACAACAAGGAGCACCGCCATCGCGGCTGTGGTTAACACGGCTGTGAAGGGGGCAAACCAGCTGGCGCGCATGTTTCCATGTACTAATGCCTTGTTAAAGTTATCGACCAGGGTATGGTAGCGCTGCTGGTTGGCTGGTTCATACGCGGTTTGTTTGATCACTCGCACACCCGCTACTGTTTCTACCAAATGGGCGGTAAATCGGCTGCGATTTTCTGCCACTATTCCCCAATTGCGCTGGGAGATTTTTTTAAAAATCACCGTGGCGATAACCATGATGGGCACTATGGCGGCAATGCTGGCAAACAGCAGGGGGGAGATCAGCCAGAGCATGATACCGGCAACCAGGCAGCGCAACAGGGCAGAGAGCAGCTCTGGCGGTCCCTGGATCAGCAGCGGTTCCAGGGCGTTGACATCGCTATCGGCGCGCGCCGTAATACGACCGGCCTTGGTGCGGTCGAAATAGCCCACACTGAGTTGTTGCACATGGGTGAAAACACGAATGCGCAATTGGTTAATCACATGGATAGCGGCGCGACCCGCCAGGTATTGTCCCAGGCCCGCGAACATAAAACGCGCTGTCCAGGTGAGGGCAAAGGCAATGGCGGTCCACAGGATGACCTGGTAATCCACCGCGATGCTGGCTGCCTGGCGGTCAAAGCCTTTGTCGATCACTTCGCTGACCAGCCAGGGGCGCATAAAAATTGCAGCCACCAGCAGGGTTTCGATCAACACCGCGCCTAATACCAGTTGTTTGACCGGTCCCAGCAGGGGGACCAGGCGCGAGAACATGCCGCGTTCCAGCGATGTTTTTGCCAAGGCTTCTTCCAGTTGGATATCGCTGAGGGCAGTATTGCCACGAAAATTATTGGCCACTGGAAACTCCCATTAATTCACGGTAAACGGAATTGTGCTGCGCCAATTCCTGGTGTGTACCCACGGCAACAATGCGCCCCTGCTCCAGCAGGGCTACTTTATCTGCCAGCAGTACGGTTGAGAGTTTGCTGGATACGATCAGCAAGCTCAGGCTGCGCCCCTGGGAATGTTTAAGTTGGCGGATGTTGTCGATAATGCGCTGCTCGGTAGCGGCATCCAGGGCGCTGGTGGCGTCGTCCAATCCGAGCAGAGACGCTTGCCCCAACAGTGCGCGGGCAAGGCAGATGCGCTGGCGCTGGCCGCCGGACAAGGTAATACCGCGGTCGCCGATGCGGGTGTCCAAACCGTTTTCCAGGCGCAGCAACACATCGTCGGCACTGGCCAGGCGCAGCGCCTCCAGGATGTCTTCATCACTGGCATCGGGTTTGGCGAGGCGCATATTGGCCGCCAGGGTATCGGAAAATAAAAAACTTTCCTGCGCTACAACATGGACACGGCGGCGCAGGTTTTCTGTGTCCAGTTGTGTGATGTCTTGCCAACCTTGCTGGTCATTACCTAATTGGATGAGTCCCTCATCGGCTTCGATCAGGCGTGGCAATAATCCCAGCAGGGTACTTTTCCCACTGCCGGTAGTCCCCACCAGTGCAATGATTTCTCCGGGCCTCAGGTTGAGGTCGCATTGCTGCAAGATCGCTTTGTCTTTTTGCGCGGGATGGACACTAACCTTGTCCAGGCGTACACCCAGTTCACCATCCGGTAATTTGTGTTGGCCACTGACAATCGTCGGGCGGGCATCCAACAATTCCCAAATGCGTGCAGCAGACGCGCGGGCATCGGCAAAAACCTGCATAACCCTGCCGATACCCTCCACACGCAATACCAGGGTATTGGCTAATAGCACGGACGCTACCAATTCACCGATATTCAATTCACCTTTGCCGACCAGGTGTGCACCATAGGCCAATACCCACACATGACCCAGTGCAATAATGATTTGTGGCAGGGGAATGTGTGAGCAGGCATAAGCCAGCGCCTGGCGCGAGTGAAATGCAAACTGATTTACCTGGGTTGTAAAATCGGCAACGCGTGATGGCTCCAGGCCAAAGGCTTTAATAACACGCACACCGCTAACCCCTTCGGTGAGATTTTGGTTGACGTTGTCGTAGGCCTGTCCAACCGCGCGGTCCAGTGTCACCAGTTTGTCAGTTTGCTTAACCAAAATGGCCATGCCGCCCAGGGTAATGACCAGGGGTACCAATCCAAGTAGTGGGCTGTACCAGCAGAGCATGCCAACCGTGGCAATAATCAGCAGGGCTGTTTCAAACACCTGGCGCCAGAAATTCACCAGGGCATCGCGCAACTTGTCGCTGTCGCGGGTGGTGCGTGTCACCATGCCGCCAACACCGTGTTCGCGGTGGTAGGCCAAATCCAGGTGCTGTACCTGGGCGAAAATCCGTTCGCGCAAAATAAATAATAAATCCTGTCCAATAATCAGGGCCAGTAATCCACCCAGGTATTGGATCAAACCTCGCCCCAGGGCCACTGCCACCAAAATGGCCAGCCAGCCGAGCGCCACGGAATAATCCAGCGAACCATCGGCCTGGGCAACCACTGCCTTACCCAGTTCCACATCGTGAATAGCGCGTCCCAATAACCATTGTTGCCAGGCCATACTCAAATTGCTGGCGGCAAAAAGAGTAGCCGTTAATGCGAAGCGCCAGGGCATTTCGCGGTAGAGCGCAAGGCAGCGCAAAAGGGGATAGGATTTACTCATGCCAGTGGATTTCCTGTGCCGGGCAGCCCAGGCAACCCAGTAATAACAGGGCGGAACCCAGGGATGAGTAATGCAAAAGTTGGGTGAGTGAAAATGTCATGGAAGCAAAATCCTGAAACCAATAATTAAGTCAGCTTGATGTGCCAGCCTGTGGTTAAAAAACCTATCCAGGTGGCTGTTGGTATCTGCACAGGAGGGTTATCCGGTGTTCGGAACAACACAGCGCAGCGCATGTTTATAGCAAGGCGCAGGCCAAAATAACGGATAAAAATAGAGGCGCGGCGATTGCCGGCAACGCCTTGGTGTGTGGGCTAAACAATACCTGTGCTTATGTTGTATTGAGGTTGCACGGATGTGATAAACCCTTTTGCTGTTGCTTTGTTAACACGCCATGCCTGTGTTCTGTTGTGTTTCGCACAGCAGGACGCACGGATTTTTATATTGGGGTGTTGCCTCCCGATACCTGGCAAGCTGTTGCAGGGCAGGTTTGGTGTTTCCCCTGAGCTTGTGGAACAGTTTCTGCTTGGGCGCTTGTGTTTATTGAACACTGCCGTATCGGCAGTTTTTTACGATATCCCAATGCAAGCAAGGAGTTCCCGATGACAGCACCACAACAACTCGACCAGCAAACTGTCGCAACAGCGCTGGATAATATTTGGTTTACCCGCTGCCCTGTACCCACAGCGACTGGCCTTGCCTATAAATTGGGCTGGCTGGGCGATGAATTTGCCAATGACAAGATTGCGATTGATACGCTACAGGAAAATCGCGATCTGGGCCGCCATCACTACGATCACGATTTGCCCTCACTGATTCGTGAGGGCGGTAATATCCTCGCACTTGCCGCCCGCGCCCAGGGTGCCCGCACACGTTTGATCGGTTTAACCTGGATCGAGGAGTGGCAAGCGATTCTGGTTCGCCCGGATTCCGCTATCCGTGAGCCGAAAGATTTGAAAGGCAAGCGTTTGGCACTACCTGACTGGAATGAGCACGCGCTTGCTTCACACCAGCGCGGCACCAGTATTGCGCGGGGCATGTCGTTGCAGGGTTACCGCGGGGTGCTGCACTACGCTGGCCTGACTTTCGACGATGTGGAGTTGGTTGAGGTGCCCTCCAATCGTAAAAATCCCACACGCACAGAAAATCTGGAATCGCACCTGCAGGACGGGTTGCGTTTATGGCGTGGCATTGATTACCTGGTACAGGGCAAGGTAGATGCCGTCTATGTAAAGGGCGCCTCAGCGGTTGACGCAGCCCGTGCTGCCGGTGTCGTGGTCGGTATAGACCTGGATCGTTTACCTGACCCGGGCTATCGCGTGAATAACGGAACACCGCGTCCTATTACTGTCCATGAAGATTTTATTAACAACCATTTCGATTCCCTGGTGCGCTTTTTAGCCCAGACCCTGCGTGCAGCGGATTGGGCCGTAGACCATGAAGCAGACGTCCATCGTATTTTGCAGGGAGAAACGCGCGGCAGCAGCAGTGCGGTTGTAGAAGCCTATCGCGATGATTTCCATAAAAAGCTCCATCCGGATTTGTCGCCCCAGCGTTTAGCCTGGTTTGAGCAGCAGAAAAAATCCTTATGGTTACACGGTTTCCTGGAAAACGATTTTGATTTTGCCGATTGGGTTGATCCGCGTCCATTGGAGGCCGCCCACGAATTACTGCAGCTCTGGCGTCAAGGTGGTAAAGCCTGATTGTTTCTCTCGCATGCTGTTTAATTTCCAGCAATTTATGGATTGTTTTGTTGGTAATTAAACACTGCTTTCCGGGCTGCCTTTCCTAAGCAGGGTTGTGGCAGCCCATTTTTCAGGCGAATAGTGCGATTATTTGATCTAACGCAAGCTTGTTTCCTGCCCTTGGCCCCGCCTGCCTGATCTGGCACATATGCTGCTGTCTACCGGTGATGTTTGATTATCAGGAGTTGATATGTCTGTTGAATTTATGTGGCAATTGCCTGGTGCGCGCGATTCCCGCTACGCCGATGCGCGTCATTATAAACGTGGCGAGCGTTTACCCGGAGAGGCTTACCCCTATCACAAGGACATTACCGATCCGCGTGGTAACAGCTTTAGCTATTTTGATTATCTGCTGCAAATTGCGCGCGCTGCGGACTTGACCGGTTTTGACGGTATACAGATTCCGCATGACCCCCAGGGCGATGAATCCTGGATTATCGCCGGTTACCTGGCGCGTTCTACCCGTCACCTGCGATTGCTGACCGAGTTTGAAGCTTCGCGTGGCTCGTCGGTATATGCCGCTAAAAATGCCGTGAGTTACCAGCGTTTTAGCAACCAGCGCTTTGCCTGGCAATTGACAAAGGGCGGTGATGAACCGGCGCGGCGCCAGTTGGGAGACTTTGTGCCCAACGCAAAACGCCATGCGCGTATCGATGAGTTTTTAACGGTTGCCAAAGGTGTTATCACCCAGGCGCCTTTTAGTTTTAAGGGGGAATTTTTTGAAGTGCTGGACGGGGGCTTCCAGGGGCCTCTGGGGGGCAATCCGGTTCCGCGCGTCTATCTCAGCGGCGATACGCAGGAAGCTTATGACTTATCAGCACGCCAGGCCGATGTGCATCTTTTGGAGGCGGCGCCTGTGGATAAGCTCGTACCGGCCATTACTGTATTGCAACAACTGGCTCATCAACAGGAACGCACTTTAGTGATGGGTTTGCGCATTGATGTATTGGCCCGTGAGTCAGAAGCGGAAGCCCTGGCCGATGCACAGCGCTTTTGGCAGCAGGCCGATGTGGGTGCGGTGGCATCCCTGGCGCCCGGCTTGTGGTCGCAGCCTGTTGCCAATACCGGCGCATCGGCTGCTTTAGTGGGGAGCTATGCACAAGTCGTTGAGTGGTTGTTGGCTTACCACCGTGCAGGTATCGAGAGTTTTGTGCTGGCTGCCAGCCCCCATTTGGAAGAGGCCTATCGTATTGGCCAGCATGTGTTGCCGTTGTTGCGTAAAGCGCTGTCGGCGTCTTCACCCCTGGCAGCCTGAGCATTTTTAAGAGGATAGACAATGAGCATTGATTTTTTCTGGCGTATTCCAACCCATGGTGAACCGGGTTCCCATCGCTCACGCTTGCCTTATCGCGGTGATTGGTATCAGGGGCAGGACCATATTCGCCATCCGGGTTTGGGTGGTGGTGGACAGGATGGCTTTAGCTACATTGATTATATTGCTGAAGTCGCCCATGCCGCTGAAATATCCGGTTTTCATGGCGGTTTGCTGCCATCCTTTCCGATGACAGATGAACCCTGGGCGATTTCGTCGTTCCTGGCGCGGGAGACCCGTCGCTTTCGTTTTATGATTGCCTTCCAGCCGGGTTTTTTGAATCCGGTAACGGCCGCGCGCATGACTGCCAGTTTGCAGCGTGCCACGGGTGGACGCGCACTGTTTAATATTATTACCGGCGGCGGTGGACCTGCGCAGTTGTGGTGGGGGGACTCGTTCAGCCATGATGATCGCTACACACGCACGACCGAGTTCCTCGATATTTTGCGCGGTGTTTGGCAAGGTAAACCCTTTAGTTACCAGGGGCGTTTTTATCAGGTGGAAGAGGCCAGCTTGCCATTTCCCCTGAATCACGAAACCTTCCCGGAAATTTATTTTTCCGGTTCGTCTGATGCGGCGCTGGTCTCTGCCTCCAGGCACGCCGACTATTACTTGTCCTGGCTGGAGCCTTTGGCACAACTGCGTGAAAAATTCGATCGCGTTAAAGCGAAGACCGATCAATTGGGGCGCAAGATCAAGTGCGCCGTGCGTGTGGATATTGTTGCCCGTGCTACGGAAGAGGAAGCCTGGCGCGAAGTTCGCCGCGGTTTTGAAAACCTGGACCCGGTTCAGTTGGAGCGCTATCGCCAGCAACTGGCTCGCCAGGGGGATTCTGTCGGTGCCAGCCGCCAAAGCGGCTTTCGCCCCAGCCAGGTTAACAGCTACAAGGATTTAATTATCGAGCCTAATATCTGGTCGGGTTTTAATCTGTTGCGCGGTGGCCAGGGGCAGGGAATTGTTGGCAGTTATGAACAGGTTGCCCGACGTCTGGATGACTTGATTGCCCTGGGCGCCGATGCATTTATCCTGGCGAGTACCCCGCACCTGGAAGAAGCCTATCGCGTCGGCGAGGAAGTCTTGCCCCTGGTGCGAGGTCGTGCCAGTGTCGTCACTGCGCCGGAAAGCTTGTCATTGTCGGCGTGAGTGAATCGACCAAGGGATAACAATAAAGCCCGGTAAAAGGGCTTTATTGTTTAATGGATCAATCCGCTAAACCCTGCTGGCCTTTTGCTATTGAGCAATACCCGGGAGCGTTTATTACCGTGCTTGAGTTGTTTAAGCAAACGCTCCATGGGTTCCGGATCGATCCACTGGCTGACGGAAAAATCCTGCTCAATAAAATGGTATTTCAATAAAAAATCCTTATACAAACCCAGGCGTTTAATATTTTCCTGGCTCAAATCCAATTGCAAACTGCGATGCACTTCTTTGCCATAGGCGTAGCTAACCCAACTCTCCGACCAGCCTACCTCGCGACTCAGGAGCGACAGGGTTTCATCCGGGTGGCGCAACGCCCACTCGCCGGCGGTATAGGTTTGTTGCAATAGGCAATCCACCAAATGCGGGTAATGATCCAGTAACCAGGTATTAACGGTTAAGGGCCGCGGTGTACAGTTGTTAAGGCGAATATAAGGGTCGGGATGGTGATTGATATCGGCGATCACCTGTGCCCCCAATAAATGGGTCGCCTGGGCACCGCGTACATCTTTCACATAGACAGCATCGACCAAACCGTGGCTGATCGCATGGATTTCACTGCTATAGCTGTAGCGTCCACGCCGTCCGGTGCCGGTAGACACAACCTGTCCATCGCGTACCTGGGTGGGAATTTCATGGTCGGGCAGATCGATAATATCCACATCTTTTAGCGATAAGCCTTCACTTTCCAACATCACACAAAAGCCGCGCAAAGCCGCTGCGCGGGAGTGATCCAGTTGGATATTGTGTTGCGGTAGGCCTATGCGACGGCCGCGTAAATCCTTGACCTGGTGTATGCCGGATTGCGGCAGGGCAATCAGGGTCTGGTATTCATCGGTCCAGGTGAGACCAATGACGCGGGTGTCCTGGTGTTTGGACTTGGCCCAGATGACAGGTGCGCTGCCACCCTGGCGAAACGCATTGACCTGGTTGATCTCGAAATGCCGTGGCATGTCGGCGGGGTTATTACTTTCAAACAGCGAGCGAACCTCGATGCCTGCCAATTGGTACATGGCTTCTTCAATCCAGCCCAATTGCATGGCAAGTGCCAGCGGTGAGGGTACAGGACATCGGGCGTAGAGCAGTTGATTTAATCGTCCGGATCTGTTGGGCATAAAATTATCGGTATCCATAGTGGTCGGTATCCCATTCATATGCCACCTGCGCTGACAAGGCGCGGGACATCGGCGGCAACAGGCCTGTGTCCAGGAGGTAGATTGGATAATCCATCCTCCTGTATTTTTTCCGCTTAGAAACGTGTGACCAACGACACGCCGTAATTCCTCGGCTCAGACCAGTTGACCGTATTACCGGCTGCCCCCGCTGCCGGTGGCAAGGTATGCAATTTATACTGCTTGTCATTCAGGTTATTGGCGTAGATCGAAAGGGTTATTCGCTCATCGACCGATTTCCAGGAAATACGTGCCGAGCCTGTGCCGTAGTCGTCCTGGGCCAGGTTGGGATCTGTCTGGTTATTGGTGTAGAAATAATATCGGGTTTGGTAGTTCCAATCGGTACCCAAGGTGAGGCTGCTGCCATTTTCCAGCGGGTACTGGTAATCCAATGAAAGAACACCGGAGAATTCCGGCGAGCGCACGAAGCGATTACCAGAATAATCGCCATTCACATCACTGAAATTGCTGAACTCGGTATCCAGCCATCCCAAACCGATACGCACCTGTAAATTGGCTGTAACCAATGCCTGGATTTCAAGTTCGGCACCGCGGGCGTCACCCTCTGCTGCATTGCGCAATTGCGACAGTGCACCGGTGGGGGAGGGCAATACGGCATTGATTTGGATGTCTTCGTATTCGTAGGTAAAGACATTGGCATTCAACAGCAACTGGCCATCGAGCCATTCTGATTTATAACCCACCTCATAAGAGGTCAGGTATTCCGGCTCCAGTACGCTGATGCTGTCCTGGGTGCGTGGCGCACTGTTATAGCCGCCGCCGCGGAAACCGCGCGCAACACGTGCGTAAACACGGGAGCTGTCGCTCAGTTCATAGGCGGGGGTCAGGTCGTAGGTCCAATCGCTCCAGTCATTGGTGTCATCTTGGCGTACACGCAATGCAATAGGTGAGGACACTGAGGAGGGAAGCCACCAGCGGGTTTGATCATTAAAGATGACCGGATTGGGCGTCGCCTGGTAGTAATACAGGTCGATGGATTTCTCTTCGCGCGACCAACGCAAACCGGACGTGAAGGAAAAACGATCGGTGACGTTATAGGTGAGGTTGCCAAAGATGGCATAGCTCTCACTGTCATGGCGATACACCGTATCACTGTAGGCATCCGCGCGCCCAACCGGTTTTTGTGCCGTAGGCAAGGTGCCGCTGGCAGCATCGGAATTAATGCGGTCGGTAAAATAATGCACACCGGCTACCCAATGGTAATTACCGTCTTTGGGGGATGCGAGGCGAATCTCCTGTGAGCGTTGGCTGGTTTTGGCATCGGTGTAACCACGGGAAATTTCCAGCGGGGTGTTATCGCTGTCGCTGAGTGATTGACTGTCATAGCCTTCATAGGCCGTGATAGATGTTAATTCATAACCGCCCGGCAAAGCCCAGTTAAGGTTGAGCAGTGCTCCATCCTGGCTAATATCGCTGAACTGGTCGACATTGCTGGACACGATTGTGCGATCTTTGCTGGGGATATAGGTGGCACCGTTGGTCCAGAAGGCACCGTTTGTTCCTGTGCCTATGACGGTGGCATTGGCACCATCGGTACGATAATCGCGGTAGTGCAGATTAAACAGGAGTTCCACATCATCGGCAGGGCGACTCAGTAATTGGATACGGGTGGCAGAGTCGCGGTAAGCGAAATCTTTCTCGCCGGTAAAACTGTTATTGAAAAGACCATCGCGCGTATCCTGGTGGATAGAAATTCGCGCCGCCAGGCTGTCTTCAATAATAGCGCCACCAACAGCACCCTGGATCAGGGTGCTGTCATGGCTGCCCTGGTCCAGCTTTAGGTAACCGTCCGGTGTGAACCTGGGTTTTTGTGAGATCAGGTTGATCGCACCACCGGTTGTATTTTTACCCCACAGGGTTCCCTGCGGGCCGCGCAATACTTCAACCCGTTCCAGGTCGAACAGGGGGAACGCAGTAGCACTGGCGTTGCTGATATAGACATCATCCAGGTAAATACCCACCGGGCTGGGAGAGTCCAGTCCCTGGGTACCAGTCCCCACACCGCGGATCCACCAGCGTGGCCGACTGTGTCCATTGCTTTGGCCGGCGGAGGTGTTGGGTACGAATTGGGTAATTTCTGCCGCTGTGCGACCAACACCGGTTGCTACCAATTTGTCGCCGCCAATCACACTAACGGCAGAGGGTACCTGCTGGATATTTTCCTTGCGCCGCTGCGCGGTAACCAACACATTTTCCAAACGATTTGACGCATTTGCCCCGGCTGATGACGCATTGGAAGTTGAACTTCCTGCCTTGGCTGAATCTGCCTCCTGATAGGCTGATACCTGTTGAACCTCTTCTGCACTGGCCAATTGAATTGTGGCACTGATACCAATGAGTCCGCCCACAATAATCGATAAGGGCTTTTTACTAAAACGCATACACATTCCCCGGAAAAAAATAAACCAACACTGTATGGGATAAAATTCGCATACAGATGGAGACCGGATAGCACTATCTGTGCCACCTTAAGAAGGTGATAAGTCGTCTGGATTCCCTAAAAAAACCGCGAATTATTTCGAAAAAAGTTTTTTTAAAAATTATGTGAACTGTCCCGTCTGTTTCATTTTCAACATAATTTTTATGCAATGTTGCTTTTTGATCATTTTGGTTGGGGAGATGCAAAATTTGCTGGTTATCCAGCAGGGATTGGAGCGGTGCGTTAGCAGGCTGTTGCTTTTTAATCGGTATAACAAGAAATCAGTTATAAGTTTATAGTTATAAATTCCTTAAGAAATGGATGATCAGCTTTTACACTGGCGCCACTTGTTCCAGCTATCCAAAACCCAGCACAGCTTTCCAGCATTGAGTAATTATTGTGAGCGAAGATATCAAGCAACCCATGATCCTGTCGTTGGAAGGAGGCAACGCCCAGCCGTTGTCTGTCAGGGCCAAGGCATTGGTTTTCTCTGATCCCGTCTCAGCAGAGCTGCTCGATTATATTGAGCGTATAGCACCGAGTGAGGCGCCTGTGCTGATTGGTGGGGAAACGGGAACCGGTAAGGAATTGGTGGCCCGCCATATTCACCACCTGAGTGGCCGGAAAGGGCCTTTCCTGGCTGTTAATTGCGGTGCAATCAGTGACCAGTTGGCAGAAAGCGAATTGTTTGGCCATGAGGCAGGTTCATTTACCGGAGCGACCGGCAAGCGCGAGGGATGGTTCGAAGCAGCCAATGGCGGAACCCTGTTCCTCGATGAGATTGGCGATTTACCCCTGCCTTTGCAGGTCAAGCTGCTGCGTGTCTTACAGGAGCGTGAAGTCGTTCGCATCGGCTCGCGCAAAAGTATTCCAGTCGATGTGCGACTGGTGGCGGCAACCAACGTCGATTTGGATTATGCCGTGAACGCCGGGCACTTCCGACGCGACTTGCTTTATAGAATTAATATCGCCCATGTTCGCCTTCCCCCCTTGCGTGAGCGTCCTGGTGATATTTTGCCCCTGGCTGAATATTTTTTACGGAATTACAGCCAAAGGATGAGTTATAAGAAACCGGTGTTTTCCGAGCAGTCCATTGACCTGATGTTAAAGTACGCCTGGCCCGGCAATATCCGCGAGCTGGAAAATGTGATCCATTTTGCCCTGCTGGTATCCGGTGAGGACGTGATAAAGCCGGAACACCTGAAGGTTACTGGTGGTTGGGAACACCTGGATGGGCGTCGTCCATCCAGTTGGAATGATCATGTGCCTGGCTCTGTGTCGAATGGTATAGGCGTCAGCCTAAATGAAAGTCCCCTGGATATTATTGCGACGCAACTGCGCCGTTTATTCAAGCAGGGGGGGGACGACGCGTATTTTGATTGCCTGGAAAGTTTGATTGTCCATGAGGCGTTTGGTTACAGCAGCCACAACCAGGTTCATACCGCTGCTTTACTGGGAATATCGCGCAATGTGATGCGCACCTTGTTAAAACGCCATGGTTTGCTGCGCGATTCTTCTTTTGATGAATCTTCACGCGATGGTGCATCCCTGGCAACAGAGCATCGCTTGGGGTAATGCTGAATTTTGCACATCAATGTGACGGGCGATGTTTTTAATTGCACAGCCCAATAGATAATGCCTGTATCTGCTGCGTGAAAATACAGGGTTATCGCGGTGTTTATTCTGTAACAGACTCTGGCATGGGCCTTGCTTTTGAGCCAATTGCAACTGAATTAACCCATTGGCTTTTTAAAGGAGCAATCACACATGAGTCACTCAGAGCCGCTCGATGTCCTGTGGTATACCCGCTGCCCGGTTCCAACCGGTTTGGGAATCGCCGTCCAAAAAGGTTGGCTGGAAGAAAGTTTCAAATCCCAATGCACCGACATTAAATCGTTGCGTGAATCCAATGACCAGGCGGTGCGCGAATCACATTTCGATCACACCCTGGTTAACTCCGTGCGCCATGGCGGCAATATTCCCGCTATCTGGGCGCGTTCCGTCGGTCGCGAAACCCGTGTATTGGGTTTGTCCTGGGCGGATGAGGTACAACTGATTCTGACACTGCCTGAATCCGGTATTAAAACCGTCAAGGATCTCAAAGGCCGCAAATTCGGTTTACCCAAGTGGGAAAAAGTACAAATTGATTTCTCCCGCGCACAGGCACTGCGCGGTTTGGAAAATGCGCTCAAACTGGAAGGGCTGAGTGTAGCCGACGTGGAGCTGGTGGATTATGTGATTGGCGGTACTTACAGCGATGAGCCCGCCGCTAAATCCGAAACCGGCACCAATACCTTCAGCGGCCGTCGCCAGGGTGGCCGCGGTGCGGAATTGTTGGGGCTGTTGCGCGGCGAAGTGGACGCGATCTTCCTGAAAGGCGCTTCGGCGGCACACACCGCTCACCAGTTCGGTTTACATGTTGTTATAGATACAGGTTCGCACCCGGAGCCTCTGATCCGCGCCAACAACGGTACGCCGCGTACCCTGACAGTCGATATCAACCTGCTCGACAAGCACTTTGATTCGGCGGTGAATATCGTTGAGCAAGTGCTGCGCGCAGAGCAGTGGGCCTGGCAGCATCCAGACGATACGCGCCGCTTCCTCGCGCGCGAGACGAATAGCAGCGAGTATTGGGTAACCCAGGCCTATGGCAAGGATGCGCATCTGCGTTTGAAAACCGATTTATCCGAAACCTCAATCGCCGGTTTGCAGGATTTTATCAGCTTCCTGCATCGCTGGAATTTTATCCCCAACCTGGTGGATGCCCGTCAGTGGATAGATCCGCGTCCGCTGGAAACCGTATTGGCAAATATAAAACAATCTGCCGCCTGATTTAGCCACGTAATGTTTCGGGGAGCCTGGTGCTCCCTTTTTTTAGCTATGGAAATTGTGAAGACGAAAAAAATTTCACACCTCACGGCAGGGCATTGCGCAGGCGGATAATTGAAAAGGTGAGGGAGGACGTTTTGATGGTTTCCGCCATGGTGCGAAGCCGGGAGACTATGCGCAATTCAACTTCCCGGTTCAGCAGCTCGGATAAGGGCGAATCAATTTGACGGGCCGAAATAGGTGCAACTGTTTGGCAGGCTACAAAATAGCCCGCCGTGGTATCGGCACATGCAAAGGATTCGGCGGGCATTTCATAAAGCCATACCGGTGTATTGAGCGATTGATAAAGCCAGGGGGCTTCGATATAGATAATCACCTCGGCGGACGCCGCGCCAAAAAAATAGTGGATATCGCTTTCTGTGGAATGTGGCGCGCGGCGAATGGCAATCCTTGGACAATCGCGCGGAAGCAGGTAGTTGACCAGGTGTGACTCTGCAATAGCCCAGACGACAGGATAATCTATGCCTGCATCGGGGCTTGGCGGCAGGCGCGGTTCAAAAAGGTTAATGCCGGGTGTTTCACTGACGTGCCAGAGTTTCATCGACTGGATATCTACAGCGCTATTTGACAGGGTGGAATTAAAAGACCAAAAAGGCGGTATTTTCACCGTCTTTTTGGTCTTTTCCGATCAGAAAAAATTACAGGGAATCCTGTTGTGTAATCACCGCCAATTTATCGATGCCGGCGCGCTCGATAATCACCATGATTTTCGCCACTACACCGTAGGATACGGCTTCATCGGCATTCAGGCTCAGGCGTATATCCGGATTGGCCGCCTTGCGTGCGGCGAGTTCCTCTTCCACAAACTGGATCGGAAATTCTTCCTTATCGAGAAAAATCAATCCGTTGGCATCGATGCTTAAGGTCAGGGGTTTTTCCGGTTGCTGCACCTGGGGCGTGGATTCGGTTTTGGGCAGGTTGACGGTGATGGAGTTGGTCATCAAGGGAGCCGTGATAATAAATACCACCAGCAATACCAACATAACATCCACCATGGGTGTGATGTTGATTTCACTCAATACTTCGTCACTATCGTTGTTACTACTGGAAATAGCCATTATGCAAATACCTCGGTGGATTTATCGGTGCCGGTGTTGTTTTCGCTGTTGCGGCTGGGCAGTTTGGTAGTGATAGCGGTGGGCTTGATGCGGAAACCGGCTTTTTGCACCAGGGTAACAAAGTCGGTAGCGAAATCATCCAGGTCGGCGGCGATCAGTTTCAGGCGGCGCAGGAAGTAGTTGTAAGCCAGTACCGAGGGAATAGCCACAGCGATGCCGAAACCGGTAGCGACCAGCGCATGGCCAATGGGGCCGGCCACCACTTCGATGCTGGCCGACGAATTGCTGGTGATGGCTGTCAATGCCTCGATAATCCCGAACACGGTTCCAAACAGACCGACGAAGGGAGCTGTGGTGCCGATGGAGGCCAGGACCGCTAGGCCGCTTTCCAGTGAGCGGCGCTCTTTCTGGATTTGCTGGCGCAGGTGGCGCTCCAGTAAATCCTGGCGATCCCAGCTGTGTTCAAGGTCGAGTCCGTAACTGGAATCTGCACTGCGCAGGGTGCGGAAACCGACCTGTGCAACCTGTGCGGCAGAACCCTGATGGTTTTCCAATGCAGCGGCTGCATTCAGGTCTGTCGCGCTCCAAAAGGCGCGGGTAAAACGGCGATTGCGGTTACTGGCCAATATATTTTGTACGCCCTTTATCAGAATTAACGCCCAGGTGATGATCGAAAAGGCGATCAATAACCAAAAGGTCAGTTCTACAGCAAAGGTATAAAGCTCATTCATAATCTTACTCACTTACATCAAAAATTAATTGTTCAATGGATTGGGTATTTAGTTGGCCAGACGGAAATCAATCGGCACTTCTACCCAGGAGTCCGTTGCCGTCTCGCCCAGCTTTGCGGGTACAAATGTCCAGCGTTTTACCGCTTGTACAGCGGAGTCGTCGAGGATTTTACGACCGCTGGATTGTTTGATTTCCACGGCTTTGGGTTTGCCATTGGCCAGTACATGAACATTCAACAGCACTGTGCCTTCCCAGCCTTGCTGCTGGGCAAAGTCCGGATAGCGGGGCGCTGGATTGCGCAGGTAGCCCGCATCGGCAGTGGCTTTGGTTAACACTGGCTCGGCAGGTGGCGGCGGTGGTGCTGGAACAGGTTCTGGCACAATAACGTCCTGCACAGGCTCAGGTTTTTTCTCCACAGGTTTGGGTGGCTCTTTCTTCACTACAGGCTTGGGTTTTTCGACCACTGGCTCTGGTTTTGGTGGAGGAGGCTCTTCTTTCGGTTGCTCAGGCTGAGGTGGTTGCTCTACCGGCGGGCGATAAAACTCTACCGTCATGGGCGGAATTTCTGCCTTGGTAATCACTGGCTCAGGCTGGCTGAGCAGTTGCCAGGCGACAGCCAGGTGCGCAGCGCCGACCAGTAGTAGCGCCAGAAGGAAACTTCCACGGTGCTGCTTGGGTGGTGTAAGTTCGCCGAGTTTTTGTTGGCGTGGCACCAACACCACGACATCGGCTTTTTTGCGCGGTAAAGCGCGCTGCTCGACCGCAAGGTCGCGAACGTAATAGCGGGCATGACGTCGGCTTGCTGCTGAATAAGCATGTGCGCTCATGATAACTCCCATTGCGTTAATGCCTGCGCTGTTCGATCAGCTGTACTGCAGGGCGGTGATTCCAGGTGTTGTACTCTTGACTGTGTCAGTGTGGTGGTAGATAAAACCTGCCAGGGTCTGGTCATTAGTCATATCTGTTTCAAAGCAGAAAATATGCCATGCTGGAAATTTTTTGTTGCACTCTGCCCTGTGTGTGCAATTTTCAGCACTGCCGCATCACGGGCTGTTATTTTGATTGATTTTAATCGCCTGTGTTTAAAAACAAACACTGCATGTGCTTGTAATGCAACAGCGGGTATTGCTGCCCAAGTGTTTTGTTTTGCACATTTGCCCGGGTGCTGTTGGCAGTAAATGTTATTTTTTAAAACCCGGGATTTAATACAGGCCTTGTTTTAGTGAGTTTTACCGTAAATGCCTGGCAATGATTGCGGGATGGAATCAAAACGATAGTTACGCCTTCCCTATAAGCTGGTTCATATCTTGCTATTTATTAACTGTTAACTCTCTGCCGCTTGCGGGAGGGGTAGAAGGTGGTCAATCAACGGTTATCGATTGGCAATCAGTGTCAAACAATGGTTTGTAGGGTTGTGTGGTTTTTTATGACGTTTTTGAAAGTTGATATAGCGCGTTTGTGGTTTGCTGTATTCATTATAGTGGTATTGGCCAGGAGTGTATGTGCAAGTGCGGCAGAGCAGGTGTTGCGTGTTGCTGTAGTGGCCAATGCCAGTTCCGGTGAATTGACGTTTGCGGGTATTCCGCAAGTCGTTGCGCGCGATGAGTTATTTCGCGAGGCGCTGGCAAAACATAAGTATCGAATTGAATGGATTCCGGTGTCCACGGCGGCAGTGGCGACCCTGGTCAATGAGAGTTTTGCCAGTGGTAAAATTGATTTTGCCTTTTACGGTGACTTGCCATCGTTGATTTTAAATGCATCAGGTATCAGCACTCGCCTTATTGTACCGGGTAGTGTCGGCAACAATACTTATCTGGTCGTACCGCAAAATTCCATAGCAAAAACGATTCGCGATTTAAAGGGTAAGCGTATCGCCTTGCATCGAGGGCGCCCCTGGGAGGCAACCTTTGCCAAGTTGGTGGCCGCGGAGGGTTTAACGCTGCGCGATTTCCGTATTATGAACCTCAATCCCCAGGCCGGCGCAGCGGCAGTGTCTGCCGGCAATGTCGATGGCTTTTTTACCTTGAGTGATGCCCATGCCCTGACAGAAAAAGGCGTGGGGAAAATTATCTGGTCGACCAAGGTCGCACCTGTATCCTGGCGTATGCGTGCCGAACTTTGGGGCAGTAAATCCTTTGTAGACACTTATCCCGAGATTACCCAATTGCTGGCCACAGCGACTGTGCGCGCTGTGCATTGGGTGTCACAACCGGAGAACCAGGATGCTTATATCCGTGAGCAGGCGCGCATGGGCTTGCCTGAATCCCTGATCCGCCTGGATATCCTTGATGACAATATCAGCTGGAAAAATTATTGGTCACCGCTGGTGGGGCCTGACTTGCTGGAGCATTACCGTGATTTGAATGCATATGCCCGGAGTGCACGCCTGATTCGCAAGCCTGTCGCCGCAGAGGAATTGATTGAGGCCGGTTTTGTGAGTGTGGCTATTCAAGCCCTTGGACTGGAACATTATTGGCCAGTCCCGGTCGAGGCGAATGAATGAATCCGCTGAGCCCTGGTGTCGATGCCAAGGCGCAGGTAAAAGAACCGGTCATCGGGTTTGCTGTCCTGCGCCATATTTCCCTAAGGCCTTTGCAGCCACTGGCCGCCTGGATATCGCCCCTGGCGCTTTTATGGCTGTGGTATTGGGCGACATTGCAGCAGTGGGTTCCGGAGCAGATATTGCCGTCGCCCGCCCTGGTGTGGGCCAGTTTTGTTGAGCTAGCGGAGAGCGGTGAACTGCAGGATAACCTCAGTATCAGTTTATTTCGGTTATTCAGTGGCTTTGGGATAGGGGCAGTTGCGGGGGTTATTGTTGGTGTGTTGCTCGCTATTTCTCCCCAGGTTCGGGCTTACCTTGGCCTTACCTTTGAGCTTTTGCGTCATATTCCCACGCTGGTTATGGTCCCTATGCTGATTTTGTTATTGGGTATAGGCGAAACCTTCAAAATTGTAATTTTGGTAAAGGCGGTTTTCTTTCCGGTTGCACAAGCCGCAACCGATGCAGTGCGCAATATTCCCCGTGGTTTTATCGAAGTGGGGCGAGTCTATCAGCTTAAACCCCTGGCGTTGTATCGCGATATCTTACTGCCTGCCACTGTACCGCCGGTGCTTACCGGAATGCGTATAGCCTTGGGGCGTGCTTGGTTAATCCTGGTGGCGGTGGAGCTGCTGGCAGCGGATACAGGTATTGGTCAGATGATGGAGTTCGCACGGCAAATGTTGCGCCTCGATATTGTTTTGGTGGGTGTGGTGCTAACCGGGCTTATTGGCTTTGGCCTGGATAAAAGTTTGCGCCTGTTGGAGCATCGCCTGATGCGCTGGAAACCCTCTAACCCCAACGATAATCTGTGATGACAGGAGAAAACAGGGTGGCAGTACCTGCATTAAAAAATAATAGGCTCATCCCGTTGCAGACATGGCTTAGTGGTTGGAGCGGCTTGTTATTGCCCTTGTTGATTGTTGTACTTTGGCAATATACATCGAGTCGCAGTGCAACCCATGCCTATGCTTTTGTTCCTTTACAGGATGTCGGCCGTACATTCCTGGAACTGGTTTATTCCGGTGAATTATGGATTAACTTTTGTGGCAGCCTGGAGCGAACAGCCCTGGGGCTTTCGTTGGGAGTTGTTGCGGGAGTATCCCTTGGTTTGTTGATGTATTACGCGCGCCTGGTTGCGCTGCTGGTGAATCCGCTCTACAACGCGCTCCGCCAGGTTCCACTGTTGGGCTTAACCCCTTTGATCGGCTTGTGGTTTGGCAATGGCGATGAGGCCAAGGTGTTTATTATTGCACTGGCCGCGTTTTATCCCATGGTGCTGAACAGTTATGAAGGTTTGCGCAATGTCGATGGGCGCTTTCGCGAGGTGGGTCAGATTTACGGTTTTAGTCGCTGGCAGCAATTTCGCCTGGTACTGTGGCCGGCGGCATTGCCGAATCTGGTTACGGGTTTATTGTTGGCGATTCCGTTCGCCTGGATCACCTGTATTGGCAGTGAGTTACTGTTCAATGCCGGAGCTGGCCTTGGCAACCTGATGATGACCGCTGAGGCTTCCGCACGCATGGATATCATCCTGATTTGTGCGCTGGTGGTCACCCTGCTGGGCGTGGTGATGAATTATGCAGTTTCTGTGTTGGGTAATTATTTGCTGCGCTGGCGGGGAAAGCCTTAGCCGGCAGACACCAGGTCTTTGGTATCCAGGATGGCGCGCAGTGACCTTTCTGTTCGCCGCATGGAAACCGGTTTGTCCACCTCGAACGGCAACAGCGGAAATACCTGTTCGGCGACGCGGTAGGCTTCTTCCAGGCGCGGGCTGCCCGAGAGGATAAAGGTGTCTATGCCCGCGTTGTAATACTCCAGCAAACGGTCGGCAACGGTCTGCGGCGAGCCGACCAGGGCTGTGCCCGGCCCCTTGCCGGTCAGGGTGTAACCGGCCCAGAGGTTGGGGGCGACCTCGAACTCCCGTGCATCCTTGCTCAGGGATTTATTTTTTACCAGTTCCGTTGTGCGCTGCACGCCGACCGAATCCGAGGTGGCCCTGACCTTGAGCGCGACCTCAATTTTTTCCTTGTCGAAGCCGTCGTAAATCCGCTGGGTTTCCGCCCAGGCCAGCTCATCGGTATCGCGCACAATCAAATGCAGGCGCATACCGTATTTCAGTGTGCGCCCCAGCTTGCCCGCTTCCTCTTTTACCCGCTGGATTTTTTCCGCGGCCATCTCCACCGGCTCACCCCAGGTAAGGTAGGTCTGCATTTGCCGCGCCGCCAATTGAATTGCGGGGTCCGATGAGCCGGCGAAAAATAATTCCGGGTGCGGCTGTTGTACCGATTCGACCTGCAACTGGGCACCGCGCGCCCGGATGTATTTGCCCTCGAAGGTTGTCTGCTCGCCGCTGAACAACTGGCGGAACAGCGACCAGTATTCCTCGGCCATGGCATAGCGCTCGTCGTGTTCGAGAAATAAACCATGGGCCAGCGCGATGCGCGTTTCACCGAGGATAGCGTTGATCACTAGCCGCCCCTTGGACAATTTATCCAGGGTGGCCGCCTGCGAGGCCAGTTGCAGCGGCGAGGTGACCCCGGCATAAGCCGCCACCAGGAATTTCACCCGCTCGGTGTGTTGCGCCAGGGCCGCGGCAGTGGTCCACATATCGGCACCGCCGGCGCCTATGGCGAGCAGGTAGCCGGTGTAGCCCAGGTGATCCAGGGCTCGCGCCAGCATCTGCGGCGGATGGCGATTGTCATCGCCGTAACGCCAGAACAATCTCATGCTCATGGTGGTATTCCTCAGGCGGTGGCTTGGCGAGGCGTGCGGGGTAACAGCGGTTGTTCGGCAACCAACTGGCGGGCGAGGTTTAACGGTTCATGGACAATCCAGGCGGCGAAATCAAAATCGGCGGCGAGGAAACCCCATTGATGCAGGAAACGTTTCTGATGCTCAAGCCCGGCGACCACATCGTCATTCAGTGAAGGAATCAGGTGCTGATGCAATTCCGCACCGTAAGCCGCCGCCGCATCGGCTTCGCTGCTGCCGGTTTCCGTGGCGACCAGCTTGAGTGCCGCCTGCGGATGCTGGCTTGCCCAGTCGCCGGTTTTCAATTGCCAGGGGAGCACTGTCACCAGGGGTAATGTTGTTGCCGGCATCCACCTGGCGCAGGCCAATACGGCCGCTGATGGGCGCTGTAATCCGGGTAAATTCCACTTGCAATTGCGCCTGGGCCAGGGCGCCTTCATCGGCGTTCACTGTTCCCTGGTATTGCGCTACCAGGGAGGACTGGGCGTCGATCTGTTGTTGCGACAAACTTTGTTGCTGGTGCAAGGCCTGGTAGCGCTGCAAATCGCGGCGCGCGTTAGCCAGCAAAGCGCGATTGCGCTCCAGCTGGCCTTTGACTTGCTCCAGGGCGGCGGTAAACGGGCGGTTATCAATGCGTGCGAGCAACTGCCCTTGCTGCACTTCTTGCCCTTCTTCAAACAGCACCTGTTGCAATTGCCCGGCAACGCGTGCGCGCACTTCTACACTGGCCGCGGGTATAACAGTGCCCAGGCCTGTTTGCACGATATTCAGGAGCCGCCGCTCAACCCTGGCGACCAATACCGGCACAGCAGGTGTATTGCGTGCCCCTGTAACGGGAGTTCGGGGATCTGTTCTGGCGCTTTTGTCTGTCCACAAGGTACCCGCGATGGCGGCGATCACCAGCAAACTGGCCAGCCCGTACCAGAACGTTTTTTTGCGCAACAGCGCTGTATATCGGCTACTCATCGGGGTATCCACAAAATCCGCAACAACAAAAATAATCAGAATGGCTGCTTTGCGTGTACCTGCCGGAATGAGCGGTTATTCAGCGGGCAACACATAAGCGATCCGGCAGGTGCGGGAGCAATATGCATACCACTTGATCCTGAGGGCCGGGACCTGGCTGCAAATGGGTCATTGCAGATACCCGGGTATGGTTTTTACCGCAGCAGTTGCTGTGCAGTTGTTATAAAAACAACAGTTGCTGTTGCGTTGTTAGCAAAAATAGCTGTGCCTTTTTAAACATTTTATTTTTGTTGATTGTTGTCTTTTGCACAGCCTGTACCGATTTTTGCAGGGGTAATCTGTTGGCAAAGCAGCAGAATTTTTTCTGGCTGATACGGGCATGTCGTTCGCGATGATGTTAACGGACTGGTGTAAATCGGCAGGAATTAGCGAGAAATCAAGGCAATAGAAAAAAACTTCCACCAATTCCCTGCGATTTTTCCAGTGCAATTGATACTGGAATTTTTTCTGGCATAGAAGCTGCTAACACCCGTTTTGACATTGGTTATCGACTCAAACGGAGTACAGATTATGACGCAACAGGATTTAAATACCGTGGAGCTTTGGTACACCCGCTGCGGTGCAGCAACAGCTTCTGCACTGGCCATTCGCAAAGGCTGGCTGCAAGAGGAATTTGCCAAACCCGGTACAACACTTCACTCACTGCGTGAATCACACAGCCTGGCAACACGCAATTCCCATTACAACCACAACCAGTCCGGCATGTTCCGCGAAGGTGGAAATATCCCGCCCATTTGGGCCAAGGGTTCAGGGCAGGATACCGTCGTGGTAGGCATTACCTGGCTGGATGAATACCAGGGCATCCTCACCCGCGCTGACAGTGGTATCCGCACGGTTGCCGATTTAAAAGGCAAACGCCTGGGCGTGCCTTTGCACCGCAATGCTGTCATTGATTTCCAGCGCGGTGCTGCGCAGCACGGTTATGAAACGGCGCTGCGCTTGGCGGACTTGAGCGTAGAGGACGTCACCCTGGTAGATATAGAAGCGCCCAGTTATGACACCCAGGATGGCCCGCGCCGGGAGCCGCGCGAATCCGGTCGTTCGGTTGAAGTAGCGGCATTGGAAGCCGGTGAGGTGGATGCCATTTTCCTGCGTTTTGCACGCGGTTATCGCCTGTCACAAGATCCGCGCTTCCATCAGGTCATTAACATTAATGATTTGCCGGATCACTTGCTGCGGGTAAACAACGGCACACCGCGCCCGGTCACTGTCGATCGCGCGTTCCTGGAAAAAAATCCGGAGGTGGTTGTGCGCTACCTGGCGGTATTGCTGGAAACCGCTGATTGGGCCAGGGAGCATCCCGATGAAGTGATTGAACTGCTGCGCGCCGATGGCAGTGATATTACCCGCGAGGAAGTCATCGGTTCCCATGGCGACCAACTGCATCTGCATTTTGAGCCAAAACTGATTCCTGAATATGTGCTCGGGTTGGAAGTGCAAAAGGATTTCCTGCATCGCTGGGGTTACTTTGAAAAAGACTTCAGCGTGAGAACCTGGATTGAATACTGGCCATTGGCACGTGCGCAAAAACTCTATGAAGAGCGCAAAGCTGCGCGTGCGGCTAACAAGGCAGCCTGATAGTGATTACCCACCGCAATCGTTAATTGATCGAAAATTTTTAAAGGTAGAAATTATGTCTGTTACCCATGAAGCTGAACTGGTTGCCTATATTGAGCAAGCCAAATCCGATGCAATCCATGCATTCCAAACCCTGAGCAGGAATGGCACCTTGTCGGCCAGTCTTACCTTTCACATTACCCATCGTATTCCCGAGACCGACCACCTGTTGAATATTCGTTTTCCCGGCGGTTTGGCGCGCGACCAAAGCCCCAAAGTGAGTTTGTCTTCCTTTGCGGAAAACAAAAACCTGGTACTGCACGAAGCGCGCCTGGATGCCGATACCGTGATCCACGCCCATACCAATTTCCTGTCGGGTTGGTCGTTGGCACACAAGCCGTTTCCAATCCTGTATGTGGCCGCGGCGCGCCACCTGCTTGCGCGTGAAATTCCCAACCACCTGGAGCGTACCCGCAGTGTGTTGGAGGTAATTCGCGAGCGCCTGGATAATCACCCGGAACTGGCTCCACCACCGGCGCTGCTCGAATCCAACGGCGGTGCCAATTTCTGGGGTAAAGGCATTATCAAGACGTCGGAGCTGATCCTGTTTATTGAAGAGGCGGCACGCTATCAGGCGATTGCCGAGCAGATTGGCGGTGCCCAGGTATACACACCCGGCGCGCTGGAACTGCAATGGAAGCGCACTGGCCTGTTGGAAAAGTCTTACGCCTACGCGGGTTAATAACCCGGTTTAATCGAGGGGGAAGGGTTGTCCCTCTCCCCGTAAATTATTTTTTTGCTGAGATATGCGACCGTGACCACCCAAAAACGTCAATTGATTCTCAACGTATTCCTGCAGCGCTTTGGCCATCACCTGGCGGCCTGGCGCCATCCCAGCTCCGCAGACAATGGCCGCCCCAGCCTCGATTGGTGGGTGCGCGGTGCGCAGCTGGCAGAAGCCGCGAAATTCCACACCTTTTTCCTCGCCGATTTTATTGGGCGCTCGGGTGAAATAACGGCCGATACCGGACGCAGCGGCATCAGCTACCAGTTTGAGCCCTTCACCCTGTTATCGGCGATTGCCATGAAAACCAAACACATAGGCCTGGTGGCGACGGTGAATACCAATTACGACCATCCCTACCATGTCGCGCGCAAATTTACCTCGCTGGATCATTTAAGCAATGGCCGCGCCGGCTGGAATATTGTGTCTTCCTTTTCACCGCACACCGCATTGAATTTCGGTTTGGATGAGCCTCGTGCCCACGAAGATCGCTATGAGCGCGCCGCAGAATTTGTCGAGTTATCCAAGCGCTTGTGGGATTCCTGGGATGATGATGCCTTTGACCATCCCGATCGTGCAGCAGGGCAATTTTACGATCCTGCGTCAGCGCATCCACTGCAATTCAAGGGCGAGTACCTGGGCTCAGATGGTCTGCTGGATTTTCCGCGGCCTATCCAGGGTTATCCGGTGCTGGTGCAGGCCGGTAATTCGGATACCGGGCGCGAGTTTGCTGCGCGTATCGCTGAAATGAGTTACTGCTCAGCGCAATCGCTGGAAGTGGCACAGGCGTTTTACAAGGATGTAAAAAGCCGTATGGCCAAATATGGTCGCGCCGAAGACCAGTTGAAAATCACTCCCGGCCTATCGGTCGTTGTGGCCGAAACGGATCAGGAAGCGCAGGATAAATTTGGCGAGTTGCAGGATCTGGTCGATGTCAGCAACGTACACTTCGGCGGATTTGACCTTTCCGCCTATGACGTCGATGGTCCCTTGCCTGATTTGCCCTACCAGAGTGGCGAAAATGGCCGTGGCCGTTTCCAGCAGCAATTGGAATTAGCGCGCCGTGAGAACCTGTCTATTCGTCAATTGGTGCTGCGATTCCGTGTCGCGCGCGGTCATTTGCAGGCCATAGGTTCGGTGAAAACCGTGGCGGACACTATCGAACAATGGTTTGTCGAGCGCGGTGCAGATGGCTTTAACGTGGTACCACCTTATCTGCCCCAGGGCTTTGAGGATTTCACCCGCCTGGTGGTACCTGAATTGCAGCGTCGCGGTATTTTCCGCACTGAGTACGAAGGCGGGACTTTCCGTGAAAGCCTGGGATTGGATCGACCTGAGAACCCTTACAGCCAGCGACACAATACCCAAAAACATCGCGTGGCCTGAAGCTTGTTGGCTAGTTGATTTAGCCCCTTTTTTTGATGATAGACGTATGGCCAAACCTTCTTCCGGGGATGCTGCTGTTGCGGTAGTCCCCGCTATTGATTTTAAAACCATGCCCCAGGTGCTCTGGCGCCTTAACCGCCTGGCATTGAATTATCCCTGGCGTTTTGCTGCAGCGATTAGCTGTGCCCTGGGCGCTGCCATATTGGGCCTGGTAACACCGCGCCTGCTGGGGGAATCGATTAACCATGCCATGGTGTTGCTGGCAGGTTCACACGCGGTAGTTGGCAGTGCAACCCACGCGTTATGGCTTTCAGCCGGATTGATTGTGGTAGCGGCCAGCCTGCGTGGTGTGTGTACCGGCGTGCAGGGCTATTTGGGCGAAAACATTGCCCAGCGTGTCGGCTACGATTTGCGCCTGGCGTTTTTTGACAAACTGCAAAAACTGGATTTTACCTTTCACGATCTGCGTCACTCCGGCGATTTGATCGCGCGCGGGATGCTTGACCTGGAGGGCGTGCGCGCCTTCCTCGAAATGGGTGTGCTGCGCATTATCACCCTGGTGTTATTGCTGGGGGTTGGCAGTTGGCGTTTGCTGGGTGTTGACCCGGCACTGGGAGCCTTGGCGCTGAGTTTTGTTCCGGTGGTATTGGTGCGTGCAAGCTCTATGGGAATACGCCTGCGCCGCACCTGGTTGCGCCTGCAAGAGCTAATGTCAGATATGACGTTAAAAATGGAGGAGAACCTGCAAGGGGTGCGGGTTGTGCGCGCTTTTTCCCGCCAGCAATATGAATTGCAGCGCTTCGACGAAGTATCGGCGCGCGCGCTCAAGGTAGCTGATGAACGTATCAGTGCGCGGGTCTGGTCCATGAGTATTATGAACCTGGCATTTTATACGGCGATGGGATTGGTGCTTTGGTTTGGGGGTAAGCGTGTTGCCGAAGGCAGTTTCAGTTTGGGATTGCTGACGGAATTCCTGACATTTATGTTGATCCTGCAACAGCCGGTGCGCCAGGTGGGGATGATTGTGAATGCCGGCGCACGCGCCAGTTCTGCCGGTGGTCGCCTGTTTGAAATCCTCGATGCCCAACCCGCAATCAGCGATGCAGCTGGTGCACAACCCTTACAACTTGGCCAGGGAGAATTGCGTTTCGAGCGCGTGGGTTTTACCTATCCCGGTACAGATTCACCCGCTTTGTACGATATCAGTTTCCAGGTGCGTATTGGCCAGACATTGGCTATTGTCGGCCCGCCGGGAAGCGGCAAATCCACCATCGCCCAACTGATTCCCCGCTTCTATGATGTGGACCAGGGTTGTATTGCTATTGATGGCCAGGACATTCGCCAACTGACCCTGGCGTCATTGCGTGAACATGTCAACCTGGTACAACAGGATGTATTTTTATTTGACACCAGTGTGTATCACAACCTGGCCTACAGCGAGCCACTGGCAGACGCTGCCGATGTACGCGATGTCGCTGAGCAAGCACAAATCCATGAGCATATCGCACGCTTGCCGGCGGCTTATGAAACCCGTGTCGGCGAGCGCGGTGTCGCGCTGTCCGGCGGTCAGCGCCAGCGCATGTCGATTGCACGCGGCCTGTTAAATAAACCCGGCTTGCTAATCCTCGACGATGCCACTGCCGCAATAGATGCACTCACGGAAGCGCGGGTGCGCGAGCGACTGCGCGACCAGGCCAATGAGCGCGCTACCATCATCATTGCCCACCGGCTGTCTTCGGTAAAACACGCCGATGAAATCCTGGTGCTGGAGCAGGGGCGCATTGTGGAGCGGGGCAACCACGACCAATTGCTCGCCCAGGGTGGCCAGTATGCCGCGCTCTGGCAATTGCAATACGCCAGTGCACAGTTGCCCGACCAACTGCGGCCAGATACCGCGTCGCGGTTAGATATAGGGACACGTTGTTCATGACTATGCCGGCTTCTCCTTCACCCTTGTCATCGTCCTTGCTTAACGATCAACCTGCGGGGCGTTTCCCGGGCGGTGGCGGTCGTTTGGGTACTCCCGACCAGGATGGTGTCAACCTTGACGATGATATTTTTATCCGTTTTGACAGCGGCATTATGGGACGTTTGTGGGGTTATATCCGCCCTTATCGATTGCCATTAACGGGCTGCATGTTAGCTGTGGTGCTTTACGCCCTGGTACAGGTTGCAATCCCTCTGGCAATTCGCGGCGTAGTGGATAATGCGGCGGAAACCGCTGCACTATCCACAGTGCTGCCATTATCCACAGCGCTGCCATTTGCCCTGGCGATATTTGCTGTGCTGGTACTATTGAATTTTGCGTTTAATTTCCTGCAGGAGTGGGGCACTGCACGTATTGCCCAGCGAGTCATTTTTAATTTGCGCCGCGCCATGTTTGCCCATTTACAGCAGGTGTCTTTGGGCCTGCTTGACCAAACCCAGGTAGGGCGCCTGATGGCGCGCTTGCAGGGCGATGTAAATGCCTTGCAGGAATTTATGGAGAGTTCCATTTCTGCGCTGGGTGATCTATGCCTGCTGTTGGGAATTGTTGTGGTGCTGTTGGTGCTCGATTGGCAGTTGGGATTGCTGACGCTGGCAGTATTGCCCGTATTGGTCTTGATCCGCCTGGTGTGGCTGCCCTGGGCCAGGCGCCAGTTTCGCCGCGCGCGCGAGGCATCGTCGCGCGTCAACTCCGCACTTGCAGAAAATATCAATGGTATTCGCACTGTGCAGGAAAACCGCCGCGAATCCTTCAACTTTAATCGCTATGAACCTATAGCGCGGGAAAACCTGGACGCCCAGCTGGGCTCGTCGCGCGCCTCGCAGATCATGGTGCCGAGTGTGGATATCCTCACCGGGTTTGCCATGGCCATCGTGGTGGTGGCAGGTGGTGTAGCGGTATTGCACAGCCGTGTGGAGGTTGGTGTGATGGTTGCTTACCTGTTTTATGTGCAGCGCTTTTTCGATCCCATTCGCACCCTGTCTATGCAATACACGGTATTGCAGCGCGCCATGGCCGCGGCCTACCGGATTTTCGAAGTATTGGATTTGCCGGTCACCCTGCAGGATAAGCCCAATGCGCGCGTGCTGGATAATCCAGTGCCGGATATTGAGTTCCGTGCAGTGACTTTTGGTTACAAACCCAATCAACCGGTATTGCACAACATCAGTTTTCATATCGCACCTTATACCACCGCTGCACTGGTCGGCCCCACCGGCTCGGGCAAAACCAGTATTACTGCTTTGTTGCACCGTTTTTATGATGTATGGCAAGGGCAGGTATTGATTGATGGACAGGATGTGCGCGACCTTACCCAGGATTCCCTCGGCCATGTGATTGGCATGGTGTTACAGGAGCCGTTTTTATTTTCTGGCAGCATTATGGATAACCTGCGTTACGGTTCTACAAACGCCAGTGATGAAGAGGTGATTGCCGCAGCCAAAGCCGTGCGCGCCCACGATTTTATTGAACGCCTGCCCCAGGGGTACCAAACCCCGCTGGGCCAGCGCGGTCGCAACCTGTCGATTGGCCAGCGCCAGTTGCTGAGTTTTGCCCGCACCTTGTTGATGAATCCGCGCATACTTATCCTCGATGAGGCCACCGCCAATATCGACAGCTTTACCGAGGCGGAAATCCAGCGCGCACTGCGTGTACTCTGCGCAGGTCGCACCAGTATTATCATTGCCCATCGCCTGGCAACCATCCGCGCAGCAGACCAAATACTGGTGCTAAACCATGGTCGCCTGGTGGAGCAGGGCAACCATCAACAGTTAATGCAGCAGGGTGGTTTGTATTACCAGCTCAATACCAGTAACCAATCATCGTTTGATGAGTTGGCGGATTGACGTTTTTGAGGGGAAGGGGCAACTCCTTTTGCCAATAATCTCTGTATTGCGGGTTAGAACTGATAATTGGCGCGCAGCAGCAGGCTGCGGGGTGAGCCGGGCATGGAGGATGAGCGCCAGTATTCCTCGTCGGTCAGGTTGGAAAGCGCCAGCGTAATGTTGATGTTGTTCAGGCTGTAGCCCAGGGCTGCATCGATGCGCTGGTAGCCATCCAGCTTGCTGGTGTTGGCAATGTTCGTCCACTGGTCGCCAGCGTGGGTTACGCCCACCTCGCCGTACCAGCGGTCGCTGGGCACATAGCGAATAAACAGGTTGCCGCTTTCCTTGCTGGTATTGGCCAAATAATTACCCACCAACAGCGGTGATACCACGTCTTCCTCTACTGTCGCGTCCAGCCAGCCAAAGCCACCGCGTACATAAACGGTATCAATAACCCGGCCAATAAAACTGAACTCGGCACCGCGTGAACGCTGTTCGCCCTGGACTGCCCAGGTGAAGGGATCGTTATCCGGGTCGGGGCGATAGCGGATATTGTTTTTCTCGATGGAAAACAAGGCGAATTGGGTATTCAGGCGTCCGTCCAGCCAGTCACTTTTAATGCCCAGTTCGTATTGGTTTTGGAATTGCGGTTCATCGTCGTATACCGCGGTACTGCTGGGCGACACGCTCAACATGCCGCGACCACCGTAGGGTGCGAAACTTTCGTTGTAGGAAACGTAAAGGCTGTGTGCCGGTACAGGTTGCCAGGTTAACCCCACACTGGGGCTGACATTGCCATCGCTGTAGCCGCGCTGGCGGTTGGCAGCTCCCGGTGCGAGCAAACGGTTGGTGGATTCAAATTCATACCAGTCATAACGCGCGCCCACAATGAGTTTTACATCGGGAACCGGGGTAATTACATCCTGGATAAACGCGGCATGGGCTTCGGCTTGGTGGAAGTTGTGTTGCGATGCAGCAGGATGCCCCTTGGTTGCCAGTTCGTTATAGCGATCCTCATTGTTAAACGGATTGATGTAGCCATAGATGCTATTGGAGCCACTGTTGCTAAACAACTCGGGTTCACGCACTTCCCAGGCGGAATCTATGCCAACCAATAGGCGGTGTTCCAGGCTGCCGGTATTGAATTGGCCGCTGAGCTCGATAATGTGGGAGTTGGTTTTGTTGATGGTTTCCTGCCAGGCGTAGTTTTGGCGTACATAACCATTCCAGGTACAGTTTGCCCCTGCCAGGGTTTTGCCCAGGTCGTTACACCAGGTACCGGCAAAAAAGTGATCAAAGTTTTGTTCAGCTTCGCGGTGGGCAATAACCCAATGCAGGTTCCAGTTATCGGTTAACTGATAGCGGACATCGGAGCGCACGGAATTCAGGATATCTTCCACATAATCACCCTCCTGCGCAAAGCCGGTACGAATGGAGGTGCCGGAGGGCAGGCTGTCATAGGCGGGGCCGCGGTCGGGAACCCGGGTTAACTTGTCGTAGGTGTACTGTACCGTCCACTCCAGGCCGGCGCGATTGTTGTAGGTAAAGCTGGGGGAAACCATGTTGATTTCATTGCTAATGCCATCGCGGAAGCTTTCGCTGTCACCGGCTTCGGCAGTCACTCGCACCGCCAGGTTTTCGCTGTTGACCTGATTGATATCCAGGGTGAAACCGCGATTGCCCCAACTGCCCAGGTAAAGGCCAGCGTTGCTGAAGGATTCAAAGTTGGCGTACTTGCTCACCATGTTAACCACGCCGCCGCCGGCACTGCGGCCGTAGAGCAGGGAAGCTGGGCCTTTCAGGATTTCGATGCGCTCGACATTGGATGTACTGCGTCGTACCTGGCCGCTCTCGCGAATACCATCGCGGTAAATATCGCTGCTATCGGCACTGAAGCCGCGGATCATAATGCCATCGCCGCGCATATCGTATTGGGTGTTGACGCCGGGGGTGCCGGTGAGCATCACGCTCAGGTCATTCACTCCGTAGAGTTTGTATTTCTGTACATCAATAGTATCGATAGTTTGCGGTGTGTCTTTTACATCCAGTCCGTTGCGGGTCACGCTGGCTTGTTTGTAGTTGATGTAGCTCTTGCTTGGGTCTTGTTCGCTCATGGCCTCAACAACGACGGTAGGCATCACAGCCTTGTTGCCGGTTCCATCGTCGGCGCTTTGTGCAGCCTGGGCCCATGGGCTGATGATCAATCCTTGTGTGGCGATGGTCAGGATAGCCAGGGCCAGCGGTTTAATTCGAGTGGTACATACTGGAGTGGAGGTAGTCATAGGTTCCCCAAGGATCGCTTTCAGTAAAAAGGGCTGTTGTTATAAAAACGGAGGCACTATAGCTAGCGTAATTTGGCATGTAAATAATAATAATTTCTATTTGGTATTTTGTGTCATTTAAAGGGGCGTAAGTAGCTGGAAAAAGAATTTAGGCGTTATTCATACGAATAGTTATCATTTATGTAATAATTCCTGTTTTTAGCCGAGCCTTGTTATTGCTTATGTCCGCACGATCCTCTTCCGTTTCATCGGCCACTCCTTCGGGACGTCACATCCTTATCCGGATTACTGCTGCCATTCTGGGCGGCTACGTATTTATCTGGGGTTTTATAGGTTTGGCGCTGGCCGGGCTCTATGCCTTGGGAATGCCTTTCCATGATGCTGAGCACCTGTCCAGCATGCTGGGCTTTTTGTTGTACCTGACGGTGTTCTTGTGGGCCTTTGCCGTGCGCTCGCTTAGCCGCGCCTGGCTGGTATTGGTTGGTGGCGGTGTACTCATGACTATTCTGGCATCGTTAATCCAGCATTGGTTGGTGTGAGGAGATACCCATGTTCCAGAATTTGCGTTTATCCATGGCTTGGTTACACACCTGGTTTGGCTTGGTGTTGGGTTTTGTGTTGATGGCGGTGTTTTTCTTCGGCGCCTTGTCGGTGTTTGATCGGGAGATAGATCGCTGGGCCATTCCCGAATCCCGCTATGAGCCGCAGCCCATGCCGTCCTTTGATAAGTTATTGCGTCCGATTTTTGAAGATATGCAGCCGAGCAAGGAAAGTATTGAGTTCATGCGCAGCCGGGTAGATGGCCCTATGCCCGAGTATTACGACACGGTTCGTACCTGGGGCGCCTATACCACCCATCGCGACCCGGTACTTAACCTGTTTGCCGGCTATATAGTGCCCAATGCCAAAGATCCGGAAGAGAGCGTGTGGGGATCGCGCACCATAGATCCGCGCACAGGCACTGCCTTCCCCGACGACCAATTGAAGATCGGCAGCCAGTTTTTTTATCCGCTGCATTACAGCCTGAATTTTCACTGGATGAGCCTGGGTTACTGGATCGTGGGGTTTGCCTCGCTGGTGATGTTAGCGGCACTGGTTAGCGGGGTGATCATGCACCGCAAGCTATTCCGCGAGCTGTTTACCTTCCGCCCCAAAAAAACCACCCAGCGCAGCACCCTGGATTTACATAACCTCACCGGTGTTGTCGCCTTGCCGTTCCACTTCTTCTTTGCCTTTACCGGCCTGGTGATTTTTGCCGGCATTTATTTCCCGGTCTCCCACACCCAGCTGGAGCCGCTGCATGAACAGCACGAGGTGTTGGACGCGGAAGAAACCGGCCTGCCCCACGACCGCGCAGGTACTGCGGCGCCCATTGCCTCGGTAGATGCCATGGTGGCTGAGGCCCAGCGACGCTGGGCCGAGCGGGGAATGGCGGGCGAGGTTGGCTTTCTCGCCCTGCGCCATGTGGGCGATGCCAACGGCTATGTGAGTATTTATCGCGCGGGCACGGATCGTATTGCGCTGACTGGTGAGGGTATCCATTTCAAAGCCAGTACCGGTGAGGTACTGCGTGAAGATCCTCCCCCCAGTTTGGTTGACGATATCAACGAGTTCTTGACCGGATTACACCTGCAGCATTTCCGCCATTGGCTGCTGCGCTGGCTCTATGTCTTTGGCGGCTTGGCCGGCTGTGTGTGTATTGCTACCGGCTTTATCTTTTTTGTGGAAAAGCGCAAACGCCAGCATGCCAAACAGGGCAGCCAGGGCGCGCGCGTGGTAGATGCCCTGGCGGTCACTACAGTGACAGGTATGCTGCTTGCAACCCTGGGTATCCTGATTGCCAATCGCCTGCTGCCCGAAACCTTACCGGACACCTGGCCGGGGCGTGGCAGCCTGGAGCAATATTGCTTCTGGGGCACCTGGGTGCTGGCGATGGCCCATGCCTTCTGGCGCAGTGCACCTGTGGCCCAGGGACGACTTAACCCGGCCTGGCGCGAGCAGTGTTTGGCATTGGTTGTGCTGGCACCATTGGCGGTGCTGTTTAATTGGGTGACGACAGGTGATCACCTGGGTAAAACCCTGGGTGAGGGTTATTGGCCGGTAGCCGGCCTGGATTTGGTACTGCTGGTTGCTGCCGGCCTGGCGCTGGTTGCAGCGCGGCATTTGGGGCGCAAGGCGCAGGCGGCAATTCCTGCACCAGTGACCAATTCCGCCAATGGGACGGAGGTGCAACATGGCTAATCTGCTGTTACTGGCGGCGGTCATCCTGGGTATCTGTGGTATGGGCTGGTTGGCATTGGCGATGGATAGTCACTGGAAGCAAGTCCGGAGCGGCTTGCCGTCGCCTGCGACTGTGCGCTTGTTGCGTTATTTGGGGGGAACCTCGCTGTTTATCTCCCTGGTGTTTTGCCTGGCAGTGGATCACGCCACCATGGCGTCCCTGGTGTGGGTCATGCTGCTGGCAGTAGCGGCACTTACCATTGCCCTTGTACTGGCCTGGCAACCCAGGCTGCTTGCACCCCTGGTGCTGTGGCTGCCTAAAACCGAGCGCTGAGCATCCTGCAGTACCCCGCTTGATACTCAGTCACAAGTAATGGTTGAATTCTGCTGTTGTGGTTGGGGCCGACATGGCATGTGTATTTCTTCAGCTACTTATGTGAAGTGTTATGTCAGTATTAATTTGATACCTGATGCCAGCAGAATAATTGATAGCAGGTAACGTAACAGGTGCTCCGGTAGGTAGCGGCTCCCGATGAACGCACCTATTGCGCCCCCTATAGCGACGGCAACAAGCCAGAGTGGTAAGGCTTGTGGAATTGCATCAATAACAGCATAAGAACCGACTAATGCTGCCGCTGAATTCAAGAGATTATAGGCCGCTGTTACGGCGGCTGTTTTGCGCATGCTGACCCAATTCATGGTAAGGATGATGGGGGCGAGAAAAATACCCCCGCCTGTTCCGGTCATACCGGATATTAACCCAATCAGGGCCCCCGTTAATAACGCGGGAGCGAAAGGCGGGTGAGTGGGAATTGTGGGTGGGTTGACGTTTTTTTTGCGCGATGAGCGAAACATCTGCAATGCAGACACCAGCAATATTGCACCAACAGCAGGGTAATAAAAATGGGGCGGTAGTTGAATCAAACCTCCGAGAAAGGAAAATGGAATCCCTAAAATGCCGAAGGGATAAAATGTCCTCCAGGATAACAGCCCACCTCACCAAAACAGCAAAGTTCCTATCCCGGCGACTAACAGATTAAGTGAAAGTGCAGTGGTTTTCATGGCGTCGGGTGAAAACTCAAACAAACCCATGGCTGCCAGGTAACCTGAAGCACCCGCTTGACCAACAGCGGCATACAACAGGGCAACGATGAAGAAAATAAGGCATAGCCAGCTAGATTCATCGTTCACAATCGGTTTCTCTGAAGTTAAATGCCGGGTTGGTTTGCGGAGCGTTTTTCAGTGCAGGTTCAACCATATCGACAATATCATTTTTCAGCAAAGTTGAACGGTTCAGATTGAAAGCCGATCCCTGGCTTGATGGTTATTCATCAATACACTATTGCAACTTTGCCCAGGCCAATACCGCATCGGCGACTTCCTCCCAACGTTGGTCGGCTATTAACCAATGCCCCCGCTCCGGAAATGAATGCAGCTCTGTATGTGCAGAGGCAGCACGGTAGCGCTCAAACTGCTGCTTCACCATCCCCGGTTCGACAATCCGGTCATTTTGTGCAGCAATCAATAACAGTGGCGCCCTGTCGGATTTACGCCAATTAATGGATGAATTAATGCCCAGTACCGATTGGTAGTAGATGCGTCCTGGTGTCGGCACCAGATGCTCCTCATAAACCTTACGTTGTGCGTACTCATCCAGGCCATTAGCAAAATGCCTTGCAAAGGATTCCTGGCTCATGGTCAGGGCGCGGCTCCAACCGCGCCAGGCGAGGAACACCGGTAAAGCTGAGCGAAACGCTTTAAGGCCAGGCCAAATACCGGCAGCGGGTGCTGGTGCGATGGAAACAGCGGCTTTGCCAAGCCCCCGATCCAACAGCATCTGCGCGATCAATCCGCCGTAGGAATGCCCGATAAGGATGGGCGGCTCAGGCAAGGTAGCGATGATGGTGGCATAGTGGTCAAGGATTCGACCGAGGGTGAGCTGGCCCAGCTCGGAATCAGGCGCATCACGCAACTGGGCTATGGGGCGATCCAACAAGGGCCAAGCGGGTGCCAAGGTGGTGTATCCGAGTGCTTCATAGCGGCGTTGCCAGGGCTGCCATATGGCCGGGGTCAGCCAGGCACCGTGAATAAATAACAGGGTTGCAGACATGATGAAGTTCTCCAGCGTTAGCCAAACCGCACAAGGTCAAGGGCAGGCAAGGGGCCGCCGGGGAACTGTGTCAGCTTTCCACCGGGGATCAACTCACCCAAATCAATATCGGCAAAACCCAATTGCCGGATCAGGGAACCGACCTCAGCCTTAGCCTGGGGATCATCTCCCACATAGAAAAGAACCCGTTGCCCGCCCTGGACGCCGGGGTCGGCGGCCAGCAATTCAGGGCGCAGGTGATTGAAAGCTTTGACCACCCGCGCGCCGGGTACCAGGCGTGCAAAGACTTCGCTCGATGTCTGGCCGTTCAACTCCGCCGGTTTGAACAGCGGTGCCTCTATGGGATTGTTCGCGTCTATTACAATGCGCCCGCCAAAGTCTGGCAATCCAGCCAGGGCTACCGGTAATTTCGACCAGCTCACCGCAACCAGCACCAGCGCTTGCGCGGCGGCTTCTTCGCGAGTGCCAGCGCGGATGCCGGGGCCAAGCGATTCTGTCAAGGCGCGCAGGCTGTCTGGCCCACGGCTGTTGGCAATGATCGCCGGTATATGGCGGCGTGCCAGGGCGCGTGCAAAAGCGGTGCCGATCTTGCCGGCACCAATGATGCCGATGGGGGAAGTTGTACTCATGATGGGACTCCTCAAAAAAGTAAAAAGGTTGCAACAGGGAGAGAACCGGCTTGGTTCTCTTTACAATGATTTATGCGGTAAAACCGCCATCGACGACTATGTCGGCACCGGTCACAAAGGCCGCGCCGGGGCTGGCCAGGTAAGCCACCACATCGGCGATTTCACTGGCTTGTCCATAGCGCCCAACGGCCATATTGGGGATCAATAATTTGGCGAGATCGCCCTCGGCAGGATTCATATCGGTATCCGTTGGGCCTGGGTGTACCGTATTGACAGTGATACCCCGTGGCCCCAGGTCGCGTACCAGGCTGCGGTTGAAGCCGGTCACAGCGCCCTTGGTGAGCGTATAGAGCGACGCGCCGGGGAATGAGGCGTAACGTGTCATCGAGCTGCCGATATGAATGACGCGGCCTCCCGCAGGCATATGGCGCACAGCCTCCTGGGTTGCCACGAAGACCCCGGTCACGTTGACGGCGATCATGCGCTGATAGTCTTCAAAGGTGATCTGGTCAATCGGGCCACCCAGGGCAATACCCGCGTTATTGACCAGGATGTCCAATCCGCCAAAGGCTTCAACCGTCCTGGCAATGGCGGCGCGGACAGCATCGGGGTCGCCTGCGTCGGCCTGGATGGCCAGCGCACGGCCTCCGGCAGCTTCAATCGCTCGCGCTGTTTCTTCGGCTTGCGCCCTTGAACCGGCGTAGGTAAAGGCGACGCTTGCTCCCTCTGCCGCCAGGCGCTTGGCGATAGCCGCACCCATTGAGCGGGAACCCCCGGTGACGAGAGCGGTTTTGCCAGTCAGGGGAAGGTGTTGGTTAGTTGCGATACTGTTCATGATTGACTCCATTGTGTTACAGGGTTTTGTTGGGTGGAGCCACTATCGCGCTTTTATTTCCATATGATTAGATGGTAATTATTTGAATTATTTTCAAGCATTAATTTAATATGAGCGAATGGAAACCCTCGCCAACCTTGAATCCTTTGTGCGCAGTGCCGAAAGCGGTAGCTTCTCGGCGGCGGCGCGACGCCTGGCGTTGACCCCGGCCGCCGTCAGCCGCAATGTGGCCATGCTGGAACGCAATCTGGGGGTACGGCTGTTCCATCGCTCCACCCGCAAGCTGGCCTTGACCGAGGCGGGGGAGCATTTTCTGGCATCTGTCAGCGGCAATCTGGCTGCCTTGCAGGAGGCCATTGCAGCGGTATCGGTGGAAGAAGGTGAACCAACGGGGGTTCTCAAGGTGAGTCTGGCGCCCAGTTTTGGTGTGAGCCACTTATTGCCCTTATTACCGACGTTTTTGGCGCGTTATCCGCGTATTCGCCCCGAATGGCATTTTGAGAACCGGGCGGTAGATGTGGTTGCCGAGGGATATGATGCCGCCATCGGCGGGGGCTTCGATTTGATGCCGGGCCTGGTGGCGCGCACCCTGGCTCCGGCGCACATTATTGCCGTGGCGTCACCCGCCTATCTCGCTGGCCTCACACCACCGGTTGAGCCTTCGGGGTTGGTAGCGCTGGATGGCATAGTGATGCGCTCGCTTTCAACCGGACGAATCCGAACCTGGGTAATGCGCAATGCCCGGGGCGACGAGGTGACTGCCGCCTTGCGTGAGACGATCGTCGTCAACGATCCTGCCGCATTGCGCGAAGCGGCCCGCTTGGGCTTGGGGGTGGCGCTGTTGGCGGTTCCCGATGTTCTGCCGTGCCTGGAATCGGGGGAGTTGATTCGAGTATTGCCACAATGGTGGGCCGATGCAGGCGCCATTTCACTGTATTACGCCAGCAGAAACCTGCTGCCAAGAAAAACGCGCGTTTTTATCGATTATGTTGTTGAAGCCTTTATCCGCGAGGATTATGCGCGGCGTTTTGCGGGCAGCTTGGGGTAAGTGTGTTTGTCTATTTGTTGGGATTGAAATCCTTTGGCATACATTCTTGTACAGAAAAGAATCCATTTTTCTACAGCAGGCTCCGACAGGGGGCATCTATCCCAACGGGACTCAGGCTGCTGACAGGGCGCAGCTCAATTTGTGAAAACTTCCATCTTTTTTGCGCAATTGATACGCATGTTCAACTGATAATTATTGTTAATAAATGTAAAAATAGGCGCCGAACGACACGGGGTGTAGTGGTGAGTGCCCGCGTGTTTCCTTTCTAGTCTCCTCGCGTTCGAGCGCTTTTTCATTATGTACCAGCAAAAATTACCCCTGGCGATTGCCAGTATTCTCTGTGGTTTGGGCTTTTCTGGCAGTGGCCTGGCCGCCGATAGTGTGCCGCCTGCTGTGGTCAAAGCCGCCCAGCCAAAAGCGGCGGTGGCAAAAACATCGCAACAGACAGAGGAGGTTTTGGTAACGGGCAGCTATACCACCCGCTCCATGAATGGCGCTACCGGCCTGGATATGACCCTGCGTGAAACCCCGCAAACTGTCACCATCATGACCAGCCAAATGATTGAAGACAAAGGGCTGGTGGATATGGAGCAGGTACTTGACCATGTTCCCGGCATCAGCAAGGTGGGTGATGCCTCTGAGTACAGTTTGATGTATGTGCGCGGTTTCCAATTGGATACCGGTGTCCAGGTGGATGGGTTAATTACGACACCGGCCAACGCTACCTATTCCGGTGATGTGAGCCAAAGTATCGACCCCATGCTGGCCGAGCGTATCGAAGTGTTAAAAGGCGCGGCAGGTATCCTGGGCGGGCAGGGTGAGCCTTCGGCAACGGTGAATATGATTCGCAAACGCCCCACACGCGATTTCCAGGCATCGCTTCAGGCGGCTGCCGGCTCCTGGAATAACTGGCGCATGGAAGGCGATGTGTCTGGTGCATTGAATGACAGCGGCAGTGTCCGCGGCCGTTTTTTAGGTGCCTATTCCGATGGCGACTCCTACATTGATCGCTACTCCCGTGAAAAAAAGGTGCTCTACGGTATCCTCGAAGCCGATGTCAGTGAACAAACCCTGTTATCGCTGGTGATTGATAACACCGAAGTGAATGCCAGCGGTGTATACAACTGGAGTTCCAACCCGGCGTTTTATACCGATGGTTCATTGATTGATCACGATGTCTCTTTTTCTACCGGGCAAAAATGGGCTTATCGCAACATTAAACAGTGGAGTATTGCTCCCGAGGTCAAACACGATTTCGGCAATGGCTGGATAGTGCGTAGCGCCTACCGCTATTCAAACGCGACACAGGATGTGAGTAATGCCAGCTTTGGCAATTATATTGATAAGGAAACCGGTAGCTATGTGGGTGGTTGGAACACGCCCAATTCGCTGTACTCCGATCGTGAATCGGATACCGATAGTGTTAACCTGATGGTGAATGGCGATTTCTCGTTCCTGGAGCGCAACCACGACCTGGTTTTTGGTTACAGTTATAGCCGTAACGAATTTGATTTAGGATTCGATTACGCCGCTGTTGACCCATTAAATTTTTACACGAATACCACACCCGCAGCGCCGGATTACAGTAATGCTTTCAACAGCTCCTTCACCCGGGAAACCGGTACCCAGTCCGGTGTATTTGGTACAGTGCGCTTTAGTATTGCCGATCCACTGAAACTCATGTTGGGCGGTCGTGTCAGCGATTGGAGTTACAAAAGTGTTGATCTGCTCAATGGCGGTGATGCGGTCTATGTATCCAAAGACAATGTGGTGACGCCTTATGCCGGCATTGTGTACGACGTTAATGAATTCCTCTCGCTCTACACCAGTTACACCGGTATTTTCAAACCGGTAAGCCAATACGGTGCCGATGGCAATATTTTGGAACCCACAGAAGGTACCAATACGGAAGCCGGTATCAAGATGGCGTTTTTCGATAACGACCTGAATATTTCCGCCGCTGTTTATCGCGCAAATAAGGACAATGTCGCGCAGTGGGCTGATTTGGGCCAACTACCGAATGGCAACTGGATTTACGAGAGTATTGATGGCATTAAAACCGATGGCTATGAAATTGAAATCGCCGGTTCATTGAGTGAGCAGTGGAATATCAGTGGTGGTTTTACCTACAACAAAGCTGAAGATAAAGACGGCAATGTGCGCGATACCTATATTCCGGGCAAAATGTTTAAAATCACCAACACCTACCGCTTTGTTGGTGCCTGGGAGGGATTGACATTAGGTGGCAGCGCCCGCTGGCAAAGTGATTCCTACTACGAATCTTCTATTGCTGCCGACGTCAGCGCAACAGGCGAACGAATCAATGTGCGCCAGGATCAACCGGCTTATTGGTTGGTGGATGTTATGGCCCGTTATAACCTGAATGAAGCCTTTTCTGTTTCACTCAATATCGACAATCTGTTCGACGAATTCTACAACCGCTCCATGTGGGGTTACGCCGACTTTGGTGAACCGCGCAGTGTGACGGTGAGTGGGAAGTACAGGTTCTAGTATTATTTTTATTAAATGGTTTCTTGCCAAAAAATCCCTTTGGTGTATGCCTTAGGGATTTTTTATAGGAGTTTTTTCACATTTTCCTTTGTTCAGCACAGTTAATTCAGGCGCCTTTCGCTAGAAAGACACCTGATACCACTCTAGCACTGTACAGTGCGTACCTTGATCAACGCCCCACCATTTTTGATGGTACTACCCACTCATCAAATTGCGCGGCGGTGACGTAGCCCAGTGACAGGGCAGATTCACGCAGGCTGGTGCCTTCTTTGTGTGCCTTTTTGGCAATCTGTGCGGCCTTGTCGTAACCGATATGGGTGTTCAACGCTGTCACTAACATCAGCGATCGCTCCACCAGCTCGTTAATACGGGTGCGGTTCGGTTCTATGCCTACCGCACAATGATTGTTGAAACTCGCCATGCCATCGGCCAACAGGCGCACGCTTTGTAAAAAGTTATGTGCGACCATCGGGCGGAATACGTTGAGTTCAAAATTGCCCGAGGCACCACCAATGTTGATGGCGACATCGTTGCCCATTACCTGTGCGGCTAACATGGTCAATGCTTCGCTTTGGGTGGGATTTACTTTGCCGGGCATGATCGATGAACCCGGCTCATTTTCCGGAATACTGATTTCGCCGATGCCGCTGCGGGGGCCACTGGCCAGCCAGCGCACATCGTTGGCAATTTTCATCAGGCTGGCCGCGAGAGTTTTCAGGGCGCCATGGGCATGTACTAACGCATCGCACGAGGCGAGCGCCTCAAATTTACTGGGGGCTGTGATGAACGGCAATTGGGTGAGCTGCGCCAGTTCGGCGGCCACTTGTTCCGCATAGCCTTTGGGCGCGTTCAAACCGGTTCCCACGGCAGTGCCGCCCAATGCCAGTTCACACAGGTGTGGCAGGGCATCGCGCACATGTTTTTCGCCGTGATGCAGCTGTGCGACCCAACCGGAAATTTCCTGGCCCAAGGTGAGCGGTGTGGCATCTTGCAAATGGGTACGGCCAATCTTGACGATGTCATCAAACTCGCGCGCTTTGCTTTCCAGTGTTGTTCGCAATGTTGCAATGGCGGGCAATAGGTGATTGGTAAGTGCCTCAACGGCGGCGACATGCATTGCCGTGGGGAACACATCGTTGCTGGATTGGCTGCGATTCACATCATCATTCGGATGCACCAGGCGTTCATCGCCGCGCGGGCCGCCCAAAAGTTCGCTCGCGCGATTGGCAATCACTTCATTTAAATTCATATTGGTTTGGGTGCCTGAACCGGTTTGCCACACCACCAGGGGAAATTCATCGGGATGTTTGCCGGCAATAACTTCATCGGCAGCAGCGATGATCGCGTCCGTTTTCTTACTGTCCTGTAAACCCAGTGCGCAATTCACCTTGGCTGAGGCGCGTTTTACTTGCGCCAGGGCGCGGATAATTTCCAGTGGCTGACGCTCGCCGGAAATATCAAAGTTTTGCAGCGAGCGCTGTGTTTGCGCTCCCCACAAGCGTTCGGCGGGAACATCAATAGGACCAAATGTATCGCGCTCACTTCGTGTTTTCATAATGCTGACCTTAATGACCGTCAAACCGGCCTCAGATTGGTGTGTGTATAGGATAGGTGGATAGATCGCTAAATGGGATTAAAAGCGCAAACTGTGGCGCACGTAATAGCTCTGTATAGCCAGTTCGCGCGTCAGTTGCCGAATCTGGCCTTCACTTTGTGAACTATCCGAAATTTGCTTGAGGGACTGCAATGGCCTGTGGATATTGTCGAGACACAGGCAGCGCCAGTGGGCGGGAACCAGTTCATCAACGATGGTTTCCATCAACAGCGTAAATTGGGTTTTGTAGCGCTGGCGCAGTTCCTCGCGTGTGGATTCCAGATCCTGATTTTCCTGTGCCAGCCAACGGGAGATCAACAAGGAGTTATCCGGTTCCTCGCCCCAGCGGATTTTGCGGCGGATATGTACAAGTTCTGCATGGGACACAGGGTTTGTCTGGGGTTGCATGGAATAACGGCTCCAGGATCTGGTTAGGGCATTGAAGCTATGACTATAAAGATAAATGAAATATTTACCAAGTGTTAATGAAAATTATTATCATTAGTTGTAGGATAATGCGCCTTTTAGCCCTGTTCGCGGCTAGCCTCTCCTGTATTTCCTGATCCAAACCTATAGTTGGAAACACCATCGCAGGAGTGGATGTAGGTCGAGCTTCTATCTATTACATCACTCACTTGGGGAAATCTTCATGCGACAACAATCTCACGGTAGATTGCAACAATTCCATCTACCCATGCGCGTACTACGCAACACCAGCTTCAGCCTGCTGCTGGCCGGTGTATCAGCCAGTCCGTTGAGTCTGGCTGATACTGTGACGGAAGATTCACAAGCCGCCGGGAAAAAGCCGGAAGCGGCAGCGCGCTTGAAAACAGTAAAGGTAAACGCGACGGCGACGGACGGTGGGGTAGACAATGGCTATCGTACCGAAACGGTTTCCGGCGTGGGTGCCTGGCAGGGGCGTAGCCTGCAAGACACACCTTACTCGCTCAATGTCTATTCAGAAGAGCTGATTGAGAACCTGCAAGCTACTACGCCAGACCAGGTTTACCGCGTCAATCCGACGACACAGCTGGTGCGGGCACAACATGAGAACAACCAGCCGCGCATCATGATGCGCGGCTTTTCGGTACAACGCTCGTATCGCGATGGTGTGCCGGATGATCAATACAACCACAGTGCAACCATGGAAGACACTGCCCGTATTGAAGTCCTGAACGGGCTATCAGGCTTTTTGTACGGTGCAAACAATGTTGGAGGTGTTACCAACTACGTGACCAAGCGTTCGACTGATGAGCGGGTAAATCAGCTCACACTGAGCAGCTTGGGTGGGGATAGTTGGTACACCCACGGCGATTTTGGCGGCAAGTTCGATAGCGAAGGTAAGTATGGCTATAGGGTCAATCTGGTAGAGCAGGGCGGCGATGGCGCCATCAAGAACCAGGAAATTGAGAAAACCTTCTACAGCCTGGCGTTCGACGGTTATTTGTTTGACGACTTCTGGGTGCAAATCCATGGTATGGATTACACCTACGATGTGAACGGCTCGCAAACCTACTGGTATTTTGCCAGCGGTGTTAAAAGACCTTCAGCTGATAGCATCGATAATGACATCTCCTGGGGACAACCCTGGACCAACCGCTGGTACGACTACAATCGCTATGGTTCCAATGTGAAATGGCAAATCAGTGAGCGTGTGGCATTGCGTGCAGCCTACATCGATAACCGGGGCACGCGCGGGTCGGAAAGTACAAGCAACACCATCACCTCCGCCGGCACTTATAACCAGCAGATTTCCGGGGTCTATGCACCGGGCTTGGACACGCTGCTCAGTGAGCAGAAGGATTCAGGCGCGGCGGCCTATCTCGACGTGTTGTTTGAAACCGGTGCGGTAGAACACAAACTCACGGCGGGATACCAGTACAACGACAGCTTTCAGTATCGGTATCAGAATCAGAATGGCGTTGCTACCAATGCTGCCCCTATCAACCTTTCTGGGTTGTCTATGTCATCACCGACTTACATCCCCCACCCGACTAATGTGGCGCCGGTCAACCGCGGTGTACTTATCCTGAGCAGCAATACTGAATATCGCAACTTGGTGATTGGCGATGACATCACTTTTAACGAGCAATGGTCGGCGCTGTTGGGGGCTGCCTATACCAGCATCACCCAAAAAACCGGGACGGGATATGATGAGTCTGCACTCACGCCTTCGGTGTCAATTCTGTTCAAGCCGGTGGAAACACTCACAACTTATATAAGTTACATCGAAGCATTGGAGGCCGGCGTAGTGGTTCCACAGTATTACAACAATAACCAGAGTGTCACTGTGGTGAATTATCCCGGTGTTTTTGATCCATTGACCAGCAAACAAGTTGAGGTAGGTGTAAAAGCCAAAGTGAGCCAATTGGCGCTGGATGCTGCGGTGTTTCGTATCGAAAAGGGGTTGCAGTATTACGTGATGATTGATCCAGCCAACGTCAGGTTTGTACAGGACGGGCAACAAGTGCATCAAGGTATTGAACTCACAGCTATTGGAAACCTGACTGATAACCTCAACATTATTGGTGGCTTTACCTGGCTTGATGCACAAGTGGAGGAGCAAAATGAGAACCCGGCGTTGGAAGGCAAAACACCAGTCGATGTTGCCGAGCGGATTATGAAAGTGAGGTTTGAATATGCTGCTCCTTTTGTGCCTAACCTCAACCTGTCGGCTTCGGCGAGCTACAACGGTTCCAGCTACGGCAATACCATGAATACCGACAAGGTTCCCGGTTATACCTTGTTCGATATCGGCGCCCGTTACCAAATGGATGTGGCGAAAAAGCTGGTAACCTTCCGCGCTGATCTGCACAACCTGACCAATGAGCACTACTGGAATGGCTTCAACGGCACCCGCATAGGCGACCCTCGCACATTGATGGTCTCTGCAACTGTTGAGTTTTAGTGAATCACCTGGTGGAGCTTTACCTCTTGTCCCAGGGATGGGTGTGCGTGCTGGGTGTATAACCACCAGCGCAGTGATACAACTCTGGCACTTGGAATCACTTATAGGATATTAGACAGTCATCGTGCCATTCATTATTGATAATGAGTCTTATTTGTAAGAAAATGTCGCGCAAATTTCCCCCAGCGACGACCCTATGCCTACGCATCCCGACACCGGTCTTACCCGACTTTACAGCGACCACCACGGCTGGCTATATGCTTGGTTGCGAAGGCGTATGGGCTGTTCACACAATGCCGCTGACTTGGCGCAGGATACCTACGTCCGGCTGCTCAATTCCGGCCGCTTTCCCAGCCAGGATCAGGCGCGTCCGTACCTGCTGCAAATTGCCAAGGGGTTGGTGATTGATCGTCATCGTCGGCGCTTAATCGAACAGGCTTATCTGGATGCGTTGGCGAGCCAACCGGAAACCCTGGCACCTTCACCGGAGGAAACGGCTTTGGTTGTTGAGGTACTGGTGCGTATTGATAGCGCACTTGCCAGGCTTAAGCCGGTGGTACGGGAGACCTTCCTGCTTTCGCGCTTCGAGGGGCTGACTTACCGTGAAATTGCCCTGCGTTTGGATATTGCGGTGGCGACGGTGCGTAAATACATGCTGATGGCGATCCAGTCTTGCATGTCTGCCGTGACCGATAGTGAGTGCGCCTGACATGATCGAGTCGGCTAACACCGCGGACCTGTCACAGGACATTCTTCACAGGGCGATGGAATGGCAGGTGACACTCTGGTCGGGTGAGGTCAGTCCGCAGGACATGCGCGCCTTTGAGTGCTGGTTGCAGGTTAGCCAGCAGCACCAGTTGGCCTGGCACAAGGTGCAACAGGTTAACCAACAACTGGGGCAGGTTCCCGACCAGCTGGCCAGTCGTGTGTTGCGTCAAACCGCTGTTGTCGATCACCGCCGTCGTCAGTTGCTTGTAGGCTTGGGAATCATAGGCAGCCTTGGCGCTTTAGGATTTGGCGTCAGCCAATCCCCTCAATGGCAAATGGCGAGTGCGGATTATCGCACCGGGCGTGGGCAGCGCCGCGAGCTGATACTGCCCGATGGCACCCAGCTCATGCTCAATACCGCCAGTGCGATGGATGTTGTGTTTAGTGCGGACAGCCGGCGTTTGATTTTGTATCGCGGTGAAGTCCAGATAGTGACAGGTGCTGATACAGGTGCAGGCATCGCCAGACCCTTATGGGTAGAAACCGCTGCGGGTGTCGTGCGCCCGATAGGTACGCAATTCACCTTGCGCCAGTGTGGTAAAGACGTGAAGGTGGATGTGGCTGAGGGGGCAGTGGAGCTGCTGCCCAAACAAGGGCAGGGGATACGTTTGGAGGCGGGCCAGGCTGCACAATTCAGCCGACAGCAGGTAAGCAGCATCCAAACGGCGGTAGCCACGGATAGCGCCTGGACGCGCGGCTTGTTGATTGCTGAGCAGCAAAGGTTGGGCGACTTTATTGCCAACCTCAGTCGCTACCATACCGGGATTTTGCGTTGTGATCCGGCGGCAGCCGATTTAATCGTTTCCGGTGTTTACTTGTTAAAAGATACCCATAGCATTTTGCGTACCCTGGAACAGGTATTGCCGGTCAGGGTTGATACGCGGCTGGGCTATTGGACCACACTTAGCCTGCGTTGAAGGCCACACTGCATTTTTTACGTCATCCGTAGCACTTTTTCTTTCTCGTTCGGGATATGCGTTAACGCCCTATGGCGGAATCCAAATGCCATTTTCGAGGAAGCACCATGCCAGACCAACGCCCCCGTTATTTTAACCACTTATTGTGTCGCGCCCTGTTGCCACAAGCTGTTTTCCTGGCTTGTCTAGGGGGTGCCGTTTCAGCTCCGGCATTCGCACAAACACCCGCTGCGGCGCAGGTGGAAACCCTAATTACCTTTAATATTCCCGCTGGCACTCTGGATCAGGTACTTAACGGCTTTGCGGCATCTGCCGGGGTTATGTTAGCGATTGATGGAACACTCTCTGCGGGAAAAACGAGTCAGGGATTAAGTGGAACTTACACACGAAAAGCAGCCTTGGAAAAAATTCTTGCAGGCACTGAACTGGATTATCACCTGAGTGAGGATCAGGTTATTACGTTAGTAAAGCGAAAATCCGTAGGGCAACTAAAGACTGTTAAAGTCAGCGCCGGTGCCATCCATACCGGCACCAGTGCTGAAGGCTATAGAGCAACCAATACCCAGGGGATAGGCCCTTTGGCAGCACGTAGCCTGCAGGACACCCCCTTTTCCATCAGTGTGGTATCCGAAGAACTCATTGAAAATACGGCATCAGGCAGCTTTGACCAGCTATTTAAAATGACACCTGTTGTGCAGAACAATGCCCCTTTCACTGTATTTGGTTACCCAACACTGGCTGTACGCGGCTTTGCGCAAAGTACCGGTGTTGTTGATGGTGTCAAATTGTCCAGCTACACCTACGGCTTGAGCACCGAGGAATTGGAAAGGGTTGAAGTGATCAATGGCCTAACCGGCTTTATGTATGGTGCAGGCAATGTGGGCGGCACAGTCAATTATGTGTTGAAACGACCAACCTATGATCGCCTCACCAACTTGACCATTGGCAGTTACGGCAATCAGCAAGGTTATGTCCACGCCGATCTGTCCGACAGGATGAATGAAGACGGAACCTTTGCTTATCGCGTTAACGCTTTATATAGCGATGGAGATACGGCTAAAGAGGGACAAAGCATTGAGCGAAAATTACTGAGCGGTGCACTGGATTGGAATCTTACCAAAGATTTTTTACTGCAATTTGAAGCGGCGCACACCACCTTGCATGTTGATAAACCGGATACACGCTTTTATTCAGCCGGTATCAGTTATTGGCCAGATGCGTTTGATGTCAGCGAAACCTACACACCCGATTGGAACTACAACGATACCAGGACAGATCGCGCGAGTATCAAGGCAAGTTTTGCTATTAATGACAGCCTCAGCTTCCGCTCAGCCTATTTGTACAAGGAAGATGAGCGGCACCATATCATCATTTACCCTATTTATAGTGAGACCGGCTGGACCCTCTATAACCCCGGTAAAGCAGCACCTTATACTGTGGTATCCGAAGGTGCCTATGCCTACATGGACAGCCTGTTTAACACAGGACCGGTACAACATAACCTCACATTCGGCATATCGGGTGATACATCAACACAAAATACCCATGTCACCAGTTATGTTTACGACAGTAGCTTTGTTGTACCCACCAACCTGACCCTTGAGCAATTTATGGATTTGGAAATGCCTGCCGGTTTGCGCTCAACCGATTACGGTCCACGCTATAAATCCAACGACACGCAAAATACCAATATCATGCTTGGTGATAGCATTACCTTTAATGAACAGTGGAGTTCTATTGTCGGGCTTAATTATACAACCATCAAAACCAAAAATTTCAGCGCCGCTGGATTAACCACTTCTGCCTATGATAATTCCGCATTAACGCCGACAGCATCTGTGATTTATAAACCGATTCAAAATTTGTCATTGTATGTAAGTGCAATCGAAGGCCTGGAGCCTGGCAGTGTAGTACCTGATGACCCGGCGATCTACAACAACCCGGGTGAAATCCTCGATCCATTCATCAGTACCCAATATGAGCTGGGTGCAAAATATTCGATTAACGAACATATCCTACTGAGTTCAGCAGTGTTCAATATTGCCAAAGCCAATTCATTCGATGAGCGCACAGCCGATGGGAAAATTACGCGCAACCAGGATGGCGAACAAGTACACCGGGGAATTGAATTAACCCTCACGGGCAAAGTAACGGATAACCTCACCATTATTGCGGGTGGGACGCTGATGGACCTTAGTGTGGAAAAATCCACCAATGCCAATCTGGAAGGGAAGAAACCTATTGGCGCCGCATCGACAATGGCGAAACTCTACAGCGAATATTCGGTTGCACAAATACCCGGCCTAACACTTACCGGCGGTATGTATTACACCGGTAAGAAATACAAGGACAGCATGAACACGCAAGAGATTGATGCCTACACCCTGTTTGATGTCGGAGCCAGATACCAAACTCAACTATCCCGCTTTCCGACCTCATTTACCCTGAATATCACTAACCTGACCAATGAAGATTACTGGTCCTCTTACTGGCAACTCGGTATACCGCGCAATATTGCGTTCTCTATGAGGACAGAGTTCTAAGGTACATAGTGTCCCAGGGAGGGGGCGACGGGATTGGCACTGGCGCTTTGCGAAATGGATATTATTGCGAACAAGTCTCATTTGTGACAGCATGGCGCATCGTTAAACAGATCACCCTGTGTCCGCCATGCCCAGCCAATCTTCCCATTCCTTCACCGAGTCGCTGTATAGCGATCACCATCACTGGCTCAAGCGCTGGTTGCGGCGGCGTTTGGATTGTCCTGTGCAGGTGGAGGACCTGGCCCATGACACCTTTGTCCGTATCCTCAAATCCCATCAGCTGGCGGCGGCTCCTATCCGTGAACCCAGATCCTATCTCTCGACTATCGCCGGTGCGTTATTAATCGATTTTTTCCGGCGCCGGACGGTGGAGCGGGCCTATCTGGAGGCGCTGGCGGGGCTTGCGCAAGACGAATGGCCTTCACCGGAAGAGCAGGCGGAGATCCTGGACGTATTGATCCGGATCGACGCCTTGCTGGATGGACTCAAGCCACGGGTGCGCAAGGTGTTTTTAATGTCCCAGTTGGATGGCATGACCTATGCCGATATCGCCGCCCGGTTGGATGTGAGCTTGCGCACCGTTAAAAGCGACATGGCGACTGCGTTTGGGCATTGTTTTGATATGGTTGCGGGGTAGGGGGCGATGGAGAACCCTATCGCGTCTGCAAAAGTGATTGATCCCGATATTCGCCGCCAGGCGATTGCGTGGTATGTGCTGATGAATTCCGGTGAGGCGACAGCTGCCGAGCGTTCGGCATGTGAACACTGGTTGGCGTTGCATCCGCAACACGCCGACGCCTGGAGCCGGTTGGATTCAGTACGCAACGCCCTTGCAGGCGTTCCGGGCAATATTGCTATTCCAACGCTGACCGGTGGCAACACCAACCGCCGCGGTTTGCTGAAAGGGGGGGCCTGGTTAGCATTGGGGTTAGGCAGTGGAGCGCTTATGTGGCGCGAGCAGCCTTGGCGGACGTACATGGCGGATTTTAAAACCCGCACCGGTGAGCAGCGCCAATTTACCCTGGACGATGGCAGCCAATTGCTGCTCAATACCGATACGCAAATCGATTTACGTTTTAGCAATCACACGCGCCTGCTGCACTTGTTGCACGGTGAGGTGCTTATCCAGACCGCTGCGGACCAATCCGGCTCGTTTGACGAGTCCCGCTCGCGTAAAGCGTCCCGTCCGTTTGAAATCCAGACGGCACAGGGGCGTATCCGCGCCTTAGGGACACGTTTTGTGGTGCGTGATCAGCAGGATTACACGCTGGTGACTGTGCTGGAACATGCGGTGGAAATCCGTCTGCAAAACCGATCGGCTCCCGTGCGTCTTGAGGCGGGCCAACAGGTTCGCTTCAGTCGTGAGCGCGTAGAGCAGCCGCAACCCGTTTCTGCCAATGCCGATGCCTGGGTTCATGGCCAGTTGGCGGTCAATGACCAACCGCTGGGTGAGGTGATTACCGAACTGGCGCGCTATCGCCCCGGGATTTTGCGTATATCGCCCGAGGCGTCGGCGATCCGGGTATCGGGCGTATTCCCTGTGAAGGATACTGACCGCACCCTGGCAGTTCTGGCCAGCCGCTTTCCCATCCGGATCAATGCCACCACTCCCTACTGGATCCGTATTGAGTTGGCACCATAAAAATTTTTAAAAAAATCTGCCCTTTTTTTTCGTTTGTCCGGCTTTGAGGATGCAAAAACACACACATCCCCAAAAACAGGACTCTCATGATTATGAAACAGCGCCTTTCCGCTTCACGCTATCCTGTGCCATCCATGCTTTTGGCCAGTCTGCTGTGCGCATCCAGCTTGCCGGTGCTGACAGCGGTTGCCCAGACGACTACCCAAGGACAGGCGGCGGGCGAAGCCCACCAGCAACGGGTTTACGATATTCCTGCCGGTTCTCTGGCTGATACCCTGAATCGTTTCGCGCTTGCGTCTGGCGTATCCTTCACCTTTGATCCACAGGAAATTGCCAATCAACAATCGGCTGGATTAAAAGGCAATTACAGCCTGGATGAAGGCTTTGGCATTTTATTGCGCGGCACAGGATTGGAAGCGCGCTATCACGCAGCAAGCGGCAGTTATCGCTTGGAAAAAGCAGCGCCCAAAGTGATATTGCCAACTGTGCGTGTAGAAAGTACCACCGAAGGCACTGGCTCCTACACCACCGGTTTGACCAACACGGCAACACGCCTGGATATGTCAATCCGCGAAACCCCGCAATCGGTCACGGTGATTACCCGCCAGCGGATTGAGGATCAGGGTATGGACGAAATATCCGAAGCCCTCGACCAGACCGTGGGCCTGGTACTCAGCAAGAGCGGGCCGACCGGATCGGATAACAATATTATCTATTCACGCGGTTTTCCTTTGGAAAACTATCAGGTGGATGGTGTTGCCCGCTCGACCCGTTTTGGTTTCCAGAATGATATTGCCGATATGGCGATTTTTGACCGGGTGGAAGTGGTGCGCGGCGCGAGTGGTTTGCTGAACGGTGTCGGCCAGCCATCCGGGGCGGTTAACCTGGTACGCAAATTACCAACCACCGAATTCCAGGCTTATGTGTCCGGCAAATACGGTTCATGGAATCACCAGCGCCTTGAAGGGGATGTGAGCGGCCCCTTAACCGAGAGCGGTAATCTGCGCGGTCGCTTGGTTGCTGTATGGCAAGACAATGAATTGGAAATGGATCGCCTGGCATTGCAGAAAGACATTCTCTACGGCGTGATTGAAACCAATATTGCAGAATCCACCTTGTTGTCCTTCGGTATTGAATACCAGCACCACGAATCCACCGGTGGCGACCGTTTCGGCGCGCCGATTTTTTACCCCGATGGCACTCGTACCCACTTTACCGCCAGTACCAACCTCACCCCGGACTGGGGTTATCACACCCGTGAAAACCTCTCGGTATTTTCAACCCTGGAACATTATTTTGATAACGGCTGGCGCGTGAAGCTCGACCTGGAAAAATCCAAACGCGAATACGACAGCGTCATGCCAACTACCGCGTTGGCGGATGGCGACTGGTTTTTAGAGGATGTGGTGGCGGCCAATCGCTGGGGAGGAAAACCCGAGCAGGACTCCGTCAATTTACATGCGGTGGGAACTTACCACTTATTCGGCCGCCAACATGACCTGGTGTTGGGGGGCAGCTATTTACGGCTCGAAGAGGATGGTTTGAACTACAACTACAGCGAGGAGCCGATTGATGACCTGGATGCGCTCATCAAAACGGGTAAATTTAAAAAGCTGGATGTCAGCCCCTCGGGAGGCGGCTGGGCGACCTATGAAGAGCAGAGCGGCGCCTATATGGCCACCCGTTTGAAACCGACGGATTCCGTCTCTGTGATTTTGGGCAGCCGCCTCAGCAACTGGGAAACGCGCTCGGATTCTACTAGCGCTGGTGGTGGTGTTACGCGCGGCACAACCAGCAGGGAATCTTCGGTGGTGACACCCTATGCCGGCATAGTGCTTGATTTCACCGACTACCTTTCGCTCTATGCCAGCTACACCGATATTTTTAATCCCGCCACTGTTTACGATGCCAATGGCGACCTGCTTGAACCTGCGGAAGGTTCAAACCTTGAGGGTGGTGCCAAACTGGCATTTTTTGATGACAAGCTCAATATCCTCGCGACTTACTACAAAACCCAACAGGACAATGTGCCCGAGTATGTGCCAGGCCCCGGTGGTTCGGTGAATTACGGGCCGACCGGCCGCTACGTGTATCAAGGTATCGATGGAACGGAAACCACCGGTTACGAACTGGAAATTTCAGGCCAGCTCTCCGGCAGTTGGCAAGTGGGTGGTGGGTACAGCGATAACGATCCGCGCGACGCCAAAGGAAAACCGCGCCTGACGCATGTTGCGCAAAAAACCTTCAAGTTTTTTACCCAGTATCGCGCGCATGAATGGCTGGATGGTTTGAGTATTGGCGGCAACCTGCGCTGGCTGGATGGGACCATCAGCGACTGGACGGGTTTTACCCAGGGCAGTGTGACGGTGGTGGATGTCATGGCACGCTATGAGTTCAATTCGCAGCTGAGCGCGACCCTCAATATCAATAACCTGTTTGATAAGACCTACTTCACCAGCATTCGCAACGAAGGCTGGTTTGGTGAGTCACGCAGTGTTTTCCTTAATCTGAAATACAGCTTCTGACGCTATTGCCAACCGATGATCCAGCGAGGCCTGCGGGCGTAGCTGGATCATGCCATAAAATCTATTGTTGGATATGGATATACAAGCTGCCCTATGGAATCAACAGGCTTATGTACTATGGCGTTTCCAGGGTTGAATCCCACCAGGTGCTGATCACCCATTCATTGGCGTTGAAGTAAAGCGGCAGGGTAGCCGGCCGTTGCAGGCGCTTGTGGTAGATGATGTGGTGGTGGGTGAGGTAGCGCCAGGGCTGGATGTAATGGCCGTGCATCAATACGCGATCCAGCGCCCGCGCAGTGGTTTCCATTTCCTCGTAGGACTGCGCATCCATCAATTTCAGAATCAGCGCATCGATCACCGGCGATTTTACGCCAAGGATGTTTTCCGAGCCCTGCACATCGGCATCGGCGCTGTTGAATTTGCGCCAGAGTTCCGCGCCGGGCATGCGCGCTTCGCGCAAACCGATAGGCGCAAAGTCGAATTTGAATTCCTGCATCAGCTTGCGCCCGGTGGCCGGGTCGGATTGGCGGCGCTTGACTTCAATACCGATCTTGCCCAGGTTGAGGTAATAGGGATCCATCAGCATATTGGCACCGCGCGCACCACTGACTTCAATGACAAAGGGTTCCCCTTGGTCATTGCGCAGGGCATTGTCGCGATAATACCAGCCGGCTTCGCCAAAAAGTTTAAGGGCATGCAACAGGTTTTTACGCAGGCTGGAGGGTGGTTTGGTGCTTGGCAGTTCCACCATCGGGCCAAAAACAGCCGGGTCCAGCTGGTTGCGCCAGGGCGCCAGTATTGCCAATTCCGCTTTGCTAGGCAGACCGCTGGCCGCCAGTGGTGTCGTAGCAAAATAACTGTATACCCGGCCAAAGTGATTATCGAAAATTTTTTGGTTTACCCATTCAAAATCCAGTGCGTAATTCAGTGCTTCACGTACCTTGGGGTTCTGGAAGCGCTCGTGGCGCAGGTTAAAACCATGGCCGACCATGGCCGGTGGATTTTGGTGGGGTACTTTCTCTTTGATTAATTCGCCTGTATCGAAACGGTGCCCAATATATTGGCAACACCAGTAGCGCATCTGGTGTTCCATAAAGAAATCGTATTGCCCGGCACGCAATGCAGATACCTGGGTATCGCGGTCTTTGTAGAGTTTGTAAACCACCTGGTCGAAGTTGAGTGTCCCGCGGCGGACGGGAATATCCTTGCCCCAGTAATCGGGGTTGCGGGCATAGGTGATACCGCGCGATTCGATGGCGCGTTCAATGCGATAGGGGCCGGTGGCAATGGGAGGTTCATTGCGCAATTGCGCAAAGGGAACTCGCTCACCGTTTTCCGTTAAACCCCATTTGGGGGAAAAGACCGGCAAGCTGCCTGCAACAAAGGGCAGGTCGCGACCTGGGCGGGAAAAGACAAAACGCACTTTCAACGGGTCGATAATTTCTACACGCTTAATCTCGGAAAAATAGGCGGCAAAGATGGGGCTGGCAGCAGGGCTGCTTAACGTATCATAGGAATATTTCACATCCTCTGCCGTTACCGGGTCGCCGTTGGAAAAGCGTGCCTGGGAATTAAGGCGAAAGATGACCCAGGTAAAATCCCCGGCAACATCGATGTCATCTGCCAGCAGGCCGTATTGGGTATTGCGTTCGTCCAGGCTGTATACAGTGAGTGTTTCAAATATTAATTCCATCAGGCCGGGTGCCGGCCGCCCTTTCAGGCTAAAGGGATTGAATTTATCGAAGCTGCTATTGGCACCGGTGTTGGACAGGTTGAGTACACCACCTTTGGGAGCATCGGGATTTACATACTCGAAATGGCTAAAACCGGATGGATATTTGGGATTGCCGAACTGCGCAAAACCATGCGCTGCCAAATACGTTGGCCCGGTGATAATCGTGCAGCTCGGGTAATCGGCTCAACATCTGCAGTGGAGGTTTGAGTGGGAGACAGGGTGGTCCGCTCGATAGCGGTGGGGGATAACAGTGGGGCATTCATGGTCATGCTTCCTGTGCCGAGAACTTGATGCGTGGATCCACCAGGACATAGGCAATATCCCCCAATAATTTGATCAGCAAACCTATCAGGGTAAATAAGTAGAGGGTGCCCAGCACGACAGGATAATCGCGATTGTTGATGGACTCGTACGACAGCAGCCCTAAACCGTCGAGCGAGAACAGGGTTTCAATTAATAGGCTGCCGGTAAAAAACGCACCGATAAAGGTGCCGGGAAAACCGGTCACCAGCGGCAGCAGGGCATTGCGGAATATATGTTTCCAGAGAACGCGTCGCTCCGAGAGTCCCTTGGCGCGTGCTGTAAGCACATATTGGCGGCGAATTTCTTCGAGGAACATGTTTTTGGTCAGCAGGGTTTTAATGGCGAACAGGCTAACTACCGACGCTGTCACCGGCAGCGTGACATGCCAGAGGTAATCGAGGATCTTGTCGCTGGTGCCCAGCTCATGCCAGTTATCGGAAGTTAAACCACGCAGGGGAAAGATGTCCCAGAAAGAACCTCCGCCAAACAACACAATGAGCATTACACCCAAAATAAATCCTGGCATGGCATAGCCGATTAATACCAGCAGGCTGGTAATAAAATCGAAGCGCGAGCCGGCGCGCACGGCTTTGGCAACACCCAGGGGTACAGAGATCAGATAGGTCAGGAAAAATGTCCATACGCCGAGGGAAACGGTGACTGCCAGCTTTTCCTGGATAAGCGACGCCACACTCTGGTGGTGGTAATAGCTATCGCCCAGCTCAAAGTGCAGGAAATTCTTTAACATATGCCAATAGCGTTCCAGCGGCGGCTGATCAAAACCATACAGGGTTTTGATTTGCTCCACCTGTTGTGCATCTATGCCGCGCCGGCCGCTGTAGTTCCAGCCTCCACTGGCGCTTTCACCGGTGTCGGCACCGGAGCGGGCGCCATGGCTATCCAATTGCGCCAGCATATGTTCTACCGGGCCGCCGGGCATAAATTGCATCACAATAAAGGTGAGCGTCAGTATGCCCAACAGCGTGGGCACCATGACAAGTAAGCGCTTGATTAAGTATTGCCACATGAATTTAGATTCCTGGTTGTGAGCATAGAAACCTGGATGAGGTTTTGCTTTTTGCACACTTATTTCTATTGTGGGGCTATTAGGCAGAATTCATACCAATGTTATTTCTATTCACACAGGCAGTGACGTAGCAGTTGTAAAGGAAAGTTTTTCTGTTTGTCGATCGGTGATGGCAGGAAATGTTGTTGATATTTAAACAGCGCGCGTTGATTCAACAACAATACAATCTGTGTAAATTGATTATCCGCATTGATTTTCCTCCGTTTTTTTATTGGCGTGTTATTTGCTTTGGTGGCGATTTGTTGTGTTAAGTAATTATTAATTGCTATGACCATAGCCTGGAACAATGAGGGAAAGTCGCATGCCATTTAAATCTAATGTGCTGTATGCCGCGCTGTTGGCTACTGCATCCATATCGCTCAGCAGCCAAGCGCAAGAGAGTAAAAAAACGAACGAAGAAGCGCAAAGCCAGGATGCAAAACGCCTCAAGGCCGTTGTTGTTACCGCACAAAAACGCGAGCAGTCTGTGCAATCGGTACCCTTGGCAATTGCGGTCATCGGCGGTGACCAGGTGCTTGAGCGAGGCCTCTCCAGTTCCAATGATGTGCAACGCCTGGCGCCGGGTTTATCCGGGCAGCAGAGCGGTTTTTCGCGTCCGCGCTGGTTTATTCGCGGCATAGGTTCCAACGATCCAAACCTGACGACAGAAAGTCCGTTGGGCGTGTATAACGATGAAGTTTTTACGGCGCTGACTTCCCTGCAGTCTTTTCCCATCTTTGACCTGGAGCGGGTGGAAGTATTGCGTGGTCCCCAGGGAACCCTGTGGGGTAAGAACACTACCGCCGGTGCAGTGAATTACATTTCCCGTCGTCCGGATTTTGCCACCAGTGGCTATGTGCGTGCCAGTTTGGGCGATTGGGGGGCTAAAGCCATCCAGGGTGGTTTGGGCGGTGCTATCAATGAGCATACTGCCGGACGCATTGCGTTTTATCACAATAGTTATGATGGCTATGCCAGGAACCTGGCAACCGGTAATGATGGCCCAAGCTTTGAAGAGAATGCATTGCGTGTACAGTGGCTTACTAACGTGACAGATACGTTTAATGCCTTGGTTAAAGTGCATTTGCACAAGCGTGAACCGGGCGGTGGTTATTCCTATCAGGTGCACAGTGAGCCGGGCGGTGCTGACCGCTTTGGTTTTACGCCAGCCTATGGCACCAACCCAAAAGCAGGTGATGATTATTACGCTGGTGAAAGTGAAGATATTACCAATACCGAAGGTGCGTTGGTAAAACTGAATTGGGCATTGGGTGGTGCTACGCTGACATCCATTAGTTCCTATGATGAGAGTGAAGGTCACTCAAAATCCTTTTCCGGCCATCCGCCCACTTACACCGGGACACGTGACACAACGTCTGGCCGTGGTGAGGATTATTCCCGACAAGCGTCTCAGGAAGTGCGCCTGGTTTCGCCCCAGGATGGCCCATTGACCTGGATCGGTGGGTTGCATTTTTTCCGCTACTCTTTTGTCCAGGATTCCGCCAGCGCTACTTTTGCACCTTCGACCCGCAGTAATTATTCGCGCACATGGCGCGGGCAGGACGCGGAGAGCTATGCCGTTTTTGGCAGTGTTAAATATGAGTTTACCGATAGCTTCCGCCTGAATGCAGGTTTGCGCTGGACGGATGAAGACAAGGACATCACCATTCACACAGTGCGTACTCCGACAGGTGCAACGACCTTCAATAATGTATCCAGTTGGTGGAATACCGCTGCATTGAATACGGCATTTAATTACGATGAAGCAGTCAGTGCCGCGGATAGCTGGAATGAAGTCACGGGTGATATTACACCGGAATGGCAAATCAACCGCGATGCGCTGGCCTATTTCCGCTACGCGCGCGGTTATCGTTCCGGTGGCTTTGGCGCCAGTATCCCTACCTTGAATTCGGCGCAGATCGCTGCGGGTGTTGTTCCTTATATCCCGGTTGTGGAGCCTGAATATCTGGATGCTTATGAGTTGGGACTGAAAAGCACCTGGCTGGATGGCACACTCAATGTCAATTCCGCCGTTTTTTATTATGACCACAAGGATATCCAGCTTAATGTGCAGGCACCTAATCCGCTCAACCTGATTAATCCACCCTCCGGCTCTTTCTCGCAAAATGCTTCCCAGGGGGAAATAAAAGGCTTGGAACTGGAGGCTCATTGGGTCCCCACTGCGAACCTGCAATTGCGTGCGGCTTACAGCCTGGTGGATGCCAGGTATGTGGATTTCTATCCGTTGTTGTCTGTGAGTGGTGTTACCCAAACGGTCGATCGCAGTGGTAACCGTTATTTCCGTACCCCCAAGCACCAATTTTCGGTGGATGCACAATACCGCATCCCCACGGACAGCGCCGGTACCTACATATTGTCAACCGATTGGGTATATCGCAGCCATCAATACTATGATGCGGCGCGCCAGGGTGCCGCCCAGGGTGAAGTGGCCCGTGCATTGGATGGCAATGTCTACCAACGTGAGTGGCAGGAACAGGGTGCCTATTGGATTGGCAATGCGCGTGCGGCGTATCTGACCCGCGATGAGCGTATTGAATATTTTATTGAGGTGCAGAATGCGGCAGATGAAAACTATGTTGTGAATGCGACGGCGGCTTCACCCAGTTATCCGGTTTCGCTGGGGACGCCGCGTTTTGTGCAAGTGGGGGTTATCACCCGGTTTTGATATACCGGGTGATGGCAGGGACGCGGGGAGTGGGTGGCGCTAGGGCGCCACACATTCCAGGCATTTTACGTAAACACCTTGCGGGTCATTCAGCTGTTGCAATTCCTGCAACGGTTTAATAATCGGGCTGACGCTATTCAGGAGTTGCAGGGAGGCCAATGACTCCAACAGTGAATGGGGTATGAACCCCCAGGCGCTGTTTTCTGCCAGGGAACGCAGTAATTCTTCGCGCGGTGATAAGGGTGGCTCAACCAATTCGACACGGTAGGTCTCCAATCCAGCACGTTCTGCAACAGCGGCAATGGTGTCCTCCAGGGTACCCAGGTTATCAACCAGCCCCAATTCTTTTGCCCTGGCTCCTGTCCATACGTGACCCTGTGCAACCGCATCGATTTGCTCCGGCGTTTGCTGGCGGGTTTCGGCAACCAGATGGATAAAGCGCTGGTATATATTGTCCACGCTTTGCTGGACGATATCGCCCATCTTGGGTGACAGGGGGCGGCTGATGCTCATACTGCCTGCCAGTTCGGTGGTGGCAATGCCATCGCTGGTGATGCCCATGTTACCGAGTGTTTTTTCAAGGGTTGGAAACGCACCGAACACACCAATGGATCCTGTGATAGTGGTGGGCTGTGCCCAGATTTCATCACTGGCAGTGGCAATCCAGTAACCACCGGACGCGGCAACGCTGCCCATGGAGATAAATACCGGAATGCCTTTGTCGCGCAGCGCATTTATTTCTGTGCGGATAATTTCTGAGGCGAAGGCGCTGCCTCCGCCCGAATCCACCCGAATCACCAGGGCTTTGAGATTGTCATTTTCCTTCGCCTGGCGCAGCAGTTTAAGCATACTTTCACTGCCTATGCTGCCGGGGCGCTGCGATCCATCCTGGATGCCACCGACAGCGGTGATCAATCCCACCAGGTTTGGCTCCGGGGAAACCTGGCTGCGCACATCGGCCAGGTAGCGTTTTACGCTTACATTTTTATAAAGCCCTTTGCTGTTTTTCTTACCGACTGTGTCGGCGAGCAATTGCTCCATATCCTGGCGGCTGAGTAATTTATCAACCAGGCCCTTTTCCAGCGCCAATTTGGCACTGTCGCCCCGGGTCTGCTTCAGGTAAGTGTCCATGTTGTTAATAAAATCATTCAGGCTGCCCGGCTCCAGGTTGCGCGCTTTTTCCACCTGTTGGGTGTAACTGTGCCAAAGTGCATTTAACCAGGCGCTATTGTGCTCGCGCGATTCGTCGGACATGTTGTCGCGCAGGAAGGGCTCCAGGAAATCTTTATATTTGCCGGAGCGGAAGGCGTGAATGGTGATCCCCAGTTTGTCCAGTGCGGTTTTGTAATAGGCCATGTAGCGACCGTAGCCGGTGACTTCAACACTGCCCATATCGTGTAGATAAATGTCGTCGGCAAAACTGGCGAGGTAATATTGATCCTGTGAGTAGTAATGGCTGGCAGCAATGATTTTTTTGCCGCTGGCTTTAAAGGCTTCCAGCGCCTGTCCAATTTCGTTGATTTTACTGATGCCGCCGCCGAGCAGCTTGCCCGGTTCAATCACAATCATGCTGACACGTTTATCAGTGGCGGCCTGTTGTATGGCTTCGATCAGATCGCGCACCAGGGTTTCCTGTTCTTGCAGGTTTTCATCCGATAGCAACATGCTGGTCGGATCTATGTAGGTGCGTTGGTCCACCAGGATGCCGGTAGGCGCCAGGCGCAGGGCAAATTCTGTGGGCAGGGGTTTGGGGGCTCCCGCACCCAGTGCGGCAATAATGGCAATAACAATCAGTATAAAAAACAGGTTCAGCAATGTATTGCGCAGCCAGGTAATGCTGGCGCCAATAAAACTGAACAAGCGGCGAATGAAACCGCGTTTTTTCGGCGCCGGGCCGGACGGCTGGGGTTCGCGCGCATGCGCTGGTTCGTAGTGATTCACAGACACGATGGGATTCCTTTTTAAGTGTGTGTTTTTGTTAAGTGAGTATTTTTGAGTACATGTTTTGCTGGAAAAGGTTAGGTATTGACCGGTGGCTTGTCTTTGGTGGCCAGGTAGTAATTCCAATACTGCAACCAGCGACTGGTCATCATGGCACTGAGGAACAGGCTGGTGGTGAGCAGGGTAATGAACCAGTCACTCCACCAGCCGCGGCCCATGAGGATAGGGATGATGGCCACAAAATAAATCAGCACCACAAAACACAACCAGCTGTAGGTGCGATGGGTATTGCGTATCAGGCCGGGAATAAAAATTAACAGCGGAATGACTTGCACCAGCCAGAATTTAACACTGCCGGTGTCGCGCAACAGATTCAATAAGGTAAACAACACCAGCAGGCCGGCATAGCTCAGCCAGGCTATCCAGCGGCCTATTTGCAGTTTGCGATAAATGACCTGTGCCTGTTCCAGGCTAATCACCAGGGGGGGGGGGTCGCTACTCGAAGCCTGTGGTTCGCGAATATCAGTCATGCGTATATCTTCTTCAGGTTGAATGGGATTTATCCTGGCTGCCGGGACAGCGCAAGGGCCAGGCGTGCAATGCGTTTACCCAGTGCCTGGCACAGGCCGGTTTCATCGTCACTGAGCCTGCTGCCCTGGGTTTGGCTGGCCAGGTGGGATGCGCCGTAAGGTGTTCCGCCGGTGCGGGTGTGGTGCAAACCGGCTTCACTGTAGGGAATGCCTGCCAGCACCATGCCCTGGTGGAGCAGGGGGATCATCATACTCAACAGGGTGGACTCCTGGCCGCCATGCAGGGTGGAGGTTGAGGTGAACACCGCTGCTGGCTTGTCAATCAAATCCCCATTGAGCCATAGGCTGGAGGTGTTATCGAGGAAATACTTAAGCGGCGCTGCCATGTTGCCAAAGCGGGTAGGGCTGCCCAGGATCAGGCCGGCACATTGCTTGAGGTCATCTTCACTGCAATACAGCGCGCCCGACGGGGGAATTGCTGGCTCACTTGCCTCTGTCACCGGTGAGACGGCAGGTACCGTGCGCAAACGGGCTTCGATACCGGTCACCTGTTCGACACCGCGCGCGATCTGTTGCGCCATGGCCAGGGTAGAACCGGTGCGGCTGTAGTAGAGGATAAGGATGTATGGGGTAGTGGCTGACATAAAATACTCCGCTTATACCAGCGACAAAACGTTTTCGGGGGGGCGGCCGATCACCGCCTTGTCTCCGGTGATGGCAATAGGGCGTTCAATCAGCCTGGGGTTGCTGACCATGGCCTCAATCAACGCGGTTTCACTCAAGCCGGGGGCTGACAGGTTAAGTTCCTGGTAGGCATCTTCACCCTTGCGCAGCAACTCGCGTGCGCTGATCCCCAGTTTTTTCAACAGGGCTTTGAGCTGTTTGGCTGTAGGTGGGGTTTCCAGGTAGAGCACTATCTCGGGCTCCTGTCCTTTAGCGCGCAACAGCGCCAGGGCATCGCGGGATTTTGAGCAGCGGGGGTTGTGGTAGAGTGTGATCATTCAATAACTCGCAAGCGCTGTGGGCGTGTGTTTGCCCCGGATTGTGGTTTTACAAAAATTGGTTTTACAACAGTCGGGCGCTGATTATAGCGGCTAGACTCTCCCTGACTATTAAGGAATGTCATTCCCATGGCTTTATCGACCCCGGTTACGGACTTCAAGCAAGGTTTCCTGCAACAGTTGAACTGGCTCAAGGGCTTTTTGTATTTGATTGTTCAGCAGTATCAGGCCAAGGCTTGCCAAAAGAGTGCGGCATCCCTGACCTATATGACGCTTTTCGCCACCGTTCCCATGATGACGGTGACCTATGCCATGTTTTCCATCATCCCCGCATTCCAGCACCTGGGCGATCAATTGCAAAACCTGATCTTTACCCATGTACTCCCCAACAACGAGCAGGATATCAGTCGCTACCTCAAAAACTTTTCTGCCCAGGCGCGCCAGCTAACCTGGCTGGGCGGGGTATTCCTGGTGGTATCGGCTTATTTGATGCTGAAGAATATCGAGAAGAACTTTAACGCTATCTGGGGTGTTGCCCAGGGGCGCCGCGGGATTGCCAACTTCCTGCTGTACTGGGCCATCCTGAGCCTGGGGCCACTGCTATTGGGTGTCGCCCTGGCGATGAGTACCTACCTGACATCCTTCCGCTTGTTAGTGGGGTCTTACGATAGCCTGGGGGTACTGGAGCTGGTCTTCCAGTATGTGCCCTGGTTGTTGAATTGGGCGGCCTTCACCCTGTTGTTTGTTGCTGTCCCCAATTGCAAGGTGCCGACACGCCACGCCCTGGTTGGCGGTTTGCTAACGACGATAGCGTTCCAGGCTCTCAAGGCCATCTTTGCCTGGATTGTCAGCCATTCGTCCTTCACCCTGGTCTATGGGGCCTTTGCTGCCTTACCGCTGTTCCTGTTGTGGGTGAATATGACCTGGATGGTGATTCTGGGCGGCGCTGTATTTGTCCACAGCATCAAGTTCTATCAGATCGGTTTGCGCGACCGTGCCTATCCCGATGTGTTTGCCAGTTTGCTGGTGATTTGGCACCTGCACCAGGCCTCCTTGCGCGGCCAGAGCATGAGTGAATGGCAAATATTGCTGTTGGGTTTATCCACTCAGCAATGGCAGCGACTGAGCAAGCGTTTGCTGGGCCGGCACGTTATCGCCCAGACCCAACAGGGTGATTTTGTATTGTGCTACGACCTGAGCCTTTTGACGCTGAGTACGCTGGCGGAATGGATTGGCCAGCGTCCCGATTGGCCCGGTGTGGATGAGTTAACCCGCGAATTGCCCTGGGGGCAGGCCAGCGAACAGGTATTGGGGGCAGTGGATAATGCCCGTGCCCAGTCCTGGGATCTGACGTTATCGGCATTTTTTGCAGTAAATCAAGCACTTGATAATGCACCGCCATTGGCGCGTTAATTTCTGTGAAAAATCTTACCCTTGTTTAATCTGTGGCTATACTCAGGCAAGACCCCGGTTGAAGCCAGGGGGTATAAAACCACAGTGAAGATATCAACCCAACTGAACACCTTATGACCATACCCCTGTTGATCTGTGATGACTCCATGATGGCGCGCAAGCAGGTAGCGCGCTCACTGCCTCCAGACTGGGATGTTGATATCACCTTTGCAACCAATGGTGTGGAAGGCTTGCAGGCTATTCGCGCTGGCAAGGGGGAAATGGTGTTCCTCGACCTGACCATGCCCGATATGGACGGTTACCAGGTATTGGAGGCCGTAAAAAACGAAGGCCTTGATACCATGGTGATTGTGATTTCCGGCGATGTTCAACCCGAAGCCCATGCGCGCGTCACTGCCCTGGGGGCGATGGACTTTATCCGCAAGCCGGTCAACCCCGAAAAGTTGGAAGAAACGCTGAAGAAGTTCGGGCTTATTTAACGCGGGTGTTGTCCCTGTCTGTCGTATAATCCGCGCCTTTTTGGGGTACCCCCTATTCTGCGAGGCGCCATGCAGTTTTCCCGCTTTGGTCAAAAACTCTGCACAGAGGCTGGCATAGTCACCCTGATGGATGATCTTGGGGAGGCGCTGCGCGTTAACCCGGATATGATTTTTATGGGAGGCGGTAACCCGGCGCGTATTCCGGCAATGGAGCAGGTGTTTGAGCAGGCATTGGCAAAAGTCCTGCAAGATCCGCTGCGGGCTCACCAATTGCTGGGGGTTTACCAGGCTCCCCAGGGCGATACCCAGGTGTTGGATGCCCTGGCGAAGCTGCTGGCCAGGGAATATGGCTGGCCGCTCACGCGCGACAATATCGCCTTATCCAATGGCAGCCAGTCAGCTTTTTTTATCCTGTTCAATTTGTTTTCCGGCGATTATGCCGAGGGGGCACGCAAGCGTATCCAGTTACCGCTAACGCCCGAATACCTGGGGTATAGCGACCAGGGAATCCAGGGCGATACCTTTCTGGCGACGCGTCCGAGTATCGAAGCATTACCCGATGGCTTCTTTAAATACCATGTGGACTTTACCCAACTGCGCATCACATCCAATACCGGAGCCCTGTGCGTATCCCGCCCGACCAATCCCACCGGCAATGTCATCAGCGACGATGAAATGGCCAGGCTGGATGCCCTGGCGCGCGAGCACCGGGTGCCGTTTATTGTGGATGGGGCTTATGGGACACCTTTCCCCAATATCCTGTTCGCCCATGCCACTCCAACCTGGAACGACAATACGGTGCTGGTGCTGAGCTTGTCCAAGCTTGGCCTGCCGGGGGCGCGAACCGGGATTGTGGTTGCCCGCCCCGAGTTAATCCAGGCCTTTGCCCGTGCCAATACCATCCTCAACCTCGCCTGTGGCAATTTCGGGCCGGCCCTGTTGCACCAGTTATTACTCGATGACCAGGTCTTGCCCCTGAGCCGTACACAGGTTGCTCCTTTCTATCGCCAGCGCATGGAATCGGCCGTGGCTTGTTTCAAGCGACACCTGGGCGATTTACCGGTATCTATCCACAAACCCGAAGGGGCGATTTTCCTCTGGCTGTGGTTTAAGGATTTACCGATCAGCAGCCAGCAGCTGTATGAGCGGCTCAAGGCACGCGGTGTGCTGGTGGTATCCGGACACCATTTCTTTCCCGGACTGGAGGATGATTGGCGCCACTGCCATGAATGTATCCGGGTAACCTATTGCCAGGATGAAACCCGTGTGGAGCAGGGGGCAAGGATCATGGGTGAGTTGGTGCGCGAGATCTACGCCGGGGCCTGATAGGCTCCGCGATTACCTTCCTCTATTCCTTTCCTGATCGCCTTTCCTTCGGTTTATCTGATAACCATAAGTTTTAATTGTTATTTTGACTATAACAAATCAGTGTTTTGTGATCTGGGTTTGATCATCTAGTATGATCAGTATGATTTAATCAGTAAAATCAATGCCGTATATAAAAATAAGAAAGCGATTGAGCTGTTCAAACGAGCGGTGTGAGTTGCCCGGCACCCTCTCTCCGGTTGGCAATCAAGCTGTATCTGCGTGACGAATCGGTGTTTGGTGAGGCTGATGCCTTGCCCATGGGCGAGTTTTTTGCGGCTATCGAGCCACATACCCGTGAAGGGAGAGGTGATGTGGTTCGGTAGCCGTACTTTTCGCATTTCTGTATCCGTGATCATCGGTGCAGTTTGCCAATAACCTTTTGATGATCTTGTGTTTGAAACCTGCCTGGCCCACTCCTTGAGTGGGCTTTTTTATGCCAGAGCCCCGGACTTGCACAGGGGGAACTTGGGCTCCTGGTTGGGGAAGGAGTATGATAAATCTCGTTTGCGAATCATCAGGCAGAGGGTGTGGCGTTTAACCTATCCGTTATTGAGGTGAATCATGAGCAGTAGTGCCGAGTTGTTAACACGGGAGCAGGAACTTGCCGCCCTGGCCCAGCTTTCCGATTGGCAAATCCTTGAGACTACCGATATCAAATCCAGCCAGGGGCTTAAGCGCGAGCTTTGTCGCTTTCACACGTTCAGCAGTTTTGAGCTGGCCATGGATTTTATGCGGCAAGCGGCGGTGGTTGTGTCCCGGCTGGACCACCATCCCCATTGGTGCAATACCTATAACCGTGTGGAAATCCGCCTGACCACCTTCAGCCTGGGTAACCAGGTCAGTGATCTGGATGTCAAACTGGCGCTGGCCATGGAATCCCTCCTGGCGCAATCGGCAACTGCTTAAACCGGTGGCTAAACTCCGCGGACCCAATACCAGGGGGACTTAAGGATTCTTAAGGGCCTTTAATCTCCCAATGGCTGGACAAATGGACACAGGGGCGATTAAGGTCGTGCGCCTGTTGCCCAGGATTCCATCGGCCCATGTCCCAGACCAGCGCATCCCCGCTCAAAACCTATCTTCCCAAACACCCGGCGAAAGTCTTTGCAATTGATAGCTGGCGCCTGTGTGTGCACAGCAACAGCCTGAGTTCCGGCGACCAGCGGGTAGAGCTGGAGCATCGCCTGGTGGCTCTGCTGCTGATGTTTATCGACCATCCCGGTGAGGTCTTGGAAAAGGAGCGTATCCTGGCCACCATCTGGCAGGGCAAGGTGGTTAACGACGACAGCCTGGCGGTGGCAATCAGTCATTTGCGCAAGGCGCTGGGGGATAATCCGCGCAGTCCGCGCTATATCAAAACCATTCCCGGTGTGGGCTACCAATTTATTGCCTCCGCCGCACCAGTTGAAGAAGCTCCTGCCACACCAGCCCCTGTCCCTGAAGCAGCTCCGTTAAACCCGGTTATAGCGGAGCGCGGGTATCCCCACCGACGATTCCCCAGGTCTCCCGGACTGTGGATTCCTATCCTGCTTGCGTGCCTGGTGTTGCTGACAGCCTGGTATGCCCGCGATGAAAAAAAGCCGGTATCGTCCCCGGATGAACTCCTGGTCCTGGCGGGCACCCAACTGGCCAGTGGCCAGGCGGAGGGCTGGCGCCAGGCCATCGGCAGTTTCAGGCAGGTGCTTAAACTCCAGCCGCGGACGGCAGCCGCCTACCTGGGTATCGCCCAGGCCAAGATGTGGTTGTTGGGGGAACAGCTGGCCCAGCCCGCACACTGCGACGAAGTCATCGGGCTGCTCGATAAAGCGATCCAGATAGATTCATCCCTGGTTGATGCCTGGCGCGAGCGCGGCAATGCGTATTTCTGGTGTCGGCGCGACACCCTGACGGCGGAGGCCAATTACCAGCGCGCCATGGCCCTGGCACCGGAGGGCGATACGGCGCCGATGCAATTGGCCCAGCTGCGGCTTGCCCAGGGGCGTTTTGAGGAATCCCTGGCGCTGATGGACCTGGCGCGCCAGCATAATCCGCTCAACTATTCGGTACCCATGGTGGTGTGGATCTATCAAATGAACCGGCGCCAGGATCTGGCCTGGGCAGAGCTGCAACGCATCACCCGGGCCGAACCCGATGATCGCTATTACCACGTATCTGCCCAGCGTGTACTTGCCAGCATGGGGCGCGAAGAAGAGTCCTTCGCCCATTGGCAGTGGTTAATGGCCGATGCCGGTTTTGATGACGACAAACTGCAAGCGGTGCAAGCAGCCTTTGCCGAAGCGGGATTGTCCGGTGTTAATCGCTGGTTACTAGAGACGCGCGACACTGCCGATTTAGGCCAATACCTGCCACCCCTGTCCTGGGCGCGCTATGCCCTGGCCGCTGGTGAAACAACCCAGGCACTGGAATTTCTGGAGCAGGCGGCGGCCCTGCCGCAAGTGCCGCTGCTGTGGATTGCCGTTGACCCGGCCTATAGCACACTGAGTGATGAGCCGCGCTTTCGCACCCTGGTCACGCGTTTGCAAAAACCGGTTCAAACAAATTAATAAGGCTTAATTAGTCACCGCCTGCGCAACTGCCTAGCCTGAGTGGGTATTTACCACCAGGAGCCTTTTGCGATGAAGCTATTTCATAGATCTATCCATGTTCGTCCCCGTTTTTATTCATCCCTGTTTGTTTCCCTGCTGATGGCCGCCAGTGCCTGTAGCACGACAGCCTCTGTCGGGTCATCGCCTGTGGGCAAAAAGCACGCGGATAAAACGGTCGATGTGCGCAAATTAACCCAGCGCTGGACTTACCCGCTATATGCACCTGTATCGGCAACACCGGTGGTGGTGGGTGAACAACTGTGGGTAGCGGCAGAAAATGGCAATCTCTACGCCTTTGACGTAAAGGCGCGGCGCCTGCAATGGTTGTATCACACTGAGGCCGCCATAGTGTCTACCCCTGTTGTTGCCGATGGGCGAGTGCATTTTTTAAGCCGTGATGGTTTTGTCTACGCATTGGAGCAGCACAGCGGAAAACTCCTGTGGCGATTTGCCACTGGCGGTGAACAGCGTTTTGCGGCTATTGGCGGCTATGGCTATCCCGCCAGCGCCGGGCCTGTGCCCGATCCCTGGGATTTTTATGGCTCGTCGCCCCTGGTCATCGACGGCACCCTGTATGTCGGCAGCAGCGATCATCACGTCTATGCACTGGATGCTGCTACAGGCGATCAGCGCTGGCGTTTTAATACCGGTGCGCCGGTACACTCATCTCCTGTGTATGCCGGCGGAAATATTTTGATTGGCAACTGGGAGACCAAACTCTACGCCCTGGATGCACAAACGGGCAGCGAGCGCTGGCAATTCCAGGGTGGGACTGATCCGCAATACAGTGCCATGCAGGGCTTCACCGCCTCGCCGCGCGTCGATTCGCAGCGGGTTTATATCGGCGCGCGCGATGGTTTCTTTTATGCGCTGCGTTTAACCGATGGCAGCCTTGCCTGGAAATACGATGCCGCCAGCAGCTGGGTACTCAGCAGTGCGGCTATCGATGATAAACAGGTTTACCTGGGCACATCCGATACCGGTTTATTCCTCGCGCTGGATAAAAAAACCGGCCAGGAGAAATACCGCAAAAATACCCGTTTATGGACCTATGCGTCGCCGGTCATTGCTGAAAACCGCTATGTCTTTGCCGCAACTATGGCCGGTGAAATCTATGCCTATGACAAGAATACCGGCCAGGAGCAGTGGTATTACCAGACGGTGGAAGGACGTCGGGATATTAACGATATTGTGGATAACCACACCGGTAAATTGCGCAGTGAAAAATTATTTGCTCCCGATGTGCAAATGCAGGCGGCGGTGGAGCAGGTCAAGGCTCTGGGGGCTTTTGTGGCATCTCCCATATGGGTAAACCAGCAATTGATTGCGGTCAGTGCCAACGGCAATATTGTGTTATTCGATACAGGGCATCGCAAAGGTGCTGACTGACCTGTGTGTCAGTCGCCTGCCAATAACACTCATGCCATTGCCCAATTTATGGTGACAGCAGGGTAGCCGGTGTGCAGTGTTAAAGAGGGTTGCGTAGATTGTTCCATGGATTGTTCTGTTGTAGGTGAAAGCGGGTAGCGATGGCTACCTGCCACCGCTGAACCGGCGCGAAACAGTAAACTTTCACCCGGTTGATAGCAGGTCCAGGTTTCGTCGCGCGTCAGCGGTTTGGTGGCAATCACAATCATCTGGTCTGCAGGTGAATTGTGCGCACTCAAGTCCAGGCTGGTTTCACTATCGACCAGGGTGACCCGTGTAAAAGGATAGCGGCGCTCCACATACGCCAAATGGGTGGAGCAGTGGGTAAACAGCAGGTCGCCGTTGGACAGCATCATATTGAAGGTGCCAAAGGCGGCAATTTCCTGGCTCAAGGCGCGCAGGGCCTGGTAGATCGCCCGATAATCCGGCGGTTTTTGTGCGGTTGCCTGCGGAAAATACTGTTCCAGTCGTTCCAGCAAATAACAGAAGGCGCGTTCACTGTCTGTTTCGCCCACAGGAAGATAGCGACCGCTCAACAGCGGATGAAAATTGTGTAGGTCGCCATTGTGTGAGAACACCCAGGTCTGGCCCCAGAGCTCGCGCTGGAATGGATGGCAGTTGCGCAGGCTGACATCGCCAAAGGTTGCCTTGCGGATATGTGCCAGGATAAGGCGCGATTTAATCTGCTGCGCTTTGATGTTATCAAGCAGGGCTGAATTAGCCGCGGGTTGGTGGTCGAGAAAAATCCGGCAGCGATTATGCGCTGAATCGGTTTCAAAAAAGGCAATGCCCCAACCATCTTTATGCTCGTCAGTCAGGCCGCCACGGGCCTGGAACCCTTCCAGCGAAAAGTTGATGGTGGCGGGTTCTCGGCAACTCATTCCCAGCAATTGACACATGGGCTTAATGATCCACTCTGTAACAAAACAATAAACACCCTGGCATCATAAAGAGGGACAGCACCGGTTCAAAATATCGATTTAGACCTTGCTTATAACGAAACGGCCACGCGTAAACCGCTATGGCCTAGTCTCCCGTTGGAGAAATACGGAATTCACGGACACTGGTATCTTGTCGCCACATATTGGCCAGGTGGGATACGTTGGCGAGGTTGCGGGTTTGCAACACCATGCGGTATTCGAATTGACTGTCACCATTAATGCGATAGCTGATATTGGATACCGTAAAACCCTGTCGGTTAAGCAGGGTAATTAATTCGGTTTCGGGCATGATGTGGTTGCGCGCAAAACTGATCTGGTGATGGACATAGGATTGACTGGGCATCCTGGCTTCGATAAGGCGAAACAGCGACAGTGTGCCCAGGGTAAGGATCACTGCAACACCTGCCGGAAAATAAAAGCCGACGCCAATCAGGATGCCAATCGCCGCGGTAATCCAGATAGAGGCGGCAGTCGTCAGTCCGCGAACACTCAATCCCTCTTTGAAAATAACCCCGGCCCCGAGAAAACCTATGCCGGTCATGATGCCTTGAGCCATCCGTGCCGGGTCGGCCCTGACGGTATTGAGCGGGACATCCGGCAGCCAGCTGGATTGATAGAAGGTCAGTGTCATCAACAGGCTGGATGCAAGGCACACCAGGGTATGTGTGCGAAAACCGGCAGGTCGTCCGTGATAGCTGCGCTCAAGCCCGATAACGCCACCGGCAACCAGGGCGCCGAGCAAATGCATGGCAATCTCCAGTGGTTCTCTGTAGTCGTACAACATTGGCGTGTGTCCGCGACCTTGTTAGCGCACCTGCAAAAAAACAAGAGGCAGGCTTTTATTGGCCCACCCCTTGTTACTTACACCGCAGAATGTGCGAAGCAATTCTACTTAGAAATCGTAACGCAGGCCCAGGGAGAAGCCGCTTGCCGTTTCACCAACTGTAGTGGCAACTGCATCGCCATAACCGCCACCACCGGTAATACGGTAACGCGCCAGTTCATCGTTATCAGCCTGTGCATAGGCGAATAACAAACGGAACTGGTTGCTCAGGATGTAATCGGCACCGACTACAGCCAGGGTAGTACCACTGTCATCCCGGTCTTTGGGGTCCAGGGTATAAATCTGGCCTTTGGCAACCCAGGTGGATGACAGCTTGTAGCTGGCACCGATACCAAAGGTTTGTACATCTTCTTCAAGCGCCTGGTTTTTGATGGTGGCTTGCTGGAACAGGCCGCTCAATGTCAGGTTGGTGAATTTGTAACGGGCACCGACGCGCAGGGCGTTGGAGTCATTGGTCGTTTCCCATTGCTCAGTGGCAACAGAGAAATACAGGTTGCCCGCTTCGTAAGTAAGAGAGGTGCTGTAGGCCGCGGTATCTTCTTCCAGGTTAGCGCCTTCGTTCACTTGTGGCGTGTAGTGCAGGTTGAATACAAAACCGCCACCAAATGCCGGGGTGTTGTAGTAAACCCCGTTTCTGAAACGCGCATCGAAATCCTGGCTGGTGTAAGGTGCGCCGGTGCTGCCGTTAAGGCGGGTTACGTTGCGCAGGTCACCGATCTGGTCGCCAAAGAAATCGACGGCAGAGCGAATTTGTTTAAGTGGTGTATCAATCTGGCCAAGGCGTACGCGACCAAAACCGCCTTCAAGGCCGATGAACGTATCGCGGTTGGCCAGGTTGCCACTGCCATTGTCGTAATTGATCTGGGTCTCTACCTGGAGCAGGCCTTTCAATCCTTCCGCAATGTCGGTACTGGCGCGTACACCGATGCGGCTGGAGTTACTGGAGACGTTGAGGTCACTGTCTGTACCATTGTCCAGGAAGTCAGCAGAGACGTTGGCACGGCCGTAGAAATTCAATCCCGCTGTATTGGCAGATGCCTGGTGTGCGGCGAGCAGGCTGAGAACAATACCGATAGTGGCAGGTAAGGTTTTGCGAGCGAATGAATGCTGGTTACCCAAGGATCCATTTGACCGCGACAATAAATTAGATGACATAGTTATCTCCAGATTAACGTCACGTCCGGTTGCCCGGTCAGTGGTGTGTGTTTTATGCAAGCTCAAGGGTTATTAGAGGTAGCGCGTTCAGTTCGCGTCTTAACTCGTGCTGCGGGATGACTGATTAGCCGACAGCGGGGCCATACTAATCAGCGCGATTTATAACGAGAAATACTGATTTTTTCTTAGCTTATTCCGGTAAAAGTTATAGCTATAGAGTTTGGTGGAATATGCGCTGGAGGCCTGCCCTGCAGGGCGTGCCGGGAGGGAAATGTTCCCGGCACGAGGGGAGTGGAGCCTAGAATTGGGTGTTGAGGTTAATTCCCAGGGTGCGCGGCGGCGCGCTGGTAATGGCTTCAATTGAGCCTCCCAGTACATTGCCGGATGAGGTTTTAGCCAGGGTGTTAGTCAGGTTGTTGGCAAACAGGAATAAACTCCAGCGGTCGGTTTGAATACCGGCACGCGCGCCCACCAGGGTGTAATCGCCCAGCTCAACCAGCAGTTCATGGCCGGGTATCCGCTCGACGAAACCAACCGTACCGTTGGCGGTAATGGTGTTGGTTTCGCGGAAAACCTGGAATGCCAGGCTGGCTTCATCGCGGGTTTTTTCGATAAAGGCAAGAACGTCTTCACTGAGTGCCAGCTGATCAATAGCACGGGCGGTATTGGATGTAGACATGGTAAACCTCGTTAGTGCAAATGTTGTTAGTACCGATGTTGGATGGGTTGTCAGGCGCTTTTTTTTGCTGCCTGTTGTTCGCGTTTTTTCACTTCCTCACGCACGGCGGGAATAATCCAGCGGCCGTAATCCAGGGCGTCATACAGCGGCTCATAACCGCGATTCAGGAAGGTGGTAACACCTATGTCGTAGTAATCCAGCAGGGCTTCAACAATGGTGTCCGGTGTCCCTACCAGGGCAGTGGAATCGTGGGTTGCCCCGACGGCTGTGGCGGTCGATAACCACAGGGCTTTATCGTGGCGTTCGCCGCGTGAAGCTGCCGCAAGCAGGCGCTTGGTGCCGGTACCGGGAACACGACCGGCAATAGGTTGGTAATTTTTTTCCAGGGTTGCCTGAATCTCCCGGGCTTTTTTCCAGGCCAATTCTTCCGTCGGGCCAATAATCAGGCGTACCGATAAGCTGACACGCGGTGTTTCGACACCGGCTTGTTGCGCCGCTGCACGTAATTTCCCGATCTGTTCTTTGACATCGGCCAGTGGTTCACCCCATAGCGCATAAAGATCGGTATGGCGTGCAGCCACCGGGTAGGCCGCATCAGAAGAGCCTCCGAGGGAAATAGGAATATGTGGTTTGGTTAACGGCTTTAATGGAATGAATGCGTCTTTGACGTTGAAGTATTTGCCTTCGTAATCGAAGGGTTTATCGGAGGTCCAGGCCAGTTTGACAATATCCAGGTATTCACTGGTACGCGCATAGCGCTCATCCTTGTCAAGCAGGAATTCCCCGTGTCCCGGTTCCGCGGTGATACCGGTAATCGCATGCAGGCGCAGGCGACCGCCACCGGTGTAATGGTCGGCTGTGGCAAATGCGCGCGCTGCAATGGTAGGCGCGATGAGTGCCGGGCGGTGGGCGATCATAAATTTAAGTCGCTCGGTATGTGCAGCGGCGTAACTGGCTGTTAGCAAGGGATCGTGGGTTAGGGTCAGTACACTGTCAAATCCGGCATGCTCGTGTGCCCGTGCCAGGTCGCGCAAATATTCAAGGTCAATACCGCCCTGGTTACTGCCGCCGGGGCCGGCTAATTGGTTGCGTGGGAAAAGCCCACCGACAAATTCAACAGGCATGATACCTCCTTAAAAAATCGTGAAAAATCAGTTGTGGGTTAACCATAAAAAGAGTCAGGCATCCGGGTTGGCCGCCGCTGCCAGTTCGGCGCGCTTGGCGCGAATGGCAGCACCATATTCATCCGGCGGGACACCATTCAGGTAATAGTTGCCGACATGGTGCAGGCGCCAGCGAATCGGATCGTGGGTGGTGTGCACGCGCGCATCGGACCAGAAGCGATCCAGGTTCCATTTCGTCAGCGATGCGCTGGCACCGAGCAGGGAAAACATATCGCTGGAAACAAACAGGGAGGCGTGATCGGATTGTGCCCTGGCGGATGCAACTGCAAGAATAAGTTCGTCTTGTAATTCAGTGTTGTCAGGGTCAAGCAGGTGCTGGTCAAATATATCGGCGGCGTAACGCAATAATGCTTCGGCGCCGCGCACCGCCACTGCGTATTCGCCAATGCGTTTAATAATATGCGGCTCATCGGCGGCACGCTCCACGTCTGCATCGACCCAGGGGCGCGAGTGATTGCGTAAATAATCGGTTGCTGCCGCCAGGGCACCACGGGCAATACCTGTATCGATCGCCGCGTGCAAAATCTGCGGCCAGGTTAATCCTGTGCGTGCCATTGCCCTGGCGGGACTTCCGGGTTTGGGGATAAAACGCTCATCAACGGTGACATTGTCAAAAATAACCGTTCCACTGACAGAATGCTGCTGGCCAAAGGCACGCCAGTCATCTACCAGGGTCAAGCCCGGCGTATCCCTGTGTAAAAGCACACCTACAGGGCCCAAATCGGATGAGGCTGTCAGGGATATCCATTCGGCCAGGTAGGAGCCTGTTGAATAAAACTTACGCCCATTCAGTACATATTTTCCATCTGCCGTTTTTTCAACACGCGTGTTATGCGCAAATTTATTCTTGCCCCCTGTTTCTGCCAGTGCATTGCCAAAGCGTTTTCCATTCAGGATATCGCTCACTAACCTTTGGCGAAACGCATCGTCCGGACGGGTAAAGACACCGCGAATCATGACGTTATGGATTTGCAGCAATTGGCCAACACCACCATCAGCGCGTGAGATGATTCTTACCACATCAACCACTGTCTTGATCGACGCGCCCAATCCACCGAGGTGCCGCGGTACAAAAATAGCGGTCAGCCCGGATTGCGACAGGCGCTCTGCCTGGCGCCAGGGGATCTGGTTATTTTCGCTGGCATCCCTGGCGATCGCGGCAATATCCTCAGCAACCTGATGGGCAATCGCAATCGCTTCCTCTTCGCTGCTAATGACAGCTGCTGTTATGGGCGTTATCACTGAAGCCGGTGTGGCAATAGATGATGAGTGGCGTAACTCTGTAGGAATGGCTGTTGTGGCGCTAGCTTCGGAAATACCCATCACACAAACCTTTAATGGCCAAATAAAATAATAGGTTGCATAGCAGCTTGTGTGCCTGTTTTTGCCAAGGAGTTAAACCGGCAAAGAACTGAGCTAATAAATAATTGTTTTATATGGGGAAATAATAATTTTCAACGAATAGGTTAGCGCGCCGGGCAATACATTCCTTCACGCTGTTGGGTTGGATAATGTTGGTTTTTGATGCCACTCCTGTCTTTTTGCCAACAACGAATTTGGTAATTGTGTAAAAACAAACAGTGAGTTTACGCGATAGGTTAAACCCCGGATGTTGATATTTTTCCAGTGCTATCTGTGGTCTTGTTGAAAAGTAAACAATAGGTCCTGTTTCTGTGCGGGTAGGTGTAATAACAGGAAACAGGGATGTTTATAAATCACCATTTCCACACTGGAAAATTATTTATTTTATATGGCATAGGTATTGCTGACCGCCTGCTAATTCCAGTTTGTTTGCACGTTTTATAAATCCCGGTGCGAATAAGCAATACGTCAATATTCATATCATTGAGGAGTTGGTAGTGTCAGCCAAGCTGTTTTTGAATCCACGCGATAAGTCTTTTTCGCATACCCTGTTGTATAGCGCTGTGGTGTTAAGTGTTTTTTCGGCAGGAGCTGTTGTGGCCCAGGTCGATGACAGGAAAAAAACGCAGGAATCCAAAACCCTGGAAACCGTGATTGTACATGGCAATAAAGTCAACAGCGCTGACGATGTGTTGCCGGGCCGCAAGGTCAGGGGAATTTATGGCACTGAGACCTCTGTTGTGGATACGCCGCGCTCAGTGTCACAAATTAACGCAGAACAACTGGCAAAAGACCCCATTTTCAGCGCTGACGATTTAATTAAGTACACACCCGGTTTAACCAAGGGCGGTGGACAAAATGCCGGTATTGCGCCTATTTTTCGCGCCCAGGGTTCCGAGGTATTCCAGGATGGACAGCGTGGCTACAGTGTGCGTCACCCCGCGAACCTGAATGCCTACGAAGGGGCGGATATTGTGGCTGGCCCATCGTCGGTTGTGTTTGGCTCTGCAACAGGTAGCGGTGGTTACATCAACTATTTGACCAAGAAACCTAAGTTCGACCAGCAGCAAACACGTATCAACGGTGTATTGGGAACCTGGGTTCCCGATGGCGATTCACGCAGCGGTTCCCGCGTAACGCTGGATACTACAGGCCCAATCAGTGAAGACCTGGCATACCGCGTCAGTATCACCCGTCAACGCTGGGAGGATTATTACGATAATGTTGAAAGCAATTTTGATGCTTATTATGGCGCGATTGCCTGGCAGCCCAGTTCGAATTTTCGCCTTGATTGGAATGTCAGCTATGACGATTATTTTGACTGGAATATTACCCACGGCTGGAACCGTGCATCGCAGGAACTGGTAGACAGCAGCCAATACTGGGCCGGGCGTGCTACGCCGATTATCCAGAATGGCAGTAATTACTGGTCCCCTGTTTTTGCAACCGGTGCGGCAGATTCGACCGTGCTGGGCTGGGTACGTCGCAGCCGCGATACGGCTACGGGAAAATACCTGGTTGTTGAGGATAGCTTCCAGACAACATCACCCAATACCCTGCAGTCGCCCGGCGTGGTGCGTGGATGGATTTATGACCCGACTTTGGCAGGTAATGAGCTGGTGAAATTGTCACCCCAGGTTTCGCAGCGCGCTGAAGACCAAAATACTTCCGAGCGTACCAAGAGCCAATTGCGTTTACAGTGGGATTTGGCAGCCAATATCAGCCTGGTTAACAGCACCTATTTCCAGGACTCGGCCGACACCACCGATGCAACAGCCACCTTCCAGGTGCAGTCCAAAGACAAGATTGTTGATAATCGCACCGAGTTCCTGTGGAAGGGGGAATATAACTTGTTCAATCTCTCTGTGGTTCATGACACCAACACCGGTGTGATCTACCGCAACGAGAAAAATCGCTCAATCGCGGCCAATAACAGTTTTTTCCATATCAATGCCTATGATATTTCCCTGGATACTTCGACCAAAAGTCCGCAATACCTGTTTGGTATTACAGACCTAAACCCTGCCGGTGGTAATGCTGCCTGGATTGGTGAAAACGCCGGTGTGAGGGTTTATTCCGAGTATTTCGGTTATTTAAACTTCCCGGGTATGGTCGCTATTGAAAATGGCAAAAAACTCTATGCCGAGACTTATGCGTCTTATACATCCCAGGCAGATTGGACCACGGTCACGGCATTTACCCAGCATAATTTCCTGTTTGAAAATCGCTATGGTTTGAACCTGGGCGCAAGCCGCAGCTATGTTGATGCCAGTATTAAAAACCCGCTGGCCGATCTCGATCCGCAAGGGCGTGAGCGTAAGGACAGTGATAGCTACAGCCTTTATGCCGGCCAGGTCAGCCTGTATGTCAAACCCACCGAAAATAGCTCGGTTTATGTAACCTATGATCGCTCTATTGCGATTAATACCGGCGGTTTTGCCAGTACCCTAAGCTGGGGGGCTAATTCAACGGCAAACCCGAATGGTGCCAACGAATTAAATGACCTCGCGTTTGACAGTTTGAGTGAGCTCTATGAGGTAGGTTACAAAACCAATATTGGCGATAACCTTTTTTGGTCTATCGCCTGGTTTGAGCAAGCCAGGGATACCAATCCGGATCAATTCAACAATATTGCCCGTTTTCATGTAACTGGTGTTGAATCGGTATTGCGTTATCAATTTAGCGAACAGTTGCGCTCGGGATTGAACCTGACAAAAATTGAAGGCTATAACGAATACCAATCACAAGCCGGTTTTGCGCCACGCGGCTTTGTTGCGGATGGCAGTACGGTATTCAGTGACAACAATGTTCTGAATCTATTGCCCGCCGGCCGTTTTGATGCGGTACAAATTCCTGAATATACCCTGAGTGGTTTTGTCGATTACCGTTTTACGTCCGGTTTTGGTGTAGAACTCTCTGCCTGGTGGACCAGTGATTGGTATGTAAACCTGAGTAAAACAGTGAAAATCCCCAATGAATTTAATATTGATTCCACGTTTTACTACCGCGCCGACAACTGGAGTGCTGCATTACAGGTACTTAACCTGACCGATGAATTGAACTTTGTAAATGGGCTATCGGCGCCAACCAACACCTTTCTGCAACCTATGCGGGGTCGTTCAGTGCAGGCGCAATTTGAGTACAAATTTTAAGGAGCTTGATCATGGCGGTGAAAATACTCTGGTACCTGACTGCACCGGATGGCACTGTTCCCTGGGAGCCTGATGGGCGTTGGGATACGGGCTTTGATCACCTGCAACAGTTGGCCGCGACGATTGACAAGCTGGGTTATTACGGTGCATTGCTGGCTACCGGTTTTGGCGGCAATGAAGTCCTTACGGTAGCCTCGGCTACCCTGTCGGTGACCAAGCGGATGAAATTCCTTGCTGCGATTCATCCGGGATTATTATCACCAGCCAAGCTCGCACAAATTGCACTGACGTTTGATAATTTTTCCGGCGGCCGCCTGTTGCTCAATGCGGTAAATGGCAATGATGCTACATCCCATGCCTTTGGTGTGCACTATGGCCATGACGAACGCTACGACTTCAGCCGCGAATACTGGCAGGCGTTCAAGGAGTCCTATTTGGGTCAGGAACATGGCTACCAGGGTAAATTTGTCCAGCTGGCGCCGCGCCCGCAACTTGCTGCCGGTTCACGCCGCGGTGTGGCCGGTGGTGGCGGTTTAAAACCCGTTCAACCCAATGGGGTTGAGTTATGGGGCGCCGGTACTTCGGCCCCCGGTGTTGCCCATTCGGTAGAGTTGCTTGATGTGTATCTCAGCTTTGCCAATACGCCGCCAAAGCTGGGTGAGAAATTCCGCCGTGTCGCTGCCGAGGCTGCCAAGCTGGGGCGTACATTGCGTTTTGGTACACGCTTGCAAATCATTGTGCGCGAAACCGAGCAAGAGGCATGGGACTATGCGCAATGGCTGGTGGATAACACCTCGGTTGAATATGCTATTGAGTCGATTAAGCGCCAGTTGCCGCCGGGAGAAACCCTTGAAACCTATCAAAGCCCCGACCCGCAGGTGCAAAGAAACCTGGACGTGATTCGCTCTGGTCGCCTGCCTGCGGCAAAAGATTTTGAAATCTATCCCAACATCTGGACCGGGCCTGCATTGCATGGCTTTAACGTACTGGGCCCGCTGGCAGGTACTACCCTGGTGGGTAGTGCGGAAAATATTGCAACGCGTATCCGCGAATTTGAAGCTGAGGGGGCGGAGGCCTTTATCCTGTCCGGCTGGCCGCTGATTGAAGAAGCCCATCGCGTAGCGGATTTGCTGTTCCCCTTGCTGGATCTCGATCACGGTTTTGACGTACCTATCCTCAACAAAAGCCGCTTGGCGGCGAGAAAGGCCACTGCCGTTGAATCCACACCAACGCAAAAGGCCGCTTATGTATAAAGAATTAACCCGCCGTGGTTTTTTGGTATCAGGTGCTGCGTTGGGAGGTTCGCTGCTGCTTGGCGGTGGACTTTCCGGTTGCAGCCAGGATACGCCTGTTGTGCCTTTGCTTGATCTCAACACCTCGGAACCGCGCTATGGTGGGCGTTTGCGTTTGGGTGTTATTGATGGTGACCAGACGGGCTCACTGGATGTGCATAAGCCAACCAGTACCGGCAGTACCATTCGTGGTTTTGCGCTTTACAGCAAGTTGTGGGAATGGGATGAAAATATGTTTCCTCGCCTGGCGCTGGCTGAGGAAGCGGAGGTCAATGCAGATGCGACAGCCTGGATTATACGGCTGAAACCGGGCCTGGAGTTTCATCATGGAAAAACCATTGATGCGGATGATTTAATTTTTTCCATTCGCCGCCTGAGTGATCCGCAATTGGCATCGCCCTATGGAAATTATGTCAATATTGTCGATCGGGACAATCTCGAAAAACTTGACAACAGAACCGTGCGTATTCGCTTTAAAGAGGGGCGTTCGTTTTTGTCGCTGCCGGATACCTGGGTAAATTTTGGCGGCATAGTGCCGGTGGATTATCATCCGGTGAATAATCCGGTAGGGGCAGGGCCCTATAAACTCAAACAATTTTTACCGGGGCAGCGCTCGCTATTTACCCGCTTTGAGCATTATTTCAAGCCGGGCCAACCCTATGCTGATGAATTGGAAATTATCGATTTTAAGGATCAGATATCCCGCTATGCGGCCTTGGTCGGTGGGCAAATTGACATTGCCAATGCGATCGCCCCTGAACAGAAAACACTGTTTGATAATAATCCCAAAGCCAAATTGCTGGTATCCGAGAGTGGAACCTGGCGCGCATTCAATATGAATACGGCGAAAGCGCCGTTTGATGATGTGCGTGTTCGCCAGGCATTTCGTTTACTGACCAATCGCCAGGAGTTGGTTGATCGGGTATTGATCGGTGAAGGGCGCATCGCCAACGATCTTTATGCGCCCCATGATCCCACCTTTAACCGCCATATTCCGCAGCGTCAACTGGATATTGCCGAGGCAAAATCTCTATTGCGTTCTGCGGGCCATGACAAGCTCACCCTGGAATTGACCACAGATGCAGCCGGTGCCAATGCAGCACTGGTATTTGCCGAGCAGGCACGTTTGGCAGATGTCAGGATCCATGTGAAAAAAATTGATAACGCTACCTTCAATGGCCCACGTAAAAATGAATGGGTAATGAGTACCGGCGGCTCATTGGGACAACCATTCCTGGCGCAGGCCACCAGCCAGGATGGCCCTACCTCGGCATCCAATCGAACCAATTTCCGTGATGAGCGTTTTACCCAGCTGTATTTTGCTGCCCAGGCGCAACCCGACCTTGGATTGCGTACACCACTGGTGCATGAGGCGCAGGAAATCCAGCACAGTCGTGGCGGATTATTGATTTGGGGCTTTACCAATTTCCTCGATGGTTATACCGATAGGGTAGGCGGCCTTACTGCAGAATGCTCACACTTTTCCACCTGGCGCTTTGACAATATCTGGTTGCGTTCATAGCCTCGGCTGGTGCTGTGACGATACTAAAAACGCCTGCTCATCGGTGATCGCAGCACTGGAGTTTGAAGCACCCTGAATAAGATAAACAAAGTTCTGAGACTGTATTCGTGAAAAAAATTCTGATCATTGGCAGCGGTGGTTCCGGTAAATCCACCCTTGCCAGGCAATTGGGTAAATATTTGCAGATAGAGGTTGTGCATTAAGGATTAGCCGTAGAGATACCCTGAAAGGGAGCGCATCCTGGTCTGGGCGGATTTGATTGCCAGGTCCCATGAATACAGTAGATATGCACTTATTAGGTGCTTTGTGTATGCGATGTGATCATTAATAGTGCTTTATATAAATTTTTTGTGTTCCATTAAGGGTTGTTTTTCATCTGTGCGTGTCATTTTTGGTGCATTGCCGGGGCAATAAACCTGATAAAACGTCTTCGTATCGCCGTTAAACCTGTGAAAACACGTCATAACGGTGGCTGGCATGATGGTTGCTCAACAGGGGTATTACTAATCATTCCTGTTTGGGAGATACAACATCATGGCTTATATCGAACCCAGTGAATTTGTCACCAAGATGGTCGACTCCGGTGAGCAGAAGGTTTATATGTCCAGCAAGGACACGCTGATCCGGGCGTTCATGGCGGGGGCTATTTTGGGTCTGGCGGCCATGTTCGCCATTACCGTGACCATCAATACCGGTTCGCCCCTGCTGGGTGCAGTGCTATTCCCTGTCGGTTTCATCATGCTCTACCTGATGAAGTTCGACCTGCTGACCGGCGTGTTTACCCTGGTACCTCTTGCCTGGCTCGACAAACGCACAGGTGTGACTATCCAACAGGTATTGCGCAATTGGGGGCTGGTGTTTGTGGGTAACTTTGCCGGTGCGCTGACGGTGGCCTTCTTTATGTCGTTTGTGCTGACTTACGGCTACAGTGTTGATGGCGGTGAGATAGCCGCCAAGGTCGGTAATATTGGTGAGTCGCGGACACTGGGCTATCAGTCCCATGGCGTGGCGGGTTGGTTGACGATTTTCGTGCGCGGCATTCTGTGTAACTGGATGGTGTCCATGGGGGTTGTGGGCGCGATGATTTCCACTTCGGCGGGCAGCAAAATGGCGGCTATGTGGATGCCGGTGATGCTGTTCTTCTACATGGGTTTTGAGCATTCCATCGTCAATATGTTTCTCTTTCCCTTCGCCATGATCATGGGCGGTGATTTTTCCGTGGCCGACTATATGCTGTGGAATGAATTGCCCACGGCGCTGGGCAATCTGGTGGGCGGTTTCCTGCTGGTGGGATTGCCGCTGTATCTGACCCATGTACGTACCAGCCCGGCGCGTCGCCTTGCTTGATAGTCATGCCTGATAATGGATTCACAACAACTTCGCGTCAGCATCGGCCAGTACACATCGCGCGGCAGCAAGGCGGTGAATCAGGATTTCATCGGCGCACGCCTGCCGCGCGAGCCATTGTTAGGTGCCAAGGGAATTGTATTGGCTATTGCGGATGGTATCAGCAGCAGTCAGGTCAGCCAGATAGCGAGTGAAACCGCCGTGAGTGGTTTTATCGAGGATTACTATTCCACACCCGATGCCTGGTCAACCCGGCATTCAGCGCAGCGGGTGTTGCAGGCGATCAATTCCTGGCTGTTTTCCCAGACTCACAATAGCCCCTATCGTTTTGATAAGGACAAGGGATATATCTGTGCTTTCAGCACGCTGATTATCAAATCGCGCAAGGCGCATATTCTGCATTCAGGCGATACGCGCATTTACCGTCTGGCAGGCAAACACCTGGAACTGCTGACCCAGGATCACCGCCGTGTGGTGGATGAGGAAACCAGTTACCTCACCTCGGCTTTGGGTATTCGTCCGAATCTGGAGCTGGACTATCGCCAGATTGATCTCGAGCCCGGCGATATTTTTGTCCTGGCCAGTGACGGTGTATACGATTTTTTTGATCCGCAAACCCTGGCCGGGATATTGCCGCAGGCCGATGATTTGAACCGGGTGGCCAAAATGATTGGCCAGCAGGCGCTGGAATCCGGTAGCCGGGACAATCTCAGTGTGCAACTGGTGCGCGTGGAATCCCTGCCGGATCATCACGTCAGTGATCTTTCCCGGCAGGCGTCAGCCATGCCGCTGCCGCCCCGGCTGGAAGCGCGCACGGCGTTTGATGGCTACACCATTATCCGCGAACTCTATATCAGTCCTCGCAGCCATGTGTATGTGGCGCAGGACAATCAGAACCAGCAACTGGTGGTGATCAAGGTGCCCTCCACCGAGGGCCGGGAAAATCCCCAATACCTTGAGCGGTTTTTGATGGAGGACTGGATTGCCCGGCGGCTGGATAACACCCATGTGCTCAAAGCCATCACACAAACCCGCATGCGCCGTTTTCTTTATCTGGTGACGGAATATATCGACGGTCAGACCCTCACCCAGTGGATGCAGGACAACCCCAATCCCGGCCTGCCAAAGGTGCGGCAGGTTGTGGAGCAGATCGCCAAAGGCTTGCAGGCATTTCATCGGCAGGAGATGGTGCACCGCGATCTACGCCCCAACAACATCATGATCGATGCCAGTGGTACCGTGAAAATTATCGACTTTGGTTCCACCTGGGTGGCGGGCATCAGCGAAAGTCGCAGCGAAGACCAGACTATCCACGGCACAGCGCTCTACACCGCCCCCGAATGTTTTCTCGGTGAGCAAAGCGATGCCCGTGGGGATATTTATTCACTGGGTGTCATCACCTACCAGATGCTGGGAGGCGGCCTGCCTTACGGCGCTGGTATCGCCAGGGCACAGAAGTTGACGGCGCAACGCAAGCTGCGCTACCGCAGCCTGCACACATCGCATAAAAACATTCCCGTCTGGGTGGATGAATGCCTGCGCAAGGCGGTGCATATCCACCCGCTCAAGCGTTACCAGGTTTTGTCGGAGTTCATCCATGATCTGCATCACCCGAACAGCACTTTTGTCAACAAGGACCGCCCGCCGTTGATGGAGCGCAATCCGGTATTGGTGTGGCAGTGTATTTCGTTGATCCTGTTGATCTTGCTAGTGGTACAGTGGGCGTAAGACTATGCAAATGGGTGGGGGGAGTGTGATTTTCTCTTGCGATGGAAAAAACTTTTTTAATTTAAGGTTTATATGCCAAATATCTTTACAGAAACCATGGATACCGCGCGTTTACGGTTGCGCAAACCAAGCCTCGAGGATGCAGAGGCCATTTTTACCACCTACGCCCAGGATCGGGAAGTGACACGCTATTTGATCTGGAAACCTCATGTATCTCTGGCGGATACCCGGGATTTTTTAGCGGGTGTGTTGGATGCCTGGGATGCCGGTGAGCGGTTCGATTATGTAGTTGAACAAAAGGTTTCCAATACATTGTTGGGGATGTGCAGTGTCAGGGTAAATGGCTGCCAGGTTGATTTCGGTTATGTGTTGGGGCGCGATTATTGGGGCCAAAGTTATATCCCTGAAGTTATCAATATGTTGGCAGAAAAAGCCTTGGCCGATCCTGCCATAAATCGTGTGCAAGCGACATGTGATATAGAAAATAAAAATTCGGCCCGGGTACTGGAGAAGTGCGGGTTTATCTGGAAGGGGCGTTTGGAAAACCATATCATTCACCCCAATATTTCACCAGAGCCCCGCGCAAGCTATTTGTATGAAAAGGCGCGATAAACACGTCGCCATTCAGCAACGCTTTTTAGCGAGATAAACCCAGGGAAAAATTCCCCGGTCATGGCCATCGCTGAACACCAGTTGCACACCATACCCCATATGATGGATAGCGGTGATTGCAATATCCTCCGCAACCAGTGATATGTTTCCGCGCAGACGGTTGGCGCGGCAGCCTGCGCAGGGGCAGCTGCCACGCAACTCGATCCAGGAGATTTCGTGTGCGTCAGTTTCCGTCCATTGGATAACCAGTGAGCGGGTGTTGCGCCGGTTGCGAATTGCCAAAGGCGCAGGGCAATTGCCGGGCAGGTTCATGCTGTTGCCTGGGTAATTTGCTGTATGGCAATACGCGCGGCTTTGCGAACTTCGGGATCAGCATCCTGTTCGGTGTGTTGTAATGCGGACAGGGCTTGTGCATTACCCAATTCACCCAGGGACAGCGCTGCTTCTTTGCGCAGGTTGCTGATGCTGTGACCCAGGGTGTCGATCAAGGCGGCCAATGCTTGGCCAAAACGCAATTTACCCAAGGCCCGTGCCGCTTGCAGGCGCACCTGCCAGTAATCGTCATGCAGTGCCTGGATCAATATCCCGCCGCTGTCGTGATGGCGTAATTTGCCCAGGGTGCTGGCGCTTTCTTCACGCACTCGCCAATCGCTGTCAGCCAATGCCTGGTTCAGAGAGGACAGTACACTGGCATCTTCTGCAAAGCCCAGGGCGCCCACGGCCGCACGGCGCACATCGGCGTTGTTATCGCCGCTGGCTAATTGTGCCAGTTGCGGCAGTGCGGGTTGGTATTTCAACCAGCCAAGTACACCTACGGCTTCGCGTCGAATACCCGCATCGCTATCGTTCAGGGATTCCAGTGCAACCACTGCACTTTCCGGCAGGCGTATTTCGCGCAGTGCGCGCAAGGCGCTGTGCCGCACATTGGTGTTGGGATGCTTTACCCAGGGCAGGATAATTCGCCCGCTGTCGGGGTTTTTCAATTGGCTCAGGCTTTGCGCTGCTGTTTGGTTAACCATAGCTTCCGCATCGGTTAATGCATGGCACAGGGCTTCGACGACATCGGGCTCTTCCCAGGCTTCCAACAGGCGTGCAGCTTCGCTGCGTACCTGAGGGTCTTTATCCAGGCGCAGGGCATTCACCAGCCAGGGCAGGGCATCGGGGTCTTCAAGGTCAGCCAGTTCGATCAGGGCGATGCGGCGCACGCCGGCATCGTCGTGTTCAAGGCGGGGTTGCAGGTCGAGGATAGCGCTATTGTCGGTAAACATATCGGCTCACGGTGAATAATGTTTTTTAAATTGCAAAACGCGGTGTTGTGTCCTTGGGTAAACCCAGGGGGGACAGACGCGGCAATGCCTGTCCTTCTTCATGGCGCAACAATTCCAGGCAGTGGCGCTTGAGCTGCATAAATGCAGCACTGGTTACCAGTTCTGTGTGGCGTGGGCGGGCAAAATCCACCGGCAAGTCTTCAATAATACGGCCGGGGCGGGGACTCATGACCAGGATGCGATCGGCGAGGAACAGGGCCTCATCAATATCGTGCGTTACAAAAATAACTGTGGTGCGAATTCGCGTCCAAATATCCAACAGCAGTTGTTGCATATCCATACGGCACTGCGCATCCAATGCACCGAAAGGCTCATCCATCAGCAGCAGGCGAGGGCGATTCACCAATACCCGTGCAATCTCCACCCGCTGTTGCATGCCACCGGATAATTGGCTGGGCCAGCGATCTTCAAACCCCGCCAGGCCAACCAGTGAAATAATGTCGCGCGCCTGCTGATAGCGTTCGCTTTTGTTGAGCCCGCGCATCTTGAGTCCAAACGCAACATTGTCGATAACCTTGCGCCAGGGAAAGAGCGTGTGTTGCTGGAATACCATACCTCGCTCTGGCGAAGGCCCCTGGATTGGTTGGTTATCCACGTGCAATTCTCCACCACTGGGTAATAGGTGGCCGGCAAGGGCGCCCAGCAAGGTGGATTTACCGCAACCGGATGGCCCGAGGATGCAAATAAATTCGCCGGATTTAATCTTGACTGATACATCCTGGACGGCCTGGAAGCGATCCTTATCCTGTCCTAAATGGATGGAAATATGTTGCAGGCTGATATTGCCGGGAAATTGTTCGGATGCGTTCATCACACTTGCCTCCGCAAGTAGTACCAGGGAATAAACAGATTACCAAGGGTTTTTACCAGCAAGCTGCTGCCCATACCCAGTACACCAATCAGCAGCATACCGACGACAATATCGGCGTAATTCTGGATCACATAGGATTCCCAGGTGTAATAGCCGATGCCCCATTGGCCGGAAATCATTTCTGCGGTTACCAGGCAGAACCAGGAGGTTCCCATGCCGATGGTCAGGCCGGTGATAATGCTGGGTGCAGCGCCGGGCAGGATCACTTCGCGCAAGATAGCCGACGCGGAAGCCCCAAGGCTTTTAGCCGAGGCAATCAGGCGTTTGTCCACTGCTTCAACACCGTGGATGGTATTGAGCAGGATGGGAAAGAGTGCGCCGGTAAAGGTGATGAAAATCATCGACAATTCTGACGAGGGAAACATCAATATGGCCAAGGGAATCCAGGCGACGGCAGGAATAGGGCGGAGCACTTCCAGGGGCGGTAGTAAAAAAGATTCGACCCGGTGTGAGCGGCCAATTAACAAACCCAGTGCAATACCCAGCAGTGCTGCTGAAAAATAACCGGCAAAGACACGGCTTAAACTGCTGCCAAGGTGCGGCAGCAGCTTGCTGGAAATCACCAGGTTCCAGGCGGCATCCGCTACCGCGCCAGGTGTAGGTACATAGGTGAAGGCAATAACGCCAAAATTGAATTTATAGGTTGAGGCCAGGTACCAGAAGGCCAGGCAGGCCAGCAGGGAGCTGGTCTGCAAGGCGAGGCGCTGCCACTGGCGTGGCCTGTGTGCTCGGGTATTCATGGCTCATTCCTAGCGGCTGGCCGCCACGAAGTCGCGTACCTGGCCACCGTTCTTGCTGGCGTAGGCAGTGGCGTGTTCCCTGAGCAGGAAGGCGTTGAGCTGGCCCTTGTCATCGGCAACAAACCAGGCCTGGGTTGCCAGCAGTTTAATACCACTGTCGTAAGCCTGGGCGTAAACGGCGCGAATACCCTTGCCTTCATTTTCCAGGTCTGCCAGTGCTGCAAAGGCGGCTTCCGGCGAGGCGTAGTGACGTACCTTGGGTTCATCCTTTACCCAGATTTGGGCGAGGCGTTTGACATCGGTAATCGGCTCTCCGGTCACATTATCATTGGCTGCCAGGGGCACAGGTTCGTAATTGTTCAGCGCCTTATCGTAATCTTTGCCCGCTGCTTTGAATGCCGTGCGAATGTATTGATCGCTAATGAAACGATTGATGTCCAGGTCGCGCTCGGTGCGTTTCATACTTTTGAGTGTTTCGATCGCGGTTTGGGTAGCCTGGCGGAATTCCGGTTTCCAGGTCAGGTCGCGGGTTTGCAGACCTAATGGGCCATGGAACAGGTAATTAACTTCCGCTTCTATGCCGGTTACCTTTTCAATCAGCTCGCTGTATTTCTCCGGTTCTGCTGCTAACAATTGGTCGGCCTCTATCACTGCACGCAAATAAGCGACGACAATTTCCGGGTATTTTTCTGCATAGGCGGCATCGACCAAACCGCCGTGGAAGGTTGGGGCATTGGTTTGTGATCCATCAAAAATTTTGCGTGCGAAACCGCGGTTGGGAAACAGGTCAGCAAAGGGAACAAAGTTAGCGTGGGCATCAATACGATTGCTTTTCAGGGCTGAGCCGGCAATTTCCGGTGCCTGGGCAATAATACGTACATCCCGTTCCGGGTCCCAACCCTGGGCGCGGATTGCACGCAATAACACCCCATGGGCTGTTGATGCGAAGGGCACAGAAATGGTTTTACCTTTGAGTTCACTCAGGGATTGCACCGGTGATGCGGCCGGTACCACTATGCCGTTGCCGCTGCCCTTGATACTGCCGGAGAGTACATTGATAAACAGGCTGCGCTTGCCGGCATCGAGAAAGGCGACGCCATTGAACGATGCTGGAAAGTCCGCCATAGCGCCAAAGTCCAGTTTTCCTGCAACCATTTCATTGGTCAGCGGTGCGCCGCTGGTGAAATTACGCCATTGGATATCGTATTTGACATCCTTATATTTGCCGGTTTTGGGTAAATATTTATCCAGCAGGTTTAATTCGCGCACGATCAAACCACCCGCTGCGCAATTGATGGTGGTGTCCTGGGTACCTATGGCAACACGGATGGTTTCTGCCTGTACGGTCAAGCTGGCAGCAGTAGCAAATATCAAGGCTAATACACGGGTATGAAAACGCATGGAGCATCCTCTCTAAAGTCATTGTCGGAATCGTCTCCGCCCCGGGTGCGAGGTGGGCTACGAGAGGTATTGTGAAAAAAGCATCCGAAGTTTTCGGGTAGCAAATATCAATTCGGTAAATCAGCGCAGCAGGTAGGGAATGTCCACCTTGACGGCTCCGGTCGGGCAATCGGTTTCACAGGGCATGCAGTACCAGCACTCGTCGTATTGCATAAAAGCTTTTTGTGTAACCGGATTAATCGCCAGCAAATCCATGGGGCAGACATCGACGCATACGGTACAGCCTTTATGGGCGATACATTTTTCTTCATCGACTGTCACCGGGGCATTGCTGCGAAAGAAAATATTCTGGGCTTGTTGCGACATAATCATTAACCTCCGGTCAGGCCGTCGCCAATTTCAGGCGCAGGTGCTGGTAAGCGGTTTGCTCCTGCTCATTCAAGGGAACAAGGTAGGGTTCCACAGATTTTTTGAAACTCACCATACGGCCCTGTTCATCTTTTTTGAGATGGCAATGGCAAAACCAGTCCCGGTCATTGCGTGCGGGATAGTCCACGCGATGGTGGTACAGGCCCCAGCGGCTTTCGGCGCGAAAGAGCGAAGCCCTGGCAGCCATTTCGGCGCAGTCGCGAATCACGGCGACCTCCATGGCGCGCATTAATTCGTGGGGATTGTTGGCTTTCATCTGCTCGATGTCTTGCGCAATCATTGCGAAGCGTTCCAGGCCAATTTCCATCTTGCGTGTGACCTTGGGCGGTTGCAGGTAATCGTTCACAAAGCGACGCAATTTGTATTCCACCTGCGCCGGTGGCAGGCCTTGTTCGCGCAAGAGCGGGGCATAGATACGCGCTTTTTCCCGTTCGATCTGTTGTTGGTCGGGCAGTGCGTACTCGCGCCCGGCGACATAATCAGCAGCGTTCTCACCGGCAAACCAGCCATAGGTAAAAGCACCCAGCATATAGTTGTGCGGTACGGCCGCCATATCGCCGGCGGCATACAAACCCTTTACCGATGTTTCGGCTTTTTCATTGACCCACACACCGGAGGCACTATGGCCGGAACAAAAGCCGATTTCAGAAATATGCATTTCCACCATCTGTTCGCGATAATCCGTACCGCGATTGGTATGGAACTGGCCGCGACTCGGGCGTTCGTTGCTGTGCAGGATGGTCTCAATGGTTTGTATGGTTTCTTCGGCCAGGTGATTAAGTTTCAGGAATACCGGGCCATTGCCGCCCTGGAGTTCCTGATAGAACTCCCACATCATTTGGCCACTCCAGTAATCGCACTCGATAAATCGCTCGCCTTTGTTATTGGCGGTATAACCGCCGAGGGGGCCGGTCACATAAGCGCACGCCGGGCCGTTGTAATCCTTGATTAACGGATTGATCTGGAAGCATTCAAGGTTCGCCAATTCCGCACCGGCGTGATAGGCCATGGCATAGCCATCGCCGGCATTGGTCGGATTTTCGTAGGTTCCCATCAAATAGCCGGAGGCGGGCAGGCCCAGGCGGCCGGCAGCACCGCAACACAAGATGACAGCCTTGGCGCGCACCAGGTGAAAATCACCGCTGCGGCAGTCAAATCCCATCACGCCACACACGCCGCCGCTGTTGTCGGTGAGCAGGCGTGTGCTGACGATGCGGTTGCTGATACTGATGCGCGCGCGCTTCAATTGGCGATACAAGACTTTTTTAATGTCGTGGCCTTCCGGCATGGGCAACACATAGGAGCCCATGTGATGGACTTTTTTAACGGCGTAATCACCGGTTTCATCTTTTTCAAATTTCACCCCCCAGCGATCCAGTTGCTCAATGGTGGCGAAACTGTGCTTGGCATAGGCATAGACGGTGGCCTGGTTAACGATGCCATCGTTGGCAATCGTAATTTCCTTGGTGTATTGCTCGGGGGTTGCATGGCCGGGGATGACGGCATTATTCAGGCCATCCATGCCCATGCTGATAGCCCCGGAGCGTTTTACATTGGCCTTGTCGATTAACAGGATGCGCAATGACGGATTGCGCTCTTTGGCCTTGATGGCTGCCATAGGGCCGGCAGTGCCACCGCCGATCACGACTATGTCGTATTCCTGTCCATGCGTATTGATCGTGTCGGGATTCATGGTGCCAGACCTCCATGGCCAGCCAGTGGACGCTCATGGCGTTGGCGGTCGATACGCAAACGGTATTGGAAGGCATCACCGCGGTAATAGAGATATTCAAAATCAACCGGTGTGCCATCGTCCGAGTGGGTCAAGCGCTCAATGCGCATGATGGGTGATCCTTCTTCGATATGCAGGGCGTGCGTTAATTCGCTTTCTGCCAGGACGGCATCTATGGCCAGTTCGGCATGGCCGAGGTTGATATGGCAGTCGTTTTCCAGAATCAAAAAGATATCGCGTGTGATTAGATCGGCTTTTTCCAATTTTTCACCCAGGGCCAGGGGAAGGTAGCTGACCTCCAGCGAGACCGGCTCCCGGTTAATCAGGCGCACGCGTTTTATTTCCGTCACCTTGGTGCCTTCAGCCATCTGCAAACGTTGCGCAACCATCGTGTTGGCCGTTACGGTTTTAAAGCTATGCACCCGGTTGATAACCTCATAGCCCAATTGTGATAAAGATTCTGCAAGGCCCTGCAGGGTGCTGACGTTTTGGAACGTCTTCGGCTTTGCCACAAAGGTTCCCTTGCCGTGAATTTTAAAAATCAGCCCTTCTTTTTGCAGGTCATTCAAGGCCTGGCGAACGGTGATACGGCTCACCTGATAAGCATTGCCCAGTTCATTTTCGGATGGCATGCGACTGAGTGGAGGATAGCTTCCATCCAGGATTTGCCCGCGCAAAAGCTCCTTGAGCTGGTTATACAAGGGCACTGGTGACAGGGGCACCAGTTTGGGCGATTTTTTTCGCATGGTTTTTATCTCTGTGTTGGCATTATTACTTGTTATAACAAGTTGGCGCGAGTATAGGCAGGTGTATTTTGTGTGGCAAGGATCAAAATTTTATAAGCATATAACCAGCATACTGGATGTGAAGGCAGCTGTTACGGCTTCAACAGCTGCATTTCTAAAGTGTTGCTTTTGTAACAGCAACAGATTGCTTGCCCGTTGTTGTTTTTTGCACAAACCCTGATTTTTCCATGGCTAACCCTGTATTTCGTGCGTCACAAAAAGTTGGCGTGGTTTCTGCTATCAGCCTGTCATCGTCCTGCCGTCGTTAAAACGGTATGGATATTCCCGGTTTTTAACGGAACCCTGAACGGCTATGTGGTATTACCTGATTAAACGCCTGCTGGTCATGATCCCGACCCTGCTAGGTGTACTTACGCTGACTTTTTTGGTGACCCAGTTCGTACCTGGTGGCCCGGTGGAAAATATGCTCGCTGCTATTGATGGCGAGAGTGCACGCACAGGGGTAGAAGGGGGAGCCAGCGGTGGTGGCTGGAGTTACAGTGGCCGCCAGGGTATTGATGACCAGCAAATTGCGCACCTCACCAGCCTGTATGGTTTTGATCAACCCTTGTGGGATAGGTATATCCAGATGCTGGGCAATTTTCTGGTGTTTGATTTTGGTGAAAGTTATTTTCGCAATGAAAGTGTCTGGTCGCTGATCCAATCCAAACTGGGTGTGTCAGTGTCCCTGGGGATCTGGACATTCCTGCTGACCTATCTTGTGTCTGTTCCCCTGGGCGTTGCCAAGGCCGTGCGCGCCGGATCGCGTTTTGATTTCGTGACCAGTTTGCTGGTGTTGACAGGTTATGCTGTTCCCGGTTTTGTGTTGGGGGTATTGCTTATTGTACTGTTTGGTGGCGGATCATTCTGGGATGTCTTTCCCTTGCGTGGATTGACTTCCGATAATTGGGATGACCTCAGTGCGTGGGGCAAGGTCACGGATTATTTGTGGCATGTGGCCCTGCCGGTTACCGCCGCGGTTGTGAGCAGTTTTGCACTCAAGACATTGCTGACCAAAAATACCTTCCTGGAAGAAATCCGCCGTCAATATGTGTTTACCGCGCGTGCCAAGGGGTTATCCGAACGCCGCGTGTTGTGGAAGCATGTCTTCCGCAATGCACTTTTACCTTTGGTGACCGGTTTTCCCGGCACTTTCATTGCTGCATTTTTTACCGGCAGCTTGTTAATTGAAACGCTTTTTTCATTGGATGGCCTTGGTCTGTTGTCCTATGAGTCTATTAACAGTCGCGATTATCCCGTGGTCATGGGCAGTTTGTATCTGTTTACCCTGATCGCCCTGATGACCAAATTAGTCGGTGATATTGCCTATGTGCTGATTGATCCGCGCATTAAATTTGATGCTGTGGAGGCCCGATGAACTCTCCTGTTAACCAACCACTGATTGCCAATCCACCGCTCATTAAAGGGCAACCAAGCCGTTTTTGGCAGCGCTTCTTGCTAAAGCGCGATGGTTCGCTTGTGGATGTACCGGTTGACGAATCCCCTGCGTTAGATAGCGGTTTAACACCTGTGGATACCGGCGCAGTTGACGTACAGGAAAAAATGTCACCGCGCCGTCGTATCTGGTTGCGCTTCAAGAGCAATCGCCTGGGTTACTGGAGCTTGATTATTTTTTCCAGCCTGTACCTGTTGAGTTTACTGGGGGAGTTTATTTCCAATGACAAGCCCCTGCTGATCCATCATGGGCAGCAATGGTATTTCCCCTTATTTAAGGATTATCCGGAGACCGTGTTTGGCGGCAAGTTACCTATCTATACCGACTATAACGATCCCTATATCCGCCAGCTGTTTAAAGAGCAACAAAGTTTTGCCCTTTATCCACCCAACCCTTTTTATTACGACACGCTCAATTACTATTCCGATACAGGCCATTATCCCGGTCCTCCGGATCGCCATAATGTGCTTGGTACGGACATCGCCGGTTACGATATTTTGGCGCGCCTGATTTATGGGTTTCGCACATCGGTGACATTCGGTTTGGGGCTGACGATAGTGGGGACTATCCTCGGTGTTGTTATAGGTGCAATACAGGGATATTTTGCCGGCAAGGTGGATTTAATTACCCAGCGTTTGATTGAGATCTGGGGTTCCATGCCCGAGCTGTATCTGCTGATTATTTTTTCTTCACTGTTTGAACCCAGCCTGCTGTTGCTGTTTGTTTTGTTGTCCCTGTTTGGCTGGATTTTTCTTTCGGATTATGTGCGCGCCGAGTTTTTGCGCAATCGCCAGCTGGAATATATCAAGGCTGCCAAAGCCATGGGGCTATCCCACGCGCAAATTATCTGGCGCCATATTTTACCCAACAGCCTTACCCCGGTAATTACGTTTCTGCCTTTCCGTATGAGCGCTGCGATTATGGCCCTGGCCAGCCTGGACTTTCTTGGCCTGGGTGTGCAAGCCCCGGCCCCGAGCCTCGGTCAATTGTTATTACAGGGCAAGGAAAACCTGGATGCCTGGTGGATTGCGGTAGCCGCATTTACGGTTCTGGTATCAACCTTGTTATTACTGACCTTTATGGGTGAGGCATTGCGCAATGCCATTGATACCCGCATGTCTGACGCAAACACAGGTGGCAGTTCACGATGAGTGTATCAACTCCGCTATTGGAAATTGAAAATCTCAACATCGCTTTTGGTAACAAGGCGGTTGTCAATAACCTCAGCCTGCAGATAGCACCGGGTGAGCGCCTGGCGCTGGTGGGGGAATCAGGTTCGGGAAAAACTATCACCGCCTTGTCTATTTTGCGCCTGGCCCAACAGGCCAGGGTGAGTGGCAGCATTCGCTTGCAGGGTGAAGAGTTACTGGATAAATCGGAAGCGCAAATTCGCCAGGTGCGCGGCGCCGATATCGCCATGGTATTCCAGGAGCCCATGTCAGCCCTTAACCCGCTCTATACCATCGGCAACCAGATCAGCGAGAGCCTGATCCTGCATGAAAACCTGACCCCGCGCGCAGCGCGTGAAAAAACCATTGCGCTGCTGGCGCGCACCGGCATCCGCGAACCGGAGCGCCGTGTTGATAGTTATCCGCATCAATTATCCGGTGGGCAATTGCAGCGTGCAGTTATCGCCATGGCACTGGCCTGCAAGCCCAAATTGTTGATTGCCGATGAACCCACTACGGCACTGGATATGACCGTGCGGGCACGTATTGTTAAGTTGTTGTTGGATTTACAACAGGAAGACCTGGAACGTAATCGCCAAGCGGGCAAGCCCGGTGAGGGCATGTCTATTTTGTTGATTACCCACGATTTGAACCTGGTGCGCCGTTTCGCCCAACGGGTTGCCGTCATGGAGCAGGGTAAGCTGGTTGAGACCAATACCACGGAGGCCTTATTTGCAGCGCCGCGCCATCCCTATACCATCAAATTGTTGAATAGCATCCCGGTCAGGCGTATAGCACCTGTTACCAGCGCTGCGCCCTTGTTGCTGGAAACCCGTAATTTGCGCGTTGAATACCCGAAAAAAATAACCGGTTGGCGCGGCCTGTTCCGCGATGAGCGTTTTGTGGCCCTGCAGGGCGCCAGTGTTTCCCTGCGCGCGGGTGAAACCATCGGTGTTGTCGGTGAATCCGGGTCGGGCAAGTCCACCCTGGCACAGGCAATACTGGGATTAATCCGCACCCAGGGCGGTGACCTGCATGTGGAAGGCATTGCGTGCAACCGGCTGCCAAAACGCGCAAGGCGCGCACTGTCTGCGCGCTTGCAAGTTGTTTTCCAGGATCCTTTCGGCTCCCTGTCCCCGCGTCAAACCATTGAGCAAATTGTCGGTGAGGGCCTGCATTTACACTTTCCCGAACTCAGTGAGTCGGAACACTATCAGCGTATTGTGGATGTGTTGCGCGATGTGGGCTTGTCGGAATCTGTGCTGGATCGTTATCCCCATGAATTTTCCGGCGGCCAGCGCCAGCGCATCGCAATCGCGCGGGCCATTGTGCTCAAGCCCAAAATCCTGGTGCTGGACGAACCCACTTCGGCGCTGGATGTATCTATCCAGAATCAGGTATTGGAACTCCTGGTTAGTCTGCAAAAGAAATACTCACTGAGCTATTTGCTGATTACCCATGACTTGCAGGTTGTTAATGCCCTCGCACATCGACTTTATGTACTCAAGGATGGCGTTATTGTGGAGTCAGGTGATACCGAAGCCATTATTGCCCAACCACAACACACCTATACCCAAAGCCTGATACAGGCCTCATTGTAATTGCCATATATATGAAATTAATTGCGTTATTGTTTGCTGCTGTCCTGTTTGCTCCATCGTCTGCATGGGCTGCCCATGCCCTTGCATTTTTTGGCGAGCCCAAATATCCGGCCCATTTCTCCCATTTTGATTACGTTAATCCCGATGCTCCCAAGGGCGGCAGCCTGGTGTTGTCGCTGGTGACACTGAACAGCAGCTTTGATAAGTTCAACCCCTATAGCTTGCGCGGTGTCCCGGCCCCCGGATTGGTAGAACTGGTATTTGAAACCCTGACGGTGAATGGCCTGGATGAACTGAATACCCAATATGGTTTGTTGGCGGATGATATTGAGGTTGCCCCGGACTTTGGTTCTACGGTATTTCGCCTTCATCCCAAAGCGCGTTTTTCCAATGGTGATCCTGTCACCGCGCGCGATGTCGAATACTCTTTCAGGGTGATGACCAGTAAGGCGGTTAGTCCACGCTATTCTGCTTATTTCAGTGAAATTGATGATGTGGAAGTGATCGACGAACGCCATATCCGCTTTGTGTACAAGCGCAAGGGGCGGGATCTGTCATTTATTGCGGGCAGCCTGCCGGTTTTTTCTTCCAAGTGGGGCCAGGGCCAGGAAGAGAATATCGACTTTGCCGATTTGCGTTTTGAAAAGCCTGTGGCGACTGGCCCTTATATTATTGAACTGGCACGTAGCGGTCGCGACATTATCTATACGCGCAACCCGGATTATTGGGGCAGGGATATCCCGGTGCAGCGGGGCTCATTTAATTTCGACAGAATTGTGTACAAACTCTATAAGGATCGCGATACCCAGGTCGCGGCATTGCGCGCTGGCGATTACGATTTCCTGAGCGAAAACCAAATGCGCTATTGGTGCTGCCAGTATATTGGCAAGCGTTTTGACACGGGAGAAATACAGAAGCGGCGTTTCCTCCATGCGAACCCACCAGCCATGAACGGATGGGTCGTGAATACCCGCAAGGAGCGTTTCCAGGATATCCGTGTGCGCAAGGCATTGAATTATGCGCTGGATTTCGAATGGATCAACGACAAAATCTTTGATGGCGAGTTTAGTCGTATCGATAGTTATTTTTCCAATACCAGATTGGCCGCTACCGGCTATCCCAGTGAGCAGGAATTAGCCGTACTTGAACCCTGGCGCGATCAGTTGCCGCCGGAGGTATTTGGCCCCATGTTTGTGCAGCCGACAACTGTGCCCCCACTGCGCTTGCGCGATAACCTGGATATTGCCCTGCAATTATTGGCGGAAGCGGGTTGGCATTATCGCGATGGGGTCTTGCAAAACGACAAGGGCGAACCGTTTGTGATTGAGGTTGCAGGCAGCCGTCGGCAGAGCCCGTTTACCGATCCTATTTATCGCAACCTTGCCAAAATCGGTATCCAGGTCAGGAATAACCTTGCCGATGCCGCCACCTTGCGCGCACGTTTGCGCAATTTCGATTTTGATTACACCTCGGTCAGTTTGCGTGAAGCGCGTATGCCGGGCGATGAGCTATGGCGTGTCTTTAACAGTGCAGCGGCGGATCGCCCCGGCTCAGAAAACCTCGCCGGTGTGAAATCGCCGGTGGTGGATGCCTTGATTAAGCAGCTGCTGAATGCAGAGAGCCAGCAGGAGCTGGAAACCCTGGCCAGGGCATTGGATAGGGTGCTAATCCACAACCACTATTTTATTCCCTGGCGCTACCTGAAAAATCACTATGTGATGTTCAACCAGCGTTTGCAGTATCCCGATACCTTGCCACTGTACTATGCCGCAACGGATTGGGCAGTGCGCACCTGGTGGGATGGAGATGCGGATAAAGACACGTTTGCGTTTTCATCGACGGCTGCTGCACCACAACCACATATCACCGCTTTGCACATGACCGAAAGCAAGCAGCCGTTTTATATCGACAAGTACCAGCGGGTACAACCTTGAATAGCGCTCCTGATGACAGGCGCTTAAAAAACTTACTTATGAAAGGTAATAGCAATGACCTCAGATATGCGTATCCCTGACTACGAAGTACATCCGATATTTGTCGCGCGTTGGTCGCCCCGCTCATTTAGCAACGAGGTGATTGACGATGCTACATTGTTTAGCCTGTTTGAAGCAGCGCGCTGGGCGCCCTCGGGCAATAACTCCCAACCCTGGCGCTTTATTTATGCCAGGCGCGATTCGATACACTGGGATTCATTTGCCGATTTGCTGAATGAAAAAAATCGCTTGTGGGCCAGTAAGGCATCGGCCCTGGTGATCCTGGTTTCAAAGACAACACATGTACGTAAGGGAGCGAGTGAGGCGACGCCGTTGCGCAATCATTCCCTGGATGCAGGCGCTGCCTGGGCCAACCTTGCGTTGCAAGCTGAATTCCTCGGTTGGAAAACCCATGCCATCGGCGGTTTTGACCGTGAAAAAGCACGTGAGCTATTACAGGTTCCCGCAGGGTTCCAGGTGGAGTTGGCGATTGCTGTTGGCAAGCAGGGAGATGCCACCTCATTAGCGGAAGAATTCCTTGAGCGGGAAAGGCCGACACCACGCAACCCGGTGAATAGTTTTACCGCAGAGGGTATTTTTTCCTTTGCTGACGACCTGGCTGTTCGCGAAGTGGTCAGTCGATGAAAAACCTGTGGCGTGTTATCCAATTTATACCCGAGTACCGGGGCAGGGTGGCAGGGGTCATCCTGGTGGGTACCTTCCTTGGGTTTATCGGTACGGCAACCCCCTATATCTATAAGGGCATTGTCGATGTTATTTCCCAATTATTCTCCGGGAAAATTACCCTTGATTCCGCTACAGCGTCGGTAATCTGGTTGCTGCTCGGCTTTTTTGCCTTGCGCCTGGGCGTTGTGCTCTTTGGTGCCTTGCAAAATAAACAGGCTGATGATTTGTGGCTGGATACGGTGAGTACGTTTCGCCAGCGTGTTTTCGACAATATGACACAAAAGTCGATTGATTATTTTGAGAAAACCCGGGTCGGCGAAATCATGGACAGGTTCGGCAATATCACCACGATCACCATGTGGTTATCGTCCCTGACGGAGGGTACCCTGGCCAACATACTGCAAATGTTTTTTATCCTGGTGGTGCTCACCCTCAAGGTACCTGTTGTGGGGTTGATGATGACGGGTATTTTGCTGTTTAACTTTTGGATTTCGTATCGCACGATTGGCTGGACCAAACCGCATAGGCGCGGTTGGCAGGAATTTGCCGGACGTATGACCGGTTTGTTAGCGGAAATGGTGGGGAATATTGCCACCGTGCGCAGCTTCGGTGGTGAGCCTGCGGTTAAGCAGCGCTACGACGATACCCAGGCACAGTGGAAGGTAGCCAGGGATAACCTGCATAAAACCCAGTGGCGCTCGGAACAGGCACTGAATGTTGTCAATACCTTTGGGGTTTTTATTGCGGTTGCGATTATCACCCATGGTGCGTTGCATGGCCGGTTTACAACCGGTGATATTTTGCTGGTACTCACCTTAACTCAAACCCTGATCACATCTATCTCTCCGATTTCGCGCCAGATCAACCAGGCGAGTGAAATTGAAAGTGCTTCCGAGCGTTTGGTGGAACTACTGGATGTAGCGTCAGAACAGGCTGATAAGCCAGATGCTATTCCACTGACACAATTAAAAAGTATTACCTTTGCGGATGTCAGTTTCCGTTATCCAGGGACGGAAGAGTACGCGCTCAAGCGGATTTCCTTTCATCTGGATGCCGGCGAAACTCTGGCATTGGTGGGGAGCAGTGGCAGTGGCAAGACGACCATTGTTAAATTACTCATGCGTTTTTATGAGCCGACCAAAGGCGTTATCCTGATTAATGGCCGCGATTTGCGCGATTACCAGCAGCGCAGTGTCCGTGCCATTATGGGGGTTGTACTACAGGATGTGGCACTGTTTAACGATAGCATTGGTGAGAATATTGCCTTTGCCAAGCCCGGTGCATCCGAGCTGGATATCAAGGCGGCTGCCGAGGCGGCGAATGCCCACCAGTTTATTGCACGTATGGAAAAGGGTTATGAGACCATGGTCGGTGAACGTGGAATCAAACTGTCGGGGGGTGAAAAGCAACGTGTTGCTATATCCCGTGCTATTTTAAAGAACCCGCAATTGATCATTCTCGATGAAGCGACCAGTGCCCTGGATTCCGAGTCGGAGTATCTGGTGCAGCAGGGGTTGGAGAAGTTGATGTCAGAGCGGACATCAATTGTCATTGCCCACCGGTTAAGTACCGTGATGAACGCAACCAATATCCTGGTGTTGCGCAATGGTGAAATCCTGGAGTCAGGAACCCACGCTGAGTTGGCCAATAAACCTGGCGGGCTCTATGCCCATTTGTTTGCCCTGCAAACCCAGGGGAGGAAACCCTTGGTCGGTATCAGTTAATTATCAGGGAAGCACTGATTGGCGAGGAAGTTTTTAACAATATTGATACGGCACCTTTTAGTGATGCCCATCGTGATAAACGATGGGCATTTTTTACATCCCCTTCCCGGAATACAATGACATTCTGGCTCGGTAGATTGCAGTATTGTTTTGTTTTACACAGTTTTTTGTGTGCCATTTGTTTGAATTTAATCAGTATCTTTTGCTTGATTTTTTGCTATTCGCAATAAAAACAGTCAGTTACAAAACAATTCTATATTGGCATAGGTTCTGCTAAAGGGAAGTGGAGTTTCAAAATCCATTTCCAGAGGAAGTTATGCATTCTCACCACATTAAAAAACCTGTTCGCTTGTCGAAAAAACTATTGCCTTTGTTGATTGCCAACCTGGCATTTTCCGGTTATTCCTATGCACAGGCACCGGCGGATTCTATTGAGGAGAAAAACGTTGAGGCAACCACCACCAAGAAGCTGGCAGCGGTTGTTGTAACCGCGCAGAAGCGTGCTGAAAATATCCAGGAAGTGCCGACAACCTTGACGGCGGTCAGTGGTAAGGATGTTGATGAAAAGCAGGTTGTCTTATCAACCGATATTGAGCGACTGGCGCCTAACCTGTCAGCCCAGGGCGGTGGCCGCACCGGAAAACCGCGCTGGTTTTTACGCGGTATAGGTACCAATGATCCAAACCAAAACCAGGATGGCCCTTTAGCCATCTATGTGGATGAAGTTGTTGTTGGGTTTCAGCAATTACAAAGTTTCCCTTTATATGACCTGGAGCGGGTAGAAGTGTTGCGCGGCCCCCAGGGAACCCTGTGGGGCAAGAACAATACCGGCGGTGCGATTCACTACATCACGCGCAAAGCCTCGTTTAATAACGAGGGCTATGCAAAACTCACTTACGGTAGCTATAACACCCGCATTGTTGAATCTGCATTTGGCGGTGCCATTATTGACGATACCCTGGCAGGCCGTATTTCGATTTACAACGAATCTTACGATGGTTGGGCGACCAATATTGTGACCGGTAATGAGGGGCCAAGCCTGAAAGACCAAAACGTCCGCGTGCAGTTTTTAGGTAATTTTTCGCCTACGCTGGATGCGCAACTCATTTTGTCTACACGTGAAATCAATGCGGGTGACTCACCCTCGTATGTCGTGGGTGCAACCACCTTGCCAGGAACCGATGTTACCCAGGTTGATCCCAATGGCACCATTAACCAGGGTGGCACACCCTATATTCCGCCCTACGGGAATAATCCAACGGTATACAGTGATTATTGGGGTGGTGATGGCTATGACCATAAAACGGATCACAGCGCTACCCTGAAGGTGAACTGGCAATTGGGTGAAAATACCCTGTCATCGGTGACGGGATACAGTACGCGCGATTCCAATGGTTTAACCCTGGTTGGTGTGCCGCTGGACACCACCCTGAATCGCACCAGTTCCACGGCTGAACTGGATTCGCAGCAGGTATCGCAAGAAGTGCGCTTAACCTCGCCTAAAGATCAACAGGTCAGCTGGATTCTCGGCGCCTATTACTATCACCTGAATGCGCGCAATGACAGTCGCTCGGCGCGCTTTGCCGTGGGCACTACACGCGAGCAGTATTCGGAGTCCTCCTGGGACCAGGATGCGTTTAGCAAAGCCCTGTTTGGTAATGTGAAATACCAATTCAATGAGCAGGCATCCATTACCCTGGGGGCACGCTACACCGAAGAGAAAAAAGATATTACCGAGACAGCCCTGACGGTCACCGACACGGCTACCAGTAACCGCGTCACCTTTGTCAGTGAAAACGGCTGGTATTTGCCCGGCGGTGTCAGCATCCTCCCCGCATTTTCCAATGTAACCCTGGTGAGCAAGAGCAATACCTGGGATGAATTTACTTGGGATATCACACCGGAATATCGCTTTAGTGACGATGTTCTGGGTTATTTCCGGATTGCGACTGGTTTCCGTTCCGGTGGTTTTAACCAGGCCATTACTAATGGTGATATCGTTGAAACCAATCCGGAAACCCTGACCGATTACGAAGCTGGTTTGAAAACGGCCTGGCTCGATGGTCAATTAACCGTGAACACGGCGGTGTTTTACTACGATATCAAAAACCTGCAGTTGAATATCCAGCGTGCGTATTTGAATACCAGTACCAATACCTATACCACCAGTACCGCTGGTGAATCCGATGGTAATGTCAAGGGCATCGAAGTGGAGTTCAATGCCCTGGCAACGGTTAATTGGCGTATCGGTGGATCCCTGGGGTTTCTGAAATCTGAATACACAGATTTCATTTACTACATTGGTGACGGCGGGCCATTTGATGCCAGTGGCAACAGCTTCTATCGCACGCCCGAAACCTCTGTGCGCCTGGATACGGATTACACTATTCCCCTGGCCAGCGGCAACATTATCCTGGCAACCGATTGGTCCTACCGCAGCCATATTTACCACAATGCCACCGTGCAAAACGATCCATGGCAGGAAACCTCCGGTTACTGGATTGGCAGTGTGCGTGCCTCCTATGAAACAGCCAATGGCAATTGGGTATTTACCGGCTTCATTAACAACGTGACGGATAAGGCGCCGGTATATTTACGTCAAATCGCTAATCCCAATACGGGTACCCAACCCAATAGCATCAGCGCTCCCAAGACCTGGGGGCTGCAGGTGAACTATAAGTTTTGAATGTGGTTTAACCGGTTTGGATTATTCCCCGGGCACAGGGATGTGCCGTATTTCCCTCCTGCGTTTCCATTGTATTTCCTTGCCTGGCCTCTTTTTGTTGGTGTCTATACCCATCTTTATTCTGACTGAAGTTATAAGCTAATAAAAATTCAGTATTTTTTGTTTTAATCCGGATGATTATAGGATGGCGTCGTTGCCGGGCATTGGGCCCGGTGTGTGAAGGAGGCCCTATGGCAAACCATCGCCCTGAGCCTGCCACCCTCGCCGACGATGTACTGGAAGAAATCAAACAACAGCTGGCCAATCTGCAATTTGGCTCGCTGGAGATCCAGGTGCATAACGGTCAGGTTGTACAGCTCGAACGCCGTGAAAAGAAGCGCCTGGACAGAAGCGTCAACGCCAAATAATCCCGGTGCATAAACCTTACAAACTGTTTTGTTAAAGCACTGACCGGACTGCCGGAAGTGATGTGTGAATGACGGCCTCGTAGCTGTCATGACCACACCGGTGGCCTGTCAGGCAAAAATTGCCGCGATCTGGCCCGTCCCGCGAGGGATGAACTCTGTGCTCCGGTATCTGCCGGTGGCGTATTTGAAGTGATAACTGAATTTGAGGAATAGCAATGAACGCTTTTACTAAATGGCTTGCCGTAGCAGCGACCAGTCTGGCAGCGAGCGCTGTGCTCGCCAAGGATGTAAACCTGTTGAACGTTTCCTACGACCCCACGCGTGAGCTTTACGTGGATTTCAACCGCGCTTTTGCCGAGCATTGGCAAAAAACTGAAAAACAAAAAGTGAATATCAGCCAGTCGCATGGCGGTGCGGGCAAGCAGGCGCGCGCGGTTATTGATGGCTTGGCGGCGGATGTGGTGACATTAGCCCTGGCCTATGACATTGATGCCATCCACGAAGAAGCCGGGTTGATCCCCAAGGACTGGCAATCGCGTTTGCCGCACAACAGCTCACCTTACACCTCCACTATCGTATTCCTGGTGCGCAAGGGCAACCCGAAAAACGTCAAGGACTGGGATGACCTGGTCAAGTCAGATATTCAAGTCATTACGCCCAACCCCAAAACCTCTGGCGGTGCGCGCTGGAACTACCTGGCTGCCTGGGCCTTCGCCAAGAAGAAGCTGGGTTCCGATGAGAAAGCGCGCGAATTCGTAGCGCAGCTTTACAAAAATGTTCCGGTACTCGATTCAGGCGCGCGCGGCAGTTTGACTACCTTTGCCCAGCGCGGTATTGGCGATGTGTTCCTGTCCTGGGAAAACGAAGCCTTCCTGGCGGGTAAGGAATTTGGTGAAGGCGCGTTTGAAATCGTCGTCCCCTCCTTGTCAATCCTGGCTGAACCACCGGTCACCATTGTCGATAAGAACGTGGATAAGCACGGCACCCGCAAAGTAGCCCAGGCTTATCTTGAGTTCCTTTACAGCAAAACCGGCCAGGACATTGCCGGCAAGCACTTCTACCGCCCGCGCGACCCGGAAATCGCGGCCAAGTACGCCAGCCAATTTATCAAGGTTGACCTGATTACCATCGACGATGAGTTCGGCGGTTGGCAGAAAGCCCAGAAAGAACACTTCAATGATGGCGGTGTCTTTGACCAGATTTATAAGCCGGGCAATTAATACGTAATTTGCTGGATGGACACAGGGACGTGTCTATCACCTGGATAATGCTGTGCTGGATAGCGCTGTGCCGACCAACCGGCATCGCCGGTTGTCATACGCCGGTGCTGTTTTTCTACAACACGTTTTTTACCTTAAAAACACCATACAACCACAAGGGTGTTACATGAGTCGTCGTCCATCTGTGATACCCGGTTTCGGGTTGTCTCTGGGTTGCGCTGCATTTTATGCGAGCCTGATAGTCTTTATTCCTTTAGCGGTGTTATTTGCCAAGGCCTTTACCCTGACCTGGGCAGAGTTTTGGAAAACCGTGCTGGACCCGCAAGCCATCGCCAGTTATCGCCTGAGCCTGGGCGCTGCCTTTGTCGGTGCGCTGATCAATTTATGTTTCGGTTTCGTGGTCGCCTGGGTGTTGGTGCGCTACCAGTTTTTTGGCAAGCGTATCATCGATGCCCTGGTGGACCTTCCCTTTGCCTTGCCCACGGCGGTAGCCGGTATAGCCCTCACCGCGCTCTATGCGCCCCAGGGCTGGATCGGCCAGTGGCTGACACCGCTGGGTATCAAGGTTGCCTATACGCCCCTGGGGGTAATCGTGGCCCTGACTTTTATCGGTTTGCCATTCGTGGTGCGCACGGTGCAGCCGGTACTCGAAGAACTGGAGAAGGAAATCGAGGAGGCTGCCGCCAGCCTCGGCGCCAATCGCTGGCATACCTTTCGCCGCATCCTGTTTCCCGCGCTTTTGCCCGCGCTGCTCACTGGCTTTGCCCTGTCCTTTGCCCGCGCCGTGGGTGAATACGGCTCGGTGATTTTTATTGCGGGCAACATGCCTTTCCGCACCGAAATCACACCGCTGCTGATCGTGACCAAACTGGAGCAGTACAACTATGCCGGTGCCGCAGCCCTGGCTGTGGTACTGCTGGTTTTCTCTTTTATTCTGCTGTTGCTGATTAATTTGCTGCAGCACTGGAGCGCCAAGCGGGCGGGAGGTTGATATGGCCGGTGCAGTTTCTGCTTTCGGGCGCCGCTTTAGCCGCGCCAACGAGGCTACCACGGAGCCGCTGTGGGTAAGAGTTTTATTGATTGTTGTTGCCCTGGTGTTTCTGGCGCTGTTTCTGGTGATTCCCCTGATCGCCGTTTTTGTCGAAGCCTTTTCACGCGGAACCCAGGTTTATTGGGCGGCGATTACCGAACCTGATGCCTGGCACGCCATCAAGCTGACCTTGCTGGCAGCGGCAATCAGCGTGCCTTTGAATGTGGTTTTCGGTGTGGCTGCCGCCTGGTCAATCACCAAGTTCCAGTTCCGCGGTAAACAGGCACTGGTTACCCTGATCGATCTGCCATTTGCCGTATCGCCGGTTGTGGCTGGTTTGATTTATGTGCTGCTGTTCGGTGCGCATTCCTGGCTGGGCGTCTGGCTGCTCGATAACGATATCAAGATTATCTTTGCGGTGCCGGGCATTGTGCTGGCGACCATATTTGTCACCTTTCCGTTCATTGCCCGGGAACTGATTCCCCTGATGGAAGAGCAGGGCACTTCCTATGAGGAGGCGTCCTTAACCCTGGGCGCCAGCGGTTGGCAGACTTTTTGGCGGGTGACGCTGCCCTCCATCAAATGGGGGCTGCTCTATGGCATTATCCTGTGTAATGCCCGCGCCATGGGTGAGTTTGGCGCGGTCAGTGTGGTGTCTGGTCATATTCGCGGCCAGACCAACACTCTGCCGTTGCACATTGAGATTCTCTACAACGAATACCAGTTTGCGGCCGCCTTTGCTGCCGCCTCCCTGCTGGCGGGATTGGCTCTGATAACGCTGCTCGTAAAATCCCTGCTTGAATGGCAGCATGTACGCGACCGCGAAAAAGCGGCCCGTGCGGCCGCGCAGGAGACCTGAGCTGAAATCGTGCCACGTGTTAAGTATGGGAGCGGAAAACCGCCACACAGGAATACAATTTTTTAAAGAGATACCCTATGAGCATTCAGGTTAAGAACATTCACAAAAAATTTGGCAATTTTGCGGCGTTAAACGATGTATCACTGGATTTCCCTACCGGCGAACTGGTCGCCCTGCTGGGGCCGTCCGGCTGCGGAAAAACCACCTTGCTGCGCATTATCGCCGGTCTGGAACAGCCCGATGTCGGGGTGGTGGAATTCCACGGCGAAGACGCCACCCATGTGCATGTACGCCAGCGGCAGGTCGGTTTCGTGTTTCAGCACTATGCGCTGTTCCGCCATATGACGGTATTCGACAATGTTGCCTTCGGCTTGAACGTCAGGCCGCGTGACCGCCGCCCGAGCAAAGACCAGATCGCCGCGCGTGTCCATGAATTATTGAATCTGGTGCAACTGGACTGGCTGGCAGACCGCTACCCCGATCAGCTCTCGGGCGGCCAGCGGCAGCGTATCGCCCTGGCGCGGGCGCTGGCGGTGGAGCCCAAGGTCTTGCTGCTGGATGAGCCTTTCGGCGCCCTGGATGCCAAGGTGCGCAAAGACCTTCGCCGCTGGCTGCGCCGCCTGCACGACGAGCTGCATATCACTTCCATTTTCGTCACCCACGACCAGGAAGAGGCGATGGAAGTGGCGGATAAGATTGTGGTACTGAATAAAGGGCAGATCGAGCAAATAGGCACACCGGATGAAATCTACAATAATCCGGCCAGCCCCTTTGTGTATGACTTTATCGGCCAGGTGAATTTGTTTCACAGCCGGGTCGATAATGGCTGGGCGCATATCGGCGATTATAAGTTGCCCGCCCCGGAACACGCTGAAGCGCGCGACCGGGCGGCTATTGCCTATGTCCGCCCCCACGATATTGAACTCTCTGCGCAACCGATTGAGGGGGCTATCGAGGCCCGCGTCAGCCATGTCAGTACCGCCGGTGCAGTCTTGCGTATCGAATTGCAACATCAGCTCAGCGATCAGGTGTTGCAGGTGGAATTGCCGCGCGCACAGGAGCGCTCCCTGAACCTGGAAATCGGCGCGAGTGTGTATGCGCGGCCGACAAATTCCAAGGTGTTTTTAGCGGGCTAGTGTTCCTGTCCGCAAGTTGTTTTGCGCTGTATCCACTGACAAAAAAACCAACACTTCGGTGTTGGTTTTTTTGTAGATGCTATCTCAAAAATCAGCCAGCGGAACTCAGGCGGGTATCTGAAGGTTATTGTCTCCATCATCGGAAACGGCAGCTATTGTGGCGCGTGTCAGCAGGGTAAATGCTTCCTGGCTGTGCTGCGCAAACTGCTGGACCTCTGCTCCAATATTCCTGTTATCCACCACTAAGGCATAGGGCGAGACATTCAGCCTTTTCAGCAGGTCCAGCTCATCGACCCTGGATAAGCTGATACCCAGCAGGTAGCCGCGCCGCTGGTAATTGCCCAGGGCATTATGGAAATGGGGCAGGCTGGCGCTATCCAGTAACCGGGTGGTCAGCAGCACCCGCTCGGGGCCAAGTCCGCAATCGCTGAGGATTTTTTCAAAGATTTTGCCGTGATCGGTCGCGACGCTGATGATATGCCTGGGGTGTACCGACAGGGAAAGCAAATCCGTGCGGCCGTCATATTGCTGCAAATAGTTGAGTGAATGAAGCGTCCTCACCAGGCGGTCGAGATGCACAACCTGTTCGCGATCATCCAGCGAGGTAAAAACGCTATCGATATCCAGCAAGTTGCCGGTTGTGGTGCGAATCAATAATTCAGCGTCGTAACCCAGTTGTTCTTTGGTTTCCAGGCTTAGTAACGGATTAAGCCTGCTGCCCAGGATTAAATTGCCAAAGCGTGCCCAATAATTATTTTTTACCTTGAAAAAACCGGTTTTGGGGAGCGATTGTGCTTTAGCGCGCTGTTGCAGTTGATCGTTGAAATAATTCATTAATTCAGTCAAGGGCATATAACGGCCTTTTAATGCAAAAAATATTGTCGAGCATCATAGGTAGCCGTGAAAAAATTATAAAAGAATTAAATATTCCTAGCTTATAACGCTGATTTTTTGGGGGTTGCTTCCATGTGATTTCAGACGAAATCCAGATTAGCGTCCGATTATAAGGATATAGATATATATTCTTTCCCATCGGTTATAGCCGTCTCTATAGTTGCCTCGAGCCATCCGCCGTGTTCCTCCATTCGTCTGCTAATGGATAACACATAACGCCTTATCGAGGACATACCATGACAGTGATTCCGTTAAACCACACTGTTGAGAGCCCAACACCTGAAGAAAAGAAAAGCGGGGAGAGCGAAATCCCCGCTATTTTATTAGCTGCTACACAGGAAGCCCTTAATAGTGAATTGGGTTATGCCGGTACGGTAAACCCGGAAGATGCCTGGAAACTCTTTGTCGGTGGCCAGGCCCATTTAATTGATGTGCGCACATCGGAAGAGCGCAAGTTTGTTGGGCATGTACCCAATACCTTGCATATCGCCTGGCAAACCGGGCCGGCGCTGATAAAAAATCCCCGCTTTTTACGTGAACTGGAAAATAAACTGCCCAGGGACGCTGCCATCCTGTTGTTATGCCGGAGCGGTAAACGTTCCGCTGCTGCCGCTATTGCCGCGACCAAGGCCGGATTCACTCGTGTGTATAACGTTTGTGAAGGTTTTGAGGGTGATTTGGACGATAACCAGCAGCGTGGACGTATTAGTGGTTGGCGTCAACGGGGATTGCCTTGGGTTCAGGATTGAGTTGACAAAAAACAATAATATCAGGTGTGGATTTTTTCATGAGCGACCATTCTTTGACCGAGCCTCTGCTCCCTAACGGAACCAGTTGGGAGCTGGACAAAATTGTGCAGGAGTTGCGCAGTGCGCGTAACGACTGGCGTAAGCAGCGCGGTCGTTCGCGTGAACCGGGATTGCGTGAGTTGCCCTCCCGCGATGTATTGCAGCATATCATTCGCGATTTGTGCGGGGCACTTTTTCCCATGCGTTTAGGGCCCCAGGAACTACGCGAAGAAACCGAGGATTATTACGTTGGCCACACATTGGATGCAGCCTTGAATGAACTGCTCAGGCAGGTGCAATTGGAGCTGAACTATTTCGCGCGGTTGCACCATAACCTGACGGTGGAACTGCAACTCAACGTCCAGGCTAATCAAATTGTGCGTTTGTTTGCGGCGGCATTACCCGAGCTGCGTCGCACCCTTGATGTGGATATTCAGGCGGCTTATCAGGGCGATCCGGCAGCGCGCAGTGTCGACGAAGTGCTGCTTTGCTATCCCGGTGTCCTTGCCATTATCCATCACCGTTTGGCCCATACCCTGTATCAATTGGGTGTTCCTTTACTAGCACGTATTGTTGCAGAAATGGCCCATTCACTGACCGGGATCGACATCCACCCCGGTGCAGAAATAGGTCGCGGTTTTTTCATTGATCACGGCACAGGTGTGGTGATTGGTGAAACCGCTGTCATCGGTGAGCGTGTGCGTATTTATCAGGCTGTTACCCTGGGCGCTAAAACATTCCCAACCGATGACAAGGGACATCTGCAAAAAGGCCTGCCGCGGCATCCGATCGTAGAGGATGACGTGGTGATCTATGCCGGTGCCACTGTTCTTGGCCGTATCACCATTGGTAAGGGATCTGTTATTGGCGGTAATGTCTGGCTTACTCGCAGTGTGCCGCCCGGGTCCAGTATCACTCAAGCCAGTAGCTGTCAGCAGGCACCTCAGGAGATCGATGTATGAGCATCAATATTTATTTTGGTCGTGTCGTAAAACAATTGCGCGATACCAATCGTTTGTCCCAGGAAGCTTTGGCTGAACGGGCAGATTTAAATCGTACTTATCTAGGGGAAGTAGAGCGGGGCGTTGCCATTCCATCACTGGCAACCATATCCAAAATCGCCACTGCATTGAACCTTCCGACGTCTGATTTGATAGCGCGCAGCGAGCGTTTATTGCACGACGAAAAATCACGCTCCGAACTGGCACGTGTTGATTAGGCAACACTTGCTGTGTCGATGGTTTATTCGGCGACATCAGCGATAGCCTTGCAGGCCATGGAGGCGCGGGGCTTCCTTCATCCTGACGGCTATAGCAGGTTGAGCGCTGTTTAGATCAATGCGATCTTAGCTTAGTACGTTTTCTTCTATGGGTTGTTTCCACTTTTTCTACAGTTCCCGCTTTCTCTAAAGGAGTTTTGCATGTCCAGCGAAAATGAAGTCCAACTGGCGCTTGGTGATAATGCCGCCCGCCAGCTAGCCAATGCCACCAAAACCACCCCGCAACTCTCTACCATTACGCCGCGCTGGTTAGTGCACCTGTTACAGTGGGTTCCTGTGGAAGCCGGTATTTTCCGCTTGAACCGTGTGAAAAACCCAACGCGGGTATCCGTCACCTGTTCCCAGCGCGACGAGTCGGAAATCAAACCTACCTTTGTCGATTATGATGAGAAACCGCGCGAATATTTCCTGAATGCGGTGACCAGTGTGGTTGATGTACACACACGGGTTTCAGATTTATATAACAGCCCACATGACCAAATTAAAGAGCAACTGCGCCTGACCATCGAAACAATCAAAGAGCGCCAGGAAAGTGAATTAATTAACAACCCTGAATATGGACTGCTTGCCAATGTGGATGAAACCCAAAAAATTTCTACCCTGACGGGGGCTCCAACACCGGATGACCTGGATGAATTATTGGTTAAAGTGTGGAAGGAACCCGGCTTCTTTTTGGCTCATCCTCTGGCAATTGCGGCATTTGGCCGCGAGTGCACCCGTCGCGGGGTACCGCCACCAACCGTCAGCCTGTTTGGTTCGCAATTTATTACCTGGCGCGGTGTACCACTGATCCCATCTGATAAGTTACCTATTGATGAGGATGGCAAAACCAAGATTTTGTTGCTGCGGGTTGGCGATAAACGCCAGGGTGTTATCGGCCTTTATCAACCGGGATTGGCCGGGCAACAAAGCCCTGGCTTGTCTGTGCGTTTTATGGGAATTGGTCGCAATGCCATCGCCTCCTATTTGATTTCACTTTACTGCTCTTTGGCTATCCTGACAGAAGACGCTGTGGCTGTGTTGGAAGATGTGGATGTCGGCAAGTATCACGATTATCCCGATACTTATAAGTAACGGCATTCGCACGGTGACTGGGTGCCATTTCAGTATCATCCGTTATTCGCCGATGATACCGGGGGTGGCCTCTGTGATTTCCACAACACAATCCTGAGTATCGCATATGAGTGAATATCAAGGACCGGCTGATTTGCAGGACTTGCCCAGCCTTGAAAATCTAGCCGCATTAGCCAATGAGATGTTTCAGTCCTTGCCGAATGCAGTTCCTTTTTTATCGGGTATTTCCGCGCTACAAGCTGCATCTGCCACGAATCCTGGTGCACGGCCCCAGGCTGGGGCCAGTGCTGCGCAGCCGGCTGTCACCAGCCCGACCCTGGACAAGCAACTTGCGGCTGTGCCCGGTTATTACTTTGCTGACAATGCCAATCAATACCCTCTGGCCGGCATTTCACTGGATCAACTGGGTCAGCAGGTTTCGCCCCAGGCTTTTGGGTTGCCGGGCGATGACGAATTGCGCGAGCTTTTGGCCGATCATCGTTTTATTACCCACTTGGAAACACCCTCGGAAAAAGCCGTTACTCCAGTATCAGGTGTCCCCCATACGCTGGAGTCGCAGTCGACGAATTACCATCAAGCACAATTGTCCGGCAGTGATCGCACCGCCGTGCAAAGTTTATCCCTGCCTGGTGAAAAAGATGTCCAGGCATTGCTCTCTGCCGAATTCGGGTTTGCCCGCCTTGACGCACCAACAGGTACAGTATCACCCGTACCGGATTCACATTTTTATTTTTTGGATTCAGGTGTTCAGCCGGTATTTGGTAATGGGCCGAAGCAAAACCTGTTTGCGCCCCAGCAACAGGGCTTTGATGTACAGGCTATTCGGCGCGATTTCCCCATTCTTGCAGAAAGGGTAAACGGCAAGCCATTAGTGTGGTTTGATAATGCTGCTACGACCCATAAGCCGAAAGCCGTAATCGATCGTATCAGTTACTTTTATGAGCACGAAAATTCCAATATCCATCGTGCTGCCCACGAGCTTGCCGCCCGTGCTACGGACGCCTATGAAGGTGCGCGCAATAAAGTGGCCAAGTTTATCGGGGCGCGTTCTGCAGACGATATTATTTTTGTGCGTGGTGCTACGGAAGCTATTAACCTCCTGGCCAATACGTTTGGTAAGCAACGTGTGGGTGAGGGCGATGAGATTATTGTGTCGCAACTGGAGCACCACGCTAATATCGTACCCTGGTATTTGCTGGCCCAGCGGGTTGGAGCAAAAATTCGTGTGATTCCTGTAGATGATACGGGTCAGATCCTGCTCGATGACTATCGCAAGTTAATCAATAGTCGTACCCGGATTATTGCTGTGACCCAGGTATCTAATGCATTGGGCACGGTGACCCCGATCAAGGATATTATTGATATCGGCCACAGTTTTGGTGTTCCTGTCATTGTTGATGGAGCTCAATCCGTGTCTCACATGCGCGTTAATGTACAGGCATTGGATGCAGACTTCTTTGTGTTTTCGGGTCACAAAATATTTGGCCCTACGGGTATCGGTGTTGTTTATGGCAAAGCTGAACACCTGAAACAACTGGAACCTTGGCAAGGCGGTGGAAACATGATTGCCGATGTCACGTTCGACAAGGTGATTTTCCAGGACCCACCTAACCGTTTTGAAGCCGGTACCGGTAATATTGCCGATGCTGTAGGTTTAGGTGCAGCGCTGGATTATGTGGACCGTGTGGGTATAGAGCGTATTGCGCGCTATGAGCATGACTTGCTCGCCTATGCAACCCAGCGCATTCAACATATCCCCGGTGTACGTATCATAGGTACTGCGGCTAACAAAGCCAGTGTGTTGTCTTTCACACTGGCTGGATATAAAACGGAAGAGGTGGGAACTGAATTAAACCGCGAAGGTATAGCGGTGCGCTCAGGTCATCATTGTGCACAGCCTATCTTGCGTCGCTTTGGTGTAGAGACCACTGTTCGTCCCAGTTTTGCTTTTTATAATACCTGTGAAGAGATCGATCTGTTGATCAGTGTTGTTGATCGGCTGGCCAGAGTTCGTAAAGGCTAATGAATTAACAATCCCGCCAATGGGTTGCTATAGTTAATCTCCGGTAAGTGTCTTGCCGGAGATTTTATTTTTTAATATCCCCAAACAATACACCAGCCATTAGCAGCCAATAATACGCTCAAGAATCCCTGTTGCCCCTGTATTTAATAAGAAGCCTGTGTGGCCAGCTCGGTTCTGGCCAGGCGTTTGGCTGGATTGGTTTCGAGCATTTGCAGCATAATCTTTGCAATGTTTTAGGGAAGGTGACGCAAAACGTAAAGCATAATAAAGTAGGGCAAGCCCTGTCCTGCCAGGTCCTGATCGATGATCTGGATAGTACTGGGGGAATCGCCATAGGGGATGGTTTGGTGCAATGAGTATAGATCCGGGGAGCTGTTCATGAGTGATCAGGATAGGGTATATCAATTGGCCCAAACTCTGGGGCAGCTGCTAAACGCTCGCCATTGGCGTGTGGCAACGGCAGAGTCTTGTACCGGCGGTGGTGTTGCCGCCGCTATTACTGCAGTGGCTGGTTCGTCCAACTGGTTTGAGTATGGCCTTGTAACCTACGCCAATCAGGCCAAACAACATCTGCTAGGAGTTGATCCCCACGTGCTTGAAGAGCATGGCGCTGTCAGTAAACCTGTGGTGCAGCAGATGGTTACCGGAGCCCTGAATATATCAGGGGCTCAAATTGCCGTTGCTATTAGCGGTGTTGCCGGGCCGGGTGGAGGCAGCGTCGAAAAGCCTGTGGGTAGTGTATGGTTTGCCTGGGGCAGTTTGGATGGTTGGTGTGAAGCAAAACTGCTGCATTTGACCGGGGATCGCCAGCAGATCCAGCGGCAGGCGGTGATTGTTGCCTTGGAAGGGTTAATCGCCAGACTTGGGACTAGCGGCAAAAGTACCACTGTATAAATTACTAGTACTGTTTGCGTATACAGGTTTTTGGTGTATGCTGTGTCCATTGGTGCTTTCCGGCATACCGATTCCACGCACCAGCTATAACCAGATTAGATTAACCTTTTGATGAATTGTTGAGGTGTTCAATGGATGCGAATAAAGAGAAAGCGTTGCAAGCTGCGTTAGGCCAGATCGAGCGTCAGTTTGGCAAGGGAACTGTGATGCGTATGGGGGACCGCGAGCAAATGGTAATCCCCGCTATTTCTACCGGTTCCCTGGGGCTGGACGTTGCATTGGGTATCGGGGGACTACCTAAAGGCCGCATTATAGAAATTTATGGGCCAGAATCCTCCGGTAAGACGACCTTAACCCTGCAAGTGATTGCTGAAGCCCAACGCCAGGGTGGAACCTGTGCATTTATTGATGCCGAACATGCCCTTGACCCCATTTATGCAACCAAGCTTGGCGTTAATGTAGGCGATTTGATTGTCTCCCAACCTGATACCGGTGAGCAGGCCTTGGAAGTGACCGATATGCTGGTCCGTTCCGGCGCTATCGACGTTTTGGTGGTTGACTCGGTTGCGGCCCTGACTCCCCGGGCTGAAATTGAAGGGGAAATGGGCGATCACCATGTCGGCTTACAGGCTCGCCTGATGTCCCAAGCCCTGCGGAAAATCACTGGTAATATCAAAAATGCCAACTGTCTGGTGATATTTATTAACCAGATCCGTATGAAAATCGGTGTTATGTTCGGTAATCCGGAAACCACCACGGGCGGTAATGCGCTCAAGTTTTATGCTTCTGTACGCCTTGATATCCGTCGTGTTGGTGCAGTTAAAGAGGGGGAGGAAGTTATTGGCTCTGAAACTCGCGTCAAGGTAGTTAAAAACAAGGTGGCCCCTCCCTTTAAGCAAGCAGAGTTTCAAATCCTTTATGGTTCGGGTATCAACCGCATGGGGGAAATTGTTGATTATGGCGTTAAGTTAGGGCTGATTGACAAAGCGGGCGCCTGGTACAGTTACCAGGGGAACAAAATCGGCCAGGGCAAAAACAACGTTATCAAGTTCCTCCAGGAAAACCAGGCAATTGCCCAGGAACTGGAGCAAAAAGTGCGCTCGGAACTCCTGGCCACACAGGCACTCTCATTAAGTGCTGGTGGAGAGGATGTTTCCGATGAGGCAGAAATACTGTAAATTTAGCAACTCCTCTCAAAGCCCCATAACGGGGCTTTTTTGTGGGCTGCTTCAGCGAGGGTTAAGTGTGCAGCTGGCTCAATGGAACTTAGTTAATAGCGATTCAACAATTGCAGATAGACGATGCGATTGAGGAGCACATATATGAAACGTTCGGTTATCGGTGGCTTTTTGGTATTGGTGATGCTGCTGGTGGGATGTAGCACCAAACCCTATGTTGAAACTGATTATGAATCCGGGTATGACTTTTCCCAACTAAAAACCTTTAAAGTGGCTGAAACCCGGCAGGATGTTAAAGAAAATCTGCTAATTTCGCCCTTCACCCTCAGTCATATTCATACAGCAGTGGATGCAGAGTTGGCAAAACGCTACCAGGCACCAGCGGCAGACAGCAAGCCTGACTTTGTCGTTAATTACCATGTTGTAGTTGAGGAGAAAATTGATCCTCGCAGCTACAACGAGTTGTATGGTTATGGCTGGTATGGTCGCGGCTATTACTACCCCTATCCACGTCCCTTCTTCTATGGTGTCAACTCCGGTGTGCGTGTCTATGAACAGGGCAGTCTTATTATTGACATCGTAGACGGTAAAACAGATAAGCCTTTGTGGCGTGGTGTATCACAAAAACGCCTGAGTCGTGGCCTGTCGCCTCAAAAGCAGCGTGAAATCCTGTCCATGGCTGTCACTGAGGTATTGGCGAAGTTTCCTCCTGTTAAATAATTTCTCCTTGACCCCAAGTACCCCCCAACAAATTCGTATGGCAGCAATGGATTTGCTTGCCATGCGTGAGCACTCCCAGCAAGAGTTATTGGATAAGCTCCGTCGCAAATATCCTGGTGAAGCAGCTTCTGAGTACGCTTATCAGGAGGTTCAGCGTTTAGTCGAGGAAGGGTTGCAAAGTGATAGCCGCTTTGCGGAAGCATTTGCTGTCATGCGTTACCGCCAGGGTAAAGGGCCTCTTCTTATTGCACAAGAGCTTAAAGCGCGTGGTATAACTTCTGATGTAATTGCAGACACACTTTCCGGTCATACCTTCAATTGGGCTGATTCTGCCTGCCAGCAGCGTCAAAAGCGTTTTGGTGCTGCCTTTCCCTCCGAGGCAAAAGAGCGAGCCCGTCAGCAGCGTTTCCTGGCAATGAGGGGGTTTGGCAATGTACATATCCGTACGGCCCTATCGACACAGGATTGCGATGACTTTCTCTAACTGATTGTTTTTGTTGTGTTTATTTTTTGTGCGTTCGGTCGGATTTTCATGCAATAGCCTTTAGGATACCGGCGACGTTAATCGGTGAGAACCAGCTTTTCATTGAGCGCAAAGGGGCTTTCTGGTACCCTGACGCCCCGTCCTTACGATGAAACCTCTGGCCTTACATGGACTCCAGGGGGTTTTATCTTCTTATCTGCTTCGCTTATCAACGTTAATCAGGTTTTACATGACGCGATATATATTCGTTACCGGTGGTGTTGTTTCTTCATTGGGCAAAGGTATAGCCTCGGCCTCATTGGCCGCTATTCTTGAGGCTCGTGGTCTGAAAGTCACCATCATGAAGCTGGATCCCTATATCAATGTGGATCCAGGTACCATGAGTCCATTCCAGCATGGCGAGGTATTTGTAACGGAAGATGGCGCTGAAACTGACCTTGATCTTGGGCATTACGAGCGTTTTATTCGTACCAAAATGACGCGCCGCAACAACTTTACTACGGGGCGAGTATACGAAACTGTCCTGCGTAAGGAGCGCCGCGGAGACTACCTCGGTGGTACTGTACAAGTGATTCCGCACATCACGGATGAAATTAAGCGTCGTATTCTTGAGGGGGGCAAAGATGTCGATGTGGCACTGGTGGAAATCGGTGGTACGGTGGGGGATATTGAGTCCCAACCCTTTTTGGAGGCGGTCCGTCAGCTCAAAGTTGAATTGGGGTTATCCCGCTCATTATTGATGCATTTGACACTGGTCCCCTATATTGCTACAGCCGGTGAGACCAAAACAAAACCAACCCAGCACTCTGTTAAAGAGTTGCGCTCAATTGGTTTGCAGCCAGATATCCTGCTATGCCGCTCGGAAAAAATGGTTGATGAAGACTCGCGCCGTAAGATCGCACTCTTTACCAACGTGGCAGAGCGCGCCGTAGTTCCATTACCTGATGCTGACACAATCTACTCTATTCCCAGTTTGCTAAAGAGTTTCGGCCTCGATCAAATTGTTGTTGAGCAACTTGGACTTGATTGCCCTGAAGCCGATTTGAGTGAGTGGGATAAGGTTGTTCAAGGCAAGTTGCACCCCACTAATCAGATCACTATTTCCATGGTGGGAAAATACATGGAATTGTTAGATGCTTATAAGTCGCTGATTGAAGCTTTAACCCATGCAGGTATTCACACCAGCACCAAAGTCAAAATCAACTACATAGATGCCGAGCGTGTCGAGACAGAAGGTGTGGGGATTCTCAGTGATGCCGATGCTATTTTGGTTCCCGGTGGTTTTGGTGAGCGTGGTGTAGAAGGCAAATTGATGGCAGTGCAATATGCACGTGAAAACAAAGTGCCTTATTTGGGTATTTGTTTGGGCATGCAATCCGTTGTGATTGAGTTTGCGCGTAATGTGCTGGGTTTGAAAGGGGCCAACTCTACCGAATTTGATAAAAGTACTCCACATCCCGTTATTGGTCTGATCACTGAGTGGATTAATGCCGAAGGTGCAGTTGAAAAGCGTGATGAAACATCAGATTTGGGCGGTACTATGCGTTTGGGGGCGCAGGAGTGTCGTCTTGTGACAGGCTCAAATGTACGCACTATCTACGGTGCTGATGTCATTGTTGAGCGCCATCGCCATCGCTATGAAGTCAACAATAACTATGTTGACCAATTGCAGAAGGCTGGTCTGAAAATTGGTGGTTGGTCTGCCGATGATACTTTGGTGGAGATGGTGGAAATCCCTGATCATCCCTGGTTTGTTGCCTGTCAATTCCACCCTGAGTTTACTTCTACCCCACGAGATGGTCACCCGCTGTTTACGGCATTTGTAACGGCTGCATTGGTGAACAAAAAGTAAATGATTTATGCCACTTATCAGTGGCAATTTTTTTAAGGAATTACTGTGTCTCAGCAAATCGTTTCAATTGGTAGTTTGCAGGTTGCTAATAATTTACCGTTTGTGCTTTTCGGTGGTATGAATGTGCTTGAATCGCGCGACATGGCTATGCAGGTGGCTGAAGCCTATGTGAAAGCGACACAAAAGCTGAATATTCCTTATGTGTTCAAGGCTTCATTCGATAAGGCCAATCGCTCATCGATCCACTCTTACCGTGGGCCGGGCATGGATGAAGGTCTGAAGATTTTCCAGGAAATCAAACAAACCTTTGCCATTCCCGTCATTACCGATATTCATGAGATATATCAGTGCACTCCTGTTGCTGAAGTATGCGACGTAATTCAGTTGCCTGCATTTCTGGCGCGCCAAACAGACTTGGTGATTGCTATGGCAAAAACCGGTGCAGTGATAAATATCAAGAAACCTCAATTCCTCAGTCCGGGGCAAATGAAAAATATTGTTGAGAAGTTCGAAGAGTGTGGCAACGATAAGATTATTTTGTGTGATCGAGGTACTAACTTCGGTTATGACAATCTGGTAGTCGATATGCTTGGTTTTCGCACTATGCGTGATGTCAGCGGTAATGCCCCGGTTATCTTTGATGTTACTCATTCACTACAATGCCGTGATCCCATGGGTGCTGCGTCCAGCGGTAGGCGCCATCAGGTTACCGAGTTGGCTCGTGCAGGTATGGCAGTTGGTTTGGCAGGTTTGTTTCTGGAAGCACATCCTGATCCCAACAATGCAAAATGTGACGGGCCGAGTGCTTTGCCGCTCGATAAACTTGAACCTTTCTTACATCAAATGAAAGCAATTGATGAGTTGGTGAAACAATTTCCACCGCTCGATATCCTGTAATTTTTTAGAACCCTACTCTGGAGAAAACGAATGACCAAGATAGTTGATATTAAAGCTTTTGAGGTATTGGACAGTCGCGGTAACCCAACTGTTATGGCTGAAGTGATTCTTGAATCTGGTGCTGTGGGTTCTGCCTGTGCTCCATCAGGTGCATCTACGGGCTCTCGTGAGGCTTTGGAGTTGCGTGATGGCGATAAGTCTCGCTACTTGGGTAAAGGTGTTTTAACGGCTGTTAATAATATCAACACGACTATTAAGAACTTGCTGGTCGGTAAGGATGCTCTGGATCAGCGCGCCTTGGATAAGGCAATGATTGATGCAGATGGCACGGATAACAAATCTGTGCTGGGCGCCAACGCTATTCTTGCCGTGTCTCTTGCCGCTGCCAAGGCGGCGGCTGTTGCCAAAAAAGTTCCGCTCTATGCTCATATTGCTGATTTGAATGGCACCCCGGGTAAATACTCCATGCCGGTTCCCATGATGAATATTATTAATGGTGGTGAGCATGCGGATAATAACGTTGATATTCAAGAGTTCATGGTTCAGCCTGTAGGTGCCAAAACATTTGCAGAGGCTTTGCGTATTGGCGCTGAGATTTTCCATAACCTTAAGAAAATTCTCCATGATAAAGGTTTGAATACCGCCGTAGGTGATGAGGGTGGTTTTGCACCTAACCTGCCATCCAATGAAGAAGCGCTTAAAGTTATTATTGTGGCGGTGGAAAAAGCGGGTTACAAATTAGGTGAAGATGTCACCCTGGCTCTGGATTGTGCATCTTCCGAGTTCTATAAAGATGGCCAATACGATTTGGCGGGCGAAGGCAAAGTATTTAGTTCCGCGGAGTTTTCTGATTACCTGGCAGATCTGGCGAATAAATATCCCATCATTTCTATCGAAGATGGTAAGGATGAGAGTGACTGGGATGGCTGGGCTGACTTGACCAATAAGATTGGCAATAAAGTACAACTGGTTGGTGATGACTTATTCGTAACTAATACCCGTATTCTGAAAGAAGGTATTGAGAAAAAGATCGCCAATTCTATTTTGATTAAATTTAACCAGATCGGTTCATTATCTGAAACGCTGGATGCCATCAAGATGGCACAAGATGCTGGTTATACCGCTGTTATTTCTCACCGCTCAGGCGAAACAGAAGACACCACTATCGCCGATTTGGCAGTTGCTACGGCGGCTGGCCAAATTAAAACCGGCTCTCTGTGTCGCTCTGACCGTGTGTCCAAGTACAACCGTTTGTTACGTATTGAAGCTGAGCTTGGCGCTGCTGCACCCTATAAAGGTCGCGCTGAGTTTAAGTCTTAATTGTAGCAACTGTACATAAAGGCCGAATGATCGGCCTTTATGTATTTATGGGTGATTACCATGAAATGGCTTGCAGCTATTTTGTTGCTGCTATTGGCAGTACTGCAATATCGCCTGTGGATAGGTGAGGGCAGTCTCGCCCATGCACATCGTCTGGAAACAGAAATCGCCCAGCAGAAAGCGGAAAATGACCGCATGCGAGAACGCAATAGAATTTTGGATGTTGAAGTCGAGGAATTAAAAACGGGTCTGGATACTATTGAAGAGCGTGCGCGTAACGATATAGGTCTGATCAAAAAAGATGAGACTTTTTTTATGATTATGGATGATGGAAAACAGTGATACTTAATATCCAATAAGTTGTTTTGCTGGTTTACTGTCTTGGTAGTTGGCCCAAATCCCATGAGTTCATCTTCCTCTATCTTGGCGCCTGTTTGGTGTGTGGTTCCCGCTGCTGGTGTGGGGGCTCGTATGAAGGCGGGTTTTCCAAAGCAGTATCTGAAACTGCAACACAAGACGATTCTTGAACATACCCTGGAGCGCTTATTGGCATTGCCATATGTGGCAGGTGTTGTATTGGCTTTACACCCGGATGATGATTATTGGACGACGCTACCGATTTCCAGGGATCAGCGGATTTCCTGTGTAGATGGCGCTGTTGAGCGTGCAGGCTCTGTATTAAATTCGCTGACCTGGTTGGAGGACAATGGTCATAGTGATGCCTGGGTGCTAGTTCATGATGCTGCTCGCCCTTGTGTTACCTCCGATACTGTGGCAAATCTGATTGAGAGCGTGAGAAGGTCGGATGCGGTAGGCGGGATTCTGGGGGTACCTGTATCGGATACCTTGAAGCAAGTAGTAAATGACAACAGGATTACGGGCACTCAGGATCGCAGCAAACTGTGGCAAGCTCAAACACCACAATTTTTTTCTGTGGGATTATTAAAGAGGGCTCTGCAACAGGCGCTGGACGTGGGGCTTATGGTCACGGATGAGGCATCCGCAATGGAGTTTGCAGGTCATCAACCGCTTATGGTGGAAGGTCGTGCGGATAATATCAAGGTGACCCGCCCGGAGGATTTACCTCTGGCCACTTTTATTTTGCAACAACAGGCGTTGGAACGAGGTTAGTTTATGTCGATGCGAATTGGTCAGGGTTATGATGTCCATGCTTTTGGCGAGGGTGAAAAAATTGTCATTGGTGGCGTTGTTATTCCCCATCATCATGGCTTGGTTGCGCATTCCGACGGCGATGTTCTTTTACATGCTCTTTGTGACGCACTTTTAGGTGCTGTTGCGTTGGGAGATATAGGCAAACATTTTCCTGACACAGATATGCAATATAGAAATGCCGATAGTCGCTCCCTGCTGAGGATGGTATATGCCAAGGTCAGCCAGCATGGCTGGAAACTGGCTAACGCAGATATGACCATTGTGGCGCAGGCGCCACGTATGGCTTCTTATATTCCTCACATGGTTGAGGTGATTGCGAGTGATCTCCAAAGCTCCGCCAGCCAAATTAATGTAAAGGCAACTACGTCAGAGCGTCTTGGGTTTACAGGGCGGGAAGAGGGGATTGCTTGTTATGCAGTGGTATTATTGGAATCCCGTTGAACTCTAGGTGTGATAAAAAAGCCGCCCGAGGGCGGTTTTTTTATCAGTGCCTAAATCTAAATAGCGGATACTTTTTGGTGAAGGCTGGTGGAATTTGTCGATGCGTATACAAGCTGATTTCTCTCTGGATTTTCCCCGAGCATATGGCACCCTTGAGGCTTCTGCTGATTTTCGTACCGTTCCTGAAGATTTTCAGGTAACTGAAAATCTTGGATTTGAACCTGCTGGGGAAGGCGAACATGTGTATTTGTGGATTGAAAAACGGGGCGAGAATACCGCGTGGGTTGCCGAGCAGCTTGCCGTGTATGCCGGAGTAAAACCAACCGATATTGGTTATGCCGGACGCAAGGATCGCCATGCAATAACACGCCAATGGTTTAGTGTGTATTTACCACTAAAGAGCAATCATCCGGAGCCAGAATGGCAGGGTTTTTCTTCGGACAGGATTCAGGTGCTGCGGGTTGCACGTCATGTGCGTAAGCTGCGTCGAGGGGAACATGAATCCAATCATTTTGTGATTGGCCTGAGACAGTTACAGTGCGCTGATAAAACAGCCTTTCATGAAAGGTTGGATTGTGTATTGCGTTCGGGGGTACCTAACTATTTTGGCGAGCAGCGATTTGGTAATGCTGGTCGCAACCTGATTGAAGCTGAATCTTTGCTGGTCGGTAAAAAACCATATCGCGACAGGCAAAAGCGAGGGTTAATATTATCGGCAGCGAGATCTTACCTGTTTAACCAGGTACTGGCTGATCGAGTAAGAAAAGGCGATTGGCAGATTTCCGTTGCAGGGGAACCCTGTGCTTATCCCAGCGGACCTTTGTGGGGGAGGGGGCGTCCCCTGGCCTTGGTGGAATTATTAGCGCGGGAAACAGAGCTGCTTTCCAGTTGGCGTGATTGGTGCAATGAACTCGAACATGTTGGAACGTCACAAGAGCGTCGAGCCTTACTGCTTGCTATTAAAACTCCCAGTTATCGTTGGTTGGTCGGTGACCATCTTGAATTGGCTTTTACGCTGGAAGCCGGTGCATTTGCAACTTCAGTACTACGGGAATTGGTAAGTTTAAATAATCAACAGCTGAGATTATCCGGTACGGAATCGAGTGATTGATAACCTATCTGCGCCGGCGGATATTAGCGGTTATGGTATAGTTTATCGTTTAAAATCTGGTGGCTTTTAATGAGTCGGTGGGTGGTTAGGAGGGCTTAATGACAAATTTACTGTTGCAGGGGGTTGGTATGACCTCCTTGCGCACTCGTGAGCGCCTGATCCAGCGATTGCGCGATCAGGGCGTCACCAATCTGCGTGTCCTCGATATTATGCTCAACACTCCCCGGCACTTGTTTCTTGATGAAGCGCTCGCACATCGCGCCTATGAGGATACCGCATTGCCCATAGGTCATGGCCAAACCTTGTCTCAGCCGTACATAGTTGCACGTATGACGGAACTTTTGCTGGGTGCAGCAGGTAAATTAAACAAAGTACTTGAGGTTGGAACGGGCTCTGGTTACCAAACCAGCCTGTTGGCACAATTGGTTCCAGAGGTCTATACCGTTGAGCGTATCAAGCCTTTGCAAGATAAGGCGCGTGAGCGTTTGCACCAATTGGGATTGCGCAATATCCGTTATCGCCATGCTGATGGTGGATTTGGATGGCCGGACATGGGAGCCTATGATGGCATCCTGAGTACTGCAGCCCCCCAGGTTGTCCCTGATGAATTGTTAAAGCAGTTGGCACCGGGGGGTGTTTTGGTAATTCCTGTAGGTGGACGTGAGCAGCAGCTTCATTTGATTATTCGCGATACTGAAGATACCGAAAAATTTGTAACCCAGATCCTGGAGCCCGTGAAGTTTGTTCCTTTTTTATCAGGTACAGCCAGATAACAAAGCGTGCTTGAAATCGTTGTTTTCCTGGTTGCTGCAAATAAGTGCTTGTTACATTCATGTAACAGTATTCAGGGATGTATCTGGTCATGTTTTTGTGCGTTTTCATATAAATAGATTAGATAATTTTCCAATAAAACTTGCTTATTAAGCACATAATGGAATAAAAGTGATTAAAAATGAATCAGTAAGCCTGATAAATCATAGAAGTGACACCCTATGCAGGGTGAGAAAGCTTCCTATCTGTATGTTCGTTATTTTGATCGCTATAAGCTGTTTCTCTTGTTCCAGGCACCAAATTGCCCCCGTTGTTGACAAATCGTTTAACCCGCAACAGAAACCATCGACCCATCGTGTTGCACCAGGTGATACATTATTTTCAATTGCCTGGCGGTATGGGCTGAAATACGAGGATTTGGCGGCGCATAATGGTATTTCTCCACCCTATATGATTAAGCCGTCGCAAATAATCAAACTTGATCTTGCTCGTTCTACACAACAAGTGAATAAGGTTGTTGCCTCAACCGCCCGTACTTCTTCAGTTGTACCCCCCTCTTCCAATAAGAAGACCGTAGTAAATGATCGTAAAGAAAATAAAACAAAACTGTCATCAGAAACAAAATTATCCCTGTCGTCGGGGGGCGCACCACAATGGAACTGGCCCGCCAACGGCCCTATTTTGTCATCATTTCAGGGCAATAATGGCTTGAATAAGGGTATTGATCTTGGCGGTAAATTGGGAGAGCCTGTGCTGGCAGCGGCTTCCGGACAGGTGGTGTATGCCGGTAGTGGCCTGCGGGGATACGGCAAATTGCTGATCATTAAACACAATGAAACATTCCTCAGTGCTTATGCTCACAACGATAAGCTTCTGGTTCAGGAAGGTGATTGGGTTAAAGTAGGGCAGCGAATTGCCGATATGGGTTCGAGCGGTACCGATAGGGTAAAGCTTCACTTTGAAATACGTCGAGAGGGTACACCGGTTAATCCGTTAACCTATCTTCCTCGTCGGTAAAGTGCCGATTCGCAGCAAACAGCTTCGAAGGGCCTTCAGTCGTGAACTGGGTAAGACTGGTACAGCTTGAGTGAGCTGGGTGACTTAGAATTACAAAGCCAGCCGGTTATTAAAACAATATTGATATAAGGGGCTGAAAATGACTTTGCAAAATAGGGATTCAACTACCACATACGATAACGATGATGTTTTCCTGATGCAGGATTTGGAGGCGGATGAAGCAGAGAGTTTGCTTGCCGAAGAGGATGCAGAATTATCCAAGCCTGTTGCAATCACACCCACCGAACGATTCCTGGACGACAAGTTTGCCAAAAATCTGGACGCCACACAGATTTATCTTAACGAAATTGGATTTTCTCCCCTGTTGTTGAGTGCAGAAGAAGTATTTTTTGCACGTAAAGCCTTAAAAGGTGATGAGGCAGCGCGTAAGCGCATGATCGAAAGTAACCTCCGCCTGGTTGTCAAAATTTCCCGTCGCTATGTGAATCGTGGTCTTGCATTACTTGATCTGATTGAAGAGGGCAATCTGGGGTTAATTCGTGCCGTAGAGAAGTTTGATCCTGAGCGTGGTTTCCGCTTCTCCACTTATGCTACCTGGTGGATTCGTCAGACGATTGAGCGCGCTATAATGAACCAGACGCGCACTATTCGTTTGCCGATACATGTTGTTAAGGAATTGAATGTCTATCTTCGCGCTGCGCGCGAGTTATCTCAAAAGCTGGATCATGAGCCTACACCAGAGGAAATAGCCAACTTGCTGGAGAAGCCTGTTGCTGATGTAGAGCACATGCTGAGCCTTAATGAGCGTGTGACTTCAATTGATGCACCTATAGGTGCCTCCTCTGATCGCACTGTTGCGGATACGATTGCAGATACCCATGTTTCAGATCCTGCTGCTTTATTGCAGGATAGTGACTTGACGGCCAGTTTGGATCATTGGCTGGAAGAGCTGACAGAAAAGCAGCGTGAAGTCCTGGCGCGTCGTTTCGGATTGCGTGGCTACGAAGTGAGCACCTTGGAAGAAGTGGGACATGAGATTGGTTTGACCCGTGAGCGTGTACGTCAAATCCAGGTGGAAGCCCTAAAACGGCTGCGCGATATTATGGAAAAACAAGGGCTGGATAGTGAAGCCTTGTTCAGTGCCTAAATCAACAATCCTTGGTTGATAATATAAAAAAGCGGTCTGTTGACCGCTTTTTTATGGTGTTTCATGTGTTGATTGGGTGTATTTTTTATACCTCTTATAGCAGCAAAGACATAGCTGCTTCCATATCCTCGCTTAAGTCGTTGGCGTTGCTGACATCCATATTGGGGTCCAGTCCCAGTCGCTCGAATGCTTTCACCTTTGTAAAATCAATTTTAGCCATGGGGGAATTGCTACCCAGATAGCTTTGTAACATGGCTACTGTCACGATATCCGCATAGTCGGCCTTGGGAGCATTTCGGCCAAAGTCGATATGTTGACTGGGGATGTGTGCCAGCTCTTCCGGAAAATTCCAGGTTTTGAGGATTAAATCGCCAATTGGGGCGTGTAATTGGTCAATAACAGCGTCCAGGGTTAGGCTATCTTTTAGCAGTGCAGGATGTTCTTCTGCATAAGTGAGTATGGGGAGCACACCAATTTTGTGTACCAGGCCCGCGAGTGTGGCTTGGTCTGGGCGCAGGCGTGTGTAGTGTTTGCAAAGTACATGGCTTATTCCGGCTACTTCGCTGGATCGACTCCAGACTTCACGCATACGCATGTCCACCAGGTCGGAAGTAGCTTGAAACATTTGCTCCATCGCCAGTCCTGTTGCGATATTGCATGTGTATTGGATACCAAGGCGCATCAGGGCTGCGCGCAGGTCTTCAATGGCGCGGCTTGCACGTAATAGCGGACTATTGGCAACACGAATAATGCGCGCACTCAGGGCTGCGTCGTTGCCGATAACGCTGCACAGGGTATCTATATCCGAATTGGGGTCGTCGGCAGCTTCACGTACGCGTAAGGCTACTTCTGGTAAAGTGGGTAAAACCAGTTGGTCATTTTTAATCGCAGTAATTATTTCCTGGCGAATTTTTTCAACTAATTGACTCATTGATTTTCTCGTTAAGGTGATTATTCCGCATTCGTCTTGTCATCAGCACTAGGTATAGCATAGGGTAGGGGGAGCTGCTGTAGTTTTTCCCCTGTTTCGCGGAGTTGTGCTTCATTTATATGTTCATCTGTGACACAGGCAAGTAACTCAAACTGATTATTTCCACTGGAGGCTATATTAATTATATGGCCTATGTTTACGCCTGCCGAATTAACAATTAATGATCCTGGTGCGGGAGCTTGAGGGCTTGTCAGGTGATAGCGATAGGTATGTCGTTTGGCGTGGCCGCGATAGTGTAAGCGCGCAACAATCTCTTGCCCTGTGTAGCAGCCTTTGCGAAAGTTGACTCCGTTTACAAGGGTGAGGTTTAACTCCTGTGGAGTGAACTGTTCATAGGTTTCCGGGGTTATGCAGGTAATACCTCGCTGGATTTGAGCGAGGTTCCAATCGTTTTCTGTTCGCAATGATGCAACTTCAGCAAGGGATTGGCCGAGAGGGGCAAGCGCTGTAAGGCTTTTCAGCCATAGTTCCATATGGGTTTCATCCAGGCGCCAGATGATGCCCTGAGGTGTGTCAATCCAGGTGAGTGGCTCATGGGGAATTGTCCCCAAAATGTTTGAGAAATCGTCAAGTCGCGAGCTGTGTAATCCTATGATGGCATAGGCATCATCTGCTTTACGCAGTTTAGCCTTGGAGAATACGATATATTTTCCCAGGGATATTTGGGCCTGCTCAAGGATATTTCTAGGCAGGCGCAGGGCAATAGTGTCGGGTTGTAATTGCACCGCATAAAAGTTCAGCAGCACTCGTCCTTTGGGAGAACATTGTGCACCCAAGAGTACTTTTTGATCAGCGAGCTCACGAATATCGCAGGTGATTTGCCCTTGCAGAAATTTGGCCGCATCCGGCCCTTCAACCAGTAGTAAACCGGTATTGGGCAGGTGACAGAAAAAAGGTTCTGATATGGCGTGAGTGGCGACAGTGGTCACGACGGGAATCTCTGGTGATTGACGGGATAGATAGCGCCCATTATGTGGTTGGCCAGCATAATCGCAAGTCTTCCTGGTAAAAACTTTACGCGCTTGGAACACCGGCGCGAATGTTCCTGGCCAGTTTATAGCGCTGGCGTAGGGCGATATAATACCTGCCTATAGCTCTTTTGAAGGTGTTTCTGGTGGATATAAATCGTTTGTTTTGGGGTAGCCGTCGTGGCATGTTGGAATTGGATCTAATTCTGCTGCCTTTCCTGGAGAGGGTATACCCTGGTTTGGAGCAGGCTGATAAAGAGCGCTATTGGGCACTTCTAGAGGAGCAGGACCAGGATTTATTTGCCTGGTTTTTGCGTCGTGAAAACCCGCCCACCGCAGAATTGCAAAGGATTGTGGATATCATTCGTGCCAATACCGGATTACAAAACTGATAATAGTGTTGCTCACCTGTATGGTGATAGCACCAAACCGCTACCGTCCTTACCTGCGGTACTGATCAAACCTTCCCACAGATTGCCCTGGTTTTTTGTGGGGATTTACGGAGGATTGGTTCTGTTGCTGCTGGTTGCGATTACCCCTTATGCCCTGGTTCATCCCTTGTGGTGGAGCCTGTTATTGGGTGTTTCTTTGCTGTTGGGCCTGTCTTTAAGAGCGCTGTTGCGCCGCCATCGATTCATGGGGTGGTTGGAGTTCAAATCATCCTGTTGGCATCTGGAGTATTTCGAAAATGTTCCGGGCACTAAAAATACCCGACCAGTACACATGATGCTTCAGGGCGATGTTGAAGCTGTGATATGGCCTTGGGTAATTATTTTGTATTGGCGAACCCGGCCTGCTGGCCCTGTGGGAAGAAGATTTACCCTGGTGTTGATGCGTGATTCATTAAGTGAGGCAGATTTTCGCCAGTTGAAATGCTGGCTGCGAATTTGCCTCAGGCCAAAAGGTTAAGTCCCTCAGCTTTTGGATACGATAATATCCTGGCTGGCAAAGTTGGTAGGAACCAGGATGGTATCGCGTGCAATAGGGGATTTATCCGGGTAATCCAGGGAATAATGCAGGCCACGGCTTTCCTTGCGCTCATGTGCTGAGCGAATAATCAATTCTGCTACTGTTGCCAGATTGCGCAATTCAATCAAGTCGCTGCTTACCTTGTAATTACTGTAGTACTCGGCAATTTCTTTTTGCAGCAATTTAATACGGTGAGTCGCGCGCTCAAGGCGTTTATGGGTGCGAACTATACCCACATAGTCCCACATAAAACGGCGTAGCTCATCCCAGTTGTGAGAGATGACAACATCTTCATCAGAGTTGCGTACCCGGGAATCGTCCCATTGGGGAGATGTTTCAGGCACGTCTATTTGCTCAAGTTTATGGAGGATATCCCTGGCTGCAGATTGGGCATAGACAATACATTCCAGCAGTGAGTTGCTGGCCATACGGTTGGCACCGTGTAAACCGGTAAAGGATGTTTCGCCGATTGCATACAGATGTTTTAGGTCGGTTCTTCCCGCATTATCGACAACCACTCCGCCACAGGTGTAGTGGGCAGCAGGGACAACAGGAATAGGCTCTTTAGTAATGTCGATACCAAACTCAAGGCAGCGGGCTTTTACGGTGGGGAAGTGCTCGCTGATAAAGTCTGGTGATTTGTGGCTGATATCGAGATATACACAATCGCAACCCAGCCGCTTAATTTCGTGGTCTATTGCGCGGGCTACTATATCGCGGGGAGCGAGTTCAGCGCGCTCATCAAGGCGCGGCATAAAGCGCTCACCATTGGGTAGTCGAAGATAGGCGCCCTCGCCGCGCAGGGCTTCGGTAATCAAAAAGTTTTTGGCTTTGGGGTGATACAGGCAAGTTGGATGGAATTGGTTAAATTCCATATTGGCTACGCGACAACCTGCACGCCAGGCCATAGCAATACCATCGCCACTGGCGCTGTCCGGATTACTGGTATAGAGATATACCTTGCTGGCACCTCCAGTCGCCAGTACGACAACCTTGGCCTGGAAAACATCGACCCGGTCAGCCTGGCTATCCAGGACGTAGGCACCAGTACAACGTAATTTGCGGGAGTTTGTATCGGCCTGGGTTATCAGGTTAACGGCTACGTGATGTTCGAAAACCTCAATATTGGGCTGCTGTTGTACCTGCTCAATAAGGGTGGAGTGAACTGCCTGGCCAGTGGCGTCCGCACTGTGGATGATACGACGATGGCTATGTCCACCTTCCTGTGTGAGGTGGTAGTCGGCACTGCCGCTTTCCCGGGTGAACATAACCCCCTGTTGAATTAACCATTCAATGGCAGCCTTGCTATTCTCAACGGTAAAGCGCACTGCATCTTCATGGCAAAGGCCGGCCCCGGCGATCAGGGTGTCCGACACATGGGCATCAATGGAGTCCTGGTTGTCCAGCACGGCTGCTATGCCGCCCTGGGCAAACCAGGTGGAGCCATGGTTAACCAGGGTTTTGCACAGGACCGCAACTTTGGCATGTTGGGCTAGACTCAAAGCCAGTGTTAAACCGGCAGCACCTGAGCCTACGACCAGTACATCGTGCAGATAGTGTTTGTTCATCTCGGTATTCCACAAACCAGAAAGGCAAAAAAACCTGCGCAGTATAGCAATCCCCGGCGACAGGGCTAAGTCGGCAACAGGGCTTTTTCACATATACATAGCTTTCCCCCTTTGGGGCTTAGGCGAAATGCGCTTAGCTGCGTATAATGCGCCGCGAACTTTTACTTACAAATTCTGTCTATGAAAGAGTTCTTTTTAATAGCATTTTGAACGTTTGGGTGAGATGGTGTTGAACATATATTGCTCTTTGTTCCTCTCCCCGTCATCCAGCGAATAATGGCTCTGATCAGGTTGTCGGAGTACTTGGGGGTTAAAGAATGACAGCGCCATTAGCGCCTGATATGGATCAACAGCTCGTCGAACGTGTACAAAAAGGCGATAAGCGTGCATTTGATTTATTGGTAATCAAATACCAGCACAAGGTGCTGGCGGTGATTAGTCGCCTGGTTCGGGACCATGCAGAAGCCCAGGACGTGGCTCAGGAGGCTTTTATCAAGGCCTATAGAGCATTACCCAATTTTCGTGGTGATAGTGCTTTTTATACCTGGATATACCGGATTGCGATTAATACCGCTAAAAATCATCTGGTTGCCCGAAACCGTCGTCCTCCCTCCAGTGATCTTGAGGTGGATGAGGCAGAGTTTTACCCGGGTAATGATGCAATCCATGAGATGAATACACCGGAGCGCAGTTTGTTGCGCGATGAGTTACAGGCAACGATTGAACAAGCTTTTCAGGATTTACCGCCGGATTTGCGCACAGCAGTTAGCCTGCGGGAGTTAGAGGGATTGAGTTATGAGGAAATTGCCGAAGTGATGGAGTGCCCGGTAGGTACGGTTCGCTCGCGGATTTTCCGGGCCAGGGAGGCTATTGATAGGCGGATTAAGCCACTGGTAGAGGACTTGTAATCCTGTGTTACTCGGGGCGTTGTAGTTTTGGGTAACATGCGTTTAGATGTGTAAAGCGGATCTAAACAAATTTGCACATTTTTTTCAAAATTCATGAACCAATCACAACAGGCTGAGTCATAACCGGTACGAAATCTGGTAAGTAGCCGCTTCCCCAAGTTGCTATATTCCGGTAGCAGTAAAATTGAAGGTGGTGCACAGCACTGTTTTTATGGGTTCATTTTTATAGAGGCATTGGCAAGAGCATGACAGAGCAAACCTCATCGCAAGCGCTGGCAGAATCCTTATCTGCGCTGATGGATAATCAGGCCTCTGAGCTGGAGCTGATGCGCCTGCTGAAAGCGGCAGGGTCTGATGCCGAGCTTAAGTCGACCTGGGCTCGCTATCAACTCGCCAGTGCGAGTTTGCGCCAGGATCTGCCAACCTTGGCAGATATGGATTTTGCATCCCGCGTCAGTGCTGCATTGGTCGATGAACCAGCCCATAGTTCGGCTGTTAATCAAGCAGCTGCAGCCCAATCTTTGCCCTGGTGGCAGCAGCTTGGGCGCGTCGCTGTGGCTGCTTCGGTGGCTGGTGCTGTTATCCTTGGGGTACAGCAATACCAGCAAACCCAATTGCCAGAGGCAGGTATTGCGGGGACTAATACCCCTGCGACTCCGGTGGTCAATACACCTGCTGTAAATCCTCCGGATCTTCCCTCAGGAATTAACGCACCGGCACTCTCAGCGCGTACCGTAGCTGTTCAAAGTGGTTATGAAAATCGCCCACAGGAAAGTCGCCGTGTAATGTTTGTACCGCGCCAGGAAGCTGCTCCGATTTATAACGAAGACGTCAGTGTCTATGTTAATCAGTTGATTGAGGAGCATTCTGGAAACGCAGCGCTTAATTCCGGTCAGGGGATGTTGCCGTTTACCCGGGTGATTCTGACGGAAGAGGAGTAGTTTTTTAGTATCGTCCTTTCGGTCAGTTTCCCTTCCGCTTTTTTCTCTCAGGGTGAGCAGTTATGCTGCTCATCCAGTCCATGGCATAGAGCTATAAGATGTTAATCCCTCACGTTATCCTCTCTGGTTACCGATATGGTCATGCTATAGGGCTTTGCCTATGCCTGTTGATGGTGTTATTGCCATCGGTAAAGGCCGTCGCCGAGACCTCCCAGGTGTCTTCAAATAATGAAGAAGTAGCATCACTATTGGCGAAGATGGCTACACGATCGCACCAAGTCAACTATCAGGGAACCTTTACCTACCAGCACAAGGATAACCCCGCTTTGCAGGGGTTTCGTATTTTCCATTGGGTCGAGGATGGTATCCAGTATGAGCGGCTGCAGCATTTGAATGGCCCTGAACGTGAAATTTCACGTTCAGGACGTGCGTTGGATTGTAAATCCCTTGGCGACCAGCTGTTGCAAGGCAAGATATTGAATATGGGGGCTCGATTGGCCCAGCTAACGGAACTCTATCGTTTTGAAATTCGGGGCATAGAGCGTGTTGCCGGACGCAATGCCACGGTGCTTTTGGCGATTCCCCTGGATAATTATCGCTACAGTTATTTCCTGAGTATCGATAATGAGACAGGCTTGGTGCTGAAGTCCTGGCTGGTGGATGAATCCGCTCGCCCATTGGAACGCTACCAATTTGTGGAACTGGAGTTAAACCCGGATCTCACCCAAATCAAACAGTTACCCAAGCCACGTTTGCATCGCGATGCTGATATTGCCGTACCTGAATGTAATCCGTCCGATGTTAAAGAGCCTTCCGGGTGGCATTTGAATTGGGCACCGCCAGGTTTTGTATTTGTAGGCCAGAAGCAGGTAAGGGATCACATAGATATGCTGATGTACACCGATGGGTTAACCAGCTTTTCTATCTTTATCGAGCCATCTTCCCAGGCCTCTCCTGAGGGTGTGGCCCAGCGTGGCGCTACTCTGGCCGCGATGGATCAGTTGGAAATTGGCAGTGAGCGTTATCGCGTCACGGTTGTTGGTGAGATTCCGGTCGTCACAGCGCAAAAAATTGCGCAAAATATCTCCAGGCGTTAATTGGGGTTTAGTGCTCCAGGTACAGCATTGTGAGGCGGGATATGATTCTGGAAACCGGTAAAATAGTGTCTATTGAACCTGAAGGTGTTTGGGTTGAGACTATTCAGCGCTCTGTGTGCGGTACTTGCAAGGCTGAAAAAGGGTGTGGCCAGAGTTTGATGGCTAAGTGGGGTGCCAACCCCTCTTACCTTTGGGTGTTGCTGGAAGGGAGAGACCCTGCCCATTATCGGATTGGTGATGATATCCAGATAGGTATTCCCGAAGATGTTGTCGTTAAAGCTTCCCTGTTGGCGTATGTGATGCCACTGCTGCTCATTGTATTGGGTGCTGTTGGTGGGCAAGTGTTGTTTGCGTCGGATCTTGCCAGTGGCTTGGGTGCGCTGGGTGGGTTGGTATTAGGGGGATTATTTCTTCGTTGGCATGCTGTTCGTAGTCGTTACGATAGCCGTTTGCAGCCCGTGTTGGTGGATGAGCGAAAGCCTCTCCATTTTTACCAGCCGGCATCTCCGCACCAATAACGATGGGCGCGTATGTTGTTGGTTATCAATGCCCATGTGGCCATTCCCCTCAGTGAAATAGAGCTCACGGCTATGCGCGCCCAAGGGGCGGGTGGGCAAAACGTCAATAAGGTGTCGAGTGCGATACATTTGCGTTTCGATATCCTCCGTTCATCGCTTAGCGATATCCACAAAGCTAGATTAATGGCACTGGATGACAAACGTATTACCCGTGAGGGTGTATTAATTATCAAAGCCCAGCGTTATCGCACCCAGGATCAAAACCGTGAGGATGCACTCCAACGCTTGCAGGAGCTGGTTGCCGGTGCCATAAAACCGCTAAAGCCCCGTTATGCCACCAAGCCGACCTTTGCTTCGCGTCAACGTCGGTTGGATAGTAAAAATCTGCGCGGCGCGATCAAGGCTTCGCGCCGCCCGATCATGCCCGACTAAGCATCATTTGGCAAAATGCGGCGATGTGTTTTCACTGTTGGATGACTGCCAATCCGACCATAGCTGCTTCTGCAAGTGTTCGAAATTTTCTCCCCCTGTGTTAATCAGCCAATTGACCAAGGCTTTTGCTACATCCGGATAATGGCGTGGGGTTGAGGGCGGCTTGAGGGGGAGCCAGCGTCCAATTGCAGATGCATTTAACTGGTTGGCGACTGACCCATAGCCTAATTGATCCAGTGCTATGGCATTGGATTTTTGTTCCATTTGCCCGGCTACCGGTTGCACCAACAATTTTTTACCCAAATGAATGGCCTCACTGGGTAATTCAAATCCGGCACTGCAAATAACACCCTCGCAACGATGTAAATCCTGTTGGAAACCTTCTCGTGAAAAGGGGCGAATATGGATATGACCTTCGTCATAGGCAGCTGGAACGGGTTGGTATATATAAAAATGATAATCGGGAAACGCACGCAGCTGGGGAACTATGTCATCCAGGCCTGCAAAGGGTAAATACACCAGATAATGGCGGGGCGTGGAGATGTTGGTGTAGTGGGAATGCTCTACCAACGGAGGAAGTATAGGTTGGTTGAAATGATGCCAGTGCAGGCCAATTGGCAAGTCGACAGGCGCAAAGTTACGCATAAACCAATTGACGGCAAGATTACTGCCATATTTGGGGATATCGTAAAGAAAGGCGTTTTGGTGGGAAATCCCGATAACTTTTTTTCCCGCTCGTCGAGCAGCCCAGGCTGAAACAGGCTCAAAATCATTAATGATAAGGTCGTAACCGTCCACGTTGAGGTGGCGAATATCCTGATACAGCTGGCCAAGGTTTGCAGCCAGTGCTGTTTTAAAAAAAAGTACGCGACCGCTGCGAGTTACAAACGTCAGGCCTTGATAACTTTGGTAGTTGCCGAATGCATCCATATCAAAAAAGCCACTGCGCTCGCGCCCGGAAAATACCCAGTCTACCTGTGCCCCCGCTTCCGCCAACGCCTTAGCCATAATTCGTGCACGGGTGATATGGCCATTACCTGTACCCTGGACGCCGTAAAGTATTTTCATGCAAAGCCCCAATAAAAAATTGCCCTGCACTGGAGTGAATCAATGCGAGGCAAGTGAACGAAGACAAGAGTGTGATAGGTTGTGTTGACTAGGCAAAAACAAAAAATTGCCCCTGCATATAAAGCCCGAGTGCAGCGCAACTGCTGCCCAAAATAGCTCCGGCTACAATGTCGGTTGGGTAGTGGACACCCAATAAGACACGACTCGCACCTATGCACGCTGCCCATAGAAAAGCGAGTACAGCAAATACGGGATAAAAATTAGCGACCAGGCACGCGAACAGGAAAGCGGCTGCGGTATGGCCCGATGGAAAGCTAAACTGGTCAGATGGGGTAATCCAGGCTTCATAAAAATCCAGTTTGGCTGCAGGTCTGTCGCGTTTGATCAAATTTTTGAGTAACAAGTACAAGCTTACATCCAGGCTATAAGCAAGGATACCCGCCCAAAAAAAGTGGCTGCCATTTCCCTGGTCGAGCCATAACAACAACAGTGCAACAACCAGGTATAAATGGCCGTCGCCAGTACGTGAAATAAAGCGAACGGATTTTCGGTATTGAAAACCTTTTGTCACATGCACCCATAAGAATGCCAGGGTGTCCCAGTGGTGGACTCGCCGTAGAAAAGTGTTCATGATTCACCGCCTTCTATCAAAACAGGTGGATGGAACAGGCGAGCGGGTAAAGAGATGCACAGGGCTCGCATATCCAGTTAATCATTGCCATATGACTGTTTTGTGAACACTTGGTGAAAATGGGGTGACGCCCCGCTGTTCTGGAGAGAATCGATGGGAAAACCGGGTAAAACAGGTATCGCTCGTGTGATCGATGCTTTTGGGTATTCAATGAAAGGGTTTGCTGCTGCCTGGCGGCATGAGGCTGCTTTTCGTCAGGAGGTGGTTTTGGGGTTAATCCTGTTGCCTTGCGCATTCTGGTTAGCGCGAACCCCGGTAGAGTTAATCTTGCTGATTGCCAGCATTTTCTGGGTTTGGATGGCGGAGCTTGCCAATTCATCGGTAGAAGCTGTCGTGGATCGTACTGGCTCCGAAAAGCACGAGTTGTCTGGTCGGGCTAAAGATATAGGGTCGGCACTGGTGTTTGTCAGCCTGGTATTGTTGACCCTTATTTGGGGCATCATCGCCTACGATCGTTTTCTCGGTTATTGATCCAGCTGTCAACAACTATATTTAAAAGCAGGGTTCCTTCCGGGAACCCTGCTTTTTTTATGTTGTGAATTTGCATCGGGTGATTGAATAAGGTTTATTTTTGGGATACATTGGCACCCAAGATAATTATCATATATATATGTATAAATTCTGAGTTTGTCCATCGCCTTGCTGCTATACGAAGACGTATCTATGAGTAATTCTTTTTCGGTCAATGATCATCCACACCGGCGCTTTAACCCCCTGACAGGGGAGTGGTTGCTGGTATCCCCCCATCGCAACAAGCGTCCCTGGCAGGGGCAACAGGAGGCTAATCAGTGGCCGGAGAGCCCGTGCCATGATCCCTCTTGCTATTTGTGCCCTGGTAATGTCCGTGTTGGTGGTGAGCTAAACCCTGTCTACCAGACGACTTATGTATTTACCAATGATTTTGCCGCTTTGATGCCGGAAGTACCAGCAGCGCCAACTTCATCTGACCCCCTGTTTCAAATCCAGGCGGAGCAGGGGACTAGTCGGGTAATTTGCTTTTCCCCGGACCACAGCAAAACTCTGCCTTTGTTGAGCGATGAGGAAATCCTGGCTGTGATTCATACCTGGATACGGGAGGCCGAAGATTTGGGCCAAGGCTATCCATCTGTCCAGATTTTCGAGAACAAAGGCGCCGTGATGGGCTGCTCCAATCCCCATCCTCACGGGCAAATTTGGGCGCAGAGCCAGATGCCTAGCCTGGTGAAGAAAGAAGATGATCAACAGCGCCAATTCCTGGCAAGCCAGGAGCGTAATTTGCTGGTGAATTATGTTCAAAAGGAACTGGCGGCGGGTGAGCGGGTGGTCGTGGACAATGAGCATTGGCTGGTAGTTGTCCCTTTTTGGGCGGCCTGGCCGTTTGAAACCCTGTTGCTACCCAAGGCACAACGCGCCCGTATCACCGACCTTAATGATGCTGAGCAGGTCAGCCTGGGGCAGATATTGCGCGACCTGACAGCGCGTTATGACAACCTGTTCCAATGTTCCTTTCCCTATTCCATGGGATGGCACGGTGCGCCATTTGGCACAGATGATGTAAATCATTGGCAGCTGCATGCCCATTTCTATCCCCCCCTGTTGCGCAGTGCCAGTGTCCGTAAGTTCATGGTTGGCTACGAAATGATGGCCGAGCCCCAGCGAGACCTGTCACCCGAGCAGGCCGCCGAGCGCCTTCGCTCACAATCTCCTGTTCATTTTCGTTTGAGGTAAAACCATGACTGCAATAACCGATACCCAGATCAACCAATGGTTTACCCAGGCTTTTGGCAATGCGCCGCTCGCAGTAGTGAAAGCGCCGGGCAGGGTTAACCTGATTGGCGAGCACACAGATTACAACCAGGGCTTTGTATTACCCGCGGCTATTAACTATTACACCGCTATTGCCCTAAGTCCGGAGGACCATCGCCAGATCACAATCGTTGCACACAATTTTGAGGGTGAGCGTGTACAAATCGACCTGGATCAGCCCATGGTGAAAGATCCATCAACCAGTTGGCCGAACTATGTGCGCGGTGTCATTCAGCAGCTACAGCAACAGGGGTTCCAGCTTGCGGGTGGGAAACTTTATATCGCTGGTGATGTGCCTGCGGGAGCTGGCCTTTCCAGCTCGGCTTCCCTGGAAATGGCATTGGTTCGTGCATTACTGAGGTTAAGTGGTGAATCCATTGAGCCAACCCAGGCTGCATTGCTTGGGCAGGCAGCAGAGAACCACTTTGTCGGTTGTAATTGCGGGATTATGGATCAATTAATTTCCGCTTGTGGCCAGGCGAGCAGCGCATTGCTGATTGATTGCCGCGATCTGAGTACCCGTGCAGTACCTATACCTGCAGATTGGGAGTTATTAATCGTGCACAGTGGTGTCAAGCGTGGCCTTGTGGATAGTGAATACAACCAGCGGCGCCACCAATGTGAGGCAGCGGCAGCCTTTTTTGGTAAAACCAGCCTGCGTGACCTTAATCTGGAAGAGTTGTTGGCAGCCGAAGGGCAGCTGGATGATTTAAGTTTCCGCCGGGCTCGCCATGTGTTAACTGAAAACCAGCGTACCCTGCTGGCCGCCGATGCATTGAAGCGCGCTGATATGCTCTCCCTGGCTAAGGCAATGGCTGAATCCCATGCCTCCATGCGTGATGATTTCAATATCACTACCCCGGCAATCGACAAACTGGTTGCGATTCTTACTAATGCAGCGGCTGGTGAGGGCGGGGCGCGCATGACGGGAGGTGGTTTTGGTGGCTGTGTTGTAGCCATAGCACCCAAACAGGTGATTCCACGCCTGATGGCAGCGGTTGAGCGTGAATACCAGGCTGCGACAGGCTGCGAACCTACGCTAATTCCCGCCAGGGCTAGTGAAGGGGCTTTTGCCTGATAGGTAATCTGGAGAATAAAAACCCGGGGTAATCCCGGGTTTTTACTGAAAGGGGGTATGGTCTGTGGTGGCAGCCGACACTCCCTCCACAAATGCCAGGTAGTCTTGCTCAAGGCTTCGATTGGCGGTTCGCCTTTCAGTAGATTTGCGGCGCTTGCGATGGTAGAGATCCAGTGGCAGGTTACGGCATGGGTCATGATCTAGACGCCGGTCAAATCCTTTGCGTCGGTCAATAAAAAATCGTTTTTCGTTCATGATTCAAGGATCAACAACAGGGTTTGACGTGCCGGTTGCCCGGATAATTGACAACTTCTTGTTCCAGCTCAACAAAGTCTAGAGCTTTCTCGCTAAAATGCCTTCGTTTTTTACGCATTCGGAAAACTTGTCGTGTTATATCATCTTGTATCGCCCCGGAAATGAACCACCTCTGGCCGGATTCGCCAATTGGCTGTTTAATACCTGGCCCTGTGGCCCATTGTGTTCCGGTGGATTTGTGATCTTAATAAGTCGTTAGTTATGAAACCTGTAGAAACCTCTATCGTCAGTAAACTCCAGGCAACCTTTGAGCCCCTGTATTTACAGGTGCTCAACGAGAGCCATATGCATTCGGTGCCACCGGGCTCAGAAAGTCACTTTAAGGTAGTTATTAGCAGTAACCAGTTTGAGGGTAAGCGCCAGGTACAGCGCCACCAGGCGATTTACGCCTGTCTGGCTGATGAGTTGAAACAAGGCGTACATGCATTGGCACTCCATACCTATAGTCCCGGCGAGTGGGTCCAGGCCCAGGTGCCGGATTCTCCCCAATGCCTGGGGGGCAGCAAGCACGGTTAGTTAGCTGGCCAGTTGTTTGTTCAAAAAACAAACGCCTATAATGCGCGCCCAGTTAAAGGCTGCTCTTGCGGCCTTAATGTTAGTCCTGATTTCACCTATTTAAAGTTGATCCTGTTTATGAGCCAAATTGTTGTTGCCGCCCTCTATAAGTTCGTTAAGTTACCGGATTATCAGGAAATCGCTCCTCGTCTCAGGGATTGTTGCGACCAACTGGGTATCAAGGGAACGCTGCTTCTGGCAGAAGAGGGTATTAATGGCACAGTTTCTGGCTCGCGAGAAGGGATAAATGGCCTTGTTCGTTTTCTTGACGCCGACGGTCGTTTTAAGGGCATGAGCTACAAAGAGTCGTTTCATGAAGATAAACCCTTCTATCGGATGAAGGTAAAGCTCAAGAAAGAAATTGTCACCATGGGTGTGAACGGCATAGATCCGCAGAAAATTGTAGGCACCTATGTTAAGCCCCAGGATTGGAATGCGTTGATCAGTGATCCGGAAGTGATGGTAATTGATACACGCAACTCCTACGAGTACGACATAGGTACATTCGAAGGTGCTATAGATCCTCGCACAACCAGTTTCCGGGAATTTCCGGCTTATGTAGCCAATCATTTGGATCCTGCCAAGCATAAAAAAGTGGCGATGTTCTGTACCGGGGGTATTCGCTGTGAAAAGTCCACAGCCTATTTGAAAGAGCAGGGATTTGATGAGGTTTATCACCTGGAGGGGGGAATCCTCAAATATTTGGAGGAGGTTCCCGAGCAGGATAGCCTGTGGCGGGGTGAGTGTTTTGTCTTTGATAACCGTGTTGCCGTTAACCATCAGCTGGAAAAGGGTATCTATGACCAGTGCCATGGTTGCCGTCATCCGATTACTGAAGATGATAAAAAGTCGCCAATGTACATGCTGGGGGTAAGTTGTCCCCGCTGTTATAACCTGCTTAGCGAAGAGCAAAAGACCCGTTTTGGCGAAAGGCAAAAACAAATTGAGCTGGCCAAAGCCCGTAACGAAGTCCATATAGGAGCGCTGCCCCCTGAGCGGCAACTTCGCTCGTTGCGTAAAAAAGACCTGCGAGAGGAGCAGCGACGCATGTCATTGCAGCCTATGGAGGCGAAAGGCTAGGTGTTGGTTAGGAGGTAGATTGGCGTGGTTGTCGCAGTATTTGCCGCCAATTTTTCGTAAATCTGCACAATCACTGTTTTGTCATACAAGCGCTTTATGTTTTAATGCAGCTAGTTTTGTTCACAGGTATCCGGTGACATGAATTTTGATGATTGGACTGCCGATGCGGCAACGGGAACGGCAACTCACACCAGTGGTTTCAGCTTGCGTATCGAAGGAAATCCACGCGATCCTTCAGAGGTATATCCGGGCAAGTTCCCTGAGGGAATGAGCTTTGTGAATCAGGCTAGGTTACTGCGTGCCGGCTTGGAGTTTCTCGCAAAAACATCGCGCGATAACAATAGCTATATTATTCCCAAGCCAGAGTTGAAATCTGCCGCAGCGCGCGAGCGTGAGGCGCTGGCTAAGCAGTTCGCCGAGCGTCCGGACAAACCCCAGCGCTCAGTGCTTTCGCTCAAGAAATCTTCCAGCTAACCATGTAAAACGGCGCCTTAAGGCGCCGTTTTACATTGGTAGGCCGCCCCTGGGGTGGGTCACTACACTAGAGTAATCCGCGTTTTTGCAACTCTATCACGTGGTCGTCAACCAGCTTAAATAACTGATCAAACTTTTGTGCAGCAGGGGCTACCACTAGTTCCAGCACTTCTGCGTTGTTTTTCTTGCGCATCATAATTTTATGGAGTTCGTCTGCCACCTCATTCATAGCGGCGAAAATTTTGTCGGCCGTGTCCTTTTGGCGAAATAGGCTGCCCATGTCCAGATCGGTCATATACTTATCGCATTCTTGCAGCCAGTCCCGGCGCTGCAAAACAAAGTTGCGAATGTTCCTGGCTCCACCCCGATGTGCTGTCCCTAACTGCTTGTCTCGATAGTTTTGTAAGCTTTTGCGTGAGTTCAGCAAAAAATCCGTAGCAGTGGTTTGGCAATATTTAAGGTTCAGGTAACTGGGGTATTTGATGTTTTTGGTTGTTTCGACTTTGGTGCGCTTACAGGTTTCATCGCAAGCAAGAGTCGCTTGGGAGAGGAATACCAATAGTATCGCTGCTAGTAATCTAGTCATAATTGCTCGCCGATTTATTAGATTTATGTCAAAGAAGAACTTGCAAGCTGTGATATAGATCACTTTTCGTCCGGCGTCAAGGTTTGCTATTAGAATTACTGCTTAAGGATGAAAATAAACTAAAGAGCGATACTTCTATCTTACGCTCAGGGGTTGTTTATGGGGTTTGCTACACCTTCCCTGGTGTGGATGGTTATGGGGATGGATCAGAAAGCTGCCAGTAGTCCAAGGGGGTTTTTATGGACCGCCATGCTGGTGATTTGAACAAATACTACCAGTGCTGCCAGCCATAGCCCCAGGCGCAGTGTGGGACTGGCAACCTTGAAGGCAAAAACACCCAGAGTGATATAAACAACCAGCCCGATAATTTTGGCCAGTAGCCAGGGTTGGCTTCCTGGTGACATATTCAGGTAAACAGCCAGTACGATACCGCTAAGAATCAGGATGGTATTAATAATATGTGGAAGGATTTTAACCAGTTTGCGTTCCAGCAAGCGCGACCCGCGCAGCATCCATATGCCGCGCAGTAAAAAAGTGATGAATGAAAGCACCACGAACGTCATATGCAGATGTTTTAGTAGCAGGTACACGGTTGGTTTCCTTATGTTATGAGTAGTGAAGGTATCAGGCGGCGAGGGCTTTACCGACTAATGTTTGCAAGGCTTCCGGCAAGGGAAGCTTGAGGGCGGCCTCATGGCCCCGGGCTGACATTTTATTCCAGGTTTTACGGATAATATCGATAAGCTTCTCTTCGCTATGCTTGCTGGCAAAATCCTCCAGGTAATACTGGATAAATACCAGGCAAGCAACATCTTCCAGGGTTTGTACTTCTTCATCGCGTTTGAGTCCGCGTTTTAGCAGCAAGTCCTTAACCCGTTCAATGGTGATTGTGTCATAGCCTTCATTGGCCATAATGTCACCGGCAATTTCACCGTGCAATTTAGCCAGATCGGTACGCCATTTTTTGTAACCTGCCTTATCCATCGGATAGTCGCTGCGTGGAATTTTCCAGCGGCAAATGTGTTGGCTGCGCACGGCCAACTGCAAGGCTTCGGAAGGGGTAGCACAAAGTTGGTATAAGTGTTCGCTCATGCGCTGACCATAAATCCATTCTTTGGGTACCAATTTACCATCCACTGGTTCATGGTGTGGATCCTGGGCATTGGCAGAGTCAAACGCGGACAGTGTCCGAATGAGTCGTTCAGTATTTGTCATAGTGTTTTAGGTTGGATTTGCTGAAAGAGGAGTCAGGCGTTGTTTTCGCCGTTGGCAATCTCGCGCAATTTGTCCATATCCAGGATACGGACTTCTTTTTTATCTACTGCGATAATTCCCTGCTTCTGCAGGCGGGTAAAAATACGGCTGACTGTTTCAATGGTCAGCCCAAGGTAGTTACCTATATCGGTGCGTGACATGGGGAGGCGAAATGCTTGTGCAGACAGCTGGCGGCGGCTGTTACGGCTGGAGATGCTGAGTAGCAACGCAGCAATACGCTCCTCAGCGCTGCTTTTACTTAACAGGGAGATGATTTGTTGGTCCTGGGTGATTTCACGGCTCATCAACTGGAAGAAGTGGCGTTGCAGGTTGGGTATTTGCAAGCTAAGTTCTTCCAGTCGATGGAATGGGATTTCGCAAATGGATGCCGTTTCCAATGCTGTTACCGAGTTGGTATAGCGGTTGTCTGCGAGACCATCCAAACCAACAACTTCCCCTGGCAGATAAAACCCCGTCACTTGCTCCTCGCCATTATCACTGAGCGTCGTAGCCTTAACTGCTCCGGAGCGTATTGCGAATACTGCATCAAACGGTTGATTGGCTCGATAGAGGTATTCACCTCTTTGTAAGGGCTTTCCACGCTGGATGATACTGTTTAGTTTGTCGATATCTTCCAGGTGCAGGCTGATGGGCAGGCAAATGGTGCTCAGGCGACAATTGTTGCAGCTGGTCTTGTGGTCATGAGGGCAGTTGGCATCCTGGGTTTTAATAATGGTTTGATTCATGTTCATCTGCTGCAACCTCAACGAAAGGAGCTGTCCGGCAGGAGGGATAGCTCACATAGGGTGAGTGATTGTTACAGCTTTGCCTGAATGGGTAAATAGTTGATACAGGTCAAATACCAGACTTTTTGTGTGGCTTTATAGGGCGTACACAAGATGGCGCTATACCTTTTGCGTCGGATAATCCTTCCAGTTGTTCGCCGATGGGCGACAAGAGCATAGGCGTAGGTAAAAAAAGGGGCTGAAGATCAGCCCCGCAGGAGATAACCGGAAGCTTCCGGTTGAGTGAAAATGCTCATTCGACCAGGGATTGGGGAATGATCATCGATGATCTTAGCGATGGACGCTGAGCCAGGTAAGTGACAGATTGTCGCAGTAAGGGATTTTCTGTTGTTACAGAGTGCTTTACTTGCGCAATAGGGAGGCCTATAGTGCGGGGGCTGGCCAAACCGCAGCATTATTTAAGTAAAGTCGCATCGTTGTACTATTAACCCGCCACATCCTACTGGCAGTTGTTTTATTAGGACCTCGTTTGCTTGCCTAAGTAACACAGCACAAGTCAGCAAATAATGTTTAACACTATGCAAATCGAGGTTTTTATGTCCAGAAGTACTGGTACCGTTAAGTGGTTCAACGAATCCAAAGGTTTTGGTTTCATTGCGGCTGAATCAGGTCAAGACGTATTTGTTCATTACAGCGCCATCAGCGGTTCGGGTTTCAAAACCCTGGCTGAAGGTCAGAGAGTGGAATTTGATGTGAAGCCAGGCCAAAAAGGTCCTCAGGCTGAGAACGTAACTGCTTCCTAATCTTTTTTATAAAGCAGCTTATGAAAAAACCGCCTTTTGGGGCGGTTTTTTTATTCCAGCGGTATTTAGGAAAGCTCTTCTAATCGCCCAAGGCAGGCAAAGTACAGCGCAGTGCGGGTAGGGATGGATTCCAGGTTTGCCATCAATTCGCGATAGCGCGCCAATTGGCCTTGATAGAGCTCGCGTTCGCGTGCGACAAAGGCTGCCACTGACTCACCGCCTTCCGGTTCACTGCTTTTGTAGTCTAGGATCCAGCGCTCTCCCCCATCGATAAACGTTCGATCGATAATGTGCTCCCGCACCCCCTGGGTATCATGTTCTACTAGGGCCAGCTCACACTGGCTATCGAGGTGGTCCGGGTTGAGCAACCACTGGCCATGGGGATCATTCAGTGTTGTGGAAAGGGCGCGAGTGATTTTCTCAAGGCTTTGGTCAATCTCATCGCGAGCCCAGCCGCGCTGGTGCAAACTGCTGTTCCAGAGCGGATATAAGCAGGCACAGTAAGCGTGGATATCTTCACCTCCTGGCAGCAGGCGTCGCTCCACCCAGTCCTGCAAGGCGCGATGGATGAGGATTCCGGTATGGCGGGCAAGTCGGTTGCGGCGATTCTCCAGCTCTGGCAGGTTGCGCGGGTTAGCGATGGGATCGCTGCGGAAGTCGCGCCCTCGATAGCTGGCCAAGGGGCTGGTGTAATCCATCGGTGGGGCTTGCCACTGGCTGGGGAGTCGCAACAGGGGCAGGGGATGCGTGCGGAGGTTTTGCTGCTGATGCTCCTGTTCAATCAGGTGGCATTGGTCCTGGACTTGTGGCCAGATACAGGCGAGTAAACTGCGTTTACCGCTAAGTTGCAAACCATCTTCGGTTTGTTTGGCACAGCCGAGCAGATACAGCCGCTTAATCGCGCGGGTACAGCCCACATACAGCAGGCGTGTGGCTTCAAATTGCTGCTGTTTGTCGGCCTCGCTACGCATAAAGCTGTAGAGTGGATCCTTGTCTTTGCCGATCGGTGCAAAGGAGCCGAGCAGTAATTGACGTTCACCCTGGCGGTTAATGCGCTCCTGCCACAGCAGCAGGGATTTTTCATCTCCGCGGTTGGCCCGTTCCAGGCCGGGGATGATCACGGTATCAAACTCCAGTCCTTTGGATTTGTGGATAGTCATTACCTGCAACAGGGGATCGGCATCGGCTTTGGGGGCTGCGAACAGTTGTTGCAGTGCCTGGTTGAAGGCCTGCCAGTCGAGGATGCGACCGGCATTTTCGTGCTTGTCCAACAGGGTGAGGTAGCTTTGGACGTTATCGCATTCATTGGCATCGACCAGGCACGCTGGGCCGCCCAAAGCCAACCAGACCCCTTCTATCCATTGCCTCAGTGGCTTGCGCAACCGGTTTTCCCACGCGTTTGCGAGTACCTGGCGCAGTTTTTCCAAGCGTGTGTGGCCATCAGCGGAAATACTGGTGATCTGTTGGTGGTGCAGGATTTGTGGCCACAGCAAAGGCCAATCATTCGCGTTATCGGTATGAGACTCTGGCAAACGAGTATTCGCGAGCGCATGCATATCGTTCAGGGTTAATCCGCACCAGGGGGCTCGCAGCAGTGCCAGCCAGGAAATCCTGTCGCTGGGATCCAGCAGGGCGCGGGTGAGGGTGCGCAAGTCGAGGATTGCCATGCGAGTGGCCAGGCGATCAATTTCGGTCGCCTGGTAATTTAACCCTGCCGTGGTGAGTGCGGGCAGTATCTCCCGCAGGTGAGTGCGGGTGCGCACCAGAATGGCAATGCTTCCCTGCGGGTTTTCTGCTTTGGCTTGTCGCACCAGGGCAACCACCTGTGCGGCTTCACGCTGGCGCGCCTGCTGGATGCTGCCTGCAGTGTTACCGGTTTGCAGGTCATCTTCATCATCCCCGCTGGTGTACGCGGCAATATGCAATTGCACCGCTGGATTGGCCAGGAGCGGTTTGAACGCTGTTGAGGGGGAATAATGCACAGCGCCGCGCGCTATATCATCCTGTGCCGGGAAGGCCTTTGCGAAGACCTGGTTTACCCAGTCGACAACCCCTGCCTGTGAGCGGAAGTTCACACACAGATCCACGGCTTCCAGGGCGACATTGCCAATACCCTGTTGGCGCGCATCCAGGAATAATCCCACATTGGCATTGCGGAAACCGTAGCAGGATTGCATACCGTCACCCACGATAAACAGGGTGCGCCCATCACCTGTCTGCCAACCCTGGGTGAGCTTACGCAACAATTCCAACTGCGGACTGGCGGTATCCTGGAATTCATCGACCAGGATATGGCGGATGCGGTAATCCAGTTTAAGGGCCAGGTCTGTCGGCTCGTCCTCATCGCCCAGGGCAAGTAAGGCCGCCTGGCTGATTGCGCTGTAGTCTGTGGCAGCCAGTTGTTTAAAGACCAGCATTAGCTCTGCTGCCAGTTGCGGCAGCAGCTGGGTGAGGCTTTCCAGCAATGCCCATTGCTCCGGAGCATAGGCCACGGGTGGCAATAAGCGCGTGTCGGCCAGCAAGGTTTCCAGGTCGGGGTTCTGTTCGCGTAATACGGCAATGAATCCTGCAAATTGCTCTTTAAGTTCTGCGCCGGCTTTGCCAGTGGGAAAACCTTCGCTCTTGGTCAGGCGCGCCCGGTAGGTTCCGCCATTGGTCAGGAGCAGATCCACCAGGGCCAGCCAGTGGGGCAGGGCTTCTGGTTCTGTGGGGGGCAGGTGGGTTATGCCCAATAATTCGTGGATACGGTTTTTGCGCTCGCCTTCGTCTTGCAGGTTGGTGGCCGCGCGGTCGGCAAGGGCACAGAGATCCGATGCGTGGTAACTGAGTGCGCGGCGTAACAAGCGTAAATGCTCGCTGATCAGGTCTTGCAAGACCTGTTCAAAATACGGGCGTGCCTGTTGGTGGCGTGCCATGAGCAGGGGATGCAACCATTGCTCGCGTTTTGCCAGCAAATTGGCCAATAGGTCTTCTACGGTTTGCAGGTTGTTATCCAGGTGGCGCAGCAGGCGAGCCAGGTGTTCACGCAGTGGCGATTCTTTATCCAGTTGTTTGAAAAGCTCCCGTACCGCTAGGCGATAGGCTTGTTCGGGCTGCTCCAGGGTATCCGGTTGGGCTCCCAGGCCACTGGCCAGGGGGAGCTGTTGGGTGATCGCGCGGCACAGGCTGTCGATCGTGGTGATACGCAAGCGCTGTGGGCTATGAAGGAGTTGCCATCCAAATTCACTATCGCGTTTTAGGGCTGCCTGTGCCAAGCGCCAGGTGCGGCGCGCATGGGGATCATTGGGTTCCGGCTCATCCTGGGCTTGCCACAGTGCATGCAGGATGCGGTCCTGCATCTCTCCGGCCGCCTTGCGGGTAAAGGTGATCGCGAGGATTTCTTCCGGCTGTTCGCAGTGTGCCAGTAGTTGTAATACCCGCTGGGTGAGTAAGCCTGTTTTGCCTGAGCCCGCCGGTGCGCTGACGGCAAACGAACGCTCCGGGTCTATGGCCGCGAGGCGAATATCCTGGTCTGGCGGTGTAGTGACTGTGGGCATACTGGTTATGGTGTCTGTCATGGCTGGCTATCCAGATAGCGGGCCAGAGCCTCGGTTTCCGGTAAACGATTGAGCGGCAATAGCGCTTCGGCGTAGGTTTGGGCTTTGTTGTCTTTAAAATCTACGGTGGCTGTACCGGCCAGGAAGCTTTCAGCAAGCCGGGACAGGTGCTGTTGCCAATCGCTCAATTGTTGTGCCCAATCCCCAGCTGGTTTTATGCCCGGATGGTTAATGTCGAGTTGCCCTGTGCCTTTCCATTCGCAGCCATGGGCATTGATTTGAGCAAAGGCGATGGCTCCAGGCTGTGGTGGACACACCAGGGCGTAGAGTGGCAATTGGGGTTCATCAGGGCGTTCGCCGAACCAGCTATTGATGCTTGGATGGCCGGTTTTGTAATCAATCAATAACAACTCGTTTGTCTCTATTAATTGATCAATACGGTCTATACGCAGGCGCAAGGGAATGCCGGCATAGGTCACCTCTATGGGGTGTTCAATCGCTACCACGGTAAAAGCGGGTCGCTCCCTTTCCCGTTGCAGCCATTCCCGCAGCAGGGCTTGCAAGCGCTCCTGTTCCAGCTGCGTATAAAACGCACTGACAGAGGAACCGCGCAAGCGTGCAGTGTCCATGACTGCTGTGTTAACGAAGGTGTGCAGTTGTTTTTGCAGCGATTCCTCATCGAGTGCCAGCAGGCTGGCTTGGTCCCGGAGCCAGCGCCATAGGTCGGCCAGGGCGTTGTGTAGCATATTGCCGCGCTCTATAGCAGAAAAGCCGGTAACAGGAGCCTCGGGTATACGGGCTCCCAAGCGCAAACGTGCGAAAGCGTTGAAGGGGCAGGCGGCCTGCTCTTTAAAGATACTGGCACCGCCACGGATATTCTCATCCTTGCCCACGGCGGGACCGGTATTATCTTCTATGGCTTCCAGTTGGCGGGATTGCAGGAGTTGTTGCCAATAATCTGCCAATAAACTATTGGCGTCCGGCACAAGCTGCTCAAGCGGGGTGAGCGGAATATCGCGGATCAGCGCACTGGGGCTTAATTCCTGATCGTCCAGGCTGCTGGCGCAACTGAATACCACCTGGCCTGCGCACTGGCGGTAGTGTTGCGTGAGCGAGCGGGCAAATACCAATTCACGCTCGGCACTGGCATGGGGCATCTGCTGCTGGCGTTGCAGGTTGATGGGAAGCAGCGGATTGGGTGATGCCGCGGCCGGCCATTGGCGGTGATGGAGGCCCATGACCCAGCAGTGGCTGAATACCAACCCGGAGCCCTCAAGGGCGCCGAGGATTTGAATCGGTGAAAGTGGTGTCTGTGCCTGGAATGGTGTTTTTGCCGCTATCTGCCGCAGATGCTGTAGTGCCTCGCCATAGCTGAGTTGCAAGCCGCAGGCATCCAATTGGGCAAAGTCTTCCAAAAGTTGATTCCACTGCGCCAGTTGCTGGTGCTCCTGGCTGTCGAGACGCCGCTCCCCCGGCCAGTCCAGGTGTTGTAGCAGGCGGTTGAATAGCTCACTCCAGTAGCTGGCCGGGTGTTTGCCAAAACTGTCCCGGCGCTGGGCTTCGAGGTGGAGCAGGTAATTCAAAAAGGTCTCTTCTGCAAGTCGGTTGGCAGTTTCCGCCGTATTTCCACCCGCCTTTGGGGTAGCAAGTTTTTGCGCCCAATAACGCAGGTCACTGCCACTGATATGGAAGCGGCCCAGTTCGCGCAACTGGTTAACCAACTGGCTGCGCAGAACCAGTTCAGCATCGGCGTGCCCCCAAAAGGGAGATAACAGCAATTGGCATATATCTTCCATGGGCCAATGGTTCTGGTAGAGACCCAATAGCTCCAGGCTGGCGGCAACCAATGGTGTGCTGCCCAGCGGGATACCGGCAGAAAAGTTAAAGGGCAGGGTAAAGCGCATGTGCTCAGGGAGAACACTCAAGGGTTCAAACACGCTGGTAAAGGCCCGCTCCAACTGGGCGCGACACTGGCCCAGGTTGGGCACAATGATGCCAATCATCGCCTGCGCATTTTCAGCCAATATGGCTTGGCTCCAGCGTGCGGCGGCGAGCATTTCCTGCTCGCTGGTTATGCACTGGGTGCGCGCTAGCCGGGCCTTGTCCACTCGGGCACCGGGGATTAGCTGATAGGTGTGACTGGCCGTGGCAATCAGTTGTTGTTGCAGGGGCGGAATATCATCAAAGCCCAGCAGCCAGATAGCCGGTTCCGGTGATAGCACTCCCTGTTGATAAGCTTTAAGCAGGCGTGCCATGGCTTGCTCTTGGGTAACCAGATTCAGGCTTGCCAGGCGTGCATGGAACTCTCCCATCCATACCAAAAAATTCTGGCTGTTGGATTGGCTGTTGATCCAGGGCTCAGCCTTGCGTACATCTTCCCCAGTTAGTTGCCATAACTCCAGGCTGCGCAGTGCTGCATCGGCAGACTGCGCCAGTGGTCCCGGTTGTAACAGGTCGTTGGCGAGGGAGGAGGTTTGGATAATCGATTGCCATATTGCCTGGCGTTGCAGGTTACTGGCGATAGCGACGGCTGTTTCGGGCTGGGCGGCCCACTGCAAACGATCCCATTGTTGTTCAAACCATTGCTGGAGTGTCATTACCCGGGGGCGCGATTGGGGAGACTCAGGCTTATCCTGTGTAAAGGCGCGTAAAACATGGTTGCGCAGACGGTTGTTGGCGGTGAGGATCAGTTGCCGTGCCAGTAGCGCTGGCTGTAAGGGTTTCAGGGGAAAGTAGGTATCAGTCATAGAGCGTCCGTCCACTGGTGAGCGGGGCAGCCTGCGGTTGTCTGTCTGGGGGAAACATGGTAACTTCCCGCCGCTATAAATCAAAACAATAAAGCCTGATAGGTTTGATAACTTCAGGTTCCTGCATGAAGTTGCTTCTGATGTTACGGCATCAGCGGAACGTGCCTGGCAAAATAGGTCAATACACATGAGCTAGCGTTGTTTATCGACTACGCTATGGTTACTAAAAATGTTGTATCGAAAACTATAAAGAAGTGAGCCTATGAACCAGCAAAATATTGGTAATTACAGATGGACCATCTGTGCCCTCTTGTTCTTCGCCACCACGGTAAACTACCTGGATCGGCAAGTTCTCAGCCTCTTGTCTCCGGAATTGTCCAAAGAATTTGGGTGGACTAACTCTGATTACGCCAATATCACGGCGGTTTTCCAGTTTGTTTATGCCATTTCCATGATTTTTGCCGGTCGCATTGTCGATAAATTAGGCACCAAATGGGGTTACCAACTCGCTATTTTTGTCTGGTCAATCGGTGCGATTATGCATGCTTATGCCGTGCCGCTGGGCGACTTGACCAACAACGTGCTGGCGTTGGCAGGTATTGCTGCTGTCCCGGTTTCTATCGTCGGTTTTATGTTGTCGCGTGCTGTACTGGCGATTGGTGAAGCGGGTAACTTCCCCGCTGCCATTAAGGCAACTGCTGAATATTTCCCCAAAAAAGAACGCTCGTTCGCCACCGGTATTTTTAACTCAGGTGCTAACGTAGGGGCGATCCTGGCGCCTTTGACGGTGCCCTGGATTGCAGCCCACTGGGGTTGGCAAACTGCCTTTATTATTATTGGTGCCATAGGTTTTGTGTGGATGATTTTCTGGCACATCTTCTACGAAAAACCCACCGAACAGAAGCGTTTGAGTGAAAGTGAAAGAGCCTATATCGAGAGTGATAGCGAAAAAGAACAGTTGCAACTGGACGATGCCGGCGAGCAAAAAGTATCCTGGTTCAAGTTGCTGACTTACCGCCAAACCTGGGCATTTACTTTCGGTAAATTTATGACCGACGGGGTGTGGTGGTTCTTCCTGTTCTGGTTACCCATCTTCCTGGCCAAACAATACGGCATCAAGGGTACTGACCTGATGTTGCCTCTGACTGTACTCTACAGTTTGACCATGATAGGCAGTATCGGTGGCGGCGCCTTCCCCATGTACTTTATCAATCGCGGTTATAACGCCTACGATGGCCGTATGCGGGCTATGCTGTTGATTGCTATCTTCCCTCTGGTTGTGCTGCTGGCCCAGCCTCTGGGACATATCAGCTTCTGGGTACCGATTATTCTGATTGGCATTGGTGCCTCGGCTCACCAGGCATGGTCTGCTAACATTTTCACCACCGTATCGGATATGTTCCCCAAGAAGAGCGTTGCCTCTGTTGTTGGTATCGGTGGCCTTGCTGGCGGTATAGGGGGGGTCGTGGTGTCCAAGGTAGCAGGTTGGTTGTTTGACTATTTTGATTCCGTGGGGCGAATTGAAACCGGATATGCCATCCTGTTTGGTTTCTGTGCGGTGGCTTATTTGATTGCCTGGTTCGTCATGAAATTGCTGGTGCCCAAGTACAAGCCAATCACTGATTTGTAATCCCGTTTCTCCGGGTTACGTAAACGTAAAAGGCCGATAGTCTTTCATGCTATCGGCCTTTTTTATTGCCCATGTTCTTTACTGGCTTGCCGTTTTTCTACGCTTCTCCGGTATTGTTTTGTCGTCATATTCATCAAAAATATGACGTAATTCTCATTTGTTGCACCGCCGCCCTAAAGTCGAACCTTATTCCCTGAACTCGCACCGACAAACCGAAAGTCGAACTCGCCAGCGCAAAAATCATCGGGTTAGACTCAATCCCGGGTTTGGAAAGGCAACGTTGTCATTCGGGTGGCGCTGCAGTTTTCGATAAAACCAAATCTCGGGGAGCCACAGTCTTTAATTGCAGTGGCTGTCTAATAAAAATCCTTGCTCCACCAAAAATAGTAACAGGAGATCAAAAGTGAAAATGTTCAACACACGGCATTTGCTGGCAGGCGTGAGTCAATTGGTCAAGCCGGCGTCGATGATGATTCTGGCCATGGCTTCAACCCTGGCGATCCACGAAGCCAGTGCACACGGATATGTGTCATCACCCAAAAGCCGGGTGATTCAGTGTAAGGAAAATGGTATTGAAAACCCCACCCATCCAGCGTGTATCGCTGCTAAAGCGGCGGGCAATGGCGGTCTTTACACTCCGCAGGAAGTTGCTGTCGGTGGTGTGCGCGATAACCATGATTACTACATTCCTGATGGACGTTTGTGTAGTGCTAATCGCGCTAACCTGTTTGGTATGGACCTGGCCCGCAACGATTGGCCGGCAACTAGCGTGACCCCCGGGGCGCGTGAGTTTGTGTGGACCAATACAGCGGCACACAAAACCAAATATTTCCGTTACTACATCACTCCCCAGGGCTATGACCACAGCCAACCACTGCGCTGGAGTGACCTGCAATTGATTCACGACTCAGGCCCGGCAGACCAGGAATGGGTATCTACTCACAATGTGATCCTGCCTTATCGCACCGGCCGCCATATTATTTACAGTATCTGGCAACGCGATTGGGATAGGGATGCGGCAGAAGGTTTTTACCAATGTATCGATGTGGACTTTGGTAATGGCACTGGCACTGGCAGCAGCTCATCGGTAGCCAGCTCTGTGGTTTCCTCTGTCACTTCATCATCTGTGGCTTCCTCTGTAGCCAGCTCCTTGTCTAACGATACCTGTGCTACCTTGCCAAGCTGGGATGCATCAACGGTTTACACCAATCCACAACAGGTTAAGCACAATAGCAAGCGCTACCAGGCGAATTACTGGACTCAAAACCAGAATCCTTCAACCAACTCCGGCCAATATGGTCCCTGGTTGGATCTGGGTAACTGTGTAACCAGCGGCGGCTCTTCCTCTGTTGCTAGCAGTAGCGTCGCTTCCAGTGTTGCCAGTTCAGTTACCAGCAGTGTTGCCTCTTCGGTTGTGAGCGGTAACTGCATATCGCCTGTCTATGTCGATGGTTCTTCCTATGCCAATAATGCCCTGGTGCAAAATAACGGCAGTGAATACCGCTGCCTGGTAGGTGGCTGGTGTACTGTCGGCGGTCCATACGCTCCTGGTACCGGCTGGGCGTGGGCTAATGCCTGGGAATTGGTGCGCTCCTGCCAGTAAGTGGGTTGCTTAAAGAGCGTTGGATCAAAAGGATTTAATCGATACGGGCCGCTGCTAGCGGCCCGTTTTTTTGGAAGGTTTCAGGGGGTAATAAAAGCCGTTTTGTGGATGGCGTAGGCCGCCAGTGCGGACTGGAGTCGATGTACCTCCTGGGTTTCCTGGGTGAATACAGCAATATGTTCCGGGGTATCCGGCAAACGGGCAAGGCGCTGTTGCGCTTCCAATAGATGTTTGACCCGTCGGGCAATAGCAGCCCCGGAGTCTATCAACTGAATACGCTGGGGCAGGTTGCGACCCAGCTCCTCGCGTAACAGGGGGAAATGGGTGCAAGCCAATACCAGGCGATCCATTTGCCGGCTGCCATCGGCATCCAACAATGCCTGGGTGATAGGCGCTATCGCCTTATCGGTGATGGTTTCGCCCCGCAGTTTCTGTTCTGCCAGTAATACCAACTCACTGGATCCCAAGGAAATAACGGTGCAATCACTGGCGTGTGTTGTGATCAGGTCGTGGGTATAGGGACGCGCTACGGTAGCTGGTGTTGCCAACAGGCCAATGACTCCACTTTGTGAGCTTTCGGCAGCAGGCTTGATGGCCGGGACAACCCCCACAAACGGCAGGTTAAATCGCTGGCGCAGATGGGGTAGGGTCAGCGTGCTTGCGGTGTTGCAGGCAACAACCACAAGATCGACCGGATAACTCGCTAACAGTGCCGCCATCACACGCTCAACGCGAGCAATCAGCTCGCCCTCCTCCTTGGTGCCATAGGGAAACGCTGCATTGTCAGAGGCATAAATCAGTGCGACCCCGGGCAGTGATGCCTGGATTTCTTGCGCAACACTGAGCCCGCCAACACCGGAATCAAATACCAGGATGCGCGGACATAATAGATGGGAGGGGAGATCAGCGTAGCGCGACATAATGCCAAAATGCCCTGGCGGCCAAGTGAGGTGGTAGAATGCGCGCGATTGTACCTTTCCATCAGGGCAAAACCTACACCCTTTAGCTCAAACTCCCGGAGATGATCTGGTGACCCAATCCTGGTTGTTCATACTGGCGGCGCTTGGCGGTTTCATGCTGGGTGCCCTGGTTGTGTATTTTTGGATGCAACAGCGTCTGCAGTCCTCGGCCCAACGGGAGCAGGCTGGCAGCTTGCGCCTGGCGGCACTGGAGGCTGAAACGAACCAGCTGCGCAATCAGGTGATTGAATTGCGTGGACAATGGCAGCAAGCCCAACATGAGCAGCAGTTGTTGCAAAACAAATTAATGCAGCTGACCGAAGAGTTGGCTGGCCAGCGTGAAAAGGCCGCGCGCCTGCCAGCACTGGAAGCCGATTTGCAAGGTAAGCAGCAGCTGTTATCCGAATTGGAGCAAACCCATGCGGCACTGGTCAGTCGCACAGAGCAGGAGCGCCGTAATTTCGCTGAACAGTTGGCCCTGTTGCAAAGCGCACGCACTGACCTAACCCGTGAATTTGAAAACCTTGCCGGGAAAATCTTTGAGGCTAAGCAGCAACAGTTCCAACATAACAGTAAAAGCCTGCTGGATACGACCCTGGACCCCCTGCGCAGCCAACTGACCGAGTTCCGTAAAAAAGTAGAAGATGTCTACGAAAAGGAAAGTGCAGAGCGCAATCGCCTGGCTGGACAAGTGCTGGAGTTGCAGAAACAGGCGCAAAAAATTGGTGAAGATGCCATCAGCCTGGCACAGGCGCTTAAGGGTAACAGCAAAACCCAGGGCAACTGGGGCGAGGTCGTGCTTGAGCGGTTGCTGGAGGAATCCGGATTACAGAAAGGACGGGAATACGATGCCCAGGTTAACTTCACGGCAACAGACGGCAGTCGACGTATGCCCGATGTGATTGTTCACTTGCCTGAACAAAAGGACATTGTTATTGATGCCAAATGCTCGTTGTCGGATTATGAAAAGTACTGCTCGACGGAGGATGAATCCTCGCGCAAGCAATACCTGGCTGCACATATACAGTCGCTACGCAACCATATCAAACAGCTCAGTATTAAAGATTATGAAAAGATCGATGGCATTAAGTCGCTGGACTTTGTGTTTATTTTTATTCCCATCGAAGCTGCTTTTATGCTCGCCTTGCAAGAAGACCCAGGGTTGTACCGTGAGGCCTATGATCGCCATATTATCCTGGTAAGTCCTACAACCCTGCTGGCTACTCTGCGCACCGTGGAGAATATATGGCGCTATGAGAAACAAAATAAGAATGCCGAGCGAATTGCCAGGGAGGCTGGTGCCTTGCACGATCAGTTTGTATTGATGCTGGATGCATTGGATAGTGTGGGTAATCAACTGCATAAAACCCAGGAAGCCTATGCCAAAGCGCGTGAACGTTTGGCATCCGGGCGCGGCAACCTGATTAAGCGGGTTGATGATATCCGTCGCTTGGGTGCTAAAACCAAAAAGGTTATTTCCGGTACTGTATTGGAAGAGGCCGGTGTGGAGTCGGTAGACTTATTGTTGGATGATACGTCGGATACTGAATAAACTCGTGAGTCATTGAGGTAGGTATGAGTGTGTTAACACTACTTGTGGTAGTGGGTGGGCTGATTGTTTTGGTGTTGTCCGCGATTGCTGCAAGGCTTGTATATAGGGTGTATATGCTGAAGCGCGAGCGTGAGCGCAAACTGCAGGAACAACAGGACGCAAACGCGTTGGCCCTGTATGAGCAGCGTCAGCGCATTAACAAGAGTATCCAGATTCTCGCGCAAGCCCTGTATCAGGAAGAACTGACCCTCACAGAAGCCAGTATTCGTATTTCACATTTGTTGGATCAACTGGATGTTGATGCCGGCGTTAAAAACGAGTTTTCTGCATTTTACCAATTGCGTGAGCGAGCCGAGCATATTCCTATTTTGGCTGAGTGGAAAAAGCTGTCATCCAAAGAGCAGCGTGTATTTGATAAAGAGCGCTTTCAGCATGAGACAGCCTTCTATGATTTTGTAATGGATGCGGCAAAGCGAATCCTGGGGCGACAGTTCTGATGATTAGCCTGGAGCATGCACAGCTGCGCTTAATGACTCCGGCTGATCTGATTGCTGTTATACAGATCCAGGCAGAGGCCTATGTCGATGAAATGCTGGAATCACAAGAGGTGATTGCCGCTCGTCTTGCAAATGTGGCGGATACCTCCTGGGTGGTTGAATGTGCAGGGCAGGTATGCGCCTACCTGGTTGCTTATTTATCCCAGGCCAATTCCGTGACCCCGTGGGGGAGCGAGTTTGCCCATAAACCTGATGCGGATACATTTTACTTACATGACTTGGCCGTCAGTCATCGCGCCAAGGGTTTGCGTATGGGGCCTTGGTTGATTGCGGGGGTATTTGATCAAATGCGTGAGCGTGGATTGCGTCGTGCGGCCCTGGTTTCTGTGCAGGATTCCCAGGGGTTTTGGTCAAAACTGGGGTTCAGGGTTGTCGACCAATTAGCACCTGAGCAGGTGCGGCATTTGCAAACCTATACCGGCCCGGCGGTTTATATGCAGTGTGACCTCTAGTCGCTACATTAGCGGCGTTGCAATAACACTCCACATTCCAGGTGATGGGTATAGGGAAATTGGTCAAACGCCGCAAATGTACAAATTTGATGGGTTTGTGTCAGGGTTTGCAGGTTGTCTTTAAGCGTTTCCGGGTTGCAGGAAATATAGACAATATTGTCAAAGCGTTGTGCCAGGTGGCAGGTGGCGGGATCGAGCCCGGCGCGGGGTGGATCAACAAAAATAGTTGAAAAACGATAGTCATTTAACGAAATGTGTTTCAAACGATTAAATTCGCGAACCCCATCCATCGCTTGGGTAAACTCTTCACTCGACATGCGTGCAATCTGAAGGTTTTCAACCTGATTCAACCGGCTGTTATAAAGTGCAGAATCTACGGATGTCTTGGATATCTCTGTGGCCAGAACCCGGTCGAAATTTTGTGCCAGTGGCAGGGTAAAATTGCCATTGCCACAATACAACTCCAGTAAGTCCCCTCCTGTATGGCGTGTTTGCTCCTGAGCCCAGGACAGCATTTGTTCACACACCCTGGCATTAGGCTGGGTAAAGCTACCTTCTACCTGCTGGTAGCGGTATTCGCGGCCATTAACCTTCAGGCATTCAATAATATGATCGCGCTCCAGCAGGATTTTTTGTTTGCGACTGCGGCCAATAATCTCCACATTGAGTTGTTTGCGCAGATCGGTTGCTGCGCTAATCCACTCCTCATCAAGCGGTTTGTGATAGACAAGCGTAATTAACGCCTGGTTACTGAGGCTGGTCAGAAACTCCACCTGGAATAATTTATGGCGCAAGCATTCATGGCGATTTACCAACGCCATCAGCTCGGGCATTAATTGGTTAATTCGCTCGCTGCCAATAGGAAATTCCCGGATGGGGTAGGGACGTTTGTCTGTTTGCGAGAACATCACGTACATAGCCGTGCCCCGCTCGTGCCAAATGCGGAATTCAGTGCGCATGCGAAAGTGTTTTTCCGGTGAGCGGAATACGGAAATCTCGGGCAGGTTAAATGATGCAAAATCCTGGTTCAGACGAATCAGTTTTTGTTGCAGCTGGGCTTCATAGGCAGCGCTGGAGTAGTCTGCTGTATGCTGTTGAGGTTGTGGCATGGGGAAACTCGCAAGGGGAGCCACCAAGTGACCTGCCTGGTGGCAAAAAGCGGCCATTATAGCGATGTTGACTGGCAATTTCCCCATTCGCAGGTGAGTAATTCAACGGCAAGGTCACTGCAGAAATTGATATATGCCTCTTGTGGCCATTCATTATCAACGATGAGGGTGTAGGGCTGGTCGCAAGTACCCTCATGTTGGTGTGCAATAGGGAAATAACTTCTTCCGGGCGCTAAATCTGTTGCTATACCACCTGCCAGGCTTGGCAGATCATAGACTTCATGGGTGTTAACGGTTGCTTGGTTAAGCAATGCCTGTTCGTAGAGGGCAATTTCGTGATCACTGTTGAGCCGCATGTTTTCTGCCGTCATTTGTTTCAGGCGAAAACTGCAGGTTTTTTGCTGGTTGCTTAATGTACGTTTTTCCAGGCTCAATTCATCCTGTGCGCGCTGCCTGGTTTTTTGGTTTAGTAGCAGGGCGGCAGGCACGAGCTTTTGGGTCTTATAATTGAACGTATAATTGGCATGTTGCTGGCTGTAGAGATTGTCGGCTGCGGCAGCTAATTGCCAGTTACTGGCGAGCCAGTCCTGTTGCTTTTCCAGGGCTTCCAGCTCATTGTCGCCACCCAGGCGTGCACATTGCGTAAATAAACTGTTGTAGTAGAGGGTTTCTTGCAAGATTTTTTCAGCAACCTGCGGCAGCCTGGTTTCGTCGAGCGGAGCTACTGGTGTAGTACATGCACTCAGGATCAATACCATAGCTAAGAGTGCAGAATGGCTAACCGATATATTCATAGTGATTCATCTCCGGAATGCTATTGTGCGTTAGCCGGTACCCTGGTCTCATTGAGTGGCAGTTTGATAATAAATGTACTGCCGCGACCGGGTACCGACTTCACTTCAATACTGCCCCTATGGCGTTCGCTAATAATAAAGTAGGACACCGATAATCCGAGTCCTGTACCAGAGCCTACCCCTTTGGTTGTGAAAAAGGGCTCAAAAATGTGGCGTCGTACATTTTCACTCATTCCGGGGCCATTATCCTGAATCTCGATCACAAGATCTCCTTCCTGGACCCTGGCCCTGATCCATATGCAGGGTGCCTGGTCAGCCCGGGTATCACTGGCAGCGTTGCCAAGTGCCTGACGCGCATTGCGCAGCAGGTTTAACAAGACCTGTTGCAGTTCGGGGCCAGAGCCTTTGATGGGGGGCAAGTTGTTGCTGATATCAGTATGGATAAGCGGTGTTTGCGTATCCGGTTTTCCGCCGTAGAGATTTTGATTTAGGGTCAATGTCTGGTGAATTAGCTGTGAGATGTCGATCAGGGTGTTGGCTTTCTGCCCCTGGTGCGAGAATGCCAGCATGGTGGTTACAATATTGGCGGATCGCTCACCGGCTTCACGAATGTACTGTAGAAATTGATAAATGTCGCGCTGGCGCAAATATTGATCCACCTGCTGCAGATCCAATGCAAGTGTTTGAGCCTCTTTTTGGTTGCCTGCAAAGTGTGGATCAAGGCGGCGCGTAATGTTTTGTACGTTTTGTAAAATCACGCTGAGCGGGTTGTTAATCTCGTGGGCTATGCCAGCAGCTACCTCTCCCAGGGAATACATTTTTTCATTCTGTATCATCAGGTTTTCAATGGTTACGCGCAGGGTCACATCATCAACGCGTATCACTGCACCGGGTCTGACATTAGCAATCAGGGGATAAATGGTAATTTCGTAATATTGATTGGAGTCATCTTCATTATTGCGGGTGTGCTCCAATGAACGAGGCTCCCCCGCGCGAATAATATGCGCAATGGTCTCCCTGCTGACCGGGAATTTGGGGAGCACATGGGTGATGTTTTTACCCAGTGCCTCACTGGAAAAAATTTCAAAGTTACTTTCGGCCGCAGCATTCCAATGCGTGATATAACCTTCAGCATCTACACCAATAATAATGGATGGCATAGAGTTGATCATGCTCTGTAAATATTCTTTGGTTTCGCGCAGCAAATGGCCGGTGGCTTCGTGACGAGCCACTTCATCAATTAACAGGTTGTTGATTTTATAAAGGCTTTCGGTGCGCTCGTGGATTCGCTGCTCTAAGGCTTTTTGGGATTCCTTGAGCGATTTTCGGGCGCGTTTGTTATGTAAACGGCTGCGCTGGAGCCCGATAATCAACAGGGTTTGCAGTACCAGCAGGATAAGGATCACCACAGCAATACCATTGTCGGTAATTCTCCCGCTCTGATTAGCCATGGCGGCAGGTGCAGCCAGCATCCAGCTAACCTGGGCCAGCATCACGCTGGGCCGCCGCCATAGGGCTGTCATGCATTGTGCACGAGAGTAGGAGAAGCACTGGCCATAGGGCATGACAATAAATCCTCCGGTATTTGAGAGGGCACTGGCGTATCTTCGGCTTTGGAAAGTGCGACAATCTACGCGCTTTCCGGTTGCTTGCCCATGCTTGACCGGGCATTTGTTCTTTTCTTATTCCCTGTTGTTGCCAAAATAGCCAAGCTTTTGGCTTTTTACAGGAATTATATAAAAGTGTTTGACACGAAAAGCAAAATCAGTAGAATGCGCAGCTCTCGACGGGGGCGGTTAGCTCAGTTGGTAGAGCAATGCCCTTACAAGGCATGGGTCACAAGTTCGAGTCTTGTACCGCCCACCAATCGTTTCAGTGACAAGCTTGCTGGTTGTAATGCAAGTTAAAACGAGCTGGTAAGTTGAGACAGCATGCGGACCGGTAGTTCAGTCGGTTAGAATGCCGGCCTGTCACGCCGGAGGTCGCGGGTTCGAGCCCCGTCCGGTCCGCCACTTTATAAAAGCCCGCTTACTTGCGGGCTTTTTGCTATCTGTACGTCATACTTCCCGCTTTTTATCTCCGTCCTTGTTCTGGTTACTTTCTTCCGGATTCTGTTCGCATCCAGCCTTGCCTGGGCGGGGAGCCCTAAAGTTAGGGCATAGCTCGCCCTTAATGAAAAAATCATATACACAATAATGTCATCTTGGGTTGGTAACTTGCTGTTTATGGGATAGATTCAGAACCAATAGCGGTTTCGGGAGTCGATTGCCTTAACCGAGATTGCAGGATGTTCCTGCCAATGAATGGAGTTACCACTATGCAAGACTATGTTGAAGATTTACTGGATATCACCTGGGATGAGTTTGATGACGAGATTGCCGAGGACTATTCAGAGCTCTGATTTTGCCTGTTGGCGCCTGTGTTAACCGACCGATAGCTGCTCAAATCTATGGAGTAGCTCGCAATTCTGTACAAAACCTGGCCTCTTGGGCGGGCTTTCACGTTTTGATAGATACCTCTCTCCTATACTAAGTCCAGCTTTGCACCGGTTTGGGCTGGTGTTGGCTACTTGTCCCTTTATTGAGGGCAGGTGACTAGATAGGGTCAGGTAACTATGCCACATTCTCCATCCGGACCTCTGGAGGCCGTGTTCCTCCTGCAGGACAATCAGATATTGCGCGAGCTCCTCTATCCGGAGTTTGAGGCAATTCTCGATGGTTTTATTCCCCTTCCTGATTATGCATCCACATCAGCCAGGGCCATTTACGTGCAGGCCAACCACCAGCTCTGCATCACCGGAGCGGTTTTCTTCCTGATAGGTTTTGATGCCAAAGGGATAGTGGACCATCGCTGGAATGTGCCTTTGCAGCAATTATTGGCTTCTGCCGGCCCTGGGCCGGATTTGGGAGCCGGGGCTATTCGCCTGGTTTGTTACAGTCAATGTCCTGTGGCCTGGCATCAAAAGAACTTGTGGGACCCACGCATGGAGCCTGGCCAAAATACCTTTGTGGCCCTGGCCAAATCCATCAGGGCTAACCGACTTGGGTTTATTGTGAATCCACGCAGTAAGGAGTCACCTGAACCCTCCTTACCTGTGGTTGATGATGAGCATATTCCTGTGCTCAAGCCTTTAAGTGTTGAAGACTTTGAGCGTGAGCAACAGGTGTTGCAGCAACAGCTTCACGAGTATTACACCGGGGAACTGCGCGACAAGGTGGCCCAGTTGGCCAAGGAGCAGCGTTTGCGCCTGGCGACGCTCAATTCCGAACTCCAGTCCCGCTTACAGGCGGCACAGCACGAGCACCAACAGCGTTTGACATCCTACCAGCAGCGAATGGCTGAGCTGGAAACTGCTAACCAGGAGTTGGAAGAGCGCAATCGGGTCTTGAAGGAGAGCCTTGATACCCAGGTTAAAAAGATTGATGGGGTCCGTGAATATTTTGCGCACAAGCTTAAATCCGCCCAGGCCGATGAGGCTAGCCAGTTACAAGCGTTGCAAGCCAATTTCGATATGGAGCTGGATGTGCGTGTGCAAGCGGCTACAGCAGAGTTGCGCGAGATGTTGGAAATGCGCGAGGTTGAGTTGTTCTATCGCCATCAAAATGAAACGGCGCTAAAGGAGGAGATTGTCAGCCTGAAGCGTGAGGCCCAGGCCATGGTTAAAAATGGCGGCGACCAATTATTGAGCCGTTTGGTCAAGTCAGGTATCAGTTTTGTGACCTTCCAGCCTGGCATTGGACAGCTCAGTATTCCCCTGGATGATGTGGCTGCCTATCTGGAAAATACCGCGACTTACCTCGCGCAAAAATCCGGGGTGAGCGAGCCGATTTATCTGGCCTGGTGGGAGCATTACCAAAAACCTTGCTGCAATGCCCTGGATGCCCGCGGACATGCTTGTGGAACGGCTGTTACGCGCATTGAGTCACCGCTGGAGTTTTTACCGGGAGAGTCTGATCGCTGTTCCCAGCACCAGGCATTTGCATTGCAGCGGGTGGCTGAACGTCGCTAGGTGGTTTGTTGTGTAACACATGGTTATATCGAACGCCAGGTTGCCGTGGTAATCTCCATCGCTCCGCGTGATAAATTTGGTTCTGTGAGGCTGGTGTTTGATTGACGATAAAAGCCTGGTGACCCGTTTTCAGGCAGAACTCCATGACGTGGCCCTGGGGGTCAAGCTTGAGCCTGTGGTCTGTGGCTGGGTAAGAAAAGCGGGATTGTCTCTGTGGGTCAGGCGGGACGATCTGATTGATCCAGCCCAGAGTGGTAACAAGTTTTATAAATTATTTTACAACCTGAAAGCAGCCCGGCTTGCCGGTGCTTCCGAGTTGGTGAGTTACGGTGGTCCCTGGTCCAATCATTTATATGCACTGGCAGCAGCGGCCAGGGAGTGTGGGATTCCAGCCAGAGGGATTGTTCGTGGCGAACAGCCCTTGAGTCTTAGCTTAATGCTGAATGATGTCCAGTCTCTGGGGATGCAGTTGCAGTTTGTGTCGCGCAGTGACTATCGTCACTACACCCATGGAGGCACCAACGTGCAGGGGGTGGATAACAGTATTTACAGCATCCCCGAGGGCGGTGCCAACCTTTTGGGGGCTGCAGGGATGATGGCTGTTGGATGGGCGTTGCGACAACAAATAGACGGTGATTTCCAGACCTGTATCGCGTGTGGCACCGGCACAAGCCTGGCTGGGGTTGCGACTGGGCTTGGCGCCGGACAACGGGTATTGGGCTTTTCTGTCCTTAAGGGCGCAGGCAGCCTGGGTGTACAGATACATGACAGTGTTATGTCATTGGAAGGAATTTTGCCAGACTCCACCAAGGGTGCTCCCGCGGCTGGTTGGGCATTGATCTCAGGATTCCATGGCGGCGGCTATGGTCGGGCTCCCGGTGTTGGGCTTTATCAGTTTTGGCAAGATTTTGAACAGGAAACGGGTATGCTCCTCGACCCGGTTTACACCCTCAAGCTGTTTTGGGGGATTTACTGCCTGGCTCAACAGGGTTATTGGCCCCGCGGTACACGCCTGGTGGCTATACACACAGGTGGTTTGCAAGGGCGGCGAGGGTTTGTGTGTCCGGAAGGTCCGTTAACGAATTCGTGATGGTTTATTCATACTGTTTTTCATATTGTTAGTGATAAGTTGCCAAGTGATAAACAGTTACCTTGGCTCGATTGAATAATAATGAATATATCCTCAGCCTTGACTATCAATTGGCTGTTTTGATGGAGGGGATGGTGTATGCAAGCGCAGATGCAGATACAGGACCAACCGGCGGTGGTCGATTTTGATATAAACCTGACACGCTCTTTGGTCCCGCTGAAAGATATGAGTGAGGCGCATTTGCTCGCGCTTCTGGATGATGTCGTACCTGAGGTTGCTTGCGCCGGGCAGACTTTGTTTAGTGAGGGCAGTTACGACGACCAGCATGTATATCTCCTCCATGGTAATGTCAGCCTGGTAGCTCCCGATGGACAGCGTCAGGCGATTAAAGGCCGTGAAAGCCTGTTTCCTATCGCCCATCATCAGCCGCGTCGTGTTACGGCTATCGCCGATTCTGATTGCAGCCTGTTGCGTATTAATAGCGAGCGTCTCGACAAAATGTTGGCCTGGAGCCAGGTGGCCGATTATCTGCAATTGCTTATCTCTCGCCAGCGCGATCTGGATGAAGACGTGGATTGGATGATGACAGTACTTAAATCCAATTTATTTTTTAAAGTTCCCCCGCTCAATGTTGAAGAAATCTTTTCGTGTTTAACCCCTCAGGTGGTCTATGCCGGCGATGTTGTCATTCGTCAGGGTGAGTTGGGTGAGCAGTGTTATTTCATCAAAGAAGGGGAGGCAGATGTTACACGCCATGTCGATGGCAACAGGGAACACCTGGCGACGATTAGTGTCGGGCGTTGTTTTGGTGAAGATGCATTGGTCAATGAAACTGTGCGCAATGCCACGGTAATGATGCGTACCGATGGCGTGTTAATGCGCCTGGAAAAGCAGGATTTTTACAAGCTGCTGAAAGAGCCTCAGGTTGCTACCCTGGCACTTGCAGAGTTGGAGGCGGCATTGGCGACACATGTATGTGTCGATGTGCGCAGTGAAGAAGAATATACGCAGGCGCATTTGCCCAGGGCGGTGAATGTGCCTTTGAATATTCTCGCTATCAAATCGAGATTATTATCCAAGACACAGCCCACTATTTTTTATTGTGATACCGGTCGTCGCAGTCGTGCAGCGGCCCATCTGCTCTCCCAACAGGGATACAAAGCCTGGGCTTTGGCAGACTGTGCAGACTTGCTGGAACAGTCAAAATATGCTTCTTATTGGCTGGACTCCAATAACTATTTATTGCGAGATGGTGTTGCCGTGCCCAGTGACTAAACGGGGATGGCCATCATGTATTGTGGGTTGCTGGCCAATTGTCCGGTACGACAAAATAACGCTCTTGTTCCTGCCAGACAGGTAAGGGTGCCTGGTGTGTGAATAACTCCACCTCAGCAATCATGATGGGTTTGTGGGAGGCTTGTGTCCAATCACTTAACCAGATCGCCAATTGCCCGCTTGTCATGAGGCTATCCAGTTCGTCTCCTTGTGCGGGAGATACCCAATGTGTGCGCTCGATAACGACCCAGCGTTTTGCAGGGCTCTGTGACAAAAAACCTTCGCAGTCTTGCCAGCGCATCCAATAGCCACCCTGATGGTCGGGGTGTGCTCCTGCTGCTTGTCCGGTATGCGCTTCTTGATAGGGATAAAAGAAATAGCCTTGTAATAACAAGCCGCTGTGCCAAAACGGCGCCTCGGTAAAGTGTTGCTGTAACCAATGCCGGGCAGGGTTTTTTTCATCGTTAGCAGACAAGCGAAGCTGGTGTTGCTGTAGATGGTTGAGTTTGATGTCCAACCGATCACTGTTGTTTGGACCAATCCAGTGTTGCCACTCGGACAGATCCCCGCCACTGCTATTACCCAGATAAAACTTTATGGCGCTCTCGATATGCCAATAGGTGTTTTGTCGGCGACACAAGAAATCAAAGGCTCCCAGGGTTTGTCCCCGGTAATTAACCTGCTGGTTGTAGCCGAGCAATTCCCAATCGCCCTGTTGCGTGAAGTAAAAATGCCAGAGGGCTTCGTAATAAACGCCCAGGCGAGTGCTTTTAAATAAGGCTAAATGGTTTAGGAGGGGCGTTGGATCAGCGTCCAGTACTTGCAGCCAGGTTTGTAGCCTGGAGACTGGCGCCAGACCTGATAGTAGTTGGGTGTGGGGGCTGTCTGGCAGTGTTTGCAGTAAAGGCTGGCCCAGGCAACACCAGGCGAGGTCGCGCACTGCCTGATGACGCAGGCTGCGCAATTGTTGCTTCAGCCAGGGGGTATCATAAACTGGCAATACCATAGGTGTACCCTGTGAAAAATTGACCCTGGCTAGCCAGGGTTGCCGGGCTATAATAGCAAGGTATTGATCCATGGGGCTTTTTTCATCGTCGTGCCCCACACTTAAGATTGCCTTATTCCCATGATTCGCTTTTGGCATCAAGGGGCAGGGCGCCTGCCAGGATGACGTGCCTGTATGACCCATTTTTCCACCATCGGCCTGATTGGGCACCTTAATAATGAGCGTGCGGTTTATTCAATCGAGCGCTTGATTCGCTTTTTGCAACAACGCGGCAAGGACTTTGTACTTGAGGTTGAAACTGCGGCCCGTATCAGCGATATAGCCCTGACCCAGGCTGCGCGCCAGATTATGGATATGGACGCCCTCGGGCAAATTTGCGATCTGGTCATTGTTGTGGGGGGAGATGGCAGTTTGTTAAGCGGTGCCCGGGCCCTGGCCAAATATCAAGTACCTTTGCTGGGGGTTAACCGGGGGCGACTCGGGTTTTTAACAGATATTACGCCCGAGCAAATTGAGCAAAAGATGGCAGAGGTTCTGACCGGGCAATTTGCATCTGAAAAGCGTTTTTTGCTGGATATGGAAGTGCGCCGTGACGGCCAGGTTATAGCCTTGGCAGATGCACTGAATGATGTGGTGTTACACACCGGGCAATTTATCCATATGCTGGAATTTGAAATCCATGTCGATGGCTCCTTCGTTACCAGCCAGCGTTCCGATGGTTTGATTGTTTCTACGCCTACAGGGTCTACCGCCTATTCACTCAGTGGTGGCGGTCCGATTTTACACCCCAAGCTGGATGCTATTGTCATAGTGCCTATGAACCCGCATACGCTCAGCAGCCGACCCATTGTGGTGTCGGGAGATAGTGAAATCTTGCTGATGGTGGGGGAGCATAATCGCGCCTTGCCAATGGTAACCTGCGATGGTCACTCCCATGCCGAAGTGCAAACCGGCGATGAAATTATCATTCGCAAAAAACCGCAATTGCTTGAGCTTTTGCATCCGCTGGATTACAACTTTTACGAGCGTTGCCGTTCCAAACTGGGCTGGGGTGGTCATCTGCTAAAACCTGAATAATATGGGTAATCAGGTATCTACTACGGAATCAAGCCGTTGGGTGACGCCCGGTGCAGCCTATGGTTACGACCTGATTGGCGATGTCCACGGCTGTGCGCAGACGCTGGAGCGCCTGCTGCAGCAACTGGGCTACAAAAAACAGCGCGGTACCTATTTTCATCCGAAGCGCCAGGCAATTTTCCTTGGGGATGTGGTTGACCGTGGACCCAGGATTCGCGAAGCCTTGCACCTGGTGCGCGATATGGTGGAGAGGGGGAATGCCCTGATGATCCTGGGTAACCACGAGGTCAATGCCATCACCTATTGCACACCGGTACTTCCGGGGGTATGCGAATATCTCCGCCCTCATATCCCTGCCAATACCCGGCAGATTGCCGAAACCCTGGAACAATTTGCCCGCTACCCTCAGGAGTGGGCGGATTTCCTCAATTGGTTTGTTGAATTACCGCTATTTGCGGAACTCAGCCATCCCTTGACCGGTCAGGTATTCCGGGCTGTGCACGCCTGTTGGGACCAGGTGCTTATCGATCGGCATCGCCTGGCATATGGCAGCGCGCATATCGATATGGAATTCCTGCGCGCCTCGGTGATTCCCGGTAGTGAGGCGGCCTTGACCAAGCAGCGATTAACGGGGGGGATTGATTTATCCTTGCCTGAAGGCATGGTGATGACCTCCCCGGATGGTTATACCCGGCGCGCATTCCGCACCAAGTTCTGGGCAACGGCAGCACACACCTATGGCGAGCTGTTATTCCAGCCGGATCCGCTGCCTGATGCGGTTGCCGATGCCCCGATTAGCCCGGAGCATCGTGCCCAGATGCTGTACTACGCCAGCGATTTGCCGCCTTTGTTTGTCGGCCATTATTGGCTTAAGGGGCGTCCTGAACCCTTGACCCCAAACCTTGCTTGTCTCGACTATAGCGCAGTTAAATATGGCCGATTGGTGGCATATCGTATGGACGGTGAGGCACAATTGGATGCCAATAAGTTTTCCTGGGTCTATGTTGACCCTTGATAGAAATAGATTGATTTGATGATTGAGACTTTCCTTTGAACGATTGGATTGCGGTTAGACATTTTCCCCTTGACCAGGATTTGACCGCCCTGGTGCAATTTCTTCAGGAGCGTGGTGTTATCCATCGGATTACGGAGGATCGCGGCCAGCAACTTCTGGCTGTGCAAGATTCGGATATCATTCCGGCACTTAACGAATTTCTTGAGCAATACCTCCAGGGGCGAATCCAGCTGCAAGCGACATCCGGGCACCAGGCATCCAGCCTGGAGGCCGATAGCCAGGAATTTCTCCGACAGCTTCAGGCTACACCGATTGTATTTGTACTGATTGGATTATCCATCCTGGGGTGGTTTATCAGCAGTACAGTGATTGGCAGTCATTGGGAGCACTGGTTTACCTTTCAGGATTACACCCACAACCGTTTTGTCCCGTTAGATGAATCACTCGCGTGCGGTGAGATCTGGCGCCTGCTGACGCCGATCTTTCTTCACTTCGGCATGGTTCACCTTGCGTTTAATATGATCCTGTTGTGGTGGTTTGGCCAGCGCTTGGAGTTACTGCTGGGGCATTGGTGTTTTTTATTGTTGGTCGCGGTGGCGGGTGTGCTTGCCAACCTCGGGCAATACTATTGGACGGGTATGCCCAATTTTGGGGGAATATCCGGCGTTATTTATAGTTTTATTGGCGTTATCCTGGTGTTGCGGCGCCTTATGCCTCACCCATTAATTGATGTGCCTGCCAGTATGCTCTGGTTTATGCTTGTTTGGCTGGTGGTGGGAATGACCGGTGTAGTGGATCTTTTTATGGATGGTGGTATCGCCAATGCCAATCATGCGACAGGATTGATTGCTGGCGCCGCTTTTGCACTCCTGCTTTATATTGTTAAATCCCGACGTTAATCCATTACCTGAACTCACGATTATGAATTTGCAACAATTGTTGGCCAGTTTGACACCGGATATCTATCACAGCCTTAAGCGTGCTGTTGAATTGGGAAAATGGCCGGATGGCAATCGACTGACACAAGCGCAGCGTGAATTATGCATGCAAGCGGTGATCGCCTATGAGCACAAAAACTTGCCGCAAGATACACATACAGGTTACATACCGCCCGAGCCTCACAGCTTTTGTGGCAGTGACCATGAACATGAAGACCACGACAAACCTATCAAGTGGGTTGAATAAATGACCGGGGACCAGTCTATGAACGCGCCAGCACCGAAAACCATTTATCTGAAGGATTATCAGGTTCCGGATTATTTGATCGATACTACAGACCTTAATGTCGATATTCACGATGGTTATACCCTGGTGAGTTGCATGTTGGCCTTGCGCCGCAATCCGGCTGCCAAACAGGCAGCAACCGAATTAACCTTACAGGGTGCAGACCTTGAGCTTGTTTCTCTATCGCTGGATGGGCGCTTGTTGGAAGAGGGCGATTACACATTTGGTGAAGAAAGCCTGACGATCTTTAACACACCAGAAACATTTACCCTGATAACTATCACTAAAATAAAACCGGAGTCCAATACATCACTGGAAGGTTTGTATCGCTCGCGCACTATGTATTGCACGCAGTGCGAGGCTGAGGGCTTTCGCAAAATTACCTACTATCTGGATCGCCCGGATGTGATGAGTGAATTCACCACCAAGGTTATTGCGGATAAAAAATACCCGGTATTGTTATCTAACGGTAACCTGATCGAACAGGGTGATGCCGGTGAGGAGCGTCACTATGCCATTTGGCATGACCCCTTTAAAAAACCGGCGTATTTGTTTGCACTGGTTGCTGGTGACCTGGCCCATATCGAAGATAGTTTTTCCACCAGCTCGGGGCGAGCGGTGACACTCCGCATCTTTGTGGAGCCCAAGGATCTGGATAAGTGCGACCATGCCATGGCTTCACTCAAACATGCCATGCGCTGGGACGAAGAAGTCTATGGGCGCGAATACGATCTGGATATTTTTATGATTGTCGCGGTAGACGATTTCAATATGGGAGCGATGGAAAACAAGGGGTTAAATATTTTTAATACCTCTTGTGTGCTGGCCAAACCGGAAACGACCACCGATGTGGGCTTCCAGCGTGTTGAAGGTGTTGTGGCCCATGAGTATTTCCACAATTGGAGTGGTAACCGGGTTACCTGTCGCGATTGGTTCCAGTTAAGTTTGAAGGAAGGTTTTACCGTTTACCGCGACTCTGAGTTTTCCGCCGACATGGGATCGCGCACCGTCAAGCGGGTAGAAGATGTCACCCTGCTGCGCACCCTGCAATTTGCAGAGGATGCAGGCCCCATGGCTCATCCTATCCGTCCGGAATCCTACATTGAAATCTCCAACTTCTACACCATGACGGTGTATGAAAAAGGTGCGGAAGTGATCCGTATGCTGGCTAACCTGCTGGGTAAGGAAAACTTCCGCAAAGGCACGGATTTATACTTTGATCGACATGATGGCCAGGCAGTAACCACAGAAGATTTCGTCACTGCCCTGGCTGATGCATCCGGTCGTGACCTGTCGCAGTTTAAACGCTGGTATTCCCAGGCAGGTACGCCGCGCCTGGACGTCACAGACTATTATGATGAAGATGCGCAGACCTATTCATTAACTATCAAGCAATCTTGTCCGCCAACGCCAGAGTGCCAGAATAAATTGCCGTTCCATATCCCGATTGCCATGGGGTTGTTGGGCAGTGCAGGGGACTTACCTTTGTATCTGCAAGGTTCCCAGCCGGATTTTGAAACCAGTGATAACACCCATCGGGTTCTTGAACTTACGGACGCAGAGCAGACATTTGTGTTTGAGCGGGTACAGGAAAAACCGGTACCCAGCTTATTGCGCGGTTTCTCTGCACCAGTGAAATTGAACTACGCCTATTCGACCCGGGATTTAATCCTGCTGATGAGCCGTGACAGCGATGGATTCAGTCGCTGGGAAGCGAGCCAACAGTTGGGGTTACAGGCCATTTCTGCGGCTATGGCTGCTTATCAGCAAGAGCGGTCCCTGGATGGGTTTAGCCTCAGTGCGCAATTGGTCGATGCCTATCGCCGCGTATTGCAAGATGCCAGCCTGGATCAGGCAATGGTGGCATACATGCTGACATTGCCATCGGAAGCCTATATCAGTGAGTTGGCGGATGTAATCGATGTGGAAGCCATTCATTACAGTCGCCAGGCTGTGCGCAAGGCATTGGCCAATGCCTTGGCAGATGATTTCACGCGTATTTACCAGTCTTATGACCATCGGCAGCCCTATGCAGCAACAGCCGATGCAATTGCGACGCGTAGCCTCAAAAACGTGGCATTGGCTTATCTGATGTTGATTCATGATGAAGGCTCGATTCGCGCGTGTGAGCAGCAATATCGCCATGGGAATAACATGACAGATGTTATGGCTGCGCTCACCCAGTTGGTTAACAGTGAGGCGCCGCTAGCGCAAGAGTATTCCCTGGCAGCATTGGCAGATTTCTTTGGGCGCTGGCAACATGAATCGCTGGTGGTAAACCAATGGCTGAGTGTTCAGGCTGGATGTCAGCTGCCGGATACCCTCAGTCGTGTAAGGGCCCTGCTGCAACATTCTGCATATGATGGTAAAAACCCTAACAAGATCCGCTCATTAATCGGAGCGTTTTGCAACGGCAACGCCATTAATTTCCATAGTGGGAATGGCGAGGGGTATGCTTTCCTGGCTGACCAGATTATCCAGCTCAATCGCCAGAATCCACAGATTGCCTCGCGTTTGTTAACGCCTTTGACCAAGTGGAAAAAGTACGACCATGTACGTCAACAATTGATGAAGGCCCAATTGGAACGTATCCGGGCAGAGCCTGAATTGTCCAAGGATGTATTTGAGGTCGTTAGTAAAAGTTTGGCCTGATCTTTTTACCTGGTTTTCCTCTCTTCTTATGGCCGGGAGTTTCCCGGCCTGAACGTATTTTTCCATTCGTATTAGCAAGTGAATGTTGCGATAAATAGGCGGTTATTTTTATCACCTATTTCGCTGGAAGCCTAGTTCGGCCTGGGTTTTTTATAGGTTCGCAACAATCATCACGTTTCCAGACCCTCCACTATCGAATTAGCTGGCACGAATGTTGAAGCATGAATATTGAGTCAGCGGCCATCCCACTTTAAAGCAGTAATGGATACACAAAAACACGTTGTTGGTCTGTTAGCGTTGCTGTGTTTTGGGGCAAAAAAAATGGTATTGAATTTGCCTGCTTGTGTTTGGTGCATGAGGTGGAGCTTTGTTGAGTATCGAGTGAAGTTGGTCTTGCGGACTTTGGGTCAGTTTGTAGCAGCGGTGAAATTATGGGTCCTGCCATCCGTAATGTCTGGAGGATTGTCGCTGGCAGTGGTTGACATTTTTCCGGGATATTGAAGCACGGCAGATTTGGCTAATAAAAACAGTTTTCGTGCAGGGCAGGCAGCTGAAATTGCGCAACACGTGCATCGTTTAACCCATCGGGCGGGATAAAACTATGGAAACGCCTTTTTCTCTGTTGATTTTCTTTGTGTTATTTTCGCTGTTGTTCCTGCTGTTTCTCGCGCTATCGCTTAAGCGCAAACGCAGGATCGCCGAACGTATGCTGGCGCGGGGGATTGAATACATAAAACTGATGCGCAACCTATTGACCTATATCCAGCAACACCGTGGCTTGACTACAGGGTATATCAATGGCAATACCAGTGTCCAAGCGGAAATTGATAAGGTTAATCTCCATGTAAAACGTATTGCGCAAGACATCCAGGATTCGGGATTATGGGTTCGCGATAATATCAAATGGAAGAGTTTGCTGGATCACTGGCAGCGTTTGGCCCAGTCCTATTTGCAGGGCGATGCTGATAACAACTTCAAGCAACATAATATTTTGATCGCCAATCTACTGTATCTGATAGAGGATGTGGCTGACTCCCATCATTTAGCCAAGATGGGCGGTGGTTCATTGGATACAGATTGGCGTTATTTGTTATCCATTGCAGAGTATATTGGCCAGGCGCGTGCATTGGGTACAGGTGTAGCTGCACGCGGTGAATGTTCCAGTGTGATGCGTATCCAGTTAAATCATTTGCGCAATAAAATCTCAGGGTCGGTAGAGGAGGCTTGGTCGGAAAAATTGCGCCAGGAAATCAAAAGCTTGATGCAATGTATAGAGACCCAATTGGTTGTAGATAAACCCACCATTGCACCAGGTGATTATTTTGCATTGGCAACGCGCTGTATCGATCATATTCTTGAGCAGTTTGACCGACAGATTGAGAACCTACAGTTCTACCGATATGAAGGTTAACGGGCGCCAGCCAATTTGAGGTGAGCCATGGTTTGAACGGGTAAAAAACTGTGCAGCTTATTAAATCCTGTTTATTGAAAAGCAGTTTTTCAATAAAAAAATACCAGGCCAAGCCTGGTATTTTTTGTCTGCAAGGATGTTGATTTAGTGGGGATAAAGTGCCTTGAGGGTTTGCTCCTGCTTGCGCTGGGTGGCCTGGCGCAGGCTGGCCAGGAGTTGTTTCAATGCGTCCAGGTCCAATTCGCTATGTTTCTGGCTATAAATACAACGGTCCAATTGTTTGAGGTGTTCTATCAGTTCGGCGGAGCCAAATTGACGGCCAAGCCTATCAAGGCTATTTAATTGCGCGTCTTGCCAGAAAATCCTTCCCCAGTGCAACAACACTTCACGCAGTTTTTCTGGCGTAGCCTTGTTGCCTATCGCTTCTCTAACTTGTTGCCATGCCGCTTTTTCATTGCTGTGTTGTTCTTTTCCATCTTGTTGCTGATCGGTTGATCGGGTGTTTTTGCCGAGGCGTGCTTGCCGATATAGCCAGAATAAGCACACATTGGCTAACAGACTTGCGGCAAGCAACACATAAACCCAGATGGGTAGAGAGGCTTTGGTTTGATGGTTAGCGGATAGGTTCAATTCGGTATTCAGTGGAACAGATGTGTATTCATCATGGGTGTTGCTGTCTTTATCTACAATTGCATCCATGTTGTTGGCACCACTGCTCACGTTAAGGCGAGTACTGGCAAGTTCTGCCGTTTTAAAGACTTTTTCCTGGGTATCCCACCAATGTAACTTGATGGAGGGTAGGGTGTAGCTGCCACTGCGGTTGGCGACTATCGCCGTAGTTTCAACACGGGAACCTGTAACACCATTGTCTTGCTTCTGGTCTTCGGTTTGTGCCTGGTCTTGATAGCTGCTTAACCCCTGGATATCCAGGGTTGGCAGCGGCGGTAATTGCGCGGCACTGAGTCCCTGGGCACGGATAGTAATAGTGCGGGTGATAGGGTCGCCTACCTTGAGTGTTTCCGGGTTGGTACTCCAGTGTTCCTCCAGTTGCAGGTTTTGTGCTGGCAGCCAGGGTTGGGCTTTGGGGTCCTGTGGTGAAGGCGTAACGGTAATGCGCTGTTCTTCCGTGCGCAGGCGTATCAGGTTGCCGCGATTGGTGCCGAAGAAGCTGCGCATATCCCATTGGTTACCGCCGACATCCAGTTGGAACAAAATGGCGGGGATAATCATTTCACCGCTGACTTGCGGGTAGACGGCAAAACGACTTTCGATGATGTCAACCAGGCGTCCATTTTCATTCATGCGATATTTCTTGTCCTCCAATTGAATGACCAGTGCATCCTTGATTTGCAGTGGTTCCATGTTGCCGCCATTCAGTGAAAGGTTGGCATCTATTTTCAGGCGAACGGTGACAAACAATTGTTCCTGTACATAGAGGGACGGTTTTTCGACCAGGGTTTCTACCTGGATATTATCGGCCTGCGCGCGTTTGCTTTTACCTTCGACGGTAATTTCAATGGCATCGCTGACTGCACCTTTGATATTGAAGGACGGGATAATCAATTTGCCGATTTTGCGCGGTGCCAGATCAATGGTCCAATGGGTATAGCTTTGCGATTGGCCATTGACAATGCTGACGACAGAGCCGCTTTGCGTATTCAGTACTTCAAAATCGTGTTGCAGTGAACTCAGGTCCGGGCTAACACTTTTGTCGATTTCATCGTACTGTAAGCGCAGTGTAAAGGTGTCATTAAGGCCGATCAGGTTCTTATCGACACTGGCTGTCAGGTTGGCTGCCCAGGCAGAGGGCCACAGGCATAGCACCAGCAATAGACAAAGCCAGGCCTTCATTGCGCTTGGCAAAAGGTTAATACGGGATGTTGTGCTAGCGATCGGATGTTGCATAGTCAGTTGTTATCCCTTGATGGATTACCAGCGGTCAGTTGCACCGTTTTCCGGTGCTTCCCATTCGCCATTGAACATTTGCATACGGCGTTTGCGGTACTGGTCTTTGAATTTGTTTTTTAGCAGCATACCCGGCTCATCGGGCACCCGGCGCAGCCATTGCTCCATAGCCTGGCGCTCTTCGTCTGTTAAACCATCATCCGGCTGGATTTGCCGGGCCAGTGCCTGTTGTTCGTCGGATTGTTGCTCATCGGATGACTGCTCTTGCGCTGCATTAGCTTGCTGCGCCTGCTCAGCCTCACGCTGTGCCTGTTCTTCTGCCTGGCGACGCGCTTCTTCCGCTTTTTCTTCCTCGCTCAGCTCCTGGCCTTCTTCATCCTGTGCGCTCTGCTGCTGGGATGTTTGCTCACTGTTTTGCTGTTCGGTTTGGCCTTGTTGTTCACTCTGGTTTTGTTGTGAGGTGTCTTGTTGTTGCGTGTCTTGCTCCTGCTGCTCACCGGAAGATTGATCCTGTTTATCGGCTTGGTTGCCGGTATTCTGCTGCTGGCTATCCTGTTGTTGACCGTCCTGCTGGTTATCTTGCGAGTCGTCATTTTGCGACTGGCTATTCTGGGATTGGTTTTGCTGTTGCTGTTGCTGTTGTTGTTTGGCCTGTTCTACCAGGTCACGGTTTTTTTGCGCATCAGCAAAATGGGGGTTGCGCTTTAAGGCCTGGTTGTAGGCGTTGATAGCATCATCCAGTTTGCCTGCCTTGGCCAGGGCATTGCCGCGATTGTAATGGCCACGGGCAGAATCATCTTTGGCGAAACCCTGGGCGGCTTGTTCGTAATGCCCGGCGCGATAGTCTGCGGTTGCTTTCCAGTTGGGATCGTTAAACAACTCGGCTGCTTTTTGTGTCTGTTCTTCTTGCAAGGCCTGGTAGGCCTGCTGATTTTTGTTGCGCCACAAATCGTCCCAGCCGAAGGCATAACTGTTTTGCGGCGTCAGTCCCAACAAGGGCAGGCACAGCAGGCTGAGCAGCAATCCGCGGCGGAAACTGTAGAGGACAATGGGCAACAGCAGCAGCGCCAGCCAATGCCCCCGGTCATACCAGCTATCAAATTCGCGCTGGGTTTTATCGGTTTGGTGTTGAGGAGAACGGTGTGGATCATCCCTTAACAACACATCGATATCCGCCGTGGTGTCGACAAAGGTTTGGTAGCGACCACCGGTTTTGTGTGCCAGATCGCGCAGCTCGCTGATATTCAATTGTGTTGTGACGATGCCGCCGGCGCGATCGCGCACAAAGCCGCCTTTACTGGCAGGGATCGGGGTTGGGCTGGTAGTCCCCACACCCAGGATAGAGAGGCGAATATCCTTGTGCGCTTGCATCAGCTCAACAATGCGTGCCTGGGCATCTGCCGTGACGCCATCGGTTAGCAACAATAAATCGCCCTGGCTGATACCGCTGTCGTGCATCATTTGCAGCGCGCGGCCGATGGCTGCTTCGGTATTACTGCCCGATAACGGCATGATGTAAGGGGTCAGGTCGGGTAACAGGTTGATAATGGTTTTGCTGTCATCGCTCAGCGGTGTCACTACATGGGCATCGCCTGCATACACCACCAGGCCGGTATAGCCGTCCTGGCGGCGCTTGAGGATGTCGGCAATCTTCAGGCGTGCCCGCAGCAGGCGGGATGGCTTTAAATCTTCGCTCAACATAGAAGGCGACAAGTCGAGCAAGAGCACCAGTGCCTGTTGGTTTTTTTCCAGGCTTACCGGACGTTTTTCCCAGGTGGGGCCGGCCAGTGCAGTGCAGGCAATGATCCAGCCCAACAGTAAACCGAGCAGGTAGCGCGGATTGATATGGGTGGTTTTGCCATCCAGTAAATAGGGCAGTAAATCCGGTGCGATCAATTGTTGCCAACTTTGTGCCTGATACTGGCGGCGCCACAACCCGATAATTAATAGTGCTGCGGGCACTATAGCGACTAGCCACCAGGGGCGTAAAAAATGAAATTGGTTGAGCAGGTCTGTCATGCCTCATTTCCCCGTACAGGAATGCGCACCATGGGGGCAAGTGCGAGGAGCAAACTGGTTAACAGGGCAATTGCCAGTGGCCAATAGAATAGGCTTTCTACCGGGCGGAATGTCGCTTCATCCTGCGCTGTAGGTTCAAGCAGGTCTAACTGGCGATGGATTTCTTCCAGGTCGCGGGTGTTGCGTGCGCGAAAGAATTCGCCGCCGGTTTGCTCGGCAATTTGTTGCATGCTGTGTGAATCCACTTCGCGATCATAGGGACTGAACGCGATGGTATAAATCTTGGTGTTGGCTTTAACCGCTAAATCCGTGGCAGTCGCAATGCCCAGTTCGCCGGCAGTATTTTCACCATCGGTCAGCAGGATGATAACCCGCTTGGCATTGGGTTGTTCACGTAAGCGCTTGATGCTGAGTGCGATGGCATCGCCGATGGCGGTTGCTTCCCCGGCATAACCCGATTCGGCTTCGATAAGCATTTCCTGCACGGTTTTTACATCGAAGGTCAGCGGCGCCTGTAAAAAAGCCTGGGTACCAAAGAGGACTAACCCCAGTCGATCGGATTGGCGGCGCGCCACGAAATCGCCCACCACTTTTTTAACGGCCATCAGGCGTGTAATGCGGCGATTGTTATAGACCATATCCGGCTCACGCATGCTGCCGGAAATATCCACGGCCAGGAGCAGGTCGCGGCCACTGTTAGGCATGCTGGTCGCTTCGCCAACCCACTGCGGGTTGGCGGCTGCCAGTACACTGGCAAGCCAGATGATCCAGAGTGCCAGGATGCGCCCCAGGCGCCGGTGGCTATTGCCGGAACCGGACTGGGCCAGGGTGTTTACTGCACCGAAGAACGGGACGCGCAGGGCTGCCTCGCTGCGCTCCAGGGGCGGCAACCAGCGTATCAATAAGGGCAGGGGGGCCAGCAGCAACAGCCAGGGCCATTCCAGCTCAAACATGGGTGGTCTCCCGGGCTGGTTTTATCAGCTTGCCTGCGCGCTTGAGGTTATGGCCCTTTACCCAGGCTAAAGCCAGCCGCTGGACGTCTTCCAATCCGGCGACCTCCGGTGATTTCTGGTAGGGCGCCACCAGCAGCAGGTTGGTGTGGTCGGAAAAACGACCGGGTAATTGGGCACCCTGGTCAAGCCACTGGAGCCATGGCAATCCGGTAAGGCTGAGTACAGCCTGGGAGGCGCCAGCGCTCAAGGCTGTGCGGCGCAATGTGAGATTGAGTACTTGCAGGTAAGAGGCCAGGCTGCCGTGTTGCCGGTAATCCGCAAGTGCTTGCTGTAGCGCCCGGATGGCTTCGCGGCGATAGCGCTGCCGCTGTTGACGCTGATAAACGACATAGCTAACCCATATAAAAATCAGCAGTAATACCAATAACAGATACCAGCCGGGAGCGAGTGGCCATAGGCTGACTGGATCGGGCAGGTGTATATCGGCCAATTGATCCAACGGGGAAGCGGATTGGGGCATGGGCAGGTTTTGCGGCAAAGCTTGGGTTTTCATGTCTGCACCTGCCTTAGCGACGACGACCGAAGGTCTGGCGCAATTGCTGGGCGCAATCGTCCTGGGTACTTAGGCTGAGCAACGCAATTCCCAGGCGTTTGGCGGTTTGCGTCAAGAGTTCCAGGCGGCGCTCGAACAGGGCGCGATAGGCCTGCTGGAAACTGCGCTGTTGCGCAGGTAGTTGCACGCGTACCTGGCCGTTGCTGACACTGAGTGGCTGGTTGCTATCCAGTTGTTGTTCGAGCGGATCGTACACATGGATAAGTGTCAGGTCTGCATGGCGGGCGAGGCTGAATAATTCGCGCTCGCAGGCCTCATCCATATCGCGGAAGTCGCTGATGATAAACAGGGCACTGCCCGGTTTGCTGATACGGCGCAAATCCGCCAGCAATTCGGCCAGGGATAGTGAGTGCTCGGAGGCAATAGGGCTGGTGAGGCGCCGGTTAAATTCCTGCAGTTGGTGGATCAGTTCCAACTGTGCGTGCTTGCCGCGCCGCGCACGTATATCGCGCTGGTCGCTATCGCCAAAAACCAGTGCGCCTATGCGGTCACTATTGCCCAGGGCTGTCCAGCCAAGGGTGGCGGCAATGTAGCAAGCCAATACCGATTTAAAGCAGCGCCGGCTGCCGAAAAACATGCTGGCGCGCTGGTCAACCAATAAAAAGACCGGTCGTTCGCGCTCTTCGCGATACAGTTTGGTGTGCGGTACCTGGGTGCGTGCGGTAACCCGCCAATCAATAGAGCGTATATCGTCCCCCGCTTGGTACAGGCGCACTTCCTCAAAGTCCATACCCCGGCCGCGATAGCGGGTGCGCACGCTGCCAGCCAACAGGCTCCTGGCCGGTTTGACACTGCTGAGACTTAGATCCTCCGCAATAAAGCGGCTGCCTAACAGGCAATCGAGTTGGGCGTAGGCACCTTGCGGCAGCAGGAAAGGGTTGGGTGCCAGGTCGCGATTTGACAGGGCGGCCATGGGCTTAACTCAGCGGAACAACGGCAAGTAATTTATCGATCGCCTGGTCGCTACTGATACCGCGCGCTTCGGCCTCAAAACTCAGGATTAAACGGTGGCGCAGTACATCGTGCACAACAGCCTGGACGTCATCGGGACTGACATAGTCGCGGCCATTGAGCCAGGCGTGGGCGCGGGCGCAGCGATCCAGCGCAATGGTGGCGCGGGGACTGGCACCGTATTCGATCAATTGCGCCAGGTCTTCACCGTAGAGAGATGGTCGGCGAGTCGCATTGATCAACTGGACAATGTATTCCTCCACCGGCTCCGCCATATGCAGGGCCAGGACTTCCTGGCGGGCGGCAAACAGGGTTTCCTGGCTGATGGGTTCCGGGGCGCTGCTGCTTTGCGATGCTGCTTCGGCGCGCGCCAGGCGCAGGATGCGTTTCTCTGCCTCGGCGCTGGGGTAATCCACGACGACGTGCAACAGGAATCGGTCGAGTTGGGCTTCGGGCAGCGGATAGGTACCTTCCTGCTCAATCGGGTTTTGGGTCGCCATCACCATAAACAGGGGCGGCAGGGGATAGGTGCGACTGCCGACACTCACCTGGCGTTCGGCCATGGCCTCCAGCAGCGCCGATTGCACTTTGGCCGGGGCGCGGTTGATTTCGTCAGCCAGAACCAGGTTGTGAAAGATAGGGCCGGGTTGGAATTCAAACTTGCCTTCCTGCGGGCGGTAGATGTCGGTACCGGTCACGTCGGCGGGGAGCAGGTCGGGGGTAAATTGGATGCGGTGGAAATTGCCGGCAATGGCTTGCGACAGGGTTTTGATCGCTTTGGTTTTGGCCAGGCCGGGAGCGCCCTCCACCAACAAATGGCCATCGGCAAGCAGGGCAATCAGCAGGCGTTGAAGCAGGTGTTCCTGGCCGATGATCTGCTCACTGAGCCAGTTATTGAGGGCGTGTATCTGTGGATAGGCATGCATGCTGAACTACCTTCTCTTGTTTATTGGCAATTGGCCAGGGTGCTTCAGGGCACTGAACGCGGCGCTCGATAGACTGCCCTATCTGGTGGCAGTTCCCAATCATTTCAACTGTTTATGCAGTTTTTTCGTCTAGTCTTAACTAACCGGGGCCAGATTAATCCAGGAGGATGCCATGAATAACCCTCTTGTCAGTCACCAGACTTTTCCTGAGTTTTGGGCCGAGTTTCAACGCTATGCCCAAAGTCGCCTTGAGCCGCCGCAACTCGCCAGCCTGCTCGGCCTGGCCGAACGTTACTTCAGCCATTATCCCCTGGATGAACTGCGCGGCCGCGCACTGGGTGATGTGTTTGGCAGCCTCTACCAATCCTGGCGGTTCCTGCAGCACTTTGAGGGTTCCGGCCCACAGATCCAACTGTATAACCCCGACCTGGCCCAACATGGATGGCTCTCCCCGCATACCCTGTTGATGGTCTTGCAAAAAGACATGCCTTTTTTGGTGGACTCGATCCGGATTGAGCTCAATCGCCGCAACATTGCGATCTATGTGATGAAAAGTACGGTACTGACGGTTGAGCGCGACAGCGCAGGGACACTCCTGTCGCTGATACCGGGCGATAGCAGTACCAAGGAAGCCCTGGTCGTTATGGAGATCAGCCTGCATAGCCAGCAGGCCGACCGGGATCTTATCCGGGATAGCCTGGTGGAGGTATTGCGTGAACTGGAACAGGTGGTTGCCGATTATCCGGCTATGCGCACTGCCGCACTGGCGTTGGTGGACAACCTGCGCCGACAAACCCAGGCGCCAGCGGCGGCAGTGATTGCGGAAACCTGCGAATTTATTGAATGGCTGGCGGACGACCATTTCACATTTTTGGGGTATCGCGAGTACGAATTTGTCGAGCAGGACGGGCGCCGGTATCTACAGGAGAACACCCAGGCACGCCTTGGCAGCTTTGCCCTGCGTGATCCCTGCCTCAACCAGGTCGCGGTCGATGAGTTCAGCGAGGGCAGTGTGCGCTTTCATGTGGTGCCTCAGGCCATTGCTTTTTCCAAGGCGCCGGGACGCGCGCGTATCCATCGCTCTGCCTATGCGGACTACCTGGCTGTCAAACGTTTTGATGAACAGGGCAATGTCATCGGTGAGGCGCGTTTGCTGGGGCTGTATACCTCGGAGGCTTATCTGCTAAGCCCCTGGCAGATTCCGTTGATCCGCGCCAAGGTCACCAAGGTATTTGAGTTAAGTGGCCTTGATCCGAATACCCATGATGGTAAAAACTTTCGACGCCTGCTGGAAACCTTTCCGCGCAACGAATTATTTCTCAGCAGCAGCACGGAGTTATTCCAGACGCTGACCACCGTAGCGCAAATCAATGAGCGCGCCATGGTACGCTTGTTAATGCGGCGCGATTTATTTGGTAATTTTGTCAATTTTCTGGTCTATCTCCCGCGTGATAATTTTTCTACGCGGATTCGTTTATCTATTCAGGAACTCATTGGCAAAGCCTTGGGGACACAGGATTGTGAATTTAACAGTTATTTGTCGGAATCTGTATTGGCGCGGCTTTATCTGGTATTTAATGTTGAGGGTATTGCGCTGGGAGATATAGACCTGTCTGCACTCGAAGCCGGGATCATCAATATCACTCGCACCTGGGATGATCATCTGCGCACCGCGCTCCTGGATACCTATGGTGAAGAGCCGGGCAATAGGCTGTTACAGGATTTTCGCCAGGGTTTTTCAGCGGCGTATCAGGATAGTTTCGACGCGCGTGTCGCCGCACAGGATTTACACGCAGTTGTGAGCCTGTCTGCACAGAATCCCATTGCTATCCAACTCTACCAGCCCCTGGGATGTGCAGAGCACCAGTGCCAATTCAAATTATTTCACTATGCGCACGGCCTGGCTTTATCGGATGTTATCCCGGTATTGGAAAACCTTGGGTTCCGCGTAGAAAGTGAAAGCTCTTATGATATTAGCCGCTGCAGTGGGGAAAGGGTTTGGCTGCATGACTTTCGCCTGTCGTTAAACCAGCAACAGGCCTTGGATGTGGCTGCTATTCGCCAACCGGTAACCGATGCCTTTATTGCTATCTGGCATCGACAGGCCAGTAACGACAGTTTTAACAAGTTGATTGCACTGGCCCAACTGGATTGGCGGCAGGTAGTGGTGTTGCGCGCTTACGCCAGCTATATGCACCAGACGCTGTTTCCCTTTGCCGAGTCATATATTGCCAGTGCATTGCAGCATAATTGGCGATTGGTGCGGCAGCTCCTGGCATTTTTCCAGTGTAAGTTTGATCCCGCTTATAGCTGTGCTGATCGTGGTGCAACACTTGAAGCGCTGCGTGAACAGTTACTGGCCGCCTTGGATAAGGTGGAAAACCTGAGCGAAGACCGTATCCTGCGCCGTTACCTGGTGCTGATGGAATACACACTGCGAACTAATTATTTCCAATGCGATCAACAGCAGCAGCCCAAAGCCTATCTCTCCTTTAAGTTCAGTCCGCGACATATTCCCGATATACCCGAGCCGCGTCCGCTATTTGAAATTTTTGTTTTTTCGGCCCATATGGAAGCTGTGCATCTACGCACCAGCAAAGTCGCCCGCGGTGGGCTGCGCTGGTCGGATCGTTTACAGGATTACCGCACCGAAATACTGGGCCTGGTAAAAGCCCAGCAGGTAAAAAACGCAGTGATCGTGCCCAGCGGAGCCAAAGGTGGGTTTGTGTGCAAGCAAATGCCTGCTAATGCCGACCGTGAAGCCATCCTGGCGGAAGCGATTCGCTGTTATCAAACCATGATTCGCGGCATGCTGGATCTGACGGATAACTATTGCCAGGGCGAACTGGTTTCTCCCGTACAGATACTGGCCTATGACGAACCTGATCCCTATCTGGTGGTCGCTGCCGATAAGGGGACAGCCAGTTTTTCCGATATTGCCAACCAAATTTCGGCAGATTATGGCCACTGGCTGGGAGATGCTTTCGCGTCTGGCGGCAGCCAGGGGTACGACCACAAGGGCATGGGAATTACCGCGCGCGGTGCCTGGATTTCGGTGCAGCGCCATTTCAGGGAGCAGGGTGTCGATGTGCAGCGTGAGTCCATCCGGGTTGTCGGTATTGGCGATATGGCGGGCGATGTATTTGGCAATGGTATGTTGCTATCGCGCGCTATCAAATTGGTAGCGGCATTTAACCACCAACACATTTTTATCGATCCGACTCCCGATCCGGAAACCAGTTTTTTAGAACGGCAGCGTTTATTCACTACACCCAAAACTACCTGGGCCGATTACAACAGGCAGTTCATCAGTGCGGGGGGAGATATTTTTAGTCGCAGTGCAAAATCCATCGCCTTGAGTGCACAGCTGCGCGAGCTTTTAATGCTGGATACACCAACCCTGACACCGAATGAATTGATCCATGCCTTGTTACAGGCGCCAGTTGATTTGATTTGGAATGGCGGTATAGGGACCTATGTGAAGGCCAGCCATGAAACCCATGCAGAGGTTGGTGACAAGGCCAATGACAACCTGCGTGTCAACGGTAATGAATTGCGCTGTAAAGTATTTGGCGAAGGTGGCAATTTGGGGATGACCCAGCGCGGTCGTGTGGAATATTGCCTCAAGGGGGGCAACTGCAACACGGACTTTATTGATAATGCCGCTGGTGTTGATTGTTCGGATCATGAAGTTAACATCAAGATCCTGTTAAATATCCTGGTGGCACAGGGTGATCTCACGACCAAGCAACGCAACCAGTTATTGGTTGCGATGACGGATAGTGTGGCGGAGCTGGTGCTTCACAACAACACCCGTCAAACCTTGGCAATCAGTGTGGCACAACAGGATGCGCTGAAGCGCAGCGCTGAATATCGCCGTTTTATCAATGCGCTGCAAAACCAGGGGCGTTTAAATCGTGCGCTGGAGTTTTTACCGGAAGACGATGCCTTGCTGGAGCGCCAGGCAAAAGGTACGGGGCTGACCCGGCCGGAGTTGGCACTATTGATTTCCTATGCAAAAGCCTTGTTAAAGGATGAGCTTAGCCACAGCGATTTGGCCGAAGATAATTATCTGGTGACATTTGTTGACAGTGCGTTTCCCGCTGTGATTGGTGAAGGTTACCGGGAGGTTATGCATCAACATCCTTTGCGCCGTGAAATACTGGCGACCCAATTGGCCAACGACATGGTTAACACTATGGGAATCAGTTTTGCGCTGCGTTTGCAGGAATCCACCGGTGCCGGCCTGGTGGATATTGCAAAGGCGTATGTGATTGCACGGGATATTTACACCTTACCTGAATTATTGTCAGCTCTGGATCGGATTGTTCTGGAGCCAGCACTGCAATGGCGTTTGATTAACAACATGATGCGCAAAGTCAGGCGCGCAACGCGCTGGTTCTTGCGCAACCGGCGCGGCAACCTGGATGTTGCTGCCGAGGTGGCTTATTTTGCCCCGGCTTTACAACAATTAGCGCTGGACCTGCCCAAATATGTAGGCAGTGAATTATTACTGGAATGGCAATCCCAGGTCGATGAATTACAGCGAGCGGGTTTACCCGATAGGCTGGTACATCGCTTGGCCCAGCCGGCGGACTTGTATTCCGGTTTGAGTGTGGTTGAGGCAGCCCGCGTAACACAATTACCGGTGAGTGAGCTGGGGCATGCGTATTTTGCCATTGGGGACCATCTCAACCTGCCCTGGTTTTATGGGCAAATCGCCAATATCCCGGTGGATAATGTCTGGCAGGCTATGGCACGCGAGACTTGCCTGGGTGACCTGGAGTCGCAATTGCGCAGTTTGAGTATTTCGCTGATGCAGTGTAGTACCGATCAGCAGGATGGCACTTTACTGATGACACAGCGCATAGAGCGTTGGAGCACAGCTCATCAGCGATTGGTGACACGCTGGCAGCAAATGATTATGGAGTTGCAGTCCATTAATGCCCCGGATTTTGCTATTTTTTCGGTGGCCTTGCGCGAGCTGCTGGATTTGGCACAGGTCAGTCAGCATTGCAAATAGATGAATACGTATGCAGCAGCGAGTTGTATGCTTGTTATCGGCCAGGTTTATCAACGATTATTGCGCTAATCCTGGCCAATGGCTGGCGAGACAGACAAGGCTTGCTGCTTTTACAAGGGACACTGTCGGCTAATTAACATAACTATTACAGCACTAGCTAGCCACACAAGCCTTAACAATAATGATAAAAATAGAGGCAATCATCATGCATACCGTCAATTACAGACTGGCTCTTGCCAGTTGTCTGTTTATTTGCAGTTTTTCTACTTGTGTCCAGGCCGATTGGTTTTTTCGCGGTACACCCAATAGCTGGGGCACTGTGGCCCTGACACAAACCGCATCCAATCTTTATGAAACCTGCCAGCACTTTGCTGGTGGTGATGCCAACGGCGGGCCGCGTTTCAAAATTGACCGGTATGGCAATTGGACAGAAAACTATCCCTCAGCCGACTACGCGGTCAGCGCCAATACCCATTACAAAATCACCTTCAACAGCAGCACCAGGGCGATTAGTGCCCAGGCTGTCAACCATTGCCAGGACACCGGTTTTAGCCAGGTTTTTCCATCGCTGTATTTTCGTGGTACACCCAATAGTTGGGGAACTACTGCTATGGCTTTGGTGGCAAACAATACTTGGGAATTGACCGTTAATTTCGATGGCCAGGCCAATCAGCGTTTCAAGTTTGATGTCAGCGGTAATTGGGCAACCAATTATGGCGATAACAATAGCGACAATATTCTTGACCAGACCGGTGCGGATATTTATCAGACAGGTACAGGGCAATACAAAATCACGGTCAATGATCTAACGCGCCATTACACCGTTGAAGCCATGCCATGCACGGTCAACTGTCCGGCCCAGGTGAACCGTTTAGGGGCTGTTTACTCAAACACGGCAACCACATTTTCGATCTGGTCGCCGGAGACTGGCAATGTTGCGGTCAAGGTCAACGGGGTTATCCATAATTTGCAAGCCGTGCCAGATTTCAACGGTTATAGCAACGTCTATCAAGTCAGTGTCGAGGGCGATTTGCACCTCGCGGAATACCAGTTCCTGCTCGATGGTGTAGCGGTGCGCGATCCCTATGGAGTGATGGTTAAAGCGCAAACCAATATCAATATCGTGATGGACTTGGCACGTACCCAGGTTGCCGATGGATGGGCGACCAGGCCGGCACTGGTCGCGCGTGAGGATGCCATCATTTATGAGGTGCATGTGCGCGATTTCAGCATAGACACCAGTTCCGGTGTCAGTGCAGGCAAGCGCGGTAAATACCTGGGGATGGTGGAGCAGGGTACCACTTATAATGGAGTAAAAACGGGCATAGATCATCTCAAGGAACTGGGCGTAACCCATGTGCAGTTATTGCCGGTTTATGACTTCGCTACCTGTGATGGCTTGCCGGATAATGATCCCTGTTACAACTGGGGCTATGATCCGCGCAATTACAATGTGCCGGAAGAGCGTTATTCACAGACACCCTTGGACTATGAAAACCGGGTGCGTGAATTCAAAACCATGGTCAATGAATTTCACAAGGCTGGTATTCGCGTGATCATGGATGTGGTCTACAACCACACCTATTCCAAAGACATGTTTGAGGCGATATCGCCCCGCTACTACACCCCGACCGATCTATCAGGTACCGGTAATTCCATTGATGCCGATCAGGCGATGGTGAGCCGTATGATTCAGGATTCACTCGAATACTGGGTGGAGGAATACGGTATCGACGGTTTCCGCTTTGATCTGATCGGTATCTTCTCCCATGCGGAAGTGGAGAAGTGGGGGCGTCATCTGAATAATAAATTTGCCGACCGCAATCTTCTGCTCTACGGCGAACCCTGGAATGGTTATGCCTCTGATGCCAAAGAAGGCCAGCGCGTGCGCTATGGCACCACGCGTTTTATGGTTGAGGAACATGTAGGGGTTTTCAACGGCGCTTTCCGCGAAGCCATTAAAGGCAATAATGATGGTACAGCCACTGCCTACATGTTTAACCATGTCGGTCCCGCTGATTCCGGCTGGGCTATTTACGATGGCCTGCGCGGTTCACCCTATAACGCCAGCGATAGCCGCAATGGAACCTGGTTTCGCAACTTTGCTGCCGACCCCGAGCAGAGCATCAACTATATTTCCGCCCACGATAATTTCGGTCTCTGGGATAAGATTTATTTAAGCCTGGCGACCAATGTGGTGCAAAACAGTTCGCACCAGGTATTGAGCCTGAGTCCACCCGCCAACCTGGGTTATGCCCGGCGCATTGCCAATTTTGGTATGGGGATTGTGCTGACCAGCCAGGGGATTCCGTTTGTGCATGCCGGCGATGAATTTTTGCGCACCAAAACCAATAACCAACAGATACATGTTGCGTCTGCCTGGAACCATGGTGCCCATGGCGGTACACACAATACCTATGATGCACCTGATAGCTTCAACAGTATCAAATGGCAGAACAAGGTGAGTAATGCCGCTACATTCAATTACTTCAGGGATCTGATCAGCCTGCGGCGCAACCATGCGGGATTGCGCATGAATACCAATGCCGAAATTGCCCAGTATCTGGCTGTGGCGCGCCCGGCGGAGTTTGGCGGTGAGGTAGTGACTGGCCATATCACCAACCCGCGCGACAACCATGACTTGTTTGTGGTTTATAACTCCGGCGGCAATCGTTACGTCAGCCTGCCACCGGGTAGCTGGACGCAAATAGCGGATACCAATGGGGCTACCCATATCACCGGTATCAGCGCCGTGGCCCTGGTGGAGGGAACAGCCGTAACTGTGTTTCGCAAGCCGCGCTAGGCAATAATCTGCTTCACACAACCCCCGTTCAACGGGGGTTTGTTTTTTGGCGGCGCGCTCTATAGGGTAGGCATTTTCTGTAAACCACTGTCGGGGCCAGTCGTGAAGAGTATTGATGTACACCTGTCCATTTCTGCCGAGGAGTTCCAGCACCTCTACCAAGGCAGTGTCCGCGATGTGCTGGCCATTGCTGACGATGGTCGCCGTATTCGTTTTCCGGCGGCGATTTTGCGCCCCTATGTATTACACGATGGCATCCGCGGTTGGTTCCGTATCCACTTTGATGAGCATCACCGTTTCAAATCCATTGAGCGTATGGCTTGATTAAAATCGACCTGCTCGCCCGAATCCAGTATCCTTGCCGCCTTTGTTACCCGCTGACCCCAGTCCACTAGCCTGAGTGTTCTATGTATTCCCATGTTCGCGACCTGCTGTTCCGTTTAAACCCTGAAACCTCCCACGAATTCAGCCTGGATATGCTCGGTGCCGCCGAGCGGCTCAAGTTGATTGGCCTGATGGCTGCCAAGGTACCCGAGACGCCGGTAGAGGTAATGGGATTGCGCTTCCCCAATCCTGTCGGTCTGGCCGCGGGATTGGATAAGAATGGCGATTATTTTAACGCTCTGGGAGCCTTGGGATTCGGTTTTGTCGAAATCGGCACTATTACTCCTCGCCCACAGCCGGGAAATGCCCAGCCGCGTTTGTTTCGCATCCCTGAAGCCAAAGCCATCATCAATCGCATGGGGTTTAATAACAAAGGTGTGGATCACCTGGTCGCACAGGTTAAAAAGCGTCGATATCAAGGTATCCTGGGGATCAATATCGGTAAAAATGCGACAACACCGGTTGAAAATGCAGTGGACGATTACCTGACCTGTCTGCGCAAGGTCTACGACCATGCCGATTACATCACGGTGAATATTTCCTCGCCCAATACTCCGGGCCTGCGCAGCTTGCAATTTGGCGACTCCCTCAGCCAGCTTTTGGCGCCGCTCAAAAAAGAGCAGGGAGTATTACAGCAAGCTGGGGGCCGCTATGTTCCTATCGCGGTGAAGATTGCGCCGGATATGGATGACAGCGAAATCGCCCAAGTGGCAGGTGTGCTGCTCCAGGAGGGTATGGATGGCGTTATTGCTACCAACACCACCATTGGTCGCGAAGGGGTAGAGGGCTACGATACTGGCAAAGAGGCCGGTGGTTTAAGTGGTCTTCCAGTGCGTGACAAGAGTACGGCTGTCATCCAGTCCCTCAACCAGTGCCTGGGCGGTAAGCTGCCGATTATCGGTGTTGGAGGTATTTTTGACGGTGCCAGCGCTGCTGATAAGGTGCGTGCAGGTGCAAGCCTGGTGCAAGTCTACAGCGGGTTTATTTATGAGGGGCCGGCACTGATCGCCGCGGCTGCGGCAGGGATTGCCAGTTACCATCAAGGCCAGTAAAGACGCAAAGCCCGCAAGAGCGGGCTTAATGATTCAGGCGTGTGAAAGGAATCTGTGTATAGCGAGAATATGGGCGTTAGCCGCTCATAGACATGGGATGTAAATTGGTGATTTTTTGAACCTGTGCCAAACGACTGTAGCCATCCCACTGGTCCATGCGCGATTCGCGCCAGCCATTCAGCCACTGCTGACGGGCCAGGCCGGACTCATGTGGACATAGGCTTTTTGAACGCCCCTCAATACCTGCTTGATACCCTTTAACGAATGCGCGTTCTGTTTGGTCACGTTTTTGGCGTTTCATCAGTTATTGCACCTCTTTGTTGTGGTTTATCGGTCATTTTCCGGCCAATATGGGCCGGTTGCTCCGATGGAAGCGGTCTTGCGGAAACTGGAAGGAATCCTCCTTTTGCGTGGACAGGTTCGGCGAGTACACCAGATTTGGTTTGCGCCGTGAACGATTAATTTTTTATACAAGTGCCGTTCTATATGGCTTAACGGCCTAGCAAATAAGTTTGACAAATAAATGACAAACACTTTGGTTTAGTCCAGTGTGGGTTAAAAAAGTTTCCCTGTTTTTGATTAATTGATCCTAACTTCATGATTCATCAATATTTTGCTGCCTGCCCCAAAGGGCTCGAAGGCCTGCTGCTCCAGGAACTACAAGCCCTGGGAGCCACGGATACCCGTGAAACTATTGCGGGTGTTTATTTCAATGGAGACTTGAACCTGGCGTATCGCACCTGCCTTTGGTCGCGTTTAGCCAACAAGATTCTGCTGCCCCTTGCCAATTTTGAGGTCAATAGCCAGGAAGACCTGTATGAAGGGGTGCGGATGTTACCCTGGCAAGACCACCTGAGCCCCAGCGGCAGCCTGCTGGTGGATTTTGTCGGTACCAATGACGCCATTCGCAACACCCAGTTTGGCGCCCTCAAGGTAAAAGACGCGATCGTGGATTGCCTGCGCGATTTTAGCGGGGTACGCCCCAATATCGCCAAGCGCGATCCCGATTTGCTGGTCAATGCACGCCTGAGTAAAAACAAGCTGGTGCTGAGCATTGACCTTTCCGGTGAAAGCCTGCATCGCCGCGGGTATCGCTTGAAACAGGGCAGTGCGCCGCTCAAGGAAAACCTGGCTGCTGGGATACTGATCCGCGCCGGTTGGCCTGAGGTTGCTGCCCAGGGCGGCGCATTACTCGATCCCATGTGTGGATCTGGCACCTTCCTGGTGGAGGCGGCACTTATGGCGGCTGATATAGCGCCAGGCTTGGGGCGTGCCAGCTTTGGCTTTGAGCGCTGGCTTAACCATCGCAATGACCTGTGGCTGACGCTGCGGGAAGAGGCCCATCATCGCCGTAAGCTGGGTTTGGCGAAGGTGAACCTGCCGGAGATTCGCGGATACGATGCCGATGTGCGTGTAGTGCGTGCGGCAGAAGAAAATATTATTAGTGCCGAGTTGGACCACTGGCTGCGGGTGAGCCGTAAAGAGTTGGCGGAATTTAAAAAGCCCACACACCGTGCCATGGATTATGGTTTGGTACTCAGTAACCCGCCTTATGGTGAACGTTTGGGGGAAATTGAATCCCTGAAATTGCTTTACGCCCATTTGGGCGAGCGATTGCGCAATGAGTTTCCGGGATGGCGCGCCGGTGTATTTACGGGCAATCCGGAACTGGGCAAGCAAATGGGCTTGCGCGCCGATAAAAAATACAAATTTTTTAATGGCACTATCGCCAGTGAATTATTGATGTTCAGTATTAATACTGACGTGTTTGTGCAGAGTCGGGTAGAGCAGGATGGACGTTTTAGTAAAGATGAAGTAGAGCGCGATGCCGCTGAGCAAAAAGTAAAAGCAGCGGCTAAAGAAGAGCAAGCAGCGGCGCTATCCAATGGCGCGCAGATGTTGGTCAACCGTTTGCAAAAAAATCGCAAGCAATTGGAAAAATGGGCCAGAAAAAATGAAGTCAGCTGCTATCGCTTGTATGACGCTGATATGCCGGAATATGCTGCTGCTATTGATCTTTACTTAGGCCAAACCCCACCTAATCGAGCGCCGCAGCTTTATGCTCATGTACAAGAGTATGCTGCGCCCAAGTCAGTCGATGAAGCGCGCGCTGCCCAGCGTTTTGCTGATATTGAAGCGGCTGTACCCTATGCCCTGGATATTCCGGTCAGCCACATCAGCTACAAGCAACGCCGCCGTAACAAGGGCAGTAGCCAGTATGAAAAACTCAACGAGCGCCCGACGGGCGATCTGTTTAGTGTGCAGGAAGGTCAGGCAAAATTACACATTAACCTCTGGCAGTATCTTGATACCGGTTTATTCCTGGATCACCGTCCGGTGCGACACATGATTGCCAATATGGCCAGGGATAAGCGCTTCCTCAATCTGTTTTGTTACACCGCGACTGCCAGCGTACATGCTGCCATGGGGGGCGCGCGCTATACCGTGAGTGTGGACATGTCCAATACTTACCTGAACTGGGCGCGAAAAAACTTTGCCCTCAATGGATTGAGCGAAGCTCGCAACCGCCTGGAGCAAGCTGACTGCCTCAAATGGCTGGAAAATAACGATCAACAATTTGACCTGATCCTGCTTGATCCTCCCAGCTTTTCCAACTCAAAACGTATGGAAGATATTTTGGACATACAGCGTGATCATGTAGAGATGATTCACAACGCCATGCGTTCACTAAGTGAAGAAGGAACGCTTATTTTTTCTAATAACTTGCGCAATTTTAAACTGGACCTGGAAGCGTTGGGGGCTTATAACATTGAGGATATTAGCGCTCGAACCATTGATGAAGACTTTAAGCGCAACCCCAAAATCCACCAGTGTTGGCTGATCCGGCATTGATATGAGGGCAGGGCAGATGCGCTGGATCTATGGTGTTTTCGCATTGGTTATGATGGGAACTGCCTGGAGTGCGCAAGGGCAATCCTTTTGTTTTGCCCTTGCTGAAACTTATTATGAGCAAGTGTATTGCCAGTTACAGGCAAGGGCCCAGACAAAAGGATTACCTTCCTTTCACGAATTCAGGAAAAACAATCAAACTATTCAGGCTGCCCTGCTAAGACGCCCGGCAGAGCGAAATGGTATTAAGTTACCGGCTGTTGCAAAGCCTGTTGTTGCCTCAACAGATACAGAAACCACATCTTTCAGTGTGAAAAGCGAAATTGCCACGGGCAGGCGTTCAAAAACATCTGCCCGAACTGAGCCGGTCGACGATTACCTGCGTAATACATCATTGATAGCTGATACCTCCGGGTGTCTATACCGGACGCATTACATAGAGTGCAACGGTATTGGTTACCAGTTGACAGGCAACAAAACTAACACTCGCTTGCGTAGTGGGGTCTTGGATACAGAAAATAAGATGGCTTTGCCTGAACAGGTTGATTTGCCTTTGCAGCCATACCTGGAACAGGCGTATGGTCAATACATTCACAAAATGTGTGAAATCGGTCTGTGCGGGGTCACCATGACTTATGGAAAATTTGCTTATCTGTATCAGGACGTTCGGGCAAAAGGCCTTAATTTTTCCCAGCGTTTTGAAACCATGTTTAGTTTTTTAAAAAAAGATAAAGCATCCATGGGGGTTAGTGAGACTCTTCCTGATACCGCCGGGCTGGGTATTGAACAATGTGCCTTGCTGCGTGATCGCTATTTCGTATGTGAGATGGCGGGGCGAAACCTGGTGTATGTAAGGCAATAAGTGTAAAGATTGCAACAATGCGGTATTTTATCGGTCCCCTTGCTATAGTGATTTTCCAGGTCGAGGTCAAAGGTGCTGATTAAAGCGAGTAATATTTTTTTGTTGGCCATAAAGCTATATTGGCATATTCAAAAGTATTATATGTTGCGACGCTGAATGGATCTTATATGTTGCCTGATGTGCATATTGGGTAAACATTGCGTTATACTGCGCAGACTAATTTGCTGTTTATGCGGCGTTCAATAAATAGTCTATGATGGTTGAAAATATCCTGTTTCTGCATTTTTATACGAAATATTAATCATTTTTGATAAAAATTAATCTTTTTTACAAGCGAGATACTTTATAATTACAAGGCAATCATGCAAGGGATGGCGCGTTAAGTTTTAATGTGTAAGCAAAATAATTTATCAATTCACAATCAATTATGTCTGTTAAAAATATAGAGGTGTTTTCTTGAAAACTACAGTTAAATGCTGGTTTGCCGATAAGGGTTATGGCTTTCTTAATAACGGCGGTGAGTTTTCCAAGGATATTATGGTTCACGTTTCTGAGTTAAAAAATTGCGAGTATTTAAAGCCTGGCAGAACCGTTGAGTTCGATTGTGATTTTAACCAAAAAGGGTTGATTGCAAAAAATGTCCATCTGGTTTACGAAGAGCAATCCCAGCCTTCCCACACCCGGTTTGATAACAAACAACCGACATCCCGATTCGACAACAAGCAATATTTTTCACAGCCATCCACGTGGAACTCTTATCGTCAAATGAATCGATAAGTGACGCCTGTGTTTCGGCTAATTGAAAGTTTCGGTTAATTGAAAATTGATTGCCGTCTTTAGTCCTTTACACTTATAAGCGTTTATCAAAGCCACCGGCCCCGGCCAGGTGGCTTTTTACTTTCGGCCCCTGAGTTCCACCGCATTTTCTATTCCCGTCTTATTAAGATTTGCAATGCAACCCCGTTTATCCCATAGGGTTATTAGTATAAACAAAGCACTAATTTTGTGCAAAATACGGCAAATTGCACCATTTTGGTGTTGAGCAATGCACGATTTGCTCTCATAATAGCTATGTTAGTGATCAAATAGTGTGCATTTTTAACCCGTTACTCCCTTGGTTACAACATCCCACTTCTAGGTTTTCCCCTATGAAAAACCGCCATACAACAGGGTTCTGTGCTCTGGAGGATATGGCATTGGTGACTTTGCATGAGATGAAGTGCAAACGAAATTAATATTTATTCATCAATGAGTTATAAAAACATGAGTGATGTGAATGCAAGATTGGAAGCTATCTACAATCAAGTCGTACAAAGAAATCAGGGCGAACTGGAATTTCACCAGGCAGTAAAGGAAGTGATTGAAACGCTTGGCCCTGTATTACAGAAACATCCTGAATATGCAGAACAAAAAGTTATTGAGCGCATTTGTGAGCCTGAACGCCAAATTATTTTCCGGGTACCCTGGACCGATGACAAAGGTGAAGTCCATATTAATCGCGGCTTTCGTGTGCAATTCAATAGCGCGCTTGGTCCCTACAAAGGCGGTATTCGGTTCCATCCCTCGGTGACGTTGGGCACGATTAAATTTCTGGGCTTTGAGCAAATCTTCAAAAATGCACTTACCGGTATGCCGATTGGCGGCGGGAAAGGCGGCTCGGACTTTGATCCCAAAGGTAAATCAGATGCAGAGGTGATGCGCTTTACACAGAGCTTTGTCACTGAGTTATGGCGTCATATCGGCGAATATACGGATGTTCCCGCCGGTGATATAGGTGTAGGTGCGCGCGAAATCGGTTATATGTTTGGTCAATTCAAACGCTTAACTAACCGCTATGAATCCGGCGTATTAACCGGTAAAAGCCCTACCTGGGGGGGCGCATTGGTTCGCAAAGAAGCGACAGGTTATGGTGCCGTTTTCTTTCTTGAAGAAATGCTGAAAGTGCGCGGTATTGCACTGGAAGGGAAAACCGCAATTGTTTCCGGTTCTGGTAACGTAGCCATCTATGCGATTGAAAAACTGCAGCAATATGGTGCCAAGGTTATTGCCTGTTCGGATTCCAATGGTTTTATTCACGATCCCAATGGTATTAGCCTTGCGATTGTTAAGCAGCTGAAGGAGGTTGAACGCAAGCGTATCAGCGAGTATGTCAATCTTCGCTCGGGTGCCACCTATGTTGCTAATGGCAATATCTGGGATCTTGCCTGTGATGTGGCATTACCCTGTGCAACCCAAAACGAATTGAATGAAGCCTCCGCGCGAAGCTTGATCAGCAACGGACTGATTGCGGTGAGTGAGGGCGCCAATATGCCTTCTACGCCAGCGGCTATTCGTGTATTCCAGGATGCTGGTATTGCCTATGGGCTTGGCAAAGCGGCAAATGCTGGTGGTGTGGCTACATCTGCATTGGAAATGCAACAAAATGCCAGTCGCGACTCCTGGAATTTTGAGTTTTCCGAGCAGCGGTTAAAAACTATCATGCAAAATATCCATCAGGATTGTTTTAACACGGCAGAAGAATATGGGCATAAAGGCAATTATGTATTGGGTGCCAATATTGTAGGCCTGCGCCGTGTGGCAGAAGCTATGTTGGCATTTGGTGTTATTTAAAAAACGATCGATCCTGCGTTGATCAGCATAAAAAATGGCGACTTTCTGTCGCCATTTTTTATGCCTGCCATTCTATGTAAACACGTGAGTTATATATTTATCTTTTCGGGATCCGGTTATCATTGGCGTACAGCATTTTTGCGCGATATTGAATATAGCCTTGTTGTTCTCTTCCTGTGAGCTTCTTTATGAAAAAAGAAATTGAAACATTGGAAAGCAAATTGGTGTATAGCAATCGCTGGATGACCGTTTGCGAGGATAAAGTTTTACGCCTGTCGGGCCAGGAGGGCATTTATGGTGTTGTTCACAAACCGGATTTTGCTGTCATTGCGGCAGTGCAGGGCGATTATATTTATCTTGTTGAACAATATCGCTACCCGGTAGCGGGGCGCTATTGGGAGCTGCCTCAGGGATCCTGGGAAAAATCAGATATTTCTCCTTTGGCGTTGGCGACCGCAGAGCTGAGGGAGGAAACCGGGTTGGTTGCCTGTTCGATGGAACATTTGGGGCATTTGTTTTTAGCTTATGGCTATTCAGATCAGGGCTATGATGTTTTTTACGCGACAGATTTACGGCAATCCAGTAGTGACACCGATCCGGAAGAGGAGGGGTTGGTTGCGCAGAAATTCAGTATTGCAGAGGTTGAGCAGATGATTGTGGACGGTCGTATTAAAGATGCTACAACAGTGGCGGCGTTGGGTTTATTAAAGTTGAAAGGGCGACTCTAGCGCGCTCAGGAAACTTCAATAAAAATGGCGACATAAGGTCGCCATTTTTAGGGCTTCACTGCGCAAGCAATTAGTCTTTCGCGCGTGATTTGTATTCGCCGGTACGTGTGTCGATGATGATTTTTTCACCAATTTCTACGAATGCAGCAACAGACAGCTCGGTACCGTTTTTCAGCTTGGCAACTTTCATCACTTTACCCGAGGTATCGCCACGCACGGCAGGTTCGGTGTAGGCGATTTCACGTACGATAGATGTCGGTGCAGTAACAGAAATCACTTTGCCTTCGTAGAAAACGGCATCACACACGTCTTCCATTCCATCTTCAATCCAGGGAAGCAGGTCACCCAAATCTTCTTTGGTGACTTCATATTGGTTGTACTCGCCATCCATAAACACATACATAGGATCCGCATAGTAGGAGTAGGTAACTTCTTTGCGGTCGAGCAGGATGTCTTCGAATTTGTCGTCGGCTTTGTACACCGTTTCGGTGTTGATGCCGCTGAGCAGGTTTTTCAGCTTCATTTTGACAACGGCTGCGTTGCGGCCTGATTTATTGTATTCAGCTTTTTGGACCACCCAGGGTGAACCGTCGATCATAACAACGTTGCCGGCGCGGCATTCTTGAGCAATTTTCATGGTATTTCCCAATCGTTAGGGAGCTCCTGCGGGAGCCCTATGGTTCAACATACAACCGGAGGAGCCGTGCCCGACGCTGAGCGCCCCGCTGTGCAGCTGCGCTGCCCTGGCTCCGGGGTTTAAAAGAGGCGCGCTACTATACAGTTGTTTGGCGGGTTTCTGTAGTGTTTTTTGCCAGTGCTACTAGTTGGCTCACCAGGTCAGGTTGCACTAGCAACATCTGATACCAGCCTTGGCTATGGGCTTGCCAGGGCTCCCGGTGTACCAGGCATTTATGCCAATAAAGGGCGATGTTGCCGCCAGGCTCGGGCTGATTCCAGGCATGCCATAACCCGGCCAGGGACTGCGCCAGCTCTGGCGGCATATCGCGGGTGTAGCGCGCCAGAAACGCATCAAGTTTGGCGATATGGGCAGCTTCTTCCTGGGGGTAGATATGCCAGAGAAAAGGCTTGGCCGCCCATTGCGCCCTGACAAACGAATCCTCACCACGAACAACGTTGAGGTCGCTACTCCAGAGCAGTCGGTCATATTCTGTCTGGCTGACGAACGGCATAGCTTCCAGGCGCAATGAGCCTAGCTGTTGTGGCTGGCCGGGCAGTAGAGGGGCTCCCAGGATCTCCTGCAGGCTGGTCAGCACCTTGCCATTGGGTACCAGGCAATGTATCGGAGTGGACGAATGGCGCCAGCAATCCAGCAACTGGGCTATACCCGGATTTTCGTAGCTGAACAGGGAGATACGCAGGGCGTTTTTCCAGGGAGATATGCCCAACTGACGTAACCAGGCATTAGCGTTAAAACTGTCTCGTTCTGCCGGAAGGGATTGCTCGCGCAGGAGACCGCCAGTGCGGGGACTAAATCCGGGGAAGAAAAATGTTTTGCGCAGCCCGGTTGCCGGATGGATGGACGTCATATTGTGGCAGTCATCCACCCAGCTTTCAGCGCTCAGGTATTCCAGGTTGATCCACAAGGGCATCTTGCCTGTGTGTTTGAGGGTGGCCATAGCGGTGAGGTAGGTATCAGGGATATTGCACGCAAAAGCTTCGATGACAATATCTGCTGGTTCTGTATTGCTGGGAAAGTGTTCTCCCCATTGGCAGACATAAATACCTTCAACCTGATGTTGGCTCCGGATGGGATGTTGTGGCCACAGGCGTTGTAATGCGTGCAGGTCGTCCAGCCACAAGCGCACCTGTTGGCCGTACTCTCTGGATAACTGTCGCGCCAATCGCCAACAGACACCAATATCGCCATAGTTGTCGATAACCCGGCAAAAAATATCCCAGCGGTATGTCGTGGAGAGGGTGGACATAAATTAAGAATAGGGCGCTTATGGAAAAGCGCGCAGTGTAACAGTAACAGAGCTACTGGCTAGCCTGTGCGGGGCTTATTGATGAGGGCGGCGATATCCGCCATCGACCCCTTTGGGGGCGAGTACCCACTGCCACAGCTGGTTATCGCGTGCGCGGAAACTGCCTGCACAAAGTAACAGGTAAAAGCGCCACATACGATAAAAACGAGGAGAATAGTGATGCTGTAATTCTGGCCAGGCCGCTTCAAAGCGGTGGTGCCATGCCATCAGGGTCTTGTCGTAGTCACTGCCAAAGTTGTGCAGATCTTCAATAACAAATTTATCTTCGCAGGCATCGGCAATTTCGGCTACCGAGGGTAGTACGCCATTGGGGAAGATATATTTTTCAATCCAGGGGTCGACACCGGGGCCGCGTGTTTTTTTGCCAATGGTATGTAACAGAAACAGGCCGTCATCTTTCAGGCAGTGCCGGGCGACTTGGAAATACTGGCGATAATTTTTGTGGCCTACATGCTCAAACATGCCTACCGATACAATCCGGTCAAACCGGCCATAGTGGCCGGGAGTCATTTGGCGATAGTCAGTGAGTTCAAACTGGATGGGCAGGCTGCCTGCCAGTTTTTTTCCATACTCTGCCTGTTCATGCGAGATGGTAAGTCCTATGCATTCCACGCCATAGTGCTCGGCCGCGTAACGCATAAAACTTCCCCAGCCACAGCCGATATCCAGGATTTTCATACCGGGTGTTAGTTGCAGCTTGCGGCAAATGAGTTCGAGTTTTGCCTGCTGCGCAGCCTCCAATGAGCTTGCCTGTTCCCAGTAACCGCAGCTGTAGGCCATGTAGGGGTCGAGCATTTTTTCGAACAGATCATTGCCGAGGTCATAATGCTCCTTGCCCACTTGCCAGGCGCGATCCTGGGATTGGCGATTGAACAGGGTAGCTTTGAGGACAAACAGCATCAACCCCGGGTTGCGTATTTGCTGGTGGAGGCCTGCGCGCATCCCCCGGCTGACCATTTCATCAATTTGCTCGCAATCCCACCATCCATCCATATAGCTCTCCCCCAGTCCCAGGCTGCCTTTGAGCAGGATGCGCTTGGCTGTATCCGGATGATGGAGCCGCATGTCCCAGGGGCGATCGCCATTAATGCGAATATCTGCGCTGTTGAGTAGATTCTGTAGAAGTTGTTGATGGGGTTGCTGGGGGCGAGGACGGGATAATTTGGTTTGGCTGGCAGGGGATGACTGGAAGTTCATAGGGATTTCCTTGAATAACAAGCTGAAACCCGCCGGTTTTCGCCGACGTTCATAGCACAGGTCTATACACGTACAACATGGCGACCTTATTGCAGCTTTCCCGTCGGGGTAAATTTAATTGTTTCAATGAGACGAATAGTCCTGTTCAATTCCGGGCTATGACGCCGTGGCAGGAACCGGGCATAATATCTGTCCCTGTAGCCTCCCTGATGAGTGGAACCTCCATGGCCTCGCTTCAAGATCAATTGCTGAAAGCCGGTTTGATTGATGCAAAAAAAGCCAAACAAGCCAATAAAGAAAAGCGCAAGGAAACGAAGATCGCCCACCGTACAGGCGAACCTCAGGTAGATGAGGTTAAACAGGCGGCCGAGCAGGTACGCCAGGAAAAAATAGCGCGCGATAAAGCATTAAATCGCCTGCGTGACCAGGACCAGCAGCAAAAAGCCATTGCGGCCCAGATACGGCAATTAATAGAAAACCATCGTCAGTCCAAAGGGGTGAAACCCGGTGATGAAAAAGCGGTGGAGTACAATTTTACCCACGGCAAGCACATCAAGAAAATGCGTGTATCGCCCCTGGTTCAGGAGCAAATTGTACGCGGCGTACTGGTCATTGTGGCTCTGGAGGGGGGGTATGAATTAGTACCGCGTATCGTTGCTGACAAAATTTCCCAGCGGGATGCCGCGGCTATTGTGGTCGCTAATAGTAAGTCCTCTTTGCCGCAGGATGACGATGATCCCTATAAGGACTATGTCATTCCTGACGATCTCATGTGGTAGCCCGTATGTTTAATCCCATCAGCTACATACTGCGCAGCAACTCGCCAAGGGGCATCAAGGTCATTGCCTTAAGCTTGTTGGTGGTGCTGGTGTCTGCTGCGCCTATCATGTTTTACATTGTGTTAGGGCCAGAGGACGGTAACCCGATTGGCTTGGGGCTGTTGTTTGCTTTTGGGGCGTTGGTTGGCCATGTGGGTTTTGTGGCAGGTATGCTCTTGCTGATATGGGACAACCTATTGAATAAGAAGAACAAACGCTGATACAGGCCTGGCCAGTGGGTGTTGTCCTGCATAGGGTTCCTGGAAAAATCCATATAGGTACGCTTCTTGCGGTAAAGCGGGTAACTCCATAAAAACGTCAAGATTCTGACTATGGCCTTACCAGGATTTGCCCAGCTAAATAACCTTGATCGCCGTACAGCCTTATCCTCATTGCAGGGATTAGCGCGCGGTAATCTCGGGATTCCCATCCTGCTATTAATGTTGTTGGCAATGATCGTCCTGCCTATACCGGCGATCCTGCTCGATGTTTTCTTCACATTTAATATCGCCTTGTCACTGGTCGTGCTGCTGGCGGCTGTTTATGCCCTCCGGCCCCTGGATTTTGCTGCGTTCCCAACGATTTTGCTGGTGGCGACGCTATTGCGCCTCGGATTAAACGTCGCGTCCACGCGTGTGGTATTGCTTGAAGGGCACCAGGGTGGAGATGCTGCAGGCAAGGTAATTGAAGCCTTTGGCAATGTGGTGATTGGCGGTAACTTTGCTGTTGGCCTGGTGGTTTTTATTATCCTGATGATCATCAACTTTGTGGTAGTCACCAAAGGTGCTGGTCGTATTTCGGAAGTGAGTGCACGTTTTACCCTGGATGCCATGCCGGGAAAACAAATGGCGATCGATGCCGACCTGAATGCCGGTTTAATTGATCAGGACCAGGCGCGCACACGGCGCACTGAAGTGGCTGCCGAAGCGGATTTCTACGGTGCAATGGACGGTGCCAGCAAATTCGTTCGCGGCGATGCCATCGCCGGCATCATGATTATGTTTATCAACGTCTTCGGCGGCTTCGCGATTGGTATGCTCCAACACGATTTGGAGGCGGGCGATGCCTTTCAAAAATACACCATCCTGACCATTGGCGATGGTTTGGTGGCACAGATTCCCGGGCTTTTGCTGTCTGTTGCGGCGGCTATCCTGGTAACCCGTGTCAACTCTTCTGAGGACATGGGCAAGCAAGTTGTCGGGCAGATGTTCTCTTCTCCCAAAGCCCTGGCCATAGCTGCTGCCATCCTGATCATTATGGGCGCAGTACCGGGCATGCCTCACCTTGCTTTCGTAGGGTTGGGCCTGGTTTGCGTTGCCCTGGCGTATTACATCCATTGGCGCAAGCAACAGCCTGCGGTGGTAGAGGATAAAAACTTTATCCCGGCCGGGGCCCGTGCGCCCGGTGATCCCTCGCCCGGAGCCGGTGCCCAGCTGGCACCGCAGCGTGCTGCACCTGCATTACCCCCCGGGACACCCGAAACACCGGAATTGGGTTGGGACGATGTACAGCCGGTGGATGTTATTGGATTGGAGGTAGGCTATCGCCTGATTCCCATGGTAGATAAGAACCAGGGTGGGGAATTGTTGGGGAGGATTAAAGGGGTTCGTAAAAAGTTATCACAGGAAATGGGCTTCCTGGTTCCCTCGGTGCATATCCGTGACAACCTGGACTTGAATCCCACGGGTTATCGCATCAGCCTGATGGGGGTCGCCATGGCTGAAGCCGATGTTTACCCGGACCGCGAGTTGGCCATTAACCCGGGGCAGGTATTTGGTACTTTGGATGGCATTAAGACCAAAGACCCGGCGTTCGGCCTGGATGCCGTGTGGATCAATAACAACCTGAAAGAGCAAGCTCAAACCCTGGGTTATACCGTTGTAGATCCGAGTACAGTGGTAGCTACCCATCTCAACCAGATCCTGCAACAGCACATCCATGAATTGCTTGGTCATGAGGATGTCCAAAAACTGTTGGATATGCTGGCCAAGTCGTCGCCCAAGCTGGCGGAAGAGTTAGTACCCAATACCATCACCCTGAATATGCTGCTGAAGGTATTGCAGAACCTGTTGCGTGAACGTGTACCTATCCGCGATCTGCGTTCTATCGCCGAAGCCTTGGCGGGTAATACCTCCAGGAGTCAAGATCCCGCCGCTTTGACGGCACTGGCGCGGGTATCACTGAGCCGGCAAATCGTACAAAACCTGATTGGAAACGAGCCGAGCCTGCCTGTTATCACGCTTGAGCCGGCTTTGGAACAGTTATTGCTGGGTAGCGTACAACAGGCACAAAAAGCCGGCGCGGATGACAGCGCCTTTATTGAGCCTGGCTTGGCGGAGCGTTTGCAGCAATCGCTGGTCAGCGCGGCGCAGAAACAGGAAATGGCAGGCAAACCCTTGATTCTCCTGGTGGCAGCACCTCTGCGCATGATGTTGGCACGCTTTGTCCGGCACAGTGTTCCCGATATGCGAGTCCTGGCCTACACCGAAGTGCCGGATAACAAGCAGATCAGTGTGGACGCCAGTGTCGGTGCCAATCGCTAGATACCCCAATCGATTTAAAGCCCCGGGTGTGGGTGGGAGTGGAATATGCAAGTCAAACGTTTCGTAGCTGCTGATATGCGTCGTGCGTTGGAACTGGTTCGCCAGGAGCTGGGACCAGAGGCGATTATTCTGTCCAGCAACCGTATCCCTGAAGGCGTAGAGCTGTTGACCACCCTGGGATCAGACAGTGAGCTGGCCCAGCTACAACGCCAAACATCCGGTCGTGCCGCCCTGGTTCATTCCCAGCCCCTGTTAAGTGATGCCGCCGTGGGACAAAGCCTGGTGGCCGAGCGCACGGCTGTTCCTCCCAAGGGGGCCGTATTAATGCCGGCACAGGATCATCCCAATGCGGGGAAAACCGGTAGCCAGCTGGTCGAGGAAATCGAGCGGGCCCACCAGCGCATGCTGGCCGCGCGCAAAGCGGAAGAATCTGCAAAAGAGTTCCTGCTCAGTAAACAGGCGGAAGCCCGCCAGAAGCAGGTAGAGCCGGCAGCCATTACCCGTGTCAATGCGGCCATTCCCCGTCATGAATCCAGCGAGCGCCGCCGCACACGTGTTGAGTCAGACCTGGCAGCCGCTGCCAATCTTTCCCGCACCAGAAGTGCGGAGAAAAAAGTCCTTACCGCTGCTGAAAAATATCCCTTGGTTGATGAAGAATCACCACTGGTTATTGCCCCGGCAGCCAGTTCAATGCAGCCTGCAGCAGTTGAACCCGTGGCGAAAGCCAACCCGGATGCCAATACACAATTGGCAGAGCTCCAGGCGGAAATTGCCGATATGCGTTTTTTGCTGGAACAGCAACTGGATCGCCTGACCGGCGAAACTGCCCAGGCAGCTGATTCCCCTGTATTGGCCAGTATTAGCCGACGCCTGGAGCGTATGGGCTTGGCCAAAGATGCTATTACCCAAGTGATCGCCCGTTGCAACAAGCATAAAAGTCTTGCCGAAGCCTGGCCTGATGCCCTGGCTAACCTGGCTCACCAGCTACCTATCCACGGGCGTGATATTGTGGACCAGGGGGGGATTTTTGCGTTCGTCGGACCAACCGGCGTCGGCAAGACCACGACTATCGGTAAGCTGGCTGCGCGTTATGTATTGCAACATGGCGCTGATAAAGTGGCTTTGATCACTACGGATACCTATCGTATTGCTGCCCATGACCAACTTCGCTCCCTGGCGCGTATCCTGCGTGTACCGGTCAAGGTGGTTGATGAGGCCAACTCCCTGGACATGGTACTGCGCAGCCTGCGCCACTGTTCTCTGGTGCTTATTGATACCGCCGGTTTCCGCCATGGTGACCCCCACCTCAAGGCGCAGCTGCATGCGCTGGCAGAGCTGAAGCAGGTCAATACCTATCTGGTAATGTCTTGCAATAGTCAGGCACAGATGTTGAAAGCATCGATCCATGCCTACGGCGCAGCGCGCTTACAGGGCTGCATCCTGACCAAATTGGATGAAACTGCCAGTATGGGCGAGGCGTTAGGGGTTGTTATGCAGAGCCGGTTACCGGTTGCCTATACCACCGATGGACAAGATATCCCTAAAAACATAGAAGTAGCCCGTGCCCATCAATTAGTATCGCGGGCCGCAGCGCTACTGAAGGCGAATCCCGCCTCGGCAGTGCTTTAAGGGTGTTAAAAAATTGAACAAGTTGATTAGAGTTTGGTTATAAGTGATTAATTTTTCTGGGAAATAAGAAATTAATCGGGCAGCTTTTTAATCTCTAACTATAATCAGTTCACATTTATACCCGGTAAAAAAACTCCCGGCGAGCAGGGTTCTCGCATGATGTTTAAACCTTGATGGGTCAAGAGTGATGAGTCAAATGCGGCCAGTACAAGTGATCGCGGTCTCCGGCGGAAAAGGCGGGGTAGGCAAGAGTAATATCTCTGTCAATCTGAGTATTGCCCTGGCAGAGATGCGCCGCCGCGTAGTGTTGCTGGATGCTGATCTGGGGCTGGCCAATGTCGATGTGCTCCTGGGCATCAAGGCCACTCATACCCTGGCTGATGTACTGGCAGGCACCCATAGCCTGAGCGAAGTCCTGGTAACCGGGCCTGGCGGTGTCAAAATTGTACCCGCGTCTTCTGGTGTCCAGCGTATGGCGGAGCTCAGCGCTGCCGAGCATGCTGGATTAATTAATGCTTTCAATGAGTTATCTGATCAAGTTGATGTATTGGTGATAGATACGGCAGCGGGTATTTCCGATACCGTCATCAGTTTTGTACGCGCCGCCAATGAAGTCGTTATTGTGGTTTGTGATGAGCCATCTTCTATTACCGATGCCTATGCCCTGATCAAGTTGCTCAATAAAGAATACGGCATGATGCGTTTTCGCGTGGTCGCTAACATGACTCGCACTGCGGCAGAAGGCCAGAATATGTTCAATAAGCTCAATAGTGTCTGTGAGCGTTTTCTGGATGTAACCTTGCAATTCGTTGGGCAGGTTCCCTTTGATGAAAACGTACGTAAAGCCGTGCAAAAACAAAAAGCGTTGCTGGAATTTGCCCCTGCCTCGAAGGCTGCGGTAGCGATTCGCAACCTTGCCCAGGTGGTGGATCGCTGGCCATTGCCAAGCTCTCCTACCGGTCGCCTGGAGTTTTTCGTCGAGCGCTTGCTGCTCGCTGCCAATGCGCGCTAGCCGGTACTCGGAGTCAATTGAAGCGTGCGAGTTATGAAGGTGCTGGGTAATGGCCGCAGTCAACGGTTTAACCATGTACGATAAGAAGCAGTTTCTCGATAATCCCATCAATGTCGAAGACTATGCGCCTTTGGTAAAGCGCATTGCTTACCACATGATGCTGCGTATGCCTGCCTCGGTGCAGGTGGAAGACCTTATCCAGGCCGGCATGATCGGCCTGATCGAAGCCTCACAAAAATATGATGCCTCGCGCGGGGCCAGTTTTGAAACCTATGCGGGTATTCGTATTCGCGGGGCTATTGTCGATGAAATGCGCCGTGGTGACTGGGCTCCTCGCTCCGTACATCGCAATGGTCGGCGTATTTCACAGGCCATGGCCGCCGTCGAGGCGCGCACGGGGCGCGATGCCAGTGACACAGAAATTGCGGCTGAACTGGATGTCGGCCTTGATGAGTATTATCAAATGCTGCAGGACTCCTCCGGCAGTCGCCTGTTTAGCTACGAAGAAACCTTCGGGGAAGAGGACAGCAATATTGATGGCTCTGATCACAGCAGTGTCTTTGCCAGTCCATTAGAGAGTATCCAGCGGGATGGCCTGAAACGTGCGCTGGCGGATGCTATCGCCTTGTTGCCCGAACGTGAGCGCCTGGTGCTGGCGCTTTACTACGATGAAGAGCTAAACCTGAAGGAAATCGGTTTGGTATTAGGTGTGAGTGAGTCCCGCATCAGCCAGATTCACAGCCAGGCAGCGGCGCGTTTGCGGCAAAAAATGACGGCTTGGCACAATCCCTGAACAATGCGGTTTGCACAGGGGCAATGCAGTTTGATGGAAAAGTGTGCAGTCGCCTGGTTCAACAGGTGTAAAGATGGCAAACCGGGCTACTGCCGAGAGGTTTTGGGCTATGATTGGCAGCAAAAGTTGATATTTTCCGCCAGCGTGGCTGGCCTAAGTGTCAACGCCGACTAGACTATGAATAAACGAATTTCCCGCCAGGGTGAGTGGAGGTTGCATTGGATAAGAACATGAAAATCCTGATTGTTGATGACTTTTCGACAATGCGACGGATTATTAAAAATCTGCTGCGCGATTTGGGGTTCTCCAATACCCATGAAGCAGATGATGGTGTTACAGCGCTGCCAATGCTGAAAAATGGTGATTTCCAGTTTTTGGTAACCGACTGGAATATGCCGGGAATGACAGGTATTGATTTGCTTAAAGCAGTGCGCGCAGATGAAAAATTGCGCAGCCTGCCAGTGTTGATGGTCACCGCAGAAGCCAAGCGCGACCAAATCATTGAAGCAGCCCAGGCTGGCGTTAATGGGTATGTGGTCAAGCCGTTTACTGCACAGGCGCTCAAAGAAAAAATCGAGAAGATTTTTGATCGCGTAGGCTAGCCTGTCGCACACCAACAATACATTAAGGCACTGCAATGGCATCCGACATTCATGTATCTGCCCATACCGAGTTTATTTCGGAGCTGAAAGAATGCGCCAAGCTCCTCGCTGACAAGTTGCACCATAGTGACTATGAGGCGGCCTCGATACTGATCCAGGCGCTGACCAAAACCCGGGATCAGCATATCTTCCAATCTGTCGGGCGCCTTACCCGCGGTTTGCACGATGCTATTGTCAATTTCAATGTTGATGCCGACCTGAGCAAAGAACCTCCCAAAATTGCCAACTCCGATATCCATGACGCTACCAATCGCTTGAATTACGTTATGGAATTAACGCAAAAGGCGGCGGAAAAAACCATGGATATGGTTGATGAGGCCGCCCCCATTGCAATGAACCTGGGGCAAGAAGCATCCAGTTTGCGTACTGAGTGGGCGCGTTTAAAGCGTCGCGAGATGACCGCCGATGAATTCCGCCAGCTCTATGAGCGCATGGACGGTTTCCTTGGGCAAATGGTCACGGGTACCGGACAGCTCAGTAAGAATTTGCAAGATATCGTTTTGGAGCAGGGGTTTCAGGATCTCACTGGCCAGGTACTTAAGCGAGTCATTGGTTTGATCAATGATGTTGAAAAAGACCTGGTTACCCTGGTTCGTATTGCGGGACAGGTGGAGGAGGTTACGGGCCTGGTCAATGATGTTGAACAGGATGAGCAGGATCGCCTGATCGTTCAAAAACGTAAAACCGAGCCGGAAGGCCCTCAAATAAATAAAGAACGTGCCGATGTAGTTTCCGGGCAGGATGAGGTAGATGACCTCTTATCGAGCCTGGGCTTTTAATATCCCACCCTGGTCGGGTTTCAATAAGCCTCGCCATAAGCGGAGCAACACAAATCAGGGTTATGAGGAACAATGAATGAGTTTTGGTGACGACGAAGATATTCTTCAGGACTTTCTGGTAGAGGCGGGTGAAATTCTCGAACGCCTTAACCAGCAGCTGGTAGACCTTGAACAGCGACCTGAAGATAAAGACCTGCTCAATGCCATCTTCCGTGGGTTCCACACGGTTAAGGGCGGCGCAGGTTTTCTGTCACTTACTCCTATGGTGGAATGCTGTCACGTCACCGAGAATTTGTTCGATATATTGCGCAACGGAAAGCGCACAGTCACGTCTGAATTAATGGATGTGGTGCTACAGGCACTGGACATGGTAAACCAGCAGTTTGAGCTGGTTTCCCAACGTGAGGCATTGCCTCCGGTTGATCCGACTTTAATTGCTGCACTTGAGCGTTTGGTTTCTTGTGCTGATCTGGTGGAAGTTGCACCGGCATCGGTGGTTACGCCTGCACCTTCTCCGGCTCAGGGAAAAGCAGCACCGGTAGCTGAAGGCGACATTACCGACGAAGAGTTTGAACAATTACTGGATGCAATTACCGGAACACCTGCCAATCCATCTACACCTGCTGCTGCGGTGACTGCCAGTAGCGATGAAATCACGGAAGAGGAGTTCGAGTCATTACTCGACCAGTTGCATGGCAAGGGAAAAGGGCCTGGTGTTGTTGTACCAGCACCTGCGCCTGTCGCCAATACACCCGCGTCCGGTAATGAAATCACCGAAGATGAATTTGAAGCGCTTCTCGATCAATTGCATGGAAAAGGGAAGGGGCCCGGTACTTCACCGGCGGTGGCAGCTGCTCCGGCAGTTCCGGTGGCATCTTCAGTATCGACTGTATCTGCTCCAGCACCGGAAACAATCGGTTCCGATGCCATCAACGAAGATGAGTTTGAGGCTTTGCTGGATCAATTGCACGGTAAAGGCAAGGGGCCCAGTTCAGAAGCAAACGCAAGCGCTGCATCTGTTGCTGCCCCTGCGATTAACAAACCTGCACCGGTAAAGGCATCATCCACAGTCGCTCCAGAGGTTAAACCGGCTAAATCCGAACCTGACAGGGACACAGGTAAAAAAGTCGAACCTGCTAAGCCTGCGGCGGCTGCAGCTGATGCACCGCAAGTAGAAACTACGGTCCGTGTGGATACCCAGCGCCTGGATGACATCATGAATATGGTGGGTGAACTGGTGCTGGTGCGCAATCGGTTGGTGCGCCTGGGCAGTTCATCCAACAATGAGGCCCTTGCTAAAGCAGTGGCTAACCTTGATGTTGTCACTGCCGATCTGCAAACCTCAGTGATGAAAACCCGCATGCAGCCGATTAAAAAAGTATTCGGCCGTTTTCCGCGCGTGGTTCGTGATCTTGCGCGCAGCCTGCGCAAGGAAATTAACCTGGAATTGGTGGGTGAAGAAACAGACCTTGATAAAAACCTGGTAGAAGCACTGGCTGATCCTTTGGTACACCTGGTGCGTAACTCGGTTGACCACGGTATAGAATTCCCCGATGTGCGCGAAGCAAATGGCAAGCCTCGCACCGGGCAGGTAGTGCTCGCGGCTGAACAGGAAGGTGACCATATCCTGTTGTCCATCAGTGATGATGGTGCGGGTATGGACCCTGTAAGGCTGCGTCGTATTGCCGTAGAAAAAGGCATGTTTGATGAAGACACAGCGAACCGCCTGTCGGATACGGAAGCATATAACCTGATTTTTGCACCGGGATTTTCTACCAAAAAAGAAATTTCTGATGTGTCCGGTCGCGGTGTGGGCATGGATGTGGTGAAAACCAAAATTGCCCAACTGAACGGTACCGTAGAAATTAAATCCGAGTTGGGTAAGGGAACGCGCTTTGTAATTAAAGTGCCGTTGACGCTGGCTATTATGCCCACCTTAATGTTTATGCTGGGGGGGCAGACTTTTGCCTTCCCACTCGTTAGCGTGAATGAAATTTTCCACATGGATCTCACTAAATCCCATGTGGTGGATGGCCAGGATTGTATTGCGATTCGCGACCAGGCTATTCCCTTGTTTTACCTGAAAGACTGGCTAGTGAAAGGCGCTTATGGTGAGCATCCCGACAACGCTCATGTGGTGATTGTCACCGTGGGCACTCGCCGGGTCGGGTTTGTTGTCGACCAGCTGATTGGCCAGGAGGAGGTTGTCATCAAACCCTTGGGGAAAATGCTGCAAGGGACTCCCGGTATGGCGGGCGCTACCATTACGGGTGACGGCACTATCGCCTTGATTCTTGATATTCCCAGCTTGCTGCGACGCTATGCGCGCGGTTCAACCAGTTGGGGACACAGTTAATGTTGCGTATCGGTAAGCACTGATACGCTTGGCAAGCAGCCCGTGCTGCGGAGTACAATCAATGCCTGTCAGGGTATTAGTTGTTGATGATTCCAATTTTTTTCAGCATCGCCTGAAAGAAATAATTAATGAGCATCCCGACCTGAAGGTGATTGGTATCGCCAGTAATGGCCGCGAAGCCGTGGATAAGGCAGCGGAATTAAAGCCGGATATCATCACTATGGATTTCGAAATGCCGGTTATGGATGGTGTGACGGCTATCCGCCATATCATGGCACATCGAAAGGTACCTATTTTGATGTTCTCCTCGCTAACCTATGAGGGGGCCAAGGTAACCCTGGATGCCTTGGCAGCAGGTGCATTGGATTTTATTCCCAAGGATTTTGCGGAGGTATCGCGGAATTCTGCTGCGCTCAAGCAAAAACTCCATGAGCGTTTATTGACCTTGGCAGGTTCTTCTGTGCGCCTGCCATCGACGGACTATACAACGGATACGAAAGCGCCGGTGATGGCGCCAACGCCATCAGCGACCAGTGCGGCCACTTCCGCCCTGGCGCGCTCTACCAGCATTTCCTCGGCGGGCAGTGGTTATTCGCATCACTCTTCCGTTTCTGCAAAACCCGGAGTAAACGATAGCTACCGCCTTAAAAGGCAGCCTAAAATCCTGGTAATTGGCGCATCGACCGGTGGACCTGTTGCATTGGGAGAAGTGTTGACCACCTTGCCGGCTAATTTCCCATTGCCCATCGTATTAGTGCAGCACATGCCAGAAAACTTTACCAAGGCATTTGCAGAGCGTTTAAACAAGCAATGCCATATCCGTGTGCGCGAGGCGATAGAAGGCGATTTACTGGAGCCGGGCTTGGCATTGCTTGCCCCAGGCGGTAAGCAATTGATGCTGGATAAGCGCAACAACGGTTGTGTCAGGATTCTTGCCGACGATGATCGCATCAATTACAAGCCCTCATTGGATATTACCTTCGGCTCAGCAGCCAATGCCTTTGGCGATAAAGTGCTTGGTGTCGTATTGACAGGGATGGGGTCAGACGGCTGCCAAGGGGCGCGCTTATTGAAAGAGAGTGGTTCAGCAATCTGGTCACAGGATGAAGCCAGTTGTGTGATTTACGGTATGCCCATGGCGGTTGCCAAGGCAGGCTTGACTGACAAGGTGTTAAGCCTGAAGGAAATTGGTCCACGTCTGGTGCGTGAGGTGATGTAATGGATGTGCTCAGCATTATCGGCGTGATTATTGGATTTGCCGCCATTATTGGTGGCAATCTGATGGAGGGGGGAGGCCTGTCTACGCTGGTCAATGGTCCGGCTGCGTTTATTGTTATTGGCGGTACTCTGGGCGCTGCTATATTGCAAACCCCCAAAAATAGTTTGAGGCGTGCGCTTAAAATTCTAGGATGGGTATTTAAACCTCCTTATGTGCCATTCAAACAGGGCGTCAATAATATTTCCCGCTGGGCGGCCGCTGCGCGTAAAGATGGTTTACTGGGGCTTGAATCTGTATCCGAGCGTGAGAAAGACAAGTTCGCCAAAAAAGGTTTGCAATTGCTGGTTGATGGCAATGAGCCGGAAGTTATCCGCCGTGTGCTGGAAACCGATATGATCGTCGATGAGCAGCGCGACCTGGATGCGATCAAATTCTATGAGTCCATGGGCGGGTATGCGCCGACTATCGGCATTATTGGTGCGGTCATGGGGTTGATCCATGTGATGAATAACCTGGCTGATCCCTCTACACTCGGGCCCGGCATTGCAGTAGCTTTTGTTGCCACCATTTATGGTGTTGCGCTAGCCAACTTGCTATTGATCCCCATCGCCAACAAATTGCGTATGTGTGTGAATGAAAATAGCCAATACCGTGAGCTGATTATCGAGGGGATCATAGCGATTGCAGATGGCGAAAATCCCCGCTCGATCGAAATGAAGCTCAACGGTTATTTACACCCTCATTGAGAGTCCTGTCATGCCGCGCCGTCGTCGCGAAGACATACATGTAAACCATGAACGTTGGCTGGTGTCCTACGCAGACTTCATTACCTTGTTGTTTGCATTTTTTGTGGTGATGTATTCCATATCCCAGGTTAGTGAAAGTAAATACCGGGTTCTTTCACAAACCTTTGTACAGGCTTTTAAACCAACCACCGATATTCAATCCAATCAGGAGCCAGCCGCGCAACTAACCCCGTCCAATGATGTTATTACCCCTGTGGATCTGGGGAAAACAGCCGTTGAACAGGTCACCAATGATGAGCAGGTTCCAATCATCAGTGATCAGGCCCCCAAGGATACAACCCCGCAGCTGGAAAAGCCCGTTAAAACCAGCGATGAACTGGCCCAGATTTCAGATTTGGTGACTGAAAAATTCAGCCAATTGATCGATGAGCAATTAATTCAGGTTTCCAGTAATGAACTGTGGCTACAAATTGAATTGAAAGACAGTATTTTATTTGCTTCCGGTAATGCAGATCCCAGTGCCCAGGCCATGGTGATTTTTGATGAGATCTCCCGGATACTGAAAAACTATTCGAATCCTATACAGGTTGAAGGATTTACCGATAATGTGCCGATTAACAGTGCCAGGTATCCCACCAATTGGGAACTATCCAGCGCACGCGCCAGTGCGATTGTGAAGATACTGGCCAGTAAGGGCATAGCACCCGAGCGCTTGGCGGCGGTGGGTTATGGGGAGTTCCAGCCTGTTGCATCCAATGCGACACCCGAGGGGCGCGCCCAGAATCGACGGGTAGCCATCATGGTAGCCAAGCGTAAAATGGAGCGTCCCCAGGCGCGCACTGAATCTATTATTCCCTCCTCTTCCGGGCCGGGCCTGCCGCCAAACGGACAATAGTTGCCTTGCGCTTTACACCTCTGCTTACCTGTACAACTGCTAAACTTTTATTCCCCCGTAAGTTTTCCAGGGGGTTTAGCGGAATTAACCTGGATCAGGTTTCGCTTTAGCTATCCTGGCTAAGAGTTTGATTTTGTTAAGGAGAGTAGGCATAGAGCTTGCTAGACTGTTAATGTGTGCCATTCAATACTGCCTGAACCTTGACGCAGGCGAGGATTAACCTGTGCGTGTAATAGCCGTAGCAAATCAAAAGGGTGGTGTGGGTAAAACCACCTCCAGCGTTGCCTTGGGCGGCTTGATTGCTGCAGAAGGGCAGCGTGTGCTACTGCTGGACCTCGATCCGCATGGCTCGCTTTCTACCTATTTCCGTCAAGACCCCGACGTTCAGGAACTTAGCAGTTATACGCTATTCCAGGAGCGTAAGAGCCTTACCCGTGAATCTGTCCGGCGCTTAATTAAGCCAACGGACTTTCCCAACCTGGATTTACTGCCTGCCACAACGGCTCTGGCCACCCTTGAGCGTCAAGCCATAGGGCAAGATGGTATGGGGTTGGTTATCCAGCGAGCCCTGGCGCAGATCCGGGAGGATTATGATTATGTCATTATCGATTCACCGCCTTTGTTAGGGGTATTGATGATCAATGCCCTGGCCGCTTGCCAGTGGTTGGTTGTGCCGGTACAAACAGAGTTCCTGGCACTCAAGGGTTTGGAGAAAATGGTAAATACCTTGTCGATGATGTCGCGTTCACGCAAAAAACCGCTGTATTACAGTATCGTGCCGGTTATGTTTGATCGTCGTACGCAGGCCTCTGTGACCAGCTTGCGCACGATTCGCAATACCTATCCCGAGCATACCTGGGCCGGCCATATTCCTGTAGATACCCGTTTTCGCGATGCGAGCAAAGCGGGTGTCCCTCCGCATCTGTTTGACTCTGCTGCTCGTGGTGTGGATGCCTATTCCTCGCTTTGGACGTGGCTTAAAAAATCCCTGTTGACACAGGAGCAAGCCGACGCAGCAGCACCGGCGAATACAGCGGGGGTGGGTTGATGGCAGATATCAAAGCACCCCAGGACAGCCTCGCCAGTTATTTTGATGAGTTATTGGGTGGAGATGAATCCGAATATATGGTGCAGTCCCTGACGCTTCAGCCAAAGTTGGCAGCGGGTGTTGCACGTGTTGTGGCCTTACCGCAAAAAAGTCCTGCCGGAAAATCCTCAGCGGATAAAGCATCCTCCAGTTCTCCAAAGCCGAATTTGGTTGTCGCCCCGCCGTTGGTAACACCGGCACCCGTATATGGGGAGCCTGAAACCTCAGCGGCCTCCCCTGAGCAAATGCAAAAACTGGAGAAGCTGTTTCAATCTGCTCGCACCCGGCTATTAATCGATTCAACAACTGAAACTGCTGTAGCAGAGCAACCCGTACAGCCGCAAACGGTTACCGCTTTTCAGGAACGCCCGGATGAAATCCAGGCGTGGGATGTCGGTATCCCTGAGAACCAGGCAGGTGATCAGCTTGCTTCTGCGGTCGCTGTGGAAGAGCAGCGGGCTGCCTATCAACTGGAGGGTGTTGAGTGGTTAGACAATGGCCGCCCGCTATGGGCGCAATCCCGTTTTGATGTGCTGCTGTTTTCGGTGTCGGGATTGACATTGGCGGTTCCATTGATTTCATTGGGGCAGATACAGCCCCTGACCGATGAGCTAACCCCGCTTTTTGGCCAGGCAGATTGGTTTATGGGGTTGCAACCTACCAGTGCCGGTAAAATCCGCACCGTTAACACGGCCAGGTTCGTAATGCCTGAGCGTTACGATGAAAACTTTCTTGCTACAGCAAAGTACGTTGTTTCGATTAACGGTGTGCCCTGGGGGCTGGCGGTTGACTCTGTGAACCAACCGATTAGCTTGCACCCGGATGATGTGAAATGGCGTGGGGATCGCAGCAAGCGTCCCTGGTTGGCCGGTACCGTCAAGGAGCATATGTGTGCGCTGCTGGATATTCCGCGGATTGGCCAAATGCTGATTGATGCCGATAAAAATTTCCGGCCTGCCGCTACCCATTAAGTCACCAGCAATACTGGCTGGCGGTAGCGCATCGCTTGGCTATAGTTAGTAAGTCTGAAAATTACAGTGCCAGCATTGCCTGGCTTATGTGCCTGTTTTAGCTGATGATGCCCGTTTTAAGTGTCGCCCCCGGGCAGGGGCCTAGAGGATACCGAGCATGGCCAAAGATATCGCAAACAATAAAACAACAACTGATGATCCCGTACTCCAGTGGGTTACTTTCCGCCTGGATGGTGAAACTTACGGTATCAATGTGATGCAGGTGCAAGAGGTTTTGCGCTACTCAGAAATTGCTCCAGTACCTGGTGCACCGTCTTATGTACTGGGGATTATTAACCTGCGCGGTAACGTTGTCACGGTTATTGATACCCGCCATCGCTTCAACCTGCCCAGTGGCGAGGTTACCGATAATACCCGCATCGTTATTATTGAAACGGATCGCCACGTCATCGGTATTCTGGTAGACAGTGTGGCGGAGGTGGTTTACCTGCGCCAATCCGAAATTGAAATGGCGCCTAATGTTGGCAATGAGGAAAGTGCCAAATTTATCCAGGGGGTCTGCCACAAGAACAATGAATTGTTGATTCTGATTGACCTCAACAAACTGCTGACCAGTGAAGAATGGTCAGAGTTGGAAGATATCTGAGTTAGTTACAGTGGTCATGACAATACAGGCATGGGGTTTGCTGGAGTGGAGTTTGCTGGGATGTTTGGCGCTGAGCTTGCTGGCATTGCTGCTGGCACTCTACTGTGTAAAGCAGGTGCGCCATCAAGCCCATGAGACAGAGCGATTGCTCCAGCGTTTAACCCGTGAGGTAGCCGCATCCAGCAGCGGTTCGGTGGGAATGGGGCAGCGCCTGTTGGCAATGGAGAAACGCCTTCAGGTTACCGAGGCCCAACCCAAAACGGAAAAACCTGATTATTATCAGGATGAAGAGTTCCAGCCTTATGCCCAGGCAGCCCAGCTTTTTAAACTGGGGTTGGATGCAGACGAGGTGGCGCGCCGTTGTGGCCTGTCTCGCGCCGAAGCGTCGTTGTTGGAAGTGATGCAAAAGAGTGGTTCGTAGCCACTCTTTTTCTTTTCCTGATGGCCCCTTTGTTTTCTTGATAGTCCTTTTGGTGTTTACGCCCTGTACTGGAAGGATACTCCACTCGTTCCCGCTGATTGATCTCCTAATAAATAGACATAGGCTGGCATTAATGCATCAGGTGCTTTGATGCTGGTTGGGTCTTCTGCCGGATAGGCCTTGGCCCGCATGCGAGTGCGGGTACCGCCGGGGTTAATGCTGTTAAAGCGAATCCTGCTAATACCTTCATGCTCGTCCGCCAGGGTTTGCATCAGGTTTTCCTGGGCCGCTTTTGATGCAGCATATCCACCCCAATACGCACGTCCGTTAAAGGCCACACTGGAGCTGGTGAATAACACGCTGGCTGAAGGGGATTTTTCCAGTAATGGCAATAAGGCGCGGGTTAGCATAAAGGGCGCGTTGACATTAACCTGCATACAGCGCTGCCAGGCACCAAGAGAATAATTACTGATGGGGGTACGCTCGCCCAGGTCGGCAGCATTGTGCAATATGCCATCCAGTCGGCCGAAGGTATCGAAGAGCGCATTGCACAGCGCATCGTAATCCTGCTCTACGGCATGTTCGAAATTGATCGGGAATAGCGCGGCTTGTGGATGTCCGGCAGATTCTATGTTGTCGTAGACCTGTTCCAATTTACCAAGTGTGCGGCCAGCGAGTATGACCGTCGCTCCGCAGCGGGCAAAGGTTGTCGCGGCGACTTTGCCGATACCATCGCCGGCGCCGGTAACCAGGATAACTTTTTGTGAAAGGGATTCGGCGGTGAGCGCAAAGCCTTCGGGCAATTGCAGGGGGACAGGTTGCATAACAGAAATCTCAATCAGTGTTGGTGCCGATGGCCTGCGATCAAAGGTATTGCTGGATAATTGGCCAGATTTCATCAGCATGGTTTACGCAGTAATCCGCATTCCATTGGGTGGGATCATCGCCTTCATCGACATAGCCATAGGCAGCGGCAATGGTGATGCTGCCTGCATCCCTGCCGCAGTCGATATCGCGCTTGTGATCGCCAATAAAAATGATTTGTTGCGGTTCGCATCCTAAATGCTTCCCCGCCAGGAACATCGACTCGGGGTCTGGTTTACTGCGTTGGACATGCTCTGGGCAAATAACACTGGCGGGAGCGGGGCGGATATTCAACGCATCCATCAGCGGTGTGGTATAAGCCTCGGGTTTGTTGGTTGCAATTCCCCAGGCCAGTTGGTGTTCGGCAATTTTTTCAAGAAGAGGCTCAATACCGGGGAAGGGTTTGGTGTGAACTGCTATGTGTTGCAGATAAAGCGTCAGCAAGCGTTGGCGCAAAGGCTCAAAATCAGTATTGGATTCGTCGATACCAAAGGCAAGCCTGATAAGTGCTTTGGAGCCATTGGAGACGCCCGCGCGAATTGTGGCATCGGGCAGCACAGGTCGCTGCTGTTCAAGCAGTAACTGATTAACGACCACCACAAAATCCGGGGCTGTATCGAGCAGTGTACCGTCCAGGTCAAACATCACGGCGCGCAAAGGCAGCTTGTTCATTTTCATTTACTGCTCGCTCACTTTTTTGGCGTGTACCAGATAGTTCACGCTCACATCATGGGGGTTTAACCTGTAGTGTTTGGTGAGCGGGTTATAGGTCATCCCTGTGATGGCCTGCAGTTCCAGTCCGGCGGCGCGCAACCACTGGGCCAGTTCCGACGGACGAATAAATTTCGCGTATTCATGGGTGCCCTTGGGAAGCAATTTCAAAACATATTCTGCACCCACAATGGCAAAGGCATAGGCTTTAGGATTGCGATTAATGGTTGAGAAATAGACATCACCACCAGATTTCACCAAGTCTGCACAGGCCTTGATAACAGAGGCAGGGTCGGGGACATGCTCCAGCATTTCCAGGCAGGTGACAATATCGAAGGCACAGGGCATTTGTGCGGCTTTGGCTTCTGCTGTGGTTTGTTCGTAGGTCAGTTCCACACCACTTTCGAGGGCATGTAAGCGCGCTACGGCCAGTGGTGCTGCGCCCATATCAATGCCTGTTACCGTGGCGCCACGCTGGGCCAGGGACTCCGCCAATATGCCGCCGCCACAGCCGACATCCAGAAGTTGCCTGCCGGCGACCGGAGAGCGCTGGTCGATAAAGTTGGCGCGCAGTGGATTGATGTCATGCAAGGGCTTGAACTCGCTGTTTCTATCCCACCAGCGACTCGCCAGGGCTTCGAATTTGGCAATTTCTGCTGCATCAACGTTGGCGCTGTGGCTTGTACTCATGTTGTTTTCCTCGTCAGGTAAATACCGGGGGACTAGCGATTGGCAATTTGCTTGCGCCACCACTTGGCTTTGCCAAGCAATTCACGCTCATTCAGGGTTTGTAGCTGGCGATCAGCCAGCAGTGCCTTGCCTGCAACCCAGGCGTGGCTGACGCGTTGCCCGACATGGGTGTAGACCAGCTGGGACACTGGATTGTAGAGCGGTTGCAGCTCCAGGTCGCCCATATCAATCGCAATCACATCCGCTGACTTTCCCGGCTCAAGGCTGCCGATCTTTTCATCCAGCCCCAGTGCCCTGGCGCCATTCAGGGTGGCCATGCGCAGGGCGGCATGGGCATTGAGTGCGGCGGCATCGCCGGCGACTGCCTTGGCCAACAGGGCTGCACTGCGCAATTCACTGAACAGATCCAGGTCATTGTTGCTGGCGGCCCCATCGGTGCCCAGGGCGACATTGATGTCTGCCTTCAATAGACTCTCTACCGGACAGAAGCCGCTGGCCAGTTTTAAATTGGATTCCGGACAATGGATTACACTGGCGCCGCTCTGTTGCAGGAGCCCTATATCCTGTTCGTCAACCTGGGTCATATGCACGCATTGGGTAAGGGGTGATAGCAAACCCAGGTCCATCAGTCGCTGGCTGGGGCGGCAGCCAAATTTATCCAGGGACTCTGCCACCTCCTGCGCGGTTTCGTGCAGGTGGATATGAACAGGCATATCCATTTCCTGGGAGAGTACGGCAATCTTTTGCAGGGGGGCATCGGAAACGGTGTAGGGGGCATGGGGGCCGAAAGCAACGTGCAGCAATGAACTGCCGCGCAGGTTATCGTGCAGGCCAAGGCCCTTGTGCAGGTACTCATCCGGGCCGATTCCCCAGGCGGTGGGAAAATCGAGGATGGGAAACGCCAACTGCGCGCGGATATGGGCTTCTGCACAAGCTTGGGCTGCCTGCTCGGGGTAGAAGTACATGTCCGCGAAGCAGGTGGTGCCACTGCGAATCATTTCTGCGATAGCCAGTTCGGTGCCGTCCTTGACGAAGTCTTCGCTAACCCAACGTCCTTCAGCAGGCCATATATAGTCATTCAGCCAGGTGTGTAGTGGCTGGTCGTCGGCGAAGCCACGCAATAGGCTCATTGCCGCATGGCCGTGGGCATTGACCAGGCCGGGCATCAACAGATGGTTGCTTAAATGAATGGTCTGGCGAGGCTCAAAGCGTTTGGCGGCCTCCTGTTGCGGAACCAGTGCGATAATCCTGCCACCATGGATGGCCAGGGCGCAGTGCTCGAGCAGGGTATTCGCAGGCACTATAGGGAGAATCCAGCCGGCATTAATCAAGAGGTCTATTTCTTGCGGTGCAGATGTCGGGGATGCCTGGGTCATAGCCTGTCCGGAATGCAGTTGGGGGCGGCGAGTATAACCCAAGCCCTTGGTTATCGGGGCTTCCTTGCGCTTCGGATGATCTATTGCAAGGGTTAATGAATGTCTATCGCGCCATAGTTTTGCCTTTTATCTGCGCTTGTCATCCGGGCCATGGCCTAAAACGCTTTTTTGGCCTTATCTTCTTGTTTTTATGGTAAGATCCGCGGCTTTGTGTTCGAGCCCTGTCTGTGTATGTTGTCACCTGTACAGGGTTTGATCAGGGTAATCCCGTCCTGCGTTGTCGCCCATAAAAATGAAGGAAATTGCTAGTCCATGAGTGATTTAGCCAAAGAAATTTTACCGGTCAGTATCGAAGACGAATTAAAACAATCCTATCTCGACTACGCCATGAGCGTAATCGTCGGTCGTGCACTGCCCGATGTCCGCGATGGCCTTAAGCCGGTTCACCGGCGTGTGCTGTTCGCCATGAGCGAACTGAATAACGACTGGAACAAACCCTACAAGAAATCTGCCCGTGTGGTCGGTGATGTGATCGGTAAATACCACCCGCACGGTGACTCTGCCGTCTACGACACCATTGTGCGCATGGCCCAGCCTTTCTCCTTGCGCTATATGCTGGTGGATGGCCAGGGTAACTTCGGTTCTATCGATGGCGACAATGCGGCAGCCATGCGTTATACCGAAATCCGTATGGCCAAGATCGCCCATGACCTGATGGCGGACCTGGACAAGGAAACCGTTGATTTTGTACCCAACTACGATGGTACAGAGCAGATCCCTGCGGTATTGCCCACCCGTATCCCCAACCTGCTGGTCAATGGTTCCTCGGGGATTGCCGTGGGTATGGCGACCAATATTCCGCCCCACAACCTGGGTGAGGTGGTGCGCGGTTGCCTGGCGATGGTCGACAATCCCGATATCACTATCGATGAGTTGATGGAGTATATCCCGGGGCCTGATTTCCCGACTGGCGCCATCATCAATGGCCGTGCGGGTATTGTGGAAGCGTACCGCACTGGCCGTGGTCGTGTGGTAATGCGTGCTAAAGCCGAGATTGAGACCGATGCAAAGACTGGCCGTGAAACCATTATCGTTACTGAAATCCCCTATCAGATTAACAAGGCGCGCCTGATTGAGCGCATTGCCGAGCTGGTCAAAGAGAAAAAGGTTGAAGGTATTAGTGAGCTGCGTGACGAGTCTGACAAAGACGGCATGCGCATTGTTATCGAAGTTAAGAAAACCGAGTCGGGCGATGTTCTGTTAAACAACCTGTTTGCCCAAACGCAATTGCAAACCACCTTCGGCGTCAACATGGTTGCGCTGGATGACGGCCAGCCTAAGCTACTCAACCTGAAAGACATGCTGGAGGCGTTTATTCGCCACCGTCGCGAAGTGGTAACTCGCCGCACGGTGTACCTGCTGCGCAAAGCGCGCGAGCGCGGCCATATTCTCGAAGGGCTGGCGGTTGCCATCGCCAATATCGATGAGGTGATTGAACTGATTAAACGCTCGCCTTCACCTGCTGAGGCAAAGGAATCGCTGCAAGCGCGCGGTTGGGCCGCCGATTCTGTGTTGCCATTTTTGGAGCGCGCGGGCGATAACGCCTGCCGCCCGGAAGATCTGGAAGGCAATTACGGTGTTATCGACGGACGCTATTATTTGTCGGCGGCGCAAGCGCAGGCCATTCTCGATTTGCGCCTGCACCGTTTAACCGGCATGGAGCACGACAAGCTGCTGGCCGAGTACGATGACAAGATCAAAGAAATTGCCGAATACCTGGAAATTCTCGGCAATGCGATTCGCCTGATGGAAGTGATTCGCGCAGAGCTTGAGCAGGTCATTGCCGATTTCGGCGATGCCCGCCGCACAGAAATTATTGCCTCCAGCCTGGATTTGACCACCGAAGACCTGATTGCGGTCGAAGATCGTGTGGTGACTATTTCCCATGGCGGTTATGCCAAGAGCCAGCCGTTGGCCGATTACCAGGCACAGCGTCGCGGTGGAATGGGTAAATCAGCCACAGCCGTCAAAGACGAAGACTTTGTTGAGCACCTGCTGATCGCCAGTACCCATGACACTATCCTGTGTTTTACCAGCGTGGGTAAGGTCTATTCCCTTAAGGTTTATATGATTCCCGAGGCGGGCCGCCAATCCCGTGGTCGCCCTGTGGTAAACCTCTTGCCGCTGGAAGAGGGCGAGCGTATTACCTCGATCCTGCCGGTAAAATCCTACGATAATGACCACTTTATCTTTATGGCAACCCGCAAGGGAACTGTGAAGAAAACGGTATTGACCGAGTTCCAGAGCCTGCGTGCCAATGGCAAGCGCGCTATTGAGCTGGATGAGGGTGACACCCTGGTAGGTACTGCCGTTACCAACGGCGCTTGCGATGTTATCCTCTTCTCCAGCAGCGGCAAGGCAGCGCGTTTCCGTGAAAGCCAGGTTCGCGCCATGGGCCGTAGCTCGCGCGGTGTGCGCGGTATACGGATTGCCGAAGGCCAATTTATTGTCGGCATGGTGATTCCGCTGGCGGGAGGGCAGGTACTGACTGTCAGTGAAAATGGTTATGGCAAGCGCACCCCGGTAGATGAGTTCCCCGCCAAAGGTCGTGGTTCGCAGGGTGTTATCGGTATGCAAACCACGGATCGCAATGGTGAGTTAGTGGGTGCGGTGCAGGTATTTGATGGTGAAGAGATCATGTTGATCTCTGATCAGGGCACCATGGTACGCACCCGTGTAGATGAGGTCTCCCTGCTTAGCCGTAATACCCAGGGCGTGCGCCTCATCAAGCTCAAAGACGGTGAGCGCATGCAGGGTATTGAGCGCATTGAAGAAAGTGCTGACGAAAACGCCAAGCGCGAACTCGCCAATGCGGAAGAGGGGGATGTCGAAATCTCTGATGAATCTGATATTGACCTGGATGCCCAGGCCGATAGCCAGAATAACGAGACCGCTGACGACTAGTCGTTGGTAAAAACGTTTTACGATTAACACTGGTTCCATCATGTCCACCGAAAAAACTGAAGCGGAAAAGCTGTTGGCGTTGCGCGATCAAATTGATGCGATCGATGAGGAAATCGGTCGCCTGATTAGCGCCCGCGCTGAATGTGCCCAGCAGGTGGCTGAGGTTAAAAAAGCCAATTTGCCCAGCGATACCAGTATCCTGTTCTATCGCCCCGAGCGAGAAGCCCAGGTGTTGCGCAAGGCGATGGAGCGCAACCGCGGTCCTCTCAGCAATGAGGAGATCGCGCGCCTGTTTCGCGAAATCATGTCAGCTTGCCTGGCGCTTGAGCAGCCTATTAAGGTTGCCTATTTGGGGCCGGAAGGTACCTTTACCCAGCAGGCAGCGTTGAAACATTTCGGGCATTCGGCAGTTGTCATCCCCTTTTCAGCTATCGACGATGTATTCCGTGAGGTAGAGGCAGGTGCGGTGAATTACGGGGTTGTGCCCGTGGAAAATTCTACAGAAGGTGTAGTGAACCATACGCTGGACAATTTTATGGGTTCCAACCTGAAGATCTGTGGTGAGGTTGAGCTGCGTATTCACCACAATCTGATGGTGTCTGATGTAACCAACATCAACAGTATTTCGCGCATCTATTCCCACTCCCAATCCCTGGCCCAATGTCGCAAGTGGCTCGACTCCAACTATCCAAAGGCAGAGCGAATTGCGGTAAGCAGTAATGCGGAGGCAGCCAGGCGCCTCAAGGGGGAGTGGAATGCCGCCGCTATTGCAGGTTCTATGGCTGCTGAGTTGTATAGCTTGAAAATGATTGCGGAAAAAATTGAGGACCAGCCCGATAATTCCACGCGTTTTTTGATTATTGGGGCCCAATCTGTACCGTCCAGTGGTGTGGATAAAACGTCCATTGTTGTCGCCATGCGCAATGAGCCCGGGGCTTTGCATAACTTGCTGGAGCCATTCCATCGCCATGGTATTGATTTGACACGTGTAGAAACCCGTCCATCGCGCACCGGAGCCTGGACTTATGTGTTCTTTATTGATTTCGTAGGGCATGTGGATGATCCCCTGATCAGTGAAGTCATGAAGGAAGTATCCATTCGTTGCGCTGATCTCAAATTGCTGGGGTCTTATCCCAAAGCGGTGATGTAATGTCCGGGCCGCTGATCAACAAATTTGTCGTGGTTGGAATAGGCCTTATTGGTGGCAGCCTGGCGACTGGCCTGAAACAACGTGGCGCATGCCGTGAAGTCATCGGTATTTCACGCACGCCGCAATCCTGTGCGGATGCAATCAGCCATGGTGTTGTCGATCGCGCCTATACCTCACTGCGAGAGGTGGCCAGTGAATTGGGTAAAGGCGATATTATTTTTATTGCCGTGCCAACCTTGGCGGTTACGGCGGTACTCAAAGAAATCCAAGAGGTTATCGATCCCGCCGTGACATTGACGGATGGTGCCAGTGTAAAAGGCAGTGTCCAAAAAGCTGCAGAATCTGTATTTGGTAAAGTTCCCGCGCAATTTATCCTCGGGCATCCCATCGCCGGTTCCGAGAAAAGTGGGGTTACAGCAGCGAATCCTAACTTGTATGAGCATCATCGCGTGATACTAACGCCCCTGGAAAATAGCTCACCTGAACATCTCCAGCAGGTTACCGCCATGTGGCAAGCCGTAGGTGCTGAGGTGTTGAGTATGTCAGTGGAGGAACACGATCAGGTATTGGGTGCAACCAGCCATTTGCCCCACGTGATTGCCTATTCACTGGTGGATACCCTGGCGCAGGATATTGGCAACCCTAATATTTTTCGCTATGCCGCTGGCGGTTTTCGCGATTTTACCCGTATCGCTTCCAGTGACCCGGTGATGTGGCATGACATTATGCGTGCGAACAAGGCTGCCATCCTGGCGTCGATGGATTTGTTTATCGATAATCTATCGCGCCTGCGCGCTAGCATTGAGCATGAAGACAGTGAACAATTGCTGCGTGTTTTTAGTCGTGCCAAGGAAGCGCGCGATGATTTTACCCAAATGCTGGCCCAGCGTGCAGTGCACAAACGCCTGAATTAGGGGCGGTATTTGGTTGTACTTTGATTGACAGTGGCGAGCCTGTATTTGGGGGCCACTGTTGTTAACTCTGTTGCCTGTGGGCAACGTTTCGTCTGGTAGCTATTGAATGTCAAATTATAACTTGACTCATCTCAAGCAACTTGAAGCTGAGAGTATCCATATCATCCGTGAAGTGGCCGCTGAGTTTGATAATCCGGTCATGCTTTATTCGATTGGTAAGGATTCTGCGGTGATGATGCATCTCACCATGAAGGCTTTTTATCCCGGTAAACCACCGTTTCCATTGTTGCATGTGGATACCACCTGGAAATTCCGGGAAATGATTGAGTTTCGCGATCACCGGGTTAAAGAATTGGGTTGGGATCTGATTGTGCATATTAATCAGGACGGTGTGGATATGGGCATTGGTCCATTTACCCATGGCAGTGCCAAGCATACCGATGTGATGAAAACCCAGGCACTCAAGCAGGCGTTGAATAAATACGGTTTTGATGCCGCCTTTGGTGGTGCTCGTCGCGATGAAGAAAAGTCGCGTGCCAAAGAGCGGGTCTATTCCTTCCGCGACAGGAACCATCGCTGGGATCCGAAAAACCAGCGCCCCGAATTATGGAATATCTACAACGGCCGTGTTGATAAAGGTGAAAGTATCCGTGTATTCCCTTTGTCAAACTGGACTGAGCTGGATATTTGGCAATATATCCATCTGGAAAGTATTCCCATTGTTCCCTTGTATTTTGCCGCCAAACGCCCGGTGGTTGAGCGCGACGGTGTACTCATCATGGTCGATGACGATCGCATGCCAATTGGCCCCGATGAGAAGATCGAGGAAAAAATGGTGCGCTTCCGCACATTGGGATGTTATCCATTAACGGGGGCAGTGGAATCCGAAGCCGCAACCTTGCCGGATATTATTCAAGAGATGTTGTTGACAACGACATCGGAGCGCCAGGGCAGGGTGATTGACCATGACAGCGCCGGCTCCATGGAAAAGAAAAAGCAGGAAGGCTATTTCTAATCACCGACTGTTAAATATCACATTACCGATTGCCAAGAGCACGTTATGAGTCACCAATCCGAATTAATTGCCCAGGACATTAATGCGTATCTGGCGCAACACGAGAAAAAAGAGCTGCTGCGCTTCCTGACTTGCGGCAGCGTTGATGATGGTAAGAGTACGCTGATAGGCCGTTTACTGCACGATTCAAAAATGATCTACGAAGATCAGCTCGAAGCTGTTCGCGCTGACAGTTCCAAGCACGGTACAACAGGCGAGAAAATTGACCTTGCCCTGTTGGTCGATGGCTTGCAAGCAGAGCGGGAGCAGGGCATTACCATCGATGTGGCTTACCGTTATTTCTCAACCTCCAAGCGGAAATTCATTATTGCCGATACTCCCGGGCATGAGCAGTACACGCGCAATATGGCCACCGGTGCATCTACCTGTGATCTGGCGATTATCCTGATTGATGCGCGCCATGGTGTCATGACGCAAACCCGCCGCCATAGTTATATCGCATCACTGTTAGGCATCAAGCACATCGTGGTCGCTATTAACAAAATGGATTTGCTGGATTTCAATGAATCCGTGTTTGAAAACATCAAGGCTGATTACCTGGCATTTGCAGCCAAGCTGGGAATGAAGGATGTGATGTTTGTGCCTATCTCTGCACTGGATGGTGATAACGTTGTAAATCGCTCGGAGAAGTCTGCCTGGTACAAGGGGCAGACACTGATGGAAATCCTGGAAACTGTTCCAATTGCCGGTGACAAGAACTACACGGATTTTCGTTTTCCGGTACAGTATGTCAATCGTCCCAATCTCGATTTCAGAGGCTTTTGTGGCAACGTGGCCTCAGGGGTTGTGAAAGTGGGTGATGAAGTACGCGTCTTGCCATCAGGGAAAACCAGTCATGTGAAATCCATTGTTACCTATGACGCTAATCTTGATGAGGCATTTACCGGTCAGGCAGTCACGCTAACGCTAACCGACGAAGTGGACATCAGTCGAGGCGACATGTTGGTATTGGCCCGCGACCAGGTTCCGCAGTCAAATCATGTGCGTGCCCACCTGGTGTGGATGACAGAAAAATTCATGCAGCCAGGGAGTGAATATCTGTTTAAGTTCGCCAGTAAGTTGGTGAGTGGCCAGATAGAGTCCATTGGTTACCGTGTTGATGTTAATACACAGGAACACTCACAGGTTACACATTTGCAGCTTAATGACATAGCCCTGGTGGATGTGCTGTTGACTCAGTCTGTTGTCGCGGACAAGTACCAGCAGAATCGTGCTACCGGTGCCTTTATCGTTGTTGACCGTTTAACCAATATCACGGTTGGTGCTGGCATGGTAGTTGAACAATTGCAGGCGGAGCAGACGACCCCGGTTAACTACAGTGAGTTTGAGCTGGAGTTAAATGCGCTGGTTCGCAAGCATTTCCCTCATTGGGGCGCGGCGGACTTACGTAAGTTGCTCAAATAATTTAAGTTGTTTTTGCCAAAAAGCCCCGTAATGCGGGGCTTTTTGTTGTACTGAATATAAGTTGGTGTGAGACTTTTCCTACAAAAAATAACGTTAATATCGGCTATTTCATCGTAGTTAAGGAGACTATGATGCCGTTCGTGCAGTTGGATGACTGTGCGTTTAATTAATCACAATATGTACACATATGTAAAAGGAACTTTATATGAAAACTTTTCTTTCCCTCATCTCTTCTGTTGTTTTTTTCCTTGGTGTCCAGTCAATTGCAATTGCGTCAGACACTCAAATTCCAGCCAATAAACCTGTTGCAGAACAAGCCCATTCGCTGATTAATATTAATACAGCGGATGTGGCGACCCTGACACAGTTGAAAGGTATTGGGACCAAAAAGGCAGAAGCCATCATCGCCTGGCGCAATGCCAATGGTAAGTTCAAAACCATTGAACAGCTGATGGATGTTAAAGGGATTGGTGAAGCCACCTTTGAAGCAAACCGCGCTAAGCTCAGCATTTAATCTGATAAAGATAGATGCGTCGCCAAGCGATTTTTGCTTTAATAGAAGGCCCGGGTAACCCCCGGGCCTTTTTTTATCCAGGTGGGAACTCCTATGCAGGTTGCTGCTTCACGCATTATTGTGGCTATGGATTACGATAACCGTCAGGATTGCCTGGCGATGGCGCAACGCTTATCTCCCCGTGATTGTCGCCTTAAAGTGGGCAAGGAGCTTTTTACTGCCTGTGGTCCAGCGGTTGTTGAGTCTTTAATGGGCCTTGGTTTTGAGGTTTTTCTGGATCTTAAATTTCACGATATACCCAATACGACAGCCAAGGCGGTCAAGGCTGCTGCTGAGTTGGGGGTCTGGATGGTCAATGTCCATGCCTCCGGCGGGCAGCGAATGATGATGGCAGCGCGCGAAATTCTTGAAGGCTGCCCTGGTAAGCGCCCCTTACTAATCGGGGTAACGGTACTGACCAGTATGGAAAGTAATGACTTGGCCGGGGTTGGTATATCGCATTCTGTAGAAGAGCAGGTCAGGCTATTGGCAGATTTGACCAAAGCTTCAGGTCTTGATGGAATCGTCTGTTCTGCACGTGAGGCCGCCTTGATGCGTCAACTCTACGGCACAGAATTTTGCCTGGTGACTCCGGGTATTCGCCTGCCTGATTCCCCGCCGGATGACCAGCGTCGCACCTTGACACCTACAGAGGCATTGACGGCGGGCAGTAGCTATTTGGTTATTGGCCGCCCCATTACCCAGGCAGGTGATCCCATGGCAAGCTGCCAGTCAATTTTGCAATCAGTCGCTCATCTGGTGTGATCTGGCTCAAGTTTTCAGCGTAATTAACAGGGTTAAAGGTTTTTATGGTAGTGGCACCGGTTATTGCGATTGATGGCCCCAGTGGCTCAGGAAAGGGGACGCTTAGCCAAATGCTGGCTAGTCGATTAGGGTACCACTTGCTCGATAGTGGTGCTCTTTATCGGTTGGTTGCATTGGCGGCGCTCAATAAAAAACAGGAACTTGATGATGAGAGCGGCCTTGCCCGCATCGCAGCAGCATTGGATGTGCGTTTTGAAACAGATGGTCAATCTACCCGCATTTTTCTTGATGGTAATCACGTTAGCGATGCGATTAGAACGGAAGACGTTGGCATGGCAGCATCCAAAGTGGCTGCCTATCCTGCGGTTAGGGATGCACTTCTGGCACGCCAGCGCGGGTTTGCCCAAATACCTGGCCTGGTGGCTGATGGGCGCGATATGGGAACCACGGTTTTTCCCGACGCTGAGCATAAGATTTTCCTGACTGCCAGCGCTGAGGCGAGAGCGGATCGCCGCTGTAAACAGCTCTCTGCCAAGGGTATTTTCGTTAACCGTGATGAAGTGATCCGCGATATCCAGGCCCGTGATGAGCGGGATATCAATCGCAGTGTTTCTCCGTTAAAACCAGCCATAGACGCTGTGGTTATCGATAGTACCCGTATGACAATCGATGAGGTTTTTGCAGCCATGCTGGATATTGTCCGGCGTTGACCAATTGACACTAAATAGTAAAAATACTGCTATAGCCTGGCGGGCGGCGAATAATTGGCATTAATTTAGCAGCGATATCCTGGTGGCTTGATGTGCCCCTGCCTGAATAATAATGCCCGCACCCAAAAACCGACATCGGATCAGCGCATAGACGCGCCACTCCAGGCGCTTCCACTAACATCGATGTAGAACGGAACCTGATATGAGTCTGACCTGTTTCAAAGCCTATGATATTCGCGGCAAGCTGGGTACTGAGCTGAATGAGGATATCGCCTATCGGATCGGACGCGCTTATGCGCGTTTTTTACAGCCTCGCAATGTTGTTGTCGGCGGTGATGTGCGTTTAACGTCTGCATCACTCAAGTCTGCATTAAGTGATGGTTTACGTGATGAAGGCGTTAATGTTGTTGATATAGGCATGGCCGGCACTGAAGAAATTTATTTTGCGACCAGCCATTTAAAGGCAGATGGGGGTATTGAAGTAACAGCAAGCCATAACCCGATTGATTACAACGGTATGAAGCTGGTGCGCGCTGGTTCCCAGCCGATTAGCGGCGACTCCGGCTTGAATGAAATCAAGTACCTGGCGGAAGAAAATCAATTTGGCCCCGCGACAACCGAGCGCGGTTATTATCAACAACAGTCTACCCTGGATGCCTATGTGCAGCATTTGTTGGGCTATGTTGATGTTGCCAACCTCCGACCGCTCAAGCTGGTTGTCAATGCCGGTAATGGCGCGGCAGGCCACGTTATTGATGCTATTGAAAAATTCCTGCCTTTTGAATTTATCAAGATTCACCATGAACCTAATGGTACTTTCCCTAATGGTATTCCCAATCCCTTGCTGGTTGAGAATCGTGCGTCAACCAGTGAAGCCGTTATTGCACACAAGGCTGATATGGGAATTGCCTGGGATGGTGATTTTGACCGCTGCTTCCTGTTTGATGAGCGCGGTGAGTTCACTGAGGGTTACTACATTGTGGGTTTGTTAGCAGAGTCCTTCCTGTTGAAAAATCCCGGTGCCAAGATTATTCATGACCCACGCCTGACCTGGAATACGCAGGATGTTGTTACCGCTGCAGGCGGTATCGCAGTACAATCAAAAACTGGTCATGCCTTTATAAAAGAGCGTATGCGTGAGGAAGATGCGGTTTATGGCGGTGAGATGAGTGCACACCATTATTTTCGCGACTTCTTTTACTGTGATAGTGGAATGATTCCCTGGTTGTTAGTGGCAGAGTTGCTGTGCCGTAAAAACCGGACACTGTCGTTCCTGTTACAGGATCGTATCGCCAAGTTTCCATCCCCAGGTGAAATCAATAGCCATGTGACAGATCCAAAAGCCGCTATTCAGAAAGTGCTTGATCATTATGTGGCTGATGCCTTGGTGGTGGATAAAACAGACGGTATCAGTTTGGAGTTTGCGGAATGGCGATTTAATTTGCGCATGTCCAATACCGAGCCAGTGGTTCGTCTGAATGTAGAGTCTCGCGGTAATCTTGAGTTGGTTAACCAAAAGACTGCCGAAGTGCTTGCCATGTTAAGACATTAATCGCCAATGCGGTAAAGTGTGTGTTGCCAGTGTTCAATTTTATTTATCAAGGAATTCTTTATGTCAATAAAAAAAGCGGTGATTCCTGTTGCTGGTTTGGGTACGCGCATGTTACCCGCTACCAAGGCAATTCCCAAAGAAATGTTGCCGGTAGTTGATAAGCCGCTGATTCAATATGTTATTGAAGAAGCAGCCGCAGCAGGTATTAAGGAGATCGTGCTGGTAACGCATGCCAGTAAAAATGCTATTGAAAACCATTTTGATACCAGCTTCGAGTTGGAAGCCCAGCTTGAAGCGCGTTTGAAGCGCTCGCTGCTGGCGGAGGTGCGCTCAATCACTCCACCTGGGTTAACCGTGATTTCGGTGCGTCAAGCGGAAGCAAAAGGTTTGGGGCATGCAATTCTTTGCGCACGTCCGGTTGTAGGTGATGAACCGTTTGCCGTACTGCTGCCCGATGTGTTGATTGATAATGCCGAGGCTAATCTCAAACAGCACAATCTGGCCGGTATGGTGGCGCGTTTTAATGAAACGGGTCACAGCCAAACCCTGGTTGAAGAGGTCCCCCATGACCAGGTGGATAAATACGGTGTTGTTGATTGCTCCGGAGTCACTATTCCCGCCGGTAAAACAGCGCCTGTTAAGGCCATGGTCGAGAAGCCACCGATCGATGAAGCACCATCCAATATGGCGATTGTGGGGCGTTATGTACTATCAAAAACCACCTGGGATTTATTGGCCAAAACCCTGCCGGGCGCAGGCGGGGAAATTCAGCTGACCGATGCCCTGGATGCGCTGATACAACTTGAAACTATTGAAGCCTATCAACTGGTTGGTCGCAGTCATGATTGCGGCTCCAAGCTGGGATACCTGAAAGCCATAGTAACCTATGGCGCTCGCCATCCCGATGTGGGGCCTGCTTTTTCAGCATTTTTGCAGGAATCTCGCTAGGTATTGAAAATGTATTCATGGGCTAAGGAGATGTTGGGATGATTATTCCGGTAATTCTTGCGGGCGGTTCCGGTACGCGTTTGTGGCCATTGTCGCGTCAGCATTATCCCAAGCAGCTGTTAAAGCTGTTTGGTAATTACACGATGTTGCAACAAACGATACTGCGCCTGAGCGGATTACCCGAGTTATTGTCCCCGATCGTTGTCTGCAATCAGGAGCACCGTTTTATGGTGGCTGAGCAGATGCAGGAGCTTGGGATTGCCGATGCCAAGATCATCCTGGAGCCTGTGGGGCGAAACACCGCACCTGCATTGGCCCTGGCGGCTATGTATGCCCAGGAGGTTGAGCAATCTCCAACATTATTGGTGTTGTCAGCGGATCATATGATTCGTGATGTGGCCGCATTCCAGACGGCGGTTGATGTTGCGGTCCGGGCATCAAGGGCAGGGCATCTTGTTACCTTTGGGGTAACGCCAACCCATCCGGAAACAGGCTATGGCTATATAAAAACCCAAGCCCACAATGGTCAGGGAGATTATTTGCCGGTTCAGCAATTTGTTGAAAAACCTGATTTCATCACCGCGCAATCTTATCTGGCAGCGGGATGTTATTTCTGGAATAGCGGGATGTTTGTGTTTCAGGCGGACATCTTTTTACAAGAACTGGCGGTGCAGACACCGGATGTGGTGGTAACTGCGGAGCAAGCTAAAACCTGGGCGACACGCGATCTGGACTTTATCCGTGTGGATCGGGAGTCTTTTGCCGCTGCACCCAATATATCCATTGATTATGCGCTCATGGAAAAGAGCGCTAATGTCGTCTGTGTCCCTTTGGATGCCGGCTGGAGTGATGTGGGAGATTGGAAATCCTATTGGGAGCTATCCGATAAAGACTCTGCGGGCAATAGTTTTATTGGCGACAGCCTGGATGTGGGGTCGACCAATACCCTGGTTTTTTCCCAGGATAAATTGGTAGCGACATTGGGTGTTGATAATTTGATGATTATCAACACACCGGATGCAGTGATGGTGGCTCACAAGTCCCAGGCTCAGCAGGTCAAGTCGCTAATTGGAAAAATAGAAAAGCTAAAGCGTACTGAGCATCTCCAGCACCGGGAAATCTATCGCCCCTGGGGTTGTTATGATGTAGTGGATAATGGCGAGCGCTACCAGGTAAACCGTATTCGTGTTAAACCGGGCGGCAGTTTGTCGTTGCAGCTTCACCACCATCGGGCAGAGCATTGGATTGTCGTCAAGGGAACTGCCCTGGTACAGCGCGGTGAGGACACCATGTTGCTGTCGGAAAATGAGTCTACCTACATCCCCGTAGGGGTTCAGCATCGCCTGAGTAACCCCGGAAAAATTCCCCTGGAAATCGTCGAAGTGCAATCCGGTCCCTACCTTGAACAGGATGATGTTATCCGCTTCGAGGACAGCTACGGCAGATCCTGACCTGCTTTATCACTAAACCGCATAATCGGTTGAAGTATGGCGCAGCATCTGCTACCCTCCCGCGCCTGCTAATTACCCTATGTTTTGCAGAGCGCCAAAACAGATGGGAATGGCAGTGGCGGGGGTTGTCAAACCCAGCCTGAGGGAATTCCCGCCCCATATTAACTGACCCGTGCGACTGGCCGTGCGGCAAAGGCAGGTCTATGGCCTGGCCCTCTTATAGGTATCCCCATGAGCGAAAGTTTTGCTGAATTATTTGAAGAGAGTTTAAAAACCGTTGATATGGTGCCAGGCACCATCGTAACCGGTGTAGTGATCGACATTGATAAAGACTGGGTAACTGTACACGCAGGCCTCAAGTCTGAAGGTGTGATCCCCGCAGAACAATTCCGTAACGAACTGGGTGAGTTGAATCTCCAGATCGGTGACGAAGTCCAGGTAGCCCTGGAAAGTGTGGAAGACGGTTTCGGCGAAACCAAACTGTCCCGCGAGAAGGCCAAGCGCGCTGAAGCCTGGAAGATCCTCGAAGCGGCTCATGTGGCTGAAGAAGTTATCAAAGGCGTTATCAATGGCAAGGTTAAAGGTGGTTTCACCGTTGACGTGGCCGGTATCCGCGCCTTCCTGCCAGGCTCTCTGGTTGATGTTCGCCCTGTGCGCGAAACGACCCACCTGGAAGGTAAAGAGCTGGAATTTAAAGTAATCAAGCTCGACCAGAAGCGCAACAACGTTGTGGTTTCCCGTCGCGCTGTGCTTGAACAGGCTAACTCTGTTGAGCGCGATGAGCTGCTGAGCAGCCTGCAGGAAGGCCAAGCGGTTAAGGGTATCGTTAAGAATCTGACCGACTACGGTGCTTTCGTTGACCTGGGCGGTGTAGATGGCTTGCTGCACATCACCGACATGGCGTGGAAGCGCATCAAGCACCCCGGTGAAATCGTAAACGTGGGTGACGAAATTGAAGTTAAAGTGCTCAAATTTGACCGTGAGCGCAACCGTGTGTCCCTGGGTCTGAAGCAACTGGGTGAAGATCCATGGATCCAAATCACCAAGCGTTACCCGGAAGGTGCCCGTGTTAAGGCCAAGGTAACCAACCTGACCGATTACGGCTGCTTCGCTGAGCTGGAAGAGGGTGTAGAAGGTTTGATCCACGTTTCTGAAATGGACTGGACCAACAAAAACATCCATCCGTCCAAAGTGGTTCAGCTGGGTGACGAAATTGAAGTGATGGTTCTGGATATTGACGAAGAACGTCGTCGTATCTCCCTGGGCCTGAAGCAATGCCAGGAAAATCCATGGGATGCATTTGCCCGTACTTGCGCCAAAGGCGATAAGATCACTGGCAAAATCAAGTCCATCACTGACTTTGGTATCTTTATTGGCCTGGATGGCGGTATCGATGGTCTGGTTCACCTGTCTGATATCTCCTGGCACGAAGCGGGAGAAGAAGCGGTACGCAAGTACAAGAAAGGTGACGAGATCGAAACCGTTGTATTGGCAATCGATCCTGAGCGTGAGCGCATTTCACTGGGCATCAAGCAACTCGAAGCAGATCCTTTCTCTGAGTACGTAGCGTCCAACGACAAAGGTGCTGTGGTGAAGGGTATCGTGAAAGAAGTTGAAGCCAAGGCGGCGGTAGTGACCCTGGCAGATGACGTAGAAGGCGTTCTCAAAGCGTCTGAGTTGAGCCGTGAGAAGGTCGAAGATGCGCGCAATCTGCTGAAAGCCGGTGATGAGGTGGAAGCCAAAATCATCGCCGTGGACCGCAAGAACCGTACTATTTCTCTGTCTGTGAAGTCAAAAGACGTTGAAGACGAGAAGGTGGCGATGAAAGAGTTGTCGAACAAGCAAGCAGAGGCTGCACCCGCAACCCTGGGCGACTTGATCAAGGCTCAAATGCAAAACAAAGAGTAATCTTTGACGGACAGTGGCCAGATAATCTGGCCACTGTTGTTTTTAAGCTGTTCATTTTCAAGGGTTTATTTCGCATTTATTGAGTGGTTTGCTATAGTTGCCGAGGGTATATTCCTCTTGCAGTATGGATTCTGACCTGGACCAGAGAGCTCATCATGACAAAATCGGAATTAATTGAACTCATCACCGAAAAACAAAATCAACTCCCGATTAAAGACGTTGAGATGGCTGTCAAGTTGCTACTTGATCATATGTCTGACGTACTTGCCTCTGGTGAGCGCATTGAAATTCGTGGTTTTGGCAGTTTTTCTCTCCATTACCGCGCCCCGCGTACTGGCCGTAATCCGAAAACGGGTGAATCGGTCGTGCTTGATGGAAAGTATGTTCCCCATTTCAAGCCGGGTAAGGAAATGCGCGACCGTGTCAACGAAAGTATTTCACGCGTTTAAAATATCCCGCTTGCCGGGCGATTATCATCGCTCATAAGTCTTCTCCCGCTTTTGCTCTCGTAGCATCTCCCTTTCCGCTTGCCAGTGCGAGTTTTGCGCTTCTGTTTTTAATCTATGCTTTGTCCTGTTGTGGTGCAGGAGTATTTGCTTCGTTCATTCATGGTGCCAAAAGTTTCTTACTTGGATATGTATTTATATTTATCTTATTGATTTTTATTGGAATAGTTTTTTCTGGAGTGAAAATTGCAGCGCCGCGGCCGAGTTTCAAAATGGGGATTTTGGGCAGTATTTTGCATTTATTTGGTGCATTCGATTGGCCGTAAATTTCCCGTGGGCACTTATTGATCCGGATATCTTTCCCATAATGGTGCGCTATTAGTGGGATTTTCTAGTACGGGCACTCCAATTTCATAAGGGCATATATGCCTGACAATAACATGAGGTAATCATGAAGAAGCTGAACTCTATGTCCATTTCTATGCTGGCAGGTTTGTGCCTGTCGGTTTTGGCCTCGGGCTCTATGGCACAGGATACCGGGATTAACGGGGCTAATACTGCTTGGGTTCTCACTGCAACCGCCCTGGTTCTGTTTATGACATTGCCGGGTCTATCCCTGTTTTACGGCGGCCTGGTGCGCGTCAAAAATATCTTGTCGGTGTTGATGCAATGTTTTGCTATCGCTTGCCTGGTATCGCTGTTGTGGCTGGTGGCCGGTTATAGCCTTGCTTTTGGTGAAGGTAATGCCTGGATTGGCGATTTCAGTATGTTCATGATGGCGAGTATCGAAGAGTCCAGCCTGGCAGGAGATATCCCCCTGAGCCTCCATGCCGCTTTCCAGATGACCTTTGCCATTATTACCCCGGCATTGATTGTGGGAGCCTTTGCGGAGCGTATGAAGTTTTCGTCCATGTTGCTGTTTACGGCGCTGTGGTTGTTTGCGGTATATATCCCCATTTGCCATTGGGTATGGGCAAGCAGTGGCTGGTTGTTCCAAATGGGGCTGCTGGATTTCGCAGGTGGAACGGTGGTTCACATTACCGCCGGTGTGGCGGCCTTGGTCGCGGCGCTGGTATTGCGTGAGCGCCAGGGTTTTCCGACTACAGCTATGCCGCCGCACAACATGACGATGACGGTGACGGGCGCCGGTATGCTGTGGGTCGGCTGGTTTGGGTTTAACGCTGGCAGTGCCCTGGCGGCCAATGAAAATGCCGCTATGGCGCTGCTGGTTACGCATATTTCTGCGGCAGCAGGTTCTTTGGCGTGGATGGTCATTGAGTGGATTCGCTTCAGGAAGCCCAGCGTACTCGGTATTGTCACTGGCATGGTGGCAGGCTTGGGAACTATTACACCGGCATCCGGCTATGTTGGCCCGGGCGGAGCCTTGGTGATTGGTTTGAGTGCGGGTGTTATTTGCTTTGTGATGACGCATATGGTGAAGCGTGTGTGGAAGATCGACGACTCGCTGGATGTGTTCCCGGTGCACGGCGTTGGCGGTATCCTCGGCACCTTGCTGGCGGGCGTTTTTGCAGCGACAGGACTTGGCGCCTTTAGCGGCCAGGGGTTGGCTGAGGGCGTTACTATTGCGCATCAGATGGGGGTACAGTTACTGGGTGTAGTGGTGACCCTGGTGTATACCGCGGTAGTGACTTATGTGTTGCTCAAGCTGACAGGGCTTTTTACCAACGGCTTGCGTGTGACTCGCGAGGAAGAGATTATTGGTCTCGATTTGAGTTTGCATGAAGAGGATGGCTACAAACTCTAACAGATATTTGATCTGCCGTTGATTAATATCCGGCTGTTGTCGATTGCGCCCATACCTTTGCTCCAGAGGTATGGGCGTTTTAATTAGGTCATAAAGCTTTCTGCAGGTGTTAACGTGTTTTGTCCCTGGAGGATATTGAGCTAGGGTTATACCTGTGCTGTTTTGTGTGGTTGTCGGGGCGTTATGTCCAATCTTGTATTGATTATCTTGTGCCTGTTGCTTGGGATTTTGTTCCAGAGGCTTAAGGCGTTTCCTCCTAATGCATCCCTTTCGTTAAATGCCTATGTAATCTACGTGGCATTGCCTGCATTGATCCTCAACGAAATTCCCAAATTGCGCCTTGATCATCATGCGGTATTGCCGGTGGTTGCCGCCTGGCTGGTTATGGGGTTTTGTGCGTTGATTACCTACCTGACTGCCCGTTGGCGCGCCTGGTCTTCGGAGGTTACCGGTGCCATGTTATTGGTGGTAACCCTGGGTAATAGCGGTTTCCTGGGAATTCCATTGATTGAAGCGCATTTGGGCGCGGAGGCAATTCCCTATGCGATCCTTTATGATCAATTTGGAACATTTATTGCGCTGAATACATTTGGGATCCTGGTTGCGGGTTATTACGCCAATACCTCCAGTCATTGGCTGGATCTGTGTAAAAATATTCTGCGTTTTCCTCCTTTTATTGCACTGATTTTTGCGTTCCTGTTGCGTGGTATGGGCTATCCTGATTGGTTACTGGATGTACTGCCACGGATTTCATCTACACTTGTGCCTGTAGTCATGGTGGCGGTCGGATTACAGTGGCAATTGCGGCTGGAGTCGGATCACCTTGAGCCTTTAGGGATAGGCTTGGTTTATATTCTGGTGTTAGCACCAGCGTTTGCCTTGGGAGTTTGTCTGCTGTTGGGAATTCGCGGTTTGGCAGCCCAGGTAGTCGTGTTAGAGGCGGCCATGCCCGCGATGATTTCAGCGGGAGTATTGGCTATATCACATAATTTAGCGCCACGGTTGGCGTCCTCACTGGTAGGGTATAGCTTGATGTTAGCCCTGGTCAGCGTGTGGCTCTGGCGGTTCGTGGTGGTTTAGCAGTGGCTTGAACGAGGTTGTTGGGCCTGGAAGGTGAATATGGTTAGCGGGCTCTCAAGTCCATTGCCAGATAATGTCTGGGATCGATTAGGTTTGCGTGCGGCAGGTGCCTACGGTGGCTACCTGGCTGCGTATAGCGCGGGCACCTTGCCTGCGGGTGTATTGATTGTGCGGCCTGTCCTGGATGTCCAGGGTAATTTGCTGCTTTCCCCCCATCAGCCTTTTGATGCTGATGCGCTTGCTGCGCTGCAGGGTAGGTCGTTAGCTGAGCCTTTGGCGCGTTCAGTGACCCTGGTTTCTCCCCTGACGGTAGATATGCTCAGGCGCGACCTGACGGATTGGGCGCGCCAGGATAGCTTTTTTGTCGTGCTGGAAGAGCATCGCCCCTTTCTCCAGCAATTGGCGACCCATGCAGAATCGCTGCCCGAGCATCCATTGCTGCAGCAGCATCTCAGTGTGATGGCGAGTCAAATGCCTGGTCTCTACAAGCGGGCGCTGTTTACCGCATTAATGGCGGTGTTGCTTGGGGATGAAATGCGTTTATCGCCTGCCGATCGCCGAGCGCTTTTCTGGGCGGCGCTTTATCACGATATTGGTATGCTTTATGTCGAGCCGGAGATTCTCCATAAAGTCGAGCCGCTTACCTTGGATGAGTGGTTCCATATCTAGTTGCATGTGGAAATTGCCCAGGCGTTGATGATGTTGATTCCCGGGCTGCCTGATTCCGTCGGACTTGCGGTATTGGAACACCAGGAGCGCTGTGATGGCACGGGTTATCCCGCCGCCAAGCTGGACAGTGAATTAAGTTTGTTGGGGCAGCTGCTGGCACTGGCTGATTCGGTAGTCGCGATTTATTTCAATCGTTTATTGCCCTATGGTCGTGGTTGGCGCGATGCTATTCCGATCATTGAGCGCAGTGCCCAGGAGTATTTATTCCGGGCGGTTGATCTGCTGTCGGCATTGGTGCGACGCAGCGATTTACCGGTAGCCAGTGTAGTATCCGGCTCGGCGGTCACCGATTTTTTGCAGCAGTTCCATTCCCAGCATGAGCGGCTCCAATGTTGGTTTGATGCGCTCAAGGGGTGTCTGTTGGAGATTGGGTTTACCCACCGCGACAGGCGCCTTCACTCACTGCAAAACGTTGTGTTGCATCTGGCGACGGCCTACAAAGGGGTGGTGGCACAGCAGCCGGCCCTGGATCGACAGTTGGTGAATCTCATGGAGCAGCCAGCAACGGAGATTCCCCAGGATTTGCAGGACCATTGCCTGTTGCAATTGGAGGTCGTATTCCATCTGCGCCGGCTCAGTTTGATGTTACAGCAGTATCTGGCTGCCGGTGGTAGCGCAGATGAACTGATTCAAAGCAAGCTGGAAGCCTGCTTTGGGCAGATTAGCGGTTATCTGGAGCAATCTGTCGATCGATGAAAAAACGCTGCCGGTTGGCAGCGTTTTTTCAGGGTTACTGGTTATGCCAGAAAGGCTGTCCCAGTGTAGGTGTGCTGGGGCTGGCTGTCTGGCGTTTCTGCATCAGGCCAGCGTTGTAGGCCTTGCGTCCTGCATCAATAGCATCGGCAAAGGCTTCTGCCATCAAAGGTGGGTTATGCGCTTTGGCGACAGCCGTGTTGAGCAGGATTCCGTCATATCCCATCTCCATGGCTTCGGCTGCCTGTGACGGAGCCCCCAGCCCGGCGTCAATAATCATCGGGACATCTTTGATGCGCTCGCGCAGGCTGCGCAGGTTGTAACGATTGAGCAGTCCCTGGCCTGTGCCTATAGGTGCACCCCAGGGCATGAGTACCTGGCAGCCGACATCCAGCAGGCGTTTGCACAGGATTAAGTCATCCGTGCAGTAGGGCAGTACTTTGAATCCCTGCTTGATCAGTATCCCGGCGGCTTCTACCAGCCCGAATGGATCGGGTTGCAAGTTGTAGTCGTCACCAACCACTTCCAGTTTGATCCAATCGGTATCGAAAATTTCGCGTGACATTTCTGCCAGGGTTACGGCTTCTTTGACACTTTTGCAGCCGGCGGTATTGGGGAGCAGGCGGCAGCCACTGTCCTGGATGTATTGCCAGAAGGTATCGCCATCGCGGTTGGCAGGGTTTTGTCGGCGCAGCCCCAGGGTAACTATGTCGCAGCGGGATTTTTCAATGGAATCGCGCATTAGCTGTGGAGAGGCGTAGAGGGCGGTCCCCAACAGGAAACGGCTATTGAAGTGCTCGCCATAGAGGACAAAATCTTTGGTTTGGCTCATATCAGCCACCTCCCACGGGTTTAACAATGTCTACCTGGTCGCCGTGCTGTAACCGATGGCTGGTGTAGGTGGAGCGGGGTATAAATTCGCCATTGATAGCAACAGCGATTTTGCTGTCGCCATAACCCCAGAGGTCGATAGCTTCGCTGAGCAGGCTGTCGGTAGCCAGCTCGCGGGCCTCGTTGTTTAGACTGATAGTGATCATAGCGGGGATGCCTTATAAAACACGGTTCAATGGATGGCTAAAAGGGACGTCCTTTTGCTCGTGAACCAGCGCTAATACATTGTCGACTACTGCCGGCGCCAACAAATAGCCGTGGCGGAATAAACCATTGGCGGTAATCAGGCCAGGCTGTTGGATAACCCGGGGCATATTGTCCATAAACGCCGGGCGCAGGTTGGTATCCAATTCAATAATGCGCGCCTCGGCAAAGGCGGGTGACAATGTGTAAAGCGCACTGCTCAGTTCCAGGCTGGATTGGATACTGACCGGTGAGCTGTCTTCACTTTCAATTTGGGTGGCGCCAATGATAAAGCGATGGTTTGGTTTTGGCACTGCATACAATTGGTAGCGCGGGTGCATAAGGCGGACGGGGCGTTGCAGGTGGATTTCACGTGTCTCGACATGCAATGTTTCACCGCGCACTCCACGCAAGGCTTGTGCTGGCATTTGCGTTTTGGCACCCAGGCCGCGGCAATCGATGACACAATCTGCTTGCCATTGCCGCTCCTGGCTGTGCACACGGTAAGGCGCTACCGCTACGGCTGTTCTTTCGTGGATCGCGACTCCCAGTCGCTGTAACTCCACCCCTAGTTGCTGCATAAGTTCACGATTGTGGATATGACCCTCTTCAGCAAGGAAAAGCCCTTGCTGTAACCCCGGATTCAAGTCTGGCTCCAGTTGCTGAATGGCAACCCCATCGAGTCGCTGATAGCCCCGACACTCAGGGATAACAAAGCGCAGTTCCTGCTCGAACTGATCCAGCTCCGGGTAATCCTGTGGGTGGGCTACCACCAGGCTGCCCTGGTAATGGAACAATGGGGTTTCCTGTGGCGGAAGGCCTGCCAGCCACTCGGGCCAGCGCTGCAAGGCGTATAGCCCCATGCGATAGACATCCGCATCGGATACCACTGCTTCACTGAGGGGAGCTACCATACCGGCGGCGGTAAAGGCGGCAGCGCGTTGGCCTTGCGGTGGTTGCAGTAAGCTGCCAGCCTCAAACACGCTGATGTGATGACCTGCGACAGCCAGCCGCCAGGCAAGCAGGCGCCCTAAAAGGCCGGCGCCAGCAATGGCAATATGCAAGGAGGATGGGTTCACGCTGCTTGTCTCTTGGGGCTGCTTTCTTGGGCAAATTACGGGTGAGCTGAGGTGTGTGAGGAAGGGCTGGTACCGGATGGGCAGCACTTGTTCCCTCCGCAGGTCTCAACCTGATCAGGTTCTACGGGTTGGGCCGAACCCATCTCAGCCTTCGCAATAGCTGTGCTACCAAGGCGCCCCGACAAGAGGGCGCCAATATACTGGTCACCAGGGGTCAGGGCAAGGTGCGTTCAACGCGGCTGATGAGTTCGCCTTCTGCCAGGCGGGTTTTAACCAGTTCGCCAGTGACGATTTGCTTGCTGCTGGAAATCAGCTGGCCGCTCTCGGCATGGCTGGTCAGGGAGTAGCCGCGCTCCAGGGTATTCAATGGGTTGAGGGTATTCAGCAGGCGCAGGGCTGCGTTAAAGCGCTGTTTGTATCCCTGGAGTTGTTGTTTTTGCAGCGATACCAGGCGCTGTTGTTGCTGTGCGAGTTTTTCATGCAGGCGCACAATACGCACCTGTGGATGATGGGGCTGCAAGCGCAAGCGTAGTTGCTCAAGCTTATGCCGGTAGTTACCCAACTGGTGCTGGATATGGGCTTTGAGGCGCAGTTCCAGGTTGTCGAGCCGCTGGCCCTGCTGCTCCAGCCGCTCGCGCGGGTGGCGGAGGCGCTGGCGCAGCCAGGTTAATCGCTGCTGCCAATGGCGCAATTTGCGCAACATGGCTTCCTCCAGCAGCACTTCAAAACCGATAAATTTATCCAGCCAGTCGTTACCATCGGGTACCACCAGTTCTGCCGCAGCCGATGGTGTAGGGGCGCGCAGGTCAGCGACAAAATCGGCAATGGTGAAGTCCACCTCGTGGCCTACGCCGCTGATGACAGGAACCCGGCTGGCAAAGATGGCGCGTGCGACTATCTCCTCGTTAAATGGCCATAAATCTTCCAGGGAACCGCCGCCACGCGCCACTATAAGCACATCAAACAGTCCGCTGCGATTGGCCAGCTCAAGGGCGCGCACAATTTGCGGCGCAGCTTCTTTGCCCTGCACGGCGACCGGGATAAGGGTAACGGGAATAGCAGGAAAACGCCGTTCCAGTACACTCAAAATATCGCGAATGGCAGCGCCAGTAGGGGATGTGATAACCCCTATGCGCCCGGGCAGGCCGGGTAGTGGTTTTTTATAGGCGGGGTCGAATAAACCCTCCTGGCCGAGGCGCGCTTTAAGCTGCTCGAAGGCGCGCTGCAAGGCCCCTGTACCGGCTTCCTCCATGTGTTCCACGATAATTTGATAGTCGCCGCGCCCTTCGTACAGGCTAACACGTGCACGGATCAGTACCTGTTGTCCCTGTTGGGGCTTGAAGCGCACCAGCATATTGCGGTTGCGGAACATGGCGCAGCGCACCTGGGCCTGGTCGTCTTTGAGGGTGAAGTACCAATGGCCGGAGGAGGGAATGGATACATTGGACAACTCGCCCTCTACCCACAGCAGCGGAAACTGGGTTTCCAGCAGCTGACGGGCGCGGCGATTGAGTTGGCTGACACTAATGATTTCCCGCTCGGGGGAAAAGTGTGCAGGGGTCGATGTAAACAGGTCTTGATGGCTCATAGGGTGCACATTCTAGGGCCTATGCCTGCGTCTTGTCTTGCCCGAAAACCTGTTGCCAGCACAAGATCTTGTGTTTACCCATGGCGGGTGAGCCGGTATAATCCCGCGTTTATTTTTACCGGACAAAATACTGCTGCATAAGGGCTTTGGGATCCCGGCCTTTAGCGAACTGGCAGTCGACCGGATTTGAATCCTGCAGAGGTTGGGTTGAAGTATGTTGCGAATTGTTGAAGAAGCGCTCACGTTTGATGATGTGTTGCTGGTGCCCGGCCTTTCCGAGGTTACCCCCAAGGATGTGTCACTGAAAACCCAATTGACACGCCGCATTCAACTGAACATTCCGCTGATTTCTGCCGCAATGGATACCGTTACCGAAGCGCGCCTGGCTATTGCTATTGCGCAGGAGGGGGGTATTGGCATCATCCACAAAAGCATGCCTATCGAGCAGCAGGCTGCCGAAGTGCGCGCGGTGAAAAAATTTGAAGCCGGCGTGGTGAAGGACCCCATCACTATCGATTCCGAGGCGACTATTCGCGAGCTGATCGCACTGACACGCAAAAACAATATTTCCGGTGTGCCTGTGCTGCATAAGGGCGATCTGGTGGGCATAGTCACTGGCCGTGATGTGCGTTTTGAAACCAACCTGGATGCCAGTGTATCCAGCATCATGACCCCCAAAAACCAACTGGTCACCGTGAAGGAAGGCTTCACTCCCGAAGAAGTGCGCAACTTGTTGCACAAACACCGCATTGAGAAAGTGCTGGTAGTAAACGACAAGTTCGAGCTGCGTGGCCTGATTACCGTTAAGGACATCAACAAGGCCGAAAAATACCCCAGTGCGTGCAAAGACCCGGAGGGCCGTCTGCGTGTCGGTGCCAGTGTGGGCACCAGCCGCGATACCGATGCGCGTGTTGATGCGCTGGTTGAAGCAGGTGTTGATGTGCTGGTGGTGGATACTGCCCACGGCCACAGTAAAAACGTATTGGATCGTGTGCGTGCCATTAAAACCAAATACCCCGACGTTCAAGTGATTGGCGGCAATATTGCGACCGGTGCTGCAGCCCTGGCGCTGGTAGAGGCGGGCGCTGATGCCGTGAAGGTCGGGATTGGTCCCGGTTCTATTTGTACTACCCGTATCGTATCCGGTGTAGGTGTGCCGCAAATTTCTGCGATCGCCAATGTAGTTGCCGCACTGAAAGGTACAGGGGTTCCCGCCATCGCGGACGGTGGTATTCGCTATTCGGGTGACATTGCAAAAGCCATAGTCGCGGGTGCCCACGCGGTGATGATGGGCTCCATGTTTGCCGGTACCGAGGAAGCCCCGGGCGAAGTCGAACTCTACCAGGGACGCACCTATAAGGCGTACCGGGGTATGGGATCTCTGGGAGCTATGGCGCAAACCCAAGGCTCCAGTGATCGTTATTTCCAGGATGCCAGCGCCGGCGCTGAAAAGCTGGTACCCGAAGGCATCGAAGGCCGGGTGCCCTATAAAGGCCCACTGGCAGCCATAGTGCACCAGATGATGGGAGGCGTGCGTTCAGCAATGGGCTATACCGGCTGTGCCGACCTTGAATCCATGCGTACCAAGCCGGAGTTTGTGCGTGTCACTGCTGCCGGTATGGGCGAGAGCCATGTGCACGATGTGCAGATCACCAAAGAAGCACCTAACTATCCGATTGGCGGGCGTTAATCAGCAACTGCTCCGCAACACGAAAAACTCGGGCTTGCCCGAGTTTTTCATTTAAGCCGCGAAACCTTTTTCTTTTTACTCAGGAACTAGCATGACTCACGATATACACGCCCAGCGAATTCTGATCCTGGATTTCGGCTCGCAATACACTCAACTGATTGCGCGCCGCGTACGCGAAATCGGTGTTTTCTCGGAAATTCGCGCCTGGGATATGAGCGACGATGAAATCCGTGCTTATAAGCCCAGTGGGATTATCCTCGCCGGCGGTCCTGAATCTACCACGGAAGAGGAGGCACCCCGAGCACCTGAAGCGGTATTTGCACTGGGAGTTCCTGTCCTGGGTATTTGCTACGGTATGCAAACCATGGCGATGCAAATGGGGGGCTGGGTAGAGTCTTCCGCTATTCGTGAATTCGGCTATGCACAGATCAAGGCTCATGGTCAGTCCTCATTGTTGCAGGATATTAAAGATCATGTGGATCAGGATGGCTCTGCGTTACTGGATGTGTGGATGAGCCATGGTGATAAAGTCACCAAAATGCCGGAAGGTTTTGAACTGATGGCGTCTACGCCCTCCTGCCCCATTGCCGGCATGTATAACGAGGCGAAAAAATTCTACGGTGTGCAGTTCCATCCGGAAGTAACCCATACCTTGCAAGGCAAGCGTTTGTTTGAGCACTTTGTATTGCAACTCTGTGCCTGCGAAAAGCTCTGGACCCCTGCCAATATTGTAGAAGACGCTATCAAAAAGGTGCGCGAACAAGTCGGTACCGATAAAGTGCTGCTGGGCCTTTCCGGTGGGGTAGACTCTTCTGTAGTGGCAGCGTTGTTACACCGTGCTATTGGCGACCAGCTCACCTGTGTGTTTGTGGATAACGGATTGCTGCGCAAAAATGAAGGCGATCAGGTGATGGACATGTTTGCCAAAAACATGGGTGTGCGCGTGATTCGTGCGGATGCGGAACAGCTGTTCCTGGGCAAGCTTGCTGGTGTGAGTGACCCGGAGAAAAAACGCAAAATCATTGGCGGTACCTTTATCGATGTATTTGATACTGAAGCGACCAAATTACAAGAAGTGAAGTGGTTGGCCCAAGGTACCATTTACCCGGATGTGATCGAGTCCGCCGCCGCCAAAACCGGCAAAGCCCATGTGATTAAATCCCACCATAATGTCGGTGGTTTGCCGGAAGACATGGCCTTTAAATTGGTGGAGCCCCTGCGTGAACTTTTTAAAGATGAGGTCCGCGCTATTGGCTTGGAGTTGGGCCTGCCCTATGACATGGTGTACCGCCATCCATTCCCGGGCCCGGGTTTGGGGGTACGTATTCTTGGCGAAGTGAAAAAAGAATATGCCGATATTCTGCGCGAAGCTGATGCTATTTTTCTGGAGGAGTTGCGCGCAGCCGATTGGTACCACAAAACTTCCCAGGCATTTGCTGTCTTCCTGCCGGTCAAGTCGGTTGGTGTTGTCGGTGATGGTCGCCGTTATGAATGGGTCATATCACTGCGCGCGGTAGAGACGGTCGACTTTATGACAGCGCGCTGGGCTCACCTGCCTTACGAACTGTTGGAAAAAGTGTCCAATCGGATTATCAATGAAATTTCCGGTGTGTCGCGTGTGTGCTATGACGTATCGAGCAAACCGCCCGCTACCATTGAATGGGAATAAATATGGCAGGAAGCTGTCTGACCGCCTGGTGTTGTGCCAGGCGGTAACAATAAATTCTTCTGTGACCTGTTTATGCCAAGAATTCTGTCTTTTATTAATACGAGCTTGTGTTTTGTTGTCGGATTTGGATTGGCAATGGTTTCTGCCGCGGAGTCATCTGTTAATGCATCTGCCGCTGTTGATGAACCCTCTCTGTCCATTCCATCGGTAAACCAAACCCCTGAGGCTGTTGCGGTAACTACGGAAACGGCAGTTGCTTCTGATAGCAAGGAACTGCTCCAGGCATCTTCTGTGGCGACACAGGTTATTGCACAAGAGCCGCAGCAAAAACTGGAAATGCTGACCCTTGCGGCAGCAGGTACCACTGCATCGGTACATGCGAGTAGCAGTCTTGCCAATGCATCTTCCAGTGTTGATGGTTACGCTTCATCGGCGGTAAGCCCTGTAGAAAACCCGCTCGCACAAGCTGCATCCAGTGTTTCATCTGTATCATCAGTTGATGGTTCTGTTAACTCAAGTGACGCTGGCCTTGCAGCTGAAGTGCCTGAGGTCAACAAGTTGGTTGATATGGAAACCTTGCTGGGCACTAAAACAATCCTGGATACACAAATCAACCCTAATAGTTATGTTCGCCTAACCTGGAATTCCGATGTTGCGGTTGGTGGCTTTAGTGAAGCAACACCGGTTCTGGTGGTGAATGGTGCAAGCCCGGGAAAAACACTCTGCTTGGTTGGTGCCATTCACGGCGATGAGTTGAATGGCATCGAGATGATTCGCCAAGTGGTTTTTAGTATCGAACCTTCCAAATTAACGGGGACGATCATTGGTGTTCCTGTGGCAAATATCATGGGGTTTCGTCGTAATTCCCGCTATTTGCCCGATCGCCGCGACTGGAACCGCTATTTTCCCGGTAATACCTATGGCAGTTCTGCATCCCGGCTTGCCCATTCATTTTTTACCCGTGTAATCACTCACTGTGATGCATTAGTGGATCTGCATACCGGCTCGTTTCACCGCACCAACTTGCCACAATTAAGGGCTGACCTGGCCGATGAGAATGTCGCACGCCTTGCGCAAAGTTTTGGCGATATTGCGGTGTTAAACAGTCGCGGCAATCCCAATTCCTTGCGTGCTGCCGCCGTGCGCGCTGGCATTCCCTCAGTGACACTGGAAGCGGGTGAGCCTATGGCAATGCAAAGTGATGTTGTCGTTGCCGGTGTTGCGGCGATTAATACACTGCTTGCCAAAACGGGTATGTATGGCAAGCAGCGGCGCTGGAACCGAATTGCCCCTGTGTATTACCGATCCGTTTGGGTGCGGGCCAACCAGAGCGGAATCCTTTTCAGTAAAGTCACCTTGGGCAAGCGAGTGAAAGAGGGCGAATTACTGGGAACCGTGACTGATCCCATCACCAATGCCCGTACCAGTATTTACTCACCCTATGATGGCCGTGTATTGGGGATGGCTCTGGACCAGGTAGTGCTGCCGGGGTTTGCGGCTTATCACATAGGCATACAAACACCGGAGTCGATCCTGATCGAGGAAAGCCAGCTCAATGAGCCACCAGCACCGGAAGTTGATGAAGAAGATGGCGATGATGCCGGTGTAGATCCCACAGATGATATGCAAGAACCGGAAACCGGTGTAAGCAAGGCTCAGGATCGGATGGCAGATGGTTAGAGAAAATCTAATTGTTAATTTATATATGAGATTAATATTAACGTTCTTAGTTGCCAATAGTAAATTTCCGCAGGAATAAAAACAGGGGAAGTTGTTTTATCTACCGCTATGCCTTTCTGATTAAGTCCCCTGATCAATTTTATAATTTCTATAAGTCAAGGATTTCGAGAATGTTTTCGTGGGCTAATTTTTTCACTACTATTATTCTTATTCTTGGGTGTGTTCATGTTAGCGCCCAATCTTTACCTCCCTCTAGTTCTGGATCAGTAGTTCCTGTTGGCGCAACAGCGAGTAGCTTTCGTGTCGATGAGTCTGGGGCGGCCACTTATACCATTCCTATTCTTTCACCCTCTGGTGTTGCAGGTGTTGCACCGCAGTTATCGATTAATTACAGCAGTCAGGGAGGGGCTGGATTAGTGGGTTATGGTATGAACCTAAGCGGTTTAGGTGGCATTAGCCGATGTCGCCAGACCCTTTTGCAAGACTCTGCTGCATTTCCATTGAGTTGGGGCGAGAGTGATCGCTTTTGTCTGAATGGACAACGACTTATGTTGGTGTCTGGCAGCTATGGTGCGGCAGGAAGTACATATAAAACCGAGATTGACGCTTATGTTGTGGTGACTGCCAGGGGGGGGCGACAGGTAATCCTGATTATTTTGAGGTGGAAGCAAAGGATGGTTCAACCAGTACCTTTGGCGGTACAGCTGATTCCAAGGTTACAGGTACTTCCAATCTGGCATGGGCATTAAGTCGTTTTAAGGATAATCTGGGTAACCGCATTGATTATGTGTACGAAGGTGATAACACCACCGGTCAGCGTATCAAACGAATTAATTATGCCTATGCCCAGGTAAATACCAGCACTAATGCCAAAGCATCAATAGTGTTTGACTATGCAGATCGTACTGACACCTATAGGGTTTACATCAGTGGTTATTCATATCGTTATTCAAAGAAGCTGACCAATATTAAAACCTATAACAATAATGCCTTGGAACGTACCTATAATTTTTATTATCAAACAAAACCCGCTAAATCACTGGCTGAACGATTGGATCAGGTTGAAGAATGTTTTGGAACTGACTGTTATCCACGAATGAGCTTCTCGTATACGCCCGAAAGAGATTACCAAATATCCAGTAACGGGGGCAGTAGTTTGGATGTTGAAAATCTTATAGATTATAAATTTTTTGATATTAATGGTGATGGAATTCTGGATATTGCATGGGTTAGTCAATATCCAATCAATGCAGCTGACTTTGCTTACAAGCATGTTGTCAAATTTGCACTGGGTACTGGCGTGGGATACCTGCAAAAATCTTATGAAAGAGTTTTTTATGGGAATTTGCCCAGTGATACCACATTGCATGTTATTGATTACAATGCTGATGGTCGCCAAGACTTATTGGTTAGAAGTTATGATAATAGATGGCATGCTCTGGTAGCTCAGCCGATGGTTACAGGTGAGTGGACTTTTGGGATTGCTCCTGGAATTCCTTTTCAAAATAGGCATGTTGGATTTGTGGATCTTACTGGCGACGGCTTGACGGATGCCTATTTTATTGATGGTGCGAAAAAACTGCAGCTTTATAAGCTTGTTCCCAGGGATAATGCTGCGTCTCATGCAAGTAACATGAGATATCAGTTTTCCTTTATGAAAGAGTTAACCATTCCATTAGGTAATGTTCCTCCGGCCATTTCATCAAGTCCATGGACAATTGATAGTTCATATCCGGAAAAATCTGCTGATTATAATGGTGACGGCAGAGTGGATATTGTTCTTAGGCTGCGTAGGACTGTTACACAGTACAATACCTACCCTCCCCAAATAACAACAATAACAGCTGATGCTATCTTTATTACCAAAGGCGAGTTCGATAGTCCCGATTTTGAGTTTTTTTCTTTTATTACTGCAGAGAAACCGATAGATATTAATGGTGATGGATTGCCGGATAAAGTTAGTGGTAATTCTTTTCAATTAAACACTGGCGCTGGATTTTCCGACCCGATAAATTTCTCTGTAAATTTTGCATCGACATCTATTTCTGGTGTTCAGCGTGTTGATATTAACCAGGACGGATATTTGGATGTTGTTTGGAATGATACTTTTAACAAGATGATAAGGTATGGTTTGTGGAATTCTCATACTGAAGATTATGATTATTTTTCTACCCAATATCCTCTTTTGTCTGGCCAGACCACGTCTGACGATACCTACCAGTTTCTGGATGCAACAGGTGATGGTTGGATTGATCTCATTCAGCTTTCACCGATTTCAGGCTCTAACAATACACGCATTACACTTAAAAGATCTTTACCAAGTATAAACTCCTATAAAAAACCTTGGCTGTTAACTGGCGTCGTGGATGGCTTGAATCGTGAGTTATCTATTGATTATAAAAGGCTAAATGCTTCTGGTGATCATTACTCCACAATCTGGGGGGTTAATAGTTCGCAACAGATAACAACTTCTTGCTATCCATTAACTTACAATCAATCGATCACTACCTGTATTAAAACCTTTAGTAATTCTGTAGATGTTGTTGGCTTTTACCAGCAAATGAACAACCCATTTTCCTACCTTGGTGCTTCAGCACCTGTGCCGGACTATTCCATTCCCGTATTGGAAGTGGTAGGGAGTCCCAACTATGTGGTTACGTCGGTCGACAGGAGTATGCCGGCAGCAAATGATCCTGCGTTTAAAGCGCGTACCTTATATCGTTACCATCATGCACGGGCGCAGGCGGGCGGGCGTGGTTTCCTGGGGTTTGAAAAATTAACAACAATAGATCTGCAAACTGGTATACAAACGGAAACATCCTATCATCAGGACTGGCCGTATCTTGGAATGCCTCTGAAAACAAAAGTGTATAGCGGCAATTTGGTTGCAGGTCAGCCCATCATTTTGTCCGAGGCTGATAATACTTGGGCTTCGGCACGCGATGAGGCTAATAATGGGATTTATCGTGTCTTTCTGGATAAAGTGAAAGAGGTAAATTATGGTCTTAATAATAATGGCCTGGCGCAGGGGGCGAGCTTACAAACTGTCGAGACCGATACAGATTATGATGAGTATGGCAATGTTACCAAGATAATGGCTATCGCATCAGGAAGTGCTAACACCTCCGTCAAAACAACCTTCAACACCTATTACTCCAGTGTTTGGGAGAAGCGCCGGGGGCGTTTACAAAGTACGAGAACTGAAACCACCAAAAATAATTCTCCAGCAGTAACTCGACTATCCCAATTTGAATATTATGGTCAATCGGACACCTGGCCGGGTATGCTAAAGACAGAAATCATAGAGCCAGGTGTTAATCAGCTGGCGGTATCCTATGAATACGATAATGTGGGTAACCCCACTGTTGCACGCAAGACCGCCACTGTTAAACCTGGTGTACCACAAACCAGAAAAACAGAAACTGTTTATGATTCAAGCAGGCGTTTTGTGGAGACCACAAAGGATAGTTTAGGCAATTTGGTTTCAGGCGTTGTTACACGTAATACACTTGGTCTGCCTACGCAAATCAAGGATACCAATGGTGTCCTGATCAATATTCTCTATACCGTCGATGGCAGGGAGTATCAGCGTAGTGATAGCACAGGCGCCTGGAGCCATGTTAACAGGGCATTCTGCGATGGTTCCTCAGTGGTATGCCCAGCGGGAGCCAGGTATCGCGTAGAAAGCCTGGCCAGCGGTGGAGGAAAGTCAACCGATTACTTCGACAGGCTGGAGCGGATTGTTCGTTCCAGCAGGGTGATGTTCGATGGTAGGGAAAGTTACGTCGATACCGAGTATGACCGGCAGGGGCGCATTGCTCGCAAGAGTGAACCTTATTTCTCTGGTGACCCGGTTTATTGGTCGGTATTTGAATATGACTTGCTTGGGCGGGTAGTAAAGCTGATTGCACCTGATACCAGTATCACAACAACTGTCTATGACGGATATAAAACCATCATTACCAATGCCTTGGGGCAAACACGTATTGAAGAAAAAAATAGTCTGGGGCATGTAGTCAAGGTAGCTGATCATCTGGGTGGGACTATTACCTATGGAGTAAGCGCCTAACTAACCCCATCTATCGAGTTAATTGTTTTTTTACTAAGGTACTTTTCCTAAATTCACCAGGAGGCCTTATGAAAAAACGTAACGAAGAACAATGGCGAGCACTGTTTGCGCAGCACGACGCCAGCGGTGTATCAGCAGCCGTTTTTTGTAAGCAGAACGAGCTGTGCCCCAAATACTTCAGCTTGCGCCGCAAACAATTGGCAAAGATGGCCAGTAAAGAGGAAGCCGGTTTTGTTCGTGTAAAAGTAAAGCCCAAAATACCGCACGAAGCTTCTGGTGTGAAGGCTGCATCACTGACCATTCGCCATCATGTAGGCCAGCTTGAATTTGGCACACTACCGCCACCTCAGTGGCTGGCCCAATTGCTCAGGGCGTTGGCATGATCCAGTGGGATGATGTGCCGGTATACGTACACCGGCAACCGGTGGATTTTCGCAAATCCATTAATGGGTTGAGTGTCTTGGTGCAGGAGTCCATGGCACTGGAGGTATTTTCCCGATCCGTGTTTGTGTTTGGCAATCGCACCCGCAATAAAATAAAAATCCTCTACTGGGATAAAACCGGGTTTTGTCTGTGGTACAAACGATTGGAAAAAGACAAATTCAAATGGCCGCGCCGGGGTGATGCTGTGTTATCACTGACTCACGAACAGTTTGATTGGCTGTTGCGCGGGTTAGATATTGAAAAGCTTCAACCACACACAGAAAAATATTTCTTCTCGGCGAATTAGTGCTATCAACTTGTGCATGGGTTTTATAAAATATACCCATGAAAAATATTTCTGACCTTGTGCAAGAAAATATCGAACTGCAAAAAATAGTTGCGAATAAAGACGACATTATTTCATTGCATGAGAGATCCCTTCAAGAAAAAGAACAATCCCTTCACGCCAAAGAAAAGCGCATTCGCCTCCTTGAGGAATACATCCTCTCGCTTCAGCAAAAACAATTTGGCAGTTCCAGTGAAAAGCAGGAAGTGCTTCAAGCGGAGCTGGTCTTTACCGAAGCGGAGGATACCGCGGAAGCCGAAGCCCCTGAACAAGTGGATGCCTTTGCCGATGACACGGTTGTTGTAGCGGAGCATAAACGCAAGAAGAAACGTGCATCCATTCCCAAAGAGCTACATCGTATCGAGATTACCCACGATCTGCCTGAGGATCAAAAATGCTGTCCGCACGATGGATCGTTATTAAAACCCATCGGTTTTGAATCCCACGAACAATTAGACATTATCCCCGCCAGTGTTCGGGTGTTACATCACAAACGATTGAAATACGCCTGCCCCTGTTGCGAAAACTATCTTGTGACCGCAAAGAAACCCGCACAACCGATTGAAAAAAGTATCGCCTCACCCGGGCTGTTGGCCCATATTGCCACGCAAAAATATGTAGATGCCATGCCGCTGTATCGCCAGACGGACATTTTCAAACGTATTGGTGTGGAGATGGATCGCACTACACTCGCCAACTGGATGATCCGTTGTGGAAACCTGGTGCAGCCATTAATTAACTTGCTGCACGAAAGAATGTTGGAACAAACGATTCTTCATGCGGATGAAACGCGTGTGCAGGTGTTGAATGAAACCGGTCGTGCGGCTGAAACACAGAGTTTTATGTGGGTATTGCGCAGTACGCAACCCACGTGTGCAGCAGTGCTTTATCGCTACGAACCGACACGCAGTGGAAAAGTAATCACGGAATTGCTACGTGATTTTAATGGCGCACTCATGACCGATGGCTATGCAGCTTACAACGCACCTTGTGAAAAAAAGGGTATTACCCATTTAGCCTGTTGGGCACATGCGCGTCGCAAGTTTATCGAGGCACAAAAAATCCAGGCGAAGGGAAAAACCGGTAAAGCAGATCAAGCGATTGCGTTTATCCAGCAGCTCTATGGAATAGAAAAGGCGATTAAGGACAAAACGCCGGAAGAAAAATATCAACTGAGACAAACACAATCGCTGCCGGTGTTACAAAAAATAAAAGTCTGGCTGGATAAAAGCTTGGCACATTCACCGCCACAATCGTTGATTGGAAAGGCATTGCATTATTTGCATGAACAATGGCCGAAGCTGGTTCGCTATGTGGAATCGGGGGATTATCCGATTGATAACAATGCAGCGGAGAATGCAATCCGCCCGTTTGTGATTGGGCGAAAAAACTGGCTATTCTCCACAAGTCCCAAAGGGGCCACGGCGAGTGCAAATTTATACAGTGTGATTGAAACCGCCAAGGCCAATGGGCTGGAGCCTTATGGGTATTTAAAAACAATCTTCACTGAATTACCCAATGCGACAAGCCTCGAACAGATCGAGGCATTATTACCGTGGAATTACAAGGATGGGGTTAGTTAGGCGTTTACCCTATGGATATGATGCTCTGGGTAATTTGACCAGTGCTACAACAGCGGCAAGTAATAAGACCGTTAAAGTGCAAATGTGTTATGACGGTTTGGGGCGAAAAATCGCCATGCATGATCCGGATAAGGGCGGTTTTCTGGGTAATGCGACAGTGGCTTGTGATCAAGTAGACGATTACCTGGCATCACCGGCTTCATCTAAATTGGCTGGTTGGTGGTTTTATCGCTACAACGATTTTGGAGAGCTGATTGAGCAAACCGATACCAAGAAACAAGTGCAGTCTATGGATTATGACGCCTTAGGGCGCATGGTAACCCGCACAGACAAATTTACTGGCGGCGCTGTAGATACGCATACCAAATGGTATTACGACAAGGTTTATGGTGAATCAACTGCCCAACTAAAAACCCAGGGCAGGCTTACCGCCGTAGTAACCAGTTATGGTGGAGTAAATGAAACGTGTGGTGGTAGCAACTATTGCCAAACCTACACCTATGATAATTCATCACGTGTCACGGATACGGTCACCTATCTGCCCAATAACAGCCAGGGCTATATCAACTCGGTGAAATACGATTCTGTCGGTCGAGTGTATGAGACGCGAGACGTATTGAACGGCTTGGTTTCCAGCAATAGTGGGACTACCACATTGTTCAATGCTTATGGTTATAGCGAGCAAATCAGGGATTTGGCCACTGGTGATGTCTTGCAAAAAACGGTATCGGTCAACGCGCGCGGTCAGGTAAAAGAAGAATTGCGTAACAACGGTGGTGCTGGTGTTGTGACTTATGTCTATGATGATCGTACCGGTGTACTGAAAAATCGTAAGCGCCTAATCAACACCACTTTTGACATTCCATGGCAACAATGCCTCGATTTGCTCAAGGCTCGTAGCCTGCGGAAGTTCAGAAAAGACTTTTCGCAAATAGGTATAGGGCTCAAGTCCATTCGCTTTGGCCGTTTCAATCACGCTGTATAAATTCGCACTCGCTGCGGCCCCTTTGGGACTGGCAGAGAAGAGCCAGTTTTTACGCCCAATCACAAACGGACGAATGGCATTCTCCGCCGCATTGTTATCTATCGGGTAATCCCCCGACTCCACATAGCAAATCAATTTTGGCCATTGCTCATGCAGATAATGCAACGCTTTTCCAATTAACGATTGTGGTAGCGCATGGGCTATACTTTTATCTAACCAGGCTTTTATTTTTTGTAACATCGGCAGCGATTGTGTTTGCCTCAGCTGATATTTTTCTTCCGGCGTTTTGTCTTTTATCGATTTTTCTATTCCATAAAGCTGCTGGATAAACGCAATCGCCTGATCTGCTTTGCCGGTTTTTCCCGCCTTCTGGATTTTTTGTGCCTCGATAAATTTTCGCCGCGCATGCGCCCAACAGGCTAAATGGGTAATACTATTTTTTTCACAGGGTGCGTTATAAGCCGCGTAACCGTCGGTCATGAGAGCGCCATCAAAATCATGCAGCAATTCCGTGATCACCTTACCACTGCGTGTGGGGTCATAGTGGTAGAGCACCGCTGCACAAGCCGGTTGTGTACTGCGCAATACCCACATAAAGCTTTGCGTTTCAGCCGCACGCCCCGTTTCATTCAATACTTGCACTCGCGTTTCATCTGCATGAAGAATCGCTTGCTCCAACATTCTTTCATGGATCAGATTAATCAATGGTTGTACGATGGCGCCGCAGCGAACCATCCAGTTGGCAAGTGTCGTACGATCCATCTCCACGCCAATACGTTTGAAGATCTCCGTTTGGCGATACAGCGGTAAGGCATCCACATATTTTTGCGTGGCGATATGGGCCAGAAGGCCGGGTGAGGCGATGCTTTTTTCAATGGGTTGCGAAGGTTTCCTTGCAGTCACAAGATAGTTTTCGCAACACGGGCAAGCGTATTTCAAACGCTTGTGATGTAACACCCGAACACTGGCGGGAATAATGTCCAATTGTTCATGGGATTCAAAACCGATAGGTTTTAATTCAGCACCATCGTGCGGACAACATTTTTGACCCTCGGGCAGATCATGGATAATCTCGATGCGGGGTAACTCTTTGGGAATAGATGCACGTTTTTTCTTGCGCTTGTGTTCTGCCACCACCGTGGCATCGGCAAATGCATCGGCTTGCTCAGGGACTTCAGCTTCCGCTGTATCTTCCGCCTCGGTAAACACCAGCTCCGACTGGATCACGTCCTGCTTTTCACTGGAGCTGCCAAATTGTTTTTGCTGGAGCGAGAGGATATATTCTTCAAGAATACGAATACGTTTTTCTTTGTTTTGAAGGGATTTTTCCTGCGCTGAAATAATATCGTCTTTATCGGCAACTATTTTTTGCAGATCAATATTTTCTTGCAGAAGATCGGGTTTGTTTTCCATCCACACATCTTATAAAAAACCTGCGCAGGTTGATAGCACTAATTCGCCGAGAAGAAATATTTTTCTGTGTGTGGTTGAAGCTTTTCAATATCTAACCCGCGCAACAGCCAATCAAACTGTTCGTGAGTCAGTGATAACACAGCATCACCCCGGCGTGGCCATTTGAATTTATCTTTTTCCAGCCGCTTGTACCACAGGCAGAACCCGGTTTTATCCCAATACAGGATTTTGATTTTGTTGCGGCTGCGACTACCAAACACAAACACGGCGGGTGAAAATGCATCCAGACCCATGGATTCCTGCACCAGTACACTCAACCCGTTAATCGATTTACGAAAATCCACCGGCAGACGATGGACATAGACCGGTACATCTTCCCACTGGATCATGCCAGCTCCCTGAGCCAGTGGGCCAGCCATTGGGGGGGTGGCAATACACCGAATTCCAGCTTGCCAGCGTTACTGTGAATGACCAGGGCACTTGTCATCACCCCGGAAACACCAGGCTTCGTTTCCGGTTTCACGTTAACACGAACAAAGCCGGTTTCCATGTTACCAACCGCCCTCACCAATTGCTTGCGGCGCAGACTGAAGTATTTGGGGCACAGATTATGCTGTTTACAGAACTCTGCTGCTGATACACCGCTGGTATTGTGCTGTGTAAATAGTTCCTGCCATTGGTCACGCGTGCGTTTTTTCATAAAGCCTCCTATTGGTTGGGAGGCTGTACGCTAGTTGAAAAATGGAATTGTAGGTAGAGTGCTGTTGGTTAGGTGCTTACGAAAAATCAAAAATCCAGCCTTGCCGGTGCACTTTTACCTATTCAGGATGTAAGTTATGAGTGGGATGTTGTTGGCAATCTTAAATCCCGCTGGAACCAAAGTTCGAACATTGGTCGTACTGCCAGGAAAAATTTGCAGGAAAGTTTTTGTTACGATGGACTGAATCGTTTAATCAAAAGCTATGCAAGCACATTGGTTGGCAGTTGTTCCCTCACCGTAGCGAACCAGGATGTTGAGTATGATGGGTTGGGCAATATTACGCGTAAAGCAGGTGTGGGCAACTACACTTATTCTGGCAAGGGTTCCCATGCAGTAACGTCAACTACCAATGATGGTACCTATACTTACGATAATAACGGCAATCAGGTGGGTGGTTATGGTCGCAGTATTGTCTACAGCAGTTACGACCAGCCGACGAGTATTGCCAAGGGTACAACCACTACAGAGTTCAATTACGGCCCTGACCGTTCCCGCTGGCAACGCATTGACACCAAAGGTTTACAGAAAACCTATACGCAGTATTTGGGGAATGTGGAGCGTATTGAAGTGCATGGCAGCGGCATCGTAGAGTGGAAACGTTATATCGCCGGAGCGATTTACACCCTGCGCACTACGGCGACAACCAATGGAAGCGGGATTAGTTACGGAATCCAGCGCACCGATAAATCGTTTGTTTATAACGATCACCTGGGGTCACTGGATGTTGTTGTTAATAATACAGGCACTATTACCCATACAGCGAGCTTTGATGTCTGGGGTAACAGGCGGAGTGCGGAGAACTGGAGCGGATCATTCTCAGCATCGAGCCTGTCGCTTGCCAATTATACCCAGCCGATTACCCAACGTGGTTATACGGGTCACGAGATGTTGGATGATTCTGGCCTCATCCACATGAATGGCCGGATATACGATCAAAAAACCAGTCGTTTCTTGCAAGCAGATCCGTTTATCCAGGCGGCATCAGATACCCAAAGCTATAACCGCTATAGTTATGTCCGCAACAACCCACTCAATGCGACAGATCCCAGTGGGTACTTTTGGAATTTTGTGATTTCAGCTGTTGTGACCTACGCGGTAGGCGATTATGCCAAAAGGAATAATATTGGCTGGTTGGCACAATTGGCGAGTGTTGCGGGTTGTGTGACAGGTAATGCAGCGATTTGTGCGGGAGCAGCCTTTGGTTCGACCTATGGAGCGACAGGTAATCTTGGGTTGGCGTTTGTAGTGGGAGTGACGGCTGGTGCCATGTCGGGAATGCCTGTGGGTAATGCGGCACAGAAAGCAGCACGCCTGGTTGCAGGCGCTGTATTGGGCGGAGCCTCCAGTATGATATCGGGTGGCGAGTTTGGGCATGGTTTTATTTCAGCGGGTCTGGGTACGTTGGCTGGAGGCCGGTTTGGTAGTGGTCCTGGTGGATTTGTGGTTGCGACAGTTGTTGGTGGAACGATATCGGATATGACGGGAGGGAAGTTCAAGAATGGCGCGGCGAGTGCGGCATTTGCATTTGCGATGCAGTGGGCGGTATCTTCTGTGAGAGAAAATAAGGTTGCAGCGAAGTGGCTGGAGTATGAAGAAAAAAATCCTGCTCCTACGAATGAAACCACTCAGCAGCGGCTTGATCGTATCCACAAAGGTGTTAAGGAATTGGGATATACTCAGGGAGCCCCTAAAGACCATGTATTGAACGTTAGGGTTGGTGACGTTGAATCACGTAATGCTGCAGAACTTGTAGATATTAATAATGTACGACTCAATAAAAAGTTCGTGAGTTCTGTTTCTGATGCTCGTATTGCCTTCACGTTAGCACATGAATACATACATATTGCGGATATGCTTGCAGCTGGTGTAACCACTGGTGCGGAATGGGAGGGCACTCTTGGACACTTTAAGAGTGAAATGCGTGCTTATGAGTGGCAAAACAACCATGCTGCAGAATTTGGTTATAGTAAGTTTGATGTGCAGGGGCATCATGAGTCTATCATTCAATGTTATAAACAAAATGTAAGATCAATCGAGTACGGATCTGGGTTCACAATTGGGTGCTGATAAAATGAAACTGAAAATATTTAAAACTTTGTTCTTTACTTTTTTTTTATCAGAATCTGCTTTTTCAAATTCTGTTGCATTTCCAGAGCCTATTTCGCCAAGTAATATTTCTTATGTATATAGAGTTAAACAGTGGAATTTAGAACTGTTGTTGAGTTTTTCATCCTTCAGAGGTGCATCAGCTCCAGCTATATTTATGGCTGGAGATCCATTGGGTATACAGGATATTTTCAGCGGTTTAAATATTAAGCGTGTTTATGCTGATAATGTTTATGTAAGTTGTGCATTCTCAAAAGATTATAAGGACTGTGAGGCCGTGCATATTTTTATCGAGGCAGATGAGGAGAATGATCATTCTGGCAGTAGGCGGGATAAAAGCAATCTCCCATTAAAATATCTTTTTGTGAAGATTTATAAGAATAAAACCTTTGATGTAAAGCTGATTGAAGATAAATAAATATAATGGCTTTGGAATGGTGAAGTTGTCTTCGATAAATCTAGTGGCAGATTTAATTTGTATTTTTCTCAAATAGCTTGGTGCTGGCTAATTACACCCAGCCGATTACCCAACGTGGTTATACGGGTCACGAGATGTTGGATGATTCTGGCCTCATCCATATGAACGGGCGGATATTTGATTCGCGCCTGTCGCGTTTTATGCAAGCAGACCCGTTTATCCAGGCAGTATCGGATACGCAAAGTTACAATCGTTATAGCTATGTACGGAATAATCCATTGAGTGCCACAGACCCGAGTGGCTATTTTTGGAATTTTGTGGCGGCTGCTGTTATAAGTTATGCGGTGGGCGATTATGCCAAAAGGAATAATATTGGCTGGTTGGCACAATTGGCGAGTGTTGCGGGTTGTGTGACAGGTAATGCAGCGATTTGTGCGGGAGCAGCCTTTGGTTCGACCTATGGAGCGACAGGTAATCTTGGGTTGGCGTTTGTAGTGGGAGTGACGGCTGGTGCCATGTCGGGAATGCCCGTGGGTAATGCGGTAGAGAAAGCTGCCCGCCTGGTTGCGGGTGCTGTCTTGGGCGGTGCCTCCAGTATGATATCGGGTGGCGAGTTTGGGCATGGTTTTATTTCGGCTGGCCTGGGTACCTTTGCGGGAGGCCGGTTTGGTAATGGTCCTGGTGGATTTGTGGTTGCGACAGTTGTGGGTGGAACGATATCGGAGATGACGGGAGGGAAGTTTCGTAATGGAGCGGCGAGTGCGGCGTTTGCATTTGCTATGCAGTGGGGGATGAGCAAATATGAGGCAGGTGGAATAGCATCTAGTAATCAAGCAGATGCAAATGGAACAGTTAAAGAACCCAATGGAAAGGAAGGTGTTGAAACTTTTGAGGCAGCGCAAAAGGAATTAATTAGGCAAAAAAAATCCTTTGCAAGTAAAGCAAAATATAAAGATGGGTATATGGTTGCTTACTTTGATGAGAATGGAAATCTTGTTGAACCGAGAGAATTTACTGCAGATGACTGGGCTGAAGCTATAGATCATGCTAAAAAAACAGGAAAATTTATTGTTAATGGTTTATACAACTCACGAACAGAATCAATCACTATCTATCGCAGTGCCACGCACGAATCAATTAAAACATATAAAAGTCCATTAAAATTTAATGTTAAAGGGGAATATTCTAATCTTGAGTCAGCAATTAATGTGATAGCTCATGAAGTTAATCATTATCAGTATCCAAAAGCTGAACACAGCTATGCATATGAAGCAGGGCATCAAGCTGTTCTAAATTATAGGAAATATAAAAATGGTCAATAAAACTAATTTTGTTAAAATTTTAATTTTAATATTTTTTTGCTTATTAACTGTTCAATTGGCTAGTGCACTTGATAAGTCTTCATATGTTATGGGAGTAAGTCAAAGCTACAGTGAAATTAATATTACTCCAGAAAATGCATCACGATACGGAATTCGGATATATATGACGGGGGATGTTTTCAGAACAGATTTTAAAGTAAAAATTGCTAACGGTTGGAATGGTTCAAAATACCTTGGTCATACTGTATTGGTTGGTATAGAAGACAGCTATTTCAGATATTCCGGCTTTGGCTGTAAGGCAAGCAGCAAAGGAATATTTTTTTTAGTTAGTGTGCTCAATAGCAAGCTGGATAGTACAGTATTAAAATTGGATTACCTGATGAACAAGGATGGCTTAAAGAAAGAGAAGATAACCTCCTTGGATATCGACCTAAAAGCATTTATAGCATACAAAGATAAAGAGCCTGATTTATATGAAGAACATTGGAAGTATGGCGTTGGTCCACTGGATAAAAAATTGGAAAAGAATTTTGTATTCAAGAGTGATAAGGAGTGTGGACAATTTGGTCTGTTTTAGCCATTGATCCCCACCACCAAAACTGGACAATCCCAATGAATACATTATGGGCTAATGGCTTTTATTTTCAAATTAATGAGTGAACAATTTTCCACTCATGGGCAGACACCGGTTGTGTTGATAGCCGACTTTGTTTAAGTAACACCATATTTTCCAAGGCTGGCTGTGCCTTGATTTCAGCGAGTGGTATTAAACGTGAAAATATGTTGCTGAGTTTTATGTCTACCGAGACCCAGCGTGGATTTTCCGGAGTCGCTTTGGGATCGTAGTAGGGGCTTTCCGGATCAAATTGGGTGGGGTCGGGGTAGGCGGCTTTTACCACCCTGGCAGTCCCTACAATACCTACCTGTTTGCAGCTGCTGTGATAAATAAATACTTCGTCACCAACGGCAACCTGGTCGCGCAAAAAATTTCGTGCCTGGTAATTTCGAATCCCATCCCAGCGCCCCGTTTTTTGGGGGGCGGCAGCCAGATGCTCAATACCGTAGATATGTGGCTCTGCCTTGAATAGCCAGTAGTGTTTTTCTGTCATAGCCAATATTCTCCTTGCGGCAAATTACTCCAGCCAGGCACGCAATCTTGCAGCGGTGGCTTCGTCAACCAGAGACAGGGCAACGCGGCGTTTGCTGACATCGACCTCGTCGATAACAACTTGTACGACTTCATCCAATTTATAAGTGTTGCCATTGACGTTGAGACTGAGGCGGCGCGAGTCAAATTGGGCTTTGATGTCGCTGTCGCGTGGTACTAATGGAATGAATCCTTCCATACCCCAATCATCCAGGCGCACACCGATACCTGTGGAATTGACAAGAGCAATGTTACCCGTGTGTACACTGCCGATATGCTGGTTCATGTATTGGCATGCCAACCAGGTTTCGGTAAAACGGCAGGCTTGGCGGCCAAGGTTTAACTTATGTTGCAGCCTTTCAACAAATTCAACGAGGTTATCCAGTGCCAGTGGTGGCTCACCACGCAGCAGTCGCTTGATACCCAAGTGGTTGAAAAAGTCGTTATAGCGGCGAATGGGGGATGTCACCATCGCATAGGCATTAAATCCCAAGCCAAAGTGGGGAACCGGCTCCTGTGAAAGGGCACCTGCTTGTAATTGCCGTTGTAGCAGGGAGTGGAGCGCTGCATTAGCCGGGTGCTGGCCTGGATTCTGGCGCAGCTCGCGGAACAGATTCAGAAAATCTTTCAGTTGGCTGAGGTCGCCCGGGGAAAGGTCAGGGCGATCTTCCTGAATGAGTGCCACCGCATCATTAACGCGCTCGGGTCTGAAGCCTATATGACCGGAAAAAATGCCATAGCCTGGGTGTTGGCTGAATAATTCGCCTGCACAGAGGTTGGTGGCAAGCATGGCTTCCTCGACGATGCGATGCGCAATGGTGCGATCACGTTTTTCGACGCGCTCAATTTTTTTCTGTTCGTTGAGTATAAATTGATAGTCCGGCTTTTCTTCCATCAATAAATTGTGTTGCTGGCGGTACTGGCTGCGAGCCAGGGCAAAATCGCGCAGCATGGTCAGTTGTGTACGCAGTTCATCACTCAGGTTGGTTTCAGCCGCTGTTGTCAGGAAATCATAGACACCCTGGTAACTGAGTTTTTGGCGAGAGCGAATGACTGCCTCTGAAAATGCAAAGGATTCAATATGACCGTCGTTTCTGATGTGTATACGACATACTAAGGCGGGACGTTTTTGTTCCGCGACGAGCGAGTAGGTGTCCTGGGACAGGTCGACTGGCAACATGGTCAGGGTATTGCCAAGGATATAATGGGTACTGGCGCGCTCCCGTGCAGCTTGCTCCAGCGGGCTATCAAAATCAATGTGCTTGGTCGGATCGGCAATAGCGCTGAATAATTCCCAGCCATGCTCGGTAGCCTGGATACAAACCGCGTCGTCCATATCGCGAGTGCTTTCAGAATCTATGGTAACGAAGGGAAGCTGGGTTAAATCCTCTTCATTGTTTTCAAATACCAAGGGTGACCAGTGAATACTGCTGGCTTGGTTTTGTGCAGCAGGAGGCCATTCACAGGGTAATTGGAAACGGGCTATCGCATAGCGGCTTTCGATGCCTGGTTCATCAACATTGCCCAAGCGCTTAAGGATATGTACCTGGGCTTTTCCATCGCAGTGAAAGGGGTGGCGAGCAACCTGGCAATGAACCAGGTCGCCTTCAGTTAAGCCTTTGCGATCCTGTGGCGGGACAAATAACCAGCGATTAAAGTGGACAAGATCCGGCTCAACAAAAAAATTTGTGCCCTTACTGACATAGCGACCTACAAATTCCTGCAAATTGGAATGCAGTAATTTCGTGAGCTTGGCTTCGTATTGGCCTTTGGCGTTGGTGGTGATCTCTGCCTCTGCGCGATCTTCAGGTAATACCCGCAGAATCTGTTCCGGATCCAGGAAGGCTTCCCGGCCATCATCGAGCAGGATGAAACCAAAGCGTTTTGTTGTCGTTCTTATGGTGCCTTGAGCGATATCTTTTTGAGCAACAAGGCTAGATTTGAGGGATGCCAGTTGCTGTAGGGCGTCGTTATTGAGCATGGGCAGGGCGTACAGAGTTTACAAGGCCGGCGATTATAGCGGGAATCTGCGGCTGCCGCATTCCGGATTCGTATTGGCAGAATATTTGATCAGCTTTTTGACATGTGGAACCATAATCGGGTTACAATTCGGCATGCTTTTTGATTGTATTTACTTAACCCATTGAAAAAAGGGCAAATTTTTGGACGCTACTACTGTTAATCAAGTATTGTTTGTCGGGGCTATTCTGGTTGCTGCCAGTATTCTTTTCAGTTCGCTGTCTACCAGGGTGGGTGTGCCTATCCTGGTGATTTTTCTGGGCGTTGGGATGCTTGCCGGTGTGGATGGCCCCGGGGGTATCGTCTTCAATAATTATTCAGTGGCTTACCTGGTCAGTAACCTGGCGCTGGCCATTATTCTTCTGGATGGGGGAATGCGTACCAGGGTGGCTACTTTCCGGGTGGCGCTCTGGCCGGCTATGTCCCTGGCGACAGTGGGCGTTGTTATCACATCGGGCCTCACGGGTATCGCGGCAGCATGGCTGTTTGATTTGAGCTTGCTGGAAGGCCTGTTAATTGGTGCCATTGTGGGTTCTACGGATGCTGCCGTTGTTTTTAACCTGCTAAATGGTAAAGGGCTCAATGAGCGTGTCGGTTCTACCCTGGAGATAGAATCGGGTACCAACGACCCCATGGCTGTTTTTCTTACCGTCACCCTGATTGCGATGATAGCGGCCGGTGAAACCGGATTTAGCTGGGGAGTCTTGACCAGCTTTATCCAGCAATTTGGTGTTGGTATTGCGTTGGGTTTGGCGGGTGGCTGGTTGTTATTGCAAATTATTAATCGAATCCATATTGCTGATGGCCTCTATCCTCTATTGGCTGTCAGCGGCGGTATTATGTTGTTTGCGTTGTCAGGTGTAATCGGCGGTAGTGGGATTATCACGGTTTATGTTTGTGGCTTGTTTTTGGGAAATAGCCCCATTCGCAATCGCCATGGCATCCTGCATATGTTTGATGGTTTGGCCTGGCTCAGCCAGATAGGTATGTTCCTCGTGTTGGGCTTGTTGCTGACACCCAGCCATCTGCTGCCGATTGCCGTACCGGCTCTTCTGCTGTCACTGTGGATGATTCTGTTTGCACGCCCTCTGTCGATCTTTATTGGTCTTGCGCCTTTCCGCTCGTTCAATTTGAAAGAGCGTTTGTTTATTTCCTGGGTAGGGCTGCGTGGTGCTGTTCCTGTCATTTTGGCAGTGTTCCCGCTCATGGCAGGTCTGGAGCATGCTCAACTCTTCTTCAATGTGGCGTTCTTTATTGTGCTGGTTTCCCTGCTGTTACAGGGGACAACCCTTGGGTTTGCGGCCAAGCTGGCACATGTGGAGGTGCCATCGGTTCCATCTCCATATTCCAGGGCTGGGCTTGAGATTAATGTCGCGAGCCAATGGGAATTGTTTATTTATAAGTTAGGTGCCGAAAAGTGGTGTATTAATGCTGCTCTGCGCGAATTGCATATGCCGGAGAATACCCGGATTGCCGCTTTGTTTCGTGGAAAAGAGTTGCTGCACCCTACCGGAAGTACGCGCTTGATGGCGGGGGATATTCTTTGTGTCATTGGCCATGAAGAAGATTTGTCGGAATTGGGGCGTCTGTTCAGCGAGGCGCCCAAACGCAATATGGACCTGAGCTTCTTTGGTGATTTTATTATCCAGGGCGAAGCAGAGCTGGCTGACCTGGCGATGTTGTATGCACTGGAGATGAAAGGCTATGAGGAGTACAAAACCATCGGTGAGCTGGTTACCCATTTGGTTGGTGGCAAGCCGGTTGTGGGCGACCATGCAGAATGGAGCAACATCTCCTGGACCATCGCTGAAGTAGAAGGTAACCATGTGCGCAAAATAGGTGTCAGGCCATTAGCCAAGCCTTCCGGCAAGGATTAGATGATGTCTGCAGTTAGGCCGGAACTGCTCAAAAGCCAACTTTTTATCGCCGGTGAATGGCGCAATGCCAGTGCGGCGAGTACCTTTCCCGTTCTCAATCCCGCAACAGGAAAGATAATTATCGAGGTGGCAGATGCCTCTGTAGATGATGCCGGGAGTGCTATCTCGGCTGCGGCTCATGCTCAAGCTGGATGGGCCGCAATCCCCGTTCAACAACGCTGCCATCTATTGCGTAAATGGTTTGGGCTGGTTACCCGATGCCAGCGCGATTTGGCACATTTGCTAACCCTGGAACAAGGTAAACCGCTGGCAGAAGCTGAGGCTGAAATTGCCTATGGCGCCAGCTACATTGACTGGTTTGCCGATGAGGCAAGGCGTGTATACGGCGATGTCATCCCGCCACCGGATGGGGGAAAACGTATCCTGACCCTCAAGCAACCTGTCGGTGTTGTCGCGGCAATTACGCCCTGGAATTTTCCCAATGCAATGCTGGCTCGCAAGATGGCACCGGCCCTTGCGGCTGGGTGTGCATTGGTTGCCAAGCCAGCGGCTGAAACACCCTTGTCGGCTTTGGCACTGGCTTATTTGGCTCAAGAGGCGGGTATTCCTGATGGGGTAATCAATGTGCTTCCCAGTACCCGGTCCCAGGCGTTGGGGGAGGTATTTTGCCATCACCCCCAGGTACAAAAACTTAGCTTTACCGGCTCTACGGCGGTGGGTAAACAGCTGATCAGTCAGATAGCATCCCAGGTAAAACGCATTTCACTGGAGTTGGGTGGCAATGCACCTTTTATCGTGTTTGAAGATGCCGATATTGACGCGGCTGTTAGCGGCGCTATTGCGAGTAAATTCCGCAATGCGGGGCAGACCTGTGTATGCGCCAATCGTTTTTATGTGCAGCGATCTATTTATGAGGTATTCCTGGGGCGTTTAATCGCAGCGGTTGAAAAGCTGCATATTGGCAATGGCCTTGAAGAAGGGGTTAACCTTGGGCCATTGATCTCCCCCAAAGCTCAGCAAAAGGTTCACGACCTTGTACAGGCTGCACTTTCCGAGGGCGCCACCCTTGCCTATAGCCAAGCCCTGAGTGCAGGACTGGTCAAGCAGGGATATTTTTATCCAGCACAAATATTGCGCGATGTTCCGGTAAATTCTGTACTGGCTTCTGAAGAAATTTTTGGTCCGGTTGTACCTTTGATCGCTTTTGATACGGAAGATGAGGTGCTCGAATTGGCGAATGCGTCTGACTATGGTCTGGCTAGCTATGCTTATACCCGGGATCGGACGCGTTGCTGGCGGTTATCGCAACAGCTGCAAACCGGCATGTTGGGGTTGAACACCGGGGTTATCTCCAACGCAATGGCTCCCTTTGGGGGAGTCAAACAATCCGGTTGGGGCAGGGAAGGGTCAAAGTACGGGCTTGATGATTACCTGTCCATAAAATATATCTGTGAGGACTTGGACAACTGATTGCAAAACCTCGACTACGCTTAATGCACACCAAAACTACAAATGGACAATAATCGAGGTGGCTTATGTTTTCCTGGTACCAAAACCTGAGCTTTCGCTGGAAGCTTACTCTCCCACTCAGCATCCTGCTGCTGCTTGTGCTGGCCTTGGGTATATTTGCAATCAATACCAGCCAGCGCCTGACGCAAAACACAGAAAAAATTGCGGTTATCAATCTCCCTGAAATCCAGCTGATGATTCAAGCCGATCGCGATTTGTACCAGGCATTGGTGGCGGAGCGCAGTCTCCTGCAATTAAACAATAATGATCCGGCCCTGTTTAAAGAGCAGTTGGATAACGCGCAGCAGACCCATGACCGCGTGCTGGAGTCCCTGAAACTATCCGATACCTCAACGACTGCAGAGCGCAATGAGTTTTTACGCCGTTACCAGATTTGGCGCGGAGAGGCTGATGAGGTGTTACGTCTGATTCGCGCGGGTGATGCTAGTACCAGGGCTCAGGCCCTTGAGCGCTCTTATGGCAGCGCTGCGAATGCGTTCAGCGATGTACGTAACTATCTGGATGAGTTGCAGGAAAAACGCCTGGAGCATGTGGAATTGTTCACCCGGCAAACAGAGGCTGAGACCCATGCCATTTCAGCCAAGCTGCTTACCATGGTGATCCTCGGTGTTTTGGTCAGTGCCCTGGCGGTCGTCTTTTTACCTTTGTTGGTCATTCGGGCGCTGAATCGTATTAGCGATCGTATCCAGAACATCGCCGAGGGCGATGGCGACCTAACCATTCGTATTGATGTGGACAGCCGCGATGAGGTAGGGCAGTTGGCACAGCACGTCAATCAGTTTATGGCAAAGCTGCAAGGTATTATTGCTGACGTTTTGCACAATACTAATGAAGTATCGCGGGCTGCAGAGTCCCTGTTAGAGGTTTCTACTACGAGCCAGCAAGCGGCTGACCAGCAATGTCAGGCAATTACCATGGTGGTGACGGCAGTGAATGAACTAACCGTGGCTATCCAGGAGGTTGCACGCAATACCGGCGATACTGCACAAAACACCAAAGATGTTGCCTCGACAACGGATCAGGGGCAAGTGCGTATCCAACAGGCTGTTGAGCGGGTTCAAGGGTTGGCTGCACGCATTTCACAAGCAGCGGAAACCATGCGCCAGTTGGAATCTGAGGCGCAAAAGGTAACCTCGGTGATCGATGTAATTCGCGGTGTGGCGGAACAGACGAATTTGTTGGCATTGAATGCGGCAATCGAAGCCGCCCGCGCCGGCGAGCAGGGGCGGGGGTTTGCAGTGGTTGCGGATGAGGTGCGGACATTGGCTAGCCGGACCCAGCATTCAACCCAGGATATCCAGGGGATGCTGGGGCAGCTCCAGACGGGTGTGCAACAGGCTGTCAGTGCCATGTCCTCCAGTGCCAGTATGTCGGATGAAGTGGTGACCTCAGCCAATGAAGCCGGTAAATCCCTGGCCGGTATTGGTTCTTCCGTAAAAACCATATCAGACATGACCTTGCAAATCGCTGCAGCTGCCGAGCAACAGAGTTCAGTGACGGCGGAAATTGATAAAAACCTGGTCCAGATTAATGATCTGGCGATGACAACAGCCAAGGATGCCTCCAAGACAGCAGAACAAAGCCAAAGGTTGAATGCTTTATCGGTACACCTGAGGCAATTGGTTGGCCAGTTTCGCGTTTAATAAGGTATTGGGAATAATCTGACAACAAAGGCGCCTGCGGGCGCCTTTTGTGTATGGGGCTGAGGTTATCAATCCGGTCTTCTGGAAAATTGGCAAAGGGTTTTTGAACCAACAGGCAAGGCTAAATAGGTAATTGCGTCGTGAACTTTACTTGTTTCAAGGCAAAGGCAGAATTAATGGAGCCTATATTGGGCAAATGGATCAGGGTTTGTTTCATCAGCCGTTCGTAATGCTCGACACTCTCTACCACCACCCGCAGTACATAATCTTTTTCACCACTGGTGGAATAGCATTCCACCACTTCGGGAATGGCTTGCACGGCCGTTTCAAAGGCTTCCAGTGAACTGGCATCATGGTTTTTGATCGTGATATAGGCGTGTACAGTCACCCCCAGATTGAGCAGTTTGGGGTCGAGCAGGGTAACCTTGCCGCGGATAACCCCTTCCGTTTCCAGCCGCTTGAGGCGGCGCCAGCACGGCGTGTGGCTGAGGCCAATCATATTGCCCAGATCTGCCATGGAATAATCTGCATTTTCCTGGAGGGCGCGCAGTATTTTGCGATCATAATCATCGAGTTCTATGGTTTGTGCCATGTTTTTATCCTAGTGGTCGGGGGCTTTGACTCATATTCTAGGATGAGTGTCACTTTCTGGCAATAAAATGAGGATGTACTTCATGTGTTTTAGGGGATCGGACGAGGAATATCCGATGCTGGCATATAAATCCCCATAAGGCAGCACTGGGTCACAAAACAGGGTGTATTGTGATTGCATGGCTTGACGTGTATCGTAACGCCTCTTTTATCGGGGCATTCCAGCGGATCAACCCCTATCGGCAGGGTCCCGGGGCTTGATTTGACATTTAATTTGTCGGGTCAAGAAAGGTTTGAGCGACGAAGCTTTACACCTGTTAGCGCGAAAATAAGACTGAGGAGCAATCCATAAATGAGAGTAATACTGTTGGGCGCGCCGGGTGCGGGCAAGGGAACACAAGCACAATTGATAATGGAGCATTTTGGTATTCCGCAAATTTCCACGGGCGATATGTTGCGGGCGGCGGTTAAGGCGGGTACTCCCCTTGGTTTGCAGGCTAAGGATATTATGGCTTCCGGTGGCCTTGTCTCTGATGATTTGATTATTGCCCTGGTGAAAGAGCGTATTAGCTCCAGCGACTGTTCCAATGGTTTTCTGTTTGATGGTTTTCCCCGGACTATTCCCCAGGCTGAAGCTTTACTGGAAGCGGATGTCCATATCGATCATGTGATTGAGATTCATGTTCCCGACGAGGAAATCGTTGCGCGCCTGAGTGGCCGCCGTGTGCATGAAGCCTCTGGCCGGGTTTATCACATCATCCATAATGCCCCCAGGGTTGAAGGTCACGATGATGTTACCGGTGAGCCTTTGGTGCAGCGCCCTGATGACCATGAGGCAACTGTGCGTAAGCGTCTGGCGGTTTATCACGAACAAACGGAACCCCTGGTTGGCTTTTATCAAAAGCTGGTAGCGGAAGGTAAGGTCAAAGCCCCCAAATATACCCGCATTAATGGTATCGGCAGTGTGGATAGCATTCGCCAGCAGTTGCTTGATGTATTGCGTTAACAGGTCTCTGTTGATGTACTGAAAATGGGCTCTACGGAGCCTATTTTATTTTCCGGATGTGTTTTTTGGTTGTGGACTCACCTGCCATGAGTTTGATTCTCGCCCTGGACTCCTCGACGGATGCCTGCTCGGTCGCGCTCAATCGTGACGGAAAATTGGGTATTCGCCATGAAATAGCCACTAAAAGCCACACCCAACGCTTGTTGCCTATGGTTGATGAGGTGTTGGGTGAAGAGGGAATCAGCGTGTCCGAGGTGGATGTAATTGCATTCGGGCGTGGCCCTGGTTCCTTTACTGGATTGCGGATCTGTATGGGCATTGTACAAGGGCTGGCCTATGGTTCAGGCATTCCCGTTGTTCCCGTTTCAACCCTGGAAGCTATGGCATTGCAGGTGTATCGCCAACATCCTGAGTGGCGGGGTCCGGTAATGGTTGCATTGGATGCGCGTATGGATGAGGTGTATTGGGGATTATTCGAATATGCCGGTAATGACAGCCTGGCCAACCCCAGTGGCGAGCATGTGATGAAGCCTGTGGATGTTATGGCCCATGCTTCGCTGGTAAACCTGCCTCCGTTTATAGCCGCCGGTCCGGGGTGGCACTATCCTCTTATGCAGGCGCTGGCTTCCAGGCAGGCAACAGCTTGTTTGCTGGATATACAGCCCCGCGCGGAAGAGATTGCGCTCTTGGCGGTGTCTGTAGTGGAAGCGGGCAGGACTCAGGATATCCATGCTGTCCAACCGGTTTACTTGCGCGATTCCGTATCCTGGCAAAAGCGCCAGCGTATCCGCGAGCAGGCGTTAGTTCTCGACCGGGATTGATAGCCGCAGTCGGCGAATCATTTTTATCCAGCAGTGAAAGACCCTAAGGCAAGACTATGATCCAGCCACAATTACTCCCCACTGATTTCAATCAGGGATTGCTTGAGTTCCTGAGCCAATCACCCACCCCCTTCCATGCCACCAGTAATCTGTCTGCAGTCTTATCGGCAGCCGGTTTTGAACCCTTGCGCGAAGCAGATGCCTGGGCACTTAAACCAGGCGGACGCTATTGGGTGACACGCAATGATTCGTCCATTATTGCGTTTGTCTATGGTCGTCGGCCATTGCTGGACACGGGCATTCGCCTGTTTGGAGCCCATACCGACAGCCCCTGCCTTAAGCTCAAGCCCCGCCCGGAATTGAATCGCCGTGGTTATTACCAGTTGGGGGTAGAGGTGTATGGCGGTGCCTTGTTGGCGCCCTGGTACGACCGGGATTTATCCATGGCGGGGCGTGTCACCTGTCGCCGTGCAGCGGGTGAAGTATTCAGCCTGTTAGTTGACTTCAAAGACCCGGTTGCCGTGGTACCCAGCCTGGCTATTCACCTGGATCGCGAGGCGAATAGCAATCGCAGCATCAATGCCCAGAAAGATATAGTGCCGGTATTGCTGCAGCTGGATACAGAAGATGCAAGTCCACCAGACGTTCGCACCATTCTTTTGGCCCGAGTACAACATGAGCATCCTGAGGCAGGGGTTACTGAGGTGCTGGATTACGAGATTAGCCTGTATGACACCCAGGCAGCGGCGGTCATTGGCCTTGAACAGCAATTTATTGCCAGTGCTCGCCTTGATAATTTATTGAGCTGCTATACGGGGTTACGCGCATTACTTGAAGCTGATCCTGAGGTTTCCAGCATACTGGTATGCACTGATCATGAAGAGGTGGGTAGTGCTTCCTGTTGTGGCGCCAAAGGGCCTATGTTGCAGAATTTCCTGGAGCGTTTGTTGCCTGAGGTGGATACCCGCGTGCGGGTTATCGAGCGCTCGATGATGATTTCGGCTGACAATGCCCATGGCGTACACCCTAACTTTATGGAAAAGCATGATGAAAAACACGGGCCTTTGCTGAATCGCGGCCCGGTTATCAAGGTGAATGCTAATCAACGTTACGCTACTACCAGTGAGACCAGTGCAATCTTCCGTATGCTCTGCGAGCAGGTGGAGGTTCCGCTACAGAGTTTTGTGGCGCGGACTGATATGGGGTGTGGCAGTACGATTGGTCCGATTGTGGCTTCCGAGGTTGGTGTTAAGACCCTGGATGTCGGTGTTCCCACTTTTGGTATGCATTCCATCCGCGAGCTGGCCGGTACCAGGGATGCCTGGCTCCTCTATAAAGCCGCTGTAGCCTTTTTCAGGTTTAACAAGCCGCCGGTGGCACAGGTGAGTGTTTAATCCTTTTCGCTATATAAATCAGATCACGTGTGAACCAGTCCAAAATCCTGTGAGCTAATCAGGGCATCGTAAGAGTGCCCTGATTATAATTCCCGGCAGTTTTTGACCCATGCTGTCTTTTATTGTCGCCTGTTGTCCTATATTGACCTTTATGGTTCATAATCTTCCAACACAGGTGCTGCCGGAGTTTTAACCATGGCGATCAGCCTTGATGTACTCTCATCATTTACACCTTTCAATACACTTTCGCATGAGTACCTGGTGCAGGTAGCCGAGAAAGCGGTTTTGCGCGAGTTTCCCAAAGGCTCCATTATTTTTAAGCGGGGCCGCCCCTTTCCGGAGAAGCTTTATTTACTCAGTGGCACGGTTGACCTGATTGATTCGGCTTTCCAGATTGCTACCTTGAATCCCTCCAGTGAGTCGCGCCGCTCTCCCTTGAATATGAGCCAGCCCACACAGGTTTCTGCTGTCGCCAAGTCACCGGTTACCCTGTTGGCGGTTGATAGCGACTTCCTCGATTTGGTCATGGCCTGGAGTGAGAGCGGCGATGGCCAGAATGCCGCTAATGACACCCTGGTGGGGAGCGATGATGATAACGACTGGATGTCTGCATTGTTGCAGGCTCCTTTGTTTACCAAGTTGCCGCCGGCCAATATTCGCCAGCTGTTTTTGCGTTTTAGCACCCAGAAAGTACAAGCCGATGAAATTGTTATCAAACAGGGGGAACGGGGCGAATTTTTCTATGTGCTTGAGTCCGGGAGCGCTGTGGTACTGGATACTTCCGGCCAGATACTGGCGGCCTTGCGCCCGGGTAATTATTTCGGCGAGGAGGCGCTGGTAGGGGATACCACCCGTAACGCCACTATCAAAATGCTGACACCGGGCAAGCTTAAGGTGCTTAAGAAAGAGGATTTCCGCGAGTTGTTGCAGCAGCCGGTACAAAAATTTATCACTGTCGAGCAGCTGAAGCATCCACCGGAAAATATAACCTATCAAATTGTTGATGTGCGCTTGTCACTGGAGCGCCGCTTTGCCGCTGTGCCTGGCAGTCGCAACATTCCCCTCAATCAATTGCGCGCCCAATTGCGTGAACTGGATTCGGGTATGGTGTATGTCGTAACCGATGATTCCGGGCGTCGCTGTGATGTTGCGGTGCAATTATTAACCCAGGCCGGGCTGGATACGCTCATCCTGCAAAATGCAGATCAGTATTACGCCGGGCTTTAGCTCGCCACTGTCATCAGGCTGGCTTTTACAGCCTATGCCTGTATGATGGCGGCCTTGTTATTTTGTACCGAATAAGTAAGAAGCCCCATCATGACCAAACAACGTGTTCTCACCGGTATTACCACCACGGGTACTCCTCATCTGGGAAACTATGTGGGCGCCATTCGTCCCGCTATTACAGCCAGCCAACGCGCCGATGTTCAGTCATTTTATTTCCTGGCGGATTTCCATGCGCTGATCAAATGCCAGGATCCGGCGCAGGTGCAGCAGTCTACCCGTGAAATTGCGGCAACCTGGTTAGCCCTGGGCTTGAATACCGATAATGCAATTTTTTATCGCCAATCGGATGTTCCTGAAATCCCTGAACTCTGTTGGGTATTAACTTGCATGGCCGCCAAGGGGTTGATGAATCGCGCTCACGCCTATAAAGCTGCCGTGGATGCCAACCAGGAGGCAGGTGAAGACCCGGATTATGGGATTACCATGGGACTCTATTCTTATCCGGTGCTGATGGCAGCGGATATTTTGATGTTCAATGCCCACAAGGTGCCTGTTGGCAGGGATCAAATCCAGCATATTGAGATGGCGCGCGATATAGCGGCCCGCTTCAACCACCATTACGGTGAGCATTTTGTATTGCCCGAAGCGCTGGTCGATGACAATGTCGCTGTGTTGCAAGGTTTGGATGGGCGCAAGATGAGTAAAAGCTATGGCAATACTATTCCGTTGTTTTTACCTGAAAAACCGTTGAAAAAATCCATCAATAAAATCCTGACAAATCTGCTTGAGCCGGGCGACCCCAAAGACCCGGATACCTCACCGGTATTCCAGATTTGGCAGGCCTTTGCGACGCCGGAGCAAACTGCTGCTATGCGCCAGCAATTTGCGGAGGGTATTGCCTGGGGAGAGGCCAAGCGCCAGTTGTTTGAGCTGGTTAATGGACAATTGGCAGAGGCGCGCGATCGATACGAAGCACTGCTGGCTAATCCCGCCCACGTCGAAGAGGTGTTGCAGGCTGGTGCGGCCAAGGCGCGTGCTTACAGTAAGCCGCTGTTGGGAAAGGTGCGCGATGCCGTAGGTATTCGCCCGATTCGTTGACCGTGCCCTTGACTCGACTCGAATAAAAATGGGCCATCAGGCCCATTTTTATTCGGCGGCACATCACTTCGCCATATTGGCAATCACTTTGGCTACTGCAGCGGTGAGCTTGCTTAACTCTTCCGGGTTGATAATAAAAGGCGGCATCAGGTAAATAACCTGTCCCATCGGTCTGACCCAAACACCCTGGGCAACAAAAGCCTGGGTTAGCTCATGGGTATTAAACGGTTTTTCCAGTTCTACAACACCAATGGCCCCCAGCACTCGCACATCCTTCACATAGGAAAACTCCCGGCAGGGCATCAGTTCGTGATGGAGTTGCTCGCTGATTCGCTTAACCTTTTGTTGCCAGTCGCTTTTCATGAGCAGGTCAATACTGGCATTGGCAACAGCGCAGGCGAGGGGATTGGCCATGTAGGTGGGACCATGCATCAGGGCGCTGTAATCGCCCTGGCATATTCCACTGCTAACCCTGTCGTTGCACAGGGTTGCTGCGAGAGTGATATAACCGCCGCTGAGGGCTTTGCCAATACACATAATGTCCGGGCTGATACTGGCGTGTTCACAGGCAAAGAGTTTTCCGGTACGCCCAAAACCGGTAGCAATTTCGTCGGCAATCAGCAGGATCTGGTGTTGGTCGCAGAGCTGTTTCACCCGCTGCAAGAACTGCGGTGAATAAAAATGCATGCCTCCCGCGCCCTGCATAATCGGCTCCAGGATCACCGCTGCAATTTTCTGGCGATGTTGCTGGATCATCTGGGAGAATTTGGCGATGTGGGATTCCTGGAATGGCTCCTCAAAACCTGTTGCCGGTGCATCGGCAAACAACTGGTGGCTGAGCATATGGTGAAACATATGATGCATGCCCGAGTGAGGGTCGCACACTGACATGGCACCAAAGGTATCGCCGTGATAACCGCGTTTAAAACTAAGGAACAGGGTGCGCTGGGATTGGCCCTGTGAGTGCCAGTATTGCACGGCCATTTTCATGGCAACTTCTACGGCAACAGAGCCTGAGTCAGAGAAAAAGACCTTATTCAGGCCCTCGGGTGTGATACGTGCCAATGTGGCAGCCAGCTTTACGGCCGGTTCATGGGTAATGCCGGCAAACATCACATGGGCCATTTTGTGCAGTTGGTCAGTTACGGCTTTATTGAGCACTGGATGGTTGTAGCCATGCACAGCGCTCCACCAGGATGAAATACCATCTACCAGTTTGCGACCGTCGGCGAGATGCAGATAAACCCCTTCGCCACCCATCACCGGTGTTACCGGTGGTGGGTTGGTAAAGGAGGTGTAGGGATGCCAGAGGTGAGCGCGATCCAGACGGTTAAGTTCATCCGGGGAGAGTGGTGTCGTCGATACAGCTTTTTCGGTCATGGGATAACTCAATCATTCCTCGTATTGCTGACCGGATCATAGCCAAGACTGGCGATAAAATCCTGTAGTCCTTTACGAAATCTACAATCAGTAGTTGAAACGCACAATTAAATCCAATTGTCGCTGGGATAACTGTGCCATTTCGTTGTTCAATTCATCGGCCGTCTCAATTTCAATCTGGCTTTGGTCAGAGATACGCGCTATGGCTGAGGTATTGCGCTCGATTTCCATGGCCATGGAGGATTGCTCTTCGGCGGCGGCGGCAATTTGGTGTGACATCTGGTCAATGGTATTGACCGAGTCGGCAATCGTCCCCAGGGCCGCGCGCACATTACTCATTTCACTTACGCTGCGATCGGCGAGGTTGAGGCAGTTTTGCATGTTGCTGCTGGCATCCTGGGTGGCCTTGGCGAGGTTGCCAATGATCTCCTGGATATGGCCGGTAGATTCCTGGGTACGTTGGGCCAGTGAGCGCACTTCGTCGGCCACCACGGCAAAGCCTCGGCCTTGTTCGCCTGCACGTGCAGCTTCAATTGCTGCATTGAGTGCCAGTAAATTGGTTTGCTCGGCGATGCTGCGAATGACGTCGACCACACTGGCAATCTTGCCGCTGTCTTCCGAGAGCTTGGCCAGCACTTGGCCGAGGTTGCTGACGGTATGGGAAAGATCATCAATCGATAATTTGGCGCCTTCAATAACCTGGTGTCCCTTATCAACCTCATCAATGGCATGGCCGGTTGCGGTAGAGGTTTGGGTTGCGCCGGTAGCGACTTCCTGTACCGCCAGAGCCATTTGTTGCATGGCATTGGCGACATTGCCGGTTTCGCGCTGCTGCTCGGTCATGCCCGTGTGGGTTTTATTGGCGTGGTAATGGGCATCCTCCGCCTTATGATGCAATTCGTTTGCAGATTCGCGGAAACGTCCGAGTGCAGTGCGCAGGCGCGCGCGTATGGCCATTTGCGAGAACTGGATTTCGCCCAGGCCATCTGCCCGCCCGGTGTAGATATAAGCTGCAAAGGGATCTTCAATAATGGAGCGTGCATAGCGCAGGGCCGGCTGTATCCGCTGCTGTTGCATGACATGTGCGACGAACCCGATGAGCAGGGCTGGCAATACCAGGGCGAGACCTGTATTCAGGCTCAGGCTGCCTGTGAGTAACGTGGTTAAAAGCAATAACACCCAGGCACCCAATGCAATCAACAGGCTGTTACCCCATAGGTGCCAAAGTTTTTCAAGGGCCGAGTAAGCGGGTTTGCCCTGGTTCAGGCGGTTGTAGACGACTTCTGCACGGCGGCGGATGGTTTCATCAGCCTTGGCGCGCACTGACTCATAACCGTAAATTTGCCCACTTTGCTTGAGCGGTGTGACATAAGCATCGACCCAGTAGTGGTCGCCGTTTTTACAGCGATTTTTGACAATCCCCATCCAGGGTTTGCCCGCTTTAAGGGCTCCCCACATCATGCCGAAGGTTGCCGGAGGCATATCCGGATGGCGGATCAGGTTATGTGGCTGGTTAATCAGTTCTTCGTGGCTAAAGCCGGAAATGCGCTGGAAAACATCGTTGCAAAATTGAATGTCACCACGAGTATTGGTAGAAGAGACAAGTTCTTCATCGACGTTGAAGCGGACTTCGCGCCCGGTGACTGGACCATTGTTACGCATAAAGTAATTCCTTGGGTGAAGCAATCGCCATGCTATGGCATGGCGGAGAATACAAACGCTAGCGGTTTTGTTGTTTCAGTGTAGATGCCTGGCGCAAAAAGTATGGAAATTTTCCTCAATAAATTTAAGGGCTTATTGAACCTGCCTGTGGATTAGGCAACCCGGAAGCGCCGCTGGTTGGCAGGTGCTGTCTGCTGATTTGCCCATTGCAGGTAATGTTCAATGGCAATGCGTTTTTCTACCGGCAAATCAAGAAACTCAAGGCTGATTTGTGTACAGCGATAGGGAGCGCGCATCAGGCGAAAGGCACAAACGCGTGCGCGACAGTGGATTTGCAACTCATCGTTGAGTCGAAACTCGCACAAGGGGAGTTGTACGCCGTGGCGTAAATGCGGCAGCAGGTTACCGGCGACATGAAGTTTGATACCGCCGCTGGAAATATCCTGCAGGGTTCCGCAGCAGGGGTCCTGGCCAAGCGTGCGGATTCTGACCAGGATCGGTGTTTCGCTGGCAACGTGAAAACGGGCGGAGGCGCGTCGCGCGGTGTAATGTGCCTGTTCCGGTAAGGGAACTGCCAGGCCGCTGGCGCCATAAGTGCTGCCGAGGGCCGTAATGTGGGTGCGAATAAGCAATTGCTCGCTTTGGCGATGGTGGCGGATGGTAATTTCATCCCCTGTGTCCAGGATAAGCTGTTGGGGGAATAAATCATCCAGCCACATCAGGCCTCGCTCTATATCCAGGGCAAGGATCATGGACTGATAGGTACGGCTGGCAGAGCCCAGGCGTATCTCCAGCAGTTGGCGTTGTTTATAGAGTTGCCAGAGCACCAGGTATTGGTCGGGAATATGGCTGGCCAGGCTAAGGTTGGTATCAGCTTCAGGGAGGTGACTCTCTGCCATACCCCGGGAGGGGACTTTGTTAAACCATTTTTTGAAAATCGACATCGTCAACTCCTGAACCTGCACGAGAGTGGCTATCCGGAATTCACTGGAGCAAGCGCTATGCCAGCCGGCTATTTATTGGGGCAATCCCCGCCGCGAACATACTTATTTATGGATGTGGATTGATCATAGGCCGCACCATTGCTGGTGTATAGCGGTATTCGGCAGATTGTCACCTGAATCGGTATTGGGTTGCTCCGGTTGAAAGTTTCGCGCAGATGGCGGCAAATCCTTGCCGGGCGTTGTGCTGAAAATAACCTGCTGGGGGAAGGTAACGGCAAGCTTGCCGGATTCGTTTTTCTCTTTATCGGATTCGTTTTCCACCGGGGCTTAAAATCCGTACAATGCGCGCCTTGTTTCAAGTCGGGCTGCCTATGGGCCCGGCTTGCCAGTAACTCCAGGGTACCCGGCATGACCAGTCTCAATCAACGCAAAGATCGCCTCGAATTCAACAAGTTGCAAAAGCGCCTGCGCCGCCAGACGGGCAGTGCCATTGTGGATTACAACATGATTGAGGATGGCGATAAGGTGATGGTATGCCTGTCCGGCGGTAAGGACTCCTACACCATGTTGGATATCCTATTGAGTTTGCAACAAACCGCGCCGATCAGGTTTGAGCTGGTTGCGGTGAATATGGACCAAAAGCAACCGGGCTTTCCCGAACATGTACTTCCCAATTACCTGGCGCAGCTGGGCGTACCTTTCCATATTATTGAGCGCGATACCTACAGCATTGTGAAGGAGGTAGTGCCGGAGGGGAAAACAACCTGCGGTCTTTGCTCACGCCTGAGACGCGGTACCCTCTACGGGTTTGCCGATGAAATCGGGGCGACCAAGATTGCCCTGGGCCATCACCGCGATGACATCATTGAAACCCTGTTCCTGAATATGTTCTATGGCGGCAAGCTTAAAGCCATGCCGCCCAAACTCTTGTCTGATGACAAGCGCAATATCGTGATTCGCCCCCTGGCGTATTGTGCAGAGGAAGATATTGCTGAGTTTGCCCGATTGAAAGGTTTTCCGATCATTCCCTGCAACCTTTGCGGCTCCCAGGAAAACCTTCAGCGCCAGGCAGTAAAAGAGATGCTGCACGCCTGGGAGCGTCAATTTCCGGGGCGCACAGAGACGATCTTCACGGCAATCCGCAACGTCCAGCCATCGCAGTTGGGGGATCTGGAATTGTTTGATTTCGTTAACCTGGCCATCGATAAAACCGCCACCGCCGTGGAGGATGCGTCGGATGCCTGTGCAGTACCCAACTGGCATCGCCCGGCACAAGAAGAGGTGGTTCAGTATGTGGATGTGTTGGACATCCATTGATAGGTGAGCAGGAAAAGCGGGATCAGGCAGCACGCATACGCTTATCGCGTAATATCCATTTGCGATAGCTGTGCAGAAAGCTGGCAACACTGTAATTCCCATCCTGCTGTCGGCTGCCATTATCAAAATCCCTGGCCCAGGTATTGGCCATGGCCGTAACATCCTTCAGGTCAGCAGATGAGACGTTTGCCCCCCAGTAAATAGCCCAGGCGATTGCCGTGGCATAGAGCAGGTTGGTCACCAGCTCCTGGTGCGGTGCTTTGAGGAACCCCTGCTGGCTGGCAAGCCCACGCACGTTGGACGCCATATCGGGACTGCGGATCAGTATTTGATCCCAAACCTGCTGGTGCCGCTCCGGGGTGATGTGATAGAGACCAAGCCCCCCGCTGACCGGACAGCAACATTGAAAACCTTGCGACGATTCCCTGGCGGCGGTGCCCAACAATAACAATTCCATCGCCGGATCTTCTATCCCCAAGTGCTTCAGGCAGGGACGGATAACATACTCTTGCAGCTCGGCAGCGTGATTGATCATGATCGCTCGCTTTATTAATACCTGATTCCCAGTACCACTCATATTGCGTGACAATAAATAACTTGGGTGACAATTTTCGTCATCTATTAGCACGTAAACCACTAAGTGGTGATTTTTTGTACCGTTTTTTGGCGTATTTTCCTGGTTGAATAGTGTGCAGCATAGGTCATGCCAGTCCGCCCTGGTGGCAGATGTAATCCTTACCCTGATGCAGGCACTGCCATCCATGGCTGGCTATACTCGAACTACAGGGTCTTAAATGTGCTTTGAAAACAAGGGTGTTTGCGGAGGTCTTCATGCATTTGGGTGTACCGAAAGAAGTGAAAGCGGGGGAAAATCGCGTAGCCATGACACCGGCGGGGGTGGCGGAATTAACCCGCCTGGGGCATCAGGTACTGGTTCAAACAGGTGCAGGTATTGCCGCAGGTTTTAGCGATATGGATTATCAGCGGGCAGGTGCGCATTTATCAGCGTCCATAGCGGAGGTGTATGCGTCCGCCCGGCTTATCGTCAAGGTAAAAGAACCCCAGCCCTCTGAATATTCGCTGTTGCAACCTCATCATGTGTTATTTACCTACCTGCATTTAGCCGCTGATCCTGTGATGGCTTCGGCGCTACTGGATTCGGGCGCCAGTTGTATCGCCTATGAAACGGTCAGGGATTCCCAGGGGCGTTTACCCCTGTTAGCGCCCATGTCAGAAATTGCCGGACGCATGGCCATCCAGGCTGGCGCCCATCACCTGGAGGTGGCGCAGGGGGGAAAGGGGATTCTATTGGGTGGTGTTCCCGGTGTTGCTCCCGCGCAAGTCGTGATCCTGGGGGCCGGTGTGGTTGGTTCCCAGGCGGCGGCTATGGCATTGGGATTGGGGGCGCAGGTCACCATTGTCGATACATCACTCGGGCGCTTGCGCCAGCTGGATGAACTCTGGCGTGGTCGTTTGCAAACTGAATATGCTACCCGGACCAGGATTGCGGAGTTGGTACAGGGGGCGGATTTGGTTGTTGGTGCGGTACTCAATGCAGGCGATGCGGCACCCAGGTTGTTGGAACGGGACGATATTGCCCGCATGCGTCCGGCCAGTGTCCTGGTCGATGTGGCTATAGACCAGGGGGGGTGTTTTGCAACTTCACGCCCGACCAGCCACCAAAATCCGACCTATGTGGAGGAGGGGGTAATTCATTACTGTGTCGCCAATATCCCCAGTGCAGTTGCCCGCACCGCAACGCTTGGTCTCACTAATGCAACACTCGATTATGTACAGCGTTTGGCGAAGGCGGGACTGGATACTCTCAAATCCGATGCAGGATTTGCCCAGGGGTTGAATGTTTGTCGAGGTGCGGTAACTCACCCGACAGTGGCTTCAGCATTAAATAAGCGCTATCAACCCATCGAGCGTGTTGTATAAGAAGTAGGCCGTTACTGATTTTTTATATGGTCTAAAGTTATAGCGTTTCGTCTAAATTTGAATATTGCACTATACTCAGCCGTCAGTAGCAGCACGCCAACGATACCGATTCCTGGAAACCCATCGTCAATGAGAGACAAAGCCCCATCCTTTTTTAACGGCATCTCATTCCAGCTTGCCAAGATCGGCATCATTCTCGCCTTTGTGTTGAGTTTTTTGCTCAGCTCCATCCAGCTCTATCTGGATTATCTCAACCAGCAAAAAGAACTGGAAAACCTGATTGACCGGGTGATCCAGGTGGCCACGCCACCGGCAGTTCGCTCGGTATCCACCCTGGATGATGAATTGTCTTACGAGGTGGTTAATGGGCTATTACGCTATGGTTTTATCTATGAGGTAGTGATCTACGATGACACCGGCAATATCCTCGCGCAGGGGAGTAGCCCCCGTCCGGATTTACCGACCCGTTGGCTGACCGGCAAGATCAGTGAAAATACCCGCGAATATACTGCCACCTTGCTATTGCCCGGTTATACCGATGGCACTGCCGGAAGCATCCGCTTCTATGTAGACATGGATATGGCCCTGGAGGGTTTTTACAACCGCTCCAAAACGGGAATGCTGACGGGTATTTTTCGCAATATGTTTTTGGTATTACTGCTGTTTTTTGTTTTCTATTTCACCCTGACCAAACCCCTGGTGCGCCTGTCGCGCGAAATCAACAGCATTAACCCCGATCATCCCGGGGTAAATCGCCTGACTCCCTTACCCTCGCAACGCAAGGATGAATTGGCGCAATTGATTGCCAGCTTTAACCAATTGCTTGATGTGGTGGAATTATCCCTTGCCAAGCGTCGTGCCGTTGAGCTTGCCCTGCGCAAGAGCGAGGAGCATTTGCGGCAGATTATTGATCACTTGCCCGTTATGATTGGCGCGCGCAACATTGCCGGCTACTACCTGTTTGCCAATAAGGCACTGGCCAATGAGCTGGGGTATACCCCCGAGCAAATGCGCAATTTGCATGTGCGCCAACTTTTGAAAAATTCGGTGTTTGATATAGACACCATGCTACAAAACGATTATCGCGTGATTCGCGGCAATGAAGAGCTGGATGTGATAGAAGAGCGTTTTATCACCGCCTCGGGCAAGCAACTGTTCTTGCAAACACACATCATGCCACTGGCATTTTACGATGAAAAAGTAGCGCTGATTGTATCGGTAGATATTACCGAGCGTAAAAATGCCCAGGCCAAAATGGAATTTATGGCACACCATGATGCACTGACCGGTTTACCGAATCGGGTACAACTGGTGGAGCGCCTGGAGCATGAATTGCGCCGCGCTGAGCGTCACGGCTATTACGGGGCGGTGTTGTTTATCGATCTGGATCAATTCAAAAATATCAATGACTCCCTGGGCCATCCGGTGGGCGACAAGGTGCTTGAAGTCGTGGCAACGCGTTTGCAGCAGTCTGTACGCGAAGAGGATCTGGTGGCTCGCCTCAGCGGTGATGAGTTCGTGGTAGTGCTTACCGTGCTGGATCAAAACATGGAAACTGCCGCACTGCGCGCCGGTGAAATCAGTGAAAAAATCCGCAGTATTATTTCCCAGCCCTATGTTTACGACAGCATGGAGTTGCGCGTGACCTGTAGTGTGGGTGTGGTGGTTTATCCGGATAAAAACAATTCGGTACATGAATTGTTGCGTTATGCCGATACTGCGATGTACCAGGTAAAAGAAAAGGGCCGTGATTCCATTGAGTTTTTCAATGAGGAAATGGCCGATAAAGTCAGCCGCCAGCTGGTGATGGAAGGTGACCTGCACCGGGCATTGGAGGAAGGGCAGTTTGAGCTTTATTACCAACCCAAGATGGATGTGATCTCCAGCCGGGTTGTGGGAGCCGAGGCGCTCTTGCGCTGGAAGCATCCAACCAAGGGTATGGTATCCCCGGTGGATTTTATCCCTGTACTTGAAACCTCCGGCATGATCATCGATGTTGGCCAGTGGGTACTGGAGGATGCCTGTAAAACCCTGGTGAAATGGTCAGAACAAGGGCTTTGGCACGAGGGCATGAAACTCAGTATTAATATCAGTCCGCGCCAGTTCCGCCGCGCGGCCTTTGTGCAGGATGTGATTGATACCATCGAGCGCTTCCCGATCCCACCCAACTCCCTGGATATGGAAATTACCGAAGGCATAGTGATACAGCGGGTAGAAGACGCTATCGCCACCATGACGCTGTTGAGCGACAAAGGGATCAGTTTCTCGCTGGATGACTTTGGCACCGGCTATTCATCCATCAGTTATCTTAAACGCTTACCGGTCAGCACCCTGAAGATCGACCAGGGGTTCGTGCGCGATATTATTGTCGATCGCAACGATCGGGTATTGGTGGAAACCATCATTACCATGGGTAACTTGTTAGATATGGAATTGGTGGCGGAAGGGGTTGAGGAAGCGGAGCAGCTGGCGATCCTGAAGGCCTTTGGTTGCCATTTTTATCAGGGCTATTTGTTCAGTATGCCGGTTGAGTTGGCAGTATTTGAATCTATCTTGCGCACGGATCAGCAGCGTATTCTCGAACCTGCCTGACATCCATGCCGATACAGGTTCTTAAAGTGCGGGTTTTGCGGAGGGGATATCCTCCGCTGTCTTTCCTTCCAGTTGATACGCAAAGGCGATGATATAGGCCACCGCAATATAAAGTGCTTCGGGAACCTCATCGCCCAATTCCAGGTTGACCAATAAATCCACCAGCGATGGATTGTCACACAAAGGAACGCCATGTTCCTGTGCGATGGCAATAATTTCCTCGGCAACCTTACCAGCACCTTTTGCCGTCACCTGGGGCGCATTGACTCCATCATAAAAGAGTGCGACAGCCTTCGCCGGTTTAGCCTGTTGTGATGTCTTCATGGAGGACTTTTCTCAGGTTTTAACATCCACCAGTGCATAACCGAGGGACATTTTGGGTTGTGGTGGCAAGCCCTGCAGGCATTGCAGGCTTTTGATCATCAATCCTTCCTTTTCCAATTGTGTTTGCAATTGTGCGAGCCTTGCCCGTGTTTTTTCCAGGGTGGCAGGGCGCTCCGCCCAAAAATTGGCGGAGAGGTTTTCGCCCAGCAGGGTCAGCTGTACATAGAATTTGCCAACACTGGATAAATCAAAGTTCAGCATGACTTGCCATTGGCGAACCTTGTTGTTTGTTTCCTGTTGTTCCCGGGTTTCATCGTCAACCCAGTGGTATTCCAGCAGCAGTTGCAAATGTTGCAGTTCCTGCCCCTGGCGGAGGGGAATATCCAGTTGGAAGGATTGCCCAGGCAATGGTGTGTCCGCCTGTTCCTGCTGGTAATTGAGTGCATGGAGTTGTTGCAGTTGAATCTTGGCAAGGCTGCCCAGGGTTTGCTGGTGTAATAACATCAGTAATTGCTGGCGTAATACTTTGTGGTCGGTGCGCGCATCCTGTCCTCCGGCGCTATGCATTCCCATCAGCAATACAAATAGGTTTGCTAATGGTGATGTTGGTTGCGTGCCCAGAGTGTTAAGTGGGTGTTGACCTGGTGTAACGGGTAGGGCGAGGCTGGTGAGTTCGGTTTCCAACAAGTGCAGCAGGTTTAACAACCCGGCTTTTACGTCCTGTCGTACCAGCGGCTGGATATTGGGTATTTTGCCTCCGCTACCAGGTCCAGGGTTATTGGTTATGCCTGCTCCATTTTCTCCGCCCCTGGTCTTGCTGGTTAGTGCATTACCGGTGTTGCCGGTTGCCAGTTGGCCAAGTTTATGCTCGAAGAAAACCCCGTTATTGCGCAGCGCTTCTCCCAGTAATTTGGGATGCGTCAATTGTGGTTCGCTACGCAATTGGTTGGCGAGGCTATTTAATGCCTGTTGCAGCTGGCTCGATAGCCAATTGCCTCGCTCCTGTGTCGGAATCTGGCGTGTCTGCTGGATGAATTGTTCCAGCTGATCGAGCAACCCTGTCTGCTGGTCTTTATACGGCAGGAGATTTAGCAAACTGTTCCGCAGCCCCTCCAGGGATGATGCCTTTGGATCTGTGGGTAGGGTGGGGGGATTGGTTGCAGTCGGAATGGGTAATGGTTTTACTTGGGTTAACAGGATTTTTAATTGCTCAACGGAAAGTGGCTGGCTACTTAAACCTGGCAACTGCGCTTGTACCCCGGTGGCCAGTGCGCCCTGGATAACCAGGCGGTGGTTGGCGTCCAGCTTAAGCAGTAGGGTTTGGCCTGTATCCAATGGCAGGTTGGTGTAAAGCACAAGGCCGGCCAGCTTATTGGCCAGCGATGTATTGACGGGCGATGTGTTGGATGGATTGGCTAATGCCTGCAGGTTAACCCAGTGCAATGGCGTGGACTGCACCAGCGCCTGCTGGGCGAGTAGCTGGTTAACCAGCGCTTTGGCGGCGGGGCTGGTTGATGCCTGGTTAACTTGCTGTAATTGCTGGTTTATCCGGGACAGCAATTGGGCTCGCTCTTCACCAGTGACGTTGGTTAATTGCTGTACCTGGGCCAGAAATTGATCACCCAGTTTAATGCCCAGCACCTTGCTCAGTACCTGCACTTGCTCTACCTGGCGCTGTTGCAGGTTATTGAGCAGGCTCTCGTTGACTTTGCTGAGATCCATGGGCACTAATCCACAGGAGTAAAAGGTGTCTGCAGGGATATTTATAGCGCAACCGTTAAAAATGCGATTTACAGCTGCGCAGGGTCGGGCGAGGTGTTTATAATCGCCGCTCGCCCGTGAGTATAGCGGCAAAATATGCGATAACTGAATGCTCGTAGCGACTGGCGCCGATATGAATCTTATATGGGCGAGTACAGTAAAGCCTTTTCGCGACCGCCGAAGCAGATCAGGTATAACCAATAACGACCGTGCACCTGTTAGCAACCCTGATTGAGAGATACTTTTGAGCCAATCCTCACCCCTGTTGGAAATCCGTAATCTCGCTCTGGAGCGAGATCAGCGTTTGCTATTCACGGGTTTATCCATGGCATTAGGCGCTGGCGAGATTCTTCAGGTGTTAGGCCCCAATGGTGCAGGAAAAACCAGTTTGTTGCGGGTATTGGCGACAGTTAGCAATGATGTCAGTGGCGACATTCTCTTCCAGGGAAAATCCATTGCCACCCACCCCTGGGATTACACCACCCGCTGTCTCTACCTCGGGCATATGCCCGGTATTAAAAAAGCGCTCACCCCTCTGGAAAACCTGTGTTGGTACACTGCCCAGCTGCCTGTGCGCATGGCAATTGAGGAAGCGTTGGCCAGGGTAGGGCTGGCAGGTTATGAAGACACGGCCTGCTACCAGTTGTCGGCGGGCCAATTGCGCAGGGTTGCCTTGGCGCGCCTGTATTTATCCCGTGCGGATGTATGGATACTGGATGAGCCTTTCACTGCCATCGACAAGCCGGGTGTAAAAGCGCTGGAATCCTTGATGCTGGAACAATCCGGCCGTGGTGGCCTTGTGATACTCACGTCCCACCAGGATTTAAACCTGCCAGGTCTGCGCCAGTTAAATTTGCTGGATTATCGGCCCGTCCCTGCCGGTCGCTACGCTAGTGGAGAGAAGGCCTGATGAAGAGCTCTCCTGCCGCTATTCCCGGTGTGTTCAGCGGTTTTCTCGCCAGCCTGAGGCGCGACTGGTTAATTGCCATTCGCCACGGCGCAGATTTGCTGAATCCGCTGGTGTTTTTCCTGATCGTTATTACCCTGATTCCCTTGGGAATCAGTCCCGAAAAGAAGGTCCTGGCGATGCTTGCCCCCGGTATCCTCTGGGTGATGGCCCTGCTGGCAACTATGCTCTCCCTTGACGGTCTATTCCGCAGCGATTTTGAGGACGGCACCCTGGAGCAAATCCTGATCAGTCCCCAACCGGTTTATTTTGTGGTGTTAGCCAAAGTATTGGTGCATTGGCTGACAACCGGTGTACCCATTGCGCTATTATCCCCGCTGCTGGGGTTGATGCTGAGCCTACCGGGACAGGGCTATTTGCCATTGGTGTTCTCCCTGTTGCTGGGCACGGCCGCTATGAGCCTGATAGGGGCGGTAGGGGCAGCCCTAACCGTATCCTTGCGTAAGGGGGGGTTATTGCTGTCGCTAGTCGTGATGCCCTTGTATATCCCGGTGTTGATTTTCGGGGCTAGTGCGGTGCAGTCAGCGGTGGGATCCAACCCGCTGGCAATGCAGCTGGCTGTTTTGGGAGCCATGCTGGCACTGGCGTTGGTGTTGGCACCCCTGGCAGCGGCTGGCGCGTTGCGCATTAGTAGTAACTCATGAAATATCAATTAGTTATCGATGTAACGTAAAGTCAAAAAGCAATAATACAAACAGCTGAAGAGACTCGGATTATGGCTTGGCAATGGTTTCACCGCTTGGGATCACCCCGTTGGTTCTATGAAAAAACAACTCCCTGGCTGCCCTGGCTGAGTCTTGTCAGTCTGGTCTTGTTACTGGGTGGCGGTATTTGGGGGTTGGCCTTTTCCCCGGCAGACTTCAAACAGGGTAATAGTTATCGCATTATCTATATCCATGTGCCTGCCGCTTTCCTGGCCTTGGCGGGCTATTACATCATGGCGATTGCCGGTGCCATTGGCCTGATTTGGAAGATGAAACTGTCATTCATGGTGATGAAGTCGGCAGCCCCCCTCGGCGCGGTACTGACTTTTGTCGCTTTGGTGACCGGGTCCATTTGGGGCAAGCCGACCTGGGGAACCTGGTGGGAGTGGGATGCCCGTATCACGTCCATGTTGATTCTGTTTTTCCTGTACCTGGGCATCATTGCGTTACAGCAAGCCTACCAGCATCGCGATAGTGCCGATAAAGCCAGTGCAGTTCTGGCATTAGTGGGCACTGTGAATATTCCGATCATCTACAAGTCGGTCGATTGGTGGTACACCCTGCATCAGCCTGCCAGTATTAAATTTACCGGTAAGTCCACCATAGATCCCTCCATGTTGTATCCCTTATTGACCATGGTAATTGGCTTCTATGTGTTTTATGCACTGGCGCTACTGCTGTATACCCGCCTGGAAATCCTGCGCCGTGAAAGTCGCACCCAATGGGTGGCCGACCTTGTCAATGCCAACGCCCAACAGTCACCTGGCGGGGAGTAAATCATGCAATTCCAATTTTCTGATCTTGTCGATTTTGTGGCTATGAATGGGCACGGGCCTTTTGTCTGGGCGGCCTATGCAATTACCCTGGTGGCGCTGGCGGTATTGATTGTCGTGCCTTTGGTGCAACAGCGCCGCTTCGTCCGTGCGCATCGCTTGCAGCAAAAGCGCGAGCAACAAGAGCGCAACCAATACTAAATACGAATAGAACCTTGCAACTGGCAACCGAGTGACTGCTTCAAATCTGGAATACTGGTGGTTTTATGCATCCCCAACGTAAACAACGGTTGATGATCGTGCTTTTTATTGTGGTGTTTTCTTCATTGGCAGTAGGTCTGATTGCCTATGCACTGCGGGAAAATATCAACCTCTTTTATCCGCCGAGCAAAATTGCTGCCGGGGATGTCCCCCATAACACCCGCATACGCGCAGGTGGCTGCGTCAAGCCGGGCAGTGTGGTGCGCTCCCAGGAAAATCTGGATGTGCGCTTTGTGATTACGGATGGTAATGCCGATGTTGTAGTGTCCTACACAGGAATCCTTCCGGATTTATTTGCCGAAGGCGAAGCGGCTGTTATTAATGGCATAGTGACAGAGGCCGGTGATATCCAGGCTAGCGAAGTGCTGGCCAAACACGATGAAACCTACATGCCGCCAGAAGTTGCTGAAGCGATGAAAGGCAAAGGCCAGCACCAGGCAACTTGCGGAGGATTAAACTATGGTGCCTGATTATTCGCTGTCATTTGGCGCCCTTGTTCCGGAGTTTGGGCATTTTGCGCTGATCCTCGCCTGTTGCTTCAGCCTGCTGCTGTTTGTGGTTCCTCTTTATGGGGCTCACCGCGGTAATCTCATCCTTATGCATTCGGCCCGCGCATTTGCGTCGGCATTTTTTGTGTTTGTGGCCATTGCCTTTGTGTGCCTGAGTTACAGTTTTGTTGTCGATGATTTCTCGGTGGCTTATGTTGCCAATCATTCCAACTCCCTGTTGCCGGTGTATTACAAAATCAGCGCAGTCTGGGGGGGGCATGAGGGTTCGCTGTTGCTGTGGATCCTGATGTTGGCGGGCTGGACGCTAGCTGTTGCTTTATTCAGCCGCTCCTTGCCGCTGGATATGCAGGCGCGGGTATTGGCTATCCTCGGGTTCGTGGGTATAGGTTTCCTGTTATTTATTTTGTTGACATCCAATCCCTTTGATCGCTTGTTGCCCCTGCCGCCTGCCGATGGAAAAGACCTCAATCCCTTGTTGCAGGATATTGGTTTGATCATACATCCTCCTGTACTTTATATGGGGTATGTTGGTTTTAGTGTTTGTTTCGCGTTTGCAATTGCCGCTTTGCTCACCGGTCGCCTGGATAGTGCTTGGGCGCGTTGGTCGCGTCCATGGGCTACTTTGGCTTGGGGGTTCCTGTCCCTGGGAATTGCCCTGGGCAGTTGGTGGGCTTACTACGAACTGGGCTGGGGTGGCTGGTGGTTTTGGGACCCGGTAGAAAATGCCTCCTTTATGCCCTGGTTGGTAGGGACTGCCTTGATTCACTCATTGGCCGTTACTGAAAAGCGTGGTTTGTTTAAAAGCTGGACAATTTTACTGGCGATTTTTACCTTCTCCCTGAGTTTGTTGGGAACCTTCCTGGTACGTTCCGGGGTTCTGACGTCGGTCCATGCCTTTGCAAACGATCCTGAGCGCGGTGTATTTATTCTGGGTTTCTTGTTGGTCGTGGTAGGTGGTTCACTGATCCTCTATGGCTTGCGTGCCCCGGTAGTGAAAAGTGCCGTCGGTTTTGGTTGGCTATCGCGCGAAACGCTGCTGCTATCCAATAACATCCTGCTCGTGGTGGTGATGCTGGCAGTGTTGTTAGGAACCTTGTATCCCTTGATTGCCGATGCGCTGAAGCTGGGCAAGATTTCCGTGGGTGCGCCTTTCTTCAACCTCTTCTTTATCCCCCTCATGGGGGTTCTCTGTTTTCTGATGGCGTTTGGCCCCCTGGCTAATTGGAAGAGCTCCAGTGTCGCTTATTTGAGGCAACTGCTTATAAAACCATGGATATTCAGCCTTGCGTTGGGGTTGTTATTACCTTGGCTGTATGAAGATGAATACAGTTGGGGTGCTGCGCTGGCCACGATGATTGGTTGCTGGATTAGCTTCTCTTTAATTACAGATCTGCTGTATCGCCTGCGTCATGCTGAAAGTGCGGCAGCGGGTTTACGCAAATTGAGTTTGAGCTATTACGCTATGGTTATTGCCCACCTGGGGGTTGCCGTGACCCTGATTGGTGTGTGCTACACCAGTATTTATAACGAGCATCGCGACCTGCGTATGGAGGTGGGGCAGAAGGTGGCTCTGGATAATTACGAGTTTGTGCTTGAGGAATTGGCTAAGGTGAATGGCCCTAATTACGTCGCGGATGAGGCGCGTATTGCGGTGTATCACAAGGGTAAGTTCCTTAAGCAAATGAAACCACAAAAACGTCGCTACCTGGCGACCAACAGTGTTATGACAGAAGTTGCCCTGGACCCGGGGTTATTCCGCGACCTGTATATCGCTATGGGGGAACCCCTGACCGATAATGCCTGGGCGATGCGTGTTCATTTCAAACCCTTTGTGCGCTGGATTTGGTTGGGGGCCATTTTTATGGCCCTGGGGTCACTGCTGGCTGTTGCGGATAAGCGCTATCGCAAGCTAACGAAAAAGGTTGCTGTGCCTGTAGGTGCTGGAACAGGGGTTCTGGCCAATGAATAAACAACGCCTGATGCTGTTTGCCCCGCTATTGGTATTCATTGTGTTGGCACTATTTTTCTGGCGCGGACTCTCCCTTGACCCTAATGCCATGCCCTCGGCTTTGCTGAACAAGCCAGTGCCAGCATTCAAGTTACCCATATTACCGGCTGATGAAAATCCTGCCGGGATTAAAGAAATGGATGAGTCGGTTTTTAAAGGGAAAATCAGCCTGATAAATGTATGGGCAACCTGGTGTGTTACCTGCCGTGAGGAACATGAATTCCTCAATAGCCTTCGCACCCAGGGGGTCGCTATTTTTGGAATTAATTACAAGGATGATAGTACTGCAGCCCAAAAATGGCTGCGCGATCTGCATAACCCCTATGTTATGAGTGCAATGGATGAAGACGGTCGCCTGGGGTTGAACCTGGGGGTATTTGGTGCACCCGAAACCTATATTGTCGATCAGCAGGGAATTATTCGTTACAAGCACATCGGTGCCGTTGATGCCCAGGTGTGGGAGCGGGATTTGAAACCGGTGATGGACGCTTTGACACGTTGATTTGATCTCCATCAAGAACCGGCACCATCGGGTTGATAGACTGAAATCGTCAGTCAATAGTGGAGGTGCCCTATGTATTTGGACAGTGTTGTATTGTTGAGCCTTGTGATTGTGGCGTTAACCTTTGCCATGATTACCTATGTTGGCTTTTATGCTTATAAACACATCAAGGCAGAAGCGGCGGTTGCTGACTCTTCAAACGAATAACCTGCAATCCTCCGCTGTGGTTTACCCTGTTAATCTCCCACCCCAAAGCCCGCCTTGTCAGCGGGCTTTTTGTTTGGCATTTGTTGGGGTTAATCTGCTGACAGCGTGCAACGATTGCGACCTGATTCTTTGGACTTGTACAGTGCATGGTCTGCTTTTTCAATCCATTGGCGATGATCATGCATATGGTCATTCAGCTCGGCTACACCAAGGCTAATAGTAAAGTGGATTTCATGACCTTCGGCATACACCGTTTGCTTTTCGATGATGCTGCGTAAGCGCTCAGCAATAACACAGGCACCATCACCATTGGTGCTGGTGAGAATAATGCCAAATTCCTCACCACCATAGCGCCCTGCAATATCCAGGTCGCGCACCTGTTCCTTAATGACCCGACTGACACAACGTATGGCTTCATCCCCGACCGTGTGACCGTAGTTGTCGTTGATTTTTTTAAAGTGATCAATATCCAACATAATCAGACTGGATGGGCTTTCATAGCGATCGTAGCGCTTGAACTCCTGGATCAGGCGCAGCTCCCAGTAACCGCGATTAAACAGGCTCGTTAAATGATCCGTGCGACTCAGGTTTTGCAGCTGCTTATTGGCGTGTTGCTGGGCAATTTTATTGACAGCAGTATCGGTAACGTCATAGATAATGACACAGATATGGTCAACCTCACCCTTGGTATTAACCAGGGGAAAGATGGTGCTGTTCTGGTACATGTAGTCGGCTGTGCCGGTAATGGGGCGGTAATGGGGGAAACGGAACAGGTAGGGGCGCTGCTCCCAGGTTGTAAAAGTTGCATTGTGTAATACAAAAACCGTTTGTGCTTTATGGCAGAACCATTCTTCCGATAATTCGGGAAAAACGCTAAACAGGTTGGCTCCCAGTACCGACTCGGGCGGTTTGCCACTGTGGTTTTGCATGAAATTGTTCCACATCTCAATTTCATAGCGCTCGTTCAGCACAATTAAACCCACATCAATGTTGTGTAATATATCCATGTGCCAGTGGATATCTTTCATGTTCTCGGGAGGGTTCGCACGCTTGGCCATTGTCGATTCGACTTCAATCCAGAAGGTAATTGAGTTTTTCCACCAGACCCGAGATCGAGTGCTCGGCAATCACGAGTAACAGGTCGCAGTTGATCTGGCGATTTTCTATAGCGTAGTTGATTTCAACCACCAGTGCCTGTTTCCACTTCATGTTATTGCTTTGCAGTAAGTCGGTAATGTTGCAGTGGTGTCCGAGCAACATGGGGGGGCCAAAACTGAAATTGGTATCCAGCTGCTCTGCCATACCGCGCAGGCAGGCCCCGTTGAGAACATTGGCAGTATCCATCAAGAGTTCATTTTGTGCCTGTTCATCGGGTATTCGATCATATTTGAGCAATTTGGCCAGATCGTTAAAGTCGGTACCATGGAAGATCAGCATGGCTTCCCCGGCAATCCCGCCCCCAATAAACCCTTGGCAAACACCATGGACAACATCGTCCTCATTCTCGCGGTTGAGGGACTGTAGTGCCATAGCAATATCGGTTGGGTTGAGGACGCTTACATGGGGGATGGATAGAACTACAAAGACATTTAACAAGCGTGCCAGACGATCACCGGCCTGGCCCATGGCCACATTGGTGATTTCTTGCAGACAGTCGCGTTGGTCTTCAGTCAGCAGGTAATCTCGCATAATGCAGGGAGTTATAAGAATTCGTAAGTTAACTCAAGCTTAGCAGCTATCTGCAAGAATGTAGGAAATCTTGCCAACGGAATACTGTCCGTTTCTGGGGGGATCAGGTTTGTACCCTCACCGGGTGGGGTGACGGGTTGCAGTTATGCACTTCCCTTGGACTAAGTACTTAAAAAACAAGGCTTTTATAGCACTTTGTTTGTCCGATAAAGTGTACTACCATGAGCCGCCCGCTCCCGCTCGATCGGCTGACAGAAGGGGGCAGGGTATCTAACAGGACACCATGGCGTATGCCTGACATGGCTATCAGTAGGTCGATTCCATGGTGCCCTGAAACCTGATTGATAAATGCTAGCTTTGGAAGGTGATTTGATGACCAGCACAGTGCACACCAGGGTGAATCCGCCTGCAATAACACAACGATGGAACAGCTTGCTTACCCCGGTATTGATGCTTGTGATGGTATTTATCACTGCTTGTAGTCAAAAAGACGAGACATCTGATACCGCTTCTGCCGTACCTGCAGTTGCAATCAGTTGGCCGACACCGGACGATCGGGAGGCTGCGTCCTATATCAAGGACTGTCAGTCAGATTACGACGCTGTGCAATCCCATCTTATCCCCCTGCGTGATCCACAAAAGTCCTATGAGGCATTGGTGTTGCTCAATGCCCTCAATGCGATAGACCTGTTGTTAGATAAACAGATGAACTACGCCAGCCTTTATGCCAATGTCCATCCGAATACTGCTGTGCGGGAGCAGGCCGAGTTTTGCGAGCAGCAATTTGTCGCGCTGATCAGTGAAATCAGTTTATTGCGTCCCATTTACGATAAATTGGTCAATGTGGATACCCGTCAATTGGATCAACAGGACCAGCGTCTTGTTACGCGATTGTTACGCGATTATAAACGCTCTGGTGTTGATAAGGATGATGCAACCCGTGCACGTATCAAGCAGCTGAATGAAGAGATCAATCAAATCGGGCAGACTTTTGATAAAAATATTCGCCAGGGAGCGCGTCAGTTGATACTTGGTTCTGTCGATGACCTAAAAGGTTTACCGCAGGATTATATTGATAACCATAAACCCAATAGCGAAGGGAACATCGTCCTGACCACCGCATACCCCGATTATGTTCCTTTCATGCAATATGCGGAAAATGATGAGTTGCGCAAGCAGTTTTATATTATCTTTCGTCAACAGGCTTATCCGGAAAATAAAGCCGTCTTACACCAGCTGGTCAGCAAACGCCATGAATTGGCACAGTTGCTGGGCTATGAAAATTTTTCCCAATATATTACCGAAGACAAAATGATCAAGTCTCCGGCCAATGCCCAGTCATTTATTGACAAGGTGTCTGCTATTGCAGACGAGCGTGCCCAGGTTGAATACCAACAACTCCTGAAACGATTGCAAAAAATTAATCCGGAGGCCAGCCAGGTAGCTGATTGGCAAAAAATGTATGTAGAGGCACTGGTTAAAAAAGAGGACTACCAGGTGGATGCCCAGGAAGTGCGTCAGTACTTTCACTACGCTAATGTGCGCCAGGGTATTTTTGATTTGACCCAGGCTATGTTTGGTATCCAGATCAAACCCTGGCAGACCGATACATGGCACACCTCTGTCAATGCCTATGAGATATGGGATGGTGAGTCCTTGATTGGACGTTTTTACCTGGACATGCATCCGCGTGAGGGTAAATACAAGCATGCTGCTGCATTTACTATTTTAAGTGGTGTCTCTGGTGTGCAGTTACCCTTGGCTGCATTGGTTTGTAACTTCCCTGGTGGCGACGGTAGTTCCGGGTTGATGGAACATGCTGATGTGGAAACCTTCCTGCATGAATTCGGTCACTTGCTGCATGCTATTTTTGGTGGAACCAAACAGCGCTGGGTGTATTTCTCGGGCATACGTGCGGAATGGGATTTTGTAGAGGCTCCTTCACAAATGCTGGAAGAATGGGTGTGGGATACAGAAACCCTGGCAACCTTTGCGCGCAATGATAAAGGTGAAGTTATTCCCCCGGCACTGGTAGAAAAGATGATTTCAGCACGTGATTTTGGTCGTGGTATGTGGACCAAGCACCAGCTGTTTTATGCGGCACTGTCATTGGGTGTATACAACGGCGATCCTGCTCAATTGGAACTGGATAATCTGATGGCGAAAATCCAGGCCAAATATTCTCCCTTTGGTTATGTGGATGACACTTATTTTTATACCAGCTTTGGTCACCTAAACGGCTATTCTTCGATTTATTACACCTACATGTGGTCATTGGTGATTGCGGCCGATATGCATGCGGAGTTTCTCAAATACGGGCTGCGCAATCCGGAAATTGCCCACAAGTATCGCACAACAGTCCTGGAGCCTGGTGGCACTAAAGATGCTGATCAATTGGTACAGGATTTCCTCGGACGCCCCTATAACTTTGATGCGTTTGCCCGGGATCTTTCCATCCATTAATAAATGAATGGCCGCCAGTGCGTGTGCTGGCGGCTCCAATCCAGTTGCTACTTCGTTGTTATCGAACAAAGGAGAATTTTATGAAACCCGGCCGCCTTGTCAGCTTGTTGGTCATCATCAGTCTTGGTTTATGGGGTTGTGAAGAGCGCAAAACGCTGGTGCAATTAGGCACAGAGCAGCAAATATTGCATCTGGGTAATGGTACTGAACCTGCCGGGATAGATCCGCATACCACCACAGGCATGCCCGAGTATCATTTGCAGATGGCGTTGTTTGAAGGGTTGGTTGCCAAACATCCGGAAACCCTGGAGATTATTCCGGCGGTGGCAGAGCGCTGGGAGGTTTCTGATGATGGTTTGGTATATACCTTCCATATACGTGACACTGCCAAGTGGTCCAATGGTGATGCAATTACTGCGCAAGATTTCGTGCAGTCCTGGAATCGGGCATTAATGCCGGCATTGGGCAACCAATACGCCGGCTCGCTATTTGTCATCAAGAATGCAGAGGCTTACTACCGTCAAACCATCAATGACTTTTCCGAGGTTGGTGTGCAGGCAGTGGATGAAAAAACACTGCATGTGACCCTGGAGAATCCCACCCCTTATTTCTTACAGCTGCTGGATCACCACAGTTTGTTCCCTGTCCATATTCCAACGATTAAGAAATTCGGTGCGTTGGATGACAATACCACGCCCTGGACGCGCGCAGAAAACTTTGTCGGTAATGGCCCCTTTGTGATCAAGGAGTGGACGCCGGCCAAGGTATTCTCTGTCATCCCCAATCCCTATTATTGGGATGCAGCCAGTGTGCGCTTAAAAGAGATTCGCTTCTACCCGGTGGATCAGGCATTGGTGGAAGAGCGCATGTTCAAAGCCGGGCAATTGCATAAAACCAATACCATGCCCAGCGAGAAAATTCCCGGCTATCGTGAGCGCAAGGCGCCAATATGTATTTTGGAACCTATTTCTATTTATTGAATGTCACCGCGAAGCCGCTGGATGATGTGCGCGTGCGCAAAGCCCTGGCATATTCGATTGATCGTGATGTCATTGTTCGCAACGTTGTCAAAGGTGGACAATCCGCTGCCTATAACTTCACACCACCCAATACCCTTGGTTACACCGCCGAAGCAAAAATGGTCTATGACCTGGAGCTGGCGCGCAAACTATTGGCGGAAGCCGGTTATCCGGATGGCAAAGGCTTTCCCAGGTTGGAGTTAAGTTACAACACCTTGGAAGATCACCAAAAAATTGCGGTTGCTATCCAGCAGATGTGGAAAAAGGCGCTGAACATAGATATCACCCTCAAAAACCAGGAGTGGAAGGTATTTATCAAAACCCAGCAGATGCTGGATTACCAGGTTTCGCGCATGGGCTGGATTGGCGATTACATGGACCCTTACACTTTCCTTGAGTTATTCATGACCGGGGCTGGTAATAATAAAACCGGGTGGGGTAATACCCGGTATGATGAATTGATTCGCCGCACAGCATCCGCCAAAACCCGCGAAGAGCGCTACGATTATTTCCAACAGGCAGAAGCCATTCTGGTTGACGATGCGCCCTTTATCCCACTCTACAATTACACAACAAATTACCTTCTGTCGCCGGATGTGAAGGGCTATTACCCGAACATAATGGATTATCATCCCTATAAATATATGTATCTGGAAGCGACCCGATAGGAGATGTTTGCATGTGGTTGTTTATTGTAAAGCGTCTATTCCAGGCGATTCCGGTGCTGTTCCTGGTCATTACTGTGACGTTTTTTATGGTGCGCGCCGCGCCCGGTGGCCCCTTCGATGCCGAGCGGGCTGTACCACCGGAAGTGCTCAAACAGCTTAACCAGCGCTATCACCTGGATGATCCATTATGGAAACAATATCTGGATTATTTATGGAATGTCATCCAGGGGGATTTCGGTCCTTCGTTTAAATATCCCACCCACAGTGTGAATGACCTGATTGCATCCGGTTTTCCTGCAACGCTGGAGCTGTCGTTGTATGCGATTGGTTTTGCATTATTGGTAGGCCTGTCTGCCGGTTTGCTTGCAGCTCTCAGGCGCAATACCTGGCAGGACTATATCCCCATGTCAGCCGCTATGATCGGTATCTGTATGCCGACTTTTGTACTGGGGCCCATTTTGTTGTTGATATTTGGTTTATGGCTGGGGTGGTTGCCCGTTGCCGGATGGGGCCAGATTCCCGGTGATAAAGTCCTGCCATCAATTACCCTGGGCACGGCCTATGCCGCGTATATTGCACGTATCTGCCGTGGAGGTATGCTGGAAATCCTGTCGCAGGATTACATACGCACCGCTCGGGCCAAGGGGCTTTCCAACCAGCGTATTGTATTAGTACACGCTTTGCGCGGTGGTATTGCCCCGGTGATTTCTTATCTTGGCCCTGCATTGGCTGGGTTGTTGGCAGGATCTTTTGTGGTGGAAACGATTTTCCAGATTCCCGGCCTGGGGCGCTTTTATGTCACTGCAGCCTTTAACCGTGATTACACCATGATCCTGGGATGTACTATTTTCTTTGCATTTTTAATTGTGCTGTTTAATTTACTCGCAGACATAGTACTGGTGTGGCTCAACCCGAAATTGCGCCAGGAGCTGGGAGGAAAACGCTGATGAAAACCCTCGTATTAGAGTATGGTGTAGAGCAGGGCAGGTCCCTGACCCAGGATGCATTAGCCCGTTTGTGCAAAAATAAAGTGGCAATGCTGAGTTTGTTTATCCTGTTGTTTATGATTTTGATCGCTATCCTCACTCCCTGGATTGCGCCTTATTCCTACGAAGAACAAAATCTTCTCCTGGGTGCATCACCGCCCTCTGCAGAGCATTGGTTAGGTACTGACGTACTCGGTCGCGATCAGCTGACACGCATTATGTATGGTAGCCAGGTATCGTTGATGGTCGGTTTTATTGCGACTGCCGTTGCGTTAACGATCGGTGTATTGTGGGGGGCGACAGCCGGGTTTCTCGGTGGGCGGGTAGACGCGGTTATGATGCGTATCGTGGATGTACTTTATGCATTGCCGTTTACTATCTTTATTATTTTGCTCACAGTCATTTTTGGCAGCAGTATGCTGTTGCTGTTTTTAGCAATCGGTGCTGTTGAATGGTTGACTATGGCGCGTATTGTGCGTGGCCAGGTGCTGAATATTAAACGCCAGGAATTTGTTGAAGCGGCGGTGGCGATGGGCCTGTCTCCCTGGCAGATTATTTCCCGCCATCTTATTCCTAATGTATTGGGTCCGATTATTGTTTACACAACACTGACAATCCCCAGCGTGATTCTATTAGAGTCGTTTTTGAGTTTTCTGGGGTTGGGTATCCAACCGCCTGCCAGTTCCTGGGGTTCATTGATTTCCGGTGGTGTGGAGACCATGGAAGAATATCCCTGGTTAATTTTATTTCCCGGATTGGTGCTGACGATCACTTTGTTTTCCCTTAATTTCCTCGGCGATGGCCTGCGTGACGCGCTTGATCCTCGCACCTCCAAGGATTAATACCATGACCGGGCAAGCATTATTGAATGTCGATAGTTTGCGTGTGGTATTCAATACCCGCGATGGCCAAACTGTCGCAGTAGAAGACCTGAGCTTTTCTCTGAATCCGGGAGAGGTATTGGGTATTGTTGGTGAGTCCGGTTCGGGAAAATCCGTGGCTTGTTATAGCCTGTTGGGACTAATCCCTTCACCACCGGGACAGGTTGAGCGCGGCCGTGCCCTTTTCCATGGTGAAGACCTGTTGCAGATGGGTGATAAGCAGTTGCGGGGTATCCGTGGCAACAAGATCGCGATGATTTTCCAGGACCCCATGACCTGTCTCAACCCTTATATGCGTGTTGTCGACCAACTGGTTGAAGTCCTGTTGGAACATCGCGATATCACCAGGCGTGATGCGCGCGCCAAAGCCATCGCGGCGTTGGATGAGGTAGGGATTCGCGATGCAGCCAAGCGTGTTGATGATTATCCCCATCAGTTTTCCGGTGGCATGCGCCAGCGGGTCATGATTGCCATGGCTCTCCTGGCGGAGCCGGAATTGTTGATTGCTGATGAGCCAACAACAGCGCTGGATGTAACGGTACAGGCGCAAATCCTGGCCTTGATCAAGGATTTGCAGCGTACACGTCAATTGGCGGTTATTTTTATCACCCACGATTTGGGGGTTGCTGCGCAGATGGCGGACCATATCCTGGTGATGGAAAAGGGGCGTTTGGTCGAGCAGGGCGAAACCAGCGCAATTTTCCAGGCTCCCAAAGAGGAGTATACGCGCAAGTTATTGGCGGCCGTATTGACCACGGCCAAGCCGGTTCCCAGTGCGGCTCGCCATGATGCGCCCGCCTTACTTTCGGTTAAACACCTTAACACCTGGTTTACCCAGCATACCGGTGTTTTTTTTCGGCGGGTCCTGAATCAGGTCAGGGGTGTTGATGATATTAGTATCCGTATCCAGCCGGGTGAAATCCTCGGCGTTGTCGGTGAATCTGGTTCGGGAAAGTCGACACTTGGGCGAAGTATTATCCGTCTGGTTGAACCCGATTCAGGCGAGGTTATTTTTGCGGGCACTGATCTTTTGTCATTAAATCCTGAGCAATTGAAACAGCGACGCTCCCAGGTGCAAATGATTTTCCAGGATCCCTACGCCTCATTGAATCCACGCATGACCGTGTTCGATACACTGGCAGAACCTTTGCTGCTGCATGGTATTGCTAACAAACAGACAGTCGTCGAGCAAGTGAACCAACTGATGGATGATGTAGGGCTGGATCGCCGTTTTATTCGCAAATATCCCCACGAGTTTTCCGGTGGCCAGCGCCAGCGTATTGCTATAGCCCGCGCCCTTGCTCCCAAGCCAAGGCTTATTATTGCGGATGAACCTGTATCGGCACTGGATGTGACTATTCGTGCACAAATTCTGGCTCTGTTGTTGGACCTGACCCAAAAGCACAATTTAACCATGTTGTTTATTTCACACGATATGTCAGTCGTGCGTTATCTGTGTGATCGCGTGATGGTCATGCAAAAAGGTAAGTTGATCGAAGCGGGGGATACTGAAACCCTGTTTGCCCATCCTCAACAGGAGTATACGCGTCAATTACTGGCCGCCATTCCAACGTTGTAAGGCGCTATATTTTCACCCATAAAAAAGCCCTCATACTGAGGGCTTTTTTATGGGGTTATTATGTGAAAATCAGTTTTGTGCAACGCGATAGATAGTGAGTTCCTGTCCCGGATGAATATAGCTTTCATCCTTTACCTTGTTCCAGCTCAGCAGGTCTTTCTGGCTTACGTCAAACCGGCTGGCGATGGTATAGAGTGTATCGCCAGGTTGGATGCGATAGGTAATTTTTCCATCTTTACTGGTGGCATAGCCGGCGCTCTGGGCAACAACCAATTTCTGGCCGGGCTTGAGTGCGCTCTTGGCGTCGAGTTTATTCCATTTGAGCAAGGAGGCTAGTTTGACACCGTGTTTTTTCGCAATTGACCAAAGGTTATCGCCAGATTTGACGGTGTAATAACGATTGGTAACGGCTTGCGATTGCTTGGCTGCCAATTCTTTTTCAATCTGGGCGATATAGCTGGATTCGATAATGGCTTGGCCGGGAATTGCCAACTCCTGGCCGATACGCAGGTTGGTGTTTGTTAAATGGTTAACTTTCTGTATTGCAGCGACGCTGGTGCCAAAACGGCGGGCAATCGCGCCCAGGGTATCGCCGGATTTCACCCGGTAGTTACTTTCCGTCTTGATGGGGCCGAGGGTTGGCAGTTGTTCCAGGGCCAGGGCCAGGGCAGGGGCGTCTGCAACGGGAACCAGTAATTCTTTTGTACCCGGCGCGGCGGTGATCCATTTGATATGGCCGGCATTCAGTAGGCGCAAATCCTGGGGATTCAGGTTGGCTATACGCGCTGCCTGCGCCATATCGATCGGCCCCGGGATATCGATGCGTGTGAAGTAGGGCGCATCCACGATAGGCTGGAAGCTGAGATCGTACTTATGCGGGGTGGCAACCACTTTGGATAATGCCAGCAACTGCGGCACATAGGATTGTGTTTGCTGTGATAATGGCAGGGACCAGAAATCTGCTTTTTTACCGGCGCGTTGATTTTTGGCAATCGCCCGCTTTACCGTTCCCTCCCCGGCGTTATAGGCGGCAATTGCCAGAAACCAATCGCCGTCAAACATATTGTGTAACCGGCTCAGATAGCGAATGGCGGCATCGGTAGAGGCAACAAGGTCGCGTCGGCCGTCGTACCACTGGTTTTGCTGCAGTCCAAAACTGCGTCCGGTATGGGGCATGAATTGCCATATACCGGCGGCTTTACTGGGGGAGTTGGCAAGCGGGTTATAGGCACTTTCGACAATCGGTAACAAGGCCAGTTCGAGCGGCATGTTATTGGCTGCCAGTTCGGACTTGACGTAGTAGAGATAGGGTTTGCTTTGCTCGGCGATCTTATCGATATAGCGCTGGTTGTTGGAGTACCAGCGGAGGTAGTTGCTAACTTTGCTGTCTTCGACCTGGGGCAGGCCAAAGCCTTTTGGCAGTTCTTCCCAGAGATTGGCTTCGGCTTTTTCTTCGGGTTTGTTGTTGTCTTCTTTTTTGGTTTTTGTTTTTGCTACCGGTGCGGGGGCAGGTGTTTTGTGAGTAGCGCTCTCTTTGGCTGTCTGGAGATTACTACAAGCAGCAAGGCTGAAAAGACAGACAAGCGCTAAATATCGGGTCCAAAAGGGCGGTCGGTTGCAAATCTTCATAGTGATGAATCTTATGTTGATTATGGCCTTAGGCGATTCTGTTAGCAGAATTCAGGCTGTTTTCAGGAAAAACATCCTAAAAAATCAGGGATGCTCAATAAAAATAACGAAAAAATAAGCAATGGCAGAATTGGGATTTCGGGATTCTAGGGACATAGATTGCCCCGGTCAATCCTTGGGCGTGACGCCTGACACAACCTTAAGCACTTTTAGCGCCAAGTGTCTTTCATCAGGCGCAGGGCGCCGAAAACCTTGGCCGGAGTTTCAAAGGTGTCTGCAAAGTGATTTTCGACGACATCCCGAATGCTGCGTAAATGACAGCGCAAAAATGGATTCGTGCGTTTTTCAAGGCCAATAAAACTGGGTAGGGTGATCTGTCCTTGCGCTCGCTGGGCTTCTACTGTCAGGAGTCGCTGCTGTAATTCCCGGTTGTCAGGCTCTATAGCGACTGCAAAGCGCAGATTGTCGAGGGTATATTCATGGGCGCAGTACACCAGGGTTTCTTCCGGCAGGGCAGCAAGGCGTTCGAGGGATGCCCACATGTCCTCTGCTGTCCCTTCAAAGCGTCGCCCGCAGCCACCGGCGAAAAGCGCATCGCCACAGAAAAGGCTGGGCGGTTGCAAGGCATCACCGGGGGTGGGTATAACGTCAAAGTGCATCCCTGCCAGGTCTATCCCATCCCCCGCTTTTAGCGGGATATTAATAGAGGGGATACGCTGGCTGAATGGTCCGTAGACGGGTAGCTGGTTGCCATAATGGTGCTGGAGATCATCTATACCACCAATATGGTCGCGATGGTGATGGGTCACCAGTATGGCATCTAATACCAGTCCCCAGCTTTCCAATGTATTGAGTACCGGTGTGGCATCACCTGGATCAACGATCAGGGCCTGGGGGGGAGTGGATATTTGGTTGTATAAGCCAGAAATAGTTATTACTAAAGGCGGGAATTGGGCTGATTCGAATCATGGAGGAACTCCTGCTACCAATACCGGTTATTTCCATGTGCGAGCAAAAACAACTGGTTGCGCGCCTGGTTTGCGCGCACTATATATCAGACTAGGCTCGGGGCGGATTATGCAAGGTGTTGGTCAGCACCACAAATAAGTGCAGCTTTGGGCGATCAGTATTGTTTCGCAGGAGGTCTGATATGCATCGCAAACTTATGCGCGCGCCCCAGCGTTTTTTATTGCGCCTGTCCGGTATATGGAAGCGGCGTTTTGGGGTGATGCCTTTGCGCGATTCTATAGAGGACATGAGTGAATGGTTTGAAACCCCCTTGGGACAAGCCCTGATCCAGGAGGAGAAGCGCCTGGTCAATGAATCGCTCAATTGCCTGTTTGGCTATCACCTGATGCAATTGGGTATCAGCGGCCGCATTGATATGGGGGAGGGCATTCGGATTTCCCACCGCTTCCTGCTACATCCTCGCCGGGATGAACATCCCAAGCTCTCGGGACTGACCGATTTTAACCATTTACCCCTGGCATCCGATTCTATTGATGCCGTGATCCTGCATCACACCCTGGATTACACCCAAAGTCCGCACCATCTATTGCGCGAGGCTGCCAGGGTTATCATTCCCCGTGGGCACCTGGTGATTATTGGCTTCAACCCCTGGAGCCTATGGGGGCTTGGTTCATGGGTTGCCCGCCTTTTTAGCTCCCAGGCGCGCTGGCGCTACCAATACCTGCGTTTGGGGCGACTCCTGGATTGGTTGAGCCTGGTGAACCTGGAGCCGGTAGAAATATATCAAGGCTATTATCGCCCTCCGCTAGCGCAGCCTAACGCTATTCAACATTTGCAATGGATGGAGTCATGGGGTAAAAGGTGGCGCCTGCCCTGGGGAGGCTTTTATATGATAGTGGCACGCAAGGATCATCTGGCGATGACACCCATTAAACCTGCCTGGCAAGCCCCTTTACCCTTACGCGGCTTGGCGGTGCCTCGCCTGCTGGGGCAGGGTGGGCGACCACAATCGGCCCATCCACCAAGGCATGTTCATTCACCCGAAAACAAGAAGACTGCTGTTGAAGACCGTAGAAATATTCACTGATGGTGCCTGCAAGGGTAATCCTGGTCCCGGCGGTTGGGGCGCACTGCTCCGCTATGGCCAGGTCGAAAAATCCCTCTATGGCGGTGAGCCTGAAACAACCAATAATCGCATGGAGCTGATGGCGGCTATAGCAGCACTCAGTGCCTTGAAAGAACCCTGTGCCGTCGTCATTACCACTGACTCCCAATATGTGCGTAAGGGGATTACGGAATGGATGCCGGGTTGGAAGCGCAATGGTTGGCGCACTGCTGCTAAAGAGCCGGTAAAGAATGCTGATTTATGGCAGCGCCTGGATGAGCAAAACCAGCGCCACCAGGTCACCTGGAAATGGGTGAAGGGCCACAGCGGCCACCGCGAAAATGAGCTGGCCGATGCGCTGGCCAACCGCGGTATAGACGAATTGCGCTAAAAATTGCAGTAATAACGCGTTGTGATAAGCAGTAAAAAGAGTTGCGATAAAAAGTCAGGAGAAGTTAATTCACTATGCGTCAAATCGTATTGGATACTGAAACCACAGGCCTTGAGTATTCCCAGGGGCACAGGATTATCGAGATCGGCTGTGTTGAGTTGATGAATCGCCGCTTGACTGGCCGCCATTATCACCAATACATCAATCCGGAGCGGGAAGTGGATGCCGGTGCTTTCGCCGTACACGGTATCAGCAATGCCATGCTCAATGACAAACCGGTATTTGCACGTATTGTTGACGATTTCCTTAACTTTGTCGGCGATGCGGAACTGATCATCCACAATGCGGCGTTCGATATTGGTTTTATCGACCACGAATTAAATATGCTGCGTCCGGGTTTTGGCAGTATCAAGGGGCGCTGTGGTGTTATAGATACGCTCTTGCTGGCACGCAACAAGCATCCGGGCCAAAAAAATAACCTGGATGCCTTGTGTAAGCGCTATGGTGTCGACAACTCCCAGCGCGACCTGCACGGCGCCTTGCTGGATGCCGAGATCCTTGCCGATGTGTATTTGGCCATGACCGGTGGCCAGACCAGCCTTTCCCTGGGGGGAAACCAGGCAAAGGCAGAAGGGGGGGGCAATCAGGAGGGTATTCGCCGACTCAGTAGCCAGCGACCGGCCCTGCGGGTGATTAGCGCCTCTGCCGAAGAGTTGCAGGCACATGAAGAGAAGCTGGCAGCCATTGCCAGGAGCAGTGGTGATAATTGTTTGTGGTTAAAACCCTGATGGCCCAAAATTTGGCCAACTGAGATTTGCTTGGCAATCCCGCATCAAGATAGCGGGTAAAGCCTGGTCCGGGCGTGAAATCTGCGGATGTATGGTATAGAGTCAGACGCGTTATGCCTCGGATAAAGGCTGAAAATTGCTGCCATATCAACCACCTAGCATAAGTGGTGAAATCGGCTAAGCTTGATCAACACCTAACCTGAGATGTTTTCATCTCCCCAATTGAGATCAACCTCGTGAGCACGACAGAATCTGTAAATCTCGCATCCCTGAAAATGGTGCATGATGAGCTGGTCGCCACTATCGAGCAGTCAGCAGTGCGCCTGGAGCAGTTTGCGCAGGATCGCAACAACGGCGAGTTACTGCAAAACTGTATTGAAGGAATCAAGCAAATTCGCGGCACCCTCAGCCTGATTCAAATGCGGGGGGTAGATCTCCTGGCCGATGAGCTACTTAATCATATTACTGACATTACCCTGGGCGATGATCCGACAACCGATCCCAAGTTGGAGTTATTGACAGCCAGTTTTTTTATCCTGCCCCGCTACCTGGAATACTGTTCACAGACCTCCCGGGGTATGGCGGTTTTACTGATCCCTTACATCAATGAATTGCGCCAGGCGCGCAAGGCACCGCTGCTGCAAGAAAGCTATTATTTTAATTTCACCCCTGGACGAATCAGTCGCAAGGGTTTACCAGAGCCCGTGGCTTTACCGGAAGATTACAGCCAATTGGTTCGTCGCTTGCGCCATATGTACCAGACGGGCTTGCTGAATGTACTGAAGAATGTACAAGCCAAAGCCTCGCTTGGCATGATGGTGCGCGCACTGGAGCGACTTGAGTCAGCAACCCTGGGAAGCAACCTCGGTAATTTTTGGTGGCTGGCCAGCACAACCCTGGCTGCAATCATTGAAAAGCGCATGGCATTAACCAAAACACGTCGCTTGTTGTTCAGTGCCATTGATCGCGAGATTAAACGCTTTCAATTTGAAGGCACTGCCGTGTTGCAGCGCGAACAGGATCCACAGCTGCTAAAAGAGCTGCTGTATATTTTGGCGCTGGCCCACTCTACCAGTGAAAAATCCCAGTCAGTGCTGATCGGTTATGGTGTTCCTCCGCTAAGTTACAGCGAAGCGGAACTCCAACGCGAAAATGAATTCCTCAAAGGGCCAAGCGCAAATACCATTGCCTCTATGGTCAATGTGCTGCGCGATGAATTGCACAGTACGAAAAATATTCTCGAGCGCGCCGCACAAGGTGGAGCCGAGTTGCTCAATGAATCGCCTGAATTACTGGAAACCCTGAAGAAAATTGCCGATATCCTTAAGGTGGTTGGACTGGTTGTTCCCAGTAACAGCCTGAGGCAGGAAATTGACAAAATTGCGCATTGGCAAGCAACCCATTCTGCTATAGCCCCCGAAGAAATGCTGCAAGTGGCTGATACCCTGCTATACGTCGAAAGCACCATTGCCGGTTTGGGTAATGCCAATCTTTCCGATGAGAAAGTTGCGCAAATTAATGCATTATCGCGCGATGCCGCCATGTCAAATAACCAAATTGCCGAGGCTGAAAAAATTGTCATCGACGAAGCCGAAGCTGGCCTGGTGTTGGTCAAGCGTGCGCTGACAGCGTTCTCTGAATCCAATTACGACAAAGGACATATCAGCAATATTGTCGGCACCCTGGATGCGGTACGTGGTGGTATGTTTGTACTTGGATTGCCGCGTGCCGCTAAAGTACTGGCCGGTTGTATGCGTTTTGTTGACGAGGATTTGCTGCAGGGCGAGCAGCATCCAGCCGTGCAACATATGCTGGAAACCTTTGCGGATGCCATTATCAGCCTCGAATATTATCTGGATAGCCTTAAATTGGATAAAAATGCAGACACCAGTGTGTTGCAAATCGCCGAGGAGAGCCTGCAAGCGCTGGGATATCAGGTCTGATGTTGTACCTGTTAGGTTAAAGAGGTTTTATGGAGCCGATAGCGCTCGCCTCCTTTGAGTTTTCCCTTTCCAAAAACCTTCCGGGCAAATCACTTGCCCGGAATTATTTTGTGGTAAGTGATGTTCGGGGAAAGGTGGATCAATTGCTGTGCGATACCGACGGCACATTATGTATCCTGACCTCCGCCGGGCTGGAGTGCCTGAAAGCACAGGTGCAGCATCCTGCCAGTCATGAGCAATATCTTGGGCACAATAGCCAGCAGACGTTTTGGGTTGTTGCCATGCCAGCATCAACGTTGCGTGGTAATTACCAGTGGTTGGGGTTGCGTGCACAGTTGGGGCAAGTGGATGCCACGCTATTCAGCCTGGCCGGACGGGCCCTGCAAATTTGCCAGTGGTATTTCGACCATGCCTATTGCGGTCGATGCGGACAGCCGACAAAAACCGATCAAGTGGATAGCGCGCGTGTATGCCTGGCATGCCAGCTGCGTTTTTACCCGCGTATTTCCCCGTGCATGATTGTCCTCGTGGTGCGCGACCAGGAACTATTACTGGCGCATCACGTGCGGGCATCGCGCCCGGTTTACACAACCCTGGCCGGATTTGTCGAAGCCGGGGAGCGTGTGGAGGATACCGTGCACCGCGAGGTTTATGAGGAGGTTGGAGTAAGGCTGGGCCAGCTTGAGTATATTACCAGCCAATCCTGGCCTTTTCCGGGGCAGTTGATGCTTGGTTTTATTGCTGAATATGCCAGTGGCGATATTCAAATTGACGGCGAAGAAATATTGGATGCGAACTGGTTCCGCTACGATCAGTTGCCTCAGGTGCCACCAAAAGCTACTGTAGCAGGGCAGTTGATAGACCTTTATGTACAGCGTTGCTTGGTAAAACAGTTGCCGGGTAAAAAATAGCGTAGCCCTGTCAACAATAACAATTGAACCATATTTCCGGGAATGACTTATGCTTTACACACTGATTGCCATTATCGTTGGCCTTATAGCGCTTTATGTTGCCTATCAAGCTGTGAGAGTATTGGCATTGAAAAGCTGGTTTTTAGGGTTTTTTCGCGGCTTATTCGGCCTGGGATTGTTAGTCCTGGCTATAGGTATTGGGGTGGTAGCTTACGATGTATACAGCTACAAGCAAATCCTGCAGGAACAGCCAGTAGCGACTATCAGTTTCGAAAAAATTGAAAATCAATACTTTGATGTGCGCCTGGTCGATAAGGATGGTAAGGAAACCCGCTATAGCCTGCGCGGCGACCAGTGGCAGCTGGACGCCCGTATCGTGAAATGGAAAGGTTATATCGCCACCCTGGGGATTAAACCGGCATATCGCTTAGAGCGTTTGAGTGGCCGCTACTTTGATATAGAGCAGGAAACAACCGCAAAACGCACGGCCTATGCCATTCATCAAAGTCTTTATGGCCTGGATGTTTGGCAGTTGCTGAACAAGCATCCACAATGGGTGCCGGCAATAGACACGGTATACGGCTCAGCGACCTATCTGCCGATGATCGATAAAGCGCTTTTTGAAGTTACCCTGTCGCATACGGGATTACTGGCCCGTCCACTGAATGATGCGGCGCGCGAAGCGGTCAGCCTGATCAATTAATGGTTTGTTTTACTACTTATCTGGAGTTTGTGGTTTGGAATTTTTAGCAGAATACGGTTTGTTCCTCGCTAAAACGGTGACCTTTGTGGTTGCCGTTTTTGTCATTATCAGCCTGGCTGTGTCACTTGGAGGGCGCAATAAAAAATCTGACAAAGGGCAGATTGAAGTCATTAAGCTGAATGAAAAGTATGAGCAGATGCGCGATGCCCTGCGCGATGCCATGATGGACGAAGAGGCTTACAAGGCTTTTGAAAAGGCGGAGAAAAAACGGTTAAAGGAAGAAAAGGCGCAAAAGAAAAAAGCCGCCAAAACAACAGCCAAACCTGCTGAAGACACTGTCGATAGCGGTGCTGGACACGCTGAAGCACCAGAGAAAAAGCGTGTTTTTGTGCTGGATTTTTACGGTGATATCAAGGCCTCTGCCTGCGACAATTTGCGTGAGGAAATCACCACGGTATTGAGTATTGCCAAACCCACTGACGAAGTAGTCGTCAAGGTTGAAAGTGGTGGCGGCATGGTACATGGCTACGGCCTGGCGTCCAGCCAGCTTGCGCGCATTACCCACAAACACATTCCGTTGACGGTCTGCGTTGATAAGGTCGCTGCCAGCGGTGGTTACATGATGGCGTGTGTCGCCAATAAAATTGTCGCTGCCCCATTTGCCATTGTGGGATCAATAGGGGTTATCGCCCAATTGCCCAACTTCCACAAGCTGCTGAAAAAGAATGATATTGATTTTGAAATGTTCACCGCTGGCGAGTTCAAGCGCACCGTGACAATGTTTGGTGAAAACACAGAAAAAGGTCGCGCCAAATTTGTTGAAGAGCTGGAAGATACCCATGTGCTCTTTAAGGAGTTTGTCGGTGAGCATCGCCCACAGGTGGATATTGCCAAGGTTGCCACCGGTGAGGTTTGGTTTGGCCGCCGCGCCAAAGATGTCAACCTGATCGACGAATTGCAAACCAGTGATGAATACCTGCTGTCCCAGGTCGATCAGGCCGATATTTATACTGTGGAATTTACCTTTAAAAAGACACTGCCGGAAAAATTGGGCCTGGCTGCCCAGGGCGCTGTCGATCGCCTGCTGATGACCTGGTGGGAAAGGTTAAATTTGAATCGCTGGTTCTAACCTGAAACGGTGCCTGAGGGCGCCGTTTTTGTTGGTAGTGTGGATGTAGGTGATACGAGGTTCCTATGTTGTTTAATACCACCAAAATGATAATGCCCACCCGCGAGCAGGCCTTGCCGGGCAGGGCAGAGCCCATACTCGTCGATGATCGGCATGCCGTAAAACTGGTGTCCATCAAGCCGCCTTTTCCTGTGGGGATGGAACAGATTATCCTGGGGCTGGGGTGTTTTTGGGGCGCGGAGCGAAAATTTTGGCAGCAGCCCGGGGTATACACCACCGCTGTCGGCTATTCGGCCGGGTATACGCCCAATCCCACTTATGAAGAAGTATGCTCGGGCTTAACGGGCCATAACGAGGTTGTATTGGTTGTTTTTGATCCTGAGCAAGTCTCGCTGGGACAGCTGCTCAAGGTTTTCTGGGAGGCCCATAACCCCACCCAGGGCATGCGCCAGGGGAATGACAGGGGCACACAATACCGCTCGGGAATCTATTACTTTACCGAGGCGCAACGCGAATTGGCGGAAGCCACCCGGAGAGACTATCAGTCAGCCTTGAACGAAAACGGGCTGGGAGAGATAACCACCGAGATTTTGCCGGCGAGTGAGTTCTATTACGCAGAAACCTATCACCAGCAGTACCTGCACAAAAATCCCGGTGGTTATTGCGGTTTGGGTGGCACGGGTGTGTGCCTGGGTTAAGGTTGGTTGCTTTTACTGATCCACATTCCCGGCGTGTAGGCCACATTCTTTTTTCGTGGCCTCTTCCCACCACCAGCGGCCTTCGCGCTCATGTTGCCCGGGAGCTACCGGGCGAGTGCAGGGCTCGCAGCCAATCGAAATAAAACCGCGCTCATGCAGTTCGTTGTAGGGCACTTCGCACAGGCGGATATAGTCCCAGACGTCTTTGGAGGACCAGTTGACCAGCGGATTAAACTTGGTCAGGGTTTCGCCGGGGCGTGCAAACAAGGTGTCGTTCTGGATGGCGGGAATATCGGTGCGTGTAGGGCTTTGGTCCTTGCGCTGGCCAGTAATCCAGGCATCCAGGGTAAGCAGTTTTTTACGCAGCGGCTCAATTTTGCGAATGCCGCAACATTCTTTATGGTCGTCCTCATAAAAACTAAATAAGCCTTTTTCGGCCACCAGCTTGCGTACTGCATCGCCATCAGGGGAAATCACATCAATCTTGATACCGTAGTGTTTGCGTACTTTTTCGATAAACCGATAAGTCTCCGGGTGCAGGCGGCCAGTATCCAGGCAGAAAACGGGGACATCCGGACGATAATTGCGGGCCATTTCAATCAGCACAACATCTTCCGCACCGCTGAAAGAAATGGCGATATTGTCAAAGTGATTGAGGGCGTACTTGAGGATTTTCTGCGGACTTTCTTGCTGGAACTTGGTGTCCAGGTCGACCACATTAATCAGGTTGTCAGTCATGGCAGCGTCTCACGGTCAGAGGTGGATGCCTGGCTAGTGCCTATACAGGCTGGCATCAGGTTTTGATTGTTGTGCAAAGGATACCAGACTGGGCCTGTACGGCCCAAACCCGCTTCTGGGCGGGTTTGCTTTAGTGGTGTAAAACGGGTAGATTGCTGCCACTTTTTGGGTGCAAATAGCCTGTTTTTTAACCGTTTTGGGAGGTCGCTGTGGAAATTGCATGCCTGGATTTGGAAGGGGTTTTGGTTCCCGAGATTTGGATTGAGTTCGCCAAGGTGACCGGTATCGAGGAGCTCAAGGCTACAACCCGTGATATACCGGATTATGATGTACTGATGAAGCAGCGCATTCGCATCCTCGAACAGCATAAATTGGGTTTGAAGGAAATCCAGGATGTAATTGCAACCCTGAAGCCGCTGGACGGTGCCGTTGAGTTTGTTGACTGGTTGCGCGAGCGTTTCCAGGTCATCATCCTGTCTGACACCTTCTATGAATTTTCCCAACCCCTGATGCGCCAGTTGGGATTCCCGACCTTGTTCTGCCATCGCTTGAATATCGATGAGCGCGGCATGGTAGCGGGTTACACCCTGCGCCAGAAAGACCCCAAGCGCCAATCAGTGCTTGCGCTTAAAACCCTTTACTATCGTGTTATTGCTGCGGGTGATTCCTATAACGATACCACCATGCTGGGTGAAGCCGATCAAGGTATTCTGTTCCACGCACCGCAAAATGTGATTGATCAGTTCCCACAGTTCCCCGCTGTCCATACCTACGAAGATTTGAAAAAAGAATTTATCAAGGCGAGTAATCGCACACTGAGCCTTTAAGCTTTACATAGCTTGATGGAACTTTTTCCGGGGGTGGGAGTTTAAGTACCTATCCCCGGAACTCCAGGAATGAGTCCTTAAGCAAATACATTATTATTAAAATAATTCGGGTTTTCTTCACCGAACACACTATCGGCATAGTATTGGTCAATGAGTAGTTATTATTCAGAGAACCATGCTTATGAAACTCATGCACTTGGGAGTTGCGTTATTTACAACCAGTCTTATCGCCTGTGGCGGCGGTTCCGGTGGTAGCAGTAATAACTCAACCAGTTCCAGTTCGTCGTCTGTTCCAGGCAGTGCCTCTTCCTCACAGGGCACTTCCGTATCCAGTAGCAGTTCATCTGCCAGCCTGGAGCCTGCTTCCAGCAGCAGCTCTTCTTCAAGTTCGGAACCTGTATCCAGCAGCTCCAGTGTTTCATCGTCCTTGCCTTCGGCGGCGTCCCCTTTACCCTTACTGGAAAACTTTAATGATGTCGTGGATGCGGATGGTTTTTTCAGCGAAGGCTATAAGTCCCTGAGTGCCAGTAACCAGGCTTTTTATTTCCGTGTGTCCGGTACGCCGCTTTTCAGTGATGGCAGGATGCGTTTACCGGCAGCGCGTTTCACACTTGGCAATACACAGCCGGAGACAACCAGTGCCGCTGGTGATACCCAAACACAGGGTGAACTGGATCTCTCCCAGGCTTACCGTATTTCTTTTTGTGTATTGGATTGGGAAGTGACAGGCAGCAACAAAAACCTGCAGTTGTATGTTGATAACAATACCTCGGCAGCGGCTAATTCCATCCATGGTTCATCCAGCCGTATCCATCAGGTTGCCGTTGATACCCTGACGCGGGGTGAGCGAGTTGTTGTTGAGTCGAGTTTAGGCTCGGCAACATCCTATCTCCAGTTGCGCACAGAAAGCGGGGCCGTTGTTGTGCTCGATGACCTGTGGATTGGCTATCAAGCGGATACCAGCACCGAGCCGAGTGCGCAGAGCTGTGCGGGCTATCTCGTATCTTCCAGTTCGTCCAGCAGCTCCTCATCTTCAGGCAGTAACAGTTCATCGGCCCCAATGCTGTCGCAGACCAATAACCCGGTATACACGGAGCTTAACAACTACAAAAGCTGGCTGAGTAGCAGCGGTGATGCAGCCGCCAAATTGGCAGCAGACAAAACCCGTGCTGACAATATGATTAGCTGGCAGCTGCCCCATGGCGGTTTTTATAAATTTGATGTTTCCAAGTACAACAATCCCTGGAACGGCAGTGAATCCCGCTCGGATTGGCGCGGGGCCAACAACGTCGAATTGGGTACTATCGACAATGATGCCACGGTATCGGAGCTCCTGTTCCTGGCCGATGTCTATCGCCGCAGTGGCGATAGCAAGTACCGCGATGCTGCCCGTCGTGCGATGGATTTTATCCTGACCATGCAGTATGCCAGCGGTGGCTGGCCCCAGGTGTACCCTGCGCGGACGGGCACTACCTATTCCAACCATGTCACCTTTAACGATGATGCCATGGCGCGGGTATTGATCTTGCTCGACCAGTCACAAAAAGCCGTGGCCCCATTGGACGGTGATCTTTTTAGTGGCGAGCAGTTGTCGCAAATAGAGGCCGCCATCAATAAGGGGGTCGATTTTATTGTGAATGCCCAGATAGAGCAGAACGGCGTTAAAACGGTTTGGTGTGCCCAGCATGATCCGGTAACTTATGTGCCTCGCGGGGCGCGCTCTTATGAGTTGCCCTCCAAGAGTGGCAAGGAGTCGGTGCTGGTTGTGGCATTCCTGATGACGCGCCCCCAGACCCCGGAAGTTGAAGCCTCTGTCAAGGCAGCTTTGGCCTGGTATCGCAGTGACAGTGTGAAGGTGGCTAACACCGCTTATATCAAGCGCTCCTCCGGTAGCACGGATGACAGTTACAATCCTATCCAGCCGCAAAGTGGCAGCACCATGTGGTATCGCTTTTATGATGTGGATGCGGACACCGGATTTTTCAGTGGGCGTTTATCGACGGATAATCCGCCGGGTACCGGCAAGCAATATGACATTATGGAAATTGAGCCGGAGCGTCGCTATGGCTATGAGTGGGGCGGTGATTACGGCACCAAAATTCTGAACTATGCCCAAAGTGTTGGCTACTGATTTAACCTGGTTCCACTGACAAAAAAGCCCGCCATAAAAATACTATGGCGGGCTTTTTATTATTGGCGGGGTGGGGCTTAGTAGAGTACGCGTCTGAACAGGCCAATCGCCATTTGATAGCCGAGCAGTTGTAACTCCGCATCGTAGCGATCGCCTTCGTCACGCATAAAGGCGTGTACGCCATTAAACTCGTGCCAGGTAAAGTTCACGCCCTTTTCCACCAGGTTTTGATAAACCCTGGCGCGACCTTCCGCCGGGATGTGCGGGTCTTGCTTACCCCAGATCATTTGCAGTTCGCCGCGGATGTCTTTGGTGCGTGTAAGGCTGTCGTTGCCGGTTTGCGAGGGGGTCAGGCCGGAATGGATATCGGTAGCGTAGAAACAACTGGTTGCCAGCACAGACGGGTGCATGGCAGCGCGATAAGCCAGGCCGCCCCCCAGGCAAAACCCCATAGCGCCCAGCTTGCCGGAGTAATAGGGCAGGGTGTTCAGATAATCCACCATGGACTGGGTGTCGCTATCGTGGGCTTCGAGGTGTTTGGCCACTTTATCGGCGTTGCCTTTATCTCGCCCTGCGTCGTCGTAACCCAATACGGTACCGATCGGGTTCAGCTCATGGAAAACTTCCGGTACCAACACAATAAAGCCGTGGCCCGCCATAATTTGTGCGCTGCGGCGAATCGGTGAGGTTTGTTGGAAAATCTCGGAATAGAGGATAATCGCCGGGAATTGCTTGTGTTCAGTTTCAGCTGTTTCCCGAGGGCGATACACATAAGTGCGCATAGTGCCCGTCGGGGTATCCAGGTCTACCTGGTGGTTTTGGATAAGCATGGGTTGTTCCTCGTTGTTGAATACAGGGGCCTGAGGTGCTTGGTCAACGATTCGGCGGACAGGTCAGGTTGTGGGACCAAAGTACTGCTCCAGAGTATCCATCAGTACTTTTACCTTGGCGATGGATTCTGTGTATTCCTGATCGGTTTCTGAATCGGCCACTATGCCGCCGCCGCCCCAGCAGTGGATCTGTTCGCCATCGCAGACCAGTGTGCGAATCGCGATGTTGGTGTCCATTTGTCCATCCTGGCTGATATAGCCCAGGCTGCCGCAATACACAGAGCGCCGTGTCGGCTCCAGCTCCTCGATAATTTCCATGGCGCGAATTTTGGGCGCGCCGGTGATGCTGCCACCGGGAAAGCTATCGCGCAGCACATCCAGGGGACTGGCATTGGGGTTTAACTGTGCGGTCACGGTGCTGACCAGGTGGTGTACGTTGGCAAAAGTTTGCAATTCGCACAGCGTCGGCACTTTTACCCGGGTACAGTGCTTGCTCAGGTCATTGCGCAACAGGTCCACGATCATCACGTTTTCGGCGCGATTCTTGGTGCTGTTCACCAGCCAGTTGGCATTAGCAACATCTTCCTCCGCCGTTGCGCCGCGCTTGATAGTGCCTTTAATCGGTTTGGTTTCTACCTGCTGCCGGCGCACCTGGATAAATCGCTCCGGTGACAGGCTGAGTACTGCCCCCTGGGGGAGTTGCATAAAACCGGAAAAAGGTGAGGGGAGGCTGGTTCGCAACGCCAGGTAGGCAAGCAGGGGATCGCCCTGGTAACAGGCGCTAAAGCGCTGGGCATAGTTCACCTGATAGCAATCGCCTGCGCGGATATAAGCCTGGATCTGCGCCATGGCTTTGGCGTATTCATCTACATTAACTTTGCTTTTAAACTCATTGATTTTAAATAAATTATTGTCACTCTTAAGGTTGAGTCTAGGTTCGTGGAACCAGGTGTTTTGCGGCGCATCCCGGCACAATTGCTCGATTTCCAAAAAGTTATAAGCAGCATCCAGGGCCGGGTTGAACACCAGCCACGCCTGTTGTTGCTGATGATCCTGCAGTATTGCCCAGGGATAGATACCAATACTCAGGTCCGGCAGGTCAATATCGGCCTGGGCCTGGTTGGGCAGTTTTTCCAGGCGTCGACCCAGGTCGTAGCCAAAATAGCCCAGGGCACCGCCAATAAAGGGCAGGGGGTGGCTAACGGCATCGCTGGACAGGGATAGATACTGCCCTAACAGCTGGAAGGGATCGTCCAGGGAATGGGATTGGCTGGTGGTGTTGTGCGTTATGACCGTCCGTGTGCCATGGGTTTCCAGATTAACGGACGGGGCTGCGGCAAGGATGTCAAAGCGGCCGTAGTGGCTCCCCGGGTGTCCGGAGTCCAGCCAGACAAGGCGTGGCAGGTGGCGAATCGCCAGTAGCCAGGAGACTGAATCGGGCGTGTAGGGAAGGGGATGTAATACCAGGCTAGATTGCATGGGAGGGCTTTATATACCAGTACCAGGCTATGGGAGTGGGACGCCAACCTTAATCACAGATAGAGAAGGGCATAAGGCAAGTGGCTGGCATTCTACCTTATACTGACAGCCATTTTCCGTACCCTTGTACAAGCAAAGTGAGGCACCATGGATATTGTGTTATTTGTCATTGCCTTGGTAGTGGGCGCTGTTGCCGCCTGGCAAGGTTTTTCCTGGTATTACCGCAAGCACCTCAAGATGCCGGGCCAGGATATTACCAGTGAGTCCCAGGTGTTGTTGGAGCGCATTGAAAAGGTCTTTAAAGTGGTGCTCGCTGAAGGCTATTTCACCGAAATTTATGACCACAATGCAAAACGTGCCTTTCTCGGTATCTTCAAAACCAACAGTAAAGCCCTGGTGGTTGCCAAAGCCAAGGTATCTGTTGGTTACGATTTCAGCAAAATGCGTTTTCGGCGCGACTTTGATAAGAAAACCCTGGTGGTTGAACATTTTGCCGAGCCGGAAATCCTGGCCACGGATACAGATTACAAGTTTTATGACATCAACCAGGGATTGTTGAACAAATTCGATAACGAGGATTACACCGCTATCCTGGCCGAAGCCAAAAAGCTGATGCAGGACAAAGCCATGGAAAGTGACTTGCCGCAAATAGCCCAGCAGCAAATCCAGTTAATGATGCAGCAGCTCTGTGCCTCCATAGGGTGGCAACTGGAACAGGAGCAGATCCTGATGCCAGTGAAAACCCTGGCGATTGAATCAGTGGACAAAGCATCAAACGCTTTAGCGGATCAATCAACCAAAACGGAATAATTGGTTACACAATAACGCGCCGATCTTTATAGGAAATCTATGTTTCTCGTTATTACGTTCACCTTGGTGGGATTAGTGCTCGGCGCTATGGCGTTAGGGTATGACGGCTGGCTGATTGGTACAGTCCTGGGTTTTTTAGCGGGGCAGGTATTAAACCTGTCCAATAAGCTTGCAGAGCAATCCCGCCATGTAGCGCAGTTACTGGCCTGGCAGAAAAAACTGCAAGAGCCTGAGCTTAAATCCCCACCACCCGTCTCAACACCTGTTGTTAATGCTCAAACAGCGGGTTCTCCTGTATCCGAGCATACACACGCGGCAGTAAAAGCATCTGAGATACAGAAAACAGAAGCTGTGGCCGACATGAAGCTGGATCTGGATTTGCCAGATATGGCATCACCTCCACATAAACCAAAACCAGCACAACCTGATCCATTAACGAAGCTGACAACCTGGGTGCAGCGCTTTTTCACCGAGGGTAACCCTATTGTCCGCATCGGTATGGTGGTGATGTTTTTCGGCCTGAGCTTTTTAGTGAAGTACACGGCCAACCAGGGGTTGTTGCCGCTTGAATTACGCATGGCAATGGTGGCCGCTGTCTCGGTGGTATTAATTGTGTTGGGGTGGAAAACCCGTCACAAGGCTGGCGGCTATGGATTGGTGCTGCAAGGGGGTGGTGTCGCTGCGCTTTACCTGACCCTGTTTGCAGCGGCCAAACTCTATGAGGTGATGCCTGTTACTGTGGCGCTGGCATTCATGCTGTTGACTGTTGCTGTGGGTGTGCTCCTGGCGTTATTGCAAAACGCCCAGGTACTATCCCTGATGGCAACGGCTGGCGGTTTCCTGGCGCCTATCCTTACCTCCGATGGCTCGGGCAACCATGTTGCGCTGTTCAGTTTTTACCTGCTACTCAACCTGGGCATATTGGCGATTGCCTGGTTCAAAACCTGGCGCCTGCTGAATTGGATTGGCTTTGTCTTTACCTTTGTGATCAGCACTGCCTGGGGCGTACTGGATTACCAGCCGCATTTATATGCCAGTACCCAACCATTCCTGCTGGCCTTTTTTGCGCTCTACCTATTGGTATCGGTACTTTTTTCGCTGAAACAGCCGCCTAACCTGAAAGGATTGGTCGATGCCAGCCTGGTGTTTGGTTTACCCATTGTGGGGTTCGCTTTGCAAACGGCCCTGTTAAAGCACACGGAATATGGTTTGGCGATCAGTGCCCTGGTGTTGGCAGCTGTCTATATCGGCCTGGCGCGTTTCCTGTGGTTTAAATACCAACAGACACACCGCGTCCTGATTGAATCGTTTATTGCCTTGGGCGTTGGCTTTGCCACCCTGGCGATTCCGCTGGCGCTGAGTGCACAATGGACATCGGCAAGCTGGGCGTTGGAGGCCATTGGCCTGATATGGGTGGGGTTGCGCCAACAGCGTTTACTGCCGCGCTTCGCCGGTTATTGCCTGCATCTTGCGGCAGCGGTAGCGCTCATTATCCAGGGTATAGCGACTGGCCCCGTGGCGATTATCAGCGGTGATTTTATCGGCCTGCTGATCCTGTCCCTGACCGCGCTTTGCGCTGCCTATTTGCTGCATCGTTATGCGCAGCAGGCCCTGTCGCCGGCCCTGGCCATGGCGAGGGTGGCACTGGCGATTGGCTGGTTGTGGTGGCTGTTTGCCGGCGTCACGGAGTTACAAGCCCATGTGCCTGGTGAATACCTGATTGTGTTGGTCAATGGTTTTTTTGTGGCCTCTACCCTGGTGATATTGCTGATCAGCCGCAACACTGCCTGGCCCGGTGCCGCCTCCCTCGGTTTTTGGTTATTGCCGCTGGTGGCATTGTGGAGCTTGCGCCATTACGGTGAATCCCTCTTTATCGGTTATAGCGTTTATCCCTCCCAGGGTTGGGGATTACTGGGATTGCTGGCATTTTTTGCAGTGCAATATCGCATCCTCTGGTTACAGCAGGCGATACGTCCAGCGGCACTGTTGAGTGCGTACCATGTGCTGACTGCCTGGTTTTTATGGCTCCTGGTGTATTGGGAAGCATCTTATTGGCAGTCGTATTTTAATTGGCAAGGAACCACCAAACTCATGCTCTGGTTTGCCTGTGTGGTGATTCCTTTATCTGCCTTGCTCTATCTTGCGCCCAAAGCATGCTGGCCTTTTACCGCATGGCAGCGCGATTACCGGCGATGGATTCCTGCCCCGCTGGTTATCCTGTTGGGTTATTGGTTTATCCATGCCAGCCATTACACCGGGATAACTGACTATTTCTATTTGCCCATTATCAACCCGCTGGATGTGGCCCAGGCCGCTGTATTGATTGTCCTGGTTTATATCTACCGACGCGATTTGTTAGCGGCCCAACAATGGCCCACCCCCCTGCGCTGGGGACTGCTGGGTGGTTTGGGATTCGTGTGGTTAAACCTGGTTGTTTTACGCGCACTCCACCACTATACCGGGGTGGCCTATCACCCGGAGGCGCTGTGGCATTCCGACCTGGTGCAAATGGCCCTGTCGATCCTGTGGAGCCTGTGTGCTTTGGTGGTAATGAATATTTCCCGTCGTATCCAATGGCGTGAGCTGTGGTTAATCGGTGCAGGCTTGTTGGCGATCGTACTGATAAAACTGTTCACCAAAGATCTGGGGGACAGTGGCACCTTGGCCAGGATTATTTCGTTTATGGTCGTGGGTGGCCTGATGCTGTTAATTGGTTATCTGTCGCCAATCCCGGGCAGACCTGTTGTTTCAGATCCTGAAAAGGGCCAAGAGGAGAAGTCCTGATGCGATTTTTATGGAGTGGCTGCCTTGCATTGGTGCTGGCCTGCGGCGCGTTAAATACGGTTGCCGGAGTTGTTGCTGTTTACGACATAAAACTTCAGCCAGACAAGGCTACGCCTTACTTGCAGCTGGAATTAACCGAAGATATTTATCGCTACTCCCGCAGTAGCGATTTACAGGATCTGGTCGTCGTTGATGGGCAGGGCAATAGATTGCCACACCGGGTTATCCGTATCCCCGTCGCGCAGGCACCGCAAGAACAGGTTAGCCATGTGCACTTTTTCCCTGTGCCTGTCGGGGCCAAACCGGAAACGCTTCTGGCGCTTAGCAGTGCATCTATTCGCCTGGATGACAACGCCATTTCCGTTACCGTGGAAAAAACACCCCGTACAGAGTTGCTCGATCAACAAGCCCCGATTGATTTTTATGTGGTGGATCTGACGGAGTTCAGGGCGACTGCCGATAAGCTGCAACTGGATTGGCAGGTGGCAGAAATCAACCAGTACCTGGATGTGGAAATTAGTGGCTCCAACGATTTGTCCAGTTGGTCGCCGGTTGCCCATGGCACTCTGGTGCAATTGCAAAAAAACGGACAAAAGCTAACACGCAAGCAAATCGGGCTAAACCTTCACGCGCGGGAATATGCTTATTTGCGTTTGCAGTTTCCCCGCGGTGGGCAGGGCTTGCTGTTAACCAGTGTGCAGGTAATTACACAGCAGGCCTCAAATGCCTTGATTGCAGATAGGCAGTGGCAAGTGACCGGGCGTTTAGCCGAGGCTCAAACATCGGCACTGAATGCCAAATCTTCGGTTAATAAAGCATCGGCGGCTGCCTGGGAGTTTACCCGCGCTGAAATGGCGCCGGTCACTCGTATAAGCCTGGCACTGGGCGAAACCAGCTATGGCGATAATATCAAGCTGTTTTCCCGTCGTACGGAAAAGCAGCCCTGGCAATTGGTGTATCAGGGCGTTTGGTTTAATGCACAGGTAGGTGATGTGTGGCAACACAGTGATAGTATCAGTATCTACCAAAACAGTGATTTATTCTGGCGAGTTGAATTGAGTGAACAGGTTCGAAACAACGCGAACCCAATACTGGTTTTCCACCATCAGTCGCAATTGTTGCAATTTATTGCCAGTAATGCAGCGCCCTTTAAGGTTGGCATAGAAACCGATCATCCGCTGCCGAATAACAGCGCCGGGGCACAGGTTTTCTCGCAGTTAACGGCAGGAAAAGAGGTTCAATGGGAAAAAGTTGACGCGGTAAACCTCGACCCTGATATTCATCAATTTGCTCGCTTTAGCGAGTCAGTGAATTGGACAACCCTGGTGTTTTGGGGGATTTTGTTGTTAGCGGTTGGCGTGCTAGTCTTTGTGGCAATCCGATTAATCAAGGCTGTTGGTTCCACTTCCCAATAAGTGGATCAGCCGTGAATACATGCACTGGCGACAGCGCGGTGGGCATCACTGGTTTGGGGGATAGCATGAATATAAAAAGAGGTGCGCACAAAGCGATCGGCATCACCTGCGGCATCGAAAAGTGACAAGTGCAGGATAAAATCTGTAATTTTCAGCGAGTATTTCATGGCTTTTTGCTCCTTAAACCTGAATAGAAGCAGGGTAGCTTCCTGTTTAGAGTGACAACAAAAACTGCTCCAGTTGCTCGCGTTTGCGGCGTGGTAATTGTTGATAACGGTCACGGGATTTTTTCGCTTCACCGCCATGCCAGAGAATGGCTTCTGTCAATGTTTGTGCGCGGCCATCGTGCAAGTAAGCCTGGTATTCGCTGATAGATTCAGTGAGGCCAATACCCCATAAGGGTGGTGTTCTCCACTCACGGCCGCTGGCCAAAAAATCCGGGCGCTGGTCGGCCAAGCCTTCACCCATATCGTGCAACAAGAGATCGGTATAGGGCTGGAGGGAAAGGTTAGCCAGTGTGGTATGCGGGTAATCCTTCGCGGTTTGCAATTGTGGCTTGTGGCAAATAGCACAGCCAATATCCGCAAAGATTTTTTCACCGGATATCACATCTGTCGCATCTGTGTTGCGCTGTGCGGGCACAGCGATATGGCGAAAATAAAATTCCAGGTCATCCAGCTGTGTATCACTTAATTCGGGTGAGCCCCCACTGGGTGCTTGTCGGCAGGCGTGTTGGCGTGGCTGGCAGTTTTCCCTGGGTAGTAAATTCGAGGTAATTCCCAGGTCATTATGCATAGCTTCGGCTATTTGGCTACGCAAACTGGCGACATTCGCTTTGGCTCCGAAGCGGCCGATGCGTGTTTGCTGGCTGGCGATATCCCATACGCGATTGACCTTACCGGTAATACCATCGGGTTTGGGTTGTTGCGCCATCGCTAACAAGTCCTCGTCGCTTACCGCTTCCAATAAACCTAATCCGAATACCGCCGGGCCTATGCGCGCGGAGGTTAATACAGGTTTAAGTTTTCCATAGCCCAATTCACTGAAACGTATGCTCGGTTTGCGCAGGCGTACTGGCGTCCCGTCCGCCAGGATGTGTGTGTGATATTCCCATACCACTTGTGCACGGCCTTCACCAGGGACACCTGGTACGCCTTCTTCATTCAATTGGGTGCCATAAACCGGGTGGGGTTTGGGGCCGGCGGTTGCGCTTTTACCGGGAACCGATAAGCGTACCAGCATGGATTGCATCCGTTCACCAGCTTCCTCGGGTGCGCGACCGCGGCCATTTTTGGGATGACAGGAGACACAAGCGATCCGGTTATAGAGTGGTCCCAATCCCACCAGGGTATCGCTGGCGGGAGCTATCACCCAGCTTTGGCGAAACAGATGGCGTCCGCGAAAAAAGCGAGCCTGATCTTCCCGATTAAGTCCGCGAAAAGGTTGGCCATAGGCTTCGCGAGTTTGGTTATGGGTTATGTGGGGTTGAATGATAGTGACAGTGCCTTCGGCTATTGCCCTTTGAACCAGGATGAGCAATAACACCATCACACAGGTTCGCCATTCCATCATGGGTTTTCCAAGAGTTGCCGGGCTTTGGCAATCCGCTGATCGGTCGCTGCCCGCCAACCTTGCTCGGGTTCACGCAATTCAGGTTTGGCGCCTTCCAGGCGATTGCGAAATTGCTGCTGTAACCGGGGATCAGCGGCTGCGCTTTCCGGAAGGGGAGCTGCCGTTAATAATTGGCGCAATGTCGTTTGCGGTTTTCCGGCGGCTTCCAGCGCATGTAACCTTTGCCACAACTCGCGTTGTTCTTGGTGGCGATACGCCAGGTGATGATCGAACAATGCGCTAATAACGCCCAAGCGGTTGCGTCCGCGGTCATTGTCGTAATCCAGTTCACCGCGCGCTGCTGCCGCAAAAGGGCGGTAGTAGTCGGCAGGTAACTGCGCATAAACGCCGGGGCGTACGGGCAACTTGCGAATATCGGCGTGGGTCAGTAACTGTTGACCCTGTTCCGATAGCACAAAGGCGGCAAAGGTTTTTGCTGCCGCTACTTTATCTGTACCTGCGGTAATCGCAATATGGGCCGGGTTGATACCGCCGCGCTCCGGGTAGACAAAATGGATAGGTGCACCATTGGCGATGGCCGAGGCGATAAAAAAGTCTATGGATAAGCCTAGGGCAAATTCACCCGAAGCTAACTTATCGCTAATAAAACCACCGCCTTGTTCCAACAATTCAGCGTTGCCGCTGATTTCACTCCACAGTGCCCAACCGGCGTCCCAACCATAGGCTTGCAGGGGAATATCGATTAACACAGGGGCAAACCCAACCCTGGCCGGATTGGGCAGTAATATATGTCCAGCCAGTGCAGGGTTGGTCAGGTCGCGCCAGGTTTGCGGCGCAGCAAGACCTAATGTAGTGAGGGTTTGGGTATTGATGGCAAAACCAAAGCCGGCAATTTCGCTGGCGATAAAATAATGGTCGGGGTCACGCAAGCGGGTTTTACCAATTACCTCGGGCAAACCGGTGAAATCTATATCCAGTTTACGCAATGCACCTTCAACTTTGAGTTGGTTAAAGGTGCGCGGTGAGGGCGACCAGTAGACATCCACACCGCCCTGTTTGGGCTGTTGCAGATAGGGCAGGGCGTCCTGGGGCATGCGCCAGATAATTTGCAGGCGATACTGTGGATAAGCCTTTTCAAACGCAGCCTCCATGCGCGCTGTTACTTCAGCCGGGTAGCTGGTCATCACCTTGAGGGTTAGCGTTTCCGCTTGTACCGGCAGCGCAACACTGGCAATCACCAGTGCTGCGCAGTGTAATAATCGACGACGTACAGGATTCATTGCCGCCTCCTAGAGACTGTAATTCATTTGCAAGAACCAGGTGCGGCCCGCTTCAGGGAAACCTTCACTGTACTCATACAGGCGATCAAACGCATTGCGTACACCGGTTTCGATCAATAATTTTTCATCGAGAATGCGATAGCCGGTTTTTAGATTGGTCACACCAAAGCCACGGGTTTGTTGCACTCCATTGCTGGTGGTGTAGCGGGAGGACGCGGCCTCGGTGGTTGCTGTCAGGTTCCAGGCATCGGTGATATTCCAACGCAGATCTACTGCGATCTTATGGCGTGGTGTATCAATTAAATGCACACTGGGTGAAGTGATATTGTCGCGTTCAAGGTAACTGTAGGCGGCGCCCAACTCCCAATGGTTGAGCGAAAGGCGAACCCCGGTATCCACACCGGTTGCGCGCACTTCGCCGATATTTTGCATTTGCGAGCAGGGCGGCGAACTGCAAGCACTGGCAGGAATGCTAATGGCCTGGATCATATCGCTAATGTCTGAACGGAACACACTGATATCCCAGCGCAAGTGCGTGGACAGCGTGTACTCGTAACCCAGTTCTATATGGTCAGCGGCTTCACTGCGCAACTCCGGATTGGGAATAGCGCTGCCCATGCGATAGGAAAAACGATCCTTGATGGTGGCAAAACGGTGTTTGCGTGCAGCGGTCAGGTGGATGCGACTCTCATCCGATAAACGATAAAACACTCCCAGGGTGATATTGTTGGCGCTGTTGTCGCCTTTGGGAAAATCTGAAATTTCACCGGTATTCGCATTGTAGTCTTCTGCCTCCAGGCTTTCGCGCCAATCGTGGGAAACGCCGGCAACCAGCGATAAGGTATCACTGATATTGTGGGTGTCTTCCAATGCGACAGATTGGGTGCGATCACTGGTGCGGCGCACAGGCTCGCCGGCGTTGTATTCGCGATGCACATCCTCTTTCCAATGGTAGGCCGCCTTGAGCAGGTTGCGCTCACTCAACCGGAAATCCAGTTGGGCGCTGGCGCCGTTGGTGTAGTCGTCATACCAGCTTCTGAACGATGAGGGACGGTTCTGGGTGGTGTAGGTGGCGTCGTCATAAGTGAACAGTGAGTTTTGATAGGTGTCGTGATAGGCGCGCACTTTCAAGCTGACCCTGTCCCATTGGGTATTGGAGAGCAGATAGAGACTGTCTTTATCCCAGGTGGGCCACTGCCAGAAGCGGGCATTGATGGTGCCGATGGCGCCGGCATAGGGCGGGTTGCCCTTTTCACCTTGTTGCGATGAATAGCTCAGGCTGTATTCATCTGTTGCGTTGGGGGTCAGCGCCAGCTTGAGGCTGTACTTGCGGTCGTCGCTGTAACTGTTCTCGCGCTTGCCGCCATCTTCAAAGCGCCGTTCAGGAAAGTCATCGGGCAGGGCGAAATAATCCATATCCAGGTAAGAGATTCCGCCCTGCAAATACCACCCGCCCTGATTGCTGCCGATATTGGCGTAAACCCGGCGGGAATTGTTGTCGCCATCATCTGCCCAGGTGGTACCGGCACCGATTTCGCCTTCCAATAAATCGCCCGGCTTGCGGCTGACCAGATTGATCGCACCGCCCAGGGTATTGGGGCCGTAAATCAGCGAACTGAAACCCTTGGCCACATCGATATGGGCGATACCAAAGGTATTGAAGCGGCCCAAGTCCACATAGCCGTCATAGGGCACATAGACCGGAATACCATCGAGAAATACCGGAACCTGGCGCAGGTCAAAACCGCGCACATAGACCATCTCTTCATTGCGCGCGCCTATTTTGCTTAAGCTGACGCCGCTGCTGAGGTTTAGGGCTGAGCCCACCGTTTCCTTATCGTGGGCGCGGATAGTGTCAATACTGATGCGCTGGGTATTGTCGCGCTCGGTATCCTGGGCATTGGCGGTGACCACAATGGTTTCGAGTTTTGGATCGCCGGTATTGGCGAGTACAGTGGCGCTAATACCCAGTGCAGATATTGTGGCAATTACAGTGGCTAATGGTGCGGGTTTCAGATGTTGTGTTTGCATCTTTTGTTTCATGGTCTGTCCTCGGTCTTTAAGTAAAATTCGATATATTTATATGTATATATCGATGGTTAAATTTTTTTAGCGCAGAACCTGGCTTGATCTGAATTACAGGTATTCCCCTTGGCGTAAAGACGCTTATTACCGGACACCTTGGCAATCTTGCCGTCTATGACATCTATCACTATGCCGCAACCAACGCCGCAATAGGGACAAACGGATTTGATGGAGTTGTTATTGCTCAAGGTTATACATCGATATATATGATTGGATATAGCGATACATAGCAAACTGGGGGCCAATCCTATAAAAATGATCACTCAATGCATAATTGATCTATTTTTGTGCTTTATTATGTTTATTTTCTGGTGTAGCACCAATATAGACTCATTTATGTGGCGCAATTTTTATTTTTTGGTGCGTAAAATGAGGGGCGTGCACAATGAAGATGCAAAATTTAGTTGTTATCAGCTTGTAACAAATCCCCCTATATCAAACTCTAACCAGAGAATTTATTGGCGCCTGGAGAATGTCATGCTTAAAGCCAGATTGTTACTGATATTGCTTGTGAATAGTTGGCTATTGGGGGCTTATGCACAGGCAGAGCCCAAGGATATGCCTGCCACCCGCAACCTGGACACCATCGTTGTCGGGGCAGGTTGTTTTTGGGGTGTTGAAAAGCGCTTTGAAGCGATCAAGGGGGTGGTCGATGTGGTTGCAGGTTATGCCGATGGCAAGGGGATTGAGCCAAATTACAGGGCAATCACGCAATACACCAATAAACACAATCCAAACAATCATGCGGAAGTCGTACAAATCACCTACAACCCGACAGTCATCAGCCTGGATGTATTATTGCAACGCTATTTTGAAATGCATGACCCCACCCAGTTGAATCGCCAGGGGAATGATGTGGGTACGCAATACCGCTCCGTTATTTTAACCAACAGCGAAGCCCAGGCCGGGATTGCACAGCAGGTGTTAATTGCCTATCAGGTACTGTTAACCAAAGCAGGCTACGGGGCAATCACTACGCAAATAAAATCCTTGGTGAAATTCTATCCCGCTGAGGATTACCATCAGGACTACCTTGCCAAAAAACCTAATGGTTACTGTCCGGATCACTCCACGGGGGTGCGCTTTGAAGACAATATCAAATCGATCCCGATGGTCGATAATACGGCCCTGCTTAACGGCAAGCATATCCTGGTGATTGATGCCGAAGACTTTTGCCCCTACTGTAAAAAATTTAAAGAGGATGTTGCCCAAGGCTATAAAGGTGATATCCCGATGCATTTTCGTTATGCAACCCAACTAAATGGGCTGGTATTAAAAACACCGACCTGGGCTACACCCACGATTTTATTAGTGCAGGATGGCAAGGAAGTATTTGGCCGCCAGGGTTACATGAGCCCCGAACAATTCTATTTACTGTTAGGTAAGTTCAAACTCGGTGACAGCGAAGCATTTAATGTTGCATTCGAAGAAAGTACCGACGCCCGATTTTGCAAACAATACGAAATTTTCAAGAATACACCGGACGGTATTTTTGTAGACAAGTTAAGTGGTGCTCCCTTATTTGATACGCGTGACCGCTTTGACTCTGGAACTGGTTGGCTGTCCTTTACCAAAGCGGTCGATGGTGCCGTCATTGAAAAGCCTGATAACAGCTATGGTATGCGGCGCACGGAAATTCGCGCGAAAGTTTCGGGTATCCATCTGGGCCATGTGTTTGATGATGGCCCCAATGGCAAACCACGTTATTGCATCAACGCCACCGTATTGGATTTTGTTGCGCGATAAAAATCCCAGCGAACAACAGCAACAGATGTGATGGTTTTTTATGGCCTGCTATCCCTGGCGACCACCCTCCGGGCCGCCGCTGACGCGGCGTTGAAAATTTCTCCCGGAAATTTTTTATGGCTCAATGCCCAACTCGTGCAATATATCGTCCTTTAATTGCTGCAAGTCCGGGTCGGACAAGCGGCGCGGATGGGTGTCCTTTGACGGTTGCGCTCGTCCATGAGCGGGGAAAGTCTAAACGGGAATCCCCTCGGGCAGGGCATTCACCGGTTTTGCCTGAGTGCCTTCGGGCGGCGAATAGAGTCCGGGATCGCCATCCAATAGATCGCGCACCCTGACCAGGCTGAACATGCCGCCCATTTCGATATTGCCGTAACGCCCCTTGCCCATCATCATCGGCAGGGTATTTTCCGGGCCGGGCATATGGCCTGAGTCGGTGTGATCCTGGTGTCCGCCCATGCCCTGTTCACCCATGGCCATATAGCCGGGCACTAGCTGTGCTATTTGCGCCTCCGGTTGTTTTACCCCGAGCATATTGGGAATACCGTGCCCCATGGCATTCATGGTGTGGTGGCTCATATGGCAGTGGAAAGCCCAATCGCCCGGCACCGCGGTAAATTCAATATCGCGCGCCTGTCCCACGCCGACAATTTCGGTGACCTCCTTGCGCCATTGATGTTGTGGCCAGCGGCCACCATCGGAGCCGGTGACTTCAAATTGCACGCCGTGCAAATGAATCGGGTGGTTCCACATGGACAGATTGCCGGTGCGGATGCGCACCCGCTCACCGGTTTGCGCGACCATGGATTCAATTGCCGGGAATACCTTGCTGTTCATGGTCCATAAATCAAATTCACTCATTACACTCGGGTCGGGCCTATAGGTGCCCGGGTGAACGGCCCAATTGTGCAGCAGTAAGGCGTAATCGCGGTCCACCACCGGTTCATCGGGTGTTTTAGGATGAATGATAAACAGACCCATCATGCCCATGGCCAACTGCACCATTTCGTCGGCGTGTGGGTGATACATGTGGGTGCCGTGTTGTTGCAGGGTAAATTCATACACAAAGGTTTCACCCGGTTGAATAGGCTTTTGCGTTAAACCGCTGACACCATCCATCCCCCAGGGCAAGAGAATGCCATGCCAGTGGATACTGGTGTGCTCGGGCAATTGGTTGGTAACAAAAATGCGCACGCGGTCGCCCTCTACCACTTCGATGGTGGGGCCGGGTGTACTGCCGTTGTAGCCCCAGGCTTTGATTTTTGTGCCAGGAGCAAATTCGTGTTCAATTTCCTGGGCGATCAAGTGAAATTCCTTAATCCCTGCATTCATTTTGTAACCCAGTGTGCGCCCGTTAGGTGTTATCACCGGACGATATCCCTGATCCGTGATTGCAGGTTTTTGGGTACTGACGTGGGGAATTTCCTGATTAAAAAGGGATTTCCCCTCAATATTATGGTGATGCCCCTGGCTTGGATTATGTGGTGATGCGGGTTGGTCCTGGTGGTGATGGGTTGAATGGTCAACCTTGTCCTGCATGGCGTGATGATCATGCGCATGGTGTTCCTGGGCTCGCAAGGGCAAGCTGGCAGCAACCAGTCCGGCAGCACTGCTGATTAATAAGTTGCGACGATTAATCATGATGATGCTCCTGATGCGAATGCTGATGCTGTGTGCCTGGCATGGATTGCAATGCTATTGCTAGTGGTTTGGCGATGGCCAATTCCAGGTCTGCCCTGGCCTGCCAGTAGGTTTTAAGGATTTGGATATTTTGTTTGTGCAAGTTAATTACTTCACGTTTATCGTTCAATAATTCAAATGGGCTGGCGAGCATAAAGTTCACTTCGCGCAGCGACAGAACAAGGCGCTTTTCAGCAATGGGCAGGGTAGTTTGTAGCAGGGCCAGGGATTGCTGTGTTGCATCGAGCGTCATCAATGCCTGGGTAATTTCCCTTTCTATGTTTAATAGGGTCTGATCGTAATTGGCTTGTGCAATAGCCAGTTCTGCATCCAGCACAGCCTGTTTCCCCTGTGCACGATTGAACAGGGGGAGTGCAAATTCAATTTCTGGCCCTATATTCACTGCACCGTCAAATTCACGTTCTGCATTGACGCCTAGTTTCATATCGCGCCAGCCGGATTCCTTGCGCAATAGCTGCCTGCGTTGCTGCAATTGATCCTGTTGCAGCCGAATCAATTGCAAGTCCTGGCGGCTTGCCATGGCATCAGCCAGCAATTGGTGTCGATTAAACCTGTCTTGCGGTGGGAGTGGTAAATCATTTGGCAGGGTAATAGCGCTGGTTGAGGCTATGCCCAGCTGTTGCAATAAGGTCAGTCGCGCGGATTCAGCCTTCTGCACGGCATCCAGTTGTTGCAGGCGCACAAGGTTTAATTCTTTTTGATAATAGAGAAAGCGATTCTCGGGAATATTGCCCGCTGCATAGAGCCCTTGTGCCAGGTCGTGCTGTGCCTGTGCAGTGGCAAGCAATTGCGCGTACATGGCTTTTTCTTGTTGTGTTGCCAGGGCTTCGTAGTAGTTGTGTGTTGTTGTACTGATCAACTTATGGATGGATACCTGTAATTCCAATTGTGCACTGGCTAATTGTTGCTGTGCTAATTGACGCTGTAAGGGGCGCGTGAAAAAACTGAGCAAGGGCTGGCTGATACCCGTTTCCAATTGCCAGCGTCCACCATCCTCGGGCCTTAGGGCTCCTAGTGCCAGATGAGGGTTATCGATAAGTTGCGCTTGCAACACACTGGCATCGGCAATGCCCAGGCGGGCGATAGCCTTACGCACCTGGGGCGAATACTGCAGCATGAGCTGCAAGCTGGTCGGCAAATCGAGGGGCTTAATGAATACATTGGACGTCGGTAACTCCTGGGGATTGGCGTTATGTAAAACCAATCCTGGCCAGGATTGGTGGTAAGTCTGTGCAAATTGTTCCTGCGCTTGGGGCAGGCTGGACAGTGGTTCACGCGTGGCGCAGGCACTCATGGCCAGGCTGCTGATAACCAGCAGCCATCGGAATAGCCGATGGGCCGAGTATGGAACAGGCTTCATGGAGTGTATCTCGTACAGGTTTTTTAAAAGGCGTGGCAAAGCCAGGCTATTAATCGCATCAACTTGACGAGAATCGGGGGGGACGCTGTGGAGTTGCCAGGACTATCGAATCAGGTGATAAGAACAGGAAAGGAACTGTGAGCAGGTCCTGTGGCATAAGTACCGATATTACTGTGGTTTCTATTGCCGCAGAATGCCAGTGGCATGCAAATTGACAGTGTTTGCAACTAAAACGGGAATCAGTGTTTTGAGGGGCGCTGTCGTTGGCTGCTGTTGGTGTAGTTTGATGGCACCCCGGTGTTGGATTTGTGTGTTCCAATGTTGCAGCAGATGTTGCTGTCAGGGCGTCCAGCTGGACACAATGAGCCCATTGGCCCGCTATTGCCTGCAGTGGTAACCACAGGCAAAGCGCAATGATCCATTTGTGATAGCGTTGTGTCAGCGTCATGGTTGGCTATTAATGTTGGCAGCAGGGCTCAATAATAACGCAATTGGTCAGTCCGGCGAGACCTTCAATCCCCTCAAGGATAGGGCAATCCGGGCGATGATCGCCATGGCATTGGTTGGCCAGGGCATTCAACGCTTCGCGCATATGTTGCAAGGCGTTAATCCGCTCATCCATAGTGCGAATATGCTCCAGTGCCAGTTGTTTTACTTCGGCACTATTGCGTCCGGCGTCCTGCCACAGGTCAAGCAAAATAGCGATCTGTTTCATGGAGAAGCCAAGGTCGCGGGCGCTGCGAATAAACTTCAATAGATGGATATCCCGGGGCCGATATAAACGGTAGTTAGCCTGGGTGCGGCCTGTTGGGTTTACCAGCCCCAGGGATTCGTAGTGACGGATCATTTTAGCGCTCAGACCAGTATGCCTGGCGACCTCACCGATGCTATAGAGCCCTTGTGCATGGGCATCTGCCAATTCCAGTGTTGGTGTGTGTTGTCGGTTGGCACTCATGGGGACATCTCCATCAGGTTGCACGCCAGGAGCGTAAGCGAAGTGCATTGGTCACCACGAATACGCTGGACAAGGCCATGGCGCCTGCGGCAAAAACAGGTGACAACAGGATACCCAGCACCGGGTAGGCAAGGCCGGCCGCCAGGGGAATCAAGGCCACATTGTAAGCAAATGCCCAGAATAAATTCTGTTTGATATTGCGCATGGTTGCCTGCGCCAATCCCAGCCCTTGTGCAACTGCATTAACATCGCCGCGCACTAAAACAACATCCGCGCTTTCAATGGCGATATCGGTACCTGTTCCCATGGCCAGGCCAACATCGGCTTCAGCAAGGGCAGGGGCATCGTTGATACCATCGCCGACAAATGCAATTTTTCCCTTGCGTTGGCGCAGTGTTTTTACAACATTGACTTTTTGTTCCGGTAATACCTCAGCAACCACATCATCAATCCCCAGTTGTCTGGCAATTGCCTGTGCCGTGCGCGTGTTATCTCCGCTGACCATGGCCAGTTTATAGCCAAGTTGATGCAAGGTATCCAGGGCCTCCCTGGTGCCGGGCTTGATGGTGTCAGCCAATGCCATGATGCCCGCTACACGGCCATTTACGGCGAGGTAAATCGGGGTTTTTCCTTCGTGGGCGAGGCGCTCTGCATTAGCCGATAGGCTGTCAATCGCCAAGCCTATATGCACCATTAATCGATCGGCTCCGATATACAGGATTTGTTCGCCCGCCGGGGTTTCGAGTTTTGCTTTTAGGCCAAACCCGGGAATTGCTTCAAACTGGAGGAGCCTGGGTAGCGTTAACGCCTGTGCAGCGGCAGCCTTGATCAACGCTTGGGCGATAGGATGTTCCGAATGTTGTTCGGCCGCTGCTGCAAGGGCGAGCAACTCCGCACTGTTGATACCGTCTGCGACGATAAAGTCTGTCAATTCAGGTTTGCCCTGCGTCAGGGTTCCGGTTTTATCAAAGGCGATAACACGAACCTCTGCCAGGGTTTGCAATGCATCGCCTCGACGAAAGAGTATTCCCAGGTTCGCAGCCCTGCCTGTGGCCACCATAATCGATGTTGGTGTCGCCAAGCCCATGGCACAGGGGCAGGCAATAATCAGTACCGCAACTGCATTGACCAGGGCAAAACTGAGTGCCGGTTGCGGACCAACCGCCAGCCAAACGGCAAACGTCACCAGTGCAATCAGCATCACTGCCGGTACAAACCAACGCGTGACTTGATCTACGACTGCCTGGATAGGCAGCTTACTGCCCTGCGCCTGTTCAACCAGTTGGATAATCCTGGCAAGTAATGTGTCTTTGCCAACATGGGTGAGTCGATAGGTAAGGGAACCTGTGGTATTGAGTGTTCCACCAATCAGGTTATCGCCGGCTTTTTTGTTAATAGGCAAGGGCTCACCGGTCATCATGGATTCATCGACATAGGATTGGCCTTCAAGTAACTGGCCATCCATGGGAATACGCTCACCGGGGCGCACCAATACGACATCGCCCGGTTTCAGGGCAGTGACATCAACTTCCTCGGGCTGGCCATCGCGCAGGCGCTGAGCCTTGTGTGGTTGGAGTTTGATTAACTGGCGAATGGCTTCGCTGGTACGCCCTTTGGCACGAGCCTCCAGCAAACGGCCCAACAAAATAAGGGTGACAATAACTGCAGCTGCTTCGTAGTAGACATGGACAGCCTGGGCAGGCAACCAATCGGCTTTAAAGGTGGCGACCAGCGAATATCCCCAGGCCGCAAGGCTACCCAGGGCAACCAGTGAGTTCATATCCGGTTGCAAACGGAATAGGGCTGGCAGCCCCTTGCGATAAAAGACCTGCCCGGGGCCGAACATGACCCATGTCGTTAATATGGCCTGTATGATCCAATGGTTATTTCCCAGGGTCGCTATGATCCAGTGGTGCAGGGCAGGGATCAGGTGTCCGCCCATTTCCAGTAAAAACACAGGCAGGGTTAACAAGGCGGCTATCCACAATTGGCGTTGCAGGTTGTTGCGCTCTTCCTCCTTGTCATCGATAGCCGTGGCGTCTGTAGTGAGTAAGCTGGCATCGTAGCCTGCTTTTTCTACGCTGCTGATCAATTGCGGGGTAATACCGGCTGTGTCCGTACCATCAGCCAGCTCGATATGCGCCCGTTCAGTAGCCAGGTTGACATTCACCCCGGTGACGCCAACTACCCTGGACAAGGCGCGCTCCACATGGCCGACACAAGAGGCACAGGTCATCCCTTCAATGTGCAGGTCGAGACTTGCTTCTGTCGCAGTATTAGCCATGCGGGATTTCCTCCAACCCATCGCCGTAGCCGGCCTCTTCCAGAATATGCACCAGTTGGCCCTTGTCCAATCCGGTTTGGATATCTACCCGGTGGCTTGAGGGGAGTGCACTGATACTGGCCTGCGGATCTTGCCGCTGGATTGCACGGGTGATTGCGCGTGCACAGCCATCACAGGTCATCGCAGGAACATGGAAACGGTACATACAAACACGCCTCTTTTCGGTAATTATCCAGGCTCAGGATAATCCTTGACATCATGGTAAGGTCAAGCGGGTACAGGGCCAATGATCCAGGTCAATCCTGCCTGTTTATTTTGTGTAAGGATTTGGCGAATGAGTTTGATCTGCCAAGCATCTCGCACTAGGATGCTGCACTTTTATGGTGCGGAACAATACCTATGTCTGTTAATCATTGGCTGCATGAAGCTCGCGCGTTATTGGGGATAGAGCGCAATACCACGAGTCATCACGAGAAACTGGTTTCTGCCTTGGGGGCTTTCCTGGGTATCCTGGCTGTCTATTGGGGAACCCGCTGGTATTTCCCCCATGGTTTTATGCACACTGCAGGCACATTGATCATGGTGACCTCCATGGGAGCGTCAGCCGTATTGCTATTTGCTGTCCCCCAGGGAGCCTTGTCACAGCCATGGCAAGTATTGGGCGGACACTTGATTTCCGCTTTTGTCGGTGTCAGCTGCCAGCAGATGTTCCCGGATCAAACCTGGACTCCCGCGCTGGCAGTCGGTCTGGCTGTCGGTGCCATGCACTATGCACGCTGTATTCATCCACCCGGCGGTGCGACTGCGCTTGCCGCGGTGATTGGCGGGCCTGAAATCTACCGCCTGGAATACTACTACCTGTTGATGCCTATCCTGGTGAATGTGACCAGTATCCTGCTAATGGCGGTTGCGTTTAATGCGCTGTTTCCCTGGCGGCGCTACCCGGCCCATCTCACTCGCCGAACCCTGGCCAAGCCAACCAAAACTTCAGAGCGTCAATACGAGCTGACCCAGGAGGACTTTTCGGCGGCTATGGAAGAGTTGGATTCCTATATCGATATTACGCATGACAACTTGACCCAGCTATTGGAGTTGGCCAAACAACACGCTGAAAAAAATATTACCCATCCCAATGAGATTATTGCAGGTCGCTACTACAGCAATGGCAAACTGGGGAACTTGTGGAGTGTGCGCCAAGTCATAGACGCCGCTGACAGCAGCCCGTCGGCGAATAAGGATCAGGTTATTTATAAAACGGTGGCGGGCGATGGTGCCTATGCAACGGGAATTTGCCTGCGCACTGAATTCCGTCTCTGGGCGCGCTATGAAGTAAAGCCCCAGGCCAACGGACACTGGTTAAAGTGTATCGATGAATAGGCGCGTATAACGGCAGATTACAAAATGCTACAACGGAAGTCGTGTTGTCATGCCTCCATTCGGCTAATATGCCATTATTTGCCAAGATCAACCTTGAGGTTATTACCATAATGAAATTGCCGTTTGCTCAAATCCTGAACAACGTTATCGGCCACCCCCTGAAAACCACTGCCCTTGGGCTTGGTTTGTTATGTGGTGCCCATGCCCACGCAACGATAGTGGAGGTGCAAACGGTTTTGGGCAATGTTCAAATTAACTTGTTCGATCACGACCCGGCAACCAAGGCAACCGTTGATAACTTCCTCAACTATGTCGAAGGTGCAGAGGGTTACGGTAATTACGAAAATAACGTGATTCACCGCGTAACCAGCTCATCGTCAGGAAAATTGTATGTTGTCCAGGCTGGTGGTTATTTTTACGATGGCAGCCTCCCGCTGAAATCGGTGAAAACCGGCCCCAAAATCACCAACCAGCCAATCTATTCGAATGTGCGTGGCACAGTTGCCATGGCTAAGCAATCCTCAGGTCCGGATACCGCCAGCAGCCAGTGGTTTTTCAACCTGAATGATGTGAATGCGGAAAATCTGGATACCCAAAATGGCGGATTTACCGTTTTCGGCCAGGTGATCAGTGGTATTGACGTCCTGGATGCCATAGCTGCCCTGAATCGCTTCAATATGCGCTCGCCCCTGGATGCAATCCCCCTGCGTGACTATACCGCTGAAGACGCTACAAATAACGTCACTGTTGATGATCGCCACCTGGTGCTGATTAGCAATATCCTGGTTGTCAACGCAGATCCCAACTCAGCAGCAACCCTTAATCCGGTCAAAAATACCCTCATCAATAAAAAGAGTGATGGCAGCAGTTCTGTCGGCCTGTGGATGCTTGCCCTGTTGGGGTTAATGGTCGGATTGCGCCGGGCCAAGGCTAAATATATCGCTAAAGAGTGCTAAACTCGTCGATGATCCTGTTTGGGCCCAGGTTATTCTGATGTGCCCTCATCTAATCATCGAAGGAGTATCGCCATGATTACGTACCTCTACTGGTTTGCTGTTATTGCCGTTAGCCTCTTTGTATTCTGGGGCATTGGACGTTATTTCAAAGCCAAAGTGGGTTTTATTGGAGGCCTGATCGTTCTTATTATTGGCTGGGGTATGTATGTGTTTCACTACGAGCAATATTTTGTAAAGCATTGGGGGGGAGTGATGACGCTCACTGTTCCCGATGGCGAAATGCATATGCAAGCAACCTGGAAGGACGATAACCTCTGGATTGAAAATTACGATCCGGCCAAAAACCAGTGTATTTTTCGTGAGTACTCCAAAGGGAATTTGCTGGAAGGCAGGGTGACAATAAAGAATTGTAATCCTTTATTGTCAAAACCCCAGTGAGGGTTTTATCCAGATTAACCAATAAAAAAGCGGCATGACGCCACTGCTGTCCCATAGTTTGTAGATAAAAGAAAAGCCTGTTTTCCAAGTTGATACAATGTAAGTGCGACCAAACATTGGTAAAACAAAGGAAAACAGGCTTTGTCACATTCTAACACCGCATTTCATCAACTACTCAAACCTTTATCGAGACATGAATTTGAAGCGGAAGCTAAAAAGCATCATGTCGGCCAAAAATTGCGCTCGGCCACCCGCTGGGATCAATTTGTCGGCATGGCCATGTCGCAGCTCTCTGGCCGCCAAAGCTTGCGTGATATTCAATCCAATCTCGAAGCACAGCAGCATAAACTTTATCATCTCGGTGCCAAGCCAATAGCCCGTTCAACGTTGGCACGAATCAACGAAGTACAGCCCGCCGAACTCTACAAACACGTATTTGCTCGTCTGCTTCACCGCTGTAAATCCATGCAGGGCAAACACAAATTCCAGTTTAAAAATCCGCTGTACTCCCTTGATGCCAGCGCGATTGATTTATCGCTGTCGGTATTTCCCTGGGCGGCGCATCGAGATGACACAGCAAATGTAAAATTAAGTGTTGGCCTGAATCATGGCACCCAAGTGCCGGAGTTTGTCGCACTCAGTGATGGCCAGGAAAACGACATGATTGAGGGACGAAAATTTGATTTTCCCAAAGGCAGCATCGTTGCGTTTGATAAAGGCTACGTGGATTACCGCTGGTTTAAGTTATTGACAGATAAAGGAGTTTTCTTTGTAACCCGCTTGCGCGCCAAAGCCGTCTATCGCGTGGAAGAACGTCGCTATGCCGACAGCAGCAAAGGTATTATCAGTGATCAGGTCATTCAATTATCCAGCGCTCATGCGATCAAACGCGGCGCACCGAAGTTGCGTCGAATTGGCTATCGTGACGCAACAACCGGCAAATTCTATGAGTTTCTCACCAACAACTTTCAGCTGGCGGCGGCCACAATTGCAGCGATTTATAAGGATCGCTGGCAGGTGGAGTTGTTCTTCAAAGCGATCAAACAAAACCTGAAGATCAAAGCGTTTGTGGGCACTTCAAGAAATGCGGTGTTAACACAAATTTGGATTGCCATGATTACGTATCTATTGTTGGCATTTTCGCGTCACAGCACTAAAGCGGGATGGACAGTTCAACGGATCATGAGGGTAATTCAGTTAAATTTGTTTGAGCGTAGGAGTCTAAAAAGCATCCTGATACCGGACCCGCCGAATCATAAAAAAAGCGAGCCTCAAATGAGGCTCGCCTTATGAGTAGAACTATGGGACAGCAGTGGGCCTTGTGCCGGTTTTTTTGTTAAACATCATGTTCAGCGCTACTTGTGAGTGCAGCGATACTAAAGTTGGGTGTTGGCTTCTTCCGGGGTGATGAAGTTTTGTTTTTGCCCCAGGCGGTAAGCGTATATCACCGAGAAAGACAGCACATTTTGGACATAGCCTCGGGTCTCCCTAAAGGGGATAGTTTCTATCCATACATCGTAGGGAAGCTGACTGTCTTTTTCCTTATTAAGCCATTGGCGCACCCGGCCAGGGCCAGCGTTATAGGCGGCGGCTGCCAAAATACGATTGCCGTCATAGGTTTTGAGCAGTTGCTCCAGGTAATGGCTGCCCAAAGCGATATTTTTTTCCGGTGTCAGCAGATCCTGTTGATGAAAGCTCAAGCCATTACGCTGTGCCGTCTGCTTGGCGGTGGAGGGTAATAGTTGCATCAAGCCTACTGCGCCTGCCGGTGATTTTGCGTCGTGCATAAAGGCGCTTTCCTGGCGTGTTACTGCCAAAATCAACAGGGGATTAACCGAGGTCTTTTTCGCTGCCTTGGCGACATGGTCCTGGTACAGCACCGGGAAACGCACTTCCAGGTCATCCCAATAGTTTCCATCTACCATGGCTTGTATGCCCTGGCGATACCACCCCCAGCTCTTGGCCAGTCTCCCGGCAATTGCAATGTCCTGGGCTGGCAGGCGGCGGGTGCTATAGAACCATTCGCGGCTGGCTGCACTCATATTCCCCATTAAATAGAATTCACGTGCCCGCTGAATGCCAGGGTGATTTTCGACCTTGGTCAGTTGTTCCGGGGTAAAGGTTACCGGGCGGTCGAGCAGGTGGTAATCGATACCGGTTTTATCTGCGGAAAGGAAACCATAAAAGCTGCGCTGCGGTGCGAGGCTGGCATAAATCGCCGTGGGCGTTTCACCGTTGTGCTCAAGAATTTTCAATTCTTCCATCGTGCGTGCGCGCCAATAGCGCCAGCGTTCGGTTTGGCGTGCATCGTCGGGCAGGCGAGTCAGCCACTCGTTGACTTTCTCCCAATCCTGGCGTCGCAGTGATTCGCGAATCAGCCATTCAACCAGGTCCAGGCGGCTTAAGTCCGGCGATGAGGCGACCAGTAATTCTGCCTCCCGATCTTTTTTCTGGTGTAGCAGGCGCAATGCAATTTGATGTTTGATATGCAGGCGGTCCGCATCTTCGAAGAGTTGTTGGGCATCATAGTGTTGCCACAGGCGAAGGGCATCACTGGCATCCTGGCGGGCATATTTTTCCAGCCCCAGCAGGATGATGCTTTTCATTTCCGGTGTCTGCTGTGAAAAACGCGTGGTTTGTTTAATCAGTCCGGGATTGGCGTTTACCTGTTGTAATTGCAGGGCCAGGGGTTGTTTTGCAGCAGGCAACTGGCGCGCGAGATAGCCGGCCATTCCCACATCGCCAGCGCGTACCACTTTTAAATGCCGGCTCCAGATCAGCTCCGGCGTCATACGCCCGGCTTTTTTCCACTGTTCGAAGACTGGATCGCAGGCCTTGGATTGGGTTTTTTCGATATTCCATAAGCTATCGGCTTCAACCAGGGCGCTGGTGTCTTTGGTTTCCAGGCGGGCGCGCAAGTTGAGGCAAGCCAGCTCCGGGTCGCTGAGGCGCGCATCATAAAAACGGCGATAGTCCTGCCATTGCTGGCGTTGGGCCAGGGTGCGCAACCAGCGATGGGTAAGGCGCTCGGCGAGGAAAGAATCCGGATAACGGGCAAAAAAGCGCTCTACATCTTTGTAAGGCAGGTTGACCAGGCGGGGAACCAGCTCCTCATATTCCAGGTAGGTGAGCAATGGATAGCCGGCCAATTGCTCGCTCAGGCGATGGAATTCAGTGGTGTTTTTGGCACTGAGCGCCTTTTGGGCAGCAGCATACTTTTTACGTTGCACCGTGTATTGGTCGGGCTTGGTGGGTATATGGCTGCTCGCAAGCGCAATACCCGGTGGCGCAACGGCCTGTTGCGTCGATGTATTGTTAGCCAGGGACAAAGGGGCAAGGCTACAACCCAGGATGAGGCTGACACTTAAGCCAAGCGGGTGAAATAACAGGCGGGTAAAACTCATGGATACCTCAACAACAATTCATCGGTGATTGCGCTTGGTTGGCCTGGGTGACTGGGATATGATTCGCCCCCATTTCATGGCAACTACGGTCTTCCTGTTGGTGCCCTCCTGCTTGGGTGTTGTGGCACTCCTTGGTTTTTATCGAAGACAGGAAACGCAATCATTGGCAAAGACTGATCTGGCGCGGCAGTGATGCCGGTCATAATGCCCTTGAGAATAACAGTCAACAGCCTCGTCTGCCAGTCACATTTAGGCTCAAAAAACACTTGAATTATTCCTTCTATGTCGCTGATTAAAATTGAAAAAGCCCATTTGGGCTACGGCCTGCAAGTTATTCTGGACGATGTTGAGTTCAACATCGAAAAAGGCCAGCGCCTGTGCCTGATTGGGCGCAATGGAACCGGTAAGTCGACACTGCTTAAAGTGATCGCCGGTGAGGTGGATCTGGACAAAGGCGAGGTGATTCGCCAGGGCGGTATCCGCATTGCCCGGCTGGAGCAGGATTTGCCGGAGCCGGATGACCGCCGTGTATTTGATGTGGTTGCGGCAGGTTTCAAAGGCGTCGGGGATTTGCTGGCGGAATACCGTCAGTTAGCCCATAGCGATGCCCTGGATGATGCCGGCCTGGCGCGTATGACCCAATTACAGCTGCAAATCGAAGCTGCCGATGGCTGGTTGTTGCAGCAAAAAGTGGAGGAGGTGTTATCTCGCCTTGCGCTACCGGCAGAGCGCTTTATGCGTGAACTCTCCGGTGGTTGGCGCCGTCGTGTTGCCCTGGCCAAGGCCTTGGTGTTGGAGCCGGATGTCCTGTTGCTGGACGAACCCACCAACCATCTCGATATCGCTGCTATTGAATGGCTGGAAAAGCAGTTGTTGGCGTTTAATGGCGCCCTGGTATTTATCACCCATGACCGCTCCTTGCTGCAGGCACTGGCGACCCATATTGCCGAATTGGATCGGGGTCGGTTGCGCTACTGGGCCGGTGATTACGCCAGCTTCCTGGTGTATCGCGAACAGGCACTGGCGGATGAGGCGCGCCACAATGAGTTGTTTGATAAGAAACTGGCACAGGAAGAGGTGTGGATCCGCCAGGGCATCAAGGCGCGGCGCACGCGTAACGAGGGCAGGGTGCGGGCGCTGAAAGCCTTGCGTGACACCCGTGCCCAGCGGCGTGAGCAAGTGGGCAAGGCCAGCTTTAGCCTGGCCAGTGGAGAGGCATCCGGTAAATTGGTGGCAGAGCTGAGCCAGGTCAATTATCGCTGGGGCGATAAGGTGATCGTCGATAACTTTTCAACCAGCATCGTGCGCGGTGATCGCATTGGCTTGGTGGGTGCCAATGGCGCCGGCAAAAGTACCCTGTTGAAACTGATCCTGGGGGAACTTGAACCTCAATCTGGCCATATCCGTCGTGGCACCAATCTGCAAGTCGCTTATTTTGACCAACTGCGCGATCAGCTAGACCTGGATAAAAATGCGGTTGATAACATTGCTGAAGGGCGTGAATTTATCGATGTTGATGGCAAATCCAAACATATTTTTTCTTATCTAAGTGATTTTCTCTTCAGTGGAGAGCGTGCCCGTACGCCTTTGCGTGCCCTGTCCGGAGGAGAGCGCAATCGGGTTTTGCTGGCCAAGTTATTTAGCAAATCGGCAAACCTGTTGGTACTGGATGAACCTACCAATGATCTTGATGTGGAAACCCTGGAGCTACTGGAGGAAATACTGACAGATTATGAAGGAACCGTACTTCTGGTCAGCCACGATAGGGCATTTCTGAACAATTTGGTGTCCAGTGTTATTGCATTTGAAGGTAATGGACGCGTCCTGGAATATGTCGGCGGGTACGATGATTGGTTGCGCCAGGGGGGGCGCTGGACAGAGGATGCATTGCCTGTCGCCAAAAAGGAATCCGTGGAAGAAAAGCCTGTTATAAGTGACGCTCGCTCCTCGACCAAAACCCGCAAGCTCAGTTATAAGTTGCAAAAGGAATTTGATGAGTTGCCGTTAACCATCGAGCGCCTGGAAGAGGCGCTGGAGCACTTGCAAACCGAAGTAAACGCCCCTGATTTCTACAATCGGGCACAGGCCGATGTCGAAGCCAAATTAACGCAACTGGGACAGGTACAACAGCAGTTGGATAACTGTTTCGAGCGTTGGGCTGAGCTGGAGGATATGCAACAGTAGTTGCTATTCCCCCTTGGCACTTTTGTTGACCAGCACCGCTAGCACATCACAACTGGCGCCGTGCAAAACACTGTTAGGTGTGGACCCCAACAATAAGGCCAGGCCTTTGCGGCCGTGGGAGCCGACAATAATCAGGTCTGCACTTTCCTGTTCCGCCAAATAATGGAGTTCTGCCGCCGGTTGGCCAACCAGGACATGCTGCTGCTGGATTGGATAGTCGGTCAGTTTGGCCAGTTGTGCCAGTTCGGTTTCCGCTTTCTGGACTTGCTGTTCCTGGATACCGGACAGGTCTACCGGCATGTCGCCGCCATAGGCAAATGCGATGGGCTCCAATACATGGGCCAGGGTAAGTTTGGCGCGAAAGCTGGCTGCCAGGGCTGCTGCCTTGAGTAGCACTTGCGGACAGTCCTCGGCCAGGTCCAGTCCGACGATGATGTGTTGATACAGGCTGTTGCTCATGATTCCCCCTCGGTGAATATGCTGCGCCTTTTAGTGTAATCATATTCTCGTAGTGTAATCATAGTTCCCGGATTGTCATTTGGCAGGGATTGGTATTTTCCCGTTGGCTGATGTCAATAGTTCAGGTGTTGTTAGTCGGATCGGAAGAATCACATGAAGTTCCTGTTATTACTCGTAATTGCTATTGCATTGGTGGTTGGCCCTATGGCCATGCTCCGACCCAATCCGGAACAGCGCCGTCGCGAGCAGTTGCGCCTGGCCGCACGCGATTTGGGGCTGCGTTTTGCCATGCGTCATTTGCCGCGCCTGAAAACAGACCTGGAGGATTCGCCGGCTATCCCCTGTTATTACTTGCCTCCGCCAGAGTCTTGTATCCCTGAGTCCAATTGGATATTGATGCGCACGAGTTATGCCCATGAAGGGAATTTTTACCAGGAGTGGGATTGGATAGGGGATGGACGGCCTGCGTCCGCCGTGGCTGACTGGTTAAAAGAACAGATGACGACGGTACCTGTCTCTTTCAAAGCAATAGCCTCCGGAATGGCGGGCACCAGTGTTTACTGGACGGAAAAAGGTGTTGCCAAAACACCAGAGGAGCAAGCGGCCAGCCTGCAGTATTTGCATCAATTGTTAGTCGGAGTCCAGGCGAACGAAAAGGCTGCGCTATCAAGTCCCAAGCAAGCCTCTAGGCCAGGCTAAGTCGTTTGGGCTCGCTCAAGTCACGGCTCAAATTGTTGCGTGAGCCGTCAATCAATTCACTCAGTTCCTTGATTAACTTCAAGCGGCGTGGGTCTGGGTCAAGGGATTCCATCAATAATTGCTGGGCTTTACGGTAAAACGCCTGTGCAGAAAAGCGATCGCTGATAGCCATGCATTTATCTCCCTGGGCGACAAATGACATGACCGCCACCATCAAATGTGCCCAGCGCAATTCTTTCCGATAAATGTCCAGCTCTACCTCGCTGATTTTGCCTTGGACGGCGAGGTGTGGCATTAAATCAATCACCTCCAGCAAATGGGCCTGGCTCTTGGCAATTTGGGCATCGCTATCGCGCTGGTAGCTGGCGCGGTTGGTGTAGCTAGGGCTAGTGAGCTGGTTAGCATAGGCCTCTGCCTTGTGAATGGCGGTTTCTATATGCTCGGTATGGCGATCTTCCAATGCCAGAATCTGATTCAGCAGATCAATGATCCTATCGTTGATATGGCGCGCAATGGTCGGGTTGGCCAGGGTTTGCTCCAGGCACTGTAGCATGTCTTGCAGGGCTTCAACCTGTAACCTGAGCCTGCGCTGTTGTTGCCGGCGTTGGCGCTGGCGCTGCTGGATGCGGTTAAGAATACTGACCAGGAGCAGTGTCGCCAGCGTGATGAAGATCAAAATGGTGAGTAGAGTCATGCGAAATTGAAAACTGTCGACTATGGTTAGAAAACTTTGCCGGCCAAGAAAAGCCGGGATTGTTGTTTTATAGGTAAAACCATTGCAAAACAGAGACTTGCCATCATAGCTTCAAGTGGGTTCTGGATTGCAATACCGGCTCTTGATGCTTCTATATAGCTGCTTTATCTCAGGTTTGTGTAACAAAAGTCGCTTGACCACGGGGGGTTATCGACTTATATATGCGCACCTTTCGAGCCGGCACCGGAGTGATCCGGGTGAAATCTGGTGACTCCAGGCATTTATATTACAAAGTGGCGGCACATTTTTCATTATGTCGTCCTTCTTTTTATTACAGAGATACCGTGACCTGCCATGGGTAAATCCTTAGTTATTGTTGAGTCGCCTGCAAAGGCAAAAACGATTAATAAATACTTGGGCAGCGACTTTGTCGTTAAGTCCAGTATTGGCCATATCCGCGATTTGCCTACCAGTGGCAATAACAAACCCGTGGATACCAAGGAGCGAGCCAGGCAGGCAGCTGCTACGCGCAAAATGTCGGCAGAACAAAAGGCGGTATATCAAGCGCAAAAGAGCAAAAGCCAGTTGGTAGGCCGAATGGGGATAGACCCGGAAAACCACTGGGAGGCCCACTACGAAATACTCCCTGGTAAGGAAAAAGTGGTTGATGAGCTGAAGAAGCTTGCTGAAAAGGCGGACGCCATCTACCTGGCAACCGACTTGGATAGAGAGGGAGAGGCAATTGCCTGGCATTTGCGCGAGGCTATCGGCGGCGATGAAAGCCGTTTTCGCCGTGTCGTATTTAACGAGATTACCAAGACGGCTATTCAAAATGCCTTTAAAAGTCCTGGCCCGATAGACCAGAACCGTGTCGATGCGCAACAGGCGCGCCGTTTCCTGGATCGTGTTGTCGGCTATATGGTGTCGCCATTGCTATGGGAAAAGGTTGCCCGGGGCCTATCTGCCGGGCGGGTACAGTCTGTTGCTGTGCGCTTGGTTGTCGAACGCGAACGCGAAATACGCGCCTTTATTCCGGAAGAATACTGGACCCTGTTTGCCGACCTGAAGGCCGAAAGTGGCCAAATCGCCAGTTTTGAGGTGAAAAAGCAGGGTGAAGAGGCGTTCAAGCCGATCAATGAAGCCCAGGCGATGGCTGCTGTCACAGCACTACAGCATGCCGCTTACAAGGTCGTCAGCCGCGAAGATAAGCCTACCCAGTCAAAACCGACAGCGCCCTTTATCACTTCGACCTTGCAACAATCGGCCAGTACCCGCTTAGGGTTTGGGGTAAAGAAAACCATGATGCTTGCCCAGCGCTTATATGAGGCGGGTTACATCACCTATATGCGTACAGATTCAACCAACCTTAGCCAGGAGGCGGTGGAATCCTGTCGAACTTATATCCTGGATAATTTTGGTCAGAAATACCTGCCAAAGGAGCCTGTGGCTTATTCCAGTAAAGAGGGAGCGCAGGAGGCTCACGAAGCTATACGCCCCTCCAGCGTAGATGTTATGCCCAATCAACTTTCTGCTATGGAGCGCGATGCAGAGCGGCTCTATGGCTTGATTTGGCAACAATTTGTTGCCTGCCAGATGACCCCGGCCGAGTACACCAGTACCAGTGTGGTAGTTGAAGCAGGCAACTATGAGTTGCGTACCCGCGGTCGCGTGATCCGCTTTGACGGCTATACCCGAGTGCTTCCGCAGCAGGCCAAAAAAGACGAAGACGTGGTCCTGCCAGACATGAAGGTGGGGCAGGTGCTTCCTTTGGTGAAGCTGAACCCACAGCAACATTTCACCAAACCGCCAGCGCGTTACACCGAAGCCAGCTTGGTAAAAGAATTGGAAAAGCGTGCGATTGGCCGCCCATCAACCTATGCAGCGATTATTTCCACCATCCAGGAGCGCGGTTATGTACGCCAGGAGAATCGCCGTTTCTATGCGGAAAAAATGGGTGATATTGTCACAGAGCGCCTGATGGAAAGCTTTGACGACCTGATGGACTACGGTTTTACCGCCAATATGGAGGAAGCACTTGATCAGGTTGCGCAGGGGGATAAGAACTGGCGTCAGCTGCTAGATGAGTTCTATGCCGATTTCAGCCAGCAATTGGATACCGCATCGCGTCAGGATAAGGGCATGCGTGCCAACGATCCAACAGATACCAATATCCCCTGCAGCCTCTGCGGTCGCCATATGCAAATCCGCACCGGAAGTACCGGGGTTTTCCTGGGATGTTCAGGTTATGCCTTGCCGCCCAAGGAGCGCTGCAAGAACACCATGAACCTTGTTTCCGGCCATGAAGTAATAGATGCCGATGCGGATGACGAGGCCGAATCACGTCAATTGCGCTCCAAACATCGCTGTAAATTGTGTAACTCGGCAATGGACTCCTATCTGATTGACGAGCAGCGCAAATTGCATATTTGCGGCAATAACCCTGATTGTCCCGGTTATGAGGTGGAGCAGGGTGTATATCGCATCAAGGGCTACGAAGGTCCTACGATTGAGTGCGATAAATGCGGTAGTGAAATGCAGCTGAAGACCGGGCGTTTCGGCAAATACTTTGGCTGCACTAACGCTGACTGTAAAAACACACGCAAGCTGCTCAAGAATGGCGAGGCTGCTCCCCCGAAAGTGGAGCCGATCGCTATGCCGGAGTTGCGCTGTGAAAAGGTGGATGATCACTATGTATTGCGCGATGGCGCTGCCGGTTTGTTCCTGGCGGCCAGCCAATTCCCGAAAAATCGCGAGACACGTGCGCCACTTGTCGCTGAGTTGCTGCCTTACAAAAACCAGCTTGATCCCAAGTACCACTTCCTGCTGTCTGCGCCGGTTTCCGATCCGGAGGGCAATAAAGCCATAGTGCGTTTCAGTCGCAAGACAAAAGAGCAATATGTGCAAACGGAAGTGAATGGCAAGGCGACAGGCTGGAAGGCTTTTTATGTGAATGGCCGGTGGCAGGTGCAGAAATAAGCACCTGTCCTGTTGATAAGAAATGGCAAATAAACACCTTTCCCTAGTCAATCAAAAGATTGCTTATGCCGGTACGCTGATTGCTATGGCTGCTGCGCTCGACAGTCTCCAGTCCTCCCAGCGAATTCAACAGCGGGCATTGGAAGATGGCGCACTGATGCATTTGGGGTTGGCGTATACCTTCTATCTGCGCGAGCTTGGTGAAAACTATCACTTAAAAAATGTGGCATTGATCCAGGACGTAGTAAACCTGGTTGATGTTTTATCCCAAGCGGGTAAATCTCCGGCGGAAGCAGAGGAACTATTGCACCTGGGGTCTGATTCTGGCTCCTGGTTAGCGCAAATGCTGCGTGCTGTGAGAGATTTATCATCTTCTCCAGCACCTGAAAAACCGCAAAAGGCATTCCCCCAGGGCGACAATTTGATTGCTGTAGTTGATATAGCTTCCAGCGAACGGGATAGTGTGGATTCGTCAGTGTCTGGTGTGCTACTTGAGTCCTGGGTGAAGGAATTCCGCCAGTTAGTGCTGCGTCAGCGTGAAACCAGCGCTGAGTATTAAATGGTTGAAGCTGCAGGATGACTGTGGCAAAATCTGCACCCTTCGCGTATCGGGCCGGATAATTTTTATAAATTTCTATAAAAATCAGTTGGTTAGAGCGGTGCGAAATCCATGCGCCCGCTAGGGTGTTTTGGAGTGTTAAGCGGACGTGGTGAAATTGGTAGACACACCAGGTTTAGGTTCTGGCGCCGTGAGGTGTGAGAGTTCGAGTCTCTCCGTCCGCACCATATTTTTGCAATCTGGCATGACCGGGTTGCGTGTCGATTGAGTTATCTCATCAGTTTATTTCACGAGGCAGATATGCAGGTTTCACTCGAAACGACGTCTGGACTGGAGCGCCGCCTGACTGTTGGCGTACCAGCAGAGCAGGTAGAAAACGAAGTTGAAAATCGCCTGAAGCAAGCAGCGCGCAATGTCACTATCAAGGGGTTCCGTAAAGGGAAAGTGCCTCTTTCTGTGGTCAAGCAGCGTTTTGGTGCAGGTATCCGCCAAGAAGTGGTGGGTGATGTTATTAATCGCTCATTTTACGCTGCTGTTCAAAAAGAGAATCTCAAACCTGCCGGTCAGCCTTCTATCCAGCCCAAGCAACTCTCTGCCGGACAGGATCTGGAATATATTGCTGTATTCGAGGTGTATCCTTCTGTTGAACTGAGTGATTTGTCTGTATTTGAGATTACCCGCCACAAGGCTGAGGTAACCGATGTAGATGTAGATAACATGATTGACGTGCTGCGCAAACACCAGGCAACCTGGACTCAGGTAGAGCGTGCTGCTGCGGATGGCGATCAGGTCAATATCAATTTTGTAGGCACCAAAGACGGCGTTGAGTTTGCAGGCGGCAAGGCGGACAACCAAAACCTGATTTTGGGCTCCAACTCTATGATTCCCGGGTTTGAGGCCGGACTTGTTGGGTTGAAGTCGGGTGATCAAAAGACCCTCGCATTGACATTCCCTGAGGATTATCACTCAGAAGAGTTGAAAGGCGCTGCCGTTGAGTTTGCGGTTACTGTCAACTCAGTATCAGAAGCTGTACTGCCGGAATTGAATAAAGAATTCTTCCAAAAGTTCGGTGTTGAGAAGGGTGGCGAGAAGCAGTTCCGTAAAGAGGTAAAAGCCAATATGGAGCGTGAGCTTGGTAACGCGCTCAAGGCAAAAGTGAAAGGCCAGGTTATGGATGCATTGGTTGCCTCCCATACCGTTGATGTTCCAAAGGCTTTGGTTGCCAATGAGATTCAGGTGTTGCGCAACCAGATGTTGCAGCGCTTTGGTGGTCAACAGCAAAACTTTGATGTTAAGTCATTGCTGCCTGACACCATGTTCCAGGAGGAAGCCAGTCGCCGCGTGACTCTGGGTTTGATCGTGGGTGAGATTGTTAAATCTGCCAAGCTTAAGCCTGATGCCAAGCGTATCAAGTCAATGATTGAAGAGATTGCATCGACCTATCAAGAGCCGCAGGAAGTGATTGATTATTACAACAGTAATCAGGAGCTGCTGGCCGGTGTTGAATCTGCTGTTTTGGAAGACCAGGTAGTTGACCATATTCTGTCAAAAGCCAAGGTTTCCGATGTCGATTCAACCTATGACGATGTCATCAAATCCAAGGCTCAGCGCTAGTTGTCTAAAAAATCCGCAAAGCGCTCGCTTTGCGGCTTTCCCCCGCCAAATCCTCCTCTAAATTCTGCTTTTGACTGGCATATAATCCCATCACGGGTTAAGCTCTCTGGTGACTTGATCCAGTGTTCTATACGGGAAGCCTTGGGCTTCATAAGGATAAAAACTCAAGATGTCGTACGATTACCCTAAATCACAATCACCTATTATCAATAGTGGTCTTGTGCCTATCGTGATTGAGCAGACCGCTCGTGGAGAGCGCTCTTTTGATATTTATTCTCGTTTGTTGAAAGAGCGGGTTATATTCCTGGTTGGGCCGGTTGAAGACTATATGGCTAACCTGGTTGTCGCCCAGTTACTCTTCCTTGAGGCGGAAAATCCCGACAAGGATATCCATTTATACATCAACTCCCCCGGTGGTTCTGTAACGGCAGGTATGTCTATTTACGACACCATGCAGTTTATTAAGCCGGATGTAAGTACCATGTGTATTGGTCAAGCTTGCAGTATGGGGGCGTTCCTGTTGAATGCAGGTGCTGAAGGAAAGCGCTTCTGCTTGCCTAATTCCAGGGTGATGATCCATCAACCTAGTGGTGGAGCACAGGGTCAGGCGTCTGATATTCATATCCAGGCTCAGGAAATTTTAAAGATTCGGGCTCGCTTGAATGAGCTGATGGCGCACCATTCCGGTCAGCCTATTGAGCGAATTGAAGTGGATACCGAGCGCGATAACTTTATGTCAGCACAACAGGCTAAAGACTATGGCCTGATTGACGCAGTGGTTGAAAAGCGAATCATGACAACATCAACCAAGTAAACCAAGTAGCGTTGGCAGGATTGCTTGCCGGGTTTGTACCCTGATCAGAAATACTGGTTGTGGGCTTGAAAGCGCGGGTATCAAACCAGATATACGACAGAGTAAATTTGATGGAGAGGTTTCAATGACCGACCACACCAATGACAGCAGTGACAAAAACGGAAAATTGCTCTATTGCTCTTTCTGTGGGAAGAGCCAGCACGAGGTCCGCAAGCTGATTGCAGGCCCGTCCGTTTTTATCTGTGATGAGTGCGTTGATCTCTGTAACGATATTATTCGTGAGGAAATTCAGGAAAGCGCTTCTGAGGGTTCATCGGACAAGTTGCCGAAGCCCCATGAAATTTCCGCCATTCTTGATCAATATGTGATTGGGCAAAAGCGCGCTAAAAAAGTACTGGCAGTAGCTGTATACAACCACTACAAACGTTTGCGTTTTGGCGATAAGACCGCCAAGGATAAAGAGCCTGTTGAATTAGGTAAAAGTAATATCTTGTTGGTGGGACCAACAGGTAGTGGTAAAACCCTTTTGGCAGAAACCTTGGCGCGACTTCTGGATGTGCCTTTTACTATCGCAGATGCCACCACATTAACGGAAGCAGGTTATGTGGGAGAGGATGTTGAAAATATTATTCAGAAATTGCTGCAAAAGTGTGACTATGACGTAGAAAAAGCACAGCAGGGGATCGTTTATATCGACGAAATCGATAAGATTTCGCGTAAATCTGATAATCCCTCCATCACTCGTGATGTGTCTGGTGAAGGTGTGCAACAAGCGCTGTTAAAATTGATTGAAGGTACTATTGCATCTGTTCCTCCACAAGGTGGACGCAAACATCCCCAGCAGGAGTTTTTGCAGGTAGATACATCCAATATTCTCTTTATTTGCGGCGGCGCATTTGCAGGATTGGATAAAGTGATTCGCGATCGCTCTGAAAAAGGCGGTATTGGCTTTGCAGCCGAAGTGAAGAGTAAAGACGATAAGCGTAACTTTGGTGAGACTCTCCACGATTTGGAGCCAGAGGACTTGGTTCGTTATGGATTAATACCGGAGTTTGTTGGTCGCTTACCCGTTATTGCTACCTTGGACGAACTCGATAAAGCTGCCTTGATCCAGATCTTGACCGAGCCTAAAAATGCATTGACCAAGCAGTATGGCAAGTTGTTTGAAATGGAAGGTGTTCAGATTGACTTCCGTCCGGATGCTTTGGATGCGGTTGCCGAGCGAGCCCTGGAGCGTAAAACAGGTGCACGTGGATTGCGTTCAATTATGGAATCTGTGCTACTGGATACTATGTATCGCATTCCCTCCGAAGAGCATGTGGTAAAAGTGGTTGTCGATGAGTTGGTTATCAAGGGTGAATCTGAACCGTTATTGGTTTATGAACAAGTGGAAAAGCCTCCCAAGGCAGCTTCGGCCGAGGATTAATTAGTCCTGTTAAAACTCTGCATTATAAGGGCGCTATAGCGCCCTTTTTTACATTCTGAAACTTGTAATTCTCCTATTCTGCCCCCACTCTTAATGGGTATACGGAGCTTGTGGCTCCAACCTAAGAGAGAGGAAAATATGGTCGCAGATACTCTGCCGGATTCCATTGTGAATGAAATCCCTTTATTACCCCTGCGGGATGTGGTGGTTTATCCCCATATGGTCACTCCACTGTTTGTTGGGCGTGGCAAATCCATTGAGGCCCTTGAGAAAGCGATGTCCAGTGACAAGCAGGTTCTCCTGGTGGCCCAGAAAAACCCCCAACAAGATGATCCACTTGAAGAAGACCTATATGCCATTGGCACTATTGCCAGTATTTTACAATTGCTTAAGTTGCCGGACGGTACTGTAAAGGTTTTGATTGAGGGACGGGAGCGTGCACGTCTGCTTAAGTTTGAAGACGTAGGCAGTTATTTTCGTGCTGATGTCGAAGTGATCCACACTGAAGCGGTGGACTCAACAGAAGCAAGAGCGTTGGTGGCTTCGGCAATTGGTCAATTTGAGCAATATGTCAACCTGAGTAAAAAAGTTCCTGTTGAAGTCATTACATCTCTTAGTGGCATTGATGAGCCGGGACGTTTGGCCGATACCATTGCTGCGCATCTCTCTTTGGATTTGGCGAAAAAACAATCCATTCTTGAAACTGCAGATATCCGTGAGCGCGTTGAGAATCTTCTGACGATGATGGATGCAGAAGTGGATTTATTCCATGTAGAGAAAAAAATACGTGGTCGCGTCAAGAAGCAAATGGAAAAAAGCCAGCGTGAGTATTATTTGAATGAGCAGATTAAAGCCATTCAGAAAGAGCTGGGTGAGATGGGGGAGGATGTCAGTGAATTTGATGAGCTTGATAAGAAAATTGTCACTGCTGCCATGCCTAAAGAGGCAGAGGAAAAGGCAAAGGCTGAACTAAACAAATTGAAAATGATGTCTCCGATGTCGGCTGAAGCCTCTGTATTGCGTGCCTATATCGATTGGATGGTGCGTGTACCCTGGAGTAAGCGCAGTAAAGTTCGCCATGATCTTGTACGAGCTGAAGAGGTTCTTAACAAAGACCACTTTGGGTTGGAAGAGGTGAAAGAACGCATCCTTGAATATCTGGCCGTGCAACAGCGTGTAAAAAAGGTCAAAGGGCCAATTTTATGTCTCGTTGGTCCTCCAGGTGTAGGTAAGACTTCTTTGGGGGAATCTATTGCCCGAGCTACTAACCGTGAGTTTGTGCGTATGGCTTTGGGCGGCGTACGCGACGAAGCGGAGATTCGCGGCCATAGGCGTACCTATATAGGTTCGCTGCCAGGAAAGTTGATCCAAAAAATGGCAAAAGTAGGGGTTAAGAACCCGTTATTCCTGTTGGATGAAATTGACAAAATGGGCATGGATAACCGTGGTGATCCGGCATCTGCGCTGTTGGAGGTTTTGGACCCTGAACAAAATAGCCATTTTAACGATCATTACCTGGAAGTGGATTACGACTTGTCAGATGTCATGTTTGTTTGCACTTCAAACTCAATGAATATCCCTGGGCCTTTGCTGGATCGTATGGAAGTTATACGTATTCCGGGTTATACAGAGGATGAAAAGCTGAATATCGCAACACGCTATCTGATTCCCAAGCAAATGAAAGCCAATGGACTCAAAGAAAGTGAAGTTGATATTAAGGCTGATGCCATTCGCGATATTGTTCGCTATTACACACGGGAAGCGGGTGTGCGTGGCCTTGAGCGTGAGATTGCCAAGATTTGCCGTAAAGTGGTTACCTTGCATGTAAAAGAACGTAAGACTGCAGCTCACGTGGTGGAGCCATCCTCGCTGGAAGATTTGCTAGGTGTGCATAAGTTTGATTTTGGCAAGGCGGAGAGTAAGGATCAAATAGGGCAGGTCACCGGGCTTGCCTGGACCCAGGTGGGTGGTGAGCTGTTGACGATCGAGGCTTCGGCAGTCGCGGGTAAGGGGCGTATTATCAAGACAGGATCTTTGGGCGATGTCATGCAGGAGTCTATCCAGGCTGCGCTGACGGTAGTTCGTTCTCGGGGGCAGTCGTTGGGTATTGCGCCAGATCACCATGAAAAGGTGGATATTCATATCCATGTTCCGGAAGGTGCAACACCTAAGGATGGTCCAAGTGCAGGTATAGCCATGTGTACCGCCCTGGTGTCTGTACAGACCGGGATTCCTGTGCGCGCAGATGTTGCTATGACGGGTGAGATTACCTTGCGTGGGGAAGTGTTACGGATAGGTGGCTTAAAAGAGAAACTGTTGGCTGCTCATCGTGGCGGTATCAAAACAGTGGTTATCCCGGCAGATAATGAGCGTGATTTGAAGGAAATACCTGCCAATATCAAAGAAGATCTACTCATTAAGCCTGTTAAATGGATTGATGAGGTATTGGAGATAGCCCTGCAGTATCGCCCCAAGCCCCTTAGTGATGAGGAGTATCGGGCGCTGGAAAAAGCTGCTCAAAAAAACGACAGTGATAACCGTTTGAGCACTCATTAAGCATTGATAGATATATGCTGCAAATTGGCTGTTTTGCGGTCAATTTGCAGTGCTTATATGCGTATTCCGGAGAGGAATGAGAGGAATTGCATAAACTCAAAAGCTTTCCTTGACCCCCCTCTGATCAGTTGGTATAAATCGCAGTTCATTTGCTGCATAGGTTGCACAGGTAGTAAAGCCATATAGAAGAAGGTCTCCCTGTGCTAAATTTGTCGAACAAATAATTACTCAAAAGGGGTTAAGTGTGAACAAAACTGAGCTGATTGAAGCCATTGCCGCATCTGCGGATATTCCTAAAGCGGCTGCCGGACGTGCCTTGGACGCGGTAGTTGAGAGCATCACTGGTGCCCTGAAAAATGGCGACTCGGTAGTTCTGGTTGGTTTTGGTACTTTCGCCGTAAAAGAGCGCGCTGCTCGTACTGGCAGAAATCCTCAAACTGGCGAAGAAATTAAAATTGCTGCAGCTAAAGTGCCTGGCTTCAAAGCCGGTAAAGCCTTGAAAGACGCAGTAAATTAATTTGGCTTTCAGGTGTGAGATCTTGGAGATAGCGATAAGGTCTACCAACAAAAAAGGGCGCATTTGAGTGCGCCTTTTTTTTAGTCTGTATGGGTTATTTCTCTAATAATACTCGCCCTGGAAATTCATCATTTTATCTAGATTATTAATAGCTAAGAGCCTTCTTTTCCATATCGCTGTTGCTTAGGCATCACAAGATATGGAACCGCTGGAGCCCTAGGAGTTTCCCCATGTTGCAAAGCATCAGAGATAATTCAAAAGGAGTCATCTCCTACATATTGATTGGATTCCTGGTGGTCATTTTTGCCCTTTTTGGTGTTGAATCACTATTTAACTGGAATCCAACCGCTAATAAAGTGGTGGAAGTCAATGGTGAGAAAATCACGCAAGTTGAGTTGCAAAATGCGATTGCTCGTCAAAAACAGCAAATGATGAATCGCTATGGCGACCAGGTTCCCAGCGAGTTTCTGAGCGAAGATTATCTGCGAAAGCCGGTATTGGATAATTTGATCCAAAATCAGGTGTTGTATCAGGCTGCTAAAAAAGCGGGTATGACAGTAGGCAATGATTTAATTACCGAGCAAATCTCATCTGCGCCGGTGTTCAAGAATGAAGCGGGAGTATTTGATAACACCCGTTATCGCCAGGCATTGAGCATGATGGGATATACCCATGCGACTTACACCCAACAGTTGGCTAAAGATTTGGTTTTGAACCAGTTGTATACAGGCTTGGCATCCAGCTCGTTTACCACACCTAATGAAATAGAGCAGTTGATTGCGCTTAGCTACCAGACGCGTGATTTTTCATACTTTGTTCTTCCTTCCTCCAAAATTAAAGAGTCTGTTGTTGTTAGTGATGAAGAAATTGCAGATTACTATGCCAAAAATCCGCAAGCTTACACCAGCGAAGAACAGGTTGCTGTTGATTACATTGAGTTGAGTGTTGATGCTCTTATGGCTGATATTTCCATTAGCGAAGAGCAATTGCATAAACAATATGAGCAGGGGCTTGCCAGCTTTGTGGCTGCTCCCGAGCGTCATGCTGCGCATATTCTTGTGGAAAATCAAGATGCTGAAAAAATCAAGGCCGTTCGTGAAAAGTTGGCAGCTGGTGAGGATTTTGCTGAGCTTGCCAAAACCTATTCGGACGACCTCGGTAGCAAAGAGCAGGGTGGCGACCTTGGTTTTACTAAGGGAGATACGTTCCCGGCAGAATTTGAAACGGCACTTGCCGGTTTAAAAGTAGGGGAGGTTTCGGCACCTGTAGAAACAGATGCAGGTACTCACTTTATTAAATTGTTGGCTGAGCGGGGTTCGCAGGCGCCAAGTTTTGAGGAGCAAAAAGCCTCTTTGGAAGAGCATCTCAAGCGCGCTGAAGCTGAAAATATCTTTGTTGCCAAGCTGGAGCAGCTGAAAGAGTTGGCATTTAATGCCGACAGTCTGGCTGAGGTGGCTAAAGAAATTGATGCAAAGGTGTCAAATACCGGGCTTTTCTCTCGTACAAGTGGTCAAGGGATCGCTGCTAACAAGTTGGTTGCTGACGCGGCTTTTTCCGAAGATGTTTTGCAGGATGGCAATAGCAGTGAACCAATAGAACTTGATACTACGCGTGCGGTTGTGATTAAAAAGACAGATTACCAACCAAGCCGCCTATTACCGCTGGATGAAGTGAAGCAACAAATTGTTGGTGTGTTGACGGAAAGCAAGGCCAGGGAGCTGATGCGCACCAAAGGTTCTCAATTGCTTGCCGATCTGCATGCTGGTAAGGCGTTGGATGAGTTGGCAAGTGCTGAAGGACAAGCGTTGAAGACCGCGGCAGCTGCCAAACGTTATGGTAGTGATGTTGAGCCGGAAATTGCTGGCTTTGCGTTCGATATGGCAAAACCAACTGCTGAGGTCGCCTCTGTGGCAGGTTTTGTCACTGCCAGTGGTGATTATGCATTGATCCAACTGGCGGCGGTAAATTTAGGCGCTGAAGAGATTGCGGAAGAGCAGAAAAAGGCGATTGTCGCTCAGGTTGGTAATATGAATGGCTTGGCAGACTTCTCCAGCTTTCAAGGTTATTTAAAAGAAGTTGCAGATATTGATCAATAATTGATTATTTATTATTGCAATAAAAAGGCGGCTTTTAACAGCCGCCTTTTTATTTGTAGCCAGTTTTTGTTTGGAAGTGCCTAGGGTTAATTAAGCCAGAGCCAGTAAAAAAGCCGGATTTATTCCGGCTTTTTTACTGGCGTTGTACGGCAATTTAAATGGCTACTGTCTGTATCTCTACGGCTGCAATGCGCTTACCTTCATTGGCGGCGCTTTGGTAGCTCTCAATTTCGTTGAAGTTGAGGTAGCGATATATATCAGCAGACATGCTGTCAATTTTCTGCGCGTAAGAAAGGTACTCTTCCGGTGTAGGCAGTTTGCCAAGCACGGCTGCGATAGCGGCCAGTTCTGCGGATGCCAGATACACATTGGCGCCTTCACCCAAACGGTTAGGGAAGTTACGGGTGGAGGTGGATACCACAGTAGAGTTCTTGGCCACACGCGCCTGGTTACCCATACAGAGTGAGCAGCCGGGCATTTCGGTGCGCGCACCTTTTACACCGAAGATGCTGTAGTAACCCTCTTCCATCAGTTGGTGTGCATCCATTTTGGTGGGGGGGGCAATCCACAGGCGGGTGGACAGCTCGTCTTTGGTGGCAGAGAGCAGTTTTCCCGCAGCGCGGAAGTGACCGATGTTGGTCATACAGGAACCGATAAACACTTCGTCAATCTTGTCGCCAGCAACGTCAGACAGCACTTTTACATCGTCCGGATCGTTAGGACAGGCCAGGATTGGCTCTTTAATGTCGGCCAGATCAATATCGATGATGGCTGCATATTCGGCATCCGCATCGGCTTCCATCAGCACGGGGTTCTCCAGCCATTCTTCCATCTTGCGTGCACGGCGCTCAATGGTGCGGATATCACCGTAACCCTGCTCGATCATCCAGCGCAGCATGGTGATATTGGACTTGAGGTATTCGATAATGGGTTCTTTGTCCAGCTTGATGGTACATCCTGCGGCAGAGCGCTCGGCAGAGGCGTCAGAAATTTCAAACGCTTGCTCTACTTTCAGGTTGGGCAGGCCTTCCACTTCGAGAATACGGCCAGAGAAGATGTTCTTCTTGCCTTTTTTCTCGACAGTCAACAAGCCCTGTTTGATCGCGTAAAGCGGGATGGCATTTACCAGATCGCGCAAAGTGATACCTGGTTGCATCTCGCCTTTGAAGCGAACCAGAACGGATTCGGGCATATCCAGTGGCATTACTCCAGTAGCAGCGGCAAATGCCACCAGGCCGGAACCGGCTGGGAAAGAGATGCCGATGGGGAAGCGGGTATGGGAGTCACCGCCGGTGCCCACGGTATCCGGGAGCAGCATGCGGTTCAGCCAGCTGTGGATGATACCGTCACCTGGACGCAATGAGACACCGCCGCGGGTCATGATGAAGTCGGGCAATGTGTGCTGGGTTTCGATGTCTACGGGCTTGGGATAGGCGGCTGTGTGGCAGAAAGACTGCATGGTCAAGTCGGCAGAGAAGCCAAGGCATGCCAGGTCTTTGAGTTCGTCGCGGGTCATTGGGCCGGTGGTGTCCTGTGAGCCCACAGTGGTCATTTTAGGCTCGCAATAGGTGCCGGGACGAATGCCTGTTACGCCACAGGCTTTACCTACCATTTTTTGTGCCAGGGTGAAACCCTTGCCAGTATCGACAGGTGCTTGGGGCAAACGGAACAGGGTGCTGGGTGGCAGGCCCAGGGATTCGCGTGCCTTGGTCGTCAGGCCGCGACCGATAATCAGTGGAATACGACCGCCAGCTTGTACTTCATCCAGCAGTACATCGGACTTGAGGCTGAATTCGGAGAGAACTTCGCCGGTTTCTGCATTCAGGATCTTGCCGTCATAAGGGCGGATTTCAACTACATCGCCCATGTTCAACGTGTCGACCGGGGCTTCAAATACCAGGGCACCTGCGTCTTCCATGGTGTTGTAGAAAATGGGGGCAACTTTGCCGCCGATACACACACCGCCCGTGCGCTTGTTAGGTACACCGGGGATATCTTCGCCGATAAACCAGAGTACAGAGTTGGTGGCAGATTTACGGGATGAACCCGTACCCACAACATCGCCCACGAATACCAGGGGATAACCTTTGGTTTTCAGGGCTTCAATTTGTTGGATAGGACCAATTTTGCCTGGCTCGTCGGGGGTTAAACCTTCGCGTGCCATTTTGTACATGGCCAGGGCGTGCAGCGGAATGTCAGGGCGGGACCAGGCGTCAGGCGCCGGTGACAGGTCATCGGTGTTGGTTTCGCCGGTGACTTTGAAAACCGTGAGCTTGATGCTTTCCGGCACTTTAGGTTTGCTGACAAACCACTCGCCATCGGCCCAGGATTGCAGCAGCGCTTGGGCATGGGTGTTACCGGCTTTGGCTTTTTCTTCCACATCGTGGAAGGCATCGAACATCAACAGGGTATGCTTGAGCTGGTCGGCAGCCAGGGCGGCCAGGTCGGCGTTATCGAGCAGGTTAACCAGGGTTTCGATGTTGTAACCGCCGAGCATCATGCCGAGCAGCTTGACTGCGAGGGATTTATCAATGAGGGGGGAGGTGGCTTCGCCTTTAACGATTGCGCTCAGGAAGGCTGCTTTTACATAGGCGGCTTCGTCAACGCCAGGGGGAACGCGGTTGGTGATCAAATCCAGTAATACTTCAGCTTCTCCAGCGGGGGGATTTTTCAGTAGCTCCACCAATCCTGCGACCTGTTCAGCGGTAAGCGGTTTGGGTGGAACACCTTCTGCGGCGCGTTCTGCGACCTGTTTACGATAGGCTTCAAGCACGGTTTTATCCTCATTTGTGTAGGGGTTACTCCGGCGACAGGATCTCTGCCTAGGGAGACTATCCATGACCTTCATGGATGATTCAAGCGCTGCTCAGGCAGCCGCTTGCGGGATGATTGCAACGCGTTAAACCCTCTGGGTAGAGGGTTTAACGAAGAGCTAAATCGGGCGCGAATTATACACGATACCTCTGGTCCTGTTAACGCAGGAGGCGGTCGGCTTTGCAGGGGGGATATGTTAAGGTGACCAACCTTGAATGCGGATGACAGTGCTGGTGCTCGATGATTAACCACTGATCATTTTCCGACGTAAAACATTCCTATCGGCAAATAAAAAGTGAGGACTCCATGAAAAATACACTTCAAAGGAAAAACTATCGCCTGACGTCCTTGTGCGTATCGATTTTGTGTGTTGTAGCACTCTCAGGGTGCCAGCGCGACGAGGTTCAGGCCCCGGTTGATAATTACAAGGCGGATTCCACTCCCTCTGCTGCAGTCTCTCCGGCAGACTCTACCTGTGGTGCCGCACCGCAAGGCGAGCTGGTTGCACAACGGATTGACGCAGCCAATAGCACGCGCAGTGAGCCCGGCCTTTATGAGGGGCCTGTGTGGATTGGCAATGCGCTGTATTTTTCGGATTTCACATTTTCCCAGGGGTTTCCATCGCGAGTACAAAAGCTTGATATGGATGGCACCTTGACTACGGTCATTGAGGATTCAGGCAGTAATGGTTTGGCCGTGGACCTGGCTGGCGACTTATTGGCGGGTACCCATAAATACAAAAGTGTGTCTCGTTTCAACCTGCTGACAGGTGAGCGTACATCCGTGGCTGAGGCTTATCAGGGCAATGTGTTCAATAGTCCCAATGATTTGGTACTGGCCAACGATGGCTCACTGTATTTTACGGATCCGGCTTTCCAGCGCGATGCAGCGCCCGGTGGGCAGGAAAAAACCAGTGTGTATCGCGTTGATCTCGATGGCACTGTGACCCTGGTAGACGACACCATCAGCAATCCCAACGGTATTTCACTTTCACCTGCGCAAGATGTGCTCTACGTCAATGGCGGTGGGGAGCAGGGTATCCTGCGGGCTTACCCCATGGTGGATGGATACCCCCAGGCAGGTAACAACCTGGTGGAAGGATTGGTGATTCCCGATGGTATGGCGGTTGATTGCCACGGCAATATTTACGTGACGGAACATACCGCGCAGCGTTTGCGTGTATTTAGCCCCAGCGGTGAACAGCTGGCCTTGATTAAAACGGATGCCAATGTCACTAATGCTGCTTTTGGTGGTCCTGAAGGCAAGACACTCTATCTGACAGGTGCTGGTGCTGTTTGGAAGGTGGAACTGTCCGTGACTGGCTCCCCATACTGAGGCTGTGACCATGGCTAACTATTGGATCATGCCAGTCGCGTTCTGCCTGGTATTGGTGGCATGCGAGCGCAAATCACCGGCATATCACCCGGAAACCCCTGCAGAAAATTTACAAATAGCGGAGACAGTTGATTACCAGCCGGATCGCGATTTGGAAGAGTTGTTTGTGCGGGTACAAATGGAAAAGCTTTATCCGGATTCCAAGACCTTTGTCGATGCGACGCCGCTGTTTCCGCCGGCAGATATTTTGGCGGATTATCGGCGTTCGGCAGGCGAGGAGTCTTTTGATATGGCCGCGTTTGTGGCATCCCATTTCCGTCTGCCAGACCCTTTACCGGCGATAAATGTTGATGTCAGTCGTCCCCTGCGTGAGCATTTGCAGCATCATTGGGATGCGTTGGTGCGCGAAGCTTCAGCGGATGAGCGCTCCTCCACATTAATCCCCTTGCCGCAGCCTTATGTTGTCCCCGGTGGGCGTTTTCGTGAGATGTTTTATTGGGACTCCTATTTCACGCTCGTTGGCCTTATGGCTTCCGGTAGAGATACCCTGGCTAAGCAAATGATCGATAATTTCGCTTATTTGATTGATCGCTATGGCTATATTCCCAACGGCAATCGCACCTATTTCCTGGGACGCTCCCAGCCGCCATTTTTTGCCGCCAGCTTACAACTTTACGCCAACAAACATGGTATGGAGTCTGTCATTGGATACCTGCCTTTGCTGGAGCGGGAGTATCGCTTCTGGATGGATGGTCAATCCGGTGAGTTGGACGCGGGAAAAGAAGGGAAGCATTTGGTAACCCTGGCCAATGGCGATTTTTTAAATCGCTATTATGGCAGCCGCAGTGAGCCGCGCGCCGAGGCTTACAACAAGGAGTATCTCTGGGCTGAGCAATATCAGGTTCAGGATAAGGCGCAATTTTTCCGCGATTTGCGTGCGGCGTGTGAATCCGGGTGGGACTTTAGCAGCCGCTGGTTTGCTGATGGCCAATCCAAGGCCAGTATTAATACCCATGAAATTATCCCGGTTGATTTGAGTAGCTTGATGTACTCCATGGAGATCACGCTTGCCCGGATGTACGAGCACCGACAGGATCAAGCCAAATCGGCGTTCTATCGCACGCGGGCTGTACGGCGCCAGCAATTGATTGAGCAGTACCATTTCGACCCTGTGACGGGAACCTACCAGGATTACAATTACGTTGCTGCGAGCCATACGGGACAGTTGTCCCTGGCAATGCTGTTCCCATTGTTTTTTGGGGTGGCTGGTCCTGACAATGCCCTTGGGGTTGTCAAAGTACTGGAGCAACAATTTTTAAAGCCCGGTGGCTTGGTGACCAGCCTCCGCCAGTCCGGGGAGCAATGGGATTACCCGAATGGATGGGCACCCTTGCAATACGTAGCAGTAGAGGGCTTGGCCCACTATGGCTATGACACCCTTGCGCGCGATATTGCCCGTCGTTGGTTAGCCTTGAATGAGCGTGTCTATCGCGAGGAGGGAAAAATGATGGAAAAATATAATGTGGTGGATACCCATGTCAAAGCCGGTGGCGGTAATTATCCCAACCAGGATGGTTTTGGTTGGACGAATGGCGTTGCCTTGGCGTTTTATGAATTTCTGGATTCACCCATTGCCCACTAAATTGGTATGTCGTTATTTAAACCTGTAAAAACACCTTGCGTTGGTATTTGCTCGACAGGCATTGGCGACAGTGTCTGTCGTGGTTGCAAGCGCTTTGCCCATGAAGTGATTGACTGGAATGCCTATACCCACGAGCAGCGGCTGATTATTGCCCAGCGCCTCGAAACCTTTCTTGCCCAAATTGTGCAAAACAGGGTGAAGGTCGTGGACGAAAAATTATTGTTAGCACAAATCAAGCATCAGCAGATCCAGTTTAAGCCTGAGCAAAATCCCTATTGCTGGGTGTTTGATCTGTTGCGCGCTGGTGCCAGTCAGATTGATGACCTGGGGGATTACGGGCTGGCCTTACAGCCCGGTTGGACCCAGGTTCCATTGTCGACTATCCGCGATGCCATCGATAAAGATTTTTACGCGCTTTCCTGTGCTTATTACGAGCGCTATATTTCGCCTGTATTTGTCACTCCCGATATGCTTGATACTAAAGATTAAGAAACCCTGTTATGACCTCTCTTGCCCATATCCACCAGTTTTTATTGTGTGAAACACCAGACGCCTGGATTAAAAATGCCCTGGACAACCAGGCGTTGCTGTTGCTCGACCATGCCAATTGTGAAAAAAAGGCAGCGTCGACCGCGCTGACATTGATGTTTCGCTACGTAGGCGATTTTGACATGATGCAAAAAATGTCGCGGTTGGCGCGCGAAGAGCTGCGTCATTACGAGCAGGTCATGGATATCATGGAGGCGAGGGGCGTCAGCTATGACCAGATCACGCCGGGGCGCTATGCGGGTGAATTGCGCAAGTTGGTGCGTACCCATGAGCCGGGGCGTTATATCGATACCCTTATCGTGGGCGCGATTATCGAAGCGCGCTCTTGCGAGCGCTTTGCCAAATTAGCGCCACATTTGGATGATGAACTGCAAAAATTTTACCTGTCTTTGCTGAAGTCGGAGTCGCGCCACTATGAGGATTACCTCAAGTTAGCCAAGCGCGCCGCAGAAGGTAAGGATCTCTCTGAGCGTATCCAGCAGTTTTTGGCATTGGAAAAACAGTTGATTGAGGGAACCGATGTGGAGTTTCGCTTTCATTCGGGTGTGCTGGCGGCGTGAATCCAATCGACTAGACTTTGGTGTCCAAGGGGTTTATCAGCCCCATTTATCATGACGGAAATGACCATGAGTGAACAACCAACACCCGAAAAAAGCCAGGAATCTAATAACAGTTCAAACCAACCGCCGATGAAGCCTGCACCAAGCAGTAATTCCAACTGGGCCTTGGGATTGGCTATTGTGGCGATTGGTGCCTTGTTATTGGCGCGTAACCTGGGCGTTGATTTTGCATTTTTGAAGTTCCATAACTGGTGGGCCATTTTTATTTTGCTGGCGGCAATCGCCCCCTTACAACAAGCGATCAGTCAATACCGGCGTAACGGGTGGGGTAATGCTGTTGCCAATTCACTGGTGGCGGCAGGTGCAATTGTGATGCTGGCATTGTTATTTTTGCTGGATTTGTCGCTCTGGACCTGGTGGCCGGCATTCCTGATTGTGGGTGGTTTGCTAATGGTTACCAGTAGCAAATCAAACTAACAGCGAAATTATGGGGTTATATATCCCAGTTGCGCAGGGCAAGCCCTGTTGCGCTGGCGTCCAGGCACCAGCCCTGGTGATGCCAGTCACCCAGGACAATTCGCTCTGCAGGGCGTCCCTGAACGGTTAAGGGGTGACGTGCAGGGCGATGGGTATGCCCGTGGATCAGCAAATCCACACCCGCTTCTTCCATCACCCGAACCACTTCGTCGGGTGTCACATCCATAATGGATTCAGCTTTCATATTGTTTATGGCTTGGCTTTGCGCGCGCAACTGGGCTGCCAGGGCGCGACGTGCTGCCAGTGGCTGGGCCAGCAATTGAGCCTGCCAGTCCGGGTTGCGGACTTGCTGGCGAAATGCCATATAGTCTGTGTCGAGTGTGCACAGATCATCGCCATGTAACAGGAGTGCAGGGCGGCCATAGAGATCAATCACCGTCCCCTCTGCAATCAGTGTTGCTCCTGCGCGTTGAGCGTAACTATTACCCAGCAAAAAATCGCGATTACCGTGCATGAGGAATATGGCAACACCGGCACTGTTGAGCTTTTTCAATTGCTCAGCGACTGCATTGGGCAGGGGATCATCATCGTCATCGCCAATCCAGGCATCAAAAAAATCACCGAGGATATAGAGCGCTTGGGTGTGGTGGGTTTGTTGCCGGAGAAAGTCGAAAAACGCCCGCGTGATCTGCGGGCGCGAGGAGTGCAGGTGCAGGTCTGAAATGAACAGGGTGTTCATGAATCAGGCGATGCTGACCTTCTGGATAATCACGGCTTCTTTAGGTACGTCCTGATGGAAGCTCTTGCTGCCCGTTTTTACGCCTTTGATTTTATTAACAACGTCCATACCTGCCGTGACTTTACCAAATACACAGTAGCCCCAACCGGATGAAGTTTTAGCGCTGTGGTTGAGGAAGTGGTTGTCTTTAACATTGATAAAAAACTGGGCCGTTGCACTGTGCGGGTCGTTGGTGCGAGCCATGGCAATTGTGCCCGTCAGGTTTTGCAGGCCATTATCGGCCTCGTTTTCAATGGCTTCGCGGGTGGTTTTTTGATCGAAGTCTTCAGTAAACCCGCCCCCTTGAATCATGAAACCATCAATAACACGGTGAAAGATGGTGCCATCGTAAAAGCCTTCTTCCGCATATTGCTTGAAGTTGGCTGAGGTTTTCGGCGCTTTTTCGACGTCCAATTCGATAGTGATGTCGCCGTAATTGGTGTGCAAGGTAATCATGGGCAAAGCTCCCTGGATGAAAAAGCGGGTATGATACGCGCTCCCCGAGGGTGAAGGAATCTGTCATCCGATTAAATTTTTTGATTGAGTTATCCCTTTATGCAATCTGGCAAATTTCTCACCATGGAAGGCACCGAAGGTGTTGGAAAAAGCACCAATCTGGCTTTTGTACGCGCTTGGCTGGAAGCGCGCGGCATCGAATTAATAGTCACCCGCGAGCCGGGCGGGACCCCCTTGGCAGAGGAAATCCGCAACCTGCTGCTCGCTAAACGTACAGAGCCCGTGGATGAAACGGCAGAGTTGTTACTGGTATTCGCCGCGCGAGCCCAGCATTTGGCGCAAGTGATTAAACCTGCACTGGCGCGTGGCGCCTGGGTATTGAGTGATCGGTTTACCGATGCTACCTATGCTTACCAGGGCGGGGGACGAGGTTTGAGCCTGGCGATTATCGAACAACTGGAGAACCTGGTGCAGCAGCAATTGCGTCCCGATTTGACCCTGGTGTTGGATATTGATGTGCAGAAAGGGCTGGAGCGCGCAAGCCAGCGTGCTGAGCTGGATCGCTTCGAAAGTGAAAGCCTGGCATTTTTTGAACGGGTGAGGGCTGCATACCATTCGCGTGCTGCTATGGCTCCGGAGCGCTATACGCTGATTGATGCGGGGCAGTCCCTTGAGCGGGTACAACAGGATATTGCAGCGCGATTGGAGCAACTGATTCAGGCGTGAGCTGGGCGTGGCTAAATAATGTCGAGCATAAAAAACGCACGGTTGCCAAGACAAGCGTGCGTTTTTTATGGGGTGTATATTTTAGAAGCGCAGGCCCAACTGTACGGCACCGCCAACGGTTTCGTCTGAGCCGCTGTAGCCTGCCAGATCAATATTGATCACATTAAAGGGCGAGAATCCGATACCGACTGAGTAGGCATCCGGCAGCGTATCTTCCAGATCGCGCTGTATACCGGCACGCAGCTGCAACCAGCTCAGGGGAGATACCTCCACGCCCGCACGGAAAATCTGGGTATCGCCACCCAGGCCAAAGGTAGGAACCGCATCCAGGTCTACAGACGCCTCCGCCTTATACCAGTCGCCAGTGTAACCAATAGCGGCGGTAGTGCGGGTCGCCAGTTCAAAGGTCTCGCCTTCGGCAATGGATTTGAATTTCTTACTGCTCAGGTTACTGATGGTCAAGCCATAGCGCAGGTTGCCTTTAATGTAGGTGATACCGGCATCCAAGCCACTGGTTTTACCTGTAATGGTGTAGTCATCCGCATCGAGGTCGTCTTCGTCATAATCAGCAACTGTGGCTTCATAGACAATGGTGTCGACTTCGATGCGCTTGGGGGTAATGCCAACCAGCAGTTGGTAATCATCACTGGGGGAAACGTTTTTGGCGAGTGCCACGCCCAGCTCTTTAACCACCACACCGCGACCAATCACGGAAGATTGCAGGTCTTCGGGGTCGAAATTTGTGTTAGTGCGATCATCGATCAGCTCGTAATCGCTATCGTCGATATTGGCCAGCAGGCCTACAGTCCCGGTGGCCTTGAGGATCAGGGCGGCGGAAATGATGCTGTTGGGGATTGCCAGAACCGTGCTGGCACCGAAGGTGGCGCCCAGGGTTTTATCGTCGACATTGGCCATCAAACGTTTGAGTTCATCAGCATCCGCTTCGGTCAGGTTGGTGGCTGATTGCAGATAGTCGGTGAAGTCCACCAAATCATCCAAACCGTCAATTAAGTCATCTTTGTCGGAACCCAAGGCGCCGGCATTAATCACCAGCGCAAAGTCATCTTTGGCGCCATGACTGGCGACAAGGCTGGGGTTGAGTAAGACGCCATCGCTGTAGCCGCCAGTAACATAACCGGCACCGGCCATACCACTCAGGCGACCGTTATACAGCTCGGTTGCCAAAACACTGCCGCTGGTTGCTAGCAGAGCAAGGCTAATAAGGGTTTTCTTCATGGAGCTCTCCTGGACGCTAATAGATTTTTTGTAACTGATTATGTGAATTACCTGGCCATTCTGGCGAGTCGTTATGAGTTTAGGCAATAACTCATTTTGGCTATAGACGATTTATTTATAAATTTATTGAGTGCCGCTTATTTTAGGTTTTAACAAGAGGGATTTTGCCGATGTGTGACATTAAAAGCAGGCTGGCGCCTTAATATGCAAGGGCTGGGCGGAAATCGGGTGGTTTAACCAAAGCTCCTGCGCGTGTAACAAAAGGCGAGGGGCTTGGGCAATAATCTCGTCAGGGGCGTAAAGCCTATCACCCAAAATAGGATGGCCGAGGCTGAGCATATGTACCCGCAATTGATGGGTGCGGCCGCTTACCGGTTCCAACTCCAGGCGGGTCTGTTGTAAGCCTTGATCGCGGTGGATGACCTTATAGCGTGTATGGGCCGATTTGCCGTGTTCGAAGCACACCTTTTGCCTGGGCCGATTAGGCCAATCGCAAATCAGGGGGAGGGTGACTTCACCCTCGTCCTGCCCAACCAAACCGTGTACGACTGCCAGGTAACGCTTGTGGATAGCGCGCGCCTCGAACTGGTGGGTCAACTGCTTAAGGCAAGGGTAATTAAGGGGGAACATCACAATGCCGGAGGTTGCCTGATCCAGGCGGTGGACAATCCGCGCATTGGGATTAAATGCCAGGGCTTGCTTGTAGAGGCAATGCTGGTTTTCCGGCCCCTTGCCGGGAACGGTGAGTAGGCCCGAGGGTTTATTGGCAATGAGCAGGTCATCGTCAAGGTGGAGGATATCGAGTGGGGCGTTGGTCATTGGCTCTGGGCGGTCGTTTTTTGCAAGGGCGCGGATTATCGCAAATATCGCCCCGGATTGGTAAGCTGACGGTCATTTTGATTATGGACTCCTGACCCATGAGCGATTTCCCCCGACATCTCTATCCCTGGCAATTGGGTGAGTGGCAACAGCTGGCGCAGTTGATTGCTGCGCGTAAGTTACCCCATGCCCTGATGTTGGCGGGGCCCCGGGGAATCGGTAAGCGTCATTTTGCCGAGGCCCTGGCGCAGCTGCTGTTATGCCAGGCTCCGCGCGAGGGTGGCGCTTGCGGCCAGTGTCGTGGCTGTGAACTTAACAAGGCGGCTACCCACCCGGACTTACTGTGGCTTGAGCCTGAGGAAGCCGGCAAGGCAATCAAGGTCGATCAGGTGCGGGAGTTGACGGATGCCCTGGGTAAAACGGCGCAGTTATCCGGCTATAAAGTGGTGGTGCTTGAGCCTGCCGAAGCGATGAACACCAATGCGGCCAATGCCCTGTTAAAGTCATTGGAAGAGCCTGCAGCCAATACCTTGTTAATCCTGGTTTCCCATACACCCAGTGCAGTCCTCCCCACTATTCGCAGTCGCTGCCAATTGCGCGCCATGGCCATGCCGCGCCAGGAGCAAGTCGTGCGCTGGTTATCGCCCCTGCTGGTTGGGCGTGATATTCCCGCCGATGAATTACTGTCGGCGGCGCGCGGTGCGCCGCTGATCGCCTTGTCCCTGTTAGAGGGGGATGCCCTGGAGCAGCGCGAGCAGCAGTTGCAGCAATTGACCCGCATGAGCCTTGGGCAGCTGTCGGCCATTGAGTTGGCAGCCAACTGGCATACCGGTGATGCACCGGGGTTGATGGAATGGTTCTTGGGGTTTCTCCATACCCTGGCGCGCTGGCGCGCCGGTGTGGATGATCCCCAGGCACAGCGTTGGCCCACTGAATTGCGTGAGCGCCTGCAGGGGGTAGAACTTTCCCTGTTGCATCGCTATCTGGAAAAGGTACTGCATGCCAAACGGTTGTTGCTGAGTGGTGCCAACCCCAACAAGCAATTATTGTGGGAAGAGCTGTTACTCGATTGGGGTGTGGTGTTACGGCCACCCCGGCGTCGCGCGGGCTGAGCGATGCCTTTCACAGGATTGAGGCCTGGCTGGGCTGGCGTCTGGACACTGCTGGTCTAATCTATTAGTGTCTGCGCCTCGGTTTACCTTCGCAGTGATTCTTTTTCGAATTTCATGACACAGGACTTCCCATGCAAGCAATTGGCGGTGGCGCCCGTAACGGTATCCTTTCGCTCACCATCAAGGATAAGGCTGTGCTCTACGCCGCCTATATGCCGTTTGTGACCAACGGCGGGCTTTTTATCCCCACCAGCAAAAACTATAAGCTGGGCGATGAAGTGTTCATGCTGTTGAGCCTGATGGACGAACCGGAGAAAATCCCGGTAGCGGGTAAGGTCGTATGGGTTACTCCAAAGGGAGCCCAAGGCAATCGCGCGGCCGGCATCGGCGTACAATTTAGCGATCAGGACAACATTGCTGTGAGCAAGATTGAGAATTACCTGGCAGGCATGCTCAATTCTGACAAGCCGACACATACCATGTAATAATTCACACCCTTGCGATATTGCTGCAAAGCCAGGTTATACCTGGCTTTGTTATTTGTGGGGAGTCTTCCAAAGGAGTTGTTATGAAGCTATCACCCGACGTTAAGGCATTGATCCACGCCAACCAGAAAATCCATGCGGTCAAACTCTTGCACGAGCAGCAGGGCATTAGTTTGAAAGATGCCAGGGAGCAGGTGGATGCTTATGCAGCGTCAATCGTGGACTCACACCCTAAGGCCGGGCCAGTCAGTCTGGGGCCTATGCTCCTGTTTTTGGCCTTGGCAGGGTTGGCGTTTTACTGGTTATTAAACAAGTCCTGAAGAGTTGTTAACACAGATGATTGTTGATTCCCATTGTCACCTCGATCGATTGAACCTGGCCGCCTACGACGGCAACCTGGATGAAGCTGTGGCCGCTGCCCATGCACGGGGTATCCAGCAGATGCTGTGTATTGGTATCAGTCTGGAAAATATCCCTACAGTTATCGATATTGCCCGACGCTATCCCGGGGTTGTCGCCTCTGTGGGTGTACATCCCTGTGATGTCAAAGAGGGGACTGCCAGTGTTGAGCAACTAAAAACCTGGGCGGCACAACCCAAGGTGGTTGCCCTGGGGGAGACCGGGCTGGATTATCACTACGAAACCGAAAGCAAGGCATTGCAACACGAGAGCTTTGCCATGCATTTGCACGTTGGTAAAGAAGTTGGCTTGCCGATTGTTGTCCATACCCGCGAGGCGAGGGCAGATACCCTGGCGCTGATTCGCGAACACGGCAGCCTGGAACACAGCGGCGTCCTGCATTGCTTTACCGAGGATTGGGCAATGGCCAGGGCGGCGCTGGATTTGAATTACTACATTTCTATCTCCGGCATAGTGACCTTTAAAAATGCCGAGCAGATTCGCGAGGTAGTACAGCAGATGCCACTGGATCGCTTGTTGGTGGAGACCGATTCCCCCTATTTGGCGCCAGTGCCCTATCGCGGCAAACCCAACGAGCCCAAGTATGTGCGTGAAGTCGCACAGTTTATTGCCGATTTGCGCGGTATGCCACTGGAACAGCTGGCAGAGATCACCACCACCAATTTCTATCGTCTGTTTACCCGGGCCGAACAGTATTTACCTCATTAACTTTCATTATTCTTAACTTTTAGTAGCGGGAATATCACATGTCTGCACAGGCTCAACAAATTCGTATCATGCTCGAATTACAGGATGGCATGAACACCAGGGTGAACGCCGATTGGCACCAGCAAGGTTATGAATGGTATCGCGCTATTTGGGTAGAGTGTGCCGAGTTGATGGATCACTATGGTTGGAAGTGGTGGAAAAAACAGTCGCCGGATACGGATCAGGTAGCCCTGGAATTGATTGATATCTGGCACTTTGGCTTAAGTATTCTCTTACAGTCTGGTGCATCACTGGATGAGATTATTGCGCGCATTGAACGCGAGTTGGTGATACGAACCGACGAGCAAGACTTTCGCCTGGATTTGGAGCAGTTTGCAGCAGCGACGTTGGCCGATAAACAATTTCATATAGGCCTGTTCGCCCGTCTGATGGCAGGGGTTTCCCTGAGTTTTGACCAGCTTTATCGCGGTTATGTCGGTAAAAATGTATTGAATTTTTTCCGCCAGGATCATGGCTATAAAGACGGTACCTATCGCAAGCATTGGCAGGACGGTCGCGAAGACAACGAACATTTAGTGGATGCCGTTAAATTGTTGGACGCCAGCCGGGCAGATTTTAAGGATGCGCTCTACCTGGAGTTGAAACAACGTTATATCAATTAATGGGTGAATTGTTTTTCCGGTGGGGAGCAAACCATCGCCTCTACCATGTGCGCTAGCATAAATCGGGTAAATTCCTCCGGGCTGACCGGTTTACTGAAATAGTATCCCTGGGTCTGGTCGCAGGCACTGTCGCGCAGGAAATTTTCCTGCTCCTGTGTTTCGACGCCTTCGGCAATCACGGTCAGGCTCAGGGTCTTGCCCATGGCAATAATGGCTTCGGTGATGGCCCGGTCTTCACGGTTAGCCGGGATGTCACGGATAAACGAGCTATCCACTTTCAGCGTATCTATCGGGAAGCGCTTGATGTGCGCAAGGGATGAATAACCCACACCAAAATCATCAATCGCCAATCTGACGCCTAGTGCTTTGATGCCCGTTAGGATGCGGATGGCGCGTTCAGCGTCCTGCATAATCATGCCCTCGGTTATTTCCATTTCCAAAAGCTCAGGGGCCAGGCCTGATTCACGCAGTGCGTTGGCGATGTCATTAATCAGGTTATCATCAAAAAATTGGCGTGCTGATAAGTTCACTGCGATACAAATGGGGGGTAATCCCTGCTGTTGCCAGATAACTCCCTGGGTACAGGCCGCCCTTAATACCCAGCGCCCCAGATGGACAATCAAGCCGGTTTCCTCAGCCAGCGGAATAAAGTGTGCCGGGGAAATGGTGCCCAGCTCGGGATGTTGCCAGCGCACCAGGGCTTCGACACCTGCGATCTTGCCCGTCTTGAGGTTGCGCTTTGCCTGGTAGTGCAGGAAAAACTCATGGCGCTCCAGTGCTTTGCGCAGATTGTTTTCAAGCATCAAGCGCTCCAGTGAGCGAACCTTGAGGTCAGGTGAGTAAAACTGGTAGTTGTTTTTACCTTCTTCTTTGGCCCTGTACATAGCGATGTCTGCATTTTTCATCAGGGCTTGCTCATCCTCGGCATCCTCAGGGTAAAGGCAAATACCAATGCTGGCGGTAACCCGGCACTCCTGTCCGTGAACATCCAAAGGCTGTATAGCGGCACTGAGGATTTTCTGGGCGACCCTGGCAGCCTGGTCGTGGCTTTCCAGTTCCGGTAACAGGATGACAAATTCATCACCCCCCAGGCGCCCCACAATATCACTGGTGCGCAAGCAGGTGCGGAAGCGATTGGCCATGGTAATTAACAACTGGTCGCCAGCATCGTGCCCCAGGGTGTCGTTGATATTTTTGAAACGATCAAGGTCAATAAACAAGACCGCTAATTGGCGTTGGTGGCGACGCGCCGACTCAATTGCAACCGCCAGCAGCTTGCTGAACATAAAACGGTTGGGCAGGGCAGTCAGGCTATCGTGCGTTGCCAGATATTGGATTTGCTCTTCCGATTGCTTGCGTTCAGTAATGTCGCGCCCTATACCCACCAGGCCTATGGTCTTACCTGTGTCGTTAAAAACCGGGAATTTACTGGTTAGCAACCAACGGATACGACCGCTTTGTCGGTCGACAACAGGTTCTTCGCGATTGATCAGTGGTTGGCCAGATTGGATAACAGTTTGGTCATCCTGATAGTAATTTTGTGCGTTGTCGGGCGTATTGAAATCAAAATCGGTTTTGCCGAGAACATCTTGCAGGTCCTGCGCTCCCATCACTGCCATAAGGGTTTTGTTGAGGAAAATAAAGCGTCCCCGGGTGTCTTTGGCATAGATAAGGTCGGGTGAGTTATCGGCAAGTGCCGCCAGCAAAAAGGCTTCCATCGACATTGGCTGACCCAAATTATTATGGTTTATGAAGGTTAGGGCCCAGGGGTGGTGGGCTGACAACCAGTATAGGTCAGATTTGGCAATGGACCGCGATACTGGTGTACTTGTATTTAGGTGTCGGGCCTATATCGCTGGCAGCGGCCAAAAGTTTTCAAGAGGGTGTAATTTCCCGATAAATCTCTATAATGCTTGCCCGCCCAAGGCACAAAATGCCGGCCATACGGCTCTTCTACACCGCTGAGAGACATTTTTCATCCTGAATGCCTGGTCAGTTTGTGTTTGCGAATCAATCAGATAGAACAATGTTTTAATGCTGAACCTGATTGGCAAGTGATAATCGAGAGCTGTCTGCCCTTGTTCAGTCCCATACACCTAAATGGAGTCACACTGTGAAAGCACCTGTAAGAGTTACCGTCACTGGCGCCGCTGGTCAAATCAGCTATTCGCTTCTGTTCCGTATCGCTGCTGGCGATATGTTGGGCAAAGATCAACCAGTAATCCTGCAATTACTGGAAATCACCCCGGCCCTCAAAGCGCTGCAAGGCGTGGCTATGGAGCTGGACGACTGTGCTTTCCCGCTGCTGGCCGGCATTGTTACTACTGACGATCCGTCAGTTGCCTTCAAAGATTCTGATTACGCATTGCTGGTGGGCGCGCGTCCACGCGGCCCGGGCATGGAGCGTAAAGACCTGCTGGCTGCTAACGCCGCCATCTTCTCTGTACAGGGTAAGGCCATCAATGATCATGCGTCCAAAAACATTAAAGTGCTGGTAGTCGGTAACCCTGCCAACACCAATGCCCTGATTGCCCAGCGCAATGCCCCGGACATCAGCCCACGCCAGTTCACTGCCATGACCCGCCTGGATCACAACCGTGCACTGTCACAACTGGCTACCAAAACCGGTACCAGCATCAACAACATCACTAAGGCGCTGATTTGGGGTAATCACTCCTCTACCCAGTATCCTGACCTGCACAACACCCTGGTAGATGGCAAGCCAGCACTGAGCCTGGTGGACCAAGCCTGGTACGAAAGTGACTACATCCCCACCGTACAACAACGCGGTGCTGCCATTATCGCTGCACGCGGTGCTTCTTCAGCCGCATCTGCCGCTAACGCTGCAATCAACCACATCCGCGATTGGGCCCTGGGTACTCCAGCAAACGATTGGGTGAGCATGGGTGTTTACAGCGATGGTTCTTACGGCATTGAAAAAGGCCTGATTTATTCTTTCCCTTGTGTATGCAAAAACGGCGACTGGGAAATTGTGCAAGGCCTGGATATCAACGAATTTTCGCGCGCAAAAATGACTGCAACTGAAAAAGAATTGCAGGAAGAGCGCGATGCAGTGAAAGAGTTGTTGCCAGCGTAATTTTCCTGGCATTAAAAAACAAAGCCGCTGCTCTCGCGAACAGCGGCTTTGTTTTTTTACAGGTTGGGTTAAACCTGTTTGAACTCCATCCACGCGCTTTTGCTGCTGCCGGCAGGCAGGTGCCATTGCTCATCCAATACCGCGCCGCGCTCCACGCAGATATAAAACTGTTCCTGTCCTGCGCCAATGTCCGCAATGTTTGCCGCCGCTTCATCGCCTGGGTTCCAGGTAATGACGCTGGGGCAATTATGCTGGGTGATTGCAATCGACGGGGAACCGATAATCTTGAGTGAGTTGTCGATGCCTGGGAAGACCCTGTCTACCGGCTCCTGAAAGCGGACATCGCCAGCTTGTAGCTTTTCGGCATAGCCTTCCAGGTTGTCCTTATAGGTTCGGCCGCCCAGTCCCTCCACACGAACTTCGGCAAGCTGGTGTACGGGGTAGTAGTTGTGCATAGCCCAACTGCAATCGAAATCTTCGTCATCGGTATTATTAATGGTGAGTTCCAATTTTGCACTCTGGCCTAAGGTCATGCGCAGTTCGGCAGAGAAATCATAGGCAAACAACAAATGCCCCTCACTGACAAACAGGAACTCCAGTTCCACACTGCCATCCGCCAGCATGCGGGCGTCGGCCAGTTGCCAGAAATTGTTACGCGCGAAACCATGCTTGGGTTTGTTGGGATCTTCGCGATTAACGCCAAACCAGGGCAGGCACAGGGGAACGCCACCGCGCAGCGCTGCGCCGGGGCTAAAGTCGCAGTTGGGGCTGACCCATAACAGGGGATCGCCCTCAGTGGTTTTGTATTCGAGCAGATGGGCTCCCTGGAGTGAGATAACGGCAGAGCAGAGCGGGGTTTCAACACAGATCAGGGGTAAGCCACTACCGGGGGCCTGGGGATAGACATCATTGCTGGTGCGCAACTGGAGAAAATCGCATTTGGCGATGAGGTTATCGAGTTGCTGGATGGCTTGCGGATCGAGGCTGTTGATATGCATGTGGTCTCTCTGTGTTTATTGCCCAAGTCCCCGGATTCTATAGAAATCTGTCCTTATCAGCAGCCAAAATTTTTGGAATTACCCCGTTAAAACAGTATGATGCGCACCCTTTGAGCGGTATCTCTCCTGTGTCCTGTGATACAGGCGGTGATCAGGCTACCCATTAGATAGAAGCAGGTATTTGAGTGAGCAAGGTGCAGTTTGTAATAGGTCAACGTTGGATCAGCGAAGCAGAAGTGGATTTGGGGCTGGGGATTGTATTGGATGTCGCCAACCGTCGCCTGACCCTGAGCTTTCCTGCCGCCGGTGAGCGTCGCACTTATGCCCTGGACAATGCGCCGGTGAGTCGGGTGAAGTATGAGGTTGGTGAGACAGTGCGCCACCAGGACGGTACGCGCATCAAAATCACCAAAATCGTGGAGCAGGCAGGCTGCCTGATGTACGTTGGTCTGACCAAAGACCAGGAAGAGTTTGCGATTCCCGAGTTTGAACTGGATAGTTTTGTGCAGTTCAGCACCCCACGCGAGCGTCTCTTTGCTGGCCAAATTGATAAACATGAACATTTTTTCCTGCGCTACCAGACCTTGCATTATCAACACCAGCATCGCCATTCCCCTTATTTTGGCCTTGCCGGCCCGCGCGTCCAGTTGTTGCCGCACCAGTTGTATATCGCCGGTGAGGTCGCCCAGCGCCATGCTCCCCGTGTGTTATTGGCCGATGAGGTGGGGCTGGGGAAAACCATTGAAGCGGGTTTGGTGTTGCACCAGCAATTGCTGAGCGGTCGTATCAAGCGCGCCCTGATTGTGGTGCCCGCCAGCTTGCAGCACCAATGGCTGGTCGAAATGCTGCGCCGCTTCAACCTGTCGTTTACCCTGTTGGATGAAGCGCGCTGCAATGCACTGGTTGGCTTGGATAGCCAGGAAGAGTCTGTCGATTATGTCGATGACTTTGAGGATGATACCGAGCACCGGGCAAACAGTGAAAATCCTTTTGAGTCTGCCCAGCTAGTGCTTTGTTCACTGGATTTCCTGACGGACAATCCTGTTCGCTACCAGCAAGCCGTCGCTGCCGGCTGGGATTTACTACTGGTGGATGAAGCCCATCACCTGCAATGGAGCCCTGGCCATGTCAGTGCGGCCTATGCCTGTATCGAAGGCTTGGCGCGTGTTGCCAGGGGATTGTTGCTGCTGACGGCAACACCCGAGCAATTAGGGTTGGAAAGCCATTTCGCGCGCCTGCGCCTGCTGGACCCGGATCGTTACTACGATCTCGACGCGTTCAAGGCGGAGCAGCAATCCTATAAGCCATTGAATGATCTGGTACAGGACCTTCTGCAAGCGCGGGATGCCGATGCCGGGACATTGAGTGATAGCCAGGTTGGCGCCCTGAAGGGGTATCTGCCGGTGGGCACCCTGGTACAGTTGAAACAGCAGATCGCCAGCGATTCCTTTGCCTCTGCCGTGGATACGGCGATTACCTGCCTGCTGGACCGCCACGGTACCGGCCGGGTGCTGTTCCGCAATACCCGCAACTCGGTTAGCGGTTTTCCCGGGCGCCAGTTGCATGGCTACGCGCTGGATCTGGGGGATGATGAACAGGCCTTTGTCGATCAGCCGCTGGTGGCGCAAATCCGTGCGGAAACCTTCTGGCACAGCAAAACCCAGGCTGACTGGTGGTTACAAGACGGGCGTGTCACCTGGTTGGCAGATTGGTTAAAGCAGAATAAACGCAAGAAGGTACTGGTGATTTGCGCCAGTGCGGATACGGCGCAAACTCTCGAAGAATACCTGCGTTTGCGTAAGGGAATCCTCACCAGTGTCTTCCATGAACACATGAGCCTGATTGAACGCGATCGATCCGCTGCGTATTTTGCGGATCTGGAAGAGGGCGCCCAGGTGTTGATCTGTTCAGAAATCGGCAGTGAAGGGCGCAACTTCCAGTTTGCGCAGGATTTGGTGTTGTTCGATTTGCCGATTAACCCGGATTTATTGGAACAGCGTATTGGTCGCCTCGACCGTATCGGCCAGACGGGAACCGTCAATATCCATGTTCCCTTCTTTAGGGGGACTGCCCAGGCCAGATTGCTCGATTGGTATCACCAGGGGTTGAATGCGTTTGAAAAAACCTGTGCTATTGGCCAGGCGGTCTATAGTCGTTTTGCCGATGAATTACTGCCCGCGCTGGTGGGACAGGAGCCGCAGGTATTTGAGGCGCTTTTGTCGACGACGCGGGCACATGCGCAGGCGCTGCTGGAACAATTACAGCAGGGGCGCGATCGTTTGCTGGAGCTGAATTCATGCAAGCCACAGCAGGCGCAGCAATTGGTTGATGCCCTGGCCGATAATGACCAGCATCCTGCACTGGCCAATTACATGGAATCGGTATTTGACTGCTTCGGCATTGATATGGATCGCCATTCGGAGCACAGCCTGGTATTGCACCCGAGCGACCATATGCGTATTGAGCAATTTCCCGGTTTGCCGGAGTCGGGCCTCACCATTACCTATCAGCGCCAGCAAGCGCTATCGCGTGAAGATATGCAATTCCTCACCTGGGAGCACCCGCTGGTGCGCGGCGCCCAGGATCTGATTGTGTTGAGTGAATTCGGCAATACCGCCTTTTGTACCCTTAAGTTGCCACCGTTGAAACCCGGTAATTTGCTGGTTGAGGCTTTGTTTGTGTTGCATTGTCCGGCGCCGGCCGAGTTGCAACTTTCGCGTTTTATCCCACAATCAGTCATACGGGTGTTGTTGGACGATAAGGGTAAGGACCTTTCCGCTGTGCTGAACGTGGCGCAACTGTCCAGGCTGGTACAAAAGGTGCCGCGCAATAATGCGCAGGAGTTGGTGCGCCATGCGCGTCCGCAATTGACAGAGATCATCCATAAAGCAGAGCAGGTGACACAGGCTAATCAGGCAGGCTTAATCGAAAATGCCAAGGCAGCAGTGGCAACACACCTGAATACGGAAATAGATCGCCTGAAAGCACTGGCGGAAGTCAACCCGAATGTTCGCCAGGAAGAAATCCAGTATTTGCAGGAGCGGTTGGCGGCCAGCCAGCACTTCCTGGGGTTGGCCAAGGTGCGCCTGGACTCATTACGCGTTGTAATGACTATTTAACGGGGAAACAGTTATGTATATTTTTTCTGCCAACGGTCGTGCCAAAAAAGCGTTTGATGATATTAAGGAAGGGCAGATGGTTCCCTTTATTGTGTACATCAATTTCGTCGACCTTTTCGGTGCCGAGCATTTGTGTAAATTGTTTTTGATGCGCGCCGGTTTTACTGAGATCGATATTGAAAAGCGCAAGCTGGTGCCCAGTGGTTTATTGGCTGATCCTCGTGTCATTGCCGCTGACAAAGCCATGGCGGAGGCGGTTAAAAACGGCTACTGGATCCAGATGTTTGATGAATAGTGATTTTTCGGGTACCTATAATGACAAACGCCGCGCAATTGCGCGGCGTTTTTTTGCAGGTCTTGGCGTTAGGGATTAATCAAACTTGCGTGAGCGAGGGCCGGGTTTGCCACTGCCTGAGTTATCTCTGTCCTTAAAGCGAGGCTTGTCACGACCGCCAAAATCGCGCTCCTTAAAGCGCGGCTTATCGCTATTATCGCGATAACCTCCACGTGAGCCGCCCTGATCAAGGCTGATTTCCAGCGGGCGATTGCGTACACGCACTTTTTTCAAGTGTTGCAGCACTTCCTTCGGCATGCCCGCAGGCAAATCAACGGTAGAGAATTCATCGAACAGTTTGATATGGCCGATAAAGCGGCTTTCGATACCGGCTTCGTTGGCAATTGCACCTACAATGTCACCGGGGCGCGCGTCGTGATTGCGGCCCACTTCAATCCGGTAGCGCTCCATATTTTCATCGGAGCGGTCGCGGCGCGGACGGTCTTCACGGCTGCCGCGACGTTCATCGCGCTCACCGCGTTCACGGCGCTCGCTGCGGTCATTACGCTCGGGTTTTACGTCGGTAAATTTGACTTGCAGCGGACGCTCTTTTTGTACCAGGTAGGCCAATGCCGATGCAATTTGCTCGGGTGATACATCGTTGGTGCGTCCGTATTCGGCCAACAAATCATTAAAGAAGCTGAGGTCGGACTGTTCAGTCAGCACATCGGTAATTTGTTGGGTGAATTGATCGATACGGTGCTTGGTTACGGTCGCGCCACTGGGCAACTCCATCAGTGTGATGGGTTTGCGTGTTGCTTTTTCGATGGTATAAAGCAGGCGTTTTTCGCGCGGTGCCACAAACAGAATTGCCTTACCGCTACGGCCTGCACGACCGGTGCGGCCAATACGGTGTACATAAGCTTCACTGTCGTAGGGAATATCGTAATTCACTACATGGCTGACGCGTTCCACGTCGATGCCGCGTGCCGCCACATCGGTAGCAATAACAATATCGAGTTTGCTGGTTTTTAAACGCTCAATCGTGCGCTCGCGCAACTGTTGGTTCATGTCGCCGTTGAGTGGTGCTGCAGAGTAACCACGTGCTTCCAATTTTTCGGCGAGCTCAACAGTGGCAGTTTTTGTGCGCACAAAAATAATCATGCCATCGAAAGGTTCCACCTCGAGGATACGTGTCAGGGCATCCAGTTTATTGGTGCCGCTCACCATCCAGTACACCTGCTCGATGTTGTCACCGGTTTGCTGGGTGCTGGCAATCTTGATTTCTTTGGCATCGCGCAGGTAATTGTCGGCAACCTTGCGAATTTCACGCGGCATGGTGGCAGAAAAGAGGGCTGTCTGGCGAGTTTCCGGGGTGTGTTCCAGAATCCATTCGACATCATCGATAAAACCCATGCGCAGCATTTCATCGGCCTCATCAAGCACCAGGCTCTTGAGGTTGTTCAGGTTGAGGCTGCCGCGGCGCAGGTGATCCATAACACGGCCTGGCGTACCGACCACCACGTGTACACCGCGCTTGAGTTGGCGTAATTGGCTGGTCATATCCTGGCCACCATAAATGGGCAGGACGTGGAAACCGGGCATGTCGGCAGCGTATTTCTGGAAGGCTTCAGCGACCTGGATCGCCAATTCACGCGTTGGCGCCAGCACCAGAATCTGCGGTTCGTTTTGGCTCAAGTCCAGTTTGGACAGTAGCGGCAAGGCAAAAGCGGCGGTTTTTCCGGTGCCGGTTTGCGCCATACCCAGAATATCGCCACCGTCCAGCAGGATGGGGATGGCAGCTGCCTGGATCGGTGAGGGGACCTCATAACCCACAGCCTGAATGGCTTTTAATACAGGGGCAGAAAGGGCTAAGTCAGCAAATAAAATAGGTTCAGACATGTATTGACCTGTGTGTGTCTTGATAACAGCTATAAAAACCCTAGTCACAATCCTGGCAGGTGCAAGCACCAACCCTGTTGTGAATGATGGTTTTTATGGATTGTTGTGAATGTACCCGGGCCGTCATGGCACCAGATACTGCAAAAGGGAGAGCAATCTTGGCTACACCACATGCAATCGGCGAGTTCCTCTCGCATACAAACGATCGCGTACTTTGGGGCAGGCCGTGTCGATGCAACTGATCCGAAAAGCGGATGAGCGATGAAATGCAGTGAAAACGAACCTTCGAAAACATTAAACCGTCGGGAAGGATAAACGGGCAGCCCTCAGACATCCTGTCTGTTCAGCATGACCCCAAGGCGAGATTTTCACGATCCGGAGCGGGGGTTACTGAAAAGTGCGCGAAGTATAGGGTTTTAGGTGCCTTTAAGCCAGTTAAATTTTGCGCTGTCGTGCAATCCAGCGATCCAGGGCGTTGGCAAAAGACTGGCGATCCTGCTGGCTGAATGGCGGGGGACCATCTTGCATGACTACCCCACTGGAGCGCATGGTTTCCATGAAGTCGCGCATATTCAGGCGTGCGCCTATGCTGTCTTTGGTGTATTCCTGGCCGCGTGGGTTGATAACCGCAGCGCCTTTAGCGATGGCGTCTGCAGCCAGAGGGATATCCGCAGTAATAACCAGGTCGCCTGCAACCAGTGAGGCAACAATATGGTTGTCGGCGACATCAAAGCCACTGCTGACTTGCAGGCTTTTAATAAACGGGGAGGCGGGTACTGCAATATACTGGTTGGCTACCAGGGTGAGCAGAATCTGCCGCTGGTGTGCGGCGCGAAACAGGATTTCCTTGACAGGTTTGGGGCAGGCGTCGGCATCAACCCAGATAGGCATAGGTAATTCAACTCATCGGTCATAAAAACAAAGTAGCGGTAAAAACACCGCTAGAATGGCACAGTATTGCCGTGTACAGGGGAGCACTATGGCAGAAAAACATATTTCTACAACCGCTTTGGCGCGCCTTTTGGGTAAGGAGAGCAAGGAGCTGTTCGTCTTGTTGACGAGCGGTGGCTGGATTGTAAAAGTGGATGGTCACTGGCAACTGACAGAAAAAGGCAGGTTTGAGGGCGGGATTTATGTTAATCATCCCAAGTACGGTGAATACATTGCCTGGCCGGAATCCATCCAGCAACATCCCTTATTAAAGTTATTGCCGGAGGCGCCGCTGAGCGCAACCAACTTATCCCACAAGTGGGATATTCCTGCGCGGCTGGTGAATCTATTACTGGCGGATAAGGGATTGATTAAGAAACATGTGCGCGGCTGGCTATTAACCGGGTCGGGTAAAGCGATAGGCGGACAACAGCAGGAGGCTGAGCAATCGGCTATTCCTTACGTAACCTGGCCAGAAACCATTCTGGATGATCCAGAGCTATTGGCAGCATTACAATCCTTGCGCGGTGAGCCACAGGCGAACAGCGATTCAACGTTTGATGGGCACGGCGTTAATAATCCTGTTCAGCGCTGTGTCGATAATTGGTTGTATTTGGCACGTATTGTCCATGCTCGCGATTACCCGCTGGTGTGGGGCAGGGAGTCGGCAGTCGCCGATTTTTATGTGCCGGATGCCAACCTCTGCATTGAGTGCTGGGCTGATGAGCTTGAGCAGCGCAGTGATCGGGCTGCGGTGATTGGTGCTGAACTGGAAAAGTACAATCTCTACAAAAAGCACAACGTGGATTACATTGAGTTTCGCGATGAATCCATACACCAGATTGATGACATTCTTGCGCGCGAGCTAATGCGGCGCGGATTGGCGATTTATTAATAATCCAGATAATGAGGCATAGTGTTATGGCAAGTGTGTTCACCCTGATTATGGAAGGCAAGATTCCCGGTAATTTTGTGTGGAAAGATGATAAAGCGGTCGCGATCCTAACCATCCAGCCTATCCGCCAGGGGCATGTGTTGGTCATTCCCCGCGAGGAAATTGATCAATGGAGCGATTTGCCCGTAGCATTGGCAGAGCATGTGATGCAGGTCAGCCATAAAATTGCCAATGGATTAAAAGTGGCCTATCCCGCTACGCGGGTTGGGTTGATGATTGCTGGATTGGAAGTGCCGCATACCCATGTTCACCTGGTTCCAATGGACTCCATGAATGACCTGAGTTTTGCATTTGCAAAAAATGCAGATGCAGCAGTGTTAAAACAAACTGCTGAAAAAATACGCAGTGTTTTGCAACAACAAGGACATGCTGAGGCCAGTATTTAACTCTATCCTTTATAAAGGCGCTACCAATAGAAAACGGGCAAATAATGTGTCGGGTTTTATAGTGGAGCGCCTTTTATATCGGGTATTAATCGGTTAGGTCATTTGCACCAGCGTTAATACCGCCAGCAGCAGGAAGAGCACAAACGCCGCTTTGCGTGCAATGTTCAGTGGCAGGCGATCCATGATCCACTTGCCGGCAAAGATCACCGGAATATTAGCGATCAACATGCCCAGGGTAGTGCCTGTGATAACAGCAATCGTCATCCAGAAATCAGCACTGTATTTCGCGGCAAGAATAACAGTGGCGATTTGGGTTTTGTCACCGATTTCGGCGAGGAAAAACAACACCAGGGTTGCTACAAAGGGGCCATAGTTGGCAAATCGCCCAAGGTCATCGTCCTCTTTATCGGGAACCAGCAGCCAGAGTGCAATGGCTACAAAACTACCGCTAATAATCCAGGGCACCCAGTGTGGAGGAATGACATCTACCAACCATGCACCCAACCAAGCCGATAGGGCGTGGTTAACAAGGGTGGCCACTAACACTCCCAGGCTAATAAGGTAGGGACGGCCGTAGCGGGCAGCCAGGAATAGGGCTAACAGCTGGGTTTTATCACCAATCTCCGCGATGGCAACGGCGAGGGTTGAACTGAATAATGCTTCCATGGACGTATCCAGGCGGGATTGATGAACGAGTAGAGACACACTTGCCGTCCCGCCAGAGGCAGCAAGGGTATCTCAGGTCTCATCAATCCAGAGTGGCGGGTGTTAGAAAACCCGACTGAGGACGCTTTTGCCATGCCGATTGAGCGACAAGTTTGTTGACAAAAGCGCTTGGTGAAAATGATATAAATTACCATTTATCGTCAAGCAGATTACTCCCCCGAGAGAGTGGGAGGCATTATAGGTATCTGCTCCGGCTAACTCAAGTCCGATGTATTATTGGCGAGGCAGGCGATGTAAAACTTCGCCATCGGTGTAAGGTATTTTGGGGAGGTATTCTTTCATCAAATCTATGGCGTCCACATAGATTTTTTTGACATCTGGCTTACTGCCAACCTCCATGCGACGGGAGAGCATAGTGACCGGAAAAAAGCATTGTTGCGTGCCTTTGGCACAAAGTGCCCGACTGCGCCCCACGTTATCACGATACACTTTCCACTCCAGGGTTTGCGGGAAATCAGCCAGGAAAACCTGGCCGAGGGCAACCCCCATGGCTTGTTGGGTTGCATAGTCTTCTCGCTTTACCAGATCGCGATCAATGATGCGTTGCAAGGTGTCCAGATCACTCATGTCTGTGCGCAGTGATGTACCGAGTTTCAGCTGTGCCAACTCATTAATTTTGGCAACCTCCTGACTGATTTTATTTTTGTCCATCCAGCCAATGTCTTCGATAGTGACGGCGGGATCTTTTTTCTCAAACGTGGTATTTGTGTTTCCTCCGAAAGTGGTTTGCGCAACAGAATTCAGTGTGGTTAATGACAATACAGCGATAAGTAACGCAGGAATTTTTGCAATAAACGTCATGACGACTTCCTCGGATCAAATACGGGTTCAACTGGTGTGAAGTGTGGAATTGGGTTGCGAATCGCTCTCGCGAAAAATCAGGGCTTGTGGTTGTATTTCCGGTAATGGTACGGAGAAACCATCGGGCATTACGAGGTGTACATGTTCCGGGCGCAGCATGCGTGGTTCAGCAAGGCCACAAGAATGAGCAATCATGGCAACACTTTTGGTCATGTTGTGCTGGTATGACGCCACACGTTCCGCTTTATCAGCTGGATTTAAGCCCTTTTGCAGCTTGGTATTGTGCGTCGTAATGCCTGTGGGGCAGGTATTTTTATGGCACTGCAAGGCCTGGATGCAACCTAGTGCAAACATAAAACCACGCGCACTGTTAACAAAGTCTGCCCCTGTGGCTAGCGCCCAGGCAACCATGGATGGGGTGATTAACTTTCCTGCGACAATCAGTTTGATGCGCTCTTTTAAACCGGTTTCCCTTAACAGGCTAACCAGCCAGGGCAGGCTTTCCTTGATAGGCAAGCCGACATGATCAATTAAGGGTTGTGGAGCTGCACCTGTACCGCCATCGGCTGAGTCCAGGGTAATAAAGTCAGGTGCTGATTCTATACCTCGTTGACGAATTTCATCGACCAGGTCAACGAGCCAGCGTTTGTCACCCATCACGGCTTTAAAACCCACGGGCTTGCCGGTGATGTGGCGAATACGTTCAACCATATTGAGCAGGTCTTGCACAGAGCGGATATCGCGGTGTCCATTAGGGCTGATAGAAGCTTCACCTGGGTGTATGCCGCGGATTTCCGCAACTTCTGCACTGACTTTTTCGGCGGGTAATATGCCGCCTTTACCAGGTTTGGCGCCTTGGCTGAGTTTGATTTCAAACATTTTAATCTGTTCCAGTGCACCCAGGGCAAACAGGCGCTCATCGTTAAGATTGCCCTGTAAATCGCGCACACCGTATTTGGCTGTACCTATTTGAAATACCAGGTCACAGCCACCTTCCAGATGGTAAGGGGACAAGCCGCCTTCGCCTGTATTTAACCAACAGCCGGCTTTGGCTGCACCGCGTGACAGTGCCAGGACAGCCGGTTTGGAAATGGCGCCATAGCTCATCGCGGAAATATTAAAAATGGACTGGGTGGTATAGGGCTTGGTGCAAAAAGGACCAATAGTGACAGGCGCAGGAGCCAGGGCATCTTCTTCCTGGATAGGAAAGGCAGAGTTGAGGAAAATCAGCGTGCCCGGTTGCTGGAGGTTGAGTGTTGAGCCAAAGCCGACATTGCTATCGACATTTTTGGCGGCGCGATAAACCCAGGAGCGATCGGCGCGATTGAACGGCATTTCCTCGCGGTCCTGTGCAAAAAAATACTGGCGAAAGAATTCACCCAAATGTTCAAAAAAATAACGGAAACGACCGATAATGGGATAATTTTTGCGAATGGTTTGTGTAGTTTGGGTAACATCCGCGATGTACATATAAACCAGTGACAATACCAACAGGCCAACGGCAAAAATAAAAATGACTTCCAGCCAGGTAAGTATGGCCAGGGCCAAATGATCGTTATTCATAAGCATAAATACCTATCCTGAAATGACTCCATAAGGGGATTACCTGCGCTGCCCGATCAGGTGTGCCGGATTGCCTGCCACCTTGGTATAGGGCGCTATATCTCTGGTAACCTGGCTGCCCATACCAATGATAGCGCCATCTCCAATGGTTACCCCATCCACTATGCCTGTTTTGGCACCAATCCAGACATCCTCACCGATGTAAATGCCTCTGGAGGTTACAGGTTGATCCTGAATGGGGTGATCTGCTGCCATGCCATGGTTAAAGGCATAGGCACAACTATAGGCAGCAATACGGGTATTCCGGCCAATATGGATACCGCGGCGTCCGCCATCCAGTGTGACATGGTGATTGATAGATACCCCGGCTCCCAGGGTAATAGGGCCATGGATCACACAATCCGCGGCAATATAGCTGTTATCTCCGACAATAATGGGGCGACCGGGTTCGGCAAAAAGGCGTGCCTCCGGGGCAATAAAGCAATTTTGGCCCAGTTGCACTGTCTCAACGCTGCATAAGTAGGATTGCCAGTGTTGCTGCCATTCCTCTGCCCAGGCTCTGTGCTCGGGTTTGAGTGTGGCATAAAGCCAGGGCATGTAGCTGAGGCGCAGCTTGTGTTGTTGGCGGTAGTGTTCGAGGTCTGGAGGCATGGGGGCACGGCAGGTCAATCGGAATAGCGGCGATTATAGCAGTGCCCTATGGTTTTTTATCGGGGCCTGGATAGTTACACTAGCTGCCCCAGGGCAAGGGATGATAATGAAGATGTGTGGAGGAATGGTGTCCGCGGCTGTTTATGGATTGGTTGTTCGCTTGGCCTTTCAACCCTTGCCAGTGACGCAGCAAGTTTGAGGGCACAAATCGTAACATGGAGCACTGACATAAGTGCTCATAGGGATAACCCGTCACACGTACAGCCGGTTGCGGACACCTTGGTTTTGATTATAGCCAGTCACCGGGTAGCTTCCAGCATTGGCTTAGTCTTTTCCGTCACCAGCCTATTTTTTTTAGATGTATTTTTTATGTCGGATGTATTTTTCCAGTTAGTGGACGAGCAGGAAGATTTCCTGCTGGTTTATAAAAAGCCGGGTGTGAGTTTCCACAGCGAGCAAGGTGAGCCGGGCTTGTTTGAAATCATCCGGCAGCGGGGTGGTTATGCACAGCTTTACCCGGTGCATCGCCTGGATAAGGTGACGTCCGGGTTGTTGGTATTTGCCAAAACAGCCGAGGCGAATCATCAGCTTTGCGCGCAATTTGAGCAGCGCCTGACGCAAAAATATTATCTTGCTATAAGCGCGGGTAAACCTATTAAAAAACAAGGGCTCATTAAAGGCGATATGTATCCTGCCCGGCGCGGTGCCTGGATGTTGGGCAGAACCCTGGAGAACCCTGCCATCACACAATTTTTCAGCCAGGGATTGGGAAATGGGCAGCGGTTGTATGTATTAAAACCCCATACCGGTAAAACGCATCAGCTGCGTGTTGCATTGAAAAGTATTGGGGCTCCCATTGTAGGTGATTCGCTGTACGGTGATCGCCATGCCGGCATAGATCGTGTTTATCTGCATGCTTTTTCTTTGGCATTTACTCTAAACGGTGTCGCGTATCGATATTCCGAATTACCGCGGGAGGGGAATATATTTAATGAAGATAGTGTAAAGCAGGCCATGTGTGCTTATAGCAACCCCTGGCATTTGGCCTGGCCGGTATTATCGGGTGTTGGGGGAATGGCAGACTCTGTATGAAGCGAGTGGTGCGCTATAGTGTTGGCATGGTTCTGTGCGTAGTATCTGCGGTAGTAACCTGGTACTTTGTTTTGCATGGGGCCACCCGGCCTGCTGTTGATACCTATCAATTCCTGCGTACATCCTGTTGGTTCCAGGCTGACTGGAAAGCAGATATTCGCTGCGGTGAATTGCATACGCCCAAGGCGACCGGTGGATTTATATTGCCTGTTGTGATTATTCGCAATCAGGGGGTTGAGTCGCATCCTGACCCTGTCGTGTACTTGACAGGTGGGCCGGGTGCCAGTGCCCGTTTACATACCGAGGGGATTCGCGAATGGCTGGCCTGGATGACCTATGCCAATCTGGGACGCGATTTAATTTTAATGGATCCGCGAGGTACAGGTCGAAGCACTCCTGTCGTCGCCTGTCCTGCCTTTAATCGATTCAACCAACGCTTGTTGCAATTGCATTTGCCACTCGACCAGGAGCTGGAGCAGCAATATCGCATTACCCGGCACTGCTTTGAACAACTGGCCGCTGAGCCGACCTTGTTGGATGCGGGGGATTTTGGCTCTCGCCATAGCGCAAGTGACCTGCGTGCGTTGATGTCGTACCTGGGTTATTCGGAATGGAATTTATTGGGCGTGTCCTACGGTACCCGCCTTGCGCTTGAGGTGGCACGACAGGAGGCGGAAAATTTCACACCTGCCAATATCTCATCCGCAGCCATACCTGTGGATTCCCGTCATGCTCCGCGCCTGCGCTCGTTGATATTGGATTCTGTGTATCCTGCCGGATACGGCGGTGTACAAACCTGGCCACAAGTATTGGATACAGCGTTCCAGCGATTTTTTCAGGAGTGTATCAAGTATGAGTCTTGTTCAGGGCCGCTAATGGAGAGTTCGCCCGATGCTTTATCCCGGCGCTTTATGGCGGTATTGGATGCACTGAAACACAAGCCTCAAACACTGACTTTGCGCCGTTGGGATGGTGAGGCGCCGCTTGAGTTTATGGTAAATGACCACCGATTTTTATCAGCCAGTTTTGCAGCAATTTATCAGCCGGTTGCCTGGCCCCGCGTTACTCGTGCAATGGTTGCGGTAGAACAATTAGTCGGTGTTGGACCCGACATCAATCACTTGTCACCCGGTGAGGCGCGCAGCAACCTGGAAGCATTGCTTGAGCCGTTTATGAATAACAGTTTTTCAAACGATTTTAATAGCCTGACATTTATGGCCGTGGATTGTGCCGATAATCCATTACAGGATGGTCAGTTGTATCAAGCGTCGGTAGAGGAACATCCATTGTTGGCGGCATATATGCGCGATCAATGGCGTTATCAAGCCTGCCATTTTCTCTCTTCCGATAATCAGGGGCTCGAATTGTTTGAACCCCAGGTGCCGACATTGCTCTTGAGTGGCGCACTTGATCCTATTACACCAGCTGCTTGGGCGCATGACCTGAAAAAGCGCTGGCCGAATGTGCAATGGGTATTGCGCACTGATGTGGCACATTCTGTCCTGGTTGAAGAGCCTTGTGTGCTGGCGGATCTGGCGCAGTTTCTGAATAACTTGCAGGCAAGTTTTGAGCCTTGTCAGGCTGTTGATGTGGTACAGCACTAGCTGTTGTTTGGTCGCTGTTCTAAACGATTGGTAGATAAGCGGGTAATAAAAAAGCCACCCTGAGCGGTGGCCTTTTTATGGATGGGACAGAAACTTAATATTGTTATTCGTAGCAGCAGAGGTAAGAGCTTTCGACATCAGCTGTTACGTTGAAGCGTTGGTTGGCCTCTACAATAAAAGTTTGTCCTTGCGTAAAGGTCTCTGCCTTATCGCTACCCGGTAATACGACGGTAAGGCTACCGCTAACCACGGTCATATATTCTTTTTGGCTGGTGCCGAATTCGTAACTGCCTTTTGCCATCACGCCTACAGTGGCGGGAAGGGTTTCGGTCTGGAAGGCGATAGATTTGACGGCGCCATCAAAATATTCATTCACTTTAAACATGATCTATACCTTGGTTGTTCAATAGGGATGGCAATCTGTGGCGGGTTATTGGGCGGGTATGGCACGTCCGTTGAGTGTTTGTGTTTTTTCCGCTTTCCGCACACAAAAAATTGTCGGGAGAAATTTTTGACCTCGCATAGCGATAGCCTGTGTGGGTATGCCATGGACGACCGGCCGGCCACAAAAAAGGCCGCATAAATGCGGCCTTTCGTTTGTTTGGCTCCGCCTGCTGGGCTCGAACCAGCGACCCAATGATTAACAGTCATTTGCTCTACCGACTGAGCTAAGGCGGATCAGTGACTTCCTCTGTGGAAGTGGTGCGCATGATATAGATGACCTTTGGGTCGGTCAACACCTTTTTTATAAAAAAATCAGGGGTATAGCGCAAATGGTACAGAAAAACCACAGGTTGTGTTTTCGTTGCTCAGTGCGCAAAAAAATTGTGATCAGGATAGCTGTTAACGCTTGTTTTATAAGCAAAAAAGGCGTTGCCAGGAGCCGCGCGATCATCAATTCGATAAAACAACCAGCTTAAAGCTGCCGTTATCGGCTAGCAGCTTGATGGTGCGAAAGACACCGGCGGCCTTTTTCTCCAATGGGATAAATTGATTGACGACAAACAGTGCAAGGCCTCCCCGTTTCAGGAGGCGCTGTGCGGTGGCGATAAACTTACCCGTCAATTCCCCTTCAACATTAAATCCTTGATGGAATGGGGGGTTGCAGAGGATCAGGTCCAACGGTTCGCGCAGGTGGGCGGCGCAGTCGTCGCCAACCACCTGCGCATTGAGCTGGTGATAATCGACATTGGCCTGGGCGCTCAAGAGGGCCGCAGCATTATTGTCGGTGAGTAACCATTGTTGGATGCTGGCACATTCGGGGAGTTTGCTGGCATTCAGCGTCAGATATCCATAGCCGCAACCCAGGTCCAGACAAGTGGTTGGAGCAAGTTGTTCTGAGCGGAGCAGGGCGGGTAGGTGTTCAAGCAGGAATCGACTGCCCTGGTCTGCTTTATTCCAACCGAATTGCCCGGGCTTGCTGAGCAGTGGCACGGCACTTTCAGGGTTGATAACCCGGAGGGTGGAATAATCGCTATCGTCCAGGAGGCGGCCTTGGGTAACGTTTCCCTGTTTCGTTAGTATCGCGCTATAGGCCAGCCCTTGCTTCTGTGTTTGCCTGGCGCACCCCAGTAAATCGGCGGCTTTCTCGGCAAAGGTTTTTATTCCCTCATTTTTTTGCCCGGATAAATACAGCTTTCCACCAATTTTCAGGCAGCGCCAGGCTTGGTTAAGCAGGTGGTGTACCAGGGGTTTTTCTTTTGAAATGCGATAGAAAACAGCATCGAGGCTGGCAGCGGCCTGCTGGCGGAGATCAAAATCATGGAATGCGCTGTGCCAGCCTGCCTGACCCATGGCATCTGCCAGGTCCCAGCGGTTACTCACGACATGGATATGGCTGGTGGGCGCCAGGCTGCGCCATTCTTCCGTGGTATTTTCATCGACACACCACAGGCTATTACTGCCGGGCTCATGTTGCAGTTGTTGCAAAAGCCACAGGAAGGCGGGGTCACTCATCATGGATACCAAGTATTTCGGCCGGGGTTAACGGGCGCCAGTGGGCGGGAGTGAGTTGATTATCCAGGGTGATGCTGCCAATACGGGTGCGGTGCAGGGCGATCACTTTATTGCCTGTGGCGGCAAACATGCGTTTGACCTGGTGGTATTTCCCTTCGTGAATATCCAGCCAGGCGTTGTAGTCGTCGATTAGCTCCAAATGGGCAGGGCGTGTTTTGTGTTTTTCCCCGTGGAGTTGAATGCCGTCAGTGAAATAATGGGCAGTATCCGCCGCAATAGGTTCTGCTGTGGTAACCCGGTAGCGCTTGCTGCACTCCCTCCGCGGCGATGTAATACGATGATTCCATTGGCCATCGTCGGTCAGGAGTACCAGGCCTGTTGTATCCAGATCCAGGCGTCCGGCAATTTGCAGCGTTTGTTTGCGTGGCAGGTCAATCAGGTCCAGTACGGTTGGGTGTTCTGAATCGGTATTGGCACAAACATAGCCCTGGGGTTTATGCAGCATGAGGTAACGCAGTGATAAGGGCTCGATAAGCTCGCCATCCACCCGGACAGATTCCGTGCCGTTGAGCTTTTGTGCGCCTTGGGATACCGGCTTGTCATCAATATGGACTCGACCGGCTTTGATCAACCGCTGGATTTGCGAGCGCGTAAAATCGCTATTGTTGCTAATAAAAGCGTCGAGGCGTTGGCTCATTCGATTCGGTCCTGGTTTCCGGGAGCCCAGTGGTGCGGGATATATTTTTCCCAGCCAAAGCGCTGTAACAGCTGGTAAAAATCTTGTTCCAGGGGCGCCGTGAGCTGTATGGATTCCTGGGTCTGTGGGTGCGTGAAGCACAGTTCGGTTGCCGCCAGCAGAAGCCGGTGGCAATCCAGCTGCTGCTGGAACAGCCGGTTATGCCGGCCTTTACCGTGTTTTGCATCGCCAATAATCGGGTGGTTAATGTGCTTGAGATGGCGGCGAATCTGATGTTTGCGTCCAGTCAGTGGGTGACAGCGCACCAGCGAATAGCGACTGCTGGGATATTTATCAACACAATAGGGCAGCTCTACAGACGCAAGGTGTTTGTAGTGGGTTATTGCAGGTTGGGAGGATTTGTCAGTGCGCATATCGGCGCAGGCATCTATTTCTTCGCGCAATGGATGGTCAATCACACCTTCCCCCTCGCACAAACCGCGCACCACTGCCACATAGGTTTTGCGCACCTGGTGCTGTTCAAATTGCTGCCCCAGCTGGCGGGCAATGTCCGGTGTCAAGGCAAAGAGCAGGGCGCCGGATGTGGGTTTGTCGAGGCGGTGAACAGGATAGACACGACGGCCGATCTGATCGCGCACCAACTGCAAGGCAAAGCGGGTTTCGTGGCGATCAATCGGGCTGCGGTGAACCAGCAGCCCGGTTGGCTTGTTAACTGCCAGCAAATGCTCATCCTGATACAGGATAGTCAGTGTCTCGGCCATGGTATGAGCTGCGGCAGTCAGTATGGCTGGTGCGTTAGCGGATCTTCTTCTCGCCGGAGTCCACGCTCTGGTAGATCAGGGTATTGATCGTCATTGGGCCAACGCCGCCGGGAACCGGGGTGTACGCCGCTGCGCGCTCAACCAGCGGGCCTAATTCTATGTCGCCTACACCACCGGGGTGGTAGCCGGCATCAACCACAACAGCGCCGTCCTTAATCCACTCAGCTTTAATGAATTCCGGTTTGCCAACGGCGCCCACAATAATATCGGCCTGTTTGATGAGGTCGGGCAGGTTGCGTGTACGTGAATGGCAGATGGTTACCGTAGCATTGGCGTTTAGCAGCATCATGGCCATAGGCTTGCCGAGGATTGGGCTGCGGCCCACGACAACAGCATGTTTGCCGGCGATCTCGATATTGTAGGCTTCCAGCAAGCGCATAATGCCTTTGGGGGTTGCGCAGCCATAGGCTTCCTCTCCCATCGCCATGCGGCCAAAACCCAGGCAGGTAACCCCATCGACATCTTTTTCCGGGGCAATGGCATCGAAGCAGAGGCGCTCATCAATTTGATGGGGTACCGGGTGTTGCAGGAGGATACCGTGAACGTTGGGATTGTCGTTAAGCTCCTGGATTTTGGCCAAAAGCTCTTCAGTAGTGGTGCTGGAGGGGAGTTCCACCTTGATGGATTCCATGCCGATGCGGGTACAGGCATTGCCCTTCATCTTTACATAGGTTGCGGAAGCAGGGTCATCGCCCACCAAAATGGTAGCCAGTATCGGAGTTTGGCCGTTGCGTGCTTTGAGCGCTGTTACGCGTTGTGAGAGTTCCTGTTCGGTTTTTGCAGCAAGTGCCTTGCCGTCCAATACCAGTGCAGACATGGATTGAGTTCCTGTGATGAGGTCAAAAAGGGCGGGTTAAAAAATTGCGCGTATTTTCCCATAAGCAGGCAGCAATCGCCAAGGCGTAGATTGGATATGGCAGAGGTTAAAAAACAATCCCGCGTCAAGCGCGGGATTGTCGGTATTCAAGTGCGGTTTGTATAGGCACTTAGAACTTATAGCGGATTCCCACATCCAGGCTGCGCTCCGGCCCAACATAAATGCCTTGCCGTAAACTGGCGATGTAATTCTCATCAGTCAGGTTTTTGGCACTGCCGCTTAGCGTTAACTGGCTGTTAACCTCATAGGTCAGGCTCAGGTCCAGCAGGGTATAGGCGTCAATTTGACCGGTGAAGAACCCGGACGTGTTTTCGGCAATGGCGATGGTATTAGCCACATCGGTGTACTGCTTACCGGTGTGGTGCAGGCTGAGCGACGTGCGCAATTTGTTGTAGTTATACTCCAGGCTCAGATTGGCTACCCATTCAGGGGTGTAGGTAATACGGTTACCATCGGGGGTAGTGACGTTGCCGTTGGCATCGAGGCGGTCACCGACAAATTCTGCATCGGGAATATAGGTAGCGTTGGTCTTGAGGCTAAAACCGCCACCCAACGCCAGGCCAAATGCTGCCTCAACGCCCTGGTGCAGAGTTTCGCCGCCATTGGTTCTCTGGAACTGACTGTTGGAGTTCGCGGGAATAATCTGGTTATCAAATTCCATGCGGAAAAACGTCAATTCATAACTAACACCACTACCGCTGCTGCGCACCCCGGCTTCCAGGTTAACGGAGCGTTCGGCATCCAGTTGTTGATCCTGTAATCCATCCAGTGCATCACCATTCAGCGCGGGAGAGAATGCCTTGTAAACGCTGGCAAACAGCTGTGGGCCGGAAGCTATCTGGTAGGTAAAGCCTACACCTGGCATATATTCTGTGTTGGAACTGCTGGCCTCATTACCGGTGGCTGCGCTTACACGTTTGTCCTTGCGCTTCTGTTCGTAGCGCTCTGCACGCAGACCGGCGGTAACGGCAAATTGCTCGCTGATCACAAAACGGTTTTGTGCATAAAACGCCAGGCTGTCTGCCGAATCTATGCGATCGGTGTTGAGCGTTCCTGTGCGTGGAGTAGCGCGCGTGGCAGCAACGTTCTGGTCATTCATTTCCTCGTTCATCAGGCGCACACCGAATTCCGTTTCGTTTTCGATCCCGAAGAGCTGGTGTTTTAATTTGAGCCTGCTATCGACACCAAAACGCTCAAAGCTGCGGTTGTTGCCATTCAGGTTGTCTGTATATACCCAGCGCCCCTGGGCGACAGACTGCGTACTATTAACCGCATAGCGCCAATAGTCGCGGTAGGTTTCACTGCCGTATACCAGCGTATTGAGCTTAATATCTTCACTGATATCCCATTCGTGGTTTAGATCCAGCGAGCGGCGACCGCTGAGGAAATAGTCGTCAGGTGCCGGGTTGTAACGTTGTTTGTCTTTGTAATCCTGCAAAAAGTAACCGCGATAGGAAATATTGGCTTCGCTATCGTAATCGCTGTATTTCAGGCTTAGCCATTGATTTTCGCCCAGTGCCATACCGGTTTTGATCATGATATCGGTCATGTCATAACCCTTGTCCAAAAAGCCGTCACTGCTGACATGGGTTATAAAGGCACCGAACCTGGCTTCCTGTGAGGGGGTACTACCACCTACCTCCAGGGTTCCTTCGCGGGTGTACCAGGAGCCACCACGCAAGGAAAGCTCGACTCCGTCTTTGGGTTGTTTGGTGATGTAATTGATGACCCCGCCAATGGTGCTCGGGCCATAACGTAGAGAAGACGCGCCCTTAAGGACCTCAATGCCTTCCATGCGTTGTATCCTCGGGTTGTAGTAACGACCATTACCTACGAATAAACCCGGTGCTACGGGTACTCCGTCTTCAAGAATCAGGGTTTTATAGTCAGCAGAGCTCAGGCCGCGAATACCAATATTGGCCACAATGGCACTTTCTTCTTCAGCTTTAATGGCAACACCGGGAACCGCACGAAGAGCTTCTTCGGTTGAGCGGGGTTGGGTTAGCTCCAATTCTTCCTGGGTAACTATGGCTACTGCGCCTGGCTGGCGCTCGGCATCACCTTCCTCCAGTCCTACCACATCTATTTTGGGCAGGCTTTTTAAGGCGGTATCGGCAGAAGCGCCTGTGCTGACCAACAGCAGGCTGCCGCAACTAAGGGATATGGCAAGTGCCAATCTTTTGATCTGTAAAGTCTCACGATGGGATGGGTACATAGAGGGCTCCTTGTATTAATGATTAAATTTACGGTTTTTTTACGTGTGAGGACTATACAAATAAGATTGATTTACATCAACAGAAAATAGCTGTTTGCAGGCGCTAATGAGAATAAAGCTGGGATGGGATGAGATATAGGGGGATGTGCCTGGATAGACATATCAAATGACACAAATTGATTTAACAAAAGGGAAAATGGGGTGGCTGATGGGGATCGAACCCACGACCACTGGAATCACAATCCAGGGCTCTACCGACTGAGCTACAGCCACCGTAGCGATGCGCGAATGCGCAAATAAGGGAGACGAATACGAAAGGTAGTAACCTTAATGGCGCGCCCGGCAGGATTCGAACCTGCGACCACCCGCTTAGAAGGCGGGTGCTCTATCCAGCTGAGCTACGGGCGCATGCTGGAAACAAACCTTCGCAGGCTCGTACAAATTGGTCGGAGTGGAGGGATTCGAACCCCCGACATTCTGCTCCCAAAGCAGACGCGCTACCGGACTGCGCTACACTCCGAACTTAAAACGCCATGCGTTTCGAGTGGTGCGCATAATACTGATGGGGTTTAGGGGAGTCAACGGAAAAAATGCAGTGAAATAAAATATTTACCTCGCATCGACAAATAATAAACAGGTTGCCCAGAGACTATACAGCCGCCGCGTAGACTACTTGTTTGTGTAGGGGGAGCTGGTCAGAATACGCGCTCATCCGTTGGGAGAGACTCTATGCAAGATATAAATTTGGCTTCGTCCATGAAGCTGGGGATGCGGCGATTGGCATCTGGTGTATGCGTGTTATCGACCTGTTTTGAAGATAATGAGAAGTTCGCAATGACGGTATCTTCGGTAACTTCTGTTTCGGATACACCTGCTTCCTTATTGGTTTGTATCAACCAGCAAGTATCCAGGCAGGCCCACCTCTCCACTGTAGGCTGCCACTTTGCAATTAATGTCCTGGGAACCCAGCATCAGGAGGTTTCCAATATCTGTGCCGGGCGCTATCCCGATCGCGATCGCTTTTCTGTCGGGTATTGGGTTGAGAAAGAAGGGATTCCTGTGCTGGCAGATGCCCAGGCTGTGTTTTTTTGCAAGGTCGATAAGGTAACGTCCTACGGCACCCACCATATCGTGATTGCCCGGATTAGCCATGTTTCAGTGGCATCAGAGCCCGTGAGTCCCTTGCTGTATACCGATGGTAGTTATGGTGCTTTCAGCCGCCAGTAAACTATCTTGTGCATCGCTTGCTAAATAGAGGTTATGGCATACACAGCGATGGTTTCAGGGTATTTATTTTGTGACAAATTGATGCAAATAAACGCCTTTCGCGAATTGGTAATAGCGTTTGAAATGTGAAGGTTTCGTGTCTGCCTAGGGTTTAGGGTTAATAGTCACTAACTCTTTATGCACACCTGAGGGGTGTTAGCGAACAACTTGGTTGAAGCTTGCGCAATTTGTCGAAAAACTGCATTTTTAATCGATGAAAAAACTGTAACTTATTGATTTTTAATTATTTATTTGTTGTGATTGTTTTTTGATCAATTTGTTAAAGGGGTAGGTTTTATCGGGCCTTTGGACTGTTTCCCAAAAACTATCCACTAAGTTATCCACAGAAAATGTGGACAAATAAAAAATGAATTTTTTTGTGCAAAAAAGTTACAGATTGACTGTTTTGTGTTTTTTATAAACGTAACATCCCATGGTTGTTGAGCATATTTCCATCACCATTGGATCCAAAATGCAAATGACGGGAATGAGCAGTATGGCAACAAAACTGAAAGTGGCTGTGTTGGGAGGGGGGAGTTTCGGCACGGCTATCGCCAATATCATTGCGTGTAATCAACATCAGGTTTACCTGTGGATGCGCTCTGGGGAACAGGCAACAGCGAGCCAGTTGGCGCGCGAAAATACCCGTTATCTTCCCGGTTACCGGTTGCATGACGATCTGATGATTAGCGCGGATTTGGCACAAGCTGTTCGCGGGGCACAACTGGTGTTTGTCAGTATCCCCAGCCATTCATTCCGCGCTGTGGTTCGTGAAGCCAGGGCATATCTCGATCCGGGGGCAATGGTCATTAGTACTGCCAAGGGGATTGAGCCGGAAGGTTTTACCTTGATGAGCCAGATTCTGGAGCAGGAATTACCGGGCCATTCTATCGGGGTCCTTAGTGGTCCCAACTTTGCGAAGGAAATTGTCCAGCAACAACAAACAGGATCGGTCATCGCCAGTGAGAGCGATGCGCTTATCAGCTGTGTCCAGAAAACCTTGTGTTCATCGACATTCAGGGTCTACGCTAACCACGATCGCTATGGCGTAGAACTGGGCGGAGCCTTGAAAAATATTTATGCCATTATTTGTGGTATGGCCGCTGCCTTGGGGGCAGGGCATAACACCCAGGCTATGCTACTGACACGCAGCCTTGCAGAAATGGGGCGCTTTGCCCAATTGATGGGGGCAAATCCCATGACGTTTCTGGGGCTTGCGGGTGTTGGCGATTTAATTCTTACCTGTACTTCGGATCTAAGTCGTAATTACCGTGTCGGATTTGCATTGGGGCAAGGCAAGGCATTGGATGAAATCGTGGCTAATCTGGGACAAGTGGCAGAAGGCGTTAATACCTTGCGCCAGGTTAAGCAAAAAGCGGATGAATTGGGGGTTTATATGCCATTGGTGTCCGGTTTATATGCTGTTTTATTCCAGGGTAAGGCGATTCATGAAGTCGCAGCCCGTTTGATGATGGGCGAACAGAATCACGATGTTGAATTTATTAAAAACCGATCCTGATAAGCTAATTAATCTTAAGGAGCTGCACTGTGGATAATGAACAACTCAAATCCAATTTAACTTCAAGCAAACACTGGTTTCGCCTGATTTTCATGCTGTTGTTTGCGGCGATTTTGCAACTGGCCAGTTTGATTATGTGGGTGCTGGTTATATTGCAATTTTTATTTTCGCTCATTACCGGCCAGGACAATGTGCACCTGCGTCGGTTCGGACATTCTTTATCAACCTATATTTATGAAGTATTGAGATTCCTTTGCTACAGCAGTGAAGAAAAGCCTTTCCCGTTTGCGGATTGGCCCGAGGCACCTGCTGCCGAGAGTGAGCAAGCCGAAAACAAGGAGCCAGAGCAGCTCCCCGCCGATGAAACGGCAAATAAGTAATGCGGCTTTATATCCTGCGACATGGCCAGGCCGAGGCCCAGGTTACCACTGATGAAGCACGCAATCTGACCGATAAAGGCCGCGCTGATGTTAAGCGTGTGCTTGAGCAGCGTCATTCCATGATCGGAAAGCTGGATGCTATCTGGGCCAGCTCACTGGTGCGGGCGCAACAAACGGCAGCGATTGCCTCTGGCTATTTTCCCGGGGTCGGGATTCAAACGACAGACATGTTGGTGCCGGAAGCGGAACCGGCGGCCTTGTATGAGTGGTTAATACAACAAGGTGATACATCATCACTCCTGTTGGTGAGCCACCAGCCTTTGGTCGGTCGCGTGGTTAATCAGCTGTGTGGTATGCCATTGGATTTTTATCCAATGGCGACCAGCTCACTGGCGGCATTGGTGATGGAGGTTCCAGCAGTCGGTCTCGCACATTTGTTGTGGCAGCAACATGCCGATGCTGTTTGATGTGTGTTGCTCCCCATCGCAACATCTGCCTGGATGAGAACAATGTCAGATAATGCACAACCTCATCAGGGGCGTTTGTACGCGAATGGCCTTTCCTTTGCTATCCAGGAGTGGGGACAAGTAGGGCAATTGCCTGTTTTGGCACTGCATGGATGGCTGGACAATTCTGCAAGTTTTGCGCGTATTGCAGCCTTGCTACCGGATATTCACCTGGTTGCTGTCGACATGGCAGGTCATGGGCTCAGTGATCATCGCCCTGGTGTTGGTCTCTATAACTTCTGGGATGATATTCAGGATATCCTGGCGCTGGCTGATGTGTTGGAATGGCAAGAGTTTGTGATTTTGGGACACTCCCGCGGCGCTATCATAGGTGCCCTGGCCGCCGTTGCATTTCCCGAGCGCATTAAAGCACTGGCCTTGATAGAAGGTTTAATGCCTGAGCCAGTAAAAGCTGAAAATGCCCCCGAACAATTGGCCAGCGCACTTAAAAACCTGAAAGAACTGGCACAGAAGCAGCATACGGTTTATCCCGATCTTGAAACAGCTATTAAAGCGCGTGAGCGCGGTCTTTTTCCACTGAGCTATCATGCATCATCTTTATTGACGCGACGTGGTGTTGTACCGGTTGAAGGTGGGTTGAGCTGGACATCGGATTCGCGCCTGCTCGCTCCTTCTGCAATAAGGCTAACGAAAGAGCATGTTGATGCCTTCCTTAAAAAATTAACCATGCCATTGTGCCTGGTGTTGGCAACGCGAGGCTTGCCACAACTCTATCCCAATTATCTTGAGCTATTGGGTCATTATTCGCATATCAAGTACCACCTGTTGGAGGGTGGCCATCACTTGCACCTTGAAGAACAATATGCGCAGGTCGCAGGACATGTGTCCGGGTTCCTGCGGGATATGATGAATAATACGCATCCCTATCGACAGGAGTAGCTTTTCTTATGATTCGTATAATCTCCATGGTTTTGCTGTTGCTTTGCTCTGCTTCTTTGTTGGCGCAAGGTTTGAATATTGAACAATATCCGGGGGCTCGTGTTATTTATCAAACTGTCGGTGACTCAGACGATTATGTCCTGGCTTTGGGAAGTTACAAAAAAGTGGCTGGTAGCAGTTGGCAACCTGAGCGCTCGGAGCGTTTAAAAGGCAAGTTGACTCGCTATACGCTGGAGTTACCTGTCGGCCATACACCGCAGAACGGTTTTGATTTTTATCTGGACCAGTTGCAGACCCACAGTATCCGTGAGCTTTTTTATTGTGCAGGTCGCGATTGCGGAACCAGTAATAGCTGGGCTAACAATCATTTTAATGTGCTGCAATTGTATGGGCTGGATCAACACCAGCAGTACGCCGCCTATGAGGTTATTGTTGCGGATGCCAAACCTTACTATGCCTCGCTCTATGTTGTGCAGCGCGGCAATCGCCGGGTTTATTTGCAACTTGATATCCTGCATGCAGACCAGGCGCTTGCCCTGGGCGTTGCCTCCAGTCCGGTGTCTATTGTCAAGGCGTTAAACCAGGATGGCTATTATGTGTTCCCGGATTTAATTGCCGATGCAGGGAAGGGGCAGGCAAGTATCCAGTTCAAACCTGCGCATGTACAAGTGTTGGTTGATGTATTAAACCAGCAGACTGCCTGGAGCCTGGCGTTGGTCGGCCATGATTATGCCCCCCAATCACTTGCACAGCAGCAAGCTAATTCCAGTAGTTTCGCCGATCAGCTTAAGGCGGCACTCGTGGAGAAAGGGATTGATGCAAAACGTATTCAGACCTTCGGTTTGGGCAGTCTTGCACCTGCGGGGCGCGGTGATCGCAGTGCGCGCGTTGAGGTTGTTAAACTGCCTTAGATAACTATAGGAAATTCTTGCGGCTTATCTTCGCAGAGCCAAAGTGAAAGGAGTTGTCATGTCATCTATCCCCGGTCAATCTTCCTTGTTGTGGCGTAGTTATGCCTGTACGGATGTTGGTACCCTGCGAGTGGTTAATGAGGACGCGATCCTTGCCAGGCCTGAACAGGGTTTATGGGTTGTTGCGGATGGCATGGGCGGCCATCATGCCGGAGATGTTGCAAGTCGCAACATCATTGACGCCATAGGAGCCTTACCTGTATTTACCAACCTTGGTGATGGTGTTGGTGCTGTGGAAAACGCACTGTGCCAGGTTAATCAACAATTGGTTCAACAGGCCCAGGTTCGTGGTGATGGCAGCCTGATGGGCAGTACAGCAGTGATCCTGATTATCAGGGGCAACCTGGGCGTTTGTCTGTGGGTAGGTGACTCCCGCCTTTATCACCTGAGAGATGGGCAGCTGGAGCAGTTAACTCGTGATCACAGCCAATATGAAGAACTGATCGATTTAGGGCTTGTTTCAGCCCAGGGAAGTGGGGCGAAAAAATTGCAGCGCAACCTTATTACCCGAGCAGTGGGCGCGAGTGCAGCCTTGTATGTTGACCTTAATATTTTTCGTGTGCAGTCGGGCGATAGTTTTTTACTGTGCAGTGACGGGCTCTATAACGTGGTGTCCCATGAAGATGTGATTCAAGGGCTGGCAGCGGTGTCGGTGGAGGCCAATGCCCGGTACCTGCTGAGCCAGGCACTCTTGAATGGTGCGGAAGACAATGTCTCTCTCATTGTGGTCAAAGGTACTGCGGATAAAGCCCTTATCATTAATAACAGCAATACACAGTCGGATAACCTGGAACCGCTGTATAGCCTAATACGACAGTTGGCCCTGAGTTATTATCGGCAGCAAATCACAGCAGAAGAATACAGGATTCAGCGCAAGCAATTGCTGGATACCGTGGAACTTGAATGTAACCGTGCCTGAATGGAGGTCATGTTAAGGAAAGAAACCCCAAAGAACGCCCTCTGATACTTTTACTTTGGGGTTGTCAGGAAACTAGCGCAATAATGATAAAAACTCGTTGCGAGTTGCCTGGTTGGTGCGGAAGCTGCCAAGCATGGCGGATGTCTTCATCGATGAGTTTTGCTTTTCAACCCCGCGCATCATCATGCACATATGTTTGGCTTCGATGATAACGCCCACGCCGGACGCCCCGGTGATACTTTGGATGCTTTCCGCAATTTGCAGCGTTAACTGTTCCTGGATTTGCAGGCGGCGTGCAAACATATCGACAATACGTGCAACCTTGGATAAACCCAATACTTTCCCGGTAGGAATATAGGCTACATGCGCTTTACCGATAAAGGGCAATAAGTGATGTTCACAGAGGGAATATAACTCTATGTCCTTCACCATAATCATTTCCTGGGAGTCTGACGGGAAGAGGGCATTATTGACAACGTCATCCAGCGTTTGGGTATAGCCTCGGGTGAGAAATTGAAACGCTTTGGCGGCACGATCCGGTGTATCCAGCAGGCCGGGGCGGTTTAAATCTTCGCCAATGCTGGCGATGATATTGGCGAAATGTTCTCTCATGACGGATGGTCCTCCGATGGCGATATGACTGCCGGGTGAAAAAGGACGCTAGTGTAACCGTGCAGGCGCCATTAAAAAAACAATAAATCCTGATCAACCTGATTAATTGGGTAGAATGCCGGGCTTATTTTCCTGTTGTTTAGTGGTATAGCCGGGGGCAGGTATGAATGAAAAGGGGTGGGTTTTATGTCTGGTTTGATTGATGAATTATTGACCGTTCGCGATTTTTTGCGCTGGGGTGCCAGTGAATTTACCGCAGCGGATTTGTTTTATGGCCATGGTACGGATAATCCCTGGGATGAAGCAGAGCAACTGGTGTTACATGCTATTCACCTAACGCCGCCCCTGGCGAATGAATGGCTGGATGCCCGTTTGACCCGCACTGAACGCGGCCGGGTATTGGCTAATTTGCAGCGGCGTATCCAGGAGCGTATTCCCGCTGCCTATATTACCGGTCGGACCTGGTTTGCCGGGTTGCCCTTCCAGGTGGATGAGCGGGTTTTGGTGCCGCGCTCACCGATCGCCGAACTGATACAAAAACGTTTTGAGCCCTGGTTGATCCAGAGCCCGGAACGTATCCTGGATTTGTGCACGGGCAGTGGTTGTATCGGGATTGCCTGTGCTTACATGTTTCCGGAGGCAGAAGTCCAGTTGAGTGATATTTCCTACGATGCGCTGGCCGTTGCAGAGCAGAATATCCAGATGCACGGCCTGGAAGACAGGGTATTTGCCCTGCAATCTGATGGTTTTGAACATATGCAGGGGCAAGTGTTTGACCTGATTGTTTCCAACCCGCCTTATGTCGATGCTGAGGATATGGCCGGCTTGCCGGATGAATATCGGGCAGAACCGGAATTGGGGTTGGCATCAGGGGTTGATGGCCTGGATTTTACCCGCCAGCTTCTCACCTGTGCACTTGATCATTTGACAGAAGCAGGATTATTGGTAGTGGAGGTTGGTAACTCCTGGCCGGCGCTGGCACAGGCCTATCCCGAACTGCCGTTTACCTGGGTTGAGTTTGAAAATGGCGGCCACGGCGTTTTTGTCCTTTCGGCCCAGGATCTGCGCTTTGCCAGGGAGCAGGGGGTTTTGTAGTCACTGGCACCATCGCAGGCAGCATTGGCCTGCCAACTTGCGTATAATCCGCCCACTTTTATCGGCCAGCGTTTTCATCGACCAGAATCAGGAAAGCAAGAATGTCAGGCAATACATACGGCAAGCTGTTTACAGTGACCACCTTTGGTGAGAGCCATGGTGCGGCTCTGGGGTGCATAGTGGATGGCTGCCCACCCGGGCTTGAGTTGAGTGAGCAGGATATCCAGATTGACCTGGATCGCCGCAAACCGGGGCAGTCGCGTTATACCACCCAGCGCCGCGAAGATGATCAGGTAAAGATTTTATCCGGTGTTTTTGAAGGTAAAACCACCGGCACACCTATTGGCATGTTGATCGAAAATACCGACCAACGCTCCAAGGATTATTCCAATATCAAAGACCAATTCCGTCCTGCCCATGCGGATTACACCTATATGCAAAAATACGGTGTTCGCGATTATCGCGGTGGCGGTCGCTCTTCGGCGCGTGAAACCGCGATGCGTGTTGCGGCAGGTGCTATCGCTAAAAAATACCTCAAGGATTTCCACGGTATTGAAGTCCGTGGCTACTTATCACAACTGGGCCCTGTCAAAATTGAAACTGTCGATTGGGACCAGGTTGACCAGAATCCCTTCTTCTGCCCGGATGCCAGCAAGGTTCCGGCAATGGAAGAGTTCATGAAAACCTTGAACAAGGAAGGGGATTCCATAGGCGCAAAAATAACAGTAGTAGCTACCGGCGTACCGCCAGGATTGGGCGAGCCAATCTTCGATCGCCTGGATGCCGAAATAGCCCATGCGCTGATGAGTATCAATGCTGTTAAAGGCGTTGAAATTGGCGAGGGCTTTGCTGTTGTGGAGCAGCGTGGCAGCAAGCACCGCGATGAAATCACCCCGGAAGGTTTTTTGTCCAACAACGCGGGCGGGATTTTAGGCGGCATTTCGTCCGGGCAGGATATCATTGCCAATATTGCCCTTAAGCCCACCTCCAGTTTGCATATCCCCGGGCGCAGTGTCGATGTCCATGGTAATCCGGTGGAAGTGGTTACCAAAGGGCGCCACGATCCCTGTGTCGGGATTCGTGCAACCCCTATTGCCGAGGCCATGCTGGCCTTGGTGCTGATGGATCACTTGCTGCGTCATCGCGGCCAGAACGGTGGAGTCCAGCATCGTATTCCGGTGATTCCGGCCAGTGCAAAATAACATGTGCCTTGTCGACGAAAGGCGCAGCCATGCTGCGCCTTTGTTATTTTTAGCGGGTGATTTTTGCTGTCTATGACACCATCTATGCCAACCTCTGCGTCCTTGCCTTATTGGCGGCTATCGGGATTTTACTTTTTTTATTTCGCGGTCGTGGGGGCCCTGGTTCCCTATTGGGGGATTTATCTGAAATCCCTGGATTACTCATCCCGCGATGTTGGCGTGATTACAGCCATCATTTTGGCAACGCGCATTATTGCGCCCAATTTTTGGGGTTGGTTAGCGGATAAAACACAGCGTCGTTTGCAGATTATCCGGCTCGGCAGCTTTTTGGCTGCGCTGGTCTTTGCCGGTGTGCTGGTTGACCAACGCTATGCCTGGCTGGTGCTGGTAGTGTCCGGTTATACCTTTTTCTGGCATGCAATCTTGCCGCAATTTGAAGTCATCACGCTCGGCTATCTGGGGAATAACTATCACCGCTACGGCCGAATCCGCCTGTGGGGCTCCTTGGGTTTTGTGGCCGCTGTTGTTGGTTTGGGATGGATTTTTGACTATCTCCCAGTGGGCTATTTACCGGTATTTATCCTCAGTTTTTTGATTTTGATCTGGCTGTCCAGCCTCAGCTTCCATGAGCAACCTACATCTGGCACAGCCGTGCCGGGAAAAGGTTTTATGGCGCGACTGCTGCAGCCATCAGTCATCTGTTTTTTGGTGGCCAGCTTTTTATTGCAATTCAGCCACGGCCCTTACTACACCTTTTATTCACTCTACCTGGTGGAAAATTACGGCTATTCCCCTATGGCAACAGGCTTGTTGTGGGCCTTGGGGGTTATGGCTGAGGTCCTCATGTTTGTGTATATAGCGCGTCTTTTTCACCGCTACTCATTGCGCCAATTGATGTTGTGGACACTGCTGCTCAGCGGTGTCCGCTGGTTGGTGATTGGTTACGGTGCCTGGTCTTTGTCGCTGTTGTTGGTGGCGCAGCTACTGCATGCCTGTAGTTTTGCGGTTGCCCATGCGGTAGCCATTGAGATTGTGCGACGCCAGTTCGGCGGTGGGCATCAAGGGCAGGGGCAGGCAATGTACAGTTCGATGAGCTATGGTGCTGGTGGTGCAATAGGGGCGTTAATCTCTGGTTTACTGTGGGATTTCAATCCGGCACACACCTTTTTGCTGGCGGCACTGGCTGCATTTTTAGCGTTTGTTGTAAGCTGCTTCTGGTTGTATCCGGATTCATCACCACAGGTTTTACCGCGCTATGAATAATCTCAGGGTTAGTTTGATCCAGCAGGTAATCGAGCCCAACAATCCCCAGCAAAACCTGGAGCACTTTGCCTCTGCCATGGCGAGCTTGCCAGAGACTGATTTGATTGTCCTGCCCGAAGTATTTACCACCGGTTTCTGTTCCGGTGCCCGCCAATATGCTGAACAGGTTGGTGGTCGCGCCTGGCAATGGATGGCAGCGCAGGCCGAGAAACACCAGGCGGTAGTGACCGGTAGCCTGGTTGTGAAAATAGGGGATACCTACTACAACCGTATGTTGTGGATGCGCCCGGATGGAACATTTGAGGTTTATGATAAGCGCCATTTGTTCCGCATGGCGGGTGAGCACACCCGTTATGCCATGGGAAACCAGCGGTTAATTGTGGAGCTAAAAGGCTGGCAGGTTTTACCGCTCATCTGCTATGACTTGCGCTTTCCGGTATGGAGCCGCAATCGCACCGATTACGATCTGGCGCTCTATGTGGCCAATTGGCCCAGTGCCCGAGCCCTGCATTGGAACCGACTGCTGCAGGCGAGGGCGATTGAAAACCTCAGCTATGTCGTTGGCGTAAATCGAGTCGGCATGGATGAGGCCGGGCAGCATTATGCGGGTGATTCCAGTGTTTACGGGCCGGCCGGTGAGTTGATTGGTACCAGCCAGGAGGCAGAGTGCCTGACCCTGGAGTTATACGGGGAGCGCCTGCGCGAATATCGCGACAAGTTTCCTGCATACCTGGACGCTGACGAATTTCGTATATTGGTTTAACTTTTATCGACAAATGTTTGTTTAGTAAGGGAATTTTTCATGCCTAGCGGTTTTGGTGACAAGCTGGTGATTGCAATTTCATCTCGTGCCCTTTTTAACCTGGATGACAGCCATCAGGTCTATATCAACCAGGGATTGGCAGCCTATGCCCAGTACCAGATTGCCCATGAGGACGAGATCCTGGCGCCGGGAGATGCTTTCCCGCTGGTCAAAAAACTGCTGCGCCTGAATGAGCGCTTGGGTGGTGATCCGCGTGTAGAAGTCATCCTGCTGTCGCGCAACAGTGCCGATACCGGTCTGCGGGTGTTTAACTCCATCGAGCATTATGGCCTCAAGATCAGCCGTGCTGCTTTTTGTGGTGGAACCTCCCCCTACCGTTACGCCTCGGCCTTTGGTTGCCATCTGTTCCTGTCTACCGAGGCGGAAGATGTGCGCCAGGCTTTGGATCATGGTATGGCGGCGGCGACCCTGATAGCCTCCCGGAAAATTGAAGATAACGAGGATGAGTTGCGCTTTGCATTTGACGGCGATGCCGTACTTTTTTCGGATGAGGCAGAGCAGATCTATAAAACCCAGGGGCTATCGGCTTTTACTGAGTCTGAGAAAGCGGCGGCAAAAGAACCCCTGAGTGGTGGGCCTTTCAAGCAGTTTTTGGCAGCCTTGCAGGGGCTCCAGGCTGAATTTGGCGATAAATGCCCGATCCGCACGGCCCTGGTAACAGCCCGTTCAGCACCGGCCCATGAACGGGTGATCCGCACCTTGCGCGCCTGGAATGTTCGTATCGACGAGTCCCTGTTTTTGGGGGGGCTGTCCAAGGGAGCTTTCCTCAAAGCCTATGGTGCTGATGTATTTTTCGATGATCAAAAAATGCACTGTGAATCAGCCAGCGAGCATGTGGCAACTGGCCATGTTCCCCACGGTATTGCCAATCGTCGTGATGTTTGACCTTTTCTTATAGCCGTATATAGCCAATAAAGGGTGTCTTTCGCCTTTTTTTCGCATTTTTTGTAATATTGCACCTCCAAAAGACTTTGCAATTTCTAGATATAGTCTAAAGTTGTAACAAGGCCGGTCCGTAGTACATTTCTTAATGTGTGTCCGGTACATGGACGGTTAGCGAGTGCAAGTCCGTCAGTGTGATTTACTGTTATCGGTTACCCGATAACCCGATGAAATGGCCCCAGGGCCGATTCAGTGAATGAGCCAATCGGAGGGCTTATGAAGCTGCAGCAATTGCGTTATATCTGGGAGGTCGCCCATCACGACCTGAATGTCTCTGCGACAGCCCAGAGCCTTTATACGTCCCAGCCTGGAATCAGTAAGCAAATCCGCTTGCTGGAAGATGAGCTGGGTGTTGAGATATTTTCTCGTAGTGGCAAACACTTGACCCGTATCACACCCGCAGGTGAGGCAATCCTCAAAACAGCGGGGGAGATCCTGCGTAAAGTGGAAAGTATCAAGCAGGTTGCCCAAGAGTTCAGTAATGAACGCAAAGGTACCCTGACACTTGCGACTACCCATACCCAGGCACGTTATGCGTTGCCACCGGTTATTGGCTCATTTATCAAGCAATATCCGGATGTCTCCCTGCATATGCATCAGGGAACACCCATGCAGATTTCTGAAATGGCGGCAGATGGCACTGTAGACTTTGCTATTGCAACCGAGGCTATGGAGCTGTTCAGTGATTTGATCATGATGCCTTGCTACAAGTGGAATCGCTGTGTGGTGGTCCCCAAAGGCCATCCGCTGGCCCAGGTTTCCAGCCTGACGCTGGAAGATGTCGCTAAATACCCGATAGTGACTTACGTCTTTGGCTTTACCGGACGCTCCAAGCTGGATGAAGCCTTTATCAACCGTGGCCTTGCCCCTAAGGTAGTTTTTACCGCGGCGGATGCAGACGTCATCAAGACCTATGTTCGCCTGGGCTTAGGGGTTGGGATCATTGCGAAGATGGCCTACAACGAAACTGTCGATTCTGACCTGGTTGCTTTGGATGCCAGTCATCTGTTTGAACACAGTGTGACCAAGATTGGTTTCCGTCGCGGTACGTTCCTGCGCGGATTCATGTACGACTTTATTGAGAAGTTTGCGCCCCACCTTACTAAAGATATCGTTAATGAAGCCTTCAATCGTCACAGCCGTGCTGAATTGGATGAGTTATTCGAACATATAGAGCTGCCTGTTCATTAAGGCGCTGCCTACTGCTGAAAATTAAAAGGCCGGCAATAAAATGCCGGTTTTTTTTCATCCTTACCCATCCAGGTATTGTTTATCGTCGCAAACCTATACAAGCTGTTTGTTTATCCGGTGCCGGGTTTTCGCACTCGCATTTGTACATCACGCTGATCTTGTAAAGGCTATCCATGGAACCTGCTACCAAAACATCGCCCTCTGCCAAAATACCATTGGGAGTGAGTCAATGTTTACTGGGCGATCAGGTTCGTTACGATGGCAGTCATAAACGCAATCGCTTCCTTGTGGAAACCTTGGGTGCCTATGTTGAGTTCAGGCCGTTTTGTCCGGAAGTTGCCATAGGCTTGGGTGTTCCGCGCAAACCTATTCGATTGATGGCAATCGGTGGTGAAACCCGTGTCCGGGGAGTCGTAAATCCGGAACTGGATGTCACGGAACCCCTGATAGAATACGCCGGGCAAATCGCTCCCGGGTTGGCGGACATTTGTGGCTATGTCTTTATGCAAAACTCGCCCAGTTGTGGTGTCTTTGGCATAAAGCGCTATGGTACCAATGGTTTTCCGCTGGATTCGCAGGGTAGGGGGGCATTTGCAGGGCGATTAATGGAATTAATGCCACTATTGCCGGTAGAGGAAGCGGGACGTCTCAAGGATGCGGGATTGCGGGATAATTTTATAACCCGTGTATTTGCCTATCATGACTTCAAAACGACAGTCGGGCCTGCTCCGACGGCTAAAAAACTGATCGATTTCTACTCCCGCTATAAATATCAGGTAATGGCACATCATGTGCCCAGCTATTTCACGATTGGGCGTTATCTGTCCAATTTGGCTGGGCGAGACCTCCAGGTAAGTTCCCGTGAATTTTTGGTGTTATTTATGCAAGCGCTGGCTCACCATGCAGGCCGCAAAGGCAATACTAATGCGATGGCCCATTTGCGCGGTTATTTAAAAACCATTTTAAAACCGCATGAAAAGCAGGAGTTGTCACAATTAATAGACTCGTATCAGCAAGGCCTTGTACCTTTAATTGTCCCCTTGACCTTGCTCAGGCATCATTTGGGAAAATTGGATAACCCCTATCTCAAATCGCAAACATTCTGGTCTCCACACCCTGAGCGATTAGGGCTTCGCAATCATATTGTGGAGTCCACTTGATACCAGTTGTTATTCTCGGGAAATGCCGGATTATGTCTAATTTACTTCAACGCATGCGCAAGCTGTATCTGCATTTTGAATCCGGATTGCTGGAAGGGCTTAAGGGAAATCTATGCTGCGGATATGAGTATGTTCCGGTGTCGGACGGTATGATTCACCACCTCAAACGGAGAATGGATATCCAATGACTGCCCTTGTCTGGTTTAGGAATGATTTGCGTGTGCGCGATAATCCGGCGCTGTATAAAGCTGCCGAAGAAAAGCAGGGTGTTCTTGCCGTTTATGTGCATTGTGAAGCTTATGTGGGGCGATTTCCCATCGCACCCGCACGGCTTGATTTTATTCGACGCCATCTGCTGGTACTTGTACGTGAACTTGCGCAGTTGAATATTCCGCTGCGGTTAATTGCTGTTAACCGGGCAGAGCAAATAGCGCCGGCGTTAGCGGCACTGGTTACCCAATATAATATCGACAAGTGTTTCTTTAATGCAGAGTATCCCCTGGATGAACTGGCCAGGGACCATCAAGTCAACCAATTGCTGCGAGCGCAGGGGGTGTTGGTAAAACGATGCCATGACAGGGTAATCGTTCCTCCAGGGATGATTCGCACAGGCAATGGCGAACCCTATAAAGTCTTTACTGCATTTAAGCGCAAATGGTTGCAAACCGTAATGCCCCTCCATTTGCAGCCCTTGGGCCTACCTGATAAACAAGCGCAGCCCATGCCTGTAAAACCTGTTACCCAGGCAGATATCAACCGTCTGTTTGGCGAACACAGTGTGCGCGATCTTGAACATTTATGGCCTGCGGGAGAAGACGAAGCCTGTGCGCGCCTGGATTCCTTTATTGAATCCGGGTTAACACACTACCAGGATAAACGTGATTTTCCTGCCTTACAGGGGACATCAACACTGTCTCCCTACCTTGCAATAGGCTCTTTGTCGCCTCGCCAGGCCATATCCTCTGTGCTTTGTTATACACAGGGTGACTGGGAGTCTAATGCAGGCGCAAGTTGCTGGATCAGCGAGTTGATATGGCGCGAGTTTTATCAGCATGTTGTTGTCGATTTTCCCCAGGTTTGTAAACATCGCGCTATGCAGGTCCATACAGAGGCTTTTCCCTGGAAGAAGGATAAAAAGCAATTTTCTCGCTGGTGTCAGGGCAATACGGGTATTCCTTTGGTCGATGCTGCCATGCGTCAACTGGTAATGACCGGTTGGATGCACAATCGCTTGCGAATGGTAGTTGCCATGTTTTTAACAAAGAATCTGCAAATCGATTGGCGCCTTGGTGAACGCTTTTTTATGGAGCACTTAATTGATGGCGATTTTGCGGCCAACAATGGTGGCTGGCAGTGGAGTGCATCAACCGGAACCGATGCGGCTCCCTATTTCAGGGTTTTTAATCCTATTAGCCAATCAGAGCGGTTTGATCCACAGGGTGATTTTATTCGTAGCTGGATTCCGGAGTTGGCTGATGTACCACTCAAATATATTCACAATCCAAGTGCAGATAAGTCTTTTTCCAGTCTCCAATATCCGGCACCGATGGTGGATCTGGCAGAGAGCCGTAAATCTACCATCGCATTATTTTCACAATTACCTTCCCTGGCTTAAAGTTGATGTGTACTGTGTTTGGGTATGTGCAGCTGGTGTATGCTTATTCATGCACCGTGTAATGCAGAACTTTGGCAGCTTCTTCTCTGTCATCGCTTTGATGTGGTTGCTGCTTTTACCTTTGCACAGGTTTCTGTATCTAACATTATCGAGGTATTTGAGGTTATTGCATGGATAAAAACATTCTGAAGCTGATGGGCAACTTGGTGATGGCTGCCATGTTGTTGATGGGAGCCTATGCGACGGCTGAGGATAATTACATTGTCGCTGGCAGTGCTTATAACCTGGCTAATGGCGAGCTGGTGTATCGTGAGCTTTACACCAATATTGATGAAAACCGCCAGGTTCGTGTCCACTATCTGACACCTGGCGGTGACAGGTTCGCCAGTAAGACGCTGACTTATAACGGGGCTTTATTCCAGCCGGAGTTTGATTTCACGGATATTCGTGATAACGAGCAGATCTCGGCCAAGTTTGATGGTCCCCGATTGATACTGAACTATCGTAAGGGCAAGGTGAATAACAGTAAGACCCTGTTTGATAATGCCCGTGTTGTGATAGATGCCGGCTTTGATGCCTATATCCAATTGAACTGGGATCAGCTGGTTGCGGGTAAGCGTCTGCGTTTTGACCTTGCGTATCCTATCCGTATGACAACTATCGCTCTTGAGGTTCGTGTGGTTAAAGGTACGGATTCTCCCGCGTACGATAAGGATTATGGCAAGGACTGGATTTATTTCCGTATTGCTCCTGCGCGTGCTTTTGCATCACTGTTTGCCGACCCGATTTACATCGCCTACGATCCCAATGGCCGTTATTTGATGCGCTACCATGGCCGCTCCAACCTGGATGATTATGATGGTAATCCGTGGGATGTCCGTATTGAGTATGAATATGCGCAATAGTCATTGATGCAAAATAAAACGGAGGCAATTGCCTCCGTTTTATTTTCAGGGGAAGAGTGGTTTTTATTCTGCTGTAGCAATCGGTGCGTCTGTATAACTGCACCAATCACTCCAGCTTCCTGGATAGAGGGTGGCGGGAATACCAGCAAGCTCAAGGGAGAATAAATTAACGCAAGCAGTTACGCCGGAGCCACAGTAGACCACAATCTCCTTTGATGTATTGGCGGTTTGCCAACGAGCTTGTTGTTGCTCGACAGGTTTGCAAAAGCCTTTATCATCGGTGACCTCCTGCCATGGAAAATTCAAGGCTCCCGGGATATGGCCAGCAACCGGATCGATAGGCTCTTCTTCGCCTCGATAGCGCTTGGGTTCACGAGAGTCGATCAATAGATATTGATCGCCATTAGCAATAATGTCGGTACGCTCACGTATGGCTGCCGTGATTGAGGCTATTTTTAAATTGCCAGCCCTGGGATTGGGCTCTCTCCTGTCCAGGGCTCCACCCATGGCTACCCAGGCTTCAAATCCACCATCGAGCAATGCAACATCGTGCAATCCTATTTGTTTTAATAACCACCAGGCGCGAGCTGCATAGGCAAAACGCGCATCATCGTAAAGTAGTATGCTGGATTGTGGTGTAACCCCTGCACGGTTCAGTGTGTGAACCAGTGTTTGCCATTGGGGAAGAGGATGGCGACCGCCATGGGCTTGAACCGGTGATGAAAGATCTTCATTCAAATGCAGGTAGAAAGCGCCGGGAATATGCCCTTGGCGATAAGCCTGGCGCCCCCAATCGGGATCGTTCAGGCGGAAGCGGCAATCGAAAATAATCGCACCTTTGTTGATGTGTTGTTTCAGCTCACTGGCGGTTATCAAGCGGTTCATGATGGCGGGTCTTATAAATACTATCGCCGCATATTCGCACTATTTATTAGGCTTGTGAATATAAAAAATGTACGTTTTGTGCGTTTTTTGTTGTTTTTCGCAATGGGCTTGTTTTGTTAAAACAGGCGGCTTAAGAGAAAGGGAATGGCTGTTTCGACACGCAAAATCCGCTGCCCCAGGGTGATGGGCGTAAAGCCGTTGCGGACGAGCATATCCACTTCGTAAGGGATAAATCCACCTTCAGGTCCAACCGCTAATGTGACGGGTTTATTCAATTCGCGTGGACAGGGTGCTTCTGTGTAGGGGTGGGCAACCAGTGCCCGTGAATGTCCAATCAGGTCGGGTAAATGATCTTCAACAAAGGGTTTAAAACGTTTGATCAGGTGGACTTCCGGGAGTTGGGTATCGCATCCCTGTTCGAGGCCGAGAATAAGCTGTTCGTGTATGGCATCGTCTTGCAGGAAGGGGGTTTGCCAATAACTTTTTTCCACGCGATAGGAATTAATAAGGTAGAGCTGCTTCACACCCAGCGTGGCAATGGTTTGAAAAATACGCTTGAGCATTTTAGGGCGCGGTAGCCCCAGCATCAGTGTCAGGGGGAGCGCTGGTGGCGATACCAGCTCCAGGTTGTTTAGCTCAACCAGAATCTCCTGATCGGTTAGTTGCAGTATTTGTGCTTGTCCTATGGGGCCATTGAGGATGCCGGCCTTGAGGCTATCGCCCACCTTGGCGCCGTGGATACGGGTGATATGGGAGTAGCGACGGACATCCCGGATGCGCGCTCGCCAGAGGTTGCCATGACTGGACTCCAGGTCTTGTTCTGTGAGAAGCACCAGATTCATGGGAGTTGCACCGCGAGTGTTTTGCCGGCCAATCAGGCTATTGAGAGATGGTGCCCCGGAGACGATTTGAACGTCCGACCTGCCGCTTAGGAGGCGGCTGCTCTATCCAACTGAGCTACCGGAGCAGGAAAAAAAGAGACGGCATTGTAGGTAGTTTTGCGTGAGAATCCAAGGCGTTAGCGCAGATTGTGTTGCCCTGTTGGCAATGGGGCTGTCAACAGGGCATGGATTAGCAGCAGAAAGTGGATCAGGCTTTAGCGAGGGTATGGGAGTGGCTCTGCTGGGTTTGCTCGCCATTGGCCGTGTAGAGGCTCGGTGCGGGTGCCTTGCCGCGCAGCAGGTTGAGCAGGTGATCCAGTGTCTGGCGTGAGCGGGCAATAAGTTTTCCATTGATTTCATTGAGTGCTTTGCACTCGGCAACATCTTCCATTAATTGTTTCCAGCCGTCGCGCAGCGACAGGGTGAGGCTATTGCGCTGCAGAAACAGATCCCAGCCATCGGCATTTTCTGGCAGTCCCAATGTGCGCAGGAGTTGCTGGCGAATCTGGGCGTGTTGGTTGAGCTGGTCAACCAATACCGTTTTTTGTTCGAGGATTTGGCTCAGTTGATCGTGGTTGCGGCTGGGAAGTAAATCGCGCTCCTGCAGAAGCAGGGTTTTGAGCTGATGGACAGCGTCGGTATCCTGCGCCAGCATCTGGCGCAATTGGTTAGCATCAAGAGACATAGCAACCTCTGCGTTTTGTGTATGGGGTTTTATTCCACAGGCAATGACTGGGGGGCAGTACCTGAGGGTGCGTTAGCCCCTGTTAATTCAATAAATCTTCCTGGTTGAGCATGTTTTCGGCTATGCGTTCAGGATTGATTTCGAATCGGCCTTCGGCAATGGCGCGACGAATTTCTGCAACTCGCTCCAGGTTGGCATCGGGCAGGCTGTTGATTTTGGCCTGCAGGCGGCCAGCGCTTTGCGCCTCCTGGCTCAAGACAACCTGGTCGCCGATATCCGTGCGGGCAGCTGCCTTTTCCGGCGTGGTGGATTTGCCCTCAGTAGTCGGGGCAGAGACTTTGCCACGGGTTGTTTTGGAACCCAGGGCGCCTATGCTGTTGTTGGTATCAAAGTTCATGTGTTTCCCCAGTGTATTTCAGTTGCTATGTCTTGCTGTTGCGGCCAGGCCGTTCCAGGAAGCCTTGATATTGGCTTGTCCGAGACGGATTTTAGGGCGCTTACTTCTGCTATCGGCCGCTTTAGCAAATACTTTAGCAACTTATTTACAAAATCCTGTTGCGCGATTGGCCTGTTAACGTGCACTGACTTTTCCTGAAGCAACAACCGTGCCTGTTACTACGCGATCGGATTGGTTGTTTCTTACCCGTATCTTTTGTCCGAGGCGCCCATCCGCCAGGGCCGTGCCGCTGGCACTGACGTTAATACCGCCGACGGAAGACTCCAGGTCGACGGTTTCACCGCGATATATGACCTTGGGGGCATCCAGGGATGCGCTCAGAAACGGGCTTCCCAAACCGATGTTGCGTTTGACCTCCAGACCAATAATTTCTTTTGTTTCAAGAAGATAGCTTTGGCGCAGCAGGCTGATGTTGATAGTTTCCCATTGAATGTCACTTGCTGAGATTTGCTCGCCGCGAGCCAGGTCGCGCATGGCGACAGGAATAGAGCGGAATACAGAAACCTGCGCAGGGATATGTAAAGTCCAGCCACCTTGGGTCTGGCATTTCACCTGTACGCTGATATTTCCTCCAGTGCCCGAGCTGTCGCGCGGGGTAAATTCAACTGGATCGTTACAGCGGTTCAGGCGCAAGCGCCTATCCAGGTTGCCGACACTCACCTCCAGACTTCCTAAATGCTGGTAATAGGATGTCAAAAAATTGGCTGTATCCTGTTTGAGTTCTGCCAATGGGTAGAAGTGATGATTTACCACTGAGGCCTGGGTTTTATCGGGGCTAGAGCATAAAAACACCAAACTGATGAAGAGTGCGGCAAATAGCTGCCGCTGCCGGCCAATACTGGCCTTGGCGGCAAAGAAAGTTTTATAAAAACTAGGAAGTTCCATATTTTGTCCTATTCTCTCTAGGTAAGAATTGGCGTCACTGAACTTCTCCGGTGGTATATCAGAGAGCTGTCGCCAGCAGCGGTATATCGCTAAAGATTGACGCTTTAAGGCCGCTAAGCGGTGATAGTGGTAAAAAAGCAAAGACTATGCCGGTATCCCGGTTTCTGGTTGGGGCCTCTTCCCACCCTATCAATGAGGTAGCTACATGGCTGGCGTAATGGATAGTGTCAATCAGCGCACCCAGCTGGTTGGTCAAAATCGTCTCGAGCTGCTCCTGTTCCGTTTGGGGGGACAGCAGCTTTATGGCATTAACGTCTTCAAGGTCAAAGAAGTCCTGCAATGTCCGCAATTGAATGCTATTCCCGGTCGTAGTTCCGTTGTGCGCGGTGTAGCGCACATTCGCGGTGGAACCTTGCCAATCATGGATATGAATCTGGCGATTGGTAAGCGGGCGCTACCAGATATAGAAAGTTGTTTTGTCATCATCACTGAATACAACCGTACCGCCCAGGGGTTTCTGGTTCGTTCGGTCGAGCGAATTGTGAATATGAACTGGGGAGATATACACCCGCCACCCAAGGGGGCAGGTAAGGAGCACTACCTTACCGCTGTGACCCAGGTCGATGGCCAGTTAGTAGAAATTATTGATGTTGAGAAAATCCTGGCTGAAGTATCGCCAATCCGCGAAGAGGTCAGTGCAGGCGTCATCCAGGATGGCATTGCCGAGCGCGCGGTACAGCGGCATGTCCTTATCGTTGATGACTCAACCATTGCGCGCAAGCAGATCCAGCGTGTCGTTGAGGGTATGGGGATTCGCACAACCCTGAAAAAGGATGGTGCCGAAGCGCTGGCGTACCTTAAAAGCTTGTTGAAGGAAGGTAAGGACCCCTACGGTGAATTGATTATGATCATCTGCGATATTGAAATGCCGGAGATGGATGGTTATACCTTTACTGCCGAAGTGCGCAATAATCCTGAGCTTAAAAACCTGCATATTATTTTGCACACCTCCCTGAGTGGGGTGTTTAATGAGGCGATGGTGCGCAAGGTTGGCGCGGATGATTTCCTTGCCAAGTTCCACCCGGATGAGCTGGCCCGTCGTGTCAATGATCGTGTATTGGCAATGACCGGTGAGAGCCTCTTGCCTGCGGTTCAACCAGGCGCCTGATCAACCTGTATAGGTCGCGATACCGGGAGCGGATGCTCCCGGTGTTCAGGTGGTAATCCTGATTTTGGATTTTTATGATTAACAAATCCCCCCCCTTTGGTCAGCCTAACCCTCGCGATCGTATTGATCCGGGAGAGTTTGACCAGTTTCGCCAGTTTCTTGAGGACGCTTGCGGTATATCGCTGGGCGACAACAAGCAATACCTGGTGACTAACCGTATTCGTCGCATCCTGGAGGAAAACAATCTGCATTCGTTTGGCGAGCTGGTTAAAGTGCTTAAACAGGGCTTTAACCGTAAGTTGCGTGAGCAAGTCATTGATTGCATGACAACCAACGAAACCTTCTGGTTTCGCGACATCTACCCCTATGAATACCTGCGTAACACTCTTTTGCCGCAATTGATGGTTCCCAACAACCGCATGTTTGGCCCAATCCGTATCTGGTCTGCCGCCTGCTCCTCGGGACAAGAGCCTTATTCCATCAGTATGATGGTGGAGGAATACAAGCGATTGCAGATGGGTAATTTGTCCCGTCCGGTGCAGGTGATTGCTACGGATTTATCCTCTACCGTGTTAGAGCAGGCGCGCAAGGGGGAATATGACCGCCTTTCTGTGATTCGCGGTCTGACAGAGGACCGCCTGGATCGCTATTTTGACAAGTTGTCTGATAATACCTGGCGTGTTAAGTCTGCCATCAAGGAACGCATTGAATTTAGGCCAATGAATTTGATGGACTCTTATGCTGTGCTGGGTAAATTCGATATTGTGTTTTGTCGCAATGTACTGATTTATTTCAACGCGGAACTCAAACGTCAGATTTTGCAAAAAATCCATGCGTCCCTCCGTCCGGGAGGCATTCTCTTCCTGGGTTCTTCAGAAGGATTGGCCGGTGTAGCTGATCTGTTTGAAATGGTTCGCTGCGAGCCAGGTATTGTTTATCGCGCTATCTGACCTGTGTCCTGCCTGTCATTATCCTTTTCTTTATCTTCTAAAACGCCTTAAGCATTTTGCCTGCTCCCACCTGTTGAAGGGTGGGGCGTTGCTGCGCAGGTACATTATAGGCGACAGGCATATCGGCCATCCTGGCGGTAATCTCTTGCCGCTTTGCCGTTGCCGCCTTCTGTTTTAAAACCCATTTTTGTTTAAAAAACAATAAATATCAATAAGTTAATGTGTGTTGTAGGTGTTGGCACACGCATTGCTGTGGATCACTCAAGGGAAATCATCCCATTGATCGTTACAGGTAATGCCTTATGTCCATCTCTTTCGATAAAGCCCTGGGTATCCATGAATCAGCACTCAAGTTTCGCTCTGAACGCGCTTCGGTGCTGGCCAATAACCTGGCCAATATAGATACCCCCAATTACAAGGCGCGCGATGTTGATTTCAAACAGGCCCTGGGGCAGCAAATGAAAAAAGCCGAGCGCTTTGATGTGGCTACCACCAACGAAAAACACATACCCGCGTCAACATTTGTCGGTGTGGATGAGGGTTTGCTCTATCGCGTTCCCCAGCAGCCCTCGATTGATGGCAATACGGTGGAAGATCAGATTGAACATGCGGAGTACATGAAAAACGCATTGGCATTCCAGGCCAGCTTTCAATTCCTGAACAGTAAATTTTCCGGCTTGCGCTCCGCGATTCGCGGTGAGTAACGGGCAGGGTAACTGAATAAGGCGGAAACACATTATGGCACTTGGCACTATTTTCGATATCGCAGGCACTGGCATGAACGCACAAAGCCTGCGCCTGAATACAACCGCCAGCAACCTGGCAAACGCACAGTCTGCCAGCTCCAGTGTGGATGAGGTGTATCGCAGCCGCCAGCCTGTTTTTGCAGCGATTGCACAACAGGCGATGGGCAACCTTAATGGCGCTGGTTACAGCCAAAACGAGCTTGATGCCAATGCCGGTGTGCAGGTATTGGGAATTGTTGAAAGTGATGCACCTTTGCAGCGCCGTTATGAGCCTGGTCACCCCAAGGCCGATGCCGATGGTTATGTGTTTTATCCCAACGTAAATCCCGTTGAGGAAATGGCCAATATGATTTCTGCGTCGCGTTCATTCCAGATGAATGTCGAGGTCATGAATTCTGCCAAGCAAATGGTTCAGCGCGTATTGACTCTGGGTCAGTAACCGAGGGAGACAAGTGATGACAACTGTTACCGGCAATTCCAGTGTTGTTGACAACCTGAGCATTACCAAGCGTCAGGAAACCAAGCGCAATAGTAATGAATTGGGACAAGCGGCGTTCCTGGAATTAATGATTGCGCAAATGAATAACCAGAACCCACTGAGCCCTCAGGATAATACCGAGTTTGTGGCCCAACTGGCGCAGTTCAGTTCTGTAGAGGGCCTGGAGCGTTTAAATAAAAGTTTTAACAGCTTTATGTCGAACAACGCACTCCAGGCATCGTCATTGGTTGGCCGCAGCGTTAGCGTGGAGTCGGATAAGAGCACGCTGTATAGCGGTGGCATAGTGGCGGGCAGCGTAACCCTGGATTATGCGACTACCGATACGCAAATGCGTATCTATGATGCCAATGGTGCCCTGGTTCAAACTATTCCGGTTGGTGAATTGCCGAGTGGTGAGTCTGTATTCCGCTGGGATGGTCAGAATATTGAAATCAACGGCAACCTGCTGGATTGGGAAGCCGGAGATGATGCCGCTGCTGCTGGTCAATATCGCTTCGAAGTCACCGCGACCCAGAATGGCAAATCCGAGGCAATCGCAACATCGCTGAGCGCTAATGTGAACAGCGTGACCATTGGTGACAATGGCGAGCTGATCCTCAACCTGGCAGGCATAGGTGCAGTGGAAGCCAGCAAGGTTAAACAATTTAACTAGTGTCGATAAAAAACCTTTTACAGGTCGAGGTGTACTATGTCCTTTAATACAGCTTTAAGCGGAATTCGCGCTGCCAACACCGACTTGCAAGTGACGGGTAATAATATTGCCAACGCCAGCACAATCGGTTTTAAAAGTTCGCGTGCTGAATTCGGTGATGTATACACCAGCACCCTGTTGGGGGGAGGGGCCAATACGCCCGGTAGCGGTGTGACCATTCAAAATATTCGCCAGCAGTTTACCCAGGGCAACCTTAAATTCACCCAGAACGAACTGGATTTGTCGATTAATGGTGAAGGCTTTTTCGTGGTAGAAAAAAACGGTGAGCGTTTATTCACCCGTGCCGGTACCTTCGGCCTTGATAAAAATGGCTATATCGTTAATGGTACCGGCGCCTTGCTGCAAGGTTTTGTTGCCGATGCAAATGGCAATATCAGCGGTGTGTTAAGTGATTTGCGTGTTGATGTCAGCTCCCAGGCCCCTCGCCAGACAACCGCTGTGGATGCTTCATTCAACCTGAATGCCAACGAAAGTGTGCTGGAAACAACCGGCCAGCGTTTCAGTTCCAATGGTTCGGGTGTCAACGAAGCCCAGCAGGGGGCGAAAACCGCAACAACATCAACATTGAATGTGGGTGCAGTTTCTTTGGCTCCTAGCGGAAGTATCACCTTCTCTCCCAGCAATACCACGACCTTTACCCTGTATCGCACCGATCCGGTGACCTTGGCAACGACGTCGTCAACCATACAGCTTAACTCAGGTTCTGCTGCTTCTACCTCGGCGTTGGCTAACCTGATTAACTCTGCAAACTTTGATTCGCCGTCTCCTGTCAACGTGGAGGCCTATGCCGATGCAACAACGGGCGAGTTGCGTTTCCGCGACCTGGCAACAGGTGTTGCGTCGATTATTGCTGTTGAAGTCAACCCGGCTTCTGATGCCAACCCCTTAACTACGGCATTGAATGGTGCAGCTACCAGTGTCGGTGTTGCACATCCCACGGCGTTCCAGGCTGGGGTGCCGGAGGTTACCAATAATTACGGGTCCCATACCCTGGTTATCCGCAACCCGGGTGGTACGGATGTTACCTACATCAGTGAGTATGGTTCTTCTGCAGATAAAACCGCATCGGAATTAAATGCCCTGGCTGGTGTGAGTGCTACCGCTAATACCACTGCAACCCTGATAGGCAGCAGCTTCAGCAATAACGGCAGTTTCCGGTTGAATGGTGTTAACCTGACATCTACCGGCACGCCGGATATGACCGCGCTGCGCGATGAGATTAATGCACTCAGTACCTCGACATTGTTTGGTATCAGTGCCCAGCTGGATGATGCAGGTAATTTGCAGATTACCTCGGCAACCGGACGCGACCTGGACTTTTCTTTTGATGTCGGCGGCGGTGTTGCCCAAGTACAGGGAGCACAAGGTCCCGCCCAAACTGTTAATAACGCCACCGAAAAAGTAAAAATTGGCGGTGTGGTAACCGTAACCCTTCAAGAGGGCTACTCCATTAACAGTAGCCAACCTACTGTACCTGTGTATGGTGGCAGCTTGTACGGTTCTATCAACGTACCGAATTTTTTCACACCGGTACCGATTAATGCATTTGATCCCAATGATCAAAAAACCTATAACCATGCCACGTCAACAACAGTTTATGACAGCCTGGGTAACCCGCATGTAATGCGTCAGTTTTTTGTAAAGCAGGCTTATGATCCTGCCGATCCCAGCACCTCACCTAACCACTGGGTTATGTATGTGCAAATCGATGGCCAGAATGTGGGTGATCCCAATCCATCACTGCCATCGCCACAAAATACCCAGCCAACCATGGCATCATTCAATGTGCACTTTTATCCGGATGGTTCATTGAATCCCTTCGCAACCGATACCATGTTGATTTCCAACTGGACACCTTTGGGAACTGACGGGCAGCCAGTGGGAGCACTGGGGCCATTGAATGTGCTGCAAGGGGGTGGTGTTCCTGTTGTAGAGCCACCAACCAGCTCTAACTTTGAAGTTGATTTGGCCGGCAGCACCCAGTTTGGTAGTGTCTTTGCGGTGGAATCCCTGGATCAGAATGGTTATGCGACCGGACGTCTGGCCGGCCTGGATATCAGCACTACCGGTATTGTGTTTGCGCGTTTTACCAATGGTGAGGCACAAATATTAGGGCAGGTAGCCCTGGCGAACTTTGCCAGTGTTGATAACCTCAAGCCAACAGGCGATACCATGTGGACGCAAACCTTTGAGTCCGGTGAAGCTGTGATTGGTGCGCCAGGTTCTGCACAATTGGGGAATATCACGGCGGGTGCGGTAGAGGAATCCAACGTAGACCTGTCCGAGCAATTGGTTAACCTGATTATTGCCCAGCGCAACTATCAGGCAAACGCCAAAACCATCGAAACGGCTAACGCCACGACCCAGACCATTATCAACCTGCGTTAATTTCCGCGTTGATCCACCTCAGCGGCAAGCAGCGGCAGTGATTTGCCGCTGCTTTTTATTTTTTCTGTCACCTGTCTGTTTTAGCTATCGCCGTGGTTGGGAAAATGTTTTGCCAATCATGTAATTAGCGCATTTTTTATAATCAAAGCCCGTATTAATCCGACTTGGCACCCCTCTTGCAAAATCCCTCCCAGCGGCAACTCGAATGCCAGAAAATTAACGCTATGCGGAGCAAGCGCAGTGGACAGAGCCTTATTTATCGCCATGACTGGTGCCAAGCACAACATGCTGGCCCAGACCAATCGCGCCAATAATCTGGCCAACCTGAATACCACAGGTTTCCGTGCGGATTTTGAGCAATCGCGCAGTATGGGCGTGTATTACGGCGATGGCCAGCCCACCCGTGCCTATGCCTTAACCGAGTCTCCGTCATCCGATTTCACCGCCGGCCCCATGATAACGACCGGTAATGAATTGGATGTTGCCATCCAGGGGACCGGATTTATCGCCATCCAGGCGCCGGATGGTACCGAAGCCTATACCCGCGCCGGGAATATGACGATTGATGCCGCAGGTATGTTGCGCACTGCCAATGGCCTGCCGGTCATGGGCGCGGCAGGTCCTATCAATATCCCTGAAAACGAACGTGTGGCGGTGGGGGCTGATGGCACCATTTCCATGGTGGGCTTGGGGCAGGGGCCTGAAGCTATGGTGGAAGTGGCGCGTATCAAATTGGTTAACCCCGATGTTAAAAACCTTGAGAAGGGGGATGACGGCTTATTTCGCCAGCGTGATGGATTGAATGCCCAGCCCGCCGTCGATGTCACCCTGCGCGCTGGCATGCTTGAGGCCAGCAATGTGAATGCCGTTACTGAATTTACCCAAATTATGAGCCTTGCACGCCAATATGAAATGCAAGTGAAAGTGATGAAGGCCGCTGAGGAAAATAGCGCTGCCTCTACACAATTGTTGCAAATGTCTTAAGTCGATAGTCCAGCAAGGTTGTTTGCCAACCTGAGGAGAAAATCATGCACTCAGCGCTTTATGTCAGTAAGACCGGTTTGGCCGCCCAGGATCGCCAACTGGCGACGATTTCCAACAACCTTGCTAACGTGGCAACTGTGGGCTTTAAACGCGATCGCGCCATTTTTGAAGATTTGTTATATCAGAATCAACGCCAACCGGGCGCGCAGGAAACCCAGGAAACCCAACTGCCTTCCGGTTTGCAATTGGGTACGGGTGTCCGTGTGGTGGCAACCCAGAAAGAATTTACCGAAGGCAATATCCAGGTTACTGAACAAGCGCTGGATGTTGCTATTGATGGCCGCGGTTTCCTGCAAGTACTGCTACCCGATGGCACCATCGCCTACACGCGCAACGGCCAGTTACAGCTTAACGGTGAAGGGCAGGTTGTTAATGCCGATGGCTATTTGCTGGAGCCTGCCATTATTGTTCCCGAGGGAGTGAATAAAATCACCATCGGTAGTAATGGTACGGTTAATGCGTTTGCTCCCGGTGTTGCTGACCCTCAACAATTGGGTGATATCACCCTGACGGATTTTATTAATCCATCCGGTTTACAGGCTATCGGTGGAAATTTATTTCTGGAGACTCCCGCCAGTGGTAACCCGGTACAGGGTATACCCGGTGAGAACGGTATGGGCAGCTTGAAGCAGGGTATGTTGGAAAGCTCCAATGTGGATATCGTGGAAGAGATGGTGAATATGATTACCACCCAGCGTGCCTATGAAATGAATTCCAAGGTTGTTTCCACCGCAGACCAGATGTTGCAATACATTACCCAGAACCTCTAGGTGAGTGACTGATTATGAACATTCCTGCAATGTGTAAATGGTTACTGATGGTATCTGCAGTCTCGCTGTTGATCGGCTGTGGTGGCAATCGCAAACCCATTGCGGATGATCCGGCATATGCGCCTACCATTGCATCCAATATGTCAGTTCCGCAGCGCACAGAGGGCTCGCTTTACCAGGATGTCTATGGTGTCAGCCTGTTTAATGATCGCAAGGCACATTTTGTGGGTGATGTTATTACCGTTACCTTGAGTGAGCGAACTGTCTCCAGGAAATCATCCGGTGTAACCACCGGTAAAAAAAGTGGTGTGAATTTCAATGCCGGCCCGTTGCTGGGAGCAAATCCGACTATTAAAGATCGTGAGCTAACCACTACCCTGACACAGGATAGGACCTTTGATGGCAGTGCCGATGCGGATCAGAGCAACAGTTTGCAAGGCAATATCACGGTGACTGTTGCCGAGATATTACCCAATGGCAATCTGATTGTGCGTGGAGAAAAGTGGATCACCCTGAATCGTGGTGATGAATTTATTCGTATCAGCGGTATTGTGCGCCCGGAAGATATAGCACCTGATAACACGATTGTGTCTACCCGCCTGGCGAATGCCAAAATTTCCTACAGTGGTACCGGTGAACTGGCCAATGCACAAAAGATGGGTTGGTTATCGCGCTTTTTTAACAGTGATTTGTGGCCACTGTAATCGGAGCTTGTCATGTCGATGCTTGGTGTTGTAGTGAGGTTTTCTATGCGTAGTCTTTATTGGATAACAGCGATTGCCCTCTTTGCAATAAGTGTGGCAGCACAGGCGGAACGCATTAAAGATATCGCTAGTGTGGCCGGTGTGCGCGCTAACCAATTGGTTGGTTACGGTCTGGTTGTTGGCCTGGACGGCACTGGGGACCAAACCACACAGTCTCCTTTTACCGTGCAGTCTTTCAACAGCATGCTCAAACAATTCGGTATTACTGTGCCTGAAGGCGCGCGTATGCAAATGAAAAACGTTGCCGCTGTTATGGTGCAGGCAGAATTGCCGGCGTTTGCCAAACCGGGCCAGACACTTGATATTACTGTTTCATCGATTAGTAACGCCAAAAGTTTGCGCGGTGGTAGCTTGTTAATGACACCGTTAAAAGGCCTTGATGGGAAAGTCTACGCTGTGGCCCAGGGAAACCTGGTGGTTGGCGGCTTAAGCGCAACCGGTGCCGATGGCTCCAGGATTACCGTGAATGTGCCCAGTGCAGGTCGTATTCCCGGTGGGGCTTTAGTGGAGCGCATGGTCGAAACCAACTTTACCGCAGGGCAACCGATTGTTTTTAACCTCAACCGTGCAGACTTTACCACAGCAAATCGCTTGGCCCAGGCCATTAATAAATTTTTGGGACCTGACACAGCCCGCCCACTGGATGCGGTGTCAGTGATGGTGGATTCACCACAAAATCCGGCGCAGCGTGTGGATTTTATTGCCATGCTGGAAAACCTGGAAGTGACCCCCGGTGAAGAAGCCGCCAGGGTTATTATCAATTCGCGCACCGGCACTATTGTAGTGGGCAAAAATGTGCGCGTTTCCCCGGTGGCGGTAACCCATGGCAGCTTGACGGTGACTGTGGCTGAAAGCCTGACGGTAAGCCAACCCAATCCTTTGGGGCAGGGCACTACCGTAGTCGTGCCTAGTACCAATATCACCGCGGAAGAAAAGACTAACCCCATGTTCAAATTTGCACCCGGTGCCAGCCTGGATGACATAGTGCGCTCGGTCAATAACGTAGGTGCATCGCCCAGTGACCTGATGGCCATCCTGGAGGCGTTAAAGCAAGCCGGTGCACTTAAAGCTGAGTTGGTGGTGATTTAAATGTTACCTGTCGACATCAATGGCGCCATGACCAAAGCACAGGACACAGTATTCGACCAGCGTGGTATGAATGCTATTCGCGCCCTGGGGCGTGAACAAAGCCCGGAAGCCCTGCGTGAAGTAGCCAAAAAATTTGAGGCTATGTTTGTGCAGGAAATGCTCAAAAGCATGCGCGCGACCAATGAGGTGTTTGCAGAGGGCAGTTTATTTAGCAGTGAGCAGGAAAAGTTTCATCGCGATATGCTCGACCAGCAAATGTCTATCGAGTTGACCAATGGCCGCGGCTTGGGACTGGCTGATTACTTTTACCAAAATATGCTGCTGAACTATGGCAAACACCTTGGGCAGGAAACCGAAAACAGGGTTACGGCTGCATTGCCATTGGCATCGTCACCGATAACCGATGGCAAACTGGCAGACGTGGTCAAGTATCAGCAGTGGGGCGAAGCCCTGCGTACACTGGCGCCTGTTGTCGAAGAGGATGAGGCTGCCGATAGCGAAAATCGTTTGTTAAATGCGTACCACACAGGTGTTGATCGTTCAAACCTTGGACCTGTATATGCCAACCGCATCCATCCGGCCGGTGGCAAGTTGGCGGTCAGTCCTTCGCAGGAAAGTTTTGTTGCCATGCTTAAGCCCCATGCAGAGCAGGCGGCTAAGGCCCTGGATATTAATCCTGATGTACTGGTTGCGCAGGTAGCGCTTGAAACCGGATGGGGCAAGCACGTTATCCATACTCGCCAGGGTGAGAACAGTTTTAATTTATTCAATATCAAGGCAAGCAGTCGCTGGCAGGGCGATAGTGTTAATGTGGCTACCCTCGAATATAAGCAGGGTATGCCCCAATACGAGCGCGCCAATTTCAAAAAATACAGCAGCTATGCCGAAAGCTTTGCTGATTATGTTGCCCTGATGAAAAATAATGCACGTTACCAGCCTGCACTGGCAGTCGGTAAAAACTCCCCCGCTTATGCAGAGGCCCTGCAGGAGGCCGGTTATGCAACAGACCCGCAATATGCTAACAAGATCAAACGCCTACTGAAAAACGAAGCGATCAGTACCCTGTCCGGTTTGGCGCAATCTGCACAATCCCTGTTATCGCTCGCCAGCCAGGCGCGCGAGCGACTAATGGAGTAATCCCATGTCCGGTATCCTCTCCAATGCCATCTCCGGTTTACAGGCTAGCCAAAATGCATTGCGCACAGCCGGGCACAATATTTCCAATGCCAATACCACCGGATACACCCGTCAGCAGGTTGTCTATTCCACACGCCCGGAACAAAGTGCAGGTGCTGCCGGCTTTGTGGGGTCTGGTGTTACTACCACATCGATAGAGCGTATCGTTAATGATTTTGTGACTGCCCAGTTGCGCCTGGATACATCAACCTATAACCAGCTGAACACTTACAATGTCAATATCAGCAAAATTGACAAATTGTTTGCTGACACCAGCACAGGGCTCAGTGGTGGGCTGCAAACGTTTTTTGCTGCATTGCAAAATGGTGCCAATGACCCCGCCTCTACACCGGCGCGCCAGTTGATTGTCACAGAGGTTAATAACCTGAGTGTCCGCTTTAATAGTTTGTACCAACGCCTGGCGGATATTGAAAAGAGCATTAATGGCGAAGTTAAAACAATCACTAGCCAAATGACGGCACTGGCAAAATCCATTGCTGAGCTAAACCAATCCATTGCGGAAAAGCGGGCATCAGGCCAGGGAAACATGCCTAATGACCTGATGGATAAACGCGATGAGGCGTTGCGGCAATTATCCGGGCTGGTTTCCATTCAGGTGGTTAACCAGGGTGATGGGGATGTCAATGTCTTTATTGGTAATGGACAGCCATTGATCGTCGGCTCACAGGTCAGTTCTTTCTCGGTAACCAATGATGGCAAAATCCAGTTGGTCAGCAATGGCTCTGCAGCCGATATTACCAGCCAGATTTCCGGTGGCCAGATTGGCGGCTTGTTAAGTTATCGCAATGAAGTGTTATATCCGGCCCAGAATGAGTTGGGCCGGGTTGCACTGGCGATCTCTGACCAGTTCAACAAAATGCAGCAACAAGGGTTAGACCTGGACGGCGATTATGGACAGCCCTTGTTTTCGGACATTAATACACTGGATGCCATGAGCAGCCGTATTGTCCATGGCAGCAATAATGCCTTGCCGTATGATCGCAACCTGACATTGCGTATCGATGATGTTAACGCGTTGGGAGTCAATGATTATCGCTTTGAAATTATCCCCAATACCTCTAACTATCTGATTACCCGTGTAGGTGACAATAGTGTTGTCGCACAGGGCGCATTGACCGGGGCTTATCCCCAAACGATCAGCTTTGAAGGATTGACACTGAGTTTGAACAGCGGCTCTTTCCAGGGGGGCGATAGCTTCGTTTTACAACCCACTAAATACGCAGCGCGCGATATTAAATCTGTGATCAGTCGCCCGGAGGATTTGGCATTTGCATCGCCTATTCGCACCGCATCCAGCACCAGTAACTCAGGTAGTGGATTGATCAGTGCAGGTGACGTGTTGAGCCTGGTGGATATTAATGGCAATACCTTGCCGGCCTATCAGACTGCCGGTCAGCTTTCCCCGCCAATATTGATTCGCTTTACTTCAGAGACAACCTATGAGGTGCTGGATAATTCTGATCCTGCCAACCCCAAGCCACTGTCGCCTGCCTTGCGCGAGCAAATTTTTATCCCCGGTACCAGCAATGCTGTTTTCACGAGTGACATGGGGGAAACCCTGGTAGTAGGTAAGGGAAGTCGCCTTGGTTTGCCTGCCGGTCGCGAACCGCAAACGCTCGCGTCCCTGAGTAACACCATGTCCAATGGTTATTTGGCAGAGCAATTGCGCTTTACCATAACAGACCCGACAACCGGATCGGTATCCACCAAAACCCTGACAACCGTACCCGGTGCGTCAGCCGCGCAAACGGCTGCGCAAATTAGCACCATACCGGGTGTTACCGCACGCGCCTTTACCACGGCCAATATCACCAATATTCAACTCGACAATGCGGATTTCGCACCGCCAACCCAACTTTATGTGAATGGCGAGCCGCTGATTGAATACGATGCTTACGGTACCGGTTTTCAAGGTGATGTACCCAATCCCAACACCATGGGTGAAGCGGCATTTAACGATTACCTGGCCCAGCGCATTAATGCAAATCCCAATTTGCAAACCCTGGGATTGCGCGCTGTCAGTAGTACCAACCCGGTAACGGGTGCTGCGGAGTTACAACTGGTAGCGTCTTCCGGTGTCGATCTGGATATACGCCTGGTTGCTTCCGGTACTAACTCGAGCAGTATTGATGTGAACGATGGTACCGGCAACCCCAGTGTCCGCCTGGCAGGTGCAGATACCGGTGCGGGTGAGCAACAGGGGATTGTGGTGGGGGGGCGTATCGATATCACCATGGGCAATGGTGTCCGCCTGAATACATCGCCGTCCAACAGCCCCTTGTTTGGCGACAGTACTGCCAGTGATTTTGCACTGTCATCCTATATTGGATACCAGGTGTATATCAGTGGCCAACCCAAGGCAGGTGATACGTTTACAGTGGGCTTTAATACCAATGGCACTAACGACAACCGCAATGCCTTGGCGCTGGTAGGACTTGAAACCGCCAAAACCATGCAAAATGGCACCATGAGTTTTGGCGATGCCTACGGCAAGTTGGTGGAGGAAATCGGAACCCGCAGCAGCCTGTCAAAAATCAATACCGAGGCCAGTAAAAGCTTGCTTGAGCAAACCCAGTCCATGCGCGACGGAATTTCCGGCGTCAATTTGGATGAAGAAGCTGCCGACCTGATTCGCTTCCAGCAACTCTATCAGGCGAATGCGCGGGTTATTACGGTAGCGCGTGAGTTGTTTGATACGCTGCTGAATGCATTGTAAAAACCTTACCCAATCAGTTTGGATCAGTTTGTGCATGAGTCTCTGTAATTGTCTTGGTAGCGGCAATAAATTGCCGATATTAAACGGAGCCTAGTCATGCGCGTATCCACTTCGCAAATCTACAACATCGCCACCTTGGGCATCAGCCAGGCGCAATCGTCGGTCACCAAAATCCAGGAGCAGATGGCCACGGGGAAAAAAGTGCTATCGCCCGCCGATGATCCGGTGGCGGCGACGACGATTTTGCAGCTTAACCAGGAATTGGCGCGCACTGAGCAATATAAAAAAAATATTGATATCGCTGAAAATAATTTAAATCTTGAAGAGTCCAGTCTCCAGACGATTGTCAGCCTGGTTCAACGTATGCGCCAGATTGCTGTCTCTGCAGGTAATACCGCCGTTCTGACACAGGCAGACTATGCGGCCTATGCCGCTGAAGTTGAAGCACGCATGGATGAATTGCTCAATTTACAAAATACCCGCAATGCATCCGGTCAATATATTTTTGCGGGTTACCAGAGTTCGACCAAGCCTTTTACCAGCGATGGCGGCGGCAATTTTTCCTACCTGGGTGATGAAGGCCAGCTGCGTTTGCAAGCGTCCGCATCCGTCAGTGTTCCGGTAAGCGATTCCGGCAAAAAATTGTTTGTCGATGTACCCAGCGGACACAACACCTTCACAACATCTGCCAGCACCGCTAACAAAGCGCTGCCTCCTGCAATGATCAGCGTAGGCGAAGTTATTGATCAGGAAGCCTTTGACCGTTTGTATCCCGATGATCTGGTGATCAGCTTTAACCGTACAGGGCTTGGTGTCGTTTTTAGTGTGACGGAAAAAACATCCGGCAAGCAGCTTATTACTAACCAGACTTATATCGCCGGCCAGGATATTGAAGTGGCTGGTGCGCGATTCCGTATTGTTGGCAATCCCTACTCGGGTGAGCCGGCTGTTCCTGCAACCCTGAATTTTGGCTCTGGTGCGAGTTTTCCTGTCGATTTTTCGGCAGCGCCAACAACCCTCACCGTGACCGTGGGGGCTCGCACAGAGACGCTGTTGCTGGATGCGAATGTGAACAGCGCGGCGGATATGGCCGCCTTACTCAACAGTACCACGGGAACCCCTAGCAACCAGGCGAAGTTGGCTGCATTGGGGGTCACCCTGACACCCACAGGTTTTACTGTGGCTAATGGCCTGAATATCACGGTTTCCGGTGGCAATCCCGATACAGATGCCGCCTTGGGCTTTCCAAGCCAGGGGATGGGAAGTGCGTCTACCAATGGCGTAACCGCAGTTAATGGCGATAGTTTTTTTGTGGAATCTACCGACAAACAAGGTTTGTTGACGACCTTGTCGCGCTTTGCCCAGGCAATGCGCGAGGTAAAAGATAGCCCTGAGAGCAAGGAAAAATTGGCGGAGCTGGTGGCTAAAACCCTGACCAACCTGGAGAGTGCCATTACTAACCTGGCTGCGGTTCAGGGCGACGTGGGGGCTCGCCTGAATACCCTGGAAAGTTCACGGGATCTGAACCTGGATGTTACCCTGACCACCAAAACGGTGCTTTCCAGTTTGCAGGACCTTGACTATGCCGAAGCGTCAATCCAGCTTTCCATGCAATCCTTTGTATTGAGTGCCGCCCAGCAGAGCTTTGTTAAGGTAAGCCAGTTATCCCTGTTCTCTTATTTCTAAACCTGGCTGAAGCGAATTCCAATTGGGCAGGGATGACCTGATCACTTGGCGTGGGCCAGGATATTTTCCTCGCTACAACAATCTTTTTGCTAGGCTTGCCCACACAGGTTCAATGTGTGATAAAAATCGCAATGATCCTATCTGCCAACTCTATCCGCTAAGAGCGCTGCCTATGAATACCGATACATTGCTGGCCCCATTGGAGCGTGCACTGAGCCAGTCCCAAGCCCTGTTATCCCTTGCCCGGGCGGATGATTGGGAATCCTTCGAGACGCTGGTACAGCAACGCCAACAGGGTTTGCTGAGTATCCAGGATACCGAATACCTGCAATCACTGGCGGCAGCGGAATTGGGCCAGCGCGCTGCAGCCCTGGTGCGTGAGATCCAGACTATTAATGAACAACTGGCCAACTTGGCGGAGACACGTAAAACAAAATTGGTGTCGGATTTGCGGCAGGCTGGTCATGCAGCAAAGGCTATTGATGCCTATGGTCGATAATTTGACGAAAACAGATTTTTTATAACTTTTTGTTTATTAAATTGGTTTCTCATAGCGTAAGATTTTCAAAACCTGCCTAAAAATCCCCTAAAGCTACTCCCGGATGTGTCGATAACCTGTTCAGAAGTGCTGATAAAGCAGTTGCCCTCAGACTTCATCAACCGACTAGTTTGAGCAGTTATTCCTGCACACAGACATTAATCCAGGAGATTCATCATGGCTTTAGTCATTAACACAAACGTTGCCTCTCTGAATGCTCAGCGTCAGTTGATGAGTTCAGGCAACGCGCTTGACCGTGCAACCGAGCGTTTGTCATCCGGTGCGCGTATTAACTCCGCCAAAGACGACGCTGCCGGTTTGGCAATTTCCAACCGTATGACCTCACAGGTGCGCGGCCTTGACCAGGCGATTCGTAACGCCAACGACGGTGTATCGCTGATCCAGACCGCTGAAGGTGCGCTGTCCGAATCCACCAACATCCTGCAACGTATGCGTGAGCTGGCCGTCCAGTCTGCGAACGGTATCTATACCGCCAGCGACCGTGCCACCTTGAACGCTGAGGTGAAGCAACTCGTATCCGAACTGGATCGTATCGCTAAAACCACTTCTTTCAACGGCCAAAACCTGCTCGACGGCAAACTGGGTAACATTGACCTGCAAGTAGGTGCCAGTGCCAACCAAACCATTACCCTGAAAGTCCCTGCAATGGATGCCAAAACCCTGGGTATGGGTTCTACCAGTGTGGATTTGATGGGGGGCGCATCAGACATTGATTCGCTCACTGGTGATCTGGTATTGCGTGAAGGCAGCATTTTGATCAATGGCCAGTCCATTATTAAAGGCACTGATGAGTTTGACGGTGCAGGCACCGGTGCAACCAACAGTGACCAGGCGTTGATTGACCACATTAATAAAAATGTTAATGGTGTTACTGCCTCTACTTATGCTGTCGCAACAGCAACCAGCTCAGGTGACGGTATATTAACGTCCTCTGATTCAGTGACTGTAACCCTTACCAACCTTGATGGTACAACCGCTGCCATTAATATCGGTGGTGGTGTCAATGGAACCAGCAGCCTGCAAGAGCTGGTTGAGAAAATGAATGCAGAAAGTGGTGGCAAGTTCTCTGTTGCTATCGGTGATGATGGCAAAGTGTCCATCTCTGCAGAAAATGTGAGCAGTATTGCGGTTACAGGTGCAACAGCCGCAACTGCGTTGGGGGCTGGTATTACAACAGCTGCCAATGCACGTATTGTGCTTAAGGCAGATAATGGTGATCCAGTTACTGTTACCCGCGGTTCAAATGGCACCCTTGAGCAATTGAATGCCTTTGGATTCCGTGAAAATGATAAAGCTGGCACTGTAGAAGGCTTTGCTGTAGGTAATGGCAACCTGGCTGCAGGCGATTTAAAAATCAATGGCGTGGATATACCTGCCACAACCACAGATCAAACTGTGCCTAATGGTGCTTTGTCCGCTAAAGTTGCGGCTATTAACTCTGTGTCAGATCAGACGGGAGTTTCTGCTACCGCGTTCACTTCTGTGTCTCTGGATTTTGGTTCAGTTGCAGTTACCAGCTTGGCTGGCGGTACTTTTGCGCTTAACGGTGTTGATATTGCCATTACCGCAAACCCCACCAGCCTGGCCGCTGTTGCCAAAGAGTTCAATGACAAGACCAATGAAACCGGCATCACCGCCACTGTTTCCGGGACTCGTATTGTCCTTGAGGGCAATGTAGGAAAAATTTCCTTTGGTACCAGCACAACAGCGACTAATGCGGTTGAAGATGTGCTCACAGACACCAATAACGTTGCCCTGTTAGCGAAAGCCGGTGATGAAAGTAGCGCCGTTGCTGTTGCCGATGGCGATTCGGCAGACGGTGGTATCAAATTAACCAGCAACAACGGCAACCCCATCTCCGTACAGCACAAAGATACCGCTGCGCAAACCAAAACCGGCTTGCTGGATTCCAACATCGCGACTGGCGGCGCCTTTGGTACTGCAATCGCCTCTATCAGCATTGACACCCAGGCCAACGCTCAAAAAGCCATCAAGGTGATCGACAACGCGCTCACGACTATCAGTGATGTGCGTTCTGAGTTGGGTGCGGTTAACAACCGTCTGGACTTTACCGTCTCTAACCTGGCGAATATCTCTGAGAAGACCTCGGCAGCCCGTTCACGTATCACCGATGCTGACTTCGCTGCTGAAACTGCTGCTCTGAGCCGTTCACAAGTGTTGCAACAAGCCGCAACGGCGATGCTGGCCCAGTCCAATGCCCGTCCGCAGCAAGTATTGTCACTGTTGAGATAATCAGGCTAACACCCACCCGGCCCCACAAGGGCAGGGTGGGTTAACAAGTGAGGACTAAGTTATGAACGAAGTCACTAAAATCACTTCGACCCCGGTACAGACCAAGTCTGTGCCGGTTTCGTCGTTGCCTGGCCAGATTCAACTAGCGGGTAGTGGGCAAGGTCAAAAAACCGGCAATCCTTTGCCGCCTGCCGTCGAAGCGGCAAAATCCCGTCCTTTGGAAGGGGTTGATCCGCAGGAGATACAGGAAAAAATTACCGCTGCTGTTGCTCAAATGAATGAATATATTCAATCAACCCAGCGTGACTTGCAATTTACTTATGACCCGGGTTCGGGGGAGACAGTAGTGAAGGTTTTGGATCGCGAAACACAAGAGTTAATTCGTCAAATCCCCGATGAAACTTTTTTGCGAATTGCCCAGCACCTGAGCTCAGAGGAGCCTGTAAGGCTGTTTAGTGCGGAGGCTTAAAGGCCTTATTTATCAATTGGTTATGGTGTTTTTCCTGGTTTGGGTACAACATGTGCCACATAAAAAGAGCAGCATAGACTGCTCTTTTTTTTATCCCAAAATAATTCGATTTTTTTCAAAAAATACCGCTCTATTATCGGTGTAAAACGGATGTGGTCTGCACAGGTTTTTAGTTTGGATTAATCCCTTTTTTGTGTGTTTTCGGCACAGCCTCCAAATCTCCTTCAATTTTCTTGGCACAGTCTGTGCAAAAGTCGACTCAGGCGGCCCGTATAGAAATCCTGTTTGTAACAAACCGGTTTGTTAGCAAATTTCTTACAAGTCTTGCCACGAAGTTCCAATGGTCCGCGATAGCCCGCTGTTCGTCGCTGTTCCTGAACTTCATCAGTCGACTTGTCACAGCAAACGCAACTGTGAACAGGAACAATCATTAGGAGATTCATTATGCCTTTAGTCATTAACACCAATGTCGCTTCCTTGAATTCACAGCGTCAACTGATGAACTCGGGCAGCGCTCTCGACAGAGCCAGTGAGCGTTTGTCTTCCGGCCAACGCATTAATTCTGCCAAAGATGATGCCGCAGGCCTGGCGATTTCCAACCGCATGACATCCCAGATCCGCGGCCTCGACCAGGCAATCCGCAACGCGAATGACGGTGTGTCGCTGATTCAAACCGCAGAAGGTGCTTTGCAGGAAACCACCAACATCCTGCAGCGTATGCGCGAATTATCGATCCAGTCTTCGAACGGTATCTATTCCAATGCAGACCGCGCTACTTTGAATGCTGAGGTCAAGCAATTGATCGAGGAACTGGATCGTATTGCGACCTCAACCTCATTTAACGGGCAAAAATTGTTGGATGGCTCACTGGGCAAAGTGAATTTGCAAGTAGGTGCCGATGCCGGTCAAATTATCACCATGAAAATCCCTGCTATGGATGCGAAAACCCTGGGTATGGGTTTTGTCGGCGTCGATATGCTGGGGGGTGAAATGGATCTGGCAGGTCCTCCTGCCTTGGTATTGAATGAAAATGATGTACTGATCAACGGCCAGTCCATCGTCAAAGCCCTGGAAACCTTTGATGGTGCTTCGGATACCTGGGATGAATTGCTGGGTTATATCAACACCAACGTGCTGGGTGTCGCTGCATCTACCTACGCCCAGGCAACCGGTACGGGTGTTGGCACCGGTGTTCTGGAGAACGGCGATGTCTTTGAAGTGACAATCACCAAACTGGATGGCTCTACCAGCGTCATCCAGGTAACAAATACCCAGAATATGGATGAACTGGTAGAAAAAATTAATGCGGAAAGCGGTGGTTTGTTGAATGCCATGGTGACGGAAAGCGGCCGCTTGAGTATTGCCGCCCAGAATGTACAGTCACTGACAGTTGCAGATACCAGTAATGCCGGCGGTACAGTGGCAGGGGCGTATAATGGTCGCCTGGTGCTGGAGTCCAAACACGGTGATCCCATCACCATTACCCGTGGCTCAACCGGTACCCTGGCACAACTGGATCAATTGGGTTTCCGCGAAAATACCAATGCTGGCCAGGTTGAAGGTGTCGGTATCACGACACCTAACGTTGCCTGGAATGTGGGCGACTTAACGATCAATGGCGTAGTGATTTCCAATAAGGATACCAATAGCCTTGCCGGGAAAATCGCTGCAATAAATGCTGCCCAGGCTGATACAGGTGTTACTGCAGAAGCTTTCTCGGCAACAACCCTGGACTTTGGCAGTGTTGACCTTTCTACGATTACATCCGCGCTGTTGATGAACGGTGAACCGATCAATATTAACGGTGCCACCAGTATTGGCGATATTGTAAATGCATTTAATGCCAAAAAAGATGTTACCGGCATTAGTGCGACCCTGCTGGGAACCCGTGTGGTACTTGAGGGGAATGCCGCGGCGATTACCTTCGGTGTCGATGGTACCAACAATGGCTTGGCGAACTTGAACGCCGCTACTCTGCAAATCCAGTCAGGTACAGGTGCGGCAACCACTATTAGTGCTACGACAGAGACAGTGCCTGGTGGTATCAAACTGACCAGTGTCAACGGAGCTCCAATCAGCATCAGGCTGGGCGCTAACGCTGTACCGGCAACGATTGGTTTGCTTGAGTCAAATGTGACTGCTGAGGGAGCCTTTGGAACCGCTATTGCCTCTATCAGTATCGATACGGTAGCCGGTGCGCAAAAGGCAATCGGTGTGATTGATAAAGCCTTGGCGACCATCAATGATGCTCGCTCGCAGTTGGGTGCGATCAACAACCGATTGGACTTTACCATGTCCAACCTGGCTAATATCTCGGAAAAAACCTCTGCCTCTCGTTCGCGTATCGTGGATGCGGACTTTGCTGCGGAGACTGCAGCATTGAGCCGGGCCCAGGTGCTACAGCAAGCCGCTACTGCGATGCTGGCCCAGGCAAATGCCAGACCTGAACAGGTGTTGTCACTTTTGCGTTAATCGCCCGGTGATCAACAAAAAACCGCAGCTTGACTGCGGTTTTTTGTTCGAGGCCCTGGTTATATTAAAAATGTTTTCCGTGGCTTTTGGTTATAATTTAAGGCGTGTCACCGAATAGTAAGGACTTGTGAAAAAAAAGCGGCAAAATCGGCTAAAGTTTATGCGTGTGCAGCCGCTAAACAATGTGATAAGCGGTAAATCCATGCCTGGGAGGTATCCATGGTAACGACAACCAACAGTACGAATGCAGCGACAGGTTCCAGTATTATCAGTGCCCTGGGCACGGGTTCTGGTATCGATACCAATGCATTAACCAATCAACTGGTTGAAATCAACAAGGCCGCCCAGACCCAGCGTCTTACAACACGTAAAACCCTGCTTGAGACCCAGATTTCCGATTACGGCCTGTTGCGCAGCTCACTGGCCAAGCTGGAAAGTGCAGCAGCGGCATTGGGCAGCTCGGATACCTTTAATGCCAAGGCCGTCTCTCTACCCAGCACCTCCTTGCTCAGCATCACCAAACTGAATGCTTCCGCCAATGCGGGAGATTACCAACTGAAAGTCGAGCAGATTGCCCAGGCCCAATCGTTGAGTTCGGGGACGTTCGCTTCGATGAATGCGCCGATAGGCAAGGGCACCCTCACCATTCGATTGGGTGAGTGGAACGATGACCTTACCAGCTTTGGTGTTGACTCTACGAAAACCGGTGCAGAAATTGTTATTGATGACTCCAATAATTCATTGATGGGGTTGCGCGACGCTATTAACAAAGCCGGTATTGGTGTGAGCGCCAGTATTGTGAGTGATGGTGGCAGTTATAAATTGCTGTTAACGGCGAAATCTGGTGCCAAAAATGAAATTGAAATCTCTGTAGCAGAGGCCGACGGCTCTTCGGGTTTGTCCAGTTTTAGTTTTAATGAGTCCACCCAGAATCTCACTCAACAACAGGGCGGTTTGGACGCAAAAATTCGTGTAAATGGCCTGCTGGTTAGTCGAGAGTCCAACCAGGTTAAGGATGTTGTAGAAGGGCTGGAGTTCGATCTTTTCGCTGCATCTACCACAGAAACGATAACCATCAATATCACCGAGGATAAAACCGTCGCGGAAACTGCTATTCGCGATTTTGTCACAGCTTATAACACCTTTAAAACAGAAGTTGAAAAACTGGTAGGGTTTGATGCCGAGAAAAAAGACTACGGTAGTTTGCGTACTGACCCCTTGGCAAAAAATCTTGTGCAGGGTATCCGCAATATATTGTCATCGTCGGTTGCCGGTCTGAGCGGTGGTTTTACCAACCTTTCGTATCTGGGTATCCGCACAGAGCTGGATGGTTCATTAAAAATTATTGAAAACGAAGGCAATACGGGTTTTCGTGCAGCTATTGATAACAATTTTGATCTGGTGCGTGATTTATTTGTTCCCAAAACCAGTAGTTCAACTGCACAGATTGACATCACCAAATATACGGCTAATACCAAGCCCGGTACCTATGATGTTGTGATCAGCCAGCAGCCATCCAAAGGCAAGCTGACAGGTGATGAACTCCAATTAACTTTTCCTCTGGATACTACCGGAAAAGATTACAGCTTTAAGATGCGTGTCGATGGTATAGAAACCAATTTGATTAGCTTGCCAAGTGACAAGGTATACGCTTCCGGGGCTGAGTTAGCCATGGATCTGCAAAGTCTGATTAACCTTGATTCCAATGTGAAGGAAGCGCGTGCGTCCCTGGCGGTTAGCTATGATGCAGACACTGGGACATTACAATTCATTTCTGATGCTTATGGCTCATCCACCCGTATTGATATTACCGAAGCCAGTGACGACCTGGCGGATTTGGGGTTGAGTGTTGCTACCGGTGTATCAGGTAAAGATGTTGCAGGTACTGTCGGCGGTGTTGCCGCTTTTGGTTACGGCAACGTGCTCTTACCGGCACTGGGTAGTCCGGCAGAAGGTTTGACCATGACGATTGAGCCAGGAACTACTTCGGGTAGTGTCACTTTTTCGCGTGGTTTTTCGGGCACCATGAGCAATCTGATCAATGACTATCTGAAGTCATCTGGTGTTATCAAAGAGCGTGAGGACTCTATTAATAGAGATATCACCAGAGTTGGTAAAGATGAAGAGGCATTAGAGCGTCGTAGTGAAGCCTATAGGGCACGGCTGATGTCACAGTTCCAGGCGATGGAAGCTATTGTGCGCAGTTTGAATTCAACGGGAAGCTTCCTGGATGGCATTTTGGATCGTTTGCCATTCACAGCGAAGAGTAGCTAATTCGTGATGGTTAACCCATGATTTGATGGGATACTGAAAGGCAGATTGCTTAGGCAGTAAACAGAACGAAAAGTAAAGGGAGGCGGAAACGCCTCTTTTTTTATTGTTGCGCGTGAACTCAGTTTAGGATTTTTACCATGTCTGCATAACAAAAAAGCCGAGCTGCGTTCCCGGGTAGGGGGCTTGCTCGGCTTTTTGCAGGTCGTCAGATAAATCAACCTGAATAAAGTGGCGGACCGGACGGGGCTCGAACCCGCGACCTCCGGCGTGACAGGCCGGCATTCTAACCGACTGAACTACCGGTCCGCTGCGTTCAGATTTACGATTTACTTTGTGGGTGAATCGTGGTGGGCGGTACAAGACTCGAACTTGTGACCCATGCCTTGTAAGGGCATTGCTCTACCAACTGAGCTAACCGCCCAAGACCGGGTATGACTACCCGTACCTTGTTGGTGGCGCGTATTCTAATCATCCCCATTCATTGGTCAACCTTTTTTTTACGGGTATTGACAAAAACTGCAATTTTTTCAAAAACCGATGAAAAAACAAACGCTTGCGCACAAGTTTTGAACTTGCAGGGTAATTCTCCCCGGCGCGGGTGCGGAGTTGTTATACTCGCGCAAATTTTCATCCTACTGTGCGAGAAGATCAGCGTGAGCAGAAAAAACTTCTATTCCCGATTTTCCTTCATCTCTCTGGCAAAGGGCTTTCAAGGAGGGCTTGCGCATCTGGCGGGCCTGTTGTTGGCCTGTGTATTTTGGGTGTCACCGTGCCAGGCCTCCATTGAGGTTCGGGAATTTACCAACAATACCGAGCGTCATCGTTACGAAAGTTTTATTGAGGATATGCGTTGTCCCAAGTGCCAGAATCAAAACCTGGCGGGTTCGGACTCGCCCATTGCCAAGGATCTGCGCAATGAACTCTATCTCCAGATTCAGGAGGGGCGCTCTGATAAAGAGATTGTGGATTTCATGGTGGAGCGCTATGGCGACTTCATTCTTTATAAACCTCGTTTAACCCCGGCGACTCTGTTGCTATGGGGACTGCCGCTGGTGCTTTTAGTGGTAGGTGCCGGGGTGTTGGTGATGATTGTTCGTCGTCGCCGCGTACAAACACCTACCGAGACGGGTCTATCCGCTGATGAAGCCGATCGGCTCAACGCCTTGCTCGCGCAAAATCCGCCACCAACTGACTCAAGTAAGGAGTCTCAATAATGCTACTGCTTTGGAGTGTGCTTGCACTGCTGTTGCTGCTTGCCTTGCTATTCCTGTGTTGGCCTTGGTTGCGTTATCGCCACCAGGTTGCCTCTGGCGCTGCCTTGCTAACCCAAGCCCAGGTGGATGAGCGTCTGGCTGAGAATGTTCGCTTGTTTCGTGAGCACATGGCAGAACTTGAAACGCAAAAGGCGGATGGTCGTATCGATGAAGCCCAGTTTAACCAGCTTAAGCTGGAGCAGGAGCGGGCGTTGCTTGAGGATGAGCAGGCGCTTGTACGTATCCAGGCTAAACCCCAAGGGAATAAAAGCAGCTGGGTATTTGGGGGTTTGGCAGCAGTGCTGATCCTGGTTGCCCTGATCGCCTATGACCAGTTGGGTAACCGCGAGGATGTCAGGATTCAGGGCTTGGAACAGGCCAAGCAACAGCAGATAAAGGAGGCCATGCGCACAGGGCAGGCGGCTGATCCGGCAGTTACCCGGGATCTGGTTAAGGCGCTTGAGTCACGCCTTGTGTCTGAGCCTGAAAATATCCAGTATTGGTTTATCCTCGCACGCAATCACATGGAGCTAAACGAATTTGGCAAAGCTGCAGAGGTATACAAACAAGTCCTGGCAAGGGATAAACAATCCGGGATGGTGCTGGCAGAAACGGCTCAGGCTATCTTTTTGCGCGATGGCAACAAAGTGTCTGACGAAGTGGCGGATTTAACGCGCGAGGCATTGGCGCTGGAACCTGATAACAGCATGGCCCTGGGGTTGGCAGGTATTGTTGCATTCAATCGCAATGATTACCTGGATGCCATACGTCACTGGCAGCGCGCAGTCAAAATCATGGGGATGGAATCTGCCGGAGCCCTGTCACTTGAGGCCGGTATTGAACGGGCGCGCACCATGCATCTGCAAAAAGGCGGTGATGCCGCTCTCCTGGAAGAAACCATGACGGGTAAGCAAATAAGCTTCTCTGTTGTTTTGGGGAATGGTGTTCAGCTGTCGCCAGACCAGTGGGTTTATGTATACGTCAGAGCCTGGCAAGGGCCCAAAATGCCTTTGGCAATTACCCGCATCAAAGCAAGTGACCTGCCTCGCCAGGTAACCCTGACAGAGGCCATGTCCATGACGCCTTCCGCAACACTGACCAGTTTTCCACAATTGGAACTTGTGGCCCGGGTATCCCAGGATGGCAGTGCCACGGCAAAACCGGGTGATTGGCAGGGAACCCTTGGCCCCGTGGAGCTTAAGTCTTTGCCATCCAACCTTGAGGTGCGTATAGATCACCAGGTTGCCCAGTAATCTCAAGTGGCAGTGGCAGGGATTGTTGCTGCCTATTTGACCCTTCTGTTTAAAATATAACCCTTCGGGGCCGGTTTTGGTTTTTTGCCGGCCCCGCGGGTGTAAAGCCTGCAACAAATGTGTAGAATCCCGCTTTTATATCGGTTTGCCTCAAGCCGAACCTCTGTAAAAATCATAACGAAATCAACTAGCTAGATCTTATCTCTCAAGTGGTGTCGGCAGCTCCATAGGCAGTCATTAATTATGGGCTTGACGATGTCCAATGCTGCCAGCAGATAGTGTCAGCTTTGGGAAAGGCTAGTAAAACCAGGCGCGGGTGATCAGTGGACACCCGTTTCGAATGAGTAGAGTGAAATGGATCTATGCGGCTAAAGTGCATCAAGCTGGCAGGCTTTAAATCCTTCGTTGATCCAACGACGGTCAACTTTCCCAGCAACCTCTGCGCTGTGGTTGGCCCCAATGGTTGTGGCAAATCCAATATTATCGATGCCGTGCGTTGGGTCATGGGGGAATCATCCGCCAAAAACCTGCGCGGCGAAAACATGACTGACGTTATTTTCAATGGTTCCAGCGGGCGCAAACCGGTTGGTCAGGCCTCTATTGAGCTGGTCTTTGATAACAGTGATGGCACTCTGCTGGGCGAATATGCCAGCTTTACGGAAATCTCTATCAAGCGCAAAGTGACGCGCGATGGTGAAAACTCCTACTACCTGAATGGCACCAAGTGCCGTCGCCGCGATATTACCGACATTTTTCTTGGAACCGGCCTTGGGCCACGCAGTTACGCCATTATTGAGCAGGGCATGATCTCCAAACTGATCGAAGCCAAGCCGGAAGAGCTGCGTGTTTATATAGAAGAGGCGGCGGGCATCTCCAAATACAAGGAGCGTCGCCGCGATACCGAGTCGCGTATGCGTCGCACCCAGGAAAACCTGGAGCGCTTGACTGATATCCGCGAAGAGTTGGAGCGCCAGTTGTCCCGCTTGCAGCGCCAGGCACAGTCGGCTGAAAAATACGCCGAGTACAAACAGGAAGAGCGCTTGTTAAAAGCGCAACTGCAAGCCTTGAAATACCAGCAACTGGATGATCAGGCCAAGGCCAAGCAACTGGGGATTCGCGATCTTGAATTGCGCATGGAAGCTTTTATTACCGACCAGGTTAATAAGGACACCCAAATTGAAAAGTATCGCAGCCAATACACAGAGTTGGGCGATAAGTTTAATGAAGTACAGGGGCGTTACTATTCGATAGGCGCCGATATATCCCGCCTTGAGCAAAGTATCCAGCACGCCAACGAGCGCGCCCGCCAGTTGCAAACTGATCTCGATCAAACCAACCGCGATTGCAAAGAGGCAGAGGAAAGCCTGTTAATCGACGCGCAAAAAGCCGAAGCATGGGAAGCGGAATTACTGGAGCTTGAACCCGAGCTGGAGATGGTGAAAGCCGCGGAAGAAACATCCGGTGAATCCCTGATCGACGCCGAAGAATCCATGCAGCGCTGGCAAAATGATTGGGACAGTTTCAACCAGCGTGCCGCCGAACCGCGCCAGCGTGCCGAAGTGCAGCAATCTCGCATCCAGCACCTGGAGCAAGTGCAACAGCGTCTGTTGCAGCGCATTGAAAAATTGCGTGAAGAGAAAAACAGCCTGCAAAGTGATGGCGAAGATGAGGCTATCGGCCAACTGACAGAACAGCTTGCGGAGCTGGATTTGGTGGCCGATGAAAAACGTGAACAGGTTGAATTGATTGGTGAGCAACTGGATCAACAGCGCAATCGTGTCCAACAGCTACAAGGTGAACTGGATTCATCGCGCGGTAAGTTGCAGACCATGCGCGGTCGCCATGCCTCTTTGGAGGCCCTGCAACAAGCCGCCCTCGGTGAAAAAAATAAAGCTGTTAAAGAATGGCTGGTACAGCAAGGCTTCACTGCCAACGCGCGCCTGGCGGAGACTATTTCCGTAGCCGAGGGCTGGGATAAGGCACTGGAAACCGTGCTGGGTAATGCCCTGCAGGCTGTGTGTGTTGACGGGATTGACGCTAGTGCGGGTTTGCTCGGCGAGCTTACCCAGGGTGAATTGGTGTTATTTGACACCCGACAACGTGCTCTCTCCGATTCAGCAACAAAAGCTCCCTTGCTGGCGGACAAGGTCACTGCCAGCTGGGATGTTCCTGGTTTGTTGGCGGGTATTTATATCGCAGAGGATTTATCAACGGCATTGGCGTTGCGCCGACAACTCTCCGGCCATGAGTCTGTAGTGACTCGCGATGGTATCTGGTTAAGTGCGCACTGGGTGCGCGTGGCACGTGATAGTGATGCCAGTTCCGGTGTTATTGCTCGTCGCCAGGAACTTGAAGAGCTGACGGCGGCCATTGAGGATGCAGAAGCGGCAGTTGCCGACCTCAGTGAACAATTGGAAGGGGCGCGCTCCACTATCAAGACGCTGGAAAACCAGCGTGAACAACTGCGCCGGGACGCTGATGAGCAAAACCGCCGCTATGGTGAATTGCGCTCGCAACTGAGTGCCAGGCAGGTTCGCGTTGAGCAAACCAACATGCGCCGTGAGCGCCTCGATAATGAAATTCGCGAAGCGCGCGAACAAATGGAGCAGGAGGCTGAGCACTTGTCTGAGGCGCGGATGATCCTCAGTGAAGCCATCGATATGATGGAGCAGGATACTGACCAGCGGGAATCCCTGTTACAGCAGCGCGATGATATCCGTGCTGGCCTGGATACCGCCCGCCAGCGTGCACGCCACGATAAAGACAAGGCCCATGAGTTAGCAATGCGTTTCCAGTCTGTGAAAACCCAACTGGACGCTATACGCCTGGGTATTGGCCGGTTGCGTGAACAAACGGCGCGTTTGCAGGAGCGCCGGGAGCAACTGGTGGCATCGATTGCCGATAACCGCGACCCGGTGGAAGAATTTAAGCTGGAGCTGGAGGCTAGCCTTGCCAAGCGCCTGGCTGTTGAAAGCTCACTGGCTGAAGCCCGCCGCGCGTTGGAAACCGTTGAACAGGAGTTGCGTCAATCCGAGCAGGCGCGTCATCGCGCCGAGCAAGAGGTACAGGCAGTGCGTGCCCACCTTGAGCAGGAGCGATTGACAGCGCAAATGTTCGAGGTGCAGCGTGCCGGTATTGCCGAGCAGCTGGCGGAGGAGGAATTGAATCTCGACATCATTTTGGCAGAAATGCCGGACGGTACTGAGATCAAACCGCTGGAAGAAGAATTGGAGGCCATTGCCGGACGTATAGCGCGCCTGGGTCCTATTAACCTTGCCGCTATTGATGAATACAAAACCGAGTCGGAGCGTAAAGGTTATCTGGATGCCCAGAACGCCGATCTGGTGGAGGCATTGGAAACCCTGGAGAATGCGATCAAGCGTATTGACCGTGAGACACGCACGCGCTTTAAGGAAACTTTTGATCAGGTCAACAAAAGTTTGCAGGAGCTTTTCCCCAAAGTCTTTGGCGGAGGACATGCTTATCTGGAGCTGACAGGGGAAGAGCTGCTGGATACCGGGATTGCAATCATGGCTCGCCCGCCGGGTAAGCGTAATAGCACTATCCATCTGCTATCCGGTGGTGAAAAGGCCTTGACGGCTATTGCGCTGGTATTCTCAATCTTCCGTCTCAATCCCGCACCTTTCTGTATGTTGGATGAGGTGGATGCGCCACTGGATGATGCTAACGTAGGGCGCTATGCTCGCATGGTGGAAGAAATGTCCGAACACGTACAGTTCATCTATATTACACACAATAAAAATGCGATGGAGATGGCGCATCAGTTATTAGGGGTTACCATGCACGAACCTGGTGTATCGCGCTTGGTAACGGTAGACGTCGATGAAGCTGCTGAATTGGCAGCGGTCTAACAGAATCACAATTAACGGATGACGCTATGAAAGAGTGGCTAACCCTCATCATCGTTTTGTTGATTATCGTCATTGTTTTTGATGGCTGGCGACGTATGCGCAATGCGCGCTACGGTAAAATTCGCATGTCGCCGTCCATGAAAAAACGCACTAAATCCAAACCGGAAGTGTACGAAGAAGATGAGCCTCGGGAAGAGCCATCCTATACCAGTGAGCTACCTAATGGTGGCGCGCGTGTTGTTGGTCACAGGGATCCATTGGCATCTGCGCCCAGTATCGAGAAAAAAGCAGCGGCTAAATCCTATCTGGAAAAACAACAGCGCCAACCACTGGCACCTGTTGAGCCGCGTCGTCCTTTACGCGAGCCGGAACAGGCCAGACTTAATCTGGGTGAGTCTGTCCCATTGCTCATGGAAGAAATCCCGGACGCAGCATATGGGCGAGATGAAAAACACGAGCGGATTGAGCCTACCATCTCTGCGTCGGCGCCTGCTGCCCGTGAAGATGATTACCCTGCAGATGACTATGATGACCCGCATGGTACCTATGAGGATGAGCATTACGAAGATGAACCTTATGAAGGCGAGGACTATGACGAAGACGATCACGCCTATGAGGATGAGTTGGAATACGATCGCCAGCAAGGTCGCGATGTAGAAGACCACAACCGCGATGATGACGATTATGAATATGACGAAGATGATATTGAGGAAGAGGACCCTCATACCACCCAGGGGGCAGCCAATAAATCCCAATTACACAATGAGCCGGAAGAAGTCCTGATTATTAATATCATGGCTCACAAGGGTGAGATGTTACCTGGCGGTCGCCTGCTGGACGCCGTGCTGAAATGTGGTATGCGCTATGGTGATATGGATATTTTTCATCGCCATTCCGACGGTAAAGGCGAAGGCGCCTTGCTGTTTAGCATGGCAAATATGGTCAAGCCCGGCACCTTTGATCTGGATGCGATGGAAGACTTTGAAACACCGGGAGTCAGTTTATTTATGACCTTGCCCCTGGATGCCGATTCCATGCAATCTTTTGAACTGATGGTTGAGACGGCAAAATCCATTGCAGACGCACTGGATGGTGAATTAAAAGATGAGCAGCGCAGTGTGATGACTCGCCAAACGATTGAACATTGTCGCCAGCGTATCCTCGATTTTGAGCGCCGCCGCCTGTTTCGTCGCCCCCGTTAAGCAAGCAGCCGGCACAAGGAGTGTGCGGCCTGCACAGACATGAATTGTCGCAACATTACTCTGGTTTTTATTCATGTCCAACCTTTCCCTGTTTGATGATGTTTCCGCTGAAATTGCGCAATTGCGCGAGCAGATTCGTTATCACAATTATCGCTACTACGCGCTGGATGAGCCGCAAATCCCCGATGCGGAATACGATCGCTTAATGCAGCGTTTGCGCGAACTGGAAGCGCAATATCCCGCCTCAGTTACCCCTGACTCCCCCACCCAGCGTGTTGGTGCAGCGCCATTAAGTGCATTTCAGACCGTTGAGCACCAAATCCCCATGTTATCCCTGGACAACGCATTTGAGGAGGCCGATGTCATCGCGTTTAACCAGCGGATTCTGGATCGCCTTAAATCCACTGAAAACATCGAATATGCCTGCGAGCTAAAGTTGGATGGCCTGGCGGTTAGCCTGTTGTACCGCGACGGAGTTTTAGTGCGTGGGGCGACCCGTGGCGATGGCAGTAAAGGCGAGGATATTACCCAGAACCTGCGCACCATTGCATCGGTGCCCTTAAAGTTATTGGGGGAGGGATACCCGGCCGTGCTGGAAGTGCGCGGCGAAGTCTATATGCCCAAGGCTGGTTTTAATGCGCTCAATGAAAAAGCCAGGAGTACCGGTGAAAAATTATTTGTGAATCCACGCAATGCCGCTGCAGGTGCACTTCGGCAATTGGATTCACGCATTACTGCCAGTCGACCGCTGGAAATGTGTGCTTATAGTGTTGGCTTGGTCGAGGGCGGTGAATTGCCAGGTACACACACGGGTATTTTGGCAGCACTGAAATCCTGGGGGTTTTTAACCAACAAGGAAACTGCTACGGCAAGCACGATTGCAGATTGCATTGCATTTTATCAATCCATCCAGGCCCGGCGCGACAGCCTTGCTTATGATATTGACGGCATCGTCTTTAAAGTTAACGCGCGTGAGTTACAGGAGAGCCTGGGATTTATTTCCCGCGCCCCGCGTTGGGCAATTGCCTATAAATTCCCCGCCCAGGAGGAAATGACCGTCCTCCAGGATGTGGAGTTTCAGGTAGGACGTACCGGTGCAGTGACACCGGTAGCGCGTTTACAGCCCGTGTTTGTCGGTGGTGTTACTGTCTCCAATGCCACCTTGCATAATCGTGATGAAATCCAGCGCCTGGGGATCATGATCGGCGATACCGTTATTGTCAGGCGTGCCGGGGATGTAATTCCACAGATTGTGCAGGTGGTTGAATCACGTCGCCCCACAGACGCCCGTCCGGTTTTATTTCCCGACCATTGTCCGGTGTGTGGCTCGCCGGTAGAAACCCTTGAAGATGAAGCTATTGCACGCTGTTCCGGTGGGCTGGTGTGCGCCGCCCAGCGCAAAGAGGCCATCAAGCATTTTGCTTCACGCAAAGCACTGGATGTGGAGGGGCTGGGGGACAAGCTGGTTGAGCAGTTAGTGGATACTGGACTGGTTTCAAAGCTCGCTGATATTTATCAGCTGACTGGTGAGCAATTGGCTGCAATGGAACGCATGGGGGAAAAGTCAGCGGATAACCTGTTACAAGCGCTGGAAGCATCCAAGCATACCACCCTGGCAAAATTCATTTATGCCTTGGGCATCCGCGAGATTGGTGAAGCGACAGCACGCAACCTGGCTAATCATTTCGGCAGTCTGGAAAAGTTGGCAGAAGCTGATGAGGAAACCCTGGTCCAGGTTAACGATGTAGGTCCAGTGGGGGCTCATTTTGTTGCTGAGTTTTTTGCGCAGGAGTCCAATCGCCAGGCTGTGGCCGATTTACGCGCGGCGGGTATCCACTGGCAAGACCTGGATGTTTCTACCATCGAGGATTTACCGCTCAAGGGTTTAACCTATGTGTTGACCGGAACCTTGGAGGTTATGTCGCGTGATGACGCCAAGGCGCATCTATTGGCCCTGGGGGCAAAGGTCGCCGGCAGCGTTTCTGCCAAGACCGATTATGTAGTTGCCGGGCCAGGTGCGGGATCAAAATTGCAAAAAGCCCGGGAGTTAAATCTGAATGTTATGGATGAAGAGGCCTTACTCGATCTTTTGCGCAAACATGGGCGATTGGAATGAATAACCAACTAAAAAAGTGGATGTTGCTGGCTATCCTGGTGTGTACAGGGTTGTTAGGTGGCTGTTCAACCCTGCCACCATCCAATCCCAATAACCTATGCGATATCTTTGATGATAAACCCTCCTGGTACAAATACGCCCGTAATGCAGAAAAAAACTGGGGCTCTTCCATCCCGGTTATGATGTCCATCATGTATCAGGAGTCACAATTCAAACATAATGCTAAGCCTGCCAGGCGCAAGATTTTGTGGGTTATCCCCGGGCCTCGCCCGAGCAATGCCTTTGGTTATGCGCAAGCAAAAACGGATACCTGGAACGAATACCAGGATGCCATTGGCAGTCGCTGGGCAAGGCGGGACAGTTTTAAGGATGCGATCGATTTTATCGGATGGTATAACAGGCAGAGCCAGCGTCGCAGCCGCATAGGCTTGAATGATGGATACAGTCTGTACCTGGCTTACCACGAAGGACATGGTGGATTTAATCGCGCTACTTATCAGAAAAAGTCCTGGTTAATCAATACAGCGCGCAATGTGGACTCCCGGGCCAAGCAATATGCTACGCAGCTGCAAGGTTGTGAAGCGCGCTTTAAACGTAGTTGGTGGTGGCCATTTTAACCACAAACAGAGGTGATTATGGATCAAGAATCTATTGTCTACGGCTGTATCAAAGATACTGCCTCGACACTAGCAATTTCCGAACATATTCGGGCCAATCGCGAGGCCATGCTGTCTTTACCTCATGCTGATGAGTGGCCGTTTATCAGCCAGGAAATGTTCGCCATTCCACAACTGGATTCACCCAATAGCAATTACCAAACAGAAGTTATGCACTTTGGTGCATCCTATAAGGCTGTTGAATATGAATGGGATCAATGGATCGCCCAGTTTGAAGCCTTGCTGAGCAAGATGTATTGGGTCTCTGCCACCGTGCATCTGGAAACCGAGTTATCTGGTACGCATACATTTACTTGGGAGACGAAGAGCAGTTATCACCGTCCCGGTTCTGGCGATATGCGTGTTCGTTGTGAGTGGAGCCATGAAGGTGGCCTGCACTTATAAAATTTTGTAGGTTTTTTCTATGTCACTGGTTACACCTGATTTTCGCTTTCGCCGTTTGCGCCGCACCCCGGTATTGCGCGCCCTGGTGCGCGAAACCCAATTGTCGATGAATGACTTTATCCTGCCCATCTTTGTGGAAGAGGGTATAGCCGAACCTGTTCCAATCAAGTCCATGCCAGATGTGTTCCGCTATCCGGAAAGTGAATTGGCAGCAGTTGTCCAGCGCGCCTGGCGAAAAGGGGTGCGCGCTATTATTTTGTTCGGTGTATCAAGCCATAAAGATGAGACAGGGTCAGATACCTGGCATAGCGATGGGTTGATGGCGCGCATGATCCGTATTGCCAAGCAGGCGCAGCCGGAAATGTTGGTGATCAGCGACAACTGTTTCTGTGAATACACCAGCCATGGGCATTGCGGTGTTATCCACGAACAGGATGTGCTCAATGATGAAACATTAGCCAATCTGCAAAAACAGGTTGTGCTTGCAGCTGCGGCCGGTGTGGATATGATTGCCCCGTCCGGCATGATGGATGGCATGATTGCTGCGATTCGCCAGGCACTGGATGAAGCCGGGTTTAACCATATTCCGGTGATGTCCTATTCCACCAAATTTGCCTCCGCATTTTATGGGCCGTTCCGCGATGCGGTTGACAGCAATTTCAAAGGTTCGCGCAGCAGTTATCAAATGGACCCTGCTAACAGCCGCGAGGCATTAGCTGAATCATTGCAGGATGAGGCTGAAGGTGCGGATATTTTGATGGTGAAACCCGGACTGGCCTATCTGGATGTGTTAGCCAATATCCGTGCACATTCCATTCGTCCGCTGGCGGTTTACCAGGTGAGTGGCGAATACGCCATGATCAAGGCTGGCGCCCAGGCAGGTGTGATTGATGAAAAAGCGATTGTGCTGGAAACCATGACAGCATTTAAACGGGCAGGTGCAGATTTAATTATTACCTATTACGCCGAAAAAATGGCCGATTGGTTGTAATCCCTAAAAAGTTGGACGTATCTATGGGCTTTGTTCGTGAGCATAAATGGCTGGTTATTGTGATGCTAGCCAGTGTGTTGGTCATTATTGCCGGATTATTAACGATTAGTTACACCAATAAGCAACAGGCGGCACAAATACAAGAGTTACAGCGTCTGGATCAGATTGCTAAAGAGGCAACGCAAACATTACTCGACACTGCAGCCCATGCTGAAGAACCCATAGAGGATGTTATCCCGCAAGAGTCTGTGGAAAAAGTAAAAGCGATGAATGGCCAGGCGCCGGCGCAAGGCTCGGAAGATTGGTGTCATTGGATGATGGTTAAGGATGCCGATAGCTGGACACTGGAAGAGCAAAGTCTATTTGCCCGGCACTGTATTTGACCTCCTCCGCTATTTTGATGATTCACTGATGTTTTTCTCCGATTCCCGCACGCATTTTTTCAATCCACTCACTGGAAAATACCGGGAGTTGGTGGCCGAATGCCTGCGTTTACTATATCAACGCCTCTATACTGATCTGCGCGATTATGGCCATGCCATGAATCGCGAACAGCTTGTGGATATTTTTAAGGAAGCCATTGCCCGAGCCCCGATCCTGGATATTGATAATGGGGAACTAAACGACGGTGAGGAAGCCACTGAGGGACGCTTTAAAAGCCAGCGAGACCTGGCGATCTTTATCATCAACCGCCTGATTGACAACGGCTGGCTTGAAAAACAAGTGGACGAAACCAGTTTGCAGAGCAGTTATGGTTTCAGTCGTATGGGGCGTTTGTTTACCCAGCCCTTTGCTGATCACCATGCCAATGAATTTCGCACGCGCAATCGCAACACGCGCAATACCCGCAACAGTTTGCAAGCGTTTTATGAACAGGGTGAAATACATGACTTGCTCGATGCTTATGAGTATTCCGAGCGGATTATCAGTGATTTCACCGATGTGATTGCCGAACTGGAAGAGCGCAAGCGCCAGTTGGTACGTGAGGTTGAGTCGCGCCAGCTAATCCAGCAGGCCAGCGATGAGTTTTTCGATTTTATGGAAACGGTATTCAAGCCAGACCTGGAAGTGCGCTTATCTGCTGACAGTGTGGAAAAGTACCGCGACCAAATCGGCGATATCATCACTAAAATTCGCCGCAAGCGAAAATATGGCCAGGGCGATCCTGAAACGGCTGCCAAAGATTGGCGGGCCGTCATGGAAATTCGCCTGCGTAAAGCCTTGCCACAAAAGGTTGTATCTGGGGTATCCCTGTTGGAAACCTTGTTGCAAACAATAGATTCCCGCCTGAAAAATGCTTGCGATATTATGTTGCCTGCCTTGCGTCGCGCCTTAAATACTTTTACCCAGCGCGCTGACATCATTATTCGCCAGTTGAGCTATATCAATAGTCGTGGCCAGGATGACTTGATGGATATTTATCGCTCCCTGGCGCATTTGCCGGTCGAACAGCAGGATGCCGTTTTGTTGCAGCAGGGTGAGGCCATTGCCGGGTTGCACATGGGCTTTATCGACCCTGCGCAAATCCAATTGCGCGCCAGGCGTAACCCCCAGCTTATTCGCTCTACCCTGGAAGAAGAAAAGGCCCTGGATATCGACGCGCAAAAAACCTTGTTTATCCAACAGGCACTGGATCGCGCGTTTATTTTCCAATCCAGCAACCTGCGCGATTATGTCTATCAGGCGCTGCGAGAGCGCGGTGAAATCAGCAGTCGTGAACTGGTGGCTGACAGCATGCAAGCACTGCTGAATCTATCCCATGCGGTTGAGGTTGGCGCTGCGGGTAATTTGTCCTCCCGATACTATTTTCGGGTAGAACAGGAGGATGCCTGGCTGGCAGTGGCTCCGCGTGTACAGGATGGCCAGTATTTTATGCGTCGCGATGAATTCATAATTCGCCTGTTGGACAACCAGGCTTTATCCGAGATTTTCTCATGAGTGATTCCCTGACCCAGGTACTCCAGGCACAACTGGACAAACATAATATATCGCTGGATAACTGGCGCGAGCTTATCCAGCGCTTGCTCGACTATGGTGTACTCTGTCGCGATGATAGCCAGGTAGAAGCTGAGCTCTACGATCGCTTTATCCGTATCCAGGCGACAGTTAATGAATACCTGGGGTTGATCGGCTTGCGTTTCCAGCACGATCCCCATTTTCGTTTTGTTCGCATATTACCGCCGGGTGCGCGTATGCCTGGTATGGATGACGAAAGTGATGAGCCACTCAATGCGGGCTTGCGCAATCGCCTCAACCAGCATGAGGTAGCCCTGGTGTTGGTGTTGCGTGCGGAATATGACAAGGCATTGCGTGAAGGCAGTATTGATGAGCAGGGGGGTGCAACCTTGTCTCTTGAAGCAATTGCCTTGGCAATGAAAAGCCTGTTGCGTCGCAGCTTACCGGAAAACCTGGGGGAGCGTCGTCAAACCTTCCGCCGTTTACGCCAAATGCGTTTAATTCATTTCCTGGCGGAAGCCGATATAGATTCCGCAGAGAGTTGGATCAAAATCCGTCCCTTGATTATCAATCTGGTCAGTAATGAATGGCTGGCACAGATTCGCAGCCATTTGGCAGATTCGATGCTATTACTGGATGACAGTGAAGCCCATAGTGAACCTGACGTGAATGAGGAAGATGACAGGGGCCCAGGAAAGCAATCACCACACTTGTCACGTTCCCTGTTCGCGGTTGATAACTGATTATGTACCTGAAGAAATTTATTTACGTTAACTGGGGTAATGTACCTAATACCGAATTTGAATTCGGCCCCATCAATCTGTTTTCCGGCGGTAATGGCTCAGGCAAGACCACCGCGGCAGATGCCATACAAACGATTATGACGGCTGCCCATGACAATCTGTTCCACTTTAATCCTGGGCAAGATGAATCGAGTCAACGCGGCCGTGGCGGAAAACTGGTACGAACCCTGGCATCCTATGTATTGGGATGTGATGATGGTGCCTATGCGCGCCCCCAGGGGTGTGATGGTTACCTCGCCGCTGTGTTCTATCCAACCCAGGGTGAAAGCGCTGAACCTTTTACGGCACTGATTGCCATGCGCGCTTTTCTGGAAACAACCGGGCAGGGGAGCGCTTTGCAAAAGGTGGCGCGCCTGGAGGACAGTGAATTCTATATTCTGCCGGATGTTGTGCTTGGCTTAAAAGATCTCCTCAAGGAAGAAAAAACACACAAGTATGTGATGCCCCTGGATAAACTCTATGCCAGCCTGCGCCGCCAATATGGCCAGCAGCAGGTGGAAAAATACGATAAGAAAAAGTCTTATCTCTGTCGTCTCTACGGTATTTTACGCGGCAAAAAAGATGCCATATCAGAGCGCGAAGCCATGAGTGCGGCGCGCGCTTTTTCCCGCTTTATGGCCTATAAGCCAATCAAGGGCATTGACGAATTTGTTGCGAATGAAATCCTGGAATACCGCGACCTGGGTGAAGCTATTCGCACTGTTTCCACCATGCTTAAACGTATTCACACGATGGAGACTGATGCGCGCCAGTTGCGTCAGGGCATAGAGCGGATGGCACAAGGTAAAAACCTGGCCGATCAGTTTATTGCCGGTTGGCTGGAACAGCAGGTATTGCAATACTCCCTGGCCAAACGTCGTTTTGATGATTCCCAGCGCTTGTATCTGGATGCCAAACATAAACAACAATTGTTGCGTGAAACGGCGAATACCCAACAACAAGCGCTGTCCGCCTGCGAGGCCCAGCGCGATGAAATCCATCAATTAATCCTGGCAGCCACAGCACGTCGTTTGGGTGTTCCGGCACTGCGCGATAAAGACCAGTTAGAGCAGGAAAAACAAACCCAGGAAAAATTCCTGCAAACCCAAATACCGGAGCTGCGTCGCCAGCACCAGCAAGCACAAACCAATCAGGATGCTGCAGGCCAGTTAGCCCAGGCTTTGCGTCAAACATCCATCAGCCTCGATGTGCCCGGTTTAAAAGAGGCCGGTTTATCAATAATTGCAAAGACACTGGAAACAGAATGCACCCTGCCGGATTTACACCAGTTATTAAACCGCGACTGGCTGGATAACAATCCGTTAGATCAGCACCTGGATGCAATTCTGACATTACAAAAGCACCAAAACCATTTTGTGGCCAGTCTGTTCCAGATTGACAGTAATGCTGGCACCATTCGTCTTAACCTGCGCGATCAATTGGCGCAAGAGCGCGACAAACGCAAGCAGCAGGCCGAGCGCCTGCAGAAATCCATGGAGCAAAAGCGCCGTGATATCCAGTCCCTGGAAGCGCGCCAGGTGAGCTATCCCGGATTTGTGCGGGCAGCACTGGAGGCAATTGGCGCACAATGTCCCAAAGCCGATGCCAGGGTCCTCTGCGATTATGTAGAAGTCACAGCGCCAGAGTGGCAGGCTGCAATTGAGGGTTATCTGGGGGCTGCGCGTTTTGGCATTATTGTGGAGTCGGAATACGAAGCAGAAGCGATTGCACTGGTGCGCGGTTTGAGTGGGCAAGGGCAGCGCGCGCGGATTATCCAGGGCGATAAAGCCCGTCTTGACCTGGAGAAACTCACGGACAACGGGCGTGAATCCATTATCGAGGTGATGCGTTTTGCCCATGCAACAGCCGAAGCCTATGTCAAAGCCAGCTATGGCAATGTACAGCGGGTAGAAACTGCCAGGGACCTGAAAAATACGCGCCGTGGAATAACGCGTGATGCCATGGGGTCGGGTAACTACGCTATGTTCCGTTGCGATATGGCAGAGGGCGATCTGGTGTTTGGCCAGGGCGCGCGCGAACGCGCTCTGGAGGCAAAACGCCAGGAATTCCACAATCTGGTTAGCGAATGGCAGTCAGCGCAGGCTCATGCAGAGGAGTGCCAATCGCTATTATTTGCCATCGATCAATTAAAAGTCCTTGCTTATGCCGAGATCCTGCAAACCATGGTGACGGCACAGCATAAAATCCAGGCGCTGGATGCCAAGCTGCAACAATTGGATTTGGCAGATACCCAGGCGCTGGAGCAGGAACTGGCGGACTTGCAGGCGCGCTTGCAGCAACAACAGTTGCGCTATCAGCAATTAAACAATACCCATATTGATTGCCGTGCTGAGTTAAAGCTGGCAGATAACCAATGCCAGAAATTGGACACTGAGCAGAACAAGACCCTGCAAGTTGTCGATGCCTGTGAATCCAATCTGCAAGGTTTGGTTGCGCTCTGGCCGGATTTTGATGCTGAGGCTCGCTTGCACGTGGCTGATGAAGCTGTTGGCCAGCATAGCCTTGGTTATTTTGAGAGTCAGCTTGCAGGTGTGAATACCGAATTAAAAACACTCCTGCATCGCCTGCAGCAGGCTGTTATGCAGCACAACCAGTTTTGTGGCAATGTAGACACAATTTTGTTTGATGTCGATTATAACGATGATCTGGGCTCACAAAACTTTACGGTTATTTGTGATATCCGTCGCCAGTTTGATGCGCTCTACAATCGCGACAAGAATCATATCCTGGCTCAGCGCCACCAGGAGATCGAGTCCCTGCGCCAGAGTTTTAACAATGCGTTTGTAACCAACCTTTGCCATTCCATTTATCAGGCTATCAATGACGGCAAGAAAATTCTGGAAGACCTTAACCGTGAACTGGAGCATCATCGTTTTGGTGCCGATCGCGAACGCTTCCGCTTTGCTTGGGAATGGGTGCCTGAATTCAGGGATTATTGGCAGTTCTTTAAAGCGGTGATTGATAGCCCTAGCCTGGAGCAGGGCGAAAACCTGTTTAACCTTGCCCTGGATGAGAAGCACCAAAAAGTGCGCGAGCGGCTGATGGCGATGCTGCTGGATGAAGATGAACAAAAAGCCCTGCGCGAATTAATGCGTATTGCCGATTACCGCAATTATCGTCGCTATGAAATTTATAAAGAGCCGGAGGGAAAATCACCTATTCCGCTCAGCCAGTATGGCACTGGCTCTGGCGGGCAGTTGGAAACCCCCGCTTATATTATTCGTAGCGCAGCTATTACCTCGGCATTTCGGTTTAATGAAGGGAACAGCCACTTGCGTATGGTTTTGGTGGATGAGGCTTTCTCGAAAATGGATGAGCATCGCTCGCGCGAGGTGATTAACTATTTAACAGAAAGCCTGGGCTTGCAGCTGCTATTTATTATGCCCAGCAGCAAGTCCGGTCCGTTTATGGATTTGATTTCCAACCAGTTTGTCTTCAGCAAATGCCCAACCGCGGAACCGGTGGGTGAATTGAAGAGCCGGGTCATGCTGGATCGCCAGGTCTGTGACCAGGAAAAAATTGCCCTGTTAATGGCCAACCATCGCCGGACTATTCGCCAACAGGCAGCGCTGGATTTTATGGCGGAAGTGGAATAGCCAATGTGCAATCATCCTGGGATTATGCCGTTGGAGTTGCGCTGATGGATGGAAAGAACCGGGCGATTTTCTTGATTAACACCTCTGGTTCGATAGGTTTAACGATGTAATCATCCACGCCTTCTTCAATGGCATTGCGAATCTGTTTGGCATCGGATACGGATGTCACCAGCATAAAAACAGCGGCCATATAGCGCTCAGCAGCGCGCATGGCATTATGTACATCAAGGCCGGATTTGGTGGGCATATTCCAATCGCAAAGCACCAGATTATAAGTCGGGTAAGCATCGTACATGGCACTGATGGCTTTTAAGCCGCTGTGAACCCGGTCAATTTGTTTAATACCGACCGCCTGTAAATAAGTACAAACCAATTCACAGATCAGCTCATCATCATCGACTAATAAGACACGGATTTCTTTTGGCTGGAGGTTTTGCCGGCGGGATAGCGCGGCCTGCCGGATAGGGGAGGTGGCAGGGGTGGAGATATAGTGTGCGATATTCTCGGTATTATTGGTGTTGGGGGTTAGCTCTACGGGATTTTGCAGGGCATTGATTTTTTCCAAAATACCATCGATGACCTGTATATTTTTTTCATAGGCAGGCTTATTGGTCAGTTGATCCTGGCTACCCAGGCTTTTATTGAACCAATCCCGTTTTTGTTTCAGGGTTTGGGTGATAACCTGCCATTCCTGTTTGCTAAACATAAATAACCTTAAACTTGTGGTACGGGAAAACTTCTTTCAATATAGCCCAGTCTTGTCATCAGACCAGCCATTTTGTGCCCCCAATATGACTGTGGGCGTTACCCGTTTTAAAGTGAGGAGCAAGTGTGACACAACTGGACCAATTCCTGAGCCGCCTGGAGCTGCTGATTGATCGTGTAGAGGCCGTACTCCCCCCCAGGTCACCGGAGATCGACTGGCGTGCCAGTGCCTTCCGGTGGCGCCCACAGGCAAATGGACGGGGCTTTCTGCAGGCGGTGCGTAACCCCCATAGGGTGGCGCTTGAATCACTGAAAAATATTGAAACCCAGAAGCAGGCCATTGTGCGTAATACAGCACAATTTATGGCGGGGCGATCTGCCAATAACGTGCTCTTAACAGGGGCCAGGGGGACGGGTAAATCCACCTTGATCAAGGCCGCTTGGGGAGCTTTCGCCGACCAGGAACTCAAGATTATCGAGGTGGACAAAACCGACCTGCTGCATTTGGCCGATATTGTTGATTTGGTCGGTGAACGCTCCGAAAAATTCATTATTTTTTGCGACGATTTATCGTTCGAGGACGGGGAGATCAGCTATAAAGCCCTAAAGTCTGTATTGGATGGCTCTATTTCTGCGCCGACGGCCAATATGCTCTTCTATGCCACCAGTAATCGCCGCCACCTGATTCCGCAAAATATGCGTGAAAACCTGGATGTTAGTTATGAAGATGGCGAGTTGCGCCCCAGTGACAGCATTGAGGAAAAGGTGTCTCTCTCCGAGCGCTTTGGGCTTTGGCTCAGCTTTTATCCTTTCAGTCAGGACGATTACCTCGCAGCCGCCCACTATTGGGTGACAAGCCTGGGTGGGCAGTGGAGTGAACAGGCCGAAACAGCGGCCCTGCTGTGGCACAGGACTCGCGGTGCCCGCAGCGGCCGTGTTGCCTGGCAATTTGCCAGGGATTTTGTGGGGCGGGAGTGATATCGCTATTTTCCAGTTTTATGTTGATCGGGAGTTCATGATGCATACGGGACATTCCACGCTGCGCCAAACCACTGAATCCACCCCATTGAGTGCCACAAACCTGTTAACCCGCTCCCCCCTGTTTTCCAGGACACCAAACCTGCGTGATGGTGATGAAGCCAGCTTGCGCCTTGCCCTGCGCCATTATTTCCTGGATACCTTTACGACCTACGAGTCCCTGTTTGAGTGCCTTGCCAATGATCAGGCGTTTTACACCAAGCCGATCACTCTGCGTCACCCACTGATTTTTTACTATGGCCACACCGCGACGTTTTTCGTTAACAAACTATTGCTTGCCCGTATGATCAACCGGCGTATCAACCAGCGTTTTGAATCCCTGTTTGCGGTGGGGGTAGATGAAATGAGTTGGGACGACCTCAATGATGCCAATTACCAATGGCCAACACCGGCAGAAGTAAAAGCCTATCGTGATCAGGTGCGCAACCTGGTACTGGATTTAATCGACAAGGCGCCATTACATCTGCCCGTGGATTGGCACAATCCCTGGTGGACTGTCATCATGGGCATAGAGCATGAGCGCATCCACCTGGAAACCTCCTCGGTGCTGATCCGCCAGCACAAACTGGAATTTGTGAAAAGCTCGCCTGGCTGGCAACCCAATCGCATAACCGGCGCTGCACCAAACAATGTGCTGGTAAACGTGAGTGCGGGACAGGTGTGTTTAGCTAAAGATAAAACGGATCCCTATTATGGATGGGATAATGAATACGGATTGCATGAGGCCGTTGTTGCCGCATTTGACGCCGCAAAATACCTGGTCAGTAACCAGGAGTTTTTGCAGTTTGTTGAAGCTGGTGGCTATTTGAACGCCTATCATTGGGAAGAAGAAGGTAAAGGCTGGTTAGCTTATAGCAGAGCCCAACATCCCACTTTCTGGGTGAAAAAAAACCATGGTTGGTATTTACGTTTAATGACCGAAGAAGTTTCCATGCCTTGGGATTGGCCTGTGGAGGTGAACTACCACGAAGCCAAGGCTTTTTGTAATTGGAAGAAATCTGCAACCGGTTTGCCAGTGCGTTTACCCACAGAAGATGAATGGTATCGTCTCTATGAAAGCGCAGGCTTACAGGATCCCAACGACCAGCAGAGCCAGGCTAATATCCACCTGGATCATGGAGCATCCTCCTGTCCGGTAAACCATTTTGCCCATGGTGAGTTTTTTGATGTGGTGGGCAATGCCTGGCAATGGACCGAAACACCAATCTATCCCTTTGACGGTTTTGAGGTCCATGCTATTTACGATGATTTCACCACGCCTACCTTTGATGGGCGCCATAACCTTATTAAGGGCGGTTCCTGGATTTCCTGTGGCAACGAAAGCCTGCACACTTCGCGCTACGCATTTCGTCGCCACTTTTTCCAACATGCAGGATTCCGCTATGTCGTCTCCGGAGAAATAAAACCCGTGCCCAGTTCCCATTATGAAACGGATAAACTCATGTCGGAGTACGCCGAATTCCACTACGGTGATGAGTATTTCGGTGTGCCGAATTTTTCCAAATCACTCGTTGATCTGGCGTTAAACGCTTTAATTGACAAACCCAAGCGCAGAGCGCTGGATCTGGGCTGTGCATCTGGTCGCGCCACATTTGAATTGGCTCAGTATTTTGAGCAAGTTACCGGCGTGGATTTCTCTGCACGTTTTATTGGTCAAGGTGTACAACTCGCCAACGGCGAAAGCCTGCGTTATACCTTGGCTGACGAAGGCGAGCTTGTCTCCTATAAATCCCGTTCACTCGCAGATTTGGGCCTGGTCGATGTCAAAGACAAGGTTGAATTCTTCCAGGGCGATGCCTGCAATTTAAAACCTGTGTTCAGCGGTTATGATTTCATCCTTGCTGCCAATCTGATTGACCGCTTGTACAATCCGGCCAAATTCCTGGGCAGTATTCACGAGCGTATCAACACGGGCGGAATACTCATGCTGGCATCGCCTTACACCTGGCTCACTGATCACACCCCACGCGAGGATTGGCTTGGCGGCTTTAAAAAGGATGGTGAAAGCTTCACGACACTGGATGGCTTGCACGCGCACCTCGGCCAACATTTCCGCCTGATCAGCGGCCCTTGTGAAGTACCATTTATCATCCGTGAAACCAAACGCAAGTTTCAACATACACTTTCGGAAGTGACCGTTTGGGAAAAGTTATAAGCATTCCTGCGATGGCAAGTAAATTGCAGCGTGTGCTTGCCATAATATTGTTCGCATAAATGGGGTGGCTCAACTAGACTTTGTGCTGCAAGGCAGTTGAGTATCAAGGATTGTAAATACCATTCGTTATTTCCTTTCCCTTTAATAAACCCCATTTATTCGATGTTAGATATTTTTATTACCCATCCTGATCCTGCCATGCTGCTCAAGGGGACTTATAACCCTTGGCTGGTTTGCCTTTCTATCCTCATTGCCATTGGTTCTTCCTATATCGGGTTGCAGATTGCTGCCATGGCACATCGAGCCCCCAGGGGATTACATGCCCAGGTTGCATTGCTCACCGGTTCCCTGGCCATGGGAGGCGGCATCTGGTCCATGCACTTTATCGGGATGCTTGCCTTTCGCATTGGTAACCATGTGCATTACGACCCTCTGGTGACCTTTCTGTCGATGGTTCCCTCTGTACTGGCATCCTGGGTTGCATTGCAGATGCTATCCCACGATCAGATCAGTCGGCGCCAGTTGTGGGTTGGGGGCATATTGGTGGGGGCGGGTATTGGCACCATGCATTATTCCGGCATGGCCGCTATGCACATGAGCGCCAGCCTGAAATATGATCCCTGGTGGTTTGCCGCATCGATTCTGGTTGCTGCCCTGTTAGCGATACTGGCGCTGTGGATTCGCTTTGGCTTGAGTGGCAACAATCAATTAGGCCCCGTACAAAAAAGCCTATTAGCCAGTAGCGTCATGGGATTGGCGATTGCGGGCATGCATTATACCGGTATGGGGGCCGCCCGTTTTATGGGGGAGCCAGGTGGTCACCTGGTGGAATCAAGTGAGAACCATGGTTTGCTCGCCATTATTATCAGTGCGACCACCCTGGCACTGAGTATGCTGGCCTTGGCCGGTAATTTGGTGCTCCGCTATCGCCAGCTCTATAACCAGTTACTCAATAGTGAATCGCGTTTGCGAGCCATCGTGGATACTGCCGTCGATGGAATAATTACTATCGACAGCCAGGGCAAGATCCTGGCAATGAATAATGCTGCCGAGCAACTCTTTGGTTGGACCCCGGCAGAAATTGAACAGCGTAATATCAAGATGTTAATGCCGGAACCTTATCACTCCGAGCATGACTCCTATCTTCACAATTACGCCAAGACAGGTAATGCGCGAATCATCGGAACCGGTCGGGAAGTGGTAGCCCTGCATAAAGACGGCAGGCAAATTCCTGTGCGTCTTGCTGTCGGTAAAGCAGAGTTACCAGGGCAGACGCTGTTTGTTGGTTTTGTCAGCGATATTAGTGTCCGTAAATCCATGGAGCGGGAATTGCGCACGCGTGAGCAGCAATACCGTACCCTGATCAGCAATATTCCCGGCATCGCATTTCGCTCCCATCTGGTGGCGCCCTGGAATATGATTTTTATCAGCGATGCGGTACAGCGGGTCACTGGCTGGCCTGCCAGCGACTTTATGTCCGGGCATGTCACTATGGGGGATTTATTACATCCCGATGATGTGGCGCGTATCAATGCGCAAGTAACGGATGCCTTGTCGCGCAAGCGTTCCTATACCTGTGAATATCGGGTCATCCATCGCGATGGCAGCGAGCATTGGGTCTCGGAAACGGCTAGCGGCGTTTACGATGAGACCGGCACCCCAATATGGATTGACGGGGTGATTATGGATATCACTGAATCCAAGCGTCGCGCCCATGAGTTTGAAGGGGTTGTTGAGGCTATTGGCAGGGCATCGGCTGTGGCTGAGTTTGATATGGATGGGACCATTATTGGTGTTAACGAAAATTTCCTGAAACTGACGGGGTATCACAAAAACGAATTACTGGGGCGTCACCATCGCATACTCTGCATGCCGGAAGAGGCCGCCAGCGAAGACTATCAACAATTTTGGCAAGATTTGAACCGGGGAATTTTTCGGAGTGGTGAGTTTTGCTATATCGATTGCAATGAAAACCCAATCTGGGTTCAGGCTATTTATACACCTATTTTTGATGTGGATGGAAAACCCTGGAAGATTTTCACGATTGCCAGTGACCTCTCTGAGCGCAAAGCGATGGAGCAGGATTTGGTCGCCGCCAAAGAGCGCGCCGAGCAGGCTTCTATCGCCAAGGGCATGTTCCTCGCCAACATGAGCCATGAAATCCGCACGCCCATGAATGCCATTATTGGTTTTACCGAGTTGCTGCTCGATTCTGCATTGGACCCTGTTCAGTTAAAGCACATGCAAACTGTACGTCAATCAGCGCGCTCGCTCTTGGGATTGCTGAATGACATTCTTGATACGGCAAAACTGGAGCGCGGTGCCCTGGAACTGGACATGCATGTTTTCTCGTTAAAACAGCTATGCCAGCAAATTATGGCCGAACTGCAAATACAGGCTGATAAAAAGGGGCTTGGCCTGCATCTGGATTATGTGCACACCACGCCGGATCAAGTGCTTGGTGACGAACTGCGCATACGCCAGGTTTTGGTCAACCTGTTGGGCAATGCCATCAAATTTACCTTAACCGGTGAGGTGCGCTTAAGCGTAGATGTTCTGGGCGAGGGTGTACGTATGCAAGTACAGGATACTGGTATAGGTATTGCTGTCGAGCGTATTGAACATATTTTTACCCCTTTTACCCAGGCGGATGCATCCATGGCACGCCGTTTTGGCGGCACAGGTTTGGGAACTACTATTGCACGCCAATTGACCGAACTCATGGGAGGGAAAATTAGTGTAACGAGTGTTGAAGGGCAAGGTAGTTGTTTTGTTGTGTGGCTGCCGCTGGAAGCGGCTGCAGGTAGCAGCTTGAAAATCCACACCAGAACAACAGCGCTGCCACCATTAAAAATTCTAATCGCTGATGATGTGCCACAAAATATTGAGGTACTGGAGTTAACATTAACCCGTGATGGCCATCAGGTGAAAAGTGTGGATAACGGCTTGTCGGCATGGGCTATGTTTCAGGCAGAAGTGTTTGACATTATTTTGATGGATATACAAATGCCGGAGGTTGATGGTCTACAGGCCACCAAAATTATCCGCGAGTGGGAGCGGCTACAGCAGCGTCAGTTAACCCCGATTATTGCGCTGACTGCCAGCGTGTTACCCAAGGACCGCCTGGAAGCGGATATGGCAGGAATGAGTGGTTTCGCCTCCAAACCTATTGATAAGGCCGAACTCTATACAGAAATTGCCCGCTGCCTTGGATTACAGGCAGGTACACGCAATAACCGCCCTGAACAGCAACCGCTTAATCTTCCTGTTATTGACTTGCCGGCTGCGCTTGCACGCTGGGGAAACAGCGACAAGTTATACAAAGCCATTGATCAATTCTGTCGGGATGTGAGTAGTGATCCACTTCAGGCGGGTGCAGACAATTTGCAACAGCAGGTACATCGTTTAAGGGGGGCGGCGGCCAACCTTGGTTTGGCACAGGTTGCATATATTTTGCAAAATATTGAACAACACCAACCGTCCGGTAATGCACAATTCTCATTGTTGGCACACGCTATCACTCAGGTCATTCATCAACTCGACAATCTGTTACCGACGGAAGCTGCAGACACTGCAGGAGAGCCATCTATTCCACTTAGCCTGCTCCTTCGCCTGGCGTATGCCTGTCAACACTCCAGTATTGATGAGGAAGGCCTACGCCAGCTTCAAGGCCTTTTGCCCAGTCAATGGTTTGCACAATTGGAAAGTGCTATCGATCAGTTTGATTTTGATAGCGCCGCTGCATTGCTGGCGGATTGGATAAATAATGCCCCCTGGGTTACGCGAGACGCATAATGACTCCACACCGCGATAGTCGCCCCAAATTATTGATCGTCGATGACGAGCCATTGAATTTGCAGGTGTTGCGCCAGATATTGCAACAAGACTACCAATTGATCTTCGCCCGCGATGGCGAAAAAGCAATTGCCTTGGCACAGTCAGAGCAGCCCCAACTGATCCTGCTCGATATTATGATGCCTGGTATTACGGGCCTGGAAACCTGCAGCAGATTGAAGCAGCATCCACTGACGCAGGCAATTCCCGTGATTTTTATTACGGCCCTGGCGGATGACCGGGATGAGACAGAAGGTTTCGCTGCAGGTTGTGTGGATTACATTACTAAACCCGTCAGCGCTCCGATTGTTTTGGCACGCGTAAAGGCACAATTATCGCTGGTCAGTGCAGAAATCTTGCGTGAAACCCGCTTGCAAGTTATCCATCGATTGGGCCGTGCAGCAGAATACAAGGATAACGAAACCGGATTACATGTCATTCGCATGAGCCATTTCGCGCGGGAAATAGCGCTGGCTGCCGGTATGGGGATCGCGGATGCTGAAGAGTTATTTAATGCCGCACCTATGCATGATGTCGGCAAAATGGGTATACCTGATGCCATTTTGCAAAAACCTGGCAAGTTAACGCCGGAAGAGTGGGACATTATGAAGCAGCACGCGCGTATCGGTGCAGAAATTATTGGTGAAGACTCCTCCAGTTTGCTGCAAATGGCTCGCCGTATTGCCCTGTACCACCATGAAAAATGGGATGGCAGCGGTTATCCGCAGGGCCTGGCTGGTGAGGCGATTCCCATGGAAGCGCGTATTGTCGCCCTGGCAGATGTATTTGATGCGCTCACCAGTAAACGGCCTTATAAAGAGCCCTGGAGCATAGAGTCTACGGTAGCTTACATCAAAGCTGAGTCTGCCAGGCACTTTGACCCGGAGTTGGTTGATTGTTTTATAAAAGCGCTGCCTAACATGCTGGAAATTCGCAGTCAATTTCTGGAACCGGAATAACAGGCCGCTGAATGATTTTTGAGATGGCCTCTCGTTAAACGATAGATTTGAGACCTATATGCCGTTTGATTTTGATCTACCTATAACAAGGGAAAACACCCACTCGGTAAAATTTGATGGCCGACAACAGTACTTTGGCACAGCAGGTGTAACGCCCTTGTGGGTGGCCGATATGGATTTCGCCGTGCCTGAATGTATTACCCGTGCATTGGCAAACAGAATTGAACACCCGGTATTTGGTTATAGCCTTTATCCTGAAAGCCTCTACGACGCCATGATTGATTGGTTTGCCCGTCGCCATCAGTGGGTAATTGAGCGCGAGTGGATTGTCATGGCGCCGGGTGTCGTGCCTTCGCTGTTTGCCGCCGTGCAGGCGTTTACCAATCCCGGTGAGGGTGTAATCGTTCAATCACCCGTGTATTTTCCTTTTTTCTCTGCGGTAACAACGCATCAAAGACGCCTGCTGAATAATCCATTGCGCGAAAACCAGGGACGCTATGAAATGGATTTTGACCACCTTGAGCAGTGTGCGCAGCAGGGCGCGGGCTTGTTGATGTTATGCACGCCACACAACCCGGTAGGGCGAGTCTGGTCCGTTGATGAACTAATGCGGATTTTGGATATTGCCCGGCGATATAACCTGACCATCCTGTCCGATGATATTCACTGCGACCTGGTTTATCCGGGATATACCCAAACCATGTTGGGGCGGCTGGCCCAGGCGGGAGATAAAATAGTAACGACATTGGCTCCGAACAAGTCATTTAATATTCCCGGCCTGGGATTATCGGCACTGGTCATTCCCGATCCCCGGCAGCGCCAGGCCATGAAGCATGTGTTTGAGTCCCTGCATATCAGCAATACCAACCCATTGAGTATTGTTGCCTTTGAGGCAGCCTATCGCGGTGGCGCGGCCTGGTTAGAGGCGTTAATGGATTATCTAGCCGAAACCTGCCGAATGGTGGCTAATTTTCTTGCGCGCGAGATTCCGCAAATTCGTATGCAGGTGCCGGAGGCAACCTATTTACTCTGGCTTGATTGTCGGCAGTTGGCTATGAACGACAACCAATTGCGTGATTTTTTTATCCATGAGTGCAAATTGGGTTTAAGCCCTGGCATTGTGTTTGGTGAAGGGGGAAGCGGCTTTATGCGCATGAATATAGGTACAACCCGCGCCCATATTTATGATGCCCTGGTGGCCATCAGGGATGGCATCGCTCGCTTACCCTGATGCAATTGGCTTCTAAAAAAATAATATGAAAATACATGACCATTAGCACATTTTTCTGCAGAAAGTGCGAAATTCATCGGTGTCTATGAATAGTGCCAGCTACACTTTGCGGAAATGATATAGATGACAGCCAAAGCGATAGATGGCTTTGGGGTTCAGCGAGTCGACATTGAGGTTGTTGAGTAATGAAAGAGAGATATAAATCCACCCGACTGGGTGATTTATTAGTGGAGCAAGGAGCGATAACCTCGTTGCAATTGCGCCAGGCCATACAGCTCCAGCAGCGACGCCGCTCAGAACAACCCCGGGAGCCGCAATCGCAAGAGCTGGGACAAATCCTGGTGGAGCTGGGTTTTATCGATCGCAGCCAACTAAAGTCCAGTTTGAATTGGCAACGCCGCCTGCGCAAAACAACGGCCGTTATGGTGTTTATTGCGCCTTTGTTTACGGCCGCCTGCGGCGGTGGGGGCGGGGGCTCCAGCCCGGCACCGACACAACAAAAAAGCAGCCAGAGCTCGCTGGTGGTTTCCTCAACGTCCAATTCACCGTCGTCAGCACCTTCATCCTCCAGTCTCTCCTCCTCATCTTCCTCTGTGTTTGGCCGCTATGTGGATGGCCCTGTTGAGCTTTATTGGACTACCCCAACCGAGCGGGAAAATGGCGATGCACTGGATGTGACCGAAATTGGTGGTTACGAGCTGCGCTACAAACGCGAGGGCGAGAGTGAATATACCGTTATTACCATAGACGACGGCTATGCCGATGCCTATTACCTGGATTTCCTCAAGGGGCAGTACCTGTTTGAGATAGCTACCTACGATATCCATGGGTTATACAGCAGTTTTGTACCGATTAACCCATCATGAGTCCTTGTACCTCCGGCCTGCCAACCTGGTCACCAGCCTAAAAATTAGTCGATTACTGTATTTGGAAAATGCAAAATTGCGGTTAAACGCCTACAATGGCGTCCCTTTTTGACCACCTCTGGCTGTAACCCTATGAAATCCAGCTCCACCTCCAACCCCACCATTGGCTTTGTTAGCCTGGGTTGCCCGAAAAACCTGGTGGATTCCGAGCGAATCCTCACCCAGCTGCGCATGGAGGGCTACAACATAGTCCCCAGCTATAACGATGCCGATATGGTGATTGTAAACACCTGTGGTTTTATCGATAGCGCAGTGCAGGAATCCCTGGGTGCCATTGGTGAGGCGCTCAATGAAAATGGCAAGGTGTTGGTTACTGGCTGCCTCGGTGCCAAAAAAGACGAGATCATCCAGGTTCACCCCAATGTATTGGGCATCACCGGTGCACACGCCTATGAGGAAGTCCTGGCCCAGGTACACGAGCATTTACCGCCCAGCCAGACCCATAACCCCTTTACCGATCTGGTGCCTCCCCAGGGGATTAAACTGACTCCACGTCACTACGCCTACCTGAAGATTTCCGAAGGCTGTAACCATTCGTGCAGTTTCTGCATTATTCCCGACATGCGTGGCAAGCTGGTGAGTCGCCCGATTGGCCAGGTAATGGGCGAGGCCGAGCGCCTGGTAAAAGCCGGGGTAAAAGAGCTGTTGGTGATTTCCCAGGACACGTCTGCGTATGGTGTCGATATCAAACACCGCACCGATTTTTGGGATGGCCGTCCACTGAAAACCGATATGTACCAGCTGGCAGCTGCCTTGGGGGAACTCGGCGTTTGGGTACGCCTGCATTATGTTTACCCTTATCCGCACGTAGATAACGTGATTCCGCTGATGGCCCAGGGCAAGGTATTGCCTTATCTGGATATTCCATTCCAACATGCCAGTCCCACACTGCTGCGTAAGATGCGCCGCCCGGGCCAGGTTGAGAAAACCCTGGAACGCATCAAAAACTGGCGTGAACAGGTGCCTAACCTGACATTGCGCTCTACCTTTATTGTGGGCTTTCCCGGCGAAACCGAGGCAGATTTTGAAGAGTTACTGGGCTTCCTTGAGGAGGCGCAACTGGATCGTGTCGGTTGCTTCCAATATTCACCGGTAGAAGGGGCAAAGGCGAATGAGTTGCCCGACCCGGTTCTCGATGAAATCAAGCAGGCGCGCTATGATCGTTTTATGCAGTTGCAGCAGAGGATTTCGACCGAGCGGCTCAAGCAAAAAGTGGGTCAAACCCTGCCGGTATTAATCGATGAGGTTGACGATGAAGGTGCCATTGGCCGCAGTTATGCGGATGCCCCGGAAATTGACGGTTGTGTTTATCTCAATGGCGACATCCAGGTAAAGCCCGGTGATATCGTCAATGTACAGATCGAGCATTCCGATGAGTATGACCTCTGGGGAACACGCGTTTAACTTGCCCGTGTTCAGACCAGATCACAAAAATCCCTCGCTTGCGCAGGCAAGTGGGGGATTTTTTTGTACACTTCAGAACAGGCAAGTCATTGGGTAACGATAATGGAGTTTCAGGTAGAGCATCAGGTAAGTGCGGGGCGGTTTGTCATTCGACATCCACAAGGTGATGCCGTCCTGGCTTATCGGCTTGGGGATAAACAGGTCGACTTTTATAGTACCTATGTCCCGCCGGCCCTGCGTGGCAAGGGTATGGCAGAAAAACTGGTGCGCACCGGGCTGCACTGGGCAAGGGAGCATCATTTAGTGATTCAGGCGAGCTGCTGGTATGTGGAAAAATTTTTGCGCTAATCCCCCGGGACTCCTAACCCACAGGATGCGGCGAGGGTTTACCTTGATAGAGATGATGGTGGTATTAGCCATTATTGCCATAGTGGCGCTTATGGCAATGCCATCACCCGATCCAACCCTGACGCGCAAGCAGGTCAGTGAGTCGCTGGAATTGATCGAGGATTATAAGGGCCTGGTTGCGTTTTACCATAAAACCACCCTTAAGTTCTTATCTGACAACCAGGAGGCCGGTATTCCCGAAGCCGATAAGCTTTTGGGGAATTATGTCGACCGTATCGAGTTGGAAAAAGGGGCATTCCACTTGCATTTCGGCAACAAAGCCCACCCCAACCTGAAAGAGAAATGGCTCAGTGTCAGGCCTGTTGTCGTTAAGGATTCACCGCAAAGTCCCATGTCCTGGATTTGCGGCAACTCTGCCGTACCGGAAGGAATGCAGGCAATTGGGGATAATAAAACCAACATCGATATTAAAGATTTGCCGTTGAGTTGCCGTATCTGAGCAGCATTGATAAACAACAGGGAAACAGGATGAAAAAATATCTATTTTTGCTGGTCGCACTGGGTGTGTTTTTGAATTGGCATAAAATCCGCGATGAATTCGCTCCACCACCGGATTTTTCTGCGGCGCATGAGGAGGGCGTTGTGCTCTATGCAACAACCTGGTGTGGTTACTGCGCAAAAACCCGCGAGTTTTTTAAAAAACACAATATTGCTTATGTGGAATACGATATTGAAAAATCTACCGAAGGGCGCGCCCAATATGATCAATTGCGCGGCAGCGGTATTCCCCTGGTGATGATCGACGGTGAAGTCCTGCGCGGTTATAACCCCAGCAAAATGAAACAACTACTTAATATCCAGTGAGCTGCCTATGATCCAACTACAAAAAGCTACCGATGGTAAATACCGCCAGCAGATCAGTATTCGAACCCATCATATTTATGCTGACGTCAGCCAAGCCCTGGGGGGCGAGGACTCTGCCCCCAGCCCCCATGATTTGTTTGATACATCGCTGATGTCTTGTACCGCAATTACCCTGACCATGTTCGCCCAGCGTCGCGGGATGCCGCTGGAGAGCATTAATGTCCAGCTCACACGCGACGATAGCCAGGAAAAACAAGGCGATTATGGTTTGTCGATGGCGCTGGATTTTGTCGGCCCATTAACTGACGAGCAGCGCCAGCAGTTGTTTGCGATTGTAGAGAAGTGCCCGATCCACAAACTCATGTCTCACGGACGCATCCAGATACGGACACAACTCAAAGGCTAAGGTTTTCAATTACCAATTTTCCAAAACCCATTTGCCAATCAATCTATCGAATACGCGGAGAAATTATGCGGTTAATTATTGAGCCCCGTGTGCAGCAAATCGGTTTTGAAGTGAGACGGCTGTTACCCTCCCGTCACCAACAGCGGGTGGGGCCGTTTATTTTTTTCGATCATATGGGGCCAGCAAGGTTTAAGCCCGACACAACTGAAGGTGATGTGCGCCAACATCCGCATATCGGTTTAGCCACAGTGACCTACCTGTTTTCCGGAGCCATGGTGCATCGCGATAGCCTGGGGGTAGAGCAAGTAATTGAGCCTGGCGCTATTAATTTAATGACTGCAGGTTCCGGTATCGTACATTCAGAGCGTATTCCCGATAGCGTTCGTCGCAGTGGCGCACCGGTTGAAGGCATACAAACCTGGCTGGCGCTCCCCACAGTGCAGGAAGACTGCGAGCCGGAGTTTGCCCACTATGATGCCAGTGATATTCCCCGTGTAGAGGGGGATGGTTACTGTGCCCACATCCTGATTGGAACTGCCTTGGGTAAAACGTCACCGGTGACCAGTGCAAGCCCAACAACCTACGTGGATTTACAACTGGATGCAGGTTCCAGCCTGTCATTAGATATTCCCGGTCATGAGCTGGCGGTGTATGTCTGTGAAGGGGAGTTGGCGATTGCCAAGGGTGATTCACAGGATCCGGTGTGTACTTATCAATTGGCCCTGCTGGAGCCAGGCGATCGACTGATAGCTATATCCGATGTTCGCTTGATGGTTGCAGGGGGTGAACCCATTACCGATGAGCGTTTTATTTTCTGGAATTTTGTTGCCAGCAGCAAAGAAAAACTTCATGCTGCCAGCGCTCGCTGGGATGCAGGGGAATTTACCCTGGTGCCCGGTGAAACCGACAGGATCCCACTGCCGCGTTGATGCGTCTGCGGGCATTACTTAAACATAATAGTCATTAAGCGTATCTGGTTACTTCTATGGTTTGGTTGTTTTTAATAATTGGATTGGTTCTACTGGTATATGGCGCAGATCTGTTGATCAAAGGTGCAGCGCGTTTGGCCGCTAACTTTGGGGTTCCGTCACTGGTGATTGGCCTGACAGTTGTCGCGTTCGGCACCAGTGCCCCGGAATTGGCCGTCAGTGTTAAATCGGCCTATTCGGGACAGGCGGAGCTGGCTATTGCTAATGTTGTCGGCAGTAATATTTTTAACGTATTGGTTATTCTCGGACTGGCCGCAATTATTTCTCCGCTGCTTATTTCCAGGCAGTTGATTCGCCAGGATGTCCCCATTATGGTGGGGGTTTCTATTGTTGCGGTGGTGATGACACTGGACGGTGATATCAAGCGCTGGGAAGCTGTCATTCTCGTGGCAGGGTTGGTGGCCTATACCTGGTTTTTGTTTTACCAGGGCAAACAACAAGGCCAGGATGTCTCTGATAGCGAAGTAGAGGAAATGCTCAAGGAAAAAATTCCGGCATGGCAAAACCTGTTATTAGTAGCCGGGGGCTTGGTGATGCTGGTACTTGGCGCGCGCTGGCTGGTACAGAGTGCGGTTGAGCTGGCAATGGCCTGGGGTGTTAATGAAGCTGTGATTGGTTTAACCATTGTTGCTGCAGGCACATCCCTGCCAGAAGTGGTTGCTTCGATTGTGGCTACACTGCGCGGCGAACGTGATATTGCGGTGGGAAATGTGGTGGGTAGCAACATTTTCAACATCCTCTGTGTGCTGGGCGTATCAGGCCTTATCTCTCCCTCCCCCTTGCTTGCAGGGCAACAACTTGCCACCCTGGATATACCTGTTATGTTGGCTGTTGCGGTGTTATGTGTCCCCTTATTTTTCGTCGGGGGTATCCTTAACCGGATTGAAGGGGTTATGTTCCTGGTGTTGTATGTTGCTTATGTATGGATTCTGGTTGCTATGGCCCTGTCTCTTGATTATCTGGCACAACTGCAGGAAGTCGTACTCTACGGATTGATTCCATTGGTTGTGCTCTACGTCATAGTGACGTTAATGGGTGACTGGAATAGGCGCAGGACAGCACACTAAGTGTTGTCACTGGACCTAAAAAAACCGCTGTAAATCAGCGGTTTTTTTAGGTCTGTCGATAATCAGGCAATTGCCTTATCCACAATGGTTTGCGCTTCGGAAATCAACTGCTGCAAATGGTCTTTGCCTTTAAAGCTTTCGGCATAGATTTTATAAATTTCCTCGGTACCGGAAGGGCGTGCGGCAAACCAGCCACTGCCAGTAACCACCTTAATACCGCCCAGGGGGGCATTATTCGCTGGCGCATGGGTGATGATTTGTTCAATAGCATCACCGGCCAGCTCGGTAGAGGTAATTTGCGCGGCAGATAATTTTGCCAGGGCTTTTTTCTGTTCGCTGTTGGCCGGGGCTTCAACGCGGGCTTCTGCTGCATGGCCAAACTCATCGGCCAGGGCTTTGTAGCACTCGCCGGGGTCGCGACCGGTTTTGGCTTTGATCTCTGCAGAAAGCAAAGCCGGGATAATGCCGTCTTTATCGGTTGTCCAGACACTGCCATCAATACGCAGGAAGGAAGCACCCGCACTTTCCTCACCGCCAAAGCCCAGGCTGCCATCGTATAAACCGGGAGCAAACCATTTAAAGCCGACGGGCACTTCATGCAAACGTCGACCGAGTTTTTGTGCCACCTTGTCAATCATGGCACTGCTCACCAGGGTTTTGCCGACAGCAGTATTCACGCCCCACTGTGGACGATGCTGGAACAGGAATTCAATGGCCACCGCCAAATAGTGGTTGGGCGGTAAAAGGCCGCAACTGGGGGCGACTATGCCATGGCGGTCATGGTCGGTATCACAGGCAAAGGCGACATCGTATTCGTGGCGACGCGCGACCATGCCTTGCATGGTGTAAGCCGATGAGGGGTCCATGCGAATCTTGCCGTCCCAATCAGCGGTCATAAAGGCGAAGGTTTTATCGACACTGGTGTTGAGCACTTTCAGATTCAGTTGGTACATGTCTGCAATTGCCTGCCAGTAGTGAATACCGGCACCACCGAGCGGATCGGCTCCCATGTGGATATTAGCGCCGCGAATAGCATCCATATCAATCACTTTATACAGGTCGCTTACGTAGGCCTGGACATAATCGTGATGATGGGTTGTTGAGGCTTTCACCGCCTGCAAATAATTCATGCGTTTGACATCGCGCAATTGGTTTTGCAGCAATTCATTAGCACGTGCCTGTATCCAATTGGTGATGTCACTATCGGCGGGGCCACCGTTGGTCGGGTTGTATTTAAAACCGCCGTTATCGGGAGGGTTGTGCGACGGGGTAATCACGATACCGTCCGACAGGCCTGTGGCCCGTCCCTTGTTGTAAGTCAGAATGGCGTGGGAAATTGCCGGGGTCGGTGTGTAGTCACCGCCCTTGGCAAGCATGATATTGACACCGTTAGCCGCGAGCACTTCCACCGCACTGATTTGCGCTGGCTCAGACAGGGCATGGGTATCGATACCGATAAACAGGGGGCCGTTGATGCCTTCTTTGCTGCGGTAGTCACAGATTGCCTGGGTAATGGCCAGGACGTGGTTTTCGTTGAAGCTGGTATTCAGCGAAGAGCCCCGGTGGCCAGAGGTTCCGAAGCTGACGCGCTGCTCGGGAATGCTTACGTCAGGTTTGTTGTTGTAATAGGCACTTTCCAGTTGGGGGAGATCCACCAACATATCCAGTGGCAGTAACTTTCCAGCATAGGGGCTGATGGGCATAGCGAACTCCTGGCGATAATTCCGTATAGATCCGGTGAGTTGTTGTTATAAATAAACAACCGCTGGCCTTGGAGCGCCGTTCACAGGAGCATTTGGCCAGCGGTTGCGAGAGTTGTTTTGGTCGCGCTTATAGTCTAACAAGCCTGTAAAAACCTGGCGATCTCAAGAGCATAGATTTGCGTAGATCGCCTCATAGGCTTTTGCGCTTTGCTCCCAGGATGAGTCACGGTTCATCGCATTAATCTGTAACTGTTTCCAGGTGGCGGGCTGACGATAGGCATCCAGTGCCCTCAGGATAGCGGCGTGCAGGTCCAGGGCATCCGGGGAGTGGAACACAAAGCCATTGGCATCTTCACCGGGATTATCCAGTGGACGCTCCTGCACCGTATCTTTCAGGCCGCCAACCGCATGGACAACAGGCAATGTGCCATAGCGCAGGCTGTACATCTGGTTAAGGCCGCAGGGCTCAAAAATCGAGGGCATGAGGAAAATATCGCATCCCGCTTCAATCTGGTGGGCCAAGCCTTCGTCATAGCCAATCGTGACAGACACCCGATCAGGATATTGCCGGGCTACTTCACGCAGGCGCTGCTCATAGTGGGGGAAGCCGCTGCCGAGGACAACCAACTGGCAATCCTGCTCCAGCAGTAAAGGCAGTTGGTTAAGGATGAGGTCAATACCTTTTTGGTCGACCAGGCGGCCAATGAATCCCAGTAGGGGCACATCGGCGTTAAGCGCCAGCCCCAGCGTTTCCTGTAGCGCCAGTTTGTTTTTGGTTTTGTTACCCAGGGTGCGGCGGTTGTAAGTCGCTGCGAGGTGTTTGTCTTTTCCGGGATTCCATTCATCGGTATCAATACCATTCAAAATACCGCTCAGTGATTCCTGGCGATAGCGGATCAAACCATCGAGTCCATAGCCGTGTTCGGGCAACTGGATCTCTTGTGCATAGCTGGGGCTGACCGTGGTAATAAAATCCGCAAAGGCCAAACCGCCTTTCATGAACGACATTTGCCCATAAAACTCCAGGCGCTCGTGGTGCCAAAAGGCCGGGGGCAGGTTGAGCTCACCAAATGCCTGGTAGGAAAAAAGCCCGCGATAGGCAAGGTTGTGAATGGTAAACAGGGTGGCCGGCCGCTCCGGGTGCAGGGAGAGCAGGGCGGGAATCAACCCTGTCTGCCAATCATTGCAATGGACGATGTCCGGTTGCCAGTTGAGTCCTGCCTGGTTAAGGGCAATGGCTTCAGCAGCACGGGCAAACCAGTAAAAACGGAGGTGATTGTCGTACCAATCATTACCATCGGCCCCACAATAGGGATTGCCGGCGCGCGCCGAGAATTCCGGTATATCGACCAGCCAGACGGTCACCCGCGTTCCCGGCAGGCGAGTTTGGTGCAGGGTTAGGTTGATGTCATCCAGGCTAATCTCGCCCAGGGTTTTAAGTCCTTGACTGGCCGCCTTGGCTAATAAGGACTCATAGGCCGGCAGCAGGATGCGGACATCATGACCCAGTTTGAGCAGGGCCCTGGGCAGGCTCGCGGCAACATCGGCAAGGCCACCCGTCTTAATAAGTGGATAGGCTTCACTGGTCGCAAATAAGATCGAATGCATGGCTAATCCCTACTATTGACTGTGTCGTTGATGGAAAAGCATCGAGCAGATACGCTCGATGCGGCAATAGCTTGCTCGTTATCTCAGGCGAGTTTGAGCAACAGGCCCCCAAGTGGCGGCAGGGTCACTTCCAGCGACTGGCCGTGGTTCATCCAGGGCACAGGCTGGGTGTAGAGCGGGTTGGCATTACCCAGGTTGCTACCTCCATAAAACTGGGAGTCAGAATTGAACACTTCCTGGTATTGCCCGGCCACAGGCACACCTATACGGTAGTTGTAACGGGGCACCGGCGTAAAATTCAGGATAACCAGGGTGAACTCGCTATCGCTGGAACGAATATAACTGATGATGGATTGGGTACTGTCATGGCAATCAATCCATTCAAAACCATCGCCGCGAAAATTGCGTTGGTAGAGCGATGGAACCTGCCGGTACAAATGGTTGAGGTCCTTCACCGCCGATTGCACACCCTGGTGTGGGCCGTAATCGAGCAGGTGCCAATCGAGTGAGCGCCCATGGGCCCATTCGCTCCATTGGGCAAATTCGCCCCCCATAAACAGTAGTTTGCTGCCGGGATAGGTATACAAGTAGGTATAGAGCAGGCGCAAGTTGGCAAACTTCTGCCAATCGTCTCCCGGCATTTTGTTAATCATGCTGCCTTTGCCATGCACCACTTCATCGTGGGAAAACGGCAGTTGGAAGTTCTCGGTAAAGGCGTACATCATGCCGAAGGTTAATTGGTTATGGTGATACTGGCGGTGGACTGGCTCCCTACTCATATACTCCAGGGTGTCGTGCATCCAGCCCATATTCCATTTCATCGAGAAACCCAGGCCGCCAACCCAGGTAGGACGGGTGACTTGTGGCCAGGCGGTGGATTCTTCGGCGATCACCAGGGCACCGGAATGCTGGCCATGGCAGATCGCGTTTAGTTGTTGCAGGAAGGTCATGGCCTCCAGGTTTTCATTACCGCCGTGGATATTGGGAATCCACTCGCCCGGTTGGCGGGAATAATCCAGGTGCAGCATGGATGCGACCGCATCTACCCGCAGGCCATCAATGTGATATTCCTTTAACCAAAACAGGGCATTGGCCAGCAGGAAGTTACGCACCTCACTGCGGCCATAGTTGTAGATCAAGGTGCCCCAGTCCCTGTGCTCGCCCAAGCGTGGGTCTTCATGCTCATAAAGTGCTGAACCATCAAAGCGCGCCAGGGCATGGGCGTCTTTGGGAAAGTGGGCGGGCACCCAATCGAGGATAATGCCGATACCCTGCTGGTGCAGGTGATCTACGAAATAACGGAAGTCATCGGGTGAACCAAAGCGACTGGTAGGCGCATAGTAGCCCGTGGTCTGGTATCCCCAGGAATCGTCCAGCGGATGCTCGCTGACCGGCAGTATTTCAACATGGGTAAAGCCCATGTATTTCACATAATCCGCCAGCTGGTGGGCCAGCTCGCGATAACTTAAAAACTCACCGGCCCAACCGCGGCGCCAGGACCCCAAATGCACCTCATATATAGAGAGGGGAGAGGCCTGCCAATCCCAGTGGGCACGATGTTCCATCCAGTCCGCGTCCTGCCAGGCAAATGCTGAATCGGCTGTAATGATGGAGCTGGTACTGGGACGATGTTCGAAGGACTGGCCATAGGGGTCTGACTTCAGGAATACCGCACCTGTCTGGCGGTTGCGGATTTCAAACTTATACAGGTCGCCCGGCTGAACACCCGGGATAAATAATTCCCACAAACCGCTGCTACCGCGCACACGCATGGGATGGTGACGGCCATCCCAATCGTTGAAATTGCCAACGACGCTGATTCGCTCGGCATTGGGGGCCCAGGTGGCAAAAAGCACCCCATTGATGCCATCCACCTGGCGAGGGTGTGCACCCAAAAGATTGTAAATGTTCCAATGTTGACCTTCAGCGAACAGGTGCATATCCAGTTCGCCCAATTGTGGTGCAAAGGCGTAGGGATCATAATGAACCCGGTGTTGGTTGTGGCGGTCGTACCATTCAATTTGATAGTGGACGGGAAGCTGCTGCCCCAAACCGTACCACTCAAAGAAATCAGTTCCCGGAAGGCGGTTCAATGGGGCAATTTGTCTGTTTTGTCTGTTAATTACCAGCTCGGCTGAACGTGCGCCTGGCAGGTAAACCCGAACCAGGGTGTCGGCGGTTGCAGTTGGAACGGGGAGGGAGTGTCTACCCAAAACCTCAAAGGGATCGTGGTGTGTTGCAGTAATAATACGTAGCAAATCTTGACTTAAGTGTTGTTCTTGCTTGGGATTCGACATTCCATCCTTCCTAATTAATAACGCGTGCCAGGATTGGCATACAACATCGACAGGTATCACCGACACACAAACGTAATACCCATGGGATTTACTAGCTTAGCTATTGTCCTTCATTTTTGTTGCATCCAGGTTTTCAAAATTTTTTAAACACGTCCAGGGATTTGCAGGTTCAGTGCCAAACTTGTGTCTACAATTGGATTGTTCCGGTGAGGGTATGTTACCGCATTGTGTCTCACCGCATGCCTTTCAGATTTTGTTATTCAATCCGTGTTTTGAGCTCGATCAAGCTTTGGCATTGATATTGCTCCTACACTGGGGTAACCCGGGACGACAGAATCCTATCCACAAAAGATAACGCTTAAGGAATCGCTTTTAATGAGTACACCACATACTTCGGGCCGTTTTGTCAGTCGTCTTACCCGTGAAACCCTGGCGGTTATTTTGGCAGGAGGCAGGGGCTCACGCCTCCACCAATTAACTGATTGGCGTGCCAAGCCTGCTGTGCATTTTGGTGGTAAATTTCGCATCATCGATTTCCCGCTATCCAATTGCGTCAACTCGGGAATTCGTCGTATTAGTGTGCTTACGCAATACAAATCCCACTCACTCGATCGCCATATACAACGCGGGTGGGGGTTCCTGGGTGGCGAGATGGGTGAGTTCGTGGAATTGTTGCCTGCGCAACAGCGCCTGGACGAATCCTGGTATGCCGGCACGGCAGACGCAGTGGTGCAAAACCTGGATATCATTCGCCGCCACAATCCCGAATATGTATTAATTCTTGCCGGTGATCATATTTATAAAATGGACTACGGCACCATGATTGCTGCCCACGTTGAAAGGGGAGCGGATATCACCGTAGGCTGTATTGAAGTACCCCTGGACATTGCCCATGCCTTCGGCGTAATGGACATGGATAAAGACCACCGCATTGTTAAATTTACCGAGAAACCCGCCAATCCCGAACCCATGCCGGGCAAACCTGACAAGGCACTGGCCTCTATGGGGATCTACGTTTTCAGTACCAAAGTGCTGTACCAACAACTTATGAAAGATCGCGATAATCCCAATTCATCACACGACTTTGGTAAAGATATTATTCCGTCCATGATTAAAAACAATCGCGTGATGGCCTTCCCATTCCGCGATCCGGTTTCCGGTGGCGATGCCTATTGGCGTGATGTGGGGACAGTAGACTCCCTGTGGGAGTCCAACCTGGAGCTGGCGGGAGTAAACCCGGAGCTGGATTTGTATGACGAAGCTTGGCCAATCTGGACGCACCAGGAACAAGTCCCTCCGGCCAAGTTTGTCTTCGACCAGGATAACCGTCGCGGTATTGCGATAGATTCCCTGATTGCCGGGGGTTGTATTGTATCGGGGTCGACAGTGCGGCATTCGCTGTTATTCCCTCGCGTGCGGGTGCACTCCTACTGTGAAATTTCCGATTCAGTTGTGTTCCCCAATGTGGAAATCCATCGCAATTGTAAAATCCGCCGCGCCCTTATTGATCGCTATTGCAAAATCCCCGAGGGAACCGTAATCGGTTACAACCTTGAGGAAGACAAGAAACGTTTTCATGTATCGCCCAAAGGGGTAGTACTGGTCACTCCAGATATGTTGGGACAGGATGATATTTATGGTTAATGCCGGCAAAACCAAAGTTGTTTTCTTATGGCACATGCACCAGCCGGATTATCGCGACATTATTACCGGTGAATACTATTTCCCATGGACCTATCTTCACGCCATCAAGGATTATGTGGACATGGCTGCACACATTGAGCTCCAGCCCAAAGCCAAGGCAGTCGTGAATTTCGCACCTATCCTGCTGGAACAGCTAGACGACTATGCCGAGCAAATCCAGTCACATCTTTCATCGCACACCAACATCAAGGATGCCGTCCTGGCATCCTTAACCGACATCGCCTTGCCGCCGCCAGGTTCTACTGCATTTGCAGGCTTGGTGGAAAAGCTCCTGCGTGCAAACCGCGAACGCTTGATTGAGCGTTTCCCGGATTATCGGGAACTCGCGGATATTGCCAGCAGTTTTTCCCATCAGCCCCATTTGTGTCGCTACCTCAGCGAGCAATACCTGGTTGATCTTTGTGTCTGGTATCACTTGTCCTGGACCGCCGAAATCGTGCGCCGTACCGACTCGCGCATTACGCGCCTGCAAGACAAAGCGCGCGGTTTCAACATGGATGACCGCCGTTTGTTGATGACAGTTATTGGCGAGTTGGTTGCCTCTGTTGTGCCGCGCTATCGCAAACTGGCTGAAAATGGCCAGGTAGAACTTTGCATGAGCCCCTACGCACATCCCATTGTGCCTTTGTTGATCGATATCAACAGCGCCAAAGAGGCAATGCCGGATGTTACCTTGCCCAATGCCATCCACTACCCGGATGGTCGCAACCGTGCCAAATGGCATCTCAATGAAGGTATCAGGAGCTTCGAGCATTACTTTGGCGTGCGCCCACGTGGCTGTTGGGCATCGGAGGGCGCCCTGAGTGACGCGACCCTGGCGCTCTTGCATGAGGCCAAATTTGAATGGGCCGCCACCGGTGATTCCGTATTGCATAACACCCTGCGCCATGAACAAAACCAGGCTGTAGCACAGCGCCTGCAAGAGCAGCATATTTCCCTGCATCGCGCCTATGAATTTGCACAGGTGCCCTTAAAAACCTTTTTTCGCGATGATGGTCTTTCTGACCTTATCGGGTTCAAATATTCCAATTGGCATTCCGACGATGCGGTGGGCGATTTGATCAATCACATGGTCAACATTGCCAATAGCGCCAACGACCCCGCCAATACGGTGATTTCCGTCATCATGGATGGTGAAAACGCCTGGGAATATTTTCCGGAAAACGCCTATCACTTTTTATCGACACTCTATCGCTCCCTGTCTGATCATCCACAGTTGGCAATGGCAACCTATGCCGAAGTGTTGGATCAACAACAGCCAATCCCAACCGAGATGCCACATCTGGTCGCGGGCAGTTGGGTTTATGGCACCTTTTCAACCTGGATTGGCGATCGTGACAAAAACCGTGGCTGGGATATGCTCTGTGAGGCCAAATCCCATGTAGACAATGCACTTAAAACCAAAACCTTTACCGCCGAGCGGCTCGCGCAAATTGAAAAACAATTAGCCCTGTGCGAGGGATCTGACTGGTTTTGGTGGTTTGGCGATTACAATCCGGCACAAAGTGTGAGTGATTTTGAATATCTCTATCGTCGCCATTTGAGTAACTTATATGCACTTATTGAAGAGCCGGTGCCGGCTTATCTTGCGCAGGTTATCAGTGTTGGCGGTGGTGACCCTGCCAGCGGCGGTGTTATGCGCCATGGGCATGCCTGATTAACTGCAGGCAGGACAGTTCATCAACTTGCTTTTCCTTCGGGGAATTTTTTCATGTCGAGCACCCAGGCTCAGGTCAGTTTTTTTTCACAACGTCGCGCCGGAGTGCTCCTGCATCCAACATCCCTGCCATGCAGTGAATCCCGTTACCTGGAAGGAACCACTGCCTTTGGCACCCTGGGAAAAGAAGCTTATCGTTTTATCGACTTTATGGCCGAAGCAGGTTTAAGTGTATGGCAGATGCTACCTACTGGTCCCACACATCAGGATTTGTCGCCTTATCAATCGATTTCTGCCCACGCAGGTAACCCGGATTTAATCAGTTTTGACTGGTTGATAGAGCAGGGCTGGATTCCAGCAGAATCTGTTCATCTCTTTTCTCCTGATCGCACTAACCTGGCTATAGCCCGTCAACAAGCTGGCGCCAGTTTTTTTGCGTTTATTCAGACGGAATACGGTGCTAGCGTCGCACAAACCTATCATGCTTTTTGCGCAGCCCAGGCTTATTGGCTCGATGATGTCAGCCTGTTCTGTGCCTTGCGCAACCATTTCCAGCAACAAAGCTGGACCACCTGGCCGGAAGGGTTACGTCAGCACGATCAACAGGCGTTGTCTGCCGCCCGCCAGGAGCTGGCGCCAGAGGTTGCCCAGGTCTGTTTTGAGCAATTTGCTTTCTTTCAGCAATGGCAGTCATTGCGCAATTATGCGCAGAAAAAATCCATTTACCTGTTCGGAGATATTCCTATTTTTGTTGCACACGACAGTGCGGATGTCTGGGCGGAGCAGGGCAGTTTCCTGCTGGATGAAGCAGGGCAACCCATGAGTGTTGCAGGTGTTCCACCGGATTATTTTTCGGAAACAGGCCAACATTGGGGCAACCCCCATTATGATTGGGACGTAATGCGCGCCGATAATTTTCGCTGGTGGCTCGCGCGCCTGAAAACTCAACTAGAATTATTTGACCTGATCCGGATTGATCATTTTCGTGGTTTTGAAGCCTATTGGTCGATTCCAGGCGATACCCAGGACGCTCGCCAGGGAGAGTGGATCAAGGCACCGGGAGAAGCCTTGCTTAACGCCTGCTTTGCAGCATACCCGGATCTGCCTCTGGTAGCTGAGAACCTGGGCGTTATTACCGACGAGGTTGAAGCATTGCGCAAGCAATTTGCCCTGCCGGGCATGCTGGTACTGCAGTTTGCCTTTGATGGCAACCCTGCCAATCCCCATCTGCCGCACAATCATTCCCTGGCGGATGTGATTTACAGCGGAACGCATGACAACGATACCAGTCTGGGTTGGTATGCGTCGTTAAACGATTTTTCGCGACAACAATTGCGCAGTTATTGTTTTCACTCAAGCGATGCAATGCCCTGGTTATTAATAAACCTGGCATTATCATCGGTTGGTCGCATGGCTATTATTCCCATGCAAGATTTTATGGAGCTGGATGGACGGCACAGGATGAACATGCCGGGGACAACGGATAAAAATTGGGTGTGGACGTTTGATTGGGATCAAGTTGATCCAGGGTTGGCGACTCGGATCCGCCAACAATTAGCAACCTATCATCGCCTGGTTAACCAGGTGTGACGGGTTAAACAATTCACTCAACTTTGCTAGGAAAATCATTATGGAACACAGATGCAGCGAGCGTTATCCGGCCGATATCAAAATACTTATCTATAAATATCAACTTCCCGTAGCCATTGGCCGTATTAAAAATGGCAATCGTTACGGCTTGTTTGTTGAATCAGATTTGGTCGGCATTAAACCCTTGCAGCAACTGGGCATTGAGATTCTGGCTTATCGCAATTCGCATAAATTGCATCGTTATCGCTATGATGCGATTGTTATCCATACCAATGACGGTGGTTTTGGTATGGAATTGGATGCATTGGATGAGGAACAGGCTGCACAGCTAATGGATTTATTGCATGCCGCACCGGTAACCCCGAAAGAAAGCGAACTGTACGCCATGGTCGCCAATGCCTGACGCAGCGACTAGCCCGATTTCGCGAAGCAGCCAAGGCTGCTTCTTTTTTTATGGGGTCATTACTATTTGGATTATCGCCATTGCGGAAAAAAATAAAATAACCGTGTGATACCTATGTTAGTGAAATTTCTTTTGGTAACAGTTTCGCTTCGGGCATGAGTTCAACTTGACTGTGAATTGCTGGCTTTCTGTGTAAATAAACACTGGCAATGATGATGATTAATACCCCTGCCAAAACCAACCATTTTAGCCATCCCAGCAAGAGGTTAATTATTCTATGCATTGTGCTTTACCGATACTGTATTGGCAGATGCTAAAAATAGGTTTTCACTTTATGAACGAATGAAGGGCCATATTATTTAAGGCATATCGAGGTTAGTACCAGGTAATTACTGATACATGGCGAAGGATGGATTCAGTGACAGGTGGCTTTATGCAACCTATGGACGTGGTGAAAATTTAATACAATTTATCAGGGAAGGCTATTGGCTAGCCCACACCGGAAGTATTGTAATAATTGGTGTTATGGCGCTTAAAAAAGCTTGGAGCAGTGAATCAGTGCATCTCTTATCATGAAGTTGACAAGTGTAGGAGAGACGCCTAATTCTTCAGCAATTTCTTTCTGGGGGATGCCAAATATACGATGCCGCTCAAAGGCATAGCGGGTGCGATCAGGTAGTTCAGACAGCAGCGTGGATAACTGCTCCAAAAGCCGTTGATCCTCGTAAATTTTCTGTGGGGATATTTCATAGGGATTAATATCATCTTCTTCTGCATCAATGGCGATATGTTTATTGATTAATACTTGCTTGCGATAATGATCAATAGCCAGATTGCGAATAATTTGGAAAAGATAATTGAGTTGGTCCTTGCTGGATGAAATTCTGGTAGACGTCACTGGCGGAGCAGACGTAAGCCTGAAAAAAGCATCTTGCACCATATCTTCTGCCTGATGGTTACAGCCAGTGAGTTTATAGGCAAACCGGAGCAGCGTTGACAAATTTTCTGTGTAAATCTGAACCCAGGGAGCTGGGGGGGTGTGAATGCTCGCATCCAGCATAGTTTGTCCCAATATCAGTGAATATTTATTTAATAACCAGAGCCCGGATACATAGGCGAAAAGAATAATATCGATAATGAGAAGTATTATCAATCATGTTTTTGATTTTCTATACGATGAATTTTTTGTTGCAGAATGGCCCCGATTTATTGATCAGTTTGGACTTTGTCGCGTGTATTTGCATTCGCTCTTTACACGACTAATTATTTCTTTCCCACCTTCGTTACTTGTCCATAGTCAAGGTCTTGATAACCCGGTTATTGAGCGGTAACACCACCAGTCATTCGCAGACCTTATCAATATGTTTTGACATGTTGGCGATGGGTTGTCGCCAATAGATAGCGGCTTGTTTGCAATCGATTCTCTATTTCACGGAAGTTGAAAAAAGCGATTGTTGAGCGGGCCGGGACAAATATCCTAACGGAGTGGATTTATGGCCGACTCATTCATAATGCCATTAACACTGGCCCATGCATTGCGGGCGAAAGCTGAGTACATGCCGGACAGTACGGCGCTGTACTTTCTGAATGATCAGGGGGATGGGGCTAGACAGCTAAGCTATTACGAACTGGATAGGCAGGCGCGAACAATTGCGGCTGTTATACAAACCATGGCCAGTCCGGGTGATAGGGCAATCCTGCTGTTTCCCAGTGGGGTTGATTATGTGGCAGCATTTTTTGGTTGCTTATATGCAAAAGTTATAGCCGTACCTGCTTATCCACCAGAATCTGTCAGACCTCAACACCAGGCGCGCCTGGCATCTATTATCGAAGACGCTCGTCCCCGCTTGTTATTGACGGATTCGGTTTTGCTCAAACCATTGCAGGAGGCTGGCCAGCATCTTTTGGCAAAGCTTGGTGCCGATGCTCCGGAGTGGTTGTGTGTTGACACCCTGGACAGTGTTATTGCTGAGCGTTGGCAGAAACCCAATATTGATCCCGGCGACATCGCTTTTCTGCAATATACCTCTGGCTCTACGGCACAACCCAAAGGGGTGCAAGTCAGTCATCATAATTTGGTAACCAATGAATGGATGATTCGCCAAAGCTTTGCCATTGGCGATGATGATGTGATTGTCAGTTGGCTGCCGCTTTATCACGACATGGGATTGATTGGCTCACTACTGCAATCCATTTTCAGTGGTATTCCCTGTGTGTTGATGTCATCTAATTATTTTTTGGAGCGGCCGGTTCGCTGGCTGGAGGCCATTAGTCATTACGGCGGCACGATCAGCGGCGGGCCCGACTTTGCTTATCGCCTGTGTGTCGAGCGTATTGGTGAGACAGCACTACAACAGCTCAATTTGAGCAATTGGAAGGTGGCGTTTTCCGGTGCCGAACCCATTCGTGAAGACAGCCTGCGCTTGTTCAGCGAGAAGTTTTCGGGGTGTGGCTTCAACAGCGATAAATTCTTTCCCTGTTATGGTTTGGCTGAGGCCACCTTGTTTGTAACAGGTGGGCAACGTGGGCGGGCACCGACACTCCTGGAGGTGGATCGGGAGGCACTATCGCGCAATCATGCCGTCCCTGGAACGGGAGCGACTCTGGTTGGCTGTGGCCGACATCAACCAGGACAGGAAATTCGCATTGTTGAACCTGTTCGCCAAATTGGGTTAGCCGATGGTGTTGTCGGCGAAATATGGACATCCGGCCCGGGGATTGCCAATGGTTATTGGTGTAATGCCGAGGCGACAGCAAAAGCGTTTGTCAATCTGGATGGCCGCATTTGGTTGCGCACCGGGGACTTGGGTTTTTTGCGTGAGGGTGAGTTATTCATCACCGGGCGTCTGAAAGACATGCTGATCGTGCGCGGGCATAACCTCTATCCCCAGGATATCGAGCGCACGATTGAAGAAGAAGTGGAGGTCGTACGGAAAGGGCGGGTAGCGGCCTATGCTGTCAATTTTAATGGCGAAGAAGGTATCGGGATTGCGGCAGAAATCAGTCGTAAATTGCAGAGGCTGGTGCCAGCCCAGGTATTGATCGACAGCATTCGGCAGGTGGTGGCAGAAGTATTTCAAGAGGTGCCGCAGCAAGTTGCGCTGCTTAACCCCGGAACCTTACCCAAAACCTCCAGTGGTAAATTGCAGCGCTCCGCCTGCCGGATTGGATTGGCAGACGGTAGTTTGGACGCTTATGCGCTTTATCCAGCAGCGCAACAACAGGTAATCCCTGATAACCAAACCACCAGCGGCTCGGACTGTGGAGAAATGATTCGGGCTATTTGGTGTGACATATTGGCTGTGGAGCATTTAGCCCCCAATGCCCATTTCTTTGTTAATGGTGGTAATTCAATTCGCGCCGTACAAATGATCAGTGCGTTACGGGAGCGGTTAGGTTTATCCCTGGATGTTTGGCAGTTGTTTGAAGTGCCCAGGCTGGATGCGTTTAGCATGATGGTTTCCAGGCAGCTTGCCGGGAATACTCCGGTCATTAATGCTATTCCGCCCTTAGCGAGTGACCAGACGGAATTTGCGTGTTCACCGGGGCAGAAACGCTTGTGGTTTTTGTGGCAACTGAATCCGCGAGGTGCTGCCTATAACATTCCTGGCGGCTTGCACCTGCAGGGTGTGCTTAACAAGGTGGCGCTGCAACAGGCATTGCAAACCCTGGTGGAGCGTCATGAGGTATTGCGTACCCGATTTATTGAACGCGATGGCGTGCCTTATCAGTCAGTGACAGGACAACAGAATGTCCCTGTGCATCCTATCGATTTGACCCGACTTCCCATCGCCGAGCGGGAGAAGAGAGCAGGCCAGTGCCGGGAGGAAGAGGCCCTGGCTCCTTTCAATCTTGAAACAGGCCCCTTACTGCGAGTTACCTTGATAAGGTTGGCTGATGATGAGCACCAATTACTGGTCACCTTTCACCACATTATCGTGGATGGCTGGTCTGCCAATATCCTGATGGCGGAATTGGCCCAGCTCTACAGCGCCTATAACCAGGGCAAAACCATCACCTTGCCTATGCCGGCTGTTACCTATGGAGCCTATGCTGAATGGCAGCAGCAGTGGTTGGCGAGTGAAGAGGCCCAACAGCAGCGCACTTATTGGTTAACACAGTTGGCCGGGACACAGGCGCTGCTGCCGCTACCAACCCGACATCCGGGAGAGCATATCAATGACCGCCATAGTGAACCGGTATTGGCTGCTCGCTTGTGTCGAAAGATAGGGCCCTCTTTGGCGAAGAGCCTGCGCGCCTTGGCTGACCATAACGACACCACACTTTTTATGGTGTTGTTAGCCGCATTCCACGTGTTGTTGTACCGCTATAGCGGTGAAAAAACGATACGCCTTGGTATCCCCAGTGCCAATCGCCATCAGCCCGGGATTCAGCAAGTGGTGGGATTTTTCGTTAACACCCTGGTATTGCAAGGTGAGTTTGAACCGCGCCTGGCTTTCACAGGAATGCTGGCGGCAGTAAAAGCTAACACGCTGGCAGCCCAGGCACATCAAGACCTTCCCTTTGATCAGCTGAGCGAAGCACTGGGGGTCGCTTTCAATGTGATGTTCAACCACCAGCAGCGTGACCCGGCAGCGGCCTGCGCCATACCGGGATTGGCGGTGGAAGAGCTGCCCTGGCATAGCCGCCACGCCAAATGCGATTTGCAATTGCAATCGGAGGAAGACAACCAGGGAAATCTATGCCTGTCCTGGGATTATGCGGAGTCGTTGTTTGATGCGGATGTCATCGTGCGTATGGCGGAGCATTTCCAATACCTGCTGCAGCAAATAGCAGATGATCCACAGCGGGCCATTGCTGATTTGTCATTACTGGATGCTGCCGGGTATCGCCAGTTATCCACCTGGGAGCATGTACCTGGACTGGGTCGCAGCAGCACGCTGTTGGCGGGCCTCGAACATGCCGCTGCCCTGTACCCTGAACGCATCGCTATCCAGTGGGCAGGCGAGAGTATCGGTTATCAGCAGTTGCATGAGACTGCCAATCGCCTGGCCCATTATCTGCAACATTGTGGTGTCGGGCCGGATGTCTGCGTAGGTGTGCTGATTGAGCGTTCGCCGCTGATGTTGAGCGCAATCTTGGGGATCTTAAAGGCCGGGGGAGCTTATGTGCCACTGGATAGGGAGTATCCCATCGCCAGGCTCAATGACATGTTGCGCAATACCGGTGCGACGCTATTGCTTACTTCAGGCGCTGCTCCGGAGGGACTCAGCAGGGCGATCAGCATTGATCTGGCCACACTAGAGTTGGCTAACTGGCCGGTGACCCCGCCAGTTGTGGATTTGCACGACCATCACCTGGCCTATGTCATTCATACCTCCGGTTCCACTGGCCGTCCCAAGGCCGTGGGTGTCAGCCGGGGCGCAATGGGGGAGCGGCTGGCCTGGATGCAAGCCACCTATGCCTTGACGAGTGAGGATGTCCTGCTGCAAAAGGCACCGCTGACCTTCGATGTGTCCGTGTGGGAATGTTTCTGGCCATTACTTGCCGGTGCCCGCCTGGTATTGCCCGGGGTAGGGGACCAGCGCGATCCATACCGGTTATTGGAGTGGGTTATCAGGGAACATGTCAGCGTATTGCATTTTGTGCCATCGCTGCTGCAGCAATTCATTGAGCAGCCCGATGCAGCGAATTGCCACTCGTTGCGCCTGCTGTTTTCCGGTGGAGAAGTATTGTCGCCCGCACTGCGCGACCGTGTGCTGGATGTATTGCCTCAGGTGACACTGCACAACCGCTATGGCCCAACCGAGGCCGCTATCAACGCTACCTACTGGCAATGCCAAAAAGACGATACGGAATTCTCACCGATTGGCAGGCCGCTGTCCGGGACTTGTTGCCGGGTGCTGGACGGCGAGTTTGCGCAAGTACCCCCTGGTGTTGCAGGCGAGCTGTGTATTGGCGGAGCAGGGCTTGCCCGGGGATATCTGGGGAGCCCGGCGCAGACAGCGCAGCGATTTGTTCCCGATCCCTATGCCGACGACACGAATGCAGGGGCGCGCTTATATCGCTCTGGCGATGGAGCGCTTTGGCATACCGATGGTGCCCTGGTGTTCCTCGGGCGCTTGGATCGACAAGTGAAACTGCGCGGGTTTCGTATTGAACCGGGGGAAATAGAGGCTCGCTTGTGTGAGATGGCGGGTATCCGGCAGGCCGCGGTTCAGGTACACACCAGGGCCAATGGCGACCAGCAACTGCTGGCTTATTACACCCTGGAAAAAGGCCGGGGCATTGCTCCAGATTCGCTGAAGCAGGCACTCAAACAAGTGTTACCAGATTATATGGTTCCGGCCCAATTGATTCCGCTGGATGAGATGCCGTTATTGTCCAGTGGCAAAGTGGACTACCAGGGTTTGCCACTGCCTGGCTGGCAGCGACGTGAGTATATCGCGCCGGTCACGCCGCTTGAGCAACAGATTGCAGCTATTTGGCAGGAGGTCTTAAGCCTGCCCGATATTGGCCTGGCTGATGATTTTTTTGCGCTGGGCGGGCATTCGCTATTGGCTACCCAGATTGTGGCGCGTACCCGTCAGCGCTGTAATGTGACACTTCCGCTCAAGGCGCTCTTTGACGCCAGTGAATTACGGGCTTTTGCGACTGTGGTAGCACGCGCCAGGCAGGCAGGTGAGATCAATCGCCAGCCGCCGATTGAGACGGTGGATCGGCATCAACCCATCCCCTTGTCTTACTCCCAGCAACGCTTATGGTTCCTGTGGCATCTGGAGCCTGAGAGTCCCGCGTATAACGTCGGCGGTATGGCGCGGTTTAACGGGGCGCTGGATGTGGATGCCCTGGATTTGGCTCTGCAGGCGCTCATTGAGCGCCATGAAACCTTGCGTACTACCTTTCCTGAAGTCGATGGCGTTCCGGTACAGCAAGTGAGGGACAGGTCAGACGTTAGGTTGGCCAGGCATGATCTTGCTCACCTGGAGCCCGCTGATCGCCAGGCGCGGTTAGCGGCACTGGCAGACCGGGAGGCACATCAGCCTTTTGACCTGGAGCAGGGGCCGCTGCTGCGCGCCCATTCGATCAGGTTCAGTGACCAGGAACATTATCTGGTGCTGACCTTGCACCATATTGTGACTGAGGGGTGGGCGATGGATATCTTCGCCCGTGAACTGGCTCTATTGTATGAAGCATTTGCCGCTGGCTTGCCATCGCCATTGGCGCCATTGCCGGTGCAATACCTGGATTACAGCGTATGGCAACGGCGCTGGCTGGAGTCCGGTGAGCGCGAACGCCAGCTTGATTATTGGCGTGAACAATTGGGCACTGAACACCCGCTATTGGAGTTACCCGCTGACCGCCCCCGACCTGCGGTACAAAGCCACCGCGGCGAGCTTTATCGCTTCGATCTGCCCGATGAGCTGGCCGCCCGTGTTCACGCGTTTAATGCAACCCGTGGCACTACATTGTTTATGACGGTTACGGCGGCTTTGGCGCTGTTGCTATACCGCTACAGCGGTCAGGACGATCTGCGTATTGGTGTACCGGTGGCCAACCGTATTCGCCCCGAGAGCGAAGGGCTGATCGGCGCATTCCTGAACACCCAGGTGTTGCGTTGCCAGGTGCGCGCTGAGATGAAAGTGTCAGAGCTGCTGGACCAGGTGCGGCGCACAGTCATCGAGGGGCAATCCCATCAGGATCTGCCTTTTGAACAAGTGGTGGATGCCTTGCAGCCACAGCGCAGTGCCGCCTATAACCCGCTGTTCCAGGTTATGTGCAACGTGCAGCGTTGGCAGTTCCAGCAAACCCGTGAATTGGCAGGTATGACTGTTGAATACATTGTCAACGATGCCAGGGCCATTAAATTTGACCTCAACCTGGAGGTCACCGATCTCGATGGCCGCTTGGGATGTTGCCTAACCTATAGCCGTGATCTGTTTGATGAGCCGCGCATTGCTGCCATGGCTGATCACTGGCGCAACCTGCTCGCGGCGATGATTGGTGATCCCCAACAGGCAGTGGCCTCTCTCCCCTTATTTAACAGCGCTGAACAGGCGCAACTCCTTGCGTGCTTGAACCCATCCCCGGTCGATGCCGTCAGCCATAGCGAGCTAATCCCTGTGCAGGACAGGTTTGCCCAGCGGGCTGCATCCGCGCCTGAAGCGATTGCGTTAATCATGGATGGCGAAACGCTCTGTTACGGCGAACTGGAGCGCCGCGCCAATCGCCTGGCCCATTGGCTGCGCGCGCAAGGAATACAACCGGAACAGCGGGTAGGACTGGCTCTGGAGCGCTCTTTTGAGATGGTGATTGGGCTGTTAGCCATACTCAAGTCGGGTGCAGCTTACGTGCCGCTGGATCCGGAATATCCCCGGGAGCGACTGCACTACATCATCGAAGACAGCGGCATTGTGATGCTACTGGGCTATCGCGCCCTGTTTGACACCATGGGTGAATTGCCAGCCGAGGTCAATCGCTGGTGCCTGGAGGATGACAGCGTGGCCCTCGCTCATTATCCGGACAGCGCACCTGCCAGCCTGACCCAGCCCCGGCATCAAGCCTATTTGATCTATACCTCCGGCTCCACGGGCAAGCCCAAGGGGGTGGTCGTTGACCATGGGCCATTGGCCATGCACTGCCAGGCGGTAATTGATACCTTCGGTATGCGTGACGACGACTGCGAGCTGCATTTTTATTCCATCAATTTCGATGCGGCCAGCGAGCGCTTATTGACTGCCCTGTTATGCGGGGCCCGCGTGGTGTTGCGCCGCCAGGGACAATGGGCAGTAGAAGAGATTGCCTCGCTGATTGCGGAACATAAGGTCACGATTCTGGGCTTGACTCCAGGCTATGGCAGCCAGCTGGCCCAATGGGTAATGGATCATCGGGCGGTGAAGGAAAATGCGTTTTCATCGGTGCGCCTGTGTATTACCGGCGGTGAGGCACTGACCCCGGAACATTGGCAAGCGATGAGCCGGGCGTTTCAGCCTGCGTATTTTTTTAACGCATATGGGCCGACAGAAACGGTGGTAATGCCGTTGGCAGCCCCTGTCGGTGATAGCGTCCGCCAGGGAACAGCGACACTACCCATTGGTAAGGCGGTGGGAGAGCGGGTTGCCTATATCCTCGACGATAACCTGATGCCGGTACCTGCCGGTGCTACCGGTGAACTGTATATCGGGGGACTGGGTGTCGCCCGTGGTTACCATGGCCGGCTGGACCTGACTGCAGAGCGATTTATTCCCAACCCTTTCGATATTGCCGGGCGTTTGTATCGAACCGGTGATCTGGTGCGTTTGAATGCCGATGGATTGGCTGAATATGTGGGGCGCGGCGATAACCAGGTCAAGATTCGCGGTTTTCGCATTGAGCTGGGCGAAATCGAGTCTTGCCTGTTGGGGGCTCCCGGTGTACGGGAGGCAGCGGTCCTCGCTGTGGGCAATGAGGGCCACCGTCAACTAGTGGGTTATCTCAGTGGACAAGTGCTGGCTGATGAAACCATTGACACTTTCAAGGCCCGTGTGAAGGACTATCTCCAGCAGCAGTTGCCGGACTATATGGTGCCCGCACAACTGATAGTGCTGGATCGGTTGCCACTCAATCCCAACGGCAAACTGGATCGCCGTGCGTTACCCGCCCCTGAAATAGCTGCGCTCACCCAAGCCTATACCCAACCGGAAAGTGACCTGGAGCGGGAACTGGCAGACATTTGGAGTAAGGTTCTGAATGTGGACAGCGTCGGCATAGACCACAATTTCTTCGAGCTGGGCGGCGACTCGATTTTATCCATCCAGGTGGTTAGCCGTGCGCGCCAGCGAGGTATCCACTTCAAGCCCAAAGACCTGTTCCAGTACCAGACGGTGCGCACCCTGGCCAGGGTAGCCACGCTAAAAACCCAGGCATCGGACGGGTTGGCGCTCACCGTCGAACAGGGGCCACTGGCAGGCCCGTCACCGATGACACCTATCCAGCATTGGTTCTTTACCCTGAATGTGCCGCATCCACCGCATTGGAACCAGGCGGTTTGGCTGGACATGAGTGAGCCTGTTAAACCTGTACTGCTGGAACTGGCGTTACAGCGATTAATACATCATCACGATGCCCTGCGCTTGCGTTTTGACCAACAGGAGGGGCAATGGCAGGCGGCATACCAGGCATCGGTCGATCTCAATGGCGCAGCACAGCCGTTATTACAGGTGGTAAATGTCGCGCAGGTGACAGACGCTTCGCCGGATGTGGATGCTGTGCAGCGCAGCCTGGATTTGCAACAGGGGCCGTTATTGCGCGGCTTGTTACTCCAGGCGAAGAACGGCGGCCAGCGCTTATTGCTGGTGATTCACCACCTGGTTGTGGATGGCGTGTCATGGCGCATCCTGCTGGAAGATTTGCAGTTGTGTTACCGGCAATTACACGCCGGTGCAGAGATCCATCTGCCAGCCAAAACCACAGCCTTTCGGGATTGGGCAGCCTACTGGAGCGATTATGCCAACAGCGATGCAATACCTGAGGCACTGGCGTGGTGGCAAACAGAATTAGACTTCGCCGGATTGTCCAATGGCACCCAGGGCGACGCTATAGAGGTTAACCCGACCGCGAAAAAACACGCATTGCCCTGTGATTTTCCCGCTGGTGAAAACCTCGAATGGCAGGCCAATACGCTAACCGTCTGCCTGGATCCCGATCAGACACAAGCGCTGTTACAGCGGGCGCCTGCTGCGTATCGAACCCAGGTGAATGATTTGTTATTAACGGCATTGGCACGCGTATTGTGCCGTTGGACCGGGGATGAATCAGTGTTGGTGCAATTGGAGGGGCATGGTCGGGAGTACACAGAGGACATCCTGGATCTGACCCGGACGGTAGGCTGGTTAACCGCTGCTTACCCGGTTCGCTTAACGCCGGACATGGGCGATAGGGTTGCATCCATCAAGGCGGTTAAGGAACAGCTCAGATCGGTGCAGTCACGTTTGCAAAGCTATGGCCCGCTGCGCTACCTGGCAACCGGTTGGGTGCGCGAAGCAATGGCTGCACTGCCGGTTCCGTCCCTGACATTTAATTATTTGGGACAGATTGACCAGGGCATCGACCAGGATGGGCTTTTCCGCTGGGCTGGTGGCGCGGAAACCGGTAATCGCGATCCCGAGGCCCCCTTGCCCAACGATATCAGTATCGATGGCCAGGTGCAGGGCGGGGCCCTGGTATTGCGCTGGACATACAGTGCGGCGCGCTATCGCGAAAGTACGATAGCCGAACTGGCGGAAGACTATATCCGTGAGCTCGATACCCTTATTGCTACCTGTTTGGTGGATACAAACGGAGGGCTGACGCCATCCGACTTCCCCCTGGCACAGCTCTCCCAGGTGCAATTGGATGCATTGCCAATACCCGCGCGGCACATCGAGGATATTTATCCCTTAACTCCCATGCAGGAAGGTTTGCTGCTGCACACCCTGTTGGAGCCGGGCACCGGTATTTATTACATGCAGGATCGCTACTGTATTGACAGTGCGGTTGACCCTGCCTGTTTCGCGAGTGCCTGGCAAGCGGTGGTGGATCGCCACGAAGCCTTGCGCACGTCATTCAGCTGGAATGCCGGTGAAGCCATGGTGCAAATCGTCCATAAAACCTGGCCGGTGCCAATGGATTATCAGGATTGGCGGGGCGTTTCAGAGGCTGATAATGAGCAGCGGTTGCGCGCTTTATTGAAAACCGAGCGGGAGGCGGGCTTTGATTTGCTCAATGCACCACCGTTCCATTTGCGCCTGATCCGTATCGATGAGGCGCGCTATTGGTTTTTGATGAGTAACCATCACATCCTGATCGATGCCTGGTGTCGTTCGTTGCTGATCGGGGATTTCTTTGCCATCTATAGCGCACTGCTTGAAGGTCGCAACCTGGCGTTGCCGGCAGCACCGCGCTATCGCGACTATATCGCCTGGCTGGGTAGCCAGGATCCTGCGCTCAGCCGCCAATGGTGGCGCACCGCATTGCAGGGGTTCGGTGCATCTACGCCTATTGCCAGCGATAGGCCGCTGTTGCGGGAACACGCCGGCAATAACGGCGGAATGCAAGTGGGCGATTGTTACAGTCATCTCAGCGCGCAGGCCAGCCACCAATTGCAAACCCTGGCGCGACAGCACCAGCTGACCATCAACACTTTTGCCCAGGCAGCCTGGGCCCTGGTTCTGCGTCGGCTCAGCGGCCAGCGCGACGTATTATTCGGGGTTACCGTCGCAGGGCGACCCATCCATTTACCGGCGTTACAGCAAACGGTGGGGTTGTTTATCAACAGTATTCCGTTGCGGGTTGGCTTTCCCGACATCGGTGAAGACTGCCGGGTAAGTAATTGGCTGCAACACTTGCAAGCACATAACCTGGAGCTGCGCGATCACGAACACCTGCCGCTGGTCGATATTCAGGCTTGCAGTGAGGTACCCAAAGGGGAGCCGCTGTTTGACAGTCTATTCGTATTCGAAAATGCCCCCGTGGAAGTGTCGGTGCTGGATAGGGCGCGGCAATTCAATGCCAGTTCCGACTCCGGGCGTACCCACACCAATTTTCCGTTGACCGCAGTTTGCTATCCGGGCGAGGAATTGGGTTTACATATCTCCTTTGACCAACGTTATTTTAACGACGCTACCGTGGAGGCCATGCTAGGGGAATTCCAGCGCTTGCTGTTGGCACTGGTACAGGGCTTTGATGGCATGCTCGGTGATATACCGCTGGTCGGTTCAAGTGAGCAGGATTTCCTGATCCACGAGTGCAATAACAGTGAGCGTAACTACCCGCTGGAGAGCTATGTCCGTTTATTTGAGCAGCAGGTTTCCATTCACGCCGAAAGCATCGTGGCCAGTTGCCGTGGTGAGCAATGGCAATACCGGGAACTTAACCAGTATGCCAATCGCCTGGGACATCGTCTTTTGGCACTTGGCAATCTGGCTGACAAACCGGTGGCGCTGCTTGCCGAACGCAATCTGAAGTTACTGGGCATGATACTGGGCACCTTTAAAGCAGGGACGGCCTATCTCCCCCTGGACCCCGCGCATCCGCTTCAACGGCTTGCCGACATGTTGACCATGAGCCGCGCTCCCGTACTGGTGTGCGAGAGGAGCCAGGTTGCACTCGGCCATGATGTACTCGCCCTCTGTCCAGAGCACAATCGTCCATTGCTGCTGGTATGGGAGGACACACAACACGATGCTGTGCCCGACCATAATCCGGGGATATACGGTACTGCAAACAGTCTCGCCTATGTGATCTATACCTCTGGCTCTACGGGGAAACCCAAAGGGGTAATGGTTACCCAGCGCGGTATGCTCAATAACCAATTGAGTAAAGTGCCGTATCTGCAGTTGGATGAGCGCGATGTCGTTGCCCAGACGGCGTCCCAATGCTTTGACATTTCGGTGTGGCAGTTTTTAGCGGCTCCGCTGTTTGGCGGCCGGGTTGTCATTGTCCCCAATGATATTGCACACCATCCAACGGCCCTGATGGCACAGGTTGTTGCAGAACGTATTACTGTCCTGGAAAGTGTGCCCTCGTTGATCCAACGCATGTTGGAAGAAGATGAACAACCGCTATCGGGTTTGCGCTGGATGTTGCCCACCGGGGAAGCCATGCCACCGCTTCTGGCAAAACGATGGCTGGAACGCTATCCGGATATTGGCCTGGTGAATGCTTACGGGCCGGCAGAATGCTCGGACGATGTGGCATTCTTCCCGGTGAGTGAGTCGTTTACAACAGGTAGTTATCTGCCGATCGGCTCACCCACGGACAACAATCGCCTTTACGTACTGAATGACGAACTTTCACTCACGCCTATTGGCGCCGTGGGTGAATTATATGTGGCAGGGACAGGGGTAGGGCGGGGTTACCTCGCTGATCCGGTGCGCACTGCGCGCGCTTTTATTCCCAATATATTTGGAGGCATTGGCGAGCGGCTGTACGGCACAGGCGATCTCGCACGGCGTCGTTCAGATGGTTTATTGGAATACGTCGGGCGAGCAGACCATCAAGTCAAGATGCGTGGCTTTCGTATTGAACTGGGGGAAATTGAATCCTGCCTGCTGGATGTTGAAGGCGTGCGCGAGGCTGCGGTGATTGTCCAGGCGCGCTTGAGTGGGGATTATCTGGTGGCTTATTTGACACCAACCCAAACCTTCATCGCCTCCCACTCACAATCTGAATTGATCGAGCGGTGCAAGTCGTGGCTGCAGGCTTGCCTGCCTGATTATATGGTACCTGCCTATTGGCAACTGCTTGCAGAAATGCCGCGCAACACCAACGGCAAACTGGATCGCAAGGCGCTACCCACTTTGGATATTGGTGCTTTGCAGGAACAGAGTTATGTCGCGCCACGGGATACCTTAGAGCAGCAATTGGCAGCCATTTGGGCCGATGTGTTGAAAATTGACAAGGTTGGTATACACGACAACTTTTTTCAATTGGGCGGACACTCCCTGCTTGCCACCCAGATTGCCTCACGGGTACAAAAGGTCTTGCACAAAGGTATTCCCCTGCGCGCGATGTTCGAGTGCCATACCGTTGAATCATTGGCAGACTTTATCCGGGGGCTTGAGAGCTCATCCATTACCCGGGAAAAAGCCGATCGCTTAAGTGATTTAATGGCGCAACTTGAAGTGTAACTTCAGTCCGGCAATAAAAGGGAAGGGATGCCCTTTGTTATCATTTTATCGCCGATATTTAAATTTTTTGTGAATGACAGGTGGCTTGCCTGGCAATCAGGCATTCACGATTTCTGTCATAGCATTTGCTATCAAGCGACAGAATAAGCTTATTTTCGGTTTTCCTAAATTCTTCCAATTGCATATCGTTTCCTTAACAACACAAAAACGCTTTATTGGCTGCCTATCTGCATCAAGTGCAAGATAGATATTGGTAGATAGTTAAGGAAACGCTATGAAAAAAATATTTCCTGTTTTGATTACCCTGTTATTCATGTCACCTCATGCAGGCATTTTCGCTGCAGAAAAATTTCCCCGTCCGGGCACCTTACTCAAAGACTGTGATGTATGCCCGGAAATCGTCGTTCTTCCGGCGGGCAGTTATATTATGGGTACGCCTGACGATGAGATTGGTCGCCAACCTGACGAAGGTCCCCAGCGAACCGTTACATTCGCCAAGCCTTTTGCAATCGGTATTTATCCGGTAACAGCTGCTGAATGGGACGCCTTTATTCAGGCAACCAATACACCGCGCCGCAGTGGAGATACCCGCCCGGGGCGGGCGTGTACGGATGGCAAGCCAACCTATTCCTACAGTGCCCGGCAACCTGCGGTATGCATGACATTTGAGGATACTGAAAATTATGTGAAATGGCTGACCAAAAAAACGGGGAAGACCTATCGCCTGCCCAGTGAAGCAGAATGGGAATACGCTGCCAGGGCCGGGTCAACAGGCCCTTTTCCATTTCCCTTTGATGAAGAAGGGGTATACAAAATCAATAAAAATGCCAATACCTACGGTCATGCCGATGGCTATGAATACACGTCACCGGTAGGCAGTTATCCACCGAACAAGTTTGGGCTGTTTGATATGCATGGCAATGTGCATGAACGGCTCATGGATTGCGTTAACGATAGTTATGACAATGCACCAACAGATGGAAGTCCCTGGATGGAAGGGGATTGCGATGAGCGGATTATGCGAGGTAATGATTGGATTGAACCCCCAATATTTTCCCGCTCTGGAAATCGTAATAGTCGGCCTGTGGGATTGGTTGGGGATTGGTTAGGCCTTCGTGTAGTGCGTGAATTGTAAGCCCAATAGGCGAGTTAAATAGGACTGTTGCCATGTTACTCGATGAAGAAAGTTTGGCTCATACTTTTATTGATAATGATGATCCGCTGTACCTGATTGAAGACTCCCCCTTGTTAATACGACAAAAAGAGAAAGAGTCCAATGCCCGCAGTTACCCTCGGCGTATTCCCCTGGCGTTGAGTAAAGGAAATGGCATTTATGTAGAGGATGTTGAAGGGCGGCGCTTTATTGATTGTCTGGCGGGTGCTGGGGCACTGGTACTGGGGCACAATCATCCGGTGGTAGTGGAAGCGATGCGTCGAGTTCTGGATGACGGCCTTCCATTACTGACACTGGATCTTACCACCCCGGTAAAAGATAAGTTTATACAGGATTTATTTGCGATATTACCCGCGTCATTCCGTCAGCAGGCAAAAATTCAATTCTGTGGCCCCAGTGGTACCGATGCGGTAGAGGCTGCCCTGAAGTTGGTACGCACGGCTACCGGGCGGAGTACTATTTTATCGTTCCAGGGGGCTTACCATGGTATGAGCCAGGGGGCGCTGAGTTTAATGGGCAACCTGGGTCCGAAAAAACCGCTCGCTGCGTTGTTAAGTAACAATGTGCAATTTATGCCTTACCCTAACCATTACCGCTGTCCATTCGGATTGGGCGGGGAGCAAGGTGTTAACGCCAACCTTCATTACCTGGAAAGTCTGTTTGCCAATCCCGAAAGTGGGGTATCACTTCCCGCAGGTGTGATTGTCGAAGTTATTCAAGGCGAAGGTGGGGTTATACCGGCCGATATTCACTGGCTAAAAGGATTACGGCGTATTACCAGTACCTATGGGGTACCACTCATTGTAGATGAAATCCAGAGTGGCTTTGCGCGCACCGGAACCATGTTTGCTTTTGAAAAAGCAGACATCATCCCGGATGCCATTGTACTTTCCAAAGCGATTGGGGGCAGTTTGCCACTGGCAGTATTGGTGTACAACGAGCAATGGGATAAGTGGCAACCGGGTGCCCATGCAGGTACTTTTCGCGGCAATCAAATGGCGATGGCTGCTGGATCCGCCGTCATGGAATACCTGGTGCGTGAAAACATGACCACTCATGCAACCAGGATGGGAATGCGTTTATTCCAACATTTCCGGGCACTGCAAATCCGTTATCCGCAAGTGGGGGATGTCCGTGGGCGCGGCTTAATGCTGGGCGTAGAAATCGTTGATCCTGCTGGGAATCCGGATGCTTGCGGAAACCCACCGCCATCAGGTTCACTCGCTGCCGTTATCCAACGGGAATGCCTGGTGCGCGGATTGATTGTGGAGGTGGGCGGACGCTTTGGCAGCGTAGTGCGTTTCCTGCCCCCCTTGATTATTACCGATAGTGAAGTAGATAAGATTGCATCAATTTTTTCAAAAGCTGTTGAGGCGGCCATAAAATACTAATTTTCATCAATTTTTATTCGTTTATCCTCAAGAATTGAGGATTACTTTTTTGCGAATAAGTCAGTGCTAAAAATAGGAGCCATACCATGACATCAGTGTTTGATCGTGAAGATATTATCTTTCAAGTGGTTGTAAACCACGAAGAGCAGTATTCCATTTGGCCAGATTATAAAGAAATCCCCAAAGGCTGGCGCAAGGCAGGAAAAAGTGGCTACAAAAAAGAATGCCTCGACTATATCGAAGAAGTCTGGACAGATATGCGCCCACTGAGTTTGCGCAAAGCGATGGAGGCTCAGGAAAAAAATGCCCAGAACCCGTCAAATAAAACGCCAAAAGAGCATGCAATTCCTGAAGTTTCCGAGCATTAACCTATAACATGAATCTTTTTTGCCTTCCTTATTCCGGCGCAAGTGCCTCCATCTATTATCAGTGGCAGCGAGAGCTGCCGCACTGGCTAACGGTCTGTCCTGTTGAACTGCCTGGCCGGGGAATGCGCATGGATGAGCCACTGCAAACCAATATGGCAGTATTGGTTGAGCAACTGGCGGAGGAGATGAGCCAGCGGATAGGCAACCAGCCATATGCTGTTTTTGGCCACAGTTTGGGGGCTATTTTGGCATTTGAGCTGGTACGACGCCTGATAAATATTGGGGCCACCACTCCCGTTACACTATTTGTCTCCGGCACATCGGCACCAACCCGTCGGCAACGTTGTGTTGAACAGCTAAGTGAGTTAACAACAACGGCTGATGTGAAATCCTATTTGCGAAAACTGGGTGGTATGTCAGAAGACGTTATTGATAATGAAGAGCTAATGGCTATGGCATTGCCCGTTATTTGCTCGGATTTCGAACTGTGCAAAAGCTATTCATACGCACCTGGCCTTAAAAGGAATTTACCCTGTCCACTGGTGGTGATCAGTGGTCAGGATGAAGACATTACCAGCGATGAATTACTGGCGTGGCAGGACGAGGCCGGGGAATACTTTTATCTGTCAACATTCAGGGGCGGGCATTTTTTCATTCACGACAGCAGGGATGATGTGATTCGGTTTGTGCGCAATCATCTCCGACCGTTTTGGCAAAAAAATAACAGTAAAGGAATTTTTACTCGTAGTTATACTTCTTTGGTGTGATTAAAAATTTGGAGTTTATCTATGGCCGTTGTCGCACTCTCGGGCTCTCCGCTATTGCCAAAAAGTGGAAACCTGCCCATGTTGATATCAGCACCAGAGGCGGGCATGTCTCTTGCCGATGCAACCATGGAAATTTCAATGCTGGCCGAACAGCACCTTCCCCTGTGTGGTGGGTTGCTGATGCGTGGCTTTGATGTGGGTAACATTAATGGATTTCACACATTTGCCGAGAGCTTTGGCCATCCCTTATTGTCTTATGAGTTTGGCTCCACACCGCGTAGCAATGTGGCGAAGGGGGTTTATACCTCCACCGAATATCCTGCCCACCAGTCTATCCCTTTACACAGTGAACAGGCTTATACGCTCTCCTGGCCAATGAAAATATGGTTTTACTGTGTTACCAGTGCACCAAACGGCGGAGAAACCCCGATTGCCGATAACCGCTTGGTGTACCGTTCTATCAGTTCATCCATTCGCGAGCGCTTATCCCGCCATGGCTTAATGTATGTGCGCAATTACGGTGGCGGACTGGATGTGGCATGGCAAAACGTTTTTAACACCCAGGATCGTCAGGTTGTGGAACGCTATTGCCGTGAAAATGCCATTGAGTTTGCATGGAAAGAGGATGGCGAGCTGCGCACATGGCAGCGTTGCCAGGCTGTGGCACAGCATCCACACACAAAGGAATGGGTTTGGTTTAACCAGGCGCATTTATTCCATGTTTCCAACCTGCAAGCAGAAGTGCGCGAAGCATTACTCGATATTGTGGAGGAACAAGACCTTCCACGTAATGTTTATTATGGTGACGGCTCTCCTATAGAGGATTCACTGCTTGAAGAGGTTAGGGGAGTCCTGGACCAATCCAAGGTTATGTTTCCGTGGCAGTCAGGGGATATCCTGATGTTGGACAATATGTTGGCATCACATGCCAGAGAGCCTTTTAGTGGCAACAGGAAGGTGGTGGTGGCAATGGCAGAAGCCTTTAATGCCACTATGCCATGAGTATGGATTCTCTTTGTTTTTATATGGCTATCATATGCCTCTATTGACAGGGCAGTACATAAATATTTTTATGCTTTCTTTTTAAGTCATTTTTCCAGCCAATCTTCTACATCAATGCGCAGTGCACCTGCTTTTATGAAGCGACTATTGCATTAGCAAGCAATAGTTTCGCTTTGGTAAAAATACAATTCTCCCCTTAAATTCGCTGTTACTCCATTCGTTTTCTTAGGGTATTAAGAAATATGATCTGGAGTAACTATGAGCGACAGTCAGGCCCAGGCTCTTGCCTTACGTTTTATTCGGCTTGCGCCAGAAAAGCGCAGCATTTTCCTGAAGGCATTAGCAAAAGAAGGCGTAGACTTTTCTACCTTCCCGATAGTATCGAGTGTCGGTGAGGCAGGTCGCACGCAATTGTCATATGCACAGCAGCGCATGTGGTTTTTATGGCAACTGGATCCGGACAGTGCTGCTTATAATCTGCCTGCAACGACCGAACTCAATGGCCCTTTGGATGTTGGGGCGCTTACTTGGGCATTAAATAGTGTCATCGCTCGTCATGAGAGCTTGAGGACATGTTTCCCCTTGGATGAACATGGCCAGCCCTATCAACTGATCCATAGCATTGCACCAATTGATATTAGTATCGAGAATCTTGTGTCCCTGCCATCCGGTGTAAAGCAGGAGGAAGTACAGGAACGCATTAAGCAGGAATCTTTAGTACCTTTTGATGTGGCAAATGGTCCATTGCTTAGGGTTAAGTTGTTTGTTCTCTCTGAGCAACATCATGTGTTAATGATTACATTACACCATATTGTGGCTGATGGCTGGTCAATCAATGTATTAACTGATGAGTTGATGCGCTTTTACGAGGCTTATATCACCAATACGGTTGCTGATGTCGCTCCTTTATCCATTCAATATGCAGATTATGCCTTATGGCAACGTAGCTGGTTGGAGTCTGGCGAGTTGGAGAGGCAGTTGAACTATTGGCGATACCAGTTGGATGGTAATCAGGCCGTATTGCAACTACCCGTAAATAACTCCAAACCGATAAAAAATCATTTTTTGGGTGCTCGCCATGAATGGAGGCTTGATGGAAATTTGATCAATGGGCTTCGCTCATTGGCAAAACAATATAATGCAAGTTTGTTTATGGTGTTGCTGGCCGCATTTAAAGTATTACTTTACCGTTATACCGGTGAACAAGATATTCGAATTGGTATTCCCGTCGCTAATCGTCATCGATCAGAAATAGAAAATTTAATTGGCTGCTTTATTAATACTCAGGTGATGCGTGCAACTATTGATGATAGGAATACTTTTTCTGATGTATTGCAAACAGTGCGTGTCATAGTTCTTGATGCTCAATCCAACCAGGATCTACCCTTTGAAAAATTGGTAGATGCACTGCAACCGGAACGTAGCCTTGTACATAATCCTCTATTCCAAGTGATGTTTAACCACCAGGCATTACTGACTGACATTGACAAACTGTCAACATCCACAGGACTGCGAATGAGTTCGTATGCCTGGGATAAACAGACCACGGAATTCGATATAAAACTTGATACGTGGGAACAAGGAGAGGTAATCGGTTCGGCTATTACCTATAACCCTGAACTGTTCGACGTGACAACAATCCAACGTATGGCCGGTCATTTGCAGTGCATATTGGAAGCAATAGCCAGTACCCCAGAGCAGTGTGTGGAAGCCATACCAATGCTCAGTGAAGAGGAACATGCTTGCATTCTGTGTGAGTGGAATACAACGGAAGTAGATTATGGAGAGAGTGTATGTATCCATCGTTTGTTTGAGGCGCAAGTTGAGAAAACACCAGACAGAATAGCTTTGCTCTTCACCGGTGACGATGCCAATGCTGCAGAAAAGGTAGGCGCACAAACACTGACTTATGCTGAACTCAACTCACAGGCAAACCAATTGGCGCATATTCTCAGAAAGATGAGAGTGGGGCCGGATGTTCTGATAGGAATTGCAGTAGAGCGTTCTGTTGAAATGGTCATCGGCCTACTGGGTATTCTGAAAGCCGGTGGTGCATATGTACCCTTGGATCCTGAATATCCAAAAGAGCGCCTGGCTTATATGATGGCAGACAGTGGAATCAGTTTGCTGCTGACGCAGACCGCATTAAGGGATATTCTGCCAATTCCTGATAGCATAAATGTGCTGTGTCTGGATAATTATATAAGCGAATTGAGGGATGCCAACTATCGGGTCGGCTTGAATGATAACCTGCCACCTATCACGGTACCGCAAAACCTGGCGTATGTGATTTACACGTCGGGCTCTACAGGAAAACCTAAAGGAGTTGGTAATACACACCTTGCATTGCATAACCGGCTCGCCTGGATGCAAGAGGTCTATGCATTAACATCTGCTGACCGTGTTCTGCAAAAAACACCCTTTAGCTTCGATGTATCTGTATGGGAGTTTTTCTGGCCTTTACTTCATGGTGCTCGCCTGGTGGTGGCTGCACCGGGTATTCATCGCGAGCCAGAGCGTTTAGTCAAGATCATCAATAATACTGGTATTACGACAGTGCATTTTGTGCCATCCATGCTGCAAGCCTTCATAGGTTGTGGTCTGGTGCCCCATTGTCGGAGTCTTCGACGCATTATCTGTAGTGGCGAGGCCTTATCGGCTGAATCGCAGCATCAGGTATTCCATACTCTGCCGTCCGTAATGTTATACAACCTCTATGGTCCGACAGAGGCTGCTATTGATGTGACACATTGGACCTGTACCAATGATGGCAATTCCCGTGTACCTATTGGTCGTCCCATCGCCAACCTGCAAACCTATATTCAAGACGCTCAACTCAATACTGTCCCGGTGCGGGTAAGCGGAGAATTGTATTTAGGAGGTATTGGGCTGGCCCGTGGTTACCATGGACGTCCAGCGTTAACAGCAGAACGTTTTGTGCCAAATCCCTATGACAATAACGGCGGGCGTTTGTATCGCACAGGTGATGTAGCCCGATACCGTCCAGACGGTAATATTGAGTATGAAGGCCGTATTGACTATCAGGTAAAGATACGTGGCTTTCGAATTGAATTGGGTGAAATTGAAGCGCAGCTACTAACCATAACCTCTGTTAGCGAGGCTGTGGTAATTGCTCAGGACGTTATTGGGGATGGCGGCCAGCAACTAGTCGCTTATGTAGTGCCAGTTAATAGTGATCTGGTAGCAGAGGATGCAGACATTGAACATCAGGATGTATTTAAAGACAGTATAAAGGCTCATTTGCAGCAGGTGTTGCCTGACTATATGGTGCCGAATCAGTATGTGTTGCTGAATGCGATGCCACTGACACCGAATGGCAAGCTGGATCGCAAGGCATTGCCTTTAATAGAGGGCGATACCTTCTACCGTGAGTATGAAGCGCCTCGGACAGAGATGGAATTGCAGTTGGCAGAAATCTGGCAGAATGTGTTGGGTGTTAAACGTGTAGGGCTCAACGATAATTTCTTTGCATTGGGAGGACATTCTCTGCTTGCTGCTCAAATGGTATCCCGAATCCGTCAAACCCTGTCAACTGAATTGCCTTTGCGAGCCCTGTTTGAAACTAATGATTTACGCTCACTTGCAAAACGGGTCGCGTGTGAGGCTGTGACTGCCATTACCCCTATAAAGCCAGTTTTCCGGGGAGATGCTTTACCACTCTCCTATGCCCAGCAGCGCCAGTGGGTGTTATGGCAGTTAGCGCCGGAGAGTGCTGCCTATCATATGAGTGTTGCTTTAAAGCTAACAGGAACCCTGAACCTGGAGGCACTTAAAAAGAGCTTTGATTTACTGATTGATCGCCATGAAACCCTTCGCACTTATTTCGTCGAGGGGGAAACGGGGGTACATCAAGTCATTGCAAAGGAATTGCCACTGTCTTTGACTTTAGAGAACCTGACAACATGCAATGATGAAACGGAAGAAATGGCATTGCAGCGGGTATTGAGTATTTATGCCAGACAACCCTTTGATTTAATGACAGGGCCGTTATTGCGGGCGTGGTTGATTGGTTTGTCTTCCGGTGAAAGCATTTTATTTTTAGTACAACACCATATCAGTTCTGATGCCTGGTCAATGCAGGTAATGGTGGAAGAGTTGGTGGCTGCATACTGCGCCTATTGCCAGGGACAATCTCCTGACTTTTCTCCTTTGCCTATTCAATACGCTGATTATGCAATTTGGCAACGGCAAGTGATGGAGGCCGGTGAGGCAGAACGTCAATTATCCTATTGGAAGAAGGCGTTGGAGGGGGATTATTCAGTATTGGAGCTTCCCACTGATCATCCTCGTCCACAACAGCCGAGTCACAAGGGGGCTCGCTGGACGAAAATATTACCCAAGTCTGTGGTTAAGGCAATTGAGCAACAGGCACGAGCAGCCAATGTCACACCTTTTATGTTTTTATTGGCATCATTCCAGGCTTTATTACACCGTTACACTAATCAGGACGATATCCGGGTTGGTGTTCCAGTGGCCAATCGCACCCGACTGGAAACAGAACGGTTGATCGGGTTCTTTGTTAACACGCAAATCCTGCGAGCGGAAATTACCTTTGATACCAAGGTGAGCAGCCTTTTACAACAAGTGAAACAAAAAGTCCTCGATGCCCAGGCACATCAGGATTTGCCGTTTGAGCAATTAGTCGATGCCTTACAGCCTGAGCGAACCCTGGATCATACGCCATTATTTCAGGTGGTGTTTAACTATCAGGAGGACCAGGATAGCCATATTGATCAACAGTATGAGCAATTGAATGACCTACGGATAGAAAAATTAACCTGGGATCAGGGGACTGCGCAATTTGATCTCGCCTTGGATATCTCATTAGAGGCGAATGAGCTAGCAGCATCGTTTAACTATGCTTCCGATTTATTTGAAGCAGAGACAATAAAATGTTTAGCTACTCACTGGCAACGATTGCTCGAAGGAATGCTGGATGATACTGAACAACGCTTGGCTGATTTACCTCTGCTTGATGAGTGTGAGGCGCAGCATATTATCAAAGCATGGAATCATACAGCGGCAGATATTAGGAAAAGAGCTTTAACCCACAGGCTATTTGAAAAACAGGTTGATAAGGATCCTGATGCTGTAGCCTTGATATTCCCTGAATATAAGGGAAAAGAAGAGCGTCTACAAACGCTGACTTATGCGGAGCTTAATACACGATCCAATCGACTGGCTCATAAACTGAAAGAAATGGGGGTTGGTCCGGATATATTGGTTGGCATAGCTGTCGAGCGCTCTGTTGAAATGGTTGTGGGAGTATTGGCAATTATGAAAGCGGGTGGTGCCTATGTCCCACTTGATCCTGCCTACCCGGAAGAGCGTTTAGCTTACATGGTGGAAAACAGCTGTCTAACCCTGCTGTTAACCCAATCGTTGCTGGATGACCATTTACCCATACCACGTGGTATACAGCGTGTTTATATTAAGGATGATTACACAGGCTATAGTGCTGATAATATTTCTTCCCAGCCGCATCCCAACAATCTTGCTTATTTGATCTTTACTTCCGGTACCACTGGATTACCTAAGGGCGTTGGTATTGACCAAGGATCACTGGCTTGTCATGTCGAAGTTTTTTCCAACCGTTTGGAATTGAATGCCAGGGATCGTGTTCTGCAATACGCCACACTCAACTTCGATACCTTTGGTGAACAACTCTTCCCTGCGCTGTGCTGTGGTGCTGCCGTTGTGCTGCGCGGTGAGGAACTATGGGATCACGACACGCTTTATAAAAATATCCTCCAACAGGATATCAGCATTGTGAATCTGACTCCTGCATTGTGGCATCAGATGATCACAGATTACGCAGCAAAGGGTATAACGGACTTCGGGTACTTACGTCAAATGTTGGTGGGTGGAGAAAGCATGCCGCCAAGTGCGTTGGCAATATGGCAACAGCTGGGTGTATCTAAACAGGTAACGTTGTGGAATTTTTACGGACCGACTGAAGCCACAGTCACTACTTCGAGTTTTTGCTGCAATCGTTATTTCAATTCGGATAAACCTGAACTCACCACAGTCCCTATCGGAGAGCCCCTGCAAGGCCGTTTGGTTTATATCGTTAATAACAGCCTTAATCTGGTGCCGATAGGTGCAGTTGCGGAGCTGGTTATTGGTGGGGAACTATTGGCACGAGGCTATCACGGTCGCCCCGGCCTCACCGCCGAACGCTTTATCCCCGATCCATTTGATGAGACCGGCGGCGGTCGCCTGTACCGAACCGGAGACCTGGCCCGATTCCGTCCAGACGGAAACATCGAATACGCCGGCCGGATCGATCACCAGGTGAAGATCCGCGGTTTCCGCATAGAACTCGGGGAGATTGAAGCAAGGCTGCAATCCCAGGTGACGATCAAAGACGCTGTTGTCCTTGCACAGGCAGGAACAGGCAGCCAGCAGCAACTGGTGGCCTACCTGGTGCCAACCAATACAGCACTGGTTGCCGGTGATACCGACGTGGAGCGGGACGCCCGCAACCATTTTTGCGCCGAGGTGAAAGCGCATCTGCAAAATACTTTGCCGGATTACATGGTGCCCAACCAATACCTGTTATTGGAAGCGCTGCCGCTGACACCGAATGGCAAACTGGATCGCAAAGGGTTACCGCGTGTAGATAGCCAGGCATTTCAACGGGCCTATGAAGCACCGCGAACGGCACTGGAGCAGCAACTGGCCGGTATCTGGCAAGCGGTGTTGGGTGTTGAGCGGGTAGGGCTCAACGATAACTTCTTTGAGCTGGGTGGCGATTCTATCGTCGCAATCCAGCTGGTCAGCCGGGCTCGCCAGCAGGGCATCCGGTTTGTCCCGAAGGATGTGTTCCAGCACCAGAGTCTCGGGGGCCTGGCCAGGGTAGCCCAGGTTGGCGACGGGAGTGTTCAGGTTGATCAACGCCCGGTAACAGGTCACCTGCCACTTATGCCTATTCAGCAATGGTTCTTTGAATCGGCCATACCAGAGCGTCACCACTGGAACCAGTCAGTGCTGTTAACACCCGCCGAGCCATTACAAGCGGATGTGTTGCAAGCGGCCCTCGCACAGCTGTTGATTCACCATGATGCGTTACGCCTGCAATTTATAACCGCGGCCAGAACAGGAGCCGGATGGAAAGGCGCTTTCCTGTCACCGCATGAAGTCAATAACAATGTGCTGTGGCAGGCAACAGTAAGCGATGTCAATGAACTGGAGTCACTGTGCAGTGATGCGCAGCGCAGCCTCAACCTTGAGCAAGGGACATTACTGCGCGCTGTACTCGTGGAACTGCCAGGTCAACAACAGCGTTTGTTGCTGGCCATCCATCACCTGGTGGTGGACGGTGTGTCCTGGCGCATCCTGCTGGACGATTTACAAACAGCCTATCGCCAACAGCGGGCAGGGCAACCGATTACCTTGCCACCCAAGAGTAGTTCGCTACAGGAATGGTCCGAGCGCTTACAGCACTATGCACAGGGTCAGGCGCTGCAACAGGAATTGTCCTATTGGCAAACCGAATGGGCGGATACCGACGGAGACTTGCCGCGTGATAATCCGAATGCCGGGTTGCAGAACAAGCATGCACAACATGCCACGACGCGCCTCAATAAGGTGTTAACTGCACAATTGCTGAAAGACGCCCCGAGTGCCTATCGCACACAGATCAATGACTTGCTGTTAACGGCATTGGCGCGGGTGATAGCACGATGGACACAACAGCCGTCGGTGCTGGTTCAGTTAGAGGGTCATGGTCGTGAGGATCTGTTTGAGGGAATTGACCTGACGCGGACAGTGGGTTGGTTCACGACCATGTACCCGGTGAAATTGAGTCCATCGGTTTCCCTGGATACATCGATCAAGACCATCAAGGAGCAATTGCGTGCTGTGCCAAACAAGGGACTGGGATTTGGTGTACTGCACTATTTAGGTGATGAACGGGTACAGCGTCAACTCAGGGCGTTGCCGGTACCGCGTATCACCTTTAATTACCTGGGGCAATTTGATGGCAGTTTCGACACGGAAGGAGCGCTGTTCAGTCCGTCAGGAGAAAACAGTGGTCCGGAGCAAAGTCCGGAAGCGCCTTTGGGTAATTGGTTATCGATCAATGGTCAGGTATACAACGGTGAACTCAGCCTGGATTGGAGTTTCAGCGGAGAGATGTATCGTCCTGAAACCATTCAGGGATTGGCAGACGAGTACGCGCACGAGTTGCGTCGGGTTATAGAACACTGTTGCCGGGAGGAACATCCATCGGTCACGCCATCGGATTTCCCGTTGGTCAGGTTAACGCAGGGGCAGTTGGATGCACTGCCGGTTCCGGCGGTGGAGATTGACGATATTTATCCCCTGTCGCCGATGCAGCAGGGGATGTTGTTCCACAGTTTGAGTGATCCTGGTGCTGGGCACTATATCAACCAGATGCGGGTGGATATTGAGGGATTGGATGTAGAGCGGTTTTGTTGTGCCTGGCAGGCGGTGCTGGATCGGCATGCGGTGTTGCGGGCGGGGTTTGTGTGGGAAGGGGTTGAACAGCCGCTACAAGTGGTACGTAGAAAGGTAACACTACCCTGTCAAGTGCATGATTGGAGGGGACAAGTATACGATTACCCCGGGATAGATGAGGATGGATTGAACCAATTGGGACAGCGCCTTCGCGCTGGATTTGATCTTAATCGAGTCCCGCTAATGCAAGTGGATTTGGTCAGGAAATCGGATGATCGCTACCACTTGATATACACCAACCACCATATATTGATGGATGGTTGGAGCACCTCACAGCTGTTTGGTGAAGTATTGCAGAGGTACCAGGGTAAAACACCCGCTAGCAATCCGGGGCATTACAAAAATTATCTGGCCTGGCTGCAAAAGCGCGATGGCAAGGTTGCCGAAAAATTTTGGCAAGAGCAGTTGAGGATATTGGAAGAACCGACCTTACTGGCTAATGCTGTGAGTCGCTTATCCAGTGAAACTGATACAAACCCTAATACGCTCAGGAGTGATTATTGTGAAGTTTTAACAATCGATGAGACACAGCGTTTAAGTGACTTTGCCAGGAACAACCAGGTTACGGTTAATACGGTATTACAAGCGGCATGGCTGTTGTTACTACGGCATTACACCGGTCAGGACACTGTCACTTTTGGTGTCACGGTCGCGGGACGTCCAGCAGATGTAGTGGGTATTGAACAGCAAATAGGTTTATTCATTAACACCCTTCCCGTGATTGGCCACATCCAACCAACAGACAAGGTAAGCGACTGGATTCGCCAGGTGCAGTTACAGAACCTGGCACTGCGGGAATATGAATATACACCGCTGTATGACATCCAGCGTTGGGCAGGGCAAGGTGGTAATGCACTGTTCGATACCATCATCGTTTTTGAGAACTATCCCATTGCAGATACCCTGAAAAAAGGTTCTCCCTCAAACCTCTCGTTTGGTGATATCCATAGCCACGAACAGACCAACTATGGATTAACCTTAGTAGTCGGGTTGTCGAACCAGTTAAGCCTGCATTATCACTATGACCAGCACCAATTTCAGCATGTGTTGATTCAGCAACTGAATCAACAATTGATCGGTTTGCTGCGTACCTTTATGCAAGGTTCCGATCAGGCTGTCGGGAATTTACCTTTACTGAGTACTGTTGAGAGCCATCGCATGGCACGCGAGTGGAATAACACTAGCGTTGATTATGGAAAAGCGACCTGTATCCAGGCCCTATTTGAAGCACAAGTTGAACAGACACCAGATGCGACTGCAATAATCTTCCCGGGTAATGAAACCGATAAACGCAATTCAGCGGCGCAAACACTGACATATGCAGCGTTGAATGCACGCTCTAATCAGTTGGCCCATACCTTGAGGGGAATGGGGGTTGGCCCGGATACATTAGTGGGTATTGCGCTAGAGCGCTCCGTCGAAATGGTTATCAGTTTGTTGGGAATCCTAAAGGCAGGCGGTGCCTATGTACCGTTTGACCCGGAGTATCCCGAGAGTCGCCTTCGTTACATGATGGCGGACAGCGGCATTTCATTGCTGCTTACCCAGCGTAAATTGCCGGTGTTACTGCCGGTCTCCAACGAAGTGAAGGTATTGTGCCTGGATGAGCCAAATGACTCGGATTTGCTCAGCTGGCACCCTGCGTCATGCGCGAACCTGCCTGTTATCACTCGCCCTGACAACCTGGCGTATGTGATATACACGTCCGGCTCCACGGGCAATCCCAAAGGAGCAGGCAATACACATAAGGCATTACATAACCGTTTGGCCTGGATGCAGGATGCCTATGGATTAACACCCAACGATAGTATCTTGCAAAAAACACCATTCAGTTTTGATGTATCGGTTTGGGAATTTTTCTGGCCATTACTGAACGGGGCGCGATTGGTTGTGTCCTCACCCGGTGACCATCGGGATCCTGAGCGTTTAATGACCTTAATCCAACAAACTGCTATTACGACACTGCATTTTGTTCCTTCCATGTTGCAAGCGTTTATGCAGCACGATGCAGCAGGAAGGTGTAATACGCTAAGACATATCATCTGTAGCGGCGAAGCTTTATCCCCCGATCTGCGAGATCAAGCAGGGCACTTATTCCCTTTCGCAAAATTACATAATTTGTATGGCCCCACAGAAGCCGCTATTGATGTGAGCCATTGGACTTGCATTGATGCTGGCGGAACCAATGTTCCCATTGGTCGACCTATTGCCAACCTAAAAATCTTTATATTGAACGCCGATTTACATTGCGTGCCAATTATTACCAACGGTGAATTATATCTGGGTGGTATTGGCCTGGCGCGAGGTTATCACGACCGCCCCGGCCTCACTGCCGAACGCTTTATCCCCGATCCATTTGATGAGACCGGCGGCGGTCGCCTGTACCGAACCGGAGACCTGGCCCGATTCCGTCCAGACGGAAACATCGAATACGCCGGCCGGATCGATCACCAGGTGAAGATCCGCGGTTTCCGCATTGAACTCGGGGAAATTGAAGCAAGGCTGCAATCCCAGGTGACGATCAAAGACGCTGTTGTCCTTGCACAGGCAGGAACAGGCAGCCAGCAACTGGTGGCCTACCTGGTGCCAACCAATACAGCACTGGTTGCCGGTGATACCGACGTGGAGCAGGACGCCCGCAACCATTTTTGCGCCGAGGTGAAAGCGCATCTGCAAAATACTTTGCCGGATTACATGGTGCCCAACCAATACCTGTTATTGGAAACGCTGCCGCTGACACCGAATGGCAAACTGGATCGCAAAGGGTTACCGCGTGTGGATAGCCAGGCATTTCAACGGGCCTATGAAGCACCGCGAACGGCACTGGAGCAACAGCTGGCCAGTATTTGGCAAGAGGTGTTGGGTGTTGAGCGGGTAGGGCTCAACGATAACTTCTTTGAACTTGGCGGTAGCTCGATATCAGCCGTTCGCTTGGTATCTATGATAAAGACTCGCATAAGCAGGCATATATCATTGCGCACTATTTTCGAGAGCGCTGTTTTCAGCGATTTTGCTGAACAGTTGGAGACATGTGCTTCTCAATTAGCCGATGACACTATGTCAGATATAGAAAAAATGATGGATGAATTAGTAGAGGGTTGAGCGTGGAAACTGAAAACACAACAGCAGTACGTATTGCCAATCGTTTTATTCAATTACCAGTGGAGCAGCGCCGTCAGATTTTGGAAAAAATGCGTGAAGCCGGGCAACGATTCGAATGGTTACCCATTGTTCAGAGTCGATCTGCTGTTGAGCAGATTCCACTTTCCTACGCGCAGCAACGGTTGCTTTTCCTATGGCAGTTAGACCCTGATAACACTTCTTATAATGTTCCTGTCGCGGTGCGTTTGCTTGGTGAATTAAATGAAAGTGCCTTACGGTTAACATTTGATCTACTTATACAACGGCATGCAGTGTTACGAACCAGATTCTCCTCTATAGAAGGTGAGTTTTATCAAATTATTGACGATAGCTACTCGGTAGTGCTGGAACTTGTCGATATTGCCAACGAGCAGGGACGTACGCCTGAATCCTTAATTGAGGAACAGGTTAACAATGAGGTGAATCGACCGTTCGACCTTATCAATGGACCATTAATACGCGTCAAATTATTTCGCCTGGCAACAGCGGAACATATACTGGTTGTTTGCATGCACCATATCATTTCTGATGGTTGGTCAGGACAATTGCTGATGGAGGAGTTTTCGCAGTGCTACAGTGCACTGGTATCGAATATAAAACCTTCTCTACCAAACTTGCCTATTCAATACGCAGATTATGCAATATGGCAGCGCAGTTGGTTGGAGGCAGGGGAAGGTGAAAGACAATTGCGTTACTGGAAAACGCAACTGGGTGATGAGCATACTTTGCTGTCCTTACCTGTTGACTATGAACGACCAATAAATCCTGGCTTTGGTGGCGCAACAATTCGAGTCGATATACCACGAGAATTAAGTGCAGCATTGAAAGAGCTGGCTCGAAACAACGGCTGTACGCTCTTTATGGTGATGACCATGGCTTTGGCTGTGACCCTGTCACGTTATAGTGGTCAAACGGATATCTGTATTGGAGCACCTAATGCCGGACGTAACCGCGAAGAGTTGGAGCGGTTGGTTGGCTTTTTTATCAATACTCAGGTATTGCGAGTACAAGTTGATGAGCTCTGTACTTTTTCCGAGCTATTGCAACAGGTCAAGCGAACAGTGTCTGGTGCCCAATCACATCAGGAGATTCCTTTTGAGCAACTCGTGGATGCATTGGTACCTGAGCGTAATTTGAGTTACAACCCCCTGTTTCAGGTTAAAATTAATCAAAATGTTACAAGAGAAATGCTGGGCAACAATAAGGAATATTCACCAATTACCGGTTTGACCGTGCAGGAATTTCCGCTTCACGAAAGATCATCACATTTCGATTTGGCTTTTGATTTTACGGATGTAGCGCAGGGTATTGATGCATCCTTCACCTATGCTACGGATTTATTCAAGCCAACAACGATAGAGCGCCTTGTCACATCTCTACGAGAAGTGTTGCACAGATTAACCTTTCATTTCCATAGACGCATAGCAGACTATCCTGAAATACTATCCGAACCCGTTCCCAGGGAAATAGTCCGAAATGAGTGCATGGACTATTTGGCGTTATGGCAACATGGGTTGCAGCAGGGAAGTGGCAAACCTGCGCTATGTTCTGATAAACAGGTTCTGGATTATGCAGACCTGGAGCGACAAACCAACCAATTGGCACAACATCTGCAGGCATCCGGAGTTGTGCCGGGAACTATTGTGGCACTATGTCAGGAACGCGCCATTGAATGGGCCATTAGTATGCTTGCGGTATTGAAAGTTGGTGGCACTTATATGCCGTTGGATAACCGGCAACCTGTAGATCGATTACAGTACTTTCTGCGAGACAGTGGCGCTGCTTTTTTAATACATCACCCAGACGACCATCAAGCCAAATTGCTTGATGTTTGCACTGCAATTCCCTATGTGGCTGATGAATGGTGTCACTATAGTGGTGTATTCACCTCACCTGCGATTGATCCACAACAGGTGGCTTACATTATTTATACATCAGGTTCTACCGGGCAGCCCAAAGGGGTTGCCATCAGCCATCAATCGCTGGCGAATTATGTACAAGTATTACAAGCACGATTGCAACTCGCTCCTGACGCGAATATGGCCATGGTATCCACCATCGCTGCCGACCTTGGCCACACAATGTTATTTACTGCTCTCGCGTCAGGACGATTGCTACATTTGTTACCATATGATTGTGCATTTGATGCAGACAGTTTTGCCTGTTATATGGCAACACATCAGGTCGGGATATTGAAAATTGTTCCCAGCCATTTACAAGGGTTATTACAAGCCAGTCAGCCGGAACAAGTACTACCGCAACATGCATTGATTGTAGGTGGGGAAATATGCCAGTGGTCATTGGTGAATAAAGTCAGACAGTTGCGTCCAGGTTGCCGTATCATTAATCACTATGGGCCAACCGAAACGACAGTGGGTGTATCAACCTATGAAATAACAAAGCAGGAACAAGATTTCAACAATGTCCCGATCGGACAACCCCTGGCGAATAGCACGATTCAAATTTTTGACCACTATCTCAATCCGGTACCTGTACAAGTACCAGGCGAACTCTATATTGGTGGGCAAGGTGTAGCCCATGGTTATATTGGCCAGGCAGCACTTACTGCCACTTACTTTGTTCCTGATCCAGGAGCTAATGGTGGGCGCCTTTATCGTACAGGTGATCGGGCTCGGCATGTTAAAGAGCAATTAATATTCCTCGGACGGGCAGATGACCAGGTTAAAATTCGTGGATATCGCGTCGAGCTCTCTGAAATTGCCAACACACTGCAAAAACTTGCCGAAGTGCAAGAGGCTGTTGTTCAGGCCAAGTCGGTGAGTGGTGATTCACATCTACAGCTCGTGGCGTACTGTGTAACCAAAAAGGCGATCACATCTGATGAAATACAACGGCAATTGCAGACTTTGCTGCCGGATCATATGCTGCCGTCTCACATTGTGTTGCTGGATTCATTACCGCTTACTGCCAACGGTAAGCTTGATCGCAAAGCACTGCCCCAACCGGAAGATATTCCGAAGGATAAAACCTTCGATGCTCCCCAAGGCGAAGTGGAAAAAATATTGGCAGAGGTTTGGGGTGATGTATTGGGTGTCGAGCCTATTGGTAGGCATGATAATTTTTTTGCCCTTGGTGGAGATTCTATCCTCAGTTTGAAAGTTATTGCACGTGCACGAAAGCGCGGAATTCATGTGACGCCGCAACAGTTGTTTGAACATCAAGTGCTGGCTGTAATTGCTGAAGTGGTTATTAGTGAGAGCCAGGGTGAAAAAGATGTTATCCCTATCCACGCCTTATCAGATGTTGATCGCCAACGTCCACTCCCGCTCTCTTATGCACAGGCACGCTTGTGGTTTTTATGGCAACTGGATACTGAAAGTACGGCTTATCACATTACCCAGGCATTAACATTGTATGGCCCATTAAATGTAGAGGCATTGCATAATAGTTTTGCTGTGCTAGTAGCACGTCATGAATCCCTTCGTACGGTATTTCATCTCGGAAATGATGGTCAAGCTGAACAACATATTCAACCCGTAGGTTCACTTACACTGGACATTCCATTGTTGGATGTTACCGATAAGCCACTTGCTGAACGGGATAGTTATATTCAACGCGAAGCCAGGCATTTGCGTACAACACCTTTTGATTTGACGCGAGGCCCTTTGTTGAGGATAGGGCTAATTCGCTCAAATGCTGAGCAACATGTCTTAGTAGTGGTGATGCACCACATAATTTCTGATGGTTGGTCGATGCAGGTTCTGATAGATGAGTTTGTTGCTCAATATCGCTCACAGGCACAAGGAACATCCCTAAAACTACCTGCGCTACCTATACAATACGTGGACTATGCAATCTGGCAGCGGCAGAGACTAAGGGACAGCGGGCAGGAAGCACAGCAACTGGCCTACTGGAAAAATCAACTGGGTATGGAACACCCGGTGTTGCAGTTACCAACGGATTTTCCACGCCGTGCTGATGGTAAATACCTGGGAGCCTCCTATCGTTTTGAATTTCCGCCCTCATTGGTAGAGGGCCTTAGACATCGCGTTCGTACCGAGAATGCCACAGTGTTCATGGTGTTGTTAGCGGGCTTTCAATTATTGTTGAGTCGCTATAGTGGACAAAAGGATATCCGGGTGGGTGTACCTATTGCCAATCGCCACTGGGCAGAAACGGAAGGACTTGTTGGTTTTTTTGTTAATACCCAGGTATTGCGTACAGAAGTTGATTGTTATGCATCATTACAGCAGATACTTCAACAGGTTAAAACGGCTGCACTAGCTGCGCAACATCATCAGGATTTACCGTTTGAAAAGCTTGTGGAGGTACTGAAGCCAGAACGCCATATGGGGCAGAACCCACTGTTCCAGGTGATGTTCGATCATCAACGCACAGATCATCAAATCCAGCATGAACTCCCAGGTTTACGTCTGGAAAGTTATTCCTTGGGAGAACAACATGCTCAATTTGAACTAACGTTACATACAGCAGAAGATTCTCATGGTGGAATACAGGCCATCATGGTCTATGCAAAGGAATTGTTTGAACATGCGACTATAGAGAGAATGGCTGAGCATTATCTCAAATTATTGCAGATGCTGGCAGAACAACCGGAAAAAATGGTAGGTGAAGTTGATATTGTTAGTGAAGTAGAACGATTGCAACTACTTGAATGGAGTGCACCTCACACAGGTTATACAGGTGGTGAACTTATCCACGGTCTGTTCGAACAACAAGCAGCACAACAGTTTGATGCGGTGGCCCTAACTTGTGGCAGTGAAGAATTGACTTATGGCGACCTGAATTTGAGAGCGAACAGGCTTGCCCATTATTTGATAGCCTCTGGTGTAAAACCGGAATCAAGAGTAGGGATTGCGTTGGATCGCTCATTGGAAATGATTGTGGGGTTACTCGCCATACTGAAGTCAGGTGGAGCTTATGTGCCCTTGGACCCGGAATACCCACCAGAACGACTGAGCTACATGGTTGAGGATAGCGATATTGAACTATTGCTAACCAACAGTGCCATTGCCCCACGGTTTGCTGCAATAAATAAACAACGGATAGTGGAGCTGGACCAGATCAATCTGGATACCCAGTCGATGGTTAATCCGATTGTTAACCTGAGCGACAGCAATCTGGCATATGTGATTTACACATCAGGCTCTACAGGTCGGCCCAAAGGGGTCCAGATCTGTCATCACAATGTTTCGCGTTTGTTCAAGGCTACAAAAGAATGGTTTGACTTTAGCGCCAGTGATGTTTGGACGTTTTTTCATTCCTATGCATTTGATTTTTCTGTATGGGAACTGTTTGGTTCACTGTGTTCAGGCGGAAGACTAGTACTTGTTCCCTTTTGGATCAGCCGTTCACCGGAAGAATTTATGCATCTATTGCGTGAACAGCAAGTTACGGTATTAAACCAAACCCCATCGGCATTTAATCAACTGGTACAAATGCCTGCGATGTATGAACACCCCTTGAGTTTGCGAATAGTCATTTTAGGTGGTGAAGCACTGGAACCGGAAAGCTTGAGGCCCTGGATGGAACAACTGGGGGATACCCAACCGCAAATTATCAATATGTATGGTATTACCGAGACGACTGTACATGTGACTTACCGGTTAATCACTAGAAAAGATTTAACAGAGCGATGCAGTCCAATTGGTATACCAATGCCAGATTTAGGACTTTATGTACTGGACAATACACTCAATTTGGCGCCGATTGGTGTTGCAGGTGAGCTCTATGTCACAGGTGATGGTTTGGCCCGCGGCTATTTGAATCGAGCGAATACAACTGCGGAGCGCTTTGTTGCAAATCCCGATGCCCGCGTTGATAGCCGGCTCTACCGAACAGGAGATTTGGCTCGTTGGAATGGAAAAGGACAGTTGGAATACCTTGGTCGAATAGACCACCAGGTAAAGATCCGTGGTTTCCGGATTGAACTGGGTGAAATTGAATCACACCTGCAATCACAGGCCGGTGTCAAAAATGCCGCTGTGGTAGTACAGGATGTCCCCGGCAGTAATAGCCAGCAGTTGGTGGCCTATGTCGTGCCGACCGATGCAGGGTTGGTCGCAGAAGACGTCAATACCGAAGCAATCGTGACCTATCGAGCCATCTTAAAAAACCACCTGCAAGCAATACTGCCAGAATATATGGTTCCCTACCATTATGTATTGCTGGCATCAATGCCCCTGACAAGCAACGGCAAACTGAACCGCAAAGCATTACCAGCCCTGGATGCCAGTGAGTTCCGGCACAAGTACGAAGCACCACAATCGGAGATGGAGCAACACCTGGCCAGGATCTGGCAAGACGTGCTGGGTGTGGAACAGGTCGGTCGCCATGACAATTTCTTTGAGCTGGGGGGTGACTCCATTGTATCCATTCAACTGGTGAGCCGTTCCCGGCAACAGGGTATCCAGTTTACAGCCAAGGATATTTTCCAATACCAGACATTGGCTGAACTATCGATGGTGGCGCAGGCAGGTGACAAAACAGTCCATCTGGATCAAGGGCCAGTGGCCGGTATTTTGCCGTTGACACCGATCCAGCGGTCATTTTTCACTGACATCATTCCGGAACGCCACCATTGGAATCAATCGGTGTTATTAACACCGATCAAGCCATTGCATGCGAACTACTTACAAGCCAGTCTCGAATATCTGCTGTTACATCACGATGCCTTACGTCTTGGTTTTGTGGAGATAGAGCCTTCAGGCTGGCAAGCTATGTTTATGACACCAGAGCAGGTTAGGCGTGATGTGTTGTGGCAAGTAGTCGTTGCTGACAAGGATGAACTGGAGATGTTGTGCAATAAAGCCCAGCGCAGCTTGTGTTTGACAGAAGGCCCGCTCATGAGGGCAGTGTTGGCAGAATTGCCTGATGGTGAGCAGCGTTTATTGCTGGTGATCCACCACCTGGTGGTGGATGGTGTGTCATGGAGGGTATTGCTGGAGGATTTGCAAACGGCTTATCGGCAGCAGTACGGTGGTAAACCGGTTTACCTGCCACTCAAGACCAGTTCATTACAGGCATGGTCTGAACGTCTGTATGATTATGCACACAGTGATGTGTTGCAAGATGAGGTCGTTTATTGGCATACGGCTCTGACCAATGTTTCAGGAGACTTACCGAGGGATATTCTCTCAGGCGGATTACAGAGAAAATATGAATGTCATGTCGTCACACATTTGGATTCAAGGTGGACCGAGCGTCTGCTGAAAGAAGCCCCGCGAGCTTATCGCACACAGATCAATGACTTGCTGTTAACGGCATTGGCGCGGGTGATTGCACGATGGACACAACAGCCGTCGGTGCTGGTTCAGTTAGAGGGTCATGGCCGTGAGGATCTGTTTGAGGGAATTGACCTGACGCGGACAGTGGGTTGGTTCACAACCATGTACCCGGTGAAATTGAGTCCATCGGTTTCCCTGGATACATCGATCAAGACCATCAAGGAGCAATTGCGTGCTGTGCCAAACAAGGGACTGGGATTTGGTGTACTGCACTATTTAGGTGATGAGTTGATACAGCATCAACTCAGAGAGTTACCGGTTCCACGTATTACGTTTAATTACCTGGGACAGTTCGACAATAGCTTCGATACAGAAAAAGGATTATTCACTCCATCAGGCGAGTTCAGTGGCGATGGACACAGTGAAGAGTCACCACTGGGTAACTGGCTATCAATTAATGGCCAAGTTTACAACGGTGAGTTGAATCTGGGCTGGAATTTCAGTGGGGAAATGTATCGAGTTGAGACGATACAGAAGTTGGCAGATGCCTATGGAGAGGAGCTTCGATCGTTGATAGATCATTGTTGTAGTAATGATCAGGGGGCAGTTACGCCGTCGGACTTCCCATTGATTGCGTTGACACAAGAGCAGCTGGACAGATTACCGGTTGCAGTTTCTGATATTGAAGACATTTATCCATTGTCACCGATGCAGCAGGGTATGTTGTTTCATACCGTACAGGATAATGATGCAGGTGTTTACATAAACCAGACCATTGTCCTTATTACTGGCTTAGATGGCGATCGGTTTGTAACTGCTTGGGAACAGGTAATACAACGACAGGAAATATTGAGAACCGGTTTTTTGACCGCTAGTAATTTGAATGAACCATTACAAGTAGTTTATAAAAAAGCCCGCTTACCGGTTATGCGTATAGACTGGTCCGACCGGCACGTCACAGAAATAGAGCTGCAGAATTTAGCAATAGCTGATCGCGACAATAGTTTCAATTTATTATCACCACCTTTAATGCGACTTACCTTGGTAAAGCTTGATGGTGATCGCTATTACCTGATATGGACTCGTCATCACATTCTAATGGATGGCTGGAGTGGCTCATTACTGGTCGCTGAAGTACTGGCCAATTATTTTGGGCGCTCTCTGCCTGCCAGGGAAAGCCGTTATCGTAATTACATACAATGGTTACAGGCACAATCTAGCGAAGAGTTGCAACGCTTTTGGGTAGAGACTGTAGCGCCATTGACGGAGCCTACATTACTGGCGAATACACTTTATCCCAAGCCAACAGACGCTGTTGGAAAGCATGAGGCTATTTACCTGCATTGGGATGAAGATAAAACGCATGATTTGATCCAATGGAGTCAACGTCATCGCATCACACCAAATACCTTGATTCAAGGCGTTTGGTTGTTGCTATTGCAACGCTTTACCGGTCAGAAAACTGTCTGTTTCGGATCAACAGTGGCCGGCCGGCCAACAGGATTGCATGGTGCAAACACCGTGCTGGGGTTGTTTATAAATACCCTACCGGTTATCCAAACACTGCGCGAGGAGCAAACAGTACTTGACTGGTTACAGCAGTTACAGAACTTTAACCTTGCAATACGCGATTTTGAGCATGCCCCCTTAGCTGATATCCAACGTTGGGCCGGCCGCCCAGGGCAGGCGCTATTCGATAGCATCATCGTTTTTGAAAATTATCCGATTGATGAAAGCTTGAAAGATGCGGGTAACGGGCAACTTGAATTCGAAGCTGTTTCAAGTCGTGACGTGACCAACTATGCAATGGATTTAGCTATTCGTTTGGGGGATACCCTTGAAATTGAGTTTATGTACATGTCCCACCATTTCGGTCGTGAAGCGGTAGAAATGATTCAACAAAGTTTTGACACCCTGCTGAAGGATATGCTCAATAATCCCAATGCCCGATTGGGGAATCTCCGGACAACCATAAAGCATATTCCCGACTTTGTGGCACAAGCAGAGCTTCCATCAAAATTAATACCGATTGCTGACAAGTTGATAGTGGAATTGATTCAAGAACAAGCTATGACCCGAGCCGAGGCAGTGGCAGTCATTTGTGGTGATGTACAGTTAACTTATGGTGAGCTTGAACAACAAGCAAATCGATTAGCCCAGCATCTTATTACTATAGGGGCTGATTGTGAAACCTGTATTGGTGTTGCGCTACCCCGCTCAGTGGAAATGATAGTAGCATTTTACGCTGTACTCAAAACCGGTGCAGCCTATGTGCCTCTCGATATCGACTATCCACAAGAACGATTGCAGTGGTCTATTGAAGACTCTGGTATGAAGACATTGATAACCACGGCGAGTGTTCTGGAACAACTACCAGCACTAACTGTTGACACAGCGGTGATGATAGATCTTGTGGTGCTGAATAGTGAGTCAGACAATTGCCTATCGACATCAATTATGGCGGAAAATCTTGCCTATATTATTTATACATCTGGATCCACGGGAAAACCTAAAGGAGTCAGTGTCACTCATGGCGCATTGGCGATGCATTGTACTGCTATTGCGGAACTTTATGAGATGGACGCGAACACCAGGGAACTGCTGTTTATGTCTTTTGCCTTTGATGGCGCTCAAGAACGCTCCCTAACGACGCTTATTAAAGGCGGGTGTTTGATAGTTCGCGATAACCACCTGTGGACACCGGAAGAAACCTGGCAAGCATTACACTATCATCACATTACTATTGCCTGTTTCCCGCCCGCCTATTTGCAACAACTTGCGGAGTTTGCAAAGGGACAGGACGGTGCTCCACCAGCGGTCGATATTTATTGTTTTGGTGGTGATGCTGTTGCCGATGCTAATTTCGAACTGGTCAAACGCCATTTGAAACCTCGCTATTTGACCAATGGTTATGGCCCTACAGAAACAGTTGTTACTCCATTGCTCTGGAAGACGGATAGCAATGGTGTATGTGAAGCCCCCTACGCACCTATTGGTCGACAGGTAGGTAAGCGCAGCATAGTCGTCCTGGACCAACAGCTCAATCCGGTACCTGTTGGAGTAATTGGCGAATTGTATATTGGTGGTGTCGGTTTGGCGCGTGGTTATCACCGGCAACCATCATTGACGGCGGAGCGCTTTATTGCCAATCCATTTTCTTCCTGTGGTGAGCGGCTGTATCGAACCGGTGATCTGGTTCGTTATCGTCGGGATGGGATAGTAGATTATATTGGCAGAGTGGATCACCAAGTTAAAATACGTGGATTTAGAATTGAGTTGGGAGAAATTGAGTCCCGGTTACGGCAACAACCATCCGTGCAGGATGCAGTTGTCATTGCCAGAGATAGTGAACAAGGTAAACAACTTGTCGCTTATGTTGTATCAGCGATCCCTGATATGGGGGACACCTTGCGCCGTCAGTTGGCTTCATCATTACCGAATTACATGGTGCCAGCGATGATTCAGGTAATGCCAGCTTTTCCCGTAGGCCCTAGCGGTAAGGTAGATCGCAACGCGCTTCCCGATATTCATTTCAAATCGCACACCTTTGTGGCACCTCGCAATGAGGTAGAGCGGACATTGGCAGGTATATGGGAAGATGTATTAGGTGTACAACAGATTGGTGTGACAGACAATTTCTTTGCACTTGGAGGGGATTCATTACGAGCACTTAAAGTGCTAAGTAAAATACGCTCTCAATCCGATATCGATCTTAAAGTAAAGCTTACGGATATGATGAGTAAGCCAACTATTGCAGAACTCTCAGGCTATTCTCCCCTGATCTCTTTGCCGGTAAATTTATTGACGCCGCTAAATAAAAGGGAAACAGGTTTACCGATATTGTTCTGTCCCCATGCAGGTTATGGCACAGTCTTCGACTACGAGCCACTAGCACAACAGCTTGAAGGTCATTATGCCGTTTATGGAATACGTTGCCGCATGCTGTTGGATACTTCCTGGAATGACACATCATTACAGGCTATGGCGTTTAATTACATTAATGACATACGACGCGTACAGCCAAAAGGCCCATATTATTTGCTGGGGTGGTCTCTGGGCGGAACATTGGCAACACTGATCGCTAATCAGTTGGAAAGGGAAGGGGAGTCTATTGCGTTTCTTGGTTTAGTTGACAGTTTTGTTCCCCGCCCGGATGTTACTGTGATAGATAATGAGCAACTCGAAGAGTTGAGGGGATTTTTAACACACGTATATGCGATACCTGGGCAGCACTTACTACCAGAAAACATGGATTCGCTGGTAGTAGGTGATCAGATAGCAACAGAGCAATTTCTCATACAGGTACAAAATCGCCTTGGTCGCAATACTCTCTATGGAGAGGTTGATGCTAGTGAGCTGGCTCATATTTTTACAGTGGGTATGAAATTGAAACTACTGTCCCGGCAATTGCAAGAGATACCAATGGCGGCGGCTCAAACATATTTTTGGTGGGCCGGTAAAAAACCTAAGCATAAGGTGAATGAGTTAGAGTCTACTTTTATTGGTAGAATGGCCAGCACTAATATAGAGGCAACCCATTATGACATCTTGAGACATGATTGTTTTCTACAATCTGTCATCCGATATCTGATTGGATAAATGTTTTATTGTAGAGTTGAGTTGGTGATTTATACAATGGAAGCTGAACATTATGTCATTGCATCCTGAATTAGAGACATTTCTTGAGCTGATCACATTGGGTCGTATGAGTGGGCAAAATAAACCATTACATGCACTATCCGTTGAGCAAGCTCGCGTAGTATTTGAACAGACGTCACTGGTATTGGATCCTGATCCACCTAAATCAATAACAGTGACTGCTGTGCTTATACCGACAAGGGATGGTAAGACAATCCGTGCTCGCCTGTATCGAAAAACGGGTAAAGTCAGTGAGAAGCTGCCAGTGATACTATATTTCCACGGAGGGGGTTATGTTGTTGGCAGCCTGGATTCCCATGAAGGGATATGTCGTCGTTTAGCCTGGTATGGCGATTTCGCCGTATTAGCTCCGGAGTATCGGTTGGCACCAGAGTATCGTTGGCCTGTTGCAGTGGAGGATGCTTTGGATACAGCAAACTGGCTATCAAAACAAGGGGCAGCATTTGACTTGGACTCTGCACACGTAGTCGTTGCTGGGGATAGTGCTGGCGCAACATTGGCAACGACATTAGCCATTACTTCAGTAAAACACCCGGATTGGATGGAGGTAAAACCGATAGCCCAATTGTTGTTTTATCCAGTAACAGATACAACCAGACTACGAGCATCTCATCGGGATTATGGAAAAGGTTATTTGCTCGAAAGCGAAACTTTAGAGTGGTTTTATCAGCACTATGTTGAAACTGATCAACGGAGCCATTGGACGATATCTCCCTTATTGATATCAGATATTCCTATCTTGCCACCTACCTACATAAGACTTGCTAAATTTGACCCATTACATGATGAAGGTAGTGCTTATGCACAGTTACTTCAGACTCATGGAACTTGCGTCCAGCTGACTGTGGAAAACGCGCTAACGCATGATTATTTACGTATGGGAGGAATTGTTGATGAGGTTGATAATATTTATAAAGAAACAATCCTTTGGTTAAAGAGCATTCAATCCCAGCTAAATTTCTAAATTTTATCCCCTCCATATGTAACAAGCATCCACACATAAGTGTAGATGCTTGGGCTGCCTATCAAACTGATGGATTACCTAGAAATCATAGCTTATTGATAAGCTAATATTCCTCGGCTCACCATAACGTGCACTACCTACGTCTAGTGCACCGTAGTAGGTTTCATCAAACAGGTTGTTGATATTCAGACTAAGAGTGACATGATCATTCACGAGATATTTGGCCATTGTGTCAACCAAAAACACTTCCTTTTGCTCAAAAGTTTCACCATTCGGACCAGTATTTTCTAAATAAGTTGTATCCTGCCAGCGCAAACTTCCTCCAACAGTAAAACCACTTAGCGCTCCATGGAGCTGGTAGGAACTAAACACTTTGAAAGTATTTTCAGGTATCCTGCTTCTCAATGGTTTTCCATTGTTGTCCTCTGCCTTGGCACGTGCAAAGCCGCCTGCAATCTGCCAACCTGGAAGCAACTGGCCAGCGATTTCCACTTCAAAGCCATCAGCTTCCACTCCTTTTTCTGCGCGATAGGCACGACTGCCATCCGGAGCGGTAACTTGGTTACCTATGATCACCGGGTAGTTTTCCTGTTTCATTTGAAATACAGCGGCGCTGATATTAAGCCGCCCGTTCAAATATCCCGCCTTTAATCCCAACTCGTAGTTATTGCCCTCCAAGGGGTCCAGAGTGTTACCGGTAATATCTTTTACACTCTGCGGCTCAAAGATACTGGTATAGCTGGCATAGGCTGACCAATTATCGGTAATATCTACTACCAGACCAGTGTAGGGAGTAATAACACCGTTTTCCTTGGTTACCGGTGAGGTTATTGCAGCGGCGCCAGTATTTTTACTCCATCTTGTTTGTTCCCAGTCAGTAAGCCGTGAACCCAAAATAACTGAAACGGAATCCGATGGTTTCAGGCGTATAACACCAGACAATGAAGTCGTTTTTACATCTCCACCATTGATGATACCCGTTGCACTTAAATCAGGCTCCGGCCATGCGCCAGTGTTATAAAAATCGAAAATATTGCTTATGGTAGCCCTGTAGTCCCCACCGTCATACCAACCGGGATAAGCCGGTGCCTCTGACTTATAGGCAGCGTGGAACAGGTTGAATGCCAGTTCATGGTTGCGCCCGAACCACTCAAAAGCTCCCTGAAGGTTGGCATTGAAGGCGTTGAGTTCTGTATCGCCATTCCAGCGCGTGCTGTACAGCATGGCACCAGCCCCTGTGTCTTTATTAATGGTTCTTGCGTAGGCATAGCCAAACTTCTGGTCATAGGTTCCCTCTTTATGCTCAGCGTCGAGTTTCAGCTTCCAGATCTCACTGAAAAAGTGCTCCAACCCAACAAACACCGTTGTGCTGTCGTGATTAAATGCCGACCAGTCAGTGCCGGAGTTGGTGGAGGTATCCAGGTTTGTCTTTGATCCATCACTGAAATACAAGGGCACACCACCACGAGACACGCCTGTAGCTTTGATGTCCTGATACTCAACCCCGGCAAACACCTCAGTTGTCTCAAAGAGCATCGCGTCCACAACACCATAGACTATCTGCCGGTCAATGTGCTCACGCTCAACAAAAGTATCGTTTTCCTGTTTGGCTACAGCAAATCTGCCACGCACCTTGCCACTATCACTCAATGAACCAGCAACATCGGTTTGCAGGCGATACAAATCCCAGGAGCCAGTTTTGGCTGATATATTAGCCTGAAAATCATCAGTGGGGCGTTTGCGGATCAAGTTGATAGCAGCGGATGGGTTTCCTGCACCGGTCATCAAACCTGAGGGGCCGCGTACAATTTCAAGGCGGTCATAGGCTAGCAGATCGGCTTTATCTTCAGAGAAGCCGTAAATAGCAGCTGGCCTGGGGATTCCATCAACCTGATAATTTGACACGAAAAAACCACGCGCGACATACCCAACAGAATCGCCACCTATTGAGCTTCTTCTGTCTGGCTCTATACCTACAACCTGCTCCATCACCTTGTCGACATCAGTCAGGCCTTGATCCTTCAAGCGATCATGGCTCATCACCGTAATTGATTGGGGGGTCTCGCGCAAGGACAAGGCCAGTCCGGTAGAACTGTTGGTATCACCAGTCGTATAAGAACCGGAACCTTCAGTAGTAGAACCTAATGGGGCACTAATAATTTGTACTGATGGCAAAGCGGCAGCATTATTCTGTGCATGTAAAGTCACCGAATTACCTGAAATCGTATATTTTATATTGGTGTTTCCCAGGAGTTGCCGCAGCACTTCCTGGGAGTTCGATCCTTGCGCCGATTGGCTGTTGAGGCCTTTTATAATTGCAGCATCATAAATAATCTGCAGGCCTGTTTTTTCCCCCAGTTGCTTTAGTGCATCTGCTAATGGTTGGGCAGGGATATTAATGGGTTGCTGTGCAATTACCTGCATTGATGCAGCCATTGCCAGTGCAATACATGAATGCCTGGCCCATGGCCAAATGTGATCAATACCAGGTTTTGCTTTCTTTTTGGTTCTCAATGCAGAAATAGACTTATCGGACATATGGCCCTCTCTTGTTGATGTTGTCATCCAAGATAAACGAACGGTCCGGTAGAAAATTTAGGAATAATTGATTATTTTTTAATTTCGTTATAGGCTATTTATAACCAATTGATTTATATAGGAATTTTTCCTTCCGTATCGACTATGGAAGGAACCTATACTACTTCCTCTGCCTTGTCTACGACCACTCCTGCATTAAGTTCGACAATCCTATCCGCCACATGAAAATAGCGATCATCGTGTGAAATGACAACGAGTGTTTTGCCCAGCCGCTTTAAATCGGGCAATAACTCCGTATAAAAAATCCGCCGAAAGGTGGGATCCTGGTCCGCTGCCCATTCGTCGAAGATGAGAATGGAGCGATTTTCCAGCCATGCATTGATCAGTGCCAAACGCTTGCGTTGTCCGGTGGATAGTTCTGTCGTCGTAAAGGCCCCATTGCGTATACCAACTTTATGCGCAATATCCATGCGCTGCAGGTAATGCATAGCCTGTTCAGGTAAATGATCCAAGCCCTGGGCAAGCTCCTCAAACAGGTGGTAATCGGAAAAGACGGTAGTAAACAGTTGGCGATAATCATCCAACGACTCCCTGAAAACCGGTTTGCCATTGAGGAGGATTTGACCTTGTTGGGGCTCATAGAGTCCGAGCAGTAATTTAATGAGTGTGGTTTTGCCACAACCGTTCTCGCCGACAATAAACACTATATCTCCGGCATGAATATCCAGGCTCAACGGCCCCAGCTTGAAAGGAGGAAGATCATCATTGGAGGGAAAGGTGTATTGTATGGATTTGAGCTGTAGCCGCTGGAATGGGGCAACTGGATTACGCCATTCCTGACCAGGTACAGTCCCAACGGATGAATGAAGATTTTTTGTGGTGAGCAGGTGAGGTTCCGGAGAGAGAAATTGCCTAGATAGCGTAGCAATACGCTGGAAGGCAACTTGAGCCCGGGTGACATTGGGTATAGTCGTTATCATAAACTCCAGGGGTGCTTTTACATAAAGCATGACCAGTACAAATCCACCCAGCATCGTTTTATCAACCAATGGCCACATTGCCTGATAGACAATAGCCATACCGATCACCACAAAAAACAAAATGGAGCCAAAAGTACCCGCACTGATAAAAACATTTGTTGCACGAATATTGGCTCGGCAAATACGCTCCGTTACTTGCGGTATTTGGACGGAGAATAATTGATAGCGACGAGGCCGTTGGATACGTAGTTCTTTGGCGGCATCAGATAATGTTTCATACAGGTTTTGCAGGTCATCTGTAGCATCGCGGGCCTCGTCCAGATGGGGCTTGCCGAAACGATGGGCCAGGTATTGGGCAAAACTGCCGATTGCAACGGTAAGTATCGTCAGGAGTAAAATCTGCCAAGATAAGTAAGCCAGATAGGATAGGCAGCCCAGGGTAATCGCAAACGACACAATTAATGGAGCAATATCAAGGACAAACTTATTAATGGTATCAACATCATCAACCAGTACAGGAATAAGCCTGTGACTGCGAAAACGCTCCAGCTGTTCAATAGGGGCCAATAATACTTTCTTGGCCAAACTCTGCCGCAACCGCAAGATCACATGCTGTCCAATATAGTTAACCATCAGGTTTGACCCGGCAGTACAGGCCATGACCAGCAGGCACAAACCGACAAAGGTAACAATAAGTTGGTTATTAGAGCCATCAGCATTTAACGTAAGGTTAATCGTCGCTAATAGTGCTGTCGTGGCCAAACCGCTGAAAATTCCGAGTAGGGCGGCGATCAGTATGCGTAATCGGAACGGTTTGAGCAGGGAATTAGTTTCCTGCCATAGGGTAGATGTGCTCATGTATGTCTCTTAGTGAATAGAAATTGGTTGTTCTGCAGCGGCGATGGGGTGCGCCCGGGTTTGAACCTCTTTCCATACTCGCAGAAAATTGCCACCCCATAACTTGGCGATATCGGTATCTGAATAGCCCCGTTTTATTAATTCAGCCGTGACATTGCGGGTATCACTGACATCCTTCCAGCCGATAACACCTCCGCCATCATTAAAGTCGGAGCTGATACCAACATGATCAATACCTACTTTCTTTACGGCGTAGTCGATGGCATTACCCAAGTCATCTAATGTTGCCTTTGGTTCTTGCTCAATAATATCGTAGAGGGCACCGGCATATTCAGCGAATTTCTGCTCAGGCCAAATGGCGATTATTGCGTCACCAGGCATATGGGCATTGGCCAGGTTATCCAGTGTTTCCAGGGGGGGAAGTTGGAATTTTTCCCGTAATTTATTCAATTTTTGTAAAGTTAAATTACTGAGCGGGCGCAGATAGGTAGGAAAACCGACAATTTGTACTACGCCGCCAGTTTGCTTGATCAGCTGCAATTCTTCATCGCTCAGATTGCGAGGAATATCAACAATACCCCGCACGGTTGAGTGTGAAGCAACAACGGGGGCACGGGTTAATTCAACGACATCTTTTACAGCTTTGTTTGACATGTGTGAAATATCAATGATTACGCCTAAATCGTTCAGCCGTCTTACAGCTTGTTTTCCTAATGTAGATAAACCACCCAAGGCATTAGGTGTGTCATTAAAAAAAGCCATGGGGCGCGATGAGTCAGCCCATAGGTTGTTACCTACATAACTGAAGCCAAACATGCGCATACCACGAGCAGCCCAGCGGTCGAGTTGTGATATATCCTCACCAAATGGGTAAGCATTGAGCATGCTGATTACAATGGCGAATTTTCCCTCATCCACCAAGCGGTAAAAGTCATCCGGTGTATAGGCAATACCTGCCTGGTTGGGAAAATCCCGGACAATACTCTGGATAATTTTGTAGCGGGCCTCCTGTTCATTGCGCGCGCCCTCAACCATGCCAGGTGTCGGGCGATGCGGGGCATTAGGGCCACTCCACATCTCAGGCCAGGCAAAAATAGTCAGTGCCGCTCCGGATAACCGTCCTTTTCCCGCTTTAATCAGATCGAATTGATAAGGGCCGTCAACATTCGCTTCCCTGCCACTGGTGTTAAAAGTGATAGGAATATCGATATGGCTATCAAAAGAGATAATCCGTTCATGCAGTGCTTTGGCATGCTCCCTAATTTCTTTGGGGTAATTGATATCGCTTCGTTGTAACCACAGCCAATAACTGGCGCCTAAAGCCCCAATTACTACCAAAATTAATACCAACCAAAACCAGATCGATTTTGGTTTAATAATGCGAAGTGGCTTCATCAAAACCTCGTATGTACTTTTGTCTGTCTGGGTAATAACGAGTAATTACCATTGAAATTTAATTTGTAGGGCACAGGTTATCGGGTTGATTTTTAAATCGTGGTTACAGGGTAAATTTAATTATTAACTCGACGTTACTATAAAAAATAACCGGCTGTCGGTCTCCACATAGATATTACAGGCATTGTCATTGCGGGTAAGTGGAGCAGAAAGTCATTAGTAATGATCATAACTTAAGGCTATTTTCCGGATGACGTTTTCCCGCAGAAAGTTCCTGGCATCCCTTACTGCTGCTGGCCTGGTAATTCCAGGGGTTTATTACGCCCAGCGGGAGATCCGGAATCGGTTAATAAATAATGATAAAGACGTTACAGCGGGCGAGGCTGTTGCTGAACCTGCTTCACACCAAGGTGATCTACTGGCAGAGAAATTACGCGGCATCTGGGATTTTCAGTTGCTCGATAATGGCAAGCTGGATGCTTTACCACACGACAAATTGGAAATGATCCTGGATGTGGGAGTAACCGGTCGCGCATTGCGTGGTTATTTAGGCACAGCAATATCGTTGCGTGATAAAAACGAGCCTGAATATCGAGTATTGGGTAGCCTGGCTACATTAAGTGCACCCCGCGTACGCTGGATTCTATGTGATGAACATGGTCCCCGTTATGAATGTGACGCTGTCATGGACGAAATATGGGATAGCTGGGGAAATGCCGGTGCGGGAACCTTGAGTGGAAACTTGCGAGACCTAGGTTATTCACTACAACTACCAGAGCAAAAAAAGCGTTTTGTCGCACACAAGCGATTATTCCCTGAGGCGCGTGAACGCAAACCACTTAATGCCGAACTATTAGCTTGGCTATCGTCAGTAGAACATCGTTTATTTCATCAAATATGGCATGCATCTCGCGACAAGTGGCATCAGTTGTCTGAAAAAAAACGCGAGGCACTCAGGGGTTTAGGGTGGCAGCCGGGCCCAATTGGACGAGAGCGTGACGCTCGTGGACGAGCCAAGCATCGCAATGGCTCTGGCGAAGATTTTCTGTTTATGCACCGAGGCATGATGCAGCGAGCGCGTGAACTACAGCCAGATTTAGTGTGTTGGTCTCGATTGCCATTGCCAGCCCCATTTATAGAATACGATCGCCAGGGATTTATTCGCTACTACGAAAATGTTGATGGCTGTTCTGTACCCCCGGCCTGGGAGCCTACAGAAGATGAGGAGTATTCCCAGTGGTTGCGTAGTGTCAAGGGCAGTGAAGCCTTTTACAGTAACTATCAGGTATGGGAATCCCTCTATCATGATCCTGAGTACCTAAGTCAAATGACACTGGGTGAGTTTGGCTCGGAATTAGAATTGGGTATTCATGATTGGTTACACATGCGCTGGGCTACTGTCACCCGTGACCCCAGCAATGGAATGCCATTATTTTGGGATAGGCGTTATACCGATTTTTCTCCCCGTTGGTTTTTACCAGAAAATGATTATCTAGGTGATCCTTTCTCATCACACGTCAATCCGGTGTTCTGGATGTTTCACGGCTGGATTGATGATCGTGTTGAGGATTGGTTTCGTGCCCATGAGCGTATTCACCCTGGTGAGGTGGAGCGAAAGACCATAAAGGGGGTGTCATGGTTTGCCCCAGGACGATGGGTACAAATAGCAGATCCCTGGTTGGGAGCATCTTCTTATGGCTGTATACCCTCAAAAAACAGGCGTGATAGGGTTGCATTAAATAAAGAAGAGATGAAGTTAGCTTTGCGTATTGCGCTCAGTGGAGAAACCGATGTACCGGATTTGCTACGGCGGATTGCTCGCCGCCCATGGTATGCACGCAATTTAAAACTGGAAAAATAATTTTCCTGACATATCCCCACACTATCGTTAATACGAAGTTTCGATAATTGATAGAAAACAGCCGTAACAACAGTAAATTCCATTATTTAAGATTCGTTATTTGTTAACAACACCGATGATTTTTTATATTTCCATAAGTCACTTGAATAGCACAAGGGGAGTTGGTACATGACCCATACAGCGGAATCCATGCTTTATGATATGATTGGCATAGGCTTTGGTCCATCCAATTTGGCTTTGGCTATCGCACTTGAAGAGCAGTCCTCTCAATATAAAACGCTAAATACTCTATTTTTAGATAAACAAGTGAATTACCAATGGCATGGTAATACTTTGGTTGGACAGAGTGATTTGCAAATTTCTTTTTTAAAAGATTTAGTATCGCTCAGAAACCCTAAAAGCCCTTATTCTTTTGTTAACTATCTCCATAAACATCGGCGTTTAGTAGATTTCATTAATCTCGGCACGTTATATCCATGCCGCATGGAATTTAATGATTATCTGCGTTGGACTGCCAGTCATTTTAAATCCGTATGTCATTATGGCGAAGAAGTTACCGCAATTGAGCCAGTTTTTCGTCATGGTGTTGTAGATACTCTACGAGTGGTATCACAGGGTGTTGAGGGGAATGAGCAGTACAGGGAAACCCAATCCGTAGTCATCAGTGCTGGTGGCACACCAAGTATTCCTTCTGTTTTCCAGTTATTAAAGGGAGATCGCCGGGTTTTCCATCATGCGGAATATATTGCGCGTATTAACCAGCTGGGCATTTCTCCATCAACCTCTATGCGTATTGCCATCGTCGGTGGAGGCCAGAGTGCAGCAGAGGCATTTATTGATCTTAATGATTGTTATCCCTCTGTATCCGTTGATTGGATTATCAGAGGATCTTCCATAAAGCCAGCTGATGATACACCTTTTGTCAATGAAATTTTTGCGCCTGAATTTACTGACCTAATCTACAACCAGGATGAAGCGGAGCGGGTGCGTTATATCAAGGAATACCATAATACCAATTATGCCGTAGTAGATGTTGATCTGATTGAGCGCATTTACGCTATCTTTTATCGTCAGAAAGTTGAAGGGAATATGCGCCACAGATATTGCCGTTTACGCAATATTGAAGGTGCAGAAGCCAATAGGGAAGGTATATGGTTAAATTTATTGGATAAAAGTAATGGTGAGTTTAGCCGCGAGCGGTATGATGCTGTTATTTTGGCAACAGGATATGAAAGAAAACAGCACCGCCATTTGCTGGCCCAGTTGGACAGGTATTTGGGAGACTATTCGGTAGGTCGGGATTATCGTATTCAAACAGATCCCCGTTGTAAACCCGCCATTTATATGCAGGGTTTTTGCGAATCCACACATGGGCTGAGTGATACTTTACTATCTGTACTGCCTTATCGATCTGAAGAGATAGCGGTTTCATTGCATAATTATCTACGGCAGTGCCGCATCCCATCAAATGTTAGTCATGTTGCCCTTGAGGAAGCCCGAATTTAACTGAATGTAGATGGGCCTATAACAATATTGAAGGATGTATATGGTTTCCCTGAAAGAAGTTTTCTCGCAATAACATAAGAAGTTGTGCTTTTTTGTGTGGAAACTCAAAGGTTTTTATTGTCCCGAACCCAAACTTATGGGCATTGCGAATTAACTTAATATTGTCATGCCTTGGTTCGGCGACAATGCGTTGTGTGCGGGAATCATCAAGAAAAAGATAATGTTGCAATGAGGGAAACCAGGCGCAGAACCAATCTTTCCCTCTATAGGCCTCTTCTCCCACTAAGAGATGCCAGCCGCGATCATAGTCATCAGGTATGTAAAATGGAGCAATTCGATCCTCTTTTGCCCAATAGATTTCAAAATAAGCAAAGGGTTTTTCGTCAAAGCATCCAATGATGGTTTGGCAATGAGCATCTTGTTCCAATGTTTGTAGATAGTCAGATAGTGTTTCACAACTATCGGCTTGTTGCCAAAATTCAGCAACTTGCGGGTTGTGCATCCACCGGTGGAAATCTATTAAGTCCTCTTTGATATCCAGTGCCCTGAAACTTAGGGTTTGACTCAACCAGGGAATAAAACGGCGATATAAGGTACCTGTTTTTTTGGCTGGCCGGATGGGGTGCCGACATTGGGCATTTCCCATAATCAGCTGTTGTGGATAAGGAGAAGAAGGGAAGGTCAGCCATAGATCATTTAATTGCCAAAAAATATCTCGACTGATAACCATTTTTCCGGTAGGAGATATATGTACCATACCGGATTGGAGTAACAAAGATTGAAGTGATGCACTCAAGGTTAGGTAAATTCTATCCGGTAAAGGTATTTGACCGAACAGGCTTTCAAGTATGGGGAGTAGTCCATCATAGTCACCTTCTTCTGTGGCTAGAATGCCGGTTTCAGGTTGCCATGACCAAATCTGCTGTTTTGAATGTGGTGTTGGTTTTACAGTCAATACCTGATTGTGGTAATACACCGTCACCGGTATTCCCCGGCAATAGCTGATATAGGTTCCTGTTAGCTTTTCCTGTTCGTCCAGGACTTTTTTTATTGGTAATCTAGACATAATGAAGTCTCGCTTAATAAATGCTCCCTACTATAAACGTATCATTCTCATCGCTCTTTACCCCTATAAATTTTACTGTTGGATGCTCGTTACCTACTTAGTACTAATAGGCTATTTATTAATGTATAAAAGGGGAACAGTAAATGTTCGGTAGGCAGAGTATTTTTCCAATATTGCGTACAACTATAGAAAAGCTACCGATATTGTTGATTTCTATAATAATTGGATTTCTGATCAGTTGTGCTGTAAACACCGAAAAACAGCAGATAGCCGATATTCGCTGGACAACCTATGGCATTCCTCATATTAAGGCAGATAATGAATTTGGCCTGGGATATGGAATTGGTTATGCCTATTCACGTGACAATGCTTGTCTCCTGGTGCAGGAAATAATTACTGCAAATGGAGAGCGTTCCCGCTTCTTTGGCACTGAAAAAACATCCAGTGCACAGATCAATAATCTTGCATCTGATCTATTTTATTCATGGTTGAATAATGATTATCAGGTTGATACTTTTTGGCAAAAACAACCAGAAGCTATCCAACAATTATTAAGGGGGTATGTACAGGGATTTAATCGCTATCTTGCGGAAGCAAAACCAGGTGATATAAGTTGTCAAAAAGACGAGTGGCTAAGGCCAATCCTGACCCAGGACCTGGTTCGTCTTGTACGTAGCCTGTTGGTGGAGGGAGGATTAAAACAGTTTGTCGGTCCTATGATTGGCGCCTCTCCGCCACAGCATTTAGATAGTATGTCAATTCGTGCCAATACCAGCCAGTTATTAGCTCATATTGAGTTCGATAGGAACTGGTTGTTTGGTGGCAAGTCCGTCTCATCACTGGGCAGTAATGCGCTTGCAATAGGTAAGGCCCGTGCGATGAATGGCAAGGGATTGTTATTGGCAAACCCCCATTTTCCCTGGGAGGTGGGAGCACAACGCTTTTACCAGATGCATTTGACTATTCCTGGTAAATTGGATGTGATGGGGGCAGCACTACCGGGTTTACCCTTGATCAATATTGGTTTTAATCAGCACATAGCCTGGACCCATACCGTTGATACCTCCAGCCATTTTACGTTATATCGATTGAAGCTCGATCCCAAAGATCCAACACGATATCTTGTAGGAGATGAGTCACGACCACTTAAGAAAATAACCATAACAGTGTCTGCCAAGGATAATGACGGTAATGTATCCGAAGTCAAACACGCCATTTATGAATCTGAATACGGCCCTGTAGTGGTCATTCCCGGAATGCTTGCCTGGGACAAAAATACGGCTTTTGCTCTACGCGATGCCAACCGGGACAATACCCGTGTTTTATCACAGTGGTACTCGATAAACCAGGTGCGAGATACGAAGGAATTGCAGCGAAGCCTGGCCCAATTACAGGGAATTCCGTGGGTAAATACAGTAGCTGTAGACGCAACGGGAAAAGCGTTGTATTTGAATCAATCTGTTATACCATTTTTGACTGATAACCAGTTAAACACTTGTGCTGATCCAATGCTGATCAAACACGGATTGGTTGTGCTGGATGGCTCAACGCAACAATGCCAATGGATAGTTGATGAAAGAGCTGCTCAACCTGGTATTGTTCCGGCGGTTAAGTTGCCGGCGTTAGTACGGGAAGATTATGTCCAAAACTCCAATGACAGCGCCTGGTTAAGCAACCCATTAGATCCACTAACGGGTTTTTCGCCATTAGTCAGCCGATCTGATTCGCAACTTGGATTAAGGACGCGATTTGCAGTCAGTCGTCTGCAGGAATCAAATAGAACAACGGCGGCTGATTTACGCGAGCTGGTGACTGACAACCGCGTGTATTTGGCCGATCTGATTATGGATGATCTTCTTAGCTTGTGTAAGTTACATAGAGACAGCAAGGATTTAAAGCAAGCTTGCGCAAAATTAGACCAATGGGATAGCAAAGCCAACGTGAACAGTGGGGCTGGCTTGTTGCTTTTTTCTGAATTTGCCATGGGGTTTGCGCAGATAGAAAATAGATGGCGCGTTCCATTTAATCCAAAGAATCCGTTACACACGCCCTACGGTATCAATTTGGACAACCCTGAGGTGGTGCAAGCTGTAGTGACCGTATTGCGTGCTGCTAATGATAAGTTAGAGAACATGGGGATTCCATCTAATATTCACTGGGGAGATATACAGGCCGTTGTAAAGAATGGTCGCAAAATCCCAATTCCGGGGGGCTATGGTGAACTGGGTGTGTATAACGTTATAGAGTCTGAGCTTGATGAAGATTATTTCAAAGTGACCAGAGGCAGTAGTTATATTCAATTGGTTGAGTTTGACAATGCAGGCCCCAAAGCGTGGGGAGTACTGGCTTATTCTCAATCCAGTGATCCGCTATCTGAACACTTTGTTGATCAAACACAACTATTTTCCCAGCAATCGTGGCCTGAATTACCATTTACCGATGTGCAAATCGAGTCTGGCGTATTGAAACGCATCACACTTTTTCCCCAAGGAATATAAATAGTCGCCATGTAGGGTAGGGATGGGGAAGGGCACCGCCTTACTTTATTCATTGCAGCTAAATAGTGTTTTTGTAAGTGGAAACACTATTTGGCTGCAACATATGGTGAGACTTAATGCGGATAACTGGAGATTTCTATACCACTCCAGAATCGTTTTTTGATAGATAGGGGCAATATTTGGGGGAGGGCAGTAATGAGATCATCAAGATTTTCGGTATTGTAGATACCACCAATGCGTAAATTGGCCACAGTGGCATCGGTCAGGATAATAGATTCATCAAGATAGCGAGCAATCTGTGGTATGGCTTTCGCGAGAGGTTGATCATCCAGGATGAGCTTGCCGGATTGCCATGCCAATGCCTGGTCAAGATCACCAAATGATACCTTGAGTGAGTATTTAGCCGTATATTCTGCTTTCATGCCAGGTGTCAGATGAACAGTATCTTTGCCATTTTGGACGATTACTGAACCTTCTGTAACAGTCACTGCAACATCTTTTCCATATTTCCAGACATTAAATGCTGTTCCTGTAACCGTTATCGTCCCGTTGGCTGCACTGATTTTAAAGGGGTGTTTTGTATTGTGCGAGACATTGAAAAACGCTTCTCCATTGCCATTAATACTGACATGGCGCCTGTCGCGGTAGTTGGCATAACTGATTTGGGTGTTAAGGTTCATTTCAACCCGGGTGCCATCGGGTAATATCACGTGGCTGCGGGCTTGTTCCGTGCTGTAACGATGATATTCATTTGGCACACAATTTAATGTCCAACCAAGGTAGCCCAGTGTTACCAACAGGATGCTTGCCAGTGATACCGCCCAGGCGATGGATTGCCATGGCCAATAAGGTGTTTTGGCCGCGATTGGCAAAGGCTGGGTAGTTTTTGGGGAGGTATTGGCTTGTGCCCATGGGGAAGATATTGTTGGCGTCAATTGCTCACTCAGCCCCCAAACCTGGCGTATTTTGTTATAGGCCTGTTCATGAGCCGGATCTTGCTTGAGCCACTGGTTAAAGGCTACCTGGTCCGCTGGACTGCACTCGTCCGAGTGTATGAGCATACACCAGTCTGCCGCCGCCCTGACTATAGCGTCAACGTTATTATCTGCTGAGGGGATATCGGTTTGCTTTTTCATTAAGATATTTTACCTCAAAGCTCCCTGATTGGCACAAATATTAGGGGGTCATCCTATTTTAGGACCCATCTTGCCTGAAAGAAGTTGCACTTCCTATTCGTCTTACTCTAGCTCAACTCTGGGTTAATGGTTCCCCATTCAAGATCATTTACATAAGTTGATAGGCTGCCAGGTAAATTTTACTTTAATCATCTCGTTTAAGATGCTGTGAGATAACAACACTTCTTTAATGAGGATGCCAAGAATGGAGCTTGAGAGAATTGCTGAAAAAATATTCGCCCGAGCAAATGAAATTCCCGGTATGCAGGGGGTGTTGGCATTTCAGTTTACTTCTGGCGACAGCCTTTCCATCACAGTATCCGATTCAGTGAAGGTCGGGCATTGTGATGCTCCTTCCGATGTTACGATCAAGATGTCAACCGATGACTTCGTTGCTGTAGCCAATAAAAGTCGTGATCTTGAACGCTTATTCACGGCGGGGAAAATCCTGGTAGAAGGCGATTTCGGATTGGCCACCTTACTACCCCAGGCAATTCGAGCATCCCTGAGTGACAGGAATACCGAAAACAAAATTGATTCAAATGTTGAAGAGCAACGCTTTCCTGCGCCTGAACGCTATTCAGAGTTTGTAACAGCTGCACAGCCACCACTTCGTACAGTAGAGCGGTGGGATAGTGATGACTTGTCACCTGAGGTTTTCTATCAGCAGTATGTGCTCCCATGCAAACCGGTCATCATTACCAATGCCTTGAAAGAGTGGCCGCTTTACAACATGAGCCAGGAAGAAAGTGTACTTCATTTTGAAGGACTGCAAGGCATGATCCGAACAGGTGATTATGTATCGCAAACTTTTTCCAAAAACCGCAAGTTCAAAGCTGAATCTATGGCAGACTTTATTCGCTCCGCTAAAGCATATAAAACAGGAGATAATAAACTGCCTGAGTATCTCGGTAGTAATTCACTGCCGGAATCCCTGGAAACATTAATTCGCTGGCCGGTATATTTCCGACATGACCAATATATTCCTCCACGTATCTGGATTGGCCCCCAGGGTACTGTAACCCCCTTGCATCGCGATGACTCCGATAACCTGTTTGCCCAGGTCTGGGGAGAAAAAGCTTTTATTCTTGCTGCACCGCATGAGCGAACACATCTATATGCCTGGGCTACCCACAAGGATGGCGGCCTCGAAGGAAGCGAGGTTAATGCCGAGGAACCTGACTATTCCCGTCATCCGGAAGCACAAGAGGTTAACTTTTTAAAAGTGTTGGTTGGATCCGGTGATATGTTGTTTATCCCTGATGGCTGGTTTCACCATGTTCGTTCACTTTCCTTATCGCTTTCAGTGAACTTCTGGACCACTTCAGTTCGACGTGCCGGAGAGATGTGATGAGCAGTATGACGCACACTGACCGTTATCAGGGGATTGATGTTATCAGGGGATTGGCAATTGTATTGATGGCTCTGGATCATATTAGGGATTATTGGGCTCCTACGGCTTTTTCGACATTGGATCTTTCCCACACATCCCCCGCATGGTTCATGACGCGTTGGATAACTCATTTTTGTGCCCCGGCTTTTATTTTCCTGGCGGGGGTATCTGCTTATCTCCAGTTGGCCAAGCAGGGGGATAAAATGGCATTAAGCCGCTACCTGTTGTTGCGGGGATTGTGGTTGGTCTTGTTGGAAATCGTGGTTGTCAATATCAGCTGGAAGGCAGCCTTACCCATTGATTATCTCTGGCTACAAGTGATTTGGGTTATCGGTTTATCAATGATTTTCTGTGCCGCCGCTATTTGGTTGCCTGTTTTGCCACTGGCACTATTGGCAGTAATAATGGTGGCTGGACATGATTTGTTAAATGGTATTCAGCCCACCGATGGATGGCAGTGGTGGTGGCATATTTTGCATCAACGCGGTGGGTTCGAAGTGTTTAACAGCGGGTATCACTTTTTCATCGCCTATCCTTTGTTACCTTGGCCCGGAGTGATGTTGTTGGGTTATTTATTGGGCCACTTGTATGTAAAATATCCCCAACATATTGTGCCCTGGACTACCTTATTGGGTGGGGCCTCATTGTGCCTGTTTATTGTATTACGGGCCTGGGGACAATACGGTGATCCTTCTCCTTATCTCGCCCAATCAACCTCTGTTTTTTCCATTTTGTCCTTTCTGAATGTGAGTAAATATCCCGCATCGCTGCAATTTATCGCTATTACCTTGGGATTATGTTTATTACTAATGGCATTTGCCCAGCGATTCCAGTTTTGGGGGGCAAGTATATTAGCTACTTTCGGTAAGGTGCCGCTGTTTTTCTATTTGCTACATATTCCATTGATTCATTTATCCTCACAAATCTGGACCGCTTTGAACTACGGTAATGCGGTAAATATGCTCACGGCGGGTTCTGATGATTGGCCGGTAGGATATGAGCCAGCATTGTGGCGAGCCTATTTAGTGTGGGCCGTATTTCTGATCGGCATGTATTTTCTTTGCAGGGCATACTGGCGCGTGAAATCAACCAGACGAGATGTATGGTTATTGCGTTGGATTTAGCAACACAGGGCTGCAACTACCCGTACCATTAGGGCGCGCGCCCACCAGTTATTCAATTCGCAACAGACTTGTTGCTTATCCCCAAAAGAAGGCGAGGGCGTTAATCCGGTTATCCAGGTTTCCGCTTGGTTCTTACTTATCCAAATGCACCTGGTTCCAGGTGCTGTATTTTGTGGCATCCATCAACGACCTGAACTATTTTGAGGCACAGTTGCCGGATGACCGAGCCGTCACGCTAACGACTGAACAGCTGTCACGATTCGGTTATACGCTAATTTATCGCGCTGGCTCCGTTTTTGCTTTTGAACTCAAGGGGGTCACTGTGTATGCTTTCAGCAAACCTCCGGCACCCATCCGGGAGCGCGAAGCGACTATGGAGCGTAGCGCGACCCAACTGGGTGCCTTGTAGATTCGATAACCGATAGATAGGCAGGTTGGCGGGAATCAGGGTTGTGGCCTAAAGATGACTGATTGGTCATTTTAGGGTTTGGGATGTATAACTGCGCATAATGTATATTATGTTAAATTAAAAATATGCCATTCCCAGTAAGCACATACCTGCATTTTTCGCTGCCCCGCCTTGCATAAGGCAAGTTGTAGATCCTATGAAACACTCTCAGCTTCTGGAACGTTTATATTCTGAAATCCATACCGTAATCCTTAACCGCCAACACCCGGTATCCGGTTTGTTACCTGCCAGTACGGCTGTTAATAATCATGGTGATTACACAGATGCCTGGGTTCGCGATAATGTTTATTCAGTGATTTGCGTCTGGAGTCTGGGATTGGCATATCGCCGTCAGGGAGAAAACCATCGCAGTGATCTGTTAGAACAAGCCACCATTAAACTCATGCGCGGTTTGTTACAGGCGATGATGCGCCAGGCTCACAAGGTAGAAGCCTTCAAATATTCGCTCGATAACCGCGATTCCCTTCACGCCAAATACGACACTGCCACAGGCTTGCCGGTTGTGGCCGATGATGCCTGGGGACACCTGCAAATAGATGCAACCTCCCTCTACCTATTGATGCTGGGTCAAATGAGTGCATCAGGTTTGCGTATTGTTTGTACACCTGATGAGGTGGATTTCGTCCAGAACCTCGTTTATTACATTTCAAGTGCCTACCGCACCCCGGATTACGGGATTTGGGAGCGCGGGAATAAAGTCAATAATGGTAAGACAGAAATTAATGCCAGCTCCGTGGGTATGGCTAAAGCAGCATTGCAGGCCATGGATGGGTTTAATGTATTCGGCAAGCACGGCGATAAACGGGGGATTATCCATGTGATTGCTGACGCCATCTCCCTGGCCCGAACCACCCTCGCCTCACTACTTCCCCGCGAGTCTCTTTCCAAGGAAACTGATAGTGCCCTGCTGAGTATTATCGGGTTTCCTGCGTTTGCTGTAGGCAAGGAAACCCTGGCACGGCGAACACGCGATTCAATCCTGACCAAATTAGGCGGGAACTATGGTTGCAAACGCTTTTTATGGGATGGCCATCAAACGGTTTTGGAAGAGAGTTCGCGCATTTATTATGAACATGCCGAGTTAGTGAATTTTGCCAATATTGAATCAGAATGGCCGCTGTTTTTTACCTATTTATATATTACCGCGCTCTTTGATGGCAGCGATGCAACGGCTAAATACTATCGTAAAAAACTGGAATCCCTAATGGTTCATGTAGATGGCTATGGTTTGCTACCTGAGCTTTATTATTTGCCGCAGGAAAATATCGAGGCAGAAAAGAAAAGCCCGCGCTCTCAGCCGCGTGTGCCCAATGAAAATATTCCCTTGGTTTGGGCGCAGAGCCTTTATCTAACCGGACTAATGTTAGATGAAGGATTGGTTAGCACAGATGACCTTGACCCCCTGAAAATGCGCAGGCGCTCTACCCGGTTTATCAAGTCCAATATTGCTTTGGTGGTACTGGCAGAAAACGAAAGTATTAAAAATCAGCTAGTAAAATACGGTGTTATTGCAGAAAGCTTGCAAGATATTAAACCTATGGGAGTTGTTTCAGCCACTGGTTTAATGGAGGTGTACTCCCATGTTGGTGAGAATAAAAGCCTGGGATTGACCGGGCGCCCTCGTCGTCGAGCACAGAGTTTGGCTACCTCACAAACCTATGAAATCAACAATAAGGTTTATTTAAGTCTCTCCTGGATGCAAACCGAGCGAGAAGACTACCGCCTTTTCGATGCTCAATGGGTTGTGGAGAACCTGACTCGGGAAATTGAATTTATTTACAAGAATTGGCTAAGTAAAGAAGTCGCTGTTTTTACTCTTATGGTAGACCAGCGCTTAAGCGCCATACCCAATGTTAGTGTTGTATTTGATGCTTTGCGCGATTTGCAATTACGCAACAAATATGAATACGTCGGCTATGCATCAGCTAATCTTGCTTATCGTGCTTCACGGGTCAATCACCTGAATGTCCCCTATTCCCAAATTGTATCGTTAACAAATACGACCAGTGCTGAACAGGTAGCGGATGCAGAGGGGCATATTCGCCCTGAGCTGTTGGAGCCCGTAGCCAGAGCCCTGCTGGAAAACTTTTACACAGAAAGCGATATTATTACCTATCGTAAATTCGCCAAGTACGTAAAAGGCCGTTCACTGGATTCCAATATCGGGGCTAACGGCGCACACATTAGCTTGCTGGATTTGATCCGCGATATTTTTGTACGCTCCCAAAAGGTTAACTACTGGTTACTATCTCGCTTTTGTTTTGCCCAATTCAATTATTCATTGATTGATCTTACTGACAGCCTGACACTACTGGCTGCAAGAAACCTGGTCATAACGGTTGGAGATAATAATTTTACGGAAATCAAGGTTGACCAGTCTTTTTCCAATGCCAGCTATTTTGAGGGAGTCCGCAAGCTTTTTCCCGATGAGTTAGAGCGCACCCTGATCCAGGAAGTCCTGTCAGCCATAGGTTCGTTGATACGCTCTGACCCACCGCTGTTTGACGGTCTGCACTCTGTGCAGTTACGTAACTTTATGTTGCTATGTGCCATGGACAAGGGGGACGCCGAAGACGTCAGCCTGGTTGAATGGGTTGGCTTGCAATCACCAGCCAAGCTGTACAAGAAAATTCGCACAATCCTGACGTCACGCAAAAAAGTATTTGCCCAGGGTATCAATCACGTGACGCCCTATAAAATCCATCACCAGGAATCTGCCACAGAGGATGAAAACTCCATACTGAGCGATGCTATGGATACAGATTGGCTGGAGTGGCGTACCGCTCGTGGATTGATTACTCATTTCGATAGCAATTTCCTGCGCGATATTTGGCACAGCTTAATGTGCGCACGTATATTGGTATTCGGCATGGATGGCTCCAGTCATGCCCTGGATTGTGAAATTACACGCAGTTCCATGACACCGGGTGAAGATAGTTTCGCCCATCTTATTGACCAGCTCACACACCAGTTACATCCCGCCTATTATAAAAGCGCAGTTGTCGAAGCCCTTTATGCATTTACCCAATATTGTATTAACCACCCTGATATACGTTTCCATGATCCCCTGGTATTCCGCCAGGTTCTTGAGCGTGCGGCCAAGCGCTATGTTGATGAGCGCCGCTCACAGATGATGAGTTTCGGCATTGAAAGTGACCTGACACTTTTTATGCAGCAGTCTCCCCACATCCTCAACCTCTATGTCACCTTGGTCTATGCTGAGATAACGCAATCCAAGTAGCCACGCTGGCCCTGGCCTATATACCCAAACTCGGCAGGTATATAGGCTAGTACGCCGACAAGGTTTACAATGCCGCAACTTTTTTGCCTGGCCAATAGACGAATATTATGAAATTACTAGGGCCTACCCTGTTCATTTTAGGGGCAATCCTGAATCTCCTTGCCTTATTCATGCTGGTTCCCCTGGCCTTCTCCGTCATAGATGATAGCGATAACCAGTTAGCATTTTTTGCCTCAGCCACCATAACCAGCCTCGTTGGCATTGTTTTCCTGCTAATTGGACGCAAGGCTAACTTTGATTACATGCAGCCCAGACAGGTATTCCTGATTACCAGTGGCTCCTGGTTAGGCGTTTGCCTGCTAAGTTCACTCCCCTTTTTATTAATCGATAATCCCCTCTCCCTGGCAGATTCTATTTTTGAGGCTGTGTCTGGCGTTACCTCTACTGGCTCCTCGGTTATTTCAGGATTGGAAAAGTTACCCCGTGACATTTTGCTCTGGCGATCACTGCTTAACTGGATTGGTGGCATAGGGATTATTGGTATGGCAATCGTGGTATTGCCATTTTTACGGGTCGGGGGTATGAGGCTATTTAAAACCGAATCCTCAGAGTGGTCGGACAAGGCAATGCCAAGAGCGCGCAGCTTAATTGCCATGATCATATACTGTTATATATCCCTATCAGTCCTCTGCTTTTTGTTATATTGGCTGGCAGGTATGGATTGGTTTAATGCCATTAACCACGCGATGGCCACTGTCTCAACCGGTGGTTTCTCTACTGCTGATAGCTCCTTTGCCCAATTTAACAACCTGCTAATCCACTGGATTTGTATCCTGTTTATGTTTGCGGGTGCTATGCCCTTCGTACTGTTTGTCAGACTGGTGGTGAGCCACAATTGGCGGGTATTTACAGATACCCAGGTCAAGGGGCTATTGCTGGCAATCGTTTCAACATCTTTAGTCGTCAGTATCCATTTGATTATCTCGGAGCAGATGCCTCCCCTACAGGCGATTACCATGGCGACGTTTAATCTGGTCTCCGTCATCACAACAACCGGGTTCGCATCTGCTGATTACCAAACCTGGGGATCACTCGCGGTGATGATTTTCTTTTTTGCAATGTTTATTGGCGGCTGCTCAGGCTCTACCAGTGGTGGCGTCAAAATTTTCCGTTTACAGATTTTTGGTGGTTTAATGCGCGAACAGATTATTACCGCCATTCACCCCCGCGCCATTATTAGCCGCCGCTATAATAATCGCTTAATCAGCTCGGAAATTATCGCCTCGTCCATTTCTTATATGTTCCTCATGATGGGGTGTTTTATCGTTATTGCTATTATCCTGGCATTGACAGGCCTTGATCTGGTGACGGCTATTACCGGTTCGGCAACTGCAGTCATGAATGTGGGACCTGGTTTGGGCAATATTATTGGTCCAGCGGGTAATTTTGCACCTTTGAGCGATACAGCCAAATATGCACTGTCCGCAGGAATGTTACTGGGGCGTCTTGAGTTTTTGACGATTCTTGTATTGTTTTCACGAGTATTCTGGCGATCATGATTGAGTCCCCACCCGGTTTTATAAAACGCTTTGCCTACCCTATTGGCATATTATTCCCCTGGTTGCTGACGCCGTTTGCGTTTTTTATTACTGATTATCTGCCCAAAACCAATGTTCCCTTGCTATACATCAGCATGGTGGTATTTATTGCCATCAATGTTACGGTGGAATTAGCCATCATTAATGCAATCTCCAGTTTTTTTGCATTTAGTTTTTTCTTTGCCGAGCCATACCACTCTGTTGTCATTCATAACGACGAAGATTTGCTGACAGCCTCGCTGTTTTTATTTACGTCTGTGTTGGTCGGATATATGACGACACAGCATAAAAATACGATACAGAAAATACGATTTCGAGAACTCATGACCGATATAGAACTGGAGTTGCTCGAAAAACTGCCTAAAGCACTTAACACCGATGATGTTATCCGTGCTTTGCGCGAAGCCTTGATCCCCTGGAAAGAACGTTGTGTGCTGATTACACCACAGGAAAACTGGGCGACACATCCCATGATTCGACGACTTAGCCATCAGCGCAAAACGGATTTGGAAGAATTGCTGGGACATCGCCTGTCAGACCACTACGAGCAGGAAATCAGTGAACTGGAGCGTGTTCACGATGTTTATATCCTGTATAACTCACGCAACATTATTGGCTTGGTCAAAATTGCAGTTGAGGATCTCAAGCATTTACCCAAAGACATTTTTGTTTTGTTAATGCATCAGGTCAACATTTCACTTGAGCGAACCCGCCTGGCGGCCGAGTTGGAAAAAGAAAAAATCGCCAAGGAAAACGAGTTATTACGCTCTGCCCTGCTGTCTTCTGTCTCCCATGATTTCCGCACGCCCTTAACCAGTATGATTGGCGCGACCTCAACTGTACTTGAGTTGGGAGAGCAACTGTCACCGCCGCAAATCAATGAACTGCTCACCACAGTATTGGAAGAAGCCCAACGCCTGAACCGTTACATCCAAAACCTGCTGGATATGACCAGGCTGGGTTTTGGGCAGCTGCGTCTTGAGCTTGCCTGGGTGACCATTGAAGAAGTTATGAGCGTCACCAAAAAGCGGCTAAAGCCGTTGCTAATCAATAACGATTTGCTTTTGGATATTAGCCCTAATGTTCCTCCACTCTATGTCCATTCAGCGTTATTGGAACAGGCCATTTTTAATATTGTGGATAATGCCATCAAGTTTTCACCGCCGGGCGCGCCGATAAAAGCTCGGTGTTATGCGACCCAACAACAAATATTTATTGATATTTGCGATCAGGGGCCCGGTATCCCGGAAGATGAACGGGAGCGGGTATTCGAGCGTTTTCACACCGCGGAAAAAGGCGACAGGCGCAAATCCGGCAGCGGTCTGGGCTTGACTATATGCCAGGGAATGATTGCCGCTCATGGAGGAACAGTCACCATTCACGATAATTTTTACAGCCCTTCACAGCCACCTGGATGCTGTATGCGGATTACCTTGCCATTGGTCCAGGAAGAGAAACACCAGGAGCAACCCGAGGACAGCGCCAAGATTTAACGCGCTATTACCGCCCCTACTGGCCCATAGCTGCTAGACTCGTCGCATCAAGGGGAAATGATATGCATAACATTCTTATTATCGACGACGAACCTCAAATTCGTCGTTTTTTACACATAGGCCTGAGCGCCCAAGGCTACAAGGTTGCTGAAGCTGAGGTGGGGCGCCAGGGATTGAGCATGGCGGCAGATAACCCACCTGACCTGATTATTCTCGATCTAGGCCTGCCAGACCTGGATGGAATGGTTGTCTTGAAAAAGCTGCGCGACTTTTACCATGCCCCTATCATCATTCTCTCTGTACGCAACCGCGAGACAGAAATTGTGCAGGCACTGGATGCTGGCGCCAATGATTATGTCGTCAAGCCATTTGGCATCCAGGAGCTGCTGGCACGCATTCGCGGCTTGATTAAAGCTTTTGGCCCTGCCGATCAATCTGTCAGGGAATTCCAGGACGAGCGTATCCATATTGATTTGCAAGAGCGAAAATTGAAGGTGGATGGTGAGATCGTCAAGTTATCCAGAAAAGAATTTGAGCTGCTAAAACGCCTGATTAATAACGCGGGCCGCCTGGTTACCCAACAGCAACTACTGCGTGAAATCTGGGGAGGGACACATGTTGAAGACACCCATTATTTGCGTATTTTTATTGCGCGTCTGCGCACTAAATTAGGTGATGATCCATCCAACCCCCGCTATATTGAAACCGAACCTGGCGTTGGCTATCGATTTTTGCCCACTCTGGAATAATCGCTCCACGCAAAGCACCAATAAAAAAGCGGCGTCATGCCCACTGCTGTCCCATAGTTCTACTCATAAGGCGAGCCTCATTTGAGGCTCGCTTTTTTTATGATTCGGCGGGTCCGGTATCAGGATGCTTTTTAGACTCCTACGCTCAAACAAATTTAACTGAATTACCCTCATGATCCGTTGAACTGTCCATCCCGCTTTAGTGCTGTGACGCGAAAATGCCAACAATAGATACGTAATCATGGCAATCCGAATTTGTGTTAACACCGCATTTCTTGAAGTGCCCACAAACGCTTTGATCTTCAGGTTTTGTTTGATCGCTTTGAAGAACAACTCCACCTGCCAGCGATCCTTATAAATCGCTGCAATTGTGGCCGCCGCCAGCTGAAAGTTGTTGGTGAGAAACTCATAGAATTTGCCGGTTGTTGCGTCACGATAGCCAATTCGACGCAACTTCGGTGCGCCGCGTTTGATCGCATGAGCGCTGGATAATTGAATGACCTGATCACTGATAATACCTTTGCTGCTGTCGGCATAGCGACGTTCTTCCACGCGATAGACGGCTTTGGCGCGCAAGCGGGTTACAAAGAAAACTCCTTTATCTGTCAATAACTTAAACCAGCGGTAATCCACGTAGCCTTTATCAAACGCAACGATGCTGCCTTTGGGAAAATCAAATTTTCGTCCCTCAATCATGTCGTTTTCCTGGCCATCACTGAGTGCGACAAACTCCGGCACTTGGGTGCCATGATTCAGGCCAACACTTAATTTTACATTTGCTGTGTCATCTCGATGCGCCGCCCAGGGAAATACCGACAGCGATAAATCAATCGCGCTGGCATCAAGGGAGTACAGCGGATTTTTAAACTGGAATTTGTGTTTGCCCTGCATGGATTTACAGCGGTGAAGCAGACGAGCAAATACGTGTTTGTAGAGTTCGGCGGGCTGTACTTCGTTGATTCGTGCCAACGTTGAACGGGCTATTGGCTTGGCACCGAGATGATAAAGTTTATGCTGCTGTGCTTCGAGATTGGATTGAATATCACGCAAGCTTTGGCGGCCAGAGAGCTGCGACATGGCCATGCCGACAAATTGATCCCAGCGGGTGGCCGAGCGCAATTTTTGGCCGACATGATGCTTTTTAGCTTCCGCTTCAAATTCATGTCTCGATAAAGGTTTGAGTAGTTGATGAAATGCGGTGTTAGAATGTGACAAAGCCTGTTTTCCTTTGTTTTACCAATGTTTGGTCGCACTTACATTGTATCAACTTGGAAAACAGGCTTTTCTTTTATCTACAAACTATGGGACAGCAGTGGCACAAGGCCGGTTTTTTGTCAGTTGCACAGATGATATTCAGGAATGTGCTTTTAAATATTCGCCCAAGCGTTTTTGCACAACAGCAGCCAATTCATCAGGTTGGAATTTGGACAGGAAATCATTACATCCCACCTTCTCCACCATGGCTTTATTAAAGCTACCACTAAGCGATGTATGCAGTACGACATATAAAGGTTAAGTTTAAACAGAACTGATTTTTTGTCCGTAGATAGCTGAAAATTTGCAGCTGGTTCAATGAGTTATGGATGAATCGGTTTCCCAAAGTCCGGCGCGTTGATTCACCTTTTTTTGGGAAACCGTTTCAAGCCTGGTCGGTCTTGCCGTTAAATCCCTTCCGCTCCCTGGATCAAAGATGGGTTAATCATCCCTTTAAAGTCGAACTGTTGTGAGTCCCGTAACGTCGCTTCCGAGAAATCAAATTGACCATGAAAGTTAAAATGTTCCCAGGCTAACAAGGAGGACGATTTTACTTTTCGCAGAATGGCAGCCCGCTCCTGCTCCGATCGCGCGTGTAAAAGCCGTTGCGACACAAACATAAAATTCCAGCAGACAACAACGTTTTTCAGGATCCGTTTGCAGGATTCTGCAAGCGCCTGCTCTTCCTTCAACGACTGGGTATATTCAAGGCGACCCAGCGCAAGTTCCTTGTTTAATCGATTGCCGGATTCGCCTTTGTTTAATTGCTTCATTACGGCGTCACGCAGGTCTGGATCATCAATGTAACGCAGGATGTACAGGGATTTGGGAATCCGGCCAAATTCCTTTAATGATCGGTATAACAAATTTTCATCTTCCGCATACGAATTAAGCCGTTTAAAAATTTGTGAGGCTGTGACTTACCCCAGTTTGATAGAGGTCACGAGACGTAAAATATCGTCCCAGTTTTTTCGTAACAACTCGATATCAAGCCGCTTCTCCGGCAAGACCATGAACTTTTTCTGTTTATAAACGGAGGGATATTTAAAGGCATATAGGTGTTGCCGATGCACATTTTTAATACGTGGCGCGAAGGAGAATTTGAGTAAGTATGTCACGCCGAATACAGCTTCGGTGTAGCCATGGGTATCGGTTGAATGTAGATCGGATTTGACCACCTCATTTCGCAGTAAACCATCAATCATGTAATGGGCTTCGCGCTCAGCGCCGCTAATCACTTCCGAGTGGGGAAACAGACACCGCGCATCCATGAAGGAGTATTCTGCAAGCACAATATCCCTTCCACCGTATTTAAACGAATGATTTGCATTGAACGATTCTTTTGAGACTTTCCACTTTTGTCCGTCACTGGACGTTTGTAGGCCAAATTCAGTGAGAAACAGCTGGGACAACGGCAGCTTGTTTACAAATCGAATAATGGCATCACTTGCGCGCCGGGCATTTTCAAGGTTGAAGTAGGATGCATAAATGGATTGTAAAACGGAATTTTCAATATCGCGCGACAGCTTTGCCAATCGCCGCGTATTCATGTGCGCACCCATGCCGATGATGCCCGCATAAAAATTCCGATCCGCTGGCCGCTCTTTCAAGTAAGCGTGATCCTGGTGCTCAAACTCATCCAGAAAGTGAGTGGCCATGTTGACCGTGTGGATTGCTTCCGCAATGGGAATCAGCACATCCTCCGGAAGAATGTCCACATCGAGTGTTTGCGTCAATGCCAGGTTTTCGCCAGAGGTGTTGCGCTCGGATGTCAGCTTGTAACCACCCATGCCATCCGATTCAATGTAATCATTTTTGTTTTCCAAAAAATGCTCATTGGTTTCCACGTATTGGGCATCCAATTGCAACGCAAGGGTATCCAATACGGTATTGGCGTCGGCAAAGTCCTGCATGTTGGCTTGCGTAAGCAAATACAGCCGGTCTGCTGCCCATCGTTCCGGAGAGATAAGATATTTATCCAGTTTTTTGTAGCGATAGGAATCCACGATACTGAGGGAGTCACGTTTGACGGCATCGGCAATGTGCATGAACAGCAGCACTTTATAGAGTGATTTGTTAATGACCTTGTCGGTCTCTACAAAACCCTGCTCGGATTTCGTCATGAAACTGATCGGGAATTTATTATCAATATTGCCTTTGGTTTGTTTAAAACGTTGGATGGCGCTGTACAGTGCCGCACAACTGTTGTCAGCGCTAAATTCCAGGCGCAATACGATGTCATTGCATTTGCGTTGCAGTTTCAGTGAAATTTCTTCATAAAAGCGCATGGTTAACGCTTGTCCGCTGACGCGCAAGAGATCTTGCTGAACATCGGTAACGTGCGTGGCGATCTCTTCACCGGCAACTTTTTCCGGTGACAGTAATTTTCTGCCGCGCTTCACTTTTTCCGTATCACTTAAGGTGGGGCTGTCCAGGGTTTCTCGCAACGCGTGCACCACTTTGAGTAATTGACCGGTGTCTTCAACGAGGCGTCGGGTATGTTGCGTATGGGTATTGCGCTGCAAAAAATATTCGTCTTTAACTTTGCGCTCCACCTCATGGCGCGCTGCGGTAATGGCGGCCATCAATGTGTCCGACATCGTGTCTTCCAATTGCCGGAATTGGTGGACCACAAACGTGGACAGGTGCAGATAGCGCGCAGGATCCTTCAACCGTTTAATTTGAAAAACCTGTTTTTTGTTAACCCGCGCCGCGAAATGTTTAAGCCCGTCGTGGGTGTAATCAAGCGTTTCAACCAAGGGTTTGCAAATATCGTACAGCGGCTTCAGTACATCGAAGGCCTCATTGTTTTCCTTGATTTTCATGGGCCGGATGGACTGCTGGAATCGCTTCAGCAATGTCAGTCGATGCACCTGCCATTGGTCGCCTGACTCCGGCACTTTTTCAAACAATTGATCAAGTACGATGCCATTTTCTTTGGTGAGTGTCCGGGTGATTTTTTTCACCTGCTCCGCCAGGTGTTCGTCATACACCGTATCAACGGTTTTTTTCACCGTCATAAAATCGGGGGTTTCAATACGATGGTCAAACAGCCAGCGGCACACTTCCTCAAAACAGCGATCCGGATTTTTTTGCCCGCGCACAAGATTTCGAATCAGTGTGTGCAAGGGATCAAGATTGGCCGCCTGAAAGGCGGTATAACCCAACTGCTGCATGATCTGTTGGCGGTGGCGATCCCGTGTTTGTGGACGGTATTCCTGCCAATTAAAAACACCATTCAGTGTGAATTTGCTTTTCAGATAATCAATATCCGCTTGATTGGCAGAGTCATAAAACTGCCCAGTGGCACGGAAGTATCCGTAGGCAAGCATGATGTACAGTTTGTTGGCATCACCGCGAATCGTCGCTAATACTTCTCGCCCGAATTTTTCATCGGCGTAGAAATAGCGCTTTCGATCATTGGCTTTAAACGTGGGAGGACTATCGTGGAATATCTGGATATCTGACTTGTCTGACATACAACACTCCTTGCATCGTTAGTGGACTAGCGGAGTGTGAAATGTACGGGTGTTATAAAAAATTTAGTGAGGTCTAGGTCTCTCCCAGCAGCGGTTTTTTGCAATCCCCACACTCAATATTCAGACCGGGTTTGCCCCAGACCTGGATATGGCAGGTTTTGCAACAATATTTGATGCGGCCGGATTTGGCCCGTGGCCTGGAATCGAATATTTCCCGGATGAGCTGCTGTTCGGCCTCATCCACATCGTCCCGCTGGAACACGCCCTCCCATTGGGCGGGTGTCGGCGTATCGGCGGGAACAAACGAGTCCGTCCCAATGGACGCCGAATCTGCCAGAAGAAGTTCTGAATCTCCATCATCACCGGGTGGCAGATCACGCGCGGCCATCAGGGTGGCTGTGGCCATCACGGGTGCGGTGCGCGCCGCCACCAGCCGGGATGGTCCAGGTTTTCTGAACAACCCGGCGTCCAGTTCAATGGCATGCCCCTGGAGATCATAGACCAGGATGGGTACCGCGAGCCGTTGGACCGGGTAGCGATCTACCCACGGCAACATAAAACCTTTGCCGAGCAATGCCTGGCAACTGCGGTGGAAGGCACCGTCGTAAATAACGTAGTCCATCATCCATTCCCCGGTTTTTTCACCACCGGGAAGCCCGTTGGAGGATGGCATAAGGCCAATCCGGGTCATTTGTTTGGCCCACTCGATATTGTGGTAACCGCGTCGGCCGGGTTTGCCAAAGTGGGCTTGCCAGATATGCGCCATCTCATGGCACAGGGTTTGGCAGATTTCGATCAAGGGATATTTGGCGAAATATTCTGGATTGACCGCGAGTTCATCGACATACTGGCGCTGAGCATTCACCCACCGCCCAATCGAGGCATAACCCATGACTTTACGCTGACGATGATACGTAATGATCACTTCCGGGAGTTGCCCACCGAAGAGTGCTTCATTAAAATAGTCGTACGCTTTTAACAGCGTCTCGTAGGTATCGAAGGTCGCTCTTACTGTCATTGCCTCCCGCTTTCTCCCCCTAATCTCGCTATTTTCGTGTGTACAATCCAAAAAATGCACGCATTTGGTGCATTTTCCGCTATTCGACTTCATCCCTGGATAGTGCGACTGGATCAATGTAGCGAATTTTTTTCATACAATCTACCAAAGGATGATAAATGCAGCACACGACGACTGATCATCCCGTGATCCAAATCATACAAAGATCCAAAAATGAGAAAGGCTATGGACGATCCCTCACGGGATAGCCGATTGAAAAGAGAACAATTGCAATGGGTGGTTTGTTCTTAGGAAGGTAGCGCCAGCGCGCTGGTGGCAAACGGATCGGTATCGATGTAGCGCATGGCGGAGCGGACATCCTTCCAGCCGATGTATTCCATGGTGGCTTTCAGGTCCCAACCATTGGCGTTGGCCCAAGTGGCAAAGCCACGGCGAAGTGAGTGGCTGGAAAACTGATCGGCATTCGCAATACCGGCTCCATTGATGAGGTTCCGCAGTATTGCAATGAAACTTGTCGGGTGCATGAATTTCGTCCCCTGGTGACCCCAGCGATCAATAGCGGGAAACAACGGCCCTTGCGTCAGGCCCGACGCCATAAGCCATGTATGGCAGGCCTCGACCGGACATAATCGTTGCAAGGCAGGCACCTTGAACGTGGCTCCCACGTACTTCGTTTTGGTATGGGGTAGATAAAGTACCATGCCTTCACCCGGGCATAACTCCAGGTGTTCAACGCAGACTCGGCTCAGCTCATCGCTGCGAAAACCCCGCCAGAACCCAAGAAGCAGTATCGCTCGATCACGCAGAATTCTGAGTTGTTGCGTCCGGGTCGCGCCAGCGTCGAGCTGTTGTGCGAGACTTCCATCAATGCATTCCAACTGTGTGATCACCAGGGGTTTTGCTTGTTGGGGACGGGACGGATGCAATGCCTGGATGCCTTTCATTACCTTTTTTACCAGCGGGCTTTTGGTGGGATCGGGAAAACCTTGGCCTTGGTGCCATTGTGCCAGCGCTGCAAGACGCTGGTTGAGCGTACTGGTCGACAACTGTCCGGCATAATTCGCGAGGTATCGCGCCACACTATCGGCTGTCGCCGGTAAAAAACCGGCCCATTCAACTTCAAAATGCTCGATCGCGCTCTGGTAGCTGCGGCGGGTGTTGTCCCGCGTGGCCGCCTGGATGTAACGATCAATATCACTCATAGGTTGTCCACTGTGGTTTAAATCAGGACTGAGGCTATCGGGCTTTCATGGTTACGACAAGGGGCGATTGGGCTCCGGTATGTAAAGCTGGTGCAACTGCAGCAACTCCTGGCGAAAGCGACCAAACATATTAATCGTGGTGTCGTAAGACTGGGCGAGCAAGGATATGTGAATCGGTTGCAACCCACCATCATCTGCAAAGGCGCTGGGCGCAAGAAGATTCTCCAGTATGATTTCCCCGGCGTCCAACATCGGTGTCGGCGGCTCATCCATTTTAATGACAACGGGAATTCCATCGTCCTGAGGTGGCATGGTTTCGCGGCGAACAGTTGCTGATGCCGGTATTTCTTCGGCCACCCGATTGGCGTACTCCACAAGGTTAGGTTCTGCCGGTAAATACAAATAACTCTCTCCCGGCTGGGCCTCCATACGCAGAATTCGCCCCAATACTTGTCTGAAATGCAATTCGGTTTTGACCCGCGTTAAATGACAGCAGACCCGCAAGCGCGGGATATTAGTTCCTTCACTCACCATGCCCACCGAAATAATCCAGAGGTCGGTGTTATTGCGAAACGCATCAATCGCCGCGTGAGCATCGTCTTCCAGGTAGGTCGCAATGCAGGCGCGCTGGCCGAGATGGCGTTCGAGCAATACGGCGATTTTATGGGCGTGATCCACCGATGCCGCGACAATCAGACCGCCGGCCGTAGCATGGTGCTTACGCACCTGCGATAACTTTTTGGCCGATTGCTTGAGCAAATACACAATCAAGGTATCGTTATCGATCAATTGCTGGTAGGAACACTCGGATTCCTTCAATAAATCGGCGAAGGAAGAGTAACGGTCGGTCTTATCGCCGTGTTTCACCACAATGCGATCATTGTCCACGAGGGTGATACTCGGTGCGCGACAGACATTATCCCGAATAGCCTGGGCCAGTCCGTAGACAAAATCACAGTGAATTCGGTTCTCCTGGCAATATTGGGAAAGCGCGATGGGAATTCGGTCGGAACGCCAGGGTGTTCCGGTGAGTGCCAGTGTATAGGCGGCGCGTCCCTGGATATGCCGGATGATTTTTTCACCCCAGGCATTGGCGTTTTCCACACTGTCCCCGGCGCAGTGGTGAATTTCATCAAAGATGACCAACACCCGGTAAGCCTGTAGCAGCTCCCAAAATCCGTCGTCCAGGTGCAACATCGACTGATACGTCAGTGAGCAGCCGCGCGAGCCGATCAGTCCATCCATTCGCGCTTGCGTATGCGCTTGCAGGCTAATCTGGAAATCCGAGGCCACAATAATCGAGGGCGAAAAACACACCACCAGATCGATCAATCCGAGCACCAGTAACCGTTGTGCAAGGGTCGCAGCCATCGCGGTCTTTCCGGCGCCGGGTGTAGCCAGACACAGAAAGTGATTATCACCACGACGAAATTGGGTTAACGCTTTTTCAACACAGGCAGATTGCCAACCACGCAAGCGCATCATGGTGATCCCGTTTCACGGGCTAACAGGCTTTCCAGGGCCTTGACCCGTCCGAGCAGTTTGGAACATTTGTCCCGCGACTCGTTATAAAGGGGCTGGATTTCATCGCGTAACTCAGGCATCTCTGCGCAAATCGCGTCGTATTCCTCGGTCTCTCCCATTGCCGACAGCATTTCCAATTTATGCCGCCTCAGACGCTCTTGAAGGGGCTGGCGCGGGTCCTCTTTCGGTGGTGATTCCACCTGAATCTCCGGCGTTATGGCTAGCGGTGTCTCGGATGGAGGTACACGTTTAAAGAATTGGGCGGTCAGCCGGTACAGCGGCCAACCAGAATCCACTACGACCCGGGTCATATCACCCGCGCTGATCAGCCGCAGCATATTGCGGTACACGAACTGGCGTGCCGCTTTTTTGGATTGGTGGAGACTGAGCGGATCCTTTATGTAGGTTTCTGTCAGGTCGTCGACGGTGAATTCACGACCCTCTAACCGGGACAGGACTGTCATTAGCCCCGACTTGACCGTGAGAGATTTCATGATAGAGATTGGCGCCCCGTGTCTCGAATTTCGCGCCATTCTATCCTGTCTCTATCATCGAGACAATGAAATCATCTCCTTACTCACCTCAGTATGAGCAGCTACGCACCTGGCTAAAAAAGCAGCGGGAAGCGAGTGGCTTGACGCTCCGCGAAGCCTCGCTCGCCATGGGGCGGCATCATTCGGTTCTGGGTAAGATGGAACAGGATCGCCGGAAAATTGAAGTCCTTGAGTTTGTGAGGTATTGCCAAGTCCTGGGCGTCGATCCTCACGAGGGTTTGGATATCCTCATCAACTCACTTGAAGACGGCGACTGAAAAAGCAAAAAGCCCGACGATTTCAAGAATGGTCGGGCTTTTTCAACTTTGATTTTATTCCCCTTTTTCAAGCCGCTTTACACCGTGTAAATGTATTTCGTAAATATCAATTATTTTTTATGTTTTGATTTCCTTATTACTGGTTTTAATCCAGTCAAAACTGAAATATCCCACTGCTATCAATGTAACCACTGCCTGTGAAGCGAATGTCTCTAACGTCGGATAAAGACCAAGCCATTCTATGCGAGGAGCAGCAATTAGATTTACACCAATCCATCCTGCTTCTTGTAACGCTGACACGCCTTTACCTGTCAAAATTACTGCAAGGATCATTACCAGGATGGACGTGAAAGAGAAAAACATCTCTAACGGCATGCGTGCAGTGGTGCGCAATAATATCCATGCAATCACAACCAATAATAATACTGCCGTTAAAAAGCCAGCGATCAGCGCTCCACTGTTGCCATCTGCTGCCAGTGCGGAATAAAACAGCACCGTTTCAAAAACTTCCCGATACACCGCAATGAATGCCAGTGCAAATAGCGCCCATGCGGATCGACTCGAAACCGCTGCTGATAGTTTTCCTTTCAGATAATCTTGCCACTTACCCGCGCTGCTTTTTTGATGCATCCATAACCCAACACTCAGCAAAACGACAGCGGCGAGTAATGACCCGACACCCTCGGTCACCTCGCGGTTAGCTCCACTGATTCCTATCAAATAGGTTGCTACCACCCACGTCAGGACACCCGCTATCAAGGCACTTATCCATCCTCTGTGAACGTGGCGGAGCGCATCGGGTTTATCCGTCTTTTTCAGGAACGTGATCATGCCGATAACAATTAACAATGCTTCAACTCCTTCGCGCAAAAGAATCGTGAGCGCCCCGATGAAAGTAGTCGTCGGGTCTGTTTTGGCTTCTTGCAATAAGCCATCAACTTGCGAGAAAAGCTGCTCTAATTCGGCAGCCGCTGCTTCAGCATCATCAACCGTTCCTTTAGCGACGGCTGAGCGATAGTTAAGCATTGCTCTTTCAACGGCGATCATCAACGCACTATCACGAGTAGCGACTACGGGTTCAAGCGGTTCAAAACCATCCAGGTATGCCGACAAGCTCAAGCGGGTAGCACGATCTCGATCTCCGGCTCGCACAGCGGCGAGGCTTTCTGCAAGACGTAACCGCGATAACGCCAAGCCCACGGGTTTGTTTGCTTCTACTACGGCGGGATTGGCCCTTAGGTATGCCATTAGGGGACGAGCAGTATTTTCTTGCGTTGTATCGGCCAGTGCTGCTTCAGTGATTGTGGTGAGCGCGGTTAAATCGGTGAAGAGGTTCTTTGCCTGCCCATCGTTGCTATCCCACAGTTGCTTGCCCTGTTCGCGCATGGATTCATCGTAAGAAAATGTACCGATATAAAATGCGAGCGCCCATCGATCCTCTTCGGGTAGTGAATTAAAACTCACCATCGACGTGCCTTCCACCCCTTGGGAAATTACCTGATAAAGCGCCATGATGCTGCGCGTGCGAGCACGCTCCGCATCCGTAAACGCAATGGGTTTGGGCTCCAACTTTTCTGCAAGCGGACCATCACCTTTTCCTTCGGTGCCATGGCATGAAGCGCATTGCACTGCATACAGGGATTGACCGCGAACAAGATCGGGAACAGTTCCTGGCGCTACCCGAAAGGGATAAGCAGTTATCAAGAGTGCATTTGCTTGTTGCGCAAGGTGGGCGACATCGTTAGCGGCGTGTTTTTGCAGGACAGCTGCGCGCAGTTCGGCAATTTTGCTGGCGATGTTTTGCTTGGATTCATGCTCGGGTAACGACTGTAACTGCGTGCCCGCATTCATTGTGAAATCCAGCATTTCAGCGTATTCCGCTTCGCTGATGACAACACCGTCTGCGACCGCTCCGCTGTAGTCAACCGCGACGTAGTCAAGGAGCTGCCATAGCTGCTTTGAATCTCCGGGGGCAGCGTTTTGTGCGAATGCAGAACCCGCAATCAGAAACCAGGTTACAAATACACTCCTAATACTCATATGGAAACGTTTCGAATTATTCACCGTTGTTTTTACCTCCAAGTTTAGGAATCGAGTGGATATAAATCTGTTCACTATCAATTTTGACCATCATTGACGTGAGGCAAAATGCAATGAGTATCCTGGACAGGGTAATCATAAAAACTCTTGCGTAGTGAACCTCAAGGCGACTGGGAAAGCGGCCCCAGTCGCACATTTTTAACCTAGGCGCCGCCGATAGGTAATGCCTGTTCAATAGCGCTAACATAGACCCACCCGGAAATTTCGCTGCCGATACGACCAGCCTCGCGGATAATCCGGGTAATCGATTCCACTTCCCCGTCTTCACAGGGCAGTGATAGTTGCACTTCAGAAATAACCAGCCGGGCCTCTGACGAATACGTTAATTCAAAATCACCCAACGGTTTAAGCGTGCCCTTAATATCTTGCAAATTGAGGTTGCGATAACCGGCATCATTCAGTGCATCAATAACAGCGGTTACTCGCACATGATGTAAAAGCGCAGTGATCAGTTTCATAATTCCAGTCTCCTGGCAAAGGCGCGCTGTGGATATTCAGTGCGCCAGAATTAAATTGTCACCAGCACGGAGCCGGTGACAGTTTGTTTATTGGCTTTTGTGTATTTTTTGATAAGCCATACGGTATAAGCCCGGCAATACCAGCAGGGTCAACATAGTGGATGAAATAATCCCGCCAATCACCACGGTGGCCAGTGGCCGTTGAACCTCTGCGCCGGTACCGGTATTCAATGCCATCGGCAAAAACCCCAATGCCGCCACCAGGGCGACCATCAGGATCGGACGCAAGCGCAGCATGGCACCCTCGCGGATAGCATTTTCCAGTGGCAAACCGTGTTTCAATCCATCGCGAAACGCAGACACCATCATGACGCCGGTAAGCACTGCCACCCCGGACAAGGTGATAAATCCGACCCCGGCCGTGATTGATAATGGAATGTCCCGCAACCACAGAAAAATAACTCCACCGGTCAACGCGAGCGGCACCCCACTAAATACCAATAACGCATCTTTGGCTGAACCAAAGGTCATCATCAGCAATGCGAAAATCATCAATAAGGTCAATGGCACCAGCAAGGTCAAGCGTGTGGAGGCTGACTGCAATTGTTCGAAGGTGCCACCGTAATCGAGCCAGTAGCCAGGTGGCAGCTTGACCTGTTGCGTAATTTTTTCCTGAGCTTCGGCTACAAATCCGCCCAGATCGCGGCCGCCGACGTTAGCAGTTACCACCAGGCGTCGCTTGCCATTCTCGCGACTGATTTGATTGACCCCAGGTGCCAGGGTGAGGCGGGCAACTTCGCCCAAGGGAACATAACCACCCTCTGGTAACGGGATGGGAAGATACGCTAACGCTTTCACATCATTGCGCAACGTTTCAGGGAGCCGGACCACAAGCCCGAAGCGTTGGTCACCCTCAAACAGCTGTCCTGCCTCTTCACCACCTGTGGCGGCGGCTAATGTATCTTGCACCTCAGCCATGTTGAGTCCATAACGTAGCAATAGATCACGATCAGCGTCGACAGAGAGAATGGGTAAACCCTCTGTCTGCTCCACCTTGACTTCATCTGCACCTGGAATGCGATTAAGCACAGCGGCAATCCGGGTGCCCGCGATACGAAGCTGCTCCATGTCGTCACCGTAAATCTTCACACCCAGATCGGATCTGACGCCGGAAATTAATTCATTGACGCGCATCTGGACTGGCTGGCTGATCTCGTACGCATTGCCCGGGACTTTCTCCAGTGCTTCCTCAATCGCTTCCAATACCTCCACCTTGGGCTTGTCTGGATCCGGCCAGTCATTGGCGTCTTTTAACATCACATAGCCATCAGACACGTTAGGCCCCATGGGGTCGCTGGCTACTTCAGCCGTACCGACCCGGGCAAACACGGTGTTCACTTCGGGGACCGCTTTCAGTGCACGCTCCACCTGGAACTGCATTTCGACAGATTGGGTAAGGCTGGTACCGGGGATCCGCAACGCTTGCACGGCGACATCGTGCTCATCCAGCTCGGGGATAAATTCAGTGCCCATGCGGGACGCTAACCAGCCGGATCCAATGACCAATACCACGGCGCCGATCAGGATGGGTACCCGACGCTGGAGCGCCATATCGAGTGTTGGCCCATAAGCGGCACGGGACTTGGCGATCACCCGGTTTTCCTTTTCCTCAATCCTGCCTGTCATACACAACGCGACAGCGGCGGGGACGAAAGTCAGCGACAATACCAGCGCACCGAGTAATGCCATGATCACGGTAACTGCCATCGGAATGAACATCTTGCCCTCCACACCGGTGAGCGCCAGGATCGGGATGTTTACCAGAATCACGACCAACACACTGATAAGGCTGGGCGTGAACACCTCGCGGGTAGCCTTAAACACCGTGTCCAGCCGCTCCTCAAGGCTAAGGATCTGACCTACATGATGTTGACGCTGCGCAAGCCGAAGCAGGCAGTTCTCGACGATAATTACTGCACCATCGACAATCAGGCCAAAATCCAGTGCACCCAGGCTCATCAGGTTGGCACTGACTTTGGTCTGCACCATCCCGGTCATGAGTATGAGCATGGACAGTGGAATGACCAATGCGGTAAGCAACGCTGCGCGGACATTTCCCAACATGACAAGCAGCACGACCACCACCAGGATGGCGCCTTCCAGCAAATTGGTCTGCACCGTGGATATGGTCTTTTCCACCAAGGCCGTTCGGTCATACACCGCATCCGCTTTCACGCCCTCGGGAAGTGTGCGATTGATCTCGTCCAATTTCGCCGCCACGGCGCGCGATACTGTCCGGCTGTTTTCGCCAACCAGCATAACGGCAGTTCCGAGAACGGTTTCCTCACCGTCGCGGGTCGCAGCACCGGTGCGCAGCTCCTTACCCCATTCGACCTCGGCAAGATCCCCAATCGTGACAGGCACCCCATCGCGACGAGTGACAATGACTTTTTTAATGGCAGCGATATCTGCCAGTTGGCCGGGAGCCCGAATCAGGTATTGCTCACCATTTTTTTCGATGTAGCCCGCACCAATGTTGGTGTTGTTTTTTTCCAGTGCATCTACCAGGTCATCGAACACGGCACCATAGGCCAGCAGAAGTGCGGGATCCGGTGTAACGTGAAGCTGTTTTTCGAAACCACCAATCGTATTCACCTCAGTCACACCGGGGACCAGCCGCAGTTGCGGCCGTATGACCCAATCCTGCAACGTGCGTAGCGCCATCGCGTCATAAGGCTCACCGTTGGGTTGGCGTGCCTTGGCATCGGCATGTACTGAATAGTGGAATATTTCACCCAGGCCCGTAGCTACGGGCCCCATCTCTGGCTCAATACCCGCAGGCATCTGGCTTTTCGCTTGTTGCAATCGTTCATTGAGGATATTGCGAGCAAAGTAAATATCCGTGCCGTCCTCAAATACCACGGTCACCTGTGACAAGGCGTAACGGGAAATAGACCGGGTACTTTCCACATGAGGAAGCCCGGCGATAGCAACTTCAACGAGATAGGTAATACGCTGTTCGACTTCCAGTGGCGAATAACCCGGTGCTTGGGTGTTGATCTGGACTTGTACGTTGGTGATGTCGGGTACCGCATCGATAGGCAAACGTTGGTAATTCCAGATTCCGGCTACGGTAATGAGTGCAACAAACACCATAATTAGCCATCGGCGCGCGATGGAAAATCGGATCAATGCATCAATCATAGTGCGGCACTCCCGCTGGAGAAACGGGTGCCACCGTGAGGAGAATTAATCATCATCTTCAATGCTCTCCTTACCCAGATCCGCTTTCAGGATAAAGCTGTTCACCGCGACATAGGATTCACCGGCAGCGAGACCATTAGTAATCTCTGTGTATCGGTAATCGGTACGTCCGGTTTGAACCGCTCGCGGAGCAAAACCATTAGGCTCCTTCACAAATACGACGGTCTTTCCATCGAGTGTCTGCAAAGCCTCGTTGCGTACCGCAACCGCCGCCGGACTCTCCGACAACACGACCTCTGCACTCACAAAATGCCCGGGAATCCAGTGGCCCTCGGTGTTGTTCACAGCAGCGCGAACCGTAATAGCCTGATTAACCGGGTTGGCGGTGTTGCCGACATAATCCAGTCGGCCTTCGGCAATCAATCCACGCTGCGGTTGGCGAATGACAACGGTTTGTCCTTGCTTCACATGTACAACATCCCGGGGAAAAACACTCAACTCTACCCACAGGTTTGCGCTATTGAGGATGGTAAACAACGGGGTATCGGTGGTTTGCTCGCCAACAGCGCCCTGACGATCAGTAATAATGCCCGCTACCGTCGCGGTCACGCTGTACACCTTCAGGCTTTCATTGCTTTCGATGGTTGCGAGCACATCGCCCATTGCCACCTGTTCTCCTGGTTTGCGGGTGAACTGCCGTATGACGCCGGGAAAACGAGCGGCGATGCGCGCAATGCCCTCGGCGTTCGGGGTTACAACGCCATGTACAGGAAAGGTTTGTCGAATGGAGACCGAACCTGCTGAAACTACCTGAATACCCGCCTTCCGTAATTGCTCACTGGACAAGCGGATATGTCCTTCGGCTTCATCGTCTTCATGCTCTTCAGATTCTTTGCCATCTGCCGGTTTGGGTGTTTTTTTTGTTTCCTTGTGCTCGACATGTTTGTCATCGTCCTTATCCGCGGCGCGGGCCGCAGGCAGACTCGTGACACAGATCAATGCCAGAAGGCAGGCCGTGGCCGGGATCCATGCCAGCCGTTTTTTACAGGATAGATTCATGGTGTAACCTCGTGTTGATCAGTTATTGCGGTACCCGTAAGCCGCTCCAGCTCAATGCGGGTATGCTGCGCGCGCTGGGCAGCATCAATCACGGCCAACTGAGCATCCAGGAACTCACTCTGGGCAAGGGTAAATTCCAGATAGCTGTACCGGCCCACATCGAACCCCTGGGCGGTTTCCCGCAACGCACGTTTTAATGCAGGAACTACCCGGGTGCGGAGCATGGCCAGTTCACTGACCGCTTGTTGTTGTTCGTCGTAAAGAGCTGTCAGTTCGCCCTGAAGACGAATTCGCGCACTTTCTAAGGCTTGCTCGGCGCCTGCATGTTGTGCGGTGGCCGTTGTAACCGCGCCACTGCCGCGTCGACTGGCACCCAGTGGCATGCTGAGGCCTAGTACCGCCGCTGAATCGCCGGTTTCTTCAAACCGTCTTACACCGGCGCTCCACTCCAGGTCAGCGCGCTGGTGTGATCGGGCCTCCCGCAGTTCTGCCGACCGCAGGTCAATCTCCGAGACCAATACCGCCAGGTCAGGGTTGGCATCGAGCCGTGATTCAAGGTCAGTCAAAGGAATTGATGGTATCAATGCGTAGAGATCGCCTTGTGCCGTCGCGAAATCGGGTGTGGGATCCGCCCAGTAAGCGGATAACCGGAGGCGTTCAGCACGCACTTGTTGTTCAGCTTGTTGCAGGGCAATAGCGGCTCTGGCAAGACCGGCTTCCGCGCGCAGTAATTCTGCCTCTGGTAACCGTCCTGCTTGCACCAATTTACGCAGCGAATCCTGGGTTGAACGCGCGAGTTGCGCCGCATCTTTATGTATTGCCAGCTGTTCCTGCGCGGCGACCAGCAGCAAGAATTGGCGGGTCACCGCCGACAATAAATCCAGTGAAAGGAGGCGTTGTTCAGACTGCAATTGCTGCTGCCGGGCGGTGACGACGCCCGCCCGCGCATCGCGTTTGTTACCCAGTTCAATGACGGAGGAGACGGCAATAGTCAATTCGCCCGACTGCGTGCCATGCAGATCTCCGGAACCTGCTACATTTTCCAGTTCGGCGGCAATCCGGTATTCCGGACGCAACGAGGCGGTTGTCTGCTCACCGGCCAAGGCATCGGCTTTAAAGTGATATCCAGCCAATGCCGGATTATGCTCAAGTGTTGCCTTGAGCGCTTCGTCCAGTCGGATAGCGCCAGAAGGCGCTGCCATACCTGAAGAAGAATAACTAAGAAAAGCGACCGCAATACTGGTGATTGCTGTAGAGAAAAAGCGCATGGATGTGGACTCCAGCTGAAATAAATGTCTCCCGGCAAGTAATACTTACTCATCGGGGGCGAAGGATATTTTCAGGAGCAAGAATCAGGCAGTGGCAGGAGGAGCGCGCAGTGGTGGACGCAGGCGTAACGGAGGATGAAAACGTAAGTTTCTGACGGGTAAAACGGAGGTTACTTGCTGCTGTTGCAGCAGGATGATGAAAACAACGGCCATTAACGGCGCGAACACATCCCACTGAAACGGTTTGGCGGAGAGCGACTGCGGCTTTTGGATATCAACGTCCTGGTCTGCCTCACCGGGTTCATCAAACAGGTGCCCATCCATGACATCGATGTGAAAGGCAATGGGCGGCTCGCTGCCATCGAAGCAAAAATGCCCTTGCACACCGCTCCAACTGGCTATCAGCCAGAGTGCCAGGGCAACAAGTGCAAAATGACGATGGCGTAACAAAGGCTTCACCAGATCAGGATCCTAAAGATGTGAGGTATGAGCGGAACTGGCCGGTCGCAGGTCAAAGCCTATCAGTAAACCGTGTAGTGGCATCATTTGTGTCCGCTGTTTTGTGAGGACCCGCATGGTTTATCACAGCAAGACTCTACCGGTGCGCTGTGCTCTTTAAGTTCCCGTTTGGCATCACCCAGTATCAACCAGGTTCCGCGCAAGATGAGTATGACAATCAGGCTGCCGATAATAATGTCTGGCCAGCGCGAACTCATCCAGGCCACCAATGCGCCGCTGATAATCACCCCGAGATTAGCCAGTACATCATTGGTAGAAAAGATCCAACTGGCTCGCATGTGCACTTCGCCGTGGCGGTGCCGCTGGATCAACAGCAGGCAGGTAACATTAGCGGCCAGTGCAAGCAGACCCATTCCCATCATCAGTTGGGACGCCGGTTCACTGCCAAACACCACGCGCCGAACAATATCGATCACAATAAAGGCGGCGAGGATTAGCTGAAAATAACCGCTGACCAACGCGGCTCTGGCTTTGTCGGTTATGGCACGACCTACAGCGTACAGGGCAATGCCATACACAATCGCGTCTGCCAACATATCCAGGGAATCTGCAATCAAGCCAGTGGACTGAGCAAACCAACCAACGCCCAACTCCAGCATAAACATCACTGCATTGATACCCAGTAACCAATACAGGACGGTCTTCTGGTCACCGTCTTTTAGCTCAACATCGCAATCGCAATCACTCATGGTACTGCCTCGCTTGTGTCAAAGTAGATGTGTTCACTATAAACTCTATAGTTACTAGAGGGTCAAGCGGGAGTTATTACATGAAAATTGGTGCCTTGGCAAAACAAACGGGTCTATCTGTACAGACAATCCGGTTCTACGAACAGGCGGGATTGGTGTCCGTTCCAGAGCGAACTGAGGGTAATTACCGCCTTTACGACACCGAATCATCACGGCAATTGGGGTTTATCAAACAATGCCGAAACCTTGGTCTTACCCTGCATGAAATACGTGAGTTAATTAAATATCAGGCAACACCGGAAGAGGCCTGTGGCGAGATCAATCAGATTGTTGATGCACATGTGCTGGAGGTTGATGCGCGTATCGCGGAATTAACCACATTGCGTGAACAATTAATCAGTCTGCGGACACAGTGTAATAGCTCTCGATCCGTTAAAGACTGTGGAATTCTGAAAGCCCTGACGGAGACTTGATGATTCGCGCATACACTTGGTGCCAGGCTAAAAGCAATCCACAGTAAAAATCACCCGCCAAGCTAGGTGTATCTTTTCGTATCTCATGCCCATGTTAACGACGTCTCTGCGTTTCCAGAATGTTGAGCATCGGCATTAACACGAATGGGCAATGCCGGCGATAATCGGGCAATCCGGCCGCTCATTGCCCTGACAGTGCGCGACGAGTCCCTGGATCACATCGCGCATCTGCGTCAGCTCGTGGATTTTTTTATTAAGCTCGTCGAGGTGATGCTGGGCCAAAATTCTCACATCGGCGCTCGCACGCGCTTTGTCTTGCCAGAGTGACAATAATTGTCTGATATCCTCCAGCGAAAAACCGAGTGAACGCGCGCTTTTGATAAAACGCAAATTATGCAGATCCGTGGTGGTGTACTGCCGGTACCCGGCCTCAGTCCGATGTGATTGGACGATGAGTCCTATCGATTCGTAATGGCGGATCATTTTCGCGGTCACGCCACTGGCCTTCGCTGCTTGTCCGATATTCATAATCGTTACCTCACTGCGCCGACGATGAGTGTTTTTCTGAAGACCGTGGCTGCCATCGCTTTAACAGCAGCGCATTGGTCACCACACTGACACTGCTGAATGCCATGGCCGCACCGGCAATGACCGGGCTTAACAAACCCAAAGCGGCGAGCGGTATCCCCACCAGGTTATAGATAAACGCCCAAAACAGGTTCTGCCGGATTTTCGCGTAGGTGCGACGGGAGATATCAATCGCGTCAACCACCCGCTGCGGGTTACTTTGCATCAGTGTAATACCGGCCGTGTGCATGGCTACATCCGACCCGGTGGCCATGGCAATACCAACATCTGCCGCTGCCAGCGCCGGTGCATCGTTAATACCATCACCCACCATCGCCACTACCGCATTCTGTGCTTTTAACCGGCTCACGGCCGCCGCTTTATCCGCTGGGAGCACATTAGCCACAAAGTCCTGAATGCCCAGGGTAGCTGCCACAGAGCTGGCGCTGCCTTGGTTATCGCCCGTGATCATGACGGTATTGATGTGGTGACGATGAAGCTCGTTAACTGCTGCTTGTGCTTCGAGTTTGATTTCATCGCCGAAGGCCAATAACCCGATCAATTCCCGGTAATCCCCGACACGGGCAAGCCAGGAGATGGTATTACCTTGCGCTTCGAGACTTGCTGCCCGTGCTTTTAGCGGTGATAAATCGATTGCCAGTTCATCCATTAGCCGGGTGTTACCGAGGTTTAGCAGGGTTCCTTCAACCTGCGCAGAGACACCGCGTCCCGCCAATGCCGTGTGATTGTTCGCCGAGGGTACCTGAAGACGCTGTTCCCCGGCGGCGGTGATGGCAGCTTTCGCCAAGGGGTGTTCACTACCGTGTTGTACCGCTGCGGAGAGGCGTAACAAATTCTGGTGATCGCCATTCATCGCTTCGTAGGCCGTCAGGCGTGGCTTGCCGAGCGTCAAGGTACCCGTTTTGTCAAAGATGACTGTCGAGACCCGGTGCGCAATTTCCAATGCTTCAGCGTCCTTGATCAGAATCCCGTGCTGTGCAGCCACCCCGGTGCCCGCGATAATCGCGGTGGGTGTCGCAAGGCCCAGCGCGCAGGGACACGCGATAACCAGTACCGCCACGGCGTTAATAATGGCTTGTTGCACATCGCCGCTGTACCACCACCAACCGATGAAGGTCGCAGCAGCAATAACGATAACGACCGGGACGAAAATAGCGCTGACTTTATCCACCAGGCGCTGGATGGGCGCCTTGGCCGCTTGCGCGTTTTCCACCAATCGAATAATCCGGGCGAGCGTCGTCTCTGCGCCCACCGCCTGGGTTTCTACTACAACCAGCCCCTCCGCGTTAATGGCGCCGCTGGTCACGGTGTCCGCTGGCTGTTTGGTAACCGGCAGGCTTTCACCAGTAATCATGGATTCGTCCATATGGGTTTGGCCTTCGAGGATGACGCCATCCACGGGTACCCGTTCGCCCGGTTTCACCACAACCTGGTCGCCGGGCATGACCTGTTCAATGGGTGTTTCAATCTCGCGTCCGTCCACTCGAACCCAAGCCGTGGCAGGTTGCAACGCCTGCAGGGCACGAATTGCGGCAGCGGTTTGGTGTTTGGCGCGGCTTTCGAGCCATTTCCCCAGCAGTACGAGGGTGATAACTACTGCAGAAGCTTCAAAATAAAAATGGCTTTCCCCATGGGCAGCATGGGCTGAAAACAACTGGTACACACTTAATCCGTAACCGGCGGTGGTACCCAGCGCAACCAGTAAATCCATATTGCCGCTGCCAGCCTTCAGCGCTTTCCAGCCAGCATGGTAGAAGCGCGCACCCAGCCAGAATTGGACCGGCGTTGCCAGCGCCCACTGGATCCAACCGGGAATCGTTAGGTGAACACCGAACACCGACAACAACATGGGCACCACCAGCGGAAAAGAAAGGATGGTGGCCAGTACAAGGTGCCGGGTTTCCAGCACAGTCCACCAGCGAGCAGGCTCGGCGACAGCGGGCGCAGTGAAAGGATTTTCCGGACGAACGTCGTAACCGGCCTTTTGCACAGCTGACACCAGGCTAGCGCGCGAAATACCGGGCAAGGCATTAATGTGGGCTTTCTCGGTAGCGAGGTTCACAGTCGCATCAATAACACCCGGTACCGCCCTAAGCGCTTTTTCGACACGGGCCACGCAGGACGCACAGGTCATTCCCTCAATGCCCAGTGTGGTCTCGGCAGCGGTTACGGTATAACCAGCCCGTTCAACGGCTGTTTGCAGAACTTTCGCATCCGTGTGGCCTTTCGTACGGATGTGGGCCTTTTCTGTTGCTAGATTCACCGCAGCGTCTTCTACGCCGGGTACTGCGCGCAGTGCTTTTTCTACGCGTCCGGCACAAGAGGCGCACGTCATCCCTTCAATGGGTAGGTCGTAATCAGTCGTTGTTGAGTCAATCATGATGTTATTCCTCAATGTCACAGTAACATCAGTTTCGACCTTCCCATCATGGTAAGGTCAAGCACTTTTTTTAAATGACATCAGGGGATACAGAAATACTTGACCTTGCCACCGAGGCAAGCCTGACACTGGCTGTGTTTATTAACCAACCCGGAGAAAGTGATGACTACATTACTCGTTAAAAACATGACCTGCGGTAGCTGTGCCCGGCATATCACCCAAGCCGTCAAAGCTTTGGATCCCGATGCACAACTGACTATCGATATACCGGCACGCAAGGTAAGTATCGATAGTACCCAACCCGTTGGGGACTTGGTAAAAGCCATTGAAGCTGTGGATTATGAGGTGGCCGTCGCCAGTGAATAATTCGGCGACTTTCTTTTACACGGTTGAACGATTCCGGCAGTCAGGTTCTCCAAACAAGACCGGACTACCGGATTCATCGCGATTTTTTACCGTATTTGCGGTTTTGCAGTCATCGCACCGAGCCCTTGGGTAGCACCGTTGTCGTACCAACATTCACACAATGAGGAGACCAACCATGTCCCATAACGCTATGCATTCCGATTGCGCAGATATCTGTTCATCCTGCGCTGAAACCTGTTATTCCACCGCGCTTAACCATTGCCTGCCCATGGGCGGTAAACACGTCGAGCCCGAGCATTTCAAACTTATGCTCAATTGCGCCAAAGTGTGTGAAACCTCCGCGTGTTTACAATTAAGTGGATCGCCTTTCAGCGCACAACTCTGCAAAGTCTGCGCAGAAATTTGCGTAGCCTGTGCAAACAGTTGTGAAGCTGTCGGTGATATGGAGGATTGTGTTGCGGCGTGTCGCAAGTGCGCCGAGAGCTGCCGGGAAATGGCGGCTTAATTCAGGGCCACTCTCGCACGTGCATGCTGCTACCTACCGCAAGAAGACCTCGATGTTTTTCGGCAGGTAGCAGAAGAGCGTAAGTCATGCAACGAATGATTGCGCAGAGAAGTTTCATCAATGCGACGTCCTTGTCGCCCATCGGGGTTAATGGTGACGACGCGATTTTTTGTGCTGCGGTTGGATGTCGCACTTTTCGTAATGTTTACAGGCGAGATGGCGCATGTGGTCAATTTCATTGACTTGTGCGTGCATAATATTTTCACAATAGCGATGCAAATCGTGATGCTCAAGATCGCGCGCCACGAGACATTGCAGTGATGATTCTGCTGCTTGGTAGTGGTGCTGCGAAAACATTTTCAAAAACGCTTTATCAAATTCCGCACCCTGTAAGGCTTCCAGCGTGGCGATGTCCCGTCGCGCCTCCTCGGACAGCTTCGGTTCGTAATCAACCCCGTACCATTCTTTCAGGAATTTTTGCGCGGTCAGGATTTCTTCGCGCTGCATACGATTAGCGCTGCGTGACAGTGATTTGATTTCCGGCAATACGGCATGCGGCTCCGTTGCGCTAAAACCGGGGCTGGGATGCACTCGGTCATGCGGTGAAACTTCGCTGGCAATCCTCTGTTCAGTGCCCGCTGCGAGTTCTGTCATTCGCAATGCACTGAAGTGATGATCAATCATCATGGTCAGATAATGCACCTCAAACGGCGCGGTTTTTCCTTTGCCGGGTTCTTCTGCGACGGCGTTCAGTGCGCTCGCACTGGCGAGACACATCACAAGCGCAGCGCGCGATAAATAACATGAGATGGCGGGAAAAATTTGCATGGTTTGCCTCCTTTGATAAGGTCGGGACTCCTTGGGCATCGCCCATTGCCTTGCGTTCCTCTGAGTGCAGGCATGAGCTGCCAAAATTTCTTAGGCGCTACATTGTGCCGCTGATAGGAACGCGGTTTCACGCCACGCATTACACAACCATAATTGATTGGATTTTTGCACGCACAGACGCACTGACCATGTCATCGTATTCAAACGGTCTAGTGTAATTTTCGTCCATGGCTAAGCCGTAAATGGCTTGCTGACGTTGCGGATCCAGTGATGACCACCAGTCGAGACGAAAATAGGTATTTTCAGAGTAGGCAAAAATGGATTTGGTCAGCCAATCCAGAATAAATGGGTTGTCTCTGGAAAATACGTCACGCAAATAGTCCTTTATGATCGAGTGCTCATTTAAATGGGCAATGAGGTAAGCGGCGTTACCTTGCAGTGTCACGGTCGATATAAAAAAATGTTGAAAGTTTATATATGGGTCGCCGAGGTTTTGAATTTTCACTCCGTTGATATCGTAGTACGGCGATACAGTGGCACACACGGCAATATCCAGTGGTTGGTCAAGCTGGACGATGTAGCTCGTAAATTGATGCAGCTGATTGTTCGTTTTCAACGCCTCAAATTTTTGTTTGATGAAGTTGATATCGTCAAACCCTTTACGGATGTCGCGCTCAAGCAATGCCAGTTGTTCCTGCAGCAGTAATTGTTCATATAGCTCGTAACCCCGATCGCTATGGTCTTTTTGCCACGCCACGGCGGATTTCGCCGCATGCTTCTGATAATACTCATGACAAATGGCGCGGTAGGAACTGGCCCAACAATTTTCCGGTGATACTGTGAATTCCGAAACCTCAAAGCTTTTAAATAATTCGGTATCGTGGTAATCGCAAAATCCGTAAAAAATAGATGCTTGACGCTTTACGCCATTTTTTATATCCCCCACATTGCTAAATCCATGAATGTTTCGGTAAAAAGTGCCGACATGCCCATTCTTGGCCATACTTTGCAATACACGACCGCGCTGGATGGTATGGGCGCCCTTTATAAACGTTCCGCAATTGGCCGCATCGAATGTCGCGCAACAAAATTCATTGGCATCCATAATGCGGGACAGGTTAGATCGCGTTTCACTGTCCGTTATTTTTCGCTGACGTTGCCGGTCGCGGTGGCAATCCATGAATAGTTTTTGGCTGCCGCACCAGCACGGCTCCTGCGGTTGGATGTTGGCGATCATGAAAAGTGATGCCACAAAGCGCTCCTTCGAGGCAGGAGAAAAACGCGCGTAGAGTGCGCTTAACCGTTGAGAGGTTTCGTCCAGCATGTGTGTGCCTGTCATTCCTGATCGTTATGGGTTGATTTCATTCTAGTGCTGCCCCGCATCATTTGATACGCAACGGGTATCACGAACAATGACAGCAATGGCGCTGTGAGCATCCCGCCCACCATCGGCGCGGCAATTCGGCTCATAATTTCCGAACCCGTACCACTGCCTAAAAATATCGGCAGCAAGCCCGCAACAATTACCGTCACCGTCATCATTTTGGGGCGAATCCGTAATACTGCACCCTCTTGAATAGCATCAAGCAAATCCTGCTGTGTTGTAGTGCCCAATTCGATGCGCCGCTGCCAGGCCTGTTTCAGGTAGAGCAACATGATTACCCCGAATTCGGCAGACACCCCGGCCAGTGCAATAAACCCGACGGCTGTTGCAACTGATAGCTCGTAGTCCATCAGGTATAACAGCCAAATGCCGCCAGTTAATGCAAAAGGTAAAGTGCCCATGATTAACAGGGCTTCATCCAGGCGGGAAAAGGTCAGGAATAACAGCACAAGAACGATAACGAGCGTTGCCGGGACAATCCATTGCAGGCGGGCATTGGCGCGTTCCATAAATTCAAACTGGCCTGCGTAGCTGATACTGGTGCCCGGTAGTAAAGTCACCTGTTGCTTAATGGTTTGTTGTAGATCTCTCACCGTCGATCCCAAGTCGCGGTCGCGTACATCAATGTAAACCACACTGGTGGGGCGGGCATTTTCGCTTTTGAGCATGCTGGGGCCATCGGTGACCTTGATGGTGGCAATCGTACCCAGTGTGATTTGGCTGCCGAGTGGAGTAATGATGGGTAGGTTTTGCAGCTTGCCAATGCTGTCACGCCAATCGCGCGGATAGCGCAGGTTGATAGGGAAACGTGCACGTCCATCTACGACTTCACCAATATTGTCGCCGCCAATTAGACTGCTTACTACGGACTGCGCCTGAGTGATGCTCAGACCATAACGTGCGAGTGCAGCGCGGTCGAACTGGATATCAAGATAGCGCCCACCACCCAAGCGCTCGGCAACTGCCGAGGAGATACCGGGGACGGTTTTGGCAACTTGCGCAACCTGTTGGGCGACATGGTCTATATCGGCCAGGTTCTGGCCTGCAACCTTGACGCCGATGGGGCTTTTGATCCCGGTGGCCAGCATATCGATGCGGTTGCGGATGGGCGGAATCCAGATATTGGATAGCCCCGGTATTTTGACCCGTGCATCCAGTTCAGCCATGAGTTTTTCGGGAGTCATGCCGAGGCGCCACTGATCACGGGGCTTAAACTGGATGGTAGTTTCAAACATCTCCAGCGGGGCCGGATCAGTAGCGCTGTCGCTGCGGCCAGCCTTGCCAAACACGCGCTCCACTTCCGGGACAGTTTTAATCAGCCGATCTGTTTGTTGCAGCAAGCGGCTGGCCTGTTGGGCACTTAACCCCGGCAAGGCACTGGGCATGTACAGTAAATCCCCTTCGTCCAGCGGCGGCAGGAATTCACTGCCCAGCTGGCTCAGTGGCCAGGCGGTGCTCAGTAATACCGCCAATGCAAAACCCAGTGTCGTTTTCGGGTGACGCAAAACTCCGGTCAACAGTGGACGATAACCCCGGATCAGCCAGCGATTGATGGGGTTTTGGTGTTCCTCCGGAATCCGGCCACGAATCCAGTAACCCATCAGCACTGGAATTAGCGTGATAGACAAACCAGCTGCTGCTGCCATCGCGTAAGTTTTGGTGAACGCGAGTGGGCCAAAGAGCCGACCTTCCTGTGCTTCTAGCGTAAATACCGGAATAAACGAGAGAGTGACAATAAGCAGCGAGAAAAACAGCGCGGGTCCCACCTCAGCAGCAGCCTGGGTCAATACCTGCCAGCGTTTCTCACCGATGAGTTCTTGCTCGGGATGTTGCTGCTGCCATCGCTCCAGATGTTTGTGGGCATTTTCAATCATAACGATGGCTGCATCCACCATCGCCCCTATGGCAATGGCAATGCCGCCAAGGGACATGATATTGGCGTTGATCCCCTGGTAGCGCATCACTACAAAAGCAATCAACACCCCAAGTGGCAGGGCCACAATCGCTACCAACGCAGAGCGCCAATGCCAGAGGAATAAAGCACAGACCAGTGCAACCACCAAAAATTCTTCAAGTAGTTTATAGGTCAGGTTGGTAACGGCGCGGTCGATCAGCAAACTGCGGTCGTAAGTGGCGATGATCTCGACTCCGTCTGGCAAACTGCCTTGAAGTTGCGCCAATTTTTCCTTAACCGCTGCGATAGTAGCGCGGGCATTTCCGCCCGAGCGCATCACCACAATACCGCCGGTGACTTCACCTTCTCCATCCAGTTCCGCAATACCCCGGCGCATTTCCGGCCCGAGCTGGATGTGGGCAACATCGGCCAGGGTAACGGGAATGTTCTCCACCAACTTTAGCGGTATAGATTTGAAATCATCCAATGTGCGCAAGTAACCGCTGGCACGGATCATCAGTTCGGCTTCACCCAGCTCAAGAACACCGCCACCAGTTTCCTGATTAGCCTGCTGCACAGCGGTAATCACCGCCTCATGGGACAAGTTATGGGCTGCAAGGCGGATCGGGTCCAGCACCACTTGGTATTGCTTGACCATACCGCCGATAGCGGCGACTTCGGCCACATCCGGTAAAGGCGCCAGTTCAAAACGCAGGAACCAATCCTGCAATGCTCGCAATTGGGCAATATCCTGTTGGCCCGTCTTATCGACCAGGGCGTACTGGAATATCCAGCCCACACCGGTGGCATCCGGCCCCAATGCCGGAGTGGCGCTGGCCGGTAGCTGCGCTTGCATTTGGCTCAAGGACTCCAAAACGCGGGAGCGCGCCCAGTAAAGATCGGTGCCATCCTCAAACAAAACATACACAAAACTATCGCCGTACATTGAATAACCGCGCACGGTTTTAGCGCCGGGCACCGAAAGCATTTTGCTGGCCAAGGGGTAAGTCACCTGGTTTTCCACCAGCTCGGGCGCTTGGCCGGGGAAGCTGGTGCGGATAATGACTTGCACATCCGATAAGTCGGGTAAGGCATCAATGGGTGTGGATTTGATGGCCCAAACTCCCCAGCCGCTGAGCAACAGCGAGGTTAAAAGCACCAAAACCCGGTGGGCGACAGACCAATGAATCAACCGGCTAATCATTGTCGTGTCCTCCCGCTGTTTTTGGTGCAATTCCCAAAAAGGAGGCTTCAGAGTCCAACAGGAACTGGCCGCTGGCCACCACCTCCTGATCCTCCTCTAAACCCTCGCTGATGAGTGTTTGGTTACCCACCTCATGGCCAGTAATAATTTCCACTGGGCGAAATTTGCCACCAGCCTCAGCCAGCATCACCAACACCCGTTTTCCCGTGCGGATTACCGACTCAGTGGGTACAAACAATCCGGTTTCTCCAGTGGATGATTGCAAGATTACACGTCCACTGGTGCCGGGTTTCAGGCGTCCTTCGGGATTATCCAACAGGATACGGGCAGTCAAGGTGCGGGAGCCGACATTGATAGATGGCAACAGGTATTCCAGCGTGCCGATCAGTACAGGGTCACCGGGATTAGCGGAATTGAAAATTGCCTTGTCACCTGCGCGCAAGCCGGTTGCTCGTGCTTCAGGAATGGCAGCATCCAGCCACAGGCTGTCCAGATTGTTAATTTTTGCCAGAGTAGCACCACCGGTCAGCGCCATACCGACTTTAACATCCAGCATATCCACCACACCCGAGATGGGTGACGTGATGGTTACACGGGTCTCTGGTTGGCGGGTTTTTTCCACTCTGGCAATCAAGGCATTGGGCATCCCGAGTAATTGCAGGCGTGCACGCAATGTCGCTAACAAATGAGGATTCTGGTCAATCGGTTGGGAGAGCAGCTCATTTTGGGCGTCCAGCCATTCGGGTATCTGGAATTCGGCAAGCGGCTGACCGGCACTGACCTTGTCACCCACCGCTAGCGGCCAGGCTTTTTCCACAAACCCCGCCGCGCGCAATTGCACTATCGCCTGGTTGCGCTGGTTAAATTGCAATTGCCCAGCGACTTCCAGCTCGCTATGTATTGGTAGGCGCTGCACCCTGGCTTTGCGCATACCGAGGTTTCGCACCAGGGCTGCATCAATGGTTAGCCCCGATTCCTGGGTTGATGGCGCCGCATATTTGGGTACCAGATCCATATCCATAAAAGGTGATGGCCCCGGTTTGTCAAAATGCCGGTCAGGCACCATGGGGTCATACCAATAGAGCACCTTGGGTTCCTGTTTGGCCTTATCAGCAGCATCCTTTTGAGGTGACGGTATAGGGAGAGATTTATGCAGGTGCTGCCAACCAATACCTATCGCAATGCCAAGTACCAACGTGCTTAGCCCAACGGCTGCAAGTAGGCGTACAGAGAGATTATTGTTCATTCATATGATTCCTGAGAGACGATAAAAAACGTCCCGCCTAAACACCCGGCATCTTTACCGGTTCAAGCGAGGTGAAATCGTATTAACTCAGGAGGCGTTCGGAGGTCGCCAGATACTGGCGGGATTGAAGACAGCAAGATTCAATGGGCGAGTTTTTGAGCGTGCCGACATGCTTGAAAGAGAGAAAAACGACGCGGGTGTATAGAGATATACCTGCACGGGTGTTTTACAGAGATGACAGGATTTAGCGGTTTCACAGGAATTTATAGCGTCAGCTTCATCCGCATCAGGGCAGCAAGGCATAGTTTCACTATCACCGGACTCATCCATCACCATTGTCATTTCTTCAGGGCAGAGCGACACAGACAACAGAATGTCTGCCGCGACTTGCAGGGGCATCACAAAGCTCAGGAGTAAGATAAATAACAACGAATAGCGGCGCATGGTGTCAGTATAGCTCAATGCACGCGTTAGAAAAATATCCCACCAGGATTGAGGGTTTGCAAGCTTTCAACATCCATTCACCCCGGTCTGTTGATCATTGATGGAGATTTTTGCCGTTTTAACCTCAACGCATTGCCAATCACCGAGACGGAACTGAGGCTCATCGCGAGTGCTGCAATCATGGGTGACAATAACCAGCCAGTCCAGGGATACAAAACCCCTGCAGCAACGGGAATTCCCAGTCCGTTGTACAAGAATGCAAACATCAGATTCTGCTTCATATTGGTTACGGTGGCTTCCGATAAGAAACGCGCGACCGCAATCCCGCGTAAATCACCTTTAACCAAGGTCACTTGTGCGCTATTCATGGCGACGTCGGTACCTGTTCCCATGGCAATTCCCACATCGGCTTTGGCTAGGGCGGGTGCATCGTTGATCCCGTCTCCTGCCATGGCAACCATCTTGCCCTCGGTTTGCAAGCGCTCCACCAAACGCAATTTGTCCTCCGGTTTCACCTCACCATAGACCTCATCGATACCCAAGCGTGCAGCTACAGCCTTGGCCGTTGTGAGCCCATCTCCTGTTGCCATGATGATGCGCAAACCAGCCGCTTTTAGCGTTGCCAAGGCTTCCGGGGTGCTGGGTTTAACGGGGTCAGATACCGCCAGTAAACCCGCGAGTTGGCCATCCACTGCCAGATACATAACACTGGCACCTTCACCGCGCAGGGCTTCGGCGGTGGACATCAACGGCGCGACAACAACACCCTGTTGCTCCATCAGCACCGTGTTCCCCAAGGCCAGCCTGCGTCCCGAAACTCTCCCATAGACTCCGATGCCGGAACCCGACTCAAATTGTTCAACTTTTTCCAGTGTGAGATTGCGCTCACGTGCTGCCTGGACAATGGCATCGGCCAGCGGATGCTCACTGCCTTGATCAAGGCTTGCGGAGAGGCGCAACACATCTTCATCACTAAATTTATCGGCAGGCACCACGCGGTCGAACGCTGGCCGGCCCTCGGTAAGAGTTCCTGTTTTGTCGATAATGAGGGTATCTATCCTGCGGAAGTTCTCGATGGCAGCGGCATCCCGAAAGAGCACACCCTGTGTCGCACCACGTCCGGTAGCGACCATAATCGACATGGGCGTAGCCAGTCCTAGCGCGCAAGGACAGGCGATAATCAGTACCGCCACCGCGTTAATTAATCCAAATATCCAACGCGGTTCCGGGCCGAACAGCCCCCAGGCAAAAAAGGTCAGCACGGCAACCGCGACCACCGCAACGACAAAATAACCGGCAACAGAATCCGCCATACGTTGCATTGGTGCTTTGGACCGCTGCGCTTGCGCTACCATCTGAACAATCTGCGCCAAGACGGTAGACGATCCAACGCGCTCAGATTGAATGGTGAGTGCTCCATTAGTATTGAGTGTTGCACCGATCACCTTATCACCCGCGCGTTTCATCACTGGCAGCGGTTCACCGGTCAGCATGGATTCATCCACTGCGCTGCTACCTTCCACAACGACACCATCTACCGGCACTTTTTCGCCGGGGCGAACACGCAACTTATCGCCGACATGGACATGCGTCAGTGGCACATCCTCTTCACTCCCATCATCGCGAATGCGTCGCGCTGTTTTTGGAGCTAAACCGAGTAAGGATTTGATCGCCGCCGAGGTTTGCGAGCGCGCCTTTAATTCCAGTAATTGCCCTAAAAGGGTCAGCGAAATGATGACGGCCGCCGCCTCGAAATAGACAGAAACTCGTCCCATGGATACAAAGGAATCCGGAAATACACTGGGAGCCAACGTGGCCACCAGGCTGTAAACAAACGCCGCACCTGTCCCCAAGCTAATTAGCGTCCACATATTGGGGTTGCGATTGATAATCGACTGCCAGCCGCGTACGAAAAAAGGAGCTCCAGCCCATAATACAATCGGTAACGTCAGGATCAATTCGATCCAGGTTTGGGTAAGTACATCAAACAAATGAAGCTGATGACCAAACATCGCCAGAACAGTAACGATAATGGTTAGTGGCAATGTCCACCAAAACCGGTGTTGGAAATCCCGCAACTCAGGATTTTCCTCCTCTTCTAATTCGGGAATTAGTGGCTCCAGAGCCATTCCACACTTTGGGCAACTGCCGGGATGATCTTGACGAATCTCGGGGTGCATTGGGCAGGTATAAACGGCTCCGGACCCAGATATTGCCGGTGCTGTATCGCCAACATTGCCGTTACTTGGTGTCCTCAGATACTTGCCGGGATCAGCTTTGAACTTTGCCTGACAGCTCGCGCTACAGAAATGATAGGTTTTTGCCTGATGCTCAATGTGATGGGGCGATGCAGGGGTGACCGCCATACCGCAAACCGGATCTTTCAATGTAAGGTTCGCCTTTTGTTCATGGTGAGAATGTGCGTGTGTGTGTTCCATCAGTAAACCTCTTGGCAGTTGAGTTATTCAGTAATCATAGGGGTCACTGATAGTGCTTGTTTGAGATGTATCAAACCGATCCCTATTTATCGGGCGCTTAGTGGTGGCTGGTTTCAGCTGGCTCGCGTGCGGTCAGGATCTGGTATTGCTCTGGAGTCAAGGTCGGCAATTTCTGGATAAACGCCACCATTGCCCAGATACGCTGATCATCATGGGTTGGACCCCAGGCGGGCATACCACTGGCCTTGATCCCGTGTTTGATGATCCAGAATTGGCGCTGCGCGCTGGCGGCGTCGCCGGCATCATGGGTGTGCTCATGAGCATCGAGAGCCAGGGACAAATTAGGCGGACTGGGATAAAGCCCGATACTCATATCACTGCGCTTCACGCCCGGTTTCAAATGGCATTGGGCGCACATGTCGTTATAGTCAGGTCCACCCGCCAACAGCAATTCAGCATCCGAAAGATCCGGTACCTGAATATCGGCGGCAGCACGTGCAATCGATTGTTCCCGCAAGGTTTCCAATGCCCTATAAGTCAGCCGGTTATGCGGGACATCGGCACCCATCGGGTAAACGCCGGAATAAATAAAACCCAGCCCTGCGAGCAGCATAATAATGGCTGTTAGCAGTATCACTTTGATCAACGTCATACAGTCTTCTCCTCATAGAGATGGGAGGGCGACGACCGTCGCACTCCCATCAATTTGTTAATGGCCGCCATGACCTTCGTGGTTTGTACTGGATGCCGCTTTACTGGTGGTAGTTGTCTTACCATGGTCCATTCCCTGGTGTTGATCGCCATGCTCGCTGTGTGCAGCGCTGCATTTTTTCATCAGCGCTTGCATGACCGGATCGTTCATATCCATCTTGGAATGATCCATTTTTTTCATGGCTTCACAATCGGGTGCTTCCGCCGTTTTGGCGTGTTCTGCCGGATCATGCGCAAACGCTGGAGCGATCAGTAGTGTGCTGGACAAGATCAGAGCAGCATTCATCAGTATTTTTTTCATCATTAAGTCCTCGTTAGTTAACGTTGGATAAACAGCTATTTAAAACCAGGCGCGAACGCCAGCTACCCATTGGGTATCACTGGTTGATTCGCCATGGTCTCTTACAAAATCGGCGGTATTGCCGAAGCTTCTCGTCCAGTTCACACCAATATAGGGTGCAAATTCACGACGAATTTCGTAACGCAACCGTAAGCCTGCCTGGGCATCCGAGAGACCTGAACCCGTCAGCCGGTGCATATCGTTCTGGCCATAAAAGTTCACCGAGATTTCCGGGGATAAAACTACTTTTTGGGTAAACATCCATTCATATTCTGCCGACAGACGCGCGGCCGTATCCCCGGAATCCCCGACAAACAATGCCGCATCAATTTCAAAGAAATACGGCGCTAGTCCCTGGATACCAATGACACCCCATTCGCGATCAGGTGTGGGCTTCAAGTCTTTGCGCACACCGACTTGTACGTCCCAAAAAGGGGCAATGGCATGGCTGTATAGCGCTTGTATTTCAGCTTCCTCAGTTTCACCATTCACACGTTCCACATCGGTTTTAATCCAGAGTTTGTGCAGATCTTTACCGATCCATGCCTGGGCTTCCAAAACGTAAGGATCTGCTTCATCCATATCGCGCCATTCGAATTGGTCAATCATGACGCGTGCCAGTAAAGGGTCATGCCCCTCATGAGCGATGACGGGCCAACTGAAGAATGTGGTTGCCCATAGAGTCAAGGTCAGTTTTTTTGGTAGGCTTTTCATTGGTATTCTCCTAAATGACCCTGACTTCACGCATCATGCCGGGCATGTGGTAGAGCAAATGGCAGTGATAAGCCCAGCGCCCTTTGGCATCTGCAGTCACGAGGTAACTTATGCGTGAACCAGGCTGGACAATGATGGTGTGCTTGCGAGGGATGTACTCAGGATCACCCGTTTCCAACTCGCTCCATAACCCATGCAAATGGATGGGATGGGTCATCATGGTGTCGTTGACCAGGATAATTCGGACACGCTCACCAAACGCCAATTCCAGTGGCTCGGCATCGGCAAAATTGAGACCGTTAATCGACCACATGTAACGACGCATATTGCCGGTCAGGTGCAGCTCAATTTCCCGTGAGGGTTCGCGCTTGTCATAAGTGGGGTGCAGTCCGCGGATGTCGGCGTAGGTCAACACGCGTCGGCCATACAGTTTCATATGGTCGCGCAAACCAATTCCTGGATCGGCCAATCCGCTTTGGGGGGCTTCGGAGTGGCTATCTACATGAGGGCCGAATTCCGTATCGGGATGTTTGATTTTGGCAAGGGGATCGAAATTGCTGCCAAAACCCGCTTTGGCCAACCGCGATTTACCAGTGTGCTGACTATGATCCATTTTCATGGCTGACATATCGTGCCCGCTATGGTCCATCGCGCCCATGTTATGGCCGGAATGATCCATGCCTTCCATTGCGGGCTTCGAATGTTGGCTGTGGTTCATACCCGGCATCGCGCCTGACATGTCATGACCACTGTGGTCCATCGTTTTTTCACCCTGCTTGCCGAGATCCATAGCTTTCATCGCCGACATATCATGACTGCTATGATCCATACCGCCCATATCGTGACCACTGTGATCCATGCCGGACATATCCATCCCCATTTCGCGGTGACCCAACGTGGGAGCCGGATCCATCGCCGGTATCTCGGCATGCAAAGCAATATCGGTCGTCAGCGTGCCACGTGCATAACCTGTGCGATCATTACTCTGGGCAAAAATGGTGTACGCCGTGTTTTCGGCCAGCTCCACTATGACGTCGTAGGTTTCCGCAACCGCGATGCGGAATTCGTCCACTATCACTGGCTGGATGTTCTGACCATCGGCCGCCACGACAGTCATTTTCAATCCCGGGATGCGCACGTCGAAAATACCCATCGCTGCACCGTTAATAAACCGCAGGCGAACCTTTTCACCGGGTTTACACAGCCCCAGCCATCCCTGAGCGGGTGTAACGCCATTCATCAGGTAGGTGTAGGTATAACCGGTCACATCCGAAATATCGGTTTCGCTCATGCGCATCTGGTTCCACATGGCACGCTCACTCCATGTGGCTGCTAAGCCTTTGGTTTTCAGGTCACGCACCAGATCACCGACCGTCCGCTCGCGGAAGTTGTAGTAATGGCTCATCTTTTTCAAAGTGCCATACACTTTTTCCGGCGCGGTGTCCGTCCAGTCAGACAGCAGCACAACCATATCCCGGTCGTAGGCAACCGGGTCAGGATCTTTGGGGTCAATAACAATGGCGCCCATCAACCCGGTTTGCTCCTGAAATCCGGAATGGCTGTGGTACCAATAAGTCCCGTTTTGATTCACATCGAATTCGTACACGAAGGTCTCGCCCGGTTTGATACCGTCGAAGCTCATACCCGGCACACCATCCATTTCCGAGGGCAAAATGATGCCGTGCCAGTGGATGGAACTGTCGTGATCGAGCGTATTAGTGACTCGCAAGGTCACGCGTTCTCCTTCTTTCCAGCGAAGTATCGGCGCGGGTAAGCTTTGGTTAACGGTAGTGGCGATTCGTTGTTTTCCAGTGAAATTGACCTTCTGGAAGCCAATCGAAAGATCAAACTGGTTTCCGGACAAGGTTTGCGGTCCATTGGTTTGCCGAGGTGTGTTGGCAAATACCTGGCTGGATAGCGGCAACGCACTCAGCGCTACCAATGAGGTCGCGCCAAGCACAAACCGACGACGGGACTGGTCTGGTGATGACGGGTTTGGTTTCGCCGGATAATGATCCATGGCGCTACTCAACTCCATTGTTGTGTGTATCCCCGCTGTGCGGGTATCGGGAATTTTCATACCCATTTCTCCTTAGAAAGTTTGCGTCAAGCTGGTGATGCGGATGTACACCTCGCTGCTGCCGTCGCTTTTTAGCAAGAGCACATCGTAGGGTGTGAAGCGTTCGCCCATTTCCATACCAGGACTTCCTACCGGCATACCGGGAACGGCCAGCCCTATGGCTCCTCGTGGCTTTTCGGCGAGAAAACGGGTAATGACCGGAGCTGGAATATGCCCCTCAAATACATACCCATCTGGGGAGACGGCGGTATGGCAGGACTGGTATTGGGGGCTGATCCGGTAGCGGTTTTTGATCGCATTCAGATCATCCGGGTGATGAATAGTGGATTTCAGCCCATGGGATTGCAGGTGGGAAATCCATTCTTCACAACAGCCGCAGGTCGGGCTTTTGTATACCGCTAACTGAATAGGTTTATCGGCAGCCGCAACTGGCGATGGGGTGGATGAGGCGTATGCGGTATGGCTTATCAATAAAAACGAAATCGCTAGGCTACCGATAGCGTCTATAAAACGCTGGAAAACCATAAAAGCTCCAAAACAACATAAGGTTGTTAAACATCAACGGAGGGAGCTAATGTCGCTCCCGCGAATACAATTGGAAGATCGATACGCCAAATTTCAGGCGTAACTGTCCTGTATCAGCGGAAAATGGGGGGACGATAGAGGGAAGAAACGGGCGAACTGGGGAGGTGCTCGTGATACGAGTTGGTATTCACGGAGGTGTCAGACTGGATTGCAAACGCGACGCTGTAGCTCAACGCCGGTGCCGAACAGCTATTGGAGGAGCAGTGCCCCATGGTTTTACAACAATCGTGGGTGGTTTTCATATCCATGACGTCATCCTGGGCATCCATCTGGCTCATATCGTGCTGCATACCCATCATCGAATGATCCATGGATTCCATGTCATGGCTCATGGGCGCAACGTCCATTAACTGGCATGGCATAGCCACAACCGCCAACGATTGGCCTAAGAAGACCAAGATAAGCAGTGCGATCAACCACACAGGGCGACGTTGTTGAATGACCATGAACAATAGCCGGAATGAAACGACGGAAGTCTAAGGATAGTCCACCGGGAACCCCAACGTCCAGCGCTATGGATGACAGTGAGCAGGCTTCCACAGTATTTACATTCTCTTTTCGGACCACCCAGCCCTTCGATTGCCATTTTTCCCCTGTCTTCCAACAACCCTCCAAACTGTACCGTTTCGAGCCAGTTTCGCGATGTAAAACGTCCTGACATTAGATAAATGGCCATTATCTTATATTATCAATGAGCGTTATTTGTACATGCCTACCAAATGATTTAGTATGTATATACATGGTATGTAATACAGTACGAAATAATCCGGGCGGTTAGAATGGCAAATAGCGGCATTACTAAATTTCAGGTTCAACAAGCCAGGGATTCCCTCCTTGCAAAAGGCCAACATCCCTCTATTGATGCGGTTCGCGTAGCACTTGGCAATACCGGATCGAAAGCGACCATTCATCGTTATCTGAAGGAATTGAATGAGGAGAGTGCGTCTCGGCTCGGAAAAAAAGCTGCTACGAGTGATGCCATAAATCATCTTGTGGAAAGCCTGGCCAGCCAGCTTCAGCAGGAGGCGCAACAAGTTGTAGATGACTATCAAGCGCGCCATACCATCACTTACAACGAATTGAAAAGCCGAATTGACCAGCAGGCTCAGCAATTAATGGTTGCTACGGCGACCATTGACCAGATCCAATCCCAATTGTCGGACTCTCAGCAGGCCTACAATGCCTTAACCCTTGACCATCAAGCGCTACGCATTGAAGCAGAACGACTGAAACAGCAGTTGGCCGATAAAGATATCCAGCTTAACGATAAAGAGGTGCACCTGCGCAACCTCGAAGAGAAGTATCAACATGCGCGCGATAACCTGGAGCACTTTCGCAGCAGTGTGAAAGACCAGCGCGACCAGGAGCAACGCCGCCATGAGCACCAGATACAGCAACTCCAGGGCGAGCTGCGGCTACTCAACCAAACCTTATCCCTCAAGCAAACCGACATTACCCAGCTCAACAAAGACAATGCCCAGCTAACGACGCAACTGGCGGACACCCGTCGGGAGTTACAGCAAGTGGAGCAACGTCGGCAAGCGAGCGAGCGCACAGCGCAAGAAACCCTCACGGCCATGGCACTGCTGGAGCAAGACAACCAGCGGCGAAAATCAACTATTGAAGATCTGAACCGGATCGTTGATGAGCTTGAGGCGAAACTGTCTGACACCACCAGCTCGCTGGTCAGTGTCCGAACTGAATTGACGGTAAAAAATCAGCTTTTTGAAACCTTGGGCCAGTCGTTACGGCCGCAATAACACGCCATTACGCGCCAATTGATGATCCCGCCAGGGGCAACTACACTGACACGATTCATGGAGAATTAGCATGGCTACAAACAGTAAGATTGAATGGACCGAACAAACATGGAATCCAGTGACGGGGTGCACCAAGGTCTCCCCCGGATGCAAATATTGTTATGCCGAGGTGATGGCAAAGCGATTGAAGGCCATGGGCGCACCGGGTTATGAAAATGGTTTTAACACCATCACCCTGATGCATGAGCGCCTGGACCAGCCACTGCATCGCAAAAAGCCGACCATTTACTTCGTGAACTCCATGAGCGATTTATTTCATGAGGCAGTGCCTTATGATTTTATTGATCGCATATTCGATACTATCCGCGCAACACCGCAGCATGCCTATCAAATACTGACCAAGCGCGCAGAGAGAATGAATGAGTATTTCCAAACCCGGCCGGTACCCGACAATGCCTGGCTGGGTGTTTCCGTCGAGGATAAAAAATATGGCATTCCCCGGATTGGTTACCTACAAGCCATCAAAGCCAAAACCCGCTTTCTTTCCATTGAGCCATTATTGGAAGATTTGGGGCGCTTCTCCTTAAAGGGTATTCACTGGGTCATTGTTGGCGGTGAATCAGGCGTTAAAGCCAGGCCAATGGAAGAATCCTGGGTACTAAAATTACGCGATCAATGCCAACGCAATGAAATTGATTTCTTCTTCAAGCAGTGGGGCTCCTGGGGGCAAGACGGCGTGAAGCGAACAAAAGGCGCTAACGGTCGGCAATTACAGGGTCAAACGTGGGATATGATCCCTGCTGTAGCGATATAAAATTAAAATAATAGGGATTTTTGCTACATGAAAAATAACGATAAATATGCATGGCAAATAGGCTCAGACATTCCTTCACTGGATGAACACAGTGAAACAAAGCACATGATTATCGCTGATTATTTAAAGCGATATGTCGAAGTGTATATGAGCAATGCAAATATCGAACGACTCCCCCTCACCATTATTGATGGATTTGCCGGCGGGGGTCGTTATCGCGGATTCGATACGACAGACGTTGTCGATGGTTCACCGTTCCTCATCCTTAGGTCATTGCGAGAAGCAGAGGCACAATTAAATTTCAATCGCAAAAAACCTCGATTCGTAGATGCTGAATATCACTTCATTGAAAAGCTAAAGCCTCACCATGATTTTCTACAGCATGAGCTTCAGCATTCCGAATATAAGCATTTACTCGATAACAAAAAAATTACGCTGTATCACAATACGTTTGCTGATGTTGCGCAAACGATAATTACAACCATGCAAAATCGCAGACGCGCTATGCGCGGCATTTTTATTCTTGATCAATACGCCTACAAGGATGTTCCTTTCCCGATTATCCGTCAGCTGTTAACCACAACCTATAGCGAAGTGATACTGACATTTAATTTTGATTCGTTACAAGGGTTTTTGTCGGAAGACTCTACCAATCGAAAAGCATTGGAAAAAATCGGCTTGGCACAGCACATCGATTGGCAACGACTGCAAATGTTCAAGGAGGCAAACAAGTGGCAAGAAGCGATTCAGGAGCAGCTTGCTCATGCTATTTACCAAGCCTCCGGTGCAAAACACATGACGTTGTTTTTTGTGAAACCATTAAACGGGTGGACTTACTGGCTGGTACATCTTACCCGCTTGTACAGGGCAAGGGATGTCATGATGGACCTGCACTGGCGCTATGCAAACACCTCCAAGGGTTTCGAGCATTTTCTGGGCGATGGATTATTTAGATTGGGCTTTCAGGCAACAACGATACCCGGACAGCATGCCATCGACTTCGGGCAGAAATTTGACTTTGGTTCAGAGGCGAGACTGCGCTGTATCAATCGGCTTGCCGAAGCCGTACCCAAATTAATATTCGATAGCAAAGAAGGAATGCTATTCCAGGATCTTGTTGATCGGATTGGATCATTGACACCGGCATCAGGCCAAGAGATTAAATCTGCCATCCAGCTCTCACTTGACCTACGGGAAATAAAAATTATCACTCCCGAAGGAAAACAGCCTGGTACGGCGAGGCAACTGAAAATGGCAGATACTCTTAAATACTCACAAAAACCGTTATTTCTATAAATTTTGTAATTAATTGCTTATGCAAGATAAAACCGTGCAGCTTTAAAAACGATATTTGTTACTGAAAACAAGGAGCAACATGCTTTCCCTCAAAGATTATGTCGGTCGCGAACAATCCTTTCTTAAACACACTATTCTTGAGACCTATTTGCAGCGTCTGTTTATGATCATCGGTCGTGCCGAGGTCACCATCAATTATGTTGACTGCTTTGCAGGTCCTTGGGCGGATGATAATAAAGAGTTGAAAGATACCTCCATTGGCTTATCAATTGAACAAATGCGCAAATGCGTTGCCACCTTACGGAAAAACCATCAAAAAACGGTCACGTTCAGAGCATTGTATATCGAAAAAGACCGGGCAGCGTTTTCACGGCTACAAGAGTATCTGGACAAGCATCGGGATCCTGCAGTGCATGTGGAGTGCCGCCACGGCGACTACACCACATTAATACCCGATATTATGGCGTGGAGTCAGGATCACTTTACTTTCTTCTTTGTCGACCCCAAAGGATGGAAAGGGATTATTGGCCCCACCACGATGCAGATGTTGTTGGAAAGACCCAAAACAGAATTTCTGATTAATTTGATGTATGACTTTGCCAATCGCGCTGCAAGCATTGAGAAGCATGAAGCAGACATGGTGGAATTATTAGGCGAAGCATTGGCGCTCGACGGAGATGAAACCGCCGATATACGACAGGATCGTTTTCTTGGCCTGTATAGAAAAAACACCCAAAATACCTATGGTGGTAGATCAGCATACGTTCCCATCAATCGACCTGGCACAACCAAACTTCTTTATTTTCTTGTGTACCTGACTCGACACCCACTGGGCATCAAGGTATTTAAAGAAGCCGCCGAGAAAATGATGGTAGCCCAGCGAGTAACGCATGCAGAAGTTCAGCTGCGAAAGCAGTTCGAAGCAGCGCCTGTTTCGGATTTATTTGCTATGGACGATGTAGCAGAACACTGTATTACTGCAACCGATAACCGGCTCCTGGCAAAACAATTCCTGTTAAAAAAGTTATCAATTACCCCGGTGCTGGTCGATTATGATCTTTGGGCCACCTGGTTGGAAGAGAGTGATCTATACCCGTCGGATCTTCAACTCGGCATGAAGGAACTGGTCGCCGAAGGGTTGGTTAAGAATCTTAATGCAGACGTTAGTAAGCGACGGACTCAATTTATCCAGCCTAATTATCCAAAAGAAAGTGAACGTTGGTGCCTATCAAATTAGAAACAGAAATCGCGCAGGATTAATCAAAAATGGTGGACAATCAGCAAACGTTAATGGCATTACCCGCAAACCAGCTATTGGACAAGTTCGGGGCTGGCAGTCACAAACCAGGATCGGGCTCTGCTGCCGCACTTATGGGTATTCTTGCGGGAAAGCTGATAATTACTGTTGGAAAACTTAGCCTGGATAGACCTAAATACGCCAAAGACCACAGTAAGATACAATACATCATTGAGCGTATCGAAAATGACATCGAACCAGAACTGCTGAAATTGTTTGATCATGATGCAGAAATTTTTGATGAGGTCATTAAATTAAGAGTGGCTCGTGACAAAGCGACTACTGAGAAAGAAAAAAGAAAGCTCAGCGATCAAGCGAACGAAAAATTACGCGAGGCCACGGAAATTCCTATCAGGATTTGTGAATATTGCATTCGTTTGATAGACCATGGTGTTGCCATGTTTGATATGGGCTTCGAAGCTGCCAGAGGAGACAGTGGTGCTGGGGTCAGTGCTGCCGTCGCCGGTGCCATGTCGAGTGTTTTCGTGATAAATCTGAATCTAAAATCATTTAGAGACAGTGAATGGGCAAAGTCGCGCCGAAAACGTGTGAATGAACTACAAAAAATGCTGGAAGAAAAACAATTCCAGGCATTTGGTCGCGTCAGCCAACTCAAGGAAGAAGATGTCGAATCAATGACATTAAATCTATAACACAGCGATGATTCATAACAGAAGAACCCCGATAATTAATCGTAGGGGAATCGTAAACATAACATTGTTAATGTTGGATGGCTAATGTGGCTTCACAATCCATTTTTCTGGCACTGATCGAAAAAGATATATCGATTCACTTCATGAAAAGGTTGGCGCACATTGACAGCGACGGATGTCCTTCACCGTCAATCCTGAATGATCCCCGCCATGTCTATGTATTGGATGTTCATCATAAGGCAGGCAATGTTTATCGATCCATCACCACCGCCAAATCGATAGTAAAGCAAATCGAACAAACACCTCCCGATCAGTGGCTTGAGAGTGTTCGATTATCCCGTTATCGATTTATTCAGCAATGCCTGGACCACTATTCACTGGTGTTATTTTCCGCACTTGACCGCGCGCTATTGCTGGCGAATTTATTAATGGATATCCAGTTGCCGGAAAAAGAGGTCACGTTCAAAAAGATAATTAAGCCAATCAGACAACGATGCTCAAATACCGCAACAATGTTAGGCGATTTATATGAAAAAACAGGGAAATTAGCGGACCATAGAAACTTTTACTCTCATCGTGGTGAAAGTCGCAATGCGGGTAGATTGTCATCCATTCATAGAGTTAAGGTCATCACACAACTCTTTAATGTCCCTACGGACACTGTCAAATTTCATGATGCAGAAGCTGATTCTGAATTAAGAGATATTCTCCAGATGGAAATCGATGAAATTGAATTGGCTGTCGTGAGCTTTCTTGATGTCATCAGTTCTTTTTATGTAGCAGGTATCGACAAGCTTGGTGGCCTCGATATTCCAGATGAGAGTGAAATTCAGCGTGCTCAACAGGCGATTCGCTATTTTGAAGGAGGCGAGCGACCTTCTTTTATGGACAATAGTTGATAAGCCCTCATTGACAAGCATTCATGATGTCGCCATCCAGTTCATGCATTGCGCAAAATCTTACTCGCTTAATTCCAAGTTGACGCACTGTTTGGCGGTGCCGTTCTAATTCATCATCGCCATAAAACGTGATAACCCAGTCAGCGCTGTCTTGTAGGTCTCTTACCAAAACCTCAAAATATTCCATATCGACATTAGCCAATGAATGACCGAGTACAAAAACTTGGCGCACGTTTTTCAGGTTGTTAAAGAAGAATCGGTTACTTTGGATGATCGTCGAAGAAGGCTTGAATGTACCCCGAAAATAGTTATTGATCAGCTCATAGCCTTCGCGAATCCGAATATCCCGATCTTCAGGATCAGGAATGTCATTAAAGTCAGGAATATCTTCCGGATTCCAGGAGTGCCCCAACACGATATCAGAATCATCGTCTTCGGACTTTCCATGAATATGCAGGATATTTTTATCCTCTACCTGATAAGTAATTTGCAGGGTTTGCGTGTAGTTAAAGGTTAAGAAAATGGCTTGCGTATCAATAGGGAGTGGCTTGCAGAAAGGTTGCCTGACTGGCTTTATGTTAAGACCACGTATCCATTCACAGAAAAGCGATTTCAGCCCTTGGGATAAATCGCTGACTATATTGTCCAACTCGTATTGGTAATCGTGATGACCTGAATCGCTCCAGTCCTCGGCTGAATAAGGCATCAGAAATTGCCCGGCCTCATCCGTAATATGGTCAACATCCAGATCCGCGAAAGCTGCTTCCAGCTCATTCCACTGTTCATCAATCGGTAGGTGTTCTTCAATCCGGTCATGCAGACAGCTATCAACATTTTTTACATAATTTTTGAAATCTGAATAACGTGAAGGGATTCCGTGGTATATATCGAATCCATTCCCAATGATATAAAGACGTTCACTCATATTTTTAGGATAGCCATTGTAGTCACTTCAACTGAAATATGTATTACATCATAATCGCATAGCCCAGTTCATTCCGAGCGATGACGGATCATTTGAGATTATTGCACCGGATGACTTTTTAACTGTCAGATTTTTACACTCAATTAAAGAGTGAAGCATCAGTTATTTTGCGTATGTTGGAGAGTTAATGCCAAGGCGAGCGCGTCGTGATCAGCGCGATGGTGCACTAAAAGATGTTTTTGAAATTGCAGTTCAAAGATGGTTTTCCATGAGTCTTTATGGTGGGAGGGAATTAGCTGCTGAATGTCTTTTACCTCAAGGCCAAAGTGACCTAGTTGAGTTAACCATCTTGATTCCCAATAGGGATTATCGGAATAAACCACATCAAATCCTGCAAGGGCCTGAATAATTTCCTCATAAACACGTTGCACATCTAATCCATTCTCCATGAGGTACGAGCGTTTCATGCCATGAATCGCCTGACTTGCCAACGACCAATCAATCCATTCTGGTTTCGGTTTAATCAGCCAATAATGTATTTGACCGTTTACGATCAAGCCGGCAGAAATGGGATAGCTGCAATCGGAAAGGCTACTTGCCTCAAAATCGAGGATGGGCGGGATGTGTTTGAGATAATCAACTGGGATCACATTAAACGTCTTGTTTGATCAATAACTTGTATGAGCATACATGCCTGATCAGTTTTACGAAAGTGGACTGGTGCCAGGAGTTGAAGGAAACGTTTTAAGCTGATTGCGTTGATTCTCGCGTCCAGTAACGAGAATCATTCGCTATGGATAAAACCGGGGTTTTGTTTAAAGTTAACCAGTCCTCGAAGGGCAAAAAATTGATGCGGCCATGCTGCACGCGTTGAAAAAACTGCGCGAGCGAAACTATATCATCGCCCTGGATGATTTTGAGCTAACCCCGGATACCGAAGGGCTGGTTGCCTACGCAGATATTATCAAGTTGGATGTACTGGCATTAAACGATGAACAGCTTCGCCACCATATACAGCAGCTTCGCTTGTTTGGTGTGCAGCTACTCGCCGAAAAAATTGAAACCTATGACATGTTCGAACACTGCAAGAAACTGGGGTTTGATTTGTTCCAGGGCTATTTTCTTGCCAAACCCCAAGTGATCAGTGGGCGCAAAATTTCCGAAAACAAACAATCCGTCCTGCAACTGCTTTCCGCCCTGCATGATCCCAATATTCCACTGGATAAAGTGGAGCGTATGATCGCCAGCGATACCCTGCTAAGCTTCAAGCTGTTGCGCCTGGTTAACTCGGTCGCCTTTGGTTTGAATCGCGAAGTGGATTCGCTGCGCCAGGCGATTATGCTGCTAGGACTGAATAAATTGCGCAATTGGGTCAATTTGCTAGCCCTATCCAACTTGGGCGGCAAACCCCATGAGTTGAGCGTTACTGCCTTAACCCGCGCACGACTGTGCGAATTAATTTCACGTAAATTGCAAGGTACGGCGAGCCGGAATCGCAGCGACGGTTTTTTTACTGTCGGCCTTTTATCGACACTGGATGCCTTCCTGGATATGCCATTGCAGGAACTACTGGGCAACCTTTCACTGAGCCCTTCATTGAATCTTGCCATGCTAAAGCACGAAGGTCCGGAAGGCATGGTATTAAAAATTGTCCAAACCCATGAGCGCGGCGAATGGGACAAACTGGATTGGGACATCCTGAAAACCCAGGGGATAGACCCGCAAACCCTTGCCGAACTTTATGTAGACGCACTCGCCTGGGTAAAGGAAACGATGGCGGGTTTGGGAATGACAGAGGAATAATTACCCTAGTTGCGCAGGCATTACTGAAATCGATCAGTGGTTGTCCATACGCTGTAAAAAAGCACGTGCTTGTTGCTGATCAAACGGCCATCCCAATTCTTCAGCGCCCTGAACCCCCGCCGCTGCTATCACCGGGATACGCATACCGTAGCGCTCTATCAAAACATCACTGTCTGCAATGTCCTGTTCCTCAAGGTGCCATCCCAATTCATCGAGCAAGGGCCACAGGATATCTGTGGCAAGCTCACATAAATGGCATCCACTGGTGGTGTACAGATAAAGTGTCTTCACTAGGCTCTCCACCTAATTGAGCAGGCTTTGTTTCTCACATGCCGTCTTCTATTACGCATAAAAAAACAATCCACCAATAGGTGGATTGTGCAAACATTTTACATACCTGGAAGCTATCGGAGTAATTAACTCCGGGTATCCGCTGGTGCTGATTCAGGCTGGTTATCCGTTTGACGTGCGGATAATTCCAGCAAGCGCTCACGGATAAAATCGGCAAAACTGACAGGGCTATTTAACGCAGACTCCTTATCCTGCCGGTAGAGACGATCAACCCCGGCTGCCAAGGACTCGAGTAACTTGAAAGGCTCGCGAAAGGTAGATGCGGCATCCAATTGACTCAAGAGCGAACTGACAAAATCACTTGCGCTGTTAACCGGCTCAGGCAGGTCGGTTGCCGGTGCGCCATTTGTTATTGTCTCCCGCAGGTTGACAACCTGCACATCAACCTGGGTCAGGCGAAAGGCGTAGTCGGCAATTTGGGTAGAATCAAAGCCCAGAGCCAGTGCCTGGTTCCAGGCGGCATCCAAATCACCGGCATAGAACCGTCCGGCAAGATCATTGACATCGCCCAACAACTTATTAATCGCGCCCAGTTCATCGTCATTCAACTCCCCTTCAATGCTCAGGGAAAAACGCTGGCTGCTGGAATAACTGCCCTCCAGGCTCAGGCTGCTTGATTGGCCATCGCGCGCTGCCGCATAGGCCAACCCCAGGGATTGGCTGGCCGCGGCACTAATACGAACCTTGTCACCCTCGCGAGTAGTCAGCTCAAACTCAAAACTGCGTGAACTGGCACTCCCCAGATTTGCAAAAGACTGGATACGACTGCCGGCATTAGCCAAGGCTGTCGAGGGCGGCTCTGCTTGAGGTTCAGGGGTTTTTACGCCATCCAGGATACCTTGTCGCAAGTCATCAATACCCTTGATCACCAGGTCATACGTCTTGCCTATATCTGCACTGACTTTCGGAGCCAATAGATCCAGTGCCTTCAGTTTTTCCTCAGCTTCTGCAAATCCCTTTTTGAAACCGGACAACCCCGCCTCCAGGCGAGCCTCCAATTGTTCTGGCGTAGCCCCCTCGGCTGCGTCCTGGCGCAAACGGCGCTCAATAAAACCAAGGATGTTGTTCGCTACCTTCTCAGCGGTAAGGGGTTCGAAAGCCTGGTATTGCTCGGTGGCAGACAAGGTGCGGGAACTTAGCTTTTCATAGGCCCGCGCCAGGGTTTGATCAACCAGCAGCAAAGCCTCCTGGCGCTTTTCCTCCAGTGTTTTAGGTGCCGGGGTTGCCGCTGTGCTGTTTGATACCGGGCTACTGGTAGAAGTTAGGCGCTTCGCCATTTGAGCCTGGGTTTGGGCATCCTGGCTGGTCAGCAGCTGGTTGGGTGAATTCAGTGGATTAATATTCATGGCAACCTCTATTTAACGATACAAAGACGCCCGGATTACTCCGGACGCAGGTCGGGATGCAGAGGTTATCGGCCAATAGGATAGATACTTCAAGGTTATTTACGGGTAAGAAACAATGCGGTTATAACCAGAACTGCCAAAATCCCAAGGAAAATCAGCCCATAACGACCCTTGCTCCCCGCCTCTGCCACCTTGTCAGACACAGGGGTACTGGCAGAAGAGGCACGGGTAGGAACCACAGGAGACGGGCGCTGTGCCGGCTTTCCCTTAGCCACAGGTGCTGCCTTAGCCTCCTGGATAGCCTCCGCCCTGGAGGGTGGCTTGCGCACACTGGTTTTAGCCATATCGTCAGAGGGGCCAATGACGCCGAAGCTCAGCGCATCAAAACGCAACTCATCGCCACGTTTAACCCGGGCCTCGCTCACCTGTTTGCCATTGAGGAAAGTGCCATTGGCAGATCCCAGATCCTTCACAAACAGCATCCCATCCACCACCTGTAATTGGGCATGTCGGCGGGAGAGATGGGCCGCCGCCAAGCTAATATCACAATCATTGGCGCGACCAATCACAGTAATGTCTTTCAAAGGGAAAACCCGGTTTCCAAGGGCCGTATGATTCGCCTTAAGCGACCAACCGGTGGGCTTGGAGGGGCGCAACTGGGTGACATTGGAGGCGGCCTGTTCCAGGGTTTTGGTTTCGCGCTTGGGATCGATTACCACCAACTCAACAGTACCAATAGTGATCTGATCCTCAGGCTTTAGCTCGCAAGCACCGGTTACCTCCAGGTCATTCACCTTAACCGGTACCGCCGGCAGGAGGTTTTTCAAGGTCAGGTTTTCATTATCTACCAGCACCTCAACATGCACATCACCCGCTATAGGATCATCAATCACAAGCGCATTCGTCGCCGAACGACCAATGGTAATTTTGGGTTCCACCAACCAAACCGCATTGTATTTTTTGTCTTTGAAGCGGATTTTTAACATATAAGCAGGCCTGTTTTATGCAGAAACACTTTGTTCAAAGGAAAATCAGCGAATGACGACGATGATGCAATAGCGTAAACGCTATTTCAACTGGATACCGTGACGCCTAAAACAACACTGGCATTCTGCATATGTTAGGAAAAAACTGATAATAAATCTGTAAACCTTTGCTGTATTTAAGCAACAAAATCGATTTCATTATCAAATCTAGGGCAAAAACAACTGAACAATACCACCGCCCAAGTCACCGCCATTACTCAAACGCAAATAACCACAGCGATCTTTGGACTTGTGCATTTCCAGGACTTTACGTGCAAATACCAGCCCCAGGCGTGTACTGCCAGAACTAAAGGACATACCCGTCGCCGTTGCCGCATCCCTTAGCATAGAGTCAGGATAACCACTACCATCATCTGCGACTGAGATGACCAGGTAACCGTTTTCGATAGCGGCGCCAATACGAATGCGCTGCCGTGAATAGCGTGCGCAATTCACCAGTAGATTATTGATCACACCACCGATCATTTCACTATCGAAATACCAAACCAAATCCGGATCACAAGCTATATCCAACTGGATACCGCGAGAACCCAATAGCGTATCGTTACGCGCTGCCTGTTCCTCGATAATATCGAGCACATGATGCTCATCAACTTCAAAAACCAGCTTTTGCTCATCCATGCGATACAATGCAAGCAACTGGATCAGCTCCGTATTAATACGTGCAGCTTCATATTCCAGGGTAGAAAGTAATTTGGCCTGCTGTGTATCCTGCGGTGGATATTTTTCAGTCATGGCGGCCAGCGTTGTAATCAACATACCCAGCGAATTTTTCATATCGTGCACACTGGATGCAAGTACAAACGAAAAATCCATTTCGGTATTGTCATTACGAATAAGCGGATGATTCATCGAAAACGGCCTCAGGAGATACCCTGCTCTTTCAGCAGGCTCTGGAAACTATCGTGCAGTTGCCGATAACGGCGATACTGCGGGTGATTCTGCGAAATTAACATACCGGTCTTAATCAGGATTTGTGCCATCTTGTCGCTGCTGCTGCGATTAAAGTCGACTTTCAAACTATCCACCATCGCCTGTACATAATTAAGGCGCAAACCAATATGGTTGGGCAGGCTTTGCAAGGCAATCCGGAAGGCATCTGCCGCTGCCGCGTAGTTTTTACTGTTGTAGGCAGCGATACCTTTTTTATTGATGTCAGCCACCAGCTGTTTGTTTTTCTCGCTCTGGGGCTCATCCTGAAGAACATCAAGCCGTTCCAGGATCTCTTCCTTACCGGCATATTTGGCCGACAATTGCGCTAATTGCGCCTGGGCCTCTTCATCTTTTCCCAAGGTGCGCAGGGTTCGAACCATTTCCATTTCTGCTGCAATGGCGTCATCCCCGTTTACACTTGCCAATGTTGCGCGTGCTTTTGCCAATGTCTCCTGGGCTTTGCGCTCTTCACCAGAACAAAACCACAGTTGGCTTTCTAAAAACTGGGATTGCGCACGTTGAAGGGAGGATTTGCCAAAACGGTCCTCAATATCAGCCACGGATTTTAATGCTTCGCGCAACAGTGGTTTGGCCAGTTCTCTATCCGTGGCAAAAAGATCAACCGTTGTTTGGGCAAACTGGTTGTGCACCTGGGGCTTGTCGAAAATAGAATGCTCACCCAGTCTCACCGCGCGGCGCAATGCGCTGACAGCAATAACCAGATCATTGTTTTGATGGGCGACTTCCCCCAGGGATTGCTGGCGTAGAATCGATAGTGGTGAAAGTTCTGTGGCCTGCACAAGCACATCTTGTAGCGCCTGGATCGCGCCCTGGCTGCGAAAAATCTCGGCGCACATGTCATAGGCTTTCATACAAAGCGGATTGCGTTGCAAAACAGCTTCGAGCCATTGTTGCGCCCCCAGGTTGTCCCCCTGCAACATTTTGGTTCGTGCCATACCCAACTGCGCCCACTCCAGTTCCCGGTTTTCCAGAACATTGCGGTACAAGGCTTCTGCTTCATTAACCTGGCCCGTATTAAGGTAAAGGTTACCAAGCATTTTTTGGCACTGGTTGGTATGGCGACCCGCTGCATTCATTTCATTCAGGCACAGTCTGATTGCCTCTGCATGATTGCCGCTGGATTGCGCCTGGAGGATAGGCTTAAGCACATGGCGCTGCTCAAACAGACGCGCCAGACGCTGCTCCAGTGCTTTGGTATTGATAGGTTTGGTGAGATAGGCATCCGGCTCGTAATCGTATGCCGCCATGATGATACTTTTGCTGTTTTCAGCTGACACCAAAATAAACAAGCTATCGCTACACAGGTTGCTGCCGACGCGGATTTCCTCCAGCACTTGCTGGCCGCTTTTGCCCTTGCCCAAATTATGATCACAAAGGATTAAATCGTAAGCCCGCGACTTGCAATACCTGAGTGCTTCCTCGCCATTACTGGCGGAGTCCACATTGCCAATACCGATGTCCATCAGCATTTTGTAGAGTGTCGAACGAAAGCTCTCGAAATCGTCGACAATGAGCGCATGCAATTTGTGATAACTGATTGCCAAGCTGTTAGTCCCCTGCCCTGTAAAATTCAGCCTTAAGGATAGACCAGCTTGGGATAAAACCAATATTTCGCGGCAGATCCCGCGCTTTTGCTTATCCCGGCAGAATCAGGGGCCTGCGGCGGCGCGATACAAAAACCTGGCTCACCTCCTGGCGCTTGGCTGCATGTTTAGCTTCGGCCAATAATTGGGCAATCTGGTGATGGGTCTTACAACTGCCAACTTCCGGCACCACACAACCGATCGCCAGGGTCAGCGGGCCATAAATTTGCCGACGCCCCTGGCGGTCCTGGCTCCAATAGACTTGCTGATCCGCAGGAACCAGTTGGCAATAAACCTGGGTAAAAGCCGCCATGAGTTGTTCGCAGCGCATCAACCAATCGCTGCTGCGAAAAACGACTACAAAATCATCGCCCCCCACGTGGCCAATAAAATCCTGACGCTGGTCAATTGCGGAAACCAGTAACCGGCTCATTGCCAAAATGACCTCATCGCCCAGGCTGTAACCAAAATAATCGTTAAAGGGTTTGAAATGATTAATATCGCAATAGGCTGCGACAAACGGTTGCTGCTCAATCAATAAATGATCAATCCATTCATAAAGCGGCACATTACCGGGCAGTTGGGTGAGCGGATTACTATGGCGGGCAACGCGCAATTTCTCCTCGGTAATACAGCGCAACAGATTACGTACCTTGCCTACGCCGCGATAACGACCCTGCTCACACACAATAAAATCCACACTCAGATTTTGTTGCGGGTCTTCGGTCATAATTTGCCCAAGGGCTTTTAGTTCGGTATCTATCTCGACAATCACTGACAGCGGGCTAATGAAATCGCGAATTGGTTTTGCTGCATAGAGTTCATGGGCAAAACGATGGGCAAAGACATTCAGTAATTCCGCACGGCTTACCATCCCCAAGGGGCGATCGCCATCCACGATAGGTACACATGCCAGGCGTACATCGGAGCGAAACAATTTTACCACTTCCGCTGCTGGCACACGGGGAGCAACGGTTTGTGCATCAACCAAAATTTCCCCAACCTTGCGCACAAAAGAATCCTGGTGAAGGCTGGGGCGGGTGCGACACAGGGGTAATACATGCGCCGGTAATTCGGCTGGGGGTTGCAGTTGGGGACGGGCGATAAAATAGCCCTGTGCGTATTCCACACCCATTGCAATCAATGTGCTGAGTTCCTCGGCGGTTTCTATACCTTCTGCGATGGCTTTATTACCCATGCGATGAGCGATATCGAGCATCGCCCGCACGAACTCACGCTTGACCGGATCGCGGTCAATGCCGGCAATAAAGTGGCGGTCAATCTTTACATAATCCGGACCCAACTCACTCCATACCCGCAAACCGGAATAACCGGCGCCCAGGTCATCCAGTGCAATGGCAAATCCCTGACGCTGGAAATGGATTGACGCAGCACGCAGCAACTCGGTTTCATCCAGCGGCTGGCTTTCCGTCAGCTCAAATACGATCCGCTCGGCGCTCAGGCCAACACGCTGCAAAATCTCCCGGGTGACACCATCGCGGTATTGGCTGTCGGTAAAACTGATGGGTGACATATTCAGGAAGAGTTTACCCGGTAAGCACAACTCGGCAAAACGCACACAGGAGACCTCGCGACAGGCAAACTCCAGGACTGCAGAAAGGCGCGACTGGCGCGCAGTGGCGAACAGCGCATCAGGATAATGCAGAGGGCTATTCTCGGGCCCCCGAATGAGGGCTTCGTAACCAAGAATACGTGGGTTCGCCAACGCTACTATCGGCTGGAACACAGGGTTGAGCAGTTTGGCATCGATAATCCGCCGCAATTCCTTGTGCAAATCCATCGGTGTCGGTAAGGGGTAATCAGTAGACATGGAAGCTTGCATCGGCGTAAATCAGATAATGCGATTAATCACAGGCATAGAACTCCATCTTCCAAGCCCAATATGACACTTTCATGAATAGGTAAATTTGTTGTCACAAAAGTCCGAGGCTACAATAGCCGCCCGTTGCACCCTAGCCCATCCAGCGCCGGAAAACAGAGCATTTGCCATGACCCACAGTAAAACCGACAGGCTCTACGCCAATCCGCTGGCACAAGTGAGCCAGTTTGTGTTCGATGAAAATGTCGTCGATGTATTTCCCGACATGATCAAACGCTCAGTGCCCGGCTATGCCACCATCATTAACATGATCGGCAACCTGGCAGAACGCTATACCCAAAGCGGCAGCCAATGCTATGACCTGGGCTGCTCTCTGGGTGCCGCCACACTCGCCATGCGCCATCGGATTCAGGCGGCAGATTGCAAGATTATCGGTGTCGACAGTTCCGCTGCCATGTTGCAGCGCTGTGCCCAAATCATGGCGGCAGATACCAGCGATATACCAGTGGATCTGGTAGAGGCCAGGATCCAGGATGTCCCCATCACCAACGCGTCCGTTGCTGTACTCAACTTCACTTTACAGTTTATTCCGCTGGATGAGCGCCAATCGGTCCTCAACAATATCTGCGCCGGACTGCGTCCTAACGGGGTGTTGATTTTGTCGGAAAAACTTGCGTTTGAAGATGAAACCCACCAACAGTTGATGATTGACCTACACCACAATTTCAAGCGTGCCAATGGCTATTCCGACCTGGAAATTGCGCAAAAACGCACCTCCATCGAGAATTACCTGATCCCCGAAACCCTGGCAGCCCATCGCCACAGGCTGCGCACCGCCGGATTTCACAGTGTGGATGTCTGGTTCCAGTGTTTTAATTTTGCGTCGCTCATTGCCATTAAATAACTTGCCGAAACCAGAACCCATCCTATGAATTATTCCGCCTTACTGGATGCTATAAGCCAAGGCCCCCTTGCGCGCTGGGCATCAATCCTGCCAGAGCAAATTGCCGAGGGACTCAGCGAAGAACGCTATGGTGACCTGCCCGCCTGGAAAACAGTCCTTGCCCAATTACCCGCTATTACCAGTAGCCACACCGAACTGGCCGAGCGAGTCAGCATTGGTGCCCCCGGTGATTGCGATGAAACGACCCGTGAACAATTGCAATCTGTGCTGGAGGCACTGATTCCCTGGCGCAAAGGGCCCTATTGGATACACGGTATCCACCTAGACACTGAATGGCGTTCCGACTGGAAATGGGATCGGGTCCTGCCCCATCTGGCATCATTAAAAGATCGCCTGATCCTGGATGTCGGTTGCGGTAATGGCTATCACTGCTGGCGTATGCTGGGTGCCGGGGCAAAACGGGTTATTGGTATAGATCCATCCCCGCGCTTTGTAGTGCAATTCCATATGATCAAGCAACTGGCAGGATTGCATTACCCGGTGGATGTTTTACCTGTTGGTATTGAGGACTTACCAGAAAAGTTGCACGCCTTTGATACGGTGTTTTCCATGGGTGTGTTTTATCACCGCCGCGCCCCCATGGATCACCTGCTGGAATTAAAGAATGCCCTGCGTCCCGGAGGGCAACTGGTACTGGAGACACTGGTGATTAACGGCAAGGAGGGAGATGTCCTGGTACCCGAAGGGCGTTATGCCATGATGAACAATGTGTGGTTTTTACCCAGTTGCGCAACGCTCTTATCCTGGCTGCGAAAAATGGGCTTTAAAGCGCCAAGAGTAGTGGATATTTGCCCCACCACCACCGAAGAACAGCGATCAACCCATTGGATGCGGTTTCATTCGCTGCCAGAATTCCTCCACCCGGAAAACCCGGCGCTCACCGCAGAAGGACATCCAGCCCCCATACGGGCAGTGTTTGTAGCAGAGGTTTAATCGTCCAGGCTTGCGAGGGGGGTATCCAGCCCAAACTCTATATGGATTTGGGCACACCAGCGATTGAGGCGATCTGCCGTGAGATTCTCCTGCTGGTCCTCATCAATCGCCAGGCCAACAAACATCCCCTTACCCGGGATCTCTGCCTTGGAGGCTTCGAATTCATAACCATCAGTAGGCCAATGCCCTACGATTTCCGGGCCTGATTGAATGATCACATCATGCAACATGCCCATGGCATCCAGGAAATAATCGCCGTAACCAAACTGGTCGCCCAAACCAAACAAAGCAACTTGCTTACCCGAAAAATCAACGGCGGCAATATCATCCCAAAACTCCTCCCAATCGGACTGGATTTGGCCGAAGTCCCAGGTAGGGATGCCAAGGATGATGTGGTTGTAATCGGCAAAGTCCAGTTGGGTAACATCGGCAATATCCTTGACATCCACAACATCAGCCCCGAAACGGGCTTGGATACGATAGGCAACCTTCTCAGTGTTACCCTCATCACTGCCGAAAAACAGACCTATTTTGGCCACAGGCACCTCAAACTCTATGCACAGGAAAAGAGGCGCGAATTCTCCCAACAATGCCGCCACTGCGCAAGCGCCCGGCGCAGTATCAACCGCTAACCAGGCGTAAAAAAGGCCAGACAATGCTGGCCTTATGCAAAAATACCCATCTAGCTTTGTTGCTTTTCCTGGCGTTTATCTGACCATTTCTCACGGCGCTCCTGAAGTTTCGCCTCGCGCTCGGCTTTCAGCTCGGCGAGCTTGGTTTTCTGCTCCGGGGTTAATACCGCCAAAAAGGCCTTGTGCGCCTTGGCTCGCTCCAATGCCTGCTGGGTTTCCAGCTTACCCAATTGATCCGCCAGCGCCTGTAGACGGCTATCGCTTTCCCCTGCCTCTACCGCTGCAGTCAACGCCTGGCGCGCCTGTTGTGTCTGATCACGCAGGGCCTTACCGGTTTCCACCTGGGTATCGCGCTGGGCTTTGAGTGTTTCGCGCTGTACATCACTTAATTCAAGCGCTTTTGCCAAGCGATGGGCGCCTTTGCCAGGACCAAAAAATTCACCTGCCTGGGCCTGCTTGCAGTCTTTAAAACCAGGGCCGGCAAAACTGGGGGATGCGCTGATCAGCACACCCGCCAAAAGACTGCCCAATACAGCTCCTTTTACGACCGCAGAGGAACGCAAAAAATGGTGTTTGATACGTGTATGCATAATGTGTCTCCTGAAGGTTATGACACCGGGATTGGCAGCGGGTTAGGCCCTACTGCCCATGACAAATTTCACTGGCTGACCAACAAAAGACACTCTAGAGTGCACCTCTGTTCTGCCAGCAAAACGTGAATTCATTATCTACCCTATACTGTTAAGATTGGTTAAACACTTACCAAGAATCATGACTCTTAACTGGGGCTAATGCACACTGCCGACTCCCCGCACCGAGGCCACAATAAGATATGCTCAAAATTCTCCTCATTGATGATGACAAAGAACTCTGCCAACTCCTGAGCGAATATTTAAGCAACGAAGGTTTTGCAGTCGACATGATCCACGATGGCCAACAGGCAGTGGAATTGACGGAGCAAGCCGCCTATTCATTGATTGTGCTGGATGTCATGCTGCCGGTACGCAGCGGTTTTGATGTATTGAAAATCCTGCGTCAACACAGCCAGACGCCAGTCATTATGCTAACCGCCAAAGGCGATACGGTTGACCGTGTCATCGGACTGGAAATTGGCGCAGACGACTACCTTGCCAAGCCTTGTGATCCGCGTGAACTGGTTGCCCGCATTCGCGCCATCCTGCGTCGCGCCAGTATTGCCGAGGCCAACCAACCCAATGTTGAACGCCTGACATCAGGCAAGCTGTCGTTGCACCTGGGCACCCGCACTGCTACCTGGGATAACCAGGATGTTGTACTGACCGGAACCGAATTCAGTGTACTGGAGATCCTGGTGCGACGCGCAGGCCAGGTTATCAGCAAAGACGATATGACCGAGCAAGCGCTGAACCGCAAACTCACACCCTATGACCGCAGCATTGACGTACACGTGAGCAATATTCGCAAGAAAATTGCCCTGGCTGGATCAACCAAGGATTTGATCATCAACGTTCGCGGCGCAGGCTACATGTTGACCCTGAATGACGAGCAGTAAATTGTGTTAACCCGGCTTTATATCAAAATCTTTTTTACGTTTTGGCTAATTACCGCAGCCATTATTGTGGGCACCAATATAGTGGTGCATTGGTTTGATATAACGCCGGAAGGCAACTTCCAAAGCAACGCCTACCTGCCAGACGATTCTCCAGCCAAGCGCCTGCTGTTCCAAATGGTCGGCAATGCGATCAATCGCAATACCCAGCAACTCACCCAGGATCTGCGCGCCATGCCGAACTGGTCTTTGCGCTTTGTGTATATCGTGGATCGCAACAACCAGGACCTGCTTAAACGCCCTCTCCCTCCCGGGATTATGGTACTGGCACCGCGCCTGACCGCCAAACACCCTTACGACAAAGTCCAGGATCGCAACCGTAAACTTTACGGCCGGCATATCACGCTCAATGATGGCAACAGCGTCAAGGTAGTCACCATCTCTGCTGGCCGTGACGAAGGGCCAGACCGGGATATCATTTGGGAAATGTTTCTCGAAAATATCTGGCCACTCTTGCTGGTCTCAATCCTGGTGAGCGGCACCGCCTGTTTTTTACTGGCACACCATTTCACCCGCAGTATCAATACCCTGCAAAAGGCCACACGCCAAATCGCCAAAGGCGATTTGAGTGTGCGTATCGGCGAACAATTCCATGGCCGCAAAGATGAAATCGCCGATCTGGGACGGGATTTTGACCATATGACCGAACGGCTGGAAAAAGCCATGCTGGAGCAAAAGCGGTTAATTAAAGACGTATCCCACGAGCTGCGCTCTCCACTGGCTCGCCTGCAAATCGCACTGGCGTTGGCCCAGCAGCGCAGTCGAGGCATGATCGACGCCGAGCTGGCACGAATCAAACAAGCCGCGGATTATCTCAACGACATCATCACCGATATCCTCACGCTGCCAGTGCAAAACCCCGAAGACTGGGAGCTGGACGATATGTTGGACCTGGTCGCACTCCTGCAAACCCTGGTGGACAACTATCGCGACCAGGCCGCCGAAAAAAATGTGAACCTGCGCTTCCAGTGCCCCCTGGATGAAGCCCTTGTCGCAACCCATGGCAATACCCTGGTGGGAGTATTCGAAAACATTTTGCGCAATGCCCTGCTTTATACCCCGACTGACTCGGAAATCCGTATCCACCTGGATACCCCTGATGACGGCAAGCACTATCTGGTATCCATTGCTGACCAGGGTCCCGGAGTTGCTGAAGACAGCCTCGAGGATATCTTCCAACCCTTCTTCCGTACCGATCAGGCCAGGGCCCGTGAGAGCGGCGGCTACGGTTTGGGACTGGCTATCGCCCAGCGCAGTGTCAGCCTGCACCAGGGCACTATCCAAGCGGAAAACCGTCTTGAAGGCGGCTTGTTCGTCAGCGTCAAGTTACCCGCTTATAACTGCGACTAACCCTCTCCTCGCCAATGCTGCGGCGCCAGCCTTTTGACGATTCCAACAGCTGGCGGCAATTTATTTCCGCCCCTTTTAACCCACGATGGAAGACCGTCACCGCTTTTGTGTAACACTTGAATAAAAACATCAAAAAAATAATATAAGATATTGATTTTATTAATATTAAATTTATTTATAAGCCTGTGGCATAGATTTCGCTCATAAGGGAAAAGGGCGCCAAATTGCCAACTAGCCGGCGAATGGCAGCCAACCATAAAGCCTTACCTACAGGTACTTTTCTATGCGGGACATGTACATGGTATCCAATGCGCCAGTCGCCAATGGAATTGCCCTACTCCCGGAACTTACTCCCGAACAGGAACTCGATGCTCGTTTCCGACTGTTGCAAGCCCTGCAAACCTCTCTACAGCCAGAGGGACTGCTCCAGATTTTTTTCAATCATCTCCAACCGCTCCTGGCTATTTCAGGCCTGCGCTACAGCGGCACAGAAATCCATCCTGCCATTAAGTTGGGCCGGGAGGGCGTCCATCATTGCGACTATCGACTCTCCCTGGAGGAGGAACCGCTAGGGAATATTATTTTTAGCCGCAGCAAGCGCTTTGCCGAACGCGAACTGGCAGCCATAGAACGCTGGCTCAGTTTCCTGGTACATCCCCTGCGGAACGCCCTGCATTACCAGGGAGCCCTGCGTTTGAGCATGCTTGATCCATTGACACGTATTGGTAATCGTACAGCGATGGATATAGCACTGAATCGTGAACTACAAATAGCAGAGCGCTATCGCCAGGATTTATCCTTACTGCTTATCGATGTGGATCATTTCAAACGTATCAATGACCAGTTTGGCCATACGCGCGGTGATCAGGTGTTAAAAGAAGTTACCGGAATTATTCAGCAATCAAGCCGCGGCTCCGATTTGACATTTCGCTACGGCGGAGAGGAATTTGTGGTTATCCTGGGTAAAACCAATACCCGTGGCGCTCACATTATTGCCGAGCGCATTCGTGAACGAGTCGCCAGCACACAACTGGAACACAATGGCCACAGTTTCCAGTCCACAGTGAGTATTGGTATCGCCTCCCACTTACGCGATAAAAAAGATAGCGTACAAGACTTGTTTGAGCGCGCAGACAAGGCCCTGTACTGCGCCAAACGCGACGGACGCAACCGCGTCATCCTGCAAGGTTAATTTAACAATAATCAATAAAAAGGCCGCAATTGCGGCCTTTTTATTGCTCTGGATTACTTCCTGGGGGAACGTTTACGCAAATCGACTTTAACCCGCTTTGGCGCAGATGAGGCCGAACGCAATTTCTTCTCGTGGCGCTCTATTTGCGCAACTTCCTCACGGCTGGGCCTCATGATACGCGTATAGTTGTTGCTATCAAAACCTGCGGTCATACACAAGTCGCGAATCTCCTGCTCGGTTAACTCTGTCCATTGACCAACCCGCACATGGGAAGGAATAAAAATATTGGCGTAGCGAACTCGCTTCAGACGGCTTACCTTTACCCCTTGTGACTCCCACAAACGACGGACTTCACGATTGCGCCCCTCCATCACCACACAATAAAACCAACGGTTTTTCCCCTCTCCCGCGCCATCCACGATATCGGTAAAGCGCGCTACGCCATCGTCCAGTAATACACCTTCGAGCAAACGTTCTTTCATATCATCATCCACGTCCCCTTGAATGCGCACTAAATATTCGCGATCAATCACGGAAGATGGATGCATCAGTTTATTAGCCAGTTCACCATCATTGGTAAAAAGCAGTAACCCGCTGGTATTGAAATCCAGGCGTCCAACCGAAATCCAGCGCTCTCCCTTTAACGACGGCAGGCTGTCATAAACCGTGGGGCGCCCTTCGGGGTCATGGCGTGAACAAATTTCACCTTCCGGCTTGTTATAAAGGATGACTCGCCGACGGGCAGCTTCTGTACGCAATACCACACGTTGTCCGCCTACAAAAATTTTATCCGTCAGGGTTACGCGATCACCAAGGGTGGCAATGCGATCATTAACCTTAACGCGCCCTTCTTCAATGGCACGTTCCATTTCACGACGGGATCCGATACCGGCACGCGCCAATACTTTCTGCAGTTTTTCATCCACCGGGCTGGCAGATTCTTTTACCGATGGTTTCGCAATCTTTGCCTCTTTCGGGAGGCTCTTTAGCGGTGTCTTTGCCGGTTTGGCAGATTTTGAGTCAGCCTTGCCAGAAGCCGGTCTGGTAGACGTGCTGTTGGTCAGTTTTTCAGGACGTGAGGATTTCGCTGGCTTGGCAGAAACATCTGCGCGTTTTTTGCTGGCTACTGGCTTCACAGCCCTGGTAGGGGTATCGGACGAATCCGGGGTATATTTCTTGATCATAAATAATCACAAAACCTTAGGTTTTGTCAGCGTCCTCATTGGCAGGTAGGTTATCTTCTGTCTTGGCAGAAACAAAATCGTTGATCTCAGCATCCGGGGTAACTTCAGTATCTTCGTAAGCATCCTGTTGATCGCTGAAGCCGTCTTCTAACGCAATCACCTCTGTCTCTTGCATATCCTCCTGACGTTCATCCAGGGAAGCAAGCTCGGGCTGCGCTGAATCAGGGATAGGTGCATCCGTGTCCTTTTCACCTAATCCTTCCTCGCCCCCCAGGTTCAACATAGGGTTGAGATCATCCAGGTCACGGATTTCACTCAGCGACGGCAACTCATCGAGGCTTTTCAGGTTGAAATAATCCAAAAACTGCCGGGTGGTGGCATAAAGGCTTGGTCTGCCGGGAACATCTCTGTGCCCGACAACCTTGACCCAATCGCGTTCCAACAGGGTTTTCATAATATGGGAACTCACCGCCACACCGCGGATTTCTTCGATATCACCACGGGTAATCGGCTGGCGATAGGCGATTAACGCCAGGGTTTCCAGCAAGGCGCGGGAGTATTTCTGCGGCTTCTCTTCCCACAGGCGATTAACCCAGGGAGCAAGGTTTTCGCGCACCTGGAAACGCCAACCGGATGCTACTTCTTTCAGCTCAAAACCACGCCCTTCCGAGTCGGCCTGGATTTGTTCAAGCGCGGCCTGGATATCTTCCTTGGTCGGGGCAAATTCCTCATCAAACAATTCTCGCAAACGGACAATCGTCATGGGCTGGCCCGCAGCAAGAATCGCTCCCTCTACAATCTGGCGTAACAGCTCGGGAGTTACCGCTGTTTGCGATCCCGGCATACCGCGATTACGACCATCAACAACAGATTCCAGCACTTCAAGTCCCAACAGGGACTCATGGCGCTCATGTTGTTGCTCTTCCAGTCCGGAATCATCCAAACCGTTCTCGACATCATCTGGGTTGTGAATATCGTTGCTCATTGTGTTCTAGCTTTTACGTGAATCGGCCCGAAGGCGTCGCTCTGTACAATTTCTACCAGGGATTCCTTGATCAACTCCATGACTGCCAGGAAGGTGACCACAACCCCCAAACGCCCCTCTTCCACTTTGAACAGGCTGACGAAGGGTACGAAATGCTGGTGTGCCAATTTATCAAGCACCTGTGCCATACGCTCACGGGTTGAGAGACGCTCACGCGATACGTGATGGCTTTCGAACATATCAGCCCTGCGCAGTACTTCGGACAAAGCCAGCAATATCTCGTGTAATTCCACATCGGGATCAGGGCGGGTTAAAGCGCGATCGGGGGCATTTGCTGCCGCCGTATAAATATTGCGCGCCATACGCGGTAAGGCGTCAAGGTCCTCGGCCGCCTGTTTGAAACGTTCATACTCCTGCAAGCGACGAATCAGCGAGGCGCGTGGGTCCTCCTCTTCCTCCGCTTGCTCCTGGCTGCGCGGCAGCAGCATACGCGATTTGATTTCTGCCAGCATAGCCGCCATCACCAGATACTCGGCAGCCAACTCAAACTGATGGGACTCCATCAGATCAACGTAAGCCATGTACTGGGAGGTAATCTCGGACACATTGATGTCGAGAATATCGATGTTCTGGCGGCGGATAAGGTAAAGGAGCAAGTCCAGCGGCCCCTCAAAGGCCTCCAGGAAAATCTCCAGGGCATCGGGAGGGATATAGAGATCTTGGGGAATCTGGGTGTAGGCCTGACCGTGGACAATCGCGAAAGGCATCTCCCCTTGCTTGGGATGTGCAGCTGCCGGAGACGGTTCCTGTGCGGAAGTCTCTGCAGCCGTCGGGGTGGATTGTTCCAGGGTTTCGCTCACGCAATCAGGCTCAACAAGGGGCACACAGGGCGCTATTTAATATCAGGTCGGGCATTATAGCCATTTATCCCACACCGGGACAGCGGAGATCATACAGAGAAAAATGCATTCCCTATCAATCAGTTATGTCAAAAACTTGAGAAGTCACCTTTACCTTGGCGTATCAGTTCAGGGGCATCGCCAGTCAAGTCAACAACCGTGGTAGGTTCCAGGCCACAATATCCCCCATCGATCACCAAATCTACCTGATGCTCCAGGGTCTCGCGGATATCGTAGGGATCGGTCATCGGATATTCCTCCCCCGGTAAAAGCAGGCTGCTAGTCATTAGTGGCTCACCCAGTTCCTCCAGCAGCGCCAGGGCAATAGCATTATCGGGCACCCGCAGGCCTATCGTTTTGCGCTTGGGATGCATCAGGCGGCGAGGCACATCGGCGGTAGCCTCCAAAATAAAGGTGTAGGCGCCCGGGGTGTGGTTTTTAAGTAGCCGAAACGCCTGGTTGTTGACCCTCGCATAGGTCGCCAGCTCGGAAAGGTCGCGACACATCAGGGTGAAGTTGTGGTACTTATCCAACTGGCGCAGGGTGCGGATTCGCTCCAGGGCGTCCTTGTCACCAATATGGCAACCCAGGGCATAGGCAGAATCTGTGGGATATACCACCAACCCACCCTTGCGAATAATATCAACCGCCTGCTGGATCAAGCGCTGCTGAGGGTTATCCGGGTGTATCTGAAAAAACTGGGCCATAAACAAATCCTGTGAGGTTTAGGCATAAAATCCTGGCGCTTCCCATATGGGCTTTACCAGTGAAGGCATGTGGCTGAACTGCCCCAGCTCCTGCCATGGCTGATCGGGAAAATGAAAATCTGACCCACAAGAACCATACAACCCATGATGTTGGGCAATTTTGGCAAGATCCTGAGTCAGGGGCGCGGGTTGCTGGCCATTAACAACCTCCAAACCATCCCCCCCCATTTCAGCAAACTCCGCAATCAGGCGACACATACGGGTTCTGGTCAGATCGTATTTAGCCGGATGGGCCAACACAGCAAGACCGCCGCTGGCATGGATCCAGCCAAGAGCCTGTTCCATGGCAGGCCATTCGTACTTCACGTCCGCCGGCTTACCTGCTCCCAAATACTTTTTAAAAGCGGTATTGATATCTTTTACTGCCCCGCAAGCAACCAGGTATTGAGCAAAATGGGGGCGCCCCACCACAGCGTCTCCAGCAATTGCCCGGGCGCCTTCCAGTGCATCGGGAAACCCCAGTTTTACCAAGCGTTGGGCAATTTCCTCCGAACGCAGGCGGCGGGCATCTTCCTGTTGTTGTACGGCATCGATTAAGGCCGCCGCCTGTGGATCTATCGCCAGCCCCAACACATGGACATTGACCTTGCCCCAGCGACAGGAAAACTCTATGCCTGCCACAAACCCGATTCCCTGCTCCAGCGCCGCTGCCTGTGCACTTTGCAAGCCAGCTATGGTATCGTGATCCGTCACTGCGAGGACGCCTACCTGCCGAGCCTTGGCACGCGCAAACAATTCCGCCGGACTCAAGCGACCATCGGAATAATGAGTGTGGCTGTGCAGATCGTGAATCACCCGTATACCTCGACGACATCCAACGAACAAAAAACACACAAAGCCGATTATTGGTTGGACGCTTGGTAGCCCAAACACAACCTGTTAACGACTCAACATTATCTATTAAGACATTCTGCCCATGTTAGCTGATAAACCTGCCCAGGACTCAACCGAAGCACAAAAAAGCCCCGCCCATATACCCGAACAGCAGGGAACACCAACGAATCAAACGGCGAAGCCCCATAAGGAAAACTTCCTCGCCAACCTGCTGCTCAATATCGTTATCCCCACACTAATCCTGACCAAGTTCAGTACCGATGAATATCTGGGCGTAACCTGGGGCGTAGTGGTAGCACTGGCATTTCCAGTCTGTTACGGCCTGTATGATTTCTACAGAAGTCGCAAGCTTAACTTTTTTTCGGTATTGGGCTTTGTCAGTGTCCTGCTGACCGGAGGTATCAGCCTGTTACATTTGGATCCCAAATATATTGCTATCAAGGAAGCCGCCATACCGGGTCTACTAGGGATCGTGACCCTGATTTCAATGAAAACACGCTACCCTCTGGTACGCACATTTATCTACAACGACAAGATCCTCAAAATCCACAAAGTAAACGCCGCTCTGGATCATTACCAAACCCGCTCACAATTTGAGCGCACCCTGAATACAGCCTCCCTGCTGATTGCCGGTTCGTTCTTCCTGTCATCAGTATTGAATTATGTATTAGCCAAAATCATTATGGTCAGCCCTCCCGGCACTGCCGAATTCAATGCCGAGTTAGGAAAAATGACAGCGCTCAGCTATCCTGTCATCGCCTTGCCGATGATGCTCATTATGATCGGCACCTTGTTTTATCTCTTTCGCAGCATTCGCCTGCTTACACACCTAACCCTGGAAGATGTTATTAACGATGGCAGGGAAGATAACAACTGATTTTTTGCCGTACATTCACACAGGATTGACACCCATGTTTTATGCCATTATCAGTGAGGACATCACTGACAGCCTAAGCAAACGCAAGCAAGCACGTCCTGCCCATCTCGCTCGCCTGCAAGCACTGAAAGACGCTGGTCGTTTGCTACTTGCCGGCCCCCACCCCGCCATTGATACAGAAGATCCCGGCGAAGCCGGATTTACCGGCAGCCTGGTTGTTGCAGAGTTTGATTCCCTTGAAGCAGCGCAAGCTTGGGCGAATGCAGACCCCTATATCGAAGCGGGTGTTTACGCGCAAGTAAACGTCAAACCCTTTAAAAAAGTCCTTCCCTGATTGTTATGGCTATTGGAGTCCAGCCTGTGAAAAAAATAATCTCCCTGGCGGCATTGCCGCTACTCACACTGTTGGTGACCGCTGGCATATCCAATGCCAACGCTGCTACACGCTATGTATCTGATGTGGTTTACATAGCCCTGCGCAGCGATAAAAATCCCCAATCCAGTATTATCAAAAGCGGCCTGGCAAGTGGCACTAAACTGACGTTCATTCGCGAAGAGACAGGAACAGATAATAACCTCTGGGCATTGGTTACTACACCGGATGGTATTGAAGGCTGGGCTCGCAGCCAAAATTTAACGGATAAACCAACGGCCGCGCTGCAGTTAGCCAATCTCCCCTCGGGTTCTCGCGACTTGCTGGCATTACAAAATGAAAATGTTGACCTAAAACAGCAGTTGGAAAAAGTGCAGCAGGATTACCAGCAGTTATTAGCAGATACCGAGGATATGCGTCAGGCTGCAACTACCGCGCTCAATCTGGAGGAGGAGTCCCAGCGCATCCATGCTGAATACCAACTGCTGCAAACCCGTGTAGATGTACTCAACGCCGAGAATGAACAATTGCGCGATACCGATCGCTACAACCAATGGCTTAATGGCGGCATCCTGGTACTGGGTGGTGTAATACTGTCATTTTTGTTACAGGGATTAGGCCGCCGCAAACGCAAGTCTGAATGGCGTTAATTACCTGTGTTAGTACGAGGAATATCCATGATTACGTTGTTTACTCGCCTGCTGGTTAGTACCGGCCTTTTATTCCTGGGAGCATCACTGGCGACAGCTGCTGACAATCCCAAAGTCGAGCTGAAAACTGACCACGGTACGGTCATCATTGAGCTTTATCCCAAACAGGCACCGATTACCGTACAAAACTTTCTCGAATATGTAGACAGTAATTTCTACGACGGCACTATTTTTCATCGCGTTGTCCCAGGGTTTGTTGTCCAGGGCGGAGGCATGACTTTTGATTTTACCGAAAAGCCAACACGCGACCCCATCAACAATGAATCCGATAACGGCCTGCGCAACGAATATAAAACTGTTGCCATGGCCAGGCACTCCAACCCCAACTCCGCAACGTCACAGTTTTATATTAATCTGAAGGGCAACCCCGGCCTTAACGCCACCGAAAAACGTCCCGGTTACACGGTATTCGGCAAGGTTATCGATGGTATGGAAGTTATTGAAAAAATTGCGCAGGAACCGCGCGGTATGTTTAAAGCACACCCTGAGGCGCCCAACTACGCAGTACGCATTTTGAGTGCCAAACGCTACGATCCCAGTTCAAGCGCTACCAGCTCAAGTACAAGTCCGCTGGTAAATTCACGCATAAAAGATGCACTGGTAAAGCCGCAATGAGCCAACATCCAACAGCAACGGCACTCAGCGTCAACCTGAATAAAATTGCGCTTATTCGCAATTCACGCCCTGGCAACTATCCTGACGTGGTCAAGCACGGTGAAATATGCCTCGCAGCAGGAGCGGATGGCCTCACGGTTCACCCGCGTCCGGATCAGCGCCACATCCGCCCGCAGGATGTTTATGAAATCAGTGCACTGGTTGGTGCGCACCAAGGCATTGAATTCAATATCGAAGGCAATCCCTTTGCAGAAAAAGTGGGAAACTTCCCGGGGTTTTTACAACTGGTTGAAAATACCCGCCCCCACCAATGCACCCTGGTTCCCGACAGCAACGATCAGCTGACTTCCGATCACGGCTTCGACCTTAAGAAATCATCAGTGCAACTTGAACCCATTGTTCGGCATTTGCAAAGCCTTGGTATTCGTGTGAGCCTGTTTATGGACCCCGACCCGGAGCAAATCAGCCTCGCCAAAGATCTGGGGGTAGAGCGTATTGAACTATACACAGGCCCTTACGCCGAAGCCTTCAAACAACCCGGCAGCACCTTCGATACCCTGTTCAAACGCTATTACGATGCGGCAGCACATGCGCAAGCCATTGGTGTAGGACTTAATGCCGGTCATGACCTCAACCTCGACAACCTCGGCCATTTCCGCAAGGTACCGGCACTGCTCGAAGTATCTATTGGCCACGCACTCACTGTCGATGCCCTTGCCATGGGCATGCACAACGCCGTCGCTGCCTACAAAAAACTCTGCACCCACTGATTACTATGAACCAACCCCAGGACTCCGAGGCTTATAAAGCCAAGAAGCGTTTTTTTGATTCGCTGATGACCATCTACGGCCGCAAAACAGTTCTGGAAGCGCTGCAGGAGAAAGCGGTATCCATTTATCGCCTGCATCTGGCCAACTCCAATAAACGGGCAGAGATCCTTGACCAGATTATTGAGCTGGCCAAACTTAAGGGCGCAGACATTATTTATCACGAGCGCAATGCGCTTTCACGCATTTCAAAAAACGCCAGCCAGGACCAAGGGGTGGCAGCAGACTTGCAGTTACCCGGTTACCAAACCTACGAGCAATTCCTCGCTACCCCGCCTAAAAACAACTATCGCCTGCTGGCCCTCGACGGCATCACCAACCCCCAAAACCTGGGTATGATCATTCGCTCTGCCTGCGCTGGAAATATCGATGGCATCTTACTGCCGCTCAAAGGGGCAGCTCAAATTGATCCGCTGGTCATTAAAGCCAGTGCAGGTACCCTATTCCGCGCTCCGATATTACGCTGCCAAAACCTGGTTGATGCGCTCAAGGACTTCTCCCGGCACGGTGCAAGCCTGTGCGCACTCTCTTCCCACGCTCACCATAACCTTAGTGGCTTTCGCCCTGAAGGGGCCAGTATTTATGTACTCGGCAATGAAACCCATGGCGTATCTGATCCGGTATTCCAGCTATGCACAGAGAAAATTAAAATCCCCATGAACAATGGCGTCGAGTCGCTTAACGTAGCAGTCACTGCCGCCTTAATCGCCTTCAGGGATGTGATGTAAGAGCAGATAAAATTATCTGAAAGGAAAGTAATTGTTTTGGGGATGAAAGAATGGTGCCCGGAGCCGGACTTGAACCGGCACGACCATAAGGTCGACAGATTTTAAATCTGTTGTGTCTACCGATTTCACCACCCGGGCAGAGCGCTTTTACGTCGGTACGTAAGGAAATGTGGAGGCGCGATCCGGAGTCGAACCGGACTAGCTGGATTTGCAATCCAGAGCATAACCGCTTTGCTATCGCGCCTTTTCAAGAGGCCGCAATTCTAGCGAACTCATTTTAAAAAGCCTAGTGTTTTATGTGTGACCAAAGCAGCTTTTTGCAGGATTGCCTAAACACTACACAAGCCGCACAAGAGAAGTACAACTCCGAACTTACTGGTTTTCCTCGGACAGTAAATGTGGCCATGCAGCGCGTAAATAAAGCACCATGGACCAGAGCGTCAATACCGCCGCACCACCCAATGCAATAAACCCCACCGGGTACAGGAGCTTGATATCCGTCAACAGCACGATCAATGCGGTCATTTGTAAAGTGGTTTTGAGCTTCCCGATATGGGACACCGCAACACTGGCGCGCTGGCCTACTGCTGCCATCCATTCGCGCAGCGCAGAAATAACAATTTCACGCCCTACAATCACCGCTGAGGCCACAACAAACCACACCAGATGGTGATGGATACTGACCAGTAGCAACAAGGCTATGACGACCATCAATTTATCTGCCACGGGATCGAGGAACGCCCCAAAAGGCGTACTTTGATTATATTTACGCGCGACATAACCGTCGGCCCAGTCGGTGATAGCGGCCACACTGAAAATGATCGCTGACACAAAATGTGCCCACCAGAAAGGCAGAAAGAAAACCACCACAAACAGGGGAATAAGGACAATTCGGGTCAACGTCAATCGATTGGCCAGGGTCATGGGGTGCTCTCAGAAGATTCGGAACCAGCGGTTTATCAAACCACAAGAAACGGGCGCGATCATACACTATCGGCACTCGATTCTAAAAATTAATCATTGTGAAAGAAAGAGTAGATCTCCTCGGCGAGCTTATGGCTGATTCCCGGTACCTTGGCCAGCTCCACAACACTGGCTTTTTGTACTTCCTGCAACCCACCAAAGTGCCGCAATAGTTCCCGTCGACGGGTTGCCCCCACCCCCGGGATATCCTCCAGGCTGGAGGTACGACGTTTTTTATCGCGCCGCTGCTTGTGGCCGGTAATCGCAAAACGGTGTGACTCATCGCGGATATGCTGGATCAGATGCAAGGCGGGTGAATCACCAGGCAATACAATCTCCTCCCCCGTATCCCCATCAAAGAGCGTCTCAAAACCCGCTTTCCGGGTAGTCCCCTTGGCAACGCCGATAAGCTGCACCCCCTGTACACCCAACTCACCCAACACCTCAATGGCCTTTCCCAATTGTCCCTTGCCACCATCGATTAGCAGGATATCCGGCATCTTGCCTTCACCGTTTTGCAAGCGGGTATAGCGCCGTGTCAGCGCCTGTTCCATGGCTGCATAATCATCGCCCGGCGTGATCCCTTCAATGTTGAAACGACGGTAATCCGACTTCAAGGGGCCATTGGTATCAAAGACCACGCAACTGGCGACAGTCAACTCTCCGCTACTATGGCTGATATCAAAGCATTCGAGGCGCTGTGGCGTCTCTTCCAGGCTCAGCGCCTCCTGCAAAGCAACAAAACGATCCAGTGAACTCTTTTTACTGTTGATATGGCCGATCAGGTTCTGCTGGGCTGCGGTAGTTGCCATTTGCAGCCATTGCGCGCGGTGGCTGCGAACCTGCTGACTGATAACAACCACCCGCCCCACCGATTGCTGTAATGCATTAGCCAGGAGTTCTGCTTCTTCCAGCGGCTCACTGACAATGATTTCGCGCGGAATATCCCGCCCCTGGTTAGCCAGGTAAAACTGGGGAATAAACTCAGCCAATACCTGTGCCGGGGTTTCCGCCAGGGTTGTTGGCGGGTAAAAACTGCGACTCCCGAGAATACGCCCCTGGCGAACGAACAAGATGTGTACGCAAATGGCCGCTGCTCGCATATCTGCCGCTATCACATCGATATCTCCGCGGCCTTCTTCCATGACTTGCTGTGATTGCACCGTGCGCAATGCACTGATTTGATCGCGATAGGCAGCGGCCTTTTCAAAGTGCAGGGACTGGGCTGACTGCTCCATCTGATTGGCCAACTCCACCAGGAGATCATCATTTTGTCCCGACAGAAACATGCGGGTATGACGCAGATCCAGCTGGTACTCGTCAGGCGAGATATAGTCTACGCAGGGAGCAGTACAGCGCTTGATCTGGTACTGCAGACAGGGACGCGTGCGATTATTAAACACTGAGTCCTCGCACTGGCGCACGCGAAATGTTTTTTGCAAAAAGTTCAAACTGTCTTTTACAGCCCCTACATTGGGATAGGGGCCATAGTAATCACCGCGTTTTTTCTTGGCACCGCGGTGAGTCGCAATGCGCGGAAAGTCCTCCCCACTGGAAATAAAAATATAGGGGTAAGATTTATCGTCCCGCAGCAGGATATTGTAGGGCGGGCGATTGGACTTAATCAGGTTTTGCTCAAGAATCAGCGCCTCGGTTTCACTGGGCGTAATAGTCACCTGGACATTAGCAATGCGACTTACCAATGCCTGGGTTTTGGGACTGAGACCGGATTTACGAAAATAACTGGAGAGTCGCGCCTTCAGGTTTTTAGCCTTACCCACATACAGGATATGCCCCTGGGCGTTAAACATTTGGTAGACGCCGGGCTGTTGGCTAACACTGGCTAAAAAGCGGCTGTGATCAAAAGAGGAAACAATATCCTGGGACATGGAAAACGCTAATAGTAAAACCCAAAGCCGCCGTTATACGACGGCCTCCGGATCAAGCAAATTGTGTTTAACGGCAAGAAGTGTCAGCTCCACATCGCTATTGATATCCAATTTTTCAAAAATACGATAGCGGTAGGAATTCACCGTCTTGGGGCTGACACAGAACGTGTTGGCAATATCATTTACCTTCTGGCCATTGGCAATCAACATGGCCGTTTGCAATTCGCGCTGGGACAGTTTTTCAAAAGGTGACTCCTGATTGTTAGCCCCGGAAAAAGTCCTGAGCGCCAACTGTTGGGCAATACTATTGCTCATGTAGAGATCACCGCGCGTCACCTTGTTGATAGCATCAGTAATCTCGGTGAAATCTGCGCCTTTTGTGACGTAACCCACCGCCCCCGCTTGCATCAAGCGCGTGGGATACAAGTCATCATCACAAGCTGTCACGGCGATAATTTTGATCGCCGGATTCACGGTCAACAGTTTTTTGGTGGCTTCAAGACCACCCATGCCCGGCATTTTGACATCCATCAGGACAACGTCCGGCTTCAAAATACGCGCTTTGGTAACAGCCTCTTCACCACTCTTGGCGTCCCCAACCACCTGATAGCCATCTATGTCGGCTAACATGCGCACTATCCCCATGCGAACTAGATCGTGATCATCGACTACGAGAATCTTTGTCAAACTAGCCCCCAATCCGAACCCGGATGTTCTAAGTGTTTTTCTGGAATCGGGTAAAACTATACATCACTATAAAACTACATCACCCATGGTAAGGATTGTAGTGAGAGTCTGTTGAAACTACCACCACTTCATTCACCATAGATAGCCTTATAGATGCTAATAATCATGCCCATATTTTTTTATAACGTTTTTTCAGGAAAATTCCAGTGAAAAATCAGACTCCCAAAAAGTGAAATATTCACATCTCAAGGGTAAATCCTGGGCTCCATTTCCAATGTCACACCAAACTGCTCTTCTACCGATTGGACTATATGCCCGGCTAAAGCCAACACAGCACTGCCGGGTAAGCGCTGCGGATTGGTCAGTACCAGTGCCTGATATTCATGGACAGCAGCGCCGGCGAGCTGGCGCCCGCGCCAACCAGCACGGTCGATTAACCAGGCTGCTGCGAGCTTAAAATGGCCATCAGCTTGCGGATAGGCAACCAAGTCCGGATAAGCGGCAATGAGTCGCTGATACTCGGGGCCATCCACAATCGGGTTCTTAAAAAAAGAGCCGGCATTAGGCATGTTTGCAGGGTCCGGCAATTTGGAGCGGCGGATAGCGATTACCGCTTCGCTGACCTTTTCGGGAGTCAGTTGATCCATAGGTATCGCCTTGAGCTCCTCGCGCAGCGCCGGATAGTCCAACACTAAACGAGGCTCCCGCGATAGCTTCAGGGTTACCTGGGTAATAATGTATTTACCGTTAAGCGCATTTTTAAAGATGCTGTCGCGATAGCCAAAGTGACAGCTTTCTGCGGTAAAAGTGACTGACAGGCCAGAAGCGATTTCCATGGCAGAAAGTTCGGCAAACACGTCACACAGCTCCACCCCATAAGCGCCAATGTTCTGAATGGGGGCGGCACCGACACTGCCGGGTATTAACGACAGGTTTTCCAAGCCAAACAAACCTTCAGCCAGCGTGTATTCAACCAGTTGATGCCAATTTTCACCCGCGGCCACCTGTAGCCAGACATATTGCTCATTTTCAGCGGCCAGGATTTTGCCCTGGCTGCGTATATGGATCACCAAACCATGAAAGTCATCGCGCAACACCAGGTTGCTTCCACCACCCAATACCAATAAGGGAAGGCTGCGCTCCCCGGCCCACGCCAAGGCTTCACGCAATTCGGTATCGTTAGTGATGCTCACAAACCAGTCGGCAACTGCGGGCACAGCCAGGGTGTTGTGTTTTTGCAGGTTAAAGTGCGGTAGAAACAGAGGCACGGCAAACTCGACTATAAATGGCGTTGACGAATATCAGTAAGCAGTCCGCGAGCAGCGTCTTCTACCAAATCCAATACCAACTCAAAGCCATCGTTTTCACCGTAATAGGGATCGGGTACCTCGCGGTAATCCTGACGTTCACCAAAGGCGAGGAACAGCCCCAAATGGCCCTGGTAATTTGCGGGTTTCATTCGTTGCAAGTCACGCAAATTGGCATTATCCATGGCCAGGATGTAATCGAACCGGGAGAAGTCCACCGAACTCACCTGGCGCGCCCGCAGCATGGATAAATCATAACCACGCTGGCGCGCAGCCGCCTGGGAGCGGGGATCGGGAGCGCGCCCTATATGCCAATCACCAGTGCCCGCAGAATCAACATAAACCTTGTCTTGCAAGCCGGCATCTTCGATGAAATGGCGAAAAATTCCATCTGCTGTTGGTGAACGACAAATATTGCCAAGGCAAACAAATAAAACCTGAATCACTGCCCAACCTCCAACAATGCCTTAACGCGCTGTAAATCGGCTTCGGTATCCACGCCACCAGGTACCTGTGCACAAGCCTCGGCAACATGGATTGCCTCGCTATTGGCCAGGACACGCAATTGCTCCAAAGACTCTATGGATTCCAGCGTTGCCTGGGGCCAGGTCACAAAACGATCCAGCAGAGCGACACGATAGGAGTAAATACCTATATGACGCTGCGCCGGGAAATTATCCGGCAGGACGTTGACATCCGGTTTTGCAAAATGATCGCGCGGCCAGGGGATTGGTGCGCGACTAAAGTACAGTGCCCTGCCCGCTTTATCGGCAACCACCTTCACAATATTGGGGTTGTGGAAATCTTCAAGGTAATGGATTGGCTCGCTCAGGGTGGCAACGCTGGCATAGGTATTGGCCGCCAGGTTTGTAGCGACCTGGTTGATGACCGCCGGCGGAATCAAAGGCTCATCCCCCTGCACATTGACCACTATGTCATCTGCAGCCAGCCCCAGGGTACGGGTAACCTCTTGTAAGCGATCAGTACCCGAGCTATGGCTGGCAGAAGTCATCACGACCTGGGCACCAAATGCCTGTGCAACAGCCTGGATACGTGCGTCATCAGTGGCAATAATGACTGCCTTGGCCTGGCTTTGGCTGGCGCGCTCATAAACATGCTGGATCATGGGTTTGCCGGCAATGTCCTTTAATGGTTTTGCGGGCAAGCGCGTAGACGCATAGCGGGCGGGAATGACGACATAAAAACTCATAAATAGCTTCTCTTGGGTGATAAGGCAAAACCGCCCGGAATCCTATTCAAAGGCAGCCTTTTTCTGTTCTTTTACCCGCCCTACCTTATTATCCAAGGCAGACCAGAATAGATCCGGTAACCGGGCTTCTATCACCAGGTAGTACCAGTTTTCTTGCGCAAAGGCCCTGCACTTAACCGCATCCTTTTCGGTCATCACCACGGGCAGGTTTTCATCAAAAGCGAGATCAGCGGGGGCATAGCTGTGGTGATCAGGATAACTGTGCTCCACCGGCTCGACACCGAGTAACTGCAAACTTTGATAAAAGCGCCGCGGGTTGCCTATACCAGCCACTGCATGTACCGACTTACCTGTGAAAGCATCTATTGCCAAAGACTCAGTGGATAAGAGCGATTGAAAGCACAGGGGTGCTATTGCCATCGGAATGGTAAACACAGGTTCATCGACAGGCAGCGAAAAACTATCGGATGGGCTATTGGCAACCACCCAGTCTACCGACTTCAACCGCTCCGCAGACTCGCGTAGTGGCCCTACCGGCAAACAGTGTCCATTACCGACTCCGCGCAAGCCATCGACTAGCGCAATTTCAATATCCCGCCCCAGGCGATAATGCTGTAAACCATCATCACTCAACAGCAGGTCACAACCTAAATCTTCCAGGTAACGGGCTGCCGCAACCCGATCAGGTCCGACGCAAATGGCACAACCCGTTTGCCGGTAAATAGAAATTGGCTCATCGCCAGCCTCTGCCGGGGTTGATGAGCTTTCAACCAAATAGGGGTAATTCGGGGCTCGCCCGCCATAGCCTCGACTGATCACACCGGGGTTATAACCCTGGGCCTGGAAATGTTTGACCAGGGCAATCAATAAAGGGGTTTTACCCGTTCCCCCTACCGAAATATTGCCAACAACAATCAAGGGGGTTGGCAAATTTACCTGTTGATAGCGCAGGATCCACCAGCGTCGGAAACGGCTCAGGGCAACGAAGATCCACATCAGTGGCAGCAACCATAATGTCCAGCGACGCTGGCCATACCAGGCATCAAGCCATGCCTGTTGGCGCGAAGACGTGGACGATGAGGTGGATGATGGGCGCAAAGACAAATTCCCGCGAAAACCAAAGAGTCGCATTCTACCGATACACATGGCCAGGTTAAACCCGACCATGTGGCATCAGGGTGCCTGTGGGTCCGGTTGACGGGAGGTGATACTCAAGCGGGAGAAGCCCAACTGGCCAGCGACATCCATGGCAGCGACTACAAACTGGTGAGGCGTCTTGGCATCAGCCGTAATTGCCAGGGGTAAACGATTATCCCCCTCGGCAGTTTTCTCCAGGGCAACGCGCAACGTCTCAGGCTTGCTATTGACCAGGACCTTGCCATTGACCGAATAACTGCCATCAGCAGCGATAAGGATTTCAATCAGCTTGGGGGTATCGCTGCTGGGTTTTCCCGTCGCCTCTGGCAAATCCACACTGAGATGGGTTTCACGGGTAAACGTGGTAGAAACCATAAAGAAGATCAACAGCAAAAACACCACATCAATCAATGGTGTCAGGTTAATCCCGTCGTTATCGACTTTTTGGCGCTGGAATTTCATCAGATAACCCCATTACACCAGTTTCACATCGACACGCCGATCCGAGTGTAAAGCGTCTACCAATTTGATCGCCTCTTCCTCCATGGTAACGACAATAGAATCGATACGACGCTGGAAGAAACGATGTGCAATCATGGCGGGAATGGCTACCAACAGCCCAAAGGCGGTGGTATACAGGGCAACGGAAATACCGCCTGCCAATACCCCGGTATTACCCGACCCTTGCAGCATAATTGCATTAAACACCTCAATCATGCCGAATACAGTCCCCAAAAGCCCCATTAAAGGAACAACATTGGCAATCGTTCCCAAAATATTAATGTATCGCTCCAGGTCATGAATGACCTGGTTAGCCGCTTCCTGGATCGAATCTTTCATCACTTCCCGACCATGCTTGGAATTACTGAGGCCAGCGGCCAGGATTTGCCCCAGGGGAGAAGACTGTTTCAGCTCACGCAATTTAGAGGCATCAACCTGATTATTTTTAATCCAGCTCCACACTTGGGCCAGCAATGTCTTGGGTGCAATTTTAGCGGGGTTGAGGGTCCAATAACGCTCAAGACTTACACCAATAACCACCAGCGAACACAAGAGAATCGGCCACATTAAAAAACCGCCGGCTAAAAAAATCTCTATCACCTGCAATACCCTCTTATGGTTTGGCTCGAGCTTAGTAAACGGCAGGCTTTCGAACCCGGCAGCCCACACAAAGTGCGGCGTACCATACCATAAGATGGGTAGAAAACCATGCCCTGGCCAGCAGTCGGTGTTAAATCTGTGAAAGCTATTGGATTCATTGGGTGATCTCTGGAACTACATCAAACCAATAACGCCGGTATGTATCCCGCGCACGGATTTGCTCAAATCGTCCATCCTTATACCAGCGAAAAACCAACGCTCCATGCCACGCCGTATTCAGTGGGCGGCTGCCCTGTTGCGCATAGCGCGCCTGTACCTGAGGATGGGGATGGTTATGCTGGTTTTTATAGCCCGCGGAATAAGCTACCCAGTCCGGGGAGGTATAAGCCACAAATCCAGGATTGGATGAACTGCGACTGCCATGGTGTGCTGCCACCACCAGGGTAAGCCCGGGAGGCAATTCATTCCCACGCAACAGCGCCCATTCCCCTTTGGAGTCCAAATCACCAGGCAATAATATATTCTGGCCAGCGTAGCGAATTAACAGTACACATGAACGATGGTTGGCACTGGCCCTGGCAGAGATTTCACGCTGTAAAAACTGGAACTCGACATTATCCCAACGCCATGCAAATGACTGATGGCAGTCTTCCCCCTCGCGCATAGGCTCATCCATCCGATGCCGTGAGGGCTCACCCCAATAGATTCGCCCGATGGGAATGGCATCCACCAATCCCTGATAGCCCCCTGCATGATCCTTATCCCAGTGACTAATGACCAGAGCATCCAGTTTACGCAATGCCAGTGAGCGCAAATAAGGCAAGACAATCCCCGTGCCGCCATCAAAATCCTTGCTGAACTGCGGCCCCGTATCAAATACCAGATGATGATTGGGCGTACTTGCCACCAGGGCGCTGCCCTGCCCGACATCCAGAATCGTCAACTGCAATTCGGGGCGATCCGGCAGGGGTAAAACCGCCAGGGCAATACCCATGACCAAACTGACATATCCCCACCAACGCGGTACCAAGCCAACCGGTAATAGCAACACCAGACCCGCTGCCCCCAGCACAGCTGCCACAGGAAGGGAGAAAGTTAATGTTGGACTGTGCCAGCTTGATGCCAACCCGATAAGCCAATCCAGCCATTGCATGAGTCCGTCAATACCAACTGCCGCCAGCATCAGGAAGAACCCGCCCAATCCCTGGCTGACAAAAGCCAACACAGCGCCCAGTAACAAGCAGGGAACCACAAAAAATGTTACCAGTGGAATTGCCACAAAATTGGCAACCGGTGATAGCAAGGGAATAGTGTTAACCAGCATGGACAAAGGTACCAACAACCCAATAAACATCACCCACTGGGATTTGCAGTAACCTGACAACAGCCCTTTTGCTGTAGTCCTCGACCAGAATGGCACATAGCCTACCTTAGGCTCATAGCGCCCGGAAAAGACCAGAATCAACAGGGCTACGGCGATAAACGATAGCCAGAAGCCTATATCAAATGCAGCCAATGGCTGGATGACCAACACCAGGGCGAGCGCCATAAAATAGATATGGCTTAAACGGGCGCGACGATAAAAAAACGCAGCGAGATAAAACACGCCCAACATAATGAGTGTGCGAACCGTGGGTATATTGAATCCAGCTAATGCGCTATAGAACAATGCGAAAACAATAGCGCCAAGATATGCAAAAATCTGTGCGGGCCGTCCTTGAACAAAACCGTTCAGGCATCGCCCCACATACAACCCGGCCAGGTATCCCACCAATGCCAGGAACCCGACATGCAAACCGGAAATGGCAATTAAGTGGCTGATACCCGTTTGCTGCACCTGCTGCCATTGGCTTTTTTCAACTCCCCCGGTGTCCCCGATCAAGAGCGCCACCAGGATTCCTTTATTATTCGATGCAGTGTTATCGCGCACCCACTGCTGCAAGTGCCAGCGCCAATGATCGATGCGAGCCTGGATTGGAATCCAACGATCGGATGTATCAGGCTCGCCCTGGACGATGTATCCCGTTGCCCCCAATCCCCGGCGTAGCAGCCAGGCTTGATAATCAAAACCACCGGGGTTCACCATACCGCGAGGCCGTTTGAGCCGCACATGAAAACGCCAGTATTCACCCGGCACCACATTGACAGGTTTTGTTTGTGCATGCTGATACCAGCTCAACAGTATTTTCTCTGGCAGGTTTATGGATGATGATTGTTCTATGCCCCAATGATCAACACGTAAAACAAAGCGAACTTTATCAGCATCATTGAGCGGAATGCCTTCGATCCATCCATTAACCGGAATCAGTTTCCCTTCATCATCTGCATCCAGTTGTTGGGCAAGCAACTGATGCCCCGCGATAACGCCCCAGGCAATACCGAATGCATAAACAACAGCGAATAAAAAGCGCTGCCACACCCGAATTAGCAAAAGCATTGGGATGAGTAACACCAACCAATAGCAGGATGGTAAAACCGGAAAATAGCTAACGCAGAGAATACCGAGTGAAAACAGTAGCAACAGACTGTTCAGTGGTGCCCGCTTGTGCGGTGTTATTGAAAGAGATGTAAATAACCGTTCCATAGTCATTGTGTGTCCTTAAGGTACCAATTACTGTATCACCCAACAGCATCCATGCCAGCAAAATCCGGGGGGTGTATCAATCCTTAATATTCGTAGCGTAAGGCATCTGCCGGCTGCACACGGCTCGCGCGCCAGGCAGGATACAGGGTTGCAAAAAAGCTGATCACCAGCGCCGTAACAACAACCCTCAGCGCATCGTTCCACTGAAACTCAGAGGGTAAATAGGATATGGGATAGACATCCGAGTGTAAAAACTGGATACCCAACCACTTTTCCACCAACTGCACAAAAGGCGTTACTACGACTGATAAAAACGCACCTAATGCCAGCCCAAGTCCAGCGCCAATGATGCCAATCAATCCACCCTGCATCATAAATATTCCCATAATGTCGCCGCTGGATGCGCCCATGGTACGCAGGATAGCAATATCACCCTGCTTATCGACGACCACCATAATCAAGGTGGAAACCAGATTAAAAGCCGCGATGGCAATAATCAAAAATAACAACATACCCACCAGGTTTTTGGACATTTGAATAGCCTGGTAGACATTACCGTGGGTACGCATCCAGCTGGAGCCATAATAACCCGGCGGCAACTGGCCAACCCATTCATACACAATTTCCGGGGCGGCAAATAAATCTGCCACCTTGAGGCGAATCCCCGTAACCTGGCCCGGATGGCCCGACAGGGAAGAGGCTTCGGTGAGATTCATTAATGCCAGGCCGTTATCCAGCTCGGTATGGCTGTCAATAATGGCCAGCACATGTACCACCTGGATACGTGGTGCCTGGGTATCACCACTGCCCGCCGGAACGATCAGGGACAGGTTATCACCCACGCTGGTATTGAGTTTTTCTGCCACACCGCGCCCAATGACAATGCCCATAGGACTTTGCGCCAATTGGGCAAAAGTTCCCCCAGGCAGATATTTTTCGAGGTTGGATGTACTGGACTCCTGCGCGGGGTCGACCCCAAACAAGGCAACGGGAGCAACCTGCTTGCGCACACTGAGCAACCCGTTTAACTGCACAAACGGACTGGCGCCTAAAATGCGAGGGTCCTGGCTCAACTGGCCGATCAGGGCATCCGCATCGGTAATAGCGTCCCGGTGATAAAGGCTGGCCTGGGGCATGATACCGAGGATGTTTTCGCGCAGATCGCGATCGAAGCCATTCATGATCGACATCACCAACACCAGCAGACCAACACCAATCACCAGCCCGGCGGTCGATAACCGGGAAATAAATGACACCAGCTGGCTGTGTCGGTGCGACAAACCGTAGCGAGCACCCAACAAAAAGATATAGGGCTTAATCACACGGTTTCCTCAAGATTGCCATCCATCAGGGTTAGCGTACGATCCATACGTGCCGCCAGGGATGGGTCATGGGTCACCACAATAAAACTGGTACCGATCGATTGATTCAGCTCTAACATCAGCTGCTGGATGCTATCGGCGGCCTGACGGTCGAGGTTGCCTGTTGGTTCATCCATCAACACACAGGCGGGATTGGTAACCAGTGCCCGAGCAATAGCCACACGTTGGCGCTCACCACCGGACAACTCCGAAGGCTTGTGCTCCAGGCGATGCTCCAAACCTACCCGTTGCAAGAGTGCAGCCGCTGCTGCCTTGGCTTCCGTGCGGGACTTGCGGGCAATCAGCAAAGGCATGGCGACATTTTCAATCGCCGTAAATTCAGGCAATAAATGGTGGAACTGGTAAACAAAACCAAGGCTGCGGTTGCGTAATCGCCCGCGCTCATCGGCACTTAAATTGGAAAGCAATTGACCAGCCACTTCCACACTGCCGGTATCAGGCACATCAAGGCCACCCAAAATATTCAGCAGCGTTGACTTACCTGAACCTGATGCCCCCACAATAGCGACACGCTCCCCCCTGCTCACCTGCAAATTAACCTGCTGTAATACAGGCACAGCCAGATTGCCTTGCCGGTAAGATTTGCTAACCGATTTGCAGTAGAGCACGGCAGTGGTTTGGGAGGCGGGAGCAGACATAGAAGAGCCTTATTCGTATCTGAGCGCTTCCGCCGGTTCTATACGGGCAGCGCGATAAGCAGGATAAAGGGTTGCCAGGAAGCTAAGTGACAGTGCCATAGCGCATATCACGACAACATCCTGCCACATCAACACAGAGGGTAATTGGGTAATGAAATACACATCAGGATCAAACACCTGTACACCAACCCACTGCTGTAGAACATTCATCAGGGAGGTCAGGGTCAGGGCGACAAAACAACCGAGCAGTGCCCCCACCAGGGTTCCAAAGAAACCGACTGCCGAGCCTTGTACTACAAAAATCGCCATCACCTGGCGGGCACTTAATCCCAGGGTACGCAATACCGCAATGTCGGACCGTTTGTCAGCAACCATCAACACAAGGCTGGACACTATATTGAAAGCCGCCACTGCAATAATGATCAGCAGCAGGGCGCCCACCACCATTTTTTCCATTTTGACGGCCTGGAACAGGCTGCCCTGGGTTTGGCTCCAGTCTTTCACCTGGACCGAATCGCCCAAGCGCTGACGGATGTCACTCATGATCAAGGGCGCATCGAGCATATTATCGGTCTTAACATGCAACCCCTGGGCACCGGGCTGGCGCAGGAACCTTTTAGCATCATCCAGATGGATAAACACCAGGTTGCTATCCACCAGGGCCCCCACTTCAAATACCCCCACCAATGTGAAATGGCGGGTGCGGGTAAAGGCTCCCAGAGGCGTAATGTTAATATCCGGTGAGGTGATGCGGATCTTGTCACCCGGAGCCAGCGCCAGACGGCTGGCAAGGATTCGCCCCATAACAATCCCGTATTCACCGGGTTGCAGCAACGCCATATCGCCAACCAGCATCCGTTTATCCACAATGGATACCCTGGCTTCCTCCTCAGGGATAATCCCCTGCAGCTCGACGGCCTCAACTCCATCGGCATAGCTAATCATGACCGTACTGGCCAAATAGGGTGCCGCAGCCACTACCCGGGGGTGTTGCTCAACCTGTTCCGCCAACAGATGCCAATCGTGCAATAGCGGTTTTTGATCGACCAAACCATGGGGGACCACACTCAAAATGCGCTCCTTCATCTCGCGGTCAAAGCCATTCATGACCGACAGCACAATAATGAGGGCCATAACCCCCAGGGCCATACCGATCAGGGAGAAGGCGCTGATAAAGGATATGAATTGATTGCGGCGTTTGGCGCGGGTATAGCGCAAACCGATATATAGAGGAATATTCGTTAACATGCGCGCATTAAACCCAATTGCCTTGTCAGGCTCAAGTAAAAGCGTGAAACCAGAGGAGGCAAGCACGAACGGGGACAGAGTGTGCTATGGTTATAGCCAATCTGAACAGGGTTACCAGAATAGATCACGACCATGAGTGAACGCCGCAGTTATTTTCGTATTGATGAAAGCATTGCCCTTGAATACAGGGTCGTACCCGAGGTAACTGCCAATACCGCTGCGCCTGAGCTGCAGTTTCCAAATACCGCCTCACTCAAGCTCTATGCCGAATTACGCAAGATAGATACAGAAAACTCCCTCTTGTTCCATCAGATTCGGGAATCTAACCGCGCCGTTGCCGAATACTTGCAAAACCTTAACCGCAAAATTGAATTGATCAGCCAGCAGATGCTGATTGAGCACAAACCGCCACCTCCGTCAAAAACCATTAAGATTGTTAACCTGAGTGAAGGGGGAATCGCTTTTGGCTCCAGCCAAGCCCTGGCAATTGAGAGCTATGTCGCCATGCGCCTGGTCTTTTTGCCCAGTAATGCCGGGTTGGTCGTATTTGCCAAAATCATTCGTTGTGAACCCAGTAACACCGGTGAGTACCAGATTGCGGCAAAATTCCACCGTATCAACGACACCCAGCAGCACCTGATCGGCCAGCAAATTATGCGCGCCCAAATGGCCGAAAAGCGTCGCAGCAAACAAGTCCTACAATAGCTATCACTGGGAGGTATTCATGTTACGCCGTCCATTTGTATTTTTGTTCCTGATCTTAGGCTTACCGGGCATATCATCTACCTACGCAGAAGAAATACGCATTCCCATCGGCCAGCAGAGCCAGGAATCTTCTATTGCCGTACCCCGGTCCGGGATGAAAAAGGCCGAGGTGGAAAAACGCTTTGGGATGCCATTGGAACAAACAGCACCTGTAGGTAGCCCTCCCATTTCGCGCTGGGTCTATGCAGATTTTGTGGTGTATTTTGAATATGACCATGTTATCCGCAGCGTAAAAACCTTTAAGCGTAGCGACTCAGAGCCACAATGAGCTGAAGACATGACTGAAATAAAAAACGCCGCTTCTGCGGCGTTTTTTATCTGTTGCATTTTCAATAAATACGTCCCTATATGAGTGCACTAATTAGCGCCGGTTAATGCGATTAATCCCATCCAGCGCCGCAATACGATAGGCTTCAGCCATGGTTGGGTAATTAAATGTTGTATGCAGGAAATACTCAATGCTATTACCCTCACTCTCCTGATTCATAATAGCCTGCCCGATATGGACAATCTCCGCTGCCTCGGCACCAAAGCAGTGAACCCCCAATATTTCCAATGTCTCCACATGGAAAAGCAACTTGAGCATACCGACATCTTCACCACTGATCTGGCCTCGTGCAGTGTTTTTAAACAGGGCACGTCCCACTTCATAGGGAACCCTGGCACGGGTCAGCTCTGTTTCAGTTTTACCAATGGAACTGATTTCCGGCAGGGTATAAATGCCGGTAGGGACATCGGTTACCAATCGACATTCATCACCAAAAATACCTGCCGTTACCGCCCTGCCCTGGCCATAGGACGCACTGGCCAGGCTAGGCCAACCAATGACATCACCCACGGCATAGATGTTGTCCACACTGGTGCAATAGTTGTTGTCCACCTTGAGATTGCCGCGATGATCCGCCTCCAAACCAATTGCGGCCAGATTCAGCGAGTCTGTATTACCGGTACGCCCATTACACCAGAGAATGGCATCTGCCTTGAGACGCTTGCCTGATTTCAAGTTCAAGCTCACACTGGATGCATTCGCTTCGATTGACTCGTATTCCTCATTGTGACGCACAGTCACGCCACTATCGCGCAAGTGATAGCTAAGGGCATCGGAAATCTCATCGTCAAGGAAAGATAACAAACGCTCGCGGTTGTTGATCAAATCCACCCGCATACCCAAACCGGAAAAAATAGAAGCGTACTCGCAGCCAATCACGCCGGCACCGTAAATAATAATATGACGCGGGGTATGCTCCATCCCGAGAATCGTATCACTGTCATAAATACGGGGATGCGCAAAATTCACATCGTCTGGACGATAAGGGCGAGAGCCGGTAGCAATGACTATTTTGCTGGCATTGATAGTTTCGCGCCCACCATCCAACATCGCGAGACTAATGGTATTTTTATCGATGAACGACGCTTGGCCAATGTGGACATTAACCCGGTTACGCACATAAAAATTTGTGTGCAACTCAACTTGTTTCGGGATAACCCTGGCAGCAGATGCCAGTACACGGGGAAAGGTCAGGCGACGACTATCGCCAATTTCACGGAACAGGCTATTCGCCTTAAACTGGATAATTTGCTTAACCACATGGCGCAAGGATTTGGATGGAATTGTGCCTTTATGTGCACAACTACCGCCCACGACCGCCCTGTTTTCTATCACGGCAACCCGCTTACCAATCTTTGCTGCTGCGATAGCAGCACTCTCGCCAGATGGACCAGAACCTATTACTAACAGGTCATAACTGTGGTCAGCCACGATAAACCCCTTAATTCGACCGAATACTTCACCAATCACTCAGTAATAGCGAAATCCTTCGCCTGACCTGCAACAAAGAGGCCATTGTTATTCCTGTCGCTATGCTCCTGACTACTTTTTGGTAGCATCATAGGACAAATCAGCAGTACCTACCTTTGCTTTGGGCTCTTGTTTCACCAGGTCTTTGTTCTTTTCGGCTTCGCATTTGGCTTCATCGTCACCACAGATAGGGCACACATAATCCGGCTGGCCTAACGCCTTGCCCACACCGCCGCAAGAGCCACTGACCGGCTTACGTCCAGCCAACGCACTGAGTGACAGCGCCAGAGCCACAAACAGCATTACTATCAACGTTACAATCATGACTGCCATACATACCTCACTTGTTCATACTCCAACGACTATTTTACGCCCTTGAAATAAAAAAACGAGGCAGGTTCTCTGCCTCGTTTTCCTTACTCACTAGCCACCGAAGTCGTCGAGCAGGATGTTTTCATCTTCCACACCCAAACTCTTCAACATCTTGATAACGGCGGCGTTCATCATGGGTGGGCCGCACATGTAGAACTCGCAGTCCTCAGGTGCCGGGTGGTCTTTCAGGTAATTCTCGTAAAGTACGTTGTGAATAAACCCGGTTAAACCACTCCAGTTATCCTCTGGCTGAGGATCGGACAGGGCGATATGCCACTTAAAGTTCTCATTTTCAGCCTGCAACATGTCGTAATCTTCTTTGTAGAAGAGCTCACGCAATGAGCGGGCACCATACCAGAAACTGATTTTGCGCTTGCTCTTTAAACGACGCAGCTGGTCGAAAATGTGCGAACGCATAGGTGCCATACCGGCACCACCACCGATAAACACCATCTCGGCATCGGTCTCCTTGGCAAAGAATTCACCAAAGGGGCCATACACGGTGATCTGGTCACCCGGCTTCAGGCTAAACACATAGGAGGACATTTTACCCGGGGGAATACCCTGAGACTTTGGTGGTGGCGTCGCAATCCGGATATTGAACTTAACCACGCCCTTTTCTTCCGGGTAGTTAGCCATGGAGTAAGCGCGGATAACCGGCTCATCCACCTTGGATTCCAGGTTGAAGAAACCAAAACGCTCCCAGTCACCACGATATTCTTCACCAATCTCAAAATCAGAAAATTTCACATGGTGTACTGGCGCTTCCAACTGCACATAACCACCTGCACGGAAGTCTACGCTTTCACCTTCGGGCAGACGCAAGGTCAACTCTTTAATAAAGGTAGCCACGTTGGGGTTAGACTCCACAGTGGTCACCCACTGCTTAACACCAAACACTTCTTCCGGTACATGGATCTTCATGTTTTGCTTTACCGGAACCTGGCAGCTCAGTCGCCAGCCCTGGTTCTGCTCACGACGGTTAAAGTGTGGCTCTTCGGTAGGCAGAATAGAACCGCCGCCCTCATTCACCACACACTTACATTGGGCACAGCTACCACCACCGCCACAGGCAGAGGCCAGGAACACATTATTGGCTGCCAGGGTTTGTAGCAGCTTGCCGCCGGCAGGCACCGTAATGGTTTTTTCATCGTTGATAAGGATTTGCACATCGCCGCTGTTAACCAGCTTGGCTTTGGCCACCAGAATCACGACGACCAGCGCAATCACCACGAAGGTGAACATGGCTACGCCGAGAATAATTTCAATATTCATTCAGTCTATTCCTCGTCTCGCTTACAGGGAAATACCGCCAAAGGACATAAAGCCCAATGACATCAGTCCCACAGTGATGAAGGTAATACCCAGGCCGCGCAGGCCTTCAGGTATATCGGAGTACTTCATTTTTTCGAGGATACCCGCCAGCAGAACAATGGCAATGGCCCAACCCGCACCCGAACCGAAACCATAAACAACGCTTTCAGCAAAGTGGTAGTCACGCTCCACCATAAACAGCGAACCGCCCATAATTACGCAGTTCACAGTAATCAGTGGCAGGAATACACCCAGCGCGTTGTACAGCGCCGGCATGTATTTATCCATCACCATTTCCATGATCTGCACAATCGCAGCGATAACACCAATAAATGAAATGAAGCTCAGGAAGGTCAGGTCAACACCGGTTACACCAGCCCAGGCTAAGGCATCTTCCTTCAACAGATACGTAAGGAGCAGGTTATTGGCAGGCACAGTAACGGTTTGCACCACAATGACCGCGATCCCCAAACCTATGGCCGCGTTGATTTTCTTGGACATGGCGAGGAACGAGCACATACCCAGGAAGAAGGCGAGCGCCATGTTCTCGATAAATACGGAGCGCACCAGAAGGCTTAATAAATGTTCCATTATGCGATCTCCTGAGTTTTAACCGAGTTGGGTGCCATGGTGAAAGAGGCCTTTTCCACTTGGTTTTTCTTCCAGGTACGCAGTACCCAGATGATTAAACCAATCAGGAAGAAAGCACTGGGCGGTAGCAGCAACAAGCCGTTGGGCACATACCAGCCCCCTTCAGAAACAGTGGGCAGAATCTGGATGCCGAACCATTTACCGGCACCCAATATCTCACGGAAGGTAGCTACCACAATCAGCAGTGCTGAGTACCCCAAACCGTGGCCAATCCCATCGAGGAAGCTGGGAACCGGTGGGTTTTTCAGTGCGAAGGCTTCGGTGCGCCCCATCACAATACAGTTAGTAATGATCAGGCCCACAAATACCGACAATTGCTTACTGATATCGTAAGCCACCGCCTTGAGCACCTGGTCAACCACAATAACCAATGCGGAGATGATGATCATCTGTGCAATGATACGCACGCTGCTGGGCAGGTAGTTGCGCACCAGGGACACAAAGAAATTTGAGAAAGCGGATACCAGGGTCAGGCCAATGGCCATTACCAGGCTCACCTTCACACTGGAGGTTACCGCTAGCGCCGAACAAATACCCAGGATCTGCAAAATAACCGGGTTATTTTCGATGATCGGTTTTGTGAGGAGCTCTTTTGCTTTTACACTCATGATTAAGCCTCTCCATTTTTCAGGTTAGTCAGGAAAGGCTTGTATCCCTTGTCGCCCATCCAGAATTTCACCAGGTTGCTCACACCATTACTGGTGAGGGTTGCACCTGATAGGCCATCTACTTTGTGCTCAGCATCCGGAGTAGCTCCATCCACGAAGCCTTTAATGACGCTCAAACGTACATCACCAGACTCAGAATAGATTTTCTTGCCGATCCAAAGCTGCTTCCACTTGGGATTATCAACCTCACCACCCAGACCGGGGGTTTCTTTTTGGTCGTAGAAACCGAACCCCTCTACGGTATTCAAGTCTTTATCCAAAGCGATGAAGCCAAACATGGTGGACCAAAGACCATAGCCGCGTACGGGCAGGATAATCTTGCTGATTTCATCACCATTTTTCACCATGAAAACTTTAGCGTATTTTTCACGGCGAATAATCTTGGCAATATCCTCTTCAGAGGAAAGTTGATCGGATAAGTCGGGCTTTTTGGCAGAAGCGGTTTGGTCAAAACGATCGAGGTCAGCAATAGCATCACTGAAGCGACCGGTTTCCAAATCCACCAGTTTTACCTCAATTTGCGCAAACTGCTCATCAACCGTTTTGCCCGGGTCGTAGATACCGGCAATGGAAAGCACGTTACGTTTAAAGTCCAGGGTTTTGTTAGCCACCTGGAGCGGACGCAAAAGCACCGCCGAAGCCGACACCAGCACAGAAGCCACAAGACACATAATGAGTGTGACTGTGATGGTGTACTTAGCTGTTTGTTGATTAGCCACGCGCCAGTCTCCTCTTGATATTGGATTGAACGACGAAGTAGTCAATGGTGGGGGCAAACATGTTGGCGAACAGGATCGCCAGCATCATGCCCTCAGGATAGGCAGGGTTAACCACACGGATGGTGATTACCATAAAGCCGATCAAGGCACCAAAAATCCACTTGCCAGTATTGGTCATGGAGGCAGACACAGGGTCGGTTGCCATGAAGAAGAGACCAAAGGCAAAACCACCTACCACCCAGTGCCACCAGAACGGCATTTGGAACATGGGGTTGCTGCTTTCAGCACCGGCCCAGTTATACAGCAATGTGGTCAGCAAGCTGCCAATCAATACACCCAACACGATACGGGTAGAGGCAATGCCCATCACCAATAGCACAATACCACCCAGCATCAGTGCCAGTGCAGAGGTTTCACCAATAGAACCCTGCTCGAAACCGATAAAGGCATCCAGCCAGCTCACCTGATTCATCACCGCATCCATACCCTGTTGTGCTGCCACGGACAACGTGGTGGCGCCGGTGTAACCGTCCACTGCAGTCCATACCGCATCGCCGGAAATTTCAGCGGGATATGCAAAGAACAAAAAGGCACGGCCGGTCAGTGCCGGATTGAGGAAATTCTTGCCAGTACCGCCAAACACTTCCTTACCGATAACCACACCAAAGCTGATCCCCAAAGCCGCCTGCCAGAGTGGCAGGTCCGGTGGACAGGTAAGCGCAAACAGGATGGAGGTGACGAAGAAACCTTCGTTGACTTCGTGGCCACGAATACTGGCGAAGAGCACTTCCCAAATACCACCCACAATAAACACCGTGGCGTAAATAGGCAGGAAGTAAACCGCACCCAACACCAGGTTATCCCAAATGCTGTTAGGGTTGTGACCGGCAAACAGGGCCGCCAGGGCACCGTGCCAGTTATCGATACCGGTAGCACCGGTGGCAGCGAGGATGGTATTTGCCTGGAAGCCGACGTTGTACATACCAAAGAACATGGCCGGCCAGGCACAGAGCCATACCGTGATCATAATGCGCTTGAGGTCGATACCATCACGCACATGAGAGGTGGACTTGGTAACATCGGCAGGCTTGAACAGACCTGTGTCAACCGCTTCGAACAGCGAGTACCACTTCTCGTATTTTCCGCCTTTGTGGAAGTGCGGTTCTATATTGTCCAGAAAGCTTCTCAGACTCATCAATTAACCCTCATTCTCGATACGGGTGAGGTTGTTGCGCAGAATCGGGCCGTATTCGTATTTGCCGGGGCACACAAAGGTACACAGCGCCAAATCTTCTTCGTCCAATTCCAGGCAACCCAGTTTTTGTGCCGTTTCGGTATCACCCACAATCAGCGAACGCAGCAACTGGGTGGGCAGGATATCCAATGGCATCACCTTCTCGTAGGAACCCACTGGCACCATGGCGCGCTCGGAACCATTAGTAGACGTGGTGAAGTCGAAGGTTTTTGAGGGAAAGAGCTTGGAGATAAAAATCCCCATCACCGAGAACTTGTTAAAACCGGCGCGCAGATAATGCAGCATTTCGCGCTCACGGCCTTCCAGTAACACACTGACCTGGGTGTGGAAACGACCGAGGAAGGTGAGATTGCCAAAGGAGCGACGACCACCAAACACAGAACCGGAAATCACGCGGTTTTCACCCGCTTTCAACTGGCCTTGGGTCAGTTGGTCCAGGTTGGCGCCCAGACGGGTACGCACCAGGCGCGGACGATCCACCTGCGGACCAGCCAGGGCTACGACACGCTCAACATTGAGGCGACCAGTGGTAAACAACTCACCGATGGCAATCACGTCCTGATAACCGATAGTCCACACGGTTTTGCTCGCACTGACAGGATCCAGGTAGTGGATGTGCGTGCCCGGGTTGCCGGCTGGATGAACACCGGCAAAGCTTTCATAGGCGATATTGGCGCCCTGCCCTTTGGGCAAGTTGGCAGCTTCTGCCTGGCAGACAAACACCTTGCCTTCGGTCAGGCGCGCCAGCAGTGTCAAGCCATTGGCAAAGGCATCTGCCTTAGCGGCGATAATCACCGCTGGGTCAGCCGCCAGAGGATTGGTATCTATGGCCTGGACAAAAATGGAATGGGGTTTGGAACCCGGGGTTGGCGACTTGCTGTAAGGACGGGTGCGAAAGGCAGTCCACAAACCGGACTGCACCAGATTCTGTTGAACCTGTTCAGCACTCAAGCCAGCCAGGTCAGCGGCGGCATATTGGTTAAACGCCAGCGCATCATCACCCTCTACGTCAATCACAATGGAGTGAAACACACGCTGGTCACCGCGATGAATGGCAGATACAACACCAGAGGCGGGAGAAGTGTAAATAACCCCTTCAATTTTCTTGTCAGCAAATAATTCCTGACCCAACTTGACCCTATCGCCTACCTTCACTGCCATAGTGGGCTTCATACCCTGGTAATCAAACCCTATGAGAGCTACCTGGCGGACTTGAGGGCCATCCTCAATAGATTGATTGGGCTTGCCGTTAATGGGCAAATCCAATCCTCGACGAATCTTTATCATACGTCTCTGCCTAGTCGTTCGTGTGGATGTTGGCCTGAAACTATTTCAGACCGCGTGGGAGCTCTTGGCACATTCTGCTGTCATAGCCAGCCGAGTGAGTCAGGTTACATCCTGGCGGGAACCTGACACCCCTTTGGGGCGACAACCTGCACCGACGAGCTGCTCGCTTGCGGTATTTACGACGCAGTACCACAAACGAGTATTCTTTGGTCGCGACTACTCCCCAGCCCAAATCATGGGACGCTTTAAAATGCTCAAGAGATTGATTTGAGAGGAGTTTTAGTCGGCCAGACAAATCCGGGCGATTATAATCATCACCCGAGCCAATAACCATAGCCAGCCTGTGCTTTTAACACGCCTTTAGCGATGATTTGACGCCCCCACCCCACATAGACTAAATTTCACGCGCCTCAAAATTGCAAATAATAATCATTATCAAAAATAAAGATTCTGCTCCATTAAAAACAGCCACTATTGACTCCGATTTATAGTCCCGATTTTTTTATAATTGATGACATACATCATTCACCCATTTAGCAACCAAGGCAGGTAAAATGCGCGGCCACTTTGCCCTCATCTATCGGCACATCCAGCAATGAGTCCAAGGCGATTCCACCTATACAGAAACCGAATGGCATGACAAACCCAACTTTCCCTTCAGGATCCCTAATACCACTGACACAACCACCGCTTTCAGATCGCCTCGGTAACCGCCAGTATTGGGGAAATCTGCACGGCAGTGCCCAGGCATTAGCTATTGTCAATGCCGCACGTAACTATGCAGGCTTAAGCCTGGTAATCGCTCCGGATACCAGCAGTGCCATCCGCCTGCAAACTGAATTGAGTTTTTTCACCGGCGGCGATGAACAACTTCCTGTGTTGCACCTGGCAGATTGGGAGACCTTACCCTACGACAGTATTTCCCCACACCAGGATATTATTTCCGAGCGTTTGCGCACGCTTTATCGATTACCCACAACCAGGCGGGGCATCCTTGTCGTCCCCATAACCACACTTTTGCAGCGTTTGATGCCGCGCAGCTATCTGCTTGGCAACAGCCTGATGCTGGCAGTAGGCGAACAACTGGATATTGACCAGCTGCGCCACAATCTTGAGCGCGCCGGATACCACGCCGTCGATACAGTTTACGAACACGGTGAATTTGCCGTGCGCGGTGCATTGCTGGATATATTCCCCATGGGCAGCGACCTGCCCTATCGCATCGATCTGTTCGATGATGAAGTGGAAACCCTGCGCACATTCGATCCAGAAACCCAGATGACGATCGATAAGGTGGAAAAAATCCAGCTGCTTCCCGCAAAGGAGTTTCCCCTCAACAAACCCGGCATCAATCTGTTCAAACAACAATGGCTGGAACGCTTTGATGTCAACCACAAGGAGTGTCCCGTATTTCAGGATATCAGTGCAGGTATCTCACCACCCGGCGTCGAATATTATCTGCCTCTCTTTTTCGATAGTTGCAGCAACCTGTTCGATTATTTACCGCAAAATACACTGGTCTATGCTCTGGGTAATTTTGAAAAATCGGCAGAGAATTTTTGGCTTGAATTGTTGCGTCGCTACGAAAGCCGTCGCGTCGACCCGTTGCGCCCACTGTTGCCCCCCAAAGATATTTACCTGAGTATTGACGAGCTCTATACCCAGCTAAAACCTTATTCGCGCACGTTTATCAGCAATGACATCCTTGAGGAGCGGGCCGGACATTATAATTTTGCCAGCTGCCAACCACCCAACCTGCCAATTCGCGCCCAAGCTGAGCAGCCCCTGGCAGCGATAGAAGCATTCCTGATGGAATATCACGGGCGTGTTCTGTTTTGCGCTGAATCCGCCGGTCGCCGCGAAACATTACTTGAACTGCTTGGCCGTATTCGCGTTCGCCCCGCACCGGCAGAAAGCTGGCAAGCATTTCTCTCCAGCAAGGAGAGTATTGCCATTACGATTGCTCCACTGGAACAGGGCTTGCAACAACAGCAACCCGATACAGTATTGATTGCCGAATCGCAGTTATTTGGTGAGCGCATCCAGCAACAACGCCGCCGTAAACAAGCGCAAGATAACAGCGAGCTGGTCGTTAAAAATCTGACGGAGCTTAAAATCGGGGCGCCGGTTGTCCATATCGACCACGGTGTTGGCCGCTACCGCGGGCTAGAAACCATTACTGTTGATAACCAGACCAATGAATTCCTCACACTTGAATACGCCGACGACGCAAAACTTTATGTACCCGTCACCAGCCTGCACCTGATCAGTCGCTACAGTGGCGCAGAAGATGACTTGGCGCCATTGCATAAACTGGGCAGCGAGTCCTGGCAAAAAGCCAAGCGCAAGGCCGCTGAACAGATCCGTGATACCGCCGCTGAACTGCTGGAAGTCTATGCCCGCCGCGCAGCGCGCAAGGGGTTTGCATTTCCCGATCCGCAAACAGCCTACGCGGCATTTTCAGCCAGTTTTCCTTTCGAGGAAACACCAGACCAACAGCGTGCTATTGAAGCGGTGGTCAAGGATATGTTATCGCCCAAACCTATGGATAGATTGGTGTGTGGCGATGTTGGCTTTGGTAAAACCGAAGTGGCCATGCGCGCGGCATTTGTCGCCAGCCATGCCGGAAAACAGGTCGCTATTCTCGCCCCCACAACGCTGCTGGCACAGCAGCACTATGAATCGCTCAAGGATCGCTTTGCTGAATGGCCCATTACCATTGAAGTGCTCTCCCGCTTCCGCACCACCAAAGAGGTCAACCAGGTACTGGAGCGGCTGGCGGAAGGAAAGGTCGATATTATCGTTGGCACCCACAAGTTGTTACAGCCAGACATTAAATTTAAAAACCTTGGGCTGTTGATTATCGATGAAGAACATCGCTTCGGTGTACGCCAGAAGGAACAGATCAAGGCCTTGCGCGCCGAAATCGACATCCTTACCCTGACCGCAACACCTATCCCGCGCACCTTGAATATGTCCATGGCAGGTATTCGCGATCTATCGATTATCGCCACACCACCAGCACGTCGCCTCTCTGTAAAAACCTTTGTCCGCACCTATGATGAGGCCGTTATCAAAGAGGCAATCCTGCGTGAAATCCTGCGCGGCGGCCAGGTGTATTACCTGCATAATGAAGTGGATACCATTGAAAAAGTTGCGCGGGAATTACAGGAGCTGATTCCGGAGGCCCGTATCGCTGTCGGCCATGGACAGATGCGTGAGCGTGACCTCGAACGGGTGATGTCGGATTTTTATCACAAACGTTTCAATATCATGGTGTGCACCACCATTATCGAAACCGGTATCGATATTCCCAGTGCCAACACCATTATTATCAACCGTGCCGATAAATTCGGTTTGGCCCAGTTGCATCAATTGCGCGGCCGCGTAGGACGTTCGCATCACCAGGCCTACGCCTATTTGTTAACGCCCGAACGCCGCGCCATGACCGATGATGCGGTGAAACGGCTGGAGGCGATCAGCGCCGCCGAGGACCTGGGTGCCGGCTTTACCCTGGCAACCTACGATATGGAAATACGCGGTGCCGGCGAACTCCTGGGAGAAGAGCAAAGCGGCCAGATCCAAACCATTGGCTTTTCACTGTATATGGAAATGCTCGACCGTGCGGTCAAGGCCATTCGCCAGGGTAAACAGGCTGATATTGAGCAGGCACTCAAGGAAAGCATTGATATCAACCTGCGCATTCCTGCCCTGATCCCCTCCGACTATTTACCTGATGTGCATTTGCGGTTGGTCATGTATAAGCGCCTGGCCAATGCCGAGAACGCAGAATCGCTACGTGACCTGCAAGTCGAAATGATTGACCGTTTCGGCCTGTTACCAGACGCGGTCAAAAATTTATTCCGGGTTACCCAGATCAAGATTACTGCCGAGCAATTGGGTATTACCAAAATCGAAGCCAACAGCCGCGGTGGAAAAATCGAGTTTTCCGGCGCTACCGGCGTCGATCCCCTGCAAATTGTCAAACTGGTACAAAGCCAACCGCGCGTGTATAAACTGGAAGGGGCTAACCAATTAAAATTCGCACAGGATCTCGAATCAACCGAAAAACGTTTGCAAACCCTGAGCGAATTGCTCGACTATTTAACCCCGAAAAGCTGAGTCTGTCGCAGTGATGTAAAACCGGGCTCACAACACCATGCGTAAAGGTTAAACACATGTTGCTATCACAAAGTCGTCTCCATCTATCGATCCTGCTGATATTGCTGACCGTCGGCGGATCATGCGCCGCCAATGCCCAGGGGCGCAATGAAGGCTGGTATCAAGTGGAATTGGTCGTATTTGCGCGGCGAAATGCCAAGACTGAAGAACACTGGCCAAGGGACATTAAGCTCCGTTACCCGAGCCGCTGGGTTGAGCTGAAAAACCCAAACCAGACAAGCAGCCATACCGACAATACCCACACATCGGCGAGTGGCAGTACCAATGTGGATTTGACCCGCGAACCCTACTGGCTACTGCCTGCAACAGAGCGCACACTCAATGACCAAGCCCATCGACTTGCCCATAACAGCGGTTACCAGCTGCTGTTTCATGAAGCCTGGCGCCAGCCGGTTACATCGGCGAAAAATGCCCAGGGTATCCTGATCAGTGGTGGCCAGTCCTATGGTAAACACCTGGAATTGGAGGGCAGTATTACCCTGAGTGTGGCGACTTACCTCAAGCTCAGCACTACCCTTTGGTTTACCCAATTTAATGTGAATGTCGACCAGGCCACAGCCCAGGAATGGCCCTCTATTCCACTACGCCCTAACTATCGCCCAGCCAGCCAGCCAGCATTAACCCTCGAAAGTGATATCAATTTGCTGGATGATCCCCTGGCCGATTGGAGTACTGCCAATGTGCTTGCAGCAGAAGAAGAATCAACTCCCTATGTTCCGCGTCAGATTGTTCTCATGAAAGAGGTGCGCGATATGCGCAGCAACGAAGTGCATTATCTGGATCACCCCCTGCTGGGTGTCATTGTTAAGGTGACGCCCTATAACCCGACCGGTACATCGCAGTAAGGCAGATAAAAAAACACCGGCAGATGCCGGTGTTTTTTTAAGTAAGTGGCCAGTAATTTTGGTTAGCTCAACAAAATCACATCTTCAGCCTGCAACCCTTTTTCGCCCTTTTGTAATTGAAATTCCACGCTTTGTCCTTCAGCTAATGAACGATACCCTTCAGCACGAATATTGCGGTAATGCACAAAGATATCTTCACTACCTTCGCCTCGGGTAATAAAGCCGTATCCACGGACATTATTGAACCACTTCACTGTGCCAATCTCGCGATCTGCCATATGAAACACCTCTACAGCTCTTAAAGCTTATTGTTATCTGCTTGGTTTGCTTCATCCGATGATTATTCAGTGTTCTATCGAACCACGGGTTCTTAGACTGATTTTTATTCCGATCACCTGATACTTAGAACGAAGCCATCAGGTGTTTACAGATATTAACAAAAGCAGGCTATAAGGCGAGTCTTTTTTTGCTGATTCTTTGCTCAAAACGGTAAATCAAACCGCATTTTGCAGCCTGACAGGTAAAAACTACCGGCAAACGTACCCCTAATCCCTGCGAATCCATCGCTCAAATCACACTGTCAATTGCCCTGGGCTCGCCTTGCCATATAAGCCGCATAATCAGGGATCAAACGCTCGACAGGTGTCGAAAAGCAGGGAGAAGCTACCATAAAATCCGCCGAAACCTGGTTGCAGGCGACCGGGATATTCCACACAGCCGCAATGCGCAGCAAGGCTTTTACATCCGGATCATGGGGCATAGGTTCAAAAGGGTCCCAGAAAAAAACCAACATATCGACCTTGCCTTCGGTAATCAGCGCACCCACTTGCTGATCGCCGCCTAAAGGACCGGAGATCAATTTATGTATGGCTAATCCGGTCTCGCGCTCAATCAGGGCACCGGTAGTACCTGTCGCCATCAGCTGGTGGTGACGCAAGGCGTCCAGGTGTTTACGACACCAAGCCAGTAAGTCCTGCTTTTTATTGTCATGCGCAACCAGTGCAATCGCTTTATTGGCAGGCAATGGGCTTTGTTTATATTCCATGAGTCAATCCTGTTCGAATTGTTGAAATCTGGACCTACATAAAAAATGACCTTGGCCAGTATCGGCCAAGGTCATTTTTTTAGCCAGTGAAACCACCCGGCACCACAAGCTGTTATTTAATGGGATAACTCAAGCAACAACTTGTTCAAGCGCTGGACATAGACGGCCGGATCTTGCAATTGCGCCCCCTCGGCGAGGTTGGCCTGGTCAAACAGGATGTGGGTCAAGTCGGCAAAACGGGGCTCATTCGCCTCTTGTTCCAGTTTTTGCACCAGTGGATGCTCGGGGTTAAGCTCAAAAATGGGCTTGGCATCAGGCACTTTCTGACCCGCCGCTTCCAGAATACGACGCATTTGAGCGCCCATATCCTGAGCCCCCACGACCACACAAGCTGGCGACTCGGTGAGGCGATGGGTGATACGCACTTCAGAAACAGCCTCATCCAATACCGTTTTCACACGCTCCAGTAAGGGCTTAAGTTGCTCAGCCACTTTTTCCTGTGCCTGCTTTTCCTCATCCGTATCCAGTTTACCCAGATCCAATTCACCCTTGCCGACATCCTGGAATTGCTTGCCTTCGAACTCGTAGAGATGGCTCATTAGCCATTCGTCGACACGGTCGGACAACAACAATACCTCAATACCCTTCTTGCGGAATACTTCCAGATGCGGACTGTTTTTGGCGGTATTGAAGTTTTCGGCAGCAATGTAATAAACCTTTTCCTGCCCGTCTTTCATCCGCGCCACATAATCGTCCAGCGATTGATCCTGCTCAGGCTTGTCGGTATGGGTAGAGGCAAAGCGCAGCAATTTGGCAACTTTGTCGCGATTGGCAAAATCTTCGGCGGGCCCTTCTTTCATGACCTGGCCGAATTCATTCCAGAATTTGCTGTAATTTTCCGGCTCGTTTTTCGCCATCTTATCGAGCATATCCAGTACGCGTTTGGTCAATGCTGAACGCATGGCATCAATATTGGGGTCTTTCTGCAGGATTTCGCGCGAAACGTTGAGGCTCAAATCATTGGAGTCCACCACGCCTTTAATAAAGCGTAAATAAAGCGGCAGGAATTGTTCAGCGTCATCCATAATAAAGGTGCGCTGAACATACAGTTTGAGGCCGCGCGAAGCATCGCGGTTATACAAATCGAAGGGAGCGCGAGCAGGAATGAACAACAGACTGGTGTAATCCAGTTTGCCCTCTACCCGGTTGTGGCTCCAGCTCAGCGGCTCGGAAAAATCATGGCTGATGTGCTTGTAAAACTCTTTGTATTCTTCGTCAGTGACATCACTGCGTGAGCGGGTCCAGAGCGCTGTTGCGGTATTGATAACCTCGTCTTCCGGCTCCTGCTTGTCGCCATCCTCGCCAACAGGATTTTGCTTTTTCATGACGACAGGGATAGCGATGTGATCAGAATATTTTTTGATGATAGAGCGCAAGCGCCAGTGATCTGCGAACTCTTCCGCATCGGATTTCAGGTGCAACTCTACGGTAGTACCGCGCGCAGCCTTTTCAACGGATTCAACGGTAAACTCAGCCTCACCGGTACACTCCCAGCGCACACCGTCACTGGCAGGACTGCCCGCGCGGCGCGTAGTGACCACAACGCGATCGGCCACAATAAAGGCAGAGTAGAAGCCCACACCAAACTGACCAATCAATTGGGCATCTTTTTTCTGATCACCCGTCAGGTTTTGCATGAAGTGCGCAGTGCCTGATTTGGCGATGGTCCCCAGGTTATCAACGACTTCCTCGCGGGACATGCCTATACCATTGTCGCTAATGGTCAGGGTTTTGGCTTCTTTATCAAAATCGATACGGATTTTCAGATCCGCGTCACCTTCATAGAGATCGCCATTGGAAACCGCTTCAAAACGCAATTTATCGGCAGCGTCCGAGGCATTGGAAACCAGCTCGCGCAGAAAGATTTCCTTATTGGAATAAAGCGAATGAATCATCAAATGCAGCAATTGTTTGGCTTCTGTCTGAAAGCCACGAGTTTCTTTGCGGGCATCAACGGTCATGATGTAACTCCTAACAGATCACGAGTAGCAGGTTGGGGAATACTAAAAAACGCAGGATTCAGCGCTTAAAACATGGGCGGACATCAATCCCGCCGAATGCTATGGGCAGGAAATGGGGCACGGGAAACAAAATTCAAGGGGTGAAAGAAGAAGCCTTTTGTATTTGATACAAAGGTTAAAAACGAAAAAAGCGCCCAAAAGGCGCTTTTTTAAAATTGGTAGGACTAAGCAGACTCGAACTGCTGACCCCCACCATGTCAAGGTGGTGCTCTAACCAACTGAGCTATAGTCCTAAAACCGTCACCCTAGCAGGTGACAGGGCGCGCACTTTACCAAGTGATCTGCATCAGGACAAGACCTGAAACAGATTTTGTTGCAATTTATGGCATTGACTGTGCGCTTAAACAACTCGCGATTACCTGGGCAATTAAACCCTGTAGTCGCCCAAACCACGGGCAAGATCCGCCTTCAGGTCATTGATATCTTCCAGGCCAACCGCAATGCGGATCAGGTTCTCCGTGATACCGGCGTCGGCTTTTTGTTCCGGACTTAAGCGCCCGTGTGTTGTGGTCGCCGGATGGACAATGGTGGTTTTAGCATCACCCAGGTTGGCGGTTAACGACATGATGCGGGTTGCATCAATGACCTTCCAGGCCTCTTCTCGCCCACCGTTAACACGGAATGACAATACACCGCCAAATGCGGATTGTTGCCTGGCAGCCAATGCATGGCCAAGATGGTCAGGCAAGCCCGCATAAAAGACCTTTTCCACTTGCGGATGTGCAGCAAGCCATTGGGCCAGGCTCATAGCATTGCGCGAATGGGCTTCCATACGCAGGCGCAGGGTTTCCAATCCCTTGAGGAAAACCCAGGCATTGAAAGGACTCATGCTGGGACCAGCACTGCGAATGAATCCCAATACCTCATCCACATACTGCCTGGGACCGGCTACAACACCGCCCAGGCAACGCCCCTGGCCATCGATATATTTAGTAGCTGAATGAACAACCAGGTCTGCGCCCAATGCCAGAGGTTTTTGTAGTGCTGGTGTACAAAAGCAGTTATCCACGACCAATAAAGCGCTGTGTGCGTGGCTGATGTCAGCCAAGCGCGCAATATCAACAACATCGCACAACGGGTTTGAGGGTGTCTCTACAAAAACCAGGCGGGTTGCCGGTGTGAATGCAGCCTCCCAAGCGGAATAGTCGGTTGGATTTACAAAAGTCGTAGATACCCCAAACTTCTGCAGGTATTTGGTAAACAATACTGTGGTCGTACCAAACACACTGCGGGAACAAACGATATGGTCGCCCGCTTTTAGCAGCGCAATGCAAGTACACAAAATAGCCGCCATGCCGGATGACGTGGCAACCGCCGTTTCCGCACCTTCAAGTGCCGCGATACGCTCTTCAAAGGTACGCACGGTGGGGTTGGTATAACGCGAGTAGACATTACCCGGCTGGCTGCCGGAAAAGCGATCAGCCGCCTCCCGGGCATTGGCAAAGACATAACTGGATGTCAGGTACAGGGCTTCACTGTGCTCACCTTCATGGGAGCGCGTTTGCCCGGCGCGAACCGCCAGGGTATCCAGTGCAGCGCCGAAAAGGGGATCAAATTCATCCATAGGATAATAACCTTCTGGTGGGCATGGCACCCGTTAGCGAGGTGCCCGGATATCATGGAGTCAGCACTGGCAATCAGCTCAGGGCACCGTTATGCAAGCCGATGGGTAACTCCATTTGCTTGTTGGATTTTTTACCGGTTTTGGCACTGTCGTTACGCATGGCAGCAAGCTTATCCAGGTATTCCTGGGTCACATCACCGGCACAGTACTCACCGGTAAAGACAGCACAATCAAACTCTGTCACCTTGTTATTGCCTTCGGCAGATGCCGCAATCAGGTCTTCCAGGTTTTGGTAGATCAACCAGTCAGCACCAATTTCACGACATACCTCTTCGTCAGTGCGTCCATGGGCAATCAACTCCGTCGCCGTTGGCATATCGATACCATAGACGTTGGGAAATTTCACCGCAGGCGCCGCTGACGCAAAATACACTTTTTTGGCACCGGCATCACGTGCCATCTGGATAATCTGTTGGCAAGTGGTACCGCGCACAATAGAGTCATCAACCAGCAATACATTTTTGCCTTTAAACTCCAGCTCAATAGGATTGAGCTTTTGGCGTACCGATTTTTTGCGCTGCTGTTGGCCAGGCATGATAAAGGTGCGACCAATGTAGCGGTTCTTCACCAGGCCTTCGCGAAATTTTACACCCAGCTTTTGCGCCAACGCCTGGCCTGCAACGCGGCTCGAATCAGGAATGGGAATGACAACGTCAATATCGTGATTCGGGCGTTCACGCAGGATTTTGTCCGCCAGCTTTTCACCCTGGCGCAAGCGCGCCTTATACACCGAAATGCCATCCATGATGGAATCCGGACGGGCGAAATAGACATGCTCGAAAATACAGGGGCGCAGGCGCGGATTATCAGCGCACTGGCGGCGATGCAACTCGCCTTCGTCAGTAATGTAAATGGCCTCTCCGGGCGCCACATCATCAATCAAGTCAAAGCCGAGCACATCCAGTGCCACGCTCTCGGAGGCTACCATGTACTCTGTTCCCTCTTCCGTCTCGCGCTTGCCGTAGACCAGCGGGCGAATACCGTTGGGATCGCGGAAAGCGAGCAGGCCATAATTGGCAATCAGCACCACCACCGCATAGCCACCGGTAACGCGTTTATGCACGCCGGTAACCGAAGCGAACATATCATCCGGGGTCGGTATCAACTTGCCCTGGGACTGCAGCTCATGGGCAAACACATTGAGCAGCACCTCGGAATCCGAGTCGGTGTTTACGTGGCGCAAATCGGTCTTGAAGAGATCCTCGCTGAGCTTGTCAGCATTGGTGAGGTTGCCATTGTGGGCCAACGCAATGCCGTAGGGAGAGTTCACGTAAAAAGGCTGGGCCAGTGCCGGACCAGAGCTTCCCGCCGTGGGATAACGCACATGGCCAATCCCCATTGAACCCACCAAGCGCTGCATGTGACGAGTCCGGAATACATCCTGCACCAGGCCATTCGCCTTTTGCTGGGACATACGACCATCTTCACAGGTCACTATACCGGCCGCATCCTGGCCACGGTGCTGAAGGATGGTCAGCGCGTCATAGAGCTGTAAATTGACGTCGCGCTTACTCACTATACCTACAATGCCGCACATAAATTTGCCTCAACTGGTAGTAACAACTTCAACACAAATTCCGCCTGTCATTCAGATTGCCTGGCCGCTACTGACGCCGCCAAACCACTGTTGAATCCAAAGGCTCAACTCGCCATACGCCGCCCTGACCCAATCCTCACAGGCGAGGAAGTGAGGGATCATCTGCGACTGACTCCACCAATCGTCCTGATTGACGGGCAAAAAACCGGGTAAAAGAATCAATAGCGCCATCACGATAATAAACGCGCGCGCTGCACCAAATACCATTCCCAGAAGGCGATCGGTTCCCGATAAACCGGTGGCGCGCACTAGCGCACCAATGAGATAGCTGAGCATGGCACCCAGCAAAAGTGTCGCGATAAACAAAACCGCATAAGCCGTCATCAGACGTACCGAGGGAGTTTCAATATGGCCAACCAACAGGACTTCAAGCTGGCCGCCAAACACACGGGCCACCAGCACGGCAGCTACCCAGATAAACAGCGATAGGGCCTCGCGCACAAAACCGCGAATAAGGCCAATAAGACAGGAAAGGGAAAAAATAGCGATGATTGCCCAGTCTGCCCAATTCATCTCACGGATAGCTCCCGGTTTAGTCTGGGATCAGAGCAGGCCGGCGCGCCCAACTCCAATCAGAGAGGCGCGCATTCTACCAGAGCCAATGCATTTATGGCGGACAATTCATAGGGATAATGGCACTGAATCAAGGCTTGAAAGGCAGTATCAAGGCATTGACCTTCAAACGCTGGTCAAGGGTTTGCTTAACCCGCCCCGCTTCAGCCTTATCCAGCAGGGGTCCTACAAAAATACGATGCACTTCGCCCTTAGTGGTGGTCGCCGTGCGAATAAAGGCCCTGTGCCCCTCACCTTGCAATTGATCGCGCAGTTTCTGCGCCGCATCCCTGCTGCTCAGGCTGACCAGTTGCACCATCCAGGCATCTGGCAACCCCTGTGCATTAAGGGGAATCTCCGGCAAGTTATCCGGCGAGGGCTTTGTTTGCACAACCTGGGCTCCACCAGGTTCCGGCAAGGGCTCTGGAGCCGGGGAAGGTACTGTTACAGCCTGGGACTCATCGGGAATAAACATGGTTTCAGGAGCCGGGGCCGGCTCTATATCGGCAGGCGATTCAGGCTCACCAAATTCCATGGTCGTGATCGTCGGGCGCTGGGGGATATGGCTTTCGGTATCAACCGCATATTGCTGCTGGTCTTTAAAAAAACTGGGCAGGAAAAGTACAGCCACCGCTGCCAGGATTCCCGCACCGATAAGGCGATGTTTATAGGCTTCTTTCACCCTGATCCCCCTGCCGGCTATTGCCCGGCCCCATCAACACCCGGAGCCAAAACCTCCAGGGCTGCTGCCACTGTAAAAAAAGAACCAAAGACCACTAACAGATCCCCCTGGACTGACACCTGTAGCAGCGCCTGCAAACAGGCTTTCATCTTGCCACTTGCCAGCGGCTCAAACCCCAGATCCTGCAGGTTTTTACGCAACTGCTCGCTGCTGGCAGCACGAGGGATATCCAGATCGACCAAAAGCCAGCCATCCATCAATGCTTGCAAATTAGCCAGGCTGCCTGGGCGATCCTTATCACTCATCATAGCCACAGCGGCAAAGACCCGTGCACCAGGATTTGTATTGCGCCAGTCGCTCAGACCTTTGGCAAGGTGAAGGGTTGCAGCCGGGTTATGGGCGACATCCAAAATAACAGTCCTGCCCTGCCAAGCGAGATGCTGGAAGCGCCCGGGAACGCGCAGTTCTGCCAGCAATGCAAATGACGCCGGAGTAACTGTTACCCCAAGATGGGTAACCGCCTCAAGGGCTGCAGCCATACTGGGCAGGGGTAATTGCGGCAAGGGCTGGTGCTCGAAATGTCCCGCGCTGCCGCTCCAACGCCAATGATTGGTGTCTTCCTGGTGATAATCAAAGTGCTTACCACGCAGGTAGCCTTTGGCCCCAAGATCGATAATTGCCTGCAGCAATCTCTGTGGAGGATCGAAGTCAGCGCAGATCGCAGGGCGTCCTGCACGGTAAATACCCGCCTTTTCAAAGCCAATATCTTCACGGTTATCACCTAACCAATCCTTGTGGTCTATATCGATACTGGTAATCACGGAGATATCTGCATCGAGGATATTGACCGCATCCAGGCGCCCGCCTAACCCAACCTCCAATACCATGGCATCAACGGATCGCGCGCGAAAAATATCCAGGGCCGCGAGTGTTCCGTATTCGAAATAGGTCAGGCTAATAGGTTCAGCAGGAGGGTTGGCATGGCAACAAGCGTAAATCCGCTCGAAGCTGTTGCAAAGGGCCTGGTCATCGACGGGTTCACCGTCAATCGTGACCCGCTCGTTATAGACCCTCAGGTGGGGGGATGTATAGACACCAACAGAGTAACCGGCAGCGCGCAACAGCGCTGCCGTTGCAGTCACACAAGACCCTTTGCCGTTGGTGCCGCCCACTGTGACGACCCGGGCTGTCGGCTGGAGCAGCCCCATTCGCCCGGCAACCAGGCGAATACGCTCCAATCCCAGATCAATCTCGCGCGGATGGCAATTTTCCAGCCACTCCAGCCAGGCTGCGAGAGAGTCAAACATCATTAGGGGTGTCAGACCGCAGCGCGACGGGTAAATTTAGCCAACAGCGACGCCAGCTTGTCACGCATTTCACCACGGTGGATGATCATATCGATAGCGCCATGCTCCAACAGGAACTCAGCGCGCTGGAAGCCTTTCGGGAGTTTTTGGCGAATGGTTTGTTCAATAATACTGGGCCCGGCAAAACCGGCGCGGGCGCCCGGCTCAGCCACATTGATATCCCCCAACAGGGCAAGGCTGGCAGAAACACCGCCATAAACAGGGTCGGTCATGACCGATACGTAGGGCGTGCCCTGCATCTTGAGACGTTCAATGACCGCACTGGTCTTGGCCATTTGCATCAATGAAATCAGTGCTTCCTGCATACGGGCACCACCCGTCGCCGAAAAGCAAACCAAGGGAATATTTTCATTCAAGGCCACAGTGGCCGCGCGGGTAAAACGCTCACCAACCACATAGCCCATTGAGCCTCCATGGAAGGCGAACTCAAACGCAACAGCAACGACAGGCATCCCTTTTAACTCGCCACGCATGGCGATCAGCGCATCTTTTTCGCCGGTGTCCTTTTGGGCCGAAGAGAGGCGATCCTTGTATTTTTTGATGTCCTTGAACTTGAGGCGATCAACAGGCTCAACGTCCGTGGCCAACTCCTGGCGATTTTGCGGATCGAGGAAGATATTGAGGCGAGAACGCGCTCCAATACGCATGTGATGATCGCACTTGGGACACACATCGAGATTTTTCTCCAGCTCCGGCTTATACAAAACCGCATCGCATTTGACACATTTTTCCCAAAGCCCTTCGGGGACTTTGTTGCTGCGCTTGGTTTCAGTGCGGGAAATACTGGGGATAATTTTTTCTAGCCAACTCATGGTTGCGTCTCTTTGTATGCCTAATCTATGTATGAATATTGGAGGTTAGCCGGGTCTGGCAAGCCGCGACATGGGTACAAGCTTACCAGAGCCGGAAACATTATATCGCTAGAGGCTATCCAGCGCCTGGCGCATCTCGCTCAGCAAGTCGCCGAGGGAGTCTGCTATTTGTGCTGCCGGCTGATCGGCCATGGCGCCCATTTTATCAACCAATACACTGCCCACCACCACACCATCGGCCAGTTGAGCAACCGCTTTGGCGGTAGAGGCATCTTTGATACCAAATCCAACACAGACCGGCAAATCGGTTAAACGACCAAATTCTGCCAGTTTAGCCTTAACCGCCTCGACATCCAGGTGACCGGCACCAGTGACCCCTTTCAGTGACACGTAATAGAGGAAACCGCTGGCGTGGCTGGCAATCTTATGCGCGCGCTCTACTGTTGTGGTCGGAGCCAACAGGAAAATATTGTCCAGGTTAACCTCATCCAGAGCCTGTTTGAGGACGCCCACCTCTTCCGGGGGCAAATCCACTGTAAGGAGGCCATCAACACCCGCCTCGGCCGCCGCCCTGGCAAATGCCTGATAGCCAAAACGCTCAACCGGGTTGGCATAACCCATCAGCACCACTGGCGTAGTGCCATTGGTCTGGCGAAACTGGCGCACAATATCCAGCGTGCTTGTAAGGCTGATGTGATGCGCCAGTGCACGCTCATGGCCGCGCTGGATAACCGGCCCCTCCGCCATAGGGTCGGAGAAGGGAACGCCCAATTCAATCACGTCCACGCCATTAGCCACCAGGGCATGCATGGCAGGCAGGGTCGCCTCGGGATAGGGGTCGCCATTCACAATATAGGCAACCAGAACTTTTTTACCCGCCGCGTTGGCGTGGGTCAGCTGTTGGGAAATTCGGCTCATCGACAACAGATCCTAAAAATGCCACTGCCGGGTAGGCCCGGCAGTGAGAGGTTATGCAGTGAAAAATTAAACCGTAATGCCGTCCAAACCGGCTACCGTCAGGATGTCTTTATCGCCGCGCCCCGACAGGTTGGCAATAATGATCTTGTCCTTGCCCAGCGTGGGCGCCAGCTTTTCAACATAAGCCAGGGCATGGCTGGACTCCAGCGCCGGCATAATGCCTTCGGTGCGGGTCACTTTGCGGAACGCAGCCAAGGCCTCGTCATCGTTGATAGCGACATAGTTCACACGCCCTATGTCCTTTAACCAGGAATGCTCAGGGCCCACACCTGGATAGTCCAAACCGGCAGAAACCGAGTGAGTCTCGATAATCTGGCCGTTTTCATCTTCCATCAAATAAGTGCGATTACCGTGCAACACCCCGGGAATACCCTTATTGAGCGGAGCGGCGTGCTTGCCGGTTTCAATCCCCAACCCGCCCGCTTCAACACCGTACATCTGGACGGACTCATCGGTCAGGAAAGGATGGAACAGGCCGATGGCGTTGGAGCCACCACCGACGCAGGCTACCAGGGCATCCGGCAGGCGCCCAGCCTGCTCCAGGCACTGGCGACGCGCTTCGCGCCCGATAACCGCCTGGAAGTCGCGCACCAGTTGCGGATAAGGATGAGGACCGGCAACCGTGCCGATAATGTAGAAAGTGTCATCCACATTGGTAGCCCAATCGCGCATGGCTTCGTTCATGGCATCTTTAAGCGTGCGCGAGCCGGATGTGACCGGAAAAACCTCTGCTCCCAGCAACTTCATACGGTAAACATTAAGAGCCTGACGCTTTACATCCTCGGCACCCATATAAACACGGCATTTAAGCCCCAGGCGAGCAGCAACGGTCGCTGTGGCAACACCGTGTTGCCCGGCACCGGTCTCGGCAATCACGCGGGATTTACCGGTGAATTTGGCCAGTAATGCCTGGCCAATGGTGTTATTGACCTTGTGGGCGCCGGTGTGGTTAAGGTCTTCGCGCTTGAGGAAAATCTGTGCGCCACCCAACTCGCGGGTCCAGCGCTCGGCAAGGTACAGCGGTGAAGGGCGGCCTACGTAATAGGCCAGGTCCTTATCAAATTCAGCCTGGAAACCCGGGTCATCTTTAAGGCGGGAATAAATACTTTGCAGCTCGTCGAGCGCATATATCAGCGTCTCGGATACAAAACGGCCGCCATAAGGACCGAAGTGGCCATCCTCGCTGGGGAATGCGCTGTAATCAATTGTAGAAAAAGGCTGGGAATTGCTCACTGTTTAGTCACCTTTCGAATTCAACTGCGCCGACGCTTGCAGGGCGCAGGTTATAAAGCGATGTATTTTTTCATGATCTTTAACGCCGGGCGCCGATTCTACACCACCACTCACATCAACCCCATAGACGCGAGTCGCGCTGATAGCATTAGCGACGTTTTCCGGTGCCAATCCACCTGCCAACACCAGTGGGCGAGACGTATGCTGCGGCACCCTGCCCCAGTCAAACGTCTCCCCGGTACCGCCGGGAACTCCCGGGCGATAGGCATCCAACAAAATCGCCGAGGCACTGGGGTATTCAGCCATAGCTGCCACCACATCCAACTCCGGACGCATACGAATGGCTTTCATGTAGGGACGCTGGAAAGATTCGCAGTAAGCTCGGGATTCGCTGCCATGGAATTGCAACAATTGCAGAGGCACCTCTGCCAATACGGATTGCACAAACCCAGGATCAGCATCGACAAAAAGACCGGTCGCTACTGTAAATGGGCCTATGCCCAAGGCTATTGCACGCGCTTGGGCTACTGACACTGCACGGGGGCTGGGTGCGTAAAAGACCAGGCCTATGGCATCGGCACCTGCCGCTACGGCAGCCCTGGCATCAACCAGGCTGGTCAATCCACAAATTTTGATATGCAGTGATTTCACACAAACACCAAAGCCATGGCAAAAATGAAGCGGCGATACTAACAGAATTCCTTATTAAAAAAACGCTGTCGGTTTTGCCGATACTCAATCCGCATCGGCAAAACCGCCCAAAGGCTCAGGAAAAAACAACGGCCCTGGCAAACAGCATGGCAGTGAAAACTCTTGTGGATAATCCACCGCCACTAAATAGAGGCCATTGGGTTTGGCCGTTGCCCCAGCCGCCGTTCGGTCGCGTGCCGCCAGAACGTCCCCCACCCAGGACGGTTTTTTGAAACCGGCTCCCACCTGCATCAACACACCGACAATATTGCGCACCATATGATGAAGGAAAGCGTTGGCACGTATTTCCATGACAATCAGCTCGCCGCGTCGCACCAGATGCAAATACTCGATCCTGCGCACAGGGCTTTTCGCTTGGCATTGGGTAGCCCGGAAAGAAGTGAAATCATGTTCACCAATCAGGCATGCCGCCCCCTGGCGCATCAACGCCACATCCAGTGGGCGCGAAGACCACGAGACCTGGTCATGCAAGAGCGCCGGCGAACTGGCGCCATCCGACATTAAATATCGGTAGGTCCGACTTTGGGCACTGAATCTGGCATGGAATCCCGGGGAAACATCCTGGGCCCAGCGAATACCGATGGTATCCGGCAAGTGAGGCCCCAGGCCACGCATCCAGGCTTTAAGGGGGCGCTGGGCGAGCGTATCAAAATGGATAACCTGGTTGGTGGCATGAACTCCGGCGTCAGTACGGCCAGCGCAGACCAGGGTAATGGGTTCATCCGCCACAATCGACAAGGCTTTCTCCAGCGACTGCTGAACAGTTTTCACACCATTGGGTTGTACCTGAAACCCATGGAAATCGGCTCCCTTGTATTCAACCCCCAACGCAACGCGCCGCATTCCCTCGGGCCAGAGATTCATATCCAACACTTCGCCATTGCGTTCGTAGGGTTTAATCCGCGGAGGATAGATTTGACTCATAACAGAAAATACCGCCTATAAAAACAAAAAGCCTTGCACAGCATGCCGTGCAAGGCTCGATGATCAACCTGCCAATCAGGCGTCTATACGACTCAGCAAATCCTGTGCTTCTGCGCGCTGGTCATCGTTACCTTCGTTAACGACTTCGGCCAATATGTCCTTGGCGCCCTCAGCATCTCCCATATCAATGTATGCCCTTGCCAAATCCAGCTTGGTCGCGGCTTCATCAGCATCAGCGAGGAAATCCAGCTCAGCGTCCATATCTTCATCAGTGATTTCAAAATTCTCGGGCGCCAGCTTGTCGAGGTCTATATCACCACCAGCGTCCAGTTCCGACAAGGCTTCTGCAAACACATCGTCATCATGGGGCAACTCAGCCGGGGAGGTATCAACGACAGGCGCGGCAGCATCAACCAATGCTTCATCAAGGAATTCCTCATCGATAGCGTCCGGTTGCGCAGGCTTATCCAGATCATCGGTGAGGTTGAGTCCCGAGCTGGGAACATTCAGGTCATCTGCATCAAACGCTGAATCCAGGCTGGTGAGTTCATGATCAAGGGAAGAAAAATCCTGGTCATTATCGAGCGCCTCCATTTCATGGTCGAGGGCAGCCAGGTCAACATCGTTAACATCCATATCCAGATTGAAATCATCCGCGGTCACATCCAGATCTTGCACATCAGCAGGGACAGCGGGGGTTTCAGGTTCTTCCAGGTCGAAACTGAATTCATCATCCAAAGCCAGATTGGCAGCACTCAAATCATCAGGCAAGGCTTCATCATCAAGACCATCCAATGCCAGGGATAACTCTGACAGGTCTTCCGCTTCTACTTCCGGCTCCAGTGACAGCGACTCACCCAGGGTATCCTGCGGGTCCAGCGCTGGCGCTGGCAGATCAGCGTCCAACTGCACATCAAACTCACCGTCATCCACCGCTGTACCGGACTCAACACCGGAAGCAGGCTCAGGATCACTGGCTGGTTCAACGTCGAGCGAGAATTCCCCCAAGTCTGATGAACTGGATAGTTCCTCCGGCAAATCCCAGGACTGGGCTGGTTCAGGTTCCGGCTGGGGATCGTCCAGCGACAGCAGGTCATCATCAAGATCCAGATTAAAATCAAGGCTGTCATCGGCAAGATCCACCGCCGCCGGAGTTGCAGCGGGCTGATCGTCTGCATGGAGGTCATCGAAATTTAAATCGTCAAAATTCAACGATTGTTCAACCGGGGAATCCACAGCCTCAGGCAGTTCCACCTCAAATTCACTCGCACCGGGAATGGCGGCACGCAACTCGCTTGCCCGCGCCAATACAGCTGCACCGCCGATAGCCGCTAACGCGGCATAGTGTTTATCGAATGAAGGCACATCACGTTGATGCGAATAGACCTCTAACAACTTGAGGCGAATATCTGCAGAACCGGGATCTTTCTCCAGCCCTTTTAACAGCAACTCTTCTGCTTTATCCAACTGGCCGTAGGCAATATGGATATCCGCCTTATCAATCACACTGACATCATCGTCAGCATCCTGATGGTCTGTACCTGCATCCAGATCCAGCTCAAAATCAGATTCCTGCTCATCGTGCAGCGCAGTTTCCGCAATAGAATCTTCCAACAATTCCTCATCTTCGATTGAGGAATCCATGGCAAATACATCCTGATCAAATGCATCATTAGCCTCAGCTTCTTCCTGTTGCTCTTTACGGCGACGATAGAAGAAATATCCACCAGCCCCCAGGATCAATACACCAAGGCCAATCCAGGGAGCATTCTGGATAGCAGTATCAACCAGGGATGGTGGTGGTGGGCTCACAACGCGCGCTGGTTTCACTGCCGCAGCAGATGAAGCCGCTTTACTGCTGGCAGCTTCAGAGCTTGCCGCAACAGGTGCTGTTGCAGGTGTCTCTGGCTCGGTAGATACAGCAGGTGCTGTTACTGCTGGCGTTGCAGCAGTTTCCGTGGATGCCGGGGGCTGCTCGGTCGATGTTGGAGCAGTAACTTGCGCTTGCTGGGTTTGCTCGGCAGCCAACTGCATGGCCCGCAATTTTTCATTACTGACCTCAACCAGGCGCTCCATGGTATCAATCTGGGCTTCCAGATCACGCACGCGCGAGGATAACTCGGTATTTTCAGCTTTGGACTTATCCAATTCCTCAAGTGTCACCGCCAATTCAGCTTCAAGGCCTGCACCAGAACCGCGATTAGCGCCGCTCCCCTGCCCTGCGCTACCTGTACCCCCTCCCGGAGCTACCAGTTTTACACGGCCTGAGGTCTGGGTTGATGCGGTATTGGCAGATGTAGTGCGACGTGAGGCATTCAACTGAGCGCCCAAACTGGCATCGCCGGTTTGGGCCGCAAATTGACGCACAGCCTCACCGGTTGAACGAGAGGTCATTTCCTCGCTGGAGGGAATACGCAACACCTGACCACGGCGTAGAAGGTTGATGTTGCCATTGATAAAGGCCTCGGGATTGGCCTCATACAGTGCCATCATGGCCTGGTGAATACTGGCACCGCTGCTGGCACCTACATCGCGGGCGATATTCCAAAGGGTGTCATTCGCTTTAATCTGGTATTCATTACCGGAAATACTACGGGATACAGCGGGACGCGTGGCAGGTGCTGCCTGGGTTGGACGCGGACTGGTCGCCTGACGCGAGGGAGCAGCCGCAGGTTTTTGCGCAACCGGAGCCTGTGTAGCGGCCGTATTAATCGCTGCTTTTGGTGCCGCATCATCGAAGGTTGGCAAATCCATCAGCAAAGTGTATTCACGCAACAGGCGCCCTGCTGTCCAACGCGCTTCTATCAGGAAATTCAGATAGGGTTCACGTACCGGGCTGCGACTGGTTACGACGACTTTAGGGCCATCGGGAGTATCGAGGCGTACATCAAATTGAAATTCTGTGTAGAAATAGAGGCGGTCAACCCCGTTGCGCTCAAAGTCAGCCGGTGAGGCAAGTGCAACCAGGATCTGTTCTGCACTTAGATCGCGGGTATCCAGCAGTTTGATCTCGGCCTCCAACGGCTGGTTGAGTGCAGACTTCAAAGTCATTTCACCCAGCCCCAATGCACTGGCGTACTGCGACAGCATGAGAGAGGAGAGACCACAGGCTAAAACCAACTGACGAAGACGCATAGCGCTATCCTTTATATTATTCCACGGCCGTAGTGCACGAGAATCAGGTTGACATTCTAGTTGATGAAATCGGTTCCGACCCTGCCCTGAATTATTGGTTTGGAACGGGTAAAAACCTCGAATGTATCTTCAGTATCGTTCGTAAGTATTCATTATAAATAGCATTTTATCAATACTCGAGGACTTGACATCGGGCCAAATACCGGCCTTTTTTGGCGCATTCCAGCCCTCTTTTGGCAAAAATGTGAAAAAAGACTGACATTTAAATCCCCATAGAGCACACCAATCGCTATAAAAACAAAACCCCGGGAGCATAGCTCGCGGGGTTTTGTCAGTGACAACCCGTATAAAAAGGCGCCAATCAGGCCTCTTTCAGGATACGCAGCATACGGCGCAACGGCTCAGCCGCACCCCACAACAGCTGGTCACCAATTACGAAAGCAGACACATACTCCGGCCCCATATTAAGCTTGCGTACACGGCCAACCCCTATCTTGAGGCCGCCCGTAATAGCAGCAGGTGTCAGCTCCTGCTCGGTGATCCCGCGCTCGTTTGGCACAAATTTCACCCAGTCATTACCTGATTTGATAACGGACTCTATCTCAGCCAGCGGAAGATCCTTTTTAAGCTTGATAGTCAATGCCAGGCTATGGCAACGCATGGCACCAATACGCACACACAAGCCATCCACCGGTATGGGGTTGCTGTTGCCGAGAATCTTATTAACCTCAGCCTGTCCCTTCCATTCCTCTTTGGATTGGCCATTCTCGAGTTGTTTGTCAATCCAGGGAATCAGGCCACCTGCCAGGGGTGCCGGGAAGAATTCGCGAGGTACGTCCTGGCGAATAGTACTGGCCACTTTTCTATCGATATCAAGAATAGCGGACGCGGGTGTTGCCAGCTCATCAGCCACGGCGGAATGGATCACCCCCATCCCCTTCAGCAACTCGCGCATATGATTAGCACCGCCGCCCGAAGCAGCCTGATAAGTCATGGAGCTTACCCAATCCACCAATCCCGCATGGAACAGGCCACCCACACCCATCAGCATGATGGAGTTGGTGCAATTGCCACCGATGTAATTCTTAACCCCCTTCTTCAAGGCGGCATCGATAACGCCCCGGTTAACCGGATCGAGGATAATGACAGCATCCTCTTCCATACGCAGGCTGGAAGCCGCGTCTATCCAGTAACCATGCCAACCTGCAGAACGCAGCTTGGGGAAAATCTCGTTGGTGTAGTCGCCACCCTGACAGGTGACAATGGCATCCAGTTGTTTCAGGTCGTCGACAGAATAAGCATCTTTCAGCGCTGGCAAGCCACTGGCCACGGCAGGCGCTGCACCGCCAACGTTAGACGTGGTGAAAAATACCGGCTCGATATCGGCAAAGTCACCCTCAGCCTGCATACGCTCCATCAATACCGAGCCCACCATACCGCGCCAGCCTACAAAACCTACTTTCATTGCAATCTCTCTTAATTTGTCCCAGGCGAAAATCAGTTCAGGGCCGCCACTACGGCGTCACCCATTTGCGAGGTAGATACTTTGGTCTTACCTTCGGTATAAATGTCTGCCGTGCGATAGCCTTGATCCAGAACCTTACCCACTGCCGCTTCTATGGCATCTGCCACAGCCGGCTCGTTAAGTGAGTAGCGCAGCATCATGGAAACCGAGAGGATGGTTGCCAGGGGGTTAGCAATGTTCTGGCCGGCAATATCCGGGGCCGAACCGTGACAGGGTTCGTACATGCCGCGACCATCTTTGTCGAGTGAGGCCGAAGGCAGCATACCAATAGAACCTGTCAACATGGCAGCAGCGTCGGACAAAATATCACCAAACATGTTGCCCGTCACTAACACGTCGAATTGTTTGGGCGCGCGCACCAGCTGCATAGCGGCGTTATCCACGTACATGTGCGACAGCTCAACGTCCGGATAGTCTTTGTGCAGTTCATCCATCACCTCGCGCCAGAGCATGGTAGCCTCCAGCACATTGGCTTTATCTACCGAACAGACCTTGCCGTTGCGCTTGCGCGCCATTTCAAAGGCGGTGCGGCCAATGCGAATAATTTCGCTTTCGGAATACTTGTAGGTGTTATAACCCTCGCGCTCACCGTTTTCCAACACGCGAATACCGCGCGGTTCGCCAAAGTAAATACCGCCCGCCAACTCGCGCACAATCAGGATATCCAGGCCAGATACCACTTCCGGTTTGAGCGATGAGGCCTCCACCAATTGCGGGTAGAGCAGCGCCGGGCGCAGGTTGGCGTACAGACCAAGCTGGGAGCGAATTTTCAGCAGGCCTTTTTCCGGGCGAATGGCACGGTCGAGTTTGTCCCACTTGGGACCGCCCACGGCGCCGAGCAGAATCGCATCGGCCTTGCGTGCACGCGCCAGGGTTTCGTCAGTCAGCGGTACACCGTGGGCATCGATAGAGCAGCCACCCATCAAGCCGTGTTCAGTCGTAATACCCAGATTAAATTGTCGATTGACTACGTCCAGCACACGCACCGCTTCGCGCACGATCTCCGGGCCAATACCATCACCTTCCAGAATTAAAATATGTTTACCCACAATCAAACTCCAATGAATGAATCTTATTTCACCACATCAAACAACCAGGGCGCCTCAGCGCGGCGCCGGGTTTCGTAGGCGCGAATTTTATCGGCTTTTTCCAGGGTTAAACCAATATCATCCAAACCGTTTAACAGGCAGTGTTTACGGAAAGCATCGATTTCAAAGCCAAAGCTCTCGCCACTTGGCGTGGTTACCGTTTGCTCCGCCAAGTCTATATTCAGGCGATAACCTTCGCTGGCATACATTTCCCGGAACAACTGGTCGACGATTTTTTCGTCCAACATAATGGGCAACAGGCCATTTTTAAAACAGTTGTTAAAGAAAATATCGGCAAAGCTGGGCGCGATGACACTGCGAAAGCCGTAATCATCCAACGCCCAGGGTGCGTGCTCGCGGCTGGAACCGCAGCCAAAGTTTTCCCGCGCCAACAACACACTGGCGTCCTGGTAACGCGGAAAATTCAATGGAAATTCCGTATTCAACGGGCGCCCCTCACAGCTTTGGTCGGGTTTGCCTTCATCAAGGTAGCGCAACTCATCAAACAGGTTTTTGCCAAAGCCGGTGCGCTTGATGGATTTCAAAAACTGTTTGGGAATAATCATATCGGTATCGACATTGGCGCGATCCATAGGCGCTGCCAAGCCATCCAACACAGTAAAACTTTTCATCTTGGCAACTCCTTAATTAAATGAGCGAACGTCAACAAAGTGGCCGGCAATCGCCGCTGCTGCCGCCATGGCCGGGCTCACCAGATGTGTGCGGCCGCCATAGCCCTGACGCCCTTCGAAATTGCGGTTGGAAGTGGAAGCACAGTGCTCACCTGCCCCGAGCTTGTCGGCGTTCATGGCCAAACACATGGAGCACCCCGGCTCACGCCATTCAATGCCCGCTGCGGTAAAAATCTTGTCAAGCCCTTCGGCTTCGGCCTGTGCTTTCACCACACCGGAACCGGGCACAACAATGGCCTCTTTCACATTGGCGGCTTTTTGCTTGCCTTTCACTACTTCTGCTGCCGCGCGAATATCCTCAATGCGTGAATTGGTACAGGAACCGATAAATACGCGGTCCACATAAATAGAAGTAATCGGCTGGTTGGCTTGCAACCCCATGTATTCCAGGGCGCGGATCATGTCTTTGCGCTTGACCGGGTCCGGCTCGTTGGCAGGGTCTGGTACCTTATCTTCAACCGACACCACCATTTCCGGCGAAGTACCCCAGCTCACTTGTGGCCTGATAGATGCGCCGTCAATTTCTATTACGGCATCAAAATGGGCACCTTCGTCACTCACCAATTCACGCCAGTTGGCCACGGCTTGCTCCCACACATCACCGCTGGGTGCATAGGGCCGGCCTTTCACATAATCGATAGTGGTTTGATCCACCGCCACCATACCGGCGCGCGCGCCGGCCTCAATGGCCATGTTGCACACGGTCAAACGCCCTTCCATGCTCATATCGCGAAACACCTGGCCGCCAAATTCCATCGCATAGCCAGTGCCGCCAGCGGTGCCAATTTTGGCGATAATGGCGAGCACGACGTCTTTAGGCGTTACCCCCAAACCCAATGTGCCATCCACCTTGATCAGCATGTTTTTCATTTTTTTGGCCACCAAGCATTGGGTTGCCATCACATGCTCTACCTCACTGGTGCCAATACCGTGGGCCAAGGCACCCAGGGCGCCGTTGGTGGCGGTATGGGAATCGCCACACACGATGGTCATACCGGGCAAACAGGCGCCGCTTTCCGGACCTACCACATGCACAATGCCCTGGCGACTGTCGTTGATTTTAAATTCGGTAATACCGAACTCATCGCAGTTGTCATCGAGGGTTTGCACCTGAATCAACGACACGGGGTCTTGAATGCCGCTTACCCCGTGGGCGCGCTCTTTTTGCGTGGTGGGTACGTTGTGGTCGGGCGTGGCCAGGATGGAATCCACTCGCCAGGGTTTACGCCCGGCCATGCGCAGGCCGTCAAACGCCTGGGGTGAAGTCACCTCGTGCACTATATGGCGATCAATGTAGATAAGCGCAGAGCCATCGTCACTTTCGTGAACCAAATGGGCATCCCAAAGCTTGTCGTAAAGCGTTTTGGCTACCATGGGGAATCTCCAGTATTACGGCTAACGGGTAGGATTGCTTGTTAATATGGAACCTATGGTATGCCGACACTTACCATAAAACAAATTTATCTTTTTTATATATTGCATAACCAAAAGGAATGATTTAAATCTAGCAACCATGGATACCCAGCAACTACAGGCTTTTGTCGCCATCGCCAATACCGGCTCCTTCTCCCAGGCAGCCAACCAACTGCATTTAACCCAGCCAGCTATCAGCAAACGCATTGCCTTGCTGGAAGAACAGGTAAAAGCACCTCTGTTTGATCGCATTGGGCGCCAGATTGCCTTGACCCAGGCAGGGCAAATCCTGTTACCCAAGGCCAAATTGATTCTTGCCGAGGTAGATGCTGCCGCCCAGGCAGTTGCCGATCTGCAGGGAACAGTGAGCGGCAAGCTGAGTATTGCCACCAGCCACCATATTGGCCTGCATTATCTCCCCCCTTACCTCCAGCAATTCGCGCAGGATTTTCCACTGGTAAAACTGGATGTGCATTTTCTTGATTCAGAGCTGGCGCACCAGGAGGTTGTCCAGGGCCGCTTTGACCTGGCGCTGGTTACCCTGGCACTGGAGCCGGATATACGCATCGCCTCACACCCACTATGGATGGATGAATTGCAGTTTGTTGCCGCCCCTTCACATCCATTGGCACACATGCAAACTCTCAATCTGGCGCAATTAAGCCATTACGATGCCATCATGCCCGACCCCAATACGTATACCACTCGCCTGATTACAACACTGTTTGACGCGGAGCACTTGCCACTCAATATCGCTATGGTTACCAACCATTTGGATGCCATTAAAATGCTCTTGGGAATTGGCCTGGGTTGGGGGGTTTTGCCCAAGCGGCTGCTAGATAGCAGCCTCAGCAGGCTGGCATTAAGCCAGGCAGCTATTGTGCGCCCCCTGGGAGCCATCCATCATCGCCAACGCAGCTTAAGCAATGCAGCCAACCAATTCCTGAATTTGTTACACCAAAGCGATACCGGTAATAAATCCGGCGCATCGTCCCCAGATTCAAACCGCAAAAACGGCTAGACTAGCCACACGTAAATCACACACCTCGCAGAAGGACTCAACCATGAAATCACGTTTTTCCCCCTGTTTACTCACCAGTAGTATGCTCGCACTGGGTTTGAGCTGTGCAGCGCAAGCAGACACAGTATTTGGTATTTATGCCGGTGCTGGCTCCTGGAATGCGGAACTGGAAGGTAATGTAGGTGACCCGGCTATTTCCATGAGTGAACTGGGAGCAAGCGACGAGCGCAATCATTACTACTACATTGCTATCGAACACCCGCTCCCACTTATTCCCAACGTGAAGCTGCAATACAACGATATCAGCAGCCAGCAAACCGCTACTATCGACCAAACGTTTGAACTGGATGGAACGGAATTCACTGCCGGCTCCAGGGTTCACAGCGATTTCGACTTAAGTTACACCGACGCAACACTCTATTACGAAATCCTCGATAATTGGTTCAATCTGGATCTCGGCCTGACCCTGCGTAAATATTCCGGTCATTTGACGGCAGAAGCAGAAACCGTCAACCAGAAAATAGATGTCGACTTACCACTTCCCCTAGTTTATGGCAGGTTTCAATTCGACTTGCCTTTCACCGGCCTTTCAGCGGGATTCGAAGGTAATTATATTAGCTACAAAGACTCGACCGTTTCAGACTATGCCGCCAAAATCAGCTATGTCTTTGACTCTGTTATGGACTTTGGTATTGAAGCAGGTTATCGCGCAATCAACCTTGAAGTTTATGAGGACGATGTAGAAGCCAATCTCGAATTGAAAGGCCCCTATATCGCCGCAATTTTCCATTTCTGATTGTTCATTTCCAGGGATTCAACCGCATAAACAGGCTTGCCAGCTCATGTCATGGGAGCTGGCAAGCCTGTAACTTACCGGGCAGGGTTAAGGGCCTATCTGGAAATAGAAATTGTAATCGCCGCTAAAGGTAAAACCATATCCGATATAAACGGGACCTACGGGTGTTTCCCCACCCCAATAGATAGCGGCGGAATTGAGCCAATCATCATCTTTCGTCAAGGTATAAGCATCTTCCAGCTTGGCGCCTTCCAATGCCAGCCCCATACGCAAATCACCGCTTAAACCCAGGGGCATACGCCCGACAATTTTTTCTGCACGCAAATGCAAATACAGGGCTTGATCAGCCAATATCTGGTTCCTTGCATAGCCTGATAGGTTTAAAAAGCCCCCAAGCTGGGCAGAATCGTATACCGGCAAAGGATCATTGATTGACGTCACAAAGCTACCCCTGGCTCCCAATACGAAATCTCCCAGGGGATGGGCATAATCAAGTCGGGTGAATAATTTTTCGTAGTCCGCCTGGGGCGATGCAAAATACCCAAGGTCACCACTCCATCCCTGCGATGGGAAATACAGGCGATTGCGCGCATCAAATAACACCTCAGTTAACCAGCCACCATAGCGTTCATTGGCATCGGGCAAATTCAACAGACTGATATCTGCACTGGCTTTAATATCATATTCACGCCACCCGCTGCGCACCTGCCCCCAGATGCCCACATTGCGCCCCAGCATCAGCTCTACGGAATGAGTGGTCAGCTCATATTCCGCAATTTTGTCACCATCAATAAAAATGTTGGAGGTCTGGCGATTACTGATATAGCGCGGCTCGACAAAATATTTGTGGCGCGTATCCAATGGCTGATAAAAATCCAGCTCGACATAGGGATCAGTGCCCGCATCCAGCACGGCAAAAAATTCACCACCATAGGAATTTATCCAGGTATTACGATAGGCTCCGCGCAGATTTACACTGGCGCCATGTCGATATTCCTCGGCAACCGTAAATCCGAAAGTGACATAATCAGAACTCCAGTTTTTTTCACGCGCTAGTATATCCAGGCGATTAACACCATCATGCTGATAAATACGGTAGTCCACACTGTCAAAGTACCCCGCACCATAAATACGGATCAGATCCTGCTCCAGGCGCCGACGGTCAACATTTTCCCCCGGACGCTGACGTACCAGACGCTCGACAAAATCGGAGTTAACCCGGTTTAACGGGGCAATATGGATCTCGTCAATGCGCACTATGGGCTCCCGCTCAACACGGCGTTGCACATTCCATTGCGCGTAAGCCTCCGGTGATACCGATAAATCTTTCAGTGCATAGAGATAACGCAATGCGGTTTGACGTCCCGCCTCTGCAGCCTCGGCATAACGCTTGAAATCTGTAGATTTGATATTGCCCAGCTCGGGAGCCATGTAAATGTCATTTCCCGTCAGGGTGGCAAGGGAGCGCTCGACATTCTGCTTGGTGAGTATCCCGATCATCTGGCCGGTGACACTCAATAGAGAGCCAACCTCATCAGCGGGCCGCAGCGGCGACCCTACGTTAATCGCGATCACCCGATCGGCATTGCACAAGCCTCGACCAATACCAATCGGCAGGTTGTCGACAAGCCCTCCATCCACCAATTGCCCCCCCTCATATTCAACCGGTGCCATCAGCCCCGGTACCGACATACTGGCACGCATGGCATGGGTAAGGCTGCCTTTACGGATAACTACCCGCTCCCCTGTTCCTATATCAGTAGCCACTATGGCTAATGGCAGGGACAGGTTCTCGATCTGGTGCTGTCCCTGCTCATCGCTGACCAAAAAGTTAAAGAACAGCTTGATCTTCTCCCCCGCGATCACCCCGGGCATTATTTGCACCCCGCGCTTGGTGATACCCATTTCTGTTCCTAATAGCAGTCCTTTGTTCACTCGCTTTTTGCGATAGCTAAGCTGGGAATAATCGGCCGTATCCAGAAACATATCAGTCCAATCGGCTTCTGCCAGCTTGTCCAGCATTTCCGAGGGAGCCAGGCCGGCAGCATAGGCACCAGCAACCAGCGCGCCCATGCTGGTACCGACAACACAATCCACTGGAATCCGCTCCTGCTCCAGCACCTGGAGTACGCCAATATGCGCCGCACCACGGGCACCACCGCCGCCAAGTACCAATGCCGTCACCGGCCTTTTGCCAGAAGCTCCTGAGGCTTGTTCTGCCATAGCAGGCAATGTGCACAAGGCAATACCTAATCCGCCCATCAAGGGCAATACAACACGTACAAGTGAAAACAAGCTCTACATCCTTCTTTAACGATTTTCGTTTTTCTGACCTAAACAGGCCCAGCCCTATAAAACATTTATCCTACCAAAAAACCAAAATGCCAATATTTCCACCTTTACGTCCCCAATTGCCCCCTTGAAAGAGGACAAGCAAACCTCTCCGCGATCAAAAGCAGTAACATTGCCTTAATTTATGGGACTTATTAAGTAAAACATCCCACAAAATAAACTTTTTCAAGTACAATGCACCTCGTTTAGGCCTTTTTATGGAATAGCATCATGACCAATAAACAAGTAGACGACCTTAATGTGGTATCCCAGGAATTGCTGATTTCTCCAGGAACCCTCAAAGCCAAGATCCCCCTGACCGATAAAGCCCGCGATATTGTTACCCGCGGTCGCGAAACCATACGCAATATTTTGGATCGCAAGGATCATCGCATCTTTGTGGTCATAGGTCCCTGCTCCATCCACGATGTTGCTGCGGCCAAGGATTATGCCCAGCGCCTGAAAAAATTGGCCGATGAAGTCAGTGACACCATCTATGTGGTCATGCGCGTCTACTTTGAAAAACCTCGTACTACTGTTGGCTGGAAGGGATTGATCAATGATCCCTACCTGGATGACTCCTTCAAAATTGAAGAAGGCTTGCACATAGGTCGCCAGCTGTTACTGGATATTGCCGAAATAGGCCTGCCGGCTGCAACAGAGGCACTGGACCCCATATCACCGCAGTACCTGCATGATTTGATCAGTTGGTCCGCGATTGGCGCACGCACCACTGAATCCCAAACCCACCGCGAGATGGCGAGCGGCCTCTCGTCAGCGGTAGGATTCAAGAACGGTACCGATGGTAGCCTGACCGTCGCTATCAATGCCCTGCAGTCTGTCTCTCGCCCCCATCGCTTCCTGGGAATCAATGGTGAGGGCCAGGTTGCCATCATCCACACGCGTGGTAATGGCTATGGCCATGTCGTATTGCGCGGTGGCAACGGCAAACCAAATTATGACTCTGTCAGTGTAGCCATTTGCGAACAGGAGCTGACTAAAGCCAAAGTCATCCCCAATATTATGGTGGACTGCAGCCACGCCAACTCCAATAAAAATCATGAGTTGCAAACCCTGGTGATGGAAAACGTAGCCAACCAGATTCTGGAAGGCAATAAATCCATCATCGGCCTGATGATAGAAAGCAATATAGGTGCGGGCAGCCAAAGCATTCCTGCCAATCTGTGCGACCTGAAGTACGGTGTTTCTGTGACCGATGCCTGTATTGACTGGGAGACAACCGAGAAGGCTTTGCACAAAATGCGCAATACCATCAAGGACGCTTTAAGCAAACGCTAAAATCGAGCGCGAGCAAGCATCTACAGGAATCATGAATGAAGTGCAAGCGCCAACCCTGAAACAGGGTTTATTACAAAAAAGCGGCATTTGCCGCTTTTTTTATGATGTTAATTATGTCTGTCAAATAATTCGACAATGCTGGTGGTATTTTCGGCATAGGCCTGTTAAATTTTGATGAATATTACCCGGTGCCAATAATGTGCTGCTTCACCATGGCCAAACACCAATAACAAAGCTGTGAACAACACAGGCTAAGCACACAGCAATAGCAACCTAGTCAAAAGCGCCACCCCATTAACGCTACAGGCAGAGTCACTATGTCATCTTCCCAAACAATGGGCAGTCCAGCACAAGCCGCCATTGCCGCCCCGGAACAGGTGCATTCCCCGTTAACGCTATACCATTTTGAATTGGCTCAGGCCCTGCACCAGAATCGCTTGCAAATCGGCCACAGCCAATTGCTTGGCTGTGATTACGTATTCATTAACGCCCAATTATGCCCTGAACTATTTAGTGAAAAACGCCTATTACAAAGCCTGCAGGAACTGCTGGAAATACTGGAGTTACGCCTCCAACAGGCGGCCCTGGTTCAGATAGATGACAGCGATGCTGATTACCCGCAATTCATACGCTATGAACTTACATTCAACAGGCAACACCTGAAGGCAGTTACACCAGTACCGGTTATACAACCGGAACAGCAGGAGTTCATGCGCATGCTGTGGGATTGCAGTAGCAGCTATTAAAAGTCCGGCGCGTATATCTTCTTCATATCCCTCCTTTACCTATAGCGTTTCTGTGCTAATGTTGCTGAAAAGACCTAAAAACAGATAAATCAGTCAATAGCAGGCGTGCGCAATGAGAGATAAACACCCGAAGCCGGTTAGCTATATCATCGGTTTGTTTCAAATATTGGCCCTAGGCGGCGCGTTACTCACTACCCCCACACAAGCAGCCACTAAAACAGTTACCACCAACATGAAGTCCAATGTGCAGACCGACTATATGAACGGGCTGTTGCGTCTGGCTTTATCCTACTCAGATACCCAATACACCTTTGCCTCAACTAATGAAGTCTACTCTCGCCCAAGGGTGATGGAATCGGTCAAGTCGGGCCAGATATCTGTCATGTGGGGTGGAACCTCGGAAGAAATGGAGCGGGAGTTTATTCCGGTACGCATCGATGCCTACCGGGGCCTGATGAATCACAGGCTCTTCTTTATACGCGAAGGCGACCAGGCACGTTTTGACCAGATACAAACCCTGGATGACCTGCGTCGTATCAAGTTCGGCCAGGGGCGCAGCTGGCAGGATGCTGAAATCCTGGAAAGCGCCGGGCTGACTGTTATCAAAGCGACCAAAAAGCCCAGCCTCTACTACATGCTGGATGGCGAACGCTTCGATGCCTTTCCCCGCGGGGCCAACGAAGTTTTTACCGAGCTGGCAGCATTTCCCAATCTCAAACTCACCGTTGAGAAGAATCTGGTATTAATTTACCCGCTTCCTACCTATTTCTTCGTCACACCCCATGACCCACAATTGGCTAAAGATATTGAATTTGGACTTGAATCCGCCATTAAGGATGGACGCTTTGATCAGTACTTCTTTAATAGCCCTGAAGTTAAAGAGGCGCTGGCCAAAGCTGACCTCAAGAATCGCCGGGCGATTCGTATAAACAATCCATTCTTACCCAAGGCAACACCACTAAACCGTAAGGAGTTATGGCTGGATCTCACCGGTGGAAACCATAGTTCCCAAGCGCAAGGTGAATCAGCAGCAAGCCTGTCTTCGGCCAACGAGTAAGCCTTCCGGCCATTAAAGCCTCGTTAAAGAAGCGTAAACAGGATGAACCCTATAAACACCAGCAGCTCTATGGGGAACGGCAAGGATTCGCCAGGGTGTCGCCTGAAGCCCTTCATGGATCACAAAACCCAAGTATCGCCATGATCCAAACTGCCCTAAACCCCATAATTCCGCTATAGTAGCGGCGTATTCCTCTTTGTAATGCCGACCTGTGACGGCCTGCCATACTCCCCCGAGATTGTGATTTATGTTGATGCAAAACCGCGCTGTAAAACAAAGCTCCCCTAGTGTCAGACGCCTTGTTTTCACCCTGATTACCCCTCTGGTTCTGGGCATAACACTCTCAACATTTACTATTGCCGAAAAAGCCTCACCCCTTGCACCAAGTGCTGACCAAAAAAAAGCCGCCATTGATATCGTCAAGCGCCTGGATAAAGAGCATTACCGTAAGCAAGAGTTTAATGACGCACTGTCTTCTCGTTATTTTGATGAGTACTTAAAATCCCTTGATGGGCAAAAAAATTTCTTTTTGCAAAGTGACATCAAGGCATTCGAGAAATATCGCCTCGCCTTTGATGACTTGTACAAAAAAGGCGATCTTGATGCGGGCTTTGCCATCTACAATCGCTATAACGAGCGCCTGATTGCTCGCCTGGAAAAAATTATTGCAGATCTCGATAACCCGGACGTTAAATTCGACTTTAACGAAGAGGTCAGCCTGCAAACTGACCGCAAAGATGCTGCCTGGCCCAAGACCGCTGCTGAAGCCGATACGCTCTGGCATCTTTATCTGAAATCCAGTTTACTCAACTCCATGCTCTCGGGAAAATCGCTTGAGGAAAGCAAAACCACCCTGCGTAAACGCTACGCCAACCAATTGCGCAGGACAAAGCAGCAAACCAATGAAGAAGCGTTTAGTGTGATGATGAATGCGCTCACGACACTTTACGACCCCCATACCAATTACCTGTCTCCCGAAAATGCAGAAAACTTTGACATCAGCATGTCATTGGAGCTGCAGGGTATTGGTGCTGTTCTGCAAAGTGAAGATGACTACACCAAAGTCAGCAGCTTGATTGTCGGCGGCCCCGCACAAAAACAGGGCCAGTTAAAGCCCAATGACAAGATTGTTGCCATCGCCCAGGGTGCCGATGGAGAAATGGTCGATGTAGTTGGCTGGCGCCTTGATGAGGTCGTCAAACTGATCCGTGGCCCCAAGGGAACCCTGGTAAGGCTGGAGGTGATTCCAGCAGATCCTACTGCTGCCACTAACAAACTGATCACGATTAAACGCGAAACCGTAAAACTGGAAGACCAGGCTGCCAAAAAAGCCATCTTTGAGGTTAACGAAAACGGTAGAACCTATAAGTTAGGGGTAATTGATGTACCCACGTTTTATATGAACTTTGAGGCTTACCAAAAAGGTGACCCCAATTACAAAAGTACAACACGCGATGTTTACAATCTGTTAAACGAATTAAACAAAGCCAAGGTTGACGGTATTATTATTGATTTGCGCGATAATGGTGGTGGCTCGCTTCCCGAAGCAGCAATGCTGACGGATTTATTTGTCGATCCGGGTCCTGTTGTACAAATTCGCCAAAGTGACGACACTGTCTCACGCAACTACCGTGCATACCAGCCTGCAGTTTACCGCGCACCGGTTGCTGTACTGGTTAACCGCCTTAGCGCATCGGCCTCTGAAATCTTTGCAGGTGCCATCCAGGATTACGGACGCGGAATCATTATTGGCTCCCCCACCTTTGGTAAAGGTTCTGTACAAAATCTGGTAGAACTGCGTCACGGCCGTTTGAAAATTACTGAAGCCAAGTTTTATCGTATTTCCGGCGATAGCACCCAACATCGAGGGGTCATACCCGATGTGCAGCTACCCAGCCTGCTCGACCCTGCCGAAATCGGTGAAAGCAGTTATGACAATGCCCTGCCCTGGGATCGTATCCACCCTGCCCCACACCAAAACTACTTCAAAATTAGCGACTATCTTCCCAAGATAGAAACAAAACACCAGGAGCGCATGGCTAAAGACCCCGAGTTCATTTATCTCAATAAACAAAGTGAGCTTTTTAAAGAGGCGTCTAACAAAAAAACCCTTTCACTGCGCCAGGCAACCCGCCAGCAGGAGCAAAAAGCGATAGAGCAGCGAACCCTTGCTAATGAAAACGAACGCCGCAAGGCCAAGGGAGAAGCTGTTTACGCAACCTACGAAGACCTGAAAAAAGCCAAGGAAGCTGAAGATGAGAAGAAAAACCAGGATCAGGACAAAGAATTGAAACCACTTGAAGATCCCTATCTTTTAGAGGCGGGCCATGTACTAGCTGACTTTATTGGCCAAATTAAGGTTCCGGAGAAACAAGTAGCCAAACAGGCTCAAGATTAACCCCTCTTTTTCACTCACTCAAACACCCGAGCAGCGATGCCCGGGTGTTTTTGTTAACGGGCAAACTGCATGAAAGCTATTTCCTTTAACGTCAACAGTATCCGCACCCGCATGCACCAGCTTGAAGCTGTGGTAAATAACCATAACCCCGACTTTATTGGCCTGCAGGAAACGAAAGTCAATGATCCAGACTTTCCACTGGAGGCTATTCAAAGCCTGGGCTACCACATCGAGTTTTTCGGTCAGAAAACCCACTATGGTGTTGCCATTTTATCCAGGCATCCGTTCAAAAAAGTCATCAAAGGCTTCCGCACAGACAGCGATGATGCCCAACGCCGTTTTATTGGCGGGGTATTTGATACGCCAATAGGCGAGGTAACCCTGTTAAACGGCTACTTCCCTCAAGGAGAAAGTCGTGATCACCCGATAAAATTTCCCGGCAAAGCTAAATTTTACGCTGACCTGCTGCAATATTTGACAGAGGAATATCAACCACAACAACAGTTAATTGTGATGGGGGATATGAACATTTCACATCAGGATATTGATATAGGTATTGGTGAGGAAAATCGCAAACGCTGGTTGCGCACGGGTAAATGCAGCTTTTTACCCGAAGAGAGGGAATGGCTGGATAAATTACTGGCCTGGGGATTACAAGACACTTACCGGGAGTTAAACCCGGATAGTAATGAAAAATTCAGCTGGTTTGATTACCGCAGTGGAGGCTTTGAGGATAATCCCAAACGCGGCCTGCGTATTGACTTAATCCTGGCAACCAATCCTTTAATCAATAAATGCATCGATACCGGTATTGACTACGATATACGCGGGATGGAAAAACCTTCCGATCATTGCCCTATCTGGGCAAGCTTCCAATAAATTCCCTCAAGCCCCATGCTGTCTATAGGACAGTATGGGTGTCATTAATCAACATTCTCGCCTAACCATCGCTGCAAACGCCGCTCAAGATCATCAAAGCGAATAGGTTTGGCAACATAATCATCAAATCCCGCACCTAGAACAGCATCATCGGTTTCCAGTTGAGAAGCGGTAACCGCAACAATTGGTAAATGGTGCAGGCTATGGCTTTCCCGCTCTTGCTCACGAATTTTCTGGGCGGCCACCAAACTATCCTTTTCCTCTGCATCATAATCCATCAGGATCAGATCAAACCGCTCTTTGCCGAGAATTTCCAATGCTTCGTGCCCATCCTGGGCCAACTGCACATAACAGCCCATTTTCTTTAGCATAGCGCCAATCACCATCTGGTCGACGCGCTGGTTTTCTACCAACAAAATTTTGTATACCACCGTCACCGCATGGTTTTCCCGCTCATTACCATGGCGCAAATCAACGGCAACATTGAGCAAACGCTGCGTAGTAACATCATACAAGCGCTTGCGCATGACCGGTTTTTCAATAACAGCCACCTGAGGATAAAGGCGTAAGTGATTTTTTACTTCCGGGGTATCTATTTGTAAACTGCTCATAGCCAATATCTGTTTTACATCGGCAAACTCGGGATTAGCCGCTATCTCAGCAGAAAGAACCATACCGTTCATATTGCCCAAACGGTTATATATCAATACCAGGTCGACCGATTTATTGTGCTGCTTACTGTCCCTAAACCTGGTCAGTATCTCATCTCGACCATATCCAATTTGGGTGTTGAAACCCCAGGTAATCAGCTCATCTGCCAATCCCTGAACATTACTTTCCGGCCAATCTGCCAGCAGTAATTGCTTGCCCTGGAATTTTTGTTCGGAGCCAAAACGACGATCCTCATGAGCCACGACGTGTAAACCAAGGTGAATAAAAATACGATTACCCCGGCTTTTATCCTCGCGAATATACACACTACCATTCATACACTCAGCCAGTCCCTTGCATATCGCCAAGCCGATACCGCGATACGATGACTCACGAGATTCCGAACCTTGCTCTGCCAGTTTCTCACTATCACTGATAACCACATGTAGCTGGCCAAAATTATCGTCTGCCTGTTCAAAACGCGCTTCGATATACAGATGGTCAATACGGCTGGATTTCAGCGCATGGGTCATCAAGGTGCTGAGAATCTGATTCATGCGCAGCACATCACCCTTAACGCGCAAGGGAATAGCGGGATCAAAAAGATAATAAATGTCGATACCTTGCTGATGGGCATCGAGCGAGAAATCCTGAATGAATTTCTCAAGCACGCGACGCAAATCGAATTCAACATCCTCCAGCGTCAGCGAGTGGGTTGTAATTTTGGAAAAATCCACGACATTATTCACCAGATCAATTTGCCGACCTGCCGCTTTGGTTGCCATGGTCAATAATTCGCGGTGATGCTCGGAAAGCTGGCTCTCGTCGATCAGGGATAAGGTACTGATCACATCGCTGATAGAAGAGCGGAACTCCTGCCCCAGGTTTACCAAAAATTCATTTTTCAATTCCAGTTGTGCCTGGGAGCTGCGTTTTTCATTCTCCAGTCCCTGCGCACGCTCACGCAGGGCGTAGTTCGCTTCAAGGCGCTCCCAATATGCTATAGAAGTCACTTTACCCTGATGCGCCAACATGACATAGAAGGTCAGCATGATAAAGCCATACAGGATTCCTTCAGCGTCTCCCAAAAATATAGCGGTAATCGCGGCGGGAACCTGTCCTATTGCCAGATAAAGAGTCAGAAAATTGCGATATGGGGCAAAGACGTTAGCAACACTGGAATAGAACACGACAGAATAGAGCCACATGACCAGGGTTTCTCCACGCATCCCATGCAGCCACGTCAGTGTCACCAAAATAACACTCCACCAGGCGGCGCCCAGGCAGGATGCAAAGAAATACTGGTTTCGCCAGCGGGCTGGAGCGCGGGCATAAAGGGTATCGAAGCGAAATAAAAAGTAACTTCGCCAGAGAGTGACCAACAGTAATCCTGTTACCAGGATAATGGCGATGTTGTGATGCTGTTGCTCGAAATTACCAAATGCCAGGCAGAGCACAAAGACAATAAAATTCAGCACCAGGCCGCGACGGCTGTATTTGGCCACACGTGCATCCGTTTCACGCATGATGGCACGGTCTTTCTGTACTTTGGAGGTGGGTACGAAAAAATGGAACATATACAGCCCTTTACCTGTAAGCAGCAGGCATGAATGACGAAAACGTCCTAACCCTCAATGACATGTACTGCGATTTCTTTACCAACAAACACTATCAATGCCAGGCCCAGGACACCAAAAAGCACAAAGGTCCCCAACTTGCCTGCCTTGGATTTTTTGGCCAAATCCCACACGATAAAAAACATGAACAGGATAAGGGCTGAAACACAAATATAGAGCGACCAGGTTTCAAATTGCTCAACCGTCATAAAGGCATAACCTGCTGTCAATAGTGAAAAGGAAATTCCGCAACCATATCCATTGTCAGGCATGGGCAGAGAGAAAAAGGCCGCTATTGTAACGAAAAGAGCACATGAAGTTTAGGCCGAAGGCGAGCAAAAATCATACACTTATACTGACAATCCTATTTAAGTGGTTATAACCAATGCCAATCAAGCAGGAACAACCCATAAATTGGCTACTTATCCCACTATTTTCCTGCAACTGGACGACAGGCAGCTAATCGCGCACAATCGGCGACATCCTGGTGCTTACCCAGTCTATCCACCCTCCTGTTATCGAGAATACCTATGTCTCAGAACGCTCGCCGACTACTGATTATTACCCTGATCCTGACCACCCTCACTGCCTGTGCGTCTGTGCTCATTGGCAACCGCGCCCAAGCTATGTTGATGAAGGCTATATTTAAGCCATTGGTCGGTTTTGATCCGACTGAAGTGAAATTACTGGAGCGCCCCATCATCAAGGAGCGTATGCAGGCGTTATTGGGAGACAAGTACGAACCCGCCATGAAGTTGCTCAATACTGCCCAGGAGATACAGCAAGAGGGGGCTCTTTTCTATATTGCATCACGCTACGCACCGCCACAATTCCAGGCAGTTGCTGACAAAGCAGGTATGGTATGGAATGCAGATACTAACCAGTTAGCCGTTATGCTGATTCAGAATGGCAAAGCTGACCTTATTTCAGAGCAAATAGAAGGAGCCAAAGAAAAATTGACGCCACAACTGCCCAAAGAATTGCAAACGGCCTATGACAAAGCCAAAGAGGTAGAACGCACGCTCGAAAATACCCGCAATAACCTATTGGATCAGGTTACCGATGGTGTTGTAGACAACATCTTGGGCACACCGACGGAATCTCAACCACAACCCTGATACCAGGGTTATGCATTAAAAACCAACATTATCATCGGCAAGTGTCACACACGCACTTGCCTTAGGCCCCATCAATGAACAAGTCAATAAGCTAACTGGTAAACGAATGCTTAATGTGCCCAAGCATTATCTGGCAGGAATAATCGGCGCGGGACAAAACGTCGGTAATAGCAGATGAATTGTTGAAAAACGAAAAACAAGGAACACACGGGAAGATATTACCCCAAACTCCCAATCATTAATCGGGCGGTCGCCCTGGCAAGTCAATGTATCTCTGCAATTCATAGGTTTGTCCTTCTTTGGTTTTGACCAAGGCCAATACCGGAAACTCACCGTAAATAGACAACCATAAATCAAAGTTGGAGCTGGCATCGGCGGTGGAAATAACTGACTGATTAAAGTCATCCCACACATGGTAAGTCACCGATTCTATATCCGAGAGCGAGCGATGCTCGATCGATTCAAGCCAGACCCGGACACGATAGCGGCCCGAGCGCGGCGATGTACGCGCCTGTATTACCTCGGCATGATGCAGAAGCGCATAGCCAAAAGACACTAAACCGGTGTAGGACTCATTCAATGATGTTTGTGCTTGCACATCGGCAATTTTTAGAGAGGTATCCGAAGTGGCAATGGCCACCTCACCCGGTGCACCTGTCAGGGCCGCGGGCACAGCCAGGCCACGGAAAAAATCCTTTTGATCCTCATAGTCCTCGGGTGCATACAGGTTGCGATGGTGATTTACCACCAGGTAAGCAAACACAGCGAGTACAACAACAGGGAAAATGGCCAGGAATAACACTGCCGGATGCAGGGGATTATTGTAAAAATCCGGCTTGGCCATACTGATCACAATACCGGCAACGGCATAAACCAGGATGATAAACAGGGCAATAATCCCCAAGGGGTTACGCGCTAAGGATTTGGCCGTCTGGTAAAAAGTGGGAGGTTCACTCATGAAGTCTGTATCCTTTGATCCCCGGGTGCCTTCAGTATAATAGACCAGGATAAAATTTATACACCCGCCTATCGCAAAATAAAACCCCCGGCTTGCAAAATCCCTTACTCATCAAACTGCATATCCTTCGGCAGGGTGATATTGCGCGGATACTGGGGTTTTTGCCCCTTGCCTTTACGGTAATTACGCAATTGGAAAACATAGGCAAGAACCTGTGCAACGGCGAGGTATAGGCCTGACGGAATTGCCTGGTCTATTTCCGTGGTGTAATAAATGGCGCGGGCCAAAGGCGGCGACTCTATGGTTTCGATGTTGTGTGCCTTGGCAATTTCACGAATTTTCAAGGCAATATTGTCCCCTCCCTTGGCCAGCATAATCGGTGTATCCATCGTTTCAGGATCATACTTAAGGGCAACCGCAAAGTGCGTCGGGTTGGTGATAACAACATCTGCCATAGGGACATTTGCCATCATACGGCGCTGCGCCATCTCACGTTGCAACTGGCGAATACGACCTTTGACTTCAGGCTTGCCATCTGTATCCTTGGCTTCATCTTTGAGATCCTGGCGCGACATTTTGAGCTTTTTATTGTGCTCATAGAGCTGCAGCGGAATATCCACAGCGGCGATAACAATCGTGGTAGCTGCCAATGCAATAGTGGCATAAATGGAAATCTCCAATGAATGCACAATGGCATTACCTACCGCTTCATCGCTGATACGGAACATATCTTGTGCATACAGGAATAATAGCCAGATAGTCGTCAAGAGTATGATAGATACCTTGAGCAAGGCCTTGAACAGTTCAATCAGGGATTTCAATGAGAATATGCGTTTGAGTCCGGCAATAGGGTCCATCCTGCTCAGCTTGGGCATCATGGCCTTGGAGCTCATCAACCAGCCACCCAGGGCAATAGGTCCCACGATAGATGCGATCAACAATAACACCATTAACGGTGCCATGCTCAGCATGCCCTGGTAAATCGCGCGCACCAGATGTGAAATCATCGCATTGGTATCAAAGATATCCGTGCGGCTGATAATAAAATTTTCACGGGTAATCCCCAGTAACTTTCCTCCCATAAATTCTGCGAAAACCCACAAGCCTATAGCTGCCAACAATAAAACAGCGGTCGTCGTGAGATCGCGCGAGCGGGGAATCTGACCTTCTTCGCGGGCCTTTTCAAGGCGCCGCGCACTGGGCTCTTCCGTTTTTTCCTGACTGCTATCGTCGCCTTCTGCCATCAGGGCACCTCGACCAGGTTACGCAGTATTCCTATCCCCTCTTCCATTAATTCCATATAGAGCGGCAGGAAATTCCCCAGGCTGAAATACATCAACGCCAAACCAAAGACCAGGGTAATCGGAAACCCTACAGTAAATACGTTCATTTGCGGTGCTGCACGACTCATAACACCAAATGACATATTGACAATCATCAGCGATGTAAATAAAGGCAATGCAATCAACAAGGCCGCGCTAAACATCCAAGAGCCCATCTGGACTATTACCATATAGGCAGAGGTACTTATCCCGTCACCGCCTATGGGGAAAAAGCGAAAACTATCGATCATTAACTGCAACACCACCAAATGACCATTGGTACTGAGAAATAACAGTGTGGAAAGCAGCAAATAAAACTGGGATAACACAGTGACACTGACGCCACTGGACGGGTCATTCATAGCAGCAAACCCCAACCCCATTTTCATGGCGATGTATTGACCTGCCAATACAAAAACATGCAAGACAACCTGCATGGTAAACCCCAGCGCCAAGCCAATCAGCACCTCTTGTGCAATCAACATAAGCCCCGCCAGCGATAGCAGGGAAACAACAGGTGCAGGAGGTAATACGGGCACCAGCAAAAATACGGTGAGCAGCATCAGGATCAAACGAATACGCGCTGGCACAGTGCGGGCACCAATAACGGGTACTGCAAAATAAAAAGCGCCGATACGCAGCATTGGCCAGATATATTGACCAATAAATTGCATGAGCTGGTCTTCGCTGATGATCAGGGGCTGCACAATTTACCTAGCCAATTAATCCGGGCACTGCGGAATACAGGCGATTGAACAGATCCATAAACCTGGTTAACAACCAGGGGCCGGCCACCATCAGGGTTGCGATGGTGACGAGCAAACGTGGCAAAAAGCTCAGCGTTTGCTCGTTAATCTGGGTCGCTGCCTGGAACATACTCACAACCAACCCCACAATCAATCCGGGGCCTACGATGACGGTGAGCATCAGGATCGTTAGCCAGAACGCATCCGCAAAAATATCCATTACCACTTCAGGTGTCATGATATTGCTCCTCTATACACCGTAACTGGCGGCCAGGGTTCCCACAATCATGGCCCAACCGTCGACGAGCACAAACAACATAATTTTAAACGGCAGCGAAATAATCAGCGGCGAGAGCATCATCATACCCATCGCCATCAACACACTGGAAACCACAATATCAATGATGAGAAAGGGGATAAAAATAATAAAACCTATCTGGAATGCCGTTTTCAGCTCACTGATGATAAAAGCAGGCGCCAGTATGGTGAACGGAATGTCTTCCGGTGTTGCAATAGGTGGATGCTTGGCAATCCCGACAAACAACAGGATGTCTGATTCCCGTGTTTGTGCCAGCATAAAGCGATGGAAAGGCGCTGCTGTTTTAGCCAAGGCTTCCTGTGCTGAAATTTGCCCATTGATGTAGGGCTGGAGGGCATCATGGTTAGCCTGGTCAAACACCGGTTTCATAATAAACAGGGTCAGGAATAATGCGAGGCCAATCAAAATCTGATTGGAGGGAGACTGCTGCAAACCCAATGCCTGGCGCAAAATAGAAAATACAATAATGATCCGGGTGAATGAGGTCATCATCATCAAAATCGCCGGCAAAAAGCTCAGCGCTGTCATTAGCGCGAGGATCTGCAGGGTTACGGTATATTCCTGGGTGCCATCCGGATTGGTTTGGATGGTCAGTGCAGGCAATCCCGGGATAGCGGGCAACGATCCCAGGGACGATGAGGGCTGTGCCAACGGCAGGGACTGATTGGAATCCGTTACCGGTGGCTGTGCGGTTTGCGCCAGCGTCCATGGCGCCAACACCAACAGTGCCAACAGCAAGCTCGTCCAACCAATAAATCGCCGAAAAAACATCATGAGCCGCTCAACCCTGTGTCGATGAATTATTATCGGAGGCAGTCGATGCACCACCCGGTTTCTGCTGCAGGATTGCCATCAGTTTGCGGCTGAACTCTGTATGTTTTACAGAACCCCCACTGGTCACAACAGGCTCATCAAACACATGCAATGTATTGACCTGCTGTGCAGTTACCCCTAACAGCAACTGTTTTCCTCCCACCTCTACCAGCAAGATACGCTCGCGCGTTCCCAGGGGCATGGCAGCAATCATCTTCATATGGGCATTGCCACTCAACATGCCCTGCCCAAAACGGCGAATAAACCAGGACACCCCGAAAATCAACACCACAATCAGCCCCAGCGCCAAGGTGACACTTAATAAATGACCGCTACTACCCGGTGTATTTTTGCTGTAGTAATTAGGCGAGGCAGCAGGTTTATCGATTGTATGAACGGATTGCTCTAGCGGTTCCTCCAAACCCACCGATGGAATCTGCGCGGCGGAGCTGGCATTAGCAGCAGTTGATGTTGTTTGTGCCTCCGCAAGTGGCACCGACATCATGAGGTAAAAACATATCACCGAGAACAAGGCGAGAGTAACGGCGCTTTTTTTTCGGGAGTGAGTGAGTATCGGGAAATTCATGCTTGCCTGGCCAATCACGGGCGCCGAAAAACGGGCAACAGGTTTTATCCTGTCGCCCGCCTAGATTAGCGCAGTTTTTTGATGCGCTCCGCAGGACTGATTACATCGGTCATGCGAATACCAAATTTTTCATTGACTACCACCACTTCGCCATGGGCAATCAATGTGCCATTGACCAGCACATCGAGTGGTTCACCGGCGAGGCGATCCAGCTCGATAACCGACCCCTGGTTTAGCTGCAACAAATTGCGGATTGTAATGGAGGTGCGCCCTACTTCCATGGAAATGGAAACCGGTATGTCCAGAATAACATCCAGATCCGGATTGGAATTCCTTTTACCCGGCTCGGGGATTAACTCCTCAAAGGCTATAGGATTGGCAGCCGCCTGTTCTGCATCAGCTTGCTCAGCCATGGCAGCAGCCCAATCGTCCGCCATTGCATCCTGATCAATATCATCATTTGCCATTTTTATCACCTTTGTTTGCGGAACCCGTACCCGTGACGTTATAGGCACTGCTACGGTCAATAAATTCGAGTATTTTCAATGCGAGGTTGTCATTGTGCTGGCCGAGTTGCGTGCGGAACATAGGTACACCATTGGCGGTAACTACGTGATAATCCGGAAATTCCACCGGAATAATATCGCCCTCTTTCAAATCGACAATATCGCGCAGGGTAATATCGCGCCGAACCACATCACACTCCAAATCTACCTTGGCTGCCAGTACGTCTTCACGCAGTGCACGCACCCAGCGCTCGTCCTGTTCCTCACTGTCGCTCTGCAAACCGGCATCCAACACTTCGCGGATGGGTTCGATCATGGAGTAAGGCACTGTGATATGCATCTCCCCACCACCGCCATCCAATTCGATATGGAAAGTGCTGACCACAACCACTTCGCTCGGGCTGACAATATTGGCCAGGGAGGGATTCACTTCGGAGTGAACATATTCAAAGCTGACGGGAAATACCGCTTTCCAGGCTTCCCCCAGGTCCACAAATGCCTGGTTTAACACCATCTGGACTACACGTAATTCCGTTGGAGTGAACTCACGCCCCTCGATCTTGGCATGGCGACCATCGCCGCCAAAAAAGTTATCAACCAGCTTAAACACCAAACGCGCGTCGAGGATAATCAGGGCGGTTCCGCGCAGTGGGCGAAACTTCACCATATTCAGGCTGGTGGGAACATAAAGCGTGTGAACATACTCACCAAACTTCTGGATCTGTACGCCCCCGACCGAAACGTCCGCTGTACGACGCAACAGGTTAAACATGCTGATGCGGGTATAGCGGGCAAAGCGTTCGTTGATCATTTCCAGCGTGGGCATGCGCCCGCGCACTATGCGATCCTGGCTGGTTAAATCGTAGGCGCGGACCGCTCCCGGCTCCAGATCCGATTCAGTTTCTATATCGCCGTCATCAACACCATGGAGTAAGGCATCAATTTCGTCTTGTGAGAGTAAGTCTTGCACAGTGATTGGCCTTATTGCATAACGAAAGTGGTAAACAGTACCTGCTCCACCTTGCTGGTAGCCGCGGCACTGGACGAAGCACTGGCTTGCGCTTGCTGTTCTCTATCGACAATTCCCTGAACGGCACTGAGCGCCTCTGTACGCAATGCCTCTTTACCTTCCGGGGTTTGTAATTCATCAAAATTCTTACTGCTGAGCAGCATAACCAGGCTGTTGCGTATGGCAGGCATATGCAGTTTCAACAAGGGTTCCAATACAGGATCGCGATACATCAGGGTTATTTCTGCCTGCAAGAAACGCTGGCGCCCATTCACGTTAAAGTTGATGGTGAAATTGGGATTGAGCTGCAGGTAAATAGCCGGAGCCAAAGCGACTGGCCCTGCCGGTTGCACGGCCTCATCCGGATTATCATCCCCACGCCAAAATTTGAGCGCAGCCAAAGTCCCACCAACGGATATCAGAATTAATACAACCGCCACACCAATGATCAGGAACAACTTTTTTTTATCCGACTTTACAGTGCCGGTATCTGTTGCATTTGCGTCATTGGCTTTATCGGTTTTCTTGGGGGCTGCCGCCATGTCAAAACTCCGTCGCTTTTCTCTGCCAAAATAGTATCAGCAATAGCCATGCCACTGCCTGTTATGCCAGATAGCTTAGCAGTGGTTTACTATTTTGCTGGTGAATGTCTTGCGAAAACAACGTATTAGCAACAACCCGGGATAATTCCGGGCATTGGCTGGAGGGAATGGCGATAAAAAGAACAGACTATCAGGCGTAATGATCAATTAAACGTAATTGACCAATGCTGCTCTCACCCACAACCTGGAGAGCCTCTTCTTCCGCCTGGGACTCGGAAGAGCGATTGCCAGAGGTGGACTCATCCTGTGCTCGTTGCTGTTGATGGCGATCCGAGACATCGACATTGACCAGGTTCAACCCCTGCTCGGCAAACATTTCACGCAGGCGTGTTGCCTGCTGATCCAATGCTTCACGCACCTGTGGATGTGGCGAAACGAAAGTCACGCTCGCCTGATCCTGGCTGACACTGACCTTGACATGCATGCTGCCTAAATCCGGCGGATCCAGGCGAATATCGGCTGCCGACAGGTTTTGAGCAGCCATCCACAGGACACGATCACTCACAGCCTGGCTCCACTGGGGATTCCCCATAGCCTGCGGCAGGTTCATTTGCGCCACAAAACTCCGCGCTGTCGGAGATAAAGGGGAATTTGCATCCAGGGGACGCCCCAGTGCATCCACCGGAACAGGTGCCGGTGGAGCTGGGGTTTTTAACGCATCCAAAATGGGCTTATCTCCTGCCTGGCTCTTATCCGATACCAGGGATTTAGCCAGCTCCGGCATCACCTTCGACACCTGTGATTGCAAGTTATCCAGATCGAGAGTAATCCCCTGATCAGATTCCCCTTCTATCACCGGGTCTGTCGCTAATGAGGCGGGATCTATAGGCTTCAGCCCTTCAGGTACCAAAACCTGGCCACGTCCGGCAAAGGTTAGCAAAGGGCTTTTTAATGCACTTTCGCCCTCCTCCACCAAAAGATCGGCAGACAATTGTTCACCGGTTAATGGACTGGCAATTTGCCCTGCGGTCAGCAGCAACGCCTCCGGGGCCACTAAGGGCTCTGGTGTTTCATCCCCTTGTTCAGTTACTAATACGGACGGCTCGACGGGTAACTCACCCATCATTAATGTCATTAGCTCTTGTTCCGGGATTAAAGTCTCATCGGCTTTGTCTGTTGCTATCCCGGTTTCTGTATTCGTTTCTACTGCCGAATCTGTTGCCAGTTTTTTATGGTTGGCACCAGACTGCTCTGACATGGCTGGCTCGGAACACTTAGCCGATGGCGCTTGGGGATTTGAAGGATTCTTACGAGGAGACTCATGCGAGTGATTAGCAGGCGCCGGCCTGGTATCTGCTTGTCGCTCCTCCTGGGGGCGCACAGGACTTGCAGCAGGTTTGACGGCTGGACGGGTGGCAACTTCTGGCCGGGTATTTTGCATTAACTGCTGGAAACTGGTTGCATCTGTGTTGGCTGGGTTCGACTGACTTTTGGTCGTCCTGGCAGGCACATTGGCACTCAGGTTAAGCAGCGAATTAACGGCTAGACCGCTTTGTTGCGCGGAGTGTTGCATGAATACTGGCTCCCATTACACATCGACGTCCCGATACCAGGTAGTGCCATTAAGAGCGGCAAATGCTTGCCGCCCAAAAGGCTGATATCGTGTTCCACAGGGAATAAGTGCAAGGTAGGTGCCAACAGCGCAGGACAGATAAAGGAATGCAGGTGGTAGGGGCATTCGCTGATCAGCGGCTCACCTGCAACATAGCGCGCAGCAGGTTTTCCACTTGGGCATATTCCTGCTCTATCGCACGCAAATCCTGATCAAGGTTTACCAAGTCACCATCGAGGGCCTTTTTTTCCAGGGATGCACACAGAGCTGCTAATTGAATCGCGCCGATATTACTGCTGCTCCCTTTGAAACTATGTGCAGAGCGCCGAATCAAGTCGGCATTGGCACTATTAATAATGGTGTGCAGCTTTTGCAGGCGCTCGGTGGAATCAAGAATAAAGGTGTCAATCAATAGAGGGAAATCACCCTCCATGACATCCCTGAGTGTATTTAGTGCGTCATAATCAAGATGGTTCATGTTGGAGAATTCCACAGTTATATTATTCATTCAATCGTCACTCACCCAGCAAAACTCTACCTCTATGGTATTACCGGCACCGATAAAATTGACCGACGAACACAAACTCTCCAGCAATGCCAAGCCCCGTCCGCTGTAGCTCAGGCTATGCAGGCTATTGCGGTTACGGTTTTGGTAATCAAAGCCCTTGCCACTGTCTTCAACTCGCACACGCAAAATACCCCCCTCATCATGGGTGCGATGGTTAATGTGGAAACGCACATAACCTGTATCCAGTTGTTGGAGGCGCTCTTCACGCAAACGGTAGTAATCGCTAAATCCACTGGGCGTTTTCTTCAGTGTGGAATTCAGTTGCAGTACACCATGCTCCAGGGCATTGGCATATAACTCAGCCAATATGGTGTAAATGGTGCTGCTAAAACTGCGCAGGCTGGGCACTTCCATCAACACATTAAGTAGCATGGGTAGCGGATCAAAGACACGAAAACTACGCGGATTTACCTCAAAGCGCATAGACCACTCAACTTCGGCATTGGCAAATCGCTGGTTGGCATCCACAAATGCCTGATCCACCTGGGCCGGTTCATCCATGCGGATTTCCAGCAGGGAAAGGTCATCGTCTTTATCATTGGTTCCGACAAATTGCTGCACCTGTTCAATAATTTCATCAAACAGCCGTGACGGCTCGCGGTTTTGGACAAAGACTTGTTTGAGTCGTTCCTCGCCGAACATATCGCCATTGAGGTTGCGCGCCTCATGGATGCCATCTGACCAGAGGAAAATACGGTCGTTGATGGCCAGCTCAAAATATTCACAGTTATCTTTAAACGCCCGGTTGGACAGGACCCCCAAGGGTAGATGGGTGGAGCGGACTGGCACCACAGTTGCCGTTTTCTGGCGATAGATAAAGGCATCAGGTAAACCGCCATTCCAGATCTTGACCCGGCGTTTGCGGAAATTGATATCCAGCATGATGGCGCAGCAAAAAATACCGACCGGCAGGATGTTTTTTAACTTGCCATTGATTTCGCGCAGGATGTCGCTCATGCCGAAACCCTTGGGCACCATGCCGTAAAAGGTGGACGCCAGGGGCATGGCACCTATGGCTGCGGGCAGGCCATGGCCGGTAAAGTCCCCCAACAACACCATCATGTTGCCGTTGGGGCGCATGGCCGCTACCAACACATCACCGTTAAATACCGCCAGGGACGACAGGAAAAAGCGAACATTCTTGGCGTTGAGGCAACCGCTGTGGGCGACATTATCAAATACATGCTTGGCAACCTGCTGCTCCTGTAACAGCCGGTTGTTGTATTGCACGATTTGGTCGCGCTGGGTCAGCATAGTGCTATGCAATTCGCGCATGCGGTTGAAGGCCTTGATCTTGGCCTGGAGGATCACACGGTTATAGGGTTTGGAGAGGAAATCATCGCCACCTGCATCCAGGCAGCGCACCAGGGATTCTGTATCGGAGAGCGACGTGAGGAAAATAATGGGGACCAGTTCATCACCGGCCAGTTGCTTGATCGTTCGCGCAGCACCAAATCCATCCATTTCCGGCATCAGGGCATCGAGCAGGACAATATCCGGGTGCTCCGCTTCATAGGCACTGATCGCTTCCAGGCCATTGCGCGCCAACAGCACCTGATGCCCTTCTTTGCGCAGAATGCTTTCGAGGATCAGCCGATCAGTATCCGTATCGTCAGCCACCAGAATTTTGAGACGACGATTATTCATGGTTGTAGGTGCTTCATCCGGGGGCTGTATCTCCTGTACTGGCGCCCCTGTGGCTATCCCTGGCTGGTGCATAGGCTAAATCTCCCATGGCCTGACAACAGGAGCAGGCACAAAGCCTGATCACAAGGGTGCACTATTCAATATCAAACAACTGTTCAAAATTGGAAATCAGCAGGATTTTTTTCACATCTGGCGAACAATTAACCACCTGGATGCGGGACTGCTCACCACCGGCATAATCGCGCAGCAACAACAACATGCCCAATGCAGAACTGTCCAGATAGGTAGTCCCCTGCAAATCGACCCGATATTGTGATGGCACTTTGGGTAGCTTCTCATAGGCATTGCGAAAATCCTGGTGAGAGCTGAAATCAAATCGCCCCTGAATATAAATAGTGACTTGATTACCGTCAGGAGAAACTGTTGACGTTATCGCCATGTCTTACCTCGTAAATCTCATGGGGTTGGTTTCACCGGGCTAGTGTAAACGATGATACGCATCTCTGGTGTTGATACATACGCTAGGAAAACCACAGGGAACCTTTCCGCGAATGCCATACCCTCAGCCAGCGCTCCTGCCACACCACCTAAGGATAGCCCAGTTATGATGATTTGGAGCCTAGTCTATAAAAAAGCACATGAGAGCATTTTTGTTTATTCGTCGCGGGAAGGTATACGGGAAAATTTCTGGGTAGTGAGTTCATCCAGTTCTTTTTGTAATCGCTTATCCAGCAATACAGCGTCTTCACGTTTGAATCGTTCAATCAGATCTTCAATGGATTTGCGCTTTTGATGACATTGGCGCCACTGCTCTTGCATTTTATTGAGCGTCAGTTGCATACGTTTAAGTTTTGCTTCCTGCTCGCGGCACAATTCGCCAAGGCGAGCCACAAAACCACTGTAGTTCATTAACTGGTGGGCATAGATTCCCTGGCGCTGACTGGCATAGTCTTGTGTGTATTGGGCGGCATAATCACGCAACTGTGCCAATTGCTCCTCTTCACCACGCACCTGGTCGCGATACTGCCCAAGGCGCTCCGCCGCGGTGTCTTCCTGGCGTTGGGCCAGGGTGAGCACTACCCGTATTCGCTGTGCACGGGACTCAGCCATGGCTCAGGTCACCCCGGTGTCCGATGTTGTGCCGCCAAAGGGCTATTGCCTTTGGTATTGGCGGGCGGCTTGAGCAGTGCCTTGAGATTGCCAATAGATTCCGCCATATGCACCGGCTGGCGAATGCCCTGCTGAATAAAGGCTCGCAAGTGGGGAAAGCGCTCAATAGCGGCATCGGTTTCCGGGTCTGCCCCTTGGGTATAGGCACCGATAGCAATCAGGTCACGGTTTTGCTGGTAGCGCGCCAGGAGCTGCTTGAAGCGCTGCATCATCTTGAGGTGTTCGTCATCAACAATATTCTGCATGGCGCGACTGATAGAGGACTCCACATCGATTGCCGGATAAACGCCCTCTTCCGCCAGACGGCGCGATAGCACCACATGACCGTCGAGGATGGCGCGAGCCGAATCGGCAATCGGGTCCTGCAAGTCATCCCCTTCGGTCAACACGGTATAGAAAGCCGTAATCGAACCCTCACCTTCTGCGGCATTACCGGCCCGCTCCACCAGTTGGGGAATCTTGGCAAACACGGATGGAGGATACCCCTTGGTCGCAGGTGGCTCGCCAATTGCCAGGGCAATTTCGCGCTGTGCCTGGGCAAAACGGGTCAGGGAATCCATCAGCAGCAGGACATTCTGCCCCTGGTCGCGGTAATACTCGGCAATCCGGCTGGCGAGCAGGGAGGCGCGCAAACGCATCAAGGGAGCATCATCGGCCGGTGAGGCGACAACCACTGCGCGGCGCAGGCCTTCCTCGCCCAGGATATGGTCAATAAATTCCTTCACCTCGCGGCCACGCTCGCCAATCAGGCCAACCACCACTATGTCGGCCGTCGTGAACTTGGTCATCATACCCATCAGGACGCTCTTGCCCACACCGGAGCCGGCAAACAGGCCAAGTCGCTGGCCGCGCCCCACGGTAATCAGGGCGTTGATCGCCCTCACCCCGACATCCAGGGTTTCACTGATCGGGTGCCGTTGCAGGGGGTTGATATCGCGCGGGTTAAAATCGAGGTATTCATCGCCCGCCAAAGGCCCTTTAGCATCCAGCGGTTGTCCGATGCCATTGATAACACGCCCCAGCAACTGCGGGCCTATGCGCATGCCCATCTGTCCGGCAACAGGAATGACCCTGGCACCGGGTTGGAGTCCCTCTACCCGCTTGACCGGCATCAGGAAAACCTTGTCACCCGCAAACCCGACGACTTCTGCTTCGATACGGCGATTATCGCTATTGATAATTTCACACTGGCGCCCCACCGACACATTCAGGCCAACCGCCTCCAGGGTCAGTCCCACTGCACGGGTAATACGGCCCTCTGCCTGCGGCTCGGTAACCGCCAGGTGCCGGGGAGCGTAGCGACGCAGGCGGGAACTGATTGTTTGGCGTTCAAACATAGGGCTAGCCCGCAGGTTGGACACTGTCGTCAGGGGCTTCATCCAATAACCCCGGTTCATCGCTAGCGGCCAATTGCTGGGAGACAAACTGTTCCAGCAGGGTTTGCAAGCGCGTTGATACCGAATAATCCACGCGACTGTCCGGTGTTTCTATCCGGCAACCACCGGGTTGCAAGCTATTGTCACCGTGGAATTTCCAATCGAGCTGCTGTTCATCCGCATAGGCTTCCACGGCGGCCAAGTCATCGGGATTAAGGCTGATACGGATATTTTTACTCCCCACCGGCAGTGCATCCACCGCTTTGCGCACCAACTCGAGAATCTGTGAGGAGTCGGTCAGCAACTCGCGCTGCACCACACTTTGGGTGAGCGTACAAATCACATCCAACAGGAGTTGTTCGAGGTCATCATCCTGTTCCTGAACAGGATGCAATAAGGCACTGGCCAACTTCTGGAAGCGCTGTTGCTCGGCAACCAATTGGGCGCGCATTTCCATCAAGCCCTGCTGGCGCCCCGCCTCATAGCCTTCTGCATTGCCTTTGGCAAAGCCTTCTTTATGCCCCTGGGTAAAGCCTTCTTTTTCCGCCGAGTCGAACATGGCCTGCATGTCCTCTGCGCTGATGCCGGGGGCCGGCGGCGGCTCAGGAATATCGATCACTTCAATTTTTTCATTGCGCCCGCGCAACAGGGCATCGCGCCGCTCCCTCGCCTCTTTTTCAGCCGATGAAAGCACGCGCCCGTTATCGCTGACCGGCGGCAATACCCAGGGACGAGCGTCTTTGGCCTCTTCCGCCGGGATGCGGTTGATAGTATGGTTCTCGGTCATAAATACATCCCGGCGGGGTTAGAGCATCTGCTCGCCACTGCCACCCAGTACAATTTCGCCCGCATCGGCCATACGGCGCGCCGTGATAAGGATTTCCTTCTGCGCCGCTTCCACATCGGCAAGGCGCATTGGCGGTTTGGTTTCCAGATCATCGCGCAGCAATTCGGCTGCACGTTTGGACATATTTTTGAAGATTTTCTCTTTGAGGTCTTCGTCGGCGCCCTTAAGGGCAACCACCAGCACGTCGGATGACACTTCGCGCAGCAAGGCCTGGATACCGCGGTCATCCACATCCTTGAGGTTTTCGAAGACAAACATAAGATCCTGGATCTGGTTGCCCATGTCTTCATCAATTTCTTTGATGCTATCCATCAATTCGGCTTCGATGGAGCCATCGAGGTTATTCATGATCTCCGCTGCCACCTTGTAGCCACCCATGGCTTTGGTTTGCGATGCAGCGTTACCGGAGAATTGTTTTTCGAGAATATCGTTAAGTTCCTGCAAGGCGCTGGGCTGTACGGTATCCAGGGAAGCGACGCGCATCATGATGTCGAGGCGCACCTTCTCGGTAAAATAGGTCAGGATTTCGGCAGATTGGTCCGCATCGAGATAGGCGATAACAATCGCCTGAATTTGCGGGTGCTCATTGCGGATAATATCGGCAACCGAGCGGGCATCCATCCACTTCAGGGTATCCAGCCCCGTCGTATTACCCCCCAGCAAAATGCGGTCAATCAAGCCATTGGCTTTATCTTCCCCCAGGGCTGTGATCAGCATCTTGCGAATGTAATTATCCGCGCCAACACCCAGTCCCGTCAGGGTGCGAACTTCATCCAGGAAATTGCCGATGACCGTTTGCACCTCGTTTTGCTGCACATTTTGCAGTTGGGTCATGGCCGCACCTATGCGCTGTACTTCTTTAGGGCCCATGTGTTTCAGGATTTCAGCCGCATCCTGCTCGCCCAATGACATCAGCAGGATGGCTGCCTGGTCGACATAGCGCAGCTTGGTCATCTTGGCGACTGCTTTGTTTTCGGTATTTTCAGTCATCGCGGTTTATCCACTTTTTAACCACTTGGGCCACACGGCCCGGATCATCGGCAATAAGGCCCTTGATCGCATTAATCTGTTCTTCGTAGCCCTGTTCCGGTCCTGGCAGCATAAAGGCACTGCCGCCTGTCAGGGTTACGGTCTCATCGGAAATACCGTCCAGTTTACCCGCACCGGCAGCTTCCAGGGCAGCCAATTCACGCGCCTCCTCTTCATCGGCAATACTGCTACCGGTACGCGACAGGCTTTTAAACAGGGGGCGCAGCAAGCCAAAAACAACGATCAAAATCACCAGGATACCGGCCAGGTACTTAATATTGGCCATTATCCATTGCTGCCACCAAGGCATGGCATCTTCAACCTGGGTTTGCACACTTGCATCAATGCCAGAGAAGGGGGAGTTAAGCACATTCACACTATCGCCCCGGACAGCACTGAATCCAACGGCGTCCCTCACGAGTATAGACAAGCGCTCCAGTTCAGCATCGGTCCAGGGCACACGGGTTTCTACCCCCTCCGCATTGCGCACCACTTTATCATCGACGACAACGGCGACAGTAAGGCGTTTCAGTGTGCCCTGTTGATGCTTGGTATAACTGATGGTGCGATCCAGTTCATAGTTGCGGGTCGCCTGTTCGCGATTATTTTTGGGCGGCTGTTGCTGTATGGGTTGCCCCGTCGCAGGATCGATTTGCTCAGGCGCCTGGGCTGCCGTGCCAGGTGGCTGGTTGGTCAGTGCCCCGGGAATGCCGCCCGCCAGCTCGCTGCCGGTGCGCGATTCATTCAGGGTTTGCTCGGAGCGGATTGCCGGTAAATCCGGGTTAAAGGTTTCAGCGGCTTGCTCCACTGCAGTGAAATCAATATCCGCATTGACCTGGGCGCGGAATTTACCATCGCCAACCACCGGTTCAAGGATGCTGTTGATACGCTGGATAACACTGGTTTCCACTTCTTTGGCATATTGGTGTTGCCGGGTTGCCAACAGCAAATCCGAACTTTCCTCACCGGTGGACAGCAAACTCCCATGCTGGTCGACCACAGTGACGTTTTCCATCTTCATATCCGGCACAGAAGAAGCGACCAGGTTCATGATGGCCTTCACTTGTGCCGGTGCCACAGTGCGGCCGGCAAATACTTCCACAAACACAGAAGCGGTGGGCTTGGCGGCATCGCGTACAAAAACTGTTTTTTTCGGCATGGCCAGATGCACACGCGCACTGCGGATACTGGTAATACTGGTAATGGTGCGCGCCAGTTCGCCTTCGATACTGCGCTGGTAGCGCGTGTTTTCAACAAACTGGCTGGTGCCCAGGGGCTGTTCTTTATCCATTAATTCAAAACCGGCAACCGGGCTTGAGGGCAAGCCAAATTCCGCCAGTTTCAAACGCGCCATGTGTACATCGTCAGCAGCGACCAGGATGGCCCCGGTGTTGGTGTCCATTTTGAATTTGATTTTATGTTGGTCGAGCACATCAATCACATTGGCCGCGTCAAGGTTATCCATACGACCATAGAGCGGACGGTAATCGTCACCCTGCATCCACATGACAACCGCAAAGCCAATCGCAACACTGGCGGCCAGGGTAATAATCAAGCCGATCTGGCGCAGCAAATTCAGGCTGCTGAAACCCTCAAGGAAATCGCCACCAAGGCGGGATTGCGCTGGCACTTTGGAGTCGGTTATTGCTGCTTCGGTTGCCATAGTCGTAACTCTGAAAAGTGTGTTGGTTTTTATAGGGACAGGAAATAGCTGGGCGCTTAATGCTTATCCGGTTAACCATTAAATGGGCATATTCATTACATCGCGATAGGCTTCAATCAACTTATTGCGCACCTGAACAGTTGCCTGGAAAGCGATCGATGACTTTTGCGAAGCAATCATGACATCGGTGATATCCACACCGGCGACACCGCGCTCATAGGCATCGGCCATTGCGCTGGAGGCTTTCTGGGTTTCATTCACCTTGCTGACCGCTTGCGTCATTAAATCGCCAAAGCTGGGAACCTTGGTGGGCTGCTCTACCCCCTCCAGGGTGCGCATACCATTGTGCAAACCTTCACCACGCAGGGCTTCAGGACGTTGAAATACCTGGGTTTGCGCTTTAAGCGCGCGCATATCGCTGAGCAGGCGGCTGATATCAACGCGATCGGTCATGGTTCACACCCTACAAAACACTGACAAAAAATTGGCATTCCTGATGGATTTGCCGTTGCTGTGGGAGTTTTTGCACAAAACAGGCCAATCTTTGCCGCCCGGCAATAGCTCACCTGCCATGCAGATGCGAATACACGTCTTCTGCCATCACAGTGTCACTGGATTGTCATTGAGCCAGAGTAATTTCCTGCACAACCCAACAGCACAGGAGCAGGATGATGAGCGCGCTTGTTTCACCGGAATGGGATGTACTTGATGAGGCGATGAGTGAGTTTATTGCCGATATTGTGGTTGCCAAAAGCAAGACACAAAAACTAAGGCGCAACATGGAATGTCGCCGTCGAGTGGAAAAAATGCTGGAGGAAAAACGCCTGCGCAGGGAATTGCGTGAATACGACTTTGAATATGCATCAGAGCTGGATGCTGAAATACGGCGCCGCAGGACGCATTAAACGCCCTGCGACACTATCGCCTACTCGCACCTACTCGGTAATGTCATAGCCTTCTTCACGCAGGCGTGCAATTTTGTAACGCAATGTACGCGCGCTGATTCCCAAGCGCTCAGCGGTGTTTTTGCGGCTGCCACGCTCCATACGCAAGGTATTCATAATAATTTCATATTCACGCTGCTTCAGGTCATTACCCAATGCCGGGTTGTTCAACGACGAATGTTGCACCGGGGTATTGCTGACCAGAGCAATCGCATCGCCGCGATGCACACCGGAAACAGCAAAAGGCATCACCGGCGGATGACCGAAACCTGCCGTCCCCTGCCCTTGCAACGCCTGGGCCGCTTGCAGCAAATTAGGCTTCTGGCTGTAACTGGCCGGATGCTGCTGATAACTACCGCCAGCATCCAGCCCCAGGTCTTCCGCTTCAATACTGCGCCCTGGCTGTAAAATCAGCGCACGCTGCATAATATTGTCCAGCTCACGCACATTGCCCGGCCAGGCATAGGCCATCAGCAATTGCTTGGCCGACATGGACAACACAACACCACGGCGATTTTGCTTGTGTGCATGCTTATGCAGCAAGCGCTCGGCCAGCGGTACTATGTCTTCGATACGATCGCGCAGGGGAGCCCACTGCAATGGCAATACACTCAGGCGGTAATACAAGTCTTCGCGGAATTTACCGGCAACCACTTCGCTGCGCATATCCCGGTTAGACGTCGCAATGACACGCACATCCAATTTGATAGTTTTACGTCCACCCAGGCGCTCCACTTCGCGCTCTTGCAATACGCGCAACAGTTTGGCTTGCAAACCTATATCCATTTCGGAGATTTCATCAAGCAACAAAGTGCCACCATTAGCCTGTTCGAATTTTCCCGGGCTGGAAGTGTGAGCACCGGTATAAGCACCTTTTTCATGGCCGAACAACATGGCTTCGAGCATATTTTCCGGAATAGCTGCACAGTTAATGGCAATAAAGGGCTGGTTGCGACGCTGGGAATGATCGTGAATATAACGAGCGAGGACTTCTTTACCCGTGCCCGATTCCCCCACAATTAACACCGTAGAATCCGATTGTGCAACGCGGCAGGCCAATTGCAACAATTGGCGACTGGACGCGGCTTCGGCAACCGGCTCATCACCAGAAAACTGAGCAACCCCCAAATGACGGGCCACAGTCTCCACCAGGGTCTGCGGCGCAAAAGGTTTTACCAGGTAATCCACCGCCCCTTGCTGCATGGCCTCAACCGATTCCTTGATACTGGCGTAGGCCGTTATCAGCATCAGCGGAATTTGTGGATAATCCTGTTTCACATGGCGCAATAACGCATGGCCACTCATGCCACCCATGTTGACATCGGAAACGATCATCCGGATATCGCCGCCCATTGCCAGTTGCCTGAGCGCCGCTTCGGCGCTGTCTACCGCAATGACATGGTATTCCGCCAACTGCAAGGTATCAGTCAATGCCTCGCGCAGATTACTATCATCTTCCACCACTAAAATGCTGATGGCATGCGCGAGGTCATCTTGTTTTAATGCCAGTGCCATGAAATAGGCCTCCTGTTAAACAGCCGCGGTCGATTGAGCAAAAGGTAATAACAGGCTGGCACAGGTGCCCTGCCCCGGTTTGGAATTAATCAGGAACTTGCCGCGATGCGCGCGCGCTACGGCTTGCACCACACTTAACCCAAGCCCTGTCCCCTGCGCCTTGGTAGTGACAAATAAATCGCCCACACTCGCCAGCAGCTCAGGCGACATCCCCGGTCCCTTATCACAGACACGCACCCATAACTGCGGTGTTTCATGGGCAAGCGAGGGATTATTCAGCGACTGGGGATACAAATGGAATTCGATGCGGATTTGCGCCTGGCGCTCTACCGCCTGGATTGCGTTATTCACCAGATTGAGCAACGCTCCGATTAATGCTTCGCGATTGCATTCGATATAGTGTTCACGGCATTGCACTTGCCATTCGCAATGGGATTCACTGGTCATCAGCGGCACTTCCATGGCTTCAGCCAGGGACTCCTGCAATTCCGCCACACTAATCACATCATTGAGCGGCAATTCACCCTTAACGTAAAACAGCATGTCCTGAACCTGGCGTTCAATATTGTTCAAACGCCCGAGGATTTTTTCCGAAAATTGTTGGCGGCGCCCATCATCCAGCTTGCCGCTGCACAAATGGCCGGTATAGAGGATGGCTGCCGATAAAGGGGTGCGTATCTGGTGTGCCAGGGCACCCATCATTTTGCCCAGGGCGGACAAGCGCTCATGGCGACTTAACTCCCCCTGTAAACGACGGGTTTCCGTCTGGTCGGTGAGCAAAATAATCTGGCCGTCATCCCCCAGGTTGCGGGTTTGGATACTGATACGACGACCATCGCGCAGGGACACTTCATGTCCATCGTCTTTGCGCGGCGCAAACGCACGGGCAATCACATCGCGCCACACTTCTCCTTGCAGGGGCTCTCCCAACAAGTCCCTGGCAGCTGGGTTGCATTCGGATACCCGCCCGCGGGAATCCAGTACCACAACACCACCGGGCAAAAAATTCAACAGGCTTTCGAGGCGATGGGCCAGCTTCTCTTTTTCCGCCAGCTCCTCAATGCGTTGGTCGCTCAAGCTGGTCAGTTCCTGATTCAGCTCGGCAACACGGTTTTCCAGCAGGTAATAGGAATTGGCTAACTGTTGTGACATCTGGTTAAACAATTCAAAAGCGCTTTTCAGATCCTGCCCTTTTTCCTGGGTAAAGGTTTCCGTTGCACCGGCTGTCAGCAGGTTTAAACGGCCTTTGCCATTGCTACCGGGCGCTTTTACCAGACTGGTCACTGCTTGTGTCATAACTGCCTCATTCAACAGCCTGTTCATCGTGGCGCTTTGCTGGTCGTCAATAAATCATCACTACCGACAGGAGAAAGCGATTCAATGCAGGTTATTGCAAGTCAGATGCCAATCTATTTTTTATATATTATTCAATAAGTTATAAATAATTACTCCTTCCAGCAGTCAAACTATTGGCTGTTATGGCATGCTTATCAGCAATGAATTTGACGACTTAATTCGGTGCTATGTCGAAATCCCGCCCCCTGCACCGACTACTTAGGCATCGTCAAGATGCGCCCTGTTCTTAACAACTCACTGACAACATCTGGCAGGAAGTTAAGGCTATGATGCCCGCCCTGCCTTTAATTAGCGGTTATGGAAACAACTATGTCTGACTACTCTACCCACCCCACCGCATCGCGAATTTCAGCGCGGGAATTTATTGTATTGATCGCCCTGTTGATGTCCGTGGTCGCTATCTCGATTGATGCCCTGCTGCCTGCGCTGGGGTTTATCGCCAATGACATTCCCCTTGCCCACCCAAACCAGGCCCAATACCTGATCAGTATTCTTTTCCTGGGTATGGCTATTGGCCAGTTGGTGTGCGGCCCCCTGTCCGATGCAACCGGTCGCAAAAAAATCCTCTACGCCGGTATTGTGCTGATCCTGCTTGGCAGCCTTATCTGTTTTATGGCGCAGGATATTAATACCCTGCTGCTGGGGCGTTTTATCCAGGGTTTGGGAGTTGCTGGCCCCTATGTGTCCGCCATTTCAATCGTGCGCGATAAGTACACCGGCAATGAAATGGCGCGCATCATGTCACTGGTCATGCTGATTTTTATCCTGGTTCCGGCTATTGCGCCCAGCCTGGGACAAGCGGTGTTGCTGGTCAGCTCCTGGCGTTATATTTTCGTGCTGTACATTGTCTATGCACTGATTATCGGGGTATGGATTTTTCTGCGCCTGGAGGAAACCCTGCCGCGGGACTATCGTATTCCCTTCAGCACACGGGGGTTTGTAGATGGCTTTAAGGAGGTAATCAGTAACTACACCACCATGTGTTACACCCTGTGTATGGGTCTGTTTTTCGGGAGCTTTCTCGGTTACCTGAATTCATCGCAACAAATTTTCCAGGAATTGTTCAATACCGGCCAGCTCTTCACCCTCTACTTTGGGATATTGGCCTTGGTTTTTGGTGCCTCCTCCCTGGTTAATGCCCGTTTTGTCCAAAAATGGGGAATGGACTACCTATGTAATCGTGCTGTCCTGGGCATTGTGCTGAGCTCAGCCCTGTTTCTGGCATTACAGCTTGTTATTGAGCCAAACCTCTGGGCATTCCTGGTTTATGCCGCCGTTTTATTTTTCTGCTTTGGTTTGGTATTCGGTAACGTCAATGCCATGGCTATGGAGCCTATGGGACATGTTGCCGGCATAGCGGCGGCAATTATCGGTGCGTTTTCATCAATTATGTCCATGACCATCGGAACTGTAATTGGCCAACTGTATAACGGTACCCTGATGCCCATCACCTGTGGTTTTTTGATCCTGGGCATGATGGCCTATGGCATCTTGCTGCTAGCCGGTGGGTACAAGGATAAGCAGGCACTTAATGTCCCCCCAGCCGAACCGGCTGCATCAACCGATGATAAACCGGCCCTTGATCAGCAGTAGCGATTACCAGCCAAAACTATTGCTAGCCAAGTCCCGTCCAAGTGCGTACCATGCGCGGCGACACTCCGAAGGTCAGTGTCGCCTCTCTTCCTTAATGCAGGCCCGGAGTCTGCCTTATCTCTGCTCGCCAGACCTTGCCCGCCACGCGGGAGGCCGAGCCCACAGGAAATCCTTATGTCATTTGAGTCTCTCGGTCTGCGGGCCGATATTCTGCGCGCTATTGCCGATGAAGGTTACAGTGCGCCAACCCCTATTCAACAACAAGCCATTCCCGCCGTGATCAACGGTGGTGACATTCTCGCTGCCGCACAAACCGGCACGGGAAAAACCGCAGGTTTTACCCTGCCCCTGCTGGAAAAGCTCAGCCAGCGCGATCCGGGTAAAACACCCCAGGGACGTCGCCCGGTACGCGCACTCATCCTCACCCCGACACGCGAACTCGCCGCCCAGGTGCATGACAGTGTGCGCACCTACGGCAAATACCTGCGCCTGCGCTCAGCCGTTGTCTTCGGTGGAGTCAGTATCAATCCACAGATGATGACACTGCGCGGCGGTGTCGATATTTTGGTAGCAACCCCAGGCCGCCTGTTGGACCTGGTCAATCAAAATGCCGTGTACCTTCAGGACGTGGAAATACTGGTGCTGGATGAAGCAGATCGCATGCTTGACATGGGCTTTATCCACGACATAAAAAAAGTACTTGCCCTGCTGCCCAAGCAACGCCAGAACCTGCTGTTCTCTGCGACCTTTTCCGACGATATCAAAGCACTGGCAGACAAGTTACTAAACCAGCCCACCCTGATCGAAGTGGCCCGTCGCAATACTGCTAGCGAACGCGTATCGCAACGCGTACTCCCGGTTGATCGCCACCGTAAACGCGAACTTTTATCGCACCTGATCAGCGGTGGCAACTGGCAGCAGGTACTGGTATTTACCCGTACCAAACACGGCGCCAACAAGCTAACTGAACAATTACAGGATGATGGCATTTCTGCCGCGGCGATCCACGGCAACAAAAGCCAGGGCGCACGCACTAAAGCACTGGAAGATTTTAAAACGGGCCGGATTCGCGCGCTAATTGCTACCGATATAGCTGCACGCGGTATCGATATTGACCAGCTCCCCTATGTCGTCAACTACGAGTTACCGAATGTACCCGAAGATTACGTACATCGGATCGGCCGCACCGGTCGAGCCCAGGCAGAAGGCGAAGCCGTTTCCCTGGTATGTGTCGATGAACATAGTTTTTTGCGCGATATTGAAAAACTGATCAAGCGTGAGATTCCACGCGAAATGATTAGCGGTTTTGAACCCGATCCCAGTATCAAGGCCGAGCCTATTGTACTGGGGCGCCGGATGACTATCGGGGTGGGGGCCGGAAAAAACGGCAAGCAACAGAATCGGGGTAATCCCAACAAACCCACCAAGCCACAGCTGGCACTAGGCACCAAGCCTAAAAACGGAAGCAATAAACAGGGCAACAAAGCCAAATCAGGTAACAGCGGACAAAAGCCGGCACAGCAAGCCCGTTCATCCCAGCCAGGCAAACCAAACCACAAACGCCCTACACCATCCGCTAACCCCAAGGTTGCGGTGTAAACCAATCAAATCTATCCAAGCCAACAACAAAAAAGGTGGCCATGCCACACTGCTGTCCCATAGTTCTACTCATAAGGCGAGCCTCATTTGAGGCTCGCTTTTTTTATGATTCGGCGGGTCCGGTATCAGGATGCTTTTTAGACTCCTACGCTCAAACAAATTTAACTGAATTACCCTCATGATCCGTTGAACTGTCCATCCCGCTTTAGTGCTGTGACGCGAAAATGCCAACAATAGATACGTAATCATGGCAATCCAAATTTGTGTTAACACCGCATTTCTTGAAGTGCCCACAAACGCTTTGATCTTCAGGTTTTGTTTGATCGCTTTGAAGAACAACTCCACCTGCCAGCGATCCTTATAAATCGCTGCAATTGTGGCCGCCGCCAGCTGAAAGTTGTTGGTGAGAAACTCATAGAATTTGCCGGTTGTTGCGTCACGATAGCCAATTCGACGCAACTTCGGTGCGCCGCGTTTGATCGCATGAGCGCTGGATAATTGAATGACCTGATCACTGATAATACCTTTGCTGCTGTCGGCATAGCGACGTTCTTCCACGCGATAGACGGCTTTGGCGCGCAAGCGGGTTACAAAGAAAACTCCTTTATCTGTCAATAACTTAAACCAGCGGTAATCCACGTAGCCTTTATCAAACGCAACGATGCTGCCTTTGGGAAAATCAAATTTTCGTCCCTCAATCATGTCGTTTTCCTGGCCATCACTGAGTGCGACAAACTCCGGCACTTGGGTGCCATGATTCAGGCCAACACTTAATTTTACATTTGCTGTGTCATCTCGATGCGCCGCCCAGGGAAATACCGACAGCGATAAATCAATCGCGCTGGCATCAAGGGAGTACAGCGGATTTTTAAACTGGAATTTGTGTTTGCCCTGCATGGATTTACAGCGGTGAAGCAGACGAGCAAATACGTGTTTGTAGAGTTCGGCGGGCTGTACTTCGTTGATTCGTGCCAACGTTGAACGGGCTATTGGCTTGGCACCGAGATGATAAAGTTTATGCTGCTGTGCTTCGAGATTGGATTGAATATCACGCAAGCTTTGGCGGCCAGAGAGCTGCGACATGGCCATGCCGACAAATTGATCCCAGCGGGTGGCCGAGCGCAATTTTTGGCCGACATGATGCTTTTTAGCTTCCGCTTCAAATTCATGTCTCGATAAAGGTTTGAGTAGTTGATGAAATGCGGTGTTAGAATGTGACAAAGCCTGTTTTCCTTTGTTTTACCAATGTTTGGTCGCACTTACATTGTATCAACTTGGAAAACAGGCTTTTCTTTTATCTACAAACTATGGGACAGCAGTGGGCCATGCCACCTTTTTTGTTGGGTCAACCTTTTCCTAAAACCTTAACGCTGCATATCATACTTACGCATTTTTTCTACCAGGGTAGTGCGACGTACACACAGTTTATCTGCCGCACGCGCTACCACGCCGCCACAATCATTTAACGCCTGCTGGATCAAGCTCATCTCCAGATTGGTAATGTATTCACGCAAATCAATCCCCTGCTCCGGCAGCAGGAGAGTATCCTGCATACTGACATAATTCGCACTGGCCTCCCGATTGCCATTCAGTTGCGGAGTACACACAAAATCTTCATCTGTCACATCCACATGCCGGTATTTGGGCGGTAAGTCCTGCACCCCAATAACCCCATAGGGATGCATAATGGCCATGCGCTCAACCAGATTGGCAAGCTCGCGCACATTGCCACTCCACTCATGCTGACACAGGGACATAATCGCCGCGGAATTAAAGCGAATGGAGCCGCGCTGTTCACTTTCCATGCGCGAAACCAATTCATTAATCAGCAAGGGAATATCTTCGGCACGCTCTTTCAGGGAAGGTAACTCGATAGGAAATACATTCAGGCGGTAGTATAGATCTTCACGAAAACTGTTATCGGTAATCATCTGCTCCAGATTGCGGTGCGTTGCCGCAATAATTCGCACATCAACACTCTGGGTACGGTTGCTGCCAACACGTTCAAAACATCGCTCCTGGAGCACACGCAGAATCTTTACCTGCATATTGAGCGGCATATCGCCTATCTCATCCAGGAACAGGGTTCCCCCCTCCGCCAACTCAAAGCGACCGGCACGCGAATTAATAGCACCGGTAAAGGCCCCTTTTTCATGGCCAAATAATTCACTTTCCAACAACTCGGCAGGAATTGCACCACAGTTTACCGGGACAAAGGGTTTATCACGACGCGGAGAATTGTAATGCAGGTTACGGGCAACCACTTCTTTACCAGTACCGGATTCCCCGGTAATCAAGACTGACACATCTTTATCGGCAACCTGTGACATCATTTCACGCACATTTTGAATTTCGCGACTGGTGCCCACCAGGCTGCGAAATAAATGCACAGGTCGACGCAAAGGCTGGCGTTTGGAACTGGACTGGGCTTCGCGGTAAAGCTGGGCGCGATGGAGTGTGTCGACCAGCTTGTTATAGGTCGGCGGTACCGACAGTGTGGCGATCACCATAAAACGATAGGTATCTTCCAGGGTATCAGCAATAGCCTGGTTCTCATCGCCCACCAAAATGATAGCCAACTCGTCATTCCAACTGCGGATTTCCTTGAGCAAGTGTGCCAGCCCCTGGTTGCTATCGCGATAATCGCCGATAAAAACAGCAATATAATCCTCACCGGCATTTTCCTCGGCAACCACTGCCTGCCAGGCATCGCTGGGCGCTACCAGTGTTGTTTCATTGAGGAAGTCCAACAGGATTTTCAGATCATGACTACGCGCCACATTGTCATCGATGACCAGCACTTTGTTATTGCGCCACATACCCCAAGCCCTTTTTACATGCCCTTTTTATGGGTTTAAAACACAACCAGGCTGATCGTGTTTTGATACATCAACCCACGGACCTATGACTGAATTGAGCTAAGTAATAGACGAGACTGTGAACCTAGTCAAATTTATGGCGGAAAAAAATTGGCGAATGCACATGAGAGAGGCAACAAGAACAAATAAAAGCCAAAAAGTTGGCAAAACAAGCGGCAAAAATATGTGCCGATCAACGCGTGAAAGACCGAGGGAAACTATTGCGGATTAATTTCATCCCAACCGGACTTAAGCGTTTTAAGCAGCTGAATCACTTCAGCAATTTTGTCTCCATCGTTTTGGGTCGACGCTTCAAGCAGACGGAAATTCATATACTCATAGAGCTTATCGAGGTTCTCGGATAAATCACCGGCATCCATATCCAGGGAACTGCGCAACCCCGCGATGATTCCTATGGCTTTGCTCAGGTTTTCTCCCTTGATGGCCAGATCACCGCGCTGCAAGGCGCCTTGGGCAGCCGCCAGTCGCCCTAGCGCGCCTTCAAACAGGAGTTGAATCAAACGATGGGGCGAGGCATTGCTAACCTCTGATTCTATCCCCAGCTTGCGATATTGTTTGAGGGCTTCTTGCGGGTTGTAGTTGGACACAAGTGTCTCCTGCTAACCATGAGGTAATCCCATAAGGCTAGCAGGGCTCGGATAGATTTGCGAGTTTTGTTATAAGCCAGTGGTTTTAAAAACGGATTTAATCGACAGCGCCTGCCAAAAGCCTAATGGTTCGCCATAAGGCTAACCTCTTGCTGGCACTGGGCAATAAGACCGGCATACACCCCTTTTAACTCACTCAGCGCACAGATAAGAGTGCTTTTGTCATCCTTATTGGCAGCAATTACTCGCTCAATTAACAGTACACAAATACGATCCAGATGCCGAACCCGGGCCCAGTCCTCTACTTGCAGGGCAAGACTCAGTTCACGCTGCAACGCACGCATGGCAGCTATACCATCCTGGCCAGAGTAAAGGGGCGGTTTAACCAGCTTCAAATGCGATTGCATAAATAGGCCTCAGGATTGCGTAGCTTGCACAGTGGAAGCCGTACCAATAGCATCCCAACCGGCTTTGATTTCGCTCAACAAGCCCGTGCACTCATCCAGGTAATCCGGATTGTTTTCGTAGTTGGCCTGGGTTAGACGGCGGATGACATAGTCATAAAGGGAATCCAGATTGGCTGCCAGATCGCCACCTTCACGATCATTCAGGCTACCCTGCAATCCCCCAACAATATTGATCGCCTTCCCCAGAAGCTCGCCCTTGCGCGCCAATTGGTTTTGTTGCATAGCCCCCTTAGCCTGGGCAATACGTTCCAGGGCACCTTCGAATAACATCTGGATCAAGCGGTGAGGAGAAGCAGCATCTACCCCTGAATGCACCTTAACGCTGGCGTAATGCTGAATAGCAGAGAATGAATTCATAAAGCACCCATAAATCAATCGCTAAGACCCTGGTCTGGATATACGCGCTGTCAATAACCAAACAAATCAACTGACGCGCCTGCTTTATACTAGCGGCGCCAACACGAAAATCTTTAATGCACGAAGGTTATAAAAATGCACAAATCCATTTTGATGACGGGATGCTCTACCGGCATTGGTTATTACGCGGCACAACAGCTTCGCGCCCGTGGTTACCAGGTTATTGCCAGCTGCCGCCAATTACATGATGTAGAGCGTTTACGTAGCGAAGGTTTTTTATCGGTACACCTGGATCTTAATGATTCAAGCTCCATCCACTCTGCTGTACAGGAAACATTGACATTAACGGGTGGCAACCTCTTTGCCCTATTTAATAACGGCGCTTACGGACAGCCAGGAGCCATTGAAGATTTATCACGCGACAGCTTACGCCGGCAATTCGAAACCAATGTCTTTGGTTGGGTGGAATTGACCAACCTGTTATTGCCCGTCATGCTCAAGCAGGGCAACGGGCGAATCATTCAAAACAGCTCTGTATTGGGTATTGCCGCTATGCCCTTGCGCGGCGCCTATAACGCCAGCAAATATGCTATTGAAGGGATTACCGACACCTTGCGCCTGGAACTGATGGGGAGTGGTGTCCATATCAGCTTGATAGAACCCGGGCCGATCCGCAGCCAATTTCGACACAATGCCCTCAAGGCCCTGAATGACAACATTAATATGGAGCAAAGCCGACACCACCAAACCTATCAAAAAGCCATAGAGCGCCTGGCCAAACAAGAGACCACAACTCCATTTACCCTCGGCCCCGAAGCTGTATACAAACGCCTGCTCCACGCGTTGGAATCACCGCGCCCCCAGGTACGCTATTACGTGACCTTTCCGACTTATCTGGTAGGCTTTATGAAGCGCGTTCTGCCGTCACGCTGGCTGGATCGATTGGTCAAGGCCATGGGTAACTAGAAATCCTTCGCGTGATTAGTCCCCATGTTTGATCAGAAACGTTCAGGTTCATAGGTGATTCAGTAAAACAGGTGTAAATCCTTTTCAATCCCCGGATCCAAGGAGCTCCCATGCTGCGCACGTCGCTTTACCCACTGTTACCCCTTGCCTTAATTAGCATAAGCCTGGGCTGCCAGGCGGACACCCTGCGCTGCGGTACCAAAGTCACCCAAACCGGTGATACCAAGGCTGAAGTCATTGCCAAATGCGGCGATCCTGTATTTACCGACCACTATTGCGCACCCATGACAACCAATCTGCAAATACAGGCTACACAACAGGGCGATAACAACATACAAAACAATATTGCAATCCAGTCCTGCCAGGATGTCGATATCTGGACCTACGAACCCGGTAAAGGCAAATTCATCCAGCACCTTTACTTTACCGAGGGCCGGTTGCGCCGGATCGAGCGTGGCGACCGCGTCGACTGAGATTTTTCCCATATCCAAGCCTTGGTTCAAACCTGGGGCTTGCGCCTTCAGCAATACTGTATATAATCACAATAACTGTATAAATACACAGAACCCGGAGTCGCTATGTACAACCTCACCTCGCGCCAGGAACAGGTACTACAACTGATTAAACAGTACACCGAAGAAACCGGTTATCCGCCAACAAGGGCAGAGATTGCACGGATTCTCGGTTTTAAATCAGCCAACGCAGCGGAAGAACACATCAAGGCCCTTGCCCGTAAAGGCGCTATTGAAATTATGCCGGGGGCATCGCGCGGTATACGCCTGACCGAAAGTCAAAGTGGTATTCCCATTGTCGGTCGTGTTGCTGCTGGCAATCCCATATTGGCGCAGGAGCATATTGAAGACTACTGCAATATCCCCAATAGCTTTTTTTCTCCCAGCGCCGATTATTTTTTACGTGTTCATGGGATGAGCATGAAAGACGCAGGCATTCTTGACGGAGACCTGCTCGCAGTACATCGCACCGACCAGGTACGCAATGGGCAAATTGTTGTTGCACGTATTGGTGAGGAGGTTACCGTCAAGCGCTTCAAACGCCAGGGTAATCAGGCACAAGTCGAGTTGTGGCCTGAAAACCCGGACTTTAAGGTCATTCATGTCGATATGCGCGATCAAGAGTTCAGTATCGAAGGCCTAAGCGTAGGAGTGATTCGCCGTGACTAGTGCCGCCACATTCACCACAACGGGTAGCAGCGCCCAAGCCGGCCACTCCGGCGTTACCGAGCTGGTACTTGCCAACGACTCAATTGAACAATTGGCACTCATACTGCCTATGATCGCGTTTCTGAGCAACAGTCAACAGGAGCGTTGGGTTACCTGGATCAGCCCTCACCCGATTAGCCGTGACCTGCTTGAAACCTACGGCGTCAACACCAGGGTGCTGCGATTTATCCATGCCCAGGATGGTGAGAGTGCGCGCTGGATTGCCTGGGAGGCCCTGGCTGCCGGAACCAGCCACACAGTGATTGCCAGCCCGGGAAAACTTGCCGATAAAGACTTGCTGCAACTGGAACAGGCAGCCTATCGCGGCAACAGCCAAGGTTTACTGTTGAGGTTACGCTAGCGCAGGATGATTAATAAAGTTCAGAGGTGGCAGATTCAGGCCGGAGGGAAGCAGTAGGCTATTCAAGGGCCAGGGAGACAAAAGCCCTGCTATCAACTACCAACAGCAAGGTTTAATGAAGCATCAACTTTTCCTGTTCATCGGGTTCATTTGTTGCGTCATCGAACATGGCTTCTGCCTGTTCATCCGCTAACTCACCCGCCGCATCCATGCCCGCCTCAATCATGGCTTTAGCTACATTAAACTTGGCTTCCCCCAGAAAAGCCAAAGACTCTTCGGAAAAACGAATCACGACAAGAGGCTCATGGCCCTCATCATCTGCGCGCTGCAGGGCTACATCGCCATTGGTCAGCTCAACAATCTCATATAAAGACATGATATCTCCAGCGCAGGCGCAAATCGGGGCGGCATTCTAACACCCTAACCCCCGAGGTAAAGCCCAAAGAGTTAATTCGGCAAGTCCAACCAAGGTTGGGAAGAAGATATTGCCGCCAGAACCAACGCCCCTGGCTTTAACCGAAGCACCAACGGCCCCGTGATAGCTGACAATAACCAAGCACTTCCCGGTGTCAGGCCAATAGCAGATCCTGTATTGTCCAATTGCCGGGAAGTACCTTGAATATAACTTGCCTCGCCATGAATCAACATCAATAACAAACCATCGCTTGGGGCAAGATCAAGGGAACACTCACTCCTGCACCCCAGGCGTTCAACACGAAATTCATCAAAATCCGCAATCAACTCCAACAGGAAAGATTGACCGGCATGAATAGCAACCAATCCATCCAGGCGTGGCTCATCAAGATTGGCAATAGCCATAGCCTCATGGGTATCCCAATGCACCTGGGTCATGACTTTTTGCCCAAAACTCAGGATTTTGCGTTCATAGACCGGAGTCTGAAACTCTACAACCTGGATACCATGCTGCAGTGAGTGTGGTGTCAAACACGGAACCTTGACGACATCCCCAACCCGCAAGGGACGACGGGCAATAAATTGGTTCATCTGCTGACGCAGTAATGTTTCCTTCTCAATGAGCGGCGGCATGTTTGCCAGATCGGCAATGGCTTGCTGTTTATGGGCATAGATCTCCACCGGTGAAAGCCGCGCATGGTGTTCCGGAAGCCCAATACCATCCATCGCCGCATCAAGCTGCTGACGCAATTGGCGATACTCATCAACTACGGCAAGGTATGCCTGTACAAATGCCTCACGAGAGGGATACTGATTGCGCTTTTCACTGGAAAACCCCATGAATATCTCACCGACACCATCAGGCCACGCCTGTGGGTCGACACGGGTCACGATATAGACTTCCTGCTTGGTCTCATGCAGCTCGAAATAAAGATCCCCCAATACCTCCTCAGCAAAAGGATCAAGCACTTTCAATAACGTCAGTGAGTGTGATTCACCCAATAAATCCAGTATCCAGGGCAAAGGCAGGGAAAAATGCCCATCGCCAACACCGGATTGCCCACGAATCTCCATACCTGTAAACCAAACCTCCTGCCCCCAGGGTTTAGGAATATGAACAGGCTGCAAACCAAGGGGCATAGACAGATTCAGCCAGGGCGCAGAAGCCTTCACCAAGTGCGATAAAACAAGATCGGTAGATGGCTGGGAGCCCCAGAAAGGCGCGTCGAACTGCTCAACAGGCAAAACACTGGCATGGACTTGAAGACCGGTTTGCAACAGATCAAATTGCACAATTGCCACCAGTGCTATTGGCTGAGCATCCAACAAATACCAGGGTTTATGCAGGTACTGTATCAATAACCGCTGGGTATTTTCCGAATTGGCCACAGCAATAGATAACTCTGCACGCCGACGATAGGCAGCAACCACAGAGGCAGGGGATTGATCGTCGATATCAAGAAACAGCGTTTGCAATGTGTTATCCAAAAATCAAAGCAACGAAAGTTCAGTAAAAAGCAATAAAAGTGCAGTCAAGCGATAGGCAGTGTAACAGAATTAAAAAAGCCGACCCCGAGGTCGGCTTTTGATTTGACATCCACCATCCGCTTAGTTGATTCGCTCAAGTACCGTAGTAATCCCCTGCCCCAAGCCAATACACATCGTGGAGACCCCGATGGTCAAATCCCTATCCTGCATGACTGTAAGCAATGATCCGGTAATACGTGTACCAGAGCAGCCAAACGGATGGCCAAGGGCGATAGCACCACCGTGCAGGTTCACACGATCATTCATGGAGTCGAGCAACTTAAGGTCCTTGAGCACAGGCAAGGCTTGCGCAGCAAAAGCCTCGTTCAGCTCCACGGCTTCCACATCATTTATCGAGAGATTGGCAGTTTTGAGGGCTTTTTCCGTCGAAGGTACCGGGCCATAACCCATGATCGAAGGATCAACACCGGCAAGCCCCATAGAGACAACTTTTGCTATGGGCTTCAGCCCGAGTGATTGGGCGCGCTCGGCAGACATCACCAACATAACCGATGCGCCATCACTGATTTGCGAAGAGGTCCCCGCCGTTACCTGGCCATTCTTGGGATCAAACACAGGCGGCAATTTGGCTAATGCCTCAACTGTTGTATCCGGGCGAATGGTTTCATCATGCTCCACCAAGGTAAAAAAACCTTCGGCATCATGCCCTTCCACAGGAATAATTTCGCGCTTGAACTTGCCAGCCTCTCGCGCTTTGGCCGCCAATTGGTGAGAGCGCGCGCCAAACTCGTCCATCTGCTGACGGGTAATGCCATGTAATAACGCCAGATATTCAGCGGTCATCCCCATATTGCCAGCAGCCTTGGCAACCGATAAGCCCAACAGCGGATTGGGATTGATAGCATCGTACATAGGTAAATGCCCCATATGCTCCACTCCACCAATCAGGTAAACATCACCCAATCCAGCCCAGATATTGGCTGTAGCCGTATGCAAGGCGCTCATGGACGAGCCACACAGGCGATTAACCGTCTGCGCCGGCACTGTATGGGGCAATCCTGCCAGCAATAAAATATTACGGGCAACGTTAAAGGCTTGCTCTTCGCGCTGCATTACACAGCCCCAAAGCAAATCGTCAATTGTTGCAGGATCCAATTGCGGATTTCGCACCAGTAGTCCTTTGATAATGGCAGCGGAAATATCATCGCCGCGCACATTGCGGAAACAGCCGCCTTTAGAGCGCCCCATGGCGCTGCGAGCATAGTCAACAATAACGGCATCGCGTGGTTGCAAACTCATGGTGATAACTCCTTAGCCGTAAAATTTTTGATTATTTGCTGCTTTCGCCAACAAGCTGGCTGGAGCCTGGTACAAGGGACCAAGATCACCAAACCTGGCCGCCATATCACAGAAGACTTGAGCGCCTATGGAATCAATCCAACGGAATACGCCACCGCGGAATGGAGGAAAGCCTGTGCCATACACCAATGCCATATCAGCCTCTGCAGGGCTCTCCACTATGCCCTCCTCCACGCAGCGTGCCAGTTCAGTCGCCATAGGAATTAACATGCGCGCTATTATGTCTTCATCACTGATATCAAGACTGCCATTGATGACGGGCTTGAGCAGCTCAAGCACTTCGGCCGCAGCAATCTTGGCCGGTTTACCTTTTTTGTCCAACTCGTAGTTATAAAACCCTTTATCTGTTTTTTGCCCCAGCCGCCCTGCGGCAAAAAGTGCATCGGTACAAGACGTAAAATTGCGTTGCATACGCTCCGGAAAACCTTCTGCCATGACTTTCTCGGCGTGAACCGCAGTGTCTATGCCCACTACATCCAGCAAATAGGCTGGCCCCATAGGCCAGCCCCAGGTTTCCATTAACTTATCGATCCGCAGAAAATCCACACCATCGCGCACCAACATGGCAAACCCGGCCAGATAAGGAAATAACACCCGGTTGACTAGAAAACCGGGGCAGTCTTTTACAACAATGGGCTTTTTACCCATGGCGTTGGCATAGGCCACTGTACGTGCCACTGCAACATCCGAGGTTTTCTCACCGCGAATAACTTCAACCAGCGGCATCATGTGCACCGGATTAAAGAAATGCATACCGCAAAAATTTTCCGGACGACTCAAACTCTCAGCCAGATAAGTAATGGAAATAGTGGATGTATTCGATGCAATCACTGTATCCGGATTGACCTTGGTCTCTACCTCGGCCAACACCGATTTTTTAACCTTGGGATTTTCCACAACTGCTTCAACAACGATATCGATCTGCTCAAAACCATCATAGGCCAACGCAGGCTCAATACGATTGAGCACATTGCCCATCTCTGAAGGCGTCATCTTTTTGCGCTCAACACGTTTGCTCAGCAATTTATTGGCTTCCGCCAGTCCGATATCAATCCCTTTCTGGGCAATATCCTTCATTTTGATAGGGACACCCTTAAGGGCAGATTGATAGGCGATACCACCCCCCATAATGCCTGCACCCAACACGGCAGCACGGGTGATTTTTTTATCGGCTTTTTTCTCCCAGGTTTTCGCTTTTTTGCCAAGCAATTGATCGTTGACAAAAATGCCTACCAGCGATTGAGCAACCGGAGTTTGTGCCATTTTGGCGAAGCCTTCCGCTTCAATCTGCAGGGCCTCATCACGCCCTTTATCGGCTGCTTTTTGCATGGCTTTGATCGCAGTGACCGGGGCAGGATAATTGCGTCCCGCCTGGGCCCCCACAAAAGCCTTGGATGTTTCAAAGGCCATCATGGACTCAATAAAGTTAAGCTGCAGTGGTGCTTTTTTACGATTGCGGCGGGTCTGGTAATCCAACTTACCGGCAATTGCCAGGTTCAATGTATGGCGCGCTGCATCAAGTAGCCTTGCCGGATCAACAACGGAGTCAAACACATGGGCTTTCAAGCCTTCTTCCGCACCATTTTCCTTGCCAGCAGCAATCCACTCGACGGCGGTATCCAAGCCAACCAGGCGTGGCAGGCGTACCGTCCCCCCCCAACCGGGAATAATCCCCAACTTGGTCTCGGGTAAACCAACCTTGGCTGCCGTACTGGCAACGCGGTAATCACAGGCTAGGCAAAACTCAAGACCGCCCCCCAGGGCAAACCCATTAACAGCAACTACCGTAGGAAACGGCAGGTCTTCCAAGCGACAAAGATTGCGATTGTTTTTAGCAAGATGACCGGTAATCTGCTCCGGGCCGGCGGCGAATACAGCGCCAAATTCCATGATATCGGCACCGACAATAAAGACATCTTTCGCGCTTTTTACCAACAGGCCTTTAACCGGATTTTTTTCCAGCAGGTCAAGCACCTGCTCCAGTTCTGCCACTGTCTGCAAACTGAATTTGTTAACCGATTCCCCTTGAAGGTCGAAGGTCAGCTCGGCGATCCCATCAGGTGCCAGGGTAAGTGAGAGGGCTTTTCCTTGGTACATGGTATTTCTCTCTATCGTTATTGAAGACATATGCCGAATCAATATTCCCGGACAATGCTTGTTTTTGGCAAACCATTAACGGGAAAAGGCGCTTTTGAGTGTAGCAGGCCGGGCATACTCTGCCCGGCCTTGTTCCACAGAAAGACACTCCAACAAGAAAGAAGTGCACTTGAATTAATTAAGACGGGAAGGATACGACTTATTTAGCACCAAACTGGTCAACCAATGTACACAACACCAGTTGTGCTGTATCAGTATGGGTATTGCCAAAACGATAAAAATGACCACGCCTGAGGTAAACACCGTCACCCGGTTGCAATGACATAATCACCTCCCCGCAATAAAGCGTGATATATCCGTCCAGCAGCACGGCACTCACATCACCAACCCTTGCATAGGCAAGAGCCGAGCGAGTACCTGGAGGCAGGAAAATCCGCTGCATATCCAGTTCAGGCTTATCAATTCCATTCACCAAATGCTGGATAGTCGCACCGTAAACCTGATTATCCTGTTGTAGTTCGAGCAGTTGGCGCGTTATCAATACGGGAGCAGGTAATATGCCACCAGGAGAAAAAAACTCTGCCAATGACAGGGGAAAAGCCGTGAGGATACGCTCCAGGGATTGCACACTTGGGCTTACTTGCCCCTGCTCAATCATCGATATGCTGCTATTGGTAATACCGGCCCGCTTAGCCAGTTCCCGTTGTGACAGGTTATGGGCTTCACGAATTGCTTTTAACTTGCGTCCAAGATCCATGTGTGAATCAAGGGAGGGGGGAATGACGGTATCATTGGCCTCATTCATCGCGGCTAGTGGCTCCAAGTGTATAGAGCTGGTGAGGCAGAAACGTCCAAAACAGGGCTATCCAAGCAAACCGGCCCCGATGCATAACATCGGGGCACGGAAGGATCAAGGCTTGGCTGCAAGCAACCTGTCGCGATCAGCCGTGGGAAGGTTGTCCACAATTAACTGGTAAGAGTGGTCAATCATACGCTGGATCTGGGCGCTGGGCACAGATCCATCAAGGATGATGGTATTCCAGTGCTTTTTATTCATCTGGAATCCCGGACGTACTGCGGGATACTGCTCACGCAACTGCAACGCTAGATCCGGGTCACACTTGAGGCTGACGCGAGGAACACCACCTTCGGCAGTAAGGGTGGCAAACATCTTGTGGCACACCTTGTATACCGCCATATCGGGGCCAGAGGGAAACATCTCTTTGGCCTGGTGCTTGTTTAGTATGTATTTTTGGGTAGAAAGAAAATCCATGCTTTAGTCCTTTATCGAACAACTCAGGTCGATGTAGAAAGCGACAAATGGGTTAATGCAAGCAACGGCGCCAGGGCTTTTACCAGTCAGCGTCTGGGGGTTGTATATCCCCATCCTACTTACCGGTGTTGCTGCGAGTGTTTTCATTTTTTGACTAAGGCTCATATTTGTAACCGGTTCATCCTAAGCATAAACCGGATCACGCTCACTTAAGCTTCTTCCCAGTCGTCCCCAGCGGATAATCGAATCAGGAAAAGACTCAAAAACCTCAACGAGATCCCCTGGGTTGAAACCCGTTTCTACTGCATATTTTGCATCAGCCACAGTAGAAACGATAGTGAGAATGGCGTCAAATTCATCAAAAAATGCATTGGCGCTGATTTTATGATCCGTTTGACTATTTGTCATCCGGGTTAACGCTTTATTCCAATCCTCTTCCCGGATGATGTATCCCTGTATAAACCCCCTCGCCCACTGTTCGAGGTCAACTCTCTCCTCTTGAAGCCTAGCATATACCGCGCAACAGGGTAAATTGCACAAATTTATGGCAATTTCGCCGCGATGGTAGTCATAAAGTGCATGTAATTGCCCCAAAATGAGCAACCTCTGTACATCTGACTCATAGCCAGGTTCCAAATCATTAAACACCAATGGTATCCACATATCCTCTGCTATTGCCCCTGGTGCAAGCGCAATAGCACGAAGATAGCCATCTAGCTGAAAGATATTCATGCTATTAGCGGGTACTGCCGGACTTTCGAGGAAAGCGGCCAACGCACTGAATGGCTCAAAACTACGCAGGCCAGGCACAACTGACTCCATCAAGTACTCCGTCAGAAAGAAGTGCGACGATATTCGCGGTATTCGGGATACCAAAACTGGCCTTCTATTTGCTGCTCCAGCAAGTCGCCAGGGAAAGGTAAGGCTACTCCATCCTCAATCGCCTGCCTGATAACAGCTCTCGCAATGAGTTTGCTCACCTCACGAATAGCCTCCAGTGGCGGCAAAAGTGCCCCTTGCCCGGCTTTTACAATGGGGGAAGAGTCCGCCAGGGCGCGACTGGCAGCCATCAACATATTGTCCGTAATACGCGTGATCCTGGCAGTAATCACAGCCAATCCGATACCCGGGAAAATATAGCTGTTATTACACTGGGCAATATCGTAGTGCTTATCCCCCATATCTACCGGCTCAAAGGGACTGCCTGTAGCCAATAGGACTTTGCCCGAAGTCCAGCGCAAGAGATCCACAGGCTGGGCCTCAACCTGGGATGTGGGATTGGATAGGGGCAGGATAATAGGCCGTTCACAGGTTTCTTGCATGCATTCTACTACAGCCTTGGTAAACAACCCTGCCTGGCCGGAAACCCCGATCAATACACCCGGCTTTGCATGACGCACGACATCCAGCAAATTGATCTTTGCCTCATCGGACAATCCCCATCCTGTAATCACAGAAAGCGAAGTCGCCAAAGGTCGCTGGAAATCAAACAGGTTGGCAGCCCCTTCTCGCAACAAACCATCAACACTTAACAGGAAAATACGCTGGCGAGCCTGAGCCTCACTAAGCCCTTCATCCATCATTTGCTTAACGATTTGCTCTGCAATGCCGCACCCCGCAGAACCAGCTCCGGCGAATACCACTCGCTGCTGAGACAAAGACTCTCCCTTCGCGTGGCAAGCAGCCAATAAAGTGCCAACGGTTACTGCAGCAGTCCCTTGGATATCATCGTTAAAACAACAGAGCTGATCGCGGTAACGCTGCAATAATGGCGTTGCATGATCCTGGGCAAAGTCTTCAAACTGCAGAAGGGCATTGGGCCAGCGGATCTTCACGGCCTGGATAAACTCATCCACAAACTGGTAATAATCATCACCAGTAATTCGCGGATGACGCCACCCCATATACATGGGGTCATCCAGCAATGCAGCATTATTGGTGCCTACATCCAGAGTGATTGGTAAAGTGTACGCGGGACTAATACCACCGCAGGCGGTATAAAGTGCCAGCTTGCCAATCGGAATACCCATGCCACCAATGCCCTGGTCGCCAAGCCCAAGGATGCGCTCGCCGTCGGTTACAACGATCACTTTGACATTCTGCTTGGTTGCATTTTGCAGCATGTCTTCAATGCGGTCGCGATCTGGATAGGAAATAAACAGCCCGCGTTTTCGCCGGTATATTTTGGAAAATTGTTGGCAAGCCAACCCCACCGTCGGGGTATAAATCAATGGCATAATTTCCGTCAGGTGATCGGTTACCAGACGATAATAGACGGTTTCATTGGTATCCTGGATGTTGCGCAAATAGATATGCTTATCCATAGGCGATTGAAACGAGCATAGTTGTTGGTAAACACGCGCTTTTTGCTCTTCGATGGTTTCAATCTTGTAAGGAAGCAAGCCTTCAAGGTTAAACTGCTGGCGCTCTCGCTGGGTAAAAGCACTACCCTTGTTCAGCAATGGCGCTTCCAGCAACGCCGGCCCGGCGAAGGGAATATAAATTGGACGTTTTTTCGCCATGAAAAATTCACTTGCAACCTATGCGGGATTTGCACCAACCATAGCGCAATTGTTGAATAACAACCAGTCGATGGATCGATAATTTTTATTCGAAAAATCGATCATAGATAGGTATACATATCGGTACACTAGAATATCCATTTTTATTCACAGAGATTGAACCAAACCATGCAGATCCAGCAATTTCTTGACAAGCTTCATAACCGCCCTGAAAGCCTCCAGTTTAACGATACTATGGCTGTTATTGAGGCTAATTATCATTTTAGCCCGACATCCTTTACCAACGGCGAACTCCGCAACGAGGCAGGGCAAAACTCCGGTTCCTGTAAACTTTTTGCATTTGCCCTCATGCACCAATTGGATAAAAACCAAACCCTGTCCTGCTTTGGCGACTACTATCGCATTGATGTTTTGCAGCACCCGGAAAACAGCGACCACCAAAACATTCGCAACTTTATCCGCTATGGATGGGATGGCGTCCGCTATGACGGACAAGCACTTACCCCCATCAATGTATAACCCGCTTTGGAGAGGAGGAGACATCTATGGGTATTCGATATGCTGCTGCCATGCTTTTGCTGGCCCTGACAACGGGCTGCAGTACAACATCATCACCACCCTCACAAGAGACTCCCAAACCACATACCTGCCCGGAACAGCGTCCACAGATATGTACCATGGAGTTTAATCCCGTCTGTGCAAAACGCGATACCGGCATCCGCTGTGTCAAAGCCCCCTGCCCCAGCAGTACACAACAAACTTTCTCCAATGCTTGTATGGCATGTGCCGATCCCCAGGTAATCAGCTACCGTCCAGGCAGTTGCGAACAACAAGCAAAGAAAACGGACTAGCCCATGTGGATTCAAAAAGAGTTCCGCCTGAAAGCCCGAGCAAGGGGGTTTCACCTGATTACCCATGAGATCCTTGATCAACTTCCGGAATTAAGACAGGTGCGTATTGGTCTGCTAAACCTGCTCCTGAAACACACTTCAGCCTCACTCACATTGAATGAGAATGCAGATCCCAGTGTAAGGCGTGACTTCGAGCGTTTTTTTAACCATGCAGTTCCAGAAAACCAGTCTTATTACGAACACAATGATGAAGGGCCGGATGATTTACCCGCACATCTCAAAGCCAGCTTGCTTGGTGCCAGCGTGAACCTTCCGGTAACCAATGGCCAGCTCAACCTTGGTACATGGCAGGGTATTTACCTCTGTGAACATCGCAACCACGGAGGCAGCCGCAGCTTAGTATTAACCCTGCAAGGTGACCTGTAACGCCAGTTCGCCAGAAAACAAAAAGCCCGCAAACGCGGGCTTTTTGTTATAAACAGAGCGTATTTTATTTGAATCCCGGGGGTAACATACCTCCCCCCGGAAGAACACCACCCAAACCGCGCATCATTTTCTGCATACCACCGCCCTTCATTTTGCCCATCATCTTTGCCATTTGCTTGTACTGCTTGAGCAGGCGGTTCAAATCCTGAATCTGGGTGCCCGAACCCATGGTAATACGACGTTTGCGTGAACCGCTCAAGTCGTCGGGGTTGCGACGCTCTTCCGGTGTCATGGAATTAATAATGGCTTCCATAGTTTTGAACTGCTTGTTCATCGTGGCTGTTTGCGCCATCTGCGCTACGTTGCCAAGCCCAGGCAACTTGTCCAGCATCGATGTCAAGCCACCCATATTTTGCATTTGCTGCAACTGATCACGCAGGTCTTCCAGGTCAAACTTCTGCCCTTTGGTGACTTTCTTAATCAGTTTCTCCGCTTTGGCCTTGTCGACATTACGCTCTACCTGTTCAATCAAAGAGAGCACATCGCCCATGCCCAAAATACGGGAAGCAATACGATCCGGGTGGAAGGGTTCCAGGGCATCGGTTTTTTCCCCCATCCCCAAAAACTTGATGGGTTTGCCCGTAATATGGCGCACGGAAAGTGCAGCACCACCGCGCGCATCACCATCCGCTTTGGTGAGGATCACCCCGGTAAGCGGCAATGCATCATTAAAGGCTTTGGCTGTATTGACCGCGTCCTGGCCAATCATGGCATCGATGACAAACAGGGTTTCAATCGGTTTGAGTGATGCGTGTAACTCTTTGATTTCCACCATCAGCTCTTCATCAACATGAAGGCGACCTGCCGTATCCACAATCAATACATCAAAGAATTGCTTTTTGGCATGATCATGTGCATTACGGGCAATATCCAATGGCTTTTGCTCACCACTGGAAGGGAAGAAATCCACTCCGATATCAGCTGCCAGGGTCTCAAGTTGCCTGATGGCGGCAGGACGATACACATCCGCACTCACCACCAATACTTTTTTCTTTTCACGCTCCTTAAGGAAACGCGCCAACTTGGCCACAGAGGTGGTTTTACCGGCACCTTGCAAACCTGCCATAAGGACTACCGCAGGAGGTTGTTGTGCCAAATTCAGGCTCTCATTGGCCTGCCCCATGGTAGCAACCAGCTCTGCCTCAACAATTTTCAGGAATTGCTGGCCCGGATTGAGTGCCTTGCTAATTTGCTGGCCCAGAGCACGACTGCGCACCTGGTCGATAAACGCTTTTACCACCGGCAAGGCCACATCGGCCTCCAGCAGGGCCTTGCGGACATCGCGCAAGGCATCCTTGATATTGTCTTCACTCAGGCGCGCCTTGCCTGTCAGGCTGCGCAGGGTGTGGGATAAACGATCAGTTAGGTTCTCAAACATGGACAGTCTCGATTAATTAGGGGCTGCGGCAATACGGGTCTCATACCCGGTCTGAAAGTGGCGGCGATTATACCTGCAAATACACCCCCTGTGCCCTGGTAAAATCAGCTTACCAAATAAGGATATTTCTCATTCCCTTCAAATTAGTTGCGCCTTGTGACACACTGGGCACCTTTCATCGCTTGCCCATGGAACTTGTCACGGCATGATTATCTCCAGTTCTCTGACTCTTGGCGCCAACTTGCTTGCCCTGGTTTTTTACAGTGCTGGAAGCCTCTATTTTATTACCCGCCTCCTGCGCCAGCACGACCTGGAGCGTAAATCGCTGTTAGTCACCACCGCTGTTGCCCTGGTCTTCCATGGCATAGGGGTCATTGGTAATGGTTTCTATCGCGAGGGCTTCCACCTAAGCTATTTCGGGGTGTCCTCGTTGATTTTCTGGGCAGTTAACCTGCTGGTGCTGATTAGCAGCCTGAAGAAAGCACTTCACAACCTGTTTGTCCTTCTTTATCCCTTGTCGGCACTCTCTGTTCTGGCATCAATCGTGAGTAAAAATCAGGCAAGCCATCTGCTGGACTACTCTATTGCCACCCATGTGATCTTATCGATTATCGCCTACAGCCTGCTAACCATTGCCAGTCTCCAGGCTCTGCTACTTGCGTATCAATCCCACCAACTGAAACACAAACACCTGACACCCGGTGTACGTCTGCTCCCCCCGCTGCAAACCATAGAAGCCCTGCTGTTTGAGTTATTGTGGGTGGGAGAGATCATGCTGACGCTGGCAATAGTGTCTGGCTTCTGGTTTCTGGAGGATATGTTTGCCCAGCATCTGGTGCACAAAACAGTATTCTCACTTTGTGCCTGGGTAATTTACGCCGTCTTGCTATGGGGCAGGTGGCAATTGGGCTGGAGAGGAAACAAAGCCATACGCTGGGCACTGGCCGGTTTTATTTGCCTGATGCTGGCTTATTTCGGAAGTCGCCTGGTTCTGGAGATGATTCTTCAACGCATTTAAATTTGTCATGCGCAGATCAGTCATCTTTCTGCTTTCTGTCTGTCGAGATACCCCGCTCATGTCCAGGAGTATCGTCAGCGGGGTAAATATCCTGTTGGGTGCGTCGGCGAAATCGATACAAACACCATCCTATACATGCCGCCGCCGCAACAAGAATCACCAGCGCCAGCAAAATCGCTAACAGTCTCCTGCCCAGCTCACCCATATCCAAATCCCAGGTGTAGATAAACAACGCCAGCAGACACAGACTGGCCAGCAGATTCATACCTAGTCCACGATTTTTTAATAGCTTGCGCAGCAACATCACCCAGCAACTCCTAAATGCCCGAATTTCCCATCTGGACAAATACATAAGCCAAGGCAAAGCCCGCTAAAGAAATAACTTTTACTGCAAGACTTCTTTTAATTGGACTATAGCTGGCAAAACGAGGGTGGCGCGCCACAAACACTTGTGCAGCAACATAAACCACCAAAAAACTTATCGCCCACATCATGGCCTGATCATTAAACACAACAATACCTCACTTACTCACGACGCCACTGGGTAGTACCATCTTTGGCATCTTCAATCAGGATTCCGTTATCAGCTAATTGCTTACGAACTTCATCAGCACGGGCATAATTCTTTTCTTTTTTAGCCTGAATACGCTCGGCAACCAAACGATCCACCTCTTCGGCAGCAATCTGGCCGCTGGTGCCAGTCTGCAAAAAGACCCTGGGATTCTCCTGCAGAATGCCAAGAATCAATCCCAATGCTTTCAATTCCCCTGCCAGACGTTGCGCACGCTCAACATCAGTTTTACCAGCGTTATTCAACTCCCTAACCAGGTCATACATACTCGCCAAAGCAACGCGAGTGTTAAAGTCGTCATTCATAGCCGCAACAAAACTACGGTAATAATCACTGGCCTGTAACTCAGTCAGTGGTAACGATTCCACATCGGCATAGTCACGCAGTGCACCGTAGAAACGCTCCAAGCCTGTACGAGCCTCTACCAGATTATCTTCCGCGTAATTGATAGGACTGCGGTAATGGCTGCTCACTAGCAAAAAGCGCACGACTTCAGGATGGTATTTTTCCAATACATCACGAATAGTGAAAAAATTACCCAGAGATTTGGACATTTTTTCCCCATCCACACGCACAGCGCCTGCATGCATCCAATAGTTTACATACTTGCAACCATTGGCCGCTTCGCTCTGGGCAATTTCATTTTCGTGATGCGGGAAAGGTAAATCCGGACCACCACCATGGATATCAAAGGTAGTACCGCAGCAATCTTTACTCATGGCCGAGCATTCGATATGCCAACCAGGGCGACCTTGCCCCCAGGGTGATTTCCAGGCGGGCTCACCGGCTTTAGCCGCTTTCCATAGCACGAAATCACGCGGGTCTTCTTTAATTTCATCTACTTCAATGCGCGCACCAACCAACAACTCATCTACATTTTTGTTGGTGAGCTTACCGTAATCCGCAAAGCGGGTTACGCGATAGTACACATCGCCATTGCTGGCTGGATAGGCATAACCCTTGTCGATCAAGGCTTGATTCATATTGATGATCTGATCAATAAAAGCCGTAGCACGCGGCTCTATATCCGGGCGAGCAATCCCCAGACGCGCTTCGTCCTCATGCATATAATCGATAAAGCGTTTGGTCAGATCAGTGTATTGCTCACCATTTTCGTTGGCGCGTTTGATGATCTTATCGTCGATGTCGGTAATATTGCGCACATAGGTGACATCCCACCCCTGGCTCCGCAAAAATTTGGTGATTACATCAAAAGCAACCAATACGCGTGCGTGGCCGATATGGCAATAGTCATATACCGTAATGCCACAGACATACATGGAAATCTTGCCCGGCTTTAATGGCTTGAACTCTTCCTTCTGGCGTGAGAGCGTGTTGTAAATCTGCAATGCCATGCCTGTTAATCCTCGTTCTTGCCAGCAGAGTCTTTCAAACCGATGGTGCGGTTAAACACCAGGTGTTCTGCCGTTGAGTACTTGCTATCCAGGCAGAAGTAACCCTGGCGCTCAAACTGGAAGGTAGTTCCAACGCTTGCATTAGCCAAGGCTGGTTCCACCTTGGCATTTGGCAGTATCGCCAAATTATTGGGATTAATCGCGTCGAGGAAATTCTTGCCGCCTGCATCCGGGGCCTCATCATTAAACAGACGGTCATAAAGGCGCACTTCGCAATCGCGTGCATGGGCGGCAGATACCCAGTGAATAACCCCCTTGGGTTTCACACCATCCTCCGGATCTTTGCCCAACGTATTTTCAATAATGCGCGCCTTTACTTCGATGATATTGCCATTGTCATCCTTCACACAGGAATCGGCTTCAATGACATAAGCACCACGCAAACGCACACGTTTCCCAATCACCAGGCGTTTGTACTTTTTGTTGGCCTCCTCGCGAAAGTCCTCATCCTCAATATACAAGGTGTTGGAAAATACCAGTTCGCGGCTCCCCAAGTCCTCGCGGCTGGGATGGTTATGTACACTCAGATACTCCACTTTGTCTGCCGGATAATTAGTGATAGTCAACTTGAGCGGACGAAGCACACACATAGCACGTGGTGCATTCTTATCCAGGTCATCACGTACACAGAACTCCAGCATACTGACATCAACCACACCATCGGAACGAGTTACACCAATGCGCTCACAGAATTCACGCAAAGACGATGGTGTATAACCACGACGACGCATGCCGGAAATGGTGGGCATACGCGGGTCATTCCAGCCATCCACATAACCCTCATCTACCAGCTGCTTGAGTTTGCGCTTGCTGGTCACCGCATAGTTGATATTCAAGCGTGCAAATTCATACTGACGCGGCACCGCTGGCACCGGTAGATGCTGGATAAACCAATCGTAAAGCGGCTTATGATCTTCAAACTCCAGCGTGCAGATGGAGTGGGTAATTCCCTCAATAGCATCGCTTTGGCCATGGGCAAAATCATAAGAAGGATAAATGCACCACTTGTCACCGGTTTGGTGGTGATGGGCTTTTTTGATGCGGTAGATAATCGGGTCACGCAAATTGATATTAGGCGAAGCCATATCAATTTTGGCGCGCAGGGAACAAGTACCCTCGTCAAACTCACCGGCGCGCATTTTTTCAAACAACGCCAGGTTTTCTTCCACAGATCGATCACGGTAAGGGCTGTTTTTACCCGGTTCGGTCAGGGTGCCGCGATATTCGCGCATCTGCTCTGCACTCAGGTCACACACAAACGCCAGACCCTCATTAATTAAATGGATGGCCCAATTATAGAGTTGGTCGAAATAATCGGAGGTGTATTTCACCTTGCCATCCCATTGGAAGCCGAGCCATTTCACATCCGCCATAATGGAGTTAACGAATTCTTCGCTCTCCTTTTCCGGATTGGTGTCATCAAAGCGCAGGTTACACACACCACCAAACTCCTGGGCAACACCAAAATTCAGGCAAATGGACTTGGCATGACCGATGTGCAAATAACCATTGGGCTCAGGCGGAAAACGAGTGACGATCTTCTGGTGCAGCCCCTGTTCCAGATCGCGACGGATGATCTGTTGAATAAAATGTTGGGGCTTGCTTTTAACTTCGGCGCTTGCGTCAGAATGGGTGTTGGCGGCGGAATCGTGTTCGCTCATAGCGTGGGTATGTCCAATCAATCAACGAAGGTGTGCACCAATAACCAACGGATGGTTGTGGTACGGATAAAAATGGCTCTATTGTACTCAGTCGCCCGGCCTTTTGATACCGGGGCAATCAGGCAAAATCCCGATATTTCAGGGGCTTAGGGTGTCTGGTTAGTGCTTTGCGGTGACGGTGGCGATGAGCGGTAATCAGCACGGCGCTTGAGCTGGTAACGCCTCACTGCAGCATTATGCTCTGACAGAGTTGCCGAAAACTCGCTGGTGCCATCCCCTTTGGCAACAAAATACAAGGCGTTGCCATCTGCCGGATGTAACGCAGCACGAATCGACGCAGCACTGGGTAGGGCGATGGGTGTGGGCGGCAAACCATCAATCACATAAGTATTGTAGGCCGTAGCCTCCTGCAAATGCTTGCGCGAGATCCTGCCCTGGTATTTTTCCCCCATACCATAGATAACAGTAGGATCTGTCTGCAGCCTCATCCCCTGCTGTAGACGTCGCACAAACACGCCGGCGATCTGGTCCCGTTCAGCATGGTGGCCCGTCTCCCGCTCAATGATCGATGCCATAATTAGCGCCTCATAAGGCGTTTTATAGGGTAGTTGCCCGGCCCGATTCTCCCAGGCCCGCTCCAGCTCATGGCGCATTTTCTGGTGAGCTTGCCTTAATAAATCCACATCGGTTGTATTGCGAGGAAAACTGTAGGTATCCGGGAAAAACCAACCTTCCGGGTGCATATCCTCCAAGCCCAACAATACCTTTTGCGCCTCCATATCCTTACCTGTTAGCAAATGCCGCAAATAAGGGCTTTTACCAACAGCATCCAATGCCTGCGCATAGGTCCACCCCTCGACAATCGTCACTTGATAGAGAATAACCTCGCCTTTCAGCAACTTGCTCACCAGGCTTTTAGGGGTGGCACCTACATCGAATCGATACTCCCCCGCGTGAATTTTGTGAGCATTTTGCAGGCGCCCATATACCCGCAACAAAACAGGGTGCTCTAGCACACCATCAGCGCCCAGTTGGGCCGCTAAATGGCCAAGACTTTGCCCCGGCTTCAATTCGTAAACATACCCTTCAGCAGGAATCGCTAAAGGTTGATCCAACCAATAATTGAAGTAACGCCACGCACCATAAGCCAAGCCTAAGGCAACCAGCAAAACCACGAACACCAGAATCAGCAACTTGCGCCACAGAGAAACAATAAAACGGCTAATCGACACCATAAGTCACTATCTTTACTGTTTGATATTGGCAAACGCCTGAAGCCAGGCCTCATAGGCCGACTGTAACTGACGCGTGCCCGCTCCTACCTGCCAACTCAAGTTAGCAGTGTCTGCCAGGCAAACCGGCCAGATACCGATCATGCTGTTACACAAAAAGACCTCATCAGCCATCGCAAGTTTGTTTAATCCCAAGGGCATGATCCGAACAGGTTCGCCCAGTGTCGGCATCAGTGTGGTCAGCAAAAAATCGCGCATTACCCCTGCGACACCAGTACTCGATAAATCCGGCGTAAACCACTGCCCATCCCTACGGATGAAGATATTGGCTGCCGTTGCCTCTATCAGGTTACCACGCAGATCCAGCAATAAGCCTTCATCATACTCATCAGTCCATTCACTACGGGCCAGCACCTGCTCCAAACGATTCAGGTGTTTCAACCCGGCCAATACAGAATCTGCCAAGCGCTGGCGACAAATACGCACACGAATCCCATGCTGGTATTGGGCAGACAGCAGGGGTTTGGCAGGGGAAATGGAAAGACAATAGGTAGTATGACTCGAAGCCGGGATACGGTAACCACGAGCCTCCGGGTCTTGCGCAACACCGCGTGTAACGACCAGTTTAAACACGGCATCGGCGAGGGAAACCACATCATCGCGACTCAGTAATGAATGCATAAACCCCAATAATTTCCTTTCATCCAAAGGAATTCGCAGCTGCTGACAACTATTGCTCAAACGCCGGTAGTGGAAATCCCACAGGGGAATGTGTCCATAGCATAAACGACAGGTTTCAAAAACCCCATCGCCATAGGCAAAACCTCGATCAAGAGGAGAGATGCTTCCCCCGATCTGACCATTTACACTGATTAAAGGAAAGTTTGCAGGCATGAGCCAAGTCTACCCATAAAGTTATCCAAACAAAAACGCCGGGCTTTAGCCCGGCGTTTTCTGGAAAGCAGCAATTACCGGAGTTACACCTTACGGAAAATCAGCGATCCATTGGTCCCGCCGAAACCGAAAGAGTTGGACAATACCGCCTCAATTTTACGCTCTTGGGCCTGATGGGGGACCAGATTAATATCACAGCCCTCATCCGGATTCTCCAAATTAATTGTTGGCGGCGCAACCTGATCGCGGATAGCCAACACACTGAAAATAGCCTCAACCGCACCGGCTGCCCCCAGCAAATGACCAATCATCGATTTAGTCGAACTGACCGCGACCTGATCAACAGCTGTGCCCATAACAGACTTAACAGCACGGCACTCTGCCAAATCTCCCGCCTGGGTAGAAGTACCGTGAGCATTGATATAGTTAATCAACTCAGGAGAGATGGCCGCATCAAGAATAGCATTGCGCATAGATGCAGCAGCACCTGAGCCATCCTCCGGTGGAGAGGTCATGTGATAAGCATCGCCGCTCATACCAAAGCCAATCAGCTCTGCATAAATTTTAGCGCCGCGCCGCTTGGCGTGCTCATATTCTTCCAGCACGAGCACACCCGCTCCATCACCCAGGACAAATCCATCGCGATCTTTGTCCCAGGGGCGGCTTGCCGCCTGCGGATTATCATTGCGGGTAGAGAGGGCGCGTGCCGCTGCAAAGCCACCCAACCCCAATGGTGTTGTTGCCATTTCTGCCCCACCAGCAATCATGACATCAGCATCGCCATACTGAATCATGCGAGCCGCAAAACCTATGGAATGGGTACCGGTAGTACAAGCCGTAGTAATCGCCACATTAGGGCCACGCAAGCCATACATAATCGACAAATTGCCCGCAATCATATTGATAATGGCACTGGGCACAAAAAATGGTGAAATACGGCGCGGTCCCTTGTGTTCAAGGGTGGAGGTACCATCTTCAATGGTACCTATACCGCCAATCCCGGAGCCAATGGAAACACCGATGCGCCCACTATTGGCTTCGGTAACTTCCAGGCCTGAATCACGAATAGCCTGAATGCCCGCAACCATCCCATACTGAATAAAAGGATCCATTTTACGGGCTTCCTTACCCGGAAAATAATCTTCAACATTGAGGTTTTTAACCGATGCGCTGAATTGTGTACTAAAAGCAGAAGCATCGAATGCAGTAATAGTAGCAACACCACTTTTGCCATTAACAATACCTTGCCAAGTATCAGCAACGGTATTGCCCAGGGAACTGATCATACCCAGACCAGTGACTACAACTCTTTTGCGTGACACCTTAAGGCTTCTCCTGCAAAGGACAAAAAATCACCGCCGTCGAAAAATAACAACGGCCATGTCTTGTTAGCTAACGGATAACAACAAACAAGGGGTTAAACGCGCTTTTGACTGATAGATAAAGCTAACAAAAGAAAAAGCCGTACTATTTTTCAATAATACGGCTCCTTTGGAAGTACAAATCAGCTAGCTTGAAGCTTACGCCAGATTGGCATTGATGTAATCGATAGCCAATTGAACAGTGGTGATTTTCTCGGCTTCTTCATCGGGAATTTCAGTTTCAAATTCTTCTTCGAGAGCCATTACCAACTCTACGGTATCCAAAGAATCAGCGCCCAGATCTTCGACGAAAGAAGCTTCGTTTTTTACTTCTTCTTCTTTCACACCCAGTTGCTCAGCAACGATCTTTTTTACGCGTTCTTCAATGCTACTCATGATGTTATGTAACTCCTAGTGGTTGTATAAGCGAAACAACCTGACTTGAGTTGAAAGCAACTCCGGGTGTTTCGGTCAAAATCGTCCGGCATTTTACATCTATTTTGCGACTCTGGTAATGCCGAAATCTAAAAAAATTGGGTTTTTGATAATTAATAGTGATTAAAAATGATAATTTATATGCAGTTAAGACATATACATGCCGCCATTAACATGGATTGTCTCGCCACTAATGTAACCCGCTGCATCACTGGCCAGGAACAGGACAACCGCCGCAATCTCTTCCGGTGCCCCCAGCCTGCCAAGAGGGATGCGCGCCATCAATTGTGCTTTTTGCTCTTCAGGTAGGGCTTTGGTCATATCCGTATCAATAAAACCGGGAGCCACTGTATTAACAGTGATATTCCTGGACCCCACCTCAGCCGCCAAAGAGCGGGCAAAACCACTGACACCAGCCTTTGTTGCCGCATAATTAGACTGTCCGGGATTTCCCATAGACCCGACAACAGAACTGATATTAATAATGCGCCCCCAGCGGGCCTTCATCATGCCACGCAATACCCCCTTACTAAGACGGTATATAGCGCTCAGATTGGTGTTGATTACATCAAACCACTCCTCATCACTCATCCGCATCAACAGGTTATCTTTGGTGATACCGGCGTTATTCACTAATATGGCGGGGGCACCGAATTCGTCACCAACGGCTTTCAATAAATTAGCCACTGATTCAGCATCGGTAACATTTAATACCTTACCGGAACCGCGAATACCCAGCTCGGCAAAACGCTCAGAAATTTTTGCAGCCCCGGACTCGCTAGTGGCAGTGCCAATAACAATTGCCCCCGCTTTACCCAATTGCTCAGCGATAGCAGCACCAATACCGCGACTGGCTCCAGTTACCAACGCCACTTTGTCATTTATATTCATGATGTCACTCACAGATTAATCAAATTAAACAGCAGCCAATACCACATCCAGTTCTTCAGGTTTTTCAACAGACAACGCACTCAATTGTGCAGCAATACGCTTATTCAAGCCTGACAGCACTTTGCCTGGACCACATTCAATAGTGGTAGTCGCTCCCAACTCAACCATAGTATTGACACAATCCACCCAGCGCACAGGACTATAGATTTGCTCAATCATGAGCGCTTTAATTTTCTCAGGATTACTTTCGGTTGCGGCTGTAACATTGTGTACAACAGGAATTGAAGGAACAGAAAAGACTGTTGCACTCACTAAATCAGCAAGGCGCTCGGCCGCAGGGCGCATTAATTCTGTATGGAAAGGTGCACTCACCGGCAGCGGCAAAGCACGTTTGGCACCGGCCTCCTTACACAGTGCGCTAGCACGTTCAACAGCTGCTGCGGTACCGGCAATGACTACCTGGCCAGGTGAATTAAAATTCACGGCAGCAACCACATCACCTTGTTCTGCCTTTTTACAGGCATCCTTAATCAGTTCATCATCCAGCCCGATAATTGCCGCCATAGCACCAACGCCTGCTGGAACCGCTTCCTGCATGTATCTGCCACGTAATTGTACAATTTTTACAGCCGCTTTAAAGTCAACTACACCAGCACAGACCAATGCACTCCACTCACCCAAGCTATGCCCTGCAACCAAAGCAGGTTGCGCCCCACCCTTTTGATTCCATACACGCCACACAGCAACACTGGCCGTCAGTAATAAAGGTTGGGTTCGCTCAGTTAAATTAATCTCTTCCTGCGAGCCAGTTTGAACTAAAGCCCACAAATCATACCCAAGTACCTCTGAGGCCTCCGCAAAAGTTGATTGCACAATAGGATATTCGGCTGCCAATTCAGCAAGCATGCCAATTTTTTGCGAACCCTGGCCAGGAAATACAAAAGCAAGATGTTGTTGAGTCATAATTGATTACTTTCGATGATATTAATGAAGGGAAATCTGTTCGAGAATACGCTGAGGAACACGCTCTTGTACCTGCTGGAGCGCCACCTCAAGTGCGTGAATAAAGGCCTGCTCATTAGCATTGCCATGGCTTTTAATCACAGGTTTCTGCAGGCCCAAAAAACTGGCGCCATTATAGCGTGCAGGATTTAACTGTAACTTAAGGCGACGCAGTGTTGGCCATGCCAAAAATGCCATCACCCGGCTGAAAACATGCCGCTTAAATTCAACAGCAATCTTGTCTGCAATAAACTGTGCAACACCCTCACTGGCCTTAAGCGCTACATTCCCATGAAAACCATCACAGACAATCACATCCACGTCCCCGTTGAAAATACGATTAGCCTCAACAAAACCACTATAGGTAAAGCTGTTATCACTCTGTAATAACACTTGGGCCTGCTGCAATACCTGAGTACCCTTGTATTCCTCTGTACCAATATTCAATAAAGATACCCGGGGATTTGCAACACCCGCAGCTCTCGCCAATGCAGCCCCCATTAGTGCGAACTGATGCAATAACTCTGGCCCCACGTCAATATTCGCCCCCAGATCTAACAAATAAGTTACACCTGAGCGCACTGGCATAGATTTACAAATGGCAGGCCTTTCTATACCTGGCAAAGTTTTTATTTGGTGCCTGGCCATCGCGAGAAGCGCACCCGTATTTCCTGCGCTGACACAAGCATCTGCCCGATCCAGACACAGAAGCTCCAAAGACTTCCACATAGAGGAATTTTTCTTATGGCGCAAAGCCGACAATGGATCATCCGCCATAGTGACGACATCAGGAGCATGCAGGTAATGCAGACGAGAGTTTTTACCGGTTAAGGAATGTGCCTGCTGGAGCTGGGATTCATCGCCAACCAAGGTGATTTCAAGATCGGAATGGCATTGCAGAAAATTTTGGGCAGCATCAATAGCAACGCGGGGACCTAAGTCCCCGCTCATAGCATCTACTGCTATTCGAATAGTTGCCGACAAGTGTTACTCGTCGCCAGGCCGACTTATTCGTCGCTGCCTTTATTGATCACTTTACGTCCGCGGTAAAAACCGTCGGCAGTAACATGGTGACGCAGATGCTTTTCACCGCTAACAGCATCAACTGACAGGGTTGGGCCAGTCAGTGCGTCGTGTGAGCGACGCATATCGCGCTTGGAACGGGATTTTTTGTTTTGTTGAACAGCCATGGTTTGCTCCTATTTACATACTCACTGGAACCGAGGCGCCTCATTATTTCGGCGAGCTCTTGAGTTGCTCCAGCACTTTAAAAGGGTTTTTGGTTTCTTTTACCTCAACCGGTTTACCACTGGAGTAGAGCCTGCTATCAACACAAGGCTCTCCGTGGTAGGCCACTGGAGGTAAACCCAGCAACAATTCTTCTTCGATCATCTCGTAAAAGTCTGCTGCGCCTTCTCCGGCTATCCAGGGATCGAGATAAGCAGGCAGCGCTTTAGCTGCATCTTCGTCCCACACGATAGCCAGCGAAATATCACTTTCAAGCGTATAAGTAACCAGCTCAAGACAACGCTGACACACCAGGGAAACATCACCACTAGCGTTGCCAGTTACTACTCGCTTACCCTCTTCATTAACACCAAAAGCCAGTTTTACCTGAATATCACCTTTGCTGCCCTCTACGGCATCGGCCAGGCGAGACAGATCAGCAATGGCAATAACTCCTTCCAATTCAACCCCTTGCTGGGCAAATTTGCGAGGGTCGCCCTGGCGTGGAAATGGCTTGTGAAATGGGGGCTTTGACATAAGCGCGCAATCATAGGGATATGCCCTTGATCTGTCAAAGAAAAACTGGGCCAAAATCAACGAGAGAGTGCTATTTAGTGGTTTGCAGGTAAAATCCCCCTGCATATTGGGTATCCTTGACACGGGTCACTTTTGAATCGGCAAAGAAGAAAAATCCCCCTGCATATTGGGTATCCTAACCAGCAAAGACATCGCTACACATGAAGAAAATCCTGCTTGCCTCCAGCTCTATCTATCGCCGTCGGCTTCTTGAGAAGCTAGAACTGCCATTCGAAACAGCCAATCCCGCCATTGATGAAACCCCTGCCCCAAGGGAAACACCAGCACAATTAGTCGAGCGCCTGGCGTGCGCAAAAGCCAGTGCCCTGGTCCAGGACTATCCAGACCACGTCATTATCGGGTCAGACCAGGTTGCCAGCTTTGAAGGAAAAACTCTCGGTAAACCCCTGCACTTTGAAGCGGCCTTCCAGCAACTCTGTTCATTTCGCGGGAAGAGCGTCACCTTTTTCACAGGACTCTGCCTGCTTAACCCGGAAAATAACACCAGACACACCAGTGTTGAGACCTGTGAGGTGCATTTTCGCACACTCAGCGATATCCAAATCACTCATTATCTGCACCGGGAACAACCCTATGATTGCGCAGGAAGCTTTAAATCAGAGGGACTGGGGATCAGCCTCTTTGAAAAAGTGACCGGGGACGACCCCAACACCCTGGTCGGCCTACCACTTATTGCGCTGATCAGGATGCTATATAAAGAAGGAATAGACCCTCTTGGCTAAAGATGACTCACCCTCTCAATGCTGGCCATTCCAGTAATTGGGAGAACTGGTCCAGGCAAAGCTCCGGGTTATATGTTTTCAAGCGATTAGGGTGATGGGCTCCATAACTAACGGCAATGCGCGGCATCTGAATAGATCGTGCCATTGCCATATCATATTCTGTGTCTCCAACCATCACAGCACCATTGGCATCAACCTCAAACAACTGCAATAACTGCTGCAGCATCAAAGGGTTAGGTTTAGAGGCCGTCTCATCGGCACAGCGTGTCGCGTGAAAGTAGTCACTCAATCCCATTACACCAAAGATACGATCCAACCCTCGCCGACTCTTACCCGTAGCCACGGCCAGAATGTGGCCTTGCTGCCTAAGGTTATCCAGAGTTGCCCTAACATGCGGAAAAAACTCTGCCGGGCATGCCTGGTCGAACTCAACAAAACGCTGGGCATACATATCCCTCAACTGCTGGCGTTCCAATGTTGAAACTTGTGGATAAAGACGCATCAGCGCCTCAGGCAACCCCAAACCAATGATTTCGTGGATTTCATGATCCACCAATGGCTCCCATCCCATATCCCGGGCAGCAGCTTGCATGGCACGGGTAATGGTTGCCGTGGAATCACACAGCGTACCGTCCCAATCAAAAATAAACAGCAAAACAAACTCTCCAAAAACAATTAATCACCCAGTGACTCCAGACAGGAAAGCGGTTGGGCCAAATCCTGCGGCAAGGGAGCCTCCACCCATGTCATTTGAGCCTCTCCAGGCAAACAAAAACCCAGTGAAGAAGCATGTAAAAATAACCGCTTTATCCCTTGGTTACGCATATGAAGATTAATGTCATCATCCCCATACTTTTCATCCCCCACCAGCCCGTGGCCTGCATGCCGGGCATGAACCCTAATCTGATGGGTGCGACCGGTGACCGGACGCGCCTCAACCAAGGTAAACCCCTGATAACGCTGGATAACGTTAAATAATGTCAAACTCGGCTTGCCATCGGGATGAACCCGGACATAACGCTCATCAGCCCCCACCTCTGTTCGCAGTAGCGGCGCATTTACCTGATGAAGCCTTGCCGGCCAATGACCGACCACCAGGGCGCAATAAACCTTTTCTATTTGCCCTTCCACCTTATCGCGCAAGGCAGCCTGCAAGTGGCGCAAGTAGCTGCGCTTTTTAGCCACCATGATGCAACCGGACGTATCCCTATCCAAACGATGGACCAACTCCAAATAACGAGCCTCAGGGCGCATCTGCCTCAGTGTCTCGATTAATCCCAGGTTAACGCCACTACCGCCGTGAACCGCCAAGCCCGGGGGCTTATTAATGACCAGAAGCCCTTCATTTTCAAACAAAACAGACTGGTCAAGTAAAGCGACAAGCTGATTACCTGCCTTGGCTGGTGCAGCAACTCTAGCTTCCGCCGTGCGAACCGGCGGCACCCTAACCAAATCCCCTGCACAGAGCTTGTAGTCAGGCCTGGAGCGCCCCTTGTTAACACGCACCTCGCCTTTGCGCACCAGGTTATATATGCGCGACTTAGGGACCCCTTTTAACTGAGCCATCAAAAAATTATCCAGGCGCTGACCAGCCAACTCAGCATCAATCGTCAAGAACCTGACAGTTATTGCCCGGGGGGTGTCTGAGGATGGAGAGCTACTTGATGACGCGACAGGAACTTCAGGAGATGATGTGGGAGGAGGATTTTTCATATACCGCATCATACCTCAAACCCATGACCTAAGTAATAAGTCCTTCATAGGCAAAGGTTATTTGATTGCTGATGTGATAGATAACTGCTATAGTCAAACGGCTGTTTCAGGCTGGTTTCCGGACAACGCAAGTTTATAAGGCGTGTCGCGAGGAAATACCGCTGCCAGCAGGGGGCCAACAGGCGCTAAACGCACCGCAAATGCTGGTAACGTAATCATCGACCTGACTCACCCCCTTGAAAACTGACGAAAAGGCAGCTGTCCAATTTAACCGGTCATCTGCCATAGCAAACGCGCCAACACAGATTATCGTTATTGTTCGCAGCGCTTTGTTTTGTAGAACTCTTGCTTCTATTTGTATAAATCGTAAAACGGCCAATTACTGACCATCAAAACAAAGGTTGTTCAGTGCCAAAGGCCACAAAATTGACCAACCGGGTTACCGCAAGTAGCTATTGCTTATGACTTATCGCTGAATCGATTTCAGCTATCCATAAGATCCGTTAAGCAAGAGAGACCAACGTAGGCTCCGGCAGGCAAACAAGCAACCAGTTTGCTGGAGACATCCAGTTAATCCAGGATTGATATAGCGAGCCCATGTGGCTATCCAGGCTTTATGTGGCAAGATGCAAGCAATCCTGTAAGGATTGCAAAGCAAGCGAAAGCAGTTGCCCATTGGTTGGCAGCGTTGAAATACGCATCGTACAAATAGACAGGCCAGTTATCTGAGCCTGAAAAATGAGAAAAATGGAAATGATTTATGATGGGTTTGGCAGTCGCTGATCAGCGAAAATACTGAACAATCCCAATATTTCCACCAACCGCTGGTTCGAGCCCATACGGCAGCGCACCAGTCTACGAGGTTGCACAAAACACGCTGTGTTAACTCTGATTGCATCTGTGCCAGGCGCATAAAACAACCTGGTACTTGCTTTAGGTAACACATGAAAAGAATGCTCATTAATGCAACTCAACCGGAAGAGTTGCGTGTAGCCCTGGTCGATGGTCAGTGGCTGTATGATTTGGATATCGAAAATCGCAGTCGCGAACAAAAAAAATCGAATATCTACAAAGGCAAAATCACCCGCGTAGAACCCAGCCTGGAGGCGGCTTTTGTTGATTATGGTGCAGAGCGCCATGGTTTCCTCCCTCTCAAAGAAATTTCCCGCGAGTATTTCAGCAGAAACCCCGGTGACAATAACGATGGTCGTATCAAGATCAAAGATGTCCTGAAGGAAGGCACTGAGGTTATTGTTCAAATTGATAAAGAAGAGCGAGGCAATAAAGGTGCAGCGCTAACAACCTTTATCAGCCTGGCCGGCCGCTACCTGGTTCTTATGCCAAATAATCCACGCGCTGGTGGTATTTCACGCCGTATCGAAGGTGAAGATCGCGCCGAATTAAAAGATGCCCTGGGAGAGATTGAAGTTCCTCAAGGCATGGGAGTCATTATTCGCACCGCGGGTGTTGGTCGCAGCGCTGAAGAACTGCAGTGGGATCTGAATTATCTGCTGCAGCTCTGGGAATCCATTGAAAATGCAGCCAAACGCTCCCCTGCTCCCGAATTCCTGTTCCAGGAAAGCAATGTAATTATTCGCGCTATCCGCGACTACCTGCGCCAGGATGTTGGTGAGGTCATCGTTGACAATAAAGAGGCTTTCGACCTGGCGGCAGGGTTTATTCAGCAGGTTATGCCCAACTATCGCAGCAAAGTAAAGCTGTACCAGGATGATATCCCCCTATTTAATCGCTACCAGATTGAATCCCAGATTGAGACGGCTTTCCAGCGTGAAGTCAAATTGCCATCTGGCGGATCAATCGTCATTGACGTCACTGAAGCCCTGGTTGCCATAGACATCAACTCCTCGCGCGCCACCAAGGGCGGCGATATTGAGGAAACGGCGCTACAAACCAATCTCGAAGCAGCCGATGAAATAGCCCGCCAATTGCGCTTGCGCGACATGGGCGGCCTGGTAGTTATCGATTTTATCGACATGCAACCCGTGCGCAATCAACGTGAAGTGGAAAACCGCATGCGCGATGCACTGATGATGGATCGTGCACGAGTACAAATTGGCAGGATCTCCCGCTTTGGCTTACTAGAAATGTCTCGCCAGCGCTTACGTCCATCGCTGGGGGAGACCCATTCCAAGATCTGCCCTCGCTGTGAAGGTGTAGGTACTATTCGCAGTACACGTTCACTGGCCTTGTCCATTTTGCGACTGGTTGAAGATGAGGCACAGAAAGACCGCAGTGCAGAAATACGCGCCATATGCCCTGTATCTGTAGCGACTTACCTGCTTAACGAAAAACGCAAAACCATCTCCAGTATTGAAGCACGCAACAATACCCGTGTAGTGATTGTCCCCAGTGCCGAGCTGATGACCCCTCACTTTGAGGTACAGCGCCTCCGCGATGATGACGAAGGCACCCTTGAAACCAGTTATAAAATTGTCCCGCATGTAGATGAACATAAAGAAGAGGAAGAGGATGCCACCGTTAAGGTAGGTAATGTGCCAAAACCCCTGGTACAGCTCACCGCCCCCAGTCAACCTGCACCGGAGCCCGCCAAAAAACCAGGGTTGCTTGACAGAATCCTGAAAGGCATTGGCAATTTGTTTGCCCGCGATGAAGATGACAAGAAAAAATCCAAACGCGACAACAAGCGCGACAATCGCCGCAACTCATCGCGCAACCGCCGTGATAACCGCCGTCGCGACCGCAAGGAAGATCGAGAAATACGCGACAACCTGGAGCATCGTGCCAACGACAACAAAGTCAAAGAGCAAGAACCTGAACAGCGCAACAATCGCCAGCAGCGCGATCCCCAACAAGGTGCAGAAGAAAGAGGTAATCGTCGTCAACGGACACCCCGTGAAGAACGTTCCAATCGTGAGGATCGTTCCAACCGCGAAGACCGTCGCAACGAACGTCCCTCACGCGAAGAACCCAATATTCGCGAAGAAAAGGACAACTTACGCCAAGTTCAGCATTTAGCCGACGACGCGAGTGAGCAAGATATCCTTGCAGAACAAGATCAGGATGAAAATGGTGAACAACGTCCCTCTCGCCGCCCCGCTGGCCGCAGATCGCGCGGACAGCAACGCCGCCGCGGCCGCCGCGATGCAGTGAATGGAGAAAATACTGCAGAAACAACCGAAGAAAGTACGGCGGTTATAGCGGCTGAGTCACCCAAGCCACTGAGTGAAGCCGCCGAGTTAGCCCGTCAAATTTCTGCAGCTATCGCAGAACACGAGCAGCAACAAGCGGCAACCAGTCAGTGGGCAGTAGAAACAACTCACGTAACTGCAACAGAATCCCCTGCGAAAGTAGAGGCCTACGATAACTTCGGTGCCACACAGCAGATCGAAACCGAAGCCTATGTTGCTGAGCCCGAAGTACCGGCCAAAGAAACTGCTCACAAAGAAGATGAGCAAGCGATAACAGAGGCAGAAAATACTTTTGTCACTGAATCAATCATTAGCGCTACTGAACCAGTTGTTGCAGATACACAAGCTGATCACAGTGACAGTGACCTGATTCTCGCTGCTGTGCCATCCAGCGAACCTGAACCCGTGACAACCGCTGGACGAGCTATTAATGATCCGCGGCTTTCACCTAAACCCATAGGGCAAATAACTATTGTGACTGAGACGCCCGAGCAAAAACATCTGCAAGCTCTGGACACCAGCCTGCCCCCAAACGTTGAACACAATCCGCGGCCATTAAACCGCCCACTAAATGATCCGCGATTGGCACAGCGAAAATCAGAAGAGCAAGCATCATAAGATCCCTTGTTCATCGGGTATCAATGTCGTTAAAGAAAACCGCACTAAACAGTGCGGTTTTTTTATACGCGTGAAAATCAACGCATTAATAATCCACTCATTAGCAACAAAAATTTATTTCAATCTCTTGCTCATAACAAAAACCTCTGTATAATTCGCCCACACTCCGGAAGGGTGGCAGAGTGGTTTAATGCACCGGTCTTGAAAACCGGCGTAGGTGAAAGCCTACCCAGGGTTCAAATCCCTGCCCTTCCGCCATATGTCAAAAGGCGCTGGTTAACACCAGCGCCTTTTTTCTTATCTACACACCTATCCAAGACGCTCGCCCTCTCGAACTTTTTAAGAAAGCCCCTATCAAATAACTTGGCACCCTTGATTTAGCCAACACAAACGCTTGGAATTAACTCCATAGCTTTGTATTATCACCTCAATTTCATTAACGGTAATTTTACGCAGCCAAAGGAGTCCTTTATGTACGAACCTGCCCATATTCAAACGGCTCAATCCTCTAGCCCGGTTGAAGTCAATAAAGTACTACGCAATACCTATATGCTGCTGGGCTTAACCTTGGCATTCAGCGCTTTAATGGCAGGCCTTTCTATGGCCCTCGGCATAGGCCGCGGTTTTGGCTTAATCATGAGCCTCGCTGCTATGGCATTGATATGGTTTGTCCTACCCAAAACTGCAAACTCCTCCGCAGGGCTGGGAGTTGTATTCGCCTTCACCGGCCTTATTGGTGCGGGACTGGGCCCAGTAATTAATCACTACCTGTCCTTTACCAACGGCAGTGCAATTATCTCTCAGGCATTGGGGGGAACAGCACTGGTATTCCTGACCCTCTCCGCTTACACCCTGACATCCCGTAAAAATTTCAGTTTCATGGGAGGCTTTATCGCCGTGGGGATAATTGCCATGCTGGTTATCATGGCATTCCTGATTATTGCCAGCTTGCTGGGATATCAATTTTCCGGCTTATCCCTGGCATTTTCTGCTGGTGTAATACTGTTGATGTCAGCCATCATCCTCTATCAAACCAGCGAGATTATTCACGGTGGCGAGACCAACTATATTTTGGCAACAACCAGCCTGTACCTGTCTATTGTCAACATATTCACCAGCCTGCTAAACCTTTTAGGTGTTACCAGCAATGAATAAATAGCTCGTTAAACAGCTTATAATAAGGCTCCTCCGGGAGCCTTATTTATTTCTATCAGGAAGTTCCATGGCCCGCTTTTCAATTGCCGTCTATGCCCCACCGCAGACTAATCAAACCAGTTTTAGCGCCTGGCAATTTGCTCAATCGGTTCTGGCACAAGGCCATGAACTCTATCGAGTCTTCTTTTATATGGATGGAGTTCACAATGCAGATTCCGTTATCACCCCCCCCCAGGGTGAGCCCAACCTGGTAACGCAGTGGCAAACCCTGGCGCAAAACCACGGTACTGACCTAGTAGTATGTATCGCCGCAGCACTGCGCCGAGGCGTGCTCAATGAAGAGGAAGCAAAACGTTATCGCAAACATAACCACAATCTAGCCGAAGGCTTCTCCCTTAGTGGTCTCGGCCAGCTAGTTGAAGCCATAGCCCTTTCGGACAGATTGATCGTGTTTGGCAATTGAGGCCTACCCATGCCCAGTAAGAGAATACTACTCATCAGCCGCCACGCCCCCTATGGCACATCACGAGCAAGAGAGGCTCTGGACGTTGCCTTGGTTGCTGCAACCTACGATCAGGACATCAGCTTGCTATTTATGGACGACGGCATATTTCAGTTATTGAAAGCCCAATCCCCGGAGGACATACACCAAAAAAACCATGCCGCCAACCTCTCCGCTCTGCCCCTATACGGCATCGAAAAGATTTATGTACACTACGAGTCTTTAGAGATACGAAAAATAACAACAAATGATCTGATTCTGGACAACCTCCAATTGCTTAATAATCAGGATGTTTCTCGTCTGATACAGGAGCAAGATCAACTCTTGAGTTTCTGATATGAGCACACTACATACTGTCAATAAGTCACCTTTTGCCCACCAAACACTGGCATCCTGCTTGAGTGTATGTGCTGATCAGGATGGGATTTTATTGCTGGAAGATGGTGTTTTCGGGGCAATAAGACATTCCCCTTGCGCGGAAGACCTGCAAACTCTTATGAACAAAGGAGTCAAAGTCTACGCCCTGGATAACGACCTGAAGGCGCGAGGGCTCCATGACCGGATTCACGAAGCTATTCAAGTCACGAACTATGATGGATTTGTCCAATTAAGCCTTGATTATCGCTGTGTTCAAAGCTGGTACTGAGATGTCATTTGTAGTCAACAACCTCGAAATACCTACCGATGACGATGGCTATTTACTCAATTTGGCAGACTGGACACCACAAGTGGCTGAAGCCCTGGCAGAACAAGAGCAGCTTGTACTCACTCAGGCACACTGGGAAATTCTTAATTTGCTGCGAGATTTTTACCGCACCTATGAACTATCCCCAGCTATGCGGGCCCTGGTGAAACACACCGCCAAGACCCTGGGAGAAGAAAAAGGACGCAGCTTGTACCTACTTCAGCTTTTCCCCCCCAGTCCGGCCAAGATTGCCAGTAAAATTGCAGGGCTACCACGCCCCACTAATTGTCTTTAACTGTCTCCACCACCAGCCACAAATAAAAAAATAGGGGGCCTAAGCCCCCTATTTTCCAGTATGGATACGGGTTATGCCGCATCAACTGATTTAATCGTACCTTTCGGCAAAACTGCATGAACAGCCACTTTTTGAAACTTAAGCTCAATATTTGAACCTGTTTCAAGAACCACATAGTTTTCATCAACTTTGACGATTTTTCCCAGTAAACCACTGGTCATAAGCACTTCATCACCCTTTGCAAGCGATGCGACCAGATTTTGGTGCTCTTTCTGACGTTTGCGCTGGGGGCGAATAATCAACAAGTACATGAACAGAAACATTCCGCCAAACAACAGAAGCGTAACCAGAGGGCTACCCTGAGGAGGGGCGGCTTGAGTCTGAGCCATAGCGGATGAAATAAAGAAACTCATAAAGCTAACCTCTACATATAAAGAGCGCTAACTCTACCTGTTTTACAACAGCTAGGCAATTAGCGCTCCTTTGTCTAAAGGTATAGCCGAGAGTTGACTCTAAGCGTAATCGCGGAACAACTTGCGGAAGACACTGGGAGACAAACCTGTCCAGCGCTTGAAGGCGTTGGTAAAACTGGTTCTATCCGAAAAGTCCAGAGCCTTGGATACAGTATCCACGCTCATATGTTCATCAATCAGATACTTGATGGCATAGTGAAAGCGCAGGATATCCCGCAGCTGCGCAAAGTTAGCTTGCTGCTGTTGTAACCGACGTTGCAGGGTCCGCTTGGATAACTTGATATCCTCTGCGATTTTATCAATAGATAGATCATCTCGACCCACACGCTGCTTCAGAGCATCGATCACTCTGGCTGACACCCCCTCATAACGAGGGATTTCTGCCATCGCCAGGTACTCTTCGTAAGACCTGATTTCAGATCCCTCAAAAGAGTTTTCAGATTCGTTATCTCTATTGCGATAAATGCGTTGCAATTGGATCATAGAGGCGTCTCCTTTGCCAAAAGGGCATGTTTAGTTAACAAGGATAAAATGGTCATAAAGATGACCGCCTAAAACCGGGGACGCTGTCCTTTCGTCAATACAGCCACGCTCAGCTTGTGACAGATTATAGACGAACTTACACACTAGCAAAGTGAAAACGTTACAAGTTTCCATCAAAAGATATTTTTTTTAGTTTAGGTTATTCTAAAAACGTTGGTTTACATGCCAGCCCGCAAAATATCCAACAAATCCTGATCATGTGTCTTGGTATTTACTTTATCAATAACCTGTCTGACCTTGCCTTGTTTATCAATGACGAAGGTTGTGCGGAGAATTCCCATAAATTCTCTACCCATAAATTTTTTCAGCCCCCACACACCGTAGGCTTCCGCTATTGAATGATCTTCATCGGCAAGCAAAGAAAAATTTAATTGATATTTTTCATCAAACTTCTTTAGCTTGGCCGGATTATCAGGGCTCACACCAAGCACTACAGTATCCAATGCATCAAACTCTGTGTGTGTATCGCGGATACCACAGGCCTGAGTTGTACATCCAGGGGTAGAGGCCTTCGGATAAAAGTATAAAACAACCTGTTTTTTACCTTTAAATTGACTGAGGCTAACTGTCTCGCCAAATTGGTTCTTCAAACTGAATGCGGGAGCCGCCTTGCCAATAGTTGGAAAACTCATTTACAACTCCTTATCAAAATAGAATAAAAATGTCATTAATATAACAAGCCGTTGGTACGTGACGATTATTTAGAAAGATCACTGTTATTTTCTGTATCACGAAACAGATCAAACAGCGTTTCTTTCTCTTCTTGAGTCACTTTTGTTTTTTCCTTATTAGGTTCTGTTATTACAGGACAAGCGACTCGATTGCGCCCCGTCAGTTTTGCTTGATATAACCAATAATCAACTCGCCGGGTAAATTCCTCCGGTGATTCGTTCAACTGTCCAGCAAATTCATCAACACCAAAGCTCGCTGTCAACGCACACGTTTCCCCCGTCGGCATTATCAATGGTGATGATACAAGGAGCTCACGCACACGTTCGGCAACAGAAACGGCGTGACGCAGATCGGTATTGGGGAGAATAAGGGCAAATTCTTCACCGCCATAACGACAGGCAAAATCCAGTTTGCGCAATCCCTGATTCACAACTCCTGCCAAATGGACCAAAGCCTGATTACCTGCATCGTGTCCCCAGCGGTCGTTGAAAGCCTTGAAATAATCCAGGTCGAGTAACACCAGTGACAACGGCTGGAAGCTGCGGCGAGTACGCTCCATTTCCAGCAGTAAGGTATCGGAGAAGAAACGGTAGTTATAAAGGCCGGTTAGCGCATCGGTGCGAACCTGCGCCTGTAGATCGCGCACCTGCTGCTGCAACTCACCCAATAGCTGTGTATTGCGGCAGGGATCGCCATTAGCGCACTGATCGAAAATTAGCCCATAGCCTGGAGCGTCAGAGAGCATAAGGAGGTAGCACTCGTTGACATATCGTTATAAGGTAATGCCAGTCTAACGGGCGGCATCATAGCTGACAATGGCTGGTGAAAAATGCGCCATCATTCACTTAATCGACACCGCTTTGCGGGATTGAACGGCTAATCGCGATAAATCTTCAACAGATCACCATAGTGGTCTATACGACGATCACGCAGATAGGGCCATATGCGGCGTACATCTTCACTGCGACCCAGGTCAATATCGACTACCTGCGTCTCTTCCTGGTCAATACTGGCGCGATAAAGAAACTCCCCCTGGGGGCCTGCCACAAAACTACTCCCCCAGAAATCCAACCCTGCCCCTCCCGCCGGGTCTGCCTCATGGCCGACGCGGTTAACGCTAACCACCGGGACCCCGTTGGCGATGGCGTGAGCCCGCTGAACAGTTGTCCAGGCATCGCGCTGGCGGTCTTTTTCAGCCTGCTCATCCTGTGGGTTCCAGCCAATAGCGGTGGGATAAATCAGCAGTTCAGCACCCGCCATCGCCATCAAACGAGCCGCCTCGGGAAACCATTGATCCCAGCACACCAGGATGCCCAGTTTGCCCACGGAGGTTTCTATGGGTTGAAAACCGAGATCTCCGGGAGTGAAATAAAACTTCTCGTAGAACCCCGGATCATCCGGGATATGCATCTTGCGATACTTACCGGCAATGCTGCCATCGCGCTCCAGTACAACGGCCGTATTGTGATGCAGGCCAGTAGCGCGCTTTTCAAACAGCGATGCCACTATCACTATATTCAGTTCTTTTGCCAACTGTCCCAAGACCTGGGTACTGGGCCCCGGAATGGGCTCTGCCAGATCAAACTGATCAACATCTTCTTGCTGGCAGAAGTAGAGGCCGCGATGCAGTTCCTGCAATACCACCAAGGCTGCGCCACGGGCCGCTGCCACACGAATTTGGGCAATCGACTTTGCCAGATTCGCGTCAGTATCTGCCGTATTGGCCTGCTGAATAACGCCTACCTTTACGACACCTGAGCTATTCGCTGACATACACAGACTCCAGAATATTCTCCACGACACTTCCCTCGGGCAATTGCATGGTAATGCAGTGCAAACTGCCTCCCTGTTCAATTAATACAGAACAGGGGATACCAAGAATGTCGTAGCCGGGAAAGGCCTGGGTGATGACTTCCAGTGCATCCTCATCCGTTGGCAATTCATAAATAGGTACCAACACGGCTTCATTGACAATCAGGAAGTTGGCATAGGTGGCAGGTAAACGCTCACCCTCCTCATTCATTACCGGCCCCGGCCAGGGAAGCGGCAACAAGCGATAGGGTTGGCCATCGGCGTCGCTAAACCCGCGCAATTCAGCCTCCATCTGTTTCAACTCAGCGTAATGCTCATCCTGTTCATCATCACAGGCGGTATACACAATGACATTGTCGGGACACAGGCGTGCCAGCGTATCTATATGGCTATCGGTGTCATCGCCGGCCAGGTAGCCGTGGTGCAGCCAATTTATTTTGCGTACACCAAAGGCCGTTTTAAGGCGCGCTTCGATATCCGCTTTGGACAACTGTGGATTGCGATTCTGGTTGAGCAGGCAAGAAGCCGTTGTAAGCAGTGTCCCCCTGCCGTCACTCTCGATAGAACCACCCTCTAAAACCCAATCCTGATGCACCAGGTCTGACAAGGGAAATGCCTGTTGTTCATACAGGCAGCGGGTTATCTGGTTATCCAGATCATGGGGGAACTTGTTGCCCCAACCATTAAAGGTGAAGTCCAGCAATGTGAAACCCTTGGTCGTCTGGACGGTAATAGGCCCATGGTCACGCGCCCAGGTATCATTGCTGTCGCAGGGATAGATATGGATATAGTCCAGAGGAGCGTCCATGGCTGCCAGGCGTTCACGCACGTCTTCGACAAGGGGTTGGGGAACAGCAATCACAACATCGGCATAATCGGCAATCACAGTGGCCAACGCCTCATACAGCTCGGTGGCCTCTTCAAGAATCCAGTTCCAGTCGGTCCCCTGGTGTGGCCAGGTGAGCAATATGGCGTCCTGGGGTTCCCACTCGGCAGGAAGACGCTGTGCGGACGGTACAGAAGAATATGGGTCAGACATGGATTACCTCATAAAAAACCAGGGGTGGCCCAGGGCAATAGACGGACGACAAGCACAAGCCCTCACAATGAGCAAAGCAGAGGATGGCCATAAAGGGCCGCCATTATAAACCGTCTTGCGCAGTATGCGGCGGCTTTGCTTTGGTCAAAAGCCGCCGGAGAGATAGGCCTCACTCAGTGATGGTAGTTTCCTGGGCAGGCAGGGAAATGACCCCGTCACCAGCATCCGACACAGGTTTTTGACGGCTTTTCGCGGGTTCCCCCACCTGGACGACACGCATTAATTGACGGCGCTGCAAGCCTTCATCGCTTTCAATGACGACCTGTAACCGCAGGTAAAAACGCCCCTCTTCCACCGCCATGAGCCCTACAGGAATCCGGTACTGCTCACCCGGTGCCAGCACAAAACTCCACTCATTTTGTTCACCGACAAGATGGAGTGGCTCTTCTTCCTCCAGGAAAACCCGCATATGGCCTTTGGACTTTGTGGTTAGCAACTCTAATTCCGCAGGAGTGGCAATTCCCTGCTCTAACCTGATCGGGCTTGCATCCTTCAGGCTGGCAATAGCGCCTGGCTTGGTTTTGGGTACCGTTTTCGCCGGATGCGCTGGGGAGGGTTTCGCTGGCGCCATCGATGTGGGTGTAGTCGCAGATACTGCCGTTGCATTTTCTGAGGATGCGGGAGCACCACAAGCCGTAATCAGCCCCGCCAACACCATTGGCATACATAGGTTACAGAGCGTAAATATTCGCTGGAAACCCGGTTGATGGCCTTGCATTGTGCCTCCTTAGTCAGGCAACAGGGAAAGATTAAAACAGGCCGTGCCAAAGCCCTGGTTACCATAGAGATTTTCAGCCTCAACAAGTTCCATCACGTAGTTACCCGGCGAGAGGGAAACCGCCAGGCTTTCACGGTTAGGCACAGCAGACTCAGCCACAGCGAGTAACACTCCCTGGTGATAAATATAAAAATCGGGGTCAGTCACCCCCATTGTTTGCGCAGATTTTTGTGCGCTAAAACGATAGTTGCCCGTGTTATGAATAGTAAATCGGGCATATTGGGCATTACCCAGGCGATTGTATGTGCCATACCCGTTAGTACTGCACAATTCCACACTGGACCCATCTGTTAACAACAGCTTATAAACTGGCACGTTATTCAGATTACCACCGGCGTTGACTTCCCCATCACCATAATCGCCCGTTCCAAAAATGCTTTGTCCCGTCAGTAATTGGGAGAGTAAAGGGCTATGCGCCGGTGCCTGTTTTTTTAGCTGGTTAGTGAATACATAGATAGAAATAAACGCATCGTTATCGATCAGTTCCGGAGCGGTAATCGCTGCAACAATATCACTAAAATCACGCGCAATTTTGGAAGAGCCACTCACATAGTAGTTGTAAAGAATCGAATAGACTGACGCTTCGGCAAACCAGCCTTTAGGCGAATTATTCGTGCGACTCACATCAACATTATAACTTTGTCCCTGCCTTACCCCTGAGCTATCGGCATAGCGGGGATTATCAAGCAAGATAGCGGCTAACCCGGTCGCAAACCCTTCTGACATGGCGACACGCATGTCCAAACCGGACGCCTCAGGATGGTCGCCTCCCAGGGTGTCTGTGCGCGACAGGGTTGCCTCTATATAATGCCCCCACTCATGCAAGATGACATGGGTATCGTACTCATCGGTATCATTATTTTCGTCGCCGAGGATATAAATGCTCGACACACCGGTTTTATCCGGACCACCATAAAAACTGGTACCTATTTCTCCCAGGGTTAGATCCCCCTCAACCGGCAGATTTTTAACACTCCAATAAAGGTTTAACGGAGCAAAATCCCCATCAAACCCCACCTCGATAAAGCGTTGTACACCGGTATACACAGCATCAAGAATGGCAAAAGGGGCAGCGGCACGGGTATTGCCGTAGGCACTGTCCGTCCAGCCTGATGCAGCATGAAGGTTGCGGGTGGAATCCGTTGTCCCTGTACTGGCCAGGCCGCCATCCAATACATACAGCGCATTACTGCTGGTGTTATCACGCACGGAGATATCCCAGGAGGGATTACCGGAGGATTGTAATTGCGCTTTGACACGCACACGCAGGCTTTGGCGAGCTGGAACCTGAAATAGGTAATATCCCTCCATATCCGTTAATGTCGATGCAATCACCTGGTTATTGCTATTCAATAACTCCACAACTAATCCCCTGCCCGGTCGAATCTCGGTAGCCGCATAATCCAGGCCGGTCGGCAGTGGTTTGGTGAAGGGAACATGGTCGAACGTCACACGCCCTTCCAGTGTTAGTGGCCCTGACACGGAGCTACTGGACTGGGAGCCGGTTGAAGAAGCCTGTGAGGATGAACCAGATGAGGCGCCACCGGAGCCCCCACATGCCACCACAACCAGTGACAGGAAAATCGCCATCAAACGCATTGACATAAAGCTTTACCACGGAAATGATCAGGAGCCCGGCCTCCACCGAATGCGTGATAGCCTAAAGCAAAGTCCCCCATTTGGCGATTCAGAAACAGTTTATTCACGGAGCATGCTTATAATAGTGCCCCGTAACGACAGGAGCTTTTATGCTGAAAATACTTATCTTGGCCGTAGTGATCACCCTGGGGGTTATCGGCTATGCCCGCTATAAACAATTGCCACCCGACCAAAAACGCAAAATGCTGTGGCGCGTGGGCACAGGTGTTTTCCTTGGGGTACTGGTATTGCTGGTGATTACCGGGCGTATGCATTGGGTCGGCGCTGCCTTGGGCGCACTCTTACCTTTCGCGCGCAGTGCCTTTGGCTTAGTGATGCAGGCCCTGCCCCTGTGGATGAAACACAGGCAACAAAAAGCGGAATCACCCAAGCCCGCCAGTAAACTGGCAATTGATGAAGCGCTGGAAGTCCTCGGGTTAAAAGGTGATATCCGTAAGGGGGAGATCAACGAAGAGATGGTCAACGACGCCCATCGACGCCTGATTCAGAAACTGCACCCGGATCGCGGCGGCAATGATTATCTGGCCGCCAAAATCAACCAGGCTCGCGATCTGTTAATCGCGGAAATTCAAAAATACCAACAGCCCTAGGGAACTGCCGAAAAATGTTGGCGAGTCAGCCAGCGCAAGGCAAAAGCCGGCACTCGTAAGGGCAGCGAAGCTCAAAAGCGGGGTTGATACAGAATAAATAAGTATTGTGAGCCTGTGTTTAACGCCGCGATGGCAACGCAGGTAATTTTTCAGAGGTTTCCAGGTGTTTATGCTGTAACAGCAGATGCTGATAGCGCCCCAGAGAGCGATAAGGTTCCTGCTGTGAAAATAACAATTCCATTTCTACTAAACCTGCCGGGTCGCGCTCGCGTTTTTCCTCATCGAAAATATAATCGTGAAATACACGGATACCGCTGTGGCTGAGCAGTTGCAGCGGTAATTCGCCAACCCATTGCAGCACTTGCTCTGGCATTAATGGATTAATAGGTGTCAGGCTACCTTTTTGCCCGGCATAATCCCGACTGCGTATTTTCTTGAAATTGGTGCGCAACAGGTTTTTATAAATCAGCGAGTGCAAGTTGTAGAACGTCAGGGATAGATACCCCTCAGGTTTAAGGTAATTGAGCAGGCAAGGTAGCAGGCTCTGCGGGTCTTGCATCCACTCCATCACCGCATGACAGATCACAAAGTCAAAACGGTGATCGTCAATAACCCTGGGCAAATCCTGAATGGCGGCATGAACCAGGGTGACCCTATCCTGCAATTGGCAATGGGTTATGTGTGCTTCGGCAAGTTTGAGCATCTCAGCCGAGATATCACACAGCACAACCTCATGGCCTGCCGCGGCCAATTGCAGGGAAAATTGCCCCTGCCCACCCCCGGCATCCAGAATACGCCAGCGATTCCCTGGCTGTTGAAACGGTGCTATTGGCAAACATGCCAGACAATCGCGCTCCAGTACGGCGAGGCGAACATCACCTTTTAATCCGCCATAGATATTTTTCCTGAAACGCTTGGCCAGGTCATCAAAATTGCGATCCTGGTTATCGGGTTGCTTGGCCACTCTGTTTTCCTACATGAAGTTACGATGATCTCTCCGCCGGCTGCCGGCTCACACTCAACACCATTAACTACCAAGCCACATCAAGCTGTATTTGCTATGCTGCCAACTTTCACTCGAATGGGTTTGCTATGCCCTGGTTTGTCTACATGATCCTCGCCACAGACTCGCAGCTCTATAGCGGCATTACCACCAATATGGCGCGACGCTGGCATGAACATAGGTCAGGGAAAACCGGCGCTAAATATTTTCGCGGTCGTGCGCCCATGGCGCTATGCCTGTTGGAGGCAGCAGCAGATCGCTCCAGTGCCAGCAAACGCGAAGCGCAGTTAAAGCAACTGACACGACGCGCCAAGGTGCAACTGCTGCTGCAACAATTTTCCCGGACACAGCAATTCATGGCCGACCATGCCTTGGAAATCCCCTTCATCACCCGTATACAACTGGAGCAATTGTGACCGGGAAACGCCCTTTCTGCGTCCAGTGTTTACGGCCAATGCGCACCTGTATCTGCGCATTGGCTGTCGAACTGAATAATCGTGTTGAGCTGTGCATTGTGCAACACCCGGAAGAAGCCAACAATGCCAAAAACACCGCCGGGCTATTGTTAGCAAGCCTAAAAAACAACCAAAAAATCACTGGTGAGGTTTTTGACCAAACGTATTTACACGCACAACTTTTTGCTGCCGGTAAACAACCACTCCTGCTCTATCCCCCAACACCCGATGAAAAATCCCTTGGCTTACAAAGCCCATCGCCGCTGCCGGATTTAACAACCATACCCGCAGAACAACTGCGCCTGGTCCTGCTGGACGCCACCTGGCGCAAGAGTCGCAAAATGCTGTACCTGAATCCGGTGTTGCAAGCCTTACCCAGATTCAGCCTGCACAATCCGCCCCCAGGGATTTACAAAATTCGCAAGGCAGATAGCGAAAATCAGCTTTCAACCCTGGAGGCAAGTTGTTACGCTCTCGAACAATTGGAACCTGGCAGCCACTATCAACAGCTCATCGCTGCCTTTCGCTGTTTTGTTGATCAATTGGCGAGTTATAACCCTGCCTACTCGCCCCCATAACGCAAATCGAGGCCCTATGACCCAAGCTGTAACCCATCCCGCGTTTGAATTTATCCGCACACACACTCTGGATTCCCTCAAGCTCAGGGTCGAGGAATACCGGCACAAGGCCACTGGCGCACAGCATATTCACCTCGCTGCCGACAACAACGAAAATGTTTTCCTGGTAGCGCTGCGCACCGTTCCCCACGACTCTACCGGTGTAGCCCATATCCTTGAGCACACGGCATTGTGCGGCAGCCAAAAATACCCGGTGCGCGACCCGTTTTTTATGATGGTGCGCCGCTCGCTTAACACCTTTATGAATGCCTTCACCAGCTCTGACTGGACCGCGTATCCCTTCGCCAGCCAAAACCGCAACGATTTTTACAATCTGCTGGATGTGTATTTGGACGCAGTGTTTTTCTCGCGCCTGGACGAATTGGACTTTGCCCAGGAGGGGCATCGAGTCGAGTTTGCCGAAGCGGAAAACCCGCAATCAGACCTGGTGTACAAAGGCGTAGTCTTCAACGAAATGAAGGGCGCCATGAGTTCGGTGGGTTCGCAGCTGTGGCACACCCTGTGTAAATACCTCTACCCCAGCACCACCTACCACTACAACTCGGGCGGCGAGCCGGAGCATATCCCCGACTTAACCTACGCCCAATTAAAAGAGTTCTACCGCACCCACTACCACCCCAGTAATGCCATCTTCATGACCTACGGCGATATTCCGGCAGCGGAACTGCAAGCCAGGTTTGAAGACCAGGCCTTGCGCCATTTCGAGTCGCTGGATGAAGTCATTAGCGTGCCCGACGAGAAACGCTATTACGCACCTATTGCGGTGGAAGAAGCCTATCCACTCGAAGACAGCGAAGACCTGGGCAACAAAACCCATGTGGTACTGGCCTGGCTGCTGGGCAAAACCACCAACCTGGACGAGGCCCTGGAAGCCCAGTTGCTCTCCAACATCCTGCTCGACAACAGCGCCTCACCGCTGCAACAGGCACTGGAAACCAGTGACCTGGGCCAGGCGCCCTCGCCCCTGTGCGGACTGGATGACTCCTCGCGCGAAATGGCTTTTGTGTGCGGCCTGGAAGGTACGCGCCTGGAGGATGTGGCCAAGGTGGAAGCGCTGATTGTGGAAACCCTGGAAAAAGTGGCACAGGACGGGGTGGCACAAGAGCAGATCGAGGCCTCGCTGCACCAGTTGGAACTGTCCCAGCGCGAAGTGGGCGGCGATGGCTACCCCTATGGCTTGCAGTTGATTCTCCACGCCCTGACCGCTGCCACCCATCGCGGCGACCCGGTAGCCCAGTTAGACCTGGATCGCGCCCTGAGTGAGCTGCGAAGAAAAATTGCCGATCCACAGTTTATCCAGAAAGCCCTGCGCACCTGGCTGCTGGATAACCCTCACCGCGTGCGTTTAACCCTGCGCCCCGACCCCCACATGAGCGCCCGCGCCCAGGCCGCCGAAGCGGCGCGCCTGGCAGCGTTAAAATCATCGCTGAGCGAGGAGCAACAGCAGGCCATTATCGAACGCACCCAAGCCCTGCAAGCGCGCCAATTACAGGTGGATGACGAATCCATACTGCCCAAGGTAGGCATAGAAGATATTCCACCCCACCTGCACTATACCCCCGGCAGCCAGGAGCAACTTAACGGCTACCCGCTGCGCCGCTACAGCGCCGGTACCAATGGCCTGGTGTATCAGCAAATCACCGCCAAGATGCCTGCGCTCAGCCAGCAGCAACTGCAACTCCTGCCCTACTACTGCATCTGCCTGACCGAGCTGGGTGTGGGCGATAAAGACTACCTGGCTACCCAGCGCTGGCAGGCTGAGGTGGTGGGCAGTATCAGCGCCTTCAGCAGCATTCGCGGCGCCGGTAACGATGTGCAGCGGGTGGATGCCTATATCACCCTGTCAGCCAAGGCACTCGCCCGCAACAATGGCGCCATGAATGATTTAATGCAGGCCAGCCTGCAACAGGTGCGTTTTGACGAGTTGGAGCGCATCCGCGAGTTGATTGCACAAAACCGCGCGCGCCGCGAGCAGAGCGTTACCGGCCACGGCCACAGCCTGGCGATGACGGCTGCCTGCGCCGGTATGAGCCCTGCCGCCAAGGTAGCGCATGAATTGGGTGGTTTAGCGGGCATAGCCGCCGTCAAAGCCCTGGATAACCGCCTGGCAGACGATGCCGAACTGGCCAACTTTGCCCAACAGCTGGCTGCCATTCATCAATTGGTACTCACCGCACCACGGCAATTCCTGATTGTGGGTGAGCAGGAGCAATTGGACAGCTACCGCGACCAGTTGGCTGCCCGCTGGCCGGGAGAGCCGGTCACGCCGGGCTTTGCCGCCTTCAGCCTGGCGCCGGTCAGCGCCCGGGTACGCGAGGCCTGGATTACCAATACCCAGGTCAACTTCTGCGCCAAGGCCTATCCCACTGTACCACTCGACCACCCGGATGCTGCTCCCCTCACGGTGTTGGGCGGCTTTTTGCGCAACGGTTTTTTACACCGCGCTATCCGCGAACAGGGCGGTGCCTATGGCGGTGGCGCCAGCCAGGATTCCAACAGCGCCTCGTTCCGCTTTTACTCCTACCGCGATCCACGCCTGGAGGAAACGCTAAACGATTTCGACGCAGCGTTGGAATGGCTTGCTACCAGTGAATTACAGCCCCAATCCCTGGAAGAAGCCATCCTGGGCGTTATCGGCAGTATCGATAAACCCGGCTCACCGGCGGGCGAAGCCAAATCCACTTACCAGGCTGAGCTGTTTGGCCGTACCCGTGAACTGCGCGAGCAATTCCGCAACCGTATCGTTGCTGTAACCCTCGCTGATCTCAAACGTGTAGCAGCCACCTATCTGCAACCTGAAAAGGCGAGCCTGGCGGTAGTGACCCACGCCGGCAACCGGGAACTGGTACAGGGACTCGGACTGGAGATCAAAACTCTCTGATACCTGTTCCATCACCCGGTCTGCCATCGGCAACCGGGTTGATGTGACCTTGCTACCGGAGACAGGCCGGCCAGGACATCAAGCACAGGAGCGCACTGATAATAACCGCATGGAGTTCAGCGACAAGTTCAACTAGTATTGGCCGTTATAACGATCTGGCATTGATGCTTACCTATGGCCACACCTGCTTTAGAGTACAGCGCCGCCTCTCACCCAGGGTTGGTGCGTGACAATAATGAGGACTGCTTCCTAAGCCAACCGGAGTCCGGACTCTGGTTGGTGGCAGATGGCATGGGTGGCCATGAAGCGGGGGAAGTCGCCAGTGCTATCGTGCGCGATACCCTGTCCCATCGCCTGCACGACAACCCGGACATCCCTATCGACCAGGCGGTACAGGCAGCGCATCGCGCTATCCTGGAGTCGGCCTCCCAGGGTATTGGTGTTTCCGGCATGGGATCAACCCTGGTTGCCCTCAAGGCCAACAACAACAAATACCAGGTTGCCTGGGTCGGCGACAGCCGCGCCTACCTGTGGACCCCCGGCCAGGAAACTGGGCATCTGGAGCAGATCAGCACCGATCATTCCTACGTCCAGTTGCTGGTGGAAAAAGGCATTATTCGCCCCGAAGAGGCAGACAACCACCCCGAAAAAAACATCATCACCCAATGCCTGGGGATGCAGGAACTGCCCCAGGTCAAAGTGGATGTCATTGAAGGCCAGTGGCAAAAAAACCAGTGGATACTCCTGTGCAGCGATGGCCTGACCGATGAAGTGAGCGATAAGACCATCGCACAAATCCTGAGCACAGCGGGCACCCCCAATGCCGCTGTCGACCAGTTACTGCATGCAGCACTGACCAGTGGCGGGCGCGACAACATTACCTTGCAAATTATCGAATCCCCCCTGCATAGCAAACCATGGCTTGACCACCTCTGGCCCTGGGTGCCCTACCTGACCGGCAGGAGACACCTGGATGCCTGGATTTTTGGCAGCGCACTGGCAGCTTTGCTGGGCTTGCTCTATTACGTATTGGCACCTTGAGCCGGAGCGAAGAAGGATGAAGTACGAGAACCCCTGACACGATGGCATTACAAATACCCGGATATAGAGTCATTCGGAAGATCAACCAGGGCGGGATGTCCACGGTGTACCTCACGATCCAGATCAGTGTGGGGCGTGTGGTCGCACTCAAGGTGATGAACCCCCAGTTCAATAGCGATCCGGCCTTTAGCGAACGCTTCCAGCGTGAAGCCAATATCGTCGGGCAGTTATCCCATCCTAATATCGTGTCGATTTACGATATTGGCCGCCACGAAGACCTCAACTACATCGCCATGGACTACCTGCCCAATGGCACTGTCCACGACAAGATGACCACGGGCATCAGCGGCGAGGATGCCCTGCGCATTACCCGTGAAATTGCCAGCGCCCTGGATCATGCCCACGAGAAAGGTTACATCCATCGCGACATCAAACCGGAAAACATCCTCTTCCGCGCCGACAACTCTGCCGTGTTATCCGACTTTGGCGTAGCGCGCAGCATGGCGCTCAGCTCGCGCATGACCCAGGTGGGGACGGTTGTCGGCACGCCCCACTATATGAGCCCCGAGCAGACCAAAGGTAAGCCGGTGGATGGCCGCTCGGACTTGTACAGCCTTGGTGTCGTCCTCTTCGAAATGCTAACCGGCAGTGTTCCCTACCAGGGAGACGAAGCGGTGACCATCGCGTTGAAGCATATAAGCGCCCCCATTCCCAAATTGCCTCTGCAATACCTGGCCTACCAGAAGCTGATCGACAAACTGCTCGCCAAAGACCCGGAGCAGCGTTTCCAGCGCGGTCGCGACCTGGTTGCGGCCATTGAAGAATTGGAAAAGTCCGCAGGCCAGGTCAGCCTCAGTGCGCCAACCCATCCGGTGGACATGAGTGTGATTACCCTGGCCAGCGCCCTGCTCAATGCCACCCTCAATGCCTTGCGCTGGCGCTGGAACCGTTTATGCAGCCTGCGCTGGCAACCGGGGCGTGGCTTTTATTTACGCCAACCCACCAAGGTCACTGAGATCTTTTTTAATGAACAGCAGGAAGCACTTGAGAACAGCCGCCAGGCCCGCGATGAGCAGGAAACCCGTGTACACGCCAGTCTGGAGCGCACTGCACGCCTGGGGCCAGGACTACTGTTGGCGGCAGGTATAGTCGCGCTTGCCGGTGCCAGCGTCTACTGGGGCTTTAACGCCTCAAACGATGAAACGGCCCCAATAGAATCCATGGCCCGTACAGCAGTCTCGTCTGCCAATGGGGCAACCACTGTGGCTTCCGAGACGACCACCGTTGAAGCAGTGATCCCACCCACTGGCGAAAGCCTTGCTGATGCTAGCGAAACCTCATCCATCGCGGTCGAAAATGCCCTGCCGGAAACTCAAGTTGATGCAGCAGCCGTATCGAGCGAGACAGCCCCGGCGTTGGAAGATCAGGCCCAGGAAGAAAAAATCATTACCTATGCGCTGGAGGTCTTGCCGGTTCCCGCCAATGCCCGGGTCAGGATCATGAATATCCCGGAGCGCTACCAACCCGGCATGCTCCTGCCCGCGGGTCGCTACGACCTCGAGGTCAGCCACCCCGGTTATGACACCTACCGCAACTGGATCGACCTTAACGACCAAAGCCTGACAGCCAATATCACCCTCAAACCCAGTATCAAACCCGGCACCGAATTAACCAGTACCCTGACCGCTGCCATTCGCAGCCAGGGACCGGAAATGATCAGCATCCCCGCCGGCAGCTTTTACATGGGCGATAAAAACGACACTATTGCCATGCCGGTACGCCGTATCAGCCTGCGCGCCTTTGCCATCAGCAAATACGAAATTACCTTTGACGATTACGATATCTTTGCCCAGGCAACCAATCGCGCCCTGCCCGGCGATAACAAGTGGGGACGCGGCAATCGCCCTGCCATCAATATCTCCTACGAAGACGCCCTCGCCTATACCACCTGGCTTAGCCAAACCACTGGCAAGCGCTACCGCCTGCCGACCGAGGCCGAATGGGAATATGTTGCCCGCGCCAACAGCCAGACCCGCTACTGGTGGGGCGATGACGAGCGCGACGGTGCCGGCCGCGCCAATTGCCGCCGTGGCTGCAACAGCAAGTTTTCAGGGTTGTTTGGCAGCAAGACAGCGCCGGTTGGCAGCTACCCGGCCAATGGTTTCGGTGTATTCGATACCGCCGGCAATGTGAGTGAGTGGGTTCAGGATTGCTATACAGATAACTACAGCCTTGCGCCTAAAAACGGCCAGGCTTACGAGGTAAAAAACTGCCAGGCCCGTGTGGTGCGTGGCGGCTCAGCCAAGCACAATATCCAGCAACTGGGCAGTGCCATCCGCGACTACTACCCGCCCAGTGTGTTTAGTGAGCATCTCGGTTTCCGCGTGGTGATGGAGCTCTAGGCTATCACCCTCTCCTTCCCGGGCATCATGGGTATTGGCAGAAAACCACTATTCTGCCGGGAGTCAGGCCAACCATAACGCCATCGCATCCTGCCATGTCCGGAAACGTGCGCCTAATCCGGGATCATCCATTGGTGTAAACACCTCTTCGCGCAGCGCCGGTCGCCAGGCAGGCGGCATGGCCGCCGCCAGGAATGCCATCCCCTGCGCGGTTGCATCCGCATTTTCCGCACGCCTGACCCTGACACCCACCAGGTTGGCAATACGCTGGCACATACCATCGGCGCGGCTTAATCCGCCGCTGATAACAATCTCGTGCAGTTCCCCCGAGGTATTCATCAAACGCACATTAACCACAATCTGGAAAATGACAGACTCCAGCCAGGCGAGCACTTTTTCCTCGCCATTGGCAGTATTGCCCCATTGTGAGTGCAGGTCAGTCCGCCAATAGGGAGCGCTCAAGCCACCCACAGCATTGAGCAGGTAGCAATTTGCCGCCGGATCGCGTTCGAGCAGTTGCTGGATAAGCACGGGGGTAATCTCCATTCCAGCTTGCTCCTGCACAAAAGCAATGGCCGAGGCGGCACCATTGACCGTTGCCTCCCAGGCATACAAGGGCGCAGACCCAAGGCTGCCAGGCACCTCTGTCGCATAGCAGGTTGGCGAAGATAGCTCTATGGCCTCCTGGCGGGCACGCGCTTCCGGCAACCATAGCGGACTCACCAGCAAACCATCCGGCACCAGCAGGCTCGCACTCAGGCGTTGGATAAAAGCACCGGTTCCCATATTGATATAGCAGGTATGCCGGTCAGGTAATCCCCCTGCAAACAGGGAAGCGCCCTGGTCGCGAGTTGCTGCTGTGATGGGAATAACCTGTCCTGCAAGCGTCAACCCACCAAAGCGACTGTTATGGGAATAGCATGGAGGCAGGCAGGATTTATCCAATCCGAAACGATCTGACAGGAATTCATCCCAGTCCCGCTGCTGCAAATTCCACAGCAGGGTGCGCTGGGCATGGCCGGGATCAACAGCATCGGCCCCCTCTGACAGATGCCACAACAGGTAGCTAAAAATCGGGCCAATGCGCAAACGCCCCGCGGCCTTGGCCGCAGTGACGGCGGGTAAATGCTCCAGGCACCAGCGCATTTTACTGGCGCCATAGTGGGGTGAGAGGCGCAATCCCGTCCGTTGCTGCACCTGGGTATGGGTTAAGCCGGTTGCCGCCAGATAGGGCTCACCGCGAATATCCTGCCAGCTTAATACCGGTGACAGGGCTTCACCGGTTTGGCGGTCCCAGCACAGCAGCGAAGAGCCCTGCCCGGCAAAACCGGCGGCACGAATCTGCCCTACCCCTGTACCCAGGCGTTCGCCAACCCGCGCCAGGCACTGACGAACACCCGCCAGGATTTCCACAGGATCCTGCTCAATATGGGTATAGCGGGACGCCTCCGGCTGGTAATGGCGAGTTGTACAGGGCGCAGATTCGCTCAGTAACAATTCACCGCTGGCAGTAAACACTGCCACCCGGCTACTTTGGCCGCCCTGGTCTATGGCGAGGTACAAAGGGGAAGATGAATCAGGCATCATGGAACAGGCTCATAGGAATCAATAAGCCAAGTGTAGCGAAGCTATGGCCTCTCTTTTCCGACTCAATCGGCATTTTCCATTCGGATCACTACAGCGGCAAGAGAGGCAGGAATCGCAGGGATTAATCCCCGGATTGGGGGTTGGGAATAAACGTGCCGTAGGGAAACTGGGCTATTTTGTCGCTGCCGCCTTTGATCTCGCTGATTTTGGCAGGCCCTTCTTTCTCCACTTCATCAATGCGCACAATCGAATGCATGGGGATATAGGAACGCTTGACACCGGCAAACTCGTTTTTGAGTTTTTCTTCGGCCGGATCTACCAGCAATTGGCTGCGCTCACCAAAGACAAACTCCTCAATTTCGATAAAACCGTACATCTCGCTCTGGTAAATCGCAGAACAAAAAACTTCGTACACCTGACCCTGGTTGAGAAAGATCACTTTGTATACAGGTTTGGCCGCCATAAGACTCTCTAAACAGTAAAATTACGCTTGAAACAGTGAAATACATGCCGCCGGACCAGCCCGGCAAAGGGCGCGCAGGATACCACAAGTTTTTCCTATTCTCGCCCCGCCTGGGCAATTTTTATACAGACAAGCCAATCCATTGTGCTATTACCTAATCAAGCCAATGCCCTGTTTACAGAGATACTCCCTCCTTGGCAGCGAGCAACGCAGTAACACGGCACCGGGTTAAACCGCTATACTGCGCGCCCTTTTTCACCGGATCGGTATTCACGTCCATGAACTTTGCAGCCCTGGGCCTTGCGCCCGAACTGTTACGCGCCGTAAAACGCTGCGGCTTTCAACAGCTGACGCCGGTACAGGAGCAGGCCATTCCGCCCGCCCGCCGCGGCCGGGACCTGCTGGTAACGGCGCAAACCGGCACCGGCAAAACCGCTGCGTTTGGCTTTCCCCTCTTACAGCAACTGCTGGAAAAACCCCGCGCCACCCAACCGGGCCACACGCGAGCGCTGGTCCTGGCTCCTACCCGCGAACTGGTAGAACAGGTTGCCGACAACCTCCAGCAATATGCCCATTTCACCTCGCTCACGATTGCTGCTGTCTATGGCGGGGTAAAACACAGCAGCCAGGCCAACAAATTACAAGCGGGCCTGGATGTGCTCGTGGCGACACCCGGCCGCCTGCTGGAACATGTGGAACTGGGTAATATCAACCTGCAACAGGTTGAGTTCCTGGTACTGGATGAAGCCGACCGCATGCTGGATATGGGATTTGTTGGCGAGATCAGCAAGTTACTCAACGGCATGGGCAAAAAACCGCAAATCCTGTTTTTCTCCGCCACCCTGACCCAATCCGTCACCACCTTGGCGAAAGAAATACTGGCGCGCCCACTCAGCGTTGCCGTTTCCAAGCGCAATGCGGTTGCCGATACCGTGGAGCACCTGCTTTACCCGGTAGACCAGGCACGCAAATACGAGCTTTTCATGGAGCTGCTGCGTACCCATAACTGGTTTCAGGTCATGGTGTTTTCCAGCACACGGGAAGAAGCTGACAAACTGATTAATGCCCTTAAGGAAGATAATGTCGAAGGTGCAGTGATCCACTCAGAGAAAACCCAGGGCGCACGCCGCCGCGCGCTCAAGGAATTCAAGGAGGGGAAATTACAAGTGCTGGTCGCAACCGAAGTGGCCGCACGCGGGCTTGATATCCAGGGGCTGGATTATGTCGTTAACCTGGATTTGCCGTTCTTTATCGAGGACTACGTACACCGTGTAGGCCGCACCGGCCGCGCCGGCAGCAAAGGCATAGCCATATCATTGGTATCTGCCAGTGATGAGCCCAAGGTTGCCCTGATTGAAAAGGCCATAGGCACCAAAATCAAGCGCGTCAAAATCAAAGGCTTTGAGGTGACTGAATCCGCGGTGGACAGCACTAAACCCAAAAGTCGATTCGCCAAGGCCACAGACACCAAAGCCCAGGCCAAGGCAGCACCGGCCAAAAAAGCCCCCAAGGCCAATGGCCGCCCGGCCAGGCCAAAAGCCAAGACCAGCACCAAAGCGGCTGCCAAAAGCGGCGCGAAAGCCAGCCGGTCCACGCAACACTCCGCTAAAAAGCCACGCAGCCGTTAAGCCCATACCGACATAAAAGGCATGGAGTTATCCCCATGCCTTTTAACGGTGTTACCCTGTTTGCTACCCAAAATCAGGCCGTGGTCGACAGGCCGGATACCTGCTCCGTCTCACGGGCGTCAAAAGCTTGCCAGGAGCGGTAAATCCTTGCCCGGAACCGGCTTTTTCAATCCAATCTATAGGCTTAGCCCCTTGCTTGACCTATAATGCGCGCCGATTTTTGCATAATTTTTACGCGCCTCCGCCCTTTAGGTTGTTTTCATGTCCGCCACCCAAACACCAACCAAAAAGCTGTACATCAAAACCCACGGTTGCCAGATGAACGAATACGATTCCAATCGTATGCGCGACCTTCTGGGCGAATCGCATAACATGGTGGCAACTGAGAACCCTGAAGAAGCCGATGTTATCCTGATCAATACCTGCTCTATCCGCGAAAAAGCCCAGGAAAAACTCTTTCACGAATTGGGCCGCTGGAAAAATCTGAAAAAGCAAAACCCCGAATTGATCATTGGTGTGGGCGGCTGTGTCGCCAGCCAGGAGGGCGCAGCCATTGCCGAGCGGGCGCCCTATGTAGACCTGATTTTTGGCCCCCAAACCCTGCACCGCCTGCCGGAGATGATGGAAACCAAAAAAAGCAACGGCGTGGTGGTTGTCGACATTAGCTTCCCGGAAATTGAAAAGTTCGACAAATTACCCCAACCCGATGCCGATGGCGTCAGCGCCTTTGTCTCCATCATGGAAGGCTGCTCCAAGTACTGTACCTTTTGTGTGGTGCCCTATACCCGCGGTGAAGAAGTCAGTCGGCCGGTGGCCGATGTGATGGCGGAGGTGATACACCTTGCCAAACAGGGTGTGCGCGAAGTCAACCTGCTGGGCCAGAACGTTAACGCTTATCGCGGCGCTGCCGCCGATGGCACGATTGTCGACCTGGCGGAATTGATTACCTATATCGCCGCCGTGGATGGTATCGACCGTATTCGCTTCACTACCTCACACCCGGTAGAGTTTACCGATGCCCTGATCGAGGTCTATAACCAGGTCCCCGAATTGGTAAGCCATCTGCACTTGCCCGTACAAAGTGGTTCCGACCGTATTTTGATGGCCATGAAACGCGGACATACCGTGCTGGAATACAAATCCAAGTTGCGCCGGATCAAAAAGAATCGTCCCAATATCAGTTTTTCCTCAGATTTTATTATCGGCTTCCCCGGTGAAACCGATGCAGACTTTGAGGCAACCATGAAACTGATCCACGATATGGAATTCGATACCTCCTTTAGCTTCATCTACAGTCCGCGCCCCGGGACTCCGGCAGCTGACCTGCCCGATGACACACCGGAAGAAGTGAAAAAACAGCGCCTGGCGATTCTGCAAGACCGTATTACCCAGCAAGCCATGGCGATCAGCCGTCGCATGGTGGGTAACACCGAGCGCATTTTGGTAAGTGGCTACTCCAAGAAAGACCCTGGCCAGCTATCTGGCCGTACCGAGAATAATCGCGTGGTAAACTTCCGCTGTGATAATCCGGCGTTGATCGGCAAGTTTGCTGATGTATTAATCGAGGAAGCCCTGCCCAATTCGTTGCGCGGTTCGCTCATTGCCTCGGAACTGGATCAGGATTGGCACTGACTCATTGCCGAACCTTTTCTGTTAACCGCATGACGAAGAAACAGATCGCATGATGAAACTGAACAAGGATTATTTATGGCCAATCGTAGGTTTGGCCGCTGTTGTATTTTCCGCCTGGCTGCTATACCACCAGCTGCGGGACATCTCGCTGGACGATATCCTCGACAGCCTCTATGCCATACCCCTTAGCGGCTGGGCACTGGCAGCCCTCGCGACCCTTGTCGCCTATGCGGCACTGGCAGGCTACGACCGATTGGCATTAATCCACTTGCGCAAACGTATCTCCTGGGGATTTATCACCGCCGCCTCCTTTACTGCCTACGCCATTGGCCACAACATTGGCGCATCCGTCTTCTCCGGTGCCGTTGTGCGCTATCGCGCCTACAGCTCAAAAGGCTTAAGCGCTACCGAAGTCGGTGTATTGGTAGCTTTTTGCTCTTTTACCTTTGCGCTCGGCTCTATTTTGCTTGGCGGGGTTGTGCTATTGATTGAGCCAGCCCTGGTCAATCGTTTCTTTGAGGATTTACCCCTGTGGGTACCGATTCTCTGCGGACTGCTGATGCTTGGCCTGGTGGCGCTCTACGTCATTGGCAGCAGCCTGAAACTGAAATCCCTGCGCTTTCGCAAGGTCAAGCTGCAATATCCCCGCATGCCTATCGTGCTGCGCCAACTGATTATCGGCCCACTGGAGCTGATCGGCGCCGCAGCCATCATTTACTTCGCACTGCCGGAAGCCAGTAATCCCGGCTTCCTGTTGGTGCTGGGCATTTTTCTGGCCTCCTTCTCGGCTGCCCTGGTATCCCACGCTCCCGGCGGGTTAGGGGTATTAGAGGTGGTTTTCCTGATAGCACTCCCGGATGTGAACCCGGCAGATGTTATAGCAGCCCTGCTGGTATTCCGGTTGTTCTATCTGTTGATTCCATTGGCTATTTCTCTGGTGATGGTACTCTTTTTTGAACATGACCAATGGCTGCGCCGCTGGCAGCCAAAACGCCCCCCTCCGGAACAATAATTTCCCCAATCAGCTACCTATTAACCGGTCTTCCCCGGGGGTAGCCCCTGCCGAAAAACCATAAAACAGCAAATGAGGCTTTTACCTTCGCAATGAATGGGGTAGGCTAAACCTTAACGTCAGCTGAAAGAGATTCCCCCCCGTTTTGAATAGTCACGTTAGTGGCGGCCTGGACACACAGGTTGCGCCCGATTCACCAGCAAGCGTCACCCGGCAGCTAACCCTGGAACCTAGCGATAGCCGCCGCCTGGCAAACCTGAACGGCCTGCTCGGCCAGCATCTGCGCCAAATTGAAGAACGCCTCCACATCGAAATCCGCCACCGCGGCAATCATTTCGAGCTGGTGGGCGCAGCTACCCCAACCCGTGCCGCAGAAGCCCTGATCAGCAGCCTCTATCGCGCTACTGCCGATACCGAACTCACCCCCGATGAAGTCCACCTGGCGCTGCAAAGCTCAGGCATTGAGGAGCTTATGGAACAACTCGATAAGGCTGAAGCCAGCCAACACTTGAATAATGGCCTGACCGCTGAAGCCAAAGTCCAGGACGATGACAGTACCACGACGCTGATCCGCACCAAGAAAGCCACGATTAAACCGCGCGGCCTCAACCAGCAGCGTTATGTACGCGCGGTACAGCGCAACGACATCAATTTTGGTATTGGCCCTGCCGGTACCGGAAAAACCTACCTGGCTGTCGCCTGTGCGGTAGAGTCCCTGCTGAAAAACGAAATCGAACGCATCCTGCTGGTTCGCCCGGCAGTAGAAGCCGGCGAAAAACTGGGTTTCCTGCCCGGCGACCTGACCCAAAAGGTCGATCCCTACCTGCGCCCGCTCTACGACGCCCTGTATGAGATGCTGGGTTTTGAGGCAGTCGGCAAGCTGATTGAACGCGGCGTTATCGAAATCGCGCCCCTCGCCTTTATGCGCGGACGCACCTTGAACAACTCCTTTGTGATCCTCGATGAAAGCCAAAATACAACCCGTGAACAGATGAAAATGTTCCTCACCCGTATCGGTTTCGGCACCACGGCAGTCATCACCGGTGACCCAACCCAGATCGACTTGCCGCGCGGCATGGCCTCTGGCCTGCGTCACGCCATTGAAGTGCTCGACAATGTGCATGGCATCAGCTTTACCCACTTTACCTCGAAAGATGTGGTGCGCCACCCCATAGTGCAGCGCATTGTGGAGGCCTATGATGCCTACGAGGAAAACAACCCCAAACACAATGGCTTTTAAGCCAGGGCGCCATGAGCAAGTATCAAATAGATATTGAAATCAACAGCGCCAGCCAGCAGTTACCCAGCGAGGAGCATATCCGGCAGTGGATAAGCACCGCTCTTGATAGCCAGCAGCTGGATGAAGCCGAAGTCAGTGTGTATATCGTGGATACCGATGAAGGCCGCGACCTGAACCGTGAATACCGCGAGCGCGACTATGCCACCAATGTGCTGTCGTTTCCGGCAGATATTCCTCCCGAAGTGGAGATTCCCCTGCTCGGTGATCTGGTGGTATGTGCCCCGGTTGTCGAACACGAAGCTGATGAGCAACACAAGCCACTGGATGCCCATTGGGCACATATGTTGATCCACGGCAGTTTGCACTTACTCGGCTATGACCATATTGACAATGATGAGGCCGAAACCATGGAAGCCCTGGAAACCCAACTCCTGGCAAGGCTGGGATATGCAGACCCATACGATGAGGCCTCCTATCCCGAAGCCATTCCCACAAACCCGGCGCCCAGGCGCCAGGCCAGCAGCAGTGCTGGCCATATAGAATAACCCCTTCAGGAACACCACCATGTCGGACGATCACCCGAGTAGTTTCACCTCTGAAAAAGCCGAAAAACACGAGCGATCCTGGCTCGATAAATTACTCCATGCCTTCAGCACCGAACCCAAATCCCGCGATGAATTGCTGGAAATTATTAAGGATGCGGCCGATAACCACCTGCTTGACCCGGAAGCGGTGAGTATTATTGAGGGCGCGATGGATGTCTCCTCACTCCACGCGCGCGAAATCATGGTGCCGCGTTCACAGATCACCGCCATTCGCCTGGATTGCACCCCGGAAGAAGTCCTGCAACAAGTGATCGAATCCGGCCACTCCCGCTATCCGGTAATCGGCGAAAACCTCGATGATGTACGCGGCATTTTACTCGCCAAGGACTTGCTTCCCCTCGCCCTCAAAGGCACAGAAAACTTTAATATCGAATCTATCCTGCGCCCGGCAAACATTGTGCCCGAGGGCAAGCGTGTAAACGTACTGCTGCGCGAATTCCGCGAAAACCGCTACCACATGGCCTTGGTACTGGATGAGTATGGCGGTATCTCCGGTCTGCTAACCATTGAAGATATCCTTGAAGAGATCGTGGGCGAAATTGAAGACGAGACCGATGAAGACGAGGAGGTCACGGACTTTATCCGCCAGGTGAGCGACACCGATTACATTGTAAAGGCCCTGGCGCCTATTGAAGACTTTAACGAGTATTTCAAAACCCATTTTAGCGATGAGGATTTCGACACTATCGGCGGTATTTTGATGCAGGAATTCGGGCATTTGCCCAAGCGCAATGAAGTGGCCCAAATTGGCCCCATGCGTTTCCGCGTACTCTATGCCGACAACCGCCAAATCCATTTGTTGCGGTTGACGATAGTTGGCGATGAAGATTAAGGTTGCGCCTGGCTATCGACAAAAAATCCCGCCCACCCTGGCGGGATTTTTTATAGGAAACGATAAATGAAAACACAACTGCTCGCCCTGCCCCGGTGGCAAGCCCTGCTGCTGGCGCTACTCAGCGGCAGCCTTATCACCCTTGGTTTTGCGCCTTTCGGCCTATGGCCCATTGCCGTTATTGCTCTTACCCTGTTTGCGCTCCTGCTGAAAGACCAGCCCCTGAACCAGGTCATCTGGCGCAGCTTTGTGTTTGGCATTGGCCTTTACGCGGCAGGTATTCACTGGATTTATGTCAGCATCCATTACTTCGGCGGCGCCTCACCCCTATTGTCTGCGCTGTTGGTGTTGTTATTTGCTGCCTTTATGGCCGCTATTTTTACCCTTCCGTTCTACCTGTTTGGGCGCTGGTTTAACCATCATTCGCTCGCATTGATAATCGCCCTGCCCGCCTGTTGGCTGCTGGGTGAATGGATGCGCACCTGGCTCCTGACCGGATTTCCCTGGCTCTTTATCGGCTATGCACACCTGGATACCTGGCTCAGCGGTTGGGCACCCGTTGCCGGCGTAATGGGCTTGAGTGTTATCAGTGTGTTTACCAGTGGCCTGATCGCACAATGGTTGTGGCAATACCAAAAATCCCGCGCCCTGATTATTGCCAGCGGTGCCTGCATTGCCTTTTGGATCGCAGGAGCCGCCTTAAAAACTATCACCTGGGCAGAGCCGGATGAACAATTTATCAGTGTAGGCATGGTGCAACCCAACGTGGATCAAAGTACCAAACTGAATTGGGATTACGCTGCGGTTAATGCGAGCCTCAACCAACTGCGCGACATGAGTGAAAACCTGTGGACCAACAACTGGGTCATCTGGCCCGAAGCGGCCATTCCAACGGCACTCACCTACCAAACTGCACTGCCCTTCCTCGAAGAGATGAATACCCGTGCCGCACAGTCCAATGCAGCCCTGTTCACCGGCGTGATATTTGCCGACCGCGAGCGCAACCATTATTACAACTCGATCGCCGGACTCGGCGAAGGACTCGGCTTTTACCATAAACGCCGCCTGGTTCCCTTTGGCGAATATGTCCCCCTGGAAGACTATGTGCGCGGACTTATTGAATTTTTCGATTTGCCGACATCGTTTATCAATATTGGCCCGCGCGAGCAGCACGGTTTGATCGCCCATGGAATTCGTATTACCCCCGCTATTTGTTACGAAATTGTCTACCCGGATTTGATCGCCGAAGGCGCGCGTGAAACCCAGGTTTTGCTCAGTGTTAACAACCTCGGATGGTTCCTCGATTCAATCCAGTCCAAGCAGTTTATGCAAATGGCACAAATGCGCGCGCTGGAAACTGGCCGCTATCTGATTTACAGCACCAACAATGGCCCCAGCGCCATTATTGACAACAAAGGCAAGATACTCAGCCATAGCGATTCCTTTACGGAGCAAACCTTCACCGGCCAAATACATCCGGTCAAAGACTGGACCCCGTTTATGGCGATTGGCAGCGGCCCCCTGGCACTGCTTGCGTCCATCGCCCTGCTGGCACTGGCATTCCCACGGCTGCAGGAGCTGATTCCCGGAGCGCAGGCAAAGCGCGACTGAACCAGCATATTGAATGTCATAGCAAGAACGGTACTGCCTTGGCGCTGGATAATCGCTAGAGTAGTACCTGACCTTAAGTACCTGGACTTACTTGCACTGACCGCCATGACGCCACAGCCCACTGATTCACCAGACCCACGATGGCACCTGTTGAATGACGCCTCAGCAGAAGGACAATTTTTCTACGCCGTGATTACCACGGGTATCTATTGTCGCCCTGGCTGTCCATCGCGGCGCCCCAATCCCGATAATGTGCGCTTTTTTCCTTCACCTGACGCGGCACAAGCCGCCGGGTTTCGTCCGTGCAAGCGCTGCCACCCGCAGCGGGATACCCCGGATAGCCTGATACAGGAACGCATCACAGCCCTGTGCCGCTTTATCGAGAATGCAGATGGGGAGCCCAGCCTGCAGGAGATGGCGAATTACGCCGGTCTCAGCCGTTATCACCTGCATCGTTTATTCAGACAAGTCACTGGATTGACCCCCAAAGCCTATGCCAAAGCCAGCCAACAGGGAGCCAATCAACACCACAACCCATATAGGGGAAAGCTGCCTATGAATATTGAGTTTGCCCTGGACCATTCTTCTTTAGGGCTGGTGCTGGTCGCCCGAACCGAGAAAGGCGTTTGCGCCATTTTGCTGGGCGACCAGGAAGATACCCTGGTCGAGGATGTGCAGCGGCGCTTCCCTCACGCCAGCTTGCACGCCAGCCGCCAATTAGCGAAAGAACTGGCAGCCATCATTGCCTATATAGAACAACCATCGCGCACACTGGATTTACCCCTGGATATTCGCGGAACCCTGTTCCAGCAAAAGGTATGGCAAGCCTTACGTGAAATTCCGGCGGGCGAAACCCGCAGCTATAAAGCCATTGCCGGGCACCTGGGCTCCCCGGATGCCGTGCGTGCGGTTGCCGGTGCCTGTGCAGCCAACCCACTGGGATTAGCCATCCCCTGCCATCGTGTCGTGCGCAGCGACGGTGGTCTGTCAGGCTATCGCTGGGGTGTGGAACGCAAGCGGGAACTTTTAAAGCGCGAAGCAAAGGCAGCGGGTAAAAATCCGTAGAGCGGCGGGTATGGAGCCCGGTTCGACCCCATACCCTGCCGTATGGCCAATTATGGATTGACTGGCGTCAGCGCCTGGACAGCCGCAACCAGGTATACCAGGGGTGCATTCCAGTTAATGGCAATTTCGTTACTGGCATAGCTGCAGTAATGATCCAGGTAGGACCTGGCTGTCACGGCGGAGGGATAAGATACCGGGCAGTCACTCCTATCCTGTTGCCCCGGGTTAGGCCCGCCTGCGACAAAACCGGGAATCGGAGCCTCAATGCCATCAGCCTCCGAAGGGCGATGGTGTGGGTGCAAGGTTGAGCGGGTGCCAAATCCGGTTACCTGGGCAATATTGGTAGCGTTGCGCCCAAGCACGTAATCGAGCATGGACTGGGCCGCATCCAGATAGCGCCGCTCACCGCTCAGGCGATAGGCCTGAACCAGCACAATTCCCTGATTAAGCGCAACAGAATTGCTGCCCCATACAAAGTGATTGGTCTGCATGCTTACCCGGTAGGCAGAAGCCTGCCATGTATTGTGCAGGCTATTCGCCAGGCCAGTCACTCTGCTTGCGATCAAATCCTGATCGGCAAGGTCGGTCAGGTTATCGCGGTGATGCGCCAGTGATATCCAGGCCAAACCACGCACATCCCCCCAGGAAGATACGGTATTTTCCGTCCCGGCTGCATTCATCGCCGTGTAATAGCTATCGTCCCCGGTAGTGATATAGAGCTCCGCTGCCGCCCAGGCAAACTCATCCGCCAGGCTGCGATCGCCATATTCCCCGGTGCGGATATCTGCAGGCTGAACATAAAAGACCGCCGGATTGGTTTGTGCCCAGGCCCAGGCAGATTCAGCGGCTTCACGCATCTGTGCAGCCAGGCCGGGGCGTTGTGCTTCATAGGCAGCAAACACACGGCTTGCCGTCGCCATGACTGCCGCAAAATCCAGTGCCGCCGCCGTGGTTTTCTGGACGACATAACGCTGGCTGGTAGCCTGATGGGGCATCACCGTACCGTCAAAGTTCTTATTGGTGAGCTTATGGTAGACACCACCATCATGCGGATCCTGCATGGTGAGCATCCACTCAAGATTCCACAGGATCTCATCCAGCAGATCGGGCATATCGTCGTTGCTCTCGGGAATATTCAAGTTCTGCTCATTGAATAACAGCGGAAAATGCTCGTAAGCCGCCAGCAAGGTGTAAGTAGATATGCCAGAGTTGACGATATATTTGTTGTAGTCACCCGCGTCATACCAGCCCTTGGGGCTGGAAATCACCGTACCCTCAGGCCGCGCCTGGCTGGCCGCCGAGCCATGTACATACACCTGGGTATCCGGGTGTCCAGCCTGGCGCGCATATATACCCGCATGCTGACTTAACAGGGCGGTGCCGGCACGGTTGTAATAGAACGCTTTGATACTGGCTGCCGCCAAATCCCTGTAGACCTCAGTCCCTATCGGGAAGGAATGGGAATCTTCCACCCCCTCCACGCGTAACTGATATATGCCCGGCTCGGTAATACCGGAAAAATCAGCCAGTTTTACCCGCTCTTGCGCAGGTACCCAATTGGCTGCCGAAGTTAACTCCCCGCTATACACAACCCTGTGCGTATCGCTATCCAATAATTGGAACGCCGTTGCTGCCACCTCAGGAACCACGGCCAGTTTGGATGCTGCCGGAAGAAATCCCACCTGGTTCAGCTTGATCAGGCCCAGGTTAACGACAGAACTGCTAGCCGCACTGGATGCAGGACTTGAGACTACCGAGCTGGTAGACGAAGAGCCAGTAACCGGTTTTGCGGTTCCACCACCGCTGCCACAACCTGCAACCAACAAGGGCAACAACGCCAGGGAGAAGATCGAACAGGGTTTGCTCAATAGCGAATAGGCTTTTACAAATAGACAGGTACGCCAGCAGGCGACAGTTTTTGCGACAGGCATAGAGGGCTCCGGAGAGGTGCCGATAGCGCAGCGTCCATTGCCTGGCAAGGCAGTAGATGATGTAACAAGTGGCTTATCGGACCCGTTTTGTTATCAGTATGATTGCTGTTGAACGTCTGACCAGGTTGCCGAACAGACCCGGTTTTTGCGCGCCACGTTAATCAATCCTTCAAATCTATCTTTCAAAAGTGGGCGAGACGCTCCCGGATTCTGCGTCAGTGCCCACCAGGGATCAAAGGGATAATACTTTCTTTACAAAGGGAATCGTCAGCTTGCGCTGCTCGGCCAGGGAAGCCTGATCCAGGCGCTGCAACTGGCAGAAGAGTTCATTGGTATCGCGCGGCAGGCGCTGGATAATAAATTGCGCCACTTCGTCATTCAGCTCCAGGCCGCGCGCGCGCGCGCGCTTTTGCAACGCCTGCTGCTTGTCCTCATCACTCAGGCTATGGACCTGGTAGGTGACTCCCCATTGCAAGCGGGAGCGCAAGTCTTCCAGTTGCAACGGTAATTCCCGCGGGCTCTGCTCCGCTGCCACCAACAACTTTTTACCGCCATCGCGCAGCGCGTTATACAGGTTGAAAATGGCCAGCTCCCAGTCGCCACGCCCGGCAATTGATGTCAGGCAATCGAGGCAGACCAGATCCAGTGCTTCCAACCCTACAAACAACTCTGCCGGGGCATAACCCGCCATATCGCGCAATGGCAAATACTGGATAGATTGTCCCAGGGTTTGTGCGTAGTGGCAGCTGGCCTGCAACAGATGTGTCAGACCGGCACCCGGTGCGCCCCACAGATACACAAAAGCCTCGGCCTTGCCTTCTACCTGGCGACGCAAGCCATCAACAACCAGGGCATTATGGTGCTGCGAAGCAGGTGCATAAAAATTGTCAAAGGTGGCATCATCGTTAAGGCTGACCCCGAGGGACAGCTGCCGGGGTGCATAGGTCACCATCACCGCACCTATTTTAACCAGAGGTAATGAATCGGGTTTTCAAACGAACCAGGCTCCGGGCCAGTCACTGCCGGGGAGTGTGACGTGTCTGCCAGGCCAGCCTCACCGCCCATCAAGGCATCCAGTTGTGCCGCCAATTCAGCCTCATCCTCTGCACTGACCGGTGTGGAGGATTCCGTTGCCGCCTGCCCGTTTAACCACGCAATCAGGCTGGCTGGATCCTGAGGGCGCATACGCTTTGCCAGTGCCAGGGTACTGACCAGTAAGCGGGTGTCCCCCTCAATTTCCAAGCCGACCAGTAATCCCTCAGCAGTAACGCGTAGAACTTCCATTTGTTTGACCATAGCCAGGCCAGCCAAATAGGCTTGTGCCTCTTTGAAAGCACCGAAGTGATTAACCCCTTCAATGCGCAAAACCAGCTCTCGCGGTCCATGATCGCTAGGCATGATGGCGTACTGGTTGGCAAAGGCATCTGCCATATCGTCCGCCACGCGGTTAAACAGGTCTGGCAACAGGGTAAATTCACCCCTGTAGGCGCTGTGATCATCGCCCTGCAGCAATTGCCAATCGCCCACCCATGGGCCCTGGGGTGCCGGGATATCCGCTGTAGCCGCGGGCTCCTCCGCCGTCAAAAACAGCGACTCTTGTTCAACACTGGCTTTCGGAGGGTTTGCACCAGAAGGCTCACGCTCTAAAACAGCATCAAAATTTGTCGGGGGAACTCCCCCGATAGAAGTTGGGGTATAGCGCAGCACAAGCACAGCGTCTGCCTTATAACGCAGGGAAGCCAATTGGAGGGCCGTGTATTTAAAAGCCCAGGCATCATCGGCAGAGAGTACCAGTTGATCCTCTATATCATTATGCGGAAAAACTAATGGTAAACCGCGATAATCCGCGCGGGCCTTGAGTGCAGCCAGGACTTCGGGAGCCAACTCAAAGCGGGTACCCGCCGCATCCTTTACGACAGGCCAGACCAACACCTGTGGGCGCTGTGCCGGCCACAAGGGCAACTGCGCATCACGCAGCAATTTTTCAATACCTTCGGGAGAATAATTGAGCTGCAAGGCTATCGCCTTGAGGCTTTTTTCCCCCTCCTGGATACGCGCATCGGTTGAGTGGTAGCTAAAACCAAACAAATAATGCTGCGCATTGGGAATCGCTGACTGCACCAGTGGATGCCCAAGGGCACTGGTTTGCCCGGATACCCGCACAATGACCTCGCCCAACGTGGCCCGCGCCGCACGATTGCGCTCTGCCTCCGATTGGTTTTTCACCAGGGTACTAGCCTTGTAGATATCCAGTGTCTTGCCTGCAAGGCTGGGGTTAGACCACAGCATAAAGACACTAAAAAGACATAAAAAGCGGGTAAAAAGCCGTAAAAATAGCGATACCAAGCTCATAAATAGCAGATCCAGAATCAACCCAAGCCTCGCCGCATGCCGGGACAAATACTGCGGCAAGAGGCACAAAGGCGCGCATTGTAACAGGCTTGAAAGCCGGGGCGGCAGAAGGGTTTCGCAAAGCGGTCACGCAAACCCCATCAAGGCCTGAACTCTGGTTCTGCACGCAACTACAGAAGCTGCTAGAATGGCCGCCTTTTTTGACTCTCCCACCGTTTTTCTAAGCTGCGAGCCTGACCCCATGAGCGAACAAACCCCCACTCCCTCACTGAGCTACAAAGATGCCGGCGTTGATATTGATGCAGGAGATGCGCTGGTTGAGCGCATCAAAAGTGTCGCCAAACGCACCCGTCGCCCAGAGGTGATGGCTGGCTTGGGAGGCTTTGCAGCCCTGTGTGAAATACCTGCCGGTTACCGCCAACCGGTATTGGTTTCCGGCACTGACGGTGTAGGCACCAAGCTACGCCTGGCCATGAATTTACAAAAGCACGACACCATCGGTGTCGACCTGGTGGCCATGTGCGTTAACGACCTGGTAGTCACTGGTGCCGAGCCGCTCTTCTTCCTCGACTACTACGCCACCGGTAAATTGAATGTAGATGTAGCCGCCTCGGTGATTACCGGTATTGGCGATGGCTGCGCACAGGCAGGCTGCGCACTGGTAGGCGGCGAAACTGCTGAAATGCCCGGCATGTACGAGGGGGAAGACTACGACCTGGCCGGCTTCTGTGTTGGTGTGGTTGAAAAATCCGAGATCATCGATGGCAGCAAAGTACAGGAAGGCGATGCCCTGATTGCCATTCCCTCCAGCGGCCCTCACTCCAATGGATACTCGTTGATCCGCAAAATCATTGACGTCAGCAAAGCAGACCTGAATCAGGATTGCGGCGGTCGTCCATTGGCTGACGCCCTGATGGAACCCACGCGCATCTATGTCAAAACGGTTCTCAAACTGATCAAAGAAAGCCAGGTTAACGCCTTGGCCCATATTACCGGTGGCGGCCTGACTGAAAATATCCCGCGCGTTATTCCCGAGAACTGTAAAGCGGTAATCAACACCCAAAGCTGGACACTCCCCCCTGTCTTCCAATGGTTGCAAAAGGCCGGTAACGTTCAAATGCGCGAAATGTACCGCACCTTCAACTGCGGTGTAGGCATGGTGATCGCTGTTCCTGCCACCGCCAAAGCCCAGGCGCTGGCACTGTTGCAATCCCTGGGCGAAAACGCCTTTGAAATTGGCTACATTGCCAAAGCCGGCGGGGAAGAGCACCAGGTAGAGCTGCAAGGTTTTTAATTCATGAGTGGAACCAACAAAGCTGCCAAGCCTTTGCGTGTTGTAGTACTGATCTCCGGCAGCGGCAGTAACCTGCAAGCACTGATCGACGCCAAAAACAAGGGCGAGCTCCCTATCGAAATAGCCGCTGTTATCAGCAATTGCCCGGATGTTCAAGGCTTGGCCAGAGCAGCCAAAGCTGGTATTCCCACCCTGGTACTGGACCACAAAACCTACGCCAGCCGGGAAGCCTTCGACCGGGCGCTTATGGCCGCCATTGATGCCTATACCCCCGGCCTGGTAGTCCTTGCCGGTTTTATGCGCATACTGACAGCGGGGTTTACCGAGCATTACCTGGGGCGCATGCTGAACATCCACCCATCCCTACTACCCAAGTTCCAAGGGCTTCATACCCACCAGCGCGCTATTGATGCTGGTGAAACCCGCCACGGCGTTACCGTTCACTTTGTCACCGCTGAACTGGATGGTGGGCCAGCCTGTGTTCAGGCAAGTGTTCCCATACTCCCGACTGACGATGCCGGTTTACTCGCCAAACGCGTGCAGCGCCAGGAACATGTGATATACCCACTTGCGGTGAAATGGTTTGCGGAAGGCAAATTATCCATGGAGCAGGGCAAAGCATGGCTGAATGGCGAACTTTTACCGGCATCCGGCTTTCAAATCGAAAGCCAGGAACCCTGATCGGTACCCCCGCCAAGCCCATAGTTAAGGAGTTTTTATGTCGCACTTTCGTTTATGGTTAGGCCTATCACTGCTCGTATTAAGCCAGCTGGCATTAGCAACCAAGCCGCAACCGGCAGCACAGCCGATGCTATTTGATAATGAATACAAAACCAAACTCTATGGCTTCAATATCACCGTCACCAATCGCCTGAGTAAAAACAGCGACTCAGGATACGACCTGCTATTCAAGTTTGATTCCATGCTTGGCAGCATTACCGAAACCAGCCATCTGCAATGGGATAACCACAAAAAGCTGGTTATTCCGCAACACTATGTTTACAAGCGCCGTGGACTCGGCAAGAACCGCGATGCGGACCTGCGCTTTGATTGGAACAAAAAAACGGTTTCCAATTATGTACAAAAATCCAACTGGCAAATGAATGTCGTTGAGCGCGTACAGGATAAGTTGAGCTACCAACTACAACTGCAACAGGACTTCCTGCGCAGCGATGCCAAACGCGTCACTTACAAAATTGCCGACGGCGGACACCTAAAGGAATTTATTTTTGAAAAAATAGCAGAAGAAACCCTGGACACCCCACTGGGCAAGGTTAAAACCATCAAAATCAAACGTAGCCGGGAAGATGACGACCGGGTAACCCATGCCTGGCTGGCAACGGATTGGAACAATCTGCTGGTGCGCCTTGAACAGATTGAAAAAGGTGATTCCTATACCATCAACATCACCAAGGCCAGCCTGAACGGCAAGCCGATTGAGAAGTTTTAACGTCAACAACGCGCATCTTTCGGGATGCTTATACTCACCTACAAAGAAGGTTATCTATGAATATCTCCGATGATTGCGTAGCCAGTTTTCACTATACCCTGACCGATAACACCGGCAAGGTCCTCGATTCATCACAGGGCCAGGAGCCACTGTCTTATTTGCACGGTGCCAGCAATATTATTCCCGGCCTTGAAGCGGCACTTTCCGGTAAAGCTGTTGGTGACAAGCTCACAGTAGCCGTTAACGCAGCGGATGCTTATGGTTTGCGCAATGATGATTTGGTGCAGGAGCTGCCCTCCAGCATGTTCAGCGGCATCGACCAAATCGAAGTGGGCATGGAGTTTCACGCAGAGACCGAGCATGGCCTTCAAGTTGTTACCGTCACCAAGGTAGATGGCGATCAGGTTACCATTGATGGCAACCACCCATTGGCCGGCATAGACCTGAACTTTGATGTAGAAATTACCGAAGTACGTGCCGCCACCGAAGAAGAACTAAGCCACGGCCACGCACACGGTGCCGGTGGACATCACCACCACTAAGGCCCAATAGAAATAGAACGCATACTAAAAAAGGCTCCATCTGGAGCCTTTTTTAGTTGTGAAGCACACTACCTTGCCTCAACTTTTTGTTCGCCGCAACGGGAACAGCGATATAGGGTTACCAACTTTCCCTGCTTCACATCGAATTGCTTATCCTTAACCACTTCCCACTTATGAAAACCACTGCGGCACAACGTCTTACCCTTATGCTTTTCAAAGGGGGACGGTTTGCGAAATGGCAGCACATCGCCCATGTAGATCAGGTACGCGGCAGGGTCACACCGCGCTGCCCCTGGTATTTACCGCCACGGTCCCGATATGAAGTTTCACAGATTTCATCGGATTCAAAGAACAGCATTTGCGCCACACCTTCATTGGCATAAATTTTTGCAGGAAGTGGGGTGGTATTGGAAAATTCGAGGGTTACATGCCCTTCCCACTCGGGCTCCAATGGCGTGACATTCACGATAATACCGCAACGGGCATAGGTGGATTTGCCCAGGCAAACCGTCAAAATACTGCGGGGAATACGGAAATACTCTACTGTACGGGCAAGGGCGAATGAATTAGGGGGAATAATGCACACATCGCTTTTTATATCCACAAAACTTTTTTCATCAAAGTTCTTGGGATCAACCACCGTAGAGTGCACGTTGGTGAAAATTTTAAATTCATCGGCGCAACGCACATCGTAACCATAACTGGAGGTGCCATAAGACACAATTTTATGACCCGCAGCATCATAGCGAACCTGGCCAGGTTCGTAAGGCTCGATCATGCCATACTGCTCTACCATACGGCGCATCCACTTATCGGATTTGATGCTCATAGTCGCTCCCGTTGAGATGTGTTCAAGGCAAGGAATCCAGGCCAGCGTAAGGCCGGAAGGCGCGCATTCTAACGGTTTTCCCCAAGGAAACCTACCAACATGGCAAACCTTATCTCCCCTGTTCTATTGGTCGAGTAACAGAAATGGCATCGGCTGTCCCTGCACAGAATGAGCTAACCCCTCAGATAGCTCCTCTTGTCCAGCCAAGGCCAACATGCCATGCAGATCCTGGCGCAACATCACCAATGCCCGCTGCTGATCATCCAGATGCCGGAGACACTCCCTGAGCTCATCCAGGCACGCCCGCAATACCTGCTTGTCGCCACCAACCATAGCCTTGTAGGCATCCAGCAACTCACGACATTTATCCAAGCCAAACCCTGATGCCCGCGCCCTCTGTAAAAAGCGCAGGGACACCACATCATCCGGGGAATAATAGCGATATTCATTGCCCTGCTGGCGCCCGGGCACAACCAACCCAATGTTTTCATAATGGCGCAGGGTTTTCACAGGTAACCCACTGGCATCGGCAGCCTGACTGATATTCATAGCCTTCGTCCTCACAGATACAAACCAATCCCACTATTTTTTTTCAACAAACATTACACTAACTGTAATTTTTATTTCAACAATGACCAGTATTAACATAGGAAAACCACCTAAACAGGTAACTCACCATAGATTATTGTTACTATTTTTCACAAAAAATGTATTTTTTAACGCCAAACTTCTCTGAATCGACCCTATAATGAGTGAAACAAATCACATTATTAATTAATAAAGTGCTTATCAATCATATAGTTATTAATTTTTCTTGAAATTATTAATTAATAATTCACACTAACTGAACAATTGTTATTCAAATATCATGGGCTTAGGCGATGGAATATCTGGACATCAATCACCCCGAATGGCAAAAGATGTGGGATGAACTCAGCAGTTATCGCCTGAATGGCGGCGACCCCTTATGTATTAACGAAGGAGCCTGTTGGGAGTACATGGGGTCAACCATTGACCATCACCACTTTCGTCACTCATGCCACCCACTGACCCATAGGATTGAATACATCTATATTGAAAGAGCCGGGGCTGCTTTGCGCTGGGCGTAATGCCCTATCCCACCGACAGGCAACGTAATACAAATGTCACCCTTTTCCCCCATGCTTCTTTTCCAGGCGTCCCCCTCATTTAACATCAAAATGTGTTAACCTGCCGGCATTTTTCCATAGCTGACACCGCAACGACGACTCACACAATAACAAATGAAACGCTTTGCCTTATTTGTAGGAATTGGCGGCTTATCCAGCCTGTTCCAATTCATATTGCTTATCCTTTTTATTGAGGCTGGGGTACTTTCCGAAGTATCGGCTTCGGCAGCGGGTTATCTACTCTCGTCAATATTTAATTATTGGGCCAATTACCATTACACCTTTAAAAGCACTCGCAGTCATTGGGAGGCGTTTCCACGCTTTGCAGTAGCAGTAGCTATAGGTCTTTCTGCCAACACCCTTTTATTCGCCGGCTTTCTCTTCCTGTTTGATCACTACATCCCTCTTCCCTGGATTGAACACTATCTGGTAGCACAAGTCCTGGCGACAGGGCTTACCGTTATTCTTAATTTTGCCATCCAAAAATTTTGGATTTACAGGAATACCCTCCAATGACAGACCACATTCCCTCACTTGCCGTTGTTATCCCCTGCTACAACGAAGAAGAAATGTTGCCCAAGACCCTTGCCACAATGCTCACGTTACGGGAGCAAATGATCGCCAGGGGTAAAATCAGTCCGGACTCTAAAATTTACCTGGTTGACGATGGCAGCAAAGATAAGACCTGGGACATTCTGTCAGACGCAGCAAACAGCAATACTGCTATTGTCGGCGTCAAATTATCGCGCAACAAAGGCCACCAGAATGCACTCTACGCCGGACTCTGTGTTACGACAGAAGACATTACTGTCAGCATCGATGCGGACCTGCAAGATGACCCGCAAAATATCGAAGCCATGGTAGATGAATACCTGAAAGGACACGACGTGGTTTACGGTGTAAGGTCAGCGCGGGATACAGATACTTTTTTCAAGCGATTTACTGCTGAAGGCTACTATCATTTGATGAAGAAAATGGGCGTGGACCTGGTATTTAACCACGCCGATTTTCGCTTGATGTCGCGACGCGCCCTGGAAGCACTGAAAGAATACGGGGAATCCAACCTGTTCCTGCGCGGTGTTGTGCGAGAGGTAGGCTTTCCATCCTCGGTAGTTGAATATGAGCGCCAAGCCAGGGAAGCAGGAGAAAGCAAATATCCGCTCAAAAAAATGCTGTCCTTTGCCTGGAAAGGAATTACTGCATTCTCTACCGCCCCCCTACGTATGATTACCCTGTTGGGACTGCTCTCGGGTTTTGCTTCTTTTACCCTGATAGCCTGGGTATTGGTGATTCGCTTCTTCACCGACAATGCAACCCCTGGATGGGCATCTGTGCTGTTACCGCTCCTGTTTATTGGTAGCGTCCAGTTACTTTGCCTGGGCATTATTGGGGAATACCTCTCCAAGATTTATGAAGAGGTAAAACGCCGCCCCAAATTTCATATTAGCGACATTGCCCGTAAAGATAATTGATTTACAAAAATCCAAAAAATAGCAAGGACGCTATACAGAACAAAACCAGCAATTGCCGACTCCACCTGCCCATGAGTGCAAGGGCAATCACAAAGGGCACTAATACTGGCAGCACATAGCGGAAATCATTACTGCACGAATAAGGCAACTGAATCCTTAGCGCAACCAGACTCAACACCCAAAACAAACCGAATAACAACCAGGGTAACGTATCTATTTCTCCCTGGCCTACCCCCTGCTTGAGCTGTCGAACAGGCACCCTAATACCGATTACCATCTTTATAACAAATAGTATAAAAATAATTAATAAAATCCCCCCCAGGATATAGGCCATTACCGTCTGAAACTGCCCATCAAAGCGAAACTCTCCAGTCAATGAAGAGCGCAACACGTAATTCCAAAAGTTATAACGTCCCGTGGCATCTTCCCAGGCACTCATCCAGGGTGAGGTTATAAATGTGGGAATATCCAGTGGAATAAATGCTTTAAGATCGGCCGGGACCTTTAACCCGGAGTGCAAACCACCCGCATTGCTGATTAACCAATGAGATGTTTCACCTTTTAGATAAAAATAAATACGTACTGCAAAACTGGCAACCAAACCGGTACCAGCTAACAATGAAAAAATAATAGTTTCCTTAAACCCCTTGATAAAACCAACACCGGATTGAGGCAACATTCGCATGGCAATAATGAGGCCGCAGGCAGCAATAAGGGGTAGACCATTGCTTTTACACAAGAGAGCCAGTCCACAAAATATTCCCATCCATACCAAATAGGACTGCCGTGGGTTTTCCCTCCAACAAGCCATAAACCACATCACCAGACCGGCGCAGGTATAAAGTGCTATGTCATTACCAATGGTGACCGAGTGCATAATTGAACCGGGCCATAGAAAAAGCGCTGCCGATGCCACATAAATGGCAGAATAGCGCGTTCCCAATACCTTGCGCATTGCTCCTGCTGAGGCAGCCAGGAAGATAAACCACAGAAATAAACCATAGATCCGGACAAACTCCGGCGCAGGCAACTGTAACCAGTCTGCCCACTTCCAGAAAAAGGCGCCCAGTACGTAATAAACCGGAGGATGATAATAAGTCCACCCTTCCATAGGGGAAGGCAAGGCTAGTTTAGTGGCAATGTACTTGATGTATTCGTAGTGACCAGAACCACCCTGTACATCATAAGCACGATTCATCCATGGGGTATCTGCCCAATAAAAGGCGATAGGAATGAACGCCAGGACGAGTAAGATGAATTGCTCAGGTAACAACCTGAATGCTTTTGACAAGGCGATAACAAAAGGCAAAAACGCAAATGTCACTGCAAACCAAAACCACAGAGAAATAACAGGTTTAACATCCAACCCGCCGTCACCACCGCCATTATCCAGCACAAACGTCATTACCGTTTCTTGCCCATTGGTAAAATAAGGCGATAAATCAATATGGAAACCTCTGACATAATCCCTTACAGCACCACCAAACGATGAAATATCAACCGGTGTGTTGTTGATACTGATTGAGCGCAAATGATCATCGGGAATGATGTGCCAGGTTCGAGGGGTCATAGCAGTGACAGACAGACGTGCAATAAGCACATTCCCCTGCCCCGCTTCTTTAAAAGACCAAGGCAGCTCAGCCGGATGCACCGTCACTCCATTTCGAATGGTAGTAGCATCCAGAGGTGGCGGATATACGAGATGAAAAAGTGCTGTAACAATAAACAGCGAAAAAAGAGCCGCCATTAAAAGGCGGCTATTGGAATAGTTAGGCATTGCTTTGCTTCGTTTCGTGATATTCCTGTTCGGTATTGATTGACCACAGCTCAGTACGAGATTTGGAGGGGTCCAGAATACAATTCACAGCCTCCATCGCGGTTAGCATTGAGTGATCCTGGTTATTGTACCTATGCTGGCCATTGCGCCCGATGCAATACAGGTTGGATAGGCTATCCAGATACTCTTTTACCTGGTCAAACTCATTGTAGGTACCAAAATACGCAGGATAGGCCTTTTCAATGCGAATGCGGCAGGTGTCAATAATATCTTCAGCATCAACAATATCGATTTTTATCAGCTCATCAACAGCTAACTTGATGAACTCCTCGTCTGACATCTTCCAGATATCATCCTGATCCGAGCACATATACTCCAAGCCAACCCATACGTTATCCTGATTTTCAACCATGTAGGGAGACCAGTTGTTAAAAATCTGGAGGCGGCAGAGTTTTACATCGCGCTCCTGAATATAAATCCAGGTATCGGGAACAATATTGCCAACAGTAGGAATATCTGTCTCATTATTAATTTTAAGCTTTTTCGCCAAAACCCCTACGGTCATAAAATCACGATAGGGAAGATCCCGGGCAATTCTGTGGATATCCGACGAGATCCCAGCACCGGTCATACTGGCAATCAAATCCTTGATTGGCATAGTGGACAAACAGTAATCGCAATCGAAGCGAACTATCTGTCCATTAGACTCCGCACTAACGCCAACAATACGATCGCCATCCAGATGAATTTCCGTTACTTTATGTTGCATATGAATTTCGCCACCCATTTGGCGAACATCATCAGCCACACATTCCCATAATTGACCGGGGCCTAATTTGGGGTAAAAGAATTGCTCAATAAGAGATGTTTCAGTCCCTTTTTGGCGCAGATCTGCAGTATCCGATTTAGGACCGAATACCTTCTTCAACGCGGAAAAGACTGCCTTCGATAGCGACAACCCTTTAATACGTTGCGCACCCCAAGCAGCAGAAATTTTCTTTGGGTGAACCCCCCACACCTTCTCCGTGTAGTCCTCGAAGAACATACGATAGAGAGGCACGCCGAAACGATTAACCAGGAAGTCTTCCAGGGAATCCTCTGATGGACGCTTTTTTATCTGGGAAAAAACATAACCAAACCCGGCATAAATCGTGCGGAATATACCAAGGTTTAAAACAGTACCCAGTTTAAGGGAGATAGGATAGTCGAAAAATTTTCGCAGATAGAAAATGCGGGAAATACGCTGGCGAATCAGCATCACCCTATCTTCTTTCTCCGGATCAGGCCCGGTTTTCGCCCAGGCTTTTTCACGCTTGAGAACAATATCATCACTGGAGGGTGAAGACTGGAGCGGCATACGCTGGGCCCACCAATCCATAACGACATCACTTTTCGAAAAAAAACGATGGCCACCAATATCAATACGATTACCCTTATGATTAATCGTGCAGGAAATCCCCCCTATACGGTCGGTAGCCTCCAGCACTATCGGATGAACATCGCTGTTTTTTGATAACATTTCAAAGGCAGCAGTCAACCCTGCCGGGCCCGCCCCAATAATTACTGCAGTTTTTTTCATCGTATGGCGCTCAATCTTATTGAATTTTATTTAAAGAAAACAAAAACCTTGCGTAGGCCAAAGTTCCAGAACAGCACAATAATGGCCACCACTATCTTGGACAGGCGCGCGTCAAATGAAAAAATATCCACCGACAACCACATCAATAATGCTGTTAATAACAAACCGCCTATGCCAATCAGGGTAAAAATTAAAATATCCTTGGCGGTCCTGGCCTGAGTACCGCTCCATACCCAAAAGACACACAGGCAATAGTTAACGGCAACGCCCACCATAAAACCAATCACAGTTGCCAACATATAGTGGAGTTGTAACGCCAGAATGCCATTAAAGGCAAGGAAATCCATGATAAAAGCAATACCACCTACTGCAACATAACGGCAAAACTGCACTGCTAATGGATAATATTTATTATTCCTGATCACATCCAATCCAGGTAATGATGTTGTCTTTGCAATAGGAGTAACTTCAGATTCAATCACATCTCTTGATAACGTCATTGCTGCACCTGCCAAATCGTTATTATTTGTTAGCACCCGGGAGAACCAGCCATCCCGATGTGCCATCGCTGTCAAGTATGGGGCAATGAGTTTTGTGGAAATACCAAACTTCAGGGAAGCCTGATATCTAGAGGTAGATCAGGAGGATGCCACGATAAAACACATCATCAAATAATCGACCAACCAATCCCTCTGCTTATATACGCCTCTATACGTAAAGCACGCCCGTTAAGGAATCCACAATTGCTAGACCGTGAGTAGTGCGCCGATGCCCATGTCGCCTGTATCTCTCTCTACAAGCGCAAGGTATGATTGTTTTAGTAGCCAGGACAAAATGCGCTAAAACCATATCTGAAAGACCCGCCATCCGTCAATCAGAAATAGCCATCGCCCGTTGATTTGTGAAAAGAATCATTGATTTACATTCACTCAACCAGCCTGACCTGGAGTGCCTTCAAGCCACCTTGCGCTCCCGAGCTATGACACCGGTTGATTTCCACTTCCCCTGGCGCCAGCGCCACAGTTTGACGATGGCACGTACCAGTTCATCGGCCACAGCAGCGATCAATATCCCGTAGAGGCCCAATCCCATGGGTAGGGCCAGGATATAAGCCAGGGGCACCGAAAAGAGCCAAATAATGCCAATGCTGGATAAGGAGGTAAACGCCGCATCCCCTGTACAGCGCAGGGCAGCTCCCACAACAATATTGGTCGTGCGACAGGGTTCAGCCAGAAAGCTCCAGAAAAAAGCCCAAAAGCCAATCGCAATAACCTCCGGGTTAGCAGTAAACAGGCTCAATACCGGCTTATTAAATACAAACCACAGGAAGGCCAGGATACTGGTACCGATCAGGGTATAACGCAGTGTCTGTCGCAGTTGCCTGTCAACCAGCTCAAACTCTCCCCGCCCTACCCGTTGGGCGATGATGGCTTCGGTCGCCATACTCATGGCAATAGATATCATCAGGCAAAACAGGAAGGTGTTATAGGCATAGATTTTCACTTTGAGTGCAAGGTCGCTGACTTCGGCCGCGACCCAGTTCAACACGATCATGTAGGCCTGGAACGACATGGGTTCAAGAATGGAAGGCGCGGCTATCATCAGCACAGGGGTAATCAGCACACCAAAATTTTTGATCCCCGCTGTCATTGGAATACGAATATGCAGCTTCCAATGAACCATCATCATCAAAAACAGCAGGCCGGACCCGGCGGCCACTACACCGGCAATCGCGACACCGGCAACACCGGAGGGTGGAATTCCCATAAAGCCATAAACAGCAATACAGTTGCCGAGGATATTGACGATGAAGATCAGGATATTGCTATAGGTATTCCATTTAGGCTCACCGTAGATATTGAGTACCGTCTGGTAAACCACCCGCAAGCCCCACAGGGCTACCATCCACCCAATAATCGACAGGTATGTCCGCGCATGGGCCTCTATATCCGGCGTCAACGACATGGCAGAAGCCACCCAGGGGCCGCCATTATTAACGACCAGTGCAGCGATCAGTGCAAGCAAGATGGCAAACAGGGTGTAGGCGGCAATAGTCGCATTACCGCGGGCATAATCATTGGCCCCGATTCGCTGGCTGGCAATGGCAGCGCCGGAAAAAGCACTCACCGTTAGAAATTGGTTGGCCACAAATACCAGCGGGGTCACAGCGCCGACAGCCGCTGCGGCATCATCGGAAACACGGCTCAAAAAGAACATATCAGCCAGGGGAATGGTGTAGATCACCGCCTGGTCGATAAACATCGGGCGGCTCATACCCCACAAGCCTTTGTCGAGTACGCGGCTTTTCGGTGCAGAGGTCATACAACTCCGGGGTCAGGTTGCCTCGCGCAGTACCACGGCCGGCGGTGTAGTGACTACAGGGCGGCAACAGAGATACCCCAGCAGACTGACAAATACACCACCCACCAGGGGGGACAGCAACCAATAGATGTAATGGGGCTGGATAGGCGTTTCCAGCACAAATTTCTGCAAGCTGAGCAGCAGGATTTCACTACCGAGGATTGCAATAGCACCCGCAATGGTGCCAAGAATTGCAAACTCTGCAACAAGGCTGCCCAACACCAGCCGGCGCGGGCTACCCAGGGCGCGCAATAATCCTGCTTCCTGTTTGCGACTTTCAATACTGCTCATTACCGCCGCCAGCAGTACCAGGCAACCGCCGATCAAGGTTAGCCAAAGCACTAGCAATACACCATCACTGACCTGATCAATAATAGTGCGTATCTGGCTAATAATGCGGTCCAGTTCAATCACCAATACGGTCGGATGGGCGCGCAACAATTCATTAATGACGGGCTTCTGCTGTGCGGGAAGATAAATGCTGGTGATATAAGTCGGTGAGTATCCTTCCAGCGCACCCGGCTCAAAGATAAAAAAGAAATTGGGGCGCATGGAATTCCAATCCAGGCTGCGCAGGCTTGCTATCTGGGCATCCAGTTCCAGGCCTCCCAGCGAAAAGCGCAGGTGATCACCCAGTTTCAGGCCGATCTCTTCCGCCGTTTTAACCTCTACCGAGACGCCGGGCAAATCACCCTGCCCGCGCTGCCATTGATCCCACCAATGTCCCTGGAGGACTTTGTTGTCATCTGCCAGTTTATCTGCCCAGGTGAGGTTGAGCTCGCGCCTGAGGGTATTGGATATCTGCCGTTGCTCCTCGGTAGTTTCCTCGCCATTGATATGCGTCAGGCGTCCACGCACCATGGGATAAATAGGCTCAGGCCGAACAGACCTGTCAGCCAACAGTGACTGTATGGCCGGTAACTCCTCCGGTGGAATATTCACCAGGAAGTGGTTGGGCGCATCATCCGGCACCTGTACGCGCCATTCGGCGATCAGCGAGGTGCGTAAGATGGTGAGCGTAAAGAGCAGCATAATCGCTACGGCAAACACCAGGATCAGCACCAAGCTCTGTCCGCGACGGCGCAACAGATTGGCAAAGGCCAAACGCCAGAATCCTCCCAAGCCTAATCCCCAGCGGCGACTGACGCTGAGCAGACCCCAGGCTGCCAGCAATGCCGTGGCAACAACGCCCAGTAAAGCGCCGGTAATACTGAGCGCTAATTGCATATCGCGACTGAATAACACCACCAGGAGGATCACCGCCAGCAGTGCAATCAATCCCTGTAACCACAGTTGCGGTAAGTTAACAGCCAATTCACGCCGCAGGATTTTGAGCGGGGGCACACCCGGTAAAAACCAGAGCGCCGGCAGTGCAAAGCACACCAGGCAAATCAAACCGCTGAAAAAGCTCAGTCCATAGGGATAGAAACTCGCTGCTGCCAGGCGCAACTGATAGGTCTGTTGCAAACTGGCAGCAACGGTTCGCTGCAATAATTCTCCCAATACCAAACCGATCAGCGATGCAATAACGGCCAGTAATAACAATTGGCCAAAATAAAGGCTGCGCACCCGGGTACGACTGGCACCCAGGCTTTTCATCAAGGCGACCTGGTCGGTGTGGCGCTCGGCAAACTGGCGCGCCGCTATGGCAATGGCCACACCGGCAAGCAACACCGCGATCACGGCGGCCAGCAACAAAAACTGCTTGCCGGTTTTCAGGGTGCGCCCCAGGCGTCCCTGGGCTGAGTCTATATCCTGCAAACGCTGGTGCTTGTTCAGCTGCGGTTTGAGCCAGGAGACAAAGCGTTCCAACTCAAGCGCACTATCGCTGGCAATCAACCATTGGTAATCCACCCGGCTGCCTGGCTGTATCACCTGGGTTTGGGGCAGGTCGGCCATATTCATGACCAGGCGAGCGCCCATCATGCTGAAGGGACTTGCGTTGTCCGGTTCGCGAATCAGCACCTGGGTAACCCTTAACTCATATTCACCCACAGCAACCTTGTCGCCCAGTTGGATATGTAACAGGGGCAACAAACGCGAATCCACCCAGGCCTCACCCGGAGCAGGTATAGATTTGGCGATCTGAATGTCACTGGCGTCGACTGCAAAGGGAACCTGGCTGATTTCGAATTGCCCCCGCAGGGGGTAAGCCTTATCGACAGCCTTAACCGAAGCCAGGTGCATCTCGTCACCGGCAAAGACCATCGATGAAAAAAGCACCGACTGGGTATAGGACACGCCCTGTTCACGCGCCTCTGCTTCCCAATCCGGATTGTGCGGCTGGGAACCTCGTACCACATAATCCGCCCCCAGCACACTGTTACTCTGCACCACCAGGGTGGTTTCCATACGGTCGGTAAAAATAGCGATGCCACTCAATACCGCTACCGCCAGGATCAGGGATAACCCCAGTAACTTCAGTTCACCGCTGCGCCAGTTGCGACGCAATAACTGCAATGCCAGCATGAATTACTCCCGTCCTGATACCAATGCCCCGGCTGCCAATTCAACGCGGCGCTGGCAGCGCGCCGCCAGGCGCTCTTCGTGGGTGATCAGGATCAGGGTTGTCCCCTGGGCCCGGTTAAGGTCAAACAGCAAATCGATAATACGCGCACCGGTAGCACTATCCAGATTTCCGGTGGGTTCATCCGCAAACAGGATGCGCGGCTGGCTGGCAAAAGCGCGGGCAATGGCAACCCGCTGCTGTTCACCGCCGGATAGCTGTTGCGGATAATGGCTGAGGCGTGCACTCAGGCCAACGCGCTCAAGAAACTCACTGGCCAGGGCGCGTGCATTTTTATCGCCGCGCAACTCCAGCGGCAACATCACATTCTCCAATGCGGTTAATCCGGGCAACAATTGGAAAGACTGGAAGATAAAACCGACATGGCGCGCGCGCACCTGCGCACGTCCCTCCTCATCCATGTCGGTCAGGCACTCGCCGCCCAAATGAACTTTACCGCTGGAAGGAATATCCAAGCCGGCAAGAATCCCTAGCAATGTCGATTTTCCGGAGCCCGAGGCGCCGGTGATCGCCAGGGATTCACCATCGTCAATACGTAAATCAATCGGATGCAGAATTGTTAATTCACCTTCAAGGGTATTGACCTGTTTCGTCACCGCTTGGGCTTGAACCATAGCAAGAGCAGACATATTTGGTTAACCTGCGACACTGTGAAAATTAAACCTGGATTCTAGGGGATGAGACTGAGCCACCACTATGCGCACATTGAAACTTTACCTGTTTTTACTTCTGACATTTGTCATCAATCCAGCCTCAGCAGAGAACACTAACCCGCGTATTTTAGTGGTTGGTGACAGCCTGAGTGCCGCCTATGGAATTGATATCGACAAAGGTTGGGTGAAACTGTTGCAGCACACACTGGACCAGGAACAGAAAATGCTGAAGCAACACTGGCAGATCATTAACGCCAGTGTCAGTGGTGAAACCAGTAGCGGTGGCCGCACACGGCTCAAGGCGCTGCTCGATGAGCACCAGCCGCAAGTGGTGATTCTGGAATTGGGTGGCAACGACGGTTTGCGCGGGCAGCCATTAAAAATATTGCGCGACAACCTGCAATACATGATTACCCAGAGTAAAACAGCAGGCGCAAGCGTGATTCTCGCCGGCATGCAAATCCCACCCAATTATGGCGCGCGTTACGCGCGCCAATTCCAGCAACTGTATTCCGAATTAGCGGGGCAACACCAGGTAGCACTGATTCCGTTTTTGCTGGAGGGAATCCCCACTCGTGCAGAATTGATGCAGCGGGATGGCATACATCCCACCGAAGAAGCACAACCCCTGATTGTGGACAATGTGAAACCGGTATTACTGGACGTGCTAAAAACACACTGATCACATTAACGATACATTTCATCCGTTAATGATGGCTTCCAGATAATCCACCATCAGTTGCAAATTGGTATTGCCGCGAAACTCATTGATATCCAGCTTGTACGCCAGTCGTACTCGCTGAACCTGTTGGTTGGGCCACAGCCCTGGGTCAATATTAAAGGCAATCGCATCGACCAGTTGCTGCCCTCGCGAGTCTAATGCCAGTGTCATTTTCAGGTGTTTATCGCCTACCAGCTTTTGTTGCAACACATAAAACTCACCGTCAAAAACCGGCTCGGGAAAATGTTGTCCCCAGGGGCCGGCATTGCGCAACTGTGCAGCCAATGGCAAGGAGAAATCCGACGCCGATAATTCGCCATCGGTCACAACAACAGCTTGCAAATCTTCAGCGCGCAACTGGCGATGTACCTCTTCATCAAATGCCTTGGCAAAGGCTTCGAAGTGTTCACGCTGCAGGCTCATACCTGCGGCCATGGCATGACCGCCAAATTTTTGCAATAAATCCGGTCGGCGCGCAGCAACAGCATCCAGCGCATCGCGAATATGCAAACCGGGGATTGAGCGTGCGGAGCCTTTAATTAAACCATCGCCCGCATCGGCAAAGACAATGGTCGGGCGGTGATAGCGATCCTTGATCCGCGACGCGAGGATACCAATCACTCCCTGGTGCCAGGTTTCATCGAATAAGCACAAGCCCCAGGGCAAGGCGTTTTCATCGGCATTTAACACTTTTTGCAACATGCCCATGGCTTCCTGCTGCATGCCGGTTTCTATCGCCTTGCGATCGCGATTCAATTCATCCAACTGGGCGGCCATTTCGCGCGCCAGCGGCAGGCTATCACACAGCAAGCATTGAATGCCCAGCGACATGTCATCCATGCGGCCGGCGGCATTTAAACGTGGGCCTACCGCAAAACCAAGATCGCTGGCCACCAACCGCTGCGGCTGTCGCCCGGCGACCTCCAGCAATGCCATGATTCCCGGACGCGCAGCACCGGCACGCATACGCGCCAATCCCTGGGAAACCAAAATACGGTTGTTGTGATCCAGCGGCACCACATCGGCCACGGTCCCCAAGGCCACCAGATCGAGAAAGCTCGCCATATTAGGTTCAGCAATACCGCTTTCCGCGAACCATCCCATATCGCGCAAGGCACCGCGCAGGGCATTCATGACATAGAAAATCACCCCGACACCGGCAAGGTTTTTACTGGGGAAAGGACATCCCGGCTGATTGGGGTTCACAATGGCATCGGCATCGGGCAAGTGTGCGCCCGGCAAGTGGTGGTCGGTGATAATCACCGCAATACCCAGATCGCGCGCCGCCTCTACCCCTTCGATACTGGAAATACCGTTATCGACGGTGAGGATCACATCCGGCTGCTGGGCTGCCGCCACGGCGACAATCTCAGGGGTCAGTCCATAGCCGTATTCAAAACGGTTGGGCACCAGAAAATCTACCTGTTTCAAACCCATGGCACGTAACGCCAGTACGGCGAGTGCACTGCTGGTGGCGCCGTCTGCGTCAAAATCCCCCACAACTAACACCCGCGCCTGCGCCACAACAGCATCAACCAACAAGCCCACAGTCTCATCCAGACCTTTAAAGTTGGGTTTGAGCATATGGGTTAATTGGTATTGGAGCTCCGCTTCCTGTTGAATGCCGCGCGCGGAATAAATACGCTGTAATAAGGGATGTAATTGCGCAAGAACACCGGAAGTGGAATGAATCGCTCGGCGCTGAATAGTTTTTTGCATGGACAATCCACAAGAAAAATAAAACTTATAAGTCGCGCATTTCACGCAAACCAAGTGTGTATGTATTACCTTCAGCTGTCGATAAATACACCATGTTTTCGGTAATAGATACCGAAAGATTCATCGTTTTTTCGACACCTGCACAGGCAGCCTGCAGTTCCCCGGTACCGAAACATTGCACCTGGACTTTGGGCAGTGATGCAATAGCCGAGATATTGTTTTTCCACCAGATATCCAGCCCGCGCCCATAGGCAAATACCTTCACACTTTCTGCCTGGCTCGACGCTTTTTTCAATCGTTCAACTGATGGCTGCCCTACTTCAATCCACTCAAGAATCCGGCCATCGTCGTGTTTGCGCCACAAATCCGGTTCATCGACGCTCGATAAACCCCGGGTAAACACTAAATTCTCCGCAGCGCAATAACAAAAGGCTAGAATGCGCACCAGCATCCGCTCATGGGTTTCCGACGGGTGCAGGGCGATGGTGAGGGAATAATCGCCATATACCTGGCGATCCATATCGGCCAACTGGATATTGGCTTTGTAGATGGTTGCTTTTTCAGCCACGCTTGGCTCTCTCTATCAGTCACAATGGGCGCATCTTACACAAATGCCAACGACTTTTGATGTCATTCTCGACCGACCGCAAACAGCGATTGACGCGCTGGCGCACCACACAGGCTTATCCAGGCAAAAACTCAAGGATGCCATGAATAAAGGCGCCTGCTGGTGGACCAGCAAAGGCAAGCAACTGCGACTCCGGCGAGCGACCAAGGACTTGCCTGCCGGCACCCGCCTGCAACTCTTCTACGATGAGAAAGTGCTTGCACTCAAACCAGAAGCGCCACAGCGGCTGGAAGATGTCGGGCGCTATTCCGTTTGGTATAAACCCCATGGCCTATTAGCCCAGGGCTCGCAGTGGGGCGACCATTGCAGCCTGCTGCGCTGGGTGGAAGTGGTGCGCCAGCGCGAGTGCTTTCTGGTGCATCGGCTCGATGCCGATGCCGCGGGGCTGATATTAATCGCCCACGACGCCCAGGCAGCCGCCGCCCTGTCGCAATTGTTCCAGGGGAGATCCCTGCGCAAACATTACCAGGCGTGGGTCAGCGGGGAACTCCAGGCAACTGGCCTGCGCCTTGAGCAACCACTGGATGGCAAGGATGCATTGACCTGGGTGAATACCGCTGTCATCGATCAACCCAACAATCGCAGCCTTGTGGATGTGCGCATTGAAACCGGGCGTAAACACCAGATTCGCCGCCACCTGGCAGCCATCGGCCATCCCATTATGGGCGACAAGCTCTACGGCCAGGCCAACCAACAACCGCTGCAACTGCTAGCCTGGCAACTGGGTTTTGAGTGCCCCTTGTTAAAACGGCCCATCACGATAAGTCTGCCGGAACCCCTGAAATTCAGGCTGTAATCGCCAGCATCACAAAGGGCAGTAGCGTCAGCCCCAGGATAAACACAATAGCAATCAATAACCCGGTAAAACGGATGGGATGGGCCCTGGCGCGCTGCCAAAAACCGGGGATATCCCCCTGCTCTGCCAGCTCGGCATAAACAGCTTGCTGGCGGATACGGCGCTGCTCCTGATAGTCGCGAATCAATGCCCGCGCCTGTTCCTCCTGTTCGCCGGTTGGCAGCCAGATAGCATCCAGGCCAACCCGCCAAAAGCCGGCGTCCGTCTCATAGAAGGCGATGCTGTTGTCCTCCAGCAGCGCCCTGATCTCTTGCGCCTCGTCCTCAGGTACCTGCGCTAGTTTGAACAAAAGTCTGGCCATGGTTGTCTCTTGGAACCGGGGGATTGGTAAAAGCCGCGCAGCATAACAGGTTTTAAGGGTGTGGCAGCAGCTTGCACCAGGGGCTATGATCGCGCTAAAACTCGTCAAAAAGCAGGCTCAACCACAGTGGGATCTATGGATTATCACGAGCATCACCCAAACGCCGGTTTCCAGCTAGACAGCCAGCAAACGCCCTGGATACTGTGCCTGTATGGCAATTGGCAGCTAGGCTCAGCACCGGATGGCGCAACACTCTGTGCCAGCCTGATGGCAGCCAGCGGCACCACACAAACCCTCCAATTAAATACCGACCAGCTAGGTACCTGGGATTCCAGCCTGGCTATTGCCCTGTTACAGCTGGCGCGCTGGTGTGACACCCACCAGATCACCCTGGATATCCGGGCTGTACCGGAAGGACTGCAACAACTCCTGCGCCTGGCGACCGCCATTCCACCCCACCAACCCAGCCAGTCAAACGACCGACACCCCTGGCACCAGTCGTTGCAGGACGCCTGGCAAGGCACTCGCACCACCCTGATTTTTATTGGCGATACCAGCCTTGCCCTGTCGCAATGGGTACGCGGCCAGGCCAAGACCCGTCGCAGTGATATTGCGTTTTTTATCGAACAGGCCGGCCCCCGCGCCCTGGCCATTGTCACGTTGATTGCCCTGCTGGTGGGAATGATCCTGGCCTACCTGGGCTCGGTACAACTGCGACAATTGGGCGCACAGGTGTATGTTGCCGACCTGGTCGCCCTGGGGATGGTGCGCGAAATGGGTGCCCTGATGACGGCCGTGATCATGGCCGGGCGCACAGGAGCTGCCTATGCGGCGCAACTGGGCACTATGCAGGTCAATGAGGAAATCGATGCACTCAAAACCATGGGCATCTCCAGCATCGAGTTCCTGGTATTGCCGCGCCTGCTGGCGCTGGTGTTGGTGATGCCCCTGTTATGTATTTACGCCAACGTCATCGGCATGGTTGGCGGTGCACTTGTCGCTACCAGCATGGATGTGAACTTTATCCAATACATTTTGCAAACCCAGGGAGCCGTTGGCTGGGTAGATATTTCCACCGGATTGGTTAAGAGCGTTTTTTTCGGCGTACTGATCGCCATCGCCGGCTGCCAGGCGGGTATTCATTGCGGCCGCAATTCCGATGCCGTGGGCATGGCGGCAACCAACGCGGTGGTGCGTGCGATTGTGTACCTGGTCGTAGCCGATGCGGCCTTTAACATCCTGTACGATAAGTTGGGGATTTAACCATGGGCACGCCATTTATCCAGGTGCGCGACCTCAGTATTGGTTATGGCAATCGCGTTGTGCAACACAGCCTCAACTTCGAAGTGCGTAAAAACGATATCTTTTTCATTATCGGCGGCAGCGGCTGCGGTAAGACAACCCTGCTTAAGCATATGATCGGTTTACTCGCACCGAGCAAGGGTGAAGTACTTTATGAGGGAACCAATTTTTACCAGGCGGATGAAAGCGTACAACTCTCCCTGCTCAAAAAATGGGGTATCACTTACCAATCCGGCGCCCTCTTTTCGAGTATGACACTCGCTGAAAATGTCGCCCTGCCCTTACAGCTCTATACACACTTGTGTGAAAAAGAAATTGCCGATGCAGTAGCCTACAAATTGGCCCTGGTTGGACTGGCTGGCTTTGAAGATTTTTACCCCGCCGAAATCAGCGGCGGCATGCACAAACGCGCAGGACTGGCTCGCGCCCTGGCACTGGACCCGAAACTGTTATTTTTTGATGAGCCCTCGGCGGGATTGGACCCCATCAGTTCCCTGCGCCTGGATCAATTGATCCTGCAGATTTGCAGTGCACTGGATTCTACTGTCATTATCGTCTCCCATGAGTTGCCGAGTATTCTGTCGATAGGAACCAATTGTGTTTTCCTCGACGCCCAGGCAAAAACCATGCTCGATACCGGTGACCCCAAACGATTGGTAGAGCACAGCCGGAACGATAAGGTGCGCCAGTTTTTAAGCCGTGCCGGCACAGCCAACCTCAACACCTGACAGGACGCCCTATGAGTAAAACCAAATCCTTGCATATTGGCAGCTTTGTCACCGGTGCGTTTATCCTGGTTTTTATTGCTTTATTGTTTTTTTCCGGTGGCAAGCTCTTCTCGCAAAAAGAGCGGGTCGTCATGTACTTTGATGGGTCTGTGCAGGGCTTGCAGGTCGGTGCCCCGGTTAAACTCAAAGGCGTAGTGCTGGGGGATATTGTCGATATCCAGCTCAATATCCAAAACGACAACCAACCACTGGTGACAGCTGTCACCGCTGACCTGATCATGAAACGTATCACCAGTAAGGGAGCGGATGTGTCGGAGGATTTTTTCCACGAGGCGATTAAACAGGGCCTGCGGGCACAGCTGAATTACCAGAGTTTCCTCACCGGCTTGCTGTATGTAGAGCTCGACTTCTTTCCCAACACGCCGGTGCGCCTCTATAAATTACAGAACGACCTTTTTGAATTACCTACTGTGGCCACTGACTTTGAGGAAATCTCCAAAAACCTGCAGGAAATCAATATTAAGAGCCTGGTCGATAACCTGGACCAGGTGGCCCAGCAACTCAACAGTATTGCCCGTAGCGGGGTGATACAAGATACATTGCTCAGCTTTGATAAAGCCGCCAAATCCATGGATAAGACCGCCAATAACCTCGATCGGGAAATGGCACAACTCAATAAGCAACTGGACATTACTACACGCGAATTAAACCGGTTACTACGCACACTCAACGAACAAACGCCGATATTGGCACAGAACCTGAACCAGAATTTGCTCAGCCTGCAGCAAAGCCTGGATCAATTTACCCGCGTGGCACAGACCCTGGAGCACACGCTCTCGGAAGACGCTCCCCTGGTTAACCAACTGAATACTACCCTGCAGGATGTCAGTGACTCAGCGCGTGCATTTCGCAATCTGAGCGACACATTGGAACAACAACCCGAAGCCATTTGGCGTGGCAAGAACTCAGCGAAGGATGTCCAATAATATGCGTAACATCTCTATACCCTTGGGCCTTATCCTGCTGTGCAGTTTATTCATGGCCTGCCAGCACTCCCCCCGCCAAAACTACTATCTGTTAAGTGCACCTGCGGTAAGTACACCTGATCAGCAGGCTATCGAACAGGTGATCGGGATCGGCCCACTGGAAATCGCCGATTATCTCAAACGCAAGCATATGGTGAGTGTTCGCCCGGACCAATCACTCCAGATTGCCGCCAACGATTTTTGGGCAGAGCCATTGGATAAAGGCATTATCCGCGTACTGGCATTAAACCTGACCCAACAAAATCCTTCACGCATGGTACTGCCCTTTCCCTGGCGCAGCGATAGCCGCCCCCCCTTGAGTGTGCGCCTGCAAGTACACAGTTTAAACCTGGACAATGAAGGTGCCAGCATCCATGTCACCTGGGAAATTTTCGATAACCAGGCGCGCGCCACACTCAATCGCCAGCACTTTATTCGCCGGATTCCCTGCGAAAGACAAGCTGCCGCCATGGCAAAAGCCTATGGGGACTTATTGGCAGCCCTGGCACAAGAGATAGGCAAGGCTTTACCCGATCAATAGGAAAAGCGCGAATAACCACCAAAAATTTAATCCACATCAAGCTGTCAGCGAATGGATAACCTAGACTCCCAAGAGCCATCAACCATTTGTGAGGGAGAAGTATGAAAGTTGCCGTATTCAGCACCAAGGCCTACGACCGCGAATTTCTAACCCGGGCCAACCAGCAAGCAACCCATACACTGGTATTCCACGAAACCCAACTCAACGCCCAGACAGCCCTGTTGGCACAAAACAGCGAGGCTGTCTGCTGCTTTGTGAATGATCGCCTGGATGCGGACACGCTGGCACAATTGGCAGCATTCGGCATCCAATTAATTGCCCTGCGCTGCGCCGGTTTTAACCAGGTAGATCTTGCTGCCGCTAAACAACTCGGGATAAAAGTGGCGCGCGTCGCGGAATACTCTCCCCATGCAGTCGCCGAACACGCCCTGGGGTTGGTATTGATGTTAAACCGCAATTTGCACCGGGCTCACCATCGCGTACGCGAAAATGATTATTCGCTGAATGGCCTGCTGGGATTTGACCTGGTCAACAAAACCGTCGGCGTGATCGGCACCGGTAAAATCGGCCAGGTATTTGCCAGTATTATGCGTGGCATCGGCTGCAGGATTATGGCTTACGACCCACAGCCCAACCCGGAACTGCTGGCCAGTGGTGTTCCCTTCGTCAGCCTTGAACAACTTTGGCGCGAAGCCGATATTATTTCACTGCACTGCCCGCTCAATTCTCATACCTACCATATGGTCAATAGCGATGCCATTGCACAGATGAAAACCGGGGTGATGCTGATCAATACCGGTCGCGGAGGATTGATTGACACACGCGCCGTCATCGAAGGCTTAAAAAGCAAAAAAATTGGTTACCTCGGACTGGACGTCTACGAAGAGGAAGGCGATTTGTTTTTTGAGGATTACTCCAACCAATTATTACAGGATGATGTATTCGCACGCCTGCTCACCTTTCCCAATGTGGTGATTACCGGCCACCAGGCATTTTTTACCCGCGAAGCCCTGGATGCCATCGCGCGCATCACCATTGCCAACATTACCCATTTTGAACAGGGCGAATTCCAGCAAATGGTATTGGTGGAATAATTTGCCTCACGTTATTTCAGGTGAGCAACGCATTTTCCCACGCACCACAGGAGCAAGACCATGCCGCAATTCGACCGTGCACTGCCCGACTCCTTACACGTACTGCATAGCCTGGCACTGGACCTGCATTGGAGCTGGAACCACGCCAGCGACGAACTCTGGCGCTGTATCAATGCCGATGTGTGGGACTACACCCATAATCCTGTATTGGTATTGCAGCTAACCAGTGATACACGCTTCACCCAATTAAGTGATGATGGAGAATTTCTGGCACTGCTCAAAAAGCTGACAAAAGCCCGTGAGGATTACCTGGAAAATCCCGCCTGGTATCAGCGCCAGTATGCTGATGCGCCTTTGCGCTGCGTTGCCTATTTCAGTATGGAATTTGGTATTTGCGATGCCCTGTCCCTCTACGCGGGTGGTTTGGGGATGTTGGCCGGAGACTATTTAAAAACAGCCAGTGATTTGGGCCTGCCTTTGGTGGCCGTCGGTTTGCTCTACCAGGAGGGCTATTTCCACCAGGGTTTGGATCACCAGGGCTGGCAGCAGGAGACCTATCTCTATAACGACCCCGGCAGCTTGCCATTGCAACCCCTGCGCGCATCCGATGGCAGTTGGATGACCATCAAAACGTCATTCCTATGCCGCGAAGTGCGCTTTCGCGTCTGGTTAGCACAGGTCGGCCGCGTCACACTTTACCTGCTCGACAGCAACGATCCGCGCAACCAACCCAGTGACCGGGGTATTACCAGCAAGCTCTACGGTGGCGGCAGCGAATTGCGCCTGGTACAGGAAATTGCATTGGGTATTTGCGGCTGGCGCTTACTCGAAAAACTGGGGCTGGATATAGATGTGTGTCATCTCAACGAAGGCCATGCCGCGTTTGCAACCCTTGAGCGTATTCGCAATTACTGCAAGAAAAACCATTGCGATTTCTGGGAGGGATTATGGGCAACACGCGCCAGCAATTTATTTACCACCCATACACCGGTTGCCGCCGGCTTCGATCGTTACCCTGTCGAATTAATGCGCCGTTATGCCGATGATACCGGCCTTGCAATGGACGTCACCATCGAAGACATTATCGCGCTGGGGCGCGCCAATCCCAAAGATGAGAGCGAGCCCTTCAACATGGCCTGGCTCGCCATGCGCACCTGTGCCTGGAGTAATGGTGTAAGTGCATTGCACGGGGAAGTTAGCCGGCGCATATTCCAGCCGTTGTTTCCGCGCTGGCCGGAGCGTGAAGTGCCGGTAGGGCATGTCACCAATGGCGTGCATATCCCCACCTGGGACTCACCGGGAGCCGACCAACTCTGGACCGATGCCTGCGGCAAAAACCGCTGGCGCGATGATCCCGATGCAATTTGCCGCCAATCGCTCGAACAAACCAGCGACCAGCAACTCTGGCACCTGGCCAGTGAAGGCCGCACCCGCCTGGTGGATTATGTGCGCGAGCGACTGGTTTACCAATGGCGGCGCGAATCCACATCATCGAGCCAGTGTGATATCCAGGTGGATATGCCGCTGGATCCGAATATCCTCACCCTGGGTTTTGCTCGCCGTTTTGCCGAATACAAACGCCCTGACCTGCTCTTACAAGACCCCGATCGCCTGGAGCGCTTACTGTGCAATCCGCGTCACCCGGTGCAATTACTGGTGGCGGGTAAGGCACACCCGGCCGATAACACCGGCAAAACCAAACTCCAGCACTGGCATCAATTCCTCCAGCGCGAATCTGTTCGCAAGCACCTGGTATTTATTGAGGATTACGACATAGAGCTGGCGCAGTACCTGGTACAGGGCGTGGATGTCTGGATCAACAATCCCCGCCGCCCCTGGGAAGCCAGCGGTACCAGCGGCATGAAAATCCTGGTCAATGGTGGATTAAATCTCTCCAGCCTGGACGGCTGGTGGGCAGAAGCCTATCAACCGGCATTGGGATGGTCATTGGGCGATGGACAGGAACATGGTCCCGAAGCCGATGAGGCGGATGCACAGGAGCTGTACCGCCGCCTGGAAGAGGAAATCATTCCCTGTTTTTACCAGCGCGACCACGAGGATTTACCGCCCCAATGGCTGGCGCGTATGCGTTCGAGTATGAGTGAGCTGACGCCCCGTTTTAGCAGTAACCGCATGCTGCGCGAATACCTGGAGCACTATTACCTCCCCGCTGCGCAGGGTCATCACGCCCGCCAATCCAACAGCGGCGCGCTGGCGCGCGAACTGCGCCAATGGCACCAGCGCCTGACACAACATTGGCATGAGGTGCATGTGGGGGAAGTGCAAATCCACGGGGATGAATTGCAACTGAGTGTACATCTTGGCGGACTCCAGCCCCAGGACATCAAAGTACAACTGGTAGCCGATCCCGTCACAGACGCGAATGGAAACACCCTGCCAGCACAAATACTAAACCTGCAATTACAACATCCGTTAACCAGTGGTACCCATGCCTACAGGTACACCATTGCCAAACCGGATAACAGGCCGCTACATGATTTTACCGCGCGCATTATTCCGGCCCATGCCGCAGCACAAATACCGGCAGAAGCCATGATGATTCATTGGCAAACCTAAACCATTTTTTAACGCTATCGTTCAGGCTCTTAACACCATCACTCATGGCTTGCTTTTATAAAGATAGCGTTTAAAACTGACACACCACCAGGCCAATAATACCTACCAACACACAATATCCAAGCGCCGGAATCAGCGTTAATCGAATCACCTCGGCTTCTTTGCCAACCAGTTTTACGACGGAGGCCGCCGCGACAATATTCATCACGCAAATCATATTGCCGGCATTCGAGCCCAACAATTGCAAGGCCAGGATAACATCAACCGGTAATTGGCTGACCAAGGCAGCGTCCTGTTGCAAGCTGGCAAACATCATGTTGGAAAAGGTGGACGATCCCGCAATAAAGCTGCCCAGCATGCCGATAAAGGGAGCAACCAGAGGCCATTGCTGTGCAAAAATGGTGGCAGCCATATCACCCAACGCCGCGGGCATAGCGTCAAGTCCAGCGGTGTTTACCTCAGAATTTAAAAAGATGCGCACCATCGGGACCGAAGCACCCAATGCAATCGCTGCCGGCACAAGACGACTGAGCGATTCATGCCAGGCGCGTCGGGTTTCTACCATGGATAAACGGGAAACCAGGGCAACTATTACCGCCACCACCACAAACAGGGTTCCCGGTAAATACAGCGGTGTAATTCGGATCGAAATACCGGTGCCCAGTAATTGTGAAAAATCCAGTGCAACGGATTGCAACGCCTGTTTAAACGGCAACGCATCCACGCGCGTCACCACCAGCAAGCCCGCCACGAATAAATAAGGTAACCAGGCTTTCAATAAGCCCATCGACGGATTGTCACGGGTAATGTCTTTGACAAGCTTGGCATCAGGTACAGGCGGGGCACCGGGTAAGCGCCATACCGTTAAAGGCAATAGCCAGCGACGTTTTGCTGCGGTAACCACCACAGCCAACCCTATTAAAGCACCCAGGATGCTGGGAAACTCCGGGCCGAGGAAACGGGCCACCAGATAAGCGGGAAGTGTAAACGCAAAACCACTGAACAGGGCGAAACGCCACAGTGCCAAACCATCGCGCCAATTGCGTCCGGCACCGAAAAAACGGGAGAGTAATGCCAACATGGCCAACGGTAAAAGACTCGCCGTGACCACATCAATACTGATGGCGATCACGGCAATCTGTTGCAATGTTTCGGCACTGATTCCGGGAATACCCTGCCCCAGTCCCACCAGGACCGGGGTTCCTACTGCGCCAAAGGACACCGGCGCGCTGTCGCCGATCAGCGCCATTACCACGGCGGCCAGTGGCGAAAATCCCAATGCAACCAGGAGCGGCGCTGCAATGGCGGCAGGGGCGCCAAAGCCACTGGCCCCCTCCAGAAAGGCGCCAAACAGCCAGGCAATAATCAACACCTGGACTCGATGATCGGGTGAGATGCGGGAAAAACCCTGGCAGATTACTTCCAGTGCCCCGGTTGCTTTCAGGGTATTGAGCAGCAGTATGGCACCAAACACGATGATCAAAATGGTCAGTGCAATGAGCCAGCCCTCCGCGACTGAAGCCGCAAGTTGCATCAAGGGAACTTGCCAAACCAGGGCAGCCCCCAAGGCTGTCACCAATACACTGAGCGGCATGGCGCGCGTAGCCGGCAAACGCATGACAACCAAAAATACCAACACTGACAGGATCGGCATTAAGGCGGCCATTAATTGCATCAAGGTCATAGATTGCTTCCATATTCCCTATCGGGCACCGGAGCAATCCAATGCCTATTAATTACAGGCTTGCAGGTTATACCTTAGCGCGCATGTCCGGCTTGAGCCAAAACAAATGCATTTACAAATCCTCACTGGCCCGGATCACAGGTGGTTGATATAGTGCGCGCCACCATGTGGTGTCTGTTATGTAATACCTGTAGGTAATGTCTACCCGCATTATTTTCCCCTTACTCTTCCCTGCTTTCCGAGGTATCCGCCTGCGGCGGAATCAGTGTTTTTATGTCTGCTCCTGAAATCAACCTGCCCCTTACCCCATCACAACCCCTGCCCGGGTTTGCTGAACAACTATCGACCCGGCTAGCATTTTTAATTACCGGCCTGGCGATGTCAGCCTGGGCGCCGCTGGTTCCTTTTGCCCAGGCGCGCCTGAATGCGAATGAAGCAACCCTCGGCGGACTCTTGCTGTGCCTGGGTGGCGGCTCCCTGCTGGCCATGCCGGTCACCGGCCCATTCGTAAATCGCTTTGGCTGTCAAAAAGTGATTACCGCCACCCTGTTACTCATGTGCGGCAGCCTGGTTTTCCTCGCCATTTCCTCCAGCGTACTCACCATGGCATTAACACTCCTGGTATTCGGTATCGCCCTGGGCGCCACGGATGTCGCTATGAATATCCAGGCGGTGATTGTGGAAAAAGCCAGCGGCCGCAGCATGATGTCCGGCTTCCATGGTTTTTACAGCCTGGGTGGAATTTTTGGCGCCCTGGTGATCAGTGGCTTACTCTGGCTCCAGCTGTCGCCATTACAGGCATTGCTGATTGTGGCTGCGGTATTACTGTTGATGCTGGTATACGCAGCCCCCAAGCTCCTGCCCTACGGCAATGTCACCCTGGGTGAACCCGAGCCCTTTTTTGTTCGCCCGCGCGGTAAGGTCCTGCTGTTGGGAGCGCTCTGTTTTATTGTGTTCCTGGCGGAAGGCTCCGTGCTGGATTGGAGCGCCGTTTTCCTCACCAATGTGCGCCAGGTAGACCCGGTGCACGCCGGTTTGGGCTTCGCTTGTTTCTCGGTGGCCATGACCATTGCGCGCCTGACCGGGGACAAGATTGTGCAGGCCCTGGGCGGCAAACGCATTTTGCTGTGGGGCGGCCTCTGCGCTGCCAGCGGATTCCTCCTGGTGATACTCCTGCCCTACACCTGGCTTGCCTACCTGGGCTTTACCCTGGTCGGCCTGGGAGCCTCTAACATTGTGCCGGTGTTATTCACGGCGGCCGGCAAGCAAACCAGTATGCCCATGGGCCTGGCAATTTCCGCTGTGGTCAGTATGGGGTATGCCGGCCTGCTCGCAGGTCCGGCGTTGATTGGCTTTGTTGCTGAATTGAGCAGTTTGCAGGTGTCTTTTGGATTGGTTGCGGCGGGCTTGTTGCTATTGGCCGGTTGCTCAACACGAGCCACCAGCCAGGCAGAATAACGGCTTGTGGATTAGCGCGAAAACACCACCGTCTTATTACCGTTCAACAGCACCCGGTGCTCAGCGTGCCAGCGCACGGCGCGGTTGAGCACCACCGCTTCAATATCACGACCGATTTCGGCCATCTCCTCCGGTGAATTAACGTGGGAAACCCGTTCAACCGCCTGCTCGATAATCGGCCCCTCATCCAGGTCTGCCGTTACAAAGTGTGCTGTGGCACCGATCAGTTTTACCCCGCGATCATAGGCCTGGTGATAAGGCTTGGCCCCTTTGAATCCCGGTAAAAAGGAATGATGGATATTAATCGCGCGACCATTGAGTTTATGGCAGAGATCATCGGAAAGAATTTGCATATAACGCGCCAGCACCAGGAAATCCGCTTGCACATCTTGCAGTAATTGCCACACCTGGGCTTCTTGCTGCGGTTTGGTATCAGCAGTAATGGGTAAGTAATGGAACGGCAATTCATACCACTCGGTCAGATCGCGCATCACATTGTGATTGGAAGCCACACCCACAATATCAATCGGCAGCGAACCGTTTTTCCAGCTATTCAACAACGCATTCAGGCAGTGCCCCCACTGGGACACCGCAATCAATACACGCGGCTTGCTCTGGCTATCGAAAATATTCCAATCCATTTTGTACTGCTCACCCAAGGGCTTGAACAGCGAGCGGATCTGGCCAAGATTGTAGCCATCGGGGCATTCAAAGACGGTGCGCATAAAAAAGCGATTGCGCTCTACATCCTCAAATTGCGAGGACTCCCGGATATTAAAACCCAGGGTAGCAAACAGGGTAGCAACGGCAGCCACAAGGCCTTTGGAATCCTGGCAACTAAAGGTAAGGACAATTTCCTTAACAGCGGACATAGCAAGTTCTCTTTCAGTGAATCCGGGGGATCGACGCACAGGGCGTATATGGGCTGCAATGAAGCACAAAAATCACTTCATTTTCAAGTGAATAGCTTATAAATCCCCCTGGATCCCCCGGAACTGGCCAAATATCAATCAGCCTTGCTGGCCATGCCCGATTTATTGCCCCCCAATCGATAATTCACCCAGCCTGTTGTCGACCTGCAGGCCACATCGACCTGAACCAGCCTAACTTCGCCATCATCAACAACCCCAGCACCAACAGCCCGGTACCGCCAGGTTCCGGAAGGCTATAGAAAAACGTCAAATCTTTCCCCTACAGATTCTCCAGGATCAAGCGATTCATTCTGGTGCAATGCCTGGTAAACAGGCATTAAATGCCGGTTAATCTGTGCGGTTTGCTGCTCATCAAAAACACTGTGTTTTTGCTGCACATCTGCCACAAATGCCTGTGCTGGAAATTTTGCGTTAAGTTGCAAACGCTGTTGGATTCGCGCGCAGGTTGCGGCGTCAATGTCCTCACCCCAGGACTGCAGGAGTTGGATAATCGTATGAATATTAAGTTGGGTGTAATCGACCAGTTGAATATCAGTTGACGGCCCTTGTTGTAATACCTCATACATAGCCGTCATCAATCGCTGCAACACCGCAATACGAAATGCCAATATCCCCATACCACAGGTATCAAATACCTTATCAAACACACGCATCGCCGGATCACCCGACATATGGCGCCCTGCCATTTTCTGGTGAGATGCCAATACCTCAACAGGATTGCGCACCAACAATACACAGGGTACCTGCGGAAAGGTTTGGCGAATTAACGCCCAGCGCAACATATCCCAGGCGTTCCATTTAATCACTAATTGTGGCCGATCGGGAAAAGGCGCTGCCTGCAAGTCCACCAAACGCGGCAACAGCCGTTGCTGCTGCGCAGCGTCCAGCGAATCATCGAGCAAAACTTCTGTCAGCAAGGGAGATTCCGAGAGGATTTGTACACTATCCAACTGCACTGCACAGCCGGACAAAAGGGTTGAACCGCAGCGGGACAAGTGAAAAATAAAGCCGCAGGGCTGCCACAGATCCACATCAACAGGCTGTACCAGTACAGCTTCCAAAGATGTTTTAGGCTGCAATATAACATTGAGGATAGATTGGCGATAACGACCGATAGTGTCATCCTGGAAAGGTTCTACCGCTGGCCCCTGAGGCAGGCACCAGTGTAAACAACCCCGGCTTTTTTCGTAGCGATAGGGTAGCCAACAGCCGCGCAGTTGTTCGTATGGAATATCCAGTAGCTGCCGGTTGCACTGGTTTAACTGCGCTAAAAAATGATCATCACTCAGCGCACTTGCCTGAAACCAATCCTTCAAATAACGCAATACCTCTGCGAAGGTTGTTAATGACTGGCAAGCGCGCAACATCTCCGGAGATGTCACCAATGTCCGATAGGCAGGAAAAAGCGTATTCACAAGCCCTGGCCTCCGACATAGGATCTCATTGGCTGTTGTTGCCAGGTACAGTTTCCTGTTTCAATTTTTTCGCGCAACCACTCATTCACAGTGCAATCAATAACCAGGTTGATACGATCGCTCTTAGCGCGATTGTAAACCTCGTGAATCAGATCGGTGTTGATATACCAAAGCTCAGCCTCTGCCATAGGGATGCGCGTGTTCCCCACCAGGAAATCAACCGCCCCACTGTATTGCACAGGCACATGCAGACGGGCTTCCCCGTATTCCATTCCCAAACCGGCATCGCGATGGGGCTTAATTTCTGCACCGGCTTTCAAGCGCATCAGGCGCGCCGACCGTATCGGGCAATGCAATTGCGCCAATACCGATGCTAACGCAGGGCAATCGGATAACACCGGTAAATCAACCCAATCATTGCCCTGTTCTATAGAAAACCCTTGCAAGATAGGATGTGCATCCAGATGTTCACGCAAGCAGCGCAATGGCAATACATCCCAACCGCCCAAGTAATCGCGGCGATTCACATGGTCGACCCAGGATGTCGTGTTATCGCCCAACAGGAATTGCACATCGGCGGTTAACGCCGCCGCATCCAGCGGGAATGCAAGGCGGGAAAAAGCAATGACGGAATTGGCAACACTCACAGGATGGTCCTTATATAGCCGGCATGTCGTAGAGCTATCAAGTATGGTCCAAGTTACCCGCAACGACCATTACTCCAACTAACAGTAGAAGCCGCCTCAAAAATCATCCAACGGCCTGATGCCGCGCTGAAAAGCCAGCGCCGCTACCCATTGACCCGATGTAAACTCCGCTCCCCGCTACTTTTTCGCCTTGCCTGGGTCTCGCTGGCTGATTTTTGAGATGACTTCTTATTCGACACAGCACCGGACAGATAAAACCGCTATAGTAGATCGCTATGGTCAATTTATTCCGGACATAAGATTTAATGACAACACCGACTTCCACATCGCTTCCCGCGCAAGCCTGCGTCCTCTGGTTTACCGGCCTGAGCGGTGCGGGAAAATCCACCACAGCATTGGCAGTACAACAGGCACTCCATGCACATCGCTGTGCCAACTACCTGCTGGATGGTGACCAGTTGCGCCAGGGATTATGCCGCGACCTGGGATTCAGTGCAGAAGCGCGCGAGGAGAATATCCGCCGCATCGGCGAGGTTGCCGCGCTGATGGTTGATGCGGGATTGATTACCCTGGTAGCGGCTATTTCCCCGTTCCAACAGATGCGCGAACAAGTGCGCAAACGCTTTGCACCCGGAAAGTTTGTAGAAATTTTTATCGATGCGCCCCTGGCCGTTTGTGAAGCGCGGGACCCCAAGGGTCTGTATCGCCGCGCCAGGGCCGGAGAGATTCGCGACTTCACTGGAATAGATTCACGCTACGAAGCACCACTGGCGCCAGAGCTGCATATAAAAACCAATCAACTGGCACCGCAACAGGCCGTCGAACAGATTATCCACTACCTGCACCAGCAGCATTATTTAGTCGCCACTGTCACCCATCCGCCAACCACCAGATAAACGCCAGCCCTGCTTACAAAATAACCAGCAATAAAAATGGCAACCCCATAAAGGCGAGCAAGGTGGATACCAATACCATAGCCGCCACTTCCTGCGGATTATGGTTATAGCGCAGTGCGAGTAAATAATTAAAGACCGCAATAGGCATGGCCGATTGCAACAGCACAACACTGCGCGCAACACCGGTCACTTCCAGCAACTCGCAGGCAAGCCATCCCAATAATAATCCGCCCAACATGCGCACCAGGCTAAAAAACACACTGCGCGGTAATGAATGAATCCTGAGCGTTGCCAAAGACACCCCCAGGGCAATCGTCATCAGGGGAATAGCAATATTGCCGAGCAGGTCCAGGGTGTTGCCGATCCAGCGCGGTAACGCCGTCCCTGTCACCAATAACACCACCGCAATCGCCATGGCGTAAATCACTGGCTGGCGGGCAATACTTGCCATGCGCTTCCATAAACTGCCTTCATCTGTTGCAACCACCAATAAACCAACAGTGAAGGTAGCAATCATCATCACCATAAAAGAACCCAGGGCCAGCGCGAGGCCCGTTTGCCCATAGGCAAACAAACACAGGGGTAATCCCATATTGCCGTTGTTGGGGAATACTAGGGGCGGCAAATAGGTAGCAATATCCAGTTTCAGTGCGCGTACCAGACCCCAGCCCAGGATGCCCATGGCCGTCATCACCAGGGCAGTAGCCAGCGCCACCTGGCCAATCACATCCGGCTGTAATTCCACCCTGGCCATGGCACCGATAATCAAGCAGGGCGTACCTATGTTCATCACCAGGCGCGAAATAAAATCCGCCGGAAAATCCTGGCCACTTTTGCCCCAGATAAAGCCGACAGCCACCGAAATCATAATGGGCGCAATAATAGCGAGCAGTTCGCTCAGCATGGCAATAACCACCCCGCGAGATTAGCAAAGGCGTGCATATTACCGGCAGGATACCCGGGATGCTATCGCTGCCATGGAACAGCTCTGCTAAGCTTGCAACAAACCAAGTGAGGTAATACCCATGTCTGCCGAAACCTGGGAATTGTTGAGTTACGCCGTTACCGTAATCGGCTTTCCCCTGGCGATTTTTGTGTTTTTGTTTGAACAGCACAAAGAGCGCGAAAACGAAGATGAAGAGGTTTATCAGCTGCTGTCTGATAACTACCAGGATTTTTTAAAAGTTGCGCTCGACCATCCTGACCTGCGCCTTTTTTCCAACGAAGAGCCGCCCGACCTGACCGACGAACAACAGGAGCGATTGCTGATTATTTTCTCCATGCTGATTTCCCTGTTCGAGCGCGCCTACCTGTTGCTTTACACCAGGGATATGAGCAGTACCCAGGCGCGCCGCTGGCACTCCTGGGAAGACTATATCCAGGAGTGGTGCAACAAACCTTATTTCCGCTCGCGCCTGCCGCGTTTGCTGGTTGGCGAAGATCCGGACTTTGTTGCTTACATTGAAGAAATTGCGCGGGTACATATCCAGCGCCCCAACACCTGATCCACTGCCTAATCTATGCAAAACTCATTATTTGGCGACTCGCCCGCAGCATCACTTCCAACATCTGCCAAGCCGCTAAAAAAATCCGCGCAAACGGTAGAACCAGCGCACCAGGCGCCGACGTTAATCGAGCTGGCACAATCTCTACCCACTCACCTGCGCCTGGGCACTTCATCCTGGAATTATCCCGGCTGGGATAAGTTGGTGTGGGATGGCGACTATTCCGATAGTGTCCTGTCGCGCTATGGACTTACTGCCTATGCCAAACATCCTCTGCTCCGTACAGTAAGTATCGACCGCAGCTTTTATCGCCCACTGAATGTCGCCCAGTTTGCAGAATACGCCTCCCAGGTGGGGCAGGATTTTCGCTTTGTGGTAAAGGCACCCAGCCTGATTACCGACGCCCTGGTGCGCGACGAATCCGGCCGGGGTATGCGCCCTAATGCACACTTCCTCAATGCGGCGGAAGCCGTGCAGATGTTTGTCGAACCCGCCCTGGAAGGACTGGGACACAAACTCGGTGCCCTGGTGTTCCAGATCAGCCCCCTGCCCGGCCACTGGCTGGCACAGATGCCCAGGCTGATCGATCAACTGCACCAATTGCTCGCGGCGCTTCCCGACCTGAAACCCATAGCACCTGACGGAGTAATCGCCGTGGAAGTGCGCGATCCGCACTGGCTAACCCCGCAGTTCGTCGCCGCACTGCGCGCTACCGGAGCCACCTATTGCATGGGGCTGCACGCCAAGATGCCACCCATTGCCGAACAGCTGCCCATCCTGCGCGCGCTCTGGCCGGGGCCCTTAGTCTGCCGCTGGAATTTGAACCCTATCCACGGTGCCTATGGTTACGAGGATGCGCGAGACCTGTATTCCCCTTACGATAAACTGGTTGACCCGGATCTGGAAACCCGTGCAGCCCTGGTACGGGTCATCGCCGGTACAGCCGGGGCGGGCCAAAACGTTTATGTCACCCTGAGCAACAAGGCCGAAGGCTGCGCCCCGTTATCCATTATTGAACTGGCACGCGCTATTCACCAGCCGCCCTAATCCCCAAGAGAGAATTCATCAAGCTGTCGTTGACACCCGGTAAAGCCTACACAACACTTGGTTAGCGATTTTTACCTTACCTTCCCAATATTGATTCTCCGTGATACAGCAAGACTTCCACTACTTTGTATTGATTATTCCCGCCTGCCTGCTGTTGCTGGGCATAGCGTTTGTAATAGGCCGTCTGATGTTGCGCGACCAGGTATTCCTATCCTGGATCGCCGCCGGCTATATATTGTCCGCCCTAGCCCTGGCTGCACAAAGCCTGATGAATAACCAGCAATTAGCACACTGGTCTGTCGTTGCTGCCAGCATTTATCTGTTCAGTATTTGGGCCGTTGCCCATGGCCTGGCGCTACGCAAAGGAGGCACTGCCCACCCTAAAATGGCACTGCTCATCAGTGCTATCACCCTATCCCTGCTGTTTTACTATTCGCAGGTGGTCGATAACCTCTGGTTGCGCATTATTATCGCCAACTCGGGCCTGGGCCTTATCCAGCTCCTGGTAGCCAGGCTGTTCCTGACCAGTGTGGCTACCAAGGACGTGCTGGATAAAACCCTCTCTATTTCCTACCTGGTGATTATTGTTTATACACTCGCCAGGCCTGCGGTTATCGCCATCGGCGTTTCGCCTGCCGATCTTGGTGAGTTAACCCAATCCAACTATTGGCTATTGATGCTCTCAGCCAGCCTCTTGTTAAGCCTGTGGCTCGCACTGCTGGTTATTGCCATTACCGTGCGCGACATCATGCACAAGATGAATGACGAGCGTTACCGCGACTCGCTCACCCATTTATTAAATCGCCGCGGCTTTTTTGAAGCCGCCAAAGATTTTATGGGCAGCGATGCAACCAGCCGCTATTTTTTATTGACCTGCGATATAGACCATTTCAAAAACGTCAATGACAACTGGGGACATCTCGCAGGCGACAAGGTCTTACAAGCCGTCAGCAAGGCGATTATCAAAAATGTGCGCAAAGGCGATTTGGTAGCCAGGTTCGGTGGCGAGGAGTTTGTTATTTTCCTGCGCAGTATCGATATCAACGATGCACGCAAAATTGCCGAGCGCATCCGTGAAGAAATTGAAAATACTACCTATAGCGCCATCCCTATCTGTATTACTGCCAGTTTCGGCCTGGTGGATATAGTGCCCAACCAGGATCTTGTCAGCGCCATTGACCGCGCCGACGCCCTGCTCTACAACGCCAAGCAAAATGGCCGCAACCAGGTGTGCTGGCATTAATTTTCCGGCTCACCTTATTCAAGTAATGTCATCAACAATTCACACAGGCGTCATCCCACTGTAGCCAGGTTGGGTCAGGATCAAGGTTCTGATCAAGTCCCAAAGAGGATAACAATCTGTGCTTTCTTACCTGTTTGGCGGTAGGCCTGCGGCTGTCCGTACTCGCTGTCTTTTCTGTTCACTCCGCATTTCACCATTGGCTTGGTCAGGCGGTGGGCACCTGTGCCCGCTGTATCCCCATGCATCCCGACAATACCCATTGCATTGTGCCTGGCGTGTTTCACCGGGATGTCCCTGCGACATGATCAACAGGAGCATTGAACATGCTTAATCGATTTTCCTTCACCCTCTTGGCAACCGGTTTGCTGGCATCCCAAAGCTTTGCGTTAAGCAACAGCGATTTCGCCAGCCTGGACAGCCGATCCAGTGGCAACCAACACTACAGCACCTCCGCCGGCAAAGGATTTATGCCCGCCTGGATGTTGCTCGGCAGCAACGGCGGCATCATCGAAACCAACGGTGTGCCCGCGGCGACTGACCAGAGTGCATTCCGCTTCCACACCCTGAGCGCCAACTTTGGCGATAACAAACTCGACCAGTGCATTCCACTCGATGCGGGTAAAGACCTGAGCATCAGCTTCCAGGTGCGCACCAATGTCAGCCCGGTCTCCAACGACTTGCGCCTGCGCCTCAACCCGCATTTCTACGCTGATATGGCCACCTGTGAAAAAGACCTGCAAAGCGATGTCACCACCCATCGCCTGACTACCGGCCCGTTGCATAATGCCGACCGCGATGTCCGCCTGGGCTCAGTCAGCGGTATTGCCGCCAACCAATGGAAAACCATCACCGCTGCTACCCATGGCACTACCGGCGCACTGACCCAAAGCGCCGGCGATATCCCCGCCGGTACCCAGGCCATGCGTTTCTCCCTGCGCGGCCGCGATGACTCGGCTTCCGCCTCGCGTTATATCTGGGTAGACGATATCCGGGTTACCCAAACCGGCAGCAGTACCAACCTGATCCGCAACGGCAACTTCGACCATATCGACGTTAACCATTCGGCTTACCTGGTGGGTTCCAGCGGCTGGCGCCTGGATCGCGATGGTGACACCAGCCTGCGCGCCGGTGCCGGTGCCTTACCCTTTGCCAGGAGCGGCAGCAATGCCTTCTATTTCCACCACCTGACCGGCAACTTCGGCAGCAGCAGCCTGGACCAGTGCGTGCCCGTAACCGGCACCAGTGACCTGCGCCCGTCGGTCACCGCAATGAGCCACAGCCCCCATGACCAACTGGGCATCCGTTTGAACGTGGATTTCTACACCAGCAGCAACTGCGGCAGCGGTATCAACAACGGCCTGCAAGTGCGCGAAGACTTTGCCCTGAACAACCTGCCCGGCGAATGGCGTCACCTGGTCACCAGCCAGGTGCGCACAGCAGCATCTCTGAGCAGTATCCAATCCGCCAAAATCAGCGTGCGCGCCCGCGACCGCAGCAATAATGCCAACACCGGCCCCGATGGCTTCCAACGCACCCTGTATGTGGATTCCCTCAACCTGGACGCCACCCTCTCTTGCGCGGCTCCAGCGGAAGTGGGCATGTACGAAGTCAAAGCCTTCCTCAACCCGACAGTGGTACTGAACGGCAGCCAGAAACTGATCAGCAACGTGCGCAACGAATTTGATACCGGCTCGTCCGTGCGGAAATTCATGGTGCACTTCCTGGATACCGACAACCTGGACCTGTTCGACACCGGCTGGAGCATCCGCACCCGCAAACGTGAAGACCAGAGCACCTATCGCCTGCAATACAAAAAACGCTATTCGGTAGGAGCAGGTACCCTGAGCAGCACTCTGCAAACCGCCTACAACCAAGGCATTGATGCCTGCCACGGCAACGAGGTGGAAGTCGACTGGGGTTACAACAACCGCACCCTCAGCTTCCAGCGCAACAACGACCTGACCCTGAGCTTCAGCGGCCTCAACCTGCCCAACCTGGCAGATACCCAAACCATCGCCACCAACAATGCCATCCCATTGCTGGTAAATTGGTCAGCACCTAACTGGGGGCTGGATCAGATTGATGATGCCCGCCTCTACGGCAATGTCTACTTCGAGCGCTACACCGGCGACTTCGATGGACTGGAATTGAATATTGAAATCTGGCACATCCTCAACACTGCCGGCACCGGTTATGAATACCTGGTCGAAGCCTCCTTTAAAACCGCCAATGCCCTGACCGCTGCCAAAAAACGCGCGGACTTGTTCGCCTTGCTGGATAACAAAGGCTGGCTGCTGACGGATTCTGCGCTCAAAACCGAAACCATCATGGAACGCTACTAAGCATGGCCACCTTGCCGGGTGCAACGCCCGGCAAGCGTGTCCCGTAAGTGTCATCAAAACATCACCATAATGTCATTATCATGCGGGGCTGATGCGGGACACTCCGTCCAGCCCCGATTTTCGGCTAAAACATAAATGCCTTCGACTGATACCCCGATATTGCCGCTGAGGATTAGCAACCTCAGCAAAGCCTTTGGCAACCATATCGCCCTCGATAACCTCGACCTGACCCTGGAACCCGGCCAGGTATTAGCCCTGCTCGGCCCTTCCGGCTGCGGCAAGACCACCCTGCTGCGCTGTATTGCCGGCCTGCTTGCAGCGGATAGCGGTGAGATTGTGATTCGCGGCCATACCGTCGCCAGCGGCAAGATTAACCTGCCGCCGGAACAGCGCGGCCTGGGCATGGTGTTTCAGGACTACGCCCTCTGGCCCCACATGACCCTGGCCGAAAACCTCGCTTTTCCTTTGCAAATGAAAAAATTGCCCCGCGCCGAACAGCAGTACCGTATCCGTTGGGCGCTGGAACTGGTGGGCCTTGCGCACCTGGCCGACCGCAGCCCCGGCACCTTGTCCGGCGGCCAGCAGCAACGTATCGCCCTGGCCCGCGCCATAGTCGCGCAACCGGCGCTGTTGCTGATGGACGAGCCACTGTCCAACCTCGATAAAAACCTGCGCGCGCAACTGGCGATTGAAATTCGCACGCTGATTGATGATCTCGGCCTGACCGCAATTTTTGTGACCCATGATCAACACGAAGCCTTTGCGCTGGCCGATAAAGTGGCCGTCATGCATCAAGGACGCATCGCACAACTGGCCTCGCCGGAAGCATTGTTCCATCACCCTGCCACACCGGCGATTGCGGAGTTTTTGGATGCGGGGAGTTTGCTATCCGCGCAGCTTAGCGGTACAGGCTTGCAGATCGGCAGCCACGCTTTTGCGCTGACAACACCTGTTGCAACTCACCGTCATGTACAGATTCTACTGCCACACAATGCACTCTCACTGCAAACCGATGGCCCGTTATACGGCAGGGTACGCAGCCGTATTTACCAGGGCGATTATTACCTGGCGCAAATACAGCTCGATCTGGCGAACAGCGATACCATGATCAAATTGCATTTACAGAACTGCCCCCCAGCCAATACCCATGTGCGACTGACCATCGTCAATCGCTCCCTGCATGCGTGGGATAGCAGTGGTCAGGTTGTGCCATTGGTATTGGCAAATAAGGTTGGGGCGGGAAAGATTTTGGTTGAAGAGGAGTTGGCCTGATGGAGGGAGCTTCGTAGTCCGTTTGGTGTGCGGGACTGTGTTTCGAAAACGCATACATACATCCTTGTAGCTCCCGCAAGCCATCCATGGCTTGCAGGGTTTCGAAACACAGTCCCGCACACCAAACTCACATTGATCCAATCTGACTGATAGCAAAAAATTATGTACAAATTTAACACTCGCACAATGCTAGTTTTGTATCAGGACTTTTAGTTTTGAAACCCTCGCGTCAGGGATGACGCGCGGGAGCTACAGGGAAGTATTTACCGCGTTTTCGAAACTAAAAGTCCTGATACAAAACGACCTACGAAGCGCCTTTACCACCACACGTTAATGACCAAATCCCGAAGAGGACAACACATGCGTAACTTACTTTTTATCATCGTTTTACTGCTCAGCCATGTCAGCACCGCACAAACTCTGACGGTTTACTCCGCCGGTCCCAACGATTTAATCCAGCAACTCGCCCGCGACTTTGAAAAAATCACCGGCACCAAAGTGCAGGTCTTCCAAGGCACCACCGGGCAAATCATGGCGCGCCTGGAAGCCGAGCGCAGCAACCCGGTCGCCGATGTGGTCATCTCCGCCTCCTGGGACTCCGCCCTCGCCCTCAAGCGCGCCGGCGACCTGCTGGAATACAGCCCCAAGGGCGCCGACCAGGTGCCGGATGCCCTGAAAGACACTCACTACATCGCCCAGGGCATCGCCGCCCTGGCGCTGGTGTGGAACAAAAACAGCAACACACCCAGACCCGGCGACTGGGCCGACCTGACCCAACCGGAATACCGCCGCCAAGTCCTGATGCCCGACCCGGCCCAAAGCGGCGCGGCCTTCGAATGGCTGGGCGGGATGCTCACCAGCAAAGGCGAACAGGCCACCTGGGCGCTGCTGACCGAGCTGCGCCGCAACGGCATGGTGGTCTCCGGCCCCAATGCCCGCGCTCTTAACCCGGTGCTGCAAGGCGCCAAGGCCGCCGCCATCGGCGCGGTGGACTATATCGCCTACGGCCAGCAGGCCCGGGGCGAAGCCATCGAGATCATCTTCCCCGCCAGCGGCACGGTCATCGCCCCACGCCCCATGATGATCCTCAACTACAGCCGCCAGCCGGAACAGGCCAAAGCCTTTCTCGACTACCTGCTCTCGGTGGAAGGCCAGACCGCCGTGGCCAACCAGTACCTGATCCCCGCCCGCCGCGATGTGCCCGACCGCCGCCCCGGCCTGCAAGAGCTGACACTGATCAGTTTCGACAGCGAAGCCATGGAAGCGCGCCGGGGCGATATCCTCAGCCAGTTCCGCAAAGTCACCCGTTAAGCAACCATTGAAAAACCCTGGCACGGCAGCCAGCGCGGTGGAAAAACCGACGTTTATACACAACACATGAGCACAGCCTGTTGTGCCACCGCGCTGGCAACACAGGCTGTTTTTCAGAGATTCCTTAACAGGCGGCGCAACATGAACACCCTCTCGACGACCCACAATACCAGCCGGTTTCGCTGGCACACCCTCACCGCCCAAGTGCCCATGGGTATCGCCCTCGCCAGCCTGCTGGTGCTGGTGGGCCTGCCCCTGCTGTTCGTGCTTTTGCAGGTGATCTTCCCCGAACTCACCCGCGGCAGCCTGGCCAATGCCTTCAGCCCGCTGCTGCACAACCTGGCCGACCCGGAACTGCTGGCGTTGACCGGCAACAGCGTGAGGCTAGGCATCGCGGTGGTGATCGTCTCGGCACTGATCGCCGTGCCCCTCGGCGTGCTGCGCGCCCTCACCCGCCTGCCCGGCGCCGCCTGGTGGGATGTGCTCTTGCTGGTGCCCTTTATGATTCCGCCCTACATCGCCGCCCTGGCCTGGGTGATGACCCTGCAAACCAACGGCTTCAGCCAGCAGTTGCTGGGCGTCGCCGGCGACGGGCTGGTGTTCTCTTTCAGCGGCATAGTGCTGGTGATGGCCTTCAATATCTTCCCGGTGATCTACTTCGCCGTATCGCGCACCCTGAGCGCGGTGGGCGGGCGCTATGCCGCCGTGGCCCAGGTGTGCGGCGCCACGCCCTGGACCGCCTTCTGGCGCATCACCCTGCCGCTGTCCCTGCCGGGCCTGGCGGCGGGTCTGCTGCTGGCCTTTGCCCTGAGCATCGAGGAATTCGGCACCCCCGCCACCCTCGGCCCCGCCATCGGCTTCGAAGTGCTGGTCACCGGCATCCACCGCCGCTTCTCCGACTGGCCGCTGGATATGCCCGGCGCCGCCGTGCTCAGCCTGGTCCTGGTGCTGCTGGCGCTGCTCGCCTTCTGGCTGCAACACTGGCTGCTCAACCGCCGCAGCTACGTCAGCCTCACCGGCAAACCCGCGCCCTTCGAAAAAGCCGACCTCGGCCCCTGGCGCTGGCCGGTGCTGGCACTCTTCGCGCTGATGGTGTTCCTGGCCGTGGGCGTGCCCCTGCTGGCCGTGCTGGCCACCGCCAGCACCGACACCCTCTCCGGCGGCTTGCAGTGGAGCAACCTCTCCACCCGCCACTTCACCGCCCTCTTCGCCAACCAGGACGGCGCCCTGGCCGCGCTCGCCACCAGCCTCAGCCTCGCCACCGGCACGGCACTGCTCACCGGCATCCTGGGCGCGCTGATCGCCTACCTGGTGGTGCGCTCTAGCATCAAAGGCAAAAGCTGGCTCGACTTCCTCTCTCTGCTGCCCAACACCCTGCCCGCCATCGTCATCGCCGTGGGCCTGATCCTCGCCTGGAACCAGCCCTTCTGGCCGGTCAACGTCTACAACACCAGCCTGATGCTGCTGCTCGCCTACAGCTGCCTGCTGCTCCCCTACCCGGTGCGCTACACCGGCGCCAGCCTGCGCCAACTGGGCGACAACCTCGAAGCCGCCGCCCGCGTCTGCGGCGCTGGTTTTACCCAAAGCTTTATCCGCATCGTCCTGCCCCTGATCGCCCCCAGCCTGCTGGTGGCCATGCTGATGGTCTTCGCCATCGCCTCCCGCGAACTGGTGGCCTCGCTGATGGTGACCCCGGCGGGGGCTCAGACGGTCTCCACCTTTGTGTTCGGGCAATTTGAGCAGGGGTCACCGGGGGTGGGGATGGCGATGAGTCTGGTGGCGATTTTGACCACTACGGTGTTGTTGGTGGGGTTGACGGGGGTGGGTCGGAGAAGGTTGCCGGGGGTTGGATAGATACCTTATCAATCTCCTTCTTCATCGTTGTGATTAATGGATAAGATCTAGTTGACGATCCAGTGCTTCAAGGCTATTAGCAAATACATAAAAAGCCGGGTAAGAGCCTTTTTTGGATAAAGACACGAGACTTGCTATCCATTTGTCAATAGCAGCAAACGTTCCTGAGTATGAAATGGCATAAATCAGTAAATCACGATCAAAGAAATCGTTCTGTGAATTCTTACGCGTGACATCCAACCCACTGATAGTGAAAACTTCAACAGAAGCTGAAATGGCAGGCGTGAATCGTAAAATATGTTCGATGGCACTTCCATACCTTCTGCTCTTAGGCAGAGTATCAAGTTTTGAAACAATACGAAGCTGATCCTTAACATTCATCGCTAAACGTTTTTTATTGAAAAGTGGGATGACAATATTCTTTGCAATAATCTCTGTCTCAAAACGACGAGCCAAGTCAATTGAATTTCCAGCGTGATCTCTGCGTCGCTTGGAAACGGATGCCATATCATATCTATCAGGAAATGATGGACTGGATTTATCACCAAGCATTCTTACGAATGTCGACAGTCTGATTGACCTGATAGACGAATGTATGAGCGAGTTGATATGTGGTAGCTCAGAGGTGCTACCATCCAATCTATAACCGGGTGCCAAATAACTCATCACGGGACCAAATTTTTGAGCAAGAGAAAGCGGCTTGAATTTTCCAGTGAGCAAATAATGTAAAAAAGAATCTACTTCCAGATCGAATAGTTGCTCCAACGAACGAAACGTCACGTTTTCACTGAGATTTTCCATGAGCTCAGCCGTTCGAAATAAAGATACATCAGACTGCTTGCGCAACTCCCAAATTGTAGATGGAGCTAACGGACAAAATACCTTCTCAGCATCTTTGAGTCTCAGCAGCTTATCTACAACACGGGAGGCTATTTCATCCCGTTGGTCAGACAATCGAATCCAGACGCTAGTATCAAGAAGGAGGATGTGCCGTCGAGATAGAGACTCAAGCAGATGACTGTCCAGCTCAAATGCATGACAGTATTGCTCTCTGTCCTTGGCAAGATGGAGTTTGGGCAACAAGGATTGTGTAATATCAGACATTGCCCCTTCCTTCTTAAGTTTTATGAGCACCTAGATTCACAAAATGTAGAAATTATCGGTGTCTGACAGATATATTCCTGCTGGTTTTACTGGTTAGCCCACCCCACAACCGCTTTTTCCACCACCTCGCCAGGCAAAAATTCCTGCTCGAACCGCCCGCACGGCTGGCGCACCAGGTATTGATAAAAATCGGCTTCCTCAGCAGTCAAACCATCGGGGGACATCGGTTGGGCGGTGACCGGCTCTTGCACTGTTCTTCCCTCTGCATACCGATCAAATAACCCTTGATTCATCAGCAGGGGGATCACCTGTGGACAATAAGCTCGCGCGCGGGCCAGCATCAGCAGGCCCCAGGTATCCATATCGCCCCAGTAGCCGATGGTTTTTTGTTGCAGGTGTTTTGCGGACAGCCATTGCAGGTCCAGGCCGGCGCCGAGGATGGCGATTGTCTCGGGCAAGTTCGGCAGCAAGTGCAGGCATTGTTCGTTTTCCACCACCAGCAAGCGTGAGCCAGGCAGGGCTGTTTTTTCCAGCTCGGCGGTGGTGACCTTCTGGCGCTTGAAGGGCAGCAAGCCTTCGGACAAAGGTGCTACCAATACCCAGTGATCGCCTTCATCCAGGGCATCCAGAAAGGTAATTAAACCCTGCTCACTGGCCGCGCCTTTATAGCGCTCGTCCAAAAATGCGGTTAGCAAGCCACCGTTGCGTTCAATCCATTTGGTGTCGACACCGTGACCGGATAACAACCGTAAAGGTTTTCCTTCGGCACAACCCGGTGATAGTCGTGAAGCCAGCCGGGCAGTTTGGATAACGGCTTCGGGGCTTTTTTTCAGCCACAGCGCCCGCTGCCGAACCAGCTGGCGGTGAAAGGTTTTATCCACCTGCTCAATCAATTGTTCAAGTTGAGCATACTCTTCTGTAACAAGGGCGTCGGCAGCGGCCGCGATCCATTCCGAAGGGGATCGCAGGCACCAGCGCACGGGAATACGCACAGCGTCTGCGCCAGCGCGATAGCTAACGCTTTCCCATTGCACCTCACCCACACTGACGTGCTGCCAGGCTTGCACATGCTGGTGTACCAAACCGGTCGCTTCGGCAAATACGCTGGCCGTTGGTCTACCAATAGACAATACCAACGGCCAGGCAGACGGTGACAGTAATCGCGCTTCCCGCAGAACATTGTTATGCCATTGCCGCGCCAGGCGTTGACTGAGGTCAGCGGGCGACTTCATGTTGGTTTTTGCTGCGTTGCTGATGGAATTCGTCAAGGGCTTCCCAGCTCAGGGATGTTAAGGTGGAGGACAGACCCCGCCGGTGCACCACGATGGCCGAACGGGTGTGGCTGCGCAATAAACGCATTTCCTTGTTGGGGGTAATAAACAGCGCGTGCAAACCAAATTCCCGCAGTGCGGCAATAATGCGCCCGGCCACGGCATGGGAGCTGCGGGAAAATGCCTCGTCCAGCACAATGGTGCCAAACAATGGACGACTGCTGCCATCGGGGCAGAGGGCGTAACTTAATGAAGCGGTCAGCACATAGGAGGCGATGATTTCCTTTTCACCGCCGCTGCCGCCCTGGGAACCGGAGCGTGTTTCAATCACACTGCCGGATTCCCGGTCGATCACCGACACCTTGAACTCCAGCCGGAAGCGCGGGTCCAGCAGGGCTTTGGCACCCTGGGTACGGTTGCGCTCGCAAGCGTCTCTGAGCAGCGCTACCAGATATTGCAATGCCTTGTAATGGCTCTCACCGGCATCGTCATTGAAGCGGGCCGAGGCCAGGTGCCGTTGGGCTTTTTGCAGACTGCGCAGGCTTTCATGCACCACTCGGCCGGATACCAGACGCAGGTAACGGCCAGGTTGAAAATCCACTCGCCGCAGGGTGTTGTTCAGATCCTCGATACGCTCTTCGATGATCGCCACTTCGTTATCCACATAGCTGAGCAGTTGGGTGACGCTTTCATCGGAGGATTTATTCAGGTACTCAAGAAACTGCCGGAGTTTTTCCGGCAGTGCTTCTTCGGTCAGTACCTGTAAGCGCGCCAAGTATTGGGGCACGTCTTCCAGTTCCCGCCCGACTTCCGACAGAGCACCCCGGTCTTCTTTTTTGGCGTCGGACATTTTTTTGACCAGCTCGGATTCCAGCTTCCTGAGTTTTTCTTTGAGCGTGTCAATGCTTTGTTGCAGGCTGTCCTGCTGTTGTTTTTCCAGATCGTACAAATCACCCAGTTGCGGTGCGCTGATGGCCGGAAAGTGAGCTGTTGCCAGGATTCGATCAGCATCGGTCAAACCAACTTGCGCGCGCTGCCAGGCTTTTTGTTGTTGGGTGCTGGCCTGCTTGAAATCGCGTTCAATAGTGGACACGGCGACGCCTGCCTCACGGTACTGCTGATCCAGAACCTCCAACTGCTCTTCCGCCAACTGCATGTTTTTTTTCGCGGCAGCTATATCGGAATCCGGAGCATTCAGTTGTACCAGGCGCGCTTCCAGATCCTGCAATTTCTGGTCGGCCTCGGGAACATTGATGTCGTCAAAATTCAGCGCCAGCAATGCCTGCAAGAGCCGCTGTTGTGCACTCAGCTCGGACTCTCGGGCGCGGGCAGCTTCAACTTGGGCGGAGGCGTCACGCAGTTCTGTGCGGGCGGCCGCTATGCGCTCTTGTAATACCGCCAGGCGATCGCGGTTGTCAAAGCCGGTGAGCCAGTCTTCGTCAATGCGTTTTTGATCCTGCTTGTCAAAAAAGCGTGTTTTGCCCGACATGGTGCCTTCAACCGTCATGGCATGCGGCGTGGTACGCAGTTGCTCCGGACTGTTGACGCAGTGGCGGTCCTGACCGGCGAGCAGGTCTTTGACCGCTTCGCGATAAGGATGGTCTTTGTAGTCCAGTTTGCGGGTGTAGCCGTCTTCAAAAAAGCGCGGTTGCTTCTCCGGCTGTTTGACTTCCAGTAAGCGCACATGCAGATGGTTATGGCGCTGGTTGACCCAACGCAGGGCATCTTCTATTTGCTCAGGCGGCACTAAAATGCGCAGTCGGTCACTGCCGATGGCCCGTTCAATTGCGCCGCGCCAGGCGCGTTCGTGTTCTTTGACTTGTACCAGTTCGGCCACGAAGGGCAAGGCATCTTCGGTTAACCCGAGTTGGTGCGCCAGCGCAGTGCGAAACTGCTGGAATTTGGGTTCCAGATTGGAGTTGGGGCTGTTTTTCGCTTCCTGATATTCCTGCTGCCACTGAGCTAAGGCATCTTTCACAGCTTTTTCTGCCACACCTTTTGCATAGGCGTTTTCCTGGGCACTGGCCAGGTCGCTTTTCAACTGTTCGCTGCGGCTTTGCGCTTCCTGTTGATTCGCCTTTAATGCCTGAGCGCTGAGGGTATCAGGGAGCTTCAAGGTATTGACTAACTGCCGGTACTGGGCAGCATGGCTTTCCCGCCGGGCGCGGGTATTGCGCCATTCGGCGATACGCTCTTGCATATCTTCGACACTGGCACCACCCACCTGAAGATAAGCCTGACGTAAACCGTCCACCGTTTTTTTCTGCCGCTGGCGTTCATCGGCCAGTGCCGCTTCGGCCTGCTGTGCGCTTTGCTGCTCGGCCTGCAAGCGCTCGGCTTCCTGTCGCCACAAGCCATGGGCCTGTTCGGCAAACCAGACGGGCAGGATTTTTTTCAGGGTTTCCTGTTCGGCCAGTTGCCGCTCACTCTTTTGATAAGCCTCCCAGGTTTCGGCTACCGGTATCAGGCTGCGTTGCTGGCGGCGGGCAATTTCCAGCTCTTCGTGAATGTCTTTCAGGTCATCAAAACCCTTGACCACTTCAGCCGCCCGATCAAAGGCCGCATGGTCATCCAGCACCAGTTCACGGAAAATCTCATCAATGCTGTTGAGCTGTTTTAAACCTGCCGCCCGATTAAGCAGGGTAAACGCGTTTTCACCCACATCAAAATAATCCCGCAGGCGCGCCAGGTAGGATTTTTTACTGGGGAAAGTCCAGATGCCTGTGTCGGTTTTTTCCATAGCACGCAGGGCGCGCATGCCGCCCTCGTGATGCACAGTCAACCAGTGTTCCAGTGTCTGTTCGGGCGAGCTGCTGAACAGCCAGAGTTTTTTCAGATCCGACGCGACCGAACTGGTGCCTTCAAACCATAACAGGCAGCCCAAACGCACCTGCTTTTCGCCATTGTGGAAGGTGGCGGCAATGGCCGTGACCGTTTTACCGGGCCGGGCGATATGGGATTGATCCGGCCCGCCGTCACCGGGGCCGGACACGCCGCGCACATAGGACACCAGATCGCGGTCGCTTTCATGGCCGCCGGTGGAGGCCAGGTTGTAGCGCGGGTTGGCACAGAGCAGGGTCATCAGTGCGTCCACCAGGGTGGTTTTGCCGCTGCCGGTGGGGCCGATAATGGCCGTGCCTGCCGGGTCGATGGCCGCCTGATGGAGGCCATCAAAACCGCCCCAGTTGAACACGTCCATCTGGCGTAGGATGTAGGTGTCGTTGTCCACCCAAAGCGTTGCCTGATTCATTCGGCATTATCCTCATTGTCTTCTTCGCCAGCCGCCTTACCATCAGCGGCGTCAGACGATGGTGCCGCTTGCTCGCGCAGCCAGGCCAACAAGGCTTGCAGGCTTTCCGGGTTGGCCAGGTGCGCAATAATCGGCCGGATGGTCACCCGCTCGTGGGCGTCCAGGCTTGACACCAGCCCGTGGCCTTTGAGTTGATCCAGCAACTGAATGACCCGGGTGCGCTCCCGCGCGTCACTGCCCAGATCGCCCAGGTACACCTGCAATTGGGGAATCAGCTCATCCACCGCAATCAGCGCTTCACCGGCGCCGGTGCCTGACTCCTGCTCATAGGCGATAAAGTGCTGGCGCAGAATCGCCACCAGTAACGACTGTTCCAGGTTCAGCCGCTGGCGTCGCACCAGGGGGTGTGCCCAGTCGTCATCCTGCTCCGCTGCCTCATCCTGACGTACACGCAGGTACACCAGGCCGCGCACCTCGTCCAGCCCCAGCGCCAGGTCCAGTGGCTCTAGGATGGTGGATACCTCTTCGACATGGGTCGTGACAATGCGATACAGATTGGGTTTTTGCGCTTCTTCCAGCAGGCCGTATTTGAGCAGTTCCTGCGCGGCGTCACGCAGGCGTTTGTGGGTGCGCGAGACGTCGCTCAGCGGCGAGGTTTCCGTTGGCGGGGCATGATCTCCGACATCGGTTATCGGCGCATCTTCGGCGGCATTCGGCGCACCCGGTTGGCCTGTTATGTGGTCAAAAATACCTGCCATGGTCACAACTCCCACTCAATGGCGCACAGGGCCTCGTGGCTCAACCCGGTGCGGGGTACGCGAAAACGCCAGCGCTGTGCCTGCTCATCCAGCAGCTCAAAGACTTCCGGCTCGCCGTCTTCCACGGCTATGCCAGCCTCTCGCGCCATGCCCAGCCACAGCGCCAGGGTTTCCAGATCCTGCACTGGCGGCAGAGCACTGGCCAGCTCCGCAATGGTCATGGGTTTACCTGCCTTGGCCAAGGTTGCGAGGGTATCCTGGATCAGCGCCTGCCGATCCAGGCCATCAAAGGCAGCCCAGAAGTCGTCATCAATCTGGTCAAGGTCGGCATTCACCGTATTCAGATCAAGCTCACCCGCCGCATCCTCATCCAGGGATTTAAAACGCAGGCGCTCGATCAACGGCAAACCGGATAACGCTATTCCGACGGGCGGTAGAGGTGTGGGCATGCGCCGTACCGATTGCCGCTGCCAATCCAGGCTGAGGGCGACGTTCATAATCTCGGACAGCAGGTTGCCTACCCGGTGATGCTCGGCCGCCAGCCCGGTTTTCAAAAAACCTTTCACATCCCGCTCACTGCGCGCTCTGGCCTGAAACACCGCCTGGGATTCCTTGACCAGACGCATCACCAGCCATTGCAAATCCCGCCGCTGGTTGCGGTTCAAGGCCTCGTTGGCGGCAGGATGACGCAGAATTGTGCGCAGCCGTTCCTTCATATGATCCAGCTCGACGCGTTGCTGCAACTGCTGCTGGAAACCCTCGAACACACGCCCTTCCGGCGTATTCAACAAGTTCTCGTGGCCTTGCAGTAAACGGTCAACAATTTCGCCGCGATGGTACTGCTCGCTGATAATCGACTGGCGCAGCTCCCGATCCGCCTCGCGCCAGGAATCCTCCACCCGGCGAAAATCCGCCCGCAGACCCGTGGCCAGATTGAACACCTCACGAATGCCTTCAACGGCCTGCGCCTCGTCCAATACCGGCACCTTGCCCGCCTCAGCCTCGGCCAACTCACGCTCCAACGCCTGAATACGGCGGCGCAGGCTGGCCATGCGGCTGGCGGGGTTGGGATTGAGGGCCACCTCCAGGTTTTCGATTTCCCGCTGCACCACCGACAGGCGCGAAGCGGTCGAGGTCATAATCCGGCTGTCCAGCGACTCCACAAAACCGATGGCGGTTTGCAGCGCATCGGTAGCGTACAGCCGGTTCTCCCGCTCTATCACCAGCCCCCGCTTGATCCACTCCCGCAGCTCCCGCCCGGCTTGCAACTGGGTATTGTCCGGTTCTATGCCGTACTCCTCCTGACTGGCATAAGTCACCAGCATCTGCGCCAGGGTTTGCAGGGCATCCTCAACGGCAATACCGTCACTGGCGATATCAAACAGGCTTTGCAAACACCCCAACACCAGCGGCGCACGGCGGGATGCCAGCAACTGCCAGGCCGGGTTCTGGTGACGAAAGGCAATATAGCGGTGGGATTTATCGAGGGCAGACGCATCCATGGTGTTCAGGGATTTTATAAATAGAATGAAGGCAAGCAAATTGCCGGGTAATGTCGACGATCATGCGTAAGCGTGGCAGCCCTGTCAAACGATTAATCCTTGAAAAGCGTCCTCTCGTATTATTGCCGACTTACCCATAATGGAATGAGCAGCAGTCGGGCAAACCCGGCCTCAAAAGCAAACAAAATAAAATTTATAGGAATATTTTGCCATTTTTTACCAAAAAATCTCCTTAAAATGCATACATGGCTTTTTTGTGCTACATTCCTGCCCAGATGCCACCTATTGGGGAGCCATATAATGCTGATCGAATTTAGCGTCGCCAATTTCCGATCATTCAAAGAGCGACAAACGCTGAGCCTGACTAAAGCCAACGGGCAAGAACTCAGTGATACCAACACCTTCAGGGTTGAGGCAGACCACGCATTGGATTTGCTCAAATCAACGGCCATCTATGGGCCAAATGCGGGCGGGAAAACCAATCTGTTGCTCGCTGTGCGCACCATGAAAGACATTGTGTTGCACTCTGCCAATAAACAGCATGGAGATGCCTTGCCTGTCAATGCCTTCCGGCTGGATAACGGCCTGCAACACCGGCCTAGCGAACTCGAAATTCTGTTTATTGCAGCGGGCGTTCGCTACCAATACGGTTTTACAGCGACCCAACAACAAGTCTATGAAGAATGGCTGATTGCCTACCCTAATAAGCGGCCTCAACGTTGGTTCAGTCGAGCATGGAATGAGACAAGGAACGAGTACGACTGGGAATTTGGCAGTCACCTGACGGGCACTAAACAACTGTGGCAAAAGTCTACACGGGATAACGCGTTATTTTTGTCTACGGCTGTGCAACTCAATAGCCAGCAACTACAACCCCTCTATGACTGGTTCAAAAACACCCTGAAAACCGGCCAGGTCGGTGGTTGGGGTGTAGAGTTCAGTGCATTGCGTTGTACCAGCGACGATAAGAGCCGCATCCTGGATTTTCTCAAGGCGGCTGACCTGGGCATTGCCGATATTCATGTCGAAACCAAGCCTTTTGATCCAAACGAGCTGCCGTCAGACATGCCCGAGCTCATCAAAGATCAGATCACGAAAGCAATGAAAGGCGAGAAAGTTCTCGAAGTCAAAACCCTGCATCAAACAAATGATGGCGCATTGATCCCTTTTGATCTGGAGGATGAATCCGATGGTACTCAGCGCTTTTTTGGCTTTGCCGGGCCTTGGTTGGATGTGTTGAAAAATGGTTATATCCTGTTTATTGACGAACTACACGACAACCTGCACCCCAAGCTGGTGCAGTTTCTGGTTCAGTTATTCCACAACGAAACAACCAATCCCCATAACGCACAACTAATTTTCACCACCCATGAGACCTCAATTCTCAACCAGGACGTTTTTCGACGCGATCAAATCTGGTTTTGCGAAAAAGATAAATCTCAGGCCAGCAACCTGTATTCCCTGACGGATTTCAGCCCCAGAAAGGGGAGGGAAAACCTAGAGCTTGCCTACTTATCTGGCCGCTATGGTGCCCTGCCCCTTGTCGGTTCACTCAGCTATCCCGTCAACCAAAACAACTGAGGTGCCGATTCAATGGGTACGGATAACCTGTTTCACAGACGCAAAGCCAGATTGGCCCAGTCACTGCAAAGGCGCAAAGCAACCCGCGCACCCTATGCCAAAGTGTTGATTGTTTGTGAGGGCAGCAAAACGGAACCACATTATTTTGAAGGTCTGAAAAATCATTACCAGCTAAGCAGTACCAATATTGAAATCACCGGGGAAAGTGGTTCAAGTCCCATCAGTGTTTTTGAGTATGCACAACAACGCTACGACCAGGAAAAACTGGCAGGAGACCCTTTTGACAGGGTTTATTGTGTTTTTGATAAAGACACCCACAGCAGTTACCAGGATGCGTGCGATCGTATAGAAAAGGCCACTCCAAAAAACACCTACTTCTCCATCACCTCTGTTCCTTGCTTTGAATACTGGTTGCTGCTGCATTACCGGTATACAACCGCGCCCTACCAACCACTGCCAGGTAACAGCGCCGCGAATCAGGTACTGTCTCAATTGAAAAATTACTTTCCTGGATATCAAAAAGGCTCCAAAAATATATTTGCAGAGCTATCAGGCCAGCTAGAGTTTGCAAAGAACAATGCGCAGCGCGCACTGGCTGCTGCAATTCAGCAGCATACTGACAACCCCAGCACAAAAATCCATGAACTGGTTGAGTTTTTGCAGAATATCAAAGGTTGACAATGAAACTTAAAAAAACCATATCAAAGACATCAAACGTTTTTCCAATCTTGAAATCTCCAACATTCCCAGAACAGCCGACCACGAGCGGTGCGAACCTGCCTGGAATTACTTGTTTCCGAGCTACCACATAATATCAAGCACGAAACCAAACGACACCCATTCGACCCTCAAAGATTCCACGCCTCCGGCGCTGCCCGATGATAATCATCAACACCAATGGCTTTAAAATGTTTTTCGGCGGCTTTAATCTTGGCCAGTTCCGATGGCCGCAGTTGGTTGTCGTCTAGTGAACTCTTGGTTTCCCGAATCATGTAAATACGATCCTCGCCATCCACCTGTTTGATGATGGCCCAGTCCGGGTTGTAATCACCTACGGGCGTGGGCACCTTAAACCGGGCGGGCAGTTTCATAAACAGTTTTATATCCTCCCGGCTGTCCAGCAATCTGGCAAAGTCGCTTTCTACTCCTGAGTCATACACCACGTAGTCGAAGTCGGTTTTCTGCTGGTTCTGCACCTTGTACATCTGGTCGAGAAAGCGTTCCTTTTCTTCCAGTCCATCGGCTTGCAATTCGCGCAGTTCATAAATGGAGCCATCAATTTTTTCGTACTGGATTCCCTCTATCAGCAATTTTGCCAACTCAGCCTGTACGCAACGTCGTGCCATAACCATAAAGTCGTTCGGGTTGCCGATAAACTCGCCCAACCTGCCGCTGCCAACAAGAATATCTACCAACGTTTTACGTGTCAGCGATGTGGCCTGCTGCAACTCTCCGATAATATCCGGTAAATCGTAACTGCCTTTTAATTCAGCAATGCGTGGTGTACGGGTTTCACTGCCTTGCGTACCACCGCGCATCACGGTGACTTTGGCTTGTTTGATTTCTATACGCAGCGGCAGAATCCTTGGCGCTGCCTTGATAGCCGCAACCACATTAGCGATAAGTTTTTCCCGCTCAACCTGAACGTGGTAAGTTGTTTTCTGGCTGATGGCATTCCAGAAGTGTTCAAATTCCGGCGTAGCATAGAGCGCCTTATTGAGTTTGCGTACCTGCCGTTTGGATGTTGGCTTGACGTATTGCCCAATGCCAGACCGGTCAATCAACCCAATAATTTGCGCCTCATAAGGCTTAAATGATTCCGGCAGATGCAGTGAAAAACCTTCGAGTTTCGGCTGGAATAAGGAAGTCGCCCTGCCGTCCTTGATAAAGCCTGCACGCTCCAGATGCTGGAATATTGCCAGCGAATCCTTAAAGCCGAGCAGATCGTCTGTCGCCCTGCCTTCGGCATCCAGTTTCGTCAACCTGGCAAATTCATTGCGCCGAACCAGGCCAATCCCTACGCCGGCGTTCTGGTATTCCGTTTGCAGGTTTTGTGCAAACGCGGTGTAAGACTCATTGGCAATCACCGTCAGTGTGGCGATACCGCGATCGGCAATGCGCACATAACCTTGTTCTGTTTTCGCTACCGGCAGGCGCAGGCCGCGCCCCAAGGTTTGCCGCCGTTCAGTTTCTTTGCCCATCTCGCGCAGCGTACAAATCTGGAATACATTCGGGTTGTCCCAGCCTTCGCGCAACGCTGAATGACTAAAGATAAAACGCACCGGTTCGCTGGAATCCAGCAGCCGCTGTTTATCCTGCATGATAAGTTCGTAGGCGTCATCGTCGGCCTTGGTGGAACCGTTGGAATCCTTGAATTCGACCTTGCCGCCTTTCTTTTTCAGTTGCGAAAAATAAGCCTTGCGCAGCTCGCGCGGTTCCTGTGGTAATAGCTCCCGGTATTGCGTATTTTTGTTGCGCTCCTCAGCAAACACTTCATCAAACCATTTCACAAAATCGCCGTTGGCATCGTCATTGTTCGTACCATCGCCGAGGAAACTCGCCACCTTATCCACGAAAAACAGGCTCAATACTTTGATGCCGCTGGTTTTAGGGTTAGTGCGCAACATCGCCTCTTTGCGCAGATGCTCGCGCACAGTTTCGCGAATCATCTCCTTGTAGATCGCGCCTGTTGCATCACCGATAGCTTCGCCTTCTTGCAATACACCGTAATTTGTAAGCTCGATACTGCCCGGCTCAGTACCATCGGCGATGCGTATTTCTTCAATTCGCCGGCCGTCATAGGCGGGATTACCTGTAACCTCGAATAACTCCTGATATTGTTTTACCGTTTTGGCTTTACGCTCCAGCGAACCATCGGCCTTGCGACAGGCAAGCTCAAGCTTCGCCGACCAGGTTTTTGCGTGTTTTACTTCCAGCAGCTTGACATAAGGTGCAGCATCCGCGCCCTGCTGCGCCACTTCAGCAACCACGATCTGTTTCACCAACCCCAAGTCGTGTGCATCCACCGGGTCAAGCCGATAGACCAAGTTACGCAACTGCTTATGCGTAGCGGAATAACGCAGTGTGAATACCGGCTCTAATTCACCTATTGCTGATTGCGCCAGTAGTGACTCCATGTTCTGCGGCTCATCCATAATCACCACCGGGCGTGTGGCTTTCAGGTAATCAATCGGGCGCAGGCCATTTAACTTATCGCGCTGCTGGTGAATGATACGGGTGTTTTTATCGCCGCGAATCGCATCGATGGTCATCACCATAATCTGCACATTGGTCGCCGTGGCAAAGGCTTGCACTTCCTCGGCGCGTTCACCGCTATATACACCGGAATCGAAAGGTTGCGCTGGATACAAATCGCGGAAATGCGAGCGCATCAGGCGGATGCTGGTATTCACACCTTCACGAATGGCAACGCTGGGCACTAGGATGATGAACTTGGTAAAACCATATTTCTCCGCCAACTCGAAAATCGTGCGCAAATACACGTAGGTCTTACCGGTGCCGGTTTCCATCTCGATATCAAAATCGAATTTGGCTATTCCGTTTTCGGTGGTTAATGCGTTGCTGACTTCCAGGCCGTTGCGATCTTGCACGGCTTGCAGGTTGGCAAGAATGGCACTTTCATCCAGCACCAAGTTATTGCCGATGGCACCTACCTCTTGCGCGGTATCCAGTTCCAATTCACCTTCCCTGCTGGCCACAATGCCGCGCAAGGCAATGGCGAGCTTATCCGCATTGGTGGGCTGGCCATCGAATAAATCGATAACGGCGCTGATGGCATCCAGTTGGTATTGCTGGTGCGAATCAAATCGGAAGCTCGTGTTGTTAGAATTGCTGCTCATCATGCCGTCCTCAATTCAATGCCTTTGGACTTGGCGTATTGAGCCAGGTTGGTTTTCAACTCGTCATCCCCGTGGAAGGCATCTTCCAACACAATTAGACGTGTGGGCGCGGCATCCACCAATGCACGTAATTGTTTCAGGGTTGGTTTGGTGTGCTCATCGAGATAGGCCAGCAGCTTATCGCTTTCACCGGAATCGACACGATTTACGGGCAATCCGGCGATGTTTTCTGTTGTGATAGCGACCGTCAGTGAAAGCCCCATTTTCAACAGTATTTCAATCAGCAGATCATCTTGTGTGGCATTGTCGTCAGCCTGATTCTGGGTAGATGTACGTAAATCGAGCAGATGCTGTTCCAGCTTGTCCGGCTCTATATCACTGCTAACACGCCATTTGGCGAAGAGGGTATCGGCCAGTTTGTATGCGCGAAAACCTGTATCCAACGCTTGCGTAATCAATGGACTATCGGCCTTGATTTTTGCACCGGCCAACTCGATACGTTTGCGGGAAATATCGGCAATGGTATTGAACCCGGCTTTGCGTGCTTCGGAATCTTCAGGTGTGGGCTCAGGTAATTGCACCATGATAAAACGGCGGTTGCCGTTATCTTCAGCGTTGAGTTGCATTACGGCGTGGGCGGTAGTGGCGGAACCGGCGAAGAAGTCGAGAATAATATCGTTATTACGAACCTTTGAAACTTCCATCAGATACTTAATGAGTGTCGAAGGCTTGGAGTAATCAAAAGGAATATTCAACTCACCTAATTCATGTGAACCAACTTGATTGATGTGCCCTTCAATAAAGTTATTAGGTTTAGCTGATGAAGCTTCTATCACATCTTGAAGGTAAGTCTTAGTGAAAACATTCCACCGGGCAGGTGTACCATCTTCGGTAACAAGATTGGACGAACGAACAGCTTTAATAACTATCTTTTCTCGCTCTTGTTCAAATTTCGTGCGCGTCCATCGCCAAATACCATCGCCAAGCTCTGGTCTTTCCGGTGGGAAAGTTTTACCCGGTGGAATTACTTTTTGACCATCTGGACACTCAATCCAAAACGCTGCTCAGGGTTTCTGTTCTCAATAGTGGACATATATAAACGGACAAGTTGGTATTTCTCACCCTTACGAGCTTCACTTTCCTCAACTTGATCGTAAGCCTTCACATTAGCACCACCAAAAAAGGGTTCGGCAAAATCAATATTTCTGGTGTATGTGAGGAGATAATCAAAATTAGGCGCCCAAAAATCACCCTTATTATTACTTTTCTTTGTTATACGACCGGCACAGCCAATGAAATTTTTCTCGCCAAACACTTCGTTACAAAGTTTCTTCAAATTATCAACTTCATTGTCATCAATCGAAATAAAAATCACCCCATCATCAGTCAACAGATTCCGCGCCAACTTCAAACGCGGATACATCATATTCAGCCAATTGGAGTGATAACGCCCTTCCGTTTCGCTGTTGGTCGAGACTTTTTTGCCGTCTTCGTTTACCTGTCGAGTCCACTCCAAATAAGTATCCAGCCCTTCTTTGTAGTTATCCGGGTAAACAAAATCCTTGCCCGTGTTGTAGGGCGGGTCGATATAAATCAGTTTGATTTTATTGTGGTAGTGCCGTTGCAGGATTTTCAGCACTTCCAGATTGTCACCTTCAATAAAGACATTCTGGGTGGTATCCCAGTCTTTCGAGTTGGCAACATCCGGTTTCAGGGTGGCGGTGGTGGGCGCTTGCGCAGCACGCAAGGCGCGCTTCTTGCCCGGCCAGAACAAGCCGAAGCGCTCACTAGCACGTTCGGATTCCGGAGCTGCATCATCGGCTAATAATTCGCGGAGTTTTTCAATATCCAGTTTGCCGTCGGCCACGGCCTCGGGAATCAGTTCTGCAAGTTGGGCAGCAAGTTCTGTTTGGAAATTGGGAGAGGCAGAAGGAACGCTGGGAATATCGTCTGGATACGCTGGATCTTTTTCAGCGCAATAGTCTAGCGCTGGTCGCTGGTCGCTGGTCGCTGGTCGCTGGTCGCTGGTCGCTGGTCGCTGGTCGCTGGTCGCTGGTCGCTGGTCGCTGGTCGCTGGTCGCTGGTCGCTGGTCGCTGGTCGCTGGTCGCTGGTCGCTGGTCGCTGGTCGCTGGTCGCTGGTCGCTGGTCAAAATTATACTCCTAACTATTTGATTTTAAAAATATTTTTTAATATTTCTTATATTGTTTCCCACCATAAAAAACATGAAGAAAATGGTTTTATATTTATGGTGGAGGCTCACGCTTTTCCTTATGAAACAGCGATACCCGCATACCCTGCAATTTTGCGAGCCAATGTATGAAAATCATTGTAACAAGCTCGAACTGCTTCGACATGAGCACCAATGGCTCCATCTACCGGTTTTAAAAAAAACATGGGCTTGTTAGCTTCCATAGCTAGCGGCATCAAACTGCGGTAGTGCTTTAACAGCGCCAGAGTATAGGGGTCTTCCGTGACAGAAACAGGCTGTTCCTGTTCATTCAGTAAAGCCTGTCGATACACACCCGGAATTTTTTCCATCCAGCGGGAATAAGCTTTTACCGGCCGACTATCGCGAATGCCGTGCTGCATAACAACATAACCAATTGGTGTCATATTCCCGGACGGTGCAGAAATACCGGCATTGGAGGGCAATTCGTCCAGGCGTTTGCGCCACCCCTTACGCCAATCTTGCAATGTAGGGCCAAGGTTTTTTAAACCCTGAATCGAAAAAAGATCTGGCGCTAGCGGTAGTACAACCTGCTCGGAAGCAATCAGTGCGGAACGATTGATTGCTCCCAGATTGGGGCCTACATCAATTAAAACCAGTTCCGCTGTCATGGCTTGGGCAGCGGCTTCAATGATGCGGTGAAAGGCGGTGATAACCCGAAAAGCAGCCTGTTGCCCATCCAGGCATTTAGGCCAGTTTTCTGACAGTAAATCTTCAAATCGCGACAACGCAAGATTGCCGCAGACCAGACCCAGTTTCTCTGCGATCTGTTCCACATGGGGAGGTGCAATATCGCCGGTACGATTCATCAGGGGCAACAGGCTGTCGTATATCGTCGAGCGCTCTGAGTCGTCCCACAGATCAGCCAATCGTTCTTCATCAAGGAACATGGCACTGAGGTTGGCTTGCGGATCAAGGTCAATAGCCAAGGTTCGAATGCCTCTATCGGCATACATCCAGGCCAGATGGTAAACCAGTGATGTTTTCCCAACACCGCCTTTGTTATTAAAGAACGCAATTGTTTTCATACGTTTCTCACAGGCAAGGTAGCTAAAAATATTCGCTCGTCCACTTCAAACTGAATGGGCGGGTTGCCATTTTTTTCCATGGCTGATTTTGCCCTTTGAATACCGTAGCCATAACGGTTCACATATCCCAAGGCTTTCATTGCCTCTGCCAATACCGGGTTGCGGTAGCTACTGCGCTTTTCCAGGGTTGCAGGTGTCACCTCACCATAAAGTCCACCCGGGCTATGAATTTCAATATGATCTGAAAACCAATAAAGCTTTACCGGAGTATTGGACTGGTAATCTCTGTGCATAATGGCATTGAGCAGAATTTCCCGGATGGCAACATCGGGGTAATCTGCGGTATTTTTTTCACGCAGTATGGATGTGGATTCGGGTCTTTTTTGAATGTTTGCTGCAACACGAATATCCAATTCCCGTAGAACACTTAACAAATCACCTGAAATTTCGGCTTCATCATCAGGCCGGTCTGTCAGTGTATTGCCGGGAAGCCGAAGAAACTGAATGTAGGCCCCTGGCAGGTAAAACCTTGGGTTTTTGCCAAATAAAAGCATCCCGGCAACCGTTGGTACATGATGTTGATTATCAAAAAAACGCAAGGACGCCAGTTGATCCTCAACGGACCGGTGATTGGCGGCAATGACTTCCGGATCAATGACCTCCTGGCGGTACGCTTGAAACTGGGTGAGAGACAAATCTGTCAGTGAGGCTTCCCCTACTGGGCTGGCATCGTAGCTGCGCGCCTTGGAAATACGCTTTTCGGTCAGTATTCGCTCTTCCTGCTCACTTGCCGTTGCTTTGCGCGGCCCTACACGCACCCAAACCTGCCCTTTATAACGCAGGGGCGGCAAGTCTGAAGGTTGTACCTCAACTACAGCAACATCACCTCCTTCCAGCGTTATTTTGGCAACATGAATTACCGGAAGTGGTTGAATATTGCCGTTGGAACGCAAGGCACCGAGGTTTTCCAAAAGCTGCTCTGTAACGTTAATACCACAGGGCTTTCCAAGTTTGTCTACACCAATCACCAGATAGCCTGGTCGTTTATGGTTAGGTAAGTCATTTGCAAACGCACAGACGGCTTGCGAGAACTTATCGGTATTATTGACGGATTCCGTGCGCTCTATACGATCACTTTCCAGATCAGCCATTAATGCCGTCAGCTCTTCTTTAGTAATCACAAGCGGTGCCTCAATTCCAAGTAGTTGGGGTGGCTGCAGTTTACCACACCCTATTTCAGGTAAATTTTCATAACGCCTTTACTGCTCTCTACGACAAGGCTGCGCAGGCGTGTCAGGACGCTACCCAAGCGATGTGCATACTGCTATCACTACCCAGTAATTGCAACGCTTCAAGTAATCCAAAGCCATTAGCCAGTGCCAAGAGCTCACGATGATCTGAACAATCTCAGGTATTCATCAAAGGCAAACAGCCGGTTACGGCGCTGCCCGGTGACTTCAATCAACACCCCCGAGGAAACCATTTCGGCAATCAGTGCTGCTGCCGTATTGGTCGATACACTGATAATATTCGTCGCCCATTTCACATCGATCACCGGCTGCGCATACAGGTGGCGCATCAAGTCGTGAGCGTTGTCCTGGCGGCGGGTGCTGAAGCGCGGCAACACATCGCGCTCAATACGCTGTTTCAGCTCAATGATGGCGCGAAATACAGAGGCCGAGGCGCGGGCGGTTTCTTCCACACCGAACAGGAAGAAAACCAGCCACGCGCGCAGGTGGTTGCCGTGGCGTACAGCCATCAGGTGATCGACGTAGGCTGTCTTGTTGCGTTCGAAATAATCTGACAAATACAGCGCCGGTTTGTGCAACAGCCCTTCGGACGCCAGGTACAGGGAAATCATCAACCGCCCCAAACGGCCATTGCCATCCAGAAACGGGTGAATAGTTTCAAACTGGTAGTGGGCAATGGCAATACGCACCAATGGATGCACAAAAAAATGTTCTGCGTGCAGAAACTTTTCCAAGTCACCCATCAGCTCCGGCACATGCTCGTGGTGCGGCGGTACAAAAGCAGCGTTCTTCAGGCTGACGCCGATCCAGTTCTGGCTGCTGCGAAACGCTCCCGGCTGTTTGTGTTCACCACGTACCCCCTGCATCAGTTCAGCATGGGTTTGCCGCAGCAAGCGCGTTGATAAGGGCAATGTTTCCAGAGCAGCAATCGCGAAGTTGATAGCTCGGATATAGTTTTGCACCTCCGACCAGTCGTCCCGTTCCTCCGGCTTCAGGTCATCGGCATTCTTGAACGCGTCTTCGATATTGGTCTGGGTGCCTTCGATACGGCTGGACTGGGTGGCTTCCTTGGCCACATACATACGAATGAAGAAGTCGATATCGGGAATCAACTGACTGAAAGCATTCAGCTCACCCAGAGCGCGATCAGCACGCCCCAGCAAATCCATCAATTCAGGATCAGCGATGATCCATTCATGGCAGATGGGTTCCGGCAGGAAGGCTTTGTACTCATAACGCTGCTCGTAATGACCAGCGTTGAAATCCACAAGGTTCATATATCAGAAACTTCTTTGGTTTTGACATAAGCTATATCTTATGTCAAGTCAGGTAATAACACCAAGCATTATGTCAAAAAATTAACAGGTTTCTGACATAAACGAATTTATAGTTCAGAACCTTCTATGTCTGGCTAAAACCAATCTTCAAGGCTCAGATGTTTAATCCGCTCAAATTCACGCGTGTTGCGAGTCACCAGCGTGGCTTTTTGTGCCAACGCGGTAGCGGCAATAAGCACGTCGTAAGGTCCCATCGGCTGACCATGTTTTTCCAGGCTCGCCCGGATATGGGCGGCAGCCTCTGCCTCTGCCAAACCAAAGGGTAATATTTGGGTTGCATCGGTGAGTGCTTTTAGTTGCTGGCGACGCTTACGTGGCGCGGTGGATTTGGCGATACCAACGTCCAGTTCGTAGAGCACGATAGCGGGAATCGCGATATCACCGGGTGAATGGCTTAGCAATGTGTCGGGTACGCGTCCCATGCCCTTAAAAAAGTAGATCAGGGTATTTGTGTCCAGTACCCACATTACAGGCTTTCCCGCAGGCTATCGCTGTGCGTTTCACCCCGTATTTCCTCAAGCGAGGGAAAATCTCCCCAACTACCGGCAGTTTCGCGCACTTCGTGTGGCCATTCATTGGTCAGTTTTTCACGAATGACGGTGGCGATCCATTTGCTTTTGGAGATTTTTCGGGCTTTGGCGTCGGCCTCCATTTTCGCCTCAAGCTCGTCTTCAAGGTAGATCGTTACTTGTCCCATGACAGCCCCTTTCAACTCAAATATATGTGGAAGCATATGTGGGCTGAGATATGGGATCAATATTATTGGCGGAATCCACGACACAAGGCCAAACTCCGCACCCGGTTGGCCTTCGACTACTCTCTTGCAGTAATAACTTGATGTCGCCTGTACTGATGTCAACACAGGCTGACATCAGCCAGAAGGCAGCTGCGCTGGCCTGTCTGTCACATTGGGCAGTGCATATGCCTACCATCATAAAACTGTCACAGACCCCTTCTAGCATAAGGGCAATCATAACTCTCTTATATTGAGACCCCCTATGAACCTTGCCGACGCCAACGTCATGCAACGTATCAGCGATGACCTGCTTGACAGCTATGACGAAGAGTTTGAGCTGGAATTTGAAGATCATATTTATGACCAGATACCTGGCATGGACAATGCCAGGGAATCGCCCGATGAGGTGTTGCGGCGCAAAGAGGCGCGCCGTCAGTATTTTCGGGAGTTGTTTCGCCTGCAAATAGAGTTGGTGAAGTTGCAGGATTGGGTTGCCCACACTGGCCACAAAGTGGTGATTTTGTTTGAAGGGCGCGACGCCGCCGGTAAAGGTGGTGTTATCAAGCGCATTACCCAGCGGCTCAATCCGCGTATTTGCCGTGTGGCTGCCCTGCCCGCGCCCAATGAACGCGAGCGCACCCAGTGGTATTTTCAGCGTTATGTATCGCACCTGCCGGCGGCGGGGGAGATTGTGCTGTTTGACCGCAGCTGGTACAACCGCGCCGGCGTTGAGCGGGTGATGGGGTTTTGCAACGATTATGAGTACGAAGAATTTTTCCGCACCGTGCCGGATTTTGAGCGCATGCTGGTGCGTTCGGGCATTCAGGTCATTAAATACTGGTTTTCCATCTCCGATGATGAACAGTATCTGCGCTTTATGGACCGCATTCACGATCCGCTCAAGCAGTGGAAATTGAGCCCCATGGATCTGGAATCGCGCCGCCGCTGGGAGCAGTACACCAAGGCCAAGGAGGTGATGCTGGAGCGCACGCATATCGACGAAGCACCCTGGTGGGTCGTAGAAGCGATAGACAAGAAAAAAGCGCGCCTGAATTGTATTCACCATTTACTGTCGCAAATGCCTTACACAGAAATCAAGCGTCCGACCATTGAGCTGCCGCCGCGTGAGCATCATGAGGATTACGTACGCCGGCCGGTGCCGAAAGAAATATTTGTACCAGAGGTTTATTAACGCTCATTGCTGGCTTGCACGAGCTATCCACCTGCCGTGCAAGCCATAGTCACCGGGGACCAGAAACGGGTCCCCATTGCTTAACACTACACTTGCTTCAGATAAGCAGGCGCTTGCCAAAAACTTTCCCCATTGTTAAAAAATCTCACCAAACCGCGCCAAGCTTCTTGCCCGATTCGTCGCCGACACATTCCCCTGCGGCAACACGGGAATATCGCTCACCGTTGGGCGGCGGGTGATGATGTCGGTGCGTGCTGGCATCAACCAGGCAGCGGCAGCCCCGGCCTGACCGTCGTCGGAGAGAAGGTAGTCGATAAACTGGCGGGCGAGTTCCGGTTGGCGGGCGTTTTTGAGGATCATCATGGGGCGCGGAACCATGACGGTGCCGCTGCGCGGGAAAATGACTTTGATGCGCGCGCCCTTTTCCATGGCCGCATAGGCAACATAATCCACACTGCCGAATACGGCGGATTTATCGCCGCGCAATACAGGTGCCAACGCCTGGTCATTGGCGCCGCAGATTTCCAGTCCGTTGTGTTTCATACGCGCCAATAAATCCCAGGCGCCCTCACCCAATGCCTGCTCCAACCCCAGCAGTAAATCGACTGAGGCGCCGGAGAGTGCCGGGTCGGGCATGGTGATTTGCCGGGCGAAGGCGAGATCGGCCAGGTCTTGCCAGTCGGCAGGTTCGGGGGTGTCACTGTCGCGGTTCCAGACGATACCCAATGCGGATACCGCTTGGGCAATGTAGCTGGGGGTTTTCAGGTGATCCGGCACCTGGGCGGCATAGTCGCTGTGGTAGGGCTGTAGCCAACCGCGTTGATCCAGCTCCTGCGCCAAGTCCCAGGAGGCTGAGATAAATACATCGGCCTGCGGGCTGTCGGCTTCGGCTTCCAGTCGTGCCAGCACTTTACCGGTGGTGGCCTGAAACAGGTTGACGCGAATGCCGGTGCCGGCCTGGAAGTCGGCAACCAGGTTTTTCATCAAACTACCGGGACCTGCAGCGTAGACGTTTAACGGGCGGGCGGATGGAGAATCAGAAAACACAATAAAACATTCCTATAAAACACATTCACAAGACAAATAAATCTGTAGCACTTTGCAGCACACTTGTCATTAAGGACGCCGGATTTTGAATCCGATGCGCCCCAATGACAAACCTGTATTGCGCAACTATTACAGCTTATTGCAGTTCCGTCACCTCCCGGCAACGGGGTTTGTAAATAGCCTGGGGGAATAATGAGGCGGGTTCCGGTTTGCCGCAATAGCGCTCCGGTATTGCATCGGCAAGATCGCTTTCCACGCGAGCCGGTTTGCCCGGTTGTTTGATTACATCGACCGCATCGTAAAGTTCACCTTCTACCGTCCAGGCGCGGTATTGCAATCGTTCGTTGCTGAATTCAATCACTTGATACCATTGAGTATCCTCCCCTACCCGCTGCATCAGTTCACGCGCTTTGTCGTGCACGCGGTTTTGTTTGGCACCGGCTACCGAGATGGTATACACCGGCACGCCCTGCCCCGGTTGCCAGCGACCATAAATATGGTCATCGCCTTGCAACACTAAATCTACCGCATAGCGTTCGAACAAGGGTTGCCAATGTGTTGCGATGGCTGGTGTGAATTGCGCGCGGGTGCCGGACAACAGTGGATGGTGATAACTCACAATTGTCCAGCGGTTGGGATTGTTAGCCAGCAAGGGTTCCAGCCATTGCGCTTGTTGTTTTGCCGCCGCCTCGCTGTGCAGTGCGATCATGGAATCCAACGCAATAAAACGCACACCTTGATAGTCGAGCCAATACACTGTATCGCGCAAGGATTCAGGGCCATTGCCAGGCAACATAAAATGCGCAGGCCACACCACTTTTAGTTGTGGCAAAGTACCGGGGCTTTCACGATATTCGTGATTGCCCACCACCGGCAATTGCACAATATTGCTGAACAACCAATTACCCGCCGCAAACCACTCACCCCAGAGTTGATCTTCCGGGCCGGCGCGATCGGTTAAATCCCCGGCATGCAGCATCAGGCGCGCATCCGGTGCTGCTGCAAACGCCGCACGTATAGTACGAGAACCCAGCGACTGGATATGGTTTTGGGTATCGCCCAGGTAAATCATGCGATAAGGCGTAAAAGTTTCGGCGGCGGTGCGGAAGGAATGCCACTCGCTCCACCCCTGCTCACCTTTGACGCGATAGGCATAGCGGGTTGCAGGTTTTAAGTGGGTAAAAGTGACGCGGTGATGGAATGTTTTTCCGGCAGTTTTTTCGATAGTTTGCCCGGTAAGGATTGCGTGCGATTTGCTTATACCTGAAATTTGTTTTGCGCGTTGTACCAGCGCGGGTGACGCGGTGGATTCAGTAATTTCTGCCAAGGTCGGCACCGCATTTCGGGTTCGCCAGGTAACCGTTTGGCTATGGGCTGGCGTTGCGGTTGGCAACAGTATGATTCGTTCAGGCAGGCCATTCGCATAAGCAGCCGAGGGGAAAGCCCCCATAGCCACGCAAAAACTGACAATGGACAAAGAACTGAATAGTACCAAAGCGCAAAGCCGATTAATGATATTCTTCATGTATATAAACCTAAAAAGCAAAAAACTCCGCCGAAATATCCGGCGGAGTTACTGTCACAAAGAAAAATTATTAAAAGCTTAAATCCACACCCAGGGTATATTGGGTCCCGTAATACACCACACTGGTGGGATTATCGCGCGAGCCCTGGAACTGAACCGTGGGTTCGTTGGTCAGGTTTTTCACGTTGAAGAAAATATTGTGCTGATCCAGTACACGGTATTTAAACGCAAGATCCCATACCGTACTGGCTGCATTATATTTATCCAAAGCCTCGCGACCACCCACCGACTCCAAACGATCCGGCATCTTATTCATGGAAATGCGCATACTGAACGGCCCCTGTGCGTATGACAGGATTCCGTTGATGATGTAATCCGGTGAATTCACCAGGGGTAAGTCATCATCGCGCCCTGGATAAACCCCCTCGGAATCCAGCCAGGTATAGTTAGCCTCCACACCCAAGCCGCTCAACAATCCCGGCAGGAAGGTCAAATCCTGTGACCATACAAATTCCAAGCCGCGCACCTTGCCACCATCACCATTAATACGGGTACGCTCATCCACGCCATCGGATGCAATGCGACTGGAGCTGAACACAAAATTATCAATATCCTTGTAGAAGGCACCGGCAGAAATCACCCCCAGCGGCGGCAGGAAATATTCTGCTGTCAGGTCGTAATTGATCGACTCTGCGGGCTCCAATGCCGGATTACCGATAATGCGCTGGTTTAATTGCGCGTTTTCCTGTTTGGAGGGAATCAAATCACCCGGTGGCGGGCGTGAAATCGCTTTGCTGATTGAGCTGCGCACAATTAATTGATCATCCATGGCGGCATAGCGCAAATGCAGGCTGGGCAACACATTGGTGTACTCGTTGCTATCGCTGACACGGGTAATATCGGTAATTTGACCATTATCCACCGCCACTTCATTCGCCTGGCTATCAATGCTGGTCGTTTCTACCCGCACGCCACCCAACAGGGTGAGCTTGTCGATATCCACAGTCCCCATGATATAGGTTGCCAAAATATCCTCACCAATGGTGAAATCGGCATTGGCCAGGGTTTCTGCACTGAATAACTGTGCGGCAGCGTTTTGCGTAAATGCAGAAGGATTGGTTTGCTGCAACTCCAGGTATTTGCGCCAATCGGGAAAGAAAGGTAACAATTGCGCGCGGCCATTGGACTCGCTCATAAAATCACTATTACTGTAATACTCCAGCAGGCTAGCCGCACTCACGCCGGTTAAACCGCTGTAGCGCACTGTGTCCGGTTGCGCTTGCGATGCATCTTTAATCGTTGCGCGGAAACCGGTTTTGATACTCCAGGGGAAACGACCGGTATTGAATTCGCGCAGCGCATTCACATCGACACTCAACTCATCTTCCACACGCGGAACCTGATTGGTATCGAACTGGCGAAAGGCCACACTGGATGGGTTACTCAAGTCAACAGCGTTATCCACCGTAAATACCGGGAAATCGCGGTCACTGCGATCATAAGTCAGGTTTACGCCATTAAAGGAATTAACCACCTGCAAGGTGGTTGGATAATCCTTTTTCGCTTTGGAGTAACCCAGGCGGCCATCCAATACCCAGTCGCCCGTGCGATGCTCGATACCGGCGGTATACATTTGGAAAACGTTTTTCGGCTCGCGATAAAACACAATGGAATCCACGCGTCCACCGGTGGAAGAGCCCGCATCCGGTGTAACGTCAAATTGGGTTGCCGGGTTGGGGCGGTAATCAGTTCCGCGCCGCCACAGTTCGCGGAAATCGTAGTGGTAAATGGCTTTGATATAGGCACTGGTGTCGTCGCTGGGACGATAGTCAAACATCAGGCCCGCACCGACCTTATCTTTCATTTCATCGCGATCGTAATAGAGCGAGCGATTGATAAAAAAACTATCGGCGCTGCTGACGGTGTAAGCCGTATCTACCACATCGTAACCGCGCTCATCGCGGAAATAAAATACCGAACCGAGCAAGCCGAATTGCCGGTTTTCACCAAAGGTATCCCCCAGGGTAATACCCGCCTGTTTGTTCCAGCTATCGCGAATGTCATTGAGGGTCGTACCCAGTTGCACGTCGAAAGTGCGACCGTCGCGGTCGTAGGCAGAGCGGGTGACCAGATCAACAGTACCGCCAATGGCATCGGCAGACATATCCGGTGTTGGGGCTTTAATCACTTCTACCCGCGCTAATAAATTGGCCGGGAAACTATCGAGTGCAATATCGCGATTGCCGTCTACGTTAGTCATACGCAGACCATCAACAGTGACCGTATTGTACTGTGGCGCCAGACCGCGAATGGTAGCGGTGCGCTGCACACCTGCACGGGTTTCCACGGAAAGGCCCGGTAAGCGCACCAGCGCATCACCGATATTGCCTTCACGGATTTGGCCCAGGGCATCGGCAGATACTACGGTGCGCAGGCTATCAGCATTGCGCTGCAGATTGATGGTCGAGGCAAAACCTTCGGCACGACCGGTTACCAGCATTTCTTCCACGCCATAGCGCGCACTGGTCAAACGAATATCCTGGCGCAGGCTGCGGCCAGCTGTGATCGTCATCGGCAAGCGCTGCGAATCCAGACCACCGTAGTTGACTTCCAGGGTGTAATTACCCGCAGGTATATTGGTTAACACGAAGCTGCCATCGCGGCCAGTGGTCACTTCGCGGTTCAATTCCAGTACGCGGACAGTTGCCGCTTGCAATAAGCTACCGGTTGCCTGGTTAATGACCCGACCGGTCACGCTGCCCAGTTGGCTGGTAGCGCGGGCAGTTGCCGGCGCATTGTTGGAGGCAGAGGCCTGGGCAAGAGCAAGGCCGGTATGAGCAGTCACAACGCAGGCAATCGCCAGCGATAATAATGATTTCGCAGTTTTCATGAGAGTTCCTTTAATCAAGGGCAATAGACTGAGCAGGACAGACCTGATGTGCACCGGACAAAGTGTCAGCACCAGAAATGAAGGGAACAGGCGAAGTTATTAACAGCGAAGGCGGTGGACTGGCAGACAGGCAAAAACCGCCCGCCACTCCAGGGAGTGGTATTACTAGCATGGTTGTTATCCTCTTTGGGATTTAATCGGAAATACCATCCTAGACGCGCAAAGCTACATTTCGATGACAGGCGCAGGCGAAGATAAAAATTGTTTTAAGCGGAGAGAACAGCCAAGAAACGACAAGCAATGACAATGGGGAAAAAACCGGGAGCTGTCTGCGCAACAGCAAACAGCGCTATGACGGGTCAGAATAAACTTTTAGCCACTACACGAATTTCCTGGATATTGGTCATCACCACATCCAGACCACCGGCAATAATTTTATTGTGCGGCTCATCCAGCTTTTGATAGGCCGTGATGTCTTTTAGCGGCGGCAAATCGGTTTTGGTGTGGGTTAATTTCAGCGCGTGGTACAACCCCAAATTAATAATATCGCTGAGGTTTATCGGCCCCGGACTCTCACCCTGCCATTTGCCGACTTCCTGCACCACCTTGAGATACTGCTCATCCACCTGCCATTTTTTCAGGGTGATCACCCCCAGGGATTTGGCGTACTCGCGACACAGTGCAATGTAAGTGGGAATATCGGGCGTTTCATCACTTTTTTTAAAGGCTGACAACACTGCCAGAGTCCCTACTTCGCTCATCAACGCCGCCATTAATACATGATCCGGCACCACTTGCTTCAAATGCTTGGCGATATAGGTACTCAGGCTTGCCTTGAGTGCGAGGCGACGCCAGGCCTCCAGGAATAAGCGTTTGTGCTTGGCCGAGTGCATGGAGAACAGGCTTTTGATGGAGTGAACCATGGTAATGCGCTCCACCTGGTTCATCCCCAACAGGCGTATCACATCCAACAGGGTCTGGGGCGGGTTCTGGCTGCCAATTAAAGGGCTGGAAGCATATTTCAACAATACAGCGGACAGGGCAGGATCTCTGGTGAGCAGTTTACTTAACTCCACCATGGACAGATTGGATTGCTCCATGGCCTTGCGAATTTCAAAGGTAATAATCGGCAAACTGGGCAATTGTTCATTGCCGCTCAATAAATCGCCGATCACCCGGCGATACACGGAATAATCGGGCTTAGCCGCTTGCACACTGGATTCCATAACACTCAACGTTCGTCATTATTCATATGCGCCAAGACTAGCAGATTTAAACATCCTGGCAGCGCTTTTCTCACCATAAAACCCGCAACGCCCATGCCTGGCCCACCCCAGGTTTTAAAAAAACGTCATGGATTTGTCGCAAAGCTGACACATTGCCTGGCTTTAATCGATTGCACCCATTTTATTAACACCAAAAAATCAGGAAGCAACCGATGACCGACCAGACTGTTTACGAAATCGATAACTCCGGTATTGAACCCCTTAACAACCGCCCCAAGGGCATCAGCTTTGCTGAAGTCATGACCCAACGCCGCCAATTCCTGAAAGGTAGCCTGAGCACTGCCGTTGCCGCCTTTATGGGGGCCAGCCTGGTGAGTTGTGGTGGTGATGATGACAAGAAAAGCAGCTCCTCCAGCTCTTCATCCAGCTCCAGTACACCATCATCATCCAGCAGCAGTTCCAGTTCTTCGTCGGTAGCGCCGCTGCTGGGCTTTGCGGCTATCGCCACTACCCGCACGGATACCATCACCGTACCGGCAGGCTATAGCGCAACAGCCTTTGTTCCCTGGGGGACGCCACTGACTGGCAACCTGCCCGCCTACAAAGATGATGCAAGTAACAGCGGTGCCGACCAGGAACAACAAGTAGGCACCCACCACGATGGCATCCACTTTTACCCCATCGATGCCAAAACCACTGGCAACAACTCCAATGAAGGTCTTCTGGTCATGAACCATGAATACTTCGATCCCAATTTGATTCACACCAATGGCGTTACCCTGGGCGCAACCCGCCCCACAGATGAAGTGCGCAAGGAAATTGCTGCACACGGTGTGAGCGTAATTCATATCCGCCAAAACGGCAGCCAGTGGGAAGTCGTCAGTAGCAGCCCCTTCAACCGCCGTATCACCGGTGCCACCCCGATGGACATTCGCGGCCCGGCAGCCGGTTCCAGCTTGTTGGCCACCAAATACAGCCCCAACGGTACCAGTACCCGCGGTACCTTGAACAACTGTGGTATGGGGAGCACGCCCTGGAATACCTACCTGACGGCCGAGGAAAACTGGGCCGGTTACTTCGTCAACAAGGATGCCGCCCAACCGCGTGAACACAGTGCCTATGGCGTGCCCAGCAGCAATGGCCGCTACTATTGGGAGCTGGCAGAGTCCGGCTCTGATGAATATGTGCGTTTCGATGCCTCAACCAAAGGCGACAGTGCCCTGGAAGATTACCGCAACGAGCCCAACACCTTCGGCTGGATGGTCGAAATCGATCCCTTCGATCCCGAAGGTCGCCCGCAAAAACGCACAGCCCTGGGCCGCTTTGGCCACGAGGGCGTGATCTTTGCCCCCGCGGTAGAAGGCCAACCGGTTGTCTGTTACTCCGGTGATGACTCCACCAATGAATACATCTACAAATTCGTCTCAGCCGAGCCCTACTACAAAGCCACTGCCGGCGGCTGGCTGCTGAATAGCGGAACCCTCTATGTCGCCAAGTTCAATAGCGATGGCACCGGCGAATGGCTGCCGCTGGACATCACCAATGCCAACTTTATTGCCAAGGCGGCAACAGCCGGTGTGAGCTTTGCCAACCAGGCCGATGTGTTGGTTAACACCCGCCTGGCCGCCGATGTGATGGGCGCAACCCCGATGGACCGCCCTGAGTGGGGCGCGGTACACCCAGACACCGGCGAGGTGTATTTCACGCTCACCAACAATACCGGCCGTACCCAAACCGATGCGGCTAACCCCCGCGCTAACAACGCCACCGGCCACATTATCCGTTGGCGTGAAAATGCCAATGGCACCAGCTTCAACTGGGATATCTTCCTGCTTGGCGGTGATGTAGGCACTACCACCGGCGAAGGCACTGCCGCTGTGGCCCTGACCGCCGAAAACCACTTCGCCAGCCCCGACGGACTGTGGATCGACCAGCGCGGTGTACTCTGGATACAGACCGACATGAGTGGTTCCCAGCAATCCGCAGGCCCTTTCGGCAATAACCAGATGCTGGCCGCCGACCCGGTAACCAAGGAAACAAAGCGTTTCCTGGTAGGTCCGACGGACTGTGAAATCACAGGTATTACCGCCACCCCCGACCTGAAAACCCTGTTCATCAACATCCAACACCCGGGCGACCGCTCTACCCCCACAAACTTCACCAGCAACTGGCCAGAAGGTGGTAGCGCCCGCCCGCGTTCAGCCACAGTCATCATCACCAAGAATGACGGCGGTGTGATTGGCGCCTGATAGAACCCTATTCACAACTCAGGCAAGGACGCCAAGCGACATATCTGCTGGGGCTGCAAGGCCCCTTTTTCGTTCCTCCTTATATATCCTGTCCATCCTGTACAAAAATCTGTGGTGCACGACAACGCGACAATCCAGTCCCCCGGCATCCGGCCAAAATTTGCGCCAGTTCACAACACAAGATGTAGTCATAAACCCGAATCACGCCTATAAGAAAAAAATCTAAATCGAAGCGACAACTGCAACATAGGTAATTAGCCGCGCAATACCTGTGTTTGCGGACTTCCCCCCAGTTTTTACCGAGGCTACCAACAGTTTTTCCACAGGTTTTCAAGCTTGCATAAATAAGCCTACCGCATTATCTTGTAGCCCATTCGCGCCAAACCCCTAGATATAGGTTTTTTAGTCCGGCCTTTGCCCGAGGCACACAACCTTATCCACGGCCCGATTTGCGGCCGCCCCTGGCGCCAGATTTTGCCCCAATTGATCGCCGGCCCTGTTAGTTCGAGGCCAGGCAACCAAGGCATCGCTTGATTCAAGTGTTATTGCGAGTGTTATTGGCAGATCAGCAGTATGGGATAGCCACCACTATATCTAGTGGTTGCCTGATGGCCCGATGTGCCATCGGCAACTGCCCTGGTAGAGTGGTTTTGTTGTTTCCAGAGCCTGATAACCAATACCAGAACCTGATAATCAAGTAAGAGTGCCCTATTCCGCCACCGGCATAAGTCATGCCCTGCGGGAGAAGGCCAGGGGGCTCCGGCCAGCAACCGGGTATGCGAAACGCACGACCAAACCAATCAACATCACCACGGAAAAGACCTCACGCGGGAGACGTCTATGCACACTGACATTGAACAGACCACCAGCACCAGCAGCCACGCCGACCTCAGCAACAACAATGGCCTCAGCGCCACAGCCCCGGGACAGCTGCGGGTGATCAAGCGCAATGGCACAGTGGTACCTTTCGATGCGAGCAAAATTGCTATCGCCATGACCAAAGCCTTCCTGGCCGTTGAAGGCGGCACTGCCGCTGCGTCTACCCGTGTGCGCGAGACTGTCGACAACCTGACCAAGCAGATCACGGCCACCTTCAAGCGCCGTATGCCCTCCGGCGGCACCATCCATATCGAAGAAATCCAGGATCAGGTCGAACTTATCCTGATGCGCGCCGGCGAGCAAAAAGTAGCCCGCGATTACGTGCTCTACCGCGAAGAGCACGCCCGCCTGCGTCGCGCCCAGAAAGAAGTGAACAAAACCGAAGCCGATCCCGACTACCCCGCCATGAGCGTTACCCAGGCCGACGGCACCCGCGCCCCGCTGGATATCGCCCGTATGCGCACCATTGTGAGCGAGGCCTGTGCGGGCCTGGCCGGTGTAGAGGAAAAAGCCATTCTCGACGAAGCCATGCGCAACCTCTATGACGGCGTGGCCGAAAAAGACGTCAATACCTCGCTGGTCATTACCGCGCGTACCCTGGTGGAAAAAGAACCCAACTACACCTATGCCACCGCTCGCCTGCTGCTCGACAAACTGCGCGCCGAAGCCCTGGGTTTCCTGGGCGTTGCCCCTTCTGCAACCCAATCCGATATGGAGCTTTACTACGCCCGCGCCCTGCCGGTGTACATCCAAAAAGGCGTGGAGCTGGAGCTGATCTCCCCCGAGCTGCTCAACTTTGACCTGGACAAACTGGGCAAGGCACTGATCGCCGATCGCGACCTGCAATTCACTTACCTCGGTTTGCAAACCCTGTACGACCGCTACTTCATCCACAGCGACAGCACCCGTATCGAACTGCCGCAAATCTTCTTTATGCGCGTCGCTATGGGCCTGGCCCTGCAGGAAGACAAGCGCGAAGAGCGCGCGATCGAATTCTATCGCCTGCTCTCTTCTTTCGATTACATGAGCTCTACCCCGACCCTGTTTAACTCCGGCACCCTGCGTCCGCAGTTGTCCTCTTGCTACCTGACTACCGTGCCCGACGACCTGCACGGCATCTATGGCGCCATCCAGGACAATGCCATGCTCAGCAAGTTTGCCGGCGGCCTGGGCAACGACTGGACCCCTGTGCGCGGTTTGGGCGCTTATATCAAAGGCACCAACGGTAAATCCCAGGGCGTGGTGCCCTTCCTGAAAGTCGCCAACGACACTGCTGTCGCTGTTAACCAGGGCGGCAAACGCAAAGGTGCCGTGTGTGCCTACCTGGAAACCTGGCATATGGATGTCGAGGAATTCCTCGAGCTGCGTAAAAACACCGGTGATGACCGCCGCCGCACCCATGACATGAACACCGCCAACTGGGTCCCCGACCTGTTTATGAAGCGTGTGTTCGAAGACCAAGAGTGGACACTCTTCTCCCCCAACGATGTGCCCGACCTGCACGACCTCTACGGCAAGGCCTTTGAAGAGCGCTACGAGCACTACGAGCAACTGGCCGCGCAGGGCAAGGTTCGCCTGTTTAAAACCGTGCGCGCCCTGGACCTGTGGCGCAAGATGCTGGGCATGCTGTTTGAAACCGGTCACCCCTGGATCACGTTCAAAGACCCCTGCAACCTACGCAGCCCGCAGCAACATGCCGGCGTGGTTCACTCATCCAACCTGTGTACCGAAATTACGCTCAATACCAAAGCCGGTGACGAGATTGCCGTATGTAACCTGGGTTCCGTGAACCTGGCGCAGCACATCGTGAATGGCAAGCTGGATCTCGCCAAGCTGGAAAAAACCGTTTCCACCGCGATTCGCATGCTCGATAACGTAATCGACATCAACTACTACGCGGTAGATACCTCCAAGCAATCCAACCTGCGCCACCGCCCCATTGGCCTGGGCATCATGGGCTTCCAGGATGCACTCTATGAACAGCGTATCGCCTACAGTTCACAGGCCGCCGTGGACTTCGCCGATACTTCCATGGAAGCAGTCAGCTACTACGCCATCAAAGCGTCCTGCCAACTGGCACAAGAGCGCGGCAAGTACTCCACGTTTGAAGGCTCACTCTGGAGCAAAGGGGTTCTGCCAATCGACTCTATCGACATACTGGCGCAAAACCGCGGCGAGAATTACATCAAGGTAGATCGCAGTAAAACCTTCGACTGGGACAGCCTGCGCACCGAGGTAAAAACCAAGGGGATGCGCAACTCCAACGTGATGGCGATTGCGCCTACGGCAACCATTTCCAACATCACCGGTGTCACCCAGTCGATTGAACCGACCTACCAAAACCTCTATGTGAAATCCAACCTCTCCGGTGAGTTCACTGTGGTTAACCCCTACCTGGTCCACGACCTGAAAGATCGCGGCCTGTGGGACAGCGTGATGGTCAACGACCTCAAATACTACGAAGGCTCAGTGCAAAAAATTGATCGCATTCCGGAAGATATGAAAGCGATTTATGCCACCGCCTTTGAAGTGGAACCCAAGTGGATTGTGGAATCAGCCAGTCGCCGTCAAAAGTGGATCGACCAGGCCCAGAGCCTCAACCTCTACATTGCCGGTGCCAATGGTAAGAAGCTGGACATCACCTACCGCATGGCCTGGTACAGCGGTTTGAAAACGACCTACTACCTGCGCGCCCTGGCTGCCACCACGACTGAAAAATCCACCATCAACACCGGTGCCCTGAATGCGGTATCGGCTACAGGAAACAGTGGATTAAGTGCAGCACCGGCAGCCGCAAAACCGGTTGTGGCAGACATTGAAGAAGCCAGCTTCGCCGAAGCGGCACCGGTACCCAAAGCCTGCTCCATCGATAATCCCGATTGCGAAGCGTGCCAATAATTCAGGTACAACAGGTAACAGCAGCGCAGTTAATGCGCTGCTAAACATTCCGGGTAATTGATGCACATCATCACTACACCGAGTGCCATATGAAATAGTGGGTGGCAGTACAACAGCCATCAACAACACCAGAGAGATTAAGAGGGTGACTATGTTAAGTTGGGACGATTTCGAAGCTGAAGAAGTGGTAAAACAAGCCGCGCGTCAGGACGCCATCAACACTAACCTGAACAAGCCTGAACCACAGCAGGCACAACCGGTGCAAACACAGCAAGCCAATGCCCAGGCAGAAGCCCCTGTTGCCAACACCAGCTTTGCCCAAGCCGCCCAGGAACCCGGCATCAGCCCCGCCCTCGCCCAGGCGCGCGCCAGCCTCGCCAAACTCGACCCGGCACCCGGCCTCGAAGAACTGGAAATGGGCGCCGCCCGTATCCAGGTCGATGACAAGCGCATGATCAACTGCCGCGCCGACCTCAACCAACTGGTGCCGTTCAAATACGACTGGGCCTGGCAGAAATACCTCGATGGCTGTGCTAACCACTGGATGCCGCAAGAAGTCAACATGACCGCCGACATCGCCCTGTGGAAAAGCAAAGACGGCCTCACCGAAGACGAACGCCGCATCGTCATGCGCAGCCTCGGCTACTTCTCCACCGCTGACTCCCTGGTAGCCAACAACCTGGTACTGGCCATTTACCGCCTGATCACCAACCCCGAGTGCCGCCAGTACATCCTGCGTCAATCGTTTGAAGAAGCCATCCACACCCACGCCTACCAATACTGTATTGAATCGCTCGGCATGGACGAAGGCGAAGTCTTCAACATGTACCGCGAACTGCCCAGCGTGGCCAACAAAGCCGCCTGGAGCCTGCACCACACCCATTCATTAGGCAACCCGACCTTCACCACCGGCACCCCGGAAACCGACCAGGAACTGCTGCGCAACCTGGTGGCCTTCTATGTCGTCACCGAAGGGATTTTCTTCTACTGCGGCTTTACCCAAATCCTCTCCATGGGCCGCCGCAACAAAATGACTGGTGTCGCCGAGCAGTTCCAATACATCCTGCGCGACGAATCCATGCACCTCAACTTTGGTATCGACGTCATCAACCAGATCAAACTGGAAAACCCGCACCTGTGGACCGCAGAATTCCAGCAAGAAGTACTGCAAATGATCCTCGAAGGCACCGAGCTGGAAATCCAATACGCACGCGACTCCATGCCCCGCGGCGTCCTCGGCATGAACGCCGCCATGATGGAAGAATACCTCCACTTCATCGCCAACCGCCGCTGCGCCCAGCTCGGCCTGAAAGAACAATTCCCCGGCGCGCAGAACCCTTTCCCCTGGATGAGCGAGATTATGGACTTGCGTAAGGAGAAGAATTTCTTTGAAACACGCGTAATCGAGTATCAAACAGGTGGAGCGCTTTCCTGGGATTAAAAATTATTTAATTCCCGCGTAGGTTGGGCAGCAATGCCCAACCTACCATTACAAACGGATTATATATTCCGGAGTGAATAAACCTGAACCGCTATTGAGCTTTGTCAGATGTTTTCTGGTGGGGCTGAATAGCGGTTTTTTATTTTTGATTAAAGGACACATTATGGCAAACAGCATATCACGAATAAAAATTAGTAGTGAATTTTCATATATCACACTTGATGATAATGGAGGCATGGTGTTGGGAGTTTTTTTGGAGCGTTTATGAACAGCTATTCACTAACACCCGAAGCCGAAGCGTTGGTTTGCACTGAACTGCAACACACCTTTCCTAATGCCCTGGGTATTTATGCCTTCGGCAGCCGTGTACAGGGTACGGCCAATGTCCAGAGTGACCTGGATCTGGCTGTACTGGTGGCAGGCTATGCCACCCCACTACAGCTATTTGAAACAGCCAACCAACTGGCTGATAAATTGGGTTACGAGGTAGACTTGCTTGACCTGCGTGCCGCCTCCACCGTGATGCAATACCAAGTCATCATCACAGGCAAGCGCCTCTGGACGAAAGACACTCAGGCGGACTTGTTTGATGTGTTTGTATTAAATGAAAAACTCGCCCCGGATGAACTTCGAGCAGAGCAACTCAATGAAATACGTGAGACTGGAACCGTTTATGGTAGATGACATATTGATCAATAAAGCCGCCAGCATAGAGCGCTGTAGAAATCGCGTACGCGAGGAATATACCAAAGCAGGAACTAACTTCGCGACCGACTACAGCCGACAAGATGCCGCATAACCTGTCGTACCCAACCTATACACAAACAATAATCTCTATATAACCTAAAGACATCTATTGCGAGGCGCTGGCAGAAACCATGAAAAAAATTATTTTTCTCACTGTTTTTCTTACACTAGTTGGCTGTGCCGCTGTCCCCAGCAAAACTCCGGAAAAGTCACAATCGAAAAATACGACTGAAACCGAAGACCAGGATCTAGCTGCAACCTTAACGGCCTTGTTTGGGCAAAGTATCACACCAGATCCACAGGAAATTGAAAAATATCCCTTGGGCTCTGCCGAAAACCCGGTAAGAGCATCCGGCCCTTCCGGGCAGCGCCGATATTTGTCGCGGCTGATTTGTGATAACGGAGAAGCCGTTTCCGCCTTTTCGCGTGAAGGCAGCGCAGGAATTGGCCCTTATGGTTCTATCATGGATGCCTATGTCGTTATCTGTGATACCAACAAAGGGGTTGTAAACCATACGCTATATATGGATATGTACCACAGCAACTACGAGGAAACCCGTCCAGCACAGGGATTTAAGGCATTAAAATAAGATATTAAATAAAAAAGCGGACATATGTTTAACGTCCGCTTTTTTAATACTCATCAATACCGTGCTACTAGCCCGCCGGAAAGAATCGAGCAAGCAGGTCAAAGTGGTAAACCCCATATCCAACAATAACAATGACCAACAATACATAAGGCCATACAGGCCTGCTTTGTTCATAGGGGTCACGCAGTGAACGGCGCGAGCCTTTTGGCAAGCTGGCGAGTTCGGTGAGTTCTGCACCAAAGGGGATACTGATTTTGGCCTGGGTATTTACTGCCCAACCATTGCCATCAAGGATCGGGCCGAGGCTGCGGCGACGCAACTTGAACCAGGCCAGCAGCATGGAAGGGCCGGAAATAGCGAGTATTATCCCGAGGATAACCAACGGGAATTTCCACCAGACCAGAGACATTAAGCCAGTAAACACGGCGGCTAACGCAGTCCCTAACGCACCAACTGCCAGCCCTATAGCGGCAAAAATACCGGCAAACTTGGCGATATCGAATGACTTCTCCGCAACAGCTGCTTTTGCGTCCGGAGCTGCAGCAGCTTCACCGATTTTATTGGTAGTGGAATTAACCATGTCAGAATCACGACTGGCTGCAAGTTTTTGGACTTGATCGGAAATAAAGGTGGAGATCCGACGATATGGGCTCCAGAAAGCCTCTCGCACACTGATAGCATTTTGTACAACCTTAACAACCGTTGCATCCCAGTCATTGCCGTCGCGATCGTAAAACAGGCCATTGCGGCCCACCATAATATCGCCTTCTTCACCGGCGGTAATGGCGGCTACAACACTCAAAGCTTCTTTGCCATTCACGGGTTCGCCACGGCGGGTACAATTGCAGTACACCAAATAGCTATTGCTTTTGCTGGCAACAGCCGCGTGTGCATCAACGCTTTTAACTTCTACTACCAGATCGCAACTTTTACCGTCAATAAAGAGTGAACCGGCCTGGAAAATGGCTTTTTTCTGGCGCGAATAAAAATCGTAAAAAGAGACAAAGTTGCGCAACAGGGTTACCAGGCCCGCTTTAAAACGCAGCAATTTATCCAGCTCAACCAATCCATCGGCAGAATCCGCTACTGCCAAATCTTTTTGCACCAATTCCAATAATGCGGCCTCTGTCCGGCTGTCTATCAACTCCTGTGCGCGCTCTGCCGGCAGATGGTCGAGAAAAGCCACTGGTGGACGTTCTGCCTGCCAGGTAAAAAAGCTATCGGCTTTTGCCGCTACACTACGCCATTCGCTACGTGAAATTGCAGTGACGTTTTCACCCAACAGGGGTGCGACTACCAGGCGATGTAAACTGGCGACGGCCTCAGCATAAGCCGGGTTAATCCCCTGGGTTAACGGCAGCTTGTCACCATGGTGAATACCGGCCAAAGGCAAACTTTTTAGTTCATCCGTATTGGCCAGGCTCAACGCGGACAAACGCACAAGCTCTGACTCTTCTCCATTGACGATGTGCTGTGCACGCGGATCGAATTCAGCCAAGTCCACACGGGTGAAATAATCTTCCACTTTTTCCTTTAATGCAGAAATGGCGGCTATGGCATCGGCCGTGTTATCGCCGAAGGGAAACAGACTGGCATCATTGGATTGCTGATGCCAGGCACTGACCTCTGCCACCTGCGCGAAGAACGCGGTAATGGCCTCTTCCGATACTGCCGGCTCACCACTGCGATCCACGGCACCGCCAGTCACAGTGATAATGTCATTAATAGCGGCTTTTAGGGATTCATCATCAGTCAAGGACGCGGGAATCAAGCCATCGCCATTGGGTTCTGTGGGTGGAAAGAGTACGGATAAGTCATCGGTGTCAGCACTGCTCAGGTGCGTATCATTTTCACGCTCAATCACTTTCAGCAAACGCTGTGCTGTAGCCAGTAAATTCTGGCCTATCTCATCTTTACTTAATGCCGTTAGTGGCAAGGGGCCATCTTCGAATAGTACATCCGGATTATCGAGGCGAGCCAGGGTCCATTCAATCACCGCGAGCAGCTCACGGGCACGAATACGGCCATCTTTATTGACATCGATATAGGCCAACATGCGTGAGTCAGCCTCGAGTGTATCTGTAGGACATGCCAGCGCAGCCCAGAGTTTTTGATCGAGGTTGGCCAGATCAGCCAGGTCAGCTGGTGTATTCAACTGTACCTGGTCAAAGCCACCCGCACGGAAAAATTGCCAATAATGAGGAGTTTGCGTTGTCATTGAGATTACACCCTTGTTTGCAGCGTTATGCAGGCATCGCCCCAAGCGAGCCTTCCTGTTTGTTAAAGCGCATGTCGTTAAAGCACATGCATTGCCAAAAACTGGCCTGGACTACCTCATTAATAATGAAGAGGCAGTTAAAAATGTGTCCAACCCATATGATTTAATCAAAGACAGGGCCACAGTGTAGCCGCGAATACGGGCTGTTTGAAGGCAAAAATACGCAAAACAACACGCCGGCTACTGCGTTTGTAGCCTATTTTCCACAGACTGACACTTGTCACCGACCAAAGGGGATCACGCCTTTTTACTTCACCCTGCCCCGCTTCAGCTTTTACAATTTTATATCGGGTAACAGCTGGCAACGAGGTAATGGCTATGCGCTCCGAAATTCCCCTTTCCCTGCTCGAACTGGCCTCGGTCCGTGAAGGCGAATCGATTCATTCCACGTTGAACCATTCACGCCACTATGCCCAGGCGGCTGACCAACTGGGTTTTACGCGCTTTTGGCTTGCAGAACACCACAATATGGAAGGTATTGCGAGCAGTGCCACCAGTGTTCTGATCGGTTATATCGCTGCCAATACAGAGCGACTAAGGGTTGGCTCCGGCGGGATTATGCTGCCTAACCACCCACCGCTGGTCATCGCGGAGCAATTCGGCACCCTGGCATCGCTTTATCCCGACCGTATTGACCTGGGCCTGGGTCGCGCCCCGGGCACGGATATAGTAACCGCACGCGCCTTGCGCCGGGACCTAAACGCAGCAGACGACTTTGCCAGCGAAGTCCGCATCCTTGAGCAGCTGCTTGCGCCTGATACCCCCATGCAAAGGCTTAAGGCAATTCCCGGCAGCGGCACCCAGGTCCCGATCTGGATGTTGGGATCAAGTCTGTACAGCGCCCATCTGGCCGCCGCCAAAGGCTTGCCTTACGCATTCGCCGGCCATTTTGCGCCCAAGCACATGCGCGAGGCTGCACAGATTTATCGCAACAACTTCACGCCATCCCCCTGCCTGGATAAGCCCTATTTTATGCTGGGGATGCCGGTGATAGTGGCCGATACCAAAGCCACTGCTGACAAACTGGCAACAACCGTCTACCAGCGAATCCTGGCGCTGTTTCGCGGTGAGCCTATGTATCTGAAACCACCTGTCGACTCCATGGAGGGTTTATGGTCTGCCCAGGAAGAATTTGGCGTGAAAGAATTTTTAGCGCTAGCATCCATAGGTACACCAAGCCAGGTTGAAACAACCCTGAATTATCTCGCCGCCGAAATTGGTATTGATGAATTTATGTTTACGATCGATATATTCGATACCCATCTTCGCATCGGCATACTGGAAATGCTCGCAGGGCTCAATATCAAACGGTTTTGAATATTTTCAGGCCGGGATTTGCGCCCTGTAAAATTGCCTTGTGGAATCAGGAGAAAGTCATGTCGCTTGCCAGTATTCTTGTTGCGCTTATTGCACTACTCCACCTGTATATCCTGATACTGGAAATGTTTTTGTGGGAAAGGCCCGCCGGGTTACGCGCCTTCGGAAACACACCGCAAAAGGCGGCACTGACAAAAGTACTTGCAGCGAACCAAGGGTTATACAACGGTTTTTTAGCCGCAGGGCTTGTGTGGGGTTTATGGCTGGGTAACGAAGGTACCCAGATTTTCTTTCTACTCTGTATCGCCATCGCAGGCATTTACGGCGGATTGACAGCGGCACGCAAAATACTACTGATACAAACCGTCCCGGCGTGTCTTGCACTAGCATTGCTTGCACTCGGCCTGTAGCAAGAAAACTCGCTAACCAGAAATGAAAAAGCCCATCACAAGGATGGGCTTTTGTATATGGCGCACTCGGGAGGATTCGAACCTCCGACCGCTCGGTTCGTAGCCGAGTACTCTATCCAGCTGAGCTACGAGTGCGTTGTTGAGGCGCGCATTCTATTGACCGGGGTTTAACTCGTCAAGTATTTATTTCAATTTTTCTTGCGATTTTTTGAAATTAATACTTTTAAAATCAAAAGCTTACAAAAACCGATCAAGCTGCCTTAATAACATCCACAAGGGATGATTACTGCGCATCCAAGGCAAATTTGGCGGTGAGAGAGGGAGTCGAACCCTCGATACCTTGCGGTATACACACTTTCCAGGCGTGCTCCTTCGGCCACTCGGACATCTCACCATAAAAATCGCGTTATTCGAATCTATCCCGGATTCACACACACGCGGCGTGCTCGGTACCGCCCCTTCGGGCGTTGCCTTCGGCTCGGCCACTCGGACAGCTCACCATTTTCTTGCTGCAGACACTAGCCGCTGCAAAGGCGCGCTAATGTACACAAGCAAAAAAGCAAACGCAATCTTAATGTTATGGCCAGAACTGAAAAAATATATCCGGATTACTCTCACGAGCCGGCTCTGGTGAATTAATAGGCGTTCCGATGTAAATAAAGCCAATAATGCTTTCCCCTTCTGCCAATCCCAACCCTGCAGCAACACCGGGATCATACGCAAGATCACCTGTACGCCAAATCGCTCCCAAACCGAGTGCATAAGCAGCATTAACCACATTCTGGGCGGCAGCGGCGGCAGAATACTGCTGCTCAACTATTGGCACCTTGGGATGTTCCTGAGTGCGCGCGATAACAACCATCACCATGGGCGCCCGCAGCGGCATAGACTTAAAACGCTCTATCGCAGCATCACCAAGCGGCTCACCTTTGGCACGGGCAGCGCTCACAAACAGCTCACCCAACTGCCTCCGCCCCTCCCCCTGGACAAGCAAGAAACGCCAGGGCTGGAGATTGCCATGATCTGCCGCGCGCAATGCAGCTCGAATCAAGCTACGGCATTGATCCATACTGGGGCCTGGCTCAGCCAGTTTCGCGACTGATACCCGTTCATGAAGCGCTTTGATTGCATCCATCGAAGTACATCCTCTGCAAAATGTAATTCCCAACTAACTGGCAGCCAGGGTGATTTTTGACTATATAAGAGCAAGCGATTATACAAATGGAAGCACACTTGCCCAACAACCGATTGCGTGCGGGCATATTCCACCTGTGATCTGGTGAATATCTAACCCAAGAGGCTCGCCGCAGAGCTGACCCCATGCAAATACCTCCATTAATACTGGCTGTTGCCGCTGAGGTTTACCTATTACTGATAGGGGCAACCCTACTCCTGTTCTGGCATGCCCGAAAACAGAAGACGCTCCTGCGCCGCCAACAACAGAAACTTTTGGATGTCATCAGCGATAGGCAGCCCTTCGACATCAAACCCCATCCCATCAGTTATAAACAGTTCATCAACCAGGAGCTGGAGCTAACCCGGACCCACTTTAATCACCTTGCACCCGGTAGCGATATTAGCGGTATACAGCCCAGCGATGTCCCAACCAACCAGCGGATTGTGGCTTTGCGCTACGCCTTCCTGCGCGCGGAGGAGTTAGGTACAACAGAAACTGCCGGCAGCGATCGTTACTGGGCACTTTTTGAGCAGGCACTTGAACCCCTGCTTTCCCCACCGGATGCCACGGATCCCCAGACTCTGGCAGAGCTGGAAACCTGCAAAAAGCGCATAGAAAATCTCGAAAAATTTAAAACGCTATTTTTTGAGTTAGAAGAACAATGGAATAGTGCGAAGGTAAATGCCAGTAACTACTACAACGAACTTTTTGCCCTGGGCAATAAATTGGGTATTGCCCTTGACGATAGGGAGCGGTTCGAATCGCTGCTAAACAGCTACCACAATAGCTATCAGGGAATGGATCACCATTTTAGCCGTACCGGGCAGAGCCTGGAGGATACCAGGACTATCACGGTAATACGCCAGGACCCCAGGGCAGCAGAAGAAATCTTCAAGCTGCGCAATGTCGCAGCAGACCAATACCGACTTATCAACAACCTGCAACGCAAACTGGAAGAAGCTAACTCCGATCATGAAAAGGTCGTCATCGTCCATGAGCTTGAACAACAACTGCAACGGCAAATCCGCTTTGTGCAGGAGTCAGATACTTGCATCCGGCTGTTGGAGGATGAGTTGACTCATGCCAACGAAAAAATTACCAAGCTGGAACATCAACTACAAGCCGACCATCAAATCAGCGAAGAAAACCAGCAGATTAAGGAAACCCTGCAACGCTTTACCCTGGAAAGCAAACACCTGCTCCACGATATTGATGAACTCGAAGCGGAAAACCGCAGCCTGCGCAGCAATATCGAGACAATAAATAAACACAGTGATGAGCATCCAACCGATAATAACAATGCACTGGATCAACTCCAGGCCAACTTTTTGTCCCTACAAAAACAATATGCCGATTTGGAAGAGAAATATCTCGCGTTAAAACTAAAATAAGCTAATTGATCAATAAATTAGCATTTTCAGCCGCATCATGGACTTTTGCGGTAAAAACCCGTTTAATTTGGCGTTTGCGGTACTCAAGGCCAGCGTGTTGGCCGGATTGTGCCGGGCGGGTAATTACAAGGTCTTTAGCCCATGAATAGCCAGACTGATACAAAACAATTACAAACTGAGAACCCCACCCAGCAGTATTATTTTCGGGCGCTTATCTGCTTTGCTGCAGCGGGAACCCTGGCCGCCAGGGCCGATTGGGCCAACCCCAACTTGTTGCATATGTTTATGATCAGCCTTTTACTGATCTATGCCTACGCCACATTCCACTTTACCCGCAAATTATTACCGGAACAGATCTCCCGCATTGGGCGCTGGCTGACCTATGTAGACGCCGGGCTGATCGGATTGGTATTAAGCCTGACCAATTTCAGCATACTGCCCAGCATCATGTTCCTGACAATGATCCAGTTCAATGCGTTGATTAACGGCGGTTTTCGCAAACTGATGGAGGACAACACCGCCTTCGCCATCGGGATTATTATTAGCCTGTTTATCCATAGCCCACAGCTAGTGCTTTCCAGCAATATTGAGATCAGTGCCGCCAGCCTGATCGGGGTCGCTACCTACTTTCTGGTGTATGCAATTTATATGCACCAGCGTTTTCACAAACAGGCCATGAGCCTGCAACAACTGGAAAACGAACAGAAGTGGCACAAGATCCGCGCCTATAAATTATCGCGCTATCTACCGCCAACGGTATGGCAGGCTATCAACCGGGGCGACGATAAACACCTGCAAGCCGAGCGCAAACGGATTAGTGTGTTTTTCTCCGATATCAAGGACTTTAGCCAGCTTGCCGAAGAAATCGAAGCAGAGGCACTCACAGAGCTGCTCAACCATTACCTTACCGAGATGTCGAAAATTGTCGCGCACTATGGTGGCACCATCGATAAGTTTATGGGCGATGGAATCATGGTGCTATTTGGCGATAGTGCCAGTAAAGGTGTTAAAGACGATGCAACCCGCTGTGTTGCCATGGCCATAGCCATGAAAAAGAAGATCAAATCCCTGCAACAGGAATGGTTTAACCAGGGCATTAAAAAACCACTGCAAGTACGAATGGGTATCAATACCGGCTACTGCACCGTAGGTACCTTTGGTACATCCAATCACCTGGATTACACCGTACTGGGCACCCAGGTAAACCTGGCAAGCCGACTGGAGTCCGCGGCTGAACCCGACGAGATCCTGATCTCCCATGAAACCTGGTCCCTGGTAAAAGATACGGTGATGTGCCGCGATAAGGGAGAAATCCAGGTAAAGGGGTTTGCTATGCCGATCAAGGTGTACCAGGTCGCAGACTTGCGCAAAGAGATGGGCAAAAACCAATCTTACTTCGAAGACCGTGCTGAAGGCTTTTCCATGTACCTGGATATGGATAAGGTGCGCAACTACGACAAGCAACGTGTTATCGAATCACTTGAAAAAGCCGCAGCGCGCCTGAAGGACAAGGTTATCGTTTAGATAAAACCTACTGGCGCAATAAGCGCTTGCTCTCCAGAGACCATCGATGCTCGCTGGTACGCAAAGGATTAATATCCAAGCCACCACGGCGGGTATAACGCGCATAAACTGTCAGTGATTCAGGTGCACAACGCTGCCAGATATCCATAAATATCCGCTCGACACAGTGCTCGTGAAAATCCTGGTGCTCGCGAAAAGACACTATATAGCGTAACAAACCTTCATGGCTGATTGCCTTGCCGCGATAACGGATCTGCACACTGGCCCAATCAGGCTGTCCTGTCACCGGGCAGTTGGTTTTCAACAGATGGGAATAGACAGACTCATCCACTACTCCTGCACTGACCTGACATCCCAGGTAATCCGGCTGGGGATGATAGGTATCGATTGCAACAGGTAAACCATCCAGGCACACACCATCACAGGCGTGAATTTTCCCCAGGGCAGAAAGGTGGTCCCCAACGGTATAGAGGTGCACCTCTACCGGTTTTCCAATCACCGCAGAAAGATCCCGTGCCAGCATGGCGCGCAGCTGGGTAGTATCGGCAATGTGTGTCTGGTTAAAGGAATTTAAATAAAGCTTAAAGGATTTTGATTCCACCATAAATTCGCTATCACAGGGCAATACAAATTCCGCAACAGCCACCTGTGGCTTACCCCGGGAATCAAGCCAGGAGAGTTCATAGCCCGTCCACAAATCTACCCCCCTGAACGGCAAACTGCTCCCCAGACTCAGTAACTGGCGGGAGTCCGAACGGGCGATGGGAAACAATAACTCCGGCGCATAGCTGGAAACATAGTCTGTCTGCCGACCGAGGGGGTTATGGCTCATAGGATCACCTGTAAATCCGCAAAAATCCCAGACATCAGGCACGCAAACGCTTGCCGGATTTTAGTAAATAGAGTGCAACCAGTGTCAGTACCACCACCAACACCCCCAGTTCTACAAAAGCAAACACCAATCCGGTATCCGCAATACCCAACATGCCATACCGGAAAGCATCGACCATATGCAATATGGGATTAAACGCTGACAGGGTTTGCCACACAGGCGGCAATAAGCTGATAGAGTAAAAAACGCCGCCAAGATAGGTTAAGGGCGTTAATACAAATGTCGGAATAATCGAAATATCGTCAAAACTGTTAGCGTAAACGGCATTAATAAATCCAGCCAGGGAAAACAGGATAGCGGTCATCAACAGGATAAAAAAAGTGACGAACCCATGGGTAATTTTCAAGTCGGTAAATGCCATGGCCACCAGGGTCACAATAACCCCCACCGCCAACCCACGTGCAACACCGCCGATGACATACCCCAACAAGATAATCACATTAGGCGTTGGTGAAACCAGGATTTCCTCTACACTACGCTGGAACTTGGCACTGAAAAAAGAAGAGGACACATTCGCATAGGCATTGGTTAACACCGCCATCATAATCAAACCGGGAGCAACGAAATCAATGTAGCTGACACCGCCCATCTCCCCGATACGACTGCCCACCATCTTTCCAAAAATAATAAAGTACAACACCATGGTGATAGCTGGCGGAAGCAGTGTCTGTATCCATATACGGGTAAACCGCTTGATCTCCTTACGCACAATCGTAACAAATGCAACCCACTGTTCATGCGGACTCATGATCTTGCCTCCACAGGGTTTGCCACGTGTTTGTTTGCATTCACCATAGCGACGAATAACTCCTCCAATCGGTTGGCTTTATTGCGCATACTGACGATATCAATCTGTTGTTCTGTCAGTTGGGCAAATACCGCATTTAACGATTGTCCTTTAACAACCTCAACTTCAAAGGAGTGATCGTCCAGTTGCACCAGGTTATAGCCGTGTAACACCGGCAAATGGGGTAGCTGGCCCTTTACATCAAAAATAAACACTTCTTTGTTCAGTTGCTGGAGTAAGCTCTTGACGCTGGTGTTCTGCACAATGGTGCCGTGGTCAATAATGGCTACATTGCGACAGAGGCTTTCTGCTTCTTCCAGGTAGTGCGTTGTCAGAATAATGGTTGTCCCCTGCTGGTTGATCTCGCGCAAAAAATCCCACATGGAGCGGCGCAGTTCTATATCAACGCCGGCAGTGGGTTCGTCCAGAATCAGCAATTGAGGGTTATGTACCAAGGCTCGGGCAATCATCAAGCGTCGTTTCATACCACCGGATAGCATACGCGCCGGTGTATCTCGCTTATCCCACAGGGATAACTGCTGCAAGAGTAAGCGGGTACGCTCCTGCGCCTGGGCGCGAGGTAAACCGTAATAACCGGCCTGTTGCAGCACAATATCTTCAACTTTTTCAAAAACGCTGAAATTAAACTCCTGGGGTACGACACCCAGCAGTTGTTTGGCACGCGAGAAATTGTCATCGATATCCGTATCAAAAATTCGTACACGACCAGAGGTCTTGCGCACCAGGGAACTGATAATCCCGATCAATGTAGACTTTCCCGCGCCATTGGGGCCCAGGATGGCGAAAAAATCGCCAGGCATGACATCCAGACTGATACCCTTGAGAGCTTCCAGTCCTGAACCATAAACTTTGCAGAGTTGCTCGACGGCAAGTGCAGTGGACATAGGATAATCCTGATTGAGTGGCATAAACACCAGGGGGTGAGGATGATAAAGGGCCGGGGACAAACGGGAAAGTAAAGAATTTCCTGTCGCCTGGAATTGTGGGCAAACTGCATTAACTCCAAAGATGTGCTAGTTTTTTACAGATTCCATCTACTACAGGCAGCGCCTTTGGAGAGTACCAGGCTAGTTGCCAGGCAAGACTGACGTCCAGAGGATCGCGCACATGAAGTGCCCCACAATACCGACTACGGAACAGGAAAGGCTCAAAGCCTTATCCAGCTATGGACTTGGCAATGACCGCCCGCTCCCCAGCCTGGATCCGGTAGTCCAGATCGCCATACAGATGTTTGGCATGCCGGTAGCCGCCATCAACATGATCAGCAGCGACCACGTCTTCTTTGCAGCCAGTGCCGGCTTTGACGGAAAGAATGTGGATATGAGGCGAGATGTCTCCTTTTGCGCACATGCTATCAACCAACATGATGTAATGGTCATCCCCGATACCACCCTGGATGAACGCTTTCACGATAACCCCCTTGTCACAGGCCCCACCAATTTGCGTTTCTATGCCGGTGTTCCCCTGCTATCCCCCGAGGGGCACGCCCTCGGAGCGCTGTGTATTATCGACAGCAAACCGCACCACAATTTTTCACCTGCAGATTGCAGCCGCCTCAGCGAACTGGCGCAAATGGCATCCGACAGGCTGGAATTGCGCCGCCTGGAGATCTCTACGGAACAGGCCAGGCGCCCATTTGAAGAGTTTGCCCGCAACTCACCGACAGCCGTTATCTGGTTTGATGAACAGGGTGGCATTGTTGCCTGGAATGATGCCGCCGCCTCACTCTACGGCTATGAACTCTCCGAAGGTACGGGCAGGCCTGTTCAAACCCTGGTATCTGAATATGATCGTCCCCTGGTAGCAGACCTGATAGCACGTGCGGCGGCGGCAGGCACCATGGATGGACTTGCCATGCCCAAAGGCCTAAAGGGAAAACGCAAGGATAGCTCGGAGTTCCTGCTGGGACTTTCCCTATTTTGCTGGAGGGAGCATGGACGCCTGATATTCAACGCCCATGTACAAGACCTCACTGAACGGCGCCGCAAGGAAGAGGAGCTACACCAGCTGGCCAATACCGACATCCTCACCGGGCTGGCCAACCGTGCCAACTTGTATCGCCGTACCGAAGAAGTGCTCCTGCGCCCTGCCCCGGCAGCTGTATTGATGATTGATCTGGACGGTTTCAAAGACATCAACGACACCTTGGGTCACAGCGTGGGAGACAGCATCCTGTGCGAAGTTGCCAACCGCCTTCAGCAAGCGATGGGGCCAGCTGACACTGTTGCCCGCATTGGAGGCGATGAATTTGCGGTCCTGCTTCCAGACGTCGACCATCCCGAACAGGCCGCAGAACTGGCCCATGCCCTGATTGCCCGGTTGGCAGATCCAATAGTGATCGATGGGCACGAAGTACGTATAGCCGCCAGTTGCGGGGTGGCCGTCGCTCCGCTCCATGCACAGGAAGCCCTGGGACTTATTGGCGATGCGGACCTCGCCCTGTTCAAGGCCAAAAAGCTGGGTCGTGGGCAGGTATTTGTGTTTGTGACCGCACTGCGAATGGACGCGGTTGCGCGGCGACTTTACAACATTGAATTACACCGTGCCGTCAGCGCAGGTGAATTTGTTCTCTTCTACCAGCCACAAATTAATTTGGCAGATGGCTCGCTAGCAGGTGCGGAAGCACTCATTCGCTGGCAGCATCCGGAACGTGGTTTGCTATCCCCTGCCGCATTTCTACCCGCCCTGGAAGGTGGCCCACTTGCCGCTGTCGTAGGCTCTTGGGTATTAGATGAAGCCTGCGCCCAGGCAGCCCTCTGGCGTCGATACGGTGCTGGGGATTTCCGTATGGGCATCAACCTGTTCGGGGCACAATTTCGCGTCAACAATATTGTCGATGATGTTGCCGCCGCACTGGCGCGGCATGGTCTGCCGCCGCAAGCTATCGAACTGGAGATTACCGAAAATATTGTGCTTGATTACGATGATGTCGTCCTGGATGCCCTGCAGGGACTGAGAGCGCTGGGGGTCGGCATTGCATTTGATGACTTTGGGACTGGCTATGCATCGCTCAGCCTACTCAAACAATATCCACTCAGCCGCATCAAGATAGACCGCTCCTTTGTACAAAACCTGCATGAATCTGAACGGGATACCTCTGTCGTACGCGCTATCCTGGATATAAGTCGCAGTTTCGGACTGGAAACTATTGCCGAGGGTATCGAGAAAGATATACAACGCAAACTCCTGCGCGACTTTGGATGCGAAGAAGGACAAGGTTATCTCTTTGGCCGCCCGATTTCAGCCATGGAATTTGCTGAAGTCTTTGGCATTCATATTCCCAGGCAGGGAACAGTTTGCAGATAAACGGCTGTAAAAATATTTTATGTGTTAATAAGAAAACCATGATTTCTATCTACGTTGATGGCGATAATAAAACACCAAAAATCACCAACTGGACCCTGAGATATAGTGATACGCAAGGCGAATTATTACTGACCTGCCACTTCCGTTCCGGCAAAACCTATACACGCCCACTAGCAGCCTGCACAATCACACCTACAGAGGAGGTGCGGGGGAAGCTCCTTGGAAAACCGGGCAGCCTACTGTTTAGTTATGTCGACAAAGTGATAATGTATGGCAGAAAATACGCTGTCGTTTATTACCCCGGGAATAACAAACCCTATGTAATGAAAGCTGATGACATAAAGTTCAGTCCCAAAACCTCACTTAAAACCGAAGCAATATTCAGTTACTTCAGCGCTGTAGCACAAGCACGAATTGATCATGCAACAGGGAGTGACAAACGCATCGCCGAGAATGTGTTACGTCAGATGGAAAAAATAGTTCCACATCAGGATACTGCATTTCATGCCTACTGTACGGGACAAAATCAATCCCGCAAACAGGCAAAGTACTATATCTACCCCTTTGGTATTAATGAAAGCCAACTCAATGCGGTAGAGCAAGCATTCTCTTCACAAATCAGTCTGATTGAGGGACCTCCAGGAACCGGGAAAACCCAAACAATATTAAACATACTGGCCAATATCTTATTGCAGAAAAAAACCGTCGCCATTTTGTCCAATAACAATGCAGCAGTGGAAAACGTTTATGAGAAGCTGCAAAAAGCCGAACTGGATTACCTGGTTGCCAGATTAGGCAGTACCGATAACCGAAAGACTTTTTTTGCCGCCCCACTCAATGTGCCATCGGAAGAACCTGCATCAGCACCCGATATTCACGCCATAGAAGCCATCCGACAAAAACTGAAATTGCATCTTTACGCTCAAAATCAGGCAGCCCAATTACAGGGTGAAATAGACGAATTAGCCATAGAGCATCAACATTTACTGCAATGGCAACGTGAAAACCTGACAATCGCTCCCCTTCCAATTGAAAAATACAAACTATCACCACAAAAAACTACGGATCTAATGGCTTACATTTCACATCTTGCCATGAAACGTATAACGATCAAGGACAGGATAAAACTGTTAATGAACTTTAGGATTTTTCGCATAAAACCCTTCGATGATTGGGAGAAGCGTAAATCCCTGATTTACACATTGCAACTTCATTATTATGAAAAATCACTACAACACAAAAAAGCTTCACTGGCAGTACATCAAAAGGAATTGGAAGACAACCAATTTAAGACACTACTCAACAATCTAACAAACTCGTCAATGGCTTACTTAAAAAATCATCTTTATCAGCATATTCCACATCAGGAAGAGTTTAGTGAAAGCAATTACAATAAGAAATTCGACTCATTTGTAAACCGTTATCCAATTATTGGCAGCAGTACGCATTCCATTATCAACTCCATCGCTAACAATGCCATTCTTGACTATGTAATCATTGATGAAGCATCACAGCAAGATATTATTCCCGGAATATTAGGGCTGGGTTGCACCAGGAATCTGATTATCGTCGGCGACAGGAAACAACTTCCCCACGTTCCAGTAAATATTGACATTACACCACCCACTGAATTCTACAACTGTGCCAAATACAGCTTACTGGATTCATGTATAGGTATTTTTAACAATAGACTCCCAACAACATTATTGAAAGAACATTACCGATGCCATCCCAAAATCATCCAATTCTGCAACAAACAGTTCTACAATAATCAACTTATCCCCATGACCCAAGATACCGGCGAAAATGCGTTATCACTGATTGTAACTGCCAAGGGAAACCATACCCGTAACTTCTCAAACCTGAGAGAACTGGAGTCATTAGGTGCACTCGAATGGGATGCCCAAAATAGCCGAGGATTTATTGCCCCCTACAACGCCCAAATCAGTCTCTCACAAACACATCTACCGGGCGATTTCGTTAAATCTACAGTGCATAAATTTCAGGGAAGGGAATGCGACGAAATTATTTTCTCCACCGTTTTGGATAAAAAAAACAGCAGCCAGAAAAACATAGGGTTTGTCGATGACCCTTATTTAATCAATGTGGCAGTTTCGCGTGCCAAACATAACTTCACGCTGGTAACAGGAGACAATGTCTTTACCAAAAAGAACGGGCATATTGCCGCCCTGATACGTTACATCGAATATTATGCGGATGATTCGCAGATTTACCACAGCCCGGTTATTTCAGCCTTCGACTTACTGTACGAGGAATATGACCAGTCACTGGAAAAACTCAAGGCCAGATTAAACCCAAACGACTCTAAATTTATGTCCGAGCAGATTGCAGCACGATTGCTACGTGACATTTTATCCCTGCAAGCTTATCAAGCGATTACATTCCATACCCAGGTTGCTCTTATCCAATTAGTATCATTAACTAATAATACATTTACACCAAGAGAACTGAACTTTATGAAAAATCGCGCTTGTTGTGATTTCGTACTCTATTTCAAAGTGGGAAAAACACCAATAGGAGTAATAGAGGTTGATGGACGCTCCCATAGCACAGAAGAGCAAGCTGAGCGAGATGAATTGAAAAACAACATTCTGAAAAAAAGTAACATTCCTTTACTCAGATTAAAAACGATTGATAGCAATATTGAAGAAAAAATTGCAGAATTTTTAATTCCCTGGAGCAGCGATTCTTCAATAACCTAACCCCACTGAGCACAAATGTTTAAGCAAGGTTTATACAGCGATACTCAGCAAACGAACCAACTCACGCCGGGATGACAAAGGTAATAAGTCAGCCAAGGTATAACCATCCAATACCTGGAAAAATGCCTCCAGCGCTTTAACCAATACGCCCTTGAGCCGACAGGCGGGCGTAAGGCTGCATTCGCCACCGCTAAAACATTCCACCAGGGCAAAATCTTCCTCGGTATGACGCACTAACCGACCAATGTTGATATCTTCCGGCCGACCATTCAAACGCAACCCGCCATGCTTTCCGCGCACTGCTTGCAAGTAACCTTTGTTATTCAACTCCTGCACCACTTTCATTAAGTGGTTTTTGGAAATGCCATAGCTGTCGGCGATTTCACGGATGGTGGAAATCGCCTCACCTTTCAGCGCGACATAAATCAGCACACGCAGTGAATAATCGGTATAGCGGGTAATGCGCATGAATTCTCTCGATAACAAATAACACGGTTCAACCGGGGCGGCCATCCAGGCGCGGACGGCTGAGGATGGGCCAGTAAATCACGGTAAACAAGCTAAAAGCAAAACACCATCCCGCAGCGGCGAACATGACACCCAGGCGATAGTCAGTCCACCCTAATGCTGCCGCCATCCGACACACAGCTGCAACACAGATGCCGACATAAATTAGCCAGGCCAGGGGCGGCAACTGCAAAGGGCGTCCGGTATGCCCCAGGGCGACGCGGGTCATCACGCCCAAGATCAATGTCCCCATAGCGCCTGCACCTAATGCGTGCTGCCAAGCCGATGCACCGACTAAGGCAAAGGCAGCCAAACCTTTCAATAACAGTGCGATAACCAGCCAGCCATAACCTATATGCAGTACCCACAGCAAGGGTTCAGACCAGGTTCGCCACCCCCGCCACCCTAACCAGCGCCAGGCATTCAACACGGCGGCAGCCAGCGCAATACCACCTGTCAGCCAGGGCAAGCCTGCAAAAGCAGCTGGAATCAGCAAGGCAGTTATCAATAAACAGGCTTTATCCAAAGCAGGGATTACCCTTGGCTGCACATTGATCCCCTGGTTACGCCACCAGTTAGCACTGAACATGGGGATAATACGTCCACCTATCACCAGCATAATCAGGGTGATGAGGTTCATGGCCAGGGTTTCGCCTTGTACCAGCCACCCCTGCTTGCCGGTGATAAATCCGATGTGCATTAAGAGATTGGCTGCCGATAAAGCGAGGATCATTCCGCCCAACAGCAGGTTGCGCTTGTTGCCATAGGCCAATAGTATGCGCAGCAATATCACACCCAATGCCGGTAAAAACAGCATATCCAGCAGCGCAACCAACCAGAGGGGTAAATACCCCGCTGACCACATGGCCACACGGCCAAGCGACCACACCAATCCCAGCAGCAGTAGTTTGCCACCTTGCAACGGCGGTGCTCCTGTCCAATTGCACACCGCAGTAAGGATAAACCCGGCAACTGCCGCCGAGGTAAACCCGAACAGCATTTCATGGCTGTGCCAGTGCAAGGGCGACCAACCTACCGGTAAGGCTAATCCGCCAAATAAAAATCCCGTCCAGGCCAACACAATGGCAACGCCATAGAGCCCGACCAGCAGGAAAAACAGGCGGAAAGGATAAGCAAGCAAGGTGGTAGTCACAGGTTTTTCTCCACGGCAGTCTCCTTGGCGCGTACAGCGCGTTTTTGAGGTAATCCCGGATCATTGGGTTCAGGCCGGGTAAACAGGAACAACAATAATCCCGAGAACAGGCAAGCACTTGCCAGCAACGGCCACACGCCAAGGCGAAGCAGGAACAAGCCAGGCCCAACTGATTCCCAACACGACAAGGGCTATCCATTTGGCCTGCCGGGGGATCGCCCCCTGCCTATGCCAGGCCCATAGCAACGGGCCCAACCTGGGGTGGCGCCATAACCAGAAGTGCAGGCGCCGCGACCCTTTGGATGCCGCCCAAGCCGCCACTACTAAAAACGGTGTGGTGGGCAACAGTGGCAAAAATAAGCCCAATACACCAAGCGCCAGGGCCACACCTGCCATGCTTATATAACCCCAGCGCCGAATTGATAAGGGCTTCCCGACGGTCATCGCATCACCTTTGATCCAGATCAGATTAAAGATTCATTTATTTTGCATCTTTTAAAGATGCACATAGAATACTTCTTTAAAAAGATAGATGCCAACCACCAACCGGGAGCCGTTGTTATGTCCGAGTACCGCAAACTCTGGTGGCTATTGATAGCCATCCTGATCGTCACCTTTTCCCTGCTCGGCTATTTCGGCCGAGAGGTTTATCGCCAGGCTCCGCCGATTCCTGCCGAGGTAATTACCGATACGGGCAAACGCCTGATGACCAACGATTCCATCCTCGATGGCCAGACTGCCTGGCAATCGGTAGGTGGCATGCAATTGGGCTCTATTTGGGGACACGGTGCTTACCAGGCACCGGACTGGACCGCCGACTGGCTTCATCGCGAATTACAGCAATGGCTGGAACTGGCTGCCCGGGATGAATACCAACAGCCTTATGCAGAGCTATCAGCGGCGCAACAACATCAACTGCAATTTGCGTTGAAACAGGCGTATCGCACCAACACCTATAACCCTGACACCCAACAATTGCTGGTGAGCGAGCGCCGCGCCCAGGCAATTGCACACACGGCGGATTACTACAGCCGCCTGTTCAGCGATGCACCTGAATTGCAGGGCACCCGCGAAAGCTATGCAATGAAGGAGAACACCCTGCCCTCGCCCGAACGGCGCGCGCGCCTGGCTGAATTTTTCTTCTGGACCGCCTGGGCAGCCGCGACTGAGCGCCCAGGTGCCGACGTGACCTACACCAACAACTGGCCGCACGAACCGCTGATTGATAACCGCCCTTCGGCAGAAAATATCCTCTGGTCAATTATCAGTATTGTGCTCCTGATTGCCGGTGTGGGCGGATTGATCTGGGCCTGGGCATTCCTGCGCAAGGAAGAGGACGTACCCCCGGTACCAGCGACTGATCCTATCACCAGCTTTGCCCTGACACCCTCACAAAAAGCTCTGGGCAAATACCTGTTTTTAGTGGTGGCACTCTTTAGCTTCCAGGTACTGCTCGGTGGTTTTACCGCGCACTACACCATTGAGGGGCAGCAGTTTTACGGAATTGATGTATCGCAATATTTTCCCTATTCACTGACCCGTACCTGGCATATCCAATCGGCCCTGTTCTGGATTGCCACCGGCTTCCTGGCAGCGGGTTTATTTTTAGCGCCGATTATCAACGGCGGCAAAGATCCGCGCTTCCAGAAACTGGGAGTCGATATCCTGTTCTGGGCATTGGTCGCTGTAGTCGTCGGATCGTTTATAGGTAATTACCTGGCTATCGCCCACATCATGCCCGCCGAGTGGAATTTCTGGCTGGGTCACCAGGGTTACGAATATGTCGATTTAGGCCGCGTGTGGCAGATCGGCAAATTCACCGGCATTGTGCTTTGGCTGGTATTGATGCTGCGCGGTATTGCATCGGCCTTGCGTCAACCCGGCGATAAAAACCTGCTCGCCCTGCTCACCGCATCGGTGGTCGCTATCGGTTTGTTTTACGGCGCAGGATTCTTCTACGGTGAACGTACAGTGTTATCGGTAATGGAATACTGGCGCTGGTGGGTTGTTCATTTGTGGGTGGAAGGTTTCTTCGAAGTCTTTGCTACCACGGCCCTGGCATTTATTTTTTACAACATGGGCCTGGTATCGCGTACCCATGCGACCGCAGCCAGCCTGGCCTCGGCATCACTGTTTATGTTGGGCGGGATTCCCGGCACCTTCCACCACTTGTATTTCTCTGGTACCACCACACCGGTTATGGCAGTCGGTGCGACCTTCAGTGCCTTGGAAGTGGTGCCGCTGGTGGTATTGGGCTATGAAGCCTGGGAAAACTGGCGACTCAAACAACGCGCAGCCTGGATGAACAACATCAAATGGCCGCTGCTTTTTTTTGTCGCTGTGGCGTTCTGGAATATGCTCGGCGCCGGTGTCTTCGGCTTTATGATCAATCCACCCATTTCGCTGTATTACGTGCAAGGCTTAAATACCACGCCGGTACACGCCCACGCTGCCTTATTTGGTGTATATGGTTTCCTCGCCCTAGGCTTTACCTTGTTGGTGTTGCGCTATATTCGCCCCACGCTGGTATTTGATGAGCGACTGATGAAAACCGGCTTCTGGTGGCTCAATGCCGGACTGGTATTGATGATTGCCACCAGCCTTTTACCTATTGGCCTTATCCAATTGCACGCCAGTGTCGCTGAAGGATTATGGTATGCACGCAGTGAAGAATTTATGCAGCAGGACTTACTGGAAACCCTGCGCTGGATTCGCACCTTCGGTGATGTGGTGTTTATCGTTGGCGCACTGGCTGTTGCCTGGCAAGTGGTGAAAGGCGTGTTTGGTCAGCGCGCGTAACGGTAATACCAAAAAGCCTTAACACCTCCAATTCCGCCTCCGGGAGATCATGTTCAACGATGAGTTGATGGATCTCATGGAGCGCGGCAATTTGGTGAGGAGGTGCCTGCAGGTCTATTAGCACACCAGGAACAACCATCATGATTACCCTGGCACTATTTCAATCAGGTATTACGCAGAAACCTGGCTTTCCGTTATAACGCAACGCCTCAACAAACAATGAAAAGGCCGGCGATGGATGGCGACGGTTCGGGTAATAAAGGTGGTATGGCTCAAAGGTTTTGCGCCAACTTGCCAGCACTTCAATCACCTGCCCTGCGGCCAGGTGGTCGCGGACATAAGCCTGCGGCAGATAGGCCAAGCCAAGCCCGCCCAACGCAGCGTCGCGGATGGAGGCGATGCTGTTAGTGACCAGCGACCCTTCCACTTTCACACGCTGCTCCTTGCCCGCCTTCTCAAACACCCAGGGGAAATGCTCACCGTGTGTCGGCAAGCGCAGGTTGATACAGGTATGTTCTGTCAGGTCGTGCAGGGTTTTGGGTGTTGACCGTCGGGCAAAATAAGCCGGCGAACCAACCACCGCCATCGGGTGCGGGGGGCTGATCTGTACAGCGATCATATCCTTTGCCACCAACCCACCACGGCGCACACCGGCGTCGTACCGGCCACTGACGATATCGGTCAGCCCGTAATCAATAGCCAGTTCGATATGGATATCGGGATACTCGGGCAGGAAGCGGGTAACGGCCGGCTGCAACACACTGTGTACGGCGTATTCATCGGCATTGATACGGATTGTCCCGGCGGGCTTGTCGCGCAGTTCGGTGATCTCTTCCAGACCCATATCAATCTGCCCCATGGCCGGGCCGATCAATTCCAGCAGCCGTTCGCCCGCCGGGGTCAGTGAGACGCTGCGCGTGGTGCGCGCAAACAGGCGCAAGCCTAATCTTTCTTCCAAACCGCGAATGGTCTGGCTCAGGGCCGACTGCGAGACACCAAGCTTGGCCGCGGCGCGGGTAAAGCTGGCTTCTTCCGCCACCATCAGAAATGCCGACAGATCCTTGAGTTGATGACCATTCATTGATTAGTCCAGCTAATAAATGCATTCAGACTTTAGCGGATTATCAATGAGTTTGCCAATGCGTAAACTGCTTGCATCGAGGCGTCATACCGATGCCTGGACTGTAGAAGTCAACACATCAGCAGGAGAATCCTATGAACCAGATTCAATCCGTCACCTTCAAGAACTGTACCTGGGATGTAGCCGCCGAGCTGTATCTGCCCGACAACTTCGATACCAACAAAAAGTACGCGGCCATCGTCTGTGTGCACCCCGGCAGTAGTTGCAAAGGCCAGACGGCGGGCCTGTACGCCGCCAAACTGGCCGACCAGGGTTTCGTGACCATCGCCTTTGATGCCTCGTTCCAGGGCGAAAGCGGCGGTGAACCGCGCTACATCGAAGACCCGGCCACCCGTGTTGAAGACGTGCGCTGCGCCGTGGACTATCTGGTAACGCTGCCCTACATCGATGAAGAAAAGATTGGTGTGCTGGGCGTCTGTGCGGGCGGTGGTTATGCAGTGAATGCCGCTATGACCGAAAAGCGCATTAAGGCCGTGGGTTCGGTAGTCGGTGCCAATATCGGCCGTCTGAACCGTGAAGGCGATCCGATAGCGGTGCTGGAAGCCATCGGCAAACAGCGCACCGCCGAGGCACGTGGCGCGGAACCGCTGATCAACAACTGGATTCCCAACTCACCGGAGGAGCGCGACGCAGTGGGTATTACAAAAGACAATGTCGATGTTTTTCAGGCGGTGGAATACTACCGCACGCCGCGCGGTCAGAACGCCTGCGCGCCCAACAAGCTGCGCTTTACCAGTGTCGGCAGCATCATTGCCTTCGATGCCTTTCATCTGGTGGAAGACTTGCTGACCCAGCCGATCCAGATCATCGCAGGCTCCGTACCCGGTGCGTTCGGTTCGTTGAAGGATGGGCAGGAACTCTACGCGCGCGTGAGGAGCGAGAAAGACCTGTTCATCGTCGAAGGTGCTACCCACTACGACTTGTACGACCAGCCTGAAGCCACCGGCAAGGCGCTGGAAAAACTGGTGCCCTTCTACAGGAAACACCTGGACGCTTAACACCCTGAGCGCACACCGGGCAGCTTGGCCGGGCTGCCCGGTCTTGCACTGAGAGACGGAACAATCCTGGATTTTTTCGTTATGAATTGTCGCGATTACTCAACGGGTCGAACCATGCGCTGGCTGCTTTTCATCACACTTATTACTTTTATCGCCTGGAGCGTCACGGCTATGTTTCGCAACCCTATCAACGATTACTCCGCATCACCGCAATCACGCGAAGGACGTTTCCATAACCTTCGCGCGCCGGGGCCGGGTGATCTGCCGGAATCCACGCTGCGCGTGTGGTGGGAGGTATTCTTCAACAAGCCCGCAGGGACTATACCCACATCGCCTGCCCCCATCCGGCACTTGACCCGCACCGAACTGGACGCTGCGCCCGACCGCAGCCTTTACCGCCTGGGCCATTCCACCGTACTGATGAAACTGCGCGGCCAATGGTGGTTAACCGACTCGGTATTTTCCGAACGCGCCTCACCGATGCAGTTTTTTGGGCCGAAACGTTTTCATGCCCCGCCGATCAGTATTGATGAGCTGCCGCCGATTCGCGCGGTGATTCTCTCCCACGACCATTTCGACCACCTCGATCAAGCCACCATCAAGGCATTGGATAGCAAAGTAGGTGTATTCCTGACGCCACTGGGCGTGGGCGACCGCCTGGCCGATTGGGGCGTGGCGCGCAGCAAAATCCAGCAGTTCGACTGGTGGCAAGGCACAGAAGTGGACGGCCTTCACCTGACAGTCACACCTGCCCAACACTTTTCCGGGCGCAGCTTCACCGACGGCAACCGCACCCTGTGGGCGTCGTGGGTGATTCAGGATAAGAACGGGGACGACGACTTTCGCCTGTTCTTCAGCGGCGATACCGGCTACTTCGACGGCTTTGCCAAGATTGGTGAGCGCTTCGGCCCCTTTGATCTGACGCTGATAGAAACCGGCGCCTACGACAAACAGTGGCCCTATGTTCACCTGCTGCCGCAGGAAACCGTGCAGGCACACCGGGATTTGCGCGGCCGCTGGCTGCTGCCGATCCACAACGGCACCTTCGACCTGGCGTTGCACACCTGGGACGATCCCTTCGATCAAGTGCTGCGTTTTGCCACTGAACATGGTATGCAGGTCAGCACCCCGATGATGGGTGAGCGCGTGGATATGAATATGCCGCAGGAAGGCAGCCGCTGGTGGCGCCAGTAAACAAGCCCGCAATCACCTAACACGGGGAAAATATGTCTTTACTGAAAATACATTGGAAGGACTGAAATGAAAAAAGGGGCAAAAGCCCCTTTTTTCAACGACTTACAGAATTGTGTAAAAATCTGTAGATCACAATCTGGAGCGGGAAACGAGACTTGCATCGAGCCTGTATCGTGCTGATATTGAACAGATTATTGTTTTCTATTCGAAGAGTTTAGCCTCGATTTTGACCCTAATCCAAATGACTGCTGTTGGCTGTGTGCACTGTATCTCCTGAGCATCAAAATCAGCTAGAGTTGATCAGTTAGATGCCTATAAGCCGCAAAAATCTCTTTTGTATGCTCTCTCATGTTGAAATAAGTCCTTTCAGAAACAGTCCTTGTATTGATGCATCCCATGAGATACATTTTGGTTGTTAATGCCAATTTTTGATGCCCAGGAGACACAGTGACAACATTAGCTGATGTTGCAGACTTGTTACGTAGTGTGCGTAGAGAAGCTGGCCTGAGCCAGGAAGCCCTGGCCCAACGTGCCGGAGTCTCCCGCACGACCGTTGCCAGAATGGAGACACTTGCCAAAGGCGATATGAGCGTTTCCGTATTGCTACGATTGCTGGAAACCGCAGGCTACGACCTCAAGCCTGTCAAACAAGGGTACGTGCGGACCGTCGAGGATATTCTGGCCGAGCAACGGCGGGGGGACGGTCCATGAAACTCGATGTGCACGTGTGCGGACGAACAGTCGCCAAACTCTATCGGGAGCGCGACGAGTATGTCCTGAGCTATCTGCCAGATACCGCTCCCACTGATTTCGTCAGCCTGACGATGCCGGTGCGTGAGGAGCCCTGGCGCTGGCCACGCGACCTGCATCCTTTCTTTCGCCAGAACCTACCCGAAGGCTATCTGCTGAGCATCATTCGCGAAGAATTCGGGCCGCTGCTCGATGGCACAGATCTTTCACTGCTGGCGGTGGTGGGCGGGATGGGGATTGGACGTGTCACTGTCACGCCTGAAGGCGGGGTACCTGGGGGTGACATGGAGCCTCTGCAGATCGAGTCCTTGCTCAAAGCCAAGAACACCACGGCGCATTTCGCCAGCCTGGTACGCCGGTATGCCCGTGTATCCATCTCCGGTATGGTACCCAAGTTCATTGCGCCAGAAGAGAATGCGGACGCGTCTGCACATGTTGTGGGCAAACCCACATTGCGTACTAGCCGCTATATCATCAAAGGCTCGGATGACAGTACGCCTTATCTCGGGTTCAACGAGTTCCATACCATGCGGGTACTAGAGCGCCTGAATATCGTACCAGTAGCCAGGACACGGATGTCAGAGGATGGGTGTATCCTGGTCGTGGACCGATTCGATGTGGATGTGCAGGGTATCGTCACGCATGGAGTCGAGGATGCCTGCGGCTTGCTGGGGCTGCCACCACACGAAAAATATGCAACGACAACCGAGCGTGTGCTGAATGCCACCCGAGTATATGTGCCTGCTACGGCCATTCGGACACAACTGGAGCAGTTCGGCTGGCATTTGCTGACCAATTATGTCGTTCGCAATGCCGATTGCCATGCAAAGAACATCGCTCTGTATTACACCGGCTTGAAAAATGTGGCTTATACACCGGCTTATGACATCGTCACCACACAGGCGTATCCACGTTATGCAGCCAATCCACCCGGGTTGTCTGTGGATGGGCGGCAAACCTGGGCGGTAGGAAAAACCTTGGAACGATTCTTCAAGGCCAGGTTAGGCATTACGCCGAAGCAATATGCAGAGATGGTAGAGCGTTTATGCGAGTCTGCAGTGGAAGTTGGGCAAGAAGTGATCGAAGCAGCCAGGAATGAGCCACGTTGGCATACCCTTGCCAAACATATGGTGTATGCCTGGAATGATGGCATGACCTCGTTGCGAAGCCCGAAGGGTTTGGTTGTTTTCAGAGGACTGCATGAGGCGATTGCCCAAGTGGGATTTTCGGAGCCCGAGAGAACGGAGAGTGGGCGTAAAATGATTGGGCGGTCCGAGTTGTTGGGGAAGCCGCGTAAGCGGTAGGGGGGGCCTCACGACGCCACCCACAACAAAGTTCGACAACTCGTTGAAAAACCGTGCTGATGATCGATCGGATGGCAGGATTAGAGGAGCATTGCGGTTTGTCTTACTCCGTGATACTTAATTATTCAGGATACGATATCAGGAAATCACCAAGGGTAATGAGTTCATCCAATCCTCTGGAACCAGACGACATTCCACCGTTGTTCGAGCGGCTACCACCGGAGCTGTTCCGCCCGCTGGCCGCCAGTAACGCTCGTCGCTACTGGATTGTGCTGTGCCGCCTGATCGACGAGATGTGGGGCGATGGTGGCCGCTCCCCTGGTGAAGAAACACTCAAGTCAGTTGTCGTACGCAAGATCGAAACTCTGTTAGCTGCCAGCGATCCTTGGGAAGAAGAGCTGGAAACACCAATCGATATTCGCGCACATGAAATCGTCCGCTACCTGACCGAGTCCGGCTGGCTTAGCCAGCGCCGCCGAGGCCTAGCTGAAATGGTTACGGTGCGCCCGGTCATCGCCCAGTTCTATACCGTGCTATGTGAGTTTGCCCGTCACGAACCGGAATTTCTTGGCAGCAAGGTGCGCTCTATTTATTTCAATCTGCGTGCCGTAGCCAGTGGCGAGGCCAGCGGCGACCAATACGCAGAAGCCGCCAAGCAGGCCAAGCAATGCATGGCCCACATCGCCAACACCGGCTGCCGCGTCCAAGATTTGATGGATGAACTGATGAAGCGCACCTCGGCGCGCGAGTTCGTCCGGGGTTTCTTCGAGGAATACGTTGAGAAGGTCTTTATCGCCGACTACAGCGAGTTGCGTACCAAGGATCATCCTTTGCAACACCGCTCGCAGATCCTGGCCATGACCTTGCAGTTCCAGCACGATGAGGCGCAGCGCGAAGCACTGATCGCCTGGTATCAGGAAAAGAAAACCGGTGGTGACCGAATCCGTGCCGAGTTTCTGTATGAGCGCGATACTCGCCTGCTGATGCGTCTGAAAGATGTGGATGAGCAGTTGCAACGGTTGGACGAGGAAATCCGCGACGCCAACCAGCGCGCTATTTCCTTTATCGAATACAAGATGCGCGCGCCCAAGCAACTGGACAAGCTACTCGCAGCCGCTATGCAAGCCACTGATAGACTGGACGAAGGCCATGTGGCGCTACTCCCTGCTTCTGGATTCCGGCACGCTGGCCCGGAATTGCTGGCCAAGCCGCGCACAGTAGCCAAACCGACCATGGCTACGACCGTGGAAAAACGTCCACCCACCTTGCAGGAACTGGCCATGGAGCAATTGCGCAAGCGCATGGCCGACAACCGCTTGGTGAATAGAGTGAAGCTGGCCAATTATGTCGTGCGCCACTTGGAGAACCGCACGGCCGTCACTTCCGATGAACTGACCATCGACTCGATCAACGATCTGTGTTGCTACCAACGCTTGTTGCTGATCGCGGCGCATGGCGCCTGCCCTCCGTCGCAGCGCCGTTCCGATCCACAACTGCAAATGCTCAAGGGCGTACGCATTGACTTTCTACCAGAAGGTACGACCCGCAACGCCTACCTCGAACACCCCCGATTCCATATCCAACGCGAGTACGCCTGATGAGCCACTGGGAACGCCTGGCTGCTCAAAGCCAGATTTACGCCGAAATCGACTACCAGAAGGCTGGCTACCAACTGGTCATGGAGCAGGTGCTGTATGCCAGTGACCGACGAAGCCGCATCGCTTACGAATTGATCGTCAAGCACCGCAAGGACTACGACAACCTGCTCGCCCAGCTCGGCATGACCATCACCCACAACCCACACATGGGCTACGTGGTAGCCACACCAAGTCAGTATGTTGCCGACAAGATGCGATTATCAGACACCCGCCTGGCACTGGTGCTGCGCCGCCTGTATGACGACAAGATGCACGCCACCGAGATCCTAGCAGGCGAAGCCTTTGTGGACATGATCGAACTCGAACGCGCCTACAAGGATTTGCTCAACCGCGAGCTACCGACAAAGGCCGTACTTGAAGAACAGTTGCAGGCAATGAAGCGCTACGGCATCGTCCGCTTGGAAGACACCCATGACGAGCAGCGTCTCCAGGTCGCGATTCGACCTGGCATTGTCGATGTTCTGGGCGAAATGGCTCTGCTGCAACTGGCCGCCTATGCCAATACACCGGGAGAGGAAGACACCGATGAAACAGCTTGAAGCCCTGGGGATGGTTCAATACTTCCTGTACGAACGGGAGGATCTGGAACTTGGCAAAAATACCGCCTTCCTCGGCCCCAACGGTACCGGAAAAACCGCGCTGCTGGATGCCTTCCAGACCGTGCTACTGGCCGCTGACAGCAACAAAACCCACTTCAACGCTTCCGGCGAGGGCAAGAAGCGTGCCCGCAGCCTGCGTGAATACTGCCTGGGCGTGTATGGCCAGAGCGATACTGAACGCTGCCGCACTTCGGCCAATACCTATATCAATCTGGTTTTTCGCGATCCTGAAACGAACATTCCTGTCACGGCAGGTGTATCCCTTGCCGCCAGTGTTGAAGACCCGAATCACACCTTCAACAGTCTTTACATCTTGCCGGGCGTGGCCTTGAGCACCTGCAACCACATCGACCCCGATGCTGAGCGGGAAACAATTCTGCCTTGGCGCAAGTTCCAGCACATCGCCAAGGATCTATGTACGATGCAGGGTACCACACCCGTATTCACCCAGAACCGCGAGGACTTCCTCCGACAGCTCTTCGTCGGTCATCTGGCCTCACCCGGCGAACGCCCCAATACCCGCGCCATCCGCTCGGCCTTCGCCCGCTCACTCAAGCTCAACAAGGACGTGGACGACCTCAACGAAACCTTGCGCCAGCACTTGATTGAACAGCGACTGACCAATGTGAAAGCGTTCCGCATACGGCTGGAACAATTCCGCGACGTGCGCGAAATGATCTGTCGCTTGGTCGAGCGTATCGAACGTGCTGGCACCGTGGCCGACAAATACGAACAGGTCAAGCGCGAGCGCACCACCCACGCCAATCTGGATGCGCTGCGTGCGCTCTATGAAGCCGAACGCATCGCCGAAGCATTGGACGAACAACAGGATAAAGCTGAGGAACTGAAGCAGCAACTTGAAACCACTTTGCTGGACTTGGGTAGAGCCGAGACTGAAAAGGCCCAGGCACAAAAAGCCCGCGACCACACTTTCGAACTCCGCAATGCGGACCCGGAATACCTGAAGCAAGCCAGCGAATCCAAGAGCCTGAAGGACAAGGAAACCCAGCACGCCAACACGCGCCAGGAACTGAACAACCTGTTGAGACTAGCGCAGGAAACCGCCATTTCTGCCGGAAAACTGCCCGAGATGGCCCGCTATCAAGACGACTTCGAAAACACCATCCAACAATTACACGAGCTGCAACAGCAGGCTGAAGCCCTTCACGTTCCCGAGCCGGCGGCTATTCAATCAGCTATGCAGGGGATGGCCCGTGTACGCAGCCTGGTCAACAAGGCTTTGTCCGCCGCCGAACATGGCGCCAAAAAAGCAGAAGATGAGCTGCGCGATGCACGCACCGCACGGGAGCGTAGCCAACGCGGGCAGGCGCAACTGCGACCCGCCGTAATCGCATTGCAACGCTTGTTGGCTGACGCAGACATTCATGCCACTCCCATCTGCGACTTGGTGAAAATTGGCGACCCACAATGGCAACCCGCATTGGAAACCTATCTGAGCACTCATGCCGATGCCCTGCTCGTACCCGAAAACCGGGAATTGGATGCTATCCGCATCTACAAGGAACACAAGGAAGCCCGCAGCGTTTTCAAGGTCAAGCTCGCTCTGCCGTCACGCGGAAGGCCATGGATCGCCAAGAGCAGCGGCACATTCGCCGCGCAATTGGTTGAGGGCGAAAATCAGGCCGCCGTGCGTTATCTGCAAGGTGAACTGGGCCAATTGTCCTTGGCCGACAGTGCAGAACAACTGCAAGCCGGAACCAAAGCGATTTCCCGCGACGGCATGGTCAGTTCCGGCGGCGGCGTGGAACGCATCCGCCTGTCCGCCCCCGACGAACTATTGATTGGCCGCAGCGATAGCGATACACAACGCCATGCCGCCCAAAAAGCCCTTGATGAAGCACAAGGCGCGCTGAAACGCGCCAAGGCGCAGGTTGATCTCATCTCCCCGGTCGAGCAGCGTCTGGCCTTGTTTGCCGACACCGAAACCACTTACCCACGGCTGGAAGAACTGTTCACGGCAGCGGCGGCAGGCAACCGCGAACTGCTCGACCTGCAGAATGCTCTGCTTTCCACCCAATCGGATCGACTTGTCAGCCTGAATGTTAACTTCGAGGCGGCCTGCAAACAGCTGACCGATGCAAGTGACAAAGAGAAACAGCTGATTGAACTCAAGTCACGCCTAGCTAACGAAGTGGACAACACGCAGCGCCGTATCGACGAGTTTGTTGAGCAGCAAAAACTGGCAGCGCTAGACGAAGCCAAGACCCGCCAGCATCCGCTGTACAACGCCAACGAAGTAGATCGTCATCGTGTTCGTTACGACGAACGCCACGGTGAAAACTGGAATGAACTGATGAGGACATTGCAAACCGCCATCAGCAATGCAGACAAGGCGGCAAATACCCACGATAGCGATGCATGGAGCAAATTTACCTTCTACCTGCGCGACTTCCAGTTGCAGAACACCGACATCACCAACAACCAATGGGAGCGCGCCTACAAGTTCATCCTCAACGACAAGCAGCGTCTGGAAGATTTGGAACTGGCAGAGCAGGAAGCCAAATCACAAGAAGCCTATGACGCGGCGGTCAAGGTGTTCCGCACTGACGTGGCGCAAACCCTGCTGGAAGGCTTCGAGGCCATCGAAGAACAAATCAGCGGATTGAACGAGGTATTGAAGCACGCACCAGAATTCAGCAATGGCGAGCGTTACCGCTTCAAATACACGCCCGTCGAACAACATCGTGCGCTGTACGATTTTCTCAAACGTGTACGCGAGCATGGTGCTGCCGAAGAGGACATCTTCGGCGGTTCGGGTAAGGTACCGGAAGAGTTCAAGGCTCTTGTCGAAGGCGATGCCAGCTCCGAACTGTTGCAGGAAACCAGCCCGCTCAACGATCACCGGCGCTTCTTCAGCTACGACGTGGAAATATTTACCCAGAACAAGTCCATCGGATTGTTGAGCAAGCGCCTGGGGCCGGGCTCCGGCGGCGAGCATCGCACACCGCTGTATGTCATCTTCGGTGCCGCGCTGGCCGCTGCCTATGGCAAGAGCCGTGGCAGCAACGCGGGTGGCGGCATCATGCTGCTGGACGAAGCGTTCGAGAAGATGGATGCACAGAACGTCCGCGCCACCGCCGACTACCTCAACGCGCTTGGCCTGCAACTGGTCATGGCCGGCCCGGAAACGGATCAAGCCAAGATGTCTTCATTCCTGAACATCTACTACGACATGGCCCGCTACGGCTCGCGCACCATCCAGCTGACCAAGAATGTGGTCCTGGACGAAGCACGCGAGCTACTGCAAAGCGACAATTACCTGCTGCATCCAGAGTTGCTGGAACAGGCCATAAGCAAGATCGCGGAAACCGAACATGCCTCTGAGTGACGACGTGCTGGCCGATCTGCTGAAACGAGGCGAACGGGCCTTGCTCCGAGGCTCGGATCGAGCCATCCAGACAGCTTTCAACCCTGGCTCCGCGTATTGGCGACAAAGCTATGAGGAACGCCAGCATTGCCACCTTTGCTTCACTGCCGCCGAACGTGCTGGTGCCGTAGGGTTGCAATGGGCCAAACAAGGCGGTGAAGACCACCCTTTGGAGAAAGTTCGTCTGCTGGACATGAACAAGCTGGCCTGCTTTCTTGGCACTGCCACCCTATCCGAATCGGTACAGGCAGCACAAACCATCCTGCATCCTTGGCTGGCCGGATATCCGCGTGTTGCCGAATTGCTTGAGGCTTGGGCTCAACTGAAATCACCGCGTGGACTCGGCACCGATAGCGCCCGCGATTTCGCTGACGCGCTGAGGGCACTGGAAGCCCTGAAGCAAGCCGATGACGACGACCAGATCGTTCGCGTTCTCAGCCGTCAATTGTTTCAGAATACAAAGCGAATTGAAGCACTTGCACGTCACATTGATTTGCTTACCGCCGAGCGTCTCTCCTCGTCGGCAAGGCAACAGGAAGAAGTGTTCGGTGCATTGGGCCTGCTCAAGGAACCCCAGCCCTTTCTGGTGGCCGGTACGGGCACACTGGAATTGCATCCATCGCAACGCTGCCCAATCGCATGGCCCTTCATTGGCGTCTCCAACCGACACATCACCGGATATGCGGGAACACCGGCGTGGGTTCTGAGTATCGAGAACCTGACCACTTTCCATCTGGCCAGCCAAGATACGAATGCTGCCTCTGGTCTGATTCTCTTCACGGGAGGTATGCCATCTCCCAGTTGGTGCCGCGCTTACGCAAGCATTCTGGACTCGCTGCCAGAATCGATTCCCGTCTATCACTGGGGCGATATCGATCAAGGTGGGTTCAGGATTGCAGCACACATCAGGAAGCAGTGTATCCGGCGGCATACCTTTCACCCATGGCTGATGGATGCCGAACAATTGGATGGAGTGAGGTATTCCGAAGCAACGGAAGCCACCCGCACCAACATGGCACGACACGCTCGCGATGCTGGCTGGGAACCACTCTCCCAAAACCTTCTGCCAAGAACGATCGAGCAAGAAGGAATCGCCATTTGCCTGCCAATTTGAGACGCCCAAGAACATGCGTTTTTGCCGGCCTTCCTTGAATTCCTTACGGCGATGCTCAACCCAGGCATCGAAGAGCGCCTTGAAGGTACACTCAAACACCAGTTGGATTACGTGTCACTTTTGCTGAAATGAAAAAAGGGGCAAAAGCCCCTATTTTCAATGACTTACAGACTTCAGTGGAACTCTGTAGATCACAATCTGGAGCGGGAAACGAGACTCGAACTCGCGACCCTAACCTTGGCAAGGTTATGCTCTACCAACTGAGCTATTCCCGCTAAATGTGGCGTCCCCTAGGGGACTCGAACCCCTGTTACCGCCGTGAAAGGGCGGTGTCCTAGGCCACTAGACGAAGGGGACATTTTGAAGCTGCACTATGGCAACGATAAAACGGACTTCACTAAAGCTGCTTAACGAATTGTAATGCCAGTTTTCACATCGGTACCGAAACCGGTTTGAGTAAAACTGGAGCGGGAAACGAGACTCGAACTCGCGACCCTAACCTTGGCAAGGTTATGCTCTACCAACTGAGCTATTCCCGCTAAATGGCGTCCCCTAGGGGACTCGAACCCCTGTTACCGCCGTGAAAGGGCGGTGTCCTAGGCCACTAGACGAAGGGGACCCCGGACCATCTGCTGCCTATCAAACCTTTTCAAGTCGGCATCGGCGTCAGAAGTGGGGCGCATTCTAGGGATCGAACCTCCTAGTGTCAACATTTTTAATTTATTTTTTATAGGAGCAGAAACAAGCACTTAGCACTGCCTGACGTTTATACAAATGGCTTCCATAGTCAGCAAACCGGTTTATTAGGATGCCATTTTTTCAGTGCTATACTTCAAACATTCCTACGCCAAACCAGCCAGTTTTCATGCCATGACCGTCCATTACCTTGCCATAGCCCTGATATTGCTGCTTATGCTGGCAGGTTATCTGTTTCTCTCACATTCCATCCAGAAGCGCCGAATTCGCCGTCAACGACTGCTAACCGCCCTAAAGGCGCGTCGCAACAGTTTTCGCGACCTGGTCGATGGTTTCCCCAAAGGCTTCCTGACCCAGGATTTAACCAACCTGCTCTACCGTTCGCTCATTGATATCTGCGAGCAGTTAACCCGCCTGGAATCCAAGGAGCCCGGCCACGCCGAACAGCTCGCCTTTTATACTTCCCAGTTAAGCGCCCAGCAAAATAGCGAAAACCAAGCCAAGGTGCGCCTGGATAATCCGGAACAAGTCCGTGAAGCGCGCCACCTGCTGCAGGAACTCTACAAGTTCGTGCAGCAACAATCCCAATTGAAACTCATCAATAAAATCCAGACTGAAGCCTATACCGACCAAATCAAAAGGCTGGTGTTGCAAATGGGTGTTGATAATCACCTGTTTAATGCTCGCCAGGCACAACAGATCGGCAAGCTTCGCCTGGCGATTCATCACTATGGTTTGGCTCGCAAACTACTGGTAAACGAAAATGGCAGCCATGGCTTTGACAAGCAAATTGCGCAACTGGACTCTGTGATTGCCAAATTGCAGGAAAAAGCACAAAGCCAGACAGCCAAGACAGCAACTCCGGAAACGCCCACAGAACATCAGCCGACCCCGGCCCCCATCTCCACAACCAGTGAGCCCGCAACCAGCAAAGAGTGGGACAGATTTGCGGAAGAAACCGATGGCTGGAAAAAGAAACAGCTTTACGATTGACTCATGGCTCAACGATTTTCCAAACGGTTGTAATCCAGTAAGCCATATTCCTCGGGCTGCTGTTGTCGATAGCGCTCATGCAAACGGTCACTAAAACGCCAGAAGTCTGCAGAGGTGCGACGTACACCATACTTATCGAGCAAGCGGCGATAATCTTCTTCTGAACTTATTGCTTCCAATTGGCTAACGAACCCGGGGAGGTCAGTTTCTTCTACCCGCAGGAAACTATTTGGATAGCTCCCTGCAACCCCGGCCAGAAAGCTGACACTATCCAGGTGCGGACGATGCCGCTGCTCCTCCCCAAAAAGCGAGGATAAATTACTGAAATTGCGGTTGTGCAACAGGCTGTAAACACCTAATGTTGGAATTTCCAGCAAGGTTATTTCCGGCAACCACTGAACACTCGAACTGCGCAAATGCTGCATACGGATCAATGAGGCGACTGTTGAACTTTTCAATTTGTTGTCAAAGAATGAGGTGGAGGGCAGCACCTTCTGTAAACGCTGTTGCAATAAACCATACAACTCGCGCTTGTGCTCTCCCGTTTGATAATCAATGGCAACGTGCATATCCTGCTGCAAATAAATATCAAGCAATTTGCGCTGCTCTCCGGTCGGTTCTATATACCAGGAATAAATTTCATCGCGTCTGACCTCGGTAGGCAACATACTGATAAAGGTCATTTCCCCTTCCATGCGCAAGAAATCCATATAAAGGCGCGTAAGCAGCTGATGGGACACGTTGCCATACACATCAAATCCGGCCACCAATAAATAATGGATACGCTCCAGCAAGGGATAACCAATTATCCAGGCTGTTTTTGGTGGGCCACCCAACAATCCTTTATGGACACTGGCACTATCACTGTGCCGAAATATCGTTAGTGCAGCGTTGGGATTACTGCCATCGCCATCCCAGATAACATCGAGTGTGACCGGTATGCTCGTCTTGGTAACCTCAGCCATGTAAGTAGCCTTTTGACGTAAATACTCTTCCTGCATAGAAGAATACTTGAGCCAATTGGTCAATGGCCTGAAGGTATTACCCTCCTCTGCCGGCAATTGCAAGGAACTCACATTTTTCTCGAGGAACTGTTCCTGAAACTGCGTGCTCTGGGTTTTAGGATCGAGGAAAAACACCCAGAAATGATCCTGGATAACATTCAGCGCAACCTGGCCTCGGCAGACAGGCCCCTTGATGAAATTCATAATGGTGAACTGGGCTTCGCTCAACAAAAACCGGTAGCGCGCCTCGATTGGAATAGCGGCAAAGGACGTAAAAGGATTGGAAGCTTGCCCAGGTTCATAGCTGGGTAAGGCTTTCACCTCGTATTGGGGAGCAATAAACCATTGGTGCCACTGCGCCATCCGCGAAGCATTGAGTAAATACGGCATATGTGTTTTAGCAACTACCGAACTCGGATCACGCCAGAGTCGGTAATAGACATGCTCTACACCGGGATCATCAAAGGGACGGGCACGGCTAATGCGCTGGATGGGTTGGCCAGGCGGTGTACTGGAGCGCACCAGGCGAAAATAGATATCCGGCGCATTTTCAAAATATAACTGCGCCAGAAACAAGTGCTCATACAAATATCGACTGACAAGGCGCGACTTCAGGTCATCGCCATTAAAAAAATCTTCCCACTGTTGAATCAGCGCCTGAACCTGTGCCGGAATCTGGGGGGCTTTACCGGCTGGAGCACCGGCAGCCAGCCAATCCATGATCAATTGGTGCTCCTGCGCCGCCAGGGCCGGCAACCCATAGGGCATGCCCCACAAGGGCTTTTTCTGCTGGTAATCCGCAATCTGATCATCGCGCGGGCAATATTGATTACGATTCAGGGACAAATCAAACGCATCCCCCAGTAGTGGCTGGGCCGGTAATGGATGAGCCTGCTTGAGTTGCAGCAATTGGGCCATCACACCCAATTGGAGATTATTCTCAGCCGATTGTTTCCGCTCGTTAATCACTGGGTAAAATCCCTTTTCGCGCCACTGGGCGGTGGTCTGTGCATCTTCAAACATACGCGTTAATGTGGCGCCCAACAACCGTGAACCGTTATAGACCTTTTCTGCACTGGCACCGCGCAAAAAACTTTCGTAGGACTCCAGCTTTAATTGACAGGGGGCGTCATAACAACCGTGACAAACGACGCAGCGTTGCTCCAGCAAAGGCCGCACCTGATGGTAGTAAGTTAACTTCCCATCTGTATCAACATTTGCCTCATGGGCGAGCGAGCGACCATAACGACGGTCGAGATCACTCATTTGAAACTGGCCACACCCCTGCAGCAATAATCCGATACATAACCCCCAGAACAGGCGTTGGAGCAAAATCGGGGGAATGAAAGGCGGGACATAGAATGATCGGGAAGGTAACATGGTAGATTCCGTGCAAGCGCTGGATAACAGTAGACGTTTAAGAGTAGCAAAAGAACGCTTTTTATCATAAGCACTCTTTACTACAAGACCTCACAAAAACAACAATAGATTGCATATTTATTGGCACATCTGCACACAAACTATTTATATCGCGCAAAAACCATACGCCTTAGAGCAATAAGGTGCCCTGCCCCACCTCCCCTACCCGAATTAAATGATTCAGAAATAATAGTTACCTGATATGCTCTACCGGTATGGCCCATCATGACTATCAGTTTGTATCAGCCAGCTACCGGATACTTTCTGTATAACACCAATAACTATTCTGGAAACTGATTTATGGAATTTCCACTTGATCCACTGCTCACACCAATAGAAGCCCGTGTGCTCGGCGCCCTGATGGAAAAACAGCTCACAACACCTGATGCCTATCCACTGACACTTAATAGCTTGTTATTGGCCTGCAACCAAAAAACCAGCCGCGAACCGGTTAGCCATTATGAATCAGGCGAAGTACAGCGCTGCATCAATGAACTACAAGAGCGGAAACTGGTTGAAGTTGACTGGGGCGCTCGCGCAGCGCGTTATGACCAGCGCCTGACTCGCGTGGTTAGCCTCGATAAGGCAGCCCAAGCCCTGCTGTGCGTAATGATGTTGCGCGGCCCACAAACACTGAGTGAACTGCTCACACGAACCCAGCGTATGTTTGATTTTGGCAGTACTCAGGCCATTGAAGAGAAACTACAGCATCTCTGCGTCAAAACCCATCCGGCGTTTATGCACATCCCCCGCCTTGCAGGGCAACGGGAAGACCGATATATGCACTTGCTTTCTGGCGCCCCCGACCTGGAAGCCCTGGCAGCGCAAACACACAATCGCAGTGAGCGCAATGATGATGGACGCACCCAACTGGAAGAACGCGTTACCCTATTGGAAAACCAACTCGCTGAATTACAGGCCCAGGTGGCCCGGCTCCTGGAAAAAAGCGCAGAATAAACCCCGCTATGCGGGGTTTATTCACAGTTTGAAATCAATCAACGACTAAGGTGTACAGCCAGGGATGTTGCCGCTGCCTCCGGTAAATAAGGCCTATATTGGCGGGAGCGGATGGCATAGCGGGCATAGTCTTCGGCCACTGCCAATGCAGCACAATTAATAATATCCAGATTACCCGCATAGGCGGGAAGATAATCGCCCAACCCCTCTACGCACAAATCCACGCGCACGCCATCGTCGGTAAGGGTAGGCTCATCTATTAGTCGATAACCAGGAACATAACGCTGAACCCGTTCAACCATCACAGCCAGAGGCTCACGCAATCGCCCCAGATCCACATGCTCGGCTGAGGCCGTAATACTGGTCAACATAGGGGTGCGCAGGTTTACCGCATCCGCGATTAAATCCACATCCAACGCGATATCGCCCGTGTACTGGCGCAAACCTGCGCGGGTATTGCAGTAATACTCGTTGATATTAGCCAGGGTTCCGGGGCCGATGGAATTGGCAGATACAATAGACTTCACCGCAATTTTACGAACCTGGGAAATCTGCTGGTATAACACCTGCGCAATAGGTGTGGATGCCTGCCCTCCGCAAGAAATCATACTGATATTGTGATGTCGGCGATGGTCAACCATTCCCAGGGCGGGAACGCACAACTCACCAATCTGCGAAGGCGTCATATCGATGGCGAAGATCCCCAGCTTCTCAAACACCTGTGCATGCTCCAAATGGCAGGCAGCGGAGGTGGCATCAAATACCAGGTCACAGGTGTAGCACGGATCATAAAAGGCATTAATCCCTTTATCGGACACCGGGACGCCCAGGGAAGCGGCATAACGCATACCATCCGAATCCAGATTACGACCGGCAAACAATACACAACTGAACCATGGGGAGCGGCGAACCTTGACTAACAAGTCAGCACCAATCTTCCCTGTACCTAAAATCCCAACCCGTATACGCGGCTGTTCCGTAGACGCCTTATCTGAACCAGTAAGGGATACGGATCGTGAACCTACACCTAACCAATCTTTAATGAACTGCATAATTTAATCCTTAAACTCTCTCATTAATCGGTAGTTAACCACAGGGATCTGGCTAACCGGTGGCAATTACTTCAGCCTGTCCCATGGCTTTCTCACCATCAATGTCAATTTAAGATTTCACAGCCCAACAACCAATAACATCGGCGAAATACAAAAACGAGAACCATTTCTCATAAAAATTCATCATGGTTATTTGGTTTTAGAAATAAATAATTCCTTTAATTACTTAGAAAAAAATTTCTAAAAATTCAAATCGATTGTCACACCAAGCTACTTTTTTATTGATTTATTTATCCCATCTACGAAAAAAGATAATTATCGCGACATAAAACAGAATTATCTGCTTTATGTTAGGCGCATAACTTTTATCATTTATAAATTTAAGCGACATTAAAAACAAAAAGTCCCTAAAAAAATTAACTCTTATTGAAAAAGATTGTGAAGCGATTGAACAAACAGCCATAATTCAAAGCGCTTAACAAACGTCAGGGGCTTACAGCGCTGTTGTATGCCCTGCCGAAGCGAGCCAATAGAGCACTAGAAGGTACTTTGATCTGTTGTAGCCAATCCAATTGTTGATAGCCAAAGGAGCGACTCGTGGTTAAACAACCCAAAGATTATTTTGAGGCGATTACAGGAATTAATGCGCCATGGTCTGTACAGGATGTTGCCATCGACGAAAAAAACAACATTATTCAACTGGAACTAAACTACGCCAGTGAAAAACCCCGCTTTAGCTTTCTCTCCAAAAGCAATGATATTGACCAGCAATGGCAAGAGATTGAGGCGCCTAAACGCTGGATATACGGCAGCTTCGGTAATTACATCTGTTATATCAGTTCCCATGTGGTGGATAAGAACACCCCTACCAAAGGGATAAGCCGCGACAGTCTGCTAAAACCGCACTTTATGGGTGATAACAACCGCCCATATACCCACCAACTGCGACAACAGGTTGCCATGGCCTATATGCGTGGTTTAAGCGCAAACACCATCGCCAGCCTCTATCAGCTGGAACTGGCCCTGATCCAAAATATTATTACCGACATTGAAGACACCCCCGAGCAATACCGCCTGGCCAGTTGCCTCCCTACGGAAGTGGATAGTATCTGGGAGCGAATCATTACCGATAAATTCCACCTGAAAACCCAACTCTTCTCGCTCAAACTCCTCTTGTCCAAGCTAAAGCTCACCATCCACGAGCGCGATGGCATGCAAAAACTACCCGAAGCGGTTACGGAATTGCGCAAGTTCTTTATTGCCCATATCAACGCCATGGATGGTGAGTGTACCCAAATTTGTGGTTTTTCACCCAAAAAGCAATTGGCAGAAGAGCGCCGTAATGCCGCTACCAAATTGGTACTACCCGCATTGAAAAACAGCATCTGGCTGAAGTTGCTCACCGGCAAGATCGACCTGAAATCCAGCAACATGTCGCTCAACCTGTTCCTGGTGCGCCTGCGCCACGCATTCCAGCAGGCAGCCGATAACCAATCGCGCTTATTGACACTCAATTCCCTGCGTGAATTTTTCAAAAAAAATGCCCGCGCACTTAAACCGGAACTGGTGTTAATCAACAAATTGATGAATGCGCCGGAAGAGGCACAATTTACCCTGCCGAATGAACAACACGATATCTGGAAACGTATCCTCAAGGATGATTCCTTTATCCCGAGTTCTTATATGGCTTACAAGCTGTTGCTATCCAATCTGCGCTCCCAGCTGCTCATGAATCCGGATCCGGTAGTAGAACTAAACGCAGCGCGGAAAATACGCGAGTTTATCCAGCACAACCAACGCTTTATGCAACAAGAGTTGCGTATGGTGCTGCACAACTCCTATGCGGGTTGAGACACCGGAACCTAACAACGGAAATTCCATCTTACGACGGCTTCCCAATAAACCTTATTTAACGAATACCTGGCCGCAATAATGCGGCAGCAATACAAAGGAGATCTTGCATGGCACAAGACGCCGATATCCGAATCAGCAGCGCCCTTATCAGTCGCGATGAACTTATTACAAAAATCCAACAGGGTGAGTACCTGGTTATCGCTGCCGATGAAACGGTACTAAGCGGTTTACCTTCTGGCAACTGGATTGCAGGCACCATCCCCTACTTTATGACCAGGGCAGGCGGCAAGGTGGATCGCAACAGTATTTTTGTGAATACCATCCATGGCATTGCGCCCAACCGCGCACCGCGCATTACACTTTACGATGCCAATTCCATTTCACGGATCGCCCAGGAAGCACCGGAGCATGGTTTTACTATTGTGATATTGCCGGCCATGTCCCAAGTGCATCTTTCTTACGCCCAAAAAGCTCCCGAATATCCCAATATGTATTTTTCTCCCATTGTGGGCTGGATTTCCGGTGTACACCTGGACGACCTGGGCAGCCGCAATGCCAAAGTGGGCTTTGGTCCGGCCAACGGTATGTTGTTTGACCAACAAGCCGTTGCCATGCACATCCCCATGCCGGAATACCAGTTAGCGACTATCAACATCGTCAACCTGTTTACCCAGGGCGACGGCCCGGAAATCAAATTTCCCAATACCGGCTTCAAGGCAGAAGAATGTACGATCAATGGGACCCCGGGAAATTTGGCGGATTACATCAAGCAGGAAAATATCGACACCCGGTTACCGCTGGTAGCCAATTATTCCGGCGTAATGATCAATGTCAGTATCCAGCAAGTTGATGCGCTGCATCACCGCGTTGATTTATATGCGCCTGTTTTTGCCGATGTGGGTTACCGCTTCGCCAAACCGGTACCCAATTATATTGAGAGCTTTAACCAGGCGTTGCCCTCCTCTGTAAGCGAGGACATCGCCTTTACCTGCAACTGTATCCTTAATTTCCTTTATTCAGAACTGGAAGGCAAAAATACACGAGACCTGACAGGCCCAATCACCTTCGGTGAGGTAGCCTATCAGCTGCTTAATCAAACCATGGTGTATTTAACCCTGAACAGTGCCCGTTAACAGGTACCACAAGGTGAAAGAATAGAAAAAGCCGCTCTCAGCGGCTTTGTGTTTATTAACGACCAGCGGCATAAGCCTGGATATACTGTTGCAGGGCTTTTTCATTCGCCTTGACAAAGGCAATGTCAGCCTCGGGGACGGCCAGGAGCGCAGGGTCCGTGTTATCCCGCAAAACCTGTAACTGCTCTTCCGTCAGCCCTTGTATATCCTGGGCAAGGAAATAGGCCGCAATCGCATTACCAAGTCGGGTTCCCAGGCGCTGGTACTCGCCTACCGATTTCCAACCATGCCGTTGCACCATCGCCTGGGCGTTATCAAGCAGTTGCTGTGTGCGTAAAAAAGCGTCTATCTGCTCATCCTGCAAGGCAGCCGATAAAGCATCAAACGCAGCCATCGCTTCCGCACTGGCATGCATCTGATCCAGTACCTGCATAACCGGCACCATGTCGCGGTTACTCTCCATCCAACGCTGTACAGACTGTGCATTCAGCGTGTGATTATTGGGCAGTAATTGTGCGTTTGACAGCCCTGCCCCCATCAAGAGTAATCCCAATACAAAAATCTTTAGTGCACTGCCCATAAATCCATTACCTAACGCGACAAACGCAACACAATAGCCGTTGTCAGCGACCATACCCAGAAAAAGAAAAACACCACAAAAGGTGTTAACAATCCCAGGGATAAACCGGCAACACCTTTACCCAGATAGAACGGATAAATAACGAACAGCCACACCAGGGTCGGAAAAAGTGCAATCACAAACGAGCGCGCCAGCAGGCTGCTGGACAGTATCGGTAACAGAAACAACAACCCCCACAAACCACCCCAGACAATCCGAGGATACATCCAGTGGGGCGAGACAGAACCACTGATCGCCACACCCAATGATTGGGTCACACCATAGCGGGTACACAACCACATCACCACACACATCACCAGGGCACCCAAACATCCCGCACCAAAGACTTCCAGGGTATTTCGCATCGATAGACCTCACGTTAAACCGGAACAAATCACTACTGACAACAAATGTCAGCCAAATCGTGTATAAAGGCCCAGTGTAGCATTGGCTTAACATTTGGTTACACGTGCTAATGCACGAAAACTGATAAACTGCTGCCCACTTTTTAAACAGCCCCCATTCCCTCCCTGTTTTACCGGCACCTCATCACCAAGGGATATTTATGTTTCGTTTTTTTGAAAGCCTGATCAAACCCTTTCCCGCGCAAGATCCCCAGGAACCACCCAAAACACTGTACGCCTTTTGTCGTCACTATACCCGTGGTACCGAGTTTTACTTAATAGCCATGGCCGTATTTACCGGGATAATTGCCATTCTCGAAGTATCGCTCTTTGGCTACCTGGGCAATTTGGTGGACTTGCTCAATACGCAAACCCCGGACACCTTCTGGAGCCAATCCGGCGACCAGTTGTTGCTGATGGCGTTTATTATTCTGATTGCCCTGCCCTGTGCCGTGCTCATTCACTCATTGATCATGCACCAAACCCTGCTGGGCAATTTCCCCATGCGCATCCGCTGGCAGGCACATCGCTACTTACTCGGCCAAAGTTACCAGTTTTACCAAAATGAATTTGCCGGACGCATCGCTACCAAGGTGATGCAGACCGCCCTGGCCGTGCGCGAAACCATTATGAAATTACTGGATGTACTTTTGTATGTACTGGTGTACTTCAGCGGTATCCTGGTGCTCGCCGCATCACTGGATTTTCGCCTCGCCATACCCTTACTGGTTTGGTTCGCCGCTTACTCGGGTTTGTTGTATTACTTCCTGCCACGCCTGGCAAAGGTATCCGCACGGCAGGCGGATGCACGCTCCGATATGACCGGACGCCTGGTTGATACCTATACCAATATCTCTACGGTCAAGCTCTTTTCACATTCCAATCGCGAAGCTGATTATGCACGCACAGGCATGGAGCACTTTCTCGGCACGGTATATCCGCAAATGCGCCTGGCAACCCTGCTGGGAACCGGCGTATGGTTTATTAATGCATTGATGATTTTTGCAGTTGCCGCAACCTCCATCTGGCTCTGGTCCAATGCCCTGATTACCACAGGTGCCATCGCTGCCGCTGTGGGGCTGGTATTGCGCCTCAATGGCATGGCGCAATGGATTATGTGGGAGGTTTCTGCACTGTTTGAAAATATAGGAACTGCACGCGACGGTCTGAATACACTGTCGATTCCGCGCGAAGTACAGGACCAACCCCATGCCCAACCCTTACAGATCAGCCATAGCCAGATTGATTTCCAGTCTGTTAATTTCAATTACGGTAAGGGCGATGGAAAACTGCTGCACGACTTCAACCTACTGATTAAGCCTGGAGAAAAAATCGGGCTGGTTGGTCGATCGGGTGCAGGTAAATCAACACTCGTCAACCTGCTGTTGCGTTTTTATGATATTGAGTCCGGCCGCATCCTGATCGATGGACAAAACATTGCTGCCATCAAACAGGAAAGCCTGCGCGCTAATATCGGGATGGTGACACAAGATACGTCCCTGTTGCACAGATCCATTCGCGACAACCTGCTCTACGGCAAACCCAATGCCACTGAAGCAGAAATGATCCATGCAGCCCGGCAAGCAGAGGCTCACGACTTCATTATGGGCCTGATCGATAACCAGGGACGCACAGGCTATGACGCCCATGTAGGCGAGCGTGGCGTGAAGCTCTCCGGTGGCCAACGCCAGCGCATTGCCATCGCCCGGGTGCTTATCAAAAACGCACCTATCCTGATCCTTGATGAGGCAACCTCCGCCCTCGACTCAGAGGTAGAAGCCGCTATTCAAGCTAACTTGACAACCCTGATGCAAGGCAAAACCGTTATTGCCATCGCACATCGTCTCTCCACAATTGCGGCACTGGATCGCCTGATCGTCCTGGACAAAGGCCAGATTATCGAACAGGGAACCCATAGCGAATTGCTCGCCCTCGGCGGTGTCTACGCACAACTCTGGTCGCATCAATCCGGAGGTTTTTTAGGTGAGTTTTAACCATAGGGAACAATATTTCTTCTTTTTGTTGACGGGAGCTTAGCCCCTAAATTTCGCCACCAATATCGCATCGCTCCTGGTATTTATCCTGGCTGGAAAAATTATCTGGATAGCAGGACTGGTCATGATTGGCGCCTGGTTTGCACTCTCACTACCTGTTCAAGGTGAATCCAAAACTGCTCCGAATTATTATTGTGAGCATATACCTGATGATGCCAGGCCGTTATTTACATAACACCTAACCCATTGTTGATAAATAAACAGGGGCCATTATAAAAATTAGCGAATTTAATATCAGCAAAAAATAATAATCTTTAATTACCTTGAATTTTTTATTTAGAAAATTCAAGGCAATTCCAAAAGACCAAATCAAAACAACCATTAAAAAAACATATGAACTCTCATTCATATAAAATCCACCGAAATTAATATTAATACAGCATTCAGTTAGACTGCAAAATAACCGGGAAACAGCTGTTAATATTAGACACGTTTATATATGCTCCATTAGATACATCAACATTAATTGAATCATCTAAAACACTGGAAAAGCAGACTGATTCAAAAAATAGTATAGAAAATGACTGAACCTGGATATTTTTACATACCTTTCCACTGTTATTCAAAATAATAATAGAAATTTGTCCCTCGTAAAATCGCTCAAATACAAATACCTCTTCGCTCGCATATAGGGTTTTAAATTCACCTTTTTGCAAGGATATTGAATTTTTATATAAAAAAATCAATTTCTTGGTGTACAAAAAAACATCCCTATTAAAATCTGTCAAATTATCCCACTTCATACATAATCTACCATCCTCACCACTTGCAGAATGAGAAAGTCCAATTTCATCACCATAATAAACTGTCGGAATACCAGGATAGGTAAAAAGAAAAACCAATGCATTCTTGTATTTGACAACATCCCTGTTTAATAAACCAAACAATCTTTTCTTATCATGGTTACCAATAAAATTTTTAGATGACAACACAAATTGATATCCCATTAATGCCCTAAATTCCCGCAAGGTGCTGTCAAAATCCAGAACATCAAAATTAATATCATTATCAAGCCAATGTACTAATGGAGTATAAAAACCTGAATAATTTGTCATACCATCCAAATGACAGAATGGTTTTATTTCAGCAGGATCAAAGGGGTTTTCACCAAAAAGATAGCAATCTTTATTTACTTTTTTTGCTTCATCGTATAACTCACGTAAAACAGCATCACTCACATCCACATTAGGATACTTACCCAACATACAACAGGCATCCAATCTCCACCCATCAATTGAATAAGGTGAATTTAACCAATACTTGACGACAGAAGTATCATTTTTATATATAACTCCTCTTAATTTATCCGATTCATAATTTAACCTGGGCAAATAAATATCCCCCCAAAATGAATCATACTCCATTGAATCCTTATTAAACCTGAAATACTCCCTATACTTAGATTCTAAAAACCTACCTGCCCCAGCACTTGCATAGTCCCCGTTGATATCAAACCAGGGAGATCTCGCACTCATATGATTAAAAACACCATCGAGAATAATTTTAAAATCCCTTCTTTTACATTCTTGCAATAACAAGATAAATGCCTCATTACCGCCCAGGCGATGGTCGATAGAAAGATAATCTTCTACATCGTATCGATGATTTGTCGATGAAGAAAAAATAGGCGTAAAACATAGAGTATTGACGCCTAAATCCTGAAGATAATTTAGCTTCTCAACAACCCCATACAAATCACCGCCATACATTTCATAAACATCTCCAGAGGGAACATCCCCCCAAGACAAAGAAACTGAATCCCTTGAAATAACAGACTTAAACCTATCAATAAAGATATGATATATAACGGCCGACTCCACCCAGCCTGGATATCCATTAAAACTGTATATAAAATTTTTATTATTACTTACAGAATATTTATGCGCTCCCATGGCATCAAAGAAAAAGCTGTCTTTATCCAATACAATTTTAAATCTATAGGAAAAAGTACGGTATGCCTTTATGCTCCTATGCAATTTACAGCGACATATCCACTTATCAAAAGATCCTGTATTTTCTCTTTTCAAGGAAATTCGTATTTCATCGCCACCTTCAATAAAAAATAATACAACATCTTTTATTTCATCATTTTTTATTACATTTAGTGTTATCTCAAGAACAGCAACATCAATAACCTCATCAATATCTGCTGAAATATTGGAACAAAAAACAGATATTGAAGGCAACCACTCATAATTCATATATCAATCCTAACATCCCATTCCAGTACAATTTATAATCAGCGCAATTATTATCCCGAATTAAATAGAACCTTTTTCCTGAAAAGGACATTTCTTTTCTTCCATAAAGTCCCCCTATCTCTCCTTTTGTACAAAAGTATTTTTTTGGATCTAATAAAATTCCCAAGAGCATAAAAAACCTCTGCACGGGAGGAAGCAATTAACATGACACGATATATCAGGGTAAACCTACCCTCATGCCATTCATGAAAATATTGTGGGTAAACATTGTGCTTTAAAAAAGCATAAGCAGAGTACGCATTAATATTTGCATAGATAATGTAACCAATTTCGACACCTGCTGAATTGTATAACAATGCTAATGTCTTATTGTTATTGGCTGTTACAAGCAAAGCAGCAACCTCTGGGGATATTTCACGATTGGAAGATACATGCAACATTAATGCTTTATTTAATATTTTATTATCCATATTAATTACCCAGCTCCATCAACTCGCAAAGCATTTTCTACATAGTGCAAGTAATGGCTAAAATCGTATCCAAGCACAGTGCAATTCAAATTATTATTTTTAATGTATGACATCATTCGACAGAAAGAGGGGCACTCATAAAGGAGTGTATTAGAATCAGTGTCATCTATTAAATAGACATTTCTCACAGGATCAAAACACAGTGTCCAACCACTGTCTTTAAAGATAATAAAACCTGAAGATATCATTTTCTCATCAAGCTTGATTAACATATCGGCCTCATCTTTATCAAAAGACCAATCAGCCACATTCAATGGAATACTAATCAAATCATAAAAGCCATCTTTATTAGCAGATAACACCTCATTATAGATATAACTTTCCAATCTCCCCATAAAGAAAAATTCAGTAACGTAAAACCTTTTAATCGACAACAAAAAGCTGAAGGTTAAATAAGCCTCTAAACTAATATTTTTAAGCTGTAAATTATTATATGTAGACCTGATCAAAGATAAAAATGACCGCTTATCATCGATAAACAGCACTTCATGATTTACATCTAATGCTTCATCTTTAATATCAGCAAAGGCATAAGAAAATATACCCCTAAGGAAACTCAGCAAAGGGTCATTTGATTGGATTGAAACCGGCCTTCCCGGAGAAATTTTCTTTGCGGAATTAATGATCTTTGCAAGATTCCGGCTTAAATTAATCAAATCCGGGTTATCGGATCCAGATTTCACATTTTTATAACTTATTCCCAATACGTAACAAGTATGGGCACGAAGGAAGGAGTCAAACTGCTCGAAAAAGTAGTTGGTTAATATATTAACATTTAACTTCAATTTATTATATTTTGAAAATGTATAAACCATTTCACAAAAAAAATCTATTACCTCATCAGGTTCGGAATAGAATGATGATTTTCCACCAATATTATGACCGCCACCTAAAAAAGTGGTATTTGTTAAATCAAGCCATCGGCCATCAATACTGATATTGGATGGAGAAATACTGCCGTGGGAGAGCCTTGCCATCCGAGAAAATGCAAATTGATTGGCATAATTGAACAACAACTGCCCCATTGATTTTATATAACCACTTACTGATGTAAATGTTTTATAAAAATTCCGGTTGACACGCCTTACCCTGGCTTCTTCGGAAATTATATCATTCGGTATAGATATACGTGATGAAGAAGCTTTAAGAAAGTGTGCAGGTCTTATACAAATATCGCGAACCAATAAAGCGCCATATCCCCTCCGCTGATCTATAGGCAGATGGTCCAACCCTGGCAACATAGCAGTTTTTTCACCCAGCAGGATAACTCCGTGGATTGCCACAGTACCAAGCGGCATTATTCTATTTAAAAGAGTGGAATATATTGCCTCGTATATTGCATCAACCAGGTTCAGGCCACCATAACTATACCATTCGTCATTAGATTCACCTGCCAGTATATTCTTTCCAACACCCTTTATTTGCACGCCGTTTAAATTACCACATCTGGCACCACCAGCATTAATACCAACACCGAGCCCGCCATATCGCTCTGCCTGAAGATATTTTTTATTGGATATGTCAAACACAATCTCATCATAATATCTATTGCCAACCACGGCGTAACCAAACTGATCCAAGAACAGTTTTTCATCGAACTCTTTATCGAACTTATCAGTTATTGAGTTTTTATTTATCCATAAAACCTGTGCAGACGTGACTTTTGAACAGTTAAAATCAACGTAATTAGCACCCAAAATTTCACGATCAATATTAAATAATTTTTCCATAAGGTTATTCTGATTTTTCCATTTTATAGAGATACACATATTTTGATTTTTTAGGAATAGTCATTTCATAGTCTTTTAAAATATCATTCCCCAAAAGGCTAGAATTAGAAAGTGCTCCGTGTGCTTTATATAATGTAATATTGGATATTGAATCACCAATTTTCATTTCAAAAACACCTTTCTCAATGATTGCTTCATGCATAGATTGAAATGCATTACTGGTATAAATCTCTTCTTTATAGATCTCTGCGGAACCGCACTGCATTAACCTATTCCAATCCTTCTCTTTTAATGAGCTTGAATTAGCACCAGTATCTATTTTCATTAAGAATTTACAGCCATTAATAATAACCTCTATTGTAGGATTATAATCTTTCACTTTCAGCCTAACTTTATTTCCATAAAGTTCTTTAGGGTTGAGTGTTAAAGCACCATCCTGAAAATTAATTTTGAAGCCGATATTATACAAATACTCAAACCCCAATATTCCATCTGTCTCAAAAGGGAGATTTTTTATTAAATCAGAAAAACCAAGTCTTGAAGGGTATATATAATTTTCATCTAAATAGAACTTAACCTTGTCAGAATATAAAATATCCTGCTTTAAAAACTTACTATACTTCTTTTTAATTTTTAAGTTAGGATATAAAGATTTTATTTCGTCAATTAAATCTTTTCCTACAACTGAATAACTGGTTCCCGTATCAATCACCAACTTAAATTCTTTTTCATAAAAATAGCCCTGCACAGTAAAAATATCATTCCATACAGGCACTGAGTGAATATCTTTTTTTACCTCCATAGCATTCGTACAAGTGCAAAATAACAATGCCATAGTTAATAAATAATTCCTCATAAAGCTTTCCTTTTTCTATATAGTGAAAATACCATTTGATAAAAACATTATTCTGGTTTTTCTATTTTATTGAGGTAAATATATTTTGATTTTTTAGGTATTGTCATTTCATAATCCTTTAATAAATCATTACCCAAAAGATTAATATTGGAGTGTGGCCCATGAGATTTAGACAATGTAATATTAGATATCGAGTTTCCAATTTTTATTTCAAAAACACCTTTTTCAACTGTTTTTTCATGTATGGATTCCAGTGCATTACTTGCATAAATTTCTTCCTTGTATAATTCGGTCGAGCCACAGCTCATTAAACTATTCCAATCCTCTTCTTTTAGTGAGCTTTTAGTAGATCCGGTATCTATAGCCATTGAAAATTTGCATTTATTAATAGTAACCTCTATCTGCGGGTAATAATCTTTCACCCTGAGTTTAATTTTATTCCCATAAAACTCTTTAGGATTTAGCATTAAAATTTTATCCTGAAAATTTACTTTGAAACCAACATTATACAAATACTCAAACCCCAATATTCCATCCATCTCAAAAGGAATGTTTTTTATTAAATCAGAAAAAAAAATTCTTGAAGGATAAACATAATTTTTATCTAAATAAAATTTAACATTATCAGCATATAAAATATCTTGCCTTAAAAACTCACTAAACATACTCTTAATTTTTAAATTAGAATCTAATGACCTTATTTCATCAATTAAATCTTTTCCAAAAACCGAATAACTACTTCCCGTATCAACCAATAACCTGTATTCTTTTTTATAAAAATAGCCCTGCACAGTGAAAAGATCAGACCACACAGGCACTGGGTGAATATATTTTTTTACCTCCATAGCATTCGTACAAGTGCAAAATAACAATGCCATAGTTAATAAATAATTCCTCATGAAGCTTTCCTTTTTCTATATAGTAAAAACACTATTTGATAAAAACATTATTCTGGTTTTTCTATTTTATTGAGGTAAATATATTTTGATTTCTTAGGAATTATAATTTCATAATCCTTTAAAAAGTCATTACCTAAAATATTAGAATTGGAGAGCGGCCCGTAAGATTGATACAGTACAATATTGGATATTGAGTTACCTACTTTAATTTCAAAAACGCCTTTATCAATTGTTTTTTCATGCATATGTTGCAATAAATTATTTGCATAAATATCTTCTTTATAGAGTTCTGTGGAACCGCATTTCATTAACCTATTCCAATCATCCTCTTTTAGTGAACTGTTGCTAGCTCCAGTGTCTATCGCCATTGAAAACTTGCAATTATTAATAATAACTTCTATATGAGGATCATAATCTTCTACTTTTATTTTAATTTTATTTCCATAAATCTCTTCGGGATTCAGCGTTAAAATCCTGTCTTGAAAATTCACCTTGAAACCAATGTTATACAAATACTCAAATCCCAATATTCCATCTATTTCAAAAGGAATATTCGTTAACCCATCAAAAAAAACTATTCTTGATGGGTGCGTATAATTTTTATCCAGATAAAAATCTACTTTATTGGCATATAAAATATCTTGATCTAAAAACTTGCTAAATCTTTTTTTAATTTTTTTATTGGATGACTTTACTTCATCAATCAAACCTTTATTTAAAATAGTATAATTTGTACCAGAATCAAAAACCAAGTTAAGTTTTCTTTCATACAGATAACCCTGCACAGTGAAAAGTTCATACCCAACGGAATAAATATCTTTTTTTACTTCCATAGAAGACACTTGTAAACAAAAAATTAATATTAAAAATATACTATACTTCATATATATCCCCAAAAAAAATTAATCAGCAATAGCCACATCCCTGTGATAGTTAAATCAATAACTCAATTTAACCAGATCCTATTTCTTAGTATCATCAAAAGGCTCTGTTCTTGAAGGCGCACTGGAGGACGAACCACTTGAAGATGAGCCAGAAGTACCACCACGAATAGTTACCGAGCCACTATAAGTTCCTCCGCCGATAGTTGCTGAGGTTGTACCTGAACTGCTATTTGTATTGGTAATGGTGACTTTAGGTGCGTCAATTTTAATTTTTCCAGTAACTTCCCAACCACCCTGCACTTCTTCAATTTCAGCAAGACTTAATTCACGCATAATATAACTCCATTAATTTACATAAATAAAACCTATCCAACAGGATAAGCAGACAAAACGCTTCCATACGAACAGACCAATAATGATCCAGGCGATGAATCTCTTATATAGACACATCATCTTCCATGATATTTATCTCCTTTATTAAAGAGATAAATCCGGCTCCACCAGGATTTAACCCATGGTTATCGTTAACCAAGGTTTATCACCCTATCGGCAAAGGAAATGGTTTCTGCCCGGTGGGCTACAAAGACCCGGGTAATACTCAGGCGTTTTATATTTTGATTGACGTGATGCTCGTTATCGGAATCCAGATGGCTGGTGGCTTCGTCCAAAAATAATATTTTCGGTTCGCGATACAGGGCCCTTGCCAATATGATTCTTTGCTTTTGCCCCCCGCTGAGGCTCGACCCCATGTCACCAACCAGGGTTTTATATTGCATCGGCATTCTGGTTATGTCGTTATGGACTGATGCCATGGCGGCATATTTGATAACGTTATCCATGTCTATGGTGGAGGAAAAACAAGTGATGTTGTCGGATATATCACCCGCCAGTAAGGCGTCATCCTGCATAACACCGGCTATCTGACTCCTATAGGAGGATAATTCCCGTATTGGTTTGTCATCGATATAAATTTCGCCTTCTGTAGGTTGTATAAGGCCCATCAGGCACTTTATTAGCGTCGTCTTGCCACAACCACTGACTCCGGTTATGGCTACCGTTTCACCCGGTTGAATACAGAAGTTTACATTTTGGAAAATATAGGGTTCGTGTTCACTGTATTTAAACGACAGGTTTTTGACCTCTATTTTTCCATCGATAATATTATTGGAGTTTACATGTACATTATTTTCATCCACTACGCTCACTGAACCCACAAGTTCTTTAGTCAGGTGTGAATTAATATTTTCAGGTTCTGAATAAACAATATCAGCCAGCCGGCTCAGATGAATATCCAGCATTTTATAATTGATATATTGATCAACCAGGCCTATGGTTGAGGCAATAAAGTGCCCTTTGTAGCTCATAAAGGCATATAGCATTCCCAGCGATATTTTATTATCCAGCACCAGTGTTGCCGCCAAATAAATAACTATTAAATTTTCTATTCCAAACAAAATATCATTGGCGGTATCGTAACCAATAGTCCATTTAAATATTTTAATGTCCTTATTGATAACATCGGCCATTTTATTTTTCCACTGGCTTTCACGATCAGTTTCCTTCTGGAATATTTTGATGGTTTGAATAGCCCTTACCGATTCAATAAAGTGTGAACTTTCCTTTGCAGCAACAACGATACTTTCTTCATTGATCCGCTTGAAGGGGGAGTAGAAAAAATACCTTATCAAGGCATATAAAATAACTACGGCCACCACAATAAAACCCAGCAATACACTGTAATAAAACATTAAAATCAGTGCCAGAATTGCCATCAGGCCATCTATAATGGCGGCAATTAACCCATTGGTAATTACATCGCGGACATTACCCACAGAGCCGAACCTGGAGATTATGTCACCCATATGCCGCCTGTTGAAATAATCGACAGGCAACCGGATCAAATGCCTGAACAGGTTAGATGACATTTGCATGGTCAACCTTGTGGAGAGCTCAAACATCAAAAACTTTCTTATTATTTTTGTCGATATTTGAATTAACAATAAGAACAGAAAACCCAGTGTTATTACAGCAAGCAGGCTTACATCCCTATTTAATAGTACATCGTCGACAACCAACTGCATTTGGAAGGGGGCTACTAATGCAAACAGTTGCAAGATTAATGACAAAATCAATATATTGGTTAAGCCGCGTTTTAGCCCGACAATATTGCTCCAAAATGCACCCAGGCTTAATTTTATTTTTTCCTCTTTTTTCTTAAATTCCGATGTTGGCGTCAGTTCCAACACAACCCCAGTAAACTTTTTCAGGAAATCCTTTTTGCTTACCTCAAGTTCCCCTGAGTTGGGATCGACAATAACAACACTTTTCCTACCTATAGATTTAATAACAATGAAATGATCCATATTCCAATGGGCAATACAGGGCAGTTGTATTTTGTTTAATTCATCCTCGTCTATACGCAACGCCCTTGATGACAGGTTCATTAGCGATGCCAACTGCATAAGCGTTTTTAACCCAGTTCCCTTACTGGATATTGAAAATTTTTTCCTTAAAGAAACGATATCGGTTACCAATCCGTAATATCCGGCTATCATTCCCAGGCATGCAAGGCCACACTCGGCAGTCTCGGTCTGCAGGATTACAGGCAACTTGCTTGACGAGCTGAACTTTACAAGCCTATCCGAATAAGACTGTGTTTGATTAGCAACAGAATCCACTACATTTTTCCTTTTAAACTGTATATTGGATCAAACAACCAATGTATAAGAGAGCGCTCACCGGTCGATATTTTTGCGTTCAGGGTCATGCCGGATTTCAACGATAAGGACTTACCGTATGCGCTAATGTCCTGCTTTTGGATATGAGCTGTTACTTTATAAACAGGTTCAGACAGCCCGTAAGGAACGTTCAACACTTCGTTGGGAAGCATCAACGTGGAGGAAACACTGTCTATTACGCCACGATAAAGACCAAATCGCTGATAGGGGAAGGCATCGTAGGCTATTTCCAAATTCTGGCCCGGTTCAACAAAGCCAATGGCACGTACAGGTACTAATAAATGTGCAATTAGTTTGGCCTCTTCAGGGATCAGCGTCAGCAAAGGAATAGCTGAACCGGACACCGCCTTTTGCCCTTCTATGGCCTGCAAATTATTAATAACCCCTGCCCTTGGGGACTTTATAACGTAAGATTTCCTGCCGTTTAATTGCGCAATTTTCTGGGTTATATCACTTAATTTCTCTTTTAATTGATCTATCCTGTTTTGATTTTCGTAGAGTAAAAAATTACTTTCACTTTGCATTTGCTCTATAAGGTTTTCCTTGGATATTTTGCTTATCGTAAGATTATGAATATCAATACGAACGGCCAACTCCTGTGATAACACACTTTCATAATCATATCCTGAAATATGTCCGTCTTTTTTCAGAACACTCATGCGCTCAACCTGATTAGAGATCAATGCATGCTTTCGAGACAACATTGTCATTTGCTCTTTTAACATGAGCAATTCACTTTCTGCCGCGTGAATCTTTTCATTTATGATTTTTGCCTGACTTTTATAGATTGTGTTGCTCCTTGCCAACTGCTCATTAACCAGGCTTTTTTGAACGTCATACTCATTCAGCAAATTTTCCTCCATATTGCCGCCATCGGTTAGAATCCTGTCTCCATTTATAATCAGCAGCGGCTGGTTTTTTTCAACAAAATCTCCTTCTGAAACAAGTACCTTTTTGATAGTACCTGTGTCCTCCGGGTATACACGAATAACGCCTGCTGATGGCTCAAGCCAACCGACAACAGTTTCTTTACGAGCGTAAGAATTGGAAATCAGCCACAGAAATACAACCGCTACCCAAACGAGCAGAAAAAGGACAATGAGGGAATGTGAAATGCGAGGCGTTACAATAGCGTCGCCATGTAAGCGGTTTTTGTGATGCTCAACAGCCTGGGAGCGAAAAAGTTTGGTTTCCATAACAGTCAGTGATCGTATCCGTGAATGATTGCATCCGGTGACAATCATTTCCTGTGGGTTATGAATTTGACTGTAATTTCAACTGTCGCCAAAGTCCACGAACTGCATACGTATGCAATTTCATGCTTTAAACAAGAAGAAAATTTTGTGATGCAATCGGCATCAAAAAATATATTATTTTTATGGTTTATCTTTTACAAAGGCAGTTTAACGTTATAAAAAACCTATACTATATAAATAGTCATAGTAATTACCTGATAGGCGATTATGCATACCGTCACTATTGTGCTTGTGCTGTTGTTTGCCGTGGTCATGAGTACCTTTATGGTACGTCTGCTGCCGCTAAAAATTCCCTTGCCTCTGTTGCAAATTGCGCTGGGTGCCGGGCTCTCCTGGCTGGGTTTTCAAGTCAGGTTTGATTCACACCTGTTCTTATTGTTGTTTATTCCACCCTTGTTATTTTTGGATGGCTGGCGCATTCCCAAGGGCGCTTTTTTTCGCGATTGGAAAACCATTATTTCCCTGGCCACTGGCCTGGTTGTGTTTACTGTTATCGGCCTGGGGTATTTTATTCACTGGCTGATCCCTGCCATCCCCCTGGCTGTTGCCTTTGCTCTGGCGGCCATTCTCTCACCAACTGACCCGGTCGCCGTCAGTGCTATTGCCGCCAACTCCCCTATCCACACACGATTAATGCATATCCTTGAAGGAGAATCCCTGTTAAACGATGCCAGTGGACTGGTGTGTTTTAGTTTCGCTGTCACCGCGATGATGACGGGTAGCTTTGCAGCAGGCGATGCAGTACTTGAATTTTTTATTGTTGCCGGCGGTGGAATCTGCACCGGGATGGCGATAGTCTGGATTATCGGCTTGCTCAATCGCCGCCTGATACAGCGTACCGGTGAGGAACCGGCGATTCAGATTTTGATCAGTTTGTTAATTCCCTTCGCAGCTTATCTCACGGCGGAACATTTTGGCCTTTCCGGTATTTTGGCGGCGGTAGTGGCCGGTATTGCCATGCACTACCATGAGTTATCCGGCCCGGTCCTGGCAACAACGCGCATGCAGCGCACGTCGGTATGGGATACGGTACAAACTGCCCTCAATGGCATTATTTTTATTTTGCTGGGCGAACAATTACCGGGAATGCTGGCTTCCCTGCCCGATATTGTTCAGCGCAACGGCATAACCCATACCGGGTACCTTCCCCTGTATATCCTGGTCATTACCTTGGGCTTGGGAGTCCTCCGCTATCTATGGGTGTGGATCTCTGTGCGCACCACACACTTTTCTTCCAACTTCTCACCAACGGCAGAATTGGAAAACCTTTACCTGCTTATTATGGCAGCCGCAGGCGTGCGCGGCGCGATTACCCTCGCCGGTATACTCACCTTGCCTTTGTTATTGCTGGACGGCAGCGCATTTCCTGCCAGGGATCTGGCAATCTCCATTGCTATGGGTGTCATCATGCTCTCGCTACTCATTGCTTCGATTGCCTTACCCATGTTAACCCGCCATTTGCCACCCGACACCTGCGAACATCAAACCAGCCATATAGAAAGCGCACGCCTGGAAATCACCAACGCGGCCATTCGCCGCCTCGAAACCTTATCGGCCGTTAGTGGTGATGATCATAACCAGCAGGCAATACGCGCAGCAGCCGTCAGTCATTTGCTCGACATCTATCGCCGCCGCCTCCAACACGGTGATCCCGATGAAAACACCAGGGAAAAATATCGCCAAGTCGCCCTGCTGGAATATCAATTACACATTGAAGCCTTGCGCGCCGAGCGAGATGAATTGTACAGGTTGCGTTTGTCCGGAAGCCTGGATGATGAAGCACATCGGAAACTGGTACGTGAAATTGATTTAATGGAGGCCAGTTTATCGCTGCGCAGGATTTGACATACCCCTGCGGCAGCGATCAGCTCCATCAGGAAAGGCGCGTTTTAAAATCCTCGTAGCCAAACTGGCGGATGACCTCCAGCTCATCGGTACGCGAATCCCAAACAGCAATAGAGGGCAAGTTAATACCATTAAAGGTTGTTGTTTTTACCATGGTGTAATGGGCCATATCATCGAAGACTAACCGCTGTCCAACCTGCAAGGGTTGGGCAAACGAATAGTCACCAATGATGTCGCCGGCCAGGCAAGTCATGCCGCCGAGGCGGTAGGTATGAGCAAGTTCATTGGGCATGGCTGCGCCGAGGATATCGGCCCGATAGGGCATTTCCAATACATCAGGCATATGGCAGGTTGCAGAGGTATCGAGAATGGCCTGGGCCACAGTATTCCAGGTAATATCCACTACTTCAGCAACAAGGACTCCGCTGCGAATGGCTACCGCTTCACCGGGTTCCAGATATACCTGCAGGTCATAATTGGCCTGGAAGTTTTTCAGCATGGCAATCAAATCGTCGACCTGATAATCCTCGCGCGAAATGTGGTGACCGCCGCCAAAATTAATCCAGTGAATATGCTTAAAGTATTTGCCAAAGCGCCGGATCACAGCATTGAGTGTGCGCTCTAAAGGAGGAAGGTCCTGCTGGCAGAGGGTATGGAAATGAAAACCGGAAATACCCTGCAAAAAATCCGGATCAGCCACAATGGCAGCATCCAGGGAAGCAATCGGAATCCCCATGCGCGAACAGGGCGCACAGGGATCGTATAAGGGCACGTCACCTTCCGAATGTTCCGGATTAATGCGCAAGCCAAATGCTAATTGGGGGCGTCTTTTTTGCGCTGCTAACGACAAGTTTTTAAATTGTTGCCATTGGGTCACGGAATTAAATAGCACGTGATCGGCAATTTCCAAAATCTGCTCTAGATCGCTTTCCTTGTAGGCGGCGGAATAACAGTGCACTTCGCCACCAAATTCTTCACGCCCCAGGCGAGCTTCGTGTAAGCCGCTGGCACAAGTACCGGAAAGGTATTGGCGAAACAGTGGCGCCAGGCTCCAGCAGGAAAATGCTTTTAACGCACCCAATACCTTAACGCCACTCTCACGCTGTACACGGTTAAGGATTTTTAAATTATCCTCCACCGCCGCTTTATCGATAACAAAGCAGGGAGACGGCACTCGGGCAGCATTAAAATGATTGAAGTATTCGCGTTTTTGCATGAGGTTTTCAGCCCTACCCTTCCATGACACTTGCATCAATCTCAACCAACTCCCAGGGCAAGCCGTATTTATTGAGGTCATCCATAAACGGATCAGGGTCATATTGTTCCATATTCCATACGCCCGGCTTTTTCCATTTGCCTTCCAACATCATTTTGGCACCGATCATGGCAGGTACACCGGTGGTGTAGGAAATCGCCTGGGACTTCACTTCACGGTAACATTCCTGGTGATCACAGACGTTGTAGACAAACATGGTCTTGGGTTTGCCGTCTTTTACGCCCTGCGCCAGACAGCCGATACAGGTTTTACCCTTGGTCAAAGGACCAAGGCTTGCCGGATCAGGCAATAAGGCCTTCAGGAATTGCAGGGGTACAATCTCGCGGCCTTCAAACATCACCGGCTCAATAGACGTCATGCCGACATTGCCGAGTACTTCCAGATGTTTGAGGTAATTATCGGAGAACGTCATCCAGAAGCGCGCGCGCTTAATATCCGGGAAATGCTTCACGATGGATTCCAGTTCTTCGTGATACATCATGTAAATTTTTTTCGGGCCAATGTCTGCCGGGAAATCAAACACACGATTAACCGAAAGGGGTGCGGTCTCTACCCATTCGCCGTTTTCCCAATAGCGGCCATTAGCGGTTACTTCACGAATGTTAATTTCAGGATTGAAGTTAGTTGCAAAGGGTTTACCGTGGTCGCCGGCATTGCAATCGATAATATCCAGGTAATGAATCTCATCGAAATGATGCTTTTTTAAATAGGCGGTGTACACATTGGTAACACCCGGATCGAAACCGGAACCCAGCAATGCGGTAATACCGGCATTTTTAAATTTATCCTGATAGGCCCACTGCCAGGAGTATTCAAACTTGGCGGTATCCAATGGCTCATAGTTAGCCGTATCCAGATAGTCCACACCGGCTTCCAGGCAGGCATCCATGATATGCAAATCCTGGTAAGGCAGCGCCACATTGATCACCAGATCCGGCTGCTCCGCCTTAATCAAGGCAACCAGCTCGGGCACATTATCCGCATCAACCTGTGCGGTTTTAATCGGGCGGCTCAGGCTTTCAGCAATCGCCTTGCATTTGGATTCTGTACGGCTTGCCAATACGATTTCCGAGAACACTTCCGGTAGTTGGGCACATTTGTGTACCACGACATTACTGACGCCACCGGCACCAATGATTAACACTTTTGCCATAGTCATTCGCTCCTGACAGTTAAAGCAAACCGCTATTTTTCGAAATAGGTATAACCGCGCAGCCCTTCGGAATAGGCCGCCAGCATTTGCTGGCGATCCGCTACACTGATAATGCCATCGCGCACGGCCTGTTCAGCCGTTTGACGAAATTGCTGATAGAGCGCGTTGGGCTCGTACTCTACATAACTCAATACGTCTGCAATACTATCGCCGTGAATCTCGTGGACAAAATCAATGCTGCCATCGGTGTTAATACGCACACTGGCAACATTGGTATCGCCAAATAAATTATGCAGATCTCCCAATGTTTCCTGGTAGGCTCCCACCAAAAACACACCGAGGTAATATTCTTCACCTGCACGAATGGGATGCAACGACAAGGTTTTTGATTCACCTACCGGGCCAGCAAATTTTTGCAATTTGCCATCGCAATCACAGGTAAGGTCAGCAATTATCGCCTGGCGATTCGGCTCTTCGTTTAAGCGGTGAATCGGCATTACCGGAAATACCTGCTGGATTGCCCAGGAGTCCGGCAGGGATTGGAACACACTGAAATTACCGTAATAAATATCCGCAATCTGCTCTTGCAAACTTTCCAGCTCGGCAGGAACACGTTTCAATTGCGGCACCAGTGATGCCACTTTCTGCATTCCGGCCCAATAGATATTTTCACCCAGCGCGCGATGGCGCAGGCTAATATCGCCCGAGTGGAAAAGATCGCGAATCTTATCGCGGTAGTATAAAAGGTCGTTATAGGACTCTTGCAAGTTAGCTGGCTTAATCACCGACAAGGAATGCCAGAGATTCTGGATCATTTCATGGCAATCCTGAGGTAGCTCCCCCAAAGGCTCTGTCGGCTCAAAATGCGTTACATCAAGGATGTTGAACAACAGCACTGCCGTGTGCGCAACCGTTGCCCTGCCCGACTCGGTCACAATCGTTGGATGGACAATCTGATGCTCGTCGAGACATTCCTGAATAGCCTCAACAACGTCGATACAATATTCCTGTACAGAATAGTTGCGGCTGTGACCACTGGTGCTACTGGTGCCGTCATAATCGATCGCCAAGCCACCACCGAGGTCGATATAACCCAGCGGGGCGCCCTCTGCCACCAACTCGATATAATAGCGGCAGGCTTCAAGGACGCCGGCACGAATACTGCGGATATTGGGAATTTGCGAACCAAGATGAAAATGCAGCAACTGGAAACAGTGCAATAAATTGGCCTTGCGCAATTCATCGACAACGGTAATCAATTCATTGGTGTTGAGACCGAAAAGGCTGCGATCGCCACTGTCTTCGCTCCAGTGCCCCTCCACTTTGGTAGAGAGTTTTAAACGCACACCAATCAATGGTTCAATACCCAACGCCTGGCTGCGCTCAATAATGTGCGGCAATTCAGCCAGGGTTTCTACTACAAAAAAGCATTTGAACCCCAATTTGCGCGCCTGCAAACCGAGGGTAATAAACTCCGGATCTTTATATCCATTACAGATAATCAAGCTCTCGCGATTTTTCAAGGTGGCGAGAGCAATCATTAACTCTGCCTTGCTACCGGCCTCAAGGCCATGGTTGTAGCGTTCGCCAAAGCGCGCTATTTCGGCAATCACATGGCTCTGCTGATTCACCTTGATCGGAAATGCACCGCGATACTGGCCCTGGTAACCACTGGCTTCAATGGCCAGTGCAAAAGAGTCATTTAAGGTACTGATACGTTTATCAACAAGGTTTTCCAGGCGCAACAGCACCGGCATTTGCAAGCCGCGCTGCTGCAAGCCATCGACAATTTCCATCAGCGAAACCTGGGTTTCGCCTTCTGCCGTAGGCGCACGCACAATAACCTCGCCCTCGGCGGAAATACCAAAATAACCACTGCTCCACTCATCAATTCCATAGAGTTCAGCAGCATTGCGCGATGACCAGGGGGATAATTTTTCAGAGCTGTTCACCAATAACCCAACCCTTCATGGAGTTCGCTTAATGCGAAGTGAAAAGAATCTGACTCTGGTGTTGTCATGCAACCCAGTGCAGGGCGAAAAACTGAAAAAATGGCGCGCAATTGTCCACATTTTTGATGAAAAATAAAGTATTTGCGCACAGATTGGGGTGAATTTTAACCAATAGCGCAGTAATTTACTGCGTTTATTAGCCATACATCCTAACAAACCTGGAATAAATCCCTGTGAATAGATGATGACAACCTGAAAATATTATTGATCAAACAGATGGAAACGCTCAAAAACCAACCGGCATTTCGGTGTGATCGGCATGCCAATAAAAAAGGCGATCCGGAGATCGCCTTTTTTAACAGAAACCTGACGTCTGGAATTACCAGCCAGTGATTTCTTTCAGGGCTTTACCAATGTCGGCCAAGCTCTTCACCGTTTTTACACCGGCGTCTTCCAGTGCTGCAAACTTCTCGGCAGCAGTCCCCTTACCACCGGAAATAATCGCACCGGCGTGGCCCATACGCTTACCGGCAGGCGCCGTTACACCCGCGATGTAAGATACAACAGGCTTGGTCACGTTAGCTTTGATGAAAGCCGCCGCCTCTTCTTCGGCAGAACCACCAATTTCACCGATCATAACAATGGCTTCGGTTTGTGGATCAGCCTGGAACAGCTTGAGGATATCGATGAAGTTGGAACCGGGGATTGGGTCGCCACCAATACCCACGCAGGTGGATTGGCCGAAACCGTAATCGGTCGTTTGCTTCACTGCTTCATAAGTCAGGGTACCGGAGCGGGATACGATACCTACCTTACCTGGCTTGTGGATGTGGCCGGGCATGATGCCGATCTTGCACTCGCCCGGGGTGATAACACCTGGGCAGTTGGGGCCAATCAGGCGCACGCCTAACTCATCACACTTCACTTTGGCATCGAGCATATCCATGGTAGGGATACCTTCGGTAATGCAAACAATCAGTTTGATACCGGCGTTGGCGGCTTCCAGGATAGAGTCTTTACAGAAAGGCGCGGGAACATAAATGACCGAAGCCTCTGCACCCGTCGCATCTACCGCTTCTTTCACGGTGTTGAACACCGGCAGGCCCAGGTGAGTTTGACCACCTTTACCGGGGGTTACACCGCCAACCATTTTGGTGCCGTAAGCGATAGCTTGTTCAGAGTGGAACGTGCCTTGAGAGCCGGTGAAGCCCTGGCAGATCACTTTGGTGTCTTTGTTAATTAAAACGCTCATCATTCACCCCTTATGCGTTAGCCGCTGCAGCAACCACTTTCTGGGCAGCGCCAGTCAGGTCGGTGTCAGCAATGATGTTCAGGCCGCTTTCTGACAGCACTTTGGCGCCCAGCTCGGCATTGTTGCCTTGCAAACGAACAACCACAGGTACTTTCACACCAACTTCTTTCACGGCACCAATCACGCCTTCAGCGATCATGTCGCAGCGCACAATACCGCCAAAGATATTGATGAATACGGCTTTTACCGCATCGTCAGACAGGATGATTTTGAACGCTTCAACCACACGCTCTTTGGTCGCACCACCACCTACGTCGAGGAAGTTGGCTGGCTGGCCGCCGTGCAGTTTAACGATGTCCATGGTACCCATTGCCAGACCGGCACCGTTCACCATACAGCCGATATTGCCATCCAGGGCGACATAGTTCAGCTCCCAGGAGGCCGCGTGTGCTTCGCGCGGGTCTTCCTGGGAAGGATCCTGCATGGCCTTGAGTTCGGGGTGACGATAGATAGAGTTGCTGTCCACAACCAGTTTGGCATCCAGGCAGTGCAGGTTGCCTTCGGGGGTAATAACCAGCGGGTTTACTTCCACCAGCGCCAGGTCTTTCTCTTTGAACAGCTTGGCCAGGTTGACGAAAATGTTCACAAACTGGTTGATCTGCTTGCCTTCCAGACCCAGTTTGAATGCCAGCTCACGGCCCTGGTATGGCTGTGCACCGACCAATGGATCGATAGTGGCTTTAAGGATTTTTTCCGGGGTTTCGTGGGCAACTTTTTCGATTTCCACACCACCTTCGGTAGATGCCATAAACACGATACGACGTGAAGAGCGATCCACAACTGCACCCAAATACAGCTCTTTGGCGATATCAGTACAGGTTTCCACCAGAATGCGGCTAACAGGCTGGCCTTTTTCGTCTGTCTGGTAAGTCACCAAACGCTGGCCCAGCCATTTTTCGGCGAAGGCTTTGATTTCATCTTTGCTCTTAACCAGCTTTACGCCACCCGCTTTACCACGGCCACCCGCGTGAACCTGTGCTTTAACGACGAACATATCGCCGCCAATCTGATCCGCAGCTGCAACGGCTTCTTCAACAGTTGCAGCGGCAATGCCCTTGGAAACAGGCAAGCCATATTGGGCAAACAGTTGCTTACCCTGATACTCGTGCAAATTCATGGTGTAGTTCCATTTGACGATGGTTGAACATGTCTCTTTGATCACGCCAACCGGGTTATCGATGGCAAGCTGACCTCGTGAGCCAGCTGCCGCCAGGGGAAAACTCTAAGGTTCTCTTCTTAACGCTTCTTCTTGTTGGCAATGTGGATGGCATGGCCATGCACTGCCAAGGCTGCTTCGTGGATTGCTTCAGAGAGGGTTGGGTGACCAAACACCATCATGCCCAGATCTTCTGCACTCGAACCGAATTCCATTGCAATCGCTACCTGCTGAACCAGATCCGCTGCGCTTGGGCCAACAATGTGGCACCCGAGGATACGATCTGTCTCAGCATGGGCAATAATCTTGACCAAACCCTGGCTTTCATTCGCCGCCATAGCGCGACCAGACGCGGCAAAGGGGAATGTTCCCACGTTGTAGGGTTCTCCGGATGCCTTGAGCTGCTCTTCCGTTTTACCCACAGCGGCGACTTCCGGATGGGTATAGATAACACTGGGGATAATGTCGTAGTTCATTTGCGACTTCTGGCCAGCGATGCGCTCCGCTACCATCACCCCTTCTTCAGAGCCTTTGTGAGCCAACATGGGGCCACGCACTACGTCACCAATCGCCCAGACGCCTGGTGCATTGGTCTCGCAATATTCGTTAACGAAAATAAAACCGCGCTCATCCAGGTTGACACCGGAATCAGCTGCCAGCAGGTTCTCGGTGTAGGGGCGACGGCCCACACACACGATTAACTTATCGAAAGTTTCTTTCTGCTCATTGCCGTCTTTATCGGTGTAGGTCACCGTGACTTCTTTGCCCTTCACCTCAGAGCCAGTCACACGCGAACTGGTGCGAATATCCAGGCCTTGCTTGGTGAGGATTTTATTGGCCTCTTTAGCAATTTGCTGGTCCATGATTCCCAGGAAAGTATCCAGTGCTTCCAGCACCACTACCTTGGAGCCCAGGCGATTCCATACAGAGCCCAACTCCAGGCCGATAACACCGCCACCAATCACGCCCAGACGGGCAGGTACAGACTGGAACTCCAGGGCACCGGTAGAGTTGACGATGACATCATTATCGACAGGTGCTACCGGAATATTGATCGGGCTGGAGCCAGAGGCGAGGATGACATGGTTGGCCTCCAGCACACTGACCTTACCTTCGTGGTCAGTCACTTCCACTTTTTTACCGGCCAGTAACTTACCGGTACCGAATACACTGGTCACGCCATTCGCTTTGAACAGGCCGGCAATACCACCGGTGAGGTTTTTGATGATTTGGTTTTTACGCGCAACCATCGCGGGAACATTAATTTCTACACCTGATGCGGTAATACCGTGAACGGCAAAATCGTCTTTGGCTTCGTGGTATTTATAGGAGCTATCGAGCAGGGCCTTGGAAGGGATACAGCCAACATTAAGGCAGGTTCCGCCGTTAACACCCTTACCTTCCTCATTGCGCCACTTTTCGATACAGGCTGTTTTCAGGCCCAACTGTGCAGCGCGAATTGCCGCCACATAACCCGCGGGGCCAGAACCTATAACGACCACATCAAATTTTTCAGACATAACCATGTTCCCAATTTATTGATTTGCGATGACTACCTTGTGAGCAGCCACCATTTACATGAAAAAACGCTCTCAGGTTGCCAAGAGCGTTTCAAAAGCCGTTTTAGATTTCGAGCAGCAGACGCGCCGGATCTTCCAGCAAGTCCTTGATAGTCACCAGGAACTGCACAGCGTCTTTACCATCCAGCAGGCGGTGATCATAGGACAGCGCCAGGTACATCATGGGCAGGATCTCTACCTTGCCATTAACTGCCATGGGGCGCTCCTGGATTTTGTGCATACCCAGGATGGCAGACTGGGGCAGGTTCAGGATCGGCGTAGACAAGAGTGATCCAAATACACCGCCGTTGGTAATAGTGAAGGTGCCACCAGACATTTCCTCGATACCCAACTTGCCATCGCGGGCGCGCAGGCCGAAATCGCGAATCGCATTTTCAATACCCGCCAGGCTCATGTTCTCTGTATTGCGCAGTACAGGTACCACCAGGCCTTTATCGGTTGATACGGCAACACCAATATCCTGATAACCGTGATAAACAATATCGTTGTTATCGATAGAGGCATTGACAACCGGGAAACGACGCAGGGCCTCAGCGGCCGCTTTCACGAAGAAACTCATAAAGCCCAGGCGAGTACCGTTGTGTACTTTTTCAAACTGGTCTTTGTATTTGGCACGCAGATCCATAACCGGCTTCATGTTCACTTCGTTGAAGGTAGTGAGCATAGCGGTAGTACTGCTGGCTTCGAGCAACCGCTCGGCAATGCGTTTACGCAAACGAGTCATAGGTACGCGTTTTTCAACACGCTCACCAGCAGCTTCAATCGGTGCCGGTGCCGGCGCTGCTACTGCGGGTGTTGCCGCCGGAGCTGACTTGAGGTGGTTGGCTACATCTTCTTTCAACACACGACCGTCTTTGCCGGTACCGGACACAGCAGCAGTGTTTACATTGTTTTCTTCGGCCAGTTTGCGCGCGGCGGGGTTAACCAATTTTTCAGCCGGTGCTGCAGCTGGCTTGGCTTCTGCTGCAGGGGTCGCCGCAGCGGCGGGAGCAGCAGCTACGGCACCTTCCGCAAACCTGGCAATCACTTCGTTGCTCAGTACGGTTTCGCCTTCGCCTTTAACAATTTCAGCAATACTACCATCGGCCGGAGCCACTACTTCCAAAACCACCTTGTCGGTTTCAATATCCACAATCAATTCATCGCGCTTGACAGCTTCACCCGGTTTTTTGTGCCAGGTTGCAACTGTGCCGTCAGCAACGGATTCAGGGAACGTAGGGGCTTTGATTTCGATACTCATGCTATTCCATCTCTCTGTGGCGCTGTGATTTATTTGCTCGGTTTAATAGGGTGTGGCACTCAAACACTGAGTGCCTTATCAACAAAACGTTTCTCTTCTTCAATATGCACAGACATGTAACCACACGCCGGTGCTGCTGAAGCATCGCGACCTACATAATCCAGATACAACTCACGACCATAAAGCTGCTGGACGACGTGACGCATATGGTGCTGGCTGCTATACCAGGCACCCTGGTTCATTGGCTCTTCCTGGCACCAGAAAATATCGTTAATGCCTTTGAAAGGAGTCAGGGCGGCAGTCAATTCTTTCTCGGGGAAAGGATACAACTGCTCAAGGCGAATCAGGGCAACATTATCCAGGTTACGCGCTGTACGCTCTTCCAGCAGGGTGTAATACACCTTACCACTACACAGGATAACGCGCTTAACCTTGGAGGGATCAACACTGGCATCGGTGATCACGTTCTGGAAGCTGCCATTGGCCAATTCTTCCAGGGTTGATGTTGCCAATTTATGACGCAGCAGGGATTTCGGACTCATCACTACCAGCGGGCGGCGCATTGGGCGAACGGCCTGGCGACGCAGCATATGGAACACCTGGGCTGGCGTTGAGGGAACACAGACCTGGATATTGTGCTCTGCACACAACTGCATGAAACGCTCCAGGCGCGCCGATGAGTGCTCAGGCCCCTGCCCTTCATAACCATGCGGTAATAACATGGTCAGGCCACTAAGGCGGCCCCACTTGTGCTCACCACTGGTAATAAATTGGTCGATAACGACCTGGGCACCGTTGGCAAAGTCACCAAACTGGGCTTCCCAAATCACCAATCCCTTGGGGGATGTGGTTGAGTAACCATATTCAAACGCCAATACAGCTTCTTCTGACAGATAGGAATCATAGAGATCGAAGACCGGCTGGTCTGCCTTCATGTTTTGCAAAGGCACATAGGCATTGCCGTCTTTCTGGCTATGTATCACGGCATGGCGATGGGAGAAGGTTCCACGGCCCACGTCCTGCCCCGTCATACGCACGGGATAACCCTGCTCTATCAAAGTAGCATAGGCTAATGTTTCGGCCATACCCCAGTTGAGTGGCAGAGCACCGGCAGCCATTTTGCGGCGGTCTTCGTAGATTTTTTCTACTTGCTTTTGCAGTACAACCCCATCCGGGATTTCACACATTTTGTTGGCCGCGGCCTGGAGGGACTGCAGCTCATAGCCGGTATTCGCCGGTGTTTGCCAATCGTGGCCAATGTAGGGAGACCAATCGACAAACAGTGTGCGATCCGGTTCACTCACCAAACCACTGGCAACATTTTCACCGCGATCCAGGGCCGCCCGGTAATTGGTTGTCAACTCATCCGCCGCCGCCTGCGACAACAGGTTTTCTGCCACCAACTTTTCCGCGTAGAGAGTACGGGTAGTTTTGAGACTGCGGATAATCTGATACATCAACGGCTGGGTCGCTGAAGGCTCATCGGTTTCGTTATGACCGCGACGGCGATAGCAAACCAGATCGATTACCACGTCTTTTTTGAATTCATAGCGATAATCCATTGCCAATTGCGCAATAAACAACACGGCTTCCGGATCATCGCCATTGACGTGGAAAATCGGTGTTTCGATCATCTTGGCCACGTCGGTACAGTATTCGGTAGAGCGGGAGTCTTCACGCTTGTTGGTGGTGAAACCAACCTGGTTGTTGATAACGATATGCAGGGTACCGCCTGTGCCATAAGCACGGGTTTGTGACATTTGGAAAGTTTCCATCACAACACCCTGGCCGGCAAAAGCCGCATCGCCATGAACCACAATAGGCACCACTTTAGCGCCACTATTATCGTTGCGACGATCCTGGCGAGCGCGCACAGAACCTTCGACAACAGGCGATACGATCTCCAGGTGAGACGGGTTAAAAGCCATGGCCATGTGCAGCTCACCACCGGGCGTCATCACGTTGGATGAGAACCCTGAGTGATACTTAACATCACCGGACGTATTGAGAGAGCGCTTACCGTCAAACTCTGCAAACAACTCCGCAGGGCTTTTACCAAACACGTTCACCAGAGCATTCAAACGGCCGCGGTGGGCCATGCCCAACACAATCTCTTTGGCACCATAGGTACCCGCACGTTTTACCAGGGCGTCAACCAGGGGAATAAAGCTCTCGCCACCTTCCAGGCCAAAACGCTTGGTGCCGGGGTATTTACTGTCCAGATGACGCTCAAGGCCTTCCGCTGCTGTCAGGCGCTCAAGCAACGCCAGGCGCTGCTCTTTGGTAAACTCCGGATTGGAGCGAACACTTTCAAAACGCTGTTGCAACCACTGCTTTTCAGCCAGTGGCGTGATATGCATGATCTCCGCGCCTATGTGGCCGCAATAGGTTTTCTCAAGCGCTTCAACAATTTCACGCAGGGTGGCTTCTTCTTTGCCAATAAACAGGCTCCCGGTACTGAATACAGTATCGAGATCTGCATTAGTCAGGCCATGGAAACTTAAATCAAGGTCGGGTACCGGGTCGCGCTGCATCAGACCCAGTGGATCCAGCTGCGCTTTTTGATGACCGCGGAAACGATAGGAGCTGATCAACTGCAGAACTTTGATCTGCTTTTGTTCATGCTCGGCAGAAACACTTCCACCGGCAACAGTCACAGTGCGTACACGCGATTTACCCAACTGCTCGAACTGGGCGCGAATCACAGAATGGGGAGTATCCTGGGTCAGTACACCATTAACACGGGGTAACTGATCGAAATAATTACGCCACTCTTCAGGAACGGCATTAGGATTGTGTAAATACGTGTCGTAGAGCTCTTCGACGTATGCAGCGTTCCCACCAGAAATATGAGACGTGCTCCAAAAACGCTCCATTATGCTGTCTTGCATTCCACCCACCTTAATCATTGGGGATTCAGTCATCCCCTGCTATCTACTAGCGGTTAGCTACCAAACGCTTTCAACTTGTGATTAAAAGCGCTGCTTTAAATTGCCGCGACCGATGCGACCAACAGGCTTGTGCCTCCTGGGTGCCAGAGCACACCCGAGGCATCTTTTTTGTAGTTTCAAATACAGAAAAGCGCCACCTTAGGTAGCGCTCTGTAACAACATGTTGCGGATATGGCCGATGGCCCTTGTCGGGTTGAGCCCTTTGGGACAAACCGCCACACAATTCTGGATTCCATGACAGCGGAATACACTGAAAGGATCATCCAAATTAGCCAAACGCTTCTGCGTAGCCTGGTCACGGCTATCGGCCAGGAAACGATAAGCCTGCAATAAACCAGCGGGTCCGATAAATTTATCGGGGTTCCACCAGAAGGAAGGACAACTGGTTGAACAGCAGGCGCACAGTATACACTCGTACAAACCATCGAGCTTTTCGCGATCCTCCGGGGACTGGAGGCGCTCAATAGCAGGCGCCGGGGTATCGTTTTGCAGGTAAGGCTCAATCTTTTTGTATTGTTCGTAGAACTGGGTCATATCAACAACCAGGTCGCGAATCACCGGTAACCCAGGCAGAGGACGCAAGATCAAGGTGTTGCTTTTTACACACTCAGACAAGGGTTTGATACAGGCAAGGCCATTCTTGCCATTGATATTCATACCATCTGAGCCACATACGCCCTCGCGGCACGAGCGGCGATAGGCCAGCGATTGGTCCTGCGCCTTGAGCAACTCCAATACATCAAGCACCATCAAGTCTTTACCCTGGGTATCTACCTCATAGGTTTTCATATAGGGTGCGTTATCAGTTTCAGGGTTGTAGCGATAAACTTGTACTTTCAACATGATTCGGCTCCCGATTAATAGGTACGTTTCTTGGGCTGGAAAGCATCCATAGTGTGTGGCTTGAAGTTCACCTCACGCTTGCCAACGCGCTTTTCACCGGGGAAATAAATGGAGTGGCAGAGCCAATTCACATCGTCACGATCTTCGTAGTCTTCACGTGCATGGGCGCCGCGTGACTCTTTACGCACTTCTGCAGCGATGGCGGTTGCTTCAGCCACCTCAAGCAGGTTTTGCAGTTCCAGCGCCTCGATACGCGCCGTGTTGAACGCATTACTCTTATCGGTAATGCTGACATTCTCTATGCGCTTGCGCAGCTCGGCCAATTGCTCAATACCCTTCTGCATGAACTCACCCTTACGGAATACACCGAAGTAGTTCTGCATAATGGTTTGCAGCTCTTTACGCAGTACCGACGCATCCTCACCACCGTCAGAGGTGTTGATCTTATTCAAGCGCGCCATGGCTTTTTCGATATCAACCTGGGTGGCCTCGCGATTTTCGATACCTTCACGCAGGGCTTTCTCAATGTACAAACCAGCTGCGCGACCGAACACCACCAGATCGAGCAGCGAGTTTCCGCCCAGGCGGTTGGCACCGTGTACAGATACACAAGCCACTTCACCACAGGCAAACAGGCCATCGATTACCACATCATTGCCATTGGCGTCTTGCGTCAACGCCTGGCCGTGAATATTGGTGGGAACACCGCCCATCATATAGTGACAGGTGGGCACCACGGGGATAGGTGCATACACAGGATCAACGTGGGCAAAGGTACGCGACAGTTCGCAAATGCCGGGCAGCTTGCTCTCCAGCACTTCTTCACCCAGGTGATCCAGTTTGAGCAGTACGTGGTCTTTGTTGGGACCAACACCGCGCCCGGCAATAATTTCCTGGATCATGGAGCGGGCCACAACGTCGCGGCCGGCAAGGTCTTTAGCATTGGGCGCATAGCGCTCCATAAAACGCTCACCTTCAGCATTGATCAGGTAGCCGCCTTCACCGCGACAACCTTCGGTAACCAGTACACCGGCACCGGCAATACCGGTGGGGTGGAATTGCCACATCTCGATATCCTGTACCGGGAAGCCAGCGCGCAGCACCATGCCAATACCATCACCGGTATTGATATGCGCATTAGTGGTAGATGCGTAGATACGACCGGCACCACCAGTAGCCAGGACCGTCGCCTTGGCTTTTACATAAACGGTTTCACCATCTTCGATATTGATGGCAATAACACCCACCACCGCGCCATCCTGGTTTTTCACCAGGTCAACAGCAAACCACTCGTTGAGGAATACCGTTTTGTTCTTCACGTTGTTCTGGTACAGGGTGTGCAACAGGGCGTGGCCGGTGCGGTCAGCCGCAGCACAGGTACGGGCAGCCTGACCGCCCTCACCGAAGTTTTTGGATTGCCCACCAAAAGGGCGCTGGTAAATACGGCCATTCTCGGTACGGGAAAATGGCAGTCCCATATGCTCCAGTTCAAATACAGCCTCAGGGCCTACGGAACACATGTACTCAATAGCATCCTGGTCACCGATATAATCAGAGCCCTTTACCGTGTCATACATGTGCCAACGCCAATCGTCGTTAGGGTCGGCACTGGCGATTGCACAGGTAATGCCCCCCTGGGCAGATACGGTGTGCGAACGGGTCGGGAATACTTTGGTAATTACCGCTGTCTTGTAGCCAGACTGGGCCAGTTGGAGCGCAGCACGCATACCAGCGCCACCACCGCCTACCACAATACCGTCGAATGAAATAGTGCGAATGCTAGCCATTAGTTAATACCCCAAATTACTTGAACACCCCAGACCAGATAGGTGACTGCTACAGCCCCCAGGACGATCTGCGCAAATATACGCAGGAAGGTGGCTTTGGAGCCTAACAGGCGAACCGTTAAATAATCCGTCAGTACTGCCCAGAGGCCAATCCAGGCATGGGATATAAAGGAAAGAAGAACAGCAAGGCTGAAGACGCGCATCCACAACTGGCTATAAAGTGACTGCCACTGCTCATAGGTGAGTTCGGGATTCAAGACCAGATAAGCAACAATAAAGATGGTATATGCGGCCATGATAACGCCGCCAACACGCTGGATTAACCAGTCATAAAGACCGCTACGGCCAAAACTTGTGACTGAAGTTACCATACCCAAACTCCCGCAAGGATTATCAGAACGGTAGCGATAACGACCACCAGCTTGGCGCCCAGTTGACCGCCTTTAAGGGTTTCACCCACGCCCAGATCCATAATTAAATGGCGAATACCGGCTACCAGGTGATACGCCAATCCGGCCAAGACCGCCCAGAGGATAAACTGACACAGAGGCGAAGCACCTATGGCTTTCACCTGCTCAAAGCCTTCCGCAGAGCGCAGACTTATGTCCAGCATCCACAGCAGGAAGGCAACGCCAGCAAAAAGAAAAATTCCGGAAATGCGATGAAGAATGGAAACGTACGCTGTTATGGGGAGTTTTATGGTTGATATATCGAGGTTGACAGGTCTGTTTTTTTTCACGGTTGAGTTCACCCTTAGCCCATGGCAGACATGGTGTTAAGCCTTTATGACCCAGATAAACGCATGCAATGCGCAATAAATGAGGCACACTCCTGCAAGTCGCGCAGCATTATAGAGAGTGAGCCATGGAAACACAAACAAAAACCCGCACCAAAATGGCTTCGAAAAGGCATACTACCAGAGGGTTTAGGCGCCAACAGACGATTAACGCAATTTTTACGCAACTCACTGATTTTACAGAAAGAAAAGACCCAAAAATGCCCCACTAAAAGGCATCAAAATTAACCATCACACCAAAACTGTGCGCCGCGCTGCATGGCGCTGCCGCCCACCCGCACCATTTCCGTCAAGACAGGTAAATCCCACCCAAAAAGAACCGACAAAATGCCATTTAGGCCAGCCAAAAACTTTCGCCTTCATAAACAACTCATCTATAATGCGGCTCGCAAACGGCAGGGTCGGTACCGGCTAGCCCATAAATAAGTAGCGACCACAGACAGCTACAAACGAGTACTACATCCGTTGAGCAGGGCGAAACATGTCCTCTCAGGCTTTATTTTGTCCCATCTGTAAGCATAGGAGTCAGTAATGACTGACAAGAAAGCACATCTGTCGATTGATGGCATTGATAAGACGATTGAACTTCCTATCTACGCCAGCACGATCGGCCCTGACGTTATCGACGTTACCAGCATTACCAAGCACGGCTTTTTCACCTTCGACCCGGGCTTTATGTCCACCGCCTCCTGCGAATCCAAGATTACATTTATTGATGGCGATGAAGGTGTCCTGCTCCACCGCGGTTATCCCATAGAGCAACTGGCTGTCTCCTCTGATTACCTCGAAACCTGCTACCTCCTCCTGAATGGCGAACTGCCAACCCCGGCCCAGAAAGAAGAATTCACTGCCGAAGTCAAAAAACACTCGACTGTCGATGCCTCAGTTGCCAACCTGGTCAAAACCTTCAAGCGCGAATCCCATCCCATGGCGATTCTGTGCAGTGCAGTAGCCGCGCTTGCTGCTATCTATAACGACGAAATCGATATCACCAATGCCGAAAGCCGCAAAATCACGGCTTATCGCCTGATTGGACAGATTCCCACCCTCTCCGCCATGGTGTACAAACACAGCAAGGGCGAAGAGTTCATCGCTCCCGATGACAACCTGGATTACGCCGCCAACTTCCTGAATATGACGTTCGGCAAGGCAGGCCAGGCCCCCAACGTAAGCCAAACTATTGCCAAAGCCATGGACCGCATTTTTATCCTCCATGCTGACCATGAGCAAAATGCATCCACGTCGACAGTACGCCTATCCGGCTCTTCCGGTACCAACCCCTTTGCAGCCATAGCCGCGGGTATCTCCACCCTGTGGGGCCCTGCCCATGGTGGTGCAAACGAAGCCGTACTGAATATGCTGGAAGAAATCGGCAGCGTTGAAAATATCGAATCCTGTGTAGCCCGTGCTAAAGACAAGACATCCGGCTTCCGCCTGATGGGTTTTGGCCACCGTGTATACAAGAACTTCGACCCACGCGCTAAAGTCATGAAGCAAACCTGTGATGAAGTTCTGGCAGAGCTGGGGCTGGAAAATGAGCCGTTGCTGGCCATTGCCAAGCGCCTGGAGCAAATTGCCCTGGAAGATGAGTATTTCATCAGCAAGAAACTCTACCCGAATGTGGACTTCTATTCCGGCATCATTATGAAAGCGGTTGGCATCCCAACAGAAATGTTTACAGTTATCTTTGCACTTGGCCGCACAGTAGGCTGGTACTCCCACTGGAACGAAATGGTTAGCGGCCCCTACAAAATTGGTCGCCCACGCCAACAATACACCGGCAGCCCAAAACGCGATTATCCAACCAAATAATGGCAGGGGCTTCCCATTAAAAAAGGCCGCAATTGCGGCCTTTTTTAATGGGAAGCTTTTTCTGCAATACGCCTTTTTAGAAATTCCAATCCAGCATCAACCAAAATTTGGTGGTATCGCGGAAAGCCGCTACATCACCCATAGCATAATCCGCATACTTTGCGGTTAATACAACAGATCCAAATTTGCGCGACGCACTTAGATCTATTTCATCACCCAAATCCTGGCTGCCAATATCAGCATCAAATTTGTGATAGCTGAGCAGGAATTGTATCCCTGCCACTGTGGTGCCAACATTAATATATTTATCTTCCAGGCCTACAGCCGGCGTTGCCAAAAACTTATCGGCCCATCCCTGAAAAGCATGCAGTGTTGCCAAGGGCGTTGCAAAACCATAGCTGCCATCATCGGAACCTAACAATTCATAGCCCAGGGTGATGTTAAAACCGGACAGCGTAAAAACAGCCTCGCCTAACATATAATCGGCATCAAAGCTTTCGGCAACGCCCGCATTGGTTTGTCGTGCATACTCCAGGTTGTAGCTAAACGTTTTATTCAAGATCCCCTGCCAACGTATGCCGACCGTATCACCGGATAGAGCAGGCGCTGTATCGTTATCAAGCAAATAGGCATAACCTGTTAATTTTCCTGCACTAAAGCCGCTGTAACCAATATTAACAATATGACTGTCCATGTGATGATCGGGCTGAATGGGATTGTTATCTCCAAAGACCCGATTTACATTCCAGATATAGGCATAGGTAATACTGGTATCGACGATACTTTTATTCACCACAGAAAAGCCATCATAGGTTTGCTCGTTCTGCCGCCAGCCCACATTACCAATAAAGCGTGAATTATCGAGGATTATCCGCTGGCGACCGTATCTCACCTGGTTAGACGCATTAGTGTAAGCAATAAATGCCTGATTAACCTCCGTTCCTTCCGGATCACCAATCACTGCAGTTCCCGGGTTTTGGGGATCACCAGGATATGCACGATAATCCACTTTGCCATCCAGCTCCGTCACATCATCAAACTCAGCAGAAAAACCAAAACCATTCCAGGTTCCCGATTGATAGGACAGACGGGTACGAGCAGTCAGCGCATCAGAATCCTGCAACCCATCCTCACTGACATCTTCAAAGCGAGTGCGCAGATTCACCTTGACACTACTGCCCTGTTGCAAGGACTCGGTAAATGTTTGCGCCGAAACCTGTGGGACAGCAAAGTAAATTGTACTCATAGCAGCCGCACAAAAATGAATTCTCTGTTTATTCATAAAGCCAACTCCAGATGATATGCATGTGTATGGTTTAATCATCACGGCCTTTTTCTTTGTATTAGAAAGAAAAGTATTCTTTTGTTACACAAAAAATTTTACTGATACTTTTTTGTGCAATGGCGCATGACTAGTATGCACAGGAGCAAGGCTTATGCCAGCCAACGATAAGAAGGCTGTTTCTGAAAATATTCTATTACATTTCAAGGAGATATAAATTCACACAGAAAATCCGCATCAAAAAATGCTATTTTTTATGCGCACACAATTGGTGATTGCACGTTTTCTATAGCGCCATTTTTAAACAATTCAAACCGACCTGTCGCACCAATTTTGAACCGGAAAGTGCACCTTTATTTTTTGGCTCGCACTATTGCAAGGCAAACAGAAAAAACACAAAGAAAAAAGCCGCCTGGAAATGGCGGCTTTTACAGAGGAAGCGGGATAGATACCAATTAACCAACAACACCAAATGTTCCATGTTGAGCTCGATTTTTTTCGATATAAACCCTGGAAAAACTGATATCCATCTTACCATTTGCAACCAGGGAAAAGGGCTCAAGAATTAGTGCAAACAGCTCATGCGGCAACCGCCGTAAACCAAAGTTGGTTTCCACTTCCGGATAACAGGCAAGATCCACGCGAATGCTGGCCCACCCCTTCCCTTCAAGGCTGCGCAGCAATTCTGTCACATCGACATCTGAGTGACAGGAGGGACCGCAACCAATACGCACAAATGCCTGCTGTTCAGGAGCCTGGTCAACCTTAATATCAAAAAACAGGGCAGCATCAGATTCATAGTAATCACTCAACACCTGGCGATTCGGTGTTGACAGTGCAACCAGCCCCTCACCTTCCCCATTCCATACGGCACGCCTGGCATCTTCCTGCACATCCCTGTCCACCACCGTCACGGTTAAGGTCGATGCTTTGGCAAGATTGCCATTCATCAATTGGCGGTCATTGCGATTACCCTCAAGGGCAATCACATAATTTCCCATGGGGCGACGATTAAACAACTCAAGTACCCGGGTGGACTGAGGCATGCTGATCCCCTCTTCACTGAGGGTATCGCCCAAAATATCCTTATCGCCATAGCGCAAGCCATAGCCATAGGGAAAGAGGGGGTCATAGTTTGTGTCATGCACATTCAGTGGCCCCTGATCGGGGCGCTTGGGCCAAGAGAAGGTTAAGCGCCCACCCATGGGATAATTAACGCCACCTTCTGCACGGGCAAACAGAACATCTGCAACGCCGGCACCTTCGGTGCCCGGCTGCCAAATGACAACAAAAGCATCTGCCGCATTTAACTCGCGATTAACCCACATAGGGCGCCCGGTAATAAACAAGGCGACAACAGGAATGCCATCAGCCTTGAGACGACGCAATAGATCAAGGTCTGCCGTGTCGCCAGACTTCAATAATTGATGCTGGATATCCCCCTGCATCTCGGCATAAGGGTCTTCCCCAAATATAACAAGGGCAACATCAGGGCGAGATGAATAAGTACCATCAGGACTCAGCTCAGCATCGCCACCTGCCGCCGTGACGGCAGCCTTGATGCCCATCCACAGGGTAGTGGCCCCGGGGAAATCCTCCATAGTGTTCCCTGTCCCTTGCCAGTTCACCGACCAGCCACCGGTTTGCTTGCTGATATTGTCAGCACCATCCCCTGCAACCAGCACACGACTCTTTGGCGAGAGCGGTAAAAGATTATTTTTGTTTTTGAGCATCACCAGGGATTCACGCACGGCCTGGCGGGCGATAGCACGATGCGCAGCAGCTCCCAATAATTCATCACGACCCGCCAATGGTCGACTGGACGGAAGGCCCTTACCCCATAAATCAGCCCGTAATTTGACCCGCAATATACGCCGTACTGCATCATCTACCCTGGCAAGTGGAATAATGCCGTCACGCACCTGATCCAGGGTATTTTGATAAAGCGTTTTCCACTCCGGATCTGGCACCATGAACATGTCCAATCCCGCATTGATTGCCTGGGGACAATTGAGCACGCTGGCCCCCTCGACAAAGCCATGGCCATTCCAATCGCCAACAATAAAACCATCAAAGCCCATTTGCTCTTTCAGCACATCAGTCAACAAATAACGGTGGCCGTGCATATGCTGGCCATGCCAGCTATTAAAGGAAGCCATTACCGTCTGTACACCAGCCTCTATAGCGCTGTAGTAACCGGCAGCATGGATCTCAAGCAACTCACTCTCGCTGGCAGAACAATCGCCGCGATCTATGCCATTGAGTGTCCCACCATCACCAAGAAAATGTTTTGCAGTAGCAACTACCTGAGTAATAGACAGGAAAGAAGCTGTGTCAGCATCACCCTGCAAACCAGCCACCATTTCAGCGGCATAAAGGCGCACGATAGCGGGATCTTCCGAATAGGATTCATAAGTGCGCCCCCAGCGATCATCACGGGCAACAGCTACCGTAGGGGAAAAATCCCAGTCCAATCCAGTGACCGCAATTTCCGTCGCCGTAACTTTGCCGATTTCTTTGATGAGTTCAGGATTTTGTGTAGCGCCAAGGCCAATGTTGTGCGGAAACAAGGTGGCACCAACAATATTCCCCACACCATGGACTGCATCTGTCCCCCACATAATAGGAATTGCAACCTTACCGTCGCTCTCATCCATTGAAGCTGCATAAAAAGCATCAGCCATTGCCAGCCAATCTGCCGCTTTGGAGTAACGATTACTATTGGGAACAGAACCACCACCATTGAGCACTGAGCCCACGTGGTATTGTTTAACATCTTCCGGAGTGAGATGGCGTATCTCCGGCTGCATCATCTGACCGATTTTTTCTTCCAGGCTCATCCGAGCCATCAGCTGATCAATTTTTGCCTCAAGAATGGGATCTTTCTTCACCTTACTGGTGACTTTTGGCCACAGCACGATAAAACCTCCGCAGTGGTATCAAGTAGTAAATCCCCAAAGGGAGGATTCGAACAGGTCATAAACAGCGGCAAGATGCTTCTACCCCGGCGGGCAGGATTTTCCTATCCATCAGCAACAGGCCTCACGCAACACGCAACACGCAGGCGCAGATCTTGCACTCTAATAAGTTGGCGCACGCTACTATCAATTGACAGCGCTGTCAATTGATAGTTCACAATAAGCTCAATTAGCTGAGGCTATAGTACCAAGTATGTTATCCTCCGCCCGCGAAAATCACTCTTATAAGTTCACTACCAACACAACCTTCTTTGCTAGAAGAAGACGAGGAGTCTCATGAACCTGTTATTGGTTGCAGATATCGGCGGTACCAATGCCCGTTTCGGTCTTGTTGAGTTTGATCCAGCCCAGCTAAAAGCGGGTGGCAAGATTAACTATACAGCTCAACGACAAATTACCCTCAAGTGCGCCAATTATTCTGATATGGCCACTATGATCAAAGCCTGTTGTGCAGAACTGGGGATAGCCATACCAGCCCACGGCTGCCTGGCCATTGCAGGCCCCATTGAAAACGGCCAAGCGTCCATGACGAATTTGAATTGGAAGTTTTCGATCAATAGCTTGCGCGATACTCTGGGCATGGAAACACTGCATGTCATTAATGATTTTGCATCCCTCGCCTATGCCGTTCCCTTCCTCCAGGATGCAGAACTCATCACCCTTTATGCCGCCAAATCCAACCCGGATGCCCCCATTGTGGTTATGGGCCCAGGCACAGGCTTTGGTATGGCCGGACTGATTCCCTCCGGTGACAACTGGAGAATCGTTCCCACCGAAGGCGGACATGCCAGTTTCGCCCCGACAAACAGTAAAGAAATGCGAATCAAGTCCTACCTGCTGAAAGAACAAAACCATGTTTCCATAGAAAATATCCTGTCCGGCGGTGGATTGGTTAACCTCTATCGGGCATTGGCATACAACGCGGGCATTGAGGCCGAGACCTACACACCCGCTGATGTCAGCACCAAAGGACTGAACAATGAAGACCCGCTGTGCCGTGAAGCTGTATGTACCTTCTGCGATGTCCTGGGCGAGGTTGCAGGAGACAAAGCCTTATCCTGGGGCGCCAAGGGCGGTGTCGTTATCGGCGGAGGCATTACCCCAAAACTGGCCAGCATACTGCATGACACTCATTTTTTTGAGCGCTATAAAAACAAGGGTCCTATGGCAACCTATGTCAGTGATATTTCCATTCGCCTGATTGTGAATGACAAAGCTGCGCTGGTTGGCTCTGCAGCCTGGTTAATCCACAATACTCCCGCCCTGAAAAACTGAATCTTTTTAAAATGGTAAACATAAAAAATGCACCACAAGGTGCATTTTTTATGGCTGTTACTTTTTGTCGGTTTTTACGTTAGGCTTGGTTAAAGGCCCCGTCGAATCCCGCACAATAATACTGGAACTGAGCAGGCTGGCAGGCAACTGGATATCCTTACCTCTCAATTGTTTCAAGAGTAAATCCGTTGCCTTTCTTGCCATTTGCCGAATTGGCTGGCGAATGGTTGTCAGGGATGGCCAAATTTGATGCGCGACCGGAGTATCGTCAAAACCAGCGACAGACAACTGACCGGGAATTTCAATACCCAACTGATGTGCAGCCATCATCACACCCGCCGCCATATCATCCGTTGCTGCAAAAATTGCGGTTGGCCTGGGACGGGATTGCAGCAGCTTGGAGCCACAGCGTTCACCAGACTCAAAGTTATTGTCCCCTATTTCCACCAACGCATCATTCAGCGGCAATTTGTTTTCCACCAAAGCTGCCTTATATCCATCAAAGCGCAGGGCTACCGCACGGTGGTCCGGATGGCCGCAAATAAAGCCAATCCGTGAATGCCCCATGGCAATCAGCTGACAGGTCATGTCATAAGAGGCTTCTTCATCATTGGTTTCCACATAGGGAGAGGCGGCTTTATCTTCTGTGGGTGCCACCCTGACAAAGGGGATATTCATTTTTTTCAGGGCAGCGATAACATCCATATTGTCCGACAGCGGCGGCGTCAGCATGACGCCATCCACGCGCTTTTCGAGAATCAATTCACTTACCTCTTTCAGCAGGTCGGGATCGCGATGATTGGCGGGGTGGACAATCAGCTCGTAACCCTGGGGCCGACAAACCTCCAAAACACCTTCCTGGATATCCAGCACATAATGCGCCCCCGGTTGGCCATAGATCAGGCCTAACAGGTAAGAGCGGTTACCGGCCAGGCTGCGCGTGGATAAATTGGGGCGGTAATCCAGAGCGGCAATCGCGGCCTCCACTTTCTCACGTGTCACCGGGCGAACATTAGGCTCATTATTAACGACGCGCGATACAGTTTTGATCGATACACCTGCCAGGGCGGCGACATCATCAATGGTTGCTTTTGCCATAGGATTCTCAGTGCTTCTCAGGTGTTCAAGGTTGAACAGGTGTTTACTGGTTTTTTGTAACGACACAACTTAATTCTATAAATACCATAAGGCAAATCAAATAGTTCAGTTGTCCGCCACCATTGTAAAACCTGGATAAACTCTGTGACAGGCCTATCTGCTTGGATTATAGTACCGCGCGCTCGACGCCATTCCAGGCCCAAGACAACCTCGTGCATTAATCGGCAAGCACACGCAGGTCACAGCCATATCCAGGAAGGCGTCAGACCAAAGACCACAACGACAAACACTCTTATAACAACGAGGTACATTCCATGGCCAGCGTTCCAGGCTCTTCAGCGACCTATTCGGCAAGTGGACAGGCAAACAATACCGTCCCCCTGGTAATTATCACCATCCTGTTTTTTATGTGGGGCTTGTTAACCTCACTGAATGACGTTTTGATCCCTCACCTGAAAAGCGTTTATACACTCAGCTATACCCAGGCAATGCTGGTGCAGTTTTGCTTTTTCGGTGCTTATTTTATCGTGTCATTACCCGCCGGATATCTGGTTAAAAAAATCGGCTACCAAAACAGTGCAGTTGCCGGGTTGGTTATTGCTTCCGCAGGCTGTGCACTTTTCTATCCAGCCTCTACCAGTGGTTACGCGCTTTTCCTGTTTGCACTGTTTGTATTGGCCTCAGGCATTACGATTTTACAAGTAGCGGCCAATCCTTACGTGACTGTGCTAGGCCCGGCCAAGACAGCGTCCAGCCGTTTGAACCTGACCCAGGCATTTAATTCCCTGGGAACCACCATAGCCCCCTGGTTGGGAGGCATATTGATTCTGGGCGGTGCGGTACTCACAGCAGACCAATTAGCACTGCTCTCGCCCACTGAAGTTGCTGAATACAAAACCAAGGAAGCCTCCAGTGTGCAAGGCCCTTACCTGGCCCTGGCTGGCGCCCTCTTTGCACTGGCTATCTTTTTTGCCTTCTGCAAGCTTCCCAAAATCAAACACGATGATACGCCTGACTTGACCGGTGATATCGCCTCTAACAAGGAATCCGCCCTGTCACATACCCATCTAGTCCTGGGGGCAATTGGTATTTTCCTCTACGTAGGTGCAGAAGTCGCCATAGGCAGCCTGCTGATCAATTTTTTCGGCGAGAAACATATTGCAGGCTTACAGGAGGCAGAAGCAGCCCATTTAGTCAGTTATTACTGGGGCGGTGCAATGATCGGACGCTTTATTGGCTTTGCCGTAATGCGCTATGTCAGCCCCGGATTGACCCTGGCCTTTAACTGCACCTGCGCCATCCTCCTGGTCCTGACTGCCACCTTCACCGAAGGTAAGCTGGCTATGTGGGCAATTATTGCCGTTGGCTTGTTCAACTCTATTATGTTCCCGACGATTTTCAGTCTGGCGTTGCACAACCTGGGCAAATATACCGGACAGGGCTCCGGGGTATTGTGTATGGCAATTGTCGGTGGGGCCTTGATTCCGTTATTACAGGGTGCGCTGGCCGATACCATAGGTTTGCAGTTGTCATTCTTACTACCTGCCGTTTGCTATGTGTATATCCTTTACTTTGGCGTGAAATACGCCAACCTGCACAAAGTGCCAACATCAGAACCCGGTCATCTCTGATCAGACAGAAGGGGCGCTTATGCGCCCCTTCTTTTCAATCGGCTGTCATAGCCATCGTTTGCCAGCTTCGTTATCCTGCGCGCGCGATTCAAGCCACACAGCCCCGCCAGATGAGTGTTCTTTTTTCCAGAAAGGTGCTTTTGTTTTCAACAGATCCATTAAAAACTCGGCTGCTTCAAATGCATGGGCACGATGTGCACTACTCGTTGCCACCAATACAATTTGATCACCGGGACGCAAGTACCCAACACGGTGGATAAGGCGCACACCCAATAGTTCCCAGCGCTTGCGGGCATCATCAACCAGCGACTGCAATACCTGTTCTGTCATTCCCGGATAATGCTCCAGAAATAATCCTTGCACCGGGCATTCCATATTCATATCGCGGACACGACCAACAAACAATACATGGGCACCGGCCCGGGTATCTCCAACAATTAATGCCTGATACTCCGTCCCCACATCGAAATCAGCCTCTTGTACAGCAATACTGAATCCCATGATTAACCTCCCGTTACCGGAGGGAAAAAAGCAACTTCATCACCGGAATCAACCATAGCGGATAGCCTTGCATATTCCTGATTGATCGCCACCAACACATTGGGCCGGAATAGCCAGGAGCGCCACGTCTCATGTTGATTGACCAAGTGTTCACGCAAGGCTTCAAGCGTTATGGGGCACTCAATATCCAGAACCAGTTCATGCACTCCCAACTGCTCACGCAACTGCGCAAAAAACAAAACGCGAATCATGATACGGTGTCTCCACGGCGGTAGTGGCCGCGACGCCCTCCGGACTTTTCCAGCAAACACACCTGTTCAATGACCATTCCCATATCCACGGCTTTGCACATATCGTAAATGGTAAGCGCCGCAACACTCGCCGCCGTCAGTGCTTCCATCTCCACACCGGTTTGTCCGCTGAGTTTGCAATAGCTGGTAATGAGCACGGTGCTATTGGTTTCATCCAGCTCAAAATCCACCGAGACCTTACTTAAAGCCAATGGGTGGCAGAGCGGGATCAGGTCTGCACATTTTTTGGCGGCCTGAATCCCTGCAATACGGGCAACGGCGAGGACATCCCCCTTTTGCAGTTGATTGTATTTAACCTGTAACAGAGTATCAGGCTGCATACGTACACACGCCTGGGCCCAGGCCTCGCGTACAGTGACCGCCTTGGTGGATACATCCACCATACTCGCCTGCCCGCTGGCATCGATATGAGTGAGAGAATCGGACATAACAACTCCATAAATCAGGATGGCAACCAGATTGCACATGCATCAGGTGCCGAATGGGGCTATCATAAGCCAGCTTTGATGAACCTGGATTTTTTCCGGGTTATTTTTTCTGATTTTCCTGAAATACCTGCACCGGCATGCCCACCACGACTGACACAGTTCCCTCACCTCGCCTGGATAGGCGCTTTACCCTGGCCCCCATGATGGAGTGGTCGACCTCGGACTGCCGAACCTTCTGGCGGATACTGACACAGCGGGCGGTACTCTACAGTGAGATGGTAACTACCGGTGCCCTGCTCTATGGTGATCGCAAACGCTTTCTCGATTACAACGCCTGCGAACATCCCCTGGCATTGCAATTGGGCGGCAGCGACCCCAGAGCGCTGGCAGAATGTGCCCGCATTGCCGAAGGCTGGGGATACGATGAAGTTAATCTCAACTGCGGCTGCCCCAGCGACCGCGTGCAAAACGGCATGATTGGTGCCTGCCTGATGGCAGAACCGCAGTTGGTCGCGGAGTGCATAGCGGCGATGCAACAGGCGGTATCTATTCCCGTCACCGTTAAACACCGGATTGGCATCGACGATATGGATGATTACGAGGGCCTCGAAACCTTTGTGCGCACCATAGCAGCCACCGGTTGCAATACCTTTATCGTTCACGCCCGCAAAGCCTGGCTCAAAGGGCTGAGCCCCAAGGAAAACCGCGAAATCCCCCCGCTGCAATATGACAAGGTCTATCAGCTCAAACAGGATTTCCCGCATCTCAATATCATTATCAATGGCGGTATTACCACCCTGGAGCAAAGCCAGGCGCTACTTGAACATGTGGATGGCGTCATGGTAGGAAGAGAGGCCTACAGCAACCCGTACCTGCTGGCGCAAGTTGATCAAACCCTTTATGGCGAGAGCCGTCCCGTTATCAGTCGCGACCAGGTAACGCAGGCATTTATTGCCTATTGTGAAGAACAATTGGCCAAGGGCGCCCGCTTGAATCACCTTACCCGACATATTCTTGGCCTTTACCAGGGGCAGCCAGGTGCCCGCCAGTTTCGACGCGTCATTAGTGAACACGCACATAAACCCGGTGCTGGCATTGAGGTGATAGAACGCGCGCTTGCGGCCCTAAATGAGGTACCATTAGCACAATCGGTGTGCGAATAACGCACGCTATAGATCGCACACTGATCTATAGATACCTACTCGGTCTGTTGCGAAGCGGGCTTATCCAAAAAGGTTGCTTCCAGCTAAGAGTCATAAAGACTATAATATATCTGACGGCAAAACTTGATGTAACATCAACCACTTAATTGTTTAGATAGGATTACTGCAGTGACTAGCAAACTCGAACAACTCAAGCAATTTACCGATGTGGTCGCCGATACCGGCGACATCGAAGCGATTCGTTTGTACAAACCGCTGGACGCCACCACCAACCCATCCCTGGTCTATAAAGCCGCCCAAATGCCCCAGTACCAGGCATTGCTGGATACCTCAATCAATGGAGCAAAATCCATCACCAACAGTGCGGAACAATTGAGCGCAGCGAGCGACAACCTGGCGGTTGGTATTGGCCTGGAAATCCTCAAGCTGGTTCCCGGCCGTATTTCAACCGAAGTGGATGCACGCCTCTCGTTTGATACCAATGCCTCTATTGCCAAAGCGCGTCACCTGATCAGCCTCTACGAAAAAGGCGGTGTTGATAAATCGCGCGTATTGATCAAACTGGCTTCCACGTGGGAAGGTATTCGCGCGGCAGAGATCCTTGAGAAAGAAGGCATTAACTGTAACCTGACCCTGCTGTTCGGCTTTAACCAGGCTGCCGCTTGTGCCGACGCCGGCGTATTCCTGATATCGCCATTCGTGGGTCGTATCCTTGACTGGTACAAAGCCAATACGAACAAAAAAGAGTACGCCGCAGAAGAAGACCCAGGGGTCGTGTCTGTTCGTCGCATCTACAACTATTACAAACAACACGGTTACAACACGGTTGTGATGGGTGCCAGCTTCCGCAATATTGGTGAAATCGAAGCCCTGGCAGGATGTGATCGCCTGACAATCAGCCCGCAATTGTTGCAGGAGCTGGATCAGGACAAAGGCGAACTCAAGCGCGTGCTCTCCCCTGATAATCGCGGTGAAGCAATTGCCAAGCTGATTGATACAGAAGCAAGCTTCCGTTTTGGTCTGAACCAGGATGCCATGGCTACCGAAAAGCTGGCCGAAGGTATTCGCGGTTTCGTGAAAGACCAAATCAATCTCGAGAACCTGCTGAAATCCCGTGCTCAGTAAGCTTGCGCGTTTTATCGAGCGTCACCTGCAAACAGGTGACGCCGGTCTTGGCTTGGACCAGCACCAAAAACAACTTGCCTGTGCCGCATTGCTGGTAGAAGTGGCCATGGCTGATCATCATTTCAGCCCTGAAGAGCACCAGCAACTGCGTCAAAGTTTACAGCAGAAATTCCTCCTACCCAGCCAAACACTTGATGAGCTTATCGAAGCAGCCGAGCAGGAATCTGCCGATGCGGCATCCCTCCATCAGTTTACACAGCTGGTTAATACATATTGCTCTTCAGCTGAGAAGTTTGCCCTGGTTAAGGCTATGTGGGAGTTGGCTTTAAGCGATGGCAATCTGGATAAATACGAAGAGCACACCATCCGCAAAGTTGCAGATTTAATTTATGTGCCACACACAGAATTTATTCGCGCTAAAACCCTGGCGCGAGAACAGCACCGCTGAGATGCACAAAATCGGGAAAGGATAAAAAGAAGCGGGGTCTACTCAGGAATTTTGCAACATATCAACCAGGTTGCGGAAAGCCTCGGCATTCTGTGCGTTCATTCCCATTAATATCTGGTGTGCTTCCAGCACGCGCGCCTTGACCTGTTGCTCATCGCAGTTATCACATACCAGCGCGCGCTCGGCCAACAAGGGAGCGTCCAGTTTGTCAACAATGGTAAAAATATCGGCAAATCCCATGGTGCGCAGTATGCGCTGAATACCGGGGTTAGTCGCCAGCACCATCGGCGTTATGCCATGTCGCTCTTGCCCAAGGATAGAAATCTTGGCCATTAGGCCCAGGGTTGTACTGTCAATAGCTTCTGCTTCCGATAAATCAAACAGCACGGAAGCAAACTGACTGTCATTAAACATGCTATCGATAAACTGATCGAAGGACACACAAAAAGTCAGGCGTACATCACCCAGCATTTTTATCACATATACGCCCTGGTGATCAGCTACCAGAATTTGACCAGGCTTCATTCACTCAAACCTCGGGTAATTGCCAAGACCGCAATATCATCGGGATTATCGCGGATCTCCCTGATCGCTAAAGTATTGCAGACAGAATCCAGAGTGCCACTGGAACTGGCAACCATGGATAACAATTGGGCTTCTTTCTCTTCCAGGCTTTCAGGTGACAAGATCTCCAAGACCCCATCGGAAAAACACACCAGGCTAAAACGCTCCGGTAATTGGCACTGATAGGTTGACCAGATTACATCTTTAAAGATACCAACAGGCTTTCCCATACCCTGTAAATACTGGGCACCCGTATCCGTTATCAGAATAGGCATGGGTAAATGTCCGGCAACGACATAGCGCATCTGGCCGGTAAATGTATCTATCACCCCAACAAAAAACGTCAGGTGATGACTCAAGCGGGTTTCATGCAGCTCACGATTAATTTGCTGCAACATGGTGTTGGCACCTTGCTCGAATGAATTTTCGTCACCAAACAGCCCATCATCCCGCACCATACGGCTGACCAGGTATTTCAACCAGATGGTCACAAACGCCGAGGAGGCACCATGCCCGGATACATCCGCCAGGTAAAAAGCCAGGTAGCGGCGCTTGATATGGGCGTAATCGACAAAATCGCCGCTGAGGAATAAAGAGGGTGCAATAGTATGGGCCGCGACATAGCCCTCTTCGGTGGAGATCCCTGAAGGCATCATCCGACGCTGGACCCGGCGACCGGCAATATGATCGCGCTCCAACGCGCGCAAATTCTCTTTGAGTTCACGGTTTGCTGCCTCCAATTGCTCGCGGTAGCGCAGGTTTTCGCTTTCCAGCTCACATTGGTCCAGCACGCGATTGACAGAATGAACCAGAACTTCCAAATCCACGATGGGTTTAATCAGATAGTCCCTGGCACAGAGTCGCAAAGCAGCCACAACGTCACTCATAACACCAGCACCGGATATGACAATCACGGGCAATTTGGGATAGAGGTCATGGAGTTCTTGCAGGAGTTGGAGGCCGTCTACACCGGCCATACGCAGGTCGGTGATGACCAGGTGGGGCAAATGATCAGCATCTTGCAGGAGTGCCAGGGCGGCTTGGGCATCGCCCGTGTCACTTACCAGAAAGCCGCTGTCACGCAGATAGGTAACGATACTCTGGCGAACCAGTGCATCGTCATCAATGATTAACAGCTTTCTGTCCGCTAGATTCGTCATCTGTTCGGCCATATGCATTAGTAGGGCTAGGCAATCAGGCGCGTAACACTACTCCTTCATCTGCCCAGGTGCAAGCTTTACATCCCGGACAAACACTGTTTTACACAATCACCGCCGGGGATTGTTGCGATCGCGTTCTTCCTTCCGACGCTTTTGGATAAATTGCTGGCGAGTCATGCTTTTTTTGCGCGCTTCGTAGGGGTTATCCGTCGTGCGGAACTCAATACGAATAGGGGTGCCGTGGAGATCAAGCACCCGACGATAGGTCTTTTCCAGGTATTTAACATAATGGCCAGGCACATCATCAGTCTGGTTACCGTGAACGATAATCACCGGCGGATTGTGCCCTCCGGGGTGTGCATAGCGCAGCTTGATACGACGCCCATTGATCATGGGAGGCTGATGCTCGCGCACAGCATCCTGGAGGATACGGGTCAAGTAATTCGTAGAGAACCTGTCGGTGGCTGACTGATACGCCTGCTCAATGGATTTATAGAGATTGCCCACCCCGGTACCATGCAGGGCAGAAATAAAATGAATATTGGCAAAATCCACAAAGCGCAAGCGGCGCTCCAATTCGTTCTTCACATAGTATTTGTGTGATTCGTCCAGGCCATCCCATTTATTCAGGGCAATGACCAGGGCCCTGCCCGCTTCAATAGCGGTCCCCATCAAATGCAGGTCCTGTTCAACGATCCCTTCACTGGCATCCATGACCAGAATGACCACATTGGCGTCCGCTATTGCTTGCATGGTTTTCACAATGGAAAACTTTTCCACCGCGAGGTCAATATTTTTGCGACGACGCACACCTGCCGTATCAATCAGGGTATAAGGCTTATCGAAACGGGTGTAGTTGATATAAATACTGTCACGGGTTGTGCCCGGCTGGTCATAGACGACAACCCTATCCTCCCCCAGAAGCCGGTTAACCAAGGTCGATTTACCCACATTGGGGCGTCCGACAATAGCGATTTTTATCCCCGTTGCTTCACCCTGTTGCTCCTCTTCAGGGATTTCGGGATATTCAGCTAACACGTCTTCCATCAGCGAACGCACACCGCGACCATGTGTTGCCGTTGTGGGATGAACCTCTCCCATACCCAACTCATAAAACGGGGCAAGGGCAATGTCCGGATCCATACCATCGATTTTATTGGCGACCACATAGGTCTTCTTGTTGTGAACCCTCAGATGCCTGGCAATCAACTCATCAGCCGGGTTAAGCCCTACCCTGCTATCGACAATAAAGAGGACAATATCTGCCTCCTGTATCGCCAATAGCGATTGTCCTGCCATAGCGCTGTCAATGCCCTCCTCCTCACCGCTGATACCACCGGTATCAATCACAATAAAGCGGCGGTTTTCCAAGCGCGCCTCACCGTATTTACGATCGCGGGTCAGGCCAGGGTAGTCCGCAACCAAGGCATCACGCGAATTGGTCAGGCGATTGAAGAGCGTGGATTTACCCACATTAGGGCGGCCGACAAGGGCAATAACTGGGATCATAAAAAAGTGTCAGTGAGGGGATATAAATGCACAAAGCCGAATTGTAGTGAATTGGCGCACACGATGAAAGAAATAAGCCGCCCGGAGTTTCTCCGGGCGGCTTGGGAAAGCATTCAATGACAATCCTATTTTGCAGCTTTGACGCGATAAGCAATCAATTTCCCGCGATTGGTATAGACATAGAGTGTTGAACCATCTGTCAGCATGGGCGCCCGTGCCCCTTTGCGGTCAACACGCAGACGTTCGGCAAATTCACCCTTTTCCTGATCCAGGATATGCAGATAGCCTTTGAAGTCAGCCACGGCCACATATTGATCAAATGTTTGCGGACCATTCAGGCGACGGCGCAACATCTGCTCATTGGTCCAGAGAACCTCGCCATTGCTGGCATTGAACGCAATGACCTTGCCATCACTATCCGCCATGAACAATTTGCCATTCGCCAGGGCCAGGCTTTCACTGGTTGATGCATCCTTTGCCCAAATGGGACTACCCGTACCCCGGGACATAGCCACAACTCGCCCTTGATAACTGCCAGCGTACAAGATGCCACTGTCAATCAGTGGGCTTGCATGGATATCAACCATACGTTCCAGTTCAGAACGGCCTTTAGGCAGGGCAATACGCTGATCCCAGAGAATCAGGCCATTATCCGGATTAAAAGCCATTAAGCGACCATTCGAAAACCCTGCATAAATAGCAGTATCCAGCACAATAGGTGAAGGCGTACCACGCAGGGTCAGGATGGGTGGCGGGTTTTCATAGAACCATAATTGCTTGCCCGTTTTGGCATCCAACCCAAACAATTTCCCATTGATAGTTTGCGCGGCAACAACAGTGCCATTGGTGCGGGGTGAGGACAGAATTTCACCCGACAACTGCACACGCCATAACTCGTCACCCGATTCAGGGTTTAGCGCCATGACCTCCCCGGCATAAGTGGCAACCAGCAACAAGCCTTTTTCTGCACCAATGCCACCCAGAATTTGGTAGTTGGGGTCTTCAGCAACAAAGTAGCTTTTAATCCACCCCCACAGCCCTGTGTGCTGTTGGTTAATACGGCGAGACCAGAGTTTTTTACCCGTCTCGGCATTCATGGCTACGACCAGGCCCTTATAGTCCACGGCATAGATTTTATCGCCATCAAGTGCTGGAACCAGGCTGGTAAAGCCTTCGCTTTGGCCATCGCCAATACCGCGGCTCCAGACTTTATCCAGTTTGACACTGCTCTTAAAATCCACCAGTTCCATAGGTTCATTGCCGGTTTTTTTACTAAACCAGGAACAACCACTGAACAGGCTTACCGCCGCTACTACCAACAACCAGCGGCCGGTCATCGCCAGGAATGGCCTCATTGAGCATTCTCCCCGGCAGAGCCAGTGGCCGGAGCGGCAGCTTCAGGCACTTTCAAATCATTCACTTTCATTTGCAGCAACATATAACGCTCTTGTTGTTGTGGGTCAGTGGCCGCCAGTGCTTTTTCATAGGCGGTACGTGCCGCATCGAGATTGCCCTGCGATTTCAACGCATCACCACGCAATTCATTGTATTCGGTAGCAAATGCAGCAGCTGGCTCACTCGCCAATTGCGTTAAGGCCTCATCGTAGGATTGCTGCGCAATTAGCACGCGCGCCAAACGCAAGCGGGCAATCTCGGCAGTTGCGGTATCCGGTTTGGCAGATAAAACCCATTTAAGTTCACTCACAGCTGCATCCAATTTGTTATCTTCCACAGCGAGTTTGGCGAGGAAAAATGCGGCGGTGTACGCATACATACTGCTGCTGCCCGCCTTTAATTCATTGGCCAAATGCACAACTGTAGCGCGATCCGCTTCACTCAGGGTTTTACCGGGTTCAGTGTTGAACAGCTTGATCAATTGTTCATAACTTGCAGAGGCCTGCTCCGCTTTCTGGCGCTGATGATCCTGCCAACTGGTCACACCAAAATAGCCGGCAATAGCAATCACAGCGGCACCAATAATCAGCTTGCCGTTTTCTTTCCACCAGCGTTTGAGGTTTTCTAATTGTTCTTCTTCTGACAGGTGTATGCTCACAATTGACTCCTAGTTAGATCGCGGCGCTCTGCGCCATGTTTAATAATGATGATAAGGTTATTGTTTTACTCAAGACCGGCCAGCAGTGTTACGGCGTCTTCCTGTGACAATGTTTGTTGGGCAACATCATCGCGCAGGAATTTCACAACGACCTTACCGTCACGCACTTCATCCTCACCGAGGATTAGGGCTATATCGGCACCGCTCTTGTCTGCTTTTTTCAGCTGGTTTTTGAAATTGCCACCGCCACAATGCGCTAACAAACGCACAAAAGGCAATTCGTCGCGGATACGCTCGGCCAATTGGAATGCCTGCTGTTGTACATTACCAACAGCAACCAGATAAACATCTGCCTGCTGATCCAGCCCTTCAGGTACCACCGTCAGCGCTTGTACCAGCAACACCAATCGCTCCAGCCCGATACCGAAACCGACAGCAGGTGTGGCTTTGCCCCCAAGTTGCTCCACCAGCCCATCATAGCGGCCACCGGCACAAACCGTACTCTGGGCACCCAGTTTGTCTGTCACCCACTCGAACGCCGTTTTACCATAATAATCCAGACCGCGCACGAGCCGCGGATTGACCTGATAAGCAATACCTGCAGCATCCAACAGTTGCTTCAACCCCTCAAAATGGGCGTGGGATTCTTCATCCAGATAGTCCAGCAACACAGGCGCATTATTGAGTAATGCCTGGGTTGAAGTGTCTTTGGAATCGAGAATACGCAAGGGGTTAGTGCCTAAACGACGCTTGCTATCCTCATCCAATTGTTCAGCTACCTGGTTCAGGTAGGAAACCAGCGCGTCCTTATAGGCTGAGCGAGCCTCTGCACTACCCAGTGAATTAATTTGCAGTTGCACTGCATCACCCACACCCAATTCACGCAGGATACGTGCACTCAACAACAGGACTTCCGCATCAATATCCGGGCCCTGGATACCAAAGGTCTCTACACCGATCTGGTGGAACTGGCGATAGCGCCCCTTTTGCGGGCGCTCGTGGCGAAACATAGGCCCCATGTACCACAGGCGCTGTGTTTGATTATAAAGCAGGCCGTTTTCCTCACAGGCGCGCACACAACAGGCAGTCCCTTCCGGGCGCAGGGTCAGGCTGTCGCCATTGCGATCCTCGAAAGTATACATTTCTTTCTCAACGATATCGGTAACTTCACCGATAGAACGCTTGAATAACTCTGTTGCTTCGACAATCGGAAAACGGATTTCCTGGTAACCATAACGTGCCAGAATATCCGTCACCACCGCTTCAACATATTGCCAAAGCGGTGAGTCAGCTGGCAGAAGGTCGTTCATGCCGCGAATTGCTTGAATCTTTTTCAATCTAAATCCTTACGAATAAATACTAGGCCCGGGCGATAATATTTTTGGCATCGGCTTCCAGCTGCGCTTGCTTTTGTGCTGCTTTGGCGCGGATGAGACGCTCCAGATTATCGACCAGGTTTTCATTGGTCAGTTTCTGGCTTGGCTCACCGTCGATATAAATCAAATTACTGGGAGTACCTCCTGCCAGGCCGAGGTCAGCTTCTTTAGCTTCTCCCGGACCATTCACCACACAGCCGATTACTGCAACATCCAGGGGTACGGTAATATCTTCAACACGCAGCTCAAGATCATTCATCGTTTTGATCACATCAAAGTTCTGACGCGAACAACTGGGGCAGGCAATAAAGTTCACGCCTTTGCTGCGAATCTTCAGGCTGCGCAACATATCCCAACCGACCTTGATCTCTTCTACCGGATCAGCGGCAAGAGAGACGCGAATAGTATCACCAATACCATCCATCAATAATGCGCCAAGGCCAATTGCCGATTTGACCGTGCCGGCACGCAAGCCACCAGCCTCGGTGATCCCCAAATGCAAAGGTTGCTCTATCAGGGCAGCCAGCTTGCGGTAGGCAGCAACCGCCATAAAAATATCCGAGGCCTTCACACTGACCTTGAAGTTGTAGAAGTTCAACCCGTCCAGAATCTCCACATGGCGCAAGGCAGACTCAACCAACGCATCGGGCGTGGGCTCCCCGTATTTTTTTTGCAGGTCTTTTTCCAATGAACCAGCATTTACACCAATACGAATCGGAATATTCAGGTCACGCGCTTTATCGACGACCGCTTTAATACGTTTTTCACGGCCGATATTGCCAGGATTGATACGCAGACAATCAACCCCGAGGTCAGCAACCCGCAGGGCAATACGGTAGTCAAAATGAATATCCGCCACCAGGGGAATATTGACCTGTTTACGAATTAACCCAAATGCCTCCGCTGCTTCCATGGTAGGTACAGATACACGCACAATATCTGCGCCAGCCGTCTGAATACGGCGAATTTGTTCAACGGTTGCCGCAACATCCGTCGTTTCGGTATTGGTCATACTTTGTACCGAAATAGGTGCACCACCACCAACCGGCACATTGCCCACCATAATCTGGCGGGATTTGCGACGCACTATCGGAGACTCGCAATGCATAAAGATTTCCCAGAAACAGGGCACTAGCCTGTTGTTAGTATTTCAATCAATCTTGTGCCAATCCTGCAACTTTATTGTGCACCCACTTTCATGGTCAGCACATTAGTATGAGGCGATGGGATGATCGTCACCGATTGTCCATTCAATGTCATAGTCACCGCTTTGGCATTGCCCAGTTTGACATCAAATGGAGCACGCCCTTTAACCAACAAACGATTTCCCGGACGCTCCAATTCGGTAGCCAGGACATCACCACGGGAATCACTGACTTCAAGCCAGCACTCATCTGAAAATTCCATGTAAAGCTCATCCAGATTCTGCGCATTGGGATCCTGTACTACTGTACGCCGGGATAACGCTGCCACAGAGGACACACTGACTGACTCAGACACACTGGTAGCGGAAGCAACACTCAACGCGGCACTGCTGGCAACCCCAGCAGAAACAGGCACCATCCCTGACAAACTTGACGTGGATGCAACGTCTACAGCAGCCGGTTGAACCGATAGGGGGATCTGGGCTAATGAACTGACCTGGCCGGATGAAACGGCTATATCCTCAGCAATATCCAATGCCGCTGGAAGCGGATACTCTGGCGCTTTTCTGTTATCAAAAAACCATACCGAAATGAGCCACAAAACAACCAGGGCAGCAAGGATGAGCCCGACAAACTGCCAAATCTTTTTGTTGCTGTTATCAACACTGCGCGGCACATATTGCTCAACCAATCCCAGGCGTTGGGCCTGGCGATCATAAGCCTGTATAACCTGATCCACATCTATTTTGAGCAGGTTGGCATAGGCGCGCAGATAGCCGCGAATAAACGTATCCGAATGCAAGCGCTGGTAGTCATCGGCCTCCAGTGCCCGCACCTTACCCAAGGTCATATAGAGTTCGTCAGCCGCCTGCTGTTGCGTCAGTCCCGCACGTTCACGCGCGGCGGCCAGAATGGTACCGGGAGATAGCTCATGGGAGCTTTTAGAGACATTTGCCTCGCTCTGGTTCTCAGCTGTCATGGGTTATCCAGTCTTCATCACTGGCCACTGCGCACTTACACAGTGGCCAATTCTTTCAGTGGGCCAAGGTATCCTTGTACTCCAGATATTCGCGGGAGTAAGGGAATTTGTTTTTCAACATTAAGAGGTAACTGGCCTCTTTATCCTTGTTACCAAAGATGCGCTCCAAACGTATTCCTATCAATAACGCGCGCGGAGTCGCCGATGTGAGAGCCATGAATCTATCCAGATTCTGTTTGGCCTCAGCATAGTTCTGCTCCTGGAAATTTAAATCTGCCAATTCAATAAAGGCGGGAGGTAAATCGCGGTTAAGCACGGTTGCATGTTCAAAGGCAGCGTGTGCGCGCTGCTTTTTGCCCAATTGCACCGCTGTGCGACCTACGTTAACCAAGGCCTCGGCACGTCCGTCATAGCCGAGGTCTGCTGCTGCCCGTTCAAATTGGGACAGTGCTTCTTCATAGCGTTTGGCATTAAACAGGGAGATACCATAGCTGTTGTGTGCTTCGGTAAAATCCTTTTTCAATCGAATGGCTTTTTTGAAGGTTTCCTCGGCCAGGGCCGGCTCCCCTTCCAATTCATATAACTGCGCCAGAACCAGTGTGGCCTCAGGTGAGCGCTTGTTGATATCAAACGCTTTCCCCAAATGCAGGCGGGCTGATTCACGATTGCCTTTACTGACATAGCCCTGGGCCAGTTTGACGTGCAGCTCAAGGGCTTTTTGCTTGTCCACCTGGCGTTTGGTCGTACTGACTGTCTCGGACACACAGGCCAGTAAAGAAGACACCATCAAGAGTGCCAACACATATTTTGCAACTGTTGTAGAAAGCTTGATGAATGTCATTGTTTACTCCATAGGCCTTGGTATCTGTTATTGCCCAATGATGCGTACTGCCTGTTCATCAAAACGTGCACGATAACGCTCGCTGCGACGGGTAATATCATTGACACTGCCAGCCAATTGCCCACAGGCGGCATCTATGTCATCACCCCGGGTCGTTCGCACGGTAGTGATATACCCTTCCTGCATCAAAATGTCCTGGAATTTGCGCAGTGCATTGTTGCTGACACGTTTGTAATTGGACAGGTTGAAAGGGTTGAAAGGAATCAGGTTGATCTTGACCGGTACGTCGCGCAAAAGTTCAGCCAGCTGCTGCGCATGCTGCGGACGATCATTGACCTGATCAATCAGGGTGTATTCGATGGTGATTTTACGATGGGTATCAGGCATGGACTGGATATAACGCCTAGCCGAATCCAATAACATCGCAATGGGATATTTGCGATTTATCGGCACCAGTTCATTGCGCAGCTCATCGTTAGGAGCATGCAGGGAAATGGCCAGGCAGGCATCGGTATATTGGCTGAGACGATCCAGTTGCGGCACCACACCGGATGTACTCAGGGTAACGCGACGCTTGGAAATGCCATAGGCGTTATCGTGCATCATCAGGTTCATGGCATCGACAACATTATCAAAATTGAGCAGTGGCTCACCCATGCCCATCATCACGACATTGGTCACGGTGCGGGGGCCATTCGCCTGTAGCTGGCCAAAGGATTTGGCAGCGATCCATACCTGGCCAATGATTTCTGCCGCCGTCAGGTCGCGGTTAAAACCCTGTTTGCCCGTCGCACAAAAGCTACAGTCCAGCGAGCAACCCACCTGGGAGGAAACACACAGGGTGCCGCGATCGCCATCGGGGATAAATACCGTTTCCACCACATTGCCACCCGCCACACGAATCAGGAATTTGCGGGTACCATCGGCAGAATCCAGTTGGCGAACCACTTCCGGGGCATAGATTTCAGCACAGTCCTTGAGTTTGGCGCGCAGGGCCTTGCTGACATTACTCATATCATCAAAGTTGTCGGCCCCCAACTGGTGAATCCACTTCATGACCTGGATTGCACGAAATTTCTTTTCACCAATCGACTCAAAAAATGCAATGAGCTTGGCCTCTGGCATCCCCAGCAGGTTAACCTTGCCGGAGCCTTCTGCAGCCGCCGGGCTCGCTTGCCCGGGCTGGCCAGCCACCCGGTCCAGGCTTTCGGTTGTTGGGGTTAACGACTCAATCATTAAAAAACTACCTGCTGGTTGGATTAACCTGGTCGGGCCTAGCGCACAACCACTTCATGGGTTGGGAAAAAATAAGCGATTTCACGAGCGGCAGAGATCGGTGAATCCGAGCCATGGACTGCATTGGCAGGCATGCTCATGGAGAAGTCCGCACGAATGGTGCCGGGTGCAGCCTTGGTTGGGTCGGTAGCCCCCATTAATTCGCGATTGAGTGCTATGGCGTTTTCACCGTAAAGCACCTGGACCACGACTGGGCCGGAGGTCATGAATGCAACCAGTTCATCATAGAAGGAGCGGCCCTTGTGCTCGGCATAAAAGCCTTCGGCCTGGGCAGGGGTCAATTGCAGCATGCGCTGCGCAATCACTTTAAGACCTGCTTTCTCAAAGCGGGCAACAATCGCGCCGATGTGATTGTTTTTGACCGCATCGGGTTTGATGATGGAAAAGGTTTGTTCAACAGCCATGGCAGCTCCGTACCGGTTAATTCACGCATGTCTCGCTTGATTGACGACTGCAGGACCCGGTTTTGACCCACGCTCACGGGGTTTTCGGGTCCCCCAAATACAAAACCCGCGGATTATACGCGGGTTTGCGCCATTTTTATATGCAAGCTGCGCATTATGCGCATTTTGCATGATGCCAGTTAAGGCTTGATTCTTAAGTAAAAATACGGGGAATTAATGACCAGCTGAATGGGCCAGGGCCGCCTTTTCCTGGATTCGCTTGACCATGGATTTAAGGCCATTGCCACGGGTGGAGCTTAAATGCTGGAGCAGGTCCAGACGGGCAAAATAGGTATCGATATCGAAGGCCAGTATTTCTTCCGGTGTGCGGCCGTTATAGGCAGCCAATACCACACACAATAACCCTTTGACGATATAGGCATCACTATCGGCCTGGAAATAGAGCCGGCCGGTGCGGATCTCCTCCACCAACCATACTTTGCTCTGGCACCCGCGCACCAGGGAGTCCTCGGTACACAGCGCCGGAGCCATGGCCGGCAGCTCTTTGCCCAAATCAATCAGGTACTTGTAGCGATCCTCCCAGCTATCGAAAAAACTGAGGGTATCGACAATATCCTCAGCGCTTACTTCTATGCCGAATTGGGTCATGACCAGACTTCCTGATGTTTAGGGGCATTGCCCCGGAAATGGATCGAGCGGGCGGCATTGTATTGTGTCGGCTCGCTGCTGGCCACCCGCTTCCAGGTTCTTCTCCGGTTTGGCTTAACGCAAATTTGCAGAAAGCAGAGCCCCGCCATGACAAGCGTCAATTGTGGGTGAGCCCCCAATAAAAATAGAATGAACATTCAGTCTATCAGGAGATTCTTATATGCGGACACAGTCCCCCAACCTGCTATTTAGTTGTATGGTTCTCGCTGGCGCCTTGACGCTGGCCGCTTGCAGTCAGGACCAGGCAGGTACTGCACCTGCTGCCAGCCTACCGGAAGTCGGGATAGTGAGCCTGGCAGCGCAGGACACCAGTCTTATCCGCGAGTTACCTGGCCGTACCAGCGCCTACCAGACGGCCGAGATCCGCCCCCAGGTCAGCGGCATAGTGCTAAAGCGGGAATTTACCGAAGGCGCCAACGTTAAAGCCGGTCAAGCCCTCTACCAAATTGACCCGGCAACCTTTGAGGCCACACTTGCCAGCGCACGCGCGAGCCTTGCCAGGGCGGAGGCCAACCTGGCGAGCAGTAAAGCCAAGGCAACACGCTACGCTGAACTGCTGAAAAGCAAAATGGTTAGCCAACAGGACTACGATGAAGCCCAGGCCAGTTTCAAACAGGCAGAAGCCGATGTCCTGGCAGCCAAAGCCCAATTGCAGACAGCCCGCATTAATCTGGACTATACCCGGGTAGCTGCGCCCATTTCCGGGCAAATCAGCAAATCCAGTATCACTGCCGGTGCCCTGGTGACGGCCAACCAAACCACTGCCCTGGCGACTATTTCACAGCTAGACCCCATCTATGTTGACCTCACTCAGTCCAGCGCTGAACTGCTTAAATTGAAACAGGCATTGGCCAATGGCCAGGTTATCCAGGATCAAGCCCTGCAAACGCGCGTTACCCTGACCCTGGAAGACGGCAGCCAATATACCCATACAGGTACATTGCAATTCTCCGAGGTGACGGTTGATCCAAGCACGGGGTCGGTAACCCTGCGCGCGCTCTTCCCCAACCCGGAACAACTGCTCCTGCCCGGTATGTATGTGCGCGCCCAGGTGGTAGAGGGTGTACGCAGCAATGCCATACTCGCGCCCCAGCGCGGCATCAGCCGCAATGCCAAAGGCGAAGCTACCGCACTGGTTGTCAATGCAGAAGGGGTGGTTGAAGCGCGAATCCTGAAAGCTGAACGCACCCTGGGTAGCGACTGGTTAGTAGAGGAAGGCTTGCAGGCCGGCGACAAGCTGATTGTGGAAGGCTTACAAAAAGTCCGCCCCGGCGCCCAGGTCAAGGCGGTTGCCTTTAATAGCGAAGCAGTCCAGGGAGGCCAATAAGCCATGGCCCGTTTTTTTATTGATCGCCCGATTTTTGCCTGGGTGATTGCCCTGGTTATCATGCTGGCGGGGGTTCTTTCCATTAGCGCCCTGCCCATTGCACAGTATCCATCGATCGCACCACCGGCAATCAGTATTTCAGCTACCTACCCCGGCGCCTCTGCACGCACCCTGGAAGATTCTGTGACCCAGGTTATCGAGCAGAAGATGAAAGGCCTGGATGGCCTGATGTATATGTCATCCACCAGTGAATCCAGCGGTACAGTCACCCTGATGTTGACCTTTACTGCCGATACCAACCCGGATATCGCCCAGGTCCAGGTGCAAAACAAGCTGGCATTGGCCACACCCCTGTTGCCCCAAGAGGTGCAGCGCCAGGGGGTGACTGTCGCCAAATCTGCACGTAACTTCCTGATGGTGCTGGGATTTGTTTCTGCTGATGGCAGTATGAGCAATATCGATATTGGCGACTATGTTGCTGCCAACGTGCAAGACATCATTTCCCGGGTGGATGGTGTGGGTGAAGTGCAACTCTTCGGCACCCAGTATGCCATGCGCATCTGGCTCGACCCCGCACGCCTGCAGAATTACAAATTGACGCCAGCCGATATCAGCAATGCCATTACCGCCCAGAATGCCCAGGTATCGGCGGGACAATTGGGCGGGATGCCCGCCATTGAAGGCCAGCAATTAAACGCGACCGTCACGGCGCAAAGCCGCCTGCAAACGGTCGAGCAGTTCCGCCATATCATCCTGCGCACCAACCCTGACGGCTCCAATGTTCGCCTGGGCGATGTCGCCAAAATCGAATTGGGTGGCGATACCTACGATGTCGTTGCCCGCTTTAATGGCAAGCCCGCCGCTGGCCTGGGTGTCAAGCTGGCAGCAGGCGCCAACGCCCTGGATACTGCTGAAGGTGTAAAAGCCAAGATCGCTGAACTCCAGCCCTTTTTCCCCGAAGGCTTACAGGCTGTAGTGCCTTATGACACCACCCCCTTCGTGAAAATCTCCATCCAGAAAGTGGTGGAAACCCTCATCGAAGCGGTAGTCCTGGTATTCCTGGTGATGTATCTCTTCCTGCAAAATTTTCGCGCCACACTGATCCCCACGATTGCGGTACCCGTCGTACTGCTGGGAACCTTCGGGGTCTTGGCTGCCTTCGGCTACTCCATCAACACACTCACCATGTTTGCCATGGTATTGGCGATCGGCCTGCTGGTGGACGATGCGATTGTGGTAGTGGAAAACGTCGAGCGGGTAATGACCGAGGAGAAACTCTCCCCCAAAGAAGCCACCCGCAAATCCATGCGCGAAATTACCGGTGCGCTGATCGGTATTGCGCTGGTGTTGTCTGCCGTATTTGTGCCCATGGCCTTCTTCGGCGGCTCTACCGGTGTGATCTATCGCCAATTCTCCATCACCCTGGTCTCGGCCATGGCGCTATCGGTATTGGTTGCACTGTCGCTAACTCCCGCCCTCTGCGCCACCCTGCTCAAGGCCGGTGATCACAACCACGATGCCCCCAAGAGCCTGATTGGCCGCTTTTTTGCCGGTTTTAACCGCAATTTCGAGCGGGTTAATAAGGGTACACGCAGTTTTGTGGGACGCATGATTGGCCAAAGCAAACGCTATTTGGTGATCTACGGATTGATCCTGCTGGGCCTGGGCTTCCTGTTCAGTCGACTGCCCACCGCCTTTTTGCCCGATGAAGACCAGGGCATTCTATTCAACCAGATTTTACTGCCGGCCGGTGCCACCACCGAACGCACCCTGCAGGTCGTAGAGCAAGTGGAAAAGCACTTCCTGGAAGAACAGGGCGACGCAGTCAAGTCGATCTTTACTGTGACAGGCTTCAGCTTTGCCGGCCGCGGGCAGAACGCAGCCATCGGCTTCGTCAACCTGCGCCCCTGGGATGAACGCACCGAGTCTCATTTGGCACTGAATGCCGTGGTCGGCAAGGCCATGGGCAGTTTCAGCAAGATCCGCGATGCCATGGTGTTTGCCTTTGCCCCACCCGCTGTGATTGAGCTGGGCACTGCTAACGGTTTTAACCTGCACCTGCAAGACCGCGCCGGGTTGGGCCACGACCAATTGCTGGCAGCCCGCAACCAGTTGTTGGGTATGGCTGCGCAAAATCCCGTCCTGAGTAGTGTCCGTCCCAACGGCCAGGAGGATAAACCCGAGCTGCAGCTGGATATTGACCTGGCCAAAGCCGGTGCCCTGGGTGTGTCGCAAGCCGACATCAATAGCACCCTGGCAACGGCCTGGGGCGGCAGTTATGTCAATGACTTTATCGATAAGGGCCGTGTCAAACGTGTCTTTGTGCAAGGCGATGCCAGCTCAAGGATGAACCCGGAAGATTTAAACCAGTGGTATGTGCGCAATAGCCAGGGCGACATGGTGCCTTTCTCCGCCTTTGCCAGCTCCCATTGGGGTTATGGCTCCCCGCGCCTGGAGCGTTATAACGGCCTTGCCTCTATGGAAATCCAGGGCGCGGCAGCACCCGGTTACAGCACCGGTGATGCCATGCTCGCGATGGAAGAGCTTATTGCCAAATTACCGCCCGGTATTGGTTTTGAGTGGACCGGTATGTCCTACCAGGAGCGGATGACCGGTGACCAGGCCCCCCTGCTCTATGCACTCTCGCTGCTGGTCGTGTTCCTCTGCCTGGCAGCCTTGTACGAGAGCTGGTTCGTACCTGCTGCCGTTATGCTGGTAGTTCCCCTGGGGGTTTTGGGAGCAGTTATCGCTGCAACCCTGGTAAAACTGCCCAATGACATTTACTTCCAGGTTGGCCTGTTAACGACCATGGGATTGGCCTCTAAAAACGCCATTTTGATCGTGGAATTTGCCAAAGGGCGAATGGAGCAAGGTATGGATCTGGTTGCCGCCTCTATAGAAGCAGTACGTCTCAGGCTGCGTCCGATCATCATGACCTCGATGGCATTTGTGTGCGGCGTACTGCCCCTGGCACTGGCAACCGGTGCCGGCTCAGGTGCACAAAATGCCCTGGGTATAGGTGTTGTGGGCGGCATGCTGACATCCGCTGGCCTGGCAATCCTGTTCGTTCCACTCTTCTTTGTATTGATTCGCCGCCTGTTTCCGGTGAAGAAAGACATTGAGGCAACAGACGAGCACGACACCCATTAATCCAGGTAAGGCCGCTGTCTTCACCCAGTGGTGATACAGCGGCCAACCCCCTAGAATGTGCGACACCTAAATCATCACACAGGGCCGTTCTCCATATCCTCAGGCACCCCAGATGCAACAAGTCACCAAACTGAAAAAACACAATGATCCCCAACTGGCCGAAGCGCGCCGCACCCAGATACTCAATGCGGCAGCCAGTTGTTTTATGCTGCGCGGTTACCACGGCGCCAGCATGGCTGATATCTCCAAAGCCGCCGGTATGAGTCCGGGCCATATCTACAACTATTTCGATAGTAAAGAGAGCATTATTGAAGCGCTGATAGCGCGCGATCGCGAAGAAATGTTCGACCTGTTCAACCGTATCGAAGCCCAGGGTGGCAACCTGCTGGAATCCCTGGTTGAAGCGGCGGATGAAGGCGTGGAGCGTAAATACACTCCCGAGCACAGTGCGCTGCAACTGGAAATGCTCGCGGAAGCAGCACGTAACCCCAAAATTGCGCAGCTGCTGCAAGAGTCAGATCAGGTGGCCCGCGCACGTATGCGGCAGTTACTCACTAACCTGCGCCAACAACAGGGCGTCGATATTGAAAAAAACCTGGATGGGGCTATTGAGGTGATCTTTGCGTTTTTCGGCGGGTTGCTCGGGCGCTCGGTGCTACACCCTGCCCTTGCGCGCGCTACACTCCTGGCGGTGATGCGCCCCACCTTGAGACAACTGTTTTTAGGCAACTCACTTTTTTAGGCTGTCAGCTTTGCAGCGACAACTCATTAGGGCCAGTTAACCCTATCAATAAAACATTCCCGTTTGCAGCTGCGCCTCCTCGCTCATCATGTGACGCTGCCAGGGTGGATCGAATACCAGCTCCACGTCTACGCGCTTAACATTGGGAACCTTGCGCACACGGTATTCCACATCGCCAACCAATACCGGCCCCATGCCGCAGGCAGGCGCAGTCAGTGTCATCCTGATCGAAACCCGGCTGTTGACCTGGTCTATATCCACACCGTAAATCAACCCCAGGTTCACCAGATCGACGGGAATTTCCGGATCGAAGACAGTACCCAATGCCTGCCACACTTGTTCTTCTTTAATAAGGGAGTCCACAGCAGGAGGAAATTCAATGACCTCAGCTTCCAGGCCCAATAGATGGGCATCGGTGCCATCAACACGCAGCATCTGCCCTTGATGGGTCACGGTGTAATTACCACCCAAGGCCTGGGTGATAGTGACAAAACTGCCTTCAGGAATGGTGACGGGAGTGCCGTCAGGTACACGCCTGGCCGGGCAGTCTGCCTGGGCCACTACCATGCGTCTTTCTGTCACACTGATTGACATGCTGGGTTCAATTCTCCGGGTATCGGTTGGGACAGTATTAGCGCATTAATTGACGCTAAAACTTTCACCGCAGCCACAGTAGTCTTTGACTCGCGGGTTATTGAATTTGAGCTGCTGGTTTACGCCTTCAATCACAAAATCGATTTCCGTACCCGACACCACGGGCAAGGCGTCCTGGGCGACCAGCAGTTCTACCCCGGTTTCCAGCGGCAGGTGCAAATCATCTTCCTTCGCCTGCTTAACCAGATCGACCACATATTTCCAACCTGTGCAGCCACTTTGCTTCACGCTCAGGCGGACAGCACTCGCCCCCTGGCTTTTTTCCAATTGACGCTTAAAGTGCGCCGCCGCTGCCGGCGTTACCAGCACCGCCTGCTGCAGGCTTTGTTGTTGGGGATCAAAGGATTGAATACTCATATTCCACCTCAGCGCTAGAGCAAAAAAGTTTTTGCTTTTTCAATCGCCGCAAACAGGCGATCCACCTCAGCAAAGGTGTTGTAGAAACTAAAACTGGCGCGGACTGTTCCGGGAATCCCGAATTGATCCATGATCGGCTGGGCACAGTGATTACCCGTGCGCACCGCAACCCCCTGCTTATCCAGTAAGACACCGACATCGGCCGGATGTGCACCCTCAATCAGAAAACTCATCACCGAGGCCTTGTGCGTTGCAGTTCCCACCAACTGAATACCCGGAGTTGCACGCGCTTTTTCCTCGGCATAGGCCAGCAGAGCCTGTTCATGGGCTGCCGCTGCTTTGCGATCAATACTGTTGAGATAATCGATAGCTGCCCCCATACCAATAGCACCGGCAATATCCGGTGTCCCCGCCTCAAACTTATAGGGCAATTGGTTATAGGTAGTGCCGCTGAAGCTTACACTTTCAATCATCTCACCACCGCCCTGGTAGGGTGGCATGGCCTCCAGCAAATCGCGCTTGCCGTAGAGCACACCCAAACCCGTTGGGCCAAATAATTTATGGGCCGAAAACACATAGAAATCGCAATTAAGCGCCTGCATGTTGACCGGCCAATGACTCACCGCCTGGGCGCCATCAACCAACACCCGGGCACCGACGGCATGGGCCAAGGCAATAATCCTCTCCACCGGGTTGATAGTCCCCATGGCATTGGATACATGTCCTACAGCCACCATTTTCACGCGCGCATTAAGCATGGTGTCAAAGGCAATCATGTTGATATTGCCGTTGCCATCAACAGGTATAGGCTCCACTACAGCCCCGGTTGCCTGGGCAACCAGTTGCCAGGGCACGATATTGGAGTGATGCTCCATGGCAGAAACCAAAATGCGATCGCCAGGCTGCAAACTCAGACGCCCCCAACTGGCAGCGACCAGGTTAATGCTCTCGGTAGTGCCACGTGTCCAGATCACCTGTTGCGGTGAGGCTGCATTAATAAACTGTGCAACTTTTTCGCGCGCCGCTTCAAACTTCACCGTCGCGCGATCAGCCAGGGCATGGGCGCCGCGGTGTACATTGGAATTATCTTCACGGTAATAGTTGCTGATTGCATCAATAACCGCATTGGGCTTTTGCGTAGTCGCAGCATTGTCCAGATAAACCAGTGGCTGACCATTAACCTGCTGGTGCAGGATGGGAAAATCGGCGCGAACCTTTTCCACATCGAAAAGCTCCACACCACACACAGGACGAGTACCAACCTCCAATTGTGCTGTCATGATGCATTCGCCATTGCTAACAGGGATTGATCGCGACCGAAACGTGCGGCCAGGCGCGGCAGCAAATAATCATGGATCATTGGCTCTGCGATCTGCTCCAATAATTCATTGACAAACCCGAAGCTCAACATAACCTCGGCTTCCTGCCGCGACACCCCGCGGCTCTGCAAGTAATAGCGTGCCTGGGCATTTAGCTGCGACACAGTAGCGCCATGGGCACACTTCACATCGTCTGCATAAATTTCCAGTTCCGGCTTGGTATTGACCTCAGCCTTGTTAGACGTGAGCAGGTTTTTGTTACTCAGCTCCGCCAGGGTTTTTTGTGCATCCTGATGGATGTAGATGCGACCATTGAACACAGCCTGGGCTGAATCTCCCACAATACCCCGAAAGATTTCATTCGAGGTACAGTTGGGTACCCAATGGTTGATAGTCGTGTGGTAATCCACCAACTGTTGGTGACGCGGCAAATACAAACCCTGCAAATCCAGCTCAGCGCCCGGAGCGCGATGATTGAGTTGGTAATCAATACGCTGCAAGCGACTGCCAAGTGCCAGGGTAAACGCACGCAAGCGCGCACTGCGCTGCAGGTTGGCATGCACCGCACCGATGTGCAGGGCGTTTTCCTGCTCCAGGTTCAGGCGATAATGATGCAGGCTGGCATTATCGCCCAGCACCAATTCACTCAGCGCATTGACAAAACTATTTTGTATTTCATCAGTAGAGATATATTGTTCTACCAGGGTTGCACTCGCGCCAGACTCCAGCACAACCAACACCCGTGAGTTAGCCGATGTCGGTGCATCCTGCGCACTGCTGACGTGCACCAGATACACAGGTTTTTCCCATTGTATATTGCGCGGTACATGCACCAGCACACCTTCGTTCACCCAGGCATTATTCAAGGTGGCGAAGAGGTGACGCTCCCCCTCGACCACACGTCCCAGATACTGCCGGACCAGTGCTTGCTGTTCGCTGTTGGCTTGACTAAAACGCACAACCCCAGCAGGGAGTGAAGAGGAGAGTTCGCTATTAAACACACCATTCACAAATACCAGGCGCGTCGCATCCAGTGGGATCAGGTCCAGGCTGGCAGCCTCCAGGGTTTCACCCTGCCCCCAGGATTGGGGAGTATCTTTTTGCAGGCTTTGCAGCGGTGTGTATTTCCAGTGCTCGGTTTTACGCGTTGGCCAGGGCTGCGCCAACCAGGCATCGGCGGCCTGTACCCGCAGCTCCTGCAGCCAGGGTAAAACCTGTTGCCGGGCAGCCAGTCTCAGTGCTTGTTGCTGAAAATCACTCATTAATTACACCGCCACTTGTTCAAGCCAGGAGTAGCCTTTTTCTTCCAGTTCCAGTGCCAGTTCCTTACCGCCGGTCTTCACGATTTTGCCGTTAGCCAGCACGTGGACATAATCCGGCACAATGTAATCAAGCAGGCGCTGGTAGTGGGTCACCACAATAAAACTGCGCTCCGGTGAGCGCATGGCATTAACACCATTGGCAACCACTTGCAGTGCATCAATATCCAGACCGGAATCCGTTTCGTCGAGAATGCACAGACCTGGCTCCAGCAACATCATCTGCAGGATTTCATTGCGTTTTTTCTCACCACCGGAGAAGCCCTCATTCACCCCTCGCTTGAGGAACGCCTGGTCAAGGCTGACTTTTTTACTGGCGTCGCGCGCCAGTTTCATAAATTCTACCGCCGATAATTCCGGCTCACCGCGATGCTTGCGCTTGGCATCCACCGCTGCTTTTAAAAATTCCATATTACTCACGCCGGGAATTTCCACCGGGTATTGGAATGCGAGGAACAATCCTTCACGGGCGCGCTCTTCAATGTCCAGCGCAAACAAATCCCTGCCCTTAAATTCCACACTGCCACCAGTCACTTCATAACCTTCACGACCAGAGAGCACATTGCCCAGGGTACTTTTACCGGCACCATTGGGGCCCATGATAGCGTGCACCTCGCCGGGATTAACGGTAAGGTTCAAGCCTTTCAATATGTCTTTCTCTTCCACTCTCGCGTGCAGATCAGTAATACGCAACATAAAATTCAAATCCAAAAAAAGCTAACAAGGTCATTCTGTATTGTTGTTCAAGGACGATATCCGTCCTTAACCCACCGAGCCCTCAAGGCTCACTTCCAGCAACTTGCCGGCCTCAACTGCAAATTCCATCGGCAGCTCTTTAAATACTTCGCGGCAGAACCCGTTTACAATCATCGAGACGGCTTTTTCTGCATCCAGACCGCGCTGCTGGCACAAGAACAATTGATCTTCACTCACCTTGGATGTGGTGGCTTCGTGCTCAATAACCGCCGTAGGATTTTTGCTCTCGATATAGGGAAAGGTATGGGCACCGCATTTGTCGCCAATTAACAGCGAATCGCACTGGGTGTAATTACGCGCCCCCTCTGCGCCCGGGTTCATACGCACTAAACCGCGATAGGCATTAGAGGAGCGACCGGCAGAGATCCCCTTGGAAATAATGGTAGAACGTGTGTTTTTACCGATATGGATCATCTTGGTACCGGTATCGGCCTGCTGGTAATTATTGGTCAGCGCCACCGAGTAAAACTCACCCACACTGTTATCACCGCGCAAAATACAACTGGGGTATTTCCAGGTGACCGAGGAACCGGTTTCCACCTGGGTCCAGGAAATTTTGGCATGGGTAAAACAAACACCACGTTTGGTCACAAAATTGTAAATACCGCCCTTGCCTTGCTCATCACCGGGATACCAGTTCTGCACTGTGGAATATTTAATTTCAGCATTATCAAGTGCCACCAGCTCCACCACGGCGGCATGCAACTGGTTTTCATCGCGCTGGGGTGCGGTGCAACCCTCCAGGTAACTCACATAGGAACCTTCATCCGCCACAATCAGGGTGCGCTCGAACTGACCGGTGTTTTGCTCGTTAATACGGAAATAGGTAGAGAGCTCCATGGGGCAGCGCACGCCTTTGGGAATGTACACAAAGGAGCCATCGGAAAATACCGCCGAGTTGAGCGCGGCATAGTAGTTGTCTTTTTGTGGCACAACTGAACCCAGGTACTGTTTTACCAGCTCGGGGTATTTTTCCACCGCCTCGCTGATAGAGCAGAAAATGACACCGGCTTCCGCCAGTTTTTCACGAAACGTGGTCACCACCGATACCGAATCAAACACCACATCCATGGCCACACCCGCCAGAGCAGCCTGCTCGTGCAAGGGGATTCCCAGCTTTTCGTAAGTTTCCAACAGCTTGGGATCTACCTCATCCAAACTTTTGGGACGGTTCGCCATGCTTTTCGGTGCGGAATAGTAAGACAGTGCCTGGAAATCGATATCATCGTATTTCACATGGGCCCACTCGGGTTCCTCCATCTCACGCCAGGCGTTGAAGGCTTTGAGGCGCCAATCGAGCAACCATTGCGGCTCATTTTTCTTGGCCGAAATAAAACGAATCACCTCTTCATTAAGACCAGGCGACAAAGTTTCAGAGTCGATTTGGGTAGTAAAACCCGCGGCGTACTCTTTTTTAATCAGGCGTTCGACTTCTTCAGACATTTCAATTACCTCAGCCCTTTAGGCGCCTTACACGTTAGGCAACCTGGCTAATACACTGCGAATATGTTCAATCGCAAATTCAATTTCTTCGCCACTGGTATAGCGGCCAATACTGAAGCGCAGCGAAGCCTGGGCATCAGCATCATCTAAACCTATAGCCTTGAGCACATAGCTGGGCGACATGCTGGCCGAGTTACAGGCAGAACCACTCGACAACGCCAGCTCACGCAAGGCAATTAACAGTGTTTCACCGTCGTAGCCACTGAAGGTGACATTCACAATCCCCCCCACACTCAGGCTGTCATCGGCACCGTTGCGCTTAACACCGGCCATGGTCGACAGTCCCTGCCACAAACGCTGTTTTAATTCGGCAATGTGGGTGCGGTCTTCAGCAAGACGTCGCTGAACCAGTGCCGCAGCTTCCCCCATACCAATACACTGGTGAGTAGCCAGGGTACCGGAACGCATCCCACGCTCGTGGCCACCACCGTGGATCTGCGCGGCGATACCGACCTCCGGTGCGCGGCGCACATAAAGCGCACCCACGCCCTTGGGGCCATAAAACTTGTGCGCCGACAGTGAGAGCAAATCTACCCCCAGGGCTTTAACATCCAGCGGGATTTTGCCCACTGCCTGGGCAGCATCCGCATGTAACAAAATACCCCGCGCCTTACACAAACCGGCAAACGCGGCCACGTCATTAATACTGCCCAGCTCGTTATTAACCAGCATCAAGCTGACTAAAAATGTGTCCTCGCGCAACGCGCTGGCGAGCTGCCCGGGCGAGATAATGCCGCGGCTGTCCGGTTGCAAACGGGTCACACTAAACCCTTGGCCCTCCAGCCAGGCAGCCGGGTCAAGCACAGCCTTGTGTTCGATAGCAGATACAACCAGGTGGCCACCGTGCAAGTGATTGCGGCGATAGGCTTCAGCAGCGCCTTTTAAGGCCAGGTTATTCGCCTCGGTAGCGCCACTGGTCCAGACAATCTCGCGCGGATCAGCATTCACGAGCGCCGCCACCTGACTGCGCGCTTCCTCTACCTTCTCTTCCGCTTGCCAGCCATAGACATGGGAGCGCGACGCAGGATTGGCAAAAGTACCTTCCAGTGTCAGGCACTGGGCCATAGCCTGGGCTACTTCGGGCGCCACAGGCGTGGTGGCGGCATAGTCGAGATAGACGGGTTTACGCATGGCCGGTATAACGTGTTGTCCTACAGAATTTCACTGACAGCAATATGCTGCTGATCGTGTATAGCGCCGACGAGTCGATGATCCTGGCGCATACGTACAGCCTGAATATCACTGCGTGCTACCAGGTCAGCAAGGCTAATACTGTTGAGGAACTGGTGGATTTGTGCGCTCAGGTCCTGCCATAAATGGTGGGTCAGGCACACTTCCCCTTCCTGGCAATTGCCCTTGCCTTCGCAACGGGTGGCATCCAGGGATTCACTGACCGCATCTACCACCTGGGCAACAGAAATGTCACAGGTGCTGGACGCTAATTGGTAACCACCACCGGGGCCGCGCACGCTTTTTACCAGATTGAACTGGCGCAAGCGGGCGAACAACTGTTCCAGATAGGAAAGGGATATACCCTGACGGGCAGAAATATCGGCCAGGCTCACAGGACCACTGTCACTGTGAAGGGCGAGGTCAAGCATGGCTGTCACCGCATAGCGGCCTTTGGTCGTGAGTCTCATATGCGTATCCACAGGAAGAGCGGTTGATCAGAGCCGCCCAGGGGGAAATAAAACGCTAACACCAGTAAACAAGTAGCTAATCCCGCTCAATGTAAGCCAGCTACGCAAACCCGAGTATTTTACTCAACTATTACCTGTTTTCCAACGCGTAAAACCATCCAACCCATTGATTTAGCTCATCGACCAGCCAGACAAAGGCTATTCCCTGGGAATATCCACCTCTGTCGGCGCTACATCCAGAGCCTTGGCTGCACTGCGCAGGGACTCAATATCCGCCGCCAGCCCCTGCTGTGACACGACCTTTCCTGTGTAGTAAACATAATTCTGCATCGCCGTCAGCACGCCGCGCAGGATATTCAGTTCCATTTGATCCAGACGCACGCGGTTATACAGGCGGCGCAGGCGAGTCATGGTTTGCTTAGGGTTATCCGGATCGAGAAAACCGAGATCAACCAGCGCCTGCTCAAGGTGCTGGTAGTAATTCTCCAAGGCCCCCGCATCTGCTGGCGGCATATCCCAATGGTGATTGGGCAAGCTTTTACCCTCCACTGCCTGCAGGTAAGCCATGCGTATCTCATAGCAAATCACCTGCACAGCCGTCGCCAGGTTGAGGGAACTGTATTCGGCATTGGCCGGTATATGGACATGGTAAGTACATTTGTGCAGTTCTTCGTTGGTGAGGCCGCGGTCCTCACGACCAAAGACTACTGCCACCTCATGCTCACCGGCTTCGGCCCAGATACTTTCACCGCATTGGCGCGGATCGAGCAATGGCCAGGGAATACGGCGCTCTCGGGCACTGGTGCCGACCACCAGCGAACAGCCCGCAATGGCCTCATCCAGGGTTTCCACCACCACCGCGTTATCCAGCACATCTGTAGCACCCGCGGCACGCCATACGGCTTTATCCGAGGGGTACTCCTTGGGGGCCACCAGATACAGGCGATCCAGCCCCATATTTTTCATGGCACGTGCTGCACCGCCGATATTGCCGGGGTGGGATGTGTTAACCAGCACAATACGGATATTGGCAAAAGGGGCATTTGCAGCGTTAGACATGGGGCAGCCTGGGTCCGGACGGAAAAAGGGCGCGCAGTATAGCGCCAGATGCCGCTAGCCTCCAGACAGCTCAATCGCTATACTGCGCGACCTTGGCGTGAGGCGCTGTAACGGGGATATTCCCCAGGCGACCTGCGGCCCCTGCTCTTTCACAATACATCCCCTGCACTGGTACTGCGCCAGTCCTGGCTTCTTTTTGCTGCAGCCCTGCCACTGGCAGGCCAGATCCCTGAAACGGTGAATTATGGAACCCATGTTGAATATCGCCTTGCGTGCCGGACGCAAAGCAGCCGAGCTGATTGAGCGCGCCTTTGAACGCGTTGACCTGATCACCATCGAAACCAAAAGTCGCAACGACTTTGTTACCGAAGTGGATAAGGCATCAGAAAAAGAAATTATCTATCACCTGCGCAAAGCCTACCCCGACCATACCATTCGCGGCGAAGAAGGCGGTACCCAGCAGGGTAAAAACCCCGACTACGAATGGATCATTGACCCACTGGATGGCACCACCAACTTTGTCCACGGGGTTCCTCACTTCTCCATTTCCATTGCCTGCAAATACAAAGGCCAACTTGAACACGCCGTTGTTATCGACCCTATCAAGCGCGAAGAATTTACCGCCAGTCGCGGCCGCGGTGCAACGCTCAACGGTCGCCGTATTCGCGTCGGCTCCCGCCGCAACCTGGAAGGCACACTTATCGGCACGGGTATCCCCTTTAGCGGTTATGCGCTCGAACACATAGGCCCTTACCTCGCCTGTGTACAGGAAATTGCCGGGCAAACTGCCGGCATTCGACGTTGCGGTTCAGCCGCACTCGACCTTGCCTATGTGGCTGCCGGCCGTTTTGATGCGTTCTGGGAAATGAACCTGAACGAGTGGGATATTGCAGCGGGTATTTTGCTGGTCAAAGAAGCCGGCGGATTAGTGAGCGACTTTAACGGCGGCGTGGACTTTTTGGATACTGGCCATGTCGTCTGTGGTTCACCCAAGGTGTTTAAACCTATCCTGCAAATCGTGCAAAAAAACCTTGGCCATCTGAAATAAATATCGCTACCCAAAACCATAAAAAAACCGGGGCCTGAAAAGCCCCGGTTTTTTTATGCTAAGTCACAATCGCGGGTAAATTACAAACCCCACATATTGTGCAACAGCTGGGTTTTACGAGGATCGAAACCTGTCCACTGACCCCACATATCGTTGGCAGTCACTGGATCCCAGGGAGTTAAATACCAACCCATGGTATCTGCTGATTCAGGGTTCATCGACCAGTAGCAAGCATTAATCCCTTTCCTCTTGAAATAGCTTGCCGCCGCCTGTTGCCATTGCTGGTCAACGTTGGTGGTGATATGGCTCCAGGCATTACGGTCAGCCTGGCTGGACTTGGCACCAGGCCAATCCATATTACCGCCAAATTCACCAATCAAAATACCGTAACCCAATTCACGCAGATAGCCAAAGTGCTCTTCCCAACCTTGCTCAAGCACGGTCGGATTAATCACTATACGGCACCTGGCCTGAGCTGCTTCATCACCTTCCAGCCCTGCACACTCTGTCTGCGCCGGATCCATGAATTGTCTTTGAACAAACACGGACGGACCATAAGTGTGTGGAGAGAACAACAGGCGATCCTTGGGAATGTTAGGTGGGTTAGCACCCGCTTCGTAGAGGTTTTCACCCCAGTTTGGATTCAAGTCGGTGCTACCGTGTGGCACAGGTACGGATGTATCAGGTGTTCCATCTTGCGTATTAGCATTGGCGGAAATACCTTCAACGATAATAAGCATATTGGGGTTAACTTCATTGATCGCCTGATAGGCCTCTTCAACCATACCCTTCCATTCTGCCCAAGTGTAATCATAAGGCTCATTGAAGACATCAATACCAATCAGGTTACTTACCCCCAGCTTGGCGGACAGTCCGGCGATTTCACGCAGGTTTGCCAACCACTTCTGCTTATCGTAAGCATGGATCCTGGTAACAGAACTGGGGTTATTGGTAGCGGAACAGGAATACTCTTCACGAGTGAAGTCGTAACCAACGCGATTCGCATCCACATAGGGCGGACGGGCATCCAAACGACCGGCACGCCAACCAACGTAATTAGAGCAGGAGTGGATATCAATAAAGATCTGGATGTCATTTTGATCAGCCAGTTTGATGAAATCCTCCAATGCCTGACGCGCGTTGGATTGACGAATGGATTGATGGTTTTTGAGGTTTGGACTGCGACCTTGCGGGTCATTTGCATCCAGGGTTTGCGGTGCAATGGGCAGACGCAACATAGTAATACCCTGCTGCTTCAACTCAGTCATAGTCTGCTGAATGGTGCGACCGGAACCTTGGCTGTTATTCACCCACCACATGTTACCCGCATACAACTCCATTGGCGCACCGCTGGGGTTATCGGCATCATTTGATGGCTCATGACGCCCCTCCAAACCAAACCAGTTGCCGCAACGCGCAGGCAGCAGTTGACCGTCTTTCGTCAGGTTACCCTGAGTATTAACACGGAACACACCGGTTCCGGGCACACTCACAGAAGATGAACTGGAAGAGACAACCGAGCTGGAGCTAACACTGGAAGAGCTGCTTGATGGAACACTGGAAGATGAGCTACTGCTAGGCGGTACTACAGAAGACGAGCTGCTGGAGCGGACGCTTGAACTGGAAATTGAACTGGGCGAGCTCGAGCCCCCGACAATCCCATAAGGCGCCGGCTGGGCCGAACAGGTTGATGGAGAGATACAGCTTCTGTTGTTTTCATAACCCCAACCAGAGGTTGTGCTCACACACAACGGATACAGGGTTCCATACCAATTACACTGGCCGCCGCTGACCACAGAGGAAGACGATGAGCTCACTACGCTGGAGCTTGAGGACACAACAGAGCTTGAAGACACACTGCTACGCGATGACGAGCTTGAACTCACAACACTGGATGAACTCACCGAAGAACTGGTTCCGCCAGTACATGCAGCACCATTCACTGTTGGACTCTCGACAGTGCCGCTATTGGTAACCCCCTGGAAACCAAACTCTACCGTTTGCCCAGGTTGAATAGTGCCATTCCAACTCAGGTTGGATGCCGAATAGGGATTGCTACCGGAAAGGTTGGCATTCCATAAGTTGGTAACACGGTTGCTGTTATATTGCCAGCTAACGTTCCAACCATTGATTACAGAAGATGTTGAGTTAGTAATACGAATTGCTGCGGTAAATCCTGACCCCCAGCTATTGGTAACCACATACTCACAACCCGCTGCTGCCACATTGGAAAATGCAGCAAGCGCAATACTCACGCCGAGAATACTACCTGCCCGCTTAAAAGAGGCAGGATAGCGTTTAGAGGGAGATGTAACATGTCCCATTATTCAATCCTCAATTATTATGGTGACTGCCAAGGCACAAGTTGCTAAAGAATAAACTTGGCTTTACAACAGACGTGAAATGACCGCAACAACATAGCGGTCGCCGCTTCTGAACAGGGCAAAGACTCCGTCAAGCCCGCTCAAAACCAAACTCACTGTCTCCCTCGTCACCACATTTTTATATTGATAATGGCTCGCTCAAAGGCCGATCCCTCTGGTTGAAAACGGCGTCATCGAGGAGGAGGCGGTTTTATTATTAATATGCTGAAAACAACCAGCGAATACCGCCCAGCAGGACAAATAATATTTATAAGGGAAAAACACTAGAAGATCTGTCTACCAGTTCGCACAGAGCCTGTGTTAGAAAATAACTTAAGCGACAAAATCACAAATAAGGCCTTTATTAAATAATATTGCGTGTAAAACAACATTTTTTACTCAACCAATACCTGATTAAGCACCCCAATCAATTGATTAATTTGCACTGGCTTGGTCAGGTAATCAAAAAAGCCCGCACTTTTTCCCCGCTCAATATCATAGGGCATGGCATTGGCTGACAGGCCAATGATGGGGATTTCTTTGGTTAGGTCATCTCGCCTGAGGACATTCAATACTTCGTAGCCATCCATACCGGGCAGGTTGATATCCAGGATAATGGCATCGGGTAGCAAGCTGCGCGCTTTGTAGATGCCGAGAAAGGCCTCCTCGGCAATGTCCAGGCTTAACTGTGGATAGCGTGCAAAGATCTGTTGCAACAAACGGATATTGGTAGGGTTATCTTCTACGTATAAAATCTTGCACTGGCGATTTATCTGCAAGGCGGCGGGTGTGTAATCCATGTGGGATTGAACATTTTCCGTATTGGCAAGATTCCACTCTCCCGCCGTTGGCAAGTCAATCCAGAAACTGGTTCCTATGGCTTCCGCACTGCTGAAATCCAGGTTGCCGTGCATCATTTCCACCAACTGCTTGGTAATTACCAAACCGACACCGGAGCCCTCAATATTGGAATTTTCTGCACTTAGACGATTGAACGGTTGAAACACTTCGTGCTGGCGATCGGCGGGAATACCACGTCCGGTGTCACGCACAGTAATACGCAGCTGGTCCATGGGCTGCACATCCAGACGCACCTCCACTTCACCCCCTACGATATTGTATTTAATCGCATTGCTGAGCAAATTGAGCAGCGCTTGTTTAAAGCGTACGAGATCAGCAACAACATAGGTTTTCTCCTGGTCTGCCAGTGTTGCATAGAGTCGAATGCCGAGAGCATCAGCCTGAGGCTGTACAAAAGTAAAACACTCCTTAATAACCCTGGAGACCAATACGGGCTCCAGGGAAACCATCATTTTTCCCGATTCGATTTTTGCCAGATCCAACACATCATTGATGAGTTGCAACAGATGTTCACCCGCCTTGCGAATCTCGCGTATGTTGGTCACCTGCTCCCGGCTCAAATTACCATCATATTCAAATAGCTGGGTATAACCGAGAATAGCATTGAGCGGGGTGCGCAATTCGTGGCTCATACTGGATAAAAATGCAGACTTGGCCTGGTTAGCTTTTTCTGCCTGCTCCTTGGCAAGCAATACCCGCTCTTCCGCGCGCTTTACCTCGGTGATATCCATATTGCTGCCAGACATCATGACCGGCTTGCCGCTCTCATTGAAGACGGCTTTACCGCGTCCGCGAACCCAGCGAATTTCCCCGCTGCGACACACCACACGGTATTCCACATCAAAGAAATCACGACCGGCGAGGTGCTGTGCCAACGCATCATCAAACTTGACAAGATCCTGGGGAAAAATATGACGCCGCCAGATTTTCAGGCGATCCTCACCTTCGGTTAAGACATCATCCAGATCATCGTAACCCAACAGCTCCCAACAGCGATGCGAAAAATGGAACCCACCACGATCGGAATACCACTCCCAGATACCATCGCTGGATGCCTGGATAATCCGCACCTGGCGCGCCTCACTTTCACGCAGTGCTGCCTCTACTCGCTTAAGCTCTGTAATGTCGAAATTAACACCGGACATCACCGCGGGCTGATTATTTTCACCATAAAGGGTGTCGGCACGAATTTGCGTCCATACATAATCACCCGCCTTGGTTTGAATACGGTAACAAGCATCCAAAGGTTGGCGCGTACGTAAATGATTACGGATGGAATCCATAATCGAATCCTGGTCTTCCGGATGAATACGCTCCATTACCGCCTGGGCGCTGTTGATCTGCTTGGTATCCTCGTCGCTATAACCCAATCGCTCCCAAAAACCTCCAGACCAATCCATACGCTGGGTAGTAAGGTCCCATTCCCAAAAGCCATAACCACTGCCATTGAATATGCGTTTGAAACGACCAAGGGTCAGTTTCAGCAATTCAATATCATTACTTTCTGTCAGCAAAGGATTAAAACTGGAATGTTCAATCATAGGAGTATTATGTATAGGTTAGTGCCAGACCGATTGATTAATAACCAACAGGACAATAAACCAGATTGCCGGGAATAACCAGACAGATTGGCGCCTCAAGCAGATTATTGGCGCCATAAACACAAACAGCGCCCTAAGGCGCTGTTTGTGGCAACGGCAGGCAACCCCATCAAGGCGTTGCATCAGCCTCCGTTTCCTCTTTGGGACGAGGCATCAGATCCTCTTTGGTAACGCCCAGGGCGGCCGCAATATTAGAGGCTATATAGACTGATGAGTAGGTACCGGCAACAATACCGATAATCAATGCCAACGCAAAACCTTGTAACACTTCACCCGCAATGAAATACAGGGAAAAGAGTACCAGGTAAACAGAGGCAGAGGTCATGATGGTACGTCCCAATGTCTGGGTAATAGAAATATTAATGACCTCGTGCGAAGAGGTTTTGCGCAGTATGCGGAAGTTTTCCCGAATACGGTCAAACACAACGATAGTATCGTTAATCGAATAGCCGATCAGTGCCAACACGGCAGCAAGGACGTTCAAATCGAAATCCCATTGGAACAGCGCAAAGCAACCCACGGTAATAATGACGTTGTGGATCAATCCAATAATGGCACCCACAGAAAACTTCCACTGGAACTGAACAGCCACATACAAAAACACCAATGCAAATGCCGCCAACAGACCGAGGCCCCCCTGATCGCGCAGCTCGCCACCAATTTGCGGCCCCACAAATTCACTGCTGCGCAATTGGATATCCGCACCGGTCGCCGACTCCATATCGCCAATCAGTTGATTCAGATAAGCGCTCTCAATCGACTTTTCTACGATTACCAACACCTTGCCATCGCGTTGGCTGTACTCAACACGGCCATAGTCTCCACTGTCACCCAAAGGCTTTGCCTGACGAACCGAGTCAAGACTGGCATTACTAACAACCAGCACATCGGCAAAGGATTCATATTCCCGCTCCGGGCGCTCCACTCCTTCGAGTACAGCACCATTACCCTTGGCAGCGAAGGATAACCTGAGTTTTTGCAGGGCTTTTTCCTTCATTTGATCCTGGGTGCGGATCATCACTTCGCGGTCTGAACCAAACAGAACAGCAACAGGGCTCTTCAATTCTTCAGCTTCAAGCACATCGCGGATTTTATCGAGATCCGCAGGGCGATCAAACAACACCTCAAGCTGGGTTCCGCCAGTAAAGTCCAAACCAAGCTTCAGACCATTAACGGCGAGGGCGGCAAAAGAAATCAACACAAATACGATAGATATGGCGGAGGTGTAATGCCTCACCCCCATGAAATTAATGACTCTTGATGGCTGAATCATGACGTCGCCTCTTTAAATCGAAATTTTCTTAAGGTTTTTGCGAGAACCATAGACCAGGTTCGCAAGTGCACGACTACAGGTCACTGAGGTATACATGGAGGTTGCGATACCAATCATCAATGTAACCGCAAAACCCTTGACCGGACCGGTACCTATCGCAAACAAAATAATACCCACGATCAGTGTTGTCAGGTTGGCATCGAGAATGGTGATCCAGGCGCGTTCATAACCCGCATAAATGGCCTGTTGGGGAGATGCACCGCCCTTCAGTTCCTCACGAATACGCGAGTGGATCAGTACGTTGGCATCCACCGCCATACCGATACTTAATACGATACCGGCAATACCGGGCAAGGTGAGTGTGGCACCAAACATGGACATCACGGCAATCATCAGCAGGACGTTCATCGTTAACGCCAGGTTGGCGAACACTCCAAAGACGCGATAAGCAATCAACATAAAAATGACAACAAGGATCATGCCCCAGATAGTGGCATCAACACCGTTCCTAATATTTTGTGCCCCCAGTGATGGACCAATGGTGCGCTCTTCCACAAAGTGCATAGGTGCAGCCAGTGCACCGGCACGCAGCAACAAGGCCAGCTCGGAAGCCTCACCCGGTTTGTCCAAACCGGTAATACGGAACTGCACCCCCAACGCACTTTGAATAGTTGCCAAACTGATGACTTTCTTTTCTACATACTGGATATTGCGATGGACTTCTTCACCCTGGGCATTGCGCGTAATTTCTGTACGGTTTTTGTATTCGATAAATAAAATGCCCATTTGACGCCCCACATTATTGCGGGTGATACGGTGCATTTTTTCGCCCCCCAAGCCATCGAGGGTAATATTGACTTGTGGTTGGTTACTTTCAGGATCAAACGAACTCTGGGCATTGGCTACATGGTCACCGGTGACGATAATTTGCCTTTCAAGCACCGCATTACCACGCTGCATTTGCATGATTTCATCTTTATAGGGAAATTCTTCGCGGTTGGTGATGGGTGTATCTGGCGATGCCCCCAGGCGAAACTCCAGGTTGGCCGTTTTACCAATCACACGTTTTGCTTCCGCCGGGTCCTGAATGCCAGGCAATTGAACAATGATACGGCTGCGTCCCTGGCTTTGAACGATAGGTTCGGAAACCCCCAATTCATTAACGCGGTTACGCAGGGTAATCAGGTTTTGGCTGACCGCTTCTGACTCTATGGTCCTGACCGCCGTTTCCGACAAGCTGGCCACAAAAGAGAAGTTGCTTTCACCATTATCAACACGGGTAAACAATTGGTTGGGGTGATCGCGCCTCAGGCTATTGATCGCCTGGTCTCGGGTATCAGCGCTGCGGAAACGGCCGACAATACGATTGTCGCGATCCGTATCCACAGAGGCGTAACGGATTTTTTCCTTGCGCAGTTTATCTTTCATTTCATCGGCGCTGATTTCCTGACGCTTGGCAACAGCCGAAGCCGTGTCAACCTCAAGCAAAAAGTGCACGCCGCCTGCCAGGTCCAGACCCAGTTTCATAGGTTCTGCGCCCAGCGCTTGCAACCAACCGGGTGTTGTGGACGCCTTGTTGAGTGCTACCACATAACCATCACCCAACGCGCGCTGAATCACAGTACGGGCAACCATCTGCTGATCATTGTTGAGTAAACGAACCAGCGCGGTTTTACCATCAGCTTCGGCACCGAAATATTCGATGTCAGCCTTTTTCAGGGCTGCCTCCATCGCTTCTAGTACCGGCTGGTCAATCACCTTGGCACTGGAGTCTCCGGAAACCTGCACCGCAGGATCGGGAATATAGAGGTTGGGAATGGCATAAACGGTGCCGATTAACAGCAGGAACAGAAGCACCAGGTACTTCCAAAGCGGGTAGCGATTCAACATAGGGATTTCCCGTAATTATCCGGGTGAGCCGGGGACCCACCCTGTTTTCAGCTTGCGCACAGGCGATGCCTCTGCCTGCGTATGGTCAAGGGCGCCGGATTATACCCTTTAATCAGTCGACCACAACGATATGGGTCACTAATGGTGCATGGCTTAGGGTTAATTTAGAACCATAAGCCCCGGATTATTGGGCCAGGGGTGGCACTTCCAAGCCCTGGCGGCCGTAAAAACGCGATAAAAACCCATCAAAGGTGTCACTGCCCAAGGCTTCACGCATTTCTGCCATCAAATCCTGGTAATAATGCAGGTTATGGATGGTATTGAGCTGGGCGCCCAGCATTTCATTACACTTATCCAGGTGATGCAAATAACTGCGTGAAAAATGACGGCAGGTATAGCACTGGCATTCGCTATCCAATGGCCCGGTATCCTCCCGGTATTTAGCATTGCGCAGCTTGATAACCCCTTCGCGCGTAAACAGGTGGGCGTTGCGCGCGTTGCGGCTGGGCAGTACACAGTCAAACATGTCAACCCCGCGACGCACGCCTTCTACCAGGTCAATCGGTTTACCCACCCCCATGAGATAACGCGGTTTGTCCGTGGGCATTTCGGGGGTGATGTGGTCAAGGATGCGCAACATATCTTCCTTGGGCTCACCGACGGATAAACCGCCAATCGCATAGCCATCGAAGCCTATATCAACCAGCCCCTTAAGCGACTCACTGCGCAGATGTTCATACATACCGCCCTGCACAATGCCAAACAGGGCCGATGGACTTTCGCCATGGGCCGTTTTGGAGCGGGCAGCCCAGCGCAAGGATAATTCCATGGACTGGCGCGCTTGATCCGCCGTAGCGGGATATGGCGTGCACTCATCAAAAATCATCACTATGTCCGACCCCAGGTCGCGCTGCACCTGCATGGAGGTTTCCGGATCGAGAAACACGCTACTGCCATTAATCGGCGATTTAAAGGTAACCCCTGCTTCGGTGATTTTGCGCAGCTTGCCCAGGCTAAAGACCTGGAAGCCGCCGGAGTCTGTCAGTATGGGGCCATCCCATTGCATAAAATCGTGCAAATCACCGTGCGCCTTTACCACTTGGGTGCCCGGGCGCAGCATCAGGTGGAAGGTGTTCCCCAGGATAATCTGGGCGCCTATATCCTTGATGTCACGTGGCGTCATGCCCTTGACTGTGCCGTAGGTGCCCACCGGCATAAAAGCCGGCGTCTCCACGACACCACGCGGAAATTTAAGCCGGCCACGGCGCGCCTTGCCCACCTGTTTATCGAGTTCAAACTGCATAAAAGACGTACGGGACATGGATAGGGCTCTCACTCACATCAAGCAATAATTCTGGATTCGTTAAACAGGGTCGACCTGGCCCGGCTGATCGGGCGCCGGATTGCGGGTGATGAACATGGCATCCCCATAACTGAAAAAGCGATATTGCCTGGCCACCGCATCGGCATAGGCCGCCATGGTATGGGAATACCCGGCAAACGCAGAGACCAGCATAATGAGAGTCGATTCTGGCAGGTGGAAATTGGTAACCAGGGCATCCACCACCTGGAAGGTATACCCCGGGTAAATAAAAATAGAGGTTTCACCACGATAAGGCTGAATACTGCCTTTGTGCACCGGATCCAGGTATCCATGGGCGGCTGATTCCAGGCTGCGTACACTGGTGGTCCCTACCGCGACCACCCGCTTTCCGGCAGCTTTGGTAGCGCGCACCAACTCACAAACCTCCGGGCTGACCTCCATGATTTCGCCGTGCATTTTATGCTCGCGAATATTGTCCACACGCATATTCTGGAACGTACCCGCCCCCACATGCAGGGTCACAAAGGCGATCTGGACCCCCTTATCCCGCAACTGCTGTAACATCAGTTCATCAAAGTGCAGGCCTGCTGTAGGCGCGGCCACAGCGCCCTGCTTTTCACCGTAGACAGTCTGGTAGCGCTCGCGATCTTCCACTGCATCAGCACGATCAATATAAGGAGGCAGCGGCATATGGCCAATTTGTTCCATTACCTCCAGCGCGGACTGGTCCGTTAAAAACTCCCATTCAAACAGCGCATCCTGGCGCGCGCGCAAAATAACGCTAGTACCATCCTGCAATATCACCTGGCTGTCCACTTTGGGCGCCTTGCTCGCGCGGGTATGGGCGAGTACACGCTTATCGCTGAGCACGCGCTCCACCAAAATCTCCACTGCACCACCTGTCGCTTTTTGGCCAAAGAGTCGCGCTGGAATTACCCGGGTATTATTGAACACCATTAAATCCCCGGGATTCACCAGGTCGAGCAAATCGGGAAACTGGCCATGCACCCTGGCACCCGTGGCGCCATCCAACTGCAGTAAACGGCTGCCGCGCCGTTCAGATGCGGGGACGCGGGCAATCAGGTGATCGGGTAATTCGTAGTAAAAATCCTGGCGGCGCATGAGGTTTGGCAAGGTCCTGGTGACAGCAAGTGATCAAAAGGCCGGCAAGGGTATACCAATTTTGATTCCAAGCAAAATAACGCGATGCATTAAGTGTTTGACATGCGGCAAGGAATCATTACAATGCGCGCCTACATTGCCAGTGTGGCGGAATTGGTAGACGCACCGGATTCAAAATCCGGCGCCCTTAAAAGCGTGTCGGTTCGAGTCCGACCACTGGCACCAACCACAGATTCAAACAAAAAGGCTTGCACATACGCAGGCCTTTTTTGTTTTGTCCGACAGCACCAAATATCTGCGTTTTGCGCCCCACCGGCAAAATGCTTATGATGCGCCTATTCCTTATCCAATCCCGGTAGCCACTCCCCTTCGCGCATGACTGACTCAAGCCCACGCCAAGCAATAATGTTTGCTGATGTATCCGGCAGTTCGGCGCTCTATAAGCACGTGGGCAATAGCCAGGCAAAGGCTATCATTGAGGAGGCCTTGCAGTTTATGACGGCACTCACGATTGTGCAGGATGGCCTGGTTGTTAAAACCATCGGCGATGAAGTCATGGCGCGCTTTGCAGATTGCAACCAGGCCTGTGAAACCGCCGTAGCCATCCAGCAGCGCTGTGCCAAGGAACCGCAATTAAAAGACCTGGGCATCCGTATCGGGATTGCCTTTGGTGAGGTGCTGTTAACAGCGCAAGATGTGTTTGGCGATACCGTTAACGACGCGGCTTTTGTCACGCGGATTGCGCGCGCCAACCAAATCGTTCTTATCCAGTCGGTCGTGGACGAATTAGCACCACAGCTGCAACAGGACTGCCAGATGTTTGATCGTGTGCAGCTAAAGGGCGACCAGGAAAAGACCCTGATCTATCGCCTGCAGTGGGAATCCAAAAGCCTTCGTCATCGCGCAACCCAGGTTGTTCACCTCCACGAAGTCACCCAGTATGTTGAGACCTTCCAGTTACAGCTGCGCCAGGGGGAACGCGACATCCTGTTGCTGCCCGAACAAATGCCCTATCACATAGGCCGCGATCCGCATAAATCGCAACTGGTCGTCGAAAATGACCTGGCCTCGCGCGAACATTGCCATATTGATTTTCGCCGCGGCAAATATGTACTGGTAGATCATTCAACCAACGGCACCTACGTATGCAGCGACCAGCAGGAACCTATTTACTTGCGGCGCGAGGAACTGCCCTTACAAGGCAGTGGCGTCATTAGCCTGGGCCAGCCGCGCAACCACAACCACCACTGGTTGATCCACTATCACCTCTAAAAACCTGCACATGCCATGAGTACCCCCGAAAAACCTGTCGAATATGCTACCCCCAGCCTGTTGCGCCGCCTTGCCGCTATGGTTTATGACAGCCTGCTGTTAATGGCAGTAACCATCCTGTATGGCTTTATTGCCGTGGGTATTAACCTGCTTATCCAAGGCGTACCCGCAGAGGGAACGCGCATGCAGTGGGGTTATGCGGCCCCCCTGGTATTTATCGGTTGGATTACCAGCATGCTGGGCTTTTTTTGTTATTTTTGGCAGCGCGCCGGACAAACATTGGGCATGAAAACCTGGCGTATGAAAATTTTCAGTGCCAACGGCGATTCACCCAGCGTTAAACAATGCCTGGTGCGCTGCCTGTGCGCCCCCTTCTCGCTACTGCTGCTCGGGTTTGGCTACTGGTGGATGTATGGCGATGCAGACCGCCAGACCCTGCATGACAGGATCAGCGGTACCCGCACCTATTTGATGGCGAAAGAAAAGAATTAACAGGGAAAGAACAGGAATCCTGAATCAACGTGCCCGGCTAAGCAGGAAAACCCCGACCAGAATACAAATCACGATAGGGATTAACACCGCAAATACCGGCGCAAAACCAAAGACCATACTGGCCGGGCCCATCAGTTTTTGCAGCAGCTGGAAACCAACCCCAAACACAATACCGGTGAAGATTCTCTGCCCCATAGTCACACTGCGCAAAGGGCCGAAAATAAATGAAATAGCAATTAACACCAGGCTCATGGTTGCCAGGGGCTGCAGGGTTTTCTGCCAGAATGCCAAGGCGTAATTACCCGGACGAAGATTCTGCTCCTTCAAGTAGTTGCTGTAATAATTCAGGTTACTTATGGACATATCCTCCGGATCCATCACCAGGATATTGAGCAAATTGGGTTTTAGCGGAGTCTCCCAACGGCGGCTTGGCAGCAGGTCATTACTGACCCCCTGTTCGCCGATACGCGTCACCGCGACATCTTCTTCCTGCCAATAACCCTCTTCCTGGTAGATCGCCTGCTTGGTATAGCTGGCCGCCACCAGGCGACGCTGCTCATCAAACTGGTAGCGGGTTAAGCCGTAGATAACACCACTGGGCAATACTGCCTGCACATGCATGTATTCATTGCCTTCGCGATTCCACATATTGGTTGTGGTGCGCACCCAATTATCGCGCACCAGCAAGCGACGGTTGTCAGCCATCTGCTCGGTGTAAGGCGCTACATATTCCCCCAGGATGACCGCGGCAACAATAAACACAAATGCAGGGCGCAACGCCATCCAGGCGATTCGTTTCACCGATACCCCCGCGGCGCGGATGACTGTCAGTTCACTGCTATTGGCCAGCAGCCCGAGCCCCACCAGGCTGCCAATCAGGCAGGAATAGGGAATCAACTCGTACAAACGGCGCGGCACCGTCAGGGACATATAGATAAATGCTTCACGCGAGGTATAGCCACCGCGGATTTTTCCCAACTGGTCGATAAAACTGAAAATAAAATCCAGCGAGATAAATACCAGCAGGGTCAGCGCAATGGCACTGAATACAGTGCGCGAAATATAGCCGGTGATTTTACGCATGGTTTGCCCTCGCACGCTTGGCACCGGAATGGGTAAGCCTATGCCAGTTGATCATCAACAGCGCAATCACCAGGAAGGGAAGATGCACAACCCACATGCCCAGGGCCGGGTTGAGGTTGCCCTTGGTAATGGCGGAGCGGGCATTGATCAGGAAGGTCAGATAAAACACGTACACCAGGATGGCGGGCAGCATCTTCAGATAGCGCCCCTGGCGCGGGTTGGTTTTGCTCAGGGGGACGGCCAATAGTGTGGCAATCAGCACCATGATCGGCATGGAAATACGCCACTGCAAGGTGGCGATACTTTCATTGTCCTCGGCGCGAAATAACTGTGCCGTTGTTTTGGCATCACTCTTCAATTCAATTTCAGCCACACTGGTCGTAGGTGGCAAATAGCGCCCCCAGTCTTCAAAGCGGGTGATGGTAAATTCATTAGTACCCGGCTTACCCTGGTAGCGATAGCCCTGGTTCAGCACCAGGTAGCGCTGGCCATAGTCGGGCCTGTACATCTGGGTACCCGTTTCAGCAACCACAATTGCACTTGAGTCCGGCCCTTCCTGGTGTGCCACAAAGACATGTTGCAACAGGCGGTTGTCGTCGCTGAGGGATTCCACATACGCCATGATCTTGCCCTGCCCCAGCGATTGGAAGCGGCCCGGCTGCATACTCTCGAACTCACTGCGGTTGCGCTGTTCCGCCAGTGTCTGCTCTGTCAATTGCGCCCCCAGCGGGCTTAGCCAAAAACTGAACAGTGCCACAATCGCCGCAATCAGGGCGGAGGGTACCAATGTCATTCCCACTAGCTGCCCCGGACTGATACCGCAGGCGGATAGCACCACCATTTCGCTATCCATATACATACGGCCATACGCGAGCAGGATGGCGAGGTAAAAACCCAGCGGCAAAATCAATTCCAGCAAGCCCGTCATACGGTAGGCAATGATCGTAAAGAGCACATCCACGGCCAGTTTGCCCTGGGCAGCGTCGTCAAGGTAATCGCTGAATTTACCGGTGAGGAAAATCGTGAAGAGCACTGCACTGACCGCCAGGCTGGTTAACAGTAAATCGCGCGACAAGTAACGGAAGATAATCAAGAGTTTTTATCCCGTGGTGGAAAAACCAACACAAAAGGTACTGCAACCATGAGCAATTTTTCACCAACCTTTTGCGTGTGCGTATTTTTAATACCAGGGCGGGCCATGGCCCGCGCAAAGTGTGGCATTATCACGCACAACGCTGAATTTGTCTTGACTGAGTTGTCACCTCCTGTGCGACAACCTATTCAGGACATCTGCCAATCCCAACTGTGTTAATCCCCGCATAAGGACACACCATGAGCACCAGCCCAGCCGTTCGCAAAAGCACCCGCAACGCAACCACTGCCAAAACCAATACCCGCAAGGTCACCCGTACCGCGCCAGCCAGCCCGATTGTATACAGCGCCAAACCGGTAGATCCAGTCAAGTACACCACCCAATGCCTGGTGGTCGGCGTCAGTGATGGACTGGTGTTGTCGCCTTCGGCAAAAGCGATCAATGACGCGGATGCAGGCCAGTTGGAGACTCTGCTCAAGCGCGAAGGTTTTCAGGGCAAGGCAGGCCAAAGCCTGTTGTTAATCGCCCCGCAAGGTATTGCTGCCGAACGCCTGTTGGTGTTGGGATTAGGCAGCCACAGCGAAGCGGGAACCAGCCCCGGGGATTATCGCAAAGCCGTACAAAAAATCAGTGAAGCCCTTAAGCCAACCCCCTGCCAGGACATTGCCGTTTTACTGGGTGATACTCCCGTCAGTGGCCAAGCCATCGATTGGCAGGCACGCCAGTTGGCCGAAGCCCTGAGCCCGCTGGATCACCGCAGTGACCATTTAAAGAGTAAGCCCGCCGAGTTCAGCCTGGCCTTGCGCAAAGTCACCTTCGCCGCTAACAAAACACTAGCCAGCAAGGCCCAGTCAGGTTTGGATCTGGGTGCAGCCATCGCCAAAGGCGTTAACCTCGCGCGCTACCTGGGCGACCTGCCCGGCAATATCTGCACCCCCAGCTACCTGGCCGAGCGCGCCAAACAACTGGCAGGCAAACAGGCCAGGCTAAGTGTGAATATCCTCGATGAAAAAGAGATGAAAGCATTGGGCATGGGCTCGCTGTTGTCCGTCTCTGCCGGCAGCGACCAGCCCGCCAAGCTGATTGTGCTGGAATACAAGGGCGGCAGCAGAAAAGACGCTCCTATCGCCCTGGTTGGCAAAGGCATCACCTTTGACACCGGCGGTATCAGCCTCAAACCCGGCGCCGGCATGGATGAAATGAAATTCGATATGTGCGGAGCTGCCAGCGTGCTGGGCACTTTCCAAACCCTGGTCGACCTGCAACTGCCCATCAATGTGGTGGGCGTCATCGCCGCCAGCGAAAATATGCCCGGCGGCAAGGCGACCAAGCCCGGCGATATAGTGACCTCCATGTCCGGCCAGACCATCGAGATCCTCAACACCGATGCAGAAGGTCGGCTGGTGCTCTGCGATGCCCTGACTTACACCGAACGTTTCAAGCCCAAGGCGGTTGTGGACATCGCCACCCTCACCGGCGCCTGTGTGATTGCCCTCGGCAACCATGCGACCGGCCTGTTCAGCAACAGCGACGAGTTGGCCAAGACCCTGGTAAGTGCCGGTGAACAGGCGCATGACCGCGCCTGGCAAATGCCGTTGTGGGAGGATTACCAGAAGCAATTGGACAGCAACTTTGCCGATATCGCCAATGTGGGTGGCCGTGAGGCCGGCAGTATCACTGCCGCCTGCTTCCTGGCACGCTTCACCCGCAAAATGGCGTGGGCCCACCTGGATATCGCCGGTACGGCCTGGCGTTCCGGTGCGGCCAAGGGTGCGACCGGCCGGCCGGTTGGCTTGTTGGTGCAATATCTGTTAAATAGCCTGCGCTAAGCCGCGCCCGTGCCTACACCGCTATGACCCAAGTCGATTTTTACGTGTTACCCGAAACAACCAGCGAAGCCCGCTGGTTGTTTGCCTGTCGTTTGATTGAAAAAGTCCAGCGGATGGGGATGGATATCCTGGTCGCGGTGGATAATCCGGAGCAAGCCAGGGAATTCGATGAATTGCTCTGGACCTTTAAACCGGAGAGTTTTATCCCCCATCAGCTATTGGATATCCAGCAACCAGCCCCGGTGCAGATTACTTATAACCAGGAGTCTGGCAATCATCAGGGTTTATTGCTTAACTTGAGCAGTGGCATACCGCCCTACTTCGACCGTTTTGCCCGCCTGAGTGAAATAGTGATCCAGGAGGAGAAAGCGCTCAAAACCAGCCGTGAGCGTTTCAGTTTTTACAAAGGGCGTGGCTACCCCATAGAAACCCGCAAACTCTAACAACAACCGGCGCTGCCATGGCAGCCCGTCCGCTTCGGTGTGTGGACATGGCCAATACGCATAAAACCAAAGCTGAACTATTGCAGGAGCTGGAGTCCATTAAGGGATTATTACGGGAAGAGGATGACATCCCCATCCTGCAAGAGGAGCTGGCGCCACGCACCTCCAGCACGCTGGATATGTCGCTGAACAGCAGCAGCCCATCGGTATTACCCGGACAGGGTTCCTTATTTGACGAACCTGTGTTTGACGAAACCGTAGCTGACGAGCGGGCAACGCATCCCAATGAACCTGCAGCTGCTGCTCCGACGACATCCAACACCCCTGCTTACCCTAAAAGCGGGTTCGGAACCTTTGGCAGCTCAGGCACGGCCCTGAGTAACAACCTGGGCGCGCACCGCCCCCTGGCCAAGGCCACGGGCGAAAATCCGTTCCTGCCCCAACATATTCGCGAACGCCTGCATGGCAACAATCCCCCGCCCCTGTTTGAGTACGAAACTGCGCGCAAAATTGTTAATTCCACCAAAGATATCCAGCACAAGATCAACCAGCCGCGCCAACACCTGGTCAATCAGGTCATTACCCAATTGATGCCGCTGATCGAAAAAGAACTGCGCCAGCGGCTCTACGCCATGAGTGTGGATGAGCTCGAAAAACTGCTCAACGAGGATGAAGACTAGAAGCCAGCTCGCGCCCGGAGCGCACATAACCAAACGCCCAAATCGCCATAACAACCAACAGGATATTGACCGCAAATACCTGCTGGTAGCCCCAATAATCCGCCACAACCCCCACCATCAGGCTGCTGAACAAATTGCCCACGTGGGTCGTATTGGTATAGAGCGCCGAGGCACTGCCTGAGCGTCCCGGCATCAACTCCTGAATAACCGACACCCCCAAACCAGCCAGGACACCGATAAAAACCGCGTTGAAAATTTGCAGTGCAAACAACTGCCAAAGCTCAGTCGCCACATAAACCCCCAGATACAACAGGAGTGCGGCAATACCCGCACAGCGAATCAACGCCATCAGCGGCACCCGCGCTGCGTAATAACCCGCCAGCAACATAAAGGGCACCTCCAGTGCCGCTGTAGTACCCATTACCCAGCCCATCCATTGGGTATCTATCGCCAGGTTGTCTTTCAGGTGAATCGGCAGGCTGATCAAATAGGCATTGTTCACACCCCAGAGTAACGAAAATGCCAGGGCACAGATCGCCAGGGACTGTTTTACCGCCGGTGCAAGCGGTTGGAGCGACACGCCACCCGATGCATGATCCACCTGGCGTCGCGGTAAAAGCGGCAGCAACTTGATGCTCGCCAGCGCCACCAGCAAATAGAGCACGGCGGCAATCGCGTAGCTCCAGTGGAACCCCAGATAAGATGCCAGCAAAAAACCCGCGGGCGGCCCGGCAACCCAGGCAAAGGCAATCTGGGCGCGCACAATGGCATTAAACAGGGGGATACGCTCCGGCGGTATATGCCCCTCGGCATAGTCCAGGCTATAGGCCAGCATTTGGGAGAAGGACACCATCGCCAGGCTAAAAACCAATACCGCCGTCACTGCCACTACCCCGTAATGGCGGGAAAACGCAAACACCAGGCAGGCCAGGAAACCCAGCACACAAAAGGCTGCCACCAGGGGGCGGCGGTCCCGGAGCTTATCGGACCAGAGCCCAATCCAATGGTTATAGGCAATACTGGTGAGCGCAATACCCGCAAAAGGCAATCCCACCAACAGGGGGCGCACACCAATCTCCTTCGCTAAAAACAGGCTAAAAGTGGGCAGCACCAGGGCTCCCACTACCCCAACCGCAAAAAACAACAGATAAATACCCAATGCCACAGGGCGGAACAAAGGTGATGTCACAATAAATTCTCGGCGACCAATAAGCCGCTATAGGATATATGAAACCGGTTTCAGCCAGAAGTAAACTCGCCAACATCCCGGATTTGATACAGGTATAATCAGCACACTTTTTTCCATGGACACTGCCCATGTACTGCATCAGCATCCAGATCCAGCCCACATTTGCGCGCGAGTTTAATCGCGATGCCTTTTTACAGCGGGTGCGCCCTATCCGCTCCCCCGAAGTCGATACCTACGAAGAAAAAGGCAAGCTTTTTGTCAGCTTTAATTTCTTTACCGAATTCCCGCAACAACTCTGGCCAGCGCTGCAAAACACGCTTTATCGGGACAGTGAATACCGGTCCATCATCAGCCCGATCTCCGTTGCCATTTGCGAAAACGAAGCGACAGGAGACTGCCTGCTGCTGCATCACTTCGATGCTAACGAACCTCTCGATACCCTGTAAGCGCCCATGAATACAATCAACTGGTTTCCCGGCCACATGCACAAGGCACGCAAGGACATTGCGGAAGTCATGCCCCACGTGGATGTCATTATTGAAGTGATAGATGCGCGCCTTCCCTTCTCCAGCGAAAATCCCCTGGTCCCGGCCTTGCGCGGGGAAAAGCCACTCATCAAGTTACTCAACAAAGCCGACCTTGCCGACCCGGCCACGACCCAGCGGTGGGTTGAGCACCTGGAGCAAGAGCGCGGAGTCAAGGCACTTCCCGTTAGCCAGCAGAGGCCGGAGCAAATCCGCAACCTGTTGCAGCTGGTTACCAGCCTGGTCAGCGAGCGCCAGCGCGAAGTGCGGCCTGCCCGCGCTATGATTATGGGGATCCCCAATGTCGGCAAATCCACCATCATTAACACCCTGGCCGGGAGAGTCATTGCCAAAACCGGCAACGAAGCCGGCGTCACCAAGGCCCAGCAAAAAATCAAACTGGAAAACGGTATATTGCTGACCGATACCCCCGGCTTCCTCTGGCCCAAGTTGTCACCGCCATCCTGTGGCTACCGCCTGGCCATTACCGGCGCCATCAAAGACACGGTATTTGATTATGCCGATATTGCACTCTATGCCGCCGATTACCTGAAATGGGCATACCCGGACGCACTCAAACAGCGCTATCAACTTAAGGAATTACCCGAAACCGATTTGGAAATCCTCGATGCGATTGGCCGCCAGCGCGGTTGTACACGCAAGGGCGGCGGTGTCGAAATCCAGAAAGTTGCCGCGCTCCTAATTACCGAGTTGCGTGCAGGCACACTCGGTCCTATCAGTTGGGAAACCCCGGAAATGACCACTAGGGAAGTAGAAGCTGCCCGTATCGAAGACGAGCGCAGGGCAAAGGAAAAAGAAGAGCAGGACAGGATTCGCAAATTGAAGACGAAAAAGAATCGGCGTTGATCTGCGCCTCCAGCAAGCACAACCCAGTTTGCAGTGCGGGTAAGTATTTCGAAACCCTCGCGTAAGGGAGGACGCGAGGGAGCTACATGGACGTATTCACCGCGTTTTCGAAATACTTACCCGCACTGCAAACGAGCTACAAAGCACGCGGTTATTTAGGCCGCATTAATTCCAAACGCACAACATCGGCCAGTTGTTCCGGTGCGATTTCACCGTGCAATTCGGGCGGCAGCTTAAGTGCGTGCCACACCACTGTCCAGGTCAGGAACTCACCCGGAGCCAATGTCTCAACCGCGCTCTGCTGCTTGATTTCGATAAAGGTGTGCTCAACGTGCGCAAACACTTCTATCTCGCGCTCGCCCTCGGCAATCACATTGGGCGGCAGGTCTTCAAACTCTTTGATCAGCAAATAGCCCTTATTGCGATAGGCCACCCAGCCCTCTTTGCCATCCAGCATAATCTTATGATGATCATCGCGGATCTTTTTGCCATCGTACTGGAACCAACACAACCCCTGTTCCAGACTGACCGGCAAAGGATAAAAAATCCCGCTAACCGGTGCCGTATCTCCCAGCGGAAATAACACATCACCCGCCGGAGGAACCCGCGTTACCTCTAACGCACCAACCCGTTTTTCCACCTTGCCACGGTTGTATATGCGATAAGTGACCGCGATGGCATTTTTACCCGCGGGCAAATAGGTTTTACTGAATTGATAACCGGTTTTCGGATCGACCTCACTGGTCAACACCAACTGGTTATTCTGTGTTTCGACCTTGTAGGGAAGACTGTCCAACACATCGATAGGCGGCCAATTCCATTCCGCCTGGGGACTCGACCAAAGCACAGTACCGGAATCCTTTGGTCGGTCGGGAATATGGGGAATGACCAATTCGTGGTTACCCACCTTGAGAGATACTACGCGCCCGGCAACAGAAGGTAATATCTCCATACGCACCTGGTCACGCTGGATCACCAGGGACTGCCCCTGTTGTTCCACATAATCCGGCACCTGATAGCTATTGTCAGTCTCCTTACAGCCGAGCAACAACTGGGCACTAACCACAAAGGCTAACAATGGTAAGTACTTAATCATGCGCGAGACGGGTCCTCTGGCTGCAATACTATCGCAGGGTGGAGATTGGAAAACAAACTGACAACTGTTGGAAAAACCATGTTGGCAGTGTAACCCCTTTTAAAAGACCCGACCATTTAACCGCAGGTAAAACCTAGTAAAGCAACGTAAATAAACGGCGCTGGAATTCGATGGCCAGGGGGTCACCTTTGCCCAGGGAGGCAATGATGGCGGTAAATGTTTTACGGGCCTCGCCCTCCGCATAATTGCGATCCTTACGCAAAATTTCGAGCAGATGCTCCAGGGCCGGACGATGGTAAGACTCCTGGTGTAGCTGCACGGCCAACTGGTAGCGGATGGATAAATCCTCAGGTGCTTGGGTGTGGGCCGCTTCCAGGGCGGCCAGCTCAGGCGTCTTGGCCGCCTGTTTTTTCAGCTCGATCTGCGCCTTGAGCTGATGGTAAAACCCATCCTGGTCCGCCATTTTGATGGTTTCCAGTACCGTTTCCGCATTATCGATACGATTGAGCTCCAGATGGCATTGCGCCATTAACAGGGCAATAGCCGCTTGCTGTTGCGAGGCATCATAGGCCTCGCGCAATAAAGGTAATGCCTCGGCATACTGACCAGACTCCATCAAAGCCTTGGCATCATTTAGCGGTGCCTCCCATGGCTGGGGTAAATATTTCGCCAGCAGTTCGCGTACCTTCACCTCGGGTAAAGCACCGGCAAAACCATCAACCGGTTGACCATCTTTCATCACCATAACGGTCGGCAGGCTGCGCACACCAAATTGTGCGGCAATCATATGCTGATCGTCCGCATTCACCTTGGCCAACAAAAAGGCACCTGCATACTCATTCGCCAATTTTTCCAAAATCGGCATTAATGATTTACAGGGACCACACCAATCCGCCCAAAAATCCACTACTACCGGGCGCTGGAAGGATTCATCAATCAAATAGCTTTTTGCATTCTCAAGGTTGATGTCGACGATATTCATCATGTGCTCCACAACATCAGGGGGACTAAAATAAAAAAACGCTGCAAGGCTTCACCTTACAGCGTTTTGTGATTCAGGCTGGCACCTATGGGCGCACGTGGCTGGCGATAAATTGTTGCACCTTAGCCAGCTCTTGCGCCAATACGCTGTAACGCTCTTCACGCTCAAACAGATCACTCATATGATGTGGCAATGCAGGATCCTCCCCCTGTCCCGCCTTGCGCACAGCCTCCGGGAACTTGGCCGGATGTGCCGTTGCCAGGCAGACCATGGGAATATCCTGGCGGCGACGGGTTTGACGCGCGGCCTCAACACCGATGGCAGTGTGCGGATCGAGTAAGTACTCGGTGCGATCAAACACCTCGCGGATGACATCGACCGTCACGTCATCACTCACACCATAGCTGGTAAAGAGTTCGCGCGCTTTCACCAATGCCGACTCATGTAACACCATAGCGCCGGATTTGAAGTCATCCATCAATTGACGAATGGCAGCACCATCACGATTGTAGAGATCGAACAGCATACGCTCAAAGTTACTCGATACCATAATGTCCATACTGGGCGACAGGGTATGCTGCAACTGATGCTTGCTGTGGTCGTTACTGCTGATACAGCGGTGCAATATGTCATTGCTGTTGGTCGCAATCACCAATTGATCTATAGGTAAGCCCATTTTTTTGGCCAGGTAACCGGCAAAAATATCGCCAAAATTACCTGTGGGAACCGAGAAAGCCACCGGACGATGGGGCGCCCCCAACGCCAGGCCGGCGTAAAAGTAGTAAACGATCTGCGCCATAATACGCGCCCAGTTGATGGAGTTTACCGCCACCAGCTGGCGCCCTTCGGGCAAGAAGGACTGGTCACCAAAACTGGCTTTCACCATGTTCTGGCAATCGTCGAAGTTACCTTCCAACGCGATATTAAATACATTGGGTGCCAGAACTGTAGTCATCTGGCGACGCTGTACATTGGATACCCGATTGTGCGGGTGCAGGATAAAAATATCGATATTGTCGCAGCGGCGGCAACCTTCAATGGCGGCGGACCCCGTATCACCGGAGGTGGCGCCCATAACCACCACTTTCTGGTTGCGCTTTTTCAACAGGTGATCCAGCAAATGGCCGAGGAACTGCAGGGCAAAATCCTTGAACGCCAGGGTTGGCCCCTGGAACAGTTCCAGAATCCACTCGTTGTGACCGGTTTGCACCAGGGGTGCAATCGCGTCGTGGCGGAAACTGGCATAGGCATCCGCAATGATCTTTTTGAACTCCGCATCGCTGACGGCACCGGCCACAAAAGGCTGCATCACCTTAAAAGCCAATTCCTGGTAGGACAAACCAGCCCAGGAGGCAATTTCTTCTTTGGAGAACTGCGGCAGGGTTTCCGGTACATAAAGGCCACCATCGGGAGCCAGTCCTGTCAGAACAACATCTTCAAAACTCAGTGCGGGCGCCAGGCCACGTGTGCTGATGTATTTCACGTTATCAACCTTTGCAAAAACTTATTTCAGGGCTTCAACACGAATGCGCACAACCGGCGCATTGATAGAATCCAGAGACTCAATACGGCTAATCGCATCGCGCAAACGCTTTTCCTGCACGCGATTGGTCAACAAAATCAAAGGTACATCGGATTCGCCTTCTTTGGCTTCTTTTTGGATCATGGCTTCAATACTGATGCCATAGTCGCTCAATATAGTAGCGACCTTGGAAAGCACACCGGGCTTATCAACCGCCGACATACGCAGGTAATACGCGGTTTCCACCTCATCAATCGGGAGGATCGGTTGCTCAATCACAAAATCCGCACCAAAACCAAGGCAGGGAACACGGTGCTCGGGATCGGCAGTCAACGTGCGCGCCACATCGACAATATCACTCACAACCGAAGAACCTGTGGGCTCGGCACCGGCACCGGCACCATAGTAAAGGGTTGGCCCCACTGCATCACCCTTGACCAATACAGCGTTCATCACGCCATCGACATTGGCAATCAAACGCTTGGCGGGAATCAGGGTTGGATGCACACGCAGCTCTATGCCCTTGGCAGCACGACGTGCAATTCCGAGGTTTTTAATGCGGTATCCCAGTTCTTCGGCATAGGCCACATCTGCCGAGGCAATTTTGGTAATCCCCTCGGTAAAGACCTTGTTAATTTCCAGCGGGATGCCAAAAGCCAGGGACGCCAGGATCACCAATTTGTGCGCAGCATCTATACCCTCCACATCAAAGGTTGGATCTGCTTCGGCATAGCCCAGGGCTTGGGCTTCCTTCAATACATCCTCAAAGGCGCGGCCCTTATCACGCATTTCCGTCAGGATGAAATTCCCCGTGCCGTTGATGATGCCGGCCAGCCACTCAATACGGTTAGCGGCCAATCCTTCACGGATTGCCTTGATAATGGGGATACCACCAGCCACAGCAGCCTCGAAGGCAACAGTAACGCCCTTGGCCTTGGCAGCAGCAAAAATTTCATTGCCATAGTGGGCAATCAACGCCTTGTTAGCCGTAATAACGTGCTTACCATTATTAATCGCGGTCAATACCAACTCTTTGGCAACAGTCGTTCCGCCAATCAGTTCAACCAGCACATCCACATCCGGATTATTGGCGACTTCAAAAATATCGCGGGTAATCGCGTAACCTGAGGTATCGCAATGAGGATTATCACGACGTGCACCAATCTGGATAATCTGAATATCGCTACCGGCACGGGCATCAATCAGGCTCTTGTTACGCTTCAGGATATTTACTGTGCCACTACCCACGGTGCCAAGACCGCAGATACCTACTCTTACCGGTTTCAACATCGACTCCTCGCCAGGCTGCAAATTGCGTCAACTACAAAAAAAGATGGCCACCATACTCATGGCGGCCACCAGTGTCAATTGGGGTTTCCTGACGGCCGGACAGCAGGTGGAAAAACCGTCAGCCCTATCAGGAATACCAATGGATTAGCTTAGATCCCGAGCTGTTTCGCCAGCTCTGCGGGAGGCAAATAACCGGGAATCAACTTGCCATCGGGGAAGAAAAGTGCCGGAGTACCGCTCACCCCTGCCTCACCGCCCAATTGGAAATGCGTGGCTACCGGGTTATCACAGGTTGCATTGGGAACGGCTTCCATCGCTTTAAGCTTGGTCAGGGCGTCTTGCTTATCTTTGGCACACCAGGCTGAAATCAACTTGTCCGCTGATGGGCTGGGGATACCGGCACGGGGATAAGCCAAATAGCGAACTTCTATACCCAGGTCGTTATAGCCAGGCAACTGCTGCCCATTCTCATTGTAGGTGTGCATTTGGCTATGCAGGCGACGGCAGTAACCACAGTCCACGTCGGTAAAGACGTAAACAACCGCCTTGGCTTTACCTTTCGGTTTGAAATTGATCGTGGATTTTGGATCGATTGAAGAAACCATCTTCTTGCGCTCCGCAATCAGGTAAGGATCTTCAACACGTACCAGGCCACCCTCTTCAATTGCCAGCAGTTCACCGGCAATCAGTTTATCGCCCTCGGGAGTGACATACAGGATGGGACCACCGGGAACCTGAACCTGATACAGACCTTTAATAGGAGAGGGACGAGGCTTGCCAAACTTGATTTCGGGGCGCGCCTTATGCAGGTTTTCCAGGATAACCTCTTCGGGCCCCTTGCGCTTGAGCAGAGTACCTGAGCTGCTCTCTTCCTGGGCAACGGCTGCCGGAACCGCCAAAAATGACACCAGTGAGACCAGCGCGCAGCCAGTTAGAAAGCCGGTATTTTTTAGAATGTTTATCATCGTATCTATCTCTAAGTGTTGGTCAAAATCGAAGCTCAGCCGCGCGGGTGGTGCTCGGCATGCTGATGTTTCATACGCAAACGCGCCACGTGGGTATATATCTGGGTTGTCGACAAATCACTATGCCCAAGTAACAACTGTACCACACGTAAATCCGCTCCATGGTTTAACAAATGAGTAGCAAACGCATGGCGCAGTGTATGGGGAGATAAAGGCTTATTAATCCCTGCCACTTGCGCCCAGTGCTTGATCCTGTACCAAAATGTCTGGCGAGTCATGGGCTGGCCGCGCGAACTGGGGAATACTACCTCATCCGGAAAGTTATTCAGCAACACAGGTCGCGCTTCACGCAAATATCGCTGCAACCAGGCTGCTGCCTCCTCCCCCATAGGTACCAGCCGCTCCTTACTGCCTTTCCCCATGACACGTACGACATTCTGGCGCAAATTTACCTGCGACATGGTCAACCCAACCAGCTCACTTACCCTTAGGCCACAGGCATAAAGAACCTCAAGCATGGTTTTGTCGCGCAACCCCACAGGATCATCAACATCAGGAGCAGAAAGCAGGTTTTCGACATCCGATTCGCTTAAAGATTTCGGCAGGGAACGACTTAATTTGGGGTTTTCAACCAGTGCCAGCGGATTATCATGGAGGTGCCCTTCGCGGATTTGCAGGCGATAAAATCCACGCAGGCAGGAAAGAAAACGAGCCGTTGAACGGCTGGAAAGATGTTGCTGATGTCGCCAGGCAAGATATGCCTGGACCTCCGTCGCAGTTACCGCCAGTAAATCAGGCCCCTGCCCCGCTGCCAGCCAACCGGCAAACTGTTCCAGATCGCGCCGATAGGATTCCTGGGTGTTTTCACTCAACCCCTTTTCCATCCACAACTGATCGAGAAAAAGGGTTATCTGACGTTCATCAGCCGCACGCATAAATTCTCCATTGCAAAAACAAAAGGCCGGAGCAATGTGCACCGGCCTTTTGGGAAGCAGATTTGGAAAACGGAATTAAACCAGTTTTTCCTTGATACGAGCTGCTTTACCAGCCAGGTCACGCAGGTAGTAAAGCTTGGCTTGACGCACATCGCCACGGCGCTTCAGCACAACATTGTCAATCAGCGGACTGTGGGTTTGGAAGGTACGCTCAACACCAACACCGTGGGAAATTTTGCGTACAGTGAACGATGAGTTCAAACCGCGGTTACGAATAGCGATAACCACACCTTCGTAAGCCTGGAGACGCTCGCGGTCACCTTCTTTTACTTTTACGCTCACAACAACGGTATCACCGGGTGAGAATTCGGGCAGGTTGCTTTTCAGTTGCTCTTTTTCCAGAGCCTGGATAATTGGATTGCTCATGATATTACTCCTGGGAGTCTATAGCTTCACAGCTAGAGTTTGTCGTTATCAAGGTCCCGACGAAATTCCGTCAACAGCGCCCGCTGTTCCTCGGTTAGGTTTACTACTTGCAGTAAATCTGGCCGTTTTAGCCAGGTTCGCCCTAATGCCTGCTTTAGACGCCAGCGGCGAATGTGCTCATGGTTTCCCGACACAAGTACGTCAGGCACCCTCAAGCCTTCAAATTCTTCCGGCCTCGTGTAATGCGGACAATCCAAAAGGCCATCCGTAAACGAGTCCTGCTCTGCCGATTGCGCATGCCCCAGTGCACCGGGAACCAGGCGGGTAATGGCATCAATCAACACCATCGCCGGCAACTCACCGCCACTGAGCACATAGTCGCCAATCGACCATTCCTCATCAATCACCGTATCCAGCAGGCGCTCATCAATACCCTCGTAACGACCTGCCAATAACACCAGATTACCGTAGGCGTAGAGCGTTGATACCCCCTGCTGATCCAATGGTCGCCCCTGGGGGGAGAGGTAAACCACTTTAGCATCACTGCCTGCCCAGGCTTTCGCTGCGAGAATCGCATCGCGAACCGGCTGAACCATCATCACCATACCGGGGCCACCCCCGTAGGGACGGTCATCCACCGTTGAGTGGCGATCATGGGCAAAATCCCGCGGCGTCCAGACTTTAAGCTCAACCATCGATTGCTTGATAGCACGACTGGTGATGCCAAAATCCGCAATCGCCTTAAACATATCGGGAAAAATCGACACAACGGCGATTTTGATCGCTGCTTGCGGTGACTCCGCCATCAAAACTCAGGATCCCAATCGACCAGAATCCGTTTTGAATCCAGATCTACCGATAGCACAAACTGCCCGGGCACATAGGGTATCAGGCGCTCGCGCTGATCAATGCTCTGCGCATCCCCCTGCACGACCAGAACATCATTGGCTCCTGTTTCCAGTAACTTGGTGACAACGCCCAAACGCTGCTCACCACCAAACACGGTAAACACAGAGAGCCCCTCAAGCTGGTTCCAGTAATATTCACCGTCTTCCAGCTCGGGCAGTAAATCTCTTTCAACCGCGATATCAGCTGCCGTATAGGCCATAGCGAGATCGCGATCATCCACACCCTTTATATGTGCCACATAGGCATCACCGTGTGGTCTGGCCTCATCAATCTCGACCTGCTTCACCCCATGCCGGGTTTTAACCCACCACGGATGATATTCAAAGAGATTGTCCTGAGGCTCAGTGTAAGAGTGGACTTTAACCCACCCTTTAATGCCGTAAACTGCCGTAATACGCCCAACACTGACCAAATTGGATGATTTAGCAGACATCGGGCATCAGCTACTTAAGCAGCTTTCTTCTGGCTTTCTTTAACCAACTGCTCAACGCGCTCGCTCAATTGGGCGCCTTGGCCAACCCAATGCTGCAGACGGTCACCGTCAATACGCAGGCGCTCTTCCTGGCCGCGAGCAACCGGATTGAAGAAGCCAATACGCTCAATGAAGCGGCCGTTACGGGCACTGCGGCTGTTGGTTACAGTAAGATGATAGAAAGGACGCTTTTTAGAGCCGCCACGTGACAGACGAATAGTTACCATTGAGGTCTTCTTCCTGTGTTTTAGTATGGGAGGACAGTTCACGAAAACTGGCCCGCTCTGGTTAAAATAAGTTCAACGCACAGCGAGGGTGCGAAAGGCGCGGCATTTTAAGGGAAAGATTTCGCTTTGTATAGACTAAATACAACCAATACCCCCCAGGATCAGACCACACTAATTAATCAAACATATCGGCATAGGGGTTGGAAAAGCCCAGTGCTATCGGCTTGGCAAACCCCGGCAGGCTCAGCCTTTCCTGGTCGATACGAATCTTGCTTTCATCGATCAATCCTTCCCCAAAGTGATAGATGGTGTCAAATTGCCCCTGGGTAGCGGCCAGATCATAGCCTGCTGCACAGCTGCGCACGGCCTCTCGCTTATGGGTATAACGGACAAAATCCTGCTCGCCATAGCGCTTCTTCAACATGCCTTCCACACGATGGGGCGCAATAATACTTGCCGTGGCATTGTTACCGCCGAAGCCCTTCGAATTCAGGAATGCCAGATCCAGGGACCTGGGGTTGCGCGGCACATCGCGGGTTGATATCTGCAAACGATCTGCAAAAACATCATCAGCCACCCTGTCAATCGTCTTGATTCCAGGCAGCACTCCATATTTGAAGATACCGAGACTATTGATTAACTGCTCACCACTGGCAGACGACAACGAATGGCCGACATAAGCCTTTACCGCCACCACAGGCCAATCACTGATGCCGAACGCCTGCGCCACCTGATCAAAAATTTGTGACTCTGTTACCCGGTTTTGCGGCGTACTGGAGCCATGCGCCTGAATGAATGAATGTTGCTGCACAGATTCATCACCCAGTATTGCCCGCGCAGAAGCCACCGCCTTGGCCATAGTGATGTAATTACCCGGCCCTGGTGCAGAGATGGATTTTTTAAAACCATCCGCATTAATAAACACGTCACCGACAGCACCATGGATATCAGCGCCTAACTCAAGCACCAGGGCATCATCCATTAACACCACATAGGTACTCGCCTCGGCCATGGTAAAACCGGCATTCTCGCCAAAGGGACGGCTGGTTCGGCGCGGATCAGTTTCATCCGATCCATCCAGTTTCTTCAGCTTATCTTCCGCAGCCAGGGCGCCCATGGTGGCATAGCCATCAATAATTTCAGGCAATATGGGCGCCTCTGCTGTGCCCACAACAGCCACGCGACATTTACCGGAACGGATATCTTCGGCAGCCGCCTTGAGGTTATACAGGAACGAAGCGCAAGCCCCGGTGATGGCGCCCGTATGGCCAACACTGCCCAGGATATAGGCATTCACAAAGTCCGCCGGCATGGTGTTGAGTCCAAGTGGACATTGCTTGGTGCTGACACGATTGCCGCGCAGGCGCGCCTGCAACAACCCACCAAAGCCATTCTCATCCATTTGGCTCATAACATTACTGGCGTAGACACCAATCTCATCCGGTTTGACAGCATCGATAACGGTCTGCCACTCAACCCCAATCGATTGAACGGCATCTGATGCGCCGATTACCGCTAACTGCAAAGCGCGGGGATGAAAGTGGGAATTATAAAGTGCACCGGGATTAAAACCGCGTGGCAGCTGTCCCGCAGACTTAACAGGCAGCTCGCGATAACTATCGAATTTAACCTCAACACTCCCTTCAACCGTCACCTGCACACGATCAGCATCCAACTCAACAAGTTGCCATCCTGCCGGCAAGGGCTCCGGTAAATCGCGGCGACGCAACTCAAAGCGGGTAGGCTCTCCCCCACCCAGGATTGCTGACTTTTGCCAATGGGCAGCATCCACATCAAAGAAGGTTGATTCAATACGACGAATCAGGGTGCCATCGAGGATCTGCCCAGAGAAGGTGGCCTCAATAGCAGGCAAATCATAGGCTTTACCATGGGAATCGCGGTATTCCCCTCCCGCGTAACAGAGCAACCCCATCATCACCGCCAGCCCCGCCAGCGTTTCCTGCCGCTCCGCAACAGGCAGGCTCTCAATCACCATGCGGCGATAGGCGTGATGGCCTGAACTGCGCCCAGCGGCACTAAATCCACCAAACCCGACAATAATTGGCAAACGCACTCGCGATGAACCGGACATAACACACTCCCAATCCAGTATGACAACCCAACAAAACGGCGAGAGTGTAGGCCCATAACCCCTGACTGTCTTTTTTGATTTAGCCATTTTTCGTGGTAAATTGGCCAAAATGGAGTAACCATCTAATGCCTAACAAACAGACCATCGATATTGGCTTTTTCCTGTGTGAGCGCATGCTGGCTACCAGTAGTGCACTCCCCATGGAAATGCTGCTGGCAGCCGACAGTGCGGTAAACACCATGCTGCCACCGGAGGTACAGCATCACTTGAACATCAGTACCCTGGCACAAACACGCGATCAGGTAACCACCAGAACCGGCATTAGCTGGCAGCCGGACTTTAGTATTGACGATGACAAATCCTGGGACCTTATTTACATCCCGGGCCTGTGGCGCAATCCCCGCCCCATTGTTAAGCAACACCGGGCCACCCTGGATTGGCTAAGGGCGCAATACCACAACGGGGCCATCATCAGTGCCGTAGGGACAGGGTGCTGCTTCCTGGCAGAAGCGGGTTTATTGGATGACAAGGCCGCGACAACCCACTGGCATTACTTTGACCAATTCCACAAGGATTACCCACGGGTACACCTAAAGCGGCAGCATTTTATAACCCAGGCAGGCAACCTTTATTGTGCAGCCAGTGTTAACTCATTGGCAGACCTGACGGTTCACTTTATCCAGCGTTTCTTTGGCAAAACCATCGCCAGCCATGTAGAAAGGCACTTCTCCCACGAGATACGTCAATCCTATGAAAATAGCGGTTATTTTGACAAAACTGATAACCCCCATCCGGATGAAGAAATCACCCAGATCCAAATTTGGCTACAGGATAATTACCATCGCGATATTCACATGCCGCAGGTAGCCGAGCGTTTTGGTATGAGTTTGCGCACATTGAATCGCCGCTTTAAAAATGCACTGGGTAAAACGCCATTAACATTCCTACAGGAAATCCGCATCAATACCGCTCGCGACCTGCTGAAAACCAGCAACCTCTCCCTGGGGGAGATTGCTGATAAAATCGGATACCAGGACGCGGGTTATTTCACCCAACTCTTCAAAAAACACCTGGCTACTTCACCCAATGAATATCGAAAAACCGTGCGTAGAAAATTATTTCGGACTGATTAAAAAAACAAAACCCCGCACTGGCGGGGTTTTGTTTTAATTGGCTACAGCAATCAGGCAGCTTCCGGATCATTCTTTGCCTGTTCAGCGACCAGACGATCGGAAGAAGCCGATACAGAAATAGGTACAGTACGCGGCTTCAATGACTCAGGGATAATCTTCTGCAGGTCAACGTGCAACAAACCATTTTCATACTGGGCAGAAAGTACCTGCACATGATCCGCCAGTTGGAAACGACGCTCAAAACCGCGCGCAGCAATACCCTGGTGTAAATAGGTACGCTCTTGTTGCTCAGGCTGCTTATTGGCAGACACAATCAAATGGTTGTGATTGACTTCGATATTCAATTCACTTTGGGCAAAACCGGCAACCGCCATGGTAATGCGATATTTATCCTCGCCGGTCAACTCAATGTTGTAAGGGGGATAACTGGGTTGGTTCTGCTCTGCACGCGACAAGCTATCCAGGATATTGGCCATACGATCAAAACCAATAGCAGAGCGATACAGGGGAGAAAAATCAAAATTACGCATAGGTATATCCTCACATCAGAGCAATATATAAGTGGAGCCTATCAGTTGTTGATCAGGCCATGTCTAGCGCGATCCTCTATAGAGCAATCGCGCTAAAATGATGTAAGGCTGGGCACTACAGATTTCAAGAGGTACCCGCACAATAATTTATACTTTTTTCAAAATGGCCGAAAAGGCATCCTTCAACCCAGGATAGGAAAACGTAAATCCAATTTGCAAAAGGCGTTCAGGGTGCACTCGCTGACTAGCCAATAAAAGCCCATCTGCAAACTCACCAAATAACAAACGCAAAATGGGTGCCGGCATAGGGAAAATCGCAGGACGATGCAAACACTCCGCCAACTGGCGAGTAAAATCCCTATTGCGGCAAGCCTCCGGAGCTGTTGCATTAAACGCCCCGGATAGGCTTTCATCCTCCAGCAAACGAATAATTATCTGTAACAAATCCTGGCGATGAATCCAGGACATAAAGTGCTCACCAGTCCCCAGCCTGCCACCCAACCCCCAACGGAAAGCCGGCAACATTCGGGCCAGGGCGCCGCCCTCCCTGTCCAATACGACGCCAGTGCGCAACATGCAGACACGCACCCCATGGGCTGCAAAGCCAGCGGCAGCCTCCTCCCAGTCTGCACACAAACGTGCCGCAAAATCATCACCTGTTGGCGAACTTTCGGTCAGGATACGGTCAGCGCCATTGCCATAAATCCCAATAGCACTGCCATTAATCAGTACCGGGGGAAACTGCTGCCGCTCCTGGCACCAGGCCAATAATGCATAGGTCAGGTCAATTCGACTATCGCGCAAAGCCTGCTTCACTGCCGTACTCCAGCGAGACTCGGCCATGGGCTTACCAGCCAGATTGATAATTGCGCCAAAATCGACAGCCCCCAGATCCTCAAGACTGGATGCCAACCGGACAGCAGCATCCAGGCGTGGTCGAACCCTCTCCGGATGCCGCGACAATACCCAAACCTGATACCCCCTGAGCAATAACAACTTGCACAGGGCAGCACCGATAAAGCCTGAGCCCCCGGTCACTAAGACTCGGTTATTTTTCCCGACGGGTGGATAGCTCATACTTGCCCCCCACATAAATTACAGAAAATACCCCATTACTATAGAAGCAGTTCACAGACGTATTATGGAGTTAATCACCATCCTTAATACCTGAAGTGGTCTAATTAGACCGGACACCAAGTTAAGCGGATAATACCGTAAAACATCAAGGTGTCCTATGACCAAGCAAACACGAAAGAAATATACGCCTGAATACAAACTTGAAGCTATCGCCCTGGTTCGGGATCAAGGCTTCAGTATAGGTGAGGCAGCGGCCCATCTGGATATCAATCACAATATGCTACGCCGCTGGCTAAAAGAGCATGAAGCTCAGCCTTTTAGTGATTATCAGGGAAAAGCCGGGATGACCCCCGAGCAAAAACGTATCCGTGAACTTGAAAAACAAGTGCGCGAGCTACAACTGGACAATGATATTTTAAAAAAAGCCAGCAGCTACTTCGCGAAGCATATGCGGTGAGATTTGCGTTTATTCGAGAGCATGCTTCGCGCTGCCGGGTAAAACACTTGTGTCGCATGCTAAGTGTCAGTCGCAGTCGTTATTACGAGTGGCTGGGACAGCAACAGGATAAGCCTGATCCGGAACAGCAGAGGCTTGAAACCTGCATGCGCGCATTGTTTGTTGAATCCAACAGCAGCATGGGCAGCAGACGCATGGCGCGGCGATTACAGGCCCAAGGTTTTGCGGCGGGGCGGTATCGGGTACGACGACTGATGAAAAAGCGGGGGCTGGTAGTTAAACAGAAGCGTAAGTTTCGCATTACCACCAACAGCAACCATAAATTGCCGGTAGCGGAGAATATACTTGATCGGCAGTTCAATCCGGTTACACCGAATCAAGCCTGGGCGGCTGACATTACTTATATTTGGACAGTGGAAGGATGGCTGTACCTGGCGGTGGTGATTGACCTGTATTCGCGGCGGGTTGTTGGCTGGTGCATGGATAAACGGCAAACGAAATCGCTGGTGATCCGTGCATTGATGATGGCGGTGAATATGCGCAAGCCATCGGCGGGACTCATCCACCACTCGGATCGTGGTTCGCAATATGCGAGCCTGAAGTATCAGGCTTCATTGAAGCAACACGGTATTGTGTGTTCCATGAGCCGCAAGGGAAATTGTTGGGACAATGCTGTTGTGGAGCGCTTCTTTAGCAGCCTGAAACGGGAGTGGATCAGGGATAATTTATATCGCTATCGAGAAGATGCGATTCGGGATGTGCGAGCTTATATTGTGACCTGGTATAACTCGCGAAGACCACATTCAACTCTGGGCTACAAAAGCCCGATTGAATTTGAAAAGTGTGCTTAACTTTTTGTCCGGTTTTTGTTGACCACTACAACCTATTCCCCTTAAATAGCTGAAACTCATCGATCGAGAATAAAACGTTATTAAGAAATTCTTCAGAAAACTTGATATTTGGACAATAGCTATCAATATAAGTAGTGAGGGTCGACAAAAACCCGAAATATGACCCGGGTAGCCTTATCCCCCTCATATATAAACGTTAAGGAGTTTATGATGAAACCTGCTGTCGACGTTGTATACCGCGATTTAGACTCTTCCGCCGCTCTTAACGAAATCATCCTCAAGAAACTCGAAAAACTTTCCCGCTTTACCGACCAGATTGTCCACAGCCGTGTAGTGCTTGACACCCCCCACCACCACAAACACAAAGGTAAACAATATCGCGCGTCGATTGAGCTGGACTTTAAAGGGCATCCACTCGCCATTACCCAGGATGACGAATCCATCCATGTTGCCGTTCGTGACGCCTTCTCCAGCGCAGAGCGCAAAATCAAGCAACTGGTTGCTCGCCAGCGAAACAGTCGCTAGCCCTCACATCACATCTTCTATACCGGACAGGGGCTTACCCTGATAATGAGAACTCGACTCCATAAAAAAGCCCGCATATGCGGGCTTTTTTATGGCTGGCAATGCAATCAGGCAGGCTTGATCTTATCCGACATTAATCGAATTAAATCATTAAAACTGGAAAGAGATTGCAAGTGGCTATATATCAACTCCAGACCATCGCGCTTAAACAGGTCAAGGGCATCCGCATCACTGATAGCCTTCAATTTTTCGCGCTTCACCACATAAAAACCCGTCAGGTTCAAATTGGTCTCTTCTGCACCTTTCAATTTGATATTGGCTTGCATCGGCTCCAGTAAACCCAATTCGTGTAAGCGAGTGCAGAAGGCCTTGGTCATTTCAGCGCGGAAGTGGTAATCCTTAAGAAACTCCACTACCTCTTTCAAATGTTCCGTTTGTTCACCCTTGTCATCAAACAAACGACGACCTTTGCTGCCGTCCTTAATAACCGCTTTACTATCCACGTCAATGCACAGTGCCATAGAGTCATTTCCCTTATCCCCCCCCAGGATAAAGGGATAACGGCGAATAAATGCAGGAATATAACGCGATTTGAATTGTCCTTTTTCATTCAAAAAGAGGTTTTCATTTTCTTTCAAACCCATCAACGCCAAGGGAATATATTCTCCTTCACGCTGGGTAGCAGAGAAAACGACAGGAAACTCACCCGCCGCAAAAGGAATCTCTGTCGCCAGGACAGGAGCAGAAATCATGTGCGATACAAAGCTGTAATCCTCTACCGCTACCGACCATTGACGATGAGTCTCTGAAGATAATGGCTGAATATTGTCATAAATCATTAATTGTTTTGCCACGGAGGATACCTCGTCGTTATTGTGACCCAAATCGTTAAACCAAGCGTTACCTCAATAGGATTTCTACGCATATTCGATAAGCAGGCAAACCGCTCACAAGCGCGTCATTAGTGCTATCAGCTACACCGAACAGGTGCCGGACTGTATCACTATCCAACGGAATCTCACAAGAGGTAAGCATAGCCATGCCCTTTACCTAACCACCGCTCCGCAAAGCAAAAAAACATATAAAAATCAATAAATTAAAACCCATCACCTTAGCTATTGCCCAATATCTAACCAATGGATTCCGGACCAGGCCCCAACAAAAAGGTTAAAAAACAAACACGCCAGGACACCTGTCAACACCATGCTAAGATAAACGCAGCCCTAATAATTACCGAGGCATACATGACCAAAACGTTGGTGTATCAATCCTTCCGAACCCACAATATTCCCTCCTGGCTAACCACCTGCATGACCTCTGTACAAAACTGGGCAGCAACCCAAGGTTATGAGTATCAATTTATTGACGACAGTTTTTTCCAGGTTGTACCCACATGGTTTGCGGACAGCGTTGAGCGTCAGCGCCATATCATGTCTGATTTGGCAAGGCTGGAATTTGCAGATCAGTACCTCAATAGCGGTTGGGACAAAGTAATATGGATGGATGCAGACCTATATATTCCACATCCGTCCCGCTTTATCATCCCCAACACCAGCAATTTTTGGTTAACAGCAGAACTATGGGTAGACGCAGAGAACAGGCAGCCATCTTTTTCCAAAAGAGTTAATAATGCTATCCTTGTGTTCAATAAAGAAAATTTTTTTCTAAAATATTACCGTGATGCCTGCATAAAAATAATAAAACACAAAAAAGCCCCTATGGCACATACGGAGATAGGAACAAAATTCCTAACGGGGATATCCCATTTATTACCGCAACTAAAAGGGGTCTCATTATTTAGCCCATTTTTATTGTATTCCTTTTACAATAAGGATCAGGATCTTATTAACTCGTACTTAAAAAAACTGGAATCACCCATATACGCAGCCAATATGAGTTTAACATTCAGAGACAGCACATATGAGAATACAAAACTGGACGATTCACTCTATGAAAAAATCATGGAATTGATTAAAGAACTACCCTCTTTTTAATAGAGTCTCTCTATGAAAACCATTTTATTCTGCTGGGAACTGGGAGATGATTATGGGCACATTGGCCAAGCTCATCCCATTATTACGTATCTAAGCACACATTTTAATGTGTACTTTGCCGTAAAGGATCTGAGTAAAATCAGGGATATTATTTGGCCGCTTAACGTGCACTTCATTCAAGCACCGATCTGGCTAAAAACACCTCAGCGACTCCCGAGGTCAGAAACACATGCAGAAATCCTATTTTATAAGGGCTATGACAAAGCATCGCATCTAAAAGGCTTGGTTGACGGATGGATCACCCTACTTAAATTAGTATCACCTGATCTTATTGTATTTGACCACGCCCCCTCAGCACTGATTGCAGCCAGGACATGGGAATGCCCCTCTGTCATTATCAGCAACCCGTTCATCACCCCGGCGCCAGGATCAGATATAGTCAATATTTGTCCAGGCCTTCCGTTCAACGCTCACAAAGCCGAACAAATTAATAACCATGTGGTTTCCACAATTAATACTGTATTAACTTCGATACAATCCAGGACGATAGAAAAGCTCAGCGATATTTATCAGGTTAACAGCACAATATTAAGCAGCTATCAGGAAATGGATATCTATAAACCTTATAGGCAGGACGTTACCTATACCCCCACACTCCCAGGCATTGATAGCTTCGCAAGTCCACAATGGCCTCCCGGCATGTCAGTTAAGGCGTTTGCCTACTTAAAACACGGGAAAGAGCAATCACAAAATATACTGAATGCATTAACATCAATCGGCATCAAAACACTCTGCTTTTATTCGGGATGTAAAGATGAAGATACTCATAAATATAAAGGGCTTCCCATTATTATTAGCAAGCAGCCATACGATATAACCACCACCACGCAACAAGCCGATATTATTATTTGCCATGGCGGTAAAGGGGTCGTTAATACGGCACTTTATTACGGCAAGCCCTTAATTATAGCGCCAACCCAAATCGAGCAACGCCATACCGCGCAAACCATTGAACACATGGGATTGGGCATTATGCTTGATCAAAATACCCCGTCCATAGATGTAGAAAATAAAATAATTGATTTTTTTTCACAGGTAACAAAGCACAAGGAAAGATGCCAAATATTTTCTGAAACAGCCAAACAACAAACACCCGAAGATTCATTCAATATGATCATTAGCATTATTAAAAAACTAATATAAAAATACATAACCAATTAGGCATTAAATTTCAGCAACCATTCAATTCATCGGATAATTGTTAAGGCCGGCAGCAATAAAAGTGCCTACTTTAAGAATAATACTCTATTCTCTCACCACTAACATTCGCTATCCTCAGGATTATCCATATACAAATTCTGAACGCCGCAAAGCTCCAATAACGCACGGATTTTGGGCAACAAATCAAAGATGACCCAGTGAGAAGAACCGTGATGGCAGGAGTGTTCAAAAGCTGTGCGCAATGTATGGCGTGTCCAGCAGTGGATATTATGCGTGGAAGTGCCGACAGGAAAGTGCCAGGCATCAACAGGATCAGGTGTTAAAGGCCTCCCTTCGAGAAGCCCATCAAGGGCATAGAAAAGCCTACGGTGCACCCAGAATGCACAGATACTTGAGGCAACAAGGCTTGGCATGCAGTGTGCGACGCATTAATCGGTTGATGCGGGAGTTGGGTATCAAGGCCTCTACAACCGGCTTGTACGCATGGCGTCCTGGTCAGCATGAGCTCTATTCATCAACAGGCAATCAGCTGAGCGAAGCAGGCAAAGCAACCGCTACCAGGGCCCAATGGGCGGGCGATTTTACGTATATCAAGACGCACTCGGGTTGGCTCTACCATGCGGTTGTCATGGACCTGTACAGCCGTCGCATTGTAGGGTGGTCATTCAGTCGAAAGCGGAATGCTGAGTTGACCAAGAGCGCGCTTAGAATGGCATTGTCTCGGCATGCACCCCGGTCGGGCTGTATCTTTCATTCTGATCAGGGCATTGAATATGCTGCTCACGAATACCGTGATCTGGTTGAGCAGGCCGACATGGTGCGCAGCATGAGTAGAAAGGGCAACCCCCTGGATAACGCCAGAGTGGAATCTTTCTTCCACACGATGAAGGCGGAGCTGATTCACCCAGAGCAGTTCGAGCATGAGATTGAGGCGGTGGCGCGCATTGTAGAATACATTGAGTTCTACAATCGTGAGCGGTTACATTCTTCGCTGGGCTACCAATCGCCAGTGGAGTATGAAAAACTGTGTGCTTAAAGGTATCCACTAAAGTGGTACAAGATCAGCGCGCGTTTTTTGCGCATCCGGCGCCGACAGGCGCGTAGTTGATTGATTTGTTATACCTAGGTCACATTGAACTGTATAAAAAACACCACTATTTTGATCAAAGACCGATATATAGCCTCTACCTATATCTGCAGAAAGCTGATTGTCCGACACGTTTATGCAATGTGACCTAGGGAAATATTCTGTTTTTAAAACGATTTCTTTTGCCAGCATAGATGCAAAGGAGTTTGGGTCCTCAAAGAATCTTACAGAATTGTTAGCAACTATGAATATTACCATCAACCCCATAAACCTCATGGCATACTTAAAACCATCAAGAGTTCGTTCACTTGATGGTTTTTCAAAAGGAATAAAGAACCAATGAAATATCACATAAAAAGAAAGGACGAACGATACCGTAACAAGCCAAGAGTACGGCAGATAAACAACTGATAGCACTGACGATGAAAATGGCAATAGAGATGGATCTATTCCTGTAAATTGATTTATAAAATCATCAGACTGTGATTCTGAATATTTATATACCAATATAGAGATAGCACCTAGCCCCCATTTAAACCATGTTTTATCGAAAAGGGATTTAATAGGGGCCCAAAATTCTAATGCTGCTCCAATGGTGCATGTGCACATTATTATAAATACAAAAACCTTAACAACTATATCTACATGTTCCTGACCAAGCGAAATTAGAGTAACAGTTGCAATAGCCATATATAACCAAAATGATGCCATTCCAGCTTTATAAAACTGGTCATGCAGAGCGTACCCTGAAAACTCAGAGACAGCTTTTTCGATTACTATGTTCTTTATTTTTTTATACATGGTCAGAATTTATATGGGTATAACGAGCTTGTAGAAAAACGATTTTTAGAGATCGTTATCCAGCAGCTAAAATTGAAATTATTACCTGGCCAGTATTTAACCACAACCCCTTAACATAATCACCCATTATCCGCAGTCGAATGAATTCGATGTGAATAACTCTGTGGATTAACCCACATTCACGTAATTCATTAACTTTTCGATGTTATGTACCAAACAATATAACTGCCATTGACCTTGCACCTTGCGTTTTCCTCGTAACGAAAATCGATTCAGCTGTTTATTCGCGCAAATATTGGCGAAAACCGGCTCCACAGTCGACATGCGATGACCGTAAATAGCTTTTCCTTGTTTGCTATCAATCCGACGCTTCATCCAGTCTGTCGCATTGGCATGAATCGAAAACGTTTTGGATACCTGACGCCCATGACCTTCGCGGCTATCGGCTGACGAAGGATTACGCATGCATTCATGCTTGAGGGGACAGTGACGACAATCCGTTAGCTTACCCTCAAAATACAATTGCATTCGACCAGGCCCTTGACGGTATTCATGTTTCAGCCACATGTCCTTCCCTGCCGGACACTTACAGCTTTTTCGTTGCAGGTCAAAAATAAATTCCGAGGCCGGAATAACGCCTTTTACTCCCTTCACATTATCTTGATGGCGCTTACCATGTTTCTCTTTTTGATGGTCAAACATCTTGTCTCTTGAGCGAAATTGGTTATCCGGAATATATGCATTGATACCTTCTTCTTTAAGGTACTCATCGTTAGCACCATTGGAAAACCCCGTATCCGCTGTAATGATCACATTGGATTTTAGGATGTCGTCGCAGATCCCCATCTTTTGGTAACGCGTCTGTATGCTATGCAGAACCGGCTTTAATGTGTGGTGTTCCTGACTTTCACCAAAAGCCTGGGCGTCAACGATAACCTGATGCTTCTTATCAACGGCGGCTACGCCGTTGTAACCCTGGATGGTACCTTTGCTGGTAGTCATTTTGGCTGATTCGTTGTCGGTAATATTGCTCTTCACTTCCTTTGGTTTTTTACCTTGCCCCATCCGTGGGGTTGCTGTCTTTAGGAACTTATCTATCCGCTCGAATTCTTTTTTCAGGGTGTCGGTTGCTTTAGCGAGTTGCTGCTTGCGGTCTCGCTCGTTGGGTTTTCGGCCATCCAGTTTTTTGTGTTCTTTCAAGCAGGTGCGGATTTTGCGGCTGATCTTTTCTCGCTTTTGAGCCAGCTCATCCAAGGTTCCGGAGTGCTCCTTGGCGGCATTAGAAGATATCTTGCAACCATCAATGGCAAAGAGTTCATGTCCCAGTAAGCCATGTTGGTCGCACACCAGTATTACTTGTGTAAAAACCGATTCAATCGCATCCGGATAGCTACTGACAAAGCTGGCAATGCTGGTGAAGTGGGGGACGGAATCGCAGGAGAGGGCTTTGAAAATAATATTGTGCTCGCATTGCCACTGAATGTCGCGGCTGGAGGTAATGCCCTTGGAGTACGCAAACAAGATGATTTTGAGCAAAATGGCAGGGTCGTAAGCTGTACGCCCACCGCCATCGTTGCTGTACTTTTCGTAGAAAGCCGACAGGTCGATATGGTTGTCGATTAATTTATGAAGGGTAAATTCGAAAGTGCCTGGCTGTAATTGCTCTTCAAAATTAATAACCACCATTGCGCTTTGGCTATAGCTGTATTTTTTGAAGTTTGGCATGGCGCTACTCCTTGAAACGATACCGAATTTTATCAAAAAATCACTATTTTTAGGAGTTTTTCTACAACTTCAACGCCGTGCTCAACGGCAGTTTGTAATTCGTGGCTTTGTGGATTACTTTTGCGCAGCAAAACCACAAAGCCGCGAATTACAAACTGTCCAGCGCACGAAGTGCGCGAGTTGCAGCACTTTGTTAGCTTTACCTTTTTAAATGGTCAAGATACGGGTCTAATTCTGTAAAGGTACTTGCTGCTTCTTTAAGTTCACGAGCAGCATGCTTCCAGAACACTACATGGACAGCAATTCCACGCTTTTTCAATTTTTCAATTGCTGGCACATAGTCAGAGTCACCAGAAACCAACGTAACTTCGTCTCCAGGCTGTAATATTTCATATGAATCTTCGATCATTGTTGCCACAATGTCGGTGTCAATTTTCTTTTCCGCATTTGCAACATTGCGATCATAGGTTGTAACTTCAAAGCCATTTTTTTGTGCTGCAACCCAAAGCGAGTCATTTTTTGGCGGGCGAGAGCCAAACAAGGCAGCTTTTCTAACCTCCGCTTTCTCTCCGCCGGCAAACTGGAATAATTTACCAAAGTCTAATTTCCAGCTATGGTCACAGACGTTGCCTTTAACCGCAGTCCATACATCAGGAACCATTCCACTTGCAAAGGCCGCAACATGCATACCTTCTATCCATACATTTGAATTATCGACGTAAAGTAAATTCGCCATTTATTTCTCCTTTTTAGCTAACGCCGCGATAAACGGTGGTTTTTAAGTTGCACTTTTGCCATAAAATGGAGCGAAGCGGAATTGCAAAAATGCAACTTGAAAACCATCCGGTTGATTGCTTTGTTAGCTATTTTTAAGAGCCTCAATATTTTCAATATATTTTTTTGCCACTACTGTGCCTTTGTATTCTTTAGTAAGAATATTAGCGATATTCCTATACAAATTGTGATACTCATAGAGACAATCTGCATATCCGGACACATCTCTTCGTTCTGCAGCCAACACCATATTGTCAACATGCAAGGGAACCATATTTAGAGAATTTACCCAGCTTTCATTTAAAACATTTCTTGAAGCAGCGCTCATTAGAGATATAAGCTCTGTTTCAAGAAAAGGAGAATACTTAAATAGCTCGTTTATTGTATTTTGTAATTCTTGGATAGTATGAGAAACGGCTTCGCCAACTTTCAATGGGCGCCCGTGTTTACTTCCGCTTAAAGGAATTACATCATTGTCCATGAATACATTTTTTGCTGCAGCCCTAAAGGATTCTGCAGTTAGACACTCTGTCTTCAATGATTTTTGCGATATATTTGAATTTGTTGCGTGCTGCATTATAAAAAGTATGTCACTTAAAAGCCTATTAGTTAAATGTGCTATGTGCTCTTCAACATGTTCTCTTTCAATTTTTTTTGGAACCACCACGGTAACAAGATAAAAGAAGTATCCAGATATGTACGCCAAACACAAGTTAGTTGTGAGATCTGAAAGTTTTGCACCGCCAGTAAATAACTCTTTTGATTCAGCAAAAATAAACTCTAATGCACCAACAAGGACTATAGAAATCAGGAGAAAAATTATCAAGATTTTCTGCGTGGATATCTTCTTCATTAACACTCCAAGCTAACATTGTTATTAGACGGAAAGTTTCCGTATAACATCCCGGAAAGTTTCCGTCTAAGTTTTTGATTGAGATTTATACCATACCGTCAAATTACCCGCTATTACAGGCTTATAGCACTTTATCCTCAACTAACAGCGGATAAAAGGCGAAAAGTTTCCTTGCTAATTCACTCATTATAGATACACCCATGGTTTACATATACAGACAGCCAATTTAACAGTACCGGGGCACATCATTGTACAAATCCCTTTTTTATCAATCACTTATGACGAAGTATTACATTATGTTTTATAACAAACAGTAACCACTATTTACCGGCAGCCTTGATATAAAGCAGCGGTCTCAGGCTCATAAAAAAACAGCCCGCATTACTGCGGACTGTTTCGGCAGATATATAGATGTTTGGAGTCCCCTTTCAAAACCGCACAAGCATCAATAAACCTTCTCCTCTCCCTCCGGCCGCGTTTTGAAACGCGGCTGCGCCCAGAAATATTGTTCCGGGTGTTTGAGGATTTCGGTTTCCATAAATTCATTGACGCGGCGGGCGTCGGCGTAGTCGTCGCCGGTGGGGTAGTTGTCAAACGCGGGATGAATCACCACATCGTAGCCGCTGCCGTCGGCGCGGCGGTATTGGGTGAAGGGAATAATTTTGGCGCGGCCCATGCGCGCGAATTGTGCGGTGGCGGTTACTGTGGCGGTGGGGACGCCAAAGAAGGGGACGAAGATGGATGCCTTGGGGCCGAGGTCGCGGTCGGGGGCGTACCAGATCATGCGCGCTTTGCGCAGTTGGTTGACAATGGCGCGCAGGTTGTCGCGGCTGATGGCGGTGCCGCCTTTGCAGTAGGCTTCGCGGCGCACCTTCTGCAAATAATCGTACACCGGGTTGGAGTGCGGGCTGTACATGCCATCGTAATTGACGTATTGGCCGAGCATGGCGCTGCCGATATCCAGGGTGGTGAAGTGCAGGCTCAACAGTAATGCGCCCTGCCCTTCCTGTTTGGCTTGCTCCACGTGTTCAACACCGGTGATGGTGAATAACCGGCGCAGGCGCCACTTGGGCCAGAACCAGGCGATGCCGGTTTCGAAGACGGCCATGGCAGTGGAAAACAGGTTTTCCTTTAACAGCTGTTCGCGCTCCGCCTCGGTTTTGTCGGGGAAGCACAGGCGCAAGTTGGTGCGCGCCATGTGGATACGTTTTTTATTAAGATACAACAGAGGGCACAGCAGTTTGGCCAGCCACCATTGAACCCGAAAAGGTAATTGCGCCATCAAAAACCAGATGCCTGCCCCAATCCAGGAGGGCCAGTGACGGGGAGCCAGTAATGCGCGGGTGAATTGGGGTGAACTCATAGATCAGGTCAAAAAAAGGCGATATTAAAAGGCGGACATTATACGCTGCCCGCCCGGGTTGGAGACCTTAATCCCTAGAAGCTGTAGACCAGGTTAACAAAGGTGGTGGTATCGGTTTTTTTCTTGCCGGGCGCCACATCAGTGTCATTGGCGATATTAACGCCTACCTTCATTTTCATAGCGTTGGTCAGGCTGGCGGCTACGGAGGATTCGCTGATGGTTCGCGTGTTGTCCGAACCGGATTCCACACTGAGCAGTTGCTTGAATTCCGCATTGGAACTGAATTTCCACAACAGTTCGGTCGCCGCACGCAGGATGGCACCCGACTCGATGATGTAGGAATCCGGATTATCGGCGTCCGGCTTTTTACCTTCGAAATAACCCGGACCGGCTTCTACAAACCATTGCAGTTTGGGTGTGGAATAGAGCCAATCACCATAACCCATGGCCACGGTGGTGTAGGTGCGATAGGCACCGAATTTGTCATCGGTATAGGAGACATAACCGAACAGGTAGGATTTTTCCACCCCGAGTAAATAGGCAGATTTGAGCGAGCCAAAATGCTTCTCTGCGGTTTTTTCCTTGGACTTGCTGCCATCATCCTTGGTGACCTGGTCTTCTTTAAACAGGGTGCTGAGGATGTATTGGTTCTCCCACTTTTCCAGGGTTTGGCGGGCGTCGATCTTGCCTTGCAGACTGGTGGTTTCGGTATTGCCGGAGGTATTGATAAGACCAAGGTCCACCTCTACTTTCCAGCCGGGGCCTGGCGCGCCTTCGTCTGCCTGGAGGCAGGGGGCAATAGCCGCAGCGGTTAGCATGGAGAGGGATAACAGCAGGTGTTTGGTAGTAGGCATAACGGATTCCTTTGAAGGGCCGGCGGAAAATCAGTCCAATTCCACGGGAAATCGGGTTTACCTGGACACGGCCTGGGTAAGTAATGGGCAGCAGTATCGCTGTCCCGAGGGCAAACCATAGCGCCTAACCGTGGCAAAGGCAAATCGGTAAATAGCTATGTTGTTGAATTCTAAAGAAAACGGCCAGCCATAGGGCTATGGCTGGCCGTTGACGGATAGGAGGCTGTTAGTCGCGCAACAAGCAGTTGAGCTCATCCACGACTTCGGCCCAGTCGGAGCTGGATTGGCGGGCCTGCTGTAAAAAGGCGGCCTGTTCGGCAGTCCAGAAGGGCGCGCTGGCTAATGGCTCGGCCTGGGGGAGCGGGCGATGCTTTTCGATAAAGGCATCAATCGCAGCGGAAGAGTTGGGAAGACCTAATTTGGCAAAAAGATCGTTGAGCGTGTAAAACATGCTGCCCTCCTACGTGATACAACGGGTGCTCCGGGTTGTCCACCGGACTGGCCGGTACCCCACTCACCGCCCTGGCCAGGGCCAGGCGGTGAAGATAATTAGAATACCTGTTATTTCAGGGAAGTGGATACACCTTGCTGCAACATCTTATCCAGGCGGTCATCTTTTGTTTGCCAGAGCCTATTGACCCATTGCTGGAAGTTTACACGATAGGTTTCATCCTTATCGTAATTGCCCAGCAATTCATCGCCGATGGGCAATTGCCGGCGATGCACACGAATTTCTTTCACATCGCCACACACATACTCCCAATAAGTAGGAATACCCGATGGATAGGCAATGGTGACATCCAGCAACTGGTGCAGTTGGCCATTCATGGCGGATAAGGTCGAAGCAATACCACCCGCTCTGGGCATCAGCAAATGGCGATAGGGGGATTGTTGCGCAGCATGTTTAGCCGGGGTAAAGCGCGTCCCTTCCATGAAATTGATAATGGTGACCGGGTGATGGCGGAAACGCTCACAGGCCTTGCGCGCACGGGCGCGGTCTTTGTCTTTTAACGAAGGGTCGCGCGCTATCTGTTCGCGCGAGTAACGACGCATATGGGGGAAATCCAATCCCCAGAGGGCAAGCCCCAAGATAGGAATCCACAGCAAACTCTGTTTGAAAAAAAACTTCACACCGGGAATATCGATACCAAACACCCGCACCAACACCAGGATGTCCACCCAGGACTGGTGGTTGGCAACCAACATGTACCATTCATCGCGGCGCAAGTGCACATCGCCCTCAATCACCAGATGAGCGGGTAGCAGTTTTGCTTGCTGCCAGTTATTCACACGAATCCAGCAATCGGCAATGCCATCCAGCCAGGGATTAAATGCCTGGCGCCAGGCTGGAACCGGGGTGAGCAACTTGAGCAGTGCCAACACCACAATAGGAGCGGTAACCAGAATAATGGTGGTGGAGAAAATGGCGGTCAGCAGCACACCGCGCACATGCTTGAGGATAGTCATGGCTATCGCGCCTCAAAAACAAAAAGCCCACGGGGGGCTTTTTGTATTGCCTGTCGGTATCGGGTTAAAAGGGCTTAACTTGTGGGGAGACATCCGCATCGTAATCCACGGAGGCGACTCCAAAGCCAAACAGCTTGAGGAATTCATCGCGGTAACCTTTGTGATCGGTAATCTCGAACAGGTTTTCTTCGGTTACTTGTGGCCAGATACTTTCCACCACTTCCTGAACCTTGCGCTCCAATTCCAGTTCATCCACGCGGAAGCGGCCATCGCTATCCAGGCGAGGATTACCTGAGTAAATACATTCCGTGAACAGGCGCTGGATTTGCTCGATACAACCCTCGTGGCTGCCCTGCTCTTTCATCACTTTAAACAGGATCGACAGATAGAGCGGCATCACCGGAATTGCCGAGCTCGCCTGGGTGACAACGGCCTTGAGTACAGCCACACGCGCATCGCCCTGGTATGTGGCGCTCAGGGCTTTGGCGGCGCGATCCAGGTCTTCTTTCGCCTTGCCGATGGTGGCATGGCCATAGATTGGCCAGGTCAGTTTGTCGCCAAGGTAGGTGTAGGCTACGGTTTTAAAACCGTCTGCCAGTAAATCGGCTTGCTTGAGCGCTTCGATCCACAATTCCCAATCTTCGCCGCCCATGACTTTAACCGTGTTGGCGATCTCTTCCGCAGAGGCAGGTTCAACCGTGACATCGGCAATTTTCAGGGTATCGGTATTGAGGTTTTTGGCGGTGTAGGACTTGCCGATAGGCTTGAGCACCGAAGAATAAACTTCACCGGTCTTGGGATCGGTGCGACGCGGCGCAGCCAGGCTGTAGACCACCAGGTCAACCTTGCCCAGGTCTTGCTTGAGGGCATCAATCACTTGTGCCTTGCACTCATCGGAGAAGGCATCGCCGTTCAGGGTGCGGGCATACAAACCGGCAGCAGCAGCCGCGTCGTGAAAGGCGGCCGTGTTGTAGTAACCTGCAGTACCGGTTTTGGTTTCACTGGGCTCTTTTTCAAAGCAAACCCCCAGAGTGGCAGCGCCAGAACCAAAGGCAGCCGTAATACGCGATGCTAAACCGTAGCCAGTGGAGCAGCCCAAGACCAGTACCTTTTTGGGGCCATTGGCGATAGATCCTTTTTGCTGGGTGTAAGCAATTTGTTCCTGTACATTGGCCGCACAGCCTACCGGATGCGCATTGGTGCAAATAAAACCGCGTACTTTGGGTTTGATAATCATGAGGCTACCTTGTAGTCGGGAGTTTCGCCGGCCCTGTGTTCCCTTATTAAGAGGCGATGGTTCTGGCAAGCGAATCTCGTTAGCGTGAGTTAGCGAATAACACCACCGGGAATAGCGCAGGCCGGTAGCGGGACAACCAAAAGGCGGCCATTATAGTGCGGTCATGGCGAGAAAACAGTGCCACTGCCGCCAAAACACCATTTTTTATTTAAAATCAAATAGTTAATAGAAGGATATTACTATGCTCTACCCTATGTTTGGCATGATTTTACTCACCCTGGCCGTTGCTGGCCGCCTGTTATTTTTGCGTATCAGGGCAGTGAAATCCGGTCAGGTCAGGTTGAGCCAATTCCGGCTTAACCAGAGTGATAATGTTCCGGACGCTATCATCCAGGCCTCGCGCAACTACACCAACCTGTTTGAAATCCCCGTGCTTTTTTATGCCGCCGGCTGCATTGCCGTTGCTAAAAACCAGGAAAGCCTGGCCCTGGTCATCCTCGGTTGGTTGTTTGTACTCATCCGTGCCTGGCACAGTTGGATCCACTTGACCCACAACAACGTCATTACCCGCATGCGTGCCTTTTTGGCAAGCAACCTCTGTGTATTGGCGATTTGGATTATCTTACTGATTAATCATATTCAACAGGCATAAATGCCCAACGCTTCTTAACAAGGCACAGAGGCATCTTTCTACTCAATGGTGATGCCTTTCTACTAAAATGCTTGCGATTTACTAACCCCCGGATATTCCTATGATTACGCACGAACCCAATCCCCTCTACGCTGCCAACCCCGAGCGCTACAAAACCATGCAATACCAGCGCTGTGGTCGCAGCGGCTTGAAATTACCCAAACTCTCGCTCGGGCTCTGGCAAAATTTTGGTGCGGTCGACTCGCAAAGTAATGCACGCCATATGTTGCGCCGCGCGTTTGACCTGGGCATTACCCATTTTGACCTGGCCAACAATTACGGACCCCATTACGGCTCGGCTGAACAAACGTTTGGGGCAATTTACGCACAGGATTTTGCGCACTATCGCGATGAGTTGATTATCTCCAGCAAAGCCGGTTACGACATGTGGCCCGGCCCTTACGGCAAGGGCGGCTCACGCAAATACCTGGTGAGCAGTTGCGACCAAAGCCTGAAACGTACCGGGCTGGATTACTTCGATATTTTTTATCACCACTGTATGGATGCGGAAACACCAATCGAAGAATCCATGCAGGCACTGGATTACATCGTGCGCTCCGGTCGCGCGCTCTACGTGGGCATTTCCAGCTACCAACCGGCACAAACCCGCGAGGCGGTGCGCATCCTGCGCGATTTGGGTACACCGCTGTTAATCCACCAACCGCGCTATAACCTGTTTGATCGCTGGATTGAAAAGGGTTTAACCGATGTGTTGCTCGATGAGGGGGTTGGCTCCATTGTGTTTTCACCCCTGGCACAGGGCGTACTGACCAACAAATACCTCCAGGGTATTCCGGCCGATTCGCGCGCGGCACGCCCGGAGCTGATTTACCTGAACAACAAGGACATTACCCCCGAAAAAATTGAAAAGGTGAATGCACTCAACCGTATCGCCGAACAGCGCGGCCAATCCCTGGCGCAAATGGCGATTGCCTGGACCTTGCACAACCCGGCGGTTACCAGTTGCCTGATTGGTGCCAGTCGCGCAAGCCAGATTGACGACTCTGTCGCCGCATTAAATAACCTGCATTTTTCGACGGAAGAGCTGGCACAGATTGATGCGATCGCTGCGTCACAGTGAAAGACATCACATCACCTCCCACTTCCTAAAAAAAGCCGGCATCAACGCCGGCTTTTTGCTATCAACGGGACAATATCTGCGCGTATTTATGTGTTAAATCCTGGGCGGGATACATGAGCGAATGCGCCTGGACAGCAAACCCGGTAAAGCATACCAGCAAACATAACCGCCCCCAGAATCCCCGCTGCCAGGCGTATACCAACACCACACAGGCCAATAGCACAGGCGCAACCAAAATCAGTGCGGACATTAGCAGGGTGAGCATCTCACTCACCTCCCTGAGCTTTGTTATTACCCATACCCACGGCATACCAATTCACCCGGCGAGTCAGTGCCATAAACCCGGCCAGCAAACCGAATAACAGGAGCGAGCCCATTAACAAGGCGTAATCCTCGGCACTCAATAAACCGTACAACAGGGCATACAAGGTGGCCAGGCCGGATGTAAAACCCAATCCGCGCCAAATACTGTGCAATACAAAACACACATAGAAACCGATCAGGCCAACACAGGCCGCCGCCGACAGCAGATAGGCCCAGCCAAAATCCAGATGCTCGGACAGGGACAGCAATAACAGATAGAAAAACGCCAGTGCCAGGCCCACCAGGGCATATTGCACCGGGTGTACCTGCAAGCGTTTCATCACCTCAAATAAAAAGAACCCGGCAAACGTCAGCACGATAAAAAGCAGCGCATATTTAATGGCGCGATCGCTTTTGACATAGTGGTTAACCGGGTCGATCAGGCTCACACCAAAACGGGTGCGTTCAAAGCCCTGGCAATCCTTGTGTTGTGTGCAGCGCGAAAAATGCTCCGCCATATTGGTTGAGAAATAACTGGTCTGCCACTGGGCACTAAACCCCTGGGCGTGGATGTGGCGATCAGCTGGCAAGAAATCACCGATAAAACTGGGGTGTGGCCACGCGGAAACCAGGTTGAGGCGCGTCTCTTTGCCCACCGGTACGAGGCTGAATTTGCCGGTGCCCTGTAACAGGATATCCAACCGGAACGCGATGGTTTTATCCAGGGTAATGGCCGGCAGTTTGCTGTGGACGCCTTCACCCAGGATTTTTACCTGGCTACCCGGATCAACCTCTTGCTCGACCTCATCCCAGTGCAGTTTGAGTGAATTTTTAATGCCGCGGATATCGCTGATACCCATCGCCAGATAAGCCGGTTGCAGTTGGTAATCCGCCAGGGCATTACCCAATCCCCAGTCAGCCGGTATACGAAACTGCCCTTCAATCTGGGTATCGGCATGGTAGAGGTTGACCTTATAAATACCGCGCTGGCGCAGCTCGGTACTCATCTCACTATTAACTTGCAACAGCTCCGGTAAAAAATACAGTTCACCACTGACCTCGCGTTTTCGCCATACCGATTCATTTTGTTCGTTCAGTGCCCAGTATTTTTCCGTTTTGGTGTAGGGCACCACCAGAACCGGCCCTGTCAGGGTCTGGGCATCGCTGGAGCTGCGCGCGATTTCCTGCGCAACGGTTTCGCTGTAGTGCTGTCGCTCATCAATAGAGCTGCGGATCATCCCCAGCGGAATCAACAGCAATAACATCAATAGTGCAATAGCGAGGGTTTTATAAAGCAGTGGATGTTTCATAGCAGGCTCCCTGGTGATATTCAGGGAGCATTTTCACGCGCTTGTGTGGGCGTTTCATGGGGAAATGGTGGAATTTATGTGGGGAATTTGAGCGAGACGCGCACACCGTCTGGCAAATTCTCGACCAGGAGCTGCCCGCCATGCAGCTTCATGACCTCCTGGACAAAACTCAAGCCCAGCCCGGTGCTTTTTTTGCCACTGGAGGGTCTGGGCAGGGAGAAAAAACGTTCCGTCACACGGGCCAGGGCAAACTCGGGAATGGGTTCGCCCTCATTGCTGATAGCGATAACCTGAGCGCCCTGCTGCTGACTCAACTGCCAACGGATACAAGCGCCAGGCGGAGTAAAGTCGAGCGCATTATCGAGCAGGTTGAGCAAAGCCTGATGCACCAAAAACTGCTCGCCGACAATGACAGTATCCTCATCACCCAACAGATCGACCTGTATCTGTTGCAGCGCAATAGAGGCTGCCCGCGATGCCAGTAATTCCTCAATCAGGGCTTTAACAGCGAGCGGTTTGGGGTCGTGCAAAGCCTGCTGTTGCTCTACCATCGCCAGGTTGAGCAGGCGCTCGATCAAGCGCTGCAAACGCAGGCTTTCACGGTCGATGGTATGAATAAATTGTTGTCGACGCGCATCACCCATGGGGGACTGCAATAATTCCGCGGCAGCGCGAATACCGGCGAGCGGGCTTTTCAGCTCGTGGGTCAAGGTTTGCACATAGTGTTCCACATAGGCTTTGCCCTCCAGCTGGGTACGCATGGATTCCAACGCCCGGGCTAATTGCCCCAGTTCACTGCTGTTGATCAAACTGATCGGCAATAGCGCCCGCTGCCCCTGGCTGACAGCTAAGGCGTATTCGCGCAAGCGGCGCAGCTCGCGGCTCAACCACCAGGAAAACAGCGCACCGGATACCAGCCCCAGTACAATCAAGCCCGCGCCCAACAATCCCAAACGGCGCTGGGTACGATCAATATAAGGCTGCAGGGTACGATTGGGTTTAGAGACGGACACCACACCGATAATCTCGCCCTCATGCTGAATCGGCGCCGCTACATACATCACGCTGGAGCTTTCATCACCATCGATTTCCTGCGAGGAGCGCGCACCGTATTTTCCCTGCAGGGTTAAATACACATCGTTCCAGCGCGAATAATCCTGGCCAACGGCCAGGTGTTTTGAATCCAATAAGACAATGCCCCGGCTATCGGTGACATAGATACGGTGACTGACATCCTGTTTGCTAACGCCCCAGATACGGGCATTGGGCTGGCGCTGGCCATAGGCGGTAAGCACTTTTTGAATAGCGTCGGATTGCAATTGATGGTGCAGTAATGGTTCGCGCAAAAATTCAGCCAGTAAATTAGCCGTATCCACCAGGGTTTCTTCGGTGGATTGGCGCACACCGGGACGAATTTCTTCCATCACCGTGCGCAACACAAAATAACTGCACGCTGCAACAAACAGGATATAAACAATAAAAATGCGCGCACTCAGTGTCATTGCAGGTTATCCGGTTGATAGGCATAACCGAAGCCGCGCAGGGTCTTGATCGGTTCTGCACCGGGCTTTAGCGCGCGCAATTTGGCGCGCAGGGTCTTGATATGGCCGTCAATACTGCGGTCATAACCCGCATCGGTACTGATACCCAGGGCATCGAGCAATTGTTCGCGGCTGAAGACACGCCCCGGCTGCATCACCATGGCCTGTAGCAGGGAAAACTCCAGGCGTGTCAGGCCCAGCAACTGTTGATGGTAGTGAATGGTCTTGCGTTCCGTATCGATTACAAATTCACTAGCGTCCTGCACATCCGCTGCTGCACTTGCCAGCGTCGCCCCCACCTGGCGGGTGCGTTTGAGGATCGCCTTGACCCTGGCCGCTAATTCGCGCGGGCTGAACGGCTTGACCACATAATCGTCGGCGCCGATTTCCAGGCCCACGACCCTATCCAACTCACTGCCGCGTGCGGTCAGGAATATCACCGGCACCTCGGAAAACCTACGCAACTGTTTGCAGGCTTCAAACCCGGTCATGTCCGGCAGGCCGACATCCATCACCACCAAGTCCACAGGCTGTCGTTGGGGGGATGCCTGCAGGTACGCCAAGGCCCTGGACGCCAGGGTTTCCCAATGGGTGGTAAAACTCTCGGACTCCAGGACAAAGACCAGGCTTTCGGCAATCGAGGGCTCATCTTCAAGGATAAGGATATGGGGTACAGACACCGGGTGGGTTCCCTGCAGTTTTTATAAGGGGGAGGTAGTGCCAAACGGCGGCACGCGTGCGTTTCATGGAATCACAGATTAACGGGGCTGACAACCGCAGGCCGCCATTTAACGTATTGCAAACCACCGATACCACGCCTAACCTGATGGCATGCACCTGCTGCCGGGCCCTGCCCGGACAGCCCCTGTCCGGATGATGTCGCCATGAGTACGCCCCCTATTCCCGCCGAGCCAGTCACTATTGTCGGCGGCGGCCCCAAGAAGGTTCTCTATACCCTCAAAACTGTCGCCCGTATTGGCTTGCTTAACTCTGCCAAAGCGCTCAACAGCAAGAATACCTGCAAGGCCTGCGGCTTGGGGATGGGCGGCCAACATGGCGGTATGACCAATGAAAAGGATGAGTTTCCCTCGGTGTGCAACAAGAGTATCCAGGCCCAATCCACCGACATACAACCGCCGATTCCCACCGACTTGTTTGCCCATACCCTGGAAGATTTCCAGCAGTTAAGTGCCTATGAACTGGAACACCTCGGGCGCTTAAATAATCCGCTGTTTAAAAGCGCGGATAGCAATAAATACGCGCCCGTCAGTTGGGAATTTGCCCTGGATAAAATGACGCGCGCCTTCGCCCGGACATCGGCAGGGCGCAGTTTTTTCTATTCTTCCGGCCGCTCCTCCAATGAAGCCGGGTTTGTCCTGCAATTACTCGCGCGCCTGTACGGCACCAACAACATCAATAACTGCTCCTACTATTGCCACCAGGCTACCGGTGTTGGTTTATACAACGTGATCGGCAGTGGCACTGCAACGGTATCGCTGGAGGATGTGGGCGAATGCGATTGCATTTTTGTGATCGGCGCCAATCCGGCCTCTAACCATCCACGCTTTGTGCACCAGTTAAAAAATTGCCGTGAACGCGGTGGCCAGGTGATTGTGATCAATCCGGCCAGGGAGCCGGGGCTGGTGCGCTTTGCCGTGCCCAAAAGTGCCAAATCCATGCTCAGTGGCGGCACCTGGATTGCCTCTGAGTATGTACAACCCAACATTGGCAGCGACCTCGCCCTGTTAAAAGCTATCGCCAAAGCGCTGTTGGAAAGCGCCCATATAGACACAGGGTTTATTGCACAGCACACCCAGGGCTTTGATGCCTTTGCAGCAGATATACACGCACATTCCTGGGACTACCTCTGCCATACCTGTGACCTTGATGAAGGCCGTATCCGCGCCCTGGCGGATGCCTACAGCCGCGCAGATAAAGCTATTTTTGCCTGGGGCATGGGCATTACCCACCACCTTCACGGTGTGGAAAATGTGGAGGCGATTGCCAACCTGGCCCTGCTGCGCGGCATGATCGGCAAACCTGCTGCCGGGCTACTGCCCTTGCGCGGCCACAGCAATGTTCAGGGAATAGGAACTGTCGGCGTTAAGCCCATTCTGGCCGAGGATGTGTTGCATGCACTGGAGCAACATTTCCATATCCAACTACCGCGTAGTGAAGGTATGGATACCCTCGCCTGCCTCGAAGCGGCCCATGCGGGGAAAATCGATACCGCGCTGATCATGGGCGGTAATTTACTGTCTGCCACCCCCGACACAACCTGGGCACGTGAAGCACTGGATCGCATTGGCTGCAAAATCTATCTCACCACCACACTCAACCATGGCCATGTGAGTGGCATGGAAACCAGCGAGGCCCTGATATTACCGGTAACCGCACGCGATGAAGAATGGCAAAGCACTACCCAGGAATCCATGTTCAATTATGTGCGCCTGAGCGATGGCGGTATCACCCGCCTGGGCAATGTAAAACCTGAAGTGGAAATTTTGTGTGAGTTGGGTAAACGCCTGCTGCCGGATGCACCGCTGGACTTCCAGGCACTCAAGCGACACGACTCTATTCGCGCGGCTATCGCGGCGACGGTTCCCGGCATGGAAGCATTAAAAGAGATTGGCAGCAGCAAACAGGAATTCACCGTGGCCAATCGTCTGTTGGATCAACCCTTATTCCACACGCCATCGCACAAGGCACAATTTCGCGTCACCCCCCTGCCGGAAGACAAAACCTCAACCGAGTTTCCGTTTTTACTGGCCAGTATTCGCAGTGAAGGACAATTCAATTCGATTATCTACGAAGAGACAGATTCCTATCGCGGCACTGACACACGTTGGTCCGTGTTAATGAATCGCGCGGATATGGACAGGCTGGGTATGGGCGGTGACAGTTTGGTCGATGTGGAGTCCGCGCAGGGAAAAATGGAAGCAGTGCGCGTATTTGCCTTTGATGTGCCTCCGGGTAACCTGCTGGCCTATTACCCGGAGGCCAATGTATTAATCAGTCGTACTCACGACCCACGCAGCAAGACACCGGCATTTAAATCCGTGGCGGTGCGTATTTATCCCACACCGTCGTAATTGGCTTATTTAGCAAATACCCTGAACAGGTGTTTAGCAATGTCGGTGTTATTTAAATTACCGGCAAAATGCTCATGGCCTTTGCCATAGGCAAAAACCTGTACATCCTCTCCGGTGTGGCCGCTGGTGGTCCAGCCTGTGTGTGTACGCTTGTTGATAAGCGTCAATACCTGCGCCACCAGAGCGCCTTTAACAGCGGCAGGGTTATGCTGTTGAGGTGCGTCTTCCCCGCTGAGCCGCGAGTGGGGAATCCAGCGCTGCAAAGAGCGTTGCTCTGCCTCGGACAAGTTCATTCCCGTCAATTGCAACCAGATTTCCTGCCAGTTTTCATCGGCTGCCAACAGTTGGTCGGCAATTCGATTGGCCGTGGCTTTAATGCCACGGATACTGGCCACATCCCAGTCATAAACTCCATTGGCGCCGATAGAAAGCCCTCCTGTACCATGGTCAGCGGTCACCACCATTAAGGTGTCAGGATGTTTGTCCACATAGGCTTTCAGGACACGCAGGGCACCATCCATATCGCGCATTTCGGCCATAGCACAGGCAATATCATTGGCATGGCCGCACCAATCAATCTGGCTCGCCTCTACCAATAAAAAAAAGGGTTTTTTACCCAACAGGTCCAATGCCTGCTCGGTCATTTGCTGCAAGCGCAGTGGCTGCTCGCTATCCAATGCAGAGGGCATACCTTCAGGCGCAAATAAACCCAAGGCCGGTAAGCGTTTGAGTTTATGGCGCTGCTGCCAATCGCCGGCAAAGGCATAACCATGCTTGCGGAATTCCTTAACCAGGTTGCGATCCTTGCGTTCAAAATATTGTCGCCCGCCCCCCAGTAATAGATCCAATTTAAAACGGCCGTCTATGCGCTGGTCGAAATACTGGTCTGCGATTTCGTTGTTTTCACTGCGGTGCCCGACATGGGCGGCAAAACTTCCCGGGGTTGCATGGGTAATCGGGCTGGTTGCCACCATCGCCGTTTGGTAACCGCGGGCCTTGGCCGCCTCCAACAGTGTCTGCACCGGCTTGTGATGCTCATCGACACCTATAGCACCGTTACGGGTTTTAACTCCGGTGGACAATGCAGTTGCCGCAGCGGCCGAATCAGTTACCAATGTTGAGTCGCCCGGATAGGTACGTGCCATACCCACCAATAACTCATCAAATACACTGGTCTCTATATCCGCTGTCGCAGGATCGTCCGCAAAATAGCGATAGGCGGTGGTGTAACTCGGGCCCATGCCATCGCCAATCACAAAAATAATACTCACAGGTGCTGCAGCGACGCCTGCAGACTGGGCAAACAATGCGCCGAATAAACCCAGGGAACGATACAAAGAACCTGCTGAAAACATCGTGAAAATACCCCTACTAGCCAAACAGACTGTATTTCATGCTAAAGATAGAACATAAAAAACCAGGGGCCGATTAAAGACACCCTGGTTTTTTGATCACTCATGACTGCAAATTAAATCCAGTCAGTATTATTAGTGAAGTACAACAATTTCATTTTGCGAAAGGTTGAATACACCGGAGCCGGAGGTAATGTTGACCACATCACTGCCCACCTTGCTGGTGTAAGCACCGTTTGCCAAACACAGGTTAGGCACAGTAATGCTAGTCGCTGAACCACGGTTCATGGCAACCACAGCACAATCAGCACCCTGCTGACGCTGGAATACCAGCACATCAGCATTGACCCAACGCTCAGCGTAACTACCGCGCTGGATTGCCGGACTCACTTTACGCAGATCTGCCAGAGCCTTGATCATGGTAAACGCAGGTGTAGTCTGGCTAAAGGATGGCATCATCTCGCGGTTGTAGGGATCGTGACCAACTTCACCATCATTGTTCGCTGTAAACCAGGTGGAGTTCTGCTCGGAGCCATAATAGATAGTTGGAATACCGGGCAAGGTCATGACCAGTGCCATACCCATATTTTGGCGAGCATCTGCAAAAGATTTGGACATACCCTTACCGGTACCATGATTGGTATTACCGGTCGTTTGCAGATAAACACTGGTACGGGTTGCATCGTGGTTATCCAGGAAAATCGCCTGCCAACTGTCGTAACCATTCATGGCGGTCGGACGCGACTGCACATGGGCACTCAAATCGGTCATGGTGATATTGCCGGCAATTGCATCTTCAATCGTATTTCTCAGCCTGAAATCCAGCAACTCGGAACCGCGACGCTCGTTGAGGAACTGCATGGACAGTGAGTCACCCGCACCGGCGTTGTACCACTCGCCAAAGATATAGGTATCCGGATTTTTAGCCCTGACCGCCGCGCTGAAACGATTAATAAAGCTGGGCTCTATATGCTTGATCGCATCAATACGGAAGGCATAGACACCGTGATCCATCCATTTCAGGGCCGCATCAATCAGGTATTGGTCCGCAATACTGTTAGAGCTGGTGCCGTGTTTAAAATCACTCAGGTTATACAGGCTCTTATTGCGGAAAGACCAGGGATCATCCCACTCACCCGGGCAGGTAGTGGCAGGATTGGTGTCTCCACAATCGGCGATAGCGCCATTGCCGTTATACCAGGTGTTTTTACCACTGGCGAAATCGGTAATGAAGGCGCCTTCCTTATACAGGGCTCCGAACTCATATTGGTCATCCTGGTTGGAATGGTTGGGGGCAATATCCAATACCAGTTTCATGCCCCTGGCTTCCATCTGCGCAACCAGTTCATCAACCAGCGCCCAATCACCCAGGTGCTCGTCAACTTCATAGAAATCGCGCGCCCAGTAACCGTGGTATCCACCTTCGGTGCCCGCGTTAATATTGTCTGCCAAGGGCGTTACCCAGATGGCACTCACACCCAACGCCTGGAGGTAATCCAGTTTGGAAATCAAACCTTCAATATCACCACCCCAATATTTTTTCCATTCACTTTGGTTACCGGCTGATTTCACGGTCGAGGTGGCCGCCGCATTAAAGCCGTTGTCGTTGCTGGTGTTGCCGTTGGCAAAACGATCCACAAAAACGAAATAGATAGTGCGTGCCCGGAAATCCGCAAACTCTGAACTGCTGGAGCTGCTGGAACTAGAAGAGCTGGAACTGGAGCTGCTGCTGACCGAAGACGAGGAGGAAACACTGCTGGATGAACTGCTGGACACACCGCAATTTGCCGCCAGGTTTTCCTGCACGCTGATACTGTTATTGCTGCTATCGAAGGTGATTTTTGTCCAGCCAACACTCACCACATAATCGCTGGCAGGAATCGCATCGCCCCAACCGCCGTTAGGGTCGATCTTGAAGCGCGGGCCACCGCCGCCATCGCCACCGGTAAAATTCTGGCAACTCTCGTAGACACTGGAAGTGCCAACACGGGTCATCAAGGTACCTTCAGCCCAGCTATTAAAGGTGCCGCGCAGGTGGTAGTTCGCCACGGCGGAAATAGACCAGTTTTTGGTATCGGTAAAAAAGCGGATATCCCAGGTGCCGGCACCGACGGAAATATTGCTGCCCCCAAGTCCACCAACACCGTAGTTTTCTGACCAGTCGCCCCAGCGATCAAATTTGATGCTGCCCGCTGCACTGAAGACCACATTATTCAACACCATGGTATTGGTACCGCCGGAATTCATTTGGGTTGCTGCCCAACTATTGTGGGTCCCCCTGAGAAACCATTCCGCTTGAGCACTTGCTGACGTTGCCAGCAAGAAAACCAGAAGATGAGTTTTGAGTTTCATAGCCTTACCTTAGTTGAGCTTATTAAAGATTATTAAAATCCGAGGGATCGCTATTGGATGAAATAAGCAAAGACTAAGGCAAAACTCTACATACGTATTCATGCATGCAAATCAACATGGTCAACCATGAATACGTATGTAAAGATTTATTGATGTTGTTTTTGGCGACTTGACTATTTAGCAATCGGGTCTACACATTTTTCGCGCTCTTACCTGTGGCACATTTTTTTGCTTTTTCATTCATGGATTATTCGTCAAATACCACTATTGCTTCTAGACTAGGAAATACCGCCTTATGGATATCGAATTTCTAACCATCCTAATTACATCCGAATCCTATGAAATACTTGGCAAGATTACCCATGTCTTTCCCTAAAAGACTGCTTGGCTTTTTAATGCTTGGCGTATGCCTGGGTTGCAGTTCGGCAACAACCCATGCCAGCGATGAACTCACGATCATTTACACCTATGCCAAGGATCACTTTGCCAGGGTACTCAATGAATTCGGTAAAGCCGAAAAAACTGCGGTATCACTGGAATTCAAAGAGCAAAATGATCTCAAGTCCAGCCTGATGGGCATGGTGGAAACCAACAACACACCCGACGTCATCATCATGCCCGCCGACCATGTCGGGCTCTATGCGTTTATCAAATACAGCGAAATCAATCCAAAAGATTTTACGGCTCAGATTCCGGAGCGGATCTGGGGCAGCAGTTATTGCGATGGAAAAATTTACGGCGCCCCGCTGATACAGGGCAATCACCTGATGCTGTTTTACAACAAAAACCTGGTGACGGAGCCTGCTGCCGACTGGAATACCATGTTTGCCCAAAAAGCCGAGCTGGCTAAAAAAGGCATAGACACCATTGCCTGGAGTTTTGATGAGTCTTACTGGTTCTTACCCTTTTTAGGTGCCTACGGCGGATGGCCGCTGAACAATGGCAAAGTGGAACTCAATACACCCGCGATGGCCGCCGCCCTGGACTTTTATAAAAGCCTTCGCGCTCGCGACCTGCCCTACCCCAATTGCAGTTACCAATGTGCGGTTGATTTATTTAAAACCGGTAAAGTTGCCTACACCATCAACGGCGACTGGGTTGGAAAAGAATTCCACGATGCCCTGGGTGATAACCTGGGTGTCAGTGCAATTCCCATGGCCGAAGGCAAAAAAATGCAACCGACCTTCTCCACCCACGTGATTGCCTTTCCCAATCATGGCTTAACAGGCCCGAAGCGCGACCTGCTGATTAAGCTGGCTAATTATCTACAAAGCCCGGATGTACAAAAACGCCTCTGGGCATTGAGTGGTGCCATTCCAGTGGAAAACTCAGCGTTTGAATACGCCCGCCAACACGCCCAGGGATACCTGAAAAAAACCATCGAATTAATGGCAGATACAAAACCCCTGCCCGCCGACAAGGAAATGACGTTTATCTGGGACGCCATAGGTAAAGGTTATCTGCGCCACCGCGAAGGCGCACTTGATGGTGCTGCCGCCGCACGCTATATGCAACAGTTAGCTGAGCGACATATTCGCAACGCACAGCGTATGTCACAAAGGGAGTCAGCCGCACAAACGGGTACCCCACCTTAATTAATCATTATCAGGTACTGGTGTGTCATTACTTGCAAAACTTAGCCTGCGCAGCTTTCGTCACACGGTGCTGGCCCTGGTGTGGACGGCTGTGTCTGTCCCTATCCTTATGCTGTGTGCTTACCAACTGCGCAATGATTACGAGCAGCGACTAGCAAGTAATGCGCGTGAACTTGCCTATGAAACAGAACGCGCGTCTTTTGTGCTCACCCAAAACCTGCGACAACTGATGGGCGACCTGGATCGCATCGCCAGCGATGGGTCGGTGATCCGCTCACTGTCCATGCCCATACTGACGCCCATATCAGTTAAAAAGATCGAGGAATTCCTGGGACATAACCCGGCTAGCAATAGCGTTATGCTGATCGACAAGGAGTTATTTCCGATTGAGGTCTTGCCCACCTGGGCACTCACCGATGATCTATCCATCTACGAATCCTTTATGCAGGCAGTCGTTTCCTCACCCAGCTCTATCAGCGATCCGCGCCCGCGCCTGTTTATCGTCACTCCGCAGGACAATACTGAACCGCAACTGGTTTTTATCCGCCCAATCTTATCGGCCAGCGACTCACTCTCCCAACCGTTCCAGGTCAACGGATTGCTGCTGGTGAATGTCGGTATCACCAAATTAATGCGCGGCCTCGATTACAACGAAACCAATAAGCCGGAATTATTGCGCTTACTGAACCAGGAACAATTACTCTTTGAAGAGCGAACCAATACTCAGGATATCGAAATCAATACCCACCAGGCACCCTTAATCATTGGATTGGATGAACAAAAACGCCTGGCACTGGAAGTGGGACGATCGCCCAAGGGGGTAATGAAACAGGTACTCATGGGCTACCGCGCCCAGGCAGCAGCAGCCTTGCTGTTTATGATACTGATGCTAATTGTGGTTAAAAAACTGGCCGACAAGCTGGCGCACCCACTGGAACTGCTCAGTCAGGTCACCAACCGGATGAGCAAGCGCAATTTCCAGGAAGCGCCCGGAGACGCCGTGGATACCCACTCGGTTCAATACCACGAGTTTTCGGAAGCTTTTCAATTACTCAGCGATATGGAAACCACCATTCGCCAACAATTCCAGCAATTGCACGATGCCAATGCAACCCTGGAAGATAAGGTGGCAGAGCGCACAGAGGCGCTAAAGAAAAATATTGCACTGCTGGATGACCAACGCGAGTCATTACAGCGGCTGGTGCAGTATTCCATTGAGGTCCAGCAGATTGCCTCACTGGATGAGTTGGGGCCGATGACCCTGGCGCTGGCAGACAGTATCTGCAACCAGCAATTGGGGATTTACCTGTTGCGCAGTGAGTTTTTTTCCGGTTATGAACAATTGGATCAACTGCAGGAAAAATCTCGCGCATTCCTTCGTGCCCAACATGCACAACTCAATGACTATGCCTCCCTGTTGCGCCTGGCCAAGAACACACCGCAATTGCATTTCTTTCCGATAGGTTCATCTACCCCCAGTTACCAGGGCTTTTTAATTACTGAACGCAGTGAACACAGCGAGCACTCAAGCGAAGCCTTGATGGTATTAAGTACCATGCTGGTTTCAGCGATCAAACAACATACCCTCAATACCAAACTGCATCGCCTGGCACATATAGACTCAGTGACTCGCCTGCCCAACCGCCATTACTTCACTTCCAAATTCAGCGAAATGCTCAATCGTTTTAACAATAATAACCCGGCGACCCATTTCGGCGTTTTTGTGATCGATGTGAATGGCCTGAAATTTATCAACGATCACTATGGGCACCAGTATGGCGATGAAATGCTTAAAATCGTCGCTAACGCGATCCAGCAGGTTGTACGCGCTAACGATACCCTGGCACGTGTGGGGGGCGATGAGTTTTACATTATCCTGGAGAATGCCTCTGCGGATACCTGTGAGAAATTTGCCATCCGTATGCGCGATGTCAGTGCCCAATTGACGATGAATATCAACGACCAGCTATTACCGATCAGTTTCAGCCTGGGCTATGCCAGTACCGACCAGGATTCTTTGCGCAACCTGCTCAGCCTTGCCGATGAGCGAATGTATTTCGAAAAGAAAAAACACTACAAAAACCTGTCTGGTCATTAGTGGCTGGCGTTATACTCCTGCACCTGTTCCCAGCGTTTTCACTTGAGCTTTTTATGACCTTTACGCGGCTTGCTGTCGCCGGCCATGCAACCGTTTCAATAGCACGTGGACATTCGGTTTATCCATGATGATTGGGACGTTATACAGGCCAGGCCGTCCAACCGGGTTTCGCCGATACCTGCGACACCTGTTGCTGCTATTGTGCCTGGGATTGAGCCTTGCATTAGCCGCCAGCATTCCCCTGGATATGCATCGCATGCAGGTGCAAATGCAGGCGCGCTACGGTGAAGATGGACTTGCCTTGCTCAAGGCATGGCAGCGCCAACTCGACGAGGTACGCCAGCTCCCTATCGAGCAACAGCTCACCGCGATCAATCAATTTTTCAATCGACATATTCGCTACAGCGACGATATGCCCTTGTGGAAAACCAGCGATTACTGGGCAACGCCCCTTGAACTTATGGGGGTGCGGGCGGGTGACTGCGAGGACTACACTATCGCCAAATACCTGTCCCTGCTCTCACTGGGAGTGCCTGTAGAACAGCTGCGCCTGATTTATGTCAAGGCGCAAGTCGGCGGTTCCCACAGCCGCCTCTTCCAGGCACATATGGTGCTTGGCTATTACCCGAGCGCCGATGCAACGCCACTGATTCTCGACAACCTGCTTGCAACGATTGAACCGGCCAATCGCCGCCCCGACCTTCAACCGGTATTCAGTTTTAATAGTCAGGGCCTGTGGGTAGGCAATCGTCAAACGCAAACCGACCCGACGGCGCGCCTATCGCGTTGGCGCGACCTGTTGACCCGTATACAGGCTGAGGGTTTTAACCTTCCCTCCCCTGCACCATCATCCGCCCCTGACATTAATCAGATTTCTGCAAAAGGCGATTAGTTATGTCACTGATAAAACAATTATGGATTGGCATTATCCTGCTGTTGCTGCTGGCACTGGGAGGCAGTTTTGCCATCAGCTTCCTGTCAGCCAAGCATTACCTGGAAGATCAGTTGCGCCTGAAAAATATCGATAACGCCAATACCCTGGCATTGTCGCTGTCGCAGATAGAAAAAGATCCCGTCACTATAGAACTGCTGATTACTGCACAATTCGATGCAGGCCATTACGAGTACATTATTTTTAATGATCCGCAACAAAAGCCTATAGTGGCACGCAGTTTTGAAGCCAATACCACCCCCGATGTTCCCACCTGGTTTAGCCGCCAAGTTAAACTCCAGGTCGCTCCCGGCATTGCGCAGGTGCAGGATGGCTGGCAACAATACGGCACCCTGATCGTCAGCAGCCACTCCGGCTATGCCATAGAAGCACTGTGGAAGAATGCCAAAAACCTGCTCGACTGGTTTTTAATTGCGACCCTGCTCGGCGGATTACTGGGCAGCTTTGTGCTCAAATACATTTCACGTCCCCTGGATTTGGTGATTAACCAGGCTGAGGCCATCGGTGAGCGGCGCTTTATTGTTTCCAATGAACCCCGGACACGCGAGTTCCAGCGCTTGGTACGCGCCATGAATACCCTTTCTGCCAGCGTTAAAATCATGCTGGAAAAGGAAGCCCAGCAGCTGAATATCCTGCGCCGTGAATCGCAACTGGACCCACTGACAGGCATTTATAACCGCGAGCACTTTTTAAACGTCCTGGATACACGCTTGCAAACCGATGATGGTTTGGGGCAAGGCGTTATTGCCCTGGCCAGGGTGAGGGAACTCAATGAACTCAATACTCACCTGGGGCGCCAGCAAACAGATGAACTCTTGTGCCAAATTGCCGCTGTATTGACCCAGTTTGCAACGGAATTCCCCGAGTCTGCACTGGGCAGGTTAAACGGAAGCGACTTTGCCCTGCTACTTCCCAGCGAGCTGGCCAGTGACGCCATTGCCACGGAACTTGCCCAAAAACTTAACTTTGAATTAATTGCCCTGGGCCAGGAACAATTGGCCCTGCCCCTGGCTATATGCCAATACCAGCACGGACAAAAACGCGGCCACCTGTTGCAGCAATTGGACGGTGCCCTGGCCAAAGCAGAGCTGAAAGGTAATCGCGCCATGGTGCTCAGCGATACCGGGGAACAATCACCACCCAGCCTTGACCGATGGCGCGAGCTGATTCAAAACGCACTGCACAATCGCAGGTTTACATTGGGGCAATATCCCGTACAGCGCCAGGATGGACAATTGCTGCATATGGATGCACCGCTGCGCTTGCAATTGGACGGTGAATTAAAACCCGCTGGATTTTTTATCGCCTGGGCCAGCCGCCTGGGATTATTGCCCGCTATTGATTTGGCGGCACTACAGGCCGGCCTACAACAATTACAACAGACGCCATCTGTTCCACTGGCCATTAATATTTCCGCTGAATCCCTATGCAATGCGCGCTTCCGCGAGCAGGCGTTACAGCTAATTCACGCTTCTAAACCGCTGGCGAAATTACTCTGGCTGGATTTTCCGGAGGTCTGTGCCCTGCGCCATATGGATGAACTCAAAGCATTTTGCACGCAATTAAAAGCATTGGGCTGTCTGCCAGGGCTGGAGCATGCGGGCCTGGAATTTACCCAATTCCAGCAGTTACAGGACCTTGGGCTTAGCCATTTGAAAATTGATGCGGCCCTGGTGCGCGATATTCACAAGACACCAGCCAATCAACCTTTCTTGCAGAGCCTGTGCCGTATTGGCCATTCATTGGGAATAGTGATGATTGCCGAAGGTGTGAATCAGGTTGAGGAACAGCAGCAGTTGGAAAAACTGGGATTGGATGCAATCACTGGCCCCGGCGTTCGCTAGGGCCAGCGTTAAAGGATTAAGCTGTCGTCATTATCCAGCAGGTCAATACCCTGCTGCTGGCCGCGCAACTCGCGCCGCGTCATCAGCTTGCGCTGTGCGGCGTCCGGTAAATCGGTAAAGCGGATCACACCTTTTTCGATCAGCAGATGAATCAGGTCTTCCAGCACACGTACCATTGCCTGGTCAGACTGCTCCAGGCTTTGCAAGGATGCCAAACGATATTGATTCAGGAAGGCCTGTAATTCGGGCGCCTGGAGATCCAACTGCTCATCAAATCCGGGAGTGTTCACCAGGCTAACGGCCTCAATCATCCCCTGATGATTGCGCTTGATATACATATCACCTCGATACGATATCCCCCCGATTCGCATCAGGGGGTAATTGGTACATCAGTCAGTAATCAGATGGCCAGCGGTTTTAAGCTGGTTAATGATGTCTGCATCCGAACTGCTATTCACCAGGTTTATACCATTCAACACAATTTGCTGATCGGTAGCACCAGCCGAATAACCACTGCTATAACCACCATTGCTACTGATATGTACCGTGGTTGAGTTCGCACTTGAATTGTAGGTGAAGTGCAAATAGTTGGTCAGGTTGCCACTGTTTTCGCCTTGCAGCAAATCAGCCAAATCCAGGCGATCCCCCTGTGCCAGGCTAAAGTCGGTAACGGTATCGATCGCCGGTGATCCACTGCTGCCTTTATCGGCCAGGTTCCACTTGAAGGTATCTGCTCCCAGGGCACCGGTAAGTGTGTCATTACCGGCACCACCAATGATCAAATCTGCAAGGCTGCTACCGATAATCGTGTCATTACCCGCAGTGCCCACTGTTGAGAAACCTGCACCCATACCGATAATGGTCATGGTAGCGGTTGCCGTGCTGGTGCCGCCATGGCCGTCAGAAACGGTATAGGTAAAGCTGTTTGTCGCAACCTCGCCCGCCTTTAAATAGTCATAAGCACTGTTGGCGGCATAACTGAAACTACCGTTGGCATGGATGGTCAGGCTGGCACCGCTGGACAAGGTAATGACCTGGCCGTCTGTCACGGCTACCCCGTTGATATGGGTTACGGTAAGGCTATGGCCATCGGCATCAGTATCATTGGCCAGCAAACCATTCGCGGCCGAAATCGTTTTACTGCCACCTTCATTGAGGGTGTAGGCACCACTCACAGCAGGCCCCGTACCCTGGAAGCTGGTAATAAAATAGTCGCCGCCATCACCGGTACCATTGTTGGTATTCAGCGCTGTAAATTTCACACTGTCGAACACCAGATTGCCGGTATCAATGGTTACCGTGCCCTTATCGCTGCTGGAGAAACGGAAGGTACTGGCAGCAACCAAACTGCCCTGGTAATAAACCTCCCAGGCACCTACCTCACCGCCGTTTTCACCGGGGAACAGGTTACTCACACCAACGGTGGCATGGTTAAGCACACCATTGAAATTCATCACAATGGCTTCGGATTGGCCTGTGACCTGGTTATATTCAATTTGCTGAGCCGCCTCATTGACATGAGGTGTGCCAATACGCGCTTTATCGTTTACACCGATTGCATTATCCGAAGTACGCTCAAACATGGTACCCGGAGTACCATCAACCTTGAGGAAACTGAGTGTGACGCCTTTGCTGGCCAGATTTTTCCATTTATCGGCAGAGGTATTGCCGATGTCCACGCTATACGCTGTTTGCGGATGATCGTCGACAGCAACAGGAACATTATTTATTGGATTTACGGCAATGCTGACAGTTGCCGGAGTTGCATCATCAAAATTGTTGTTGTCACGTGCCGAATAGGTGAATGACGTTGAACCCGTCCAACCTGCCGATGGCATGAAATACACAGGGCCACTGACCAAATCCCCAATAGAAACGGTTTGGGTCATGGCTGAATCTGCATACAAGGTTCCATTCGCTGGCAAGCTATTGATCACATAACCCACCACGCTACCATCAGAATCAGAGCCAGACAGGGCAAGTGTCACCAGGGTGTCCTGGTCCTGGGTCACGCTCAGATCATTGGTCTGCGGCGCTGCATTAACCGTAATGTGGACATAGGCTGTATCAGAGCCACCCTTACCATCAGAGATGCTGTAACGGAATGAGGCTGGCCCGGTGTAACCCGGGGTTGGCGTAAACACAATATTGCCGCCAACAATACTGATTGAGCCATTGGTAATGCTGAAAATAGTTGAGACTGCCAGGGTATCGCCGTCAATATCCGTATCGTTTGCCAACAACGCGGAAGGTGCAATAACCAGAGGCGCCCCCTGATTAATCGTGAAGTAATCATCTTCAGCATTGGGCAAATCATTGACCGGCGTTACGGTAATAGTCAGTGTACTGCTTGCATTGGTATTGGTGGTGTAGGTAATTACCGGCACCGGGCCGTTGTAATTGGGATTAGGGGTAAATTCATAATCGCCATTGCTTAGCAACAGGAAGGTACCAACACCAGGAATACTTGTCGCAGATCCCGTTGAATAGGTGACACCATTGATCTCATAGCTCTGAATACTGAGCACATCATCAGGATCACTATCGTTACTAAGGACGTTACCCGAAATAAAGCTATCTTCAGGAACACTAACCACCTCGGGATTCATCACAGTGGGATCATCCACCGGATTTACCGTGATATAAACCGTCGCTGTGTTAAATCCACCTTTTCCATCACTGATGGTGTAGCGGAATGATGCCGGGCCAGAATAATCAGGTGTCGGCGTAAAGACGATATTGCCCCCTACAACACTCAACGTGCCATTGGTAGCACTTTGGATGGTGACAACGGTCAGGGTATCGCCATCAACATCGCTGTCATTGGCCAGCAACTGGCTTGGGCTAACCACCAGGGGAGTATCTTCATCAATAACAAAATAATCATCGGCCGCAACGGGCACATCATTCACGGGGGTGACCCCGATGGTCACCGTGCTGGTGGTAGTGCCGCCGTTGCCATCACTGATAGTCACGACAAACGAATCATTGCCGTGGTAATCGGCATTGGGGGTATAGGTGAAGGTGCCAGTAGTGGCATTCAGGACTACCGTGCCGTTGGTGGGGCCGGTGGTCACGCTGTAGCCCAAGGTATCGCCATCGGCATCACTGGCCACGATCGCCCCATTGACCGGGGTATCTTCGTCGGTGGTCAGGTTCTGGTCGGACGACACCGGCGCATCGTTGACCGGGGTTATGCCAATCGTCACGGTGCTGGTGGTGGTGCCGCCGTTGCCATCACTGATAGTCACGACAAACGAATCACTGCCGTGATAGTTGGCATTGGGGGTATAGGTGAAAGTGCCAGTAGTGGCATTCAGAACTACCGTGCCGTTCGTGGGGTTGGTGGTCACGCTGTAGCCCAACGTATCGCCATCGGCATCACTGGCCACAATCGCCCCATTGACCGGAGTGTCTTCATCGGTGGTCAGGTTCTGGTCGGACGACACCGGGGCATCGTTGACTGGCGTCACACCAATCGTAATAGTGCTAGCAGTTGTACCACCATTACCATCATCGATGGTTACGACAAAGGAATCACTGCCGTTGTAGTTGGCATTGGGTGTATACGTAAATTCACCCGTCGCTGGATTCAGTGTGACCGTTCCATTAACCGGTAAAGTCGATACCGAATAAGACAACACATCGCCGTCTATATCAGTCGCAATGATAGTACCGTCCACGGGCGTGTCTTCTGGTGTTGTGAGATTTTGATCGGCTGATACCGGCGCATCATTGACCGGTGTAACACCAATCGTAATAGTGCTGGTGGTGGTACCGCCGTTGCCGTCGCTAATCGTGACCACAAAAGAGTCACTGCCATGGTAGTCGGCATTGGGGGTATAGGTGAAAGTGCCGGTGGTGGCATTCAGGACTACCGTGCCGTTGGTGGGGCCGGTGGTCACACTGTAGCCCAACGTATCACCATCGGCATCACTGGCCACAATCGCCCCATTGACCGGGGTGTCTTCATCGGTGGTCAGGTTCTGGTCGGCTGACACCGGGGCATCGTTGACCGGATTTACGCCAATCGTCACGGTGCTGGTGGTGGTGCCGCCATTGCCATCGCTAATCGTGACTACAAACGAATCACTACCGTTGTAGTTGGCATTGGGCGTATAGGTGAAAGTGCCGGTGGTGGCGTTCAGGACTACCGTGCCGTTAGTCGGGCCAGTAGTCACGCTGTAGCCCAGCGTATCACCATCGGCATCACTGGCCACAATCGCCCCATTGACCGGGGTATCTTCGTCGGTGGTCAGGTTCTGGTCGGCTGACACCGGGGCATCGTTGACCGGATTTACACCAATCGTCACGGTGCTGGTGGTGGTATCGCCGTTGCCGTCGCTAATCGTGACCACAAAAGAGTCACTGCCGTGGTAGTCAGCATTGGGCGTATAGGTGAAGGTGCCAGTAGTGGCATTCAGGACTACCGTGCCGTTCGTGGGGTTGGTGGTCACGCTGTAGCCCAACGTATCGCCATCGGCATCGCTGGCCACAATCGCCCCATTGACCGGGGTGTCTTCGTCGGTGGTCAAGTTCTGGTCGGACGACACCGGGGCATCGTTGACTGGCGTCACACCAATCGTAATAGTGCTAGCAGTTGTACCACCATTACCATCATCGATGGTTACGACAAAGGAATCACTGCCGTTGTAGTTGGCATTGGGTGTATACGTAAATTCACCCGTCGCTGGATTCAGTGTGACCGTTCCATTAACCGGTAAAGTCGATACCGAATAAGACAACACATCGCCGTCTATATCAGTCGCAATGATAGTACCGTCCACGGGCGTGTCTTCTGGTGTTGTGAGATTTTGATCGGCTGATACAGGCGCATCATTGACCGGTGTAACACCAATCGTAATAGTGCTGGTGGTGGTACCGCCGTTGCCGTCGCTAATCGTGACCACAAAAGAGTCACTGCCATGGTAGTCGGCATTGGGCGTATAGGTGAAAGTGCCGGTGGTGGCATTCAGGACTACCGTGCCGTTGGTGGGGCCGGTGGTCACACTGTAGCCCAGGGTATCGCCATCGGCATCACTGGCCACAATCGCCCCATTGACCGGAGTGTCTTCATCGGTGGTCAGGTTCTGGTCGGACGACACCGGGGCATCGTTGACTGGCGTCACACCAATCGTAATAGTGCTAGCAGTTGTACCACCATTACCATCATCGATGGTTACGACAAAGGAATCACTGCCGTTGTAGTTGGCATTGGGTGTATACGTAAATTCACCCGTCGCTGGATTCAGTGTGACCGTTCCATTAACCGGTAAAGTCGATACCGAATAAGACAACACATCGCCGTCTATATCAGTCGCAATGATAGTACCGTCCACGGGCGTGTCTTCTGGTGTTGTGAGATTTTGATCGGCTGATACAGGCGCATCATTGACCGGTGTAACACCAATCGTAATAGTGCTGGTGGTGGTACCGCCGTTGCCGTCGCTAATCGTGACCACAAAAGAGTCACTGCCATGGTAGTCGGCATTGGGCGTATAGGTGAAAGTGCCGGTGGTGGCATTCAGGACTACCGTGCCGTTGGTGGGGCCGGTGGTCACACTGTAGCCCAACGTATCACCATCGGCATCACTGGCCACAATCGCCCCATTGACCGGGGTGTCTTCATCGGTGGTCAGGTTCTGGTCGGCTGACACCGGGGCATCGTTGACCGGATTTACGCCAATCGTCACGGTGCTGGTGGTGGTACCGCCATTGCCGTCGCTAATCGTGACTACAAAAGAGTCACTGCCGTGGTAATCGGCATTGGGGGTATAGGTGAAAGTGCCGGTGGTGGCGTTCAGGACTACCGTGCCGTTCGTGGGGTTGGTGGTCACGCTGTAGCCCAGGGTATCGCCATCGGCATCACTGGCCACAATCGTGCCATTGACCGGGGTATCTTCGTCGGTGGTCAGGTTCTGGTCAGAAGACACTGGGGCATCATTGACTGGCGTCACACCAATATTGATCGTACTGGTGGTAGTGCCGCCGTTGCTATCGCTAATCGTGACTACAAAAGAGTCACTGCCGTGGTAGTCAGCATTGGGCGTATAGGTGAAGGTGCCAGTAGTGGCATTCAGGACTACCGTGCCGTTCGTGGGGTTGGTGGTCACGCTGTAGCCCAGGGTATCGCCATCGGCATCACCGGCCACGATTGCCCCATTGACCGGGGTATCTTCGTCGGTGGTCAGGTTCTGGTCGGACGACACCGGGGCATCATTGACCGGGGTGACCCCGATGATCACCGTGCTGGTGGTGGTACCGCCATTGCCATCGCTGATGGTCACCACAAACGAATCACTGCCGTGGTAATCGGCATTGGGTGTATACGTAAATTCACCCGTCGCTGGATTCAGTGTGACCGTACCATTGGCTGGTAACGTCGATACGATATAAGACAATACATCGCCATCTACATCAGTCGCGGTGATCGTGCCATTAATCGGTGTATCTTCGGCAGTCGTAAGATTCTGGTCAGAAGACACTGGGGCATCATTCACTGGCGTTACACCAATATTGACCGTACTGGTGGTAGTGCCACCATTGCCGTCGCTAATCGTGACTACAAAAGAGTCACTGCCGTGGTAATCGGCATTGGGGGTATAGGTGAAAGTGCCGGTGGTGGCGTTCAGGACTACCGTGCCGTTCGTGGGGTTGGTGGTCACGCTGTAGCCCAGGGTATCGCCTTCAACATCACTAGCATTTACCTGTCCGCTGACAGATGTATCTTCATCCGTAGTGAGACTGATATCACTGGTGGTAGGTGCATCATTTACCGGGGTTACATTCAAGGTGATAACAGCCGTGCTGGTATTACCATGGTTGTCTGTCACTACAACAGTAAAACTGTCCGAACCATTAAAGTCGGGATTAGGCGTATAGATGAACTGGCCACTTACCGGATCCAGTGTAAGGGTGCCATTGGCAGGGCCATTAATCGCTGCATATCCAAGGCTATCGCCCTCCAGGTCACTAGCAATAATCTGCCCGGTCAGCGCCTGGTCCTCATCCGTCGTAAAGGACTGCGGGGCCACATCCGGTGCCTGATTGCTGTATGCCGCTTCGCCGGACAAGTTGGTGGTTGTGGCGGCGGTTGTGGTTGCAGAATCATAATCAAATGACTGGCTGTCGGTAGATTCAACCACACGACTCAGGCGCACAAAGCCATTGCCGCCTTCATTGCCGCTGCCGCCGGATGATTCACCCGCGGCAGTCTCCTCCAACTCGTCCAGCAGATCGCCGCCCTGCTCCAGCACAGTTAATGCCTGTTCGATGGTGGCACCATCCAATTGAGCTTCGTCAGCCGTTGTAGCTGACTCCAGGGCCATATCTCGGCTCACGGCAACTTCCTGGCCACCATTGATTGCTATAGGTTCACCCTGGCCAAATTGCAGTTCCACCCTGGCGCCCTGGGCAGTCACTATGACCTCCCCCTCGTGGATAACACTACCCAGGTTCAAGGGACGCAGGCTGCCATCGGGGCTTTTGGCCCAAGCTTGACCCTGGATAAAGGCGACACTGGCTACGGCATTGCTCATGGGGAACTCCACCTAATGGCATTGGATATTGGAAAATGGTGAATGAGAGATAAAAAACCATGCGATTTTACGCGCCGGTTTTTCCGATTACAGGCAATTCTAGGTCAGGCTGAAAATAGCGCCATTGGACTAAAGGACAATATTGGTGTTTTTTATTATGTTTTTTCCGACTTAAAAGAAAAACAGAATCACAAATACAACATGACACACACCTCAATTAGGTTTTTTACCAGAGAGCAATAAAACCAGCTGCAGGCGATCACGCACCTGTAACTTCTCAAAGATGGCGCCCATATGGGCCTTGACGGTGCGCTCGGTAATCTCAAGTTCCCGCGCAACTTCTTTGTTGGTCTTGCCAGCGGCGACAGCCTCCGCCACCAAGCGTTCCCGACAGGTCAGGCTGGACAGATCAACCAGCGGAGATGCCGATAGCTGGCGCGCTGTGGCACGGATCAACTGGCGCATCAAGTCTGCGCCCAACCAGAGGCCACCGGCCTCCACCACACTGGCAACCTGTACCAGCAACTCAGGAACCGCCAGATAATGCAAATAGCCAGAGGCACCGGCTTCCATCACCCGGCGCGCCTGTTCCACCTGTTCCGCGGCTGTCAGCCCAATTACCTTACAACCCTGTGCACTCAGACGTGCCACCAGGGAATTGTTTTCCTCATTCACAAACACCCATACCAATGCGTCAGCAGGAAGCTGCGGAGGTACTTGTTCCAGGTGTACTGCCTCGGGAAACGCCTGATACCAGCGGGGAGAGGTCAGATAAGCGGGGGCGATAAATATCTGTTGCATCAACGTTCGCTTAAAGCATTCTGTTTGGCGCGCAGCACCGGTTTCAGCAGATAGGACAAGACCGTTTTCTTGCCCGTCAGTATGTCTACCTGGGTCATCATGCCGGGCATGATAGGCAGGGCTGGATCAAAACCGGCACGCTCAGTGCGCACACGCACAATGTAAAAGGTGCGTTCCTTTTCATCGGTAATGGCATCGGGACTAATCAGCTCAACCTTACCTTTAAGTCCACCATAGACCACAAAATCGTAAGCAGTGAATTTAACAATGGCCTCCTGGCCAGGGTGCAGGAAAGCAATATCGCGTGGAGATACCTTAGCCTCCACGAGTAACTGATCATCCAGCGGCACCATCTCAATCACTTCGCGGCCAGGCTGCACCACACCGCCAAGGGTATTGGTGTAGATACGCTGAATCGTGCCGCGCACCGGCGCGCGGATTTCGGCGTATTTGATACGATCCGCCAAACCTGTACCACTTTCACCCAGGGTTGCTGCCTTGCTTAATACATCGGATAGCTCTGCGCGCCATTTATTGCGGGTATTCAATTCCGTTTCGCGCAGTTTTACTTCTGCTTCCTGCACAGCCAGAATCAAACGGGACTCCTGGGCAGCACTTTGCTCCTTATCGCCTCTGGCGCGCGCCACTTCACCTTCAAGGCGCAGAATTTCCACTTCGGAAATCGCACCGCTCGCCAACAGTGGGCGAGTTACCTTCAATTCCTGGCTGGTCAATTCCAGTGAGCGTATTGCCTGGGTCAATTTGGCTCGCACTTCGTTGAGCTCCTGCTGGCGCTGCTCCAGCTGGCTGCGGGAAATTGCCAACTGCTCATCCAATTCGCGCAGGTTGGTCTCGTAGAGGCGTTGTTCGTGTGTTGCAATGTCGGCCGACTCACGTATTACCTCTTCCGGCAAGGTAAATTCAGTGCCTAGCGTCAAGGCTTGTAAACGCGCAGCACGCGCCTTGAGTGCAAGAAATTCCGCACGATTTTCACGATAACTGGAGACAAAGCGTGTGGAGTCTATGCGCAGCAATAAATCGCCCTTCTCAACCACCTGCCCTTCATGCACCAATACAGCCTCTACCACACCGCCGTCAAAGGATTGGATGACCTGCAATTGTGAGGAGGGAATCACCTTGCCCTCACCGCGGGCCACCTCGTCGATTTCGGCAACTGCAGCCCAGACCAACAGCAACAACAGGATCAACGCCATTACCCGCAACAATAATCGCGCCTTTATAGGCTCCTGCTGCAAGCGCGCCCAATCGGCATCGGTTACCCAATCGTGCGGCTGCTCATGGATAGGGTCCAGCCAGCGTTCGTAGGCCCGGTCAATCAAACGGCTCGCCGGGATGCCCAATTTATCCAGCCAGCGCCCCACACGATAAAACAAGCGTTTATCGAGGCTATCACCCCCGGATTTTGCAGACTTGCCTGACGCCATCAGTTGGCCCTCCCGATGCGCCCTTGACGCAAGGCTTCCACCACCTGTTCCTTGGGGCCATCCGCAACGATCTTACCCGCATCAATTACGATGATCCGATTAACGAGTTCCAGCAGGGATGTGCGATGGGTAATCACAACCATGGTTTTACCCTGGGCATACTGGGCCATGTTGCGCTTGAATTCTTCTTCACTGCTATGATCCATAGCACCGGTAGGCTCATCCAACAACAAAATATTGGGGTCTTTCAGCAAGGCGCGGGCAACAGTGACGCTTTGACGTTGGCCGCCAGACAGCAATTGGCCATGCTCACCCACAGGCATAGCCAATCCCATGGGATGGTTGTTAACAAATTCGGTTAATCCACTCAGGCGGATGGCCTCCCAGAGGGCGGTATCTTCCGCCTGGGGAGAGCCCATTAAAATATTGTCGCGCAAGGTGCCAAAAAACAGGTTCACATCCTGGGAGACATAACCGATATTGCGGCGCAATTCGGCGGGGTCCAACTGGCGGCTGTCGATATGGTCAATCAACAACCGACCGCTACTGGGTTCATAAAGGCCGGCAATCAACTTTTCCAGCGTCGATTTGCCCGAGCCATTGCGACCGAGGATTGCCACTCGCTCACCCGGTTCAAGGCGAAACGAAACACCGCGCAATATATCGCGATCATCCTGCGGGTATTTGAAATTAACGTTGTTGAACTCAATCGCACCCTGCAAGCGCGGACGGCTGATCCACTGGGCATCGGCGGGGCGCTCAACCGGTTTTGCCATTACCTGGTTCAGCGACTCCAATGCAGTGGACGCCGAATGGTATTGCATCAATAACCCGGCAGTCTGGGCAATGGGACCCAGTACGCGACCAGACAACATATAGGCCGCAATTAATCCGCCCTGGGTCAAGTTGCCATCAATGATTTGATAGACACCAACGATGATAATCACGACCGACACGGCTTGTTGCAACCACAGGGTTCCACTGGCTACCGAGCCGGACAGCAAACGCATTTTTACACCAACGCGCGATACCAGCAGCGTGGACTTTTCCCAAATTGCCTGCATGCGCCCTTCAGCTCCGAGCGTCTTTAGTGTTTCCAGGCCAGTCAGGCTTTCCACTAATGTCGCGTTGCGCTGGGCACCGGCTTGCATAGCGTTTTCACTGAGCAGATGCATTTTGTGTTGCACCGCTGCGGTATAAATCACCATCAGGATAATCCCCACCAAAATCGGGATAGCCAGGGGCCAGGCAATCAGCAATACCACCAACAGGAACAGTAAAACGAAGGGTAAATCTACCAACGACAAAATCGTTGCAGAACCAATAAAACTGCGAATCGATTCAAACGATGTAAGCCCTGCTGCAAAAGAACCCACCGATGCAGGGCGCTCACTTAACTTCATCCCCAGCACCCGTTCCATAATGCTGGCGGAAAGGGTTACATCCACCCGGCTCGCAGCCAAGTCAACAAACCAGGTGCGCATCATGCGCAACACAAAGTCGGCAGAAATAGCGATCAATACTCCAAGTGACAACACCCAGAGCGTATCCGTCGCCTGGTTGGGCACTACCCGGTCATAGACATTCATGACAAATAAGGGCGCAACCAAGGCGAAGAAATTAATCATCAGGGCCGTTAGCAATACATCGCGATACAGGTATTTGTGTGCGCTAATCACGCCCCAAAACCAATGCCCCTGGTGAGGTTTGGCAATGTCAGTGGCACGCGTATCAAAACGTTCCTGTGGTCGCGCGTAAATCACACTGCCAGCATAGCGCTCCGTTAAATCGGCCAATGCCATATCAACAGGGGCATCGGCCAGGTCGGGGAAGACAACCCTGGCCGTTGCCCGGATATTATCCAGCGACAGCAAAAGGCAAGCCTGGTTGTTATTGAGCAATAAAATAGCGGGAAAAAGTGCGGGATTAAGATGCTGCAAGTCGCGCTGTAAAACTTTGCTACTCAAACCTGCGCGGCGAGCAGCGCGATGGAACAGGCTCGGGGTCAACTGCTGGTGTTCCAGCGGCAACCCCGCTGTCAGCGATTCAGCCGTCGCGCTAATCTGATGTGCCTGGGCCACTAACAGCAGGCAGGCCAGTAAATCACCACCTGGCGTGGTTGTGCCTGTATGCTGTGGATTCATCACCGTCATGCAAGGGCTCCATGGGTCGGGCCAGCCATAAAATCGCGCAAAGATGCACAGAGCATAGCCAAGAAAAACCGCCCCACCAGTCGAAAATAACCTTGAGGCGGTCTTATCGTTATGGTTGACGGGTTATGCTGATTTCCACCCGGCGATTGGCAGCACGTCCAGCCTCGGTATTGTTATCGGCAACCGGGCGACTGGCTCCAAAGCCATCGACAGAAACAGGAATATTTTCAAGGCCGTTGAGCACTGCATAATCGCGCACCCGCTGAGCGCGCGCTTTGGACAGCGGAATATTGAGCGCATCTGTGCCAGTGTTATCCGTATGTCCCTCCACACGAATACCAACTACTTTGGGTGTATTTTTAATTTGTGCAATCAGCGCATCCAACTTTTGGGTGGCGCCCGGCTTCAATACGGAACTGCCAACATCAAACAGGGCATCGCCACTCAGGTTGTTCACATCGGTAATCAACTCATCGCGCCCCAAAGCGGTAGGAGCCTGGTCGGGGCAAACAGAATCACTGATATTAATAGAATCATTGACCTTGAGATCCTTGAGTACACCAACACCATCGCGGGAAATGCCCAGGGCCACTAACAATTTACCCATAGCTGCCAGCGAGCGGGCATGTGCTATTTCCAGCCCGCCCTGGGCGATAATCAGCGCGCGACTGGCCTGGAAGTATTCATTTTCAGCATCCAACAAATCCAGCAGGGTGCGCTGGCCAATATTGAATTGCTCATAATAGGCTGCGCGGACTTTGTCACTGGACAATTTATGTTGCTCCAGGGAAAGCAATTGTTCACGCAAGCGACGGGCGTCGTTGTAAGCAATTTGTGTTGTCTGGCGCAAGTCCTGGCAAGCCTGGTCGCGCTGGTCTTTCGCAAGATTCACCTGCTCCAGCGAGCGGCGCACAGCAGCGCGATTGGCACCACCGGCATACAGGTTATAGGTAAGCGCTAACTCCACAGCGCTCTCATCACCAAAGCGATCGGGATCAACGCGCTCGTCAAAACCACTCAGGTTACGGTTAGTCACCTGGCGTGCACGCAGCGATGCCTGCGGATAATAGCCAGAGCGCTCGGATGTCACCTTCGCCTGGGCCGCACTGATATTTTTAATCGCCGCATGGAAACCGGGATTGCCCGCATAGGCCAATTGCAGGGCCGCACGGATATCAGGCGGTAAATTTGTGTCAGCCAGGGAAGAGGGCTCAAGTGCTTCACCCGGTAATCCACCCACAACACGCAGATAGCGCGCGGTTACATCATGGAGATTAGCGGCCTCGGTTAACAGATTGGACTCTGCTAACGCCAAGCGGCCATTAACCTGCTCAAGGTCAACACGACGCCCTACCCCTGAATGGGTGCGCTCTTCGATTTGGGTATAGACCTCACGGTGTTTACTGTAATTGGCACGGGCCAGGGCCACCAGCTCACGGGTGCGCACCACATCCTCATAGGCACGCACCGCCTCAAGCGCAGTGACTTCAACAGTATTCAACAACTCGTAATAACGCACCAAGCGAGCATTATCGAAATATTTCACCTCACCAGCGGTGCGAAAACCATCAAACAGCATTTGTGTCAGCGAGATTTCACCCTGTGTAGTGTTATAGGAACCCCGGCCATCGTAATCGCGATTGGCCCGACCGGCACTTGCACCCAGGTCCACGGATGGCAGATAACCCGATCTAGCCACTTTTACATCCTGGATCGATGAGGCGAACTCGTGCCAGCTGGCTTGTACATCAGGATTTGACTCAATCGCCTGGAGCGCCGCATCCCGCGCAGTTTGCGCCTGAACCGGAAGCGCCACCGCCAGGAATGTCGCACTCATGAAAGACAGGGTTTTAATGCTGGTACCCCATGACATAAAGGACGTAAGAAAAGCGGGTGCTTGAGGAAGCATCGGAAATTCCTGAGGATTGGTTAGTAATGGACATCGCACGAAAGAGCGACTTCTTTTTAAATGTAAAGGTATAGAAAAATGGTTTTCTATACCTTTCACACCGCTCCATGGCACAATTTTCAACCAAAAACTGTTATAGCATCATAACCTGAGGTTATTTATGTCTCAATAACTTTGCATTACAGTACATATATAACTTTTGGCTATTTGATTTTTAGCAAAAAAGAATAAGCACTTTCGTAATATCGTTAACTGCATACCCTATAGCTATACAGTTCAAAATGGAGCCTGTCCTCCAGGCCATCCCGTTCCAATTGCTGCCGCAATATCGACCCCATGCGCCAGGAAAACGGTGTCATCGCCAATAACGCAGCAGTATCTGACCCGGCGGGTACCGTTAACCCTGCCTGATAATCACTATGCCCCAGATACTCAAAGCCGGATGGTGTGGGCGGTGGCTTGTGGTCGCGGATATCGGCATATACCCGACGGCGTAACCCTATAAGGTGATTAACGCCAGGAACCACCACAATCAGGCAGCCATTAGCGTTGAGCACCCGGCGCAATTCTTCATCTTTGCTGGGAGCATAAATGCGGGTAACCAGGTCAATACTGGCATCTTCAAAGGGCAAGGCATAACTGGAGGCGACAGCATAGCGAATCGCCTGACCAGCGACCTGGGCAGCACGGGCGGCCATACGCACCCCACTTTTGGCGATATCCACACCATAGATGGCACAGGCAGGAAACTCCTTTGCCATAGCCAGGGAAAAATGCCCTTCGCCACAACCTATATCCAGTAAGCGACCACCATCTGAATCCGATAACAGTTCATGTATCCGGGAAAACAGGTGGGATAACATCCCATCGAAATAACCAGCCTGCAAAAAATGCCTGCGTGCCTGCAGCTGTACCTTGGCATCACCCGGCTCTTTGGAATGCTTATGCTGCACCGGCAATAGGTTTAAATACCCCTCGCGGGCGCGATCAAACTGGTGCTGGTTAGCACAAACAGCCTGGGTAGTGGCTTCTGTTAAAGGCAAGCTACAAATTGGGCAGCGGAAAATACTGGGCGATACAAATGAGGGATAAACCATAAGACATGTCACACAGAAAAAAGCCGGCGTAGCATGCCCAGAGTAGCGATTGAAAACAAGCTATTACCTGGCCAAATAACAATAGCTAATAACCCAATCACAATCATCCAATAAAAAGGGGCGCTTTTTCGCGCCCCTGGTTAACACCATGGAGGATTTATTCCTCCAGTTCATAGCGGTCGATAATATCGCGCACTAAACCACTGCGGACAATATCATCGCGCTCAAACTCATGGACATAAACATTCGGTAAACCGCCCAGGCGCTCTACTGCATCAGCCAGGCCATTGGGGCCGCGAATGTCGCTCTGTTTGATATCACCGTTAATCACAACCTTACAGTCCTCGCCGATACGGGTCAGGAACATTTTCATCTGTGCCGGACTGGTATTTTGCGCCTCATCGAGGATGACAAAGGTTTTGCTATTAAAGGTCTTGCCACGCATAAAGGCCAAGGGGGCAGCCACAATGCGGCCATGTCGCAAGCAATAGTCAACAGTGCCTGCACCCAGGCGCTCATTGAGGATATCGCGGAAGGCATCGATATAGACCGAGAATTTTTCATCAAGGTCTCCCGGCAAAAAACCCAGGTTTTCACCCGACTCAACCGCAGGGCGAGTCAGGATAATCCGCTCAATACGACCGGACTCAAGCGCTTCGGCAGCCAGTGCACCCGCACAATAACTTTTGCCGGTACCGGCTGGGCCAATACCAAACGTCAGCATGTGATTTTTAATGGCGTCAATGTATTGCTGTTGCGATTTGTTTTTAGCGTGGAGCGGTTGGGGAGAGCGAGGAGGAGAGTAAGCGGTTTCGACTTGGTGTGAGCGGGATTTTATTTCGACGATGTTGTCATCACTTCGTTGATTCTTTCGAGACGATCTTTGTCGCGAGGAGCCGTAGTTATCGTCGTTGAACATGTGATGGTTGTTACGTCTGGCATGCGATTTTTTCGCCATAAATGGTAATCCCCTGCAGGTTGACATTAACAATAGAGTGTTGCCACTCACTGTTGCGATACACCTTTAACACACAAGGTTTAGCATTACATCACTTGGACTCTGTTGCTGCCTGTTTAGTTTCCTCCTCACGCGGGCAACAGGAAAATCCGTTGGTTGATGACATAAAACACGGCTTGCAGAGTGACAACCAGAGCGGTCATCGTGTCAGCAAAACTGCTGTCGACAACAGACTAAAAAAACTTTTAGTCGGGCACTCTATTCATCGCCCTTGATCTGATACTAGGCTTATTTTATGACAGGGTCAATCGCTAATTGGAAATAATTGCACGCAGCTCCATCCGCATGGACAGAGCTGAAACGCAAGCAAAAATAGACTGGATTTATTCGTCTGCCTCAGGTGTGAGGCGAGGCAGAACTTTCTTCGGTGGTGGCGCAAAGCCATCTATAACAGCAGTATCAACACCAATCCCACTTGGCTTGCGGCGCTTGCCAATATTTTTGCGCTCGCGCTCGCGCACTTTCACTTTTTCTGTTATCTTTTTTGCCCCGCCTGCAGTTGTACCTTTCTTTTTATCCTGTTTCCCATCCGCTGCTTTCTTTTTCGCACCATAGGCCTTGCCAGATTTCTTGAGCTTGTCTGGCCCTTTATAACTGGCCTCAAGCCCCGGGATCTGGATTGTCTGCAGGGAAACTTTCAAATAGCGCTCAATACTTTTCGTCAGGTTCCACTCGGAAGCCGAGACAAAACTCACTGCCCTGCCTGGCTGGTCAGCACGGCCTGTGCGTCCGACACGGTGCAGATACTCATCCCCGGAATGGGCCATTTCCAGGTTAATCACCAGATCCACACCATCAATATCGAGGCCGCGGGCCGCCACGTCAGTAGCCACCAGAACGCGGGTTTTGCCTTGGCGGAACGCTTCCAGCACACGCTTGCGATCATCCTGGGTAATGTCGCCATGCAGTGCGGTAGAACGCAACTGGTTGTAACGCAGAATATTATCCAGTTGCGACGCACGCACCTTGGTGTTCACAAAGACAATCGCTTTTTGGTATTCCGCCCGGTTTAACAAGGCGACCGCCAGCCTCTCCTTGTGTTTGTCGTCATCGGCCAGCACCATCTGTTGCTCAATCTGGTTGGAGCTGTCCTCAATATAAATTTCTTCCGCTTCACCCGTGATGACCTGTTTAATCAGGTGACGCAGCCCTTTTTGCTCCAGGGTGGCAGAGAAGAGCAATGTCTGGCGGGCAGCATCACAGCTCTCAACAATTTTGAGTACATCCTCGCTTAAGCCCATATCGAGCATGCGATCTGCCTCGTCGAGTACCAAAAACTCAAGGCCGGAAAAATCCGTGGACTTGTGCGCGACATGCTCGGCAAGACGACCGGGTGTTGCCACCACAATTTCCGGGTTCTTGCGCAGCAGTGCCTTTTGATACCGGAGTTCTTCCCCCCCACAGATACTGCCCACCTTGATGGAGGTAAAACGCAGCAAGCTCTGGGCATTTTTGACAATCTGCCGGGCCAGTTCACGGGTTGGAGTGAGGATTAACAAGCGTGTGCTGCGTGGATTAACCGCTGACTGGGCCAGTATCTGCTGCAGGCAAGGCAACAAAAATGCCGCTGTTTTCCCACTGCCCGTCTTTGAACTGACCAGGAGGTTTTTACCCTCCAGCGCGCGCGGGATAGCAGCCTGTTGTACCTCGGTAGGCTGCTCATACCCCTGCTCAGCAATGGCCTTACGCAATTGGGTATCGGCAATCAGATCGTCAAAGGCAGACATAAGGCATCCTCGGCTGGGCAGAGATTGGGAACAGAGATAGCAAAAAGGGAGGCGCAATCTACGCAGATACGCGGCCATAAGCAACACACCTGTGCAATCAGGCCTGTGAAATACACGGCCAGCGCGCGTAAAATGCGCGCCCCAGGCTATCTACCCAAGGGTAAATCTCCATGAGAATCATGCTGGCCCCAATGGAGGGCGTTGTTGAACACCATGTACGCGACATACTGACCCGCCTTGGCGGGCTGGATGGCTGTGTGACCGAGTTTATCCGCGTCACCGACCAAAAGCTGCCCTATAAGGTGTTCTACAAATATGCCCAGGAGCTGGAAAACCATTGCCAAACCCCCAATGGAACCCCGGTCAAGGTACAGTTGCTCGGCAGCAAACCTGAGCCCATGGCCCTTAATGCGCAGGAGCTGGTGCGCTATGGCGCCAAAGCCATAGACCTGAATTTCGGTTGTCCGGCCAAAACCGTCAACTCCCACGAAGGTGGCGCCTGCCTGTTACGCACCCCGGACAGGGTGTACAGCATTATCAAAGCCGTACGCGACGCTGTCCCGCGCGCTATTCCCGTATCCGCCAAAATCCGCCTGGGCTTTGAGGATCGCACGTCCTACATGGAAAACGCCCAGGCAGTCGAAGCCGCTGGCGCCGATGAGCTCACAGTCCATGCGCGCTCCAAAGCGGATGGCTACAAGCCGCCTGCCTATTGGCATTACATCGCCGATATCAAGGCTGCCTTGAAAATCCCGGTTATCGCCAACGGTGAAATCTGGTCTGTGGAGGATTACCTGCGCTGCCGCGAGCAATCCCAGTGCGCGGATGTGATGCTCGGCCGGGGCCTGCTCTCCTGCCCTGATCTGGCACGGCAGATCAAAGCCTATTTGGCGGGGGAGGAATACCGTCCGTTAACTTGGGGCGAGGTCTGCCAAATCCTGTTTGATTATTACCGGCTGACGACACCGCTTTATGAAACCCGCAATTGCGGCAATCGTGTGAAACAGTGGCTGATGTATCTCAGCCGCCAATACCCTGAAGCGAACGTCTTTTTTGAGGCCGTGAAACGTAAAACGACGCCAGCCGATATAGAGGCCTGCTTTATCCAGGCTATGGATGTGGCCGCTGCGGCATAAGCATTCCCTAGTCCAGCAGGTGGGCAAGTTCATCCACCTGCTGCTCAACAGCACTGACCGGCTCCAGGATATGCTCCAGATCAATATCCAGGCGCAGCGCCAATGCGATGGGAAATACCGGCGGCAACTGGCTCTCACCGGCATAGGCGACACGATACAGCGCCAGGTGGATCAATCCCGCCACTCGCGAGAATGAGCGTGCCGCTAAAGGATCATTCTGTTGTTCAATTGCCTGGGCCATGGCTTCAGGAAAATTCCAGCGACGCGCCAGGGCAGCTCCCAATTCAGCATAGGTAAACCCCAGCACCTCGCACTCGCGCCCAAATTCCAACGGTGCATGTCGGGCCTGTTTGGCAAGCAACGCCCCCTTACCTGGCAGGATAATCTGTACCAGCAACTCACCTATGTTATGGATCAGGCCACAGGTGAAAGCTGTATCGACGTTATCACGGGAGTAAACCGCCAGGGTCTTGCAAGCCGCCGCAACAGAAAAGCTGAGTTTCCAAAAGCCACGTAAATCAAAGGATGCTGGCGGACGAAAAGCACCTGTCACCCCGGCAGCCAACACCAGTGTTCGCACGGCATTAAACCCCAGGAAAAACACTGCATCACGCACCGAAAACAGGTTGCGATTACCACCATAAAAAGGGGAATTGGCAACGCGCAGCAGCTTGGCGGTTAGTACCTGGTCTGCCGAGATCCGCTCGACAATCTCCTCCGTATTTACCTGATCATCGTCAAACTTTTCAATCAACTCACGCACCACCTCGGGAATACTGGGTAACTTTTGGGCGTGATCAAGCAGGGTCTGGAGCTCCACGTTAGCCTCACTTATAAAAAGTTGGTTAATGGCCTCTTCTTTGGGTATAGCAGATGATTCTGACGACGCAAAAAATACCAGAGGAAACGCTGATAACCTATGACAAGCGACACAAAACCCCGATCGCAAACGCAAAAAGGCCTGCACACCTGGCAGGCCTTTTATCGTCACGCAAAGCAACTCTTTGATTTTATTATCTTTACCTGATTATCAGGTCACCCCTCCCTATGTACCACAACAGCCACAAACCGTCATTGGCAGCTGCTGGCCTGTTTTCGCATCCTGATTCGTCCATTGGCCATTCCAGCTAAAGAATGATGATGAATTAGTACACACGGACGGGCACTGCTGTTTCGCTTGGGATTGGCTATTGATCAGCGCCGACGCTTGCACATCCACACATTGCTTCGAACCCGCCACGATATCATCGAAGATATGGCTCAAACTGCCAGACGTAGTGTTCTTGCCCGACGCGGGTGTTGAGGTACCTGTGTAGTTATGACAACCAAAGCAGTTGGATACAAAGGCACTTGGATTATTGCTAATAACCACATCCTGATAATCTGTTTCCATCACCGAATTTGCCAGGCGCAGGGAACCGCGCTGGTTGCCCATAATGGAACTCTGGGTAGGATCACTCAGCCACAGCGCCCCCAGGTTAAAGTAATTGCGCAATACCGCAAATTCGTTGGTTAGATAGGGCTGCACATTCGCATTCAATGTAGTGATATCGCCCAGGTTTTCTTCGTATTTCAGATCCCCTGGCGCTGAGCCATAAGGATACTCACGACAAATCTCCGTCGGTGTTCCGGTGAGCGATGACTGCGCAAAAGGATTATTGAAACGGCATTGCACTATCCCCAGGGGATCCTTATTTTTCAGATCCGTTGTACAGGTCTCACTGGTGAATGACCAACCTGTGGTCGATGAAGGATTGACGCAATCTGGCACATTTACATTGTGTTCAAAAGTCGCCCACACGAACTCCGGGTGATCCGGGGTTGCAATGGCGATATGGAAACCAATCATCCCCAACGTAACCGCCTTGTTATCCGAGCCGATTTGGGTATCAATCGTGATATAGCGAGACTTGTCATCCTTTGGCCCCAACACCTTCCAGGCAGCTTTTAATTCTGTTGTCCCCCCCGGAAAGTTTTGCTGTGTTTTTATACTGTTGATATCGCACATATTTTTGCTGAAGCGCACATCGTAATACACGACATTGCCATTTTGATCGTAAATCGTTGCCCCACCACCCGCTTGGCCAATCCGCTCGGGAATCAAAAAAGCCGTACCACCATCCTCCGGTTTCATGGTACGGACAAAAAATGTCTTTTCACCATGTTTATCGTCACAGGAGTTGGCAGGAGAGCCATTCGCCTGAATCTCCAACTCAAAAAACTGGGTGGTATCTTCATAATTTCGAACACCTGCCGCATCTTTCGATGACGCCATCAAATAGGCAAATGCCTGCCAGGAGAATTGATAAAAATCGCAAAAGTTGGATGTTCCATCCGCCCCACTCTGCTTCACTTCCGTGGGCATACTGGGATTCGTAAACCAGGTCGAATCAGCGGTACAATTAAATGCCGGGGTCTGTAATTTATCTGTTTTGGCATATTTTTCATTGGCTGCATAGCTATTGCTCACCCCAAGTCCATAGGCACACATCAAGGCCATACCCAGGAGTAAGCCTGCTTTTCCTTTGAATTTATTGTTCATAATGTTCACCATTATCCTCTAACACGGAAAATAACCGAACCGATGCAAAAACATCAGCACAGATGTGTCGCTAACTCTGACCACAAAAGTGTAGTAAAGGAACAATAAGGGGTTATTACAGGATATTACGCAATAATTTCCAGAAATTAATAACTGAAAAAGAATACCAATTCACCATGAAAAACCTCTGCTGGAGGAACACATGGACAAAAATAAAAATCCATATTTTTACACCGCACAAAGAGGATGGCGTAATAATCAACTGATAAACACGAAGCATTGACATTATCGCAACAAGGCGCGATATATTTATGGATTATCAGATTTTTTCAGCGCATTTTCCCTAATCCAACTAGACTTGCTGATTAGCTACCAATAATTTCACACACGCTGAATCTCAAACGCAGCACCAGGTCACCATCCGATACACCAAACTTCACATGGAGTATGAAGTATGTTTGGATTTAACTCTCACAAAACAGCCCAACGCATTCAGATAGAACACCTGCCTATGAATACCCAGCTATGGGAACTTGAATCCATCAAGCGCTACGTCGCTTGTATTGAATTCACACCGGATGGGGTAATCACCGACGTTAACGATGTATTTCTGGATATTGTTGGCGGCCAACGCAACCAATTGATCAACAACCACCATCGGACGCTGTGCTATCCAGAAACCACACAGTCCACAGAATATAAAAACTTCTGGCACGATCTTGCAGCAGGAGTACACAAAGAGGGATTGTTCCTCAGAAGAGGGTTTCATGGAAAAGCCATATGGCTGGAGGCCTCTTACTTTCCCATTAAAGATCCACTGGGCAGCGTCATCAAAATCCTTAAAATCGCCAAGGACATCACCTTAGCCAAACAATCCCTGGATGATACTACAGCGATTATCAATGCTCTCAATCGCTCATTAGCTGTCATCGAATTCTCGCCGGAAGGTATCGTACTCAACACCAATGAGAATTTTTTGCAGGTCATGAAATACCGATTGGATGATATCAAGGGACAACATCATAAAATGTTCTGTCCCGATGCGTTCTATAAGGATAATCCCGATTTCTGGAAAAAACTCGCACGCGGGGAATTCTCCTCTGGCCGCTTCGAACGCAGGGATAAATATGGAAAGCAGGTGTGGCTGGAGGCTACCTACAACCCGATTTTTGATGGCAATGGAAAGGTCATTAAAGTCATTAAGTTTGCGTCAGATATCACCTCACGCATCGAAATAGCCCAGGCTGCCCGCGACGTTGCTGCCGCCACATCCGAACAAGCGGCGCAAATCACCTCGGCCGCCAAAAAGGCCATGGATGAAGCCATGCACAGCTCGGAAGCCATTTCGGAACAAGTCAAGGAGGCCAGTATCCTGAGCCAGCAACTCAACAATCAGGGCATTAATATCACCCATATGGTCACTACCATTCGCTCCATCTCAGAGCAAACCAACCTGCTCGCACTTAATGCTGCTATTGAGGCTGCCCGTGCTGGTGAGTCTGGCAGAGGCTTCGCCGTGGTTGCCGATGAAGTCCGCTCCCTTGCAGCACGTACCGGCCAGGCAACCGTCAACATCACCGAAATTGTCACCCAAAACTCTGACCTTATCCGCAAGATTGGCTCACAAATGGAGCAAATCAAAAATTCCTCTACCAGCAGCCTGGAAGTCATGTCGGTAGTAACCTCGGGTATTGCTGAAGTGGAACGAGGTGTGAATCATCTGGCGGAAACCATCAATACGCTGATTTCCTGATTTGTATTCACCATATTCGCCAATATCGTGCAGCGATAATTCTGGATTGGCAGCCAACCAACGTGGCAGTTAAAATGGCGTCCCACTCCAACACCGCTTCACGAGAACCGGCACATGACCAAACCAGTAACGCCTGCACCCAAAAGTAAGCAGAAAAAAGAAGCTCGCGACCTCCGTGCTGACGCCTTAAAAATCGCTCGCAGTATCAAAATAGAAGGCCAAACCCCGGCCGAAACCAAAGCTATTGCTAATGGGATACAACGCGGCATGGAATTATTTTTACGGCAGCAAAGTGAAAAAGCGCGGGATTTGGATAAACGGGTAAAAAAGGTGAAAAAGCTGGAGAATGAATTAACCCAACCCAAAGCAGACGAGTTGGTGGAAATTTCAAGCATTCGATATTCATCACGCCTGCCGTGGATGTTATTGGTTATTTCCTGGGTGTTTTTTGTAGTGGCAGTAGCGGGAAAATTTTTATTGTAGTCAGAGGTTTTTTCTCGTTCCCTTTTAAATAACCCTCCCTAGTTAAATAGTTTCCCCTGGCAAAACCAGAAAACAAAAAGCCCGCGTATCTTTCAATACGCGGGCTTTTAATTTGGTGGAGCTATGCGGGATCGAACCGCAGACCTCTTGCATGCCATGCAAGCGCTCTCCCAGCTGAGCTATAGCCCCAAGTTCGTCGACGTGACGTCGTTGAGTGGCGCGCATTCTATGCAGGTGTGGGCGGGGTGTCAAGCAAAAAATTTGCCGAACACCCCGGATTTTTTGTCGATAAATCAAGCAGTTAATGATTAACCGCTGGTTCCTCGCCCTGCTCGCTGAGTTTGGCGAAGACTTTTTCCAGGTCCTTTTGTTTGTTTTTGCCGAAGCCCCCCAGGGCATTAATGGCGTGGCGGATACGGGCGCGGCTCATGTCCGGGCCGATGATCTGCATGGAATCCACGACCGGGAAGGAGGCGGTAGAGCCGGCGATGGCGACAAACACAGGGGCTATGGCATCTTTGATCTTGAGCCCCATTTGCTCTGCCAGGGTTTTCAGCTCTGCAAACAGTGTGTCGCGCTCCCAGGTGCGCAGGGCCTCCAGGCGCCAGAGGGCAAATTGCAGGAACTCTTTTTGCTGCTCTACCGGCAGTTTGTTGCTGGCGAAACTGGCTTCAGTGACAGGCATCATGCCGCTGACGAGGAAGCCGGCAAGCGGCGCGAAATCGCTCAGGGTGGTCATGCGCGATTGGGCGTGGGGCAAGGCCTGCAACAACATGTCTTTATTGAGCGCCCAATCGTGCAGGCGTTGCGCCAACTGCTCGATAGTGAAATTTTCGCGAATCCACAGGCTGTTGAGCCAGCTGAGTTTTTCCACATCGAAAATCGGCCCGCCCAGGGAGACGCGCAGCAGGTCGAAGTGCTCCTGCATTTCCACCAGGGTGAACTTCTCGCGCTCATCGGGCATTGACCAGCCCATGCGCCCCAGGTAGTTGAGCATGGCCTCGGGTAAATAACCCATGCGCTTGTAATACAGGATGCTGGTGGGGTTTTTGCGCTTGCTGAGTTTGGATTTATCCGGATTGCGCAGCAGTGGCAAATGGCAGAGTACCGGTGCCCGCCAGCCGAAGTATTCGTAGAGTTTCAAGTGCTTGGGGGCGGAGTTGATCCACTCCTCACCGCGAATCACATGGGTGATTTGCATCAGGTGGTCGTCCACCACGTTGGCCAAATGATAAGTGGGCATACCGTCGGCCTTCAGCAGCACTTGCATATCCACTTGCGACCATTCGATTTCAATCTTGCCGCGCAGCATATCGTCGATTTCGCACACGCCCTCTTCCGGGATTTTCATGCGGATCACATAGGGCTCGCCCGCATCCAGCCTGGACTGGACTTCGGCGGAGGTGAGTGTTAAGCCGCGACCGTCATACCTGGGCGTTTCGCCGCGCGCCTGTTGTTCGCGACGCATCTCATCCAGCTCTTCGGCAGTGGCAAAACAGTAAAACGCATGGCCTTTTTCCACCAGTTCCAGGGCGTATTTGCCGTAGATATCCATGCGTTCGCTTTGGCGATAGGGGCCGTGGGGGCCTCCCACATCCGGGCCTTCGTCCCACTCCAACCCCAACCAGCGCAGGCTGTCCAGAATCGCCTGCTCGGATTCGGGCGTACTGCGGGTTTGGTCGGTGTCCTCAATACGCAACAGGAATTTGCCGCCATGTTGACGGGCAAAACACAGGTTGAACAGCGCAATATAGGCGGTACCTACATGGGGGTCGCCCGTGGGCGATGGAGCGATACGGGTGCGGATTTCGGACATAAAACGGCCTTTGGTGCGAATCGATCAATGGAAAAAGGCGCGCATTATACGCCGAGCCGCGCGTAAATAACGAGGCGGCGCGGCCAGGAGCTCACCGTCTTAACGGACACTGGTGTAATTACCCAGCTCCATTGTTATACCCAGCCGCTCCATCGCCTGTTGCGGGTTAAACCCCGTCTTGTCGTATTCGGCTTTTACTTCAGCACGCGCGGCAGCAATTGACCGTTGGTCCTGCCATTCCACCAAGGTGGCAAGAGAGAAATGCCGCTCATCAATGGGCTGCTCTAATAAAAAATCCTGAATAAAACCCGGCTGGGTTTTGAGCAGTGAATGAATCGATTTAACCCGTGCCAGAAATTCTTCACGTGCGGTGTGCGGGACAATAAATTTATCCAGCCGATAAACACGTACAGAGTCGACACCTGATTGATTTGCCATAGATGTTCCTTGGTTGGTGATACCAACGCATGCTCAACACTACCGATTATTCCTGGCCCAAGGTGTCATCCCAAAAAGCCGCCTCTATTTTGTGTCCTTCCGGATCGCGCACAAAACAGCCGTAATAAGGCTCGCCATATTGCGGTCGCGGTCCGGGTGGGCCGTCGCAAACGGCACCGGCAGCTATAGCGGCATCGTAAAAGGCGTGAACCTGTTCTTTGTTATCAGCGATGAACCCCATGTGGAAGCCATTACCGACACTGGCGGATTTGCCATCGTGAGGAACCTGTACCCAAAACTCGGGAAACTGGCGTCCATAAGCAACGGCACCGGGATGTTCCAAAATAACGCTGGCATTGAGGCTGGGCATGACCGCATCGTAAAACGCGCGCGCCTTGTCGAAGTCATTGGTGCCAATAGACATGTGGGAAATAATACTGGGGGATGGGTTACTCATCTGTCCTTCTCCGGGGTTGTTAACCTGGCCTCCAGCCTAATCCTACCTGCTGACAACTTATGTCAGCAGGTTTTAGATGCCCGGATTAACGCTAAAGGTAACCACCTCCGGCCTTAAGGGACGGCATGATACGCAGTGTGACAGATTGGGAATCCTGTGCGAGCAGCTGCCCGATAACAGCGCCGGGGGCAAGGTACGCTTCATAGTAATCCACAGCAGCCCTGGCCATGGCTTGATATTCTGCCTCGGGCATGGATTGGGCCTGTTCAATCCGCAATAACAGCTCTGCCTCATCGCGGTATACCAGGCAATTCTTGCCATGTTCAAGTGCCGGAAATAACAACTCGGCATATTGCAAAATCGGTACGCTCCCCACCGCCAGGGCTTCGATAAGGTTATGCGACATGGGATAGCGCACACCGGGGCATGCTACAAAAAAACGCGCGCGCGCTACTGCCGATAACCAGCGCTCCGGTGCAATTTTACAGCGGCGGGTGTTGACCAGCACCAATCCATCAAAATAGGTCTGTAGCGCTGAATCCAGCACCTGCTGGTTCTCCGGTATCCAACACTGCCCTGCTTTTGTGTGCTGTTCCAACATTGCCAGCACCTGTGCACGACTGATTTTGCCGTAGACCTCTGCCATGCTGGCTTTGTTGTATTTTTGCCCGTGACCATCACCACCGAAAAATATTCCCCAGGCGCGGGGCTGTTTACGATAGGCATCCAGTTGCAAATCCTGTCGGTGTTTATAAATGGCCGGGAACATAGGAAATGGCATGGGAAATACCGACTCGCCCATCGAATAGCCGGGCGTGTAGTCCACCCGGATAGTTTGCTGGCAAAGTTGGCGCGGTTTCGGTGTGGGCCAGTCAGTCACACGGATATAGGGCCGGTCTATATCCTCCAGGCGCGCCACCACAGAGAAATCTTCCTGTTGGCAATAGCCCTTGAAGCGCACTGCCATATTGTGCAGGGCCAGATAATTTTCACGCAGTATCGGGTGATAACCGGCACGCACAAAATAGATAAAAAGATGGTAAAAGCGACGCCCCTGGGGCCCGTCGATACGAGTATCCGCAAAATCAAAAACAACTAGCGGCTTGTCAGCAGGAATGGCGCTTTTGGGCTGGGCCAGCCATTCGCGATAGCGACGATAGTGAAGGAAATTCAGTACACAGCGATAGCGTCGCCAGCGGCTATCCAGTTGATGGCCCCAACGGCTGATGTGAGTATAAGTTGCAGCCATATCATCCCCCGACATATCGCAATCGCCGTTCAGGCTAGGATATGCAGGTGTCAGGGGGATGACACGATGATGAAGGTTTTATGTCAATACACGTCACTACTCTTGCCGACCATGTCCCTGGTCAGTCACGGCGTTTTCAAGCCACATGGCATTGATAATACCAAACGCACAGGCCAGCAATACGCCGAGAATCCAGGTGAAATACCACATATGGAGGCTCCTTAGATAACGCCAATCATTAGCAACGTTGATGACTGTCAGCCTGAATGGCCTTTTCGTTAAGTCGACCGCGCATAGTTGCCAGAGGCAAGGCTGCGGGCAGTAAACCTCCATCACCCTATATACCCAGCCATTAAAAAAATATTCGAACACACTAATTTAGAAGTTGCTAATTTAAAAATAGCTAATACAATAAATAAGGACTATTCAGAGGCCAAAAACATGCCCAACCACAAGCCAAAATCCCTTGCTTTATCGGACCTGCAGCAACATGCCCAGGCAGCCACTGCGCTCCTCAAGGTATTGGCCAATGAAAATAGACTGATGATTCTTTGCACCCTGATGGGGGGGGAAATGTCGGTCGGTGAATTGAATACCGCGGTCCCGCTCAGCCAATCTGCCCTCTCCCAGCATTTGGCCAGCCTGCGCGAAGCGGGTTTGGTCAGCACACGCAAAGAGGCACAGACGGTGTATTACCGCCTGCAAGGCGATGAAGCCATCCGTGTTATTGCTGTGCTGCAATCTATCTATTGCCCACAAGATTAGTGTCTAGCGAGGTTACTCCATGAGCCACAAACGTATACACCCCATTGACCTGATGGCCAACAAAACTGCCGATATCTGCATTCTGGATGTTCGCACCACTGCCGAAGTGAACGCGGCCAGCCTGGCCGATTGCCTGCACATTCCGCTGCACGAATTAACGCCGGAGCGCCTGCGCCATGACATCGAAAAAAGCGGTAAAAACGGTAGTCGAGTGTATCTGTTGTGCCAGGGTGGCAAACGCGCCGAAATGGCAGCCGATCAATTAAAAGGCCAGATAAATGCCGAGCTGGTCATTATTGAAGGTGGCATCAACGCCGTGAAGCAATCGAATATCCCATTACGGGTTACCAGCAAAAAAACCATTTCCCTGGAGCGCCAGGTGCGTATCGCCGCCGGTGTGCTGATACTTATCGGTATGATCCTTGGCACCTGGTTTAACCCTGGCTTTTACGTACTTTCAGCCTTTGTGGGGGCAGGTCTGGTGTTTGCAGGCATAAGCGATATTTGTGCCATGGGCATGCTGATCGCCAAAGCACCCTGGAACCGCTAAGCGTCGCAGGCAAGTAGCATGTTGATTGCCATTGGTTTGTTAATCGGGCTGACACTTGGCCTGACTGGCGCGGGCGGATCAGTGTTTGCCGTGCCGCTGTTACTGTTGCTGTCCGACATGCCCATGGCTGATGCCACGGGAATCTCACTGGGTGCTGTAGCCGCAAGTACACTCTACGCCAGCCTGCGCAACCGTTTCTCACGCACCAGCCCTCCGGTGTTGTGGAAACCGGGGTTAATCCTGGCATTGAGCGGTGTTGTCACGGCACCACTCGGCCAGTGGCTGGGATTGCAACTCAACGAACGGTGGTTGATGGGCAGTTTTAGTCTGCTGGCACTGTTAATTGCCGTGCGCATGTGGATGAGTGCACAAAAAAATCCACAGGCAGCACAGGTCGTTCGCGCCGGTCATTTTATCGATATCCCCTGCCCCGACCATCTGTGCAATTTGAATCCCTCCGGTCAATTTGAATTGCGTCCACGCTGCGTAAACGGACTATTAATTGGCGGCCTGCTGGTCGGATTGTTATCGGGGTTATTCGGTGTTGGCGGCGGCTTTTTAGTTGTGCCCTTATTACTGGCGCTCAGCGCGGTGAGCATGGCCCAGGCGGTGAGCACATCACTATTGATTATTGCGCTGATTAGCAGCTCCGGTTTTATCAGCCATCTACTGCTAAGCGAAACCAAACACTGGAATTGGCTGTTACCAGTGACACTGGGCGGTGTGTTGGGAATGATTATCGGCCAGGGTATCAGCCACAAAATAGCCAATGCCCTGTTGCAAAAAATATTTGCGGCAGGGTTGTTGGTTGTCTCGGTGATGATGATTTTTCGCTAACGCTTGCTGCACTACACCTATGCAGTCCAGCAAGCTGGTTCAAGCAAAGTGCCAGGCTCTTTATTAAGATGAGGAATTTTTTATGATATTCCGTCAATTGTTCGAACAGGAATCGTCCACCTATACTTATCTGATCGCCTGCGATAAAACCCGTCAAGCAGCGCTGATTGATACGGTGAAATCCGAAGTACCCAAATACCTGCAACTGCTGCAGGAATTAAATCTCACACTGGTTTACGCACTGGACACCCACACCCACGCTGACCATATTACCGGTGCAGGCGCCCTGCGCGAAGCCACCGGCTGTACCACCCTGTTGGGTGAGCAGGCACACTCGGTTTGCGTCTCTCACGCCCTGGGCGATGGTGATGTCATAGCAATAGGTACTTTGGCACTCAAAGCCCTTTATACGCCCGGTCACACAGACGATTCCTATACATACCTGCTAGACGATGCCGGAGAAAGCTACGCGTTTACTGGTGACACCCTGCTGATTCGCGGTACCGGTCGCACCGATTTCCAGAATGGCAGTGCCACCGACCAGTATCACAGCTTGTTCAACAAGCTACTCACCCTGCCTGCTGGCACCTGGGTTTACCCGGGCCACGATTACAAGGGCTGGATGCGCAGTACAATCGGCGAGGAACAAGCCCACAATCCACGCCTGCAAGTGAAAGACATCCATGCCTACCTGGAGCTGATGAACAACCTGAAACTGCCCAACCCCAAACTCATGGATATAGCCGTACCCGCCAACCGCGCCTGTGGCGATACCGACTCCACCCCTTAAAGGACAAACATTGCCCATGACTCCCGGCCAGACATCCCCCATAACCACGCAGATAGGGGGATCAGTCCATATGGGCGATGTGCCGGGCGTATTACCAGTGCGCTGTGCCACAAAGAGCCAAATTTGTTAAGATGGCGCCTTTTGTTAAACCCTGAGAGCCAGTCACATGCTGATCGAAGCCCCGATTTCCCTTGGTGAATTAATCGACAAAATTACTATTCTTGAAATCAAAGCCGTACACATCGGCGATGAGGCCAAATTAAAAAACGTCACCCACGAACTGAATATCCTGAATGCCAGGGTTGACAAGCTGCTGGATGCAGCAGGCAAAGCCAAGCTGGAGCCACTTAAAGCATCACTCAAAGCCATCAACCAGGAACTTTGGGTGATTGAGGACGATATTCGCGACTGCGAGCGCACCAAGGATTTCAGCCAGAAATTTATCGACCTGGCACGCGCGGTTTATTTCACCAACGACAAACGTGCCGCTGTGAAAAAAGACATCAACCTGGCCTTCGGCTCAGAGCTGGTTGAAGAGAAATCCTACAAGGATTATCAATAGGCCGCGTCTTTATTCATTTCTGTTGAAGATATCACCCATGCGCATACTGCTCGTTAAAATGTCCTCCATGGGTGATATTTTTCACACATTCCCTGCACTCTCCGACCTCAAGCAACAACACCCTCATGTTGAAATTGATTGGGTCGTTGAGGAAGGTTTTAGCGAAATCGCTGCCTGGCACCCGGCAGTGACACGCGTGATTCCCATCCAGTTGCGACGCTGGATGAAACATAAAGGCTATGCAAGCTGGCAAGCCTTTAAAGCCTGGAAAAAAAACCTGCAATTGGAACATTACGATTGCGTGATCGATGCACAGGGCCTGCTAAAAAGTGGGCTTATCAGTCGTTGTGCCAACAGTCCTGTGATTCACGGTTACGATAAACACTCTGCGCGCGAAACCATTGCGCACTGGTTCTACACCAACAGCTATGCGGTCGATACCCGGCAGCATGCCGTAGAGCGGACTCGCCAGCTATTTGGTAAAGCTTTTGGCTATCAGCCAACGCCTTTATTAAATTTCGGAATCAAGCAGCAGTTTACCCATGTCGTTAAAAATTCACGCAAGTTGGTGTTTATCATCGGCACTAGCTGGGTGACAAAACTCTGGTCAACCAGCGAGTGGCAAGCGCTGGCGCAAATCGCCATAGCACAAGGTTATGCCGTTGAAATTATCTGGGGCAGCCCAAGCGAACAGGAAATTGCCCGGAAAATTATCGAACAATGCCCCCTGGCAACGCGCCCCGGTGAACGCATGAGTATTACCGCCATCGCCGAAAAACTGGTAGAAGCTACGGGTGTTATTGGCCTGGATACCGGCTTTTCCCATCTGGCCGGAGCACTGGAAACCCCTACAATTGCACTGTATGGCCCGACGTCACCAACCAAGGTAGGCCTGATTGGACCGCACACACTAAACCTGCAACTATCGCCCCCCCTGGACTGCATGCCCTGCCACAAACGCCAATGCCAATGGCTGCCGGAAAAATCGACAGACACTCCGGCCTGCATGAGCCAGATTAAAGCCGCACAAGCCTGGGCCAGCCTCCAGGAAAAAATGCGTGCGCATTCTTAAGATGTTTTAAGGAAATTTGCTATGCCCCTAATTGTTTCGCAAAACAAACAATTAACACCTGATTACCTGTCAGATACCACGACAAAACCGCATCAAAACCAATGGTTGGGCAGCTTTGTCATACTCAATGCCCTGGTTATTACCCTCATCAATGCCATAAGCACCAACTGGCCAGAAAGCCTTATCGGAAAAGCTTACCTGCTCAGTGGCTTTTTCCTGCACTTTTCCGTATTGAGTTTGTTGCTAAGCCTGCCACTGCTTGTCCTGGGATACTGGCCAAAAATACGGCCGCACCTGGCACCTTCGGCTATCATCCTTTTTACCTTGGCCCAATTAATTATCATCACCAATATCAAGGTATTCAGCCTGTACCATTTTCATTTGAATGGCATGGTGATCAACCTCCTGCTGGGAGGCGCCCTGTTTGAAAACCTTGCCTTCTCCGTGAGCATGTGGCTTTCGATTATCGGTGTACTTGCCACCGTTATTGCAGCTGAGTGGTTGTTATTGGTCATCAGCCGCAAACTCAGTTATCGCTGCCAATGGCGCAGCCGCCATTACTGGGGGCTATTCTTGTCCGCCTATATTGGCCTGCATCTATTGAATGGCTGCGCTGATGCATTTGGCTGGCAATCCATAACGGCGCAAAACCGCCTGATACCCTGGATGCCCACAACCACCATGCGCTCATCATTGGCAAAAATGGGCTTTGACGTTGTCTCCACAACAGCAAACAAAGATTTTTCCTCAGCCAAAGGCAGCTTGAATTATCCCAAAGAACCGCTGGTGTGCCATTCGCAGGAGCCATACAACCTGCTGGTTCTGGTGGTGGACTCTTTACGGGCCGACCAATTAACGCCTGAAATCATGCCCAACACTTATGCGTTAAAATCGCAGGGCATTTCTTTTGAAAATCACTACAGCAGCAGCAATGCCACACGTTATGGCTTGTTTACATTGCTCTACGGGTTATCGGCCAGCTACTGGAAACCCGTGTTGGCAGCCGAGCGAGGCAGTGTTCTTTTTGATATAACGCTGGATAATCACTATCAGCATTTTATTTACGGCAGCAGCACCCTCACTTTCCCTGAATTTGATCGTACTATTTTCGTTCGTGTCCGCGATCAATTACAGCAGGGCAAAGGAAAAACCAGTGCCGAAAGCGATCAAAATATTAGCGAGCGCCTGAAAGCAGATCTGCGTAACCTTCCAGATGGAAAACCGTTTTTTGGCTTCCTGTTTTACGATGCCCCCCATGGCTTTTCATTGCCCAAACACTATCCCCATCGCTTTGAACCCATGCTGGAACAGGTCAACTACCTGAGCCTTAACAAAGATACCGACCCAACCCCTTTCTTCAATCTTTATAAAACAACAGCGCACTTTGTCGACAATCAAATCAAAGGCTTAATGGATGAACTCAGCACCCGAAAACTGCTGGATAAAACCATTGTGGTTATTACCAGTGATCACGGCCAGGAGTTTAATGAAACAGGTCAAAACTTCTGGGGTCACAATAGCAACTTCAGCCTATGGCAAACCAAGGTGCCCATGCTGCTGCTCTGGCCAGGTCGCGCGCCCATGCAAACGGACACCTTTAGCACCCATGAAGACCTGGTACCTACCCTGCTGGCCGAGGGCTTTGGCTGTACAACCCCCATCAATAGCTACTCCAACGGCTATTCATTATTTGATTTACCAACGGAACCGCGCGGCCTGTTAATGGAAAGCTGGACGGATCGAGCCATCCTCTATGAAAACCACCTTTACTTGATCAACCCCCTGGGAGATATTGACCCGGTTGACCAAAATTACGCCCCTATGGATGACCTGGAGTTACCACCTGGCATTTTGGCTGATAACATTGAGCAAATGTCGCGCTTCCTTAAGGCCAAATAAACGCATATTTACAAGCGGATACCCCATGAAACCACAGCATATTGGTGTCGTCATTACCACCTACAACCAGCCCAAATGGCTTAGGAAAGTGCTTTTTGGCTACGAAGCACAACGCGACCATCACTTTACCGTGATAGTTGCTGACGATGGTTCCGGTCAACCGACGCGAGAGGTTATCGAATTTTTCCAGGCGCGCGGCATACTGCGCCTGCAACATATATGGCATGAAGATAAGGGTTTCCAAAAGTGCCAGATTCTCAACAAAGCCATTGCACAAACAGAATGTGATTACCTGATTTTCACCGATGGCGATTGTATTCCCGAACCGGACTTTGTAGAGATCCACCGCAACCTGGCGCGTCCCAGACAATTTTTATCTGGTGGTTACATCAAGCTCACTACGCCTGTTTCTGAAGCGATTAGCGAAGCCGATATTGCCAGTGGGGTTATTTTTGATACCCGGTGGCTTAAACAGGCAGGCCAACCCGCCAGCCATAAATTGTGGAAGCTGATCAAAAACAAATTGATCAAAGCCGTACTCAACGCTGTCACACCAACCAAGGCTACCTGGAATGGGATGAACTCCTCAACCTGGACCGCCGACATTAAAGCCTGCAACGGCTTTAATGAGGATATGCAATACGGCGGCCTGGATCGCGAATTGGGCGAGCGCCTGCAGAATTATGGCCTCAAAGGAAAACAGGTGCGCTACAGCGTCAACTGCCTCCACCTGGATCACCCCAGGGCTTACGACAACCCCGAAACCTGGAAGAAAAATTACGCCATCCGCAATGAGGTAAAACGCACCGGACGCTACTGGGCGACAAACGGGATAGTGAAACAATCCATTACAACGCCATAACCCCCTGACACGATGGAACACGCTACATGACCGATAACCTGATTATTTACCAGGATGGCCTGCTCTCCTATTCAGAGACCTTTATCAAGCAACAGGCTGTTGGTCTAAAACGTTGGAAGCCGACCTTGGTGGGGCACAAATACCAGCGCCGCAGCCTGGATTTTTCCATGCTGCCCTCGCAACTGCTCATTCCGGAAAACACGTTCTTCGCACGTAAATGGTTGTATCTTTTCCGTCGCTGGCGTAACCAGGCAGACCCCCTGGGGGTCAAGCAATTACAACAACTCGCGCCCCGGTTATTGCACGTTCACTTTGGAACATCCGCTGTCGATATATGGCCCTATGCCAAAGCTATGGGCCTGCCTATGCTGGTAACACTGCACGGATTTGATATCAGCATTCATCGCGCATGGTGGGAGGCGGGAAAACGCGGATCGCGCAAGCGCACCTACCCCGCACAACTGCTGGCGATGGCGCAGGACCCGCAAGTACACTTTCTCGCCGTGTCCAAAGCCATACGTCAACGTGCCATCAACTTTGGAATCGCACCGGAAAAAATTACGATTAGCTACATCGGTGTAGATGCCGATGCCTTTACGCCCGGCACCACACCGCTTCTCCAGCGATCCAATCGCATACTTTACGTAGGCCGGCTGGTAGAGAAAAAAGGCGCTAATTATTTGTTGGAAGCGTTTCAGCAAGTCAAACAGCAGGTACATGATGCGGAGCTGATTATCGTTGGCAAGGGCCCAATGGAAGAGCGTCTCAAGCAGCGTATTGCCGAACTCAAACTTGAAGGCGTGACCTTTACCGGCGCCTTATCCAATCAGCAAGTCAAGGCACAAATAGATGCCGCCAAGGTGTTCTGCCTCCCCAGTATCACCGCTGTTTCAGGGGATGCAGAGGGTTTACCTATTTCTATTCTGGAGGCACAAGCCAGCGGGATTTTTGTTGTCACCTCATCCAGTGGAGGGGTTGGCGACAACCTGATCGACCAGGAAACCTGCTTTACCTTCCCGGAAAAAGACCAGGATAAATTAGCAGCCATACTGACCGAGCTTCTCACGCACACCGATAAACATACAGGGATTATCGACAGCCAGCGCGCTCTAATCCAACGCACATTCCGCCTTGATAATTGTTGTGCACAATTGGAAAACCTATACAACCGGTATGCAGCCGCAGCGCCAATTATCGCCAATAAAACTCATGATCACTCCTGATCCGTTTTCTGTAACAAGCGCTTATGAACAATAACACCTTGATCAATATCGGCCCTTACCAGGGCGAGCTGGCGCCGGATTTTACAGGCGCAGACGATTTGATCCAGCAATTACAAACCCTCAAGCACATCATCCAACAGCCAATCGCCAACCGCCTGTCATCAGGCAGTGATTATGTCATTCGCCTGCCGATTGCACTTCAGGGAAACCCTCTGGATGTTACCATCAAGGTTTTTAAGCGCCAAAACCGATTCAAGGACTGGTACGACCAACACCATGGCTCTAAAGCCCAACGTTCGTACAAAGCTGCCTGTGTTCTACAGGAAAAAGGAATAGGAACACCTGCACCTATTGCCTGGTTAGATCGATGGGGAAATGGCCGCTTACTGGAGAGCTATTACCTCTGCCTGTTTGAGCCTGGCATCTCCCTGCGCGATGCCCTTTCCGATATTTACTACAACCAGCGCGACAACGCGCCTCTGATGGAATTACTCCACCTGGTGGCACCGGCTATTCGCAAGATGCACGATGCAGGCTTTATGCATGGCGACATGGGTAATCAAAATATTTTATTACCACGTAGCACCACAGGCGAATGGCTGCAACCACAATTTATCGACTTAAATCGCGCACGCTACCAGGATACGCCCTTGTCCTATCGGCAGCGCGCCTTTGATTTAGCACGCATTGCCCTGCCCGGCGCTTATTTAAAAATTTTCAAGACGATTTATAACCATCACGAAGATTTCCCACACAAATTCGATCAATTGGAACAAAAGGCACGTCAGCGATTTTGGGGACACAGACGCAGTGGTAAATGGCGCCATCCAATTCGCCATTGGAAAAGCAAACGCTTACCCCAGACAAAACCGATTTACCCTGCGATACCCGACATCTGGCTGTGGGACGAAAAATCTGCGCAGCCAATGATTGTTCCAGGACGCCAGGAAAAACATACCTATCGCAACTGGCGCTACATGCTGTCGATGCTCTGGCAGGGATTCGTTGCCGGACCAGGTATTTACCTTCGCTATCAGCGCCTGCTGACAAAAAGCTACCAACAACCGGTTGCCATGCAAGGTCGTATTGGTGTCGCCCTGCATCCCCATCCGGATTACATCGCAACAGAACTGGAGTTACTGGAGCAGCTTGGTAACCCTCCAGTCCTCATTCGTTTCTGCCACCATGAAACTCCGCAAGATTGGCAGCGCAGTATTGACCTGGTTAAGCAGTTACGAACCAAGGGCGTTGAGGTGATGCTGGCCATTTTGCAAGACAGGCGCGCCTTGCTGGAGCCTGAATCCTGGAAAGCATTGCTGACATTGGTTATCGAAAACCTGGGTGACCAGGTTGTCTATATTGAAATTACCCACGCAACTAACCGTTTAAAATGGGGCGTATGGAGCAGTGATGAATATGCGCAACTCATGGCTCCCGCACTGGAATTGCAAAAACGTTTTCCACAAATTCGCCTTGCCGGCCCGGCCTGCATCGATTTTGAATACCTGCCGGTTATCGCCGCCCTGAATACTCAGCCAAAGGAACAACCTTTGGCAGCGCTTTCACACCTGCTCTATGTCGATAGACGCGGTGCTCCGGAAAACAAGCAAGGTCAATATTCCACCCTGGAAAAAAGTGCTTTACTAAAGGCTGTTGGACAATGGTCGGATCGCTGCGCCGATAAAGTTATTGTTTCCGAAGTTAATTGGCCAGTGAAGCATACAGGTATATGGTCACCTATCGGCTGTCCTTATGAGACGCCTAAATGGCGCAGGGAACAACCGGGTGAAACCGATGAGGATTATGCGAATTATATGTTGCGCTATCTCGCCATTACACTCTGCTCAGGCCATGTCGACCAGGTGTTCTGGTGGCGTCTGTCTGCCCACGGCTATGGGCTTGTTGATGATCTCAATCATTTTGTACCGCGCCCGGCATTTCATGCCTTGGCACATTTCTTAAAACTGGTGGGGCAAGCCACTTTCCGAAAAAAATGGCATACAGATGACAACACCTATTTATTGGAGTTCGCGACTGGAAATCACCGGATTGTGATGGGGTGGACTGTAAAAGACACAAGTCCCCTGCCACAAGAACTGACATCAACCAAAGCTGTCAATGTATACGGAAAGCCTCAGTCGATAGATTACCTATCCCCCTCGCCGCATTATTTTGTATTCGAGCAATCATCGGGAGGGTGATTTTCACCCTTTCGATGATTCGTCCAGCAAATTTTCAAGACTGCCAATACGTTTTGTGAGCCAGGCAAAAATCAGTTTTTGCTTGGCAGGATGGGCGGCTTCAATACTTTGTACACAAACAAAAGCCGCATTTGAATTTTTATCGGCCCACCATAATTTTAATTTGATTCGCCAAAAAAATTGCTGCGCCGGCTTTAACTGAATATTGAATAATTGATTATCCACCAGTGCATGGCCATCACGCAGCTCAAGATGAGCCGCTAATGATTCACCTATAAGTTGGTCATAAGTGCGCAACCGATGTTTTATATTGTCCCTAAGTACATCAGGATGCAGCTCAAAGTATTTTTGCTGCGTCGATAACCGCCATGCATGTGGTACATGGGGTAGGCGAAAATATCGATGAGTCAATCCCAATCTTCGCGCAGTGATTTGTTGACCTGCCCAAAAACTGAAAGATTTTTCTTTCTTGAATACCTTTAATACCCTACCCAAAAGGATATGAGGCAGCGTCCGCTCAGGAAGCAGGCACCATTTACCGCGAAGTACAACTTTATCATCCCGGAAAAAATCCAGAGGCTGGACAGGTCGGATTAAAAAGAAATCATCATTAAAAAAAAGAAAATGTTCAGAAAGGCCCGGTATACGCCACAACATGCTCAAGATAGAGCTGCTGTTAAATGTTGGCAGGGCATCGTCAAACCCCGCAAAAATAATCTTGTGATCTACAATTTTAATTTTATCTTCGAAAGGAGTGCCCTGAACCTTGCTCATCAACTGAGGACGCTGGCTATCAGTCACAATAAAGATAGTTCTTATCCAGGGAGCAAACTTAAGAATAGATGTGATGCAATAATCAATCTCTCCAGCATTATGAAAGCGTGCCTTACTCGCCCCCCCTGTGCGTTTACGCCCAATAGATTCCAAATAGGTATCCAGTTTGGCAGCATGCACTGGATCTGCCCCATCGACCCAGGTAATCACAGCATCGACCGGCTGGATATCAATATCGAACGGCATATGGCTTCCCAATAAGTTCTCGCAAAATAGCCGCCATGTTACACCATAAGCCAGGAATTCACTGCCTCAATTACGCGCCCCTCTACAGCAAAAAGGGCTATAATGCCACCCCTGTTTTTTCGTCATTTCAGGCCTTAAAACTGGCCGCAGACCAAGAGAGTCCCCTAGCGCTATGGATAAAACCTACCAACCCCATGCTATCGAACGTCAGTGGTACCAAACCTGGGAAGAAAAAGGCTATTTCAAGCCGGTCATGAACGACGCCGGCGAATCCTATTGCATCATGATCCCGCCCCCCAATGTCACTGGCAGCCTGCATATGGGCCATGGTTTTAACAATGCTGTCATGGATGCCTTGATCCGCTACCAACGCATGAAGGGTAAATCGACCCTTTGGCAACCAGGTACCGATCATGCCGGTATTGCGACTCAAATGGTGGTCGAGCGTCAATTGGCGGCCCAGAATATTAGCCGCCATGATTTGGGGCGCGAAAATTTCCTCAATAAAGTCTGGGAATGGAAAGAGCAATCCGGCGGTACCATCACCCGCCAGATTCGCCGGCTGGGCTCCTCGGTCGATTGGAGCCGCGAGCGCTTCACTATGGATGACGGCTTATCCACGGCCGTGCAGGAAGCCTTTGTACGCCTCTATGAAGATGGCTTGATCTATCGCGGCAAGCGCCTGGTGAACTGGGACCCCAAACTGCACACGGCCATCTCGGATCTTGAGGTGGAAAACCACGATGAAAAAGGCCATCTCTGGCACCTGCGCTACCCGCTCGCTGATGGCGCTACCACGGCAGAAGGCAAGAGCTATCTGGTGGTAGCCACTACCCGACCCGAAACCATGCTCGGTGATGCCGCCGTAGCGGTGCACCCCGACGATGAGCGCTACCAATCCCTGATCGGCAAGTATGTACTCCTGCCCCTGGTTAATCGCCTGATTCCAGTAGTGGCTGATGATTATGTGGATCGTGAGTTCGGTACCGGCTGCGTGAAAATTACCCCCGCACATGACTTTAATGACTATGAAGTCGGCAAGCGTCATCATTTGCCGTTAATCAATGTGCTCGATAAAAACGCTGCGGTGTTGGCCAGCGCACAAATTTTTAACCTGGATGGCAGCATCAATACCGAGCTGGATAGCTCCCTACCTGATAACTATGCAGGATTGGATCGCTACGAGGCGCGCAAGCAGATTGTTGCCGCCTTTGAAGCCGCTGGATTGTTAGAGAAAATCGATGATCACGCCTTAAAGGTACCGCGCGGCGATCGCTCCGGTGTGGTAATCGAGCCCTGGTTAACCGACCAATGGTATGTCAGTACCAAGCCTTTGGCAGAGCCCGCCATTGCAGCTGTTGAAGACGGTCGAATCCAATTTGTCCCCAAGCAATACGAAAATATGTATTTCGCCTGGATGCGCGATATTCAGGACTGGTGTATCAGCCGCCAGCTCTGGTGGGGCCATCGCATTCCCGCCTGGTACGATGCCAGCGGCAAGGTTTATGTAGGGCGTAACGAAGCGGAAGTTCGTCAAAAATACAATGTGGGTACCGATGTCTCTCTACATCAGGATGAGGATGTGCTCGATACCTGGTTCAGCTCCGGGCTGTGGACATTTTCAACCCTGGGTTGGCCAGAGCAAACCGAATTCCTGAAAAGATTCCATCCGACCGATGTACTGGTTACCGGCTTCGATATTATTTTCTTCTGGGTTGCACGTATGATCATGCTCACCATGCACCTGGTGAAACATGAGGACGGCACAGCGCAGATTCCGTTTAAAACCGTGTACGTGCACGGCCTGGTGCGCGATAGCCAGGGCCAGAAGATGTCCAAGTCCAAGGGTAATGTGCTCGACCCCCTGGATATCGTAGACGGTATTGATTTGGAAACCCTGGTGCAAAAACGCACCACAGGATTAATGAATCCCAAAGACGCCGCCAAAATCGAAAAGCAGACACGCAAGGAGTTTCCTGAAGGTATCCAGGCTTACGGCACCGATGCCCTGCGCTTTACCTTCTGTTCGCTCGCATCGACAGGGCGCGACATTAAATTTGATATGGGCCGGGTAGAGGGCTATCGCAATTTCTGTAATAAAATCTGGAACGCAACCCGCTATGTACTCATGCAGTGCGAGGATCAGGATTGCGCACAGGATGGCACCACGGATTATCAATTATCCGTAGCAGACCGCTGGATTGTCAGCAAATTACAACTTGCCGAAAAAGCGGTCATTGAAGCCCTGGATACCTATCGACTCGACCTGGCAGCACAGGCCATTTATGAGTTTGTCTGGAATGAGTATTGCGATTGGTATCTGGAATTATCCAAACCCGTACTCTGGGATAAATCCGAAGAAAACACCGCTTTGCGCAAAGGCACTCGCCGCACATTAATCCGCGTGTTGGAAACCATCCTGCGCCTTGCACATCCATTAATGCCTTTTATTACGGAAGAAATCTGGCAGAAAATCAAACCATTGGCAGGTGCCACGGGTGAAACCATTATGCTCACTCGCTACCCCCAGCCCAATGAAAGTAAAGTCGATAAAACCGCGTTGAACGATGTTGCCTGGCTGCAGGAAATTATTCTGGGCCTGCGTAATATTCGTGGGGAAATGAATATTTCTCCCGCAAAAGAATTAACCGTCCTCTTTAAGAACGGCAGTACAGAAGACCAGGCGCGCCTCAACAGCTATCAACAGTTCCTGAAAAAAATGGCCTCACTGGAAAGCATCAACTGGCTTGGTACTGAAGATAAAGAGCCGCTCTCGGCAACGACGTTGGTAGGGCAGATGGAAATACTGGTTCCCATGGCAGGACTTATCGATAAGGATGCAGAGCTGGCTCGCTTAAATAAGGAGAGCACAAAACTGGAGCAAAATATTGCCAGGATGGAAGTAAAGCTCAACAATCCTGCCTTCGTTGATAAAGCGCCTGCCGATGTGGTTGAGAAAGAGCGGGCAATTGTTACCGGAAATAAAATAGCGCTCGAAAAACTAAAAGAGCAAATCCAAAAAATTTCTGCGCTCTGAACCAACAGCAACACTGACAAAGGCGGGATTTATTCCGCCTTTTTTTATGGCGCGCCATCCATGACCGCCCCTCTTCGGGCCATCGCTGATGCAGCGTTGAAAATTTCTCCCGGAAATTTTTTATTCCCTCAACGCAATACCAGAACACTACAGAAACGCAGGCCAAACAAAAAAGCCCAATCTTTCGATTGGGCTTTTCGATAATCAATGGCGGAGAAGGGGGGAGTCGAACCCCCGATACCCTTTTGAGGTATGCTCCCTTAGCAGGGGAGTGCCTTCGGCCACTCGGCCACTTCTCCACAATACTGAGCAGAGCAGGCTCCGTTTCAGTAGGTGCGGCATAATACCATAATCCGCTAAAAATCAAAGTCTTAAAAGCTAAAAAAACCAGGAAAAATCACCCGGCCTATATCGACACAATCACAGGATAATCACCGCAAAAACAACAACGCGGCGGATGACAAAATCATACCGCCGCGTCGCGCAAACCTTAGAGAGTCTGGATCGTTAATCAGCAATAAGTGATTAATTATCCTGCTCTTCCTGATTTTGCTTTTCACGCTGTATACGCTGATATATCTCTTCACGGTGTACAGCAATGTCTTTTGGTGCGTTGACGCCGATACGTACCTGGTTGCCTTTAACACCCAATACAGTAACAGTAACTTCGTCACCTACCATCAGAGTTTCGCCAATGCGGCGAGTCAAAATTAACATCTTTAATCTCCTTCACTCATCCTGTAAGAGTCAACGGGAGACACCCCTTGCCACCATTGACCCCGATAAAACCTTTCGCGTTCCCGGCAGCACATGCCTGGGTTTAAGTATTGTCTACTTTTGACGAAAGGGAAGAACACCCTGATAAATTTCTGACTATCACCAGGATAGCCAGGGGTACCACTACACCATAACTAAACCGCAGAATGGATATGACCTAGCCCCTCACCCGGTCTTCTGACGGTTCGGCATCCAAACCAAAAGCGGTGTGCAGACTACGCACAGCCAGCTCCAAGTAACGCTCATCAATGATCACTGAAATCTTGATTTCAGATGTGGTGATCATTTGAATATTGATTCGATCCTCAGCCAGGGCATTGAACATGAGTGAGGCGACACCCGCATGGGAGCGCATGCCAACACCGACAATAGACACCTTGGCAACCTTGTCATCGCTACGAACTTCGCGTGCACCTATCTCCTTCGCAACCGCTTGCAACACCACAACCGCTTTGCTCATATCATTTTTATGAACAGTGAAGGTCAGGTCGGTTGTGCCATCTGCGGACACGTTTTGTACAATCACATCGACTTCAATGTTGGCTTCGCCAATCGGAGCCAGTATTTTTGCTGCCACACCGGGAGTGTCAGGGACACCCGCAACAGTTACTTTTGCTTCATCACGGTTAAATGCAATACCAGAAACAATAGGTTGTTCCATAGTTGAATCTTCCTCATCGAGGGTAATCAGGGTTCCGGGGCCTTCTTTGAAACTGTGGAGAACTCGCAGTGGCACCTTATATTTGCCGGCAAATTCCACAGAGCGAATTTGCAGCACCTTGGAACCCTGGCTGGCCATTTCCAGCATTTCTTCAAAGGTAATTTTTTCCAGTCGACGGGCGCGCTCACACACACGGGGGTCGGTAGTGTATACACCATCCACATCTGTGTAGATTTGGCATTCATCCGCCTTGAGGGCTGCTGCCAGAGCAACGCCTGTGGTGTCCGAACCACCGCGTCCCAGGGTAGTGATATTGCCTTTTTCATCCACACCCTGAAAACCGGCGACAACAACCACGCGACCGGCCTCAAGGTCGGCGCGCATATTTTGCTCATCAATAGATTGGATACGGGCTTTGGTAAAAGCGCTGTCAGTCAGGATGCGCACCTGGCTACCAGTATAGGAACGGGCATCCAAACCACGCTTTTTAAGCGCCATACACAGGAGCGCAATGGTGACCTGTTCACCCGTGGAAATCAGAACATCCAATTCACGAGGATCGGGAGTTTCCTGAATTTGTTGGGCTAACGCAATCAGTCGGTTGGTTTCTCCACTCATTGCGGAAACAACCACGACCATATCGTGCCCCTGCGCACGAAAGCCGGCAACCTTCTCTGCTACGGCGTCGATACGCTCGATAGTACCAACAGAAGTACCACCGTATTTTTGAACCAATAAGCTCATTACAGCCTATCCTTTATCTTCTAATAAGACGCTAATAACTAATAACCAGATCACAAAAAGGGGCCAATTAAACACCAGATTGCGATAAAAGTTAACCCAAATGGGTGATAAAAAGCGTATTTGTCACACTTCTTACACCATTTCGCTCAGCATTTAGCCAAGCTGAGCATTGACCCAAGGCAAAACCGATGCCAAGGCATCAGCCAATCTGGCCACATCGGTCCCGCCCCCCTGGGCCATATCAGGGCGACCACCGCCCTTACCGCCAATCTGGCCAGCCACATGAGCCATCAGATCACCCGCCTTAACCTTGGCCGTAATATCCTGAGTGACGCCTGCAACCAAAGATACCTTGTCATTTTCAACCGCTGCGAGCAGCACGACTGCGCTGCCCAGCTTATTCTTGAACTGGTCAACCGTATCGCGCAATGACCTGGCATCAGCGCCCTCAAGATTGAGGGCAAGCACTTTTATACCATTCACATCCTGGGCCTGGCTCAACACATCGCCACTGCCGGCTGTTGCCAACCGGGTTTTTAAACCGGCCAGGTCTTTTTCCAGCTTGCGGTTTTGGGCAACCAACGCATCCAGTTTTTCCAACAGGTTATCGCGATTAGCCTTAATGCTACGAGCCGCTGCATCGACCAGGGACTCCACCTGGTCAAAAAGCGCCAGGGCCTTGGTGCCGGTAATTGCCTCTATACGACGGATTCCGGCAGCCACTCCGGACTCCGATGTAATGCGAAACACGCCTATATCCCCCGTACGGGCTACGTGGGTACCGCCACACAGCTCTACAGAGAAGCCATCGCCCATGGTTAACACCCGCACGGTGTCGCCATATTTTTCGCCGAACAACGCCATGGCACCCTTGGCCTTGGCGGTATCCATATCACAGAGTTCAGTGGCAACTGCTGAATTGGCGCGAACCTGGTCATTAACCAGGGTTTCGATAGTTTTCAACTGCTCGGGAGTTACTGCTTCAAAATGGGAAAAGTCAAAACGCAAACGCTCGGAGTCTACCAATGAACCCTTCTGGGTCACATGTTCACCCAATACCTTGCGCAGCGCAGCATGCATTAAATGGGTGGCCGAGTGGTTGAGGGCTGTTGCCTGACGCACATTGGCATCCACTTTAGCGCCAAACACATCACCGACCGAAATAGCCCCCTGAAGTACATGCACAAGATGCAAATGGGCATTCGCCTGCTTCTGGCAATCGCGCACTTCCAGGCGATTGCCGCCCTGCTCCAGATAACCACAATCACCTGCCTGGCCACCAGACTCAGCGTAGAAAGGGGTGCGATCCAAAACAACTACACCATCATCACCTTCTACCAGGCGATCCACTTTTTTGCTGTCTTTGATCAGCGCAACCACCTTACCCTGCTCGGCCAACTGGCGGTAGCCCAGGAACTCGGTGGCGGGCAGATCCAATCCAACAGCACTGTAGTCCACTTTAAAGGTACCCGCAGCACGGGCACGGGCGCGCTGCTCAGCCATAGCGGCATCGTAACCGTCCTGATCAATCGTGAGGCCGCGCTCACGGGCAATATCGTTGGTCAGGTCAACTGGAAAGCCATAGGTGTCATAGAGGGTAAATACCAACTTGCCGGGAATTTCTGTACCGGACAATTTGGCCAGGGCATCTTCAAGTACGGCAATTCCCTTATCCAGGGTTTTCTCAAATTGCTCTTCTTCCTGCAGCAATACCCGCTCGATATGGGCGCGGTTCTTATGCAATTCCGGATAGGCATCACCCATCACTTCCGCCAGGGCTTTTACCAGCTTGTGGAAGAAAGGCTGCTTCTGCCCCAATTTATTACCGTGGCGAATAGCGCGACGGATAATACGGCGCAACACATAACCGCGACCTTCGTTAGAAGGAAGCACACCATCGCTGACCAGGAATGAGCAGGAGCGGATATGGTCGGCAATCACGCGCAGGGATTTGCTCTCCAGGTCGCTGGTACCCGTCGCTTCAACGGCAGCGCTGAGCAAATGCTGGAACAGATCAATTTCGTAGTTGGAATGGACGTGCTGCATCACTGCAGAAATACGTTCCAGCCCCATCCCGGTATCCACTGAAGGGGCGGGCAAGGGATGCAGTACACCATCTGCAGTGCGGTTGAACTGCATGAAGACGTTGTTCCAGATTTCAATATAACGATCACCGTCTTCTTCGGGCGAACCAGGTGGGCCACCCCAGATGTCCGGGCCGTGGTCGTAGAAGATTTCGGTACAGGGACCACAAGGGCCGGTATCACCCATCGCCCAGAAATTATCAGAGGCGTAGGGAGCACCTTTGTTGTCACCGATACGGATGATGCGCTCGGCAGGGACGCCAACCTCGTTGTGCCAAATAGCGTAGGCTTCATCATCCGACGCGTAGACAGTGACCCAGAGTTTTTCAGCGGGAATATTCAGCCATGCTTTCGAGGTCAGGAATTCCCAGGCATAGGCAATAGCATCGCGCTTGAAATAATCGCCAAAGCTGAAGTTACCCAACATTTCAAAGAAGGTGTGGTGACGCGCGGTATAACCCACATTTTCAAGATCATTGTGCTTACCGCCAGCGCGGACACAGCGCTGTGAGCTGGCTGCACGGGTATAGGAGCGAGTTTCGCCGCCGAGGAAAACATCCTTGAACTGGTTCATCCCGGCATTGGTAAATAACAGGGTGGGATCGTTGCCGGGAACCAGCGAGCTACTGGCTACTACTGTATGACCTTTGCTCTCAAAGTACTTTAAAAAGGCGTCGCGAATTTCAGCGCTCTTCATAGGGTTTCCACTAATGGTTTAAATTTTGTGCAACTCTTAAATGCAGCTCTGGTATTGGAGAACGTTATTTTTGCCCGGTGCACTGCTCAGCGATGATGGGCATCCAGTTCCTCTGCCGTGAGTTTACGCGCCTCCTGTTCCAGCATGACAGGAATTCCATCGCGGATTGGATAAGCCAGGCCACTTTGCCAGCACACCAATTCCTGCTGTTCTGGATGATATTCCAGCTCCCCTTTACTGACCGGGCATACCAGAATACTGAGTAATTTTTTATCAATCATAAACTTGACGCTCACTCAGGCTAACCGGGGGCGGTATCTTACACTGCGAATTATGGCGCTGTCTCTAGAGCCACACTGCTATGGCACTAATTAGGGATTTAAATCATTGGCAGATCGTTCATCCTGCCAACGGCGCAATTGTTTGAGCACCGCCTCACTGCGATGGATTTGGGGTTCGGAAGGCGTTAGCTTCTGCTCGCTCTCCCATTCACTGACCAGCGCCTTTGCACGTTCAAAGGCCGCCTCAAAATCGACGCCGGGCTGCAGTGCGTCCTGGAAATAGGCTCGACCGAAATAGGTAAATTGGCTGTCATCAGAACAACCAAATGATGTTTTTTCCGCCGAGGCTGCTGTCATAACCAGCGTATATTCGTCGCGCAAATCATCAATAAAACCGCCTGAATAACAGGCCGACAAGAGTACAACCCGGTGTTGTATCCCTGAGTTTTTCAGTTGTTTGCCCAGCCAGGCAGCGGGAATATCAGCCAGGGTGATGCCATTATGTTTGAGGGAAATGGTGCGCTTTTTGGAACCGTGACTGGTGATATAGAGGAAGAAAATGTCTTTTTCCTTATCCATGCGCTCAGCAATGCGCTGGATGGCGGCGCTGATGCTCGACAGGCTCGCCAGGGGTTTATCCAGTGAGCGCTGGCTGTTGACCAAGTAAATACCGGTGTCCGCTACCCCATACTGCCGGGTGAATAAATTTTCAATAAAGCGGGTTTCACGGCGAAATACTTCTTCAGTCCCATCGCCGGCGATCACCAGGCTGTAAAACTCAATCTTGTGCGGATCAGATACACGTATGGACTCAAGTGCTTGCTTCAGGACCGTTGATTGTTGCTCCATGGCAAAATGTGTGATTTCCTCACCGCTGTAGATTTTGACGGATTTGCCGCCATTCACCAGTTTGTTGTAGTGCCAGCGCCCTTTTATCCGGGTGAGTCCATCCAGCGGTTGCTTGTAGGTGAGTTCGCCTGTGCCATGCTTGCGCCCATATTCAAACGCCCCTTCGTAAATATCACCGTCAGGTTGAACCAGCTTACCTTTGCCGTGGTAGTGCCCCAGTTTGAAATCCCCGTTATATTCCTCGCCATTTTTGGCGATAAAACTGCCTTTTCCATCCAGCAGGCCACGCTTGAATTGTCCCTGCCATTGATTACCCTCTTTGTCCGTCTGCATCCCTGCTCCATGCAATTGCCAATTTTCAAATTCGCCGATATAGGTGTAGCCATCAGGGTCGGTATAAATCCCCTTACCGGTAAACATGTCCTGCTGAAATTCACCACTGTAGCTCGCACCTTTAGCATCGGTAAAGATGCCATTTCCCTGCATTCTCCCATCGCTGAACTCCCCGGTATATTTGGCGCCATCAGGTTGCAGCAGTTCACCTTGCCCATGCCGGATACCATCCTTGACCTCGCCGGTGTACATGGACTGATCGCTATAGCGCCAGCGTCCTTGTCCCTGCATTTTGCCAGCGACAAAAGTGCCGTCATAAACACCGCCATCGACCAGGGTAAAACGCCCCTGCCCGTCAAAAAGCCCCGCCTTGAACTCGCCTTCATAATGACTGCCATCGCTATAGTCCAGCCGCCCCCTGCCCTCCTCATAACCATCGACAAACTGCCCCTGGTAAATCGCGATTTGTGCGGAAATCAGCGTTCCCTGGCCATGGAACAACCCCTGGCGGAACTCACCTTCATAACTGTCGCCGTTGCGCCAGGTCATTCGCCCCCAGCCGTCCAATTGACCTTGCTTATTATGCTGTCCCTGATAGCTGGCACCATCGGCGAACTCTGTCACGGGAGAAAAGCGATAACGCAGGGTCTGCCACCCTTGGGATTGGAGGTACAGCAAGCTGGCCGCACCAAGGGCAAAGGCCAGCAGGAATTGAATGACTCGCACCATGGGTAAAATCCTCTCCCTTGATGTCGCCTTACCGGGACGACTCCGTTACTGAATCTTTTGGCATAGGGCCAACCAGCAATTGTGGATCCACTCGCTCCTCAAACCAGTTCATCCGCCAATCCAGGTGGGGCCCTGTCGCACGCCCGGTCATACCCACCTTGGCAATTACCTGTCCCTGGGTAATGGAGTCCCCCTTTTTAACCAGGATTTCACTCAGGTGGATAAAGGTTGAGGACAATCCATGGCCGTGGTCGATAATCAGGGTTCCCCCCGAAAAAAACATGTCCGGATGTGCCAGGGTGACCAGTCCCCCCGCAGGCGCTGTCACCAAAGTGCCTACCGGGCGGGCGATATCCACACCATAGTGGGGGTTGTTGGGGACACCGTTATAAAAACGCTGACTGCCATAGACACCCGTGATACGCCCCTGCAATGGCCAGACAAATGGTTGGGCAAAAAATGTCAGGGGTAAATCGACCTTGCGTGCCTCCGTTGCCATTTGCGCTTCGCGCCTGGCACGTTCAACCTGCTCCGGGTCAGGCGTTACGGTTTTCTGCGGGACACCGGTCACTTTCTGGATGTTGTATTGGCGCTGTTGCACCTTAAATAGATGCTGCTGGCGCTGTCCCCGGGCATCAACGGTGATGATCCTGGCCTCGGCAGGTGCATCGCGTCCCAAACCGATCACGAACTGCCTATCCTCCGATAATTGCAATCGTTTGCCGGCATATTCCACCTGTGTACCCTCGGGAACCTGCCCGATAATTACGCCGCCCTGCTGCCAGTCGGCCCGCAACAGTTCCAATGCCTGGACAAGGGAACTGACACACAACCCCAGGCTACATAATCCAGCTACCAGTAATCGCTTATTCACGCTCGACTCCACTTATTTGACCAAACCCGCATCATACCCAGGCAACCCCGGGAACATTACCTGCATTGCCAGCATTTTCCACAGGCAACCCAGAATCAAATCCCAGGCAAAAAAAACGGCAGTCATGCTGCCGTTTTTTAGACCGATAAGACTGCGACACCTATCAGGCGAGTTTGTCACCCACCCGCAGGATTTTCAGGCTATTGGTGCCACCTAACAGATTGGTATCACCGCAGGACACAATCACCATATCACCATCGGTAAGAATGTTTTTGCTCTTCAACAGGTCGATAGCGCGGACGAAATCCTGCGCACTGGGCACAGCTTCCGTATCAAAGGCTACCGGGTGCACACCGCGATACAGGGCAACCTTACGCTGGGTGTTCACATGGCGTGAGAAAGCAAAGATCGGGAGTTGCGATCCAACACGGGACATCAGGCGCGGGGTACTGCCCGACTCGGTGAAGGCAATGATGGCTTTCACACCCGACAGGTGGTTGGCAGTGAACATAGCCGCCAGCGCAATGGACTCATCGATACCGTTGAACGCCTGATCCATGCGGTAGGTATCAGCACTGGCGGTGGGGTGCTTTTCGGCACCGAGAATAATACGCACCATGGCTTCAACCGTTTCTACCGGATAACTACCGGCAGCCGTCTCGGCAGACAACATCACCGCATCGGTACCGTCCAGTACCGCGTTAGCCACGTCAAACACCTCTGCACGGGTTGGCAGCGGGCTGTTGATCATGGATTCCATCATCTGGGTTGCGGTGATTACCACCTTGTTCAGTGCACGTGAGCGCGCAATGATGCGTTTTTGTACACCGATCAGGGCTGCATCCCCAATTTCAACCCCCAGGTCACCACGCGCCACCATCACGGCATCGCTGGCGCGGATAATGTCGTCCAGGGTTTCGTCATCGGCAACGGCTTCGGCACGTTCCACCTTGGAAACCAGGCCGGCGCGACCACCCGCCTCTTCCATCAGGCGACGGGCATAGTTCATGTCCTCTGCACTGCGCGGGAAGGAAACCGCGAGGTAATCCACATCAATTTCCGCAGCAGTTTTGATATCTGCCAGGTCTTTTTCCGTCAAGGCGGGTGCCGTTAAACCACCGCCCTGGCGGTTGATACCCTTGTTATTGGACAAGGGGCCACCCACCTTGGTGGTGGTGTAAATGCGCGTACCCTCAACACGATCAACCTTAAGCACCACACGGCCGTCATCCAGCAACAAAATATCGCCGGGTTTGCAATCGTTAGGCAGCTCTTTGTAGTCGATACCCACTTGCTCCTGGGTACCGGCATCGCGTTCCAGCGAGGCATCCAACACAAACTTGTCACCCACTTTCAGATGGATCTTGCCATCTTTAAAACGAGCGACACGGATTTTTGGACCTTGCAGGTCACCCAATACCGCCACATAGCGGTTGTGTTTGGCGGCCAGGGCACGGACGGTCTCGGCACGGTATTTGTGGTCTTCCGGTGAACCATGGGAGAAGTTCAAGCGGACGACGTTAACGCCCGCCAGAATCAACTTTTCCAGAACCTCGGGAGATTCCGAGGCCGGGCCCAAGGTACTGACGATCTTGGTGCGTCTTAACATAATCAATTCTCTTCTTATTATTTGGCTGACATCAGTGCAAGGGTGTTATCCAACATACGGTTGGAGAAACCCCACTCGTTGTCGTACCAGCTCAACACCTTGACCCATTTGCCGTAGACCTTGGTTTGCAAGGAGTCATAGTTGGATGAGTGCGGATTGTGGTTAAAGTCCACAGAGACCAACGGCTCGGTGACATACGCCAAAACACCTGGCATTTCCTTTTCGGCAGCTTCTTTCATAGCCGCATTGATGGCTTCGACACTTACGTCTTTTTCTACCAGTACGTTCAAGTCAACCAAAGAAACGTTGATGGTAGGTACGCGGACAGAGATACCGTCCAACTTGCCTTTCAGCTCAGGCAGAACCAGGCCAACCGCTTTGGCCGCACCGGTCGTTGTCGGAATCATGGATTGGGTGGCAGAGCGAGCGCGGTAGATATCCTTGTGGAACACATCAGACAGTACCTGGTCGTTGGTATACGCGTGAATGGTGGTCATGGAGCCCTGCACAATGCCGAACTTGTCATTCAGCACCTTGGCGACAGGCGCCAGGCAGTTGGTGGTACAGGAAGCGTTGGAGATCACGCTATCCGTGGCTTTCAGCACATTGTGGTTTACACCGAATACCACCGTGGCATCAACCTCGGTACCCGGAGCAGAAATAATCACTTTTTTTGCACCGGCCGCCAGGTGGGCAGAGGCTTTCTCTTTGCTGGTGAAAATACCGGTACATTCGTAGACAACATCTACATTCAGCTCACCCCAGGGCAATTTAGCCGGGTCGCGCTCGGAGGTAATGCGAATAGCATCACCGTTAACGATCAGGTGATCACCTTCCACCGCAACAGTGCCGTTGAAAGTGCCGTGTACAGAATCGTACTTGGTCAGGTGGGCATTGAGTTTGGCATCGCCCAAATCGTTAATACCCACGATCTGGATTTGGCTGCGCTTGCCGGACTCATAAAGCGCGCGCAACACATTGCGACCGATACGACCATAACCATTAATTGCCACACGAATAGTCATTGCTTTCTCCTAGGTTAAAAAAGTTTGCCCGCTCGCGCGGGCCGATAATTCAAAACGGGTTCTCTTGCCGGATCTCTATCCTGCCTTAGCGAGGCAGGCTGGCTGCTTCACGGGCCAGGCGTTCAATCTCTTCCCAGCGTCCGGCTTTCATCAATTCTTTAGGTGCCATCCAGGTTCCCCCCACACAAGCCACGTTAGGCAGCGCCAGGTAACTGGGAGCCTTGGCCAGGTCAATACCACCGGTGGGGCAAAAGGTAATCTGCGGCAGTGGACCCGCGATGGACTTCAACATGGGAACACCACCGGCGGCTTCTGCCGGGAAGAATTTCTGGTGGGTGAAACCTTCTACCAACAGGTGCATGGCTTCAGTGGGAGTCGCCACACCAGCCAGCAATGGCACCGGGCAGGCCTTGGCGGCTTCGATCAGCGCTGGCGTGGTACCCGGGCTTACCATAAAGGTAGATCCGGCCTTCACGGCAGCATCAAGATCTTTCGGGGTGATAATAGTTCCCGCACCAATCACCGCATCATCCGGCAGGGCCTCTACCATGGCGCTGATAGCATCCAGTGCGCAGGGCGTACGCAGCGTGATCTCCAACACTTTCAGGCCACCGTTGTAAAGTGCGGTCGCCAGGGGTACGGCATCTTCGATGCGCTCGACGACCATAACAGGTACAACCGGCGCTACTTTGAGAATTTGATCGATGGTTAAAGCCACTGTGGTTTTCCTCGTTGCGTCACACAAAAATCAGGGAGCCCAATAGAGCGTCAATGGAACCTGCTGCTGTTGCAACAGCGCGCGAATGGGCATGTCATGTACCTGGGTTCCCGCCTGGGCAGCGCGGAAGACCTGGAGTTTTTCTTCGCCGGTCAGCAATAAAACCAGCGTCTTTGATTGCAATACCCCGTTGAGGGAGAGCGTCATGCGCTCGACTTCCTCGCCAGTGACTGCACTTTGCTGTGCTGTGACAGCGGCACAGAGCTGGTCGGTGGTCAGCGCCTTGTCCAATCCCTGTGCATTGGGGAACCAGGAAGCGGTATGACCGTCGGACCCCATGCCCAGGATAGTAATAGCGTAAGGCTGTGACAGCTGCTGATAAGCAACCTCGCAATCAGCCAGGCCCTCCTCCGGTGTCGCTGCCGTATTTTTCATACCGATCAGGTTGGTACTGGCCGCCTTGTTTTGCACCAGGGAGCGAACAACAAAAGCCTCGTTGCTGCGCGGGTGATCAAAGGCTACCCAGCGCTCGTCCACCAGGGCGACATACACCAATTCCCAATCCAACCCCACCTCGCTCAGCGCCTTGTAGAGCGGCTCGGGTGTACTGCCACCGGACACCATAAAAGTGGCTTCGCCGCGCTCTTCGATAGCATTGCGCAACGCTGCCTCACACTCCACCTGGAGTGCGGCAATCATCTCGGCACGACTGTCAAACAAACGCTCGATTACCATTCCTGATCGGCTCCCGATAACACTTCATCAATCGAGAACCAGCGGCGGCGATCACTGGCCAGCATTTGCGCCGAGGCCTGCGGCCCCCAGCTTCCCGCCATATAGCCGTGGGGTTTGTTTTCCGGGCGCTGCCAGGCTTCGATAATCGGATCAATCCAGGCCCAGGCGGCATCCACCTCAGCGCGGTGGATAAACAGGCTGGCATCACCAGCAGCGGCATCCAGCATCAGGCGCTTGTAGGCGTCCGAGTAGAAATCTTTATAGGTATCCGCAAAGTTCAAATTGAGTGCCACCGGGCGCAGGCGTGTCTCGTGCTTTTCAAGATCCTTGGAAATCATGATGATCTTGATACTTTCTTCCGGTTGTAGGCGAATCACCAGGCGGTTGGGGGTAGCAGCACCGGCAGACTCCGGATAAACGCGGTGGGCGACATCTTTGTACTGGATCACGATCTCGGCAAAACGCTGCTTCATACGCTTGCCGGTACGCAAGTAGAAAGGCACGTTAGCCCAGCGTGAATTGTCAATGTACGCGCGAATTGCCACAAAGGTCTCGGTATCGCTTGGCTTACCCAATTCATCCAGGTAACCGGGAACCTGCTTATCGTTCATATCACCGGCGACGTACTGGCCGCGCACGGTGTTGTATTTGACAGTGTTGCCCGTCAGCGGACGCAGGCTTTCCAGCACCTTGAGTTTTTCTGCGCGGATACGCTCGGCAGTCATGCGATTGGGTGACTCCATCGCCACCAGGCAGAGCAGTTGCAAAATGTGGTTTTGCACCATGTCACGCAATGCACCAGCGCCATCATAGAAACCGGCACGGCCTTCAAGGCCTACGGTTTCTGAAATCGTAATCTGCACATGGTCAATAGACCTGGCGTCCCACAGGTGTTCGAACATACCGTTGGCAAAACGCAGGGCCAACAGGTTTTGCACAGTTTCTTTGCCCAGGTAATGGTCGATGCGGTAGATGGCTTCCTCACGGAAATACTCGGCGATCTGGCTGTTAATTTCCTCTGCCGTTTTACCGTCATAGCCCAGCGGTTTTTCTACCACAACACGAGCGCTCTCGGTAATGAGACCGGATTCGTGCAAATGCTTACAACATACGCTGAATACAGACGGTGGCGTCGATAGGTAAAACACACGCTGGCTGTTACCACCTGTGTTCATCAATTGGGCAAGCGCGTCCCAATGTTCATCGCGAGTGGCAATATCTACAAAAACAGGGTGGAGTCGATTGGCGAAACTGTCCCAATCCGCATCCACAAATTCATCGGCATTCAAATGCTCTTTGGCAGCATCACGTACTTTGTTTTTATATTCCGTCACCATTTGCGTATTGCGGCAGGTGGGGATAATACGTGCCCCGTTCGGTAGCGCGCCTTCACGGTGCGCACGGTACAGGCCCGGGATGAGTTTGCGCAGTGCCAAATCACCGGCCCCGCCAAAAATAACAAAATCAAATGCCTCAAGCATGTGAGCTAATCCTGTCAGTGGTTCTAGATCGTGTAGCCTGCCGCCGCAACAGCAGGCCAGGTAATAAAAACGAAGACCCCGAACAGGGTTCGGGGTCAGTTAACTGGTCACCAGTTAAAAACAGTAGCTCCTTCTTCGGCCAGGCCCACAGTGGCGCGCAGGGGGGCAAACAATTCGCGCCCCATGCCATAGTGAACCTCGTTCAGGTCGCACTGGGCCGGTGTGCGGCTCGCCAGCACTTCATCGCTGACCAGCAGTTGCAAACTGCCGCTCTCTGCATCCAGCTCAATCAGGTCACCGTCGCGAATCAGGCCAATCACACCATTATCCAGCGCTTCCGGTGTCATATGTATGGCGGCAGGGATTTTACCAGAGGCGCCGGACATACGACCATCGGTTACCAGGGCCACCTTGAAGCCGCGGTCTTGCAACACACCCAAGGGTGGAGTCAATTTGTGCAGCTCCGGCATACCGCAGGCCTTGGGTCCCTGGAAACGCACCACGGCAATAAAATCTTTTTCCAATTCACCGCGCTTGAAAGCGTCCTGGAGTTCAGCCTGGTTGTGGAACACCACTGCCGGTGCCACAACTTTGCGATGCTCAGGCTTAACAGCTGAAATCTTGATCACTGAGCGCCCTATATTCCCCTTGAGCAGGCGCAGGCCACCTTCAGGGGCAAACGGCCTACCCATTGGACGCAATACGGAATCATCCAGGCTCTCAATAGGCGCTTCGCGCCATACCAGCTCGCCATCCTCCAGGAAGGGCTCCTGGGTGTAGTGCGACAAACCGCCCTCCCCCATGATGGTTTTCACATCATCGTGCAGCAGTCCCGCATGGCGCAGCTCACGAATCAGGAATCCCATACCACCCACAGCCTGGAAGCGGTTTACGTCCGCAAGGCCATTTGGGTAAATACGGCACATGAGGGGGATTATATCGGAAATGTCAGACAAGTCTTGCCAATTAATTTGCACACCCGCGGCGCGGGCTATAGCCACCACGTGCATGGCATGGTTGGTAGAGCCACCGGTCGCCATCAAACCCACAATACCGTTAATAACAGACTTTTCTGTGACTATCTCCGCCAGGGTCACGGATTGATCGCGTGTAATCCGCGCCAACTGGTGAACATGGGCACGGGTCAGGGCATCGCGCAACGGGGTATAGGGATTGATAAACGTACTGCCAGGCAAATGCATCCCCATGATTTCCATGAGCATCTGGTTGGTATTGGCAGTACCGTAGAAAGTACAGGTTCCGGCGCTATGGTAAGAGGCACTCTCCGCTGCCAGCAGCTCTTTGCGACCGACCTTACCCTCCGCAAACAGCTGGCGCGCCTTGGCTTTTTCAGCATTGGACAAGCCCGGAGTCATAGGGCCGGCAGGAATAAATACGATGGGCAATTGGCCAAAGGACAAGGCACCGATCATCAGGCCCGGCACAATCTTGTCGCACACCCCCAGGCACATGGCGCCATCAAACATATCGTGGGACAGCGCAATCGCCGTGCTCATGGCGATCACATCGCGACTGAACAGCGACATTTCCATACCCGGATAGCCCTGGGTAACGCCATCGCACATAGCCGGCACACCGCCCGCCATTTGTGCAGTCATACCCATTTCTTTGGCGGCCGCCTTAATCGGCTCCAGGTATTCGCCATAGGGGACGTGTGCAGAGAGCATCTCGTTATAGGCCGATACAACCCCCAGGTTAGGCGCCTGGCCTTCAGCCAGGGCCTCTTTATCAGCGGTATTACAAGCGGCAAAACCGTGAGCCAAATTAGCGCAGCCCAAGTGGTGGCGTGCCGGACCCTTGCTGCGGAATCGGTTGATACGCGCCAGGTAGGCAGCGCGGGTATCTTTGCTGCGAGCGATGATTCGCTCGGTAATTTCGACCAATCTTGGATCTGTAGCTAGCACATCAGTCATCGGAACACCATTGCTCGTAGGTAAACTCAGGCGCGAAGGTTCCGGCCCAAGGGGTTTTGCGCCCTGGAGATAACACCCTGCAGGCGCACACATGGCACCCGATACGTTGCCGGGCACTTTGCTGTTGTGTGAGTTCTTTTATGCCTCCTTGCAACACCCGGTCAGGTGTCACGGCATCCCTGCCCACACGGCCCCTGGCAATCCAGCATGCAAAAGCAGCACCATCTGCCAGGCTCGCCGTAGCGGCATTACTGATTCGCTTTAGCGCGCTTGTAATAGTCGATGAGATTACGCGTCGAAGCATCATGGCCAGGGTTGGTAGCCTTGGTCAGGTTCAATTCCGGCTGAATACCAGCCGCCAGCACCTTACCCAACTCTACCCCCCACTGATCGAAGGAGTGAATGCGCCAAATAATACCTTGAACAAAGATTTTGTGCTCATAGAGCGCAATTAATGACCCGAGGGCTTTCGCGGTGACTTTCGGCAATAGCAGCGTATTGGTGGGACGGTTACCGCGATGAACCTTGTGTTCAACGATTTCCTCAATACGTGCGGCGGGAACGCCCTTGGCCGTCAAATCGCGGCGCACCTGGTCTGCATCACAGCCCAGCATCAATGCCTGGGTTTGGGCAAAAAAGTTGGCCATCAGGGCATCATGGTGGCCTTCAACCACAATATTGGGCTCAACAGAACCGATAAAATCGGCGGGGATAATGTCAGTGCCCTGGTGCAACATTTGATAGAAGGCATGCTGGCCATTAATACCCACTTCCCCCCACACTAACGGCACACTGCCATAACTGATTGCTTCGCCAGCCCAGTTAACCGACTTGCCGTTACTCTCCATTTCCGCCTGCTGCATATAGGCAGGGAAACGGTGCAGGCACTGGTCATAGGGCAAAAGGGCATGGGCGGGATAACCCAGAAAATTGCGATTCCAGATACCGACCAACGCCAGCAGTACCGGTGCATTCTCTTCCAGGGGAGCGCTCTGGAAGTGCTGATCCATTTCGTAAGCCCCTTGCAGCAGTTCAACAAAGGCTTCGTATCCCAACGACAACACAATGGGCAGGCCTATAGCGGACCAGAGTGAAAAACGACCGCCAACCCAATCCCACATATCAAAGATGTTCTCTTCGGCGATGCCAAAGGCGGTAACCAGCTTGCGGTTTGTTGAAACGGCCACAAAGTGCTTGGCAATTGCGGCTCTATCCCCTGCAGCTGCCATAAACCAGGCCTCTGCGGTTTTGGCATTGGTCATGGTTTCCAGGGTGGTGAAGGTCTTGGATGAGATCACAAACAGGGTAGTTTCCGGACTCAACCCGGCAAGGACTTCCGCAATCTGTACACCATCAATATTAGAGACATAGTGCATAGTGAGACGCTTATCGCTATAGGCATTGAGCGCCTCAGTCACCATCAGCGGACCAAGGTTGGAGCCGCCGATACCGATACTCACCACGTCGGTAATCGCTTTGCCGGTATAACCTTTCCAATGACCGGAGCGCACCTGCTCAGAGAGCTTGCGCATGCGCTCCAGCTCAGCCTGGATCGCGGGGCGAGCATCGACACCATCAATCAGGATAGGTTTGCCGGAGTTATCGCGCAGGGCAACATGCATGACTGCACGATCCTCAGTGGCATTGATATGCTCACCGGCAAACATCTTGCTGCGCCAGGATTCAACCTCTGACTCACGCGCCAACGCCAGGAGTGCGGCCCTGGTTTCTTCGGTAATCAGGTTTTTGGAGTAGTCGAGGAGAAGATTGGGGTGCTGGATGGAAAACTTGCTGAAACGATCCTGATCGCTGCTAAACAAATCCTTGAGATGCTGGCCTTTCATGTGTGCCGCATGGGTTTGCAAGGCTTTCCAGGAGGGTAAATCGATTGGGCGGGTTATAGGATTGGTCATTTACTACTCCATTACGAGGGTATCAGGGCCATAAAACGTGAACATAATGCCTGGGTGCTGCCTGTATAGGGGTTAGATTGCAATCATGGGTTTCTCCGGCTTTTCATCTAGTAACGCAATTACTAGCAATACAACCATCCTAAACAAAAACAGCGTGCAACCAAGCCATCCTAGAGACTCTCGATTTAACGCAAACTTGCGGATAGGAAAGCAGGAGTAAAACCTGTACAAAGGAGGTATTTTTCACGGCAATTTGACACAAACAACCGATAAATTACGCAAGTACAGGGTTGCAAAAAGGCCGCTATGATAGGCAGATGGGTATGGAGTGTCAATTAACGACAAGCAGCGCAAACACAGGGGAAAACCCCGTGCCCCGGCAAAGTGCAAAATGTTTTTTTCGATTATGATGTGCGCACATTTTTGCAACCTGATATCCATTCCCCATGTATAAAAATCCCGCCCAGCCACTGGGCACCATTGAAGGTTTTTTCGGTAAGAGCTGGAGCTGGCAGGAGCGCAGCGATCACCTGCAATTTCTGGCCAGGTACGGCTACGATTTTTACATCTACGCCCCCAAAAGTGATGCACACCTACGCCGCCATTGGCAACTGGACTGGCCTGCAGAAACCCAAAGTGAACTACAAAAGTTACGCCATCAGTGCCACACACTGGGCTTGCACTTTGGTATAGGTTTGTCCCCCCTGGATATTTACCGCGAATCCCGGGAAAACCAACACCGTAGTTTACGCCAGCGTGTGCGACAAATAAGATCTCTGCAACCCGACATCCTTTGCATCTTATTCGATGATATGCGCGGCGACCTGCCGCAACTCGCACAATTACAGCTGGATCTGGTTCACCTTGCCGCCAGTGAATCACTGGCACATCGCCTTATTTTTTGCCCCAGTTATTACAGTGTTGACCCGGTGCTGGAAAAAGTGTTTGGCACCATGCCTGAGGGCTACTGGCAAGCCCTGGGCAAGGGATTGGATAAGGCAATTGATATTTTCTGGACCGGAGAAAAAGTGTGTTCACCAGAATATGCGTTAACGCATTTGCACAGGGTGCGTGAGCTATTCCAACGCAAACCGTTTTTATGGGATAACTATCCCGTTAATGATGGTGCTATTAAATCCAGCCACCTGCATTTACGTGCATTTCCCTATAGCCACCACCAATTGCATAACCAGCTCAACGGACATGCCATTAATCCCATGAACCAACCCTGGTTATCACAACTGGCGATAGCAAGTTTGATAGCTGCCTATGAACAGGGTGCCCAATACCAGCCACAGCAAACATTTGACAGGCTGGCGCAAGAGCTGCCAGGCAACACCATGGCAGTACAACTTCACCAACATCTCGGACTGTTTCAGGATCAGGGGCTTTCACACATGAGCGACGCCCAAAAACTGGCATTGATTGAGATATATCGCCCCTTCACCGAACAATCGCAGAGCGCACCCTATGCGCAGGAAATTATCCAATGGCTTTCCGGAGAATATGTCTTTGACCCTGCGTGCCTTACTGAATGAGACACCACAATTTCCTGCTTGTTTTTTAACCATTTCCTATCAAAAAAGAGTGATTCAAATACACATACAAAGCGCTGAATTCGCTCTACACTTGCAATAAGAACGACCCATGTGCATTTCATATGCTAAGGACCCCCAATGAGTGATCTACCCTATCGTGTTATCAACGAATCAAGCGATGGTTACCAAACCATCGATGCAGTAATCTCTCCCATCGGACAATTAAATATCCTCTCCAAAGTTGAGGTCGCCAAGTTACTCGACTCCAGCCAAAGCGGCTTATACAAACTCTTTCGCAACTGCTCGCTGGCAGTGCTCAACACCGGCAACGACCTGGATGATGGAAAGGAATTGCTGGAGCGTTATAAGGATTTTGATATCAGCATTGTGCAGGAAGAGCGCGGTATAAAATTGTCGGTAAAAGGCGCTCCCGCAGAAGCGTTTGTCGATAACAAAATGATTCGCGGTATCAGTGAACATTTATTCACCGTATTGCGCGATGTTATTTACACCCACGACGAAATTAACGGCAATCCAAAATTCAACCTGGAAGCATCCGAAGGCATTACCGATGCCGTGTTTCATATGCTGCGCAATGCCGGCATGTTGCAACCGGGACTGGACCCCAACCTGGTCGTATGCTGGGGCGGACACTCCATTAGCCGCAACGAGTATGACTACACCAAAGAAGTGGGTTATGCATTGGGGCTGCGCGGATTAGACATCTGTACCGGCTGCGGTCCCGGTGCCATGAAAGGCCCGATGAAAGGCGCCACCATCGGCCACGCCAAACAGCGCATTAACAATGGCCGTTACATTGGTATCACCGAGCCGGGCATTATTGCAGCTGAAGCCCCCAACCCGATTGTTAACCAGTTGGCTATCATGCCGGATATTGAAAAGCGCCTTGAGGCTTTTGTTCGCCTGGGGCATGGGATTATTGTTTTTCCTGGCGGTGCAGGCACGACCGAAGAGATTCTGTATATCCTGGGCATCCTGTTACACCCCGACAATCAACAAATTCCCTTCCCACTGGTATTCACCGGTCCAGAAAATTCTGCGGAATACTTTACCCGCGTGGACAAATTTATTGCCGATACCCTGGGACCTGAAGCCCAATCGCATTACAAGATCATCATCAACGATCCCGCTGCAGTTGCCCGGGAAATGAAAGCCGGCATTCAAAAAGTCCGTGAGTTCCGCAAATACAGTGATGATGCCTATTACTTCAACTGGCAACTCAGGATCAGCCACGACCTGCAACAACCCTTTATTCCAACCCATGACAACATGCGCAACCTGGAATTACACAAGAACCAGCCCGTTAACCAATTGGCGGCAAACCTGCGCCGCGCCTTTTCCGGCATAGTGGCGGGCAATGTGAAAGAAGATGGCATATGTGCTATCGAAAAACATGGTCACTTTGAGTTGCACGGAGACCCTGAAATCATGCACCCGGTGGATGAACTGCTTGAATCCTTTGCCCAGCAAAATCGCATGAAATTACCGGGGCGGACCTATATTCCCTGTTACAAGGTTATTAAATAACCAGCCTCATAGATGTAAATGGTCTAGGTTGTAGTCAATTTCCTACAAGCATTACCGCCTTTAGCGACTATCCGCCACCGGGGCACAGACGCATAATGGCTACATCAGGGAGGTAGACAATGATGTGTGTTGGCCAGGCAAGGTCAAGGGAGGCGCCCCACCTGGAGGAGGCGGTGTCAGGAGACATCAAGGGATTGCTCTAGCGCAGGAGGAATGGCGGTCAAGGACCATCGAAAGGAGCTCGTCACTAATTGACTACTTCGACCTAAGGACAGAATCCGATAAGGGGCCGCATTGCGGCCCCTGCTCATTTCAGGGGAGTGTTTTTTCCAAATTCCCCTATCCCCGGCAACCCGTCATCCTCCAACTGTTTTTCATCAAATGATTGCTCAACAGCAATAATCCCTTGGTTGGTTGTACCTGCTCCCCTGGCTTGTTTGTGCTGCAGTCGACGCTGCTGGAAAAAATGACTGAGCTGATGCTGGCACTCGGCAGCCATTAGCCCGCCCTCATAACTCACCCGGTGATTTACATAATCTGCATCCAGCAATCGAGCCCGGCTGGTGACCGCCCCGGCCTTGGGCTCGGCAGTTCCATAGACCAACCTCGTAATCCGGGCGTGAACCAGGGCTCCTACACACATGGTACAGGGCTCCAGGGTGACATAGAGGGTCGCCCCCGGCAGGCGATAGTTTTGCAGGTGAGCCGCCGCCTGACGCAAGGCTACAATTTCTGCATGGGCACTTGGATCCCGACTGGTAATGGGTTGATTAAACCCCTCACCGATCGCAATGCCCTCCCGGACAATAACAGCGCCCACAGGTACCTCCCCCAGGGCCTCACCCTGGCTGGCGAGGGCGATAGCGCGCCGCATCCAATAACTGTCATCCTGCCTATCACTCAAGGGCACCATCTCCCACTGCCGGTGCCGCATACTGGCGGATCTCCTGTTCATCCAGCTCACGCACAAAACGGAAGCGGGCAATACTTTCGCCAGCCAGTTCCACGGATTCGGTAAACATATCCATAGGCCTCACCCACCAGGAATAATCGCCATAGAGGCAGCGATAAACGACCAGTGGCTCATGGGTCTCGCTGTGATGGGCAATCTGGAACACGAAATAATCCTTGCCTTTGTAGTGGCGATAAAGCCCGGTTTTCATACTCATGCAATGACCCCTTCCGCAGTTAAACGCTGGATATCCTCTGGCGAAAGTGACAACAGCTCGCTCAATACCTGTTGCGTATGACCGCCAATCGCTTCACCAGGCCAATCGGTTCGTCCGGGCGTATCCGCCAAGCGCGGCACCAGGGCAGGAATTCTGAGTGGTTTACCGTCAATTTCCACCTGCTCAAACATGCCGCGCGCCTGGAAATGCGGGTCGGCAAACATATCGGCCACATTGTAGATAGGCCCTCCCGGCACACGTGCCTGCTCCAGCAATTGCAGGATTTCATCAGAGTCCTTGCTCATACACCAGGCGGCCAGCGCATTATCAATCTCCGCTTCGTGCTGGACCCGCCCGGCATTGTTGGCCAAACGTGCATCACGCGCTAATTCAGGATAACCGGCAACCTCCATCAAGCGCTGGAAGATGGAATCGCCATTGCCACCAATCACCACATACTTGCCGTTTTTGCAGCGATAGGTATTTGTCGGCACTATGCCGGTCACCGTTGTCCCCGACGGCTGGCGAATAACGCCCGCACCATCAAACTCCGGTACAACCGCCTCCATCAGATTGAACATGGCCTCATAGAGGGCAACATCGACCACCTGGCCCTTACCACCCCGCTCGCGCTGCAATAATGCCAGGGCAATACCCAGGGCCGTATGGATACCGGCAATGGTATCGCCAATACTCAGGTTGGGACGCACCGGTGCCTGATCCGGAAAACCGTTCACATAGCGAAAACCGCTCATCCCCTCACAGACAGAGGCAAAGCCTGGCTTGCTGGCATAGGGGCCTGTCTGGCCATAACCGGAAATTCGGGCATAAACCAGTTTGGGATTGGATTGTTTGACTTCATCAGGCCCCAAGCCCCAGGACTCCATCACCCCCGGGCGAAAATTTTCGATAACCACGTCGGCACTATCGATAAGCCGCCGCGCCAACTGCTGGCCTGCCGGTTTTTTCAAATCCAGCACCACACTTTTTTTGTTGCGCCCGAGGCTGCGCCACCAGAGCGAGGTGCCATTGTCCAGCACTCGCCAACCGCGGATAGGATCACCTTCCGGTGGTTCAATCTTGATCACTTCGGCCCCGAAATACGCGAGCATACATCCGGCAAAGGGGCCAGCGAGCAGTTGTCCTACCTCAATAACGCGAATGCCCTCAAGTGGACGCTGTTGTGGTTCGCTCATAGATTCATATCCAAAACTAGTTTGCCAATGTGTTGGTTTGCTTCCATACGCCGATGGGCGTCAGCAACCCGCGCCAACGGATAAACCGAATCAATCATCGGACGTATTTTTCCGGCAGCCAGTAATGGCCATACCTGTGCTTCCAATTCACGCGCTATTTGCGCCTTGGCCGCCGCCGATTGGGCGCGCAGGGTTGAACCGGTGAATGTCAAACGCTTAAGCATGAATGGCATTAAATCCAGCGTGACGCGACTGCCTTGCAAAAAGGCGATATTGACGATGCGTCCATCTTTGGCTGCAGCAGAGAAATTACGCTGGACATAGTCTCCACCCACCATATCGAGAATGACATCCACCCCCTGCCCCGCCGTCAGGGCTTTTACTTCGCCCACAAAATCCTGAATCCGGTAGTTAATCGCCTGCGCGCCTAATTGTGCGCAGGCTGCACATTTCTCTACGGAGCCAGCTGTTGCGAAAACGTCTGCGCCCAAGGCTTTGGCCAGTTGTATGGCCATAGTACCTATACCACTGGCACCGCCATGAACCAACAAGCGCTCGCCAGCTTGCAGGTGCGCGCGCTGAATAAGGTTATGCCAAACCGTGAACAGGGTTTCCGGCAACGCAGCGGCTTGAACCCAATCCAATCCCTGTGGCACAGGCAGGCATTGTGCCTCCGGTACTGCCACATGGGTGGCATAGCCTCCACCATTAACCAGCGCGCATACCCTATCGCCCAGGCGCCAGCGTTTTACCCCCTGCCCCAGGGCAATAACGTCTCCCGCTACTTCGAGTCCCAGGACAGGGGACGCAGCGGCAGGAGCGGGATAAAGTCCCTGGCGCTGCAGGATATCCGGGCGGTTGACCCCGGCAGCAGCAACGTGAACCAATACCTCACCTGCCCCCACATCGGGCACCTGCCCCTCAGCAATACGCAGGAACTCCGGGCCGCCAGGCGCGTAATCGATATATTTCATAAGGAATCTCTAGGGCTCCAGCCGGTCAATCGTCCAACGGCCATCGGTTTGTCGGTTGTACTGAAAACGGTCGTGCAGCCGGTGGGCGCCGCCCTGCCAGAATTCCATTTGATGGGGCTTTACCCGAAACCCACCCCAGAAATCCGGTAGCGGAATCTCACCTTTGGCAAATTTGTTTTTCATCGCCTCAAATTGCTGCATCAACAAGGCGCGCGACGGAATTGGCCGACTCTGCTGTGAGGCCCAGGCCCCTAATTGGCTTTCACGCGGACGCGAGACAAAATATTTCACAACCTCTGCCGTAGAGAGCTGCTCGGCCACACCGCAGACCTTGACCTGGCGCTCAAGCAAATACCAGGGAAAATGCAGGCTGATCCTGGGGTTGTGCTTCAGCTCTTTGGCCTTGCGGCTGTTAAGGTTGGTGTAAAACACAAACCCTTTTTCATCCACATGCTTGAGCAGCACAATCCGCTGGGATGGCTGGCCGGTTTCATCCACGGTCGCCACGGTCATGGCATTGGGATCGGGAATACCGGATTTGATTGTCTGCTCCATCCAGCGGCCAAACTGCACCAGCGGATCAGCATCCAGATCATCGCGCTCCAGGCCGCCCTGGGTATATTCGCGACGAAAATCTTCAAGTTGTAATTCCATGGGGCAACTCCGGTAAATACGGGTGAGCAACGCATACTACTGACGATGGAGTGAAAAGCAATTTTCTCGCACAAGGATGGACTTTACCTGCATAAAAAAGCGCCAGCCAGGTATGGAGCTTCATCACCGCCCTCTCACTTAATATATAAAATCAATTATAAAAAATTGAACAATAGCTTTTATTCTCTGAAAATTTAAAACGCTGGATGTATAAAGAATTCGCCTGCGTATTTGATGGGAACTACACTAAAATAAACCATCAAAAATGATTCACACGCCAGCACAGGCCGGCCTTGTCCTTTTTAAATGCGGGATTACGCTTATCATGATTCACTCCCTACCCGTCGCTGGCCTGATTCTGGCCGGGGGTCTGGCGCGCCGCATGGGCGGTGGCGATAAATGTTTACTGCCCCTCGCGGGTAAAACCCTGTTACAGCGCACAATTGAGCGTGCGCGGCCCCAGGTTGATGAACTCCTGCTCAATGCCAATGGCAGCAGCTTGCGTTTCGCCCGCACCCGTTTACCGGTCATTGCCGATGAATTTCCCAATAATCCCGGCCCCCTGGGCGGTATACACGCGGGACTCCACTGGCTGAAACGCGATAACCCGGATGCCGAATGGCTGATCAGTTTTGCGTCGGATACCCCTTTCTTTCCGGAAGACCTGGTTGCCCGTTTGCTGGAAAGCGCTATAAGCCACAAAGTACAGCTCAGCCTGGCCAGCAGCCAAAACCGGCTTCATCCAACCTTTGCACTATGGCATGCCTCCCTGCTGAGTCCGATCGAGCAGCAACTGGCCTCCGGCGAAATACCCCGCCTGCAGGATTGGGTTGCACAACAGCGCCATAGTACGGTGGAGTTTGCCATCGGAGAATACGATCCCTTTTTTAATATCAACACACCACAGGATCTGTATACCGCTGAAAGCAAAATCCACCTGGTCGATTAAGCCCCATCGAATCATTTCCAGCCTGTTATGCTGGCAGGCGTTGAAACTTGATAACCCGAGGAAATCCCATGTGGCGGTTGCTCTGCGTCAGCCAGTTTTATGCTTTGCTGTTTGTTTATACCTATTTAGGGCTAACACCCCACCCGGAACAGTCTGTCCCTGTCTTTAACGATTTGTTAATGCACTTTGCCGGTTATAGCGTGGCAGCCGTCTCGATCAGTTTTGCACGCCCCTACTGGCCTATCTGGCAACGTATCCTGTTTTTATTGGTCTACTCCATTGCCATTGAAATTGCCCAGCACTTTCATCCACCGCGCACCTTCAGCCTGATGGATATCCTGGCTAATGCGGGTGGAATCCTGTTAGGGCTGGCCCTCGTGATCCTGTTGCAAATCACTTGCAAGCCCTTTAACCGATTACTGTATTGGCAGACGCGACCCAACACCCATGCGTCCTGACACATCAACAGGAGCTGACGAGTAGATGCAAAAAATACCGTTCACACTATTAGTGTTTAGTATGTTGTTTGCAGGCAAGTTGTTCGCCCAAACAGCGGCAGAAAAACTGGTGGATGCGGCCTTGTCGCAAACAGCCACCAGGGTCAGCTATAACGGTGCCTATATCAAAATCCCCTATCCGATGGGCGATGTGCCTGCGCACATCGGCGTGTGTACCGATGTGGTGATCCGCGCGTATCGCGCGCAGGAAATCGATTTGCAGCAATTGGTGCACGAGGATATAAAAGCACACTTCAGCGCTTATCCAGCCAAGCGCCTGTGGGGGCAATCACGACCGGACACCAATATCGATCACCGTCGAGTGCCTAACCTGCAGGTGTTTTTTACTCGCCAGGGCAAATCCCTGCCCATTTCACGCAATGCAAGTACCTACCAGGCAGGCGATCTGGTTACCTGGATGTTGCCAGGTAACCAGCCCCACATAGGTGTCATCACGCATAAGCGCTCCGCTGACGGCGAGCGTCCCCTCATCGTTCACAACATAGGTGCCGGCCCGCAGCTGGAAGACATACTGTTCAGCTATACCATCACCGGCCACTACCGCTATGGCTGGTAAAAAACAAAAAGGCCAGCGCAAGGCTGGCCTTTTTGTCATTTCATAACCGCAGGCTATTACAACAGCAAGCGTCTTACATCAGCGACTACCGCGGTCAGGTAAGTGAAGAAACGGCCCGCATCAGCGCCATTAATGGCGCGGTGATCGTAGGAGAGTGACAGCGGCAACATATTGCGCGGCACAAACTCCTTGCCATTCCAGACGGGTTTCATTTGCGCGCGCGACACACCGAGGATAGCCACTTCCGGTGCGTTCACGATAGGCGTGAAACCATTACCACCGGCAGCCCCCAGGCTGGAAATAGTGAAGCAGCCACCTTGCATATCGGCCGGCAGCAGTTTGCCATCGCGCGCTTTTTTCACGATAGCGTTGATGTCGTCAGTCAGTTCCCACAGGCCTTTCTTATCAACGTTGCGAATGACAGGCACCATCAAACCATTGGGCGTGTCTACGGCAATACCAATGTGCACATACTTCTTATGCACAATACTTTCGCCATCGTGATGTAAAGACACATTAAAACTTGGCTCGGCAACCAGCGCAGCGGCAGCGGCTTTCAACAGGAATGGCAGGGGGGTCAGTTTGCTACCGCGTTTTTCGGCTTCGGCCTTGAGGCTATTGCGGAAGGCTTCAAGGTCGGTGATATCCGCATCATCCCATTGGGTAACATGGGGGATATTGAGCCAGTTACGGGTCATATTGTCGGCAGTGATTTTCTTCACCTTGGACATTTTCACCGTTTCAATTTCACCAAACTTGGCGAAGTCCACCGCCGGCACACGAGGAATACCTGCACCACCAACTGCAGCACCCGATTGTGCAGCCTGTACGATAGGCTTAACGTAAGTGCGTACATCATCTTTCAGCAAGCGACCGCGGGGGCCCGTACCGCTGACCTTGCCCAGATCCACGCCCAGTTGGCGAGCCAGTTTGCGCACGGCGGGGCCTGCATATACATCACCGGTTTGTACAATTTCTTCTACCTTGGCGGCAACGGGTGCTGGAGCAGCAGCTGGCTTGGGCGCCTCTGCTTTCGGCGCTTCCGCTTTGGCAGCGTCTGCCTTGGGTGCCGCGCCGGTCGTAGCAATCACGCCGATAGCACTGCCCTGGGATACTTTATCGCCTACCTTGATTGCCAGGCTGACAACTTTACCGGCGACTTCGGCAGGAACTTCCATAGAGGCTTTGTCGGTTTCCAACACGATCAGGGTATCACCTGCGGAAACTTCATCGCCGACATTGACGTTAACCTCAATAACATCAACACCTTCCGCGCCACCGATGTCGGGTACAACTACCGCCACTTCAGCGCTGGCAGCAGCGGGGGCGGGTGCCGCCGGAGCAGGTGCAGCGACAGGTGCCGGTTCGGCAGCAGCGCCAGCCCCTTCAGCTTCTACATCAATCAGCAGATCACCCTGGGATACTTTATCCCCCACATTTATTTTAATAGCGACAACCTTGCCCGCGACATCGGCAGGAATTTCCATTGAAGCTTTGTCGGTCTCAAGCACGACAATCGAATCACCCTCGGCGACTACATCGCCCACCTTGACGGAGATTTCGATTACTTCAACGCCTTCTGCACCGCCAATATCGGGCACTTTGATTGATTGAATTGCCACTGTCATTCCTCACTAAACGGTTCGATCAAGGGTTATTGAATACGAATAGAAACAGCATCGCCCTCTTTGTGGGAGGGCGATGGTTTTTACACACTCAGGGGATCCGCTTTTTCCGGATCTATACCAAATTTCTTGATGGCCTTGGCAACCACGTCGGCTTTGATCTTGCCTTGGTCTGCCAGGGATTTGAGCGCTGCAATCACAACGAAGTAGCGGTTAACCTCAAAGAAGTGACGCAGTTTGCTGCGGGTATCACTGCGACCAAAGCCCTCGGTTCCCAGGACGGTGTAATGACCGGGAATATAAGCGCGCAGTTGCTCTGAATAAGTTTTCAGGTTGTCGGTAGCAATCACGAATGGACCATCGCTGCCTTCCAGCGCCTGGGTGACATAGGGCTTGCGCGGGGTTGCGGTGGGGTTGAGCAGGTTCCAGCGGGTAGCGCGCTGACCATCGCGCGTCAGTTCATTCACACTGGTGACGCTCCACACATCTGCCTCTACATCGAATTCATTGCGCAGGATCTCTGCGGCAAAACGCACTTCGCGCAGGATGGTGCCAGCTCCCATCAGTTGTACGCGGTTCTTCGCTTTACCCGTACCTTTTTCCAGCTGGTAGATGCCTTTGATAATACCTTCTTCAGCACCTTCGGGCAGATCCGGATGCTGGTAGTTTTCGTTCATCAATGAAACGTAATAAAACACGTTTTCATTGTCGTGATACATGCGCTTGATACCGTCCTGGATAATAACCGCCAGCTCGTAAGCATAGGTCGGATCATAGGAGCGGCAATTGGGGATGGTGTTGGCAAACACGTGGCTATGGCCATCCTGGTGCTGTAAACCTTCGCCATTCAGGGTGGTGCGGCCGGCCGTCGCGCCCAACAGGAAACCGCGCGCTTGCGAATCACCTGCTGCCCAGGCCAGGTCGCCAATGCGCTGGAAACCAAACATGGAGTAATAGATGTAGAACGGAATCATCGGCTTTCGGTAATTGCTATAGGCTGTCGCCGCTGCAATCCAGGAAGCCATGGAGCCTGCCTCGTTGATCCCCTCTTCCAGGATCTGGCCGGTGGCAGACTCGTGGTAGGACATCATTTGGCCGGCATCGTGCGGAACGTATTTTTGGCCTTCAGAGGAGTAAATGCCCACGGTTTTGAACATACCTTCCATACCGAAGGTACGCGCTTCATCGGGAACAATCGGCACGATTTGCTTGCCGATATTTTTATCTTTTACCAGCGAGGAAAGTATGCGCACAAAACTCATGGTGGTGGAGATTTCGCGCTCGCCAGTACTTTTCAGCTGGGCTGCAAAGGCATCCAGTGCAGGTACCAGCAAAGGATCGAACGCCGAGCTGCGCGAAGGCAGGAAGCCGCGCAGTTCTTTGCGGCGTCCCTTCATGTATTGCATTTCCGGGCTGTCTTCTGCCGGGCGATAGTAAGGCAGGTTGGGCAGGTCTTCATCGCTGATTGGCAATTCAAAACGGTCGCGGAACCTTTTGAGATCTTCAATCACCAGGCTTTTGACCGAGTGAGTTTTATTGATCGCTTCGCCCGAAGAGCCCATACCGTAACCTTTTACGGTTTGGGCGAGAATCACTGTAGGTCTGCCTTTGGTATTCACTGCCTGGTGATAGGCGTTGTATACCTTGTGCGAATCGTGACCGCCACGTGCCAGCGCCATAATGTCGTCATCGCTCAGGTCTTTCACCAGCTCCAGCAGCTCCGGGTATTTGCCGAAGAAATGCTCACGGGTATAGGCACCGCCGTTGGCTTTGTAATTTTGCATTTCGCCATCGACCACTTCGTCCATACGCTTTTGCAACAGACCGGTTTTATCTTTGGCAAGTAATGCATCCCAACCGCGTCCCCAGAGCACTTTGATCACGTTCCAGCCAGCGCCACGGAATACGCCTTCCAGCTCTTGCACGATCTTGCCATTGCCGCGCACCGGACCGTCCAGGCGCTGCAGGTTACAGTTGATAACGAAGATCAGGTTGTCCAGCTTCTCGCGCGATGCCAGGGAAATAGCACCCAGGCTCTCTGGTTCATCACATTCGCCATCGCCCAGGAACGCCCAGACTTTACGATCGGAAACCGGTACCAAACCGCGGGCTTCCAGGTAGCGGTTGAAGCGCGCCTGGTAAATGGATTTGATCGGCCCCAGCCCCATGGATACGGTCGGGAACTGCCAGTAGTCCGGCATCAACCAGGGATGTGGGTAGGAGGACAAGCCTTTGCCGTCTACTTCACGGCGGAAATTGTCGAGGGTTTCGTCGTCGAAACGACCTTCGATATAAGAGCGGGCATACATACCAGGTGATACATGGCCCTGGAAGTAAATCAGGTCACCGGGAACATCGCCGTCATTACCGCGGAAAAAGTGGTTAAAACCTACGTCATAGAGGGTGGCGGATGAAGCGAAGGAGGCTATATGACCACCGAGGCCGTCATCGTTATCGTTGGCTTTCATCACCATTGCCATGGCATTCCAACGAATAATTGAGCGGATTTTACGCTCCAGTTTGGCATCGCCGGGGAATTGGATTTCTTTTTCGACAGGAATGGTATTGCGATAGGGAGTCTGGATTGAGGAAGGCTGTTCAATGCCATTATTAACGGCGGACTCGGACAGGGCTTTCAATAATTCTGCAGCGCGGTCTTTACCCGCGTGACGTACAACTGACCGAAGGGCATCCAGCCACTCTTTTGTTTCAATGGCATCGATATCGTGTTGCATTCAAATCTCCTCAACCATGTGCACGGAGCACATATCAACCTAGCAGTAGTCATTAACTGGAATTTGTAACCGGCGATCCGCCAGTTCCCCAGTTCAGTGTTGCGCTAAAAATCGCAATAAATTCATGGGGTTATGGCCAAAAGTTCCGTTTTGGGCAGGCAAAAAAATCCACGAATTCTTGCATAGGTGGGAATTTTTTACCAGCCCTGACCGTTTCGGTAACACTCCGGAGGGAGCACTCAAAGAGTGCAAAACAACGCCCCGGCAGTTTGTAGAGACGTGTTACAGCTCACAAAAAACCGGAATGACAATGGGGGTCGCATTATTACCTGAACTTTTGTGTTTCACCAAGGCTTGACAGTAAAAAACACGATAATTTTCAACGACTTTGCACCAAAACAAGGCAAGACAGGTGCAAACTCACTCAAGGCAGCAGATGTGCATCCTGCCGAACCTTATAGGCGGCTATATCCTCCAACAGGTGATAGCCAGCCTCATCCGCCAGGGGATGGGCCACCAGCCAGAGTCGCTGGCGGGCATCCAGGAAATGGGTGTTGTAGTACTCCAGCAGCGACTCCGGGGTAATTGCCTCAACCGCATCGGCCAGACGCTTGGTGCGGGAGAAATCCAGGTCCCCTACCACAATTGACTGCCAATAACGCTGGGCCTGGTCAGTCAATGAGCGCGCCGGCTCGCGTAATTTTGTCGCGAGTGATTGCTGGTTTACCCGTAGATCATCTGCAATTGATGCTTCCTGCTGCTGCAAGAAGCCTTCTATTTCACTAACCAACTGTGTCTCGGAAGCGACGGGGGACTGTACGATTAACAAGCTGGTATCCAGTTGGCGCAACGGCATGGAGATCGCAGCAACGACATAACCCAACTGTTTTTCGGTGCGCAGCCGGGTATAAAAAGCCGGCTTGATGATTTGCTGTAACAGACGCATATGCGCATTGGTTGTGATATCCGGTGAATCCGCTGTCATGAGCAATTGCACCACAGCATCGGAATGGTCAATCGAATAACGGTACAGCCAGGGCTTATCATTTTGTGCCGCAAGGCTGAATACTTTTGCAGGCGGCATTTCGCGTCCTGTCTGGCGGTTCAGCAGGTTGTGATCAACCAATACTGCCAATTTAAGTGCTTCCTGCCGGAAATAATTGCCGAAAATCAGCATATCCATTTTGGCATCCAGCAGCATGTGCTCTGCAAAACGGCTAAATCGTGGAAAGTCGATGGTTTCCAGCGCTGCGGTCATGGCGCGATTGGTCCAATAGGGTTCCAACTGGAGTGCGGGAATCTCCTGCATCATGACCTGATAGGGCAGATTCTTATCGCGGTTGCGCCAATCGCGCAGCAATTTCTGCTTTATGTTTTCAAAGCGTTCAGGTTTGAAACTAGCGGAGGCACAGGACTCAATAATTTTGTTCAGCAACAGGTTTTGACGCGACGAGAAACCGGAAATTTGCAATTCAAAACCGCGTGGATTGGCCTCAAAACGGTAATCGATACCCGCGAGTTTTGCCGGATAGGTATATTCATTCAATTGATCGCGCAGTAAAGCAGCATAGAGTTCCGCTTGCACTGCGCCCTCAATGCTACCGGCTACCAATGGAGATTTGAGGGCTAATTGAATGACCGCCTTGGGCTGTTCGAACTGGTGATCCTGGGCGTACCAGAGACGCGCATCGCGATCGCGGAAAATCAGTTGGGGGATACTATCGCGCTCTGCATTGGTCTGCTCCAGCATGGAGTTGGATTTAACGGCCAGGCTGCGAGGAATAAAGAGATTGCGCTCGGGCAGTGACAATTCCTGTTTTACCGCGATTTTGAGGTCGAGGATCTGCGGCAAGGTATAGCGCAGGGTATAGGGGGCGCTGTAGCGTTTACTGACGCGATAGGCCTCTATATCCGGTGCAACCAGGACCAGCATGAGATTAGCAGGATTCAGTGGCTGCAGGGACTCCTTGATTAAGCGCTCATCAAAGGCACTGTACAGAAGATCGTTGTAGAGCAACTGCGTCGGTGTGTAATCAAACATGGCTTCCGACAAGCGACGCGCTGTTTCCAGCGGTGATAATTTTTCCTGGTAAATAAATTTTGCCTGGGCAATCTCCTGCATTTCCTGATAGCGCCAACTATTAATCCCGCGGCTGCGCAATTGTTCGATGGCATAGAACACCAGGGACACCAGTTGGTCGCGCGCCCTGACGCCCTGCGGAGTCAATTCAATATCAATCTGGAACAGTGCGTCCTCGCGGCTTTTGAGCATCAAACCCGCACTCACTGCCTCAGCCCAACCCAGCCGTTTCAGGAATGACAGCAAGCTGCCCTTCCCTTCATGGGCCAGTTGCTGGGCAATATAGTCATAGGGCTTTTTCGTGGCGAACTCCGGAGAGAGCCCGATGGGAAAATTAAAACTCAAACGGCGCTGATCGCGTTCCGGCTTGATATCAACCGACATGGGCAGGCGCTCAGGTTCAATCAGCGGTGGATAGTCCCTGGCTAACGCATGTTCATGCAGGGGAACCTGATTAAAAAGGCTAATGACCCAGGCTTCCAATTGAGGCAATCCCTCTCGCCCAACTACCACCAGGTTCATCAGGTCAGCGGAATAATGGCGCTGGTAAAATTCAATCAATTCGTCACGAAGGGATTTACCTTCACGATCCTCCAGGGTAGTCAGGTTGCCCACAGTAAATTTTGCACCGGGATGGGCCGGGTTAAATAGCTCGCGCAGAACTTCCCACTCACGTCGTCCGTCATCCTTGATGCGCGCCATAAATTCGGCATGTACAGCCTGGCGCTCGCGCTCGACATATTCCCGGGTAAAGAGTGGCGCAATAAAAAACTGCGCAAAACGATCCAGTGCCGGCTCCAGTTGGGCCGGGTCTATATCAAAAAAGTAGGTGGTATTTTCCAGCGCGGTATAGGCATTGAAGGTTCCCCCTTGCTGGGTGATGAATGCCTGGTAGGCACCGGCTTCGGGATATTTTTCAGTGCCCAGGAACAGCATGTGCTCAAGGAAATGGGCCAAACCTTCGCGCTCGGGAGGATTTTGGTAGGCACCTGTTGCAACACTGAGGGCCGCCGCGGCCTTTTCAGCTTCCGGATCGGAGATCAACAGTACATTCAGTTGGTTGGGCAGGACCAGGTAGGAATATTGGCGCTTATCCTGCGCGCTTTTGACGATGCTATGGCGAATATAGGTAGGGAGTTCAGCAGCCTCCTCCTGTATCTGTGTTTCAGCAACTGCCACAGAATAAAGCCCCATACAGGACCCGAAAATACCGGTAAGGTATATCCAGCAACGCATCAGCAGGCCAAGGTATCTGCTGACACCGGGCAGCAACAGCGACTTGGTGCGCGTGGATAATGTGCCGTGTATTGAACACAGGTTAACCATAACTTACTCGCTTTACACTCGCCGCGCCGTTATTGCCACAGTGCCTGGCGCAGCACTTTGTACAACAGCCTGGTACCCACCGCTATGGGGTTTGGGCTAACGCAGTTTCTTTTGTATCAAATAGCAATAGATGCCCCCCTGCTCAGCAGCTCCGAGCAGCACTTGGCCACTCAAGTCCGCATAGGCGCGAAAATCGCGCCAGGAGCCTGCATCCGTCGCCAGTACCCGCAGTACATCGCCCTCGGCAAGCACACGCAGCGCCTGTTTGGCTTTCAGCAATGGCAATGGGCAATTGAGCCCTTGTGCATCCAGTTGCTGCTGGACAGGGTGAGCCATGCATGTGGCAAAGGAATCATCGGACACAACTGACATCTCTCGCATTTTTGCCCCGAAAGGCGAACCACTACCGGCATTGCCGGTCTCAGCAGGTTGCTAACCTAGTCTTTAAACGCCAAAAAGGCTAGAGTGAGCGCCTATTTTTTTCCGCGTCATGCGCTGTGACCACAGCCACCAGGGTTGAGCCCCGCGAGTAGCCAGAGTAGATCGGCGCTGACCACCAGGAGCCTGTTGCCATTGTGTTGAGCTTTGTTTTCCCACACCTGAAACCTGTCTTGCGGGCCTATACCCCGGCCATCAGCCTGGCCATTGGCCTGTTTGCAATTGGTACCAGCGCCAGCGCCGATGTGGATTTACCTACCCTGGGAGATACCAGCTCCGTCACTATCTCACCGCAACAGGAGCGCGAGCTGGGCAAGCAATGGCTACGCGCCTATCGCAGCCAGGTTCCCACCTCTTCCGACCCCCTGGTGATCGATTACCTGGAGCAGCTTTTTGACCGTTTGCTGCCTTATAGCCAATTGCAGCGCAAGCAGATTGAACTGGTTGTCGCCGAAAACCGAACGCTTAATGCGTTTGCGGTACCCGGTGGCATTATTGGTGTGCATACCGGCCTGCTGACCTACGCCAAGACAGAAAACCAACTCGCGGCGGTACTTGCGCACGAATTGGGCCACCTGAGCCAGCGCCATTATGCTCGCCGCCTGGAAAGTGAAAAAAACCTGATGGTGCCTATGCTCGCCGGTATGCTGGCGGGCCTGGTGCTGGCCGCCAACAGCGAGGGTGATGCCGGTATTGCCGCCATTATGGGCACCCAGGCCGCAGCCCAGCAGGCGCGCTTGAGCTTTAGCCGTCAAAACGAGCAGGAAGCCGATCGCATTGGTATGCAAACCATGATCGAGGCTGGCCTGGACCCCTATGCGGCATCGGAAATGTTTGAAGAGATGATGCGCGCCAACCGGCTTAACCGCCGCCCGCCAGAATACCTGTTAACCCACCCGGTATCCGAACGCCGGGTTGCCGATGCGCGCAATCGCGCGATGAAATACCCGCGCAAAGCCTACCCTGATAACCTCGAATACCAATTGGTCCGTGCGCGCATCCGCGCAAACCAGGAGGAAACACCCCAAATAGCCGCCCGGATGTTTAAAAGCGAATTGGATCGCGAGAGTGACTCTCCCGATGCCAGCCGCTATGGCTGGGCACTGGCTCTTAGCAGGTCCAGCCAATTTGATGCAGCCCGCGAGGCCCTGGCGCCATTACTGGAGAAAGACCCGACACGAGTCACCTACCAGATCATGCGTGCCGATATTGAGATTACCGCTGAGCGCTACAAGGCGGGATTGAGTATTCTCGAAGATCAATTGAAAAAACACCCCGGCAGTTACCCATTAAACGTGCGCTACGCCGAAGCCCTGATGAAAGCCGGCAGTTATAAGGAGTCGGCTGAAATCCTGGATCGCTTATCACGCAAGCGCAGCAATGATGACTATGTGTGGTATCTGCTGGCAGAGGTAAATGGCCTGGCGGGGAATATCCTCGGTGTACACCAGGCTCGCGCAGAATATTTTATTTTGAATGGTGTTTACGACCGGGCCATGATCCAGTTACGCAATGCCCTGAAACTTACCCAGGGCAACAGCTACCAGACAGCCATGCTGGAAGAGCGCCTCAAATACACACAACAACAAATGTTAAATCGCGGGTTCTAGCCCAAGCGCTAAAATAAAAACCTGGAAGGGTCAAGGCCCTTCCAGTTGCTTGATCCAGCCAGACTCTACCAGCCATTGATCTGCATTGTTCACTGTCATCGGCCGGCCGATAAAATACCCCTGTACCTCATCGCAGCCCATGTCGTGCAGACGCTTCATTAACTCTTCGTTTTCCACACCCTCCGCGACAACCGTTAAGCCCAGGTTATGGGCCAGATGAATCGTGGAATTGACAATTAATTCATCCTGCAGATCACCAAGCATGTTGCGCACAAAGGAATTATCGATCTTAAGCGTTTGTACAGGCAGCCGTTTGAGGTAAGCCAACGAAGAGTAACCCGTCCCGAAGTCATCAATGGATAGATGCACACCCAATTCATGCAAATGCTGCAATATCCGCAGCGCGCGATTGGGGTCAGACATAATGGAGCTTTCCGTAATTTCCAATTCCAGGCGCGCAGCAGGCAACTGGTATTTATTTAATAAACGCTCTACCAACTTGGGAATATTTTCATCCATCAGGTTGCGCGCGGAGAGATTGACCGCCACACTCAGGTTCAACCCTTGAAGCTGCCAATGGCGACATTGTTCAATACTGTTTTCCAGCACCCAGGCGGTGAGCGGGTGAATCAGGCTGGTAAATTCGGCAATGGGAATAAAATCATCTGGCGGAACGAATCCCAACTCCGGATGAATCCAGCGAATCAGCGCTTCAAATCCATAGCAGCGGCACTCATCGAGAACCACCTTGGGTTGATAATAAAGACACAGCTGGTTCTCGCGAATCGCGCGTCCCAATTCACTCATCATCGCCAGGCGCTTGGGAGAATGGGGATCGTAATCCGGACTGTAAATGGATAGTCCCAACATCTGGCTTTTCGCGTAGTACATCGCAATATCGGCATAGCGCATCAAGGCATGGTGATCCTGTGCCTGGTAGGGTGCTATCGCAATACCGATACTGGCCGACATCTGCGTACAAAAGACTTCCAGATCATATTCCTGCGCCAGGGCATCCAGGATGCGATGCCCAAAGACAACCGCCTGGTGCGTGCTGCGAATACGCGGTAAAAATACCGCAAACTCATCGCCCCCAAGGCGCGCCACCGTGCCTGGCACCTCGGCCATTTCGGCGGCCAGGCGAGGCCCGATCATTTGTAACAGGCGATCGCCAACATTATGCCCCAGAGTATCGTTGATCTCTTTAAAGCGATCCAGGTCTATCAACATCAATGCACTGATTTGCTCCGCTGTACGCTGCTCAAAACAGCTTGCCATATCCTGGTACAGCTTTTCGCGGTTGGGCAATCCGGTCAGGGAGTCGTGCAGGGATTGGTGGCGTAACTTATCCTCATAGCGCTTGCGGGTTGTTACATCCTTGGTGGTGCCCCATATGCGCCGCAGGTAACCGTCTTCAATAATGCCGGTACAGGAAATCTGGAAATAAAATTTTTTACCGCGCTCATCCTGGCGCGTAATGTCGTGATCCACCATCTGGTAACCATTGGCAATAAAGGTATCCAGATCAAATAAATAATTGGTGGAGCCACTTTCGCTCAGCGGCTGGCCCAATACATCATCCAGGGTTTCTACACCCAGCATATTCAGCAATACCCGATTGGCTTCTACCAGATGTGCACTGGCGGCAATTTGCTCCACCTGTTCGGCGATGGGCAGGCCGGTATCTACCCTGGGTTGCATGTCATAACACCAAATAGCCTCTGAGCTATTGGTGATAAAAGCTTTGTAACTTGTTTCGCTTTCCTGCAGGGCGGCGCGCGCATAGAGCTCACGGGATAAATCCTGCAGTTGGACCAGCACACGCTCCAATTTGCCCTGTTTGTTTTTAATGGGTAGGAAACTGGCATCCAGATACAATGTATGCTCGTTATCCAAGCGGTAGCGGTGAATTCCGGAGAGGGGATAATGCAGTTCAAAGGCAGTGGCATTGCCCTGGCCATAAACCTCCGCCAATTGCTGCTGGAATTCCGGGGTTTGCTGCAACTGCTTGTCGCGCAGCAGTGAATAACGCCCCAGCGCTGCTTTAATCTGCCGGGGAGATAACATCAGTATTTGTTCGCAGGCGCTGTTGAGGTAAACGATAACGCCATGGGCATCGGTAATCAGCGAGGGTATGGGGCTGTCTGCCATCAGTGCGGACAGTAATTGGGTGGAATAATCAACGCCCGGCTCTGCCAACCAATGTGTCGCACTAAACACAACACCCTGATAACGGCGAATATTGCCCGGTTGCAAACGGCCGACAAAACGCAGGCGCTTATCGCCCTGCGCCGAGTGCAAACGCAACTCGCAGGAACGCAATTGCATGCAGTCCTGATCCTGGGAATCGCTATTGAACGCGGTGAGAAAAAAATAGCGATCCGCTGCAGGCAAGTGCTGCAGCAACTGGGCTAATGAGACAGTGCTATCCACCCAATCCGGAAACAACCGGCAAAAATCGGATGAAAAGTGGATCTCTTCCGCTGTGACATCCATGTTCCAGGCCGCGATTTCAGAGGTGCCTAAAATTGCGAATACGCCAGACGGTTCGGCCGGACTCCCTGGTGAATTCGATGGACGCATAGGGTCGAATTACTCACAAAAGCTAGTCGAACTCAAAGTGTAGCCAAGAATCCCTCCGCGCAAACCGGCAGTGTCAGATAATTCATCTTATTTGGAAAAACGTGAACCAATACGCCATTTTGAGCATTTTTGTGTCATTTTCCTGTATACGAGTTAGCCGACCTTACGATTGGACGATCAAATTACCGGCATCAATAGTGTGGTGGCCGCTCATCCATCGGACTCCCAGCCCCGGCAGAAGGCTGCCGCATAAAATCAGCCAAACGCTCGGCCAACATCCGCAGTTGTTCACGCAACAGCAACATTTCCGCATCCTGGCGCGTTACCACATCATTCAGCTGGTTGAGTGCATCTTCCTGAAAGGTAACCCGGGTTTGCAGGTCAATCACCATCGCTTCGAGATCAGACATTATTGTGCCTCCAATACCTGGTAGGCAGCATCCACCATGCGCACTGCCCGTTCATCAATTAATAAACCCTGCCCCATACGCGCCGTGACATAGCCAAATCCCAGTTGGTAATCCGGGTCGGCAAAACCCAGGCTACCCCCTGCCCCGGGATGGCCAAAACCGCGGGCACCGCGCCCGTAACGGCAATCGGCACGCGCTGCCTGGGACAACATAAAACCACAGCCGAAACGCAGCGGCAGCCCCAGTACCCGATCCTGCTCAAACGTCTGTTGCTGCCAGCATAACGGCAAGTGTGCACTGTCCAGCAACCCTTCTCCAGCATTGGCCAAAGCCCCGTAGATACGCGCCAGGGCCGCCGCTGTCGTATGGGCATTCGCAGCGGGAATTTGCGCCTGGCGCCACTCCCGGGTATTGGTCGCTGTCATCAGGGTAATAGGATTGGAAAAAGCGCGATTGGTCACCCCACGCGGATCGGCCTTCATAATCTTGCCCAGGGCAATACTGTCGGCGCCGTTGGACTGTACCGGCAAGCCCGTCGGACGTTTGAGCGGCCCGGTATCGGCAATCGTCGCCAGCAGTTCATCAGGCACCCCCACATGGCAATTCACGCCCAGGGGCTGGGCTACCCTGGCCTGGAGGTAGTGGTTAAAGCTGGCATAACCACTGGCACGTTTAACCAACTCCCCCAGCATCCAGCCATACATAAAGGGAGAATATCCCTGGCCTTCATCCGGCTGCCACCAGGGCGACTCGGCTGCAACCGCGCTGCTAATAGCATCCCAATCAAAAATCTGCCCGTTGGCGATATGGGCGTGGAACGCCGACAAGCCACTGCGATGGCACAACAGCTGGCGCAGGGTGATATCGCCTTTGCCCGCTTGGGCAAATTCCGGCCAGAGTTCAACAACCGGTTGCTCCAGCACCAGTTTTCCCTCCGCCACTAACTGCAACACACACAGCGCTACCAGACCTTTGCCGCTGGAAAACACATTGACCAGGGTGTCCTCGCACCAGGGTTCCCGCTCAATTCCCGCAAGTTTATTGCTACGCACCCCCGCCCAGAGATTCACTACCAACTCACCGCGATGGTAAAGCGCCACCCCGGCCCCTTCTTCACCCTGGCTGAAGTTAGCAGCAAAGGCATCTACTAAAGGCTGCCACCTGGGGGACCATTGGCCATTGATCTGCATAGGATTCTCTCTATCTGAAAAGCTGGCGCGCATTCTAGCAGCCTGCAGGGTTAGAATTAGGCGCTTAATTGAGTGAGGTATCTATGGGCGATAACAAAAACTCCCGATTGGTCTATTCCACCGAGACCGGCCGTATCAAAGAAGATAAGCCGACGCCGGCCATCCCCCAGGGGGATGGTGTAGTGCGTATTCGCCGTGAAACGGCCGGGCGCAATGGCAAGGGCGTTACCACGATCAGCGGTGTGCTGCTGGAAGACGCCAAGCTGAAAGAACTGGCCAAGGCCTTGAAGGTTACCTGCGGCGTGGGTGGGGCGGTAAAGGATGGCGTCATCGAAATCCAGGGCGACCAGCGTGACAAGGTCAAGGCCGAGCTGGAAAAGCGCGGTTTTACCGTCAAGCTGGCAGGTGGTTGAGTGTGGAAGATTTTCCCTTTGATCCCTCCCTGCTAAAAGAGCTGGTCACTACCGTCATGCCCTATGGCAAGTATGCCGGCCACGTGGTTGCCGATATCCCTGAACACTATTTGGTGTGGATGGCGCGCGAGGGTTTCCCCAAGGGCAAGCTGGGGCAATTGCTCGCGCTTATGTACGAAATCCGCCTGAATGGCTTGGAAGGCCTGTTGGCCCCACTCAAGCAATATCGCCAATACCCACATTAGTCCCTATTGGTCGATGTGGCGGTGATTCAGGTATTGGTTGGGCACTACGTTTGAACATGGCTGAAAAAGCACTGGGATTGGCATAGCCAAGGGCATCGAAGATACATGCAATGCTCTCACCCCGACCCAAGCGGCGCAGTGCCTCCGCTATTTGCCACTGCTGGGGATTTTTACAGCACTCTTGCCCAACCTGGAACCGGGAGAAAAGTCGTAGATACTGGCCTGCTTCTTGCTCAATCCCTGTCATAAGCAACCCATGACGTTTTTCTGACAGCGAGGTTCCCATGGACTTAGATACCCTGATCCAACTGACCGATACCCCCCTCAAAATGGGTTTGGGTGCAATAATTGCGGGTTTAAGCGCCTGGCTGATCCTGCGTCGCAGCGCCCAGATACAGCAAAGCAGCCAACGTGATAACCGCCGTTTGCAAATCCTGGAGGAAGTATCGTCACAGGTAGGGACAGTGACCCATATTTTCGCCAAATATTCGTCACTGGTCGTGGAGTCCATCCAGTTTGGCGAGCGCTGGCCCCAGGCCCGGCGCCAGGAATTGGATCTGGTCAATAACGAGCTGGTTGCCGAGTTCAAAAAATTGGCGGAAGCCGAGGCAAAGCTACTGATGCTGGGCGAGAAAAACCTGGAGCGCAGCCTGCGCTTGTACGGCGCCAAGATTGCGGTCTATCGCAAACAGGTGTACGTCGGCCGCCAGGATATTACGCCGGAGCAAATCACTGCGCTTAAATCTGCCATCATCCAGGTGCGTGAACAGTTCTACGATATGCTCAGCCGCAAGTACGATCGCCTCCTGGCCAATGCGTAAATCGTTCGCTGTTCCTCCCTCAAACGCCCGCACTGCTGCGGGCGTTTTCATTTAAGCTGATCACTGGCCAATCACTGTGTGAGGTTGTTATGCTGCGCGCCTTTTCCCGCCTTATCGGCATGTTGTTACTGATGGTGAGTACCCTGGTTATGGCAAATGAAATCTGGATCGATGTCCGCACTCCGGACGAATACAACGCAGGCCACCTGCACGGGGCTATCCTGATCCCTTACGAGGAAATCGCAGCGCGCATTTCCGAAGTGACCAGCGATAAAAACGCCCGTATCCGCCTTTATTGCCGCACTGGCCGCCGCTCCGGTATTGCCCAGGAAACCCTGCAGGCCCTGGGCTTTACCCAGGCGACTAACGAAGGGGGTTACGAAGACTTGCTGCGAGCGGGCCACCAATGAGTGGTGACGAGATCTTCCGCGTTACAGAGCCACGCCTGGATACCGTTAAGCACAAGGGCTTTCACTGGTTTCGTGTATTTTGGCTCGGCAGCTATGCCATCTGGCTGGTATTTTTCTCTACCCAGAACTCCGAATTGACCCGCGCCCTGATAACGGCACTGCTGCTATTGGGCATCTGGGCCGGTTGGGCCTTTGCCAAACGCTGGTCGGAAGAGGCCCTGGTGCTGGAACTCACCCCCAGCCATGTTCGCTTTTCCTTCCGCGCCAGCCAGCGCCTGCAAGTTATTGAACTAAGCCGGGTACAACAGCTGCGCTACCACCGCCACCTGCTTATTTTTGATGGCGACAATTTCAGCATCCAGGCGTTTTTTCCGGTGAAATACCGCCAGTACGTGGCCAGAATTCGCACAAGCCTGGAACAGACCCACCCACAGATCACACAAATACCCGCCTAAACCCCTCGCCAGAGCAAAAGCTGCCTGTTTATTTTTTGCACTGTGCGCCCTGGTGTTTTTCTGGGACAATAGCCCACCTTTTTTCAGCCAAACCTGTTTATGAATAGCCATCCTCAGTTCGCCAGCAAAAATACCGCTCCACACCTGTTCGAGTACCCACGCTACTGGGCTGAATGCTTCGGGCCAGCGCCCTTCCTGCCCATGAGCCGGGCGGAGATGGACAAACTTGGCTGGGACAGTTGCGACATTATCATCGTGTGTGGCGACGCCTATGTAGACCATCCCAGTTTTGGCATGGCCGTGATTGGCCGCTACCTGGAATCCCAGGGGTTTCGCGTAGGGATTATCGCCCAGCCCGACTGGCGCAGCGCCGAACCCTTTAAAGCCCTCGGCAAACCCAACCTGTTTTTCGGGGTAAGTGCGGGCAATATGGATTCCATGATCAACCGTTACACCGCCGACCTGCGCATGCGCTCCGACGACGCCTATACTCCCGGAGGCCTGGGCGGCAAACGCCCCGACCGCGCCGTAACCGTGTATAGCCAGCGCTGTAAGGAAGCCTACAAAGACGTGCCGATTGTGATCGGCGGCATAGAAGCCAGCCTGCGCCGCATCGCCCAATACGACTACTGGAGCAGCGAGGTGCGCCGCTCGGTATTGATCGATTCCACCGCCGACATACTGCTGTATGGCAACGCCGAGCGCGCCCTGGCCGAAGTGGCCCACGCCCTGGCAGCCGGAAAAGAGATGGCAGAATTAACCGATATTCGCGGCACGGCGATTATTCGCAAGGCACCGCCCAGCGGCTGGACTGAAATCGACTCCACCCGTATCGACTGGCCAGGCAATATCGACAAGCTGCCCAACCCCTACGACTACCAACACAACACCAAGGCCACTGTCGATATCGCCGATGACCCCAGCAACTCACAAGTGGGTCTGCGCCAGCTGGAGCCGGAAAAAATGGCGGCGCAGATGGCCGCGATCGACCCCAACAATGAGTTGCAAACCCAAGGCTGCCCCGCACAGGGCGCAGAATCTGCCAAGGCATCAGACCCTTATGCAGAACAGGGCATTCGCATTATTCCCATGCCGCTGCAAAACCGCAGCGACCTGGCCGACGACGACCAGGTGTATATTCGCCTGCCCGCCTTTGAAAAAGTGCGCAACGACGCCATCCTCTACGCCCACGCCTCGCGCGTATTGCACCAGGAGGCCAATCCCTATAACGCGCGTCCGCTGGTCCAGCGCCACGGCAACCGCGAAGTGTGGATCAACCCACCACCCATTCCGCTGGAAACCGACGAGCTGGACAGTGTGTTCGACCTGCCCTACCAGCGGGTGCCCCACCCCAGTTATGGCGATGCCAAGATTCCCGCTTACGACATGATTAAAACCTCGGTGAATATCATGCGCGGCTGTTTTGGCGGCTGTACTTTCTGCTCCATCACCGAACACGAAGGGCGCATTATCCAGAGCCGCTCACAGGATTCCATCCTGCGCGAAATTGAACATATCCGCGATAAGGTGCCCGGCTTTACCGGCCATATTTCTGACCTGGGTGGCCCCACCGCTAACATGTATCGCCTGACCTGCAAGGACATGCCCACACTCAGCAAATGCCGCCGCCTGTCCTGTGTGCACCCGACGATTTGTAAAAACCTGACCACCAGTCACAAGCACACCACCGAACTCTACCGCAAGGCGCGCGCCCTGAAAGGCGTGCACACTATTTCCATCGCCTCGGGCCTCAGGTACGACCTGGCGGTGCAAGACCCGGAATATGTGAAGGAGCTGGTTACCCACCACGTGGGCGGTTATTTAAAAATTGCCCCCGAGCACACCGAAGACAATGTACTGGCACAGATGATGAAGCCGAAGATGACCAGCTACTACGACTTCAAAAAAATGTTCGATAAATTTTCCAAAGAGGCGGGTAAAAAGCAGTATCTCATTCCCTATTTTATTGCCGCCCACCCGGGCACCCGCGATGAAGACATGGTGAACATGGCGCTCTGGCTAAAGAAAAATAATTTCCAGGTAGACCAGGTGCAAACCTTCTACCCGTCGCCCATGTCACTCGCCACCGCCATGTATTTTTCCGAGCGCAACCCGCTGAAAAAACTCAGTTATAAAAGTACCAAACTGCCTATTCCCCGCGGCCTGGACCAACGCCGCCTGCAAAAAGCCCTGCTGCGCTACCACGATCCGGCCGGCTGGCCGATGATTCGCCAGGCATTAAAAGACATGCGCAAAAGCCATTTGATTGGCGACAGCGCCTCAGCCCTGATTCCGGCGACGGATCCAACACCGGCCCGCGGTAATTCTCGCGGTGGCAACAGCTGGGGCAATAAACCCGCGGCACGCACAGCGCCACAAAAAGCGGCTGGTGCAAAAGTCGTTAACAAAGCCTTTGGCGATAAATTTGAAAGTGCAAAAAAATACAATGCGGAATTAGCGGGCCATAAAACCCGAGGGAAAACGCCGGAAAAGGCACCAGGCAAATCCAACCCACATAAACCGGCGGGAAAACCCAAGCGCTAGGCACCCAGGCCTGTTAGCTCCCATAAAAACCCCCGGCGATAATGCGGGGGTTTTATTTTCTTCCAAGGCTAACGCTTGCCACCCAATAGCGATCCCAAAAGCCCACGCACGATTTGTCGCCCCAAACTGGAACCCACCGCACGCGCAGCACTTTTGGCAAAAGCATCCACGGTAGATGCGCGCTTGGCCGCGGCGCGCTCCTGTTCGCGGGCAATGCGCTCCTGCTGTTTCTGTTGCTCGCGCAAAATACGCTCCTGCTCCTTGCCCCATTGCGCCTGGCGTTTTTCCTGTTCGACCTGCTGTGCCTGGGCAACGGCCTGTTGCTCCTGCAAGGTCAAGCGCTGCTTAAGCACCTCGTAAGCTGATTCGCGGTCAATACCCTGGGCGTAAATACTCTTGTAAGGCGAGCGGGCAATCACGTCGCTGCGCTCCTCGGCGGTTAGCGGGCCTATGCGCGAGCCGGGTGGCGCAATCAACACCCGCTCCACCGGGGTGGGTGTACCTTTATCATCCAGCACCGACACCAGTGCTTCGCCAATACCCAATTCGGTAATTGCCGCCTCGGTAGAAAATGCCGGATTTGCACGAAAGGTTTGCGCGGCAACTTTCACCGCTTTTTGGTCTTTGGGGGTAAAGGCGCGCAGCGCGTGTTGCACACGATTGCCCAACTGCCCCAATACCGCATCGGGAATATCTGCCGGGCTTTGCGATATAAAATAAATACCCACTCCCTTGGAGCGAATCAGGCGCACCACCTGTTCGATTTTATCGAGCAGCAATTTGGGTGCATCGTTAAACAGCAAATGGGCCTCGTCAAAAAAGAACACCATCCTGGGTTTATCAGCATCACCCTGCTCAGGCAGGTTTTCAAATAATTCGGCGATCAGCCACAACAGGAAAATGGCGTAGAGCCGCGGTTGGTTAACCAGTGTTGTGGCATCGAGGATATTGATAACGCCGGTGCCATCCAGCGACACCTGCATCAAATGCTGCAAGTCCAGTGCAGGCTCACCAAAAAACTGATCAGCCCCTTGCTGTTCCAATAACATCAGGCGGCGTTGGATTGCGGCAATACTCGCCTCACTGATACCGCCATAGTCATTTTCCAATTGCTTGCGCTCACCCTTCATCCAGTTGAGCATGGCTTGCAAATCCTTCAGGTCCAGCATTAACAAGCCCTGGTCATCGGCAATTTTAAAAGCCGCATAAAGCACAGCCATCTGGGTTTCATTCAACTCGAAATAATTGGCGAGCAACAGCGGGCCAAAATCAGAAATCGTCGTGCGCACCGGGTGTCCCTGTTGACCAAACAAATCCCAAAAAACACAGGGCAAGGGCCGCTGCTGGTAATCGCTGATGCCAATAGTGGCAATGCGCTCATCCACCTTGGGGTGCGGCTTACCCGCTTTGGCAAGGCCGGAAAGATCACCTTTAATATCCGCCATAAACACCGGTACACCCGCCTTGGCAAACCCCTCGGCCAACACCTGTAAGCTAACCGTTTTACCGGTACCTGTAGCGCCGGCAATCAAACCGTGGCGATTGCCCATACGCAGGTTAAGGGCAACCTGCTGCGAACCATTACCACCCACCAAAAAGCTGTTCACCATCATGAAGACTCCATGCAGTTATTGCTGTTTAAACTCGGCATAAATTTCTATATCTACCCAATCGCCTACAGCAGGCACCAGATAGTTCATCCCAAAACGGGAGCGCTGAATGCGTGCCCTGGCATTAAATCCCAATACATAACCACCACTTAACAGACTGTAACCTCCACCATTAAAGGTGACATGCAGCACTACCGGTTGGGTAATACCACGCAAGGTAAGCTCGCCGGTGAAATCGGCTGAGTTAGCATCGATCACTTGCACACGGGTAGTGGTAAACAAGGCCTGGGGATAACGAGTGGCATCAAACCAACTGGAATCACGCAACTGCGCTTCCAATTCCGCGTTATTAACATCGATGCTGTTGATATCAACCCAGGCTTTCAATTTGGCGGCTGCTATATGTTCCGGGTCGAACTCAAGCTGTGCATCGCTCTGGTTAAAGCGCCCCACAAAAGTCGATAAGTTCATGTGGCCCACTTTAAACAGTACGCTGGTATGGCTGACATCTAACTGGTAACTCCCTTTCTCCAGGTTAACCATGCCTGTCGTTACCCTGGGTTGGATCAGGTAACCACAACCTGACAAGAGTGAACTTAACAACAGCCAACAAAAAAAGGATGCCCCGCCTAGGCAGAGCATCCTTTTTAACCTGAGTGCTGCAAATCGGTATGCAGCCATAGCACTTAGTCCGGCAGGGTAATATTCAATTCCAGTACGGAACAGTTTTCACTGTTGTCGACATTCACACTGACCTGGCTGGAATCAATCGGAATATATTTGCGAATCACCGCGATAATTTCCTCGCGCATTTGCGGCAGGTAATCCGGTTGCTGCAAACTGCGTTTGTTGCGCTCATGTGCAACAATGATTTGCAGGCGCTCTTTCGCCAGCGAGGCCGATGTCGGCGCACGCTTTGCGCGAAAATAATCAAAGATGCTCACTATTTACCTCCCAGCAGACGCTTGAGGAAACTTTTCTTTTCAGCTTCCAGGAAACGATGGGCGACATCCTTACCAAGCAGGCGATCTACTGCATCATTATAGGCTTGGCCGGCCGGGGTTGCCTCATCAAGGATAACCGGCACTCCCGCATTGGATGCCTTTAGCACCGCTTCGGACTCAGGAATAACACCCAGCAGTTTGATAGCGAGGATTTCCTCCACATCATTGACACTTAACATCTCGCCCGCTTCCACACGCGAAGGGTTATAGCGAGTCAGCAGTAAGTGCTCCCTGATTGGCTCCTGGCTCTGTTCTGCACGGCGGGATTTGCTTTGCAATATTCCCAGGATACGATCCGAGTCGCGCACCGAAGACACTTCCGGGTTGGTAACCACAATAGCTTCATCGGCAAAGTACAGTGCCATCAATGCGCCCTGCTCAATACCCGCCGGTGAATCACAGACGATGTATTCAAAGTCTTTTGCCAATTCATTAATGACTTTTTCAACACCCTCCCTACTCAGCGCATCCTTATCGCGCGTTTGTGATGCCGGGAGGATATAGAGTCCCTCTACCCGCTTATCTTTAATCAATGCCTGGTTCAGGGTGGACTCGCCTTTGATCACATTCACAAAGTCGTACACCACACGGCGCTCGCATCCCATAATCAGGTCGAGGTTACGCAAGCCAACATCAAAATCAATCACCACCGTTTTGTGGCCGCGCAGGGCCAAACCGGTACTGATAGCTGCACTGGTGGTAGTTTTGCCTACACCACCTTTTCCGGAAGTAACAACGATGATTCTGGCCAAGGGAGGCTCCTTAAAAAAATATAAGTCAGTATTAGTGGTTGACCAGCGCCTCAACAGTGACCTTGTCACCACTGAGGGAAACCTGGGCTGGTTTTTTTAATAAGGCTTTGGGCAGGGAATCCTGCAACACAAAGTTACCGGCAATAGAGACCAGTTCGGCCTCCAGTTGCTGGCAAAAAATTCGCGCACTTTCATCACCTTTCACACCGGCCAGGGCGCGGCCGCGCAAAGTGCCATAAACATGTATATGGCCATCGGCCAAAACCTCTGCCCCTTCGCTGACTTGCGCCAGCACAATCAAGTCCGCACCTTCGGCATAAATTTGCTGGCCTGAGCGCACCGGGCGAGTAATGACACGGCTCTGGCGCTGGACCAGGCGCTCTTCCACCACGGTTTCCACCACCCGCTCTACCACTGTTTCAACCTGCACATCAGGCGCTTTTTGAGGGAGCTTGAGCGCACGCTCATTGGGTGTTGGCAGGATAGCCAGGCCCGTGGCCTGGACAGAGGGCAACAATACCTCAGGAACACCGCTAAAGCCCAGTGGCTGGAGTTCAAGTTGGCGGCAAATGTGGAGAAGTTCCTGGATGGAGGGAAGGTCTTCAGGATTTTCAAGGCGATCCAGATTGATCAATACCGGGGAGTTTTCGAAGAATTGTGGAGCCTGGTCGATTTTCTCCTGCAACTGGACACCCAGGCTCTCGGGTTGGTAGCGGGTGATGGCCAGTACCACTACGGTAACGGCACTGCCTTTTAGTTGGAAATTCACCTCGATCATGCGCCTGTCTCGAATCCTGCATCGCGTTAATGAGGCGCCATTATCAAGGGGTTGGATGATTAGTCAAGCCAGCCCTGGCGTTACCAGCAACCGATCAATAACTATTCAGCCCAAGTTAAGAGCAATACGCCTATAAGTGTTGTCATACGGCTTAGTGCCTTTTTCTTCCGTGAGCGTGACCTATGAACCCCAGCCTCAAACTCACCCTGGTGTTTTCGCTGCTACTGCCGCTGTTTAGCGGTTGTGTCCAGGCGCAATCAAACACAAGCCCTGCCTATAGCCAGGAGCAGGCCTCCTTCAGCCAGGCGCAGTTGGATTCGTTATTGGCACCTATCGCCCTCTATCCGGATACACTCCTTTCACACATCCTTATTGCATCCACCTATCCACTGGAAGTGATTCAGGCAGACCGCTGGGTGCGCAACAACAAACAGCTCAGTGGCGATGCCGTCGTTAATGCGGTGGAACAGCAGGACTGGGACCCAAGTGTCAAAGCCCTGGTGGCCTTTCCCGATGTGTTGAAACGCATGAGCGAGGACCTCGACTGGACCCAGCAGCTGGGCGATGCCTTCCTGGCCGATGAAGCGCGAATCATGGACAGCATCCAGGGGCTGCGCAACAAAGCCTATGCGTCCGGCAACCTGGACAAGATGGAGCACGTGAAAGTGGTACGTGAAGAGCGTGTTATCACCCTGGAGCCGACAGTTGAGCGCGTGGTCTATGTGCCGGTGTACGACACACGTGTGGTCTATGGCAGTTGGTGGTGGCCGGATTATCCCCCGGTTTATTGGCACTATCCCAGCAATTATGTGTATGTGTCCGGTTTCTATTGGGGACCGCGCGTTTATATCGGCTCCAGCTTCTTTTTCAGCGGCTGCCACTGGCGTGATCGTCGTGTGGTTGTGATTGACCGGCACTATCACTCACACCGGTTTTACAACAACCGTTCAATTGTCCATTACCGCAACTCGCGCCATTGGCACCACAATCCGGTACACAGACGCGGCGTAGCCTACTACGATAACCATACGCGTGAACGCTTCCACAGCGCGCGTGAGCCCTACCAGGCCAGCCGGGTGTATCGCACCCAGTATGCACAACCCACTACCGGACAGCGCCCGCATGACAACCTGAATCGCCCGTTGACACGCCCAACGGATAGCTTGCGCGCAGGTAGCTCCCCCACCCAACCCGGAGGCGACCGTGTAAGCGGCGGTGGCCGGGTACAGAATGGCCAGGCCACAGAAACCCAGCGGCATGCGCCGAATGTGAACCGCGTTGAACAATTGCGCGAACGCATGAATAACAGCGCGCAACAATGGCGGGATAACAACCCCCAGCGCCAGGTCAATCGCAACAACAGCGCGAGCGAGCGAGCACCCGCGGAACAGCGCTTGCAACGCGAATCCAACCGGGAGACAACAACCTACCGCACAGGGAATATCACTCCTACGCCGCGCGATAATTCATCCGGCTACAGGCGCGACATACAACAACCACAGCGCATAGAACGCACACAAGAGCGCGTTGAACGTGAGCAGCCTCGAATCGAACGCACACCGGAGCGTATTGATCGCAGCCAGCAACAGCGCGTTGAGCGCACGTATCAACGCGAGAGCCCAACTCCGCGTCAATTTGATCGCAGTGGCGGCAGCAATAATCGCCCCATGCGTGAAGACAGGCCAATTCGCGGTGGACGCGAGCTGTAATCTCCCATAAAAAAACAGCCGTCAGTGCATACTGACGGCTGTTTTTTTAACACGACCCCCACACTAATCACGATAGGGATGAATCGTTTTAATTTTCCCATCCGCCTCATAGTGCAATTCTGTCACCTTCACCGAACGCAAATGTGTCACCCCTTCCGACAAGACAGAGTCGTGGTAAAACAAATACCACTTGCCTTCGAATTCACAGATCGAATGGTGTGTTGTCCAGCCCACAACCGGTGTCAAAATCTGCCCTTGATAGGTGAAAGGCCCATAGGGATTATCACTGGTGGCATAACACAAGAAGTGAGTATCACCGGTTGAGTAGGACAGGTAGTACTTGCCCTGGTATTTGTGCATCCAGGGACCTTCAAAATAACGGCGACTGTTATCGCCCGCCAATAGCGGCTGGCCCTGCTCATCCAGAATTACCACTTCGCGCGAAGCTTCCACAAAGGATTTCATATCAGCACTCAGGCGCGCTACACGGGCGCCCAGTGCGGGTTGGTCGGCCGTGGGCTCCTCATGGATTTCGCTGTAAGTGTTATCGCGGTATTTTTGTAATTGCCCGCCCCAAATACCGCCGAAGTACAGGTAAAACTCACCGTCATCATCGCCAAAGACCGCAGGATCAATGGAATAGCTTCCTGCGATAGGCTCAGGCTCTGCAACAAAAGGCCCTTCAGGTTGATCACCTATCGCAACCCCGATTTTAAACAGTCCATCACGGGCGCGAGCGGGGAAATAGAGGTAGTACTTGCCATCTTTGGTGATTGCGTCCGGCGCCCACATTTGACGCTCTGCCCAGGGCACATCCTTCACATGCAGTGCCACACCACAGTCTTCTGCCTTGCCTTCAGGGGAATCCATACGCAACACATGGTAGTCCTCCATCCCGAAGTGGTCACCGTTGTCATTGAACGGGATACCGGCATCGATATCGTGTGATGGATAAATGTAAACCTTGCCATTGAATACATGTGCTGAGGGGTCAGCCGTATAGATATGGGTTACCAGGGGTTGGGAAATCGCCCTGGCCGCCAGCGCTTTGTAATCAACAACTTCATTTTCTGTAGACATGACCGTTTCTCTCAATCAAACAATATTTTTCTGTGTTACGTATTTTCAGGTGAAGCGGTATTCGTCGCTGCCGATTGGCGACGAGCGGTAAGATCCGCCTCAATGGTTAATTCCATTTTTTTGTTGATGGCGTAGAACGCCATGCAGGCAACTGCCAGGAAGAAAGGCAAGGAAGCATAGAGACTCACCGCCAACTGGATACCGGCAATGGTGTCCGGTGCCTGCTGCGGCAAGCCTGCCTGGTAGGAATACATCGCCAGAATGCCGGCCACCAGGGAGCTGCCGATTGTCAGGCCACCTTTTAGTCCCAGGATCATGGCAGAGAACACGATTGCCGTTGCGCGGCGATTGTTTTTCCACTCGGAATAATCAGCCACATCCGCAATCATCGCCCACAGCAGGGGGATGGTGATGCCATAGAAAAAACCGTGCAGCAATTGCGACAGGAAAATAATGCCGATGCTTTCCGGAGAGAAGAAATAGAAGATCGCAATAAATACGGTGGAGATAAACAGTGCAATGGCAAACACGTTGCGCTTGCCAAACTTATCGGCCAGGCGTTTGGAGAACCCAATCCCCACGATCATCATAATAATGCCGCACCCGTTAAACAGGCTGAAAGCTGAGGTGGGCGCATCTTTGGGCCAGGTGAATTCGGTTAAACCTATACCGGTCAATACAGCGTTCAAGCCGGCAATAAAGCCGTTAAAGCCAATGTCCTGCAAGAAACTGGCAAGATGGCTTTCACTCAAATAGTTCTGGAAGTAATAAATGTACATGCCGCCCTTTAAGGGCAGGGTGATAAAAATCAGCACAGTGACAACCAGCATGACAATCCAGGGCATATTGCGGAAAAGGTCGCCCAGGTCCTGTGCAATCGAGTTGGTCGCTTCGATCACCGGCTTCACCCGCTCACGGGTAGTCAGGAAGGTAATAATGAAAAAGATGGCGCCGGTAATCGAGAAAAACAGCATGGCTTTTTCAAAACCTACCGCCTTGTCGCCATCGCCCAGGATTAACACCAGCGGCAAGAGCAATACCTGGATAATGAACTGTGCCACCATCACCGCCACAAAACGGTAGGAGGACAAACTGTTGCGCTCTGCCATGCTGCCGGTTAATACACCGCTCAATGCGGAGTAAGGCAGGTTGTTGGCGGAATAGATGAGCAGCAGGCAAATGTAGGTGGCATAGGCATAAATGACCTTGCCCCCCTCACCGAAGTTGGGTGTGCTGAAGGCCAGCAGGGCCAAGCCGCCAAAGGGGATAGCCGTCCATAACACCCAGGGCCGGAACTTGCCCCAACGGGTTGAAGTGCGGTCGGCAATAATGCCCATCACCGGGGTAAACAGTGCGCCAACGATACCGCCGACAAAGGTAATAGCCGCCGCCTGCGCCGCGGGAATACCGTACACATCGGTGTAGAAGAAAGCGATGAAGGTGACCAGGGTTTGGAAGATCAGGTTAGCAGCCAGGTCGCCAAGGCTGTAGCCCACCTTTTCCGTCACACTTAGTTTTTCGGTTGTTATGCTCATAGTTATCAGATTCTTATCATTGATAGAAACACCAGTGTAGCTGCTGGTCCGGGCAATCCAGGCCTCCCGAAACTCCACCAGCCACAGCATCACATATACTAGGATACCAGAAACTTATTGTCATTATGACTTTTTACAGTAAAACAGCGTAAAGAATAAGGCGCCACTCCAGGTGGTCTCAGGCAGCTGTCGGCCACGGGGCCCGAAGTGTCAAAAATCCCTTTTATTTCAAAAAGATAAAACTGCATATCGCACTCAATACCGACGCTTGTCGCTTTCCCTTGTGAAACGCTTTCTTTATAGTACGCGCCCAGAACCTATCCCCGGTTTTCCAGGATGGCCAGCTCCGGACCATCCATCTGCATTACGAGGTCAGCCCATGGCTCAATACGTTTACACCATGCACCGGTTGGGCAAGATAGTCCCGCCCAAGCGTGAAATCCTGAAAGATATTTCCCTGTCCTTTTTCCCCGGCGCCAAGATCGGTGTCCTGGGCCTGAACGGCTCCGGTAAATCCACCCTGCTCAAGATCATGGCCGGCGTCGATACCGACTTTAATGGCGAAGCCCGCCCCATGCCCGGTATTAAGGTCGGTTACCTGCCCCAGGAGCCGCAACTGGACCCTGGCAAGGATGTACGCGGTAATGTGGAAGATGGTGTTCGTGAAGCCGTGGATGCCCTGGCCGAACTGGATCGCATTTACGCGGCCTACGCCGAACCCGATGCGGACTTTGACGAGCTGGCCAAAAAACAAGCCAAATGTGAAGACATCATCCAGGCCTGGGATGCCCACAACCTGGACCATACCCTGGAGGTGGCCGCCGATGCACTGCGCCTGCCGCCCTGGGATGCCGATGTGACCAAGCTGTCCGGCGGTGAAAAGCGCCGTGTTGCGCTCTGCCGCCTGCTGCTGTCGCGCCCCGATATGCTGTTGCTCGACGAGCCGACCAACCACCTGGATGCCGAGTCTGTGTTCTGGCTGGAGCAGTTCCTGCAAAAATTCACTGGCACCGTGGTTGCCATCACCCACGACCGCTACTTCCTCGATAATGCCGCCGGCTGGATTTTGGAACTGGACCGCGGCCACGGCATTCCCTACGAGGGCAACTACTCCAGTTGGCTGGAGCAAAAAGAAGCCCGCCTGGCCCAGGAGCAGCGCGCAGAAGCCGCGCACCAAAAAGCCCTGAAGCAGGAGCTTGAGTGGGTGAGGCAAAATCCCAAAGGTCGCCAGGCCAAGAGCAAGGCGCGTTTGGCCCGCTTCGATGAACTGCAATCGCAAGAATTCCAGGCGCGCAACGAGACCAACGAGATCTACATTCCGCCCGGCGAGCGCCTGGGTGATAAGGTGATCGAATTCCACAATGTGTCCAAGGGCTACGGCGATCGCCTGCTGATCGACAACCTGAGTTTTACCGTGCCCAAGGGGGCTGTGGTAGGGATTATCGGTGGTAACGGCGCCGGTAAATCCACCCTCTTCCGTATGATCGCCGGTCGCGAAAAACCCGATTCCGGTGAAGTGGTGGTGGGTGAAACGGTCAATGTGGCCTTTGTGGATCAAAGCCGCGATAACCTGGACAACAACAAAACCGTGTGGGAAGCCGTGTCCGACGGTGCCGACATTTTGAAAATCGGCAATTACGAAGTGTCGTCGCGCTCTTACATCGGCCGCTTTAACTTCAAAGGCTCCGACCAGCAAAAACGCGTGGGTGAACTGTCAGGTGGTGAGCGCGGCCGCTTGCACCTGGCCAATACCTTAAAGCAAGGCGCTAACGTGTTATTGCTCGACGAACCCTCAAACGACCTCGATATCGAAACCCTGCGCGCCCTGGAAGATGCCATCCTCGCCTTCCCCGGCTGTGCCCTGGTGATCTCGCACGACCGCTGGTTCCTCGACCGTATTGCTACCCACATACTCGCTTACGAAGGCGATTCCGATATCGTCTTCTTCGAGGGTAATTACACCGAGTACCACGATGACCTGATCAAGCGCAAAGGCCAAAACGCGCAACCCCAGCGGATGAAGTACAAGCCGCTGAAAGGGTAATACCCCCCAGGGCTGTCACAGGCGTATCATTCAGTGCGTCTGTGACAGCACCTTTTCCACATCGACACCAAAAATCATCACCCCCAATGGCTCCGGTTTTGCTTCGGCATACAATGGCACACTCAGGTGTAACTGGAAGCGTTTGGTAGATTCATCGTAATTAATATCGCCAAAATAAAGGGTATCCGCAGGCTTGTTAAATGCTTCGGTAAATTTTTCCTCATCACCCTGCCAATAATCGTAAACGCCTAACTAACCCCATCCTTGTAATTCCACGGTAATAATGCCTCGATCTGTTCGAGGCTTGTCGCATTGGGTAATTCAGTGAAGATTGTTTTTAAATACCCATAAGGCTCCAGCCCATTGGCCTTGGCGGTTTCAATCACACTGTATAAATTTGCACTCGCCGTGGCCCCTTTGGGACTTGTGGAGAATAGCCAGTTTTTTCGCCCAATCACAAACGGGCGGATTGCATTCTCCGCTGCATTGTTATCAATCGGATAATCCCCCGATTCCACATAGCGAACCAGCTTCGGCCATTGTTCATGCAAATAATGCAATGCCTTTCCAATCAACGATTGTGGCGGTGAATGTGCCAAGCCTTTATCCAACCAGACTTTTATTTTTTGTAACACCGGCAGCGATTGTGTTTGTCTCAGTTGATATTTTTCTTCCGGCGTTTTGTCCTTAATCGCCTTTTCTATTCCATAGAGCTGCTGGATAAACGCAATCGCTTGATCTGCTTTACCGGTTTTTCCCTTCGCCTGGATTTTTTGTGCCTCGATAAACTTGCGACGCGCATGTGCCCAACAGGCTAAATGGGTAATACCCTTTTTTTCACAAGGTGCGTTGTAAGCTGCATAGCCATCGGTCATGAGTGCGCCATTAAAATCACGTAGCAATTCCGTGATTACTTTTCCACTGCGTGTCGGTTCGTAGCGATAAAGCACTGCTGCACACGTGGGTTGCGTACTGCGCAATACCCACATAAAACTCTGTGTTTCAGCCGCACGACCGGTTTCATTCAACACCTGCACACGCGTTTCATCCGCATGAAGAATCGTTTGTTCCAACATTCTTTCGTGCAGCAAGTTAATTAATGGCTGCACCAGGTTTCCACAACGGATCATCCAGTTGGCGAGTGTAGTGCGATCCATCTCCACACCAATACGTTTGAAAATGTCCGTCTGGCGATACAGCGGCATGGCATCTACATATTTTTGCGTGGCAATATGGGCCAACAGCCCGGGTGAGGCGATACTTTTTTCAATCGGTTGTGCGGGTTTCTTTGCGGTCACAAGATAGTTTTCGCAACAGGGGCAGGCGTATTTCAATCGTTTGTGATGTAACACCCGAACACTGGCGGGGATAATGTCTAATTGTTCGTGGGATTCAAAACCGATGGGTTTTAATAACGATCCATCGTGCGGACAGCATTTTTGATCCTCAGGCAGATCGTGGGTAATCTCGATACGATGTAGCTCTTTGGGAATGGATGCACGTTTCTTCTTGCGTTTATGCTCCGCTACAACAACCGTGTCATCGGCAAAGGCATCCACTTGTTCAGGGGCTTCGGCTTCCGCGGTATCCTCCGCTTCGGTAAAGACCAGCTCCGCTTGAAGCACTTCCTGCTTTTCACTGGAACTGCCAAATTGTTTTTGCTGAAGCGAGAGGATGTATTCCTCAAGGAGGCGAATGCGCTTTTCTTTGGCGTGAAGGGATTGTTCTTTTTCTTGAAGGGATCTCTCATGCAATGAAATAATGTCGTCTTTATTCGCAACTATTTTTTGCAGTTCGATATTTTCTTGCACAAGGTCAGAAATATTTTTCATGGGTATATTTTATAAAACCCATGCACAGGTTGATAGCATTAACTGACAGAAAAGAAATATTTTTCAGTATGCGGTTGTAGCTTTTCGATATCCAATCCACGTAATAACCAATCGAACTGTTCATTGGTGAGGGATAACACGTCATCGCCCCGGCGTGGCCATTTGAATTTGTCTTTTTCCAGCCGCTTGTACCACAGACAAAACCCGGTTTTATCCCAGTAGAGGATTTTTATTTTATTGCGGGTGCGATTGCCAAACACAAACACGGATCGGGAAAATACCTCCAGTGCCATGGACTCCTGCACCAAGACACTCAACCCATTAATGGATTTGCGAAAATCCACCGGTTGCCGGTGTACGTATACCGGCACATCATCCCACTGGATCATGCCAACGCCCTGAGCAATTGGGCCAGCCACTGAGGTGGCGGTAGTGTGCCAAATTCAAGCTGGCCTACATGATGGCGAATGGTCAGTGATGCAGCCTTCACACCAGAAGCTTCGTGCGGTATTTTGGGCTTTACTTTTACACGAACAAAACCGGCTTCCTCTTTACTGGCCATCTTTGCCAATTGTTTGCGGCGCAAGCTGAAGTATTTGGGGCACAGCTCGTTCTGCTTACAAAAAACGGCTGCTGATACACCGCTGGCGTCGTGCTGCGCAAACAGTGCTCGCCATTGTTCTTCGTTACGTTTTTTCATAAGGCCTCCTGGTGAATTTAGGAAAAGTACCTTAGTAAAAAAACAATTAACTCGATAGATGGGGTTAGTTAGGCGCTTACCAATAATCCGATGTCATATCACTGATCGCCACATTTAAGCCGCGTGCATCCGTCACAATGATTTCAGTAATCACATCCATGGATTGCTTTTTGATTTCACGCAACTGCGCAGACAGCTCCTGGTCAGTCATGCGTATGGCATAGGAAAAATCACTGTTCTTGAATGCGGTGATCCAGTGTTTATCGAGCGCTTCAATCTCTTCCCTGCTTAAACGACGCGACAGTGAATTGCGCGCTATGAGCAGTGCCTCCAATGCAGGCAAGCGTTTCCAGCGCTCGATCTTGCGTTGCAAGAGTTCGCGGATTTGCTGTTTTTCATAATCGGATACCGAGAACCCCTGGCTGGCACAATCATTAATGGTACGGTTAAACGCTACCAGGAATTGGGGATTACTGTTGAGGAATTGCTCATTGAAATAAACGCCCAAGGGCACGTAGCGAAAAAAGCGTGAGGAGAACTGCCCCGCATCAGCATTTAATTCTTTTATCGCCTGATAGAAGTGATCGCGATCCGCCAGCAACACATCAATGCGCTTGCTGCGCAGTTGCTTGACCAGCTGCGGCAGATTATTGGCTGTGCTATCCACGGTGTAGCCCGATTCCTCCAGCCAGGTTTCCTGCTGGCTCCCCAGGATGGAGCCTAACCTATAGCCCTCGCGCCAGGATTCAGGGGCAATCATGTCGCTGCGCCAAAACCAATACCAGTTTTCCAAAACCAAAGGAGCTGACAGCACTGCATAAGGGTCGATCTGGCGCATAGGGATAGCGGTAAAGAAACCATCGATACGATTGCTTTTTACATCCTGGTAGGCACGGCGCCAGGGCATGACCTGCACGGTAAAATCGCGGTTTATCTTGTGAAAAATACAGCGGAGGTGGGGAAGCAGCTGCTGGGTATCTCCCGTAGGCTGGTCGGAACTAAATGCCGATGAAATATTGGTAGCCAGGTTAACCGCCGTCGGAGCCGGTTTATCCAGGTCGGCATTCTTGCCCGCACTGCTCCATACTGCACCGCTCACCAATAATAAAATTATTATTAAAATCAAACGCATAACAACACTCCTTGATTTACGGCCACAAACAGGCCTGCACCATAGTCACGAAAAAGTATAACCCCAAATGCCAGGCATAGCCGACACGACATCTCCAGGGCAACGCATGCTCTACACTCTGTGAGGACAATGTATGTGCAGATGGCCAGGCCGAACGCCTAGCCGCTGAATTGAGTCAGCACGGCAATTTAAGTGCTGTTTTAAATATCGACAATTATCTCTCTAACATCAAGGCGCGCGGTGCCACATGTTTTGATGCAGCAACACCGCTGTCAGTATATGCCCAGGATATTCAACAGCATCACCAGTTTACCCATTTCACCCAGGCATTTATTACCGGCTTTGGTACTGCCGGAAGTTATTTATTCGCCATGCTAACCCAAATTCCCAAGGGTATTTTTCGCGGCGCCTATAGCCTGGGATGGCAGGATGACATCACCTTACCGATACCGCCCTGCCACAACAATAGCGCCCTTGAATGGAAAGAGCGATGCAGTGAACTTATCCTCCACACCTACCCATTGCCATCTACCCCCTGGCGGTTGTTCAACACCCATCCCCTGAAGGATTTGCAGGCAGCGATTGATTATTACACCCAAGCCTGGGCCAAAAGCGAATTGTTGCTGATTGGTTTTTCCATGGGTGCCGATGTGATGCCCTTTATGGTCAATCGACTGGATGCCAACACAAAACATAAGATCCGCAGTGTTAACCTGTTAAATCCGGCGAACACGGTGGATTTTGTCTTTCACGTCAGTGGCTGGTTCAGTACGGCGGGGGAACTGCCCTATAAGCTCTACCCGGAAATGAAAGACTGGACACAATGGCCCGTTAACTGTTTCTACAGCGAAACCCAGGACAGCCTGTGCGAAACCATCAAGGCAAACCTGCCGCAGAAACCCGACAACCAACAACTGTTTTACCTGTCAGGGGATCATCACTTTAATGGCAATTATCAACAATTGATTAAGTGGATACTGGCAAATAGCAAAGTACCCGTTCGGTAAATTGCCAATCAACAGATCCAATCCATCCCGGGCAAAACCCACAACGCCTCCGGTGATTTGGCAGGTGGCCCATAGCATTATTATGGATGAAATATAAACGCAAATATCACATAAAATCATATGAATTAAGATTGCATACAAAAATGATAATAATTAACATTTGTGACTTTATGAGCCACAGGTGCCTTCCCCATGCGTTTTCAATCCCATCTCCTCGCTGGCCTGATCGCCAGCCTTACCGCCGGTATCAGCTGCGCCCAAACCACCGAAACAGAATCGGGCAAGCTCAAGGCTGTTAAGGTAGAAGCCTCTGCCCTGGGCAGTACCACTGAACAAACCGGTGCCTATACTACTGGCAATATGAGTACTGCCACCAAAATGGATTTAAGCATCCGCGAAACACCACAATCTGTATCGGTGATTACCAGTGCCCAAATGGAAGACCTCAACCTGTTCACTATTAACGACGCACTGGATACGGCCACGGGCGTCAATGTGAAGCGCTCGGAAACCGATCGTACCTACTTCGAAGCTCGTGGTTTTGATATCAACAACTTCCAGGTCGATGGTGTGGGTATTCCATTACATTGGGATCTGCTGGAGGGAGACATTGATATGGCCGTGTATGACCGCGTGGAAATTGTGCGCGGCGCCAGCGGCCTGATGAGTGGCCTGGGTAGTCCGGCCGCAACCGTCAACCTGGTGCGCAAGCGCCCCACTGCTGATACCCAGGCCAGCGCCAGTATCACCCACGCCCGCTGGGATGATACCCGTGGGGTTGCGGATGTGTCCGGTGCCCTGGGTTCCGCCGTGCGCGCCCGGGTTGTCGCCAGCGAGCAAAGCCGGGATTCTTACCTGCAGGATTACCACAAGGACTTATCCAGTACCTACGGTGTTATCGAGGCAGACCTGGGCACCGACACGCTGCTGACGGCCGGTATTAGCCGCCAGAAAAGTGAAGCCGATAGTCCTATGTGGGGTGGTTTGACACTCAGTTATGAAGCCAATAATGGCGAGACCCGTCCCACCCATTTCCGACGCTCCATGAGTTCTTCGGCCGATTGGGCGTATTGGGATGTTAAAGATACCCGCAGCTTTGTCGAGCTGAACCACACCTGGAGCAACAGCTGGGAAACCAAAGCGACCTACAACCGCACTAAAACCCGCGGCGCCCAGGAGCTGCTGTATGTCTATGGCACACTGCTGGAAGATATGTCAGGGCTGGGAGGCTGGGCCGGCAAATTTAATCGCGAAACTGACCTCAAGCTCTTCGATATAACGACAAGTGGTGAATTCAGCACGGGCGATTTAACGCATAAATTCGTCGCGGGCTTTAATCGGGCTGATAGTGATTTACACGAGCGAGCCTTCTATGACTACACAACGGGTAATGGCTTCCCGGTTATTAACAATATGGCCGAGTGGACAGGAGATACTCCCCACCCCAGCTTTACCAATGAAGATCCAGGTGAAATTACCAACGATACACAAACCGGTATCTACCTGGCAGGACAATTTAGTCTCACCTCCAGGCTCAAGTTGCTAACTGGTGCCCGTGCCGCCAGCTACGAAAGTAACAGCACAAGCTATGGTACCAACCTGAGCAAAGACGATGATGTGGTCGTGCCCTATGCCGGACTCACCTACGACTTGAGTCAACAGCTGACGCTCTACACCAGCTACACCGAAACCTTTACCCCGCAAAGCGAGGCCAAACTCTCCGGCGAACGCCTCGACCCGGCAACAGGTGTTAATAAGGAGTTGGGAATTAAAGGCGAATTTCTTGAAGGCAAGCTCAATACTACTTTTGCAGTATTTGAAACAGCACAGGAAAATCTCGCTACCCATGCCGGCTTTAATAATAACGCCAGCCTCGGCCCAATAGGTGACTACTACATCGGTGATGATTATGTGTCACGCGGATTTGAATTTGAAATTGCTGGCCAAGTCAATGAACAACTGAATGTGGTGCTGGGTTATACCAATCTCACCATTGATGATAATGACGGAGAAGTTGCACGTACTTTCACACCCAAACAATCGGTCAAGCTGACAGTCAATTACAACCCCCTGTGGTTACCTGGTTTAACACTCGGCAGTTTCGTGGAGTATCGCTCGGATACTTACCTGCGCAACAACTCCGCTGTCAAACAGGATGCATTGACGCTGCTGGATGCGTTTGCCAGTTATGACATTAACAAGAACCTGTCCGTAGCCTTGAATCTTGGCAATATCACCGACGAAACCTACCTGACCAGCTTTGAATACGGCCAAGCCTACTACGCTGAGCCACGGAATATCAGTGCGACACTGCGCTGGCGTTATTGATCCACCTGTTTCTCGCAAGTCAAACCCCTTGCCCGCCCGATACTATCGTGCGGGCTTTTTTTATCCCAGCCCGGTCATTAAATCTCGCGGCAAATTCTGCTAGCCTGCAACACTGCATTACGCTGCCGGATAACAACCATGTCCCATGATGAAAAGCCTCTCCCTACTGCTCCCACACTGCGCGATGCCCTGGGCTTTTGGTTAAAACTCGGTTTTATCAGTTTCGGTGGCCCAGCCGGGCAGATTGCAATCCTGCACCAGGAGTTGGTTGATAAAAGGCGCTGGATTTCAGAGCGACGTTTTTTACATGCCCTCAATTACTGCATGCTGTTACCCGGTCCTGAAGCCCAGCAATTGGCAACCTATATTGGCTGGCTGATGCACCGCACCTGGGGCGGCATTGTTGCGGGTGCACTCTTTGTATTACCGTCACTGCTTATCCTGATTGTGCTGTCCTGGGTTTATATGGCTTACGGCGATTTGCCCATCGTTGCCGGGGTTTTCTATGGCATCAAACCCGCTGTCACTGCCATAGTGGTTCATGCCGCTTATCGCATAGGCTCCCGCACCCTGAACAATGCCTGGCTCTGGTCCATCGCTGCCGGGGCATTTATCGCGATCTTTGCCATACAGGTTCCATTTCCGGCAATTGTGTTGGGTGCAGCACTGGCGGGCTATATTGGGGGGCGGCTTTCACCGGCCAGCTTTTATCCCGGCTCTCCCCATAGAACCCGCCACAGCACAGCCGCTACAGCGGCTTTTATTGATGACCATACCCCCACGCCCCTCCATGCCCGATTCCGCTGGCAAAACCTGGGAGTCATCCTGCTGGTTGGGGTATTGCTATGGCTTATTCCCATGGGGTTACTAAGCGCACTGCTAGGCTGGGGCCATACCCTGACCCAGATGGGCTGGTTTTTTACCAAGGCGGCCTTATTCACCTTTGGCGGGGCTTACGCCGTCCTGCCCTATGTGTACCAGGGCGCTATAGGCCACTACCACTGGGTGACGCCAACCCAAATGATGGATGGCCTGGCACTGGGAGAAACCACACCCGGCCCGTTGATTATGGTAGTGGCGTTTGTAGGCTTTATCGGTGCCTATACCCAGGCGATTTTTGGACCCGACCAGCTGTTTATCGCCGGTGCAATCGCCGCTTGCCTGGTCACCTGGTTTACGTTTTTACCCTCGTTTTTATTTATCCTCGCGGGTGGCCCCCTGGTGGAATCCACCCATGGCCAACTGAATCTGGTTGCACCACTCACAGCCATTACCGCGGCGGTGGTCGGGGTTATCCTCAACCTGGCGTTATTTTTTGGTTACCACCTGCTCTGGCCGCAAGGGTTTGAAGGCAATATCGATCGGGTATCCGGCCTGATTACCCTGTTTGCGGCCCTGCTGCTTTTTTACTTCAGGCGCGGAGTCATTGAAGTCATCCTTTACTGCGGTTTGACAGGTTTGGCGACTATGCTTATTCCCCGCCAGGTTTAACCCGGTCGCCCCCAAAGGCCCCATCCCTCTTCACTGTTCCCACAGCACTATCCAGTCGCCTCATTGCGATACCGGTATAAAAAGGTTGTAGCATTAAATTGTTATAGTATAACATTGCAAAAATGTACTTGACTCAGGTGCCAAGGCTTCCTCATCCATTCCTTATAGCAAGCTCCCCCGGAGGTAAAAACGTGAAACCTTCACTCTTGTGTTTGGCCATTCTGGCCGCCAGCCACGCAGCCCTGGCACAGGTGCAAGGCGTTGTACGCGATGAACAAGGGCTCCCGATTGCCGGTGCCCAGGTCGATGTTGTTGGCAGCAAACTGCGCACAACAACCAATGAACGCGGCGAATTCAACCTGCCGCAACTAACGGACGAACATGTGGAGCTGCATGTAAAAGCGCCACAATTCACCCACCGCACCCTCCATGTTCACCGCGGTGATGGCCCGGTAGAGCTGGTGCTGGCCAGCACCGCCCTGGAAGTGGTGAATGTGATTGGCCTGCCCTGGCACGCTTCTAATATGGAATCGGCACAACCTGTGAATGTCCTCACCGGCGACAAGTTGCGCGACCGCCAGGCATCGACACTGGGGGAGACCCTCAAACACGAGGTGGGTGTTCACTCCAGCTATTACGGCCCGGTGGCCAGCAGCCCGATTATTCGCGGCCTGGAAGGCCCGCGCGTACTGGTTGCCCAGAATGGCCTGGATGCCGGCGATGCCTCGCGCGTTGGTCCCGACCACGCTGTTGCTACAGAGGCTTCCACGGCGCGCCAGATTGAAATCCTGCGCGGCCCGGCCACCCTGTTTTACGGCAGCGGCGCCATTGGTGGCGTGGTGAATATCGTCGACGACCGCGTTCCCCAGGGAACCGATACCTATGGTGAGTGGAGGGTTGAACACAACTCGGTTGCCGATGACAAGCTGGTCTCTGCCAGCGGCAATACCGGTATCGGCAACCTGGGTTTGCACCTGGATGGTTTCTGGCGCGATGCCGATGACTACAAGATTCCCGGCCCGGCCGAAACCCATGCGGATGGTGAGGAGGAAATCCATGGAAAGCGCCTGGAAAACTCCTTCACCGAAGCCAAGGGGCTAAACCTGGGAGCCAGCCTGATGTTCGACGATGGCTATGTCGGCCTCGCCTACGGCCGCCTGGAACGCCAATACGGAATTCCCGGCCATAGCCACCACAGCGATGAAGCGGATGCAGAAGAAATTGCCGTTTATGCAGACCTTAAACAGGATCGCGTGCAATTGATCAGCGAGCTAAACCTTGATGATCCCCTCTTTAGTGCAATGAACCTGCGCCTCGGTTTTACCAATTACGAACACAGCGAAATTGAAGCGGGGACACCGGTCACGACCTTTACCAATGAGACCCGCGAGGCGCGCTGGGAATTATTCCACCACCCCCTTGCCGAATGGCGCGGCGCTATCAGTTTCCATGCAAAGCACAGCGATTTTTCGGCATTGGGTGAAGAAGCCTTTACCCCTCCCAGCAGCACCAACACCCTGGCACTGGCATTGATGGAAGAACGTCACTTCGGCAGTCTGTTGGTGCAATTGGGCGCACGCATCGAGCAGGTAAAAATTGAAGCGGATAATTTTACTGCCGACTTGAACCGGCACGATCATGCCGAGGGAGAACACGGCGAAGAATATCTTTCGGTCTTTTCCGTTGATCACAAGTCCACGCCTTTTAGTGCCTCCGCCGGTGTCGTCTGGGATTTCACACCCGGTTACAACTTGGGCATTTCCTACAGCCATGCCGAGCGCACACCTTCGGCAGCCGAGCTGCTGTCGTTTGGCCCACACCTGGGCTCAGGCATGTACGAAGTCGGCGCACTCCTGCGTGTGCTCGAAGATGAGTCGGGAGATTATTATTTTGACCTGGCACGCGCGGACCTGGAGTTGGAAACCTCCAACAACCTGGATATTTCCCTGCGCAAATTCGAAGGGGATTTCGGTTTTATCATCAATGCGTTTTACAACAGCATTGACAACTATTACTACCTGGCAGAGACAGGTGCAACCTACGCGAGCAGCCATAACCACGGCGATGAAACCGACCATGGCCACGAACACAGTGAAGAATTACCGGTGTTTGTGTACCAGGCCCAGGATGCGGACCTCTATGGTTTTGAAACCGAATTTATCTGGCAGGCAACAGCGCCACTCAAACTCTCCCTCACCAGCGATTACATACGTGCGCGCCTCGACGAGGGCGGTGATTTGCCGCGCATTCCCCCCTTTCGTATAGGCGCACGTGCGGAATACAGCCTGGGTAACTGGCACGCTGAAATCAGCAGCCAGTATTATTTCGAGCAAGACCGGATTGGCCCGCTCGAAACCCGTACCGATGGCTACACGCTGCTCGATGCACAGGTGAGTTATGCCTTTAGCGATGGGCTGAAAATTTACCTGAAGGGCAACAACCTCACCGATGAATACGCACGCGTCCACGCCTCCTTCCTCAAGGATAAGGCACCGCTGCCCGCCCGCGCATTTGCGGTAGGTATCACCGGTAATTTTTAACAGCTGACTTGATTATCAACACCAGGGTTTACGACAAAGGTAATATTTATGATAAAGCGATCATCCCTCGCCAGTTTAAGTTTCCTGCTGCTTGCGGCACTGTTAAGTGGTTGCGGTGGCAGTGATACCACCATCGTAGAGCGCGATCCCATTCCGATTGATGACGATCACGACCACGACCATGACGATGAAACCCCGCACAGGGGAAGACTGCTGGTATCGCTAAAAAACGATGCCAAGGTCCATATCATCGACATCAATGAAAAAGCCCTGCTGGAAGCATTTACACTGAGCGAACCCGCCAGCGCACTTTATGCCAGCCCAGGCTATCGCTATGGTTTTGTGGTTCAACGCACGGCCGACAAAGTCAACGTGATTGATGGCGGGGCCTACCAGGAGAACCACGGCGATCATATGCACGATATTATCCAGGCACCGCAGTGGATGAGTTTCCATACCGATGCCAGTCGCCCCACACATGTCACCCATAGCGAAGACCAGACCGCTATCTTTTTTGATGGCAACGCCAGCACCGGCACACCTGCTGCCGTCGTAGTATTTAGCGAAGCGGATATTGCCGGCAATGGCAGTGGCACCTGGCTCGAATACACCACCCATATGCATGGTGCAGCACAAGCGCGCGGCGATTATTTACTCTCAACAATACGCGATCCGCTATCGGCAACCACACTGCCAGATCGCGTGGGACTCTATCACGCACACCATGGTCATTTTGATGAAGAAGAAGTATTCAGCGAAACCTGCCCCGGATTACACGGCAGCGCACAACGGGAAAACCAGGTCGCTTTTGGTTGTACCGACGGTGTATTGCTGATTACCCAGGATGATGACACCTTTACCGCCAGCAAAATTGCCAACCCTGCCGCTTTTACTGGCAGTAAACGCATTGGCACCCTGCTCGGTTATCACAGTGCCAGTGAATTTGTCGGCATTGCCAGCGGCGAATTTTTCCGTGTCACTGCCGAGGGAATCACCGCCATCGCCTGGCAGGACACCAGCCTTGAAACAGCTCCCAGCGCCCTGGGTTATGGCTATGCCGATAGCGGTGAGTTTTTCGTAATCCTCGACAGCCAGGGCTGGATAACGCTGTTAAATACCGAAGACTGGTCCATCGCGAAACGTATCCAGGCAATTACCAGTAACCTCGCTGCACTGCCGGCGGGCAGCACGTTTGAGTTGGCGCTAACCCCGGGTCATATCGTTTACGTCAGTGATCCAATCGCCAACCAGATCAAGCAAATCGATCTCGACCAGGGTGAAATCAGCGACACGATTCAACTGTCTGAGACTCTTAACAAAATCACCTGGATAGGAATCCCGGAACCGACCGGCGGGAACCACGGCCATTAATCGGCAGCCCCCTATTGCTCAAAGCCAGGCCGCTGCTACCAACAGCGGCCTTTTTAGTGGCATAAATTCTCCAGGTAAAGCAGGCTATACTCTGACAATAGCTACTGATCATGGAGGTTATGATGTACCTGTTTCACCGCTCCCTACCCATCCTGCTACTGGGCTGCTCCAGCCTGATCGGCCTGCCAGTCCATGCCAGCAACTTTGGCTTTATGAAGAACAGTCTGGTCAGTGAGTTGTCCAGTGCCGATTTCCAGCAATTAAACCAGCGCGCGGTAACTATCCTGGAGCAGACACCTGATAAAAAAGTAACGCGCTGGCAAGCTCCGGACTCAGGTGTGACCGTTAAGATTTTGCCCAAGCTACGTTACCGCGAAGCGGGTAACGAATGCCGCCGAACCCTGTTTAATTTCAGCAAACCACAGCGATCTGCTGAGACCTATGGCTTCAATATCTGTAAAAATGCAGAGGGAAAATGGCAAGTCACCCAATCCCGTTTGCAAAACCTGCACTATAGTGACATTAAATTGATCGAAGACCATGTCCAACAGGCATTGGGAGAAAAAAATATCGGAGTTCCTATCACCTGGTTTAATCCCAAAACCAATATCAATGGCACTCTGGTACTGATCGAATCACTCCAGCACAACAGACTACCTTGCTATAAGATCGCCCTGAGTTTGTTCGATACCGGTGGCGTATCGCTGGAAGGACAATATCTGTTATGCCATACCGAAAAAGGCTGGCAACGTTTGGGGGATTAAACCAACCAGGCCAGGTTATGGCGGGCATAAAACAGGGGGAATATATAATCCCCCTGTTTTATGGATAGCAACTTAAAAGATGAGGGTTTGTCCCGGCTTCAACACGGATTTCTTTTCCAGCACAATCGTATCACCAGTCAATTGATCCTGGTGCTGCCCCTGGAGCTGAACCGGCACCTGGAACTTGGCTGTGCGCGATGCATTGAGGTTAACCAATACCCAGGTACTCTTGCCATTGTGCAGATTTTCCACCAGCCAGATATCTTTATTATCCACCGGGTAATAGCGGATTTCCTCGGGCAACTGCAAGGCAGGTATCTGCTTACGTAAATGAATCAAACGCTTGTAATGGCTGTACAGCGATTCTGTATCCGCGGCCTGGGCCTCAACAGACAGCCCCTTGCCCTGTAAGGTTTTCCAATAACCCGCCCACCAGCCTTTGTGATCGCTTACCCAGGGAAACCACTGGCTCTGGTCGAGCCAGAATTGGCCGGTGGTGTTAAACCCCGCACTGGCATCTTCACTCCACTGCATGATAGCGCGGCGATATTGGTCATCACCGGTCTTGTATTGCGACAAGCCGATTTCCTCACCGTAATACAAATACAAGGTTCCCGGACTGGTCATTAATAAACTGGCGGCGATTTTTGCCTTTACCCTATTATTTTCCAAACTGTGCATAATGCGATTCTGGTCATGGTTGGTCAGGAACGGAGAGAAATAGGTCATAGGTCCGGCCGCTTTGCGCTGCTGCAAATTAGTCCAGAGATTTTCACGGCTTTGCAACATACGGGTATTACTGACCGTACCAAAATCGGCGGTGCGTTTTATTTTCGGATTGAGGATATCGATAACCACATTGCCAAAATCAAAATCAAACGCAGAGTCCAAGCCTTTTCCATCATTGCGGTAACGACCGACGGTTTTCAGGTCGGTCCAGGCCTCTGCGACCAGCATGGCATCGGGCTTGATGGATTTCACATGCTGCGTAAACAACGTCCAGTAATCCATCGTACTTTGGGTATCCGCCTGGCCGGGATAAGCGCCCTCCTCGACGGCATAACGCACAGCATCAAGCCGGAAACCGTCAACCCCTTTTTCGAGCCAAAAGCCAGCCAGGTTATTTAATTCATCAACGACCGCCTGTTTGGTGAGATTGACATCGGGCTGGGTACTGCCAAATGCACCGTAATAATAGGCTTTGCGCGCTTCACTCCAGTGCCAGACGGCTTCGGGACGCGACTCTGACGACCAGGGAGGCCCCCACCCCTCGGGCAGGTCATCGCGCCAGATAAAATAATCTTCATAACCGGGCACTTTATTGGCCGATTTAATAAACCATTCGTGTTTATCGGAAATATGGTTTAGCACCAGGTCGAGGATAACCTTGATACCGCGCGCGTGGGATTCCCGCACAAACTCTTCAAAATCCGCCATAGTGCCGTAATCGGATTCCACCGCGTAGAAATCCTGGAAGTCGTAACCGTGATAGGAAGGTGCTTCAAAAATAGGCGTCAACCAGATGCCATTTACGCCCAGGTCTTTCAGGTAATCCAGCTTGGCCGTCATGCCTTTGAAATCGCCACTACCATCACCATCGGCATCGTAAAAAGAGCGCGGCCAGATCTCGTAAAAAATGGCCTTGTGCCACCATTGGTTTAGTTCATCGTCAATAACCAGCGAACGGTAGGACTCCGGTTCCTGGCCCGCCGGCAGTGTTGCGGGAGGTGTAGCGGACGAACAGGCAACGAGCAACGACGCCGCCAACAAGAGGGATAAGCAATATCTCATGGTAATTAACCCTGGTTGTATGGTGAGTTTTTGTTGTTATCGTCGCTCGTTGCTCAACCCGGACGCGGTGATTATAAAATTATGGCCGGAGGCTGAATGTAATCATTAAAGACTATCGGCACTTTTGCCGCCAGCATGAACCAGCGGCTTTGCAAAACTATGCAATAAGGACTGCGCCCTTCCAATACTGCTTATACAGAATGTTAAAAAGTATTAATGATGCTAATTGCTTTTAGCAATGAGAAATATTATCATTAGCGCCCTTCTGTCATTTAGCTTTTGTCTGTAGCGGTTATCAATGCCATCCAAGTATGCGTCCCTAATCTCTTTTTTGCTGGTTCTCAGTGCACACGTCCTCGCCCTGGCAGGCGTATTGCTGACAACGACGACGCCTCCCAAGGTGGAAATTGTCCAGCCAACGATTCAGGGGGTTTTGGTGATGGCAGAACCTGAAGAGGTTCCCCCTCCGCCGGAACCGCCACCACCCCCACCACCGGAGCCAAAGCCAGAACCCAAGCCGGTGCCGAAACCCAAGCCATTACCCAAGGCTCCTCCCTCGGAGCGGGCAGTGAAAGCACCTGAGCCAGAACCACCGCCGCCGCCAACAGCACCGGCAGAGGCCAAACCGGCCCCGCCAGCACCGGCACCTGTTTTACCACCGCGCGCGGATGCAGGGCAGCTGAGCAATCCGGCACCGGTGTATCCCAGCCTTTCCCGCCGCCTGCGCGAAGAGGGAATTGTGGTACTGGAAATATTGATCAAGGCCGATGGCAGTGTGGGAGAAGTAAGGCTGAAAAATTCCAGCGGCTACAAGCGCCTGGATGAAACAGCCATGAAGGCAGTTGCCAAATGGCGCTACCACCCCGCAACCCAGGGGGGTAAATCGATCGATTTCTGGTATGAGCAGCCTGTCGAATTCAGCCTGCACTAGTTCATTTTTTATTGTTATTGATACTTAGAGGTTTTTATGGAATCACCTTACGGTTTAGCGTCTCTCTGGGCTCAGGGTGACCTGTTAATCAAGGGCGTCGCTATTATGCTACTGATCATGTCCATCGCCAGCTGGTGGGTGATTGTAGTGCGCGCCTGGGGCCTGTGGCGTTTGCGCAAATCATCCCAGGGCCTTAACGATTTCTGGCATGCCCAGAGTTTTGCCGAAGGCCTGCGCACCCTGGGTGAAGACCGCCATTCTCCCTTTCGCCATCTAGCTGAAGAAGGACAGGCCGCCCTGGATCACCACACCAACCACAAAACCGACCTGCATGGACACCTGCCCCTGGCAGACTGGCTCACTGCCTGCCTGCGCGGCTCCATTGATGAGAGCGCCGAACGCCTGCAGCGCGGCCTGGCCATCCTCGCCTCTGTAGGTTCAACCTCACCCTTTATTGGCCTGTTTGGTACTGTGTGGGGGATTTACCACGCCCTGGTGGGTATCGGCGTAAGCGGCCAGGCGAGTATCGATAAGGTAGCAGGCCCTGTCGGTGAAGCCCTGATCATGACCGCCTTCGGTTTGGCAGTCGCTATTCCTGCGGTATTGGGTTACAACGCCCTGACCCGTGCCAACAAAGGTGTCCTGAACAAACTGCACCGTTTTGCCCATCAGTTGCATGCCTACTTCATTACCGGCAGCCCCATGCAGGCCGCCAAAGGCAGCATCTCCAAGCTGTCATCACGCAAAGAGGGTTAAGCCATGGCCTTTGGTGGAGGACTCGACGACGACAGTGAAGTCATGAGTGAAATCAACATGACTCCCCTGGTGGATGTCATGTTGGTGCTACTGATTATTTTCATCATTACCGTGCCGGTGTTAACCCATTCGGTAAAAGTGGATTTGCCCCGGGCGGATAACACCCCTAATGAAATCAAACCGGAAACCATCAATATTGCGGTGAGTGCCGACGGCACGGTTTTCTGGAACGATACGCCGGTAAGCCTGGAAGAATTGGAAGCTCGCCTGGGTGCCGCCGCTGCCCTGCAGCCACAACCGGAAGTCCATATTCGCGGCGATAAAGCGGTAAGCTATGAACACGTTGTTACAACCATGGCCGCTGTACAACGTGCGGGGATATTGAAGCTGGGCTTCGTCACCGAGCCGGGTAGTTAAATAAATCGTTCGCGATAATAACAGGGGAGCTTAGTGCTCCCTTTTTTCTTTCCGCCTTACCTGATCCATTCCCCCAGGAACCGCAGGCACCTGGGCTTATCCAACCCAACCGCGAGTTGTCACCCAAAATACCACCACCCCCTTTCCCGAGCCGATGATTCTTGTTAGAGTGCGCGCCAAAACACAAATACGAATCATTATCACCTAATTGGGGTTTTCAAATGGGCGCACGCAACAATCTATACCTAGCTGTTCTACTCGCTATCAGCGGTGGATCATTCACTGTCAATCCGGCACTTGCCGCCGATTCCACCACCGCCGCCACAAAAGCGGTAACCCTCAAAACGGTAAAAGTAACCGCCGATACCGAAGATGATGCTACCGAAAACACCAACTCCTACGCCGCCAAGAAATCACGCAGTGCCTCCAAGTTGAACCTGAGCCTGAAAGAAACACCCCAATCCGTTAGCGTGGTTACCCGCCAGCAAATGGAACAACAGGGATTAATCAGCCTTGATGACATCCTCGCCGCTACACCCGGCGTGTACACCACCAAACTCGACAGCGAGCGCTCCAGTTACTATGCGCGCGGCTTTGCCATTACCAGCCGCCAGATTGACGGCCTGCCGGTCGGCGATAACAGCCCTCGCTTCGACAACTTCTTTTTTGACCGCATTGAAACGATTAAAGGCGCCACCGGCTTAATGGGTTCCACTGGCAACCCGTCAGCCACCATCAATATGGTGCGTAAACGTCCCACCCAGGAATTCCGTTCAACGTTTGCCATAACGGCGGGCAGTTGGGATCACCGACGCCTGGAAGCTGATATTTCTGCCCCCATGAGTGAGAGTGGCCACGTTCGTGGCCGTGTCATGGCAGCGCGAACCGAAGAAGATTCCTACATGGATTTTTATCACGAGGACTCCACCGCCGCCATGGCAATGATGGAGGCAGACTTCACACCAAACACCTTGGTCAGTGTCGGGGTTCAATACCAGAAAAATGCACCTACAGGCTCCACCTGGGGTGCAGTGCCCTATTGGAACAAAGATGGCAGCCTGGCCAATTTACCGCGCAGTTTCAGTTTAACGACCGACTGGAGCAGTATTAAAAATAATGACCTGAGCCTGTTCGCCGAGGTACAGCACACCTTTGCGAACGAATGGCTGGCCAAAGCCGTGGTCTCACAATCCACGTCCAAATCCGACTGGATGGCAGCCTACGGCGGCAGCGGCTTTCCCGATCCGGAAACCGGTACCGGTATGTCCATCTGGACTGGCATTTGGCCCTACAGTACCAATGAGAAATTTAACCTCGACCTCTATGCCACTGGCCCTTTTGAGCTGTTCGGACGCACACACGAATTGATTGTCGGCTACAGCGGCTTTACCTCGGAAAATACCAGCGACAATGTTGATACCAACCTGCAATACTCTGCACAAATTGCTGATTACCGCCATTGGAAAGGCAATCTGCCAAAACCAACCTACGCCAAAAACGGCAGTGGCAGCGACAACACCACTGATATCTATGGTGCATACACCACCGCACGTTTTAGCCTGGCAGACCCCTTGCAACTTATTATCGGTGCACGCTTGAGCGCCTATGATTACGACTCGCAAAGCTGGACAGCAACAACGCCCAAAACCCAAACCGCTGATCCGCGCAGCCTGGATGAAGTGACACCCTACGTTGGGTTACTCTACGACATCAACGAGCGCTTTACTGCCTACGCCAGTTACACGGATATGTTCCAGCCATCGAGTCGCAAGGACAGACAGGATAACTACCTGGATCCGGAAAGCGGCATCAGTTATGAGCTGGGAATCAAGAGCGATTGGAATAACGGCAAGCTATTAACAACAGCCGCTGCTTTCTGGTCGGAAAAAGATGATCTGGCCGTGCTCGATGTGGAATACAACAATGCGGTGAAAGACGCGATCAATAACGGCGCCGACCCACAGGATTTCAAAGTGCTTACCGCCTATGTGGCCAGCGGCCAGGGACTCAAGATCGAAGGCTTTGAAATAGAGGCTATCGGCCTGGTAAACGACACCTGGAACATCTCGCTTGGCTACACCTATGTCAACAGCATTAGCTCCGCGATTTCCAGCGAATTAACCAATATCCCCCAACACCAGCTCAAGCTGCACAGCAGTTACACACTCCCTGCCAGCCTCTGGCAAGGTGCAGAAAAAGTAACACTGGGGGGCAAGGTCCGTTGGCAAAGCGATATATCCAACAAATGGGGTGGCGCCCCTGTCAATTCGATAGGCGATGGTGTTATTACACAAGACGCCTACTACCTTGCCGATATTTTTGCCACTTACCAATTTAACGATTACCTCAGTGCCAACTTGAACGTTGATAACCTGTTTGATGAAAAGTATTACACCAATGTCGGTTTTTATAACGGTATTTTCTGGGGTGAGCCACGCAATATAAAACTCACCTTGCGCACACGTTTTTAATCCTCAGGCACCGGCCCACGATACAGTGGGCCTTGTGCAATCATCCTGGTATGTCGCGGCGATATGGACAGCGCCATTACGCCCCAAAATACAAATAAAATTCAATATCATTTGATATTGAATTTCATATAAAATGGCTCCCCACTTATCCATAACACTTTCTGCACTATCAAGCCATGAAAGCCCTGCAAGCGATAAAAACCCTGTCTCCCGATGCCCGCTACCGCTGGCAAGTTACCCTGCGCCTCCTGGTCGCCATTCTGGTTGGCTATGCCTTTGCCAACCTGGCCGGCATTCTATTGACGCAGATCCTGCCTATACCCAGGGCTGAAGTCGTGGTTACCAGCCTGCTGCTCAGTTTTGCAATCTACCTGGGTGCCATCCTCTGGGTATTTTCGGTGCGCTCCACACGCAAAGCCTGTCTGGGGCTGATAATCCCCACCCTGGCATTGGGCTTAGTGGTCTGGATACTGTCAATCAGCGGAGTAAAACCATGAAAAGCGGATTTCGCCAATCCATGGCATGGGTTCATACCTGGGGCGGCCTGGTTGTCGGCTGGATTCTCTTCTTTGTTTTCCTCACCGGAACCCTGGGTTACTTCGATACCGAAATTGACCGCTGGATGAAACCCGAACTTCCCCGCGATACCGCTTCTGTCAGCCAAAGCCTGAACCTTGCCCAAGCGCACCTGGAAGAACAGGCACCCGGCGCCAAACGCTGGTTTATCAACCCTGCCACCAACCGCGATGCGCCTAACCTGCGCATCTTCTGGGAACTGCCAGGGGAGGAAGGCAAACGCGGTGTCACTGGCAACCAATTGCTGGACTCCAGTACCGGTGAAGAGCTGCAAACCCGCTCGACCGGCGGTGGCCAAACGCTATATCGCATGCACTATGCATTGCATTATCTGCCAACCGGTGTGGCCTACTGGATTGTGGGGATTTGCAGTATGTTTATGCTGGTCGCCATAGTGACCGGTGTGATTATCCACAAGAAAATCTTTAAGGATTTTTTCACTTTCCGCCCGCAAAAAGGCCCGCGCTCCTGGCTGGATATGCACAACCTGCTCAGTGTGGTCGCCCTGCCTTTCCACCTGATGATTACCTACAGTGGCCTGGTATTTTTTGTCGTGACCTATATGCCGTTGATCATTGCCAGCAGCTATGGCACCGACAATAACGCCCGCAATACTTTTTTCAGTGAGGCCTTTCCCAACCGCGCCCTGGTTGCAGAGCCCGCCAGCCAGGCGGCCCCGCTGAAACCCCTCACCGATATGCTGGCCATAGCCGCTGAGCGCTGGGGAGGGGAACAGGAAGTCCGCTATATCGATATACGCAACCCCGGCGATGCCAATGCACGCGTCATTATCGCGCGGCAAAACACGTCGATTTCCCGCTCGGGCGAAGACTTGGTGTTCTCCGGTGTGACCGGTGAATTGCTGAGCAGCGACGCAAGCGACCCGGCGTCAGCTCCCCTGGTTGTACGCGATGCCCTGCTCGGCCTGCATGAAGGGCTGTTTGCCTCCATTGGCCTGCGCTGGCTGTATTTTTTCTCCGGCTTGCTGGGAACAGCCATGATTGCCACAGGGCTGGTACTCTGGACCAGCAAGCGTCGCCCGCAACAGTTGCGCCTTGCGACACCAGAACTGGGCCACCGCCTGGTGGAATGCTTGAATCCCGGCATGATTGTGGGTTTGCCACTGGCAATCGCCGCCTACTTCTGGGCCAATCGCCTGCTGCCTGTGGAGATGGCAACGCGCAGTACCTGGGAAGTACACACCATGTTTATCACCCTGGGATGTGCCCTGCTCTACCCACTGGTGCGGGGCAAGTTACAGCGCAGTGATTTTTTCGTGCGAATTAAGCGCTGCTGGCGCGAGCTGCTGTGGTTTACGGCGGCTGCCTGGGCGCTGTTGCCACTCGTCAATGCACTCACTACCGATAAACACCTGGCATACAGTCTGGCCCAGGGAGACTGGTTGTTTGCTGCGTTTGATGGCGCTTTCCTGCTAACGGCCCTGGCCTTTGCCGCCGCGGCGTTGCGTTTTAAAGAAAAAACACCACAGCCACTACCGGCCGCTCCCTCTATAAAAGCCAATATTACCGAGGCTGCCCATTGATGCTGATCACCCTGTTTCTCACCTATTGCGCGTTTACCCTGCTCTGTGTCGCTATGCCGCGCCATTGGCAGCAACTCTGGCCACAGCAGCCCTCCAGCAAACGCCAGCAACAATGGTTGCGCCTTGTTGGTTGGCTACTGCTTTGCACCAGCGCAATCCTGTGTATTTATTTAAAGGGGCCTGGTAACGGCCTGGTATGGTTTTGTGGGTTGCTCAGTGCCAGCGTGTTTATCCTGGCTTTGTTATTGGTATATGCACCGCGCCTGGCGCTTGCACTGACACTGCTTGGGCCACTATTGGTAAGGACCCGCTGAAGCATATCCGGGCAATCTCCATCATCGCCTGCGCAGTATCCATACACATATAAATGACATGGCTTAGCGCTACGCAATTATCTTCGGGAATAAGCGCAATCGCTGTTTGGACGCTATTACCGAAAGACAATATAACCATTTTTATTACAAAATAATTATTAATACTTTTATGTAATGAACAATACGCTATAAAAAATAACACTTCGCAAACGAAACGCACGCCAAAAAATAAAAAATGGAATAAGAGAAAAACCAACCTTTACAATAACTTAAGAGTATTTTTACTCATTGCCGATGGCACATTAATCATCTAGAATGATTTTAGCTTTAGGGAACACCATGAGAGATGAAGCCAGATTTATCCTGTTATGTTGCAGTGATACATCCGACGACATACCTGGCGTTACTGAATTGCTCTCCAGAAAAGGATGCCTGAAACAAGGCACTCACACAAAAGGCTCTTGCTGCTGATTTCATCCCTTTGAAAGCCCCGGGAATCCTAAGGACTCCTGAGTGTATCGCTGTGCCCTGCAAATGCCGGACGCACTGCCATCGCTTGATTCTCCGGTAATCACTCCCGCCCATTTTTTTCCGAGACACAGATCCCGGCGGGGGATTTTTGTTGCCCGAAAAAATCGCCAGCAGTACCCGGCATCGACCTGAACCGCAGCACTGCTGCATTAACACGACAGGGATGGAAAATTTATGAGAGAAACCATCTATGCGTACTTTGTTGAACACACTCAATCTGTTGCTCAGCACGCTGTTATTTTTCTTCAGCCCGGTTTCATCAGCGGCATCAAACATCATTGATGTGCTGGTGGTGTATACCCAGGGTGTCGGAGATATTTATGGAGATGCGACCGAATCCAAAATCAACCAGCTGTTCCAATTCACCAACCAAATCTATAGCGACAGCGAGGTCGACCTTGAAATCCGGCTGGCCGGAACATTGATGGTGGATTACACCGATGACAATGATGGCCAAACTGCATTGCAGGATATTACCTTCGCCCGTGTCGACGCATTTAAAAACATAGAAGCTGTGCGCCAATCGCTCAAAGCCGATATGGTGATCTTCTATCGTCCCTTCAAAAACAGCCATGGCAGCTGTGGCCAGGCCTGGGTCGGAGGCATGGGTTCAGAGGGTGATTTCTCCCCGGTTAACAATAAGGATTATATGTACTCGCATATTCCTATTAATACCTGCGGTGATTTTTCTACCGCACACGAGCTGGGCCATAACATGGGGTTGCGCCACTCACGTAAGCAGGATGGAGAAGGCGGCACATTCAGTTATGCCCTGGGGCATGGCGAACAAAATGTTTTTGCTACCATCATGGCGTATCAAAGCACTTTCAACGTCGATTACTGGACCGGAAAAGTGTACAAATTCTCCAACCCCGACTTGCTCTGCAAGGGCCTACCCTGCGGCGTTTCGCGCGACGACCTCGTTAATGGTGCCGACTCTGCCTACACACTCAATATCACAGCGCCACAGATCGCTAATTATTATATCCATGACACAGACTCATCCAGCTCGCTGTCCAGCAGTTCCGAGTCCAGTGTGTCATCCAGCCTTTCGGTTTCCAGCAGCACATCAAACACCACTCCGGTAGATATGCCTACACCGACCCATAGCAGTAGCAGTAGCAGTAGCAGTAGCAGTAGCAGTAGCAGTAGCATTATCGTTAATACCAAACCGGATAACACAACAGGTACCAGCAATGGAGGCGGAGGTGGTGGGGGCAGCATTCACCTTATGCTTTTATTATTATCGGGCTTGTTTATTGTTTTATATAAACCCATGCGCCATAAGGACGCCTAATACCACTAAAAAAATCCGTAAAAATAATTTTTTTACCACGATAAAACAGGGATGTTTCTTTATAAAAAAAAAGAAATGACACCATTGACACACAACTCATCAAAAAAACCACTCAACCAATCATTCCCTTGTCTTTATTATTTTTCTTATCCAAACTCATTATATAAAAGCGCTTGCGGCAAATTGATTATTAACTAGCCTTTTACTCAGGCAGTACCGTTATAGAAAGTTGGAAGGACATCAGAGTAACTGATGTAGCGTTAATGCAATCTGGATTGTAATGGAGCAAGCCATGAATAAAACACCTCTCATTTACCCGTCTTTTTTATCGTCCAAAAAACTCACCCTTTCCCTTCTTAATTCGACCAGTTAACCCGTAAAAAACACGGCCAACCCAACCGTGGAAAAACCGGCAATAGCCCGGTAGGTATTTTATTTCCCGAATTATAAATGGCATTCAATTGCCAGGGCACTGCTCACCCCCAAGAGGCTTATTATGAAGCGCTTATTTACCGTTTTATTGTGCGCTATCAGCACAATCACCAGTTATTACGCTGCCGCAAACTCCAGGGAGGAAGTGGAAACCAGTATCTATGTAGGGATCAGGGCCGGTTATTCTTACAATGAGGGCTCTTGTAGCAGTAACCACCTGAAATGCGACAAATCCGATACAGGATACGGACTGTTTATCGGCTACGACATTAACCCGCGCTGGGCAATTGAAACCTCTTTTAATGACATAGGTGACACAACAGCAACCTATTCGAATGCTCACCTGGATGGCGATCTCAGCCAGATAGACATATCCGTAAAATACGCCTATCCCATTTACCAAAATTTATCGCTGTACGGAAAAGTTGGCGCCGCTTATTGGGATGCGAAGGCCAAAGGCCAGAATGTTTCCTTTAGCGATACCGGTGTCAGTCCCCTATTGGGAGCAGGCCTCGAATTAATTATCTCCGAGCACTGGAAGGGACGTATCGAATATCAATATATCGACAGAATTGGCAATAACCTCATGGGCAAGGCCAGCCCCAATAAGTTGGGGCTGGCGCTCATCTGGAATTTCCCACTGCGCAAACACAAGCCCGCCAAACCCGAGCCGGTCATTGTTTATCAACCTGTCGAAGCACCGCCGCCCCCTGTTGAAAAGCCGGTGACAGAACAGCGTATTGTGATCGATGAAAACCTGGGTGGCGCCCTGTTTGAATTTAATAAAAGCGAAATTCGCAATACGGCAGCCATTCAACCTGTCATTGATGTGTTGCTTGAAGACCCTTCTCTTTACGTCAATGTTATTGGGCACACAGATTCAAAAGGCTCTGAAGAATACAACCAACGCCTCTCGCAAACACGGGCCAATGTAGTTGCCAAATACCTTAACAGCAAAGGTGTATCGCTGAGCCGAATCAAAGTCTTTGGCATGGGGGAAGATCAACCTGTTGCCGACAATTCCACCGAAGAAGGCAGAGCCCAAAACCGGCGAGTGGAATTCATTATCAGCAATAGCCAGCAGATACACGGACATTGATATAACCCTGCCCATTAAGGTGACACCATGAAAAATTTGGCACTATTATTAATCGTATCCCTTGCAGGTTTAACCGCCTGCGGTGGTGGTGATAATAAGGGTTTTCCCAAAAACCCTAACGACGGCATAAGCTCTTCATCGGTAGTGAGTGCAACCAACTCCAGTACAGCAACCAGTGCGGCAGATAGCTCCAGTAGCTCATCCGCAACCACGTCTTCCTCGTCCTCCGTTATATCTGCATCCTCTTCATCAACACCACCGATAGATCCCGGTGAATTACCGGACCAGGATGGTGACGGTATACCGGACTTTACTGATAATTGCCCCAGCGTCGCCAATGCCAACCAGGCTGACCAGGACGGTGATGGCATAGGTGATGCCTGCGACACAGATCGCGATGGTGATGATGTCGATAACACCACGGATAATTGCCCACTGATTGCTAACCCGGATCAAGCGGATACCGATAATGACGGTATCGGCGATGCCTGCGATACAAGTACAGACACGGATAACGACGGCATTGATGACGCCGTTGATAATTGTCCGCAAATCAGCAACCCGGACCAGGCTGACCAGGATAATGACGGTATTGGTGATGTCTGCGATAACGACAGGGATGGCGACAGCATTACCAATGCAGCAGATAACTGTCCGCTGCTATCCAACAGCAACCAATTGGATACCGATGGCGACGGCATAGGCGATGCCTGTGACGCTGACATTGATGGCGACGGCGTCAATAACACCAGCGATAACTGTCCATTGATTGCCAATACTGATCAGCTTGATACGGATGGCGATGGCATCGGTGACGCCTGCGACTCGGATAAAGACAGTGATGGTGTTAATAATGCCAACGACAACTGCCCGTTAATTGCCAACGCCGATCAATTGGATTCTGATAATGATGGTATCGGCGATGCCTGTGATAACGACACAGACACAGATGGCGATGGTGTTGACGACGGTATCGACAATTGCCCGGCCATCGCCAATTCTGACCAAGCCGATAGCGATGGCGACGGCATCGGTGATGCCTGTGATGATGATCGCGACGGCGATGGTGTGATCAATGCCCTCGATAATTGCCCATCAACACCCAATGCCAACCAGGCCGATATGGATAATGATGGTATCGGAGACCTGTGTGACACGGATACGGATGGTGATGGTGTTGACAACAGCACCGATAATTGCCCACTGATTTCCAATCCGGATCAGTTGGATACCGATGGCGATGGTATTGGCGACGCTTGCGATTCCAATAACAGCTCATCCTCATCGTCATCCTCGATGTCATCCACCAGCAGTGTTGTTGATAGTTCCAGTAGCTCAACGTCATCTATCGTTGTTGTGATTCCTACTTCATCCAGCAGTGCGGATGGAAGTTCTTCGTCATCAACATCGGACGCCATTGGAAGCTCAAGCAGCGCGGGGGGAGTGACCTCATCAAGCAGTGCAGATACAGGGTCGTCCTCTTCAACCTCTGACACTACAGGAAGCTCAAGCAGTGCAGGTACAGACTCATCTTCTTCAACCTCTGATGCTACTGGAAGTTCAAGCAGTACAGGAGTAGTAACGTCTTCAAGCAGTGAAGATTCATCCTCTTCAACTTCTGACGCTACTGGAAGCTCAAGCAGTTCAGATGCTGACTCATCCTCATCAATATCTGACTCCTCTGCCAGCAGCAGTTCTGTAGAGTTGTCATCCTCAAGTAGTGCGGACTCCAGCTCATCATCGGACTCTTCCGTCAGCAGCGTACCGGATATCTCGTCTTCGAGCAGTACAGACTCCAGTGCATCATCAACATCGGACTCTTCTGCAAGTAGCAGTTCTACAGACCTGTCGTCATCAAGCAGTGCAGACACCAGTTCATCGTCTTCCTCTTCAGTAGCCGCTGATCAGGATGGCGATGGTATTGATGACGCTGCCGATAATTGCCCAACCATCGCTAATGCAGACCAGGCCGACCAGGATGGCGACGGTATCGGTGACGCCTGTGATAATGATCTGGATGGAGATGGTGTAAATAACACCAGCGACAACTGTCCTGCTGTGAGTAACCCTGACCAACTGGATCTGGATAATGACGGTATTGGTGATGCCTGTGATAACGACACTGACGACGATGGTGTTAACAACAGTGCAGATAACTGTCCACTGGTTGCCAATGTCGATCAAGCGGACCAGGACAACGATGGAATTGGTGATGCTTGCGATGATGACCGCGATGGCGATGGTGTGCTCAATGCCCTGGATAATTGCCCATTAGTCGCCAATAGTGACCAGGCCGACCAGGATGGTGACGGCATCGGCGATGTGTGCGATACCGACCGCGACGGCGATGGTATTAATAACAATGTGGATAACTGCCCATTGGTTGCCAACCCAACGCAACTGGATACGGATGGCGATGGTATTGGCGATGCCTGTGATGCCAATACGGACACCGATGGTGACGGTATTGACGATGCACTTGATAATTGCCCCACCATATCCAACCCCAGCCAGGCCGACCAGGATGGTGACGGTATCGGCGATGCCTGCGACACCGACCGCGACGGCGATGGTGTACTCAACCTCAACGATAACTGTCCGTTGATTGCCAACGCAGACCAACTGGATACGGACAGTGATGGCATGGGTGATGTGTGCGATAACGATCTGGATGGTGACGGTATCCTGAACGCACTCGACAACTGCCCGGCGATTGGCAACCCCAGCCAGGCTGACCAGGATGGCGACGGTATCGGCGATGCCTGCGATAACGACATCGATGGCGATAACGTCATTAATAGCCTGGATAACTGTCCGCTGGTATCCAACAGCAACCAGGCCGATTTGGACGGCAATGGCATTGGCGATGCCTGCGATCCGGATATTGACGGCGACACCATCCTGAATGCCCTGGATAACTGCCCATTGGTATCCAACATCGATCAGGCCGATGCGGATGCGGATGGCATTGGCGATGCGTGCGACACCAATACCGACTCCGATGGTGATGGCATTGACGATGGCTTCGACAACTGCCCATTAGTAGCCAACCCGGACCAGGCCGACAGTGATGGTGACGGTATTGGCAATGCCTGTGACAACGACAATGACAATGATGGCGTTCCGGATAACCTCGACAACTGTCCCCTGATTGCCAACAGTGACCAGGCCGATCTGGATGGCGATGGTATTGGTGACGCCTGTGATAATGACCGCGATGGCGATGGCATCCTTAACCCATTGGACAACTGCCCGTCGGTGAGCAATCCCGGCCAGGCAGATCTGGACGGCGATGGTATTGGCGATGACTGCGACAATGACATCGATGGCGATAGCATTGCCAACGCCCTGGATAATTGCCCATTGGTTGCCAACCTGGATCAGCACGACCAGGACAATGACGGTATCGGCGATGCCTGTGATAACGATCGCGACGGCGATGGCATCATCAACGCCATCGACAACTGCCCGAGCGTACCCAATCCGCTGCAAACAGATACTGACGGCGATGGCATTGGCGACGCTTGCGACACCAATACCGACAGCGATGGTGACGGTATCGACAACGCCACGGATAACTGCCCGTTTGTTGCCAACCCGGATCAGGCCGACCTGGATGGCGATGGTATTGGTGATGCCTGCGATGCCGATAGCGATGGCGACGGCGTACTCAACGGGGTCGATAATTGCCCACTGGTTGCCAACGCCAGCCAATCCAACCTGGATGGTGATGCCTTCGGTGACGCCTGTGATACCGACATGGATGGTGATGGTATCGCCAATGCTATCGATAACTGCCCAATGACGCCCAATGCCGACCAGGCTGATCTGGATGGTGATGGCATAGGCGACGTCTGTGACAATGATCGCGATGGCGACGGCATTATCGATAGCCTGGACAACTGCCCGCTGGTTGCCAACCCGACACAAGCGGATGCAGATGCGGATGGTATTGGTGACGCCTGCGATGCCAATACCGACACGGATGGTGACGGTATTGATGACGCCTTTGACAATTGCCCACTCGTTGCAAACCCGGATCAACTGGACAGCGATGGCGATGGCATCGGCAATGCCTGTGACAACGACATCGATGGTGATGGCATTGCAAACGGCGTTGACAACTGTCCACTCAATCCCAACCCGGATCAGCTGGACACCGACGGTGATGGCTTGGGTGATGTTTGCGATCCGCTAACCGACTCCGACGGCGATGGCATTGCCAATACCCTGGACAACTGCCCGCTGATTGCTAACCCGTTGCAAACAGACACGGATGGGGATGGTATTGGCGATGCGTGCGACCCGGATATCGACAATGATGGCGTACTCAACGCCGTGGACAATTGCCCACTCATTGCCAACGCCAATCAACTGGACACAGATGGCGACGGTGTGGGCGATGCCTGCGATAACGACAGCGATGGGGATGGTATTGCCAACGCACTGGATAATTGCCCGACAATCGCTAACCCATCGCAAGCGGATATTGACGGGGACGGTATCGGTGATGCCTGTGATAATGACATGGATGGCGACGGTATCCTGAATGCACTCGACAATTGCCCCACCACGAGCAACCCGTCGCAATCGGATATTGACGGTGATGGTATTGGCGATGCGTGCGACACTGTCGAGAACGTAGCCTGCGAATCCGGCAAACTGTTCGAGCCGATTGTTGGCAACGACCTGACTACCGACTCAGGCTTGCGCGGCGTACTCTGTATCGGATGCGGTGTCACAAATCGAAATAACCTGATCACCACATCACTGACCGATTACGCCACCATCTCTACACCGGTAGCCGTGGCTGCATCGGTCTGGACCAGTGTAGAAAATACAGCGACCAGCTATACCGGTAACAAGCGTGTCGGTTTCCTGGTGTCACTGCCCGTCGGCTTGCTTGACCTGAGCCTGCTGAACTCTCTGGAGATCACAACCTACCTGAATGGTGTGCAACAACAAAGCAGTGCCAGCCTTGGTTTGCTAAGCCTGCAGTTGTTGAACCTCACCGGTGATGCCACCAAACAGTTAGTGATTATGAACACCACCACCGAGTTCGATGAGGTTGAGATTGAAAAAGCCGCGGTATTGGGTGCGCTATCGAACCTCAGGGTTCACTCCCTGTGTATAGCACCGCCACCCTTGTAACCACGTACCCTGAGTGAAGAAACAACAAAGGCAGCCCCGGCTGCCTTTGTTGTTTGCATCATGATGTTTTTTAATCCAGCAAATACGCCAATACCTTATCAATACGGCGGCCATCCATATCCACAATTTCCAATTGCCACCGTTGCAATTCCACCTTATCACCGGTGACCGGCATACGGCCAATCAATAACATCATCAAGCCATTCAGTGTTTGATAACTCCCCTCTTCTGGCAATTCATCCAAGCCGAGGCAGTCTTTCAAATCGACAATTGACAGCATTCCGTCCAGTAGCAGGGAGCCATCATCGCGGCGAATAACATAAGCATCTTCGCCATCCCCCGTTATAAACTCACCCGTGAGTGACTCAAGCAAATCCTGCAACGTCGCCAATCCTTGTATAACGCCATATTCGTCAACCACAAATACCATTTGGGTTTGCGAGCTGCGAAAAAATTCCAGCAACTCCATACCGGTTAACGATTCGGGCACCACATGGCAAGGCTTGGCAATCGCGGCAAGATCAATCGCCTGACCGCGAATAGCCGCTGACAGTAATTCCTTGGCATTAATCACGCCCAGTAAATTGTCAGTATTCTTTTGGCAAACGGGAAAGCGGGAATGGGGAGAACCGATAACACGCTGGTAATTGTCTTCCAGGGATAATTCCGTATCCAAATACACAATGTCGGCGCGGGGCACCATCAGCGATGCAATACTGCGATCTTCCAGGCGCAGTACATTTTTAACCATGGTATGTTCCTGGGCCTCGATAATGCCGGTGTTGGAGCCCTCCTGCAAAATCGCGTGAATATCTTCCTCAGTTACCTGTTGGTTTTGGTATTGGTTAAACCCGAGCAAGCGCATCAACGTGCGCGTGGACCCCGAGAGCAAACTGACAAAAGGCTTGGTTGCCAATGCCAGGAATTGCATGGGTTTTGCCATAAAGCAGGCAATAGGCTCAGCGATAATCTGGCCGATGCGCTTGGGAACCAACTCACCAATCACAATCGACAGATACGTTACCACCACAACCACCAGGGCCGTCGCAAAGTTATCGCTGAAATGCGCCGGCATTCCCAACCCCTGCAACCAGATGGCAAAGGGTTCGGCGAGGATAGACTCCCCGAAAATACCGCTCATGATGCCAATTGAAGTAATGCCTATTTGCACTGTCGAGAGGAACTGGGTGGGGTCTTCCGCCAATGTGAGCGCCGCCTGGGCTGAATGGCGCCCTTTGGCAGCCATGGCCATAAGACGGGACTTTTTGGCAGTCACAATTGCGATTTCTGACATGGCAAACAAGCCATTGAGCAAAATAAGGCCCAACAGGATAAAGATTTCCATAATGTCCTTTGATCGACTAGATCGATAGAAAAAATAGACAGGCTAAACCAAGGATCCGGGCACCAGCGCCCGGATCGGCGAGGGAGTATATCACTGGAGGAAGGAGGACAAGCCCGGCTGCACTATCCCTGGCGACGGTGCCATTCCAGGTACTTGTTAGTCAGTGCCAGGAACCTGGGGGTCGGGCCCACATCTTCATAAATAGGGTCACCCAGCTCATCGGTCGCAATGATCCGGTTGCCCTGTACATAGGGAAAACTGGCTTCCAATTGGCCAAGGGCCGCAGATACCAGCTCATTTAACAACTGCTCGGGGGTACGTTTGGGGTACATTTCCGCCAGGGCATTCAGCTTGGCGGCATCATCCAGGGAAAGGTGGATTTCGTAGGTATCGCGGGTCAATCGCCCCTGGGCGAAGGATTCCCATTGGGAAAGGAGTTCTTTTAAGGACATAACTACCGCCTTGCTCATCGAACCATAGACAATTGCTAGTGTAGTCCACTGCACGCCCACCGGCAGCTATGCCTCAAGATTTGTAAAAAGGCACAGTGGCGCTATCCTGTTTCCGGTCACATAAATTATCTTTCGCTGCCAGCTATCCAGACGACAAGATATTGCCAGGCAAACGCAACACACTGTTAATAACCGCTAATCACCCCAAGAAATGAAGAGATAACGACGATGATAAAACCCCTTTGCAATCTGCTATTCGGCTTCGGTCTTATGTCACTGGGTACCCATGCACTTGCCGCCGATACACCTTTCACCTGGCCCAAGGGCGCCAAGGCAGCGGTTAACCTGGCCTATGATGATGCCCTGGATAGCCAACTCGACCATGCAATTCCCGACCTTAATAAATACGGCCTTAAGGGAACCTTTTATTTAAGTGTGGCCAGTCCATCGTTGCAGACGCGATTGGAAGATTGGCGCACAGCGGCCAAGCAAGGGCATGAGCTGGGCAATCACAGTATTTTTCACCAATGCGCCAAAAGCAGCCCCGGCCGTGAGTGGGTTTCCGTCGACAGAGACCTGGATAAAGTGAGTGTGGTCCAGATGCAAGACCAGGTAAAAGTGGCCAATAGCTTTCTACATGCCATCGATGGTAAAACCGAGCGCACCTATACTCCCCCCTGTATTGATCTCAACGCAGGCGGCAGTAACTATATCGACGGATTAAAAAGTGAGTTTGTCGCTATCAAGGCGAAAAGTGGCGGCGTCACACCGGACATGGAAACACTCGACCCCTATGCTGTCAGCGTCGATTTCCCTACAAATGTAACAGGAGAACAACTCATTGCCGTTGTCAAAGAGGCGGCCGCTAAAGGCACCATGGCTAACTTCACCTTCCATGGGGTTGGTGGTGACCATCTGAGTGTGTCCCGTGAAGCCCATGAGCAACTTCTCAAATACCTGGCAGAGAACAAAGATATTTATTGGACGGACACGTTTGTCAACATCATGAAATATGTGAAGGCACAACGGTAATTATTACCTCCGGGTGGCCAGGTGCCACCCGTTCAATACTCAATCACCATCCGCACATTATCCGTATAGATTCCTGCATGGGGAGTAGCCTGGCCCGAGGGGATAACCACTGGAATCTGTAAGTTTTCGGTATAGCCGGTAGCAATTCTGGACAGGGGGGATGCTTGTTCCAGCACCTGACTGTTATTACCGGGGTTTACTACCTGGTAGCGGATACGCTCACCACCCGCTGAAACCATATAGCGATCGCCATTGAGATAATGGTTGCCATTGTCTGCATACAGCAAATAATCTTCCTGCGCATTACAGCGCAACGACACTTGCAACTGCATGGTTGATGCCTGTTCCAAAAAGCTGACACTGCCAAAATCAACCAGTGAACTGGTCGTAGCAAATTCACACATTTTACTCACCACCAAATTCATAGAAGCGGTTACCGAACCGTTAACCGGCGAAGTACCCAGGCAAATACCGCCAATTCCCAACCCGGTACAAATGGTGCCATCCACTGATAGCACCTGATTACTGGTATAGGTTCCCGCACCAGGCCAATACAGCATAGGAAGGGTTTTAATATGCAGAGGAACCTGAATCTGCCCACTGGCCAGGACAATTAAACTCAACAATTGAAAACCGGTAGGGCCGCCAATGGCTTGGCCCACCGACGAAATAACGGGGTTAAATGTCGCATTGCTGGCGATCACGTAAGGAATGGTTTCGCTCCCCTTGGTTAATACCATGGGTTGCATGGCGGTATAGCGCAACCAACTGCTGGTTCCCAACAGGGATAAATTGAGTACAACCGAGCAACTTACATTAAACGTGGCATCAACACCGGCAGCGTTGGGTGACAAATCGCCTGGCACTACCGCTTTGGATGCATAAATGCCATACGCAATTGGGCTGGGGCTGGTCGCCGCGGTCACACTGCAATTCGCCATAGCGGGAAATCCCCACAGGAATCCTGTTCCCATCGAGAGTACACACAAGCATTTCCCGTGCAGGAAGTTCATCAAATGCCCCCGGTTAAGGTAATGAATGCCCTTCTGCCGATGATAAACAGGTTAAAGGGCCTAGCCTTGGAAATGGAATATCCTCGACAGGAGGTACCACCTGCAGGCTGCAATTATTTTCCGTAAATACCAATTCAACCGGGGCCACCAGGTTTTCAATATAGACCTCGCCATTCCATCCAACCTGATAAGTATCCTGGGTGTCCTTCACCCTTAATACAGTTCCTACAGGCAATAGTTGAAGGCGTTCATCCTGTACGACTAACAACACCGGACGGGTGTAACGCACCGAAAATTGTAAATTCACACCGCTCTTGCGACGCGGCATCACTATTTGCTCAACGGATGACAAAGCGGCATTAACCGGCAAGTCCATAGGATCTATTGAGAGACGGTTTTCATGATAGCTGTACAAATCGGCCACCAATAATTTTCCATCTTCATTAGTAACACCCACTTTTTTATTGCCAACCAATACCGGTACGCCAGGTTGTCCGGCTTCTACCAACGCAAAAGCATCTGTTATTGCACGCCCCCAATAGATGTCGCGATTCATCAATACTATGGCACCAGCCAACTCTGCCTGGTACTGGACCTCGCCCATTAATCGATAAAAACCCATAGATGTATCGTAATAGGCAGCACGATAATCCCATGAACCATACGCATTATTCCGGTTTCCATCATCTATTCCCACACGCCATCCCATACCGCCTTCATAAGGCACATTGCGCATCGCCTGTACCTGGTTACTCCATTCGCGCGTGGGATTGCGGTAACCGGAAACACTTGCCTGACTGTAATTCCCGAAGGGAAAACTCAATGAAAAGCTGAACACCTTCTCACGCTGGCCATATAGCTGGTTGGTATAACTGAAATAGGCTGTAAACCCGCGATCAAAATAGCGATTCCAGGTCAGGCTCATAAAACTGCGTGCATCCATATGCGGGTCCCGGATATGAAAATAATTAATCCCCAACGCTCCCAGCGATGGCTCATAAAAAGATAACCCCACCTGCCACTGTTGATCGTTCAGGACACCCTGATCCAGTACCCCCAAATCCCGATACCCCTGGTGACGATGGGTATAGCGCATGGAAACACCTAACCAGCGCTGCGCGTAACTGTACCCCACTAGCGTTTGCTTACCGCGAATATCATGATGGTCACTCACACTGTGAGCCAATTCCAATACCCCTATATTTCCCATAAGCAAATTAGCACCCACACCGACCAGCAATAATCCCTCACCCGATTGCAGATGCAATTGCGGAGTGACGTAATCATGTAAACCATAACGCAGGCTGCCGCTAAATACAGGGCGATTGTCATAATCGTAGGAATCAAGTCCAAAATTGTTACGGCGAAACCCGAAAGTAAGGTCGTAATCCAATTGTCGCTTGGCCAATAGTTGGTTAGTCACATAAAAATCGACACGTTGGCTCAATTGGCGCCCCTGGGCATCCGTCGTAATAATGTCCGCCGTTCCTGCGCCGGAAAAATAGGGAATCGCACTTACCAAAAAAGGACCGGGGTCTACCTGTTCACGCCGGTAGCTTTTACCATTAAGCAATAAATCCACTTGGGATGGCACCGCTGACTCACCATAAAACTCCGGTAAGGGAAAAGTAATCAGGCTTGGATCAAGGGCAAAATCGCGCGCGAATCGAATCCCCCCCATACGTATACTCCTGCCCCACGCCGGCGCGGCATTAATGACATCGCCGATTGCCAAACGCCAAAGAGCATCCTCATTATCCCATTGGGCATAGGTTTCAAAGCGGGTATAACCAGAGTCCTGTGCCTGGCCTAATGCTTGTTGATACATTCCCATAGAAACCAAATGTACATCCTCGTTAAATAAATAACCTTCATGCCACACATTCAGATAGCGATTACGGCCACTACCGGAAGAGGCTAACAGGTTGTAGTTAACAAAGGCTCCCGCATCGCGTTGTAATTGGGTTGATCGCTTTATCGGTCGCTCATTACGAAGTTGTTGCAAAGGCAGGAATTCACTGGGAAATGTCAGGAAAAGGCGCTGGAATTGCGCATCATAATCGATCCCTATCTGCGCAAAATCACTCAGGCGAAATAGCACGCCGGTATTCTTGGGTAGTTTTATCCCCAAATCGGCCAAATCATTGGATGCAATATTCCAACTCATATCATCGCGAATTACCTCTATAATCCGGTGCGTATTTTTTCCATTAACCACAACTTCCAAGTAAAGGGTTTCCGCTGCATCCACTACCTGGCAGACCACAAGTAACAGCGGTGAAAGCCAGCATAGCTTACACCAGCTACTTAACGGCAATTTTCAACTCCCGTCGCTCCTGCTGAAAAACCAGATAGGCACCTGCTGCCTGCAACAACTGCCATCGCTCCTTATCAATGTCCCAGGATTGGCTTGCATCCGGCAGTACATACCCCACCAACCCGCTGAATAACACAGCATCTTTTTGTCCTGGACGCACCACCTTGAGATGGCTGATACGTGCATGAAGCCGGCTGTGGTTATGGATCCTCAGACGCGGAGCTTTCCCATCAATCAACTCATAGCGCAAACCGGCTTCCAATACCTGCTGTTTATCAGCCGTCATATTGTTATGGTCCATATCAGCAAAGCCGATAAATAACGGCAGTGAGTAGCGCATCTGGAAATTCAAGGTAGATTGATTGATGCTATCCGGCTGGGGAATCTCGTCAATCAATACGCGATAACTCAATTCATGCTGTTCTACTTTTACCGCACCACGGCGATTGACGATACGGAATAACTGCTGTGCACCGGGAGCTACCCTTGCCATGGCAGGACTTACAACCAGCTGGTTTTGTATAGCGTAAATATCGGTATCTTCATCCTGTGACCACGCCAGGACACGAACCTGTAAAACCACGGACATATCCTGGCTATTATTTCTTACCCATATACTGGTTGATGATTCCGGTGGATCAATCCGTGGATTAATAGGCCATACCCCCAAGCTTGTTGCCTGTACCGGCATAGCAAACAAAACACAACACAAAACCAACCACTTGAAATTTTCCATAAATGTCCCTGATCCAACACCAGCACTATCAGTTAATAAGTCAGTGTCACCACTACCTGGTCATAGTAATGGCCGGCAGCCGGCGTCACCTGCGCAGGAATTCGCCCATAAATTGATAAGGATTTTACATTGTCGTCGGTAAACAACAGGGAGACTCCCATGACATCATCCCATATGGTTTGCCGCGTTGAAGACGTATAAAGCTGGTAGGAAAGTGTTGCGGTGCCATCGACAAGGCGCATTTTGCGATCATTGACACTGGAGCCATACAGGCCACTGCCCAATGTCACCTTGGCACTGGTTCCGGGAGTGCAGCGCACTTGCAAACTCCCGGAACCAAGGCTGGTAGTAGCATCAACCAGGGAATCCAGATCGTAAACATCGCCAAAGTGTAACGTGCCCAACGCAACAACCCCCGAACCGAGATTGTTCAGTTGACAACCATTGACTATCTGGACTCTCACCAAGGTTACCGGTGCAGTTACCTGCAAGTCATTTTGTGCCGATACCGTCTGCGCCCACACGGGGATCATCCAGCAGCAAAGAACTTTGCCAATGTTCATCGCTGTAGCCGATCACAGAAAAGCTACCAGCTCACAACGACCTGCACAGTATCCGTATAAGTACCTGCAGAAATTCCCGACTGCCCACCCGGAATACGCCCATAGACATGAAATGCCTGCGGCGCACCGGATGCAGTCCCGGTGAGTGGAGCACTGTCGCTCCAGGGAATTGTACGCGCAGCATCCTGGTACAGCGCATACGCCAGGAAGACACCCGGTGAACCGGTATTCACCATAGCGCGATTGCCATTGTTGTAGTGCAAGCCATTACCCAGGCTAATTGTGAAACTGGTGCCATCAGAGCATTCCATCTCAATGGAGCCATTGCCCGAGCCTGTGGTTGTTGCATCAATATGCTGTGCGTTAAGCGTATTGATACTGCCAAAATTCAACGCGCCGAAATCCACAACGCCGGATTGCACATTACTGTTGTTAACCTGGCAACCCGCACCGACAACCGCGGTGACCCCCAGGTGACCATTAACAGTTGCAGCCTGAATAGATATGGAGACAGAAAATACCAAAAGAGAAAAAATAATGCGGGGAAAGTATGACATGTATTTCATCCTATAGCTCCTTAAACGCAGGAAACGCTCAACACTCCCAAAAAACACTCCTTAAAACGATAGCATTTAACTTGGAAAAATGCCTATTACACGACAATAACAGCACACTCTCGTTTATACAGAGAATCCATAAAAATAATGCGTTATTAACGAAACGCTCTATTGCCCAAGAAACAGATATTTAAATATCTGTTTTAAGATCTTTCTGAATAGACATTATTAAAAATGTGCCAACTTTCTTTTTCATCCCATGCTTATAACATCAGCCATTACGATGAATTGAACGAAAAAAATTATCTAATGAAGACGCGAAACTACTGTAAAAAATAAATTTCTTTTTCTGGCGACACCAATTTATTCAATGCCCATATTGGCTGGGGATTATCCAGGGCGCGCAAAAGCACATTATAATCCTGCAGTGCACGAGTTTCCTGCTCGTAGGGTTCAACACTTACCTGGCGATGATTGCTAAACACATGGGTCTCTGTGGTTTCCTTGCGCTCGCGCTCCAGGACCAGGCTATCCACCCGGTCACCCGTTAAGGCAAGGGAGCGCTTGATACTGCCAACGACATGTTGGGTGATATAACTGTAATTACCACCCTCCAAATCCGGCCCTTCTGTTACCCCGGGCATACCATCAAAACGGTTATTGATTAATTCGTAGCGCGACTCCTGCGCCACCCATAATTGGTGGTTACTGCGCTCAATGCGAGTCTCCTGCTCCAGTGTTAACACCAATGAGGAAGCCTGGGTATAAAAATTGGGATTATGGATAACAGGAGAGCGAATACTGGCTTTGAAATCCGGCAAACCGCTATCAAATGCGGCCAGGATCGCATCCCTTTTACGCGTTTCTGCGGTTGGCTCAGGCAATCCGATAAACGATGAAAACACCGCGCTAAACGCATCGCGCATAAAACGTTTGGATTTATTATTGGTATCGGCATTCTCTGCGGATTGGTTAATCAAGTCGACATAGGCCTGCAAGATTTCTGCGTGTGCTGGCTTGCCTGTCGCCAAGCCCTGCAAATGGGCAGTGACCTCTACCGAGTAATCATTAATGTCTTTCGCTGTCAGGGTTTGGGTTTGTGCGCTTTCATCCACAGTGTATTCATAAGTGTGCGTCACACGGGTATCCCCCTGCGGGCGAGACAAATTCAAGCTGAAAGAGCTGATAATGCTGGTGTCTATATCTTTCAGGCCACGCAGTTCTGCGGTATCCGAACGAAAAAACTCATCGGCTACCTGCCCCAGCTTGTCCGCCAGACGGCCCAGGGCTTTTTGCTCTTCCGGCGACAGCTCGCCATCCACCAACATGGAAAACGCCAGTGCACTATCGCTGCCGACAGAGCTGTGTTTAAGCTCGATCAGGATTGAATCGCCATCGCGGGTTCTGATCTCCAGCATGATGGATTCTTTCAACGCCGTAGTAGAGAGCGAAAAATTGGGCCTGAGTTTGTCCACAGCGGCATCGGCTGCAGCACTGAATTGCCGCGCTTCGTTGCGATACTCGCGCGTTTCGCCACTCAAAGCACCAATCTGGCTAAAAATACTGCTCGCCATAAAGGGCGCTTTCTTGCTGCGTACACTATTGAGCGAACTGATCAGGTTGTTGCCAACCGATGCTGCTGCGGAACCACGCGGACTGGTATCGCGCAAACCGGTATAAACCACCGCTGGCTTGTCATAGGTTGATGGTGCCTCCTGCCTTTGCCCCAGGCTTACCTGATCCTCTACCCATATTGGGTTAACCGACAATACGCTGATCTGACCGGTATTGGCAGCGGCAGGCGCTGTTGATAAGGGGGAAGATACAGGCAATAGGGGATTGGCCGTCACTTGCATAAACGCATCTCCATAGGGGATCACCAGCAAACAGGGCTACTGGCGATAGAGCAGAAAGGCTTATTTAATAAAGTTGTGTCGGCAGTGGGATAAAAAGCTTGAGCCAGGTGTTGATAGACAGTTCAGGCCAGGCACCGGGATTGGGTTTCCAGTGCCCAACCCGACACCATCATTCACTAAAGCTGGCAGAAATGCAGGTCACAGATTGGCAGCTGTATTTACCGGGACGAAAAGTTTCCAGCTGTTTAATCTCGCCCCCCAGGCCGGCAATGACCTGTGGCCAGTTAATCATTCCGGATTGCCTTTTCCAGAAACGCCACCACGACTTATACCCGCTGCGGCGCTCGTGTATCTGGCCCGCCAATAACAGCGCAATCTCCACACCGGGTTGGCGCAACCGGAGTAACTCCTGCAACAGGGCCAGGCAGGCCTTATGGTCTTGCTCGCGCGATATACCATCAATACTCACCAACAGGGGGGTTGTGCCCTGCCAGCCACAGGTATTGACGACAGCCTGTGGCGATGCCGTATTACTGATTAACTGGTAATTATCAATTAACGGCATGGCGTCCATCTTCAACTGCACTATGTCAGGAGCATCCACATCTACCCAGGAAAACTGGGGCCACTCATGCTGCTCACTGAGCCGATGAAAACGCGTGCTCAGCCCTGCGCCCAATTCCACCGCCATGGCCTTGGGATAATGCGCAAAGAATGCCAGGCAATGGAAATCTATCCAGCGATTGGCCCGTAAATAGGAGCGCTCCATCAGCGGATTAAAGCGTATGGCGCCGTCAACATTTAACAAGGCGGCCAGGCGACTGGCCGCACGATCGTAAAAACCGACATCGGGCCAAAAAAGTGGCGCAACAGCACGCGCATTTAACGCACAAAAGTCCCGGTTCATCATGACCTCCATTGCTTAATGGCAGGCTTTGCGATATTCATCGTGCAGTAACTGCCGACCTACCGACATGGCAAAGGTACACACATACACCTGGGGATCACCTACCAACGCCATCACGTCTGCCTCCTGCAGGCGTCGACGCGTTTCCTGGATGATTCTCGATGCAAACTCCACTGACGCAAAACGTTGCGCCAAATACACCATTAACTCAGGTTCCATATCATCAATGGATGTAATTTCCTGTGACCGCATACCCCACCCCTTTAAATGAGAATTAATTTCATTTGATGTTTATTATTATCAAGAGATGCAATTTATCAAGCGCTTTACGATGGAATTTTGCTAAAAAATAACTATGCGGAGACACCGGGTAATAGTCTGGCTAATGCGTTAATCCGGATTTCGCATCTGCCATCAGCAACAGCCCTATCCAATGATCAACCTGTGCAGTTGCAGCGCGCTGAATATCACGCAAAGGCTTCAACAACTGCACCGCATGCGCCATACCCAACATCGGCTGCAAGCTGTGCAAGGACATCACCCGCAACTGGGCGAGCAAAGGCTGTTGGTTAGTCTTGTGGAGTACCAGGGCATATTCCACCACGGTGCGCACATAGGCTTTTACTGCACAGCATTTGCAAGGCGCCTGCTGCAACATGAATTCAGCGCAGGTGTAACTGCGCTCATATTCAGCCAGCGCCCGGGGCCAATTCAGAGATATTATCTGCTGCCAGGCAAGGCTTTGTTGCCGATACCACTCCTCGACGGCCTTGACGCCACTTGGCATTGCATCCGCCTTAGCAACGTGATTTCTTCCCGCTGTGCGTCCCTTCATAAATGTCCCCTTACTGCATCAATCATAAACATGATCCCGGTTGGATTACCTAGGCCTGCGCCAAATCCCGCAGATTGAATCGGCAGCACTTCGGCTTACAGAGCCACCGCCAATTGTTCAAACTCATCCACAATCTGCGCTACCCAGGTATTTACCCGGCTATCGGTCAACTCAAATTGCTGGTCTTCGTCAATTGCCAAACCACAAAATTCACTCAGGTCATCATTCGCTGCCAGAGAGGCAGAAAATTTATAGCCCTCTGTCGACCAACGCCCAATGATTTGGGCACCGACTTGCGCCACACGCTCATGTAACCAACCCATCGCATCGACAAAATAATCACCGTAACCACGCTGGTCGCCCAAGCCATAAAGTGCAACTACACGATTACTCAGATCCAGCGCCAGGAGCGTACTTTCAAAATCCTCCCAATCCTCCTGGATGCCACCAAAGTCCCAGGTGGGAATGCCCAAAATCAGGAACGGATAGGACAACAGCACCTCTGGTGAGGCTTCGCTAATATTGACCATTTCTACGATATAGCCGTAATTGCGCAGGGCCTCTGCAATTTTTCCACCCACTTCTTCTGTATTACCTGTATCTGTTCCAAATACCAAACCTATGGTTGCCATTTACTATTCCTCACCGGATCTATTTGTACGGGCAGTCGTTAATCATTAACCAAGCTGTGGGAAGCGGGCGACTCGCCATCATTCGAGTTGCAACCCGATGGGGGACTTAGAAGAGGTAAGACACATGGAGGGAGTAACACCTCAAAAACAGAGCCGCATTAGCCATCAGCAATGGATTGAGGCGTTATCCTAATTTAAATGATAATGATTATCAACAACAAAAGAAATAATATTGCATTTTTGAGGGTGAGGGTATTAAACAGATTAATACCTGGCCACGCCTGACCCACCCTAGAGTCCCCCCGTCAGGTCAACGATAGTGCCCGTCGAAAATGCCGATTTATCCGAGGCCAGCCATAAAATGGCCTCCGCTACTTCCTCGGGATAACCACCGCGCCCGAGGGGGATACGGCTTTTCAAACGATCGACCCGCCCGGGCTCACCACCATCGGCATGCATATCGGTGTATATGAAACCGGGGCGAACACCATTAACCCGGATGCCCTCTCCGGCCACTTCCAGGGCGAGCCCCCGGGTCATGGTATCTATTGCCCCTTTGGATGCGGCGTAATCCACATACTCATTAGGCGATCCCGACCGTGCGGCACCCGATGACACATTGACAATAGCCCCACCAGAACCACCATATTTGGTTGACATACGTTTGACCGCTTCGCGTGCGCAGAGAAAATAACTGGTGATGTTATTGACCAGAATGCTGTTTATCCGCTCCGCTGTCATAGACTCCAGCCTGCACTGTTGTTTGAGAATAGCGGCGTTGTTCACCAATACTGATAAAGTCCCGAAATGCTCATCAATGCGCGCAAATAAATTCACCACCTCATCCTCTATGGACACATCTGCCTGCACTGCCAGGCACTCTCCACCACCGGCACATATTTCATCCCTCAATTGGTGCGCAGGTTCAGATCGGCTTTTGTAATTAATACAAACGGCATACCCCTCCTGAGCAAACAACCTGGCTGTCGCCGCTCCTATTCCCCGTCCACCACCGGTGATCAATACAACTTTTTTGCCTGCCATCCGTTTACCCCCTGGTAACACCTGTAACATTTTGATGAAACACCCACTTTTTGAGTCGCTGTTTATTTTAAGGATATAGGTTTGTAACTATTGGAAACAACTATTACTCACACAGGTGTGTCATCTGGATTTTTAATCATATAAATGCCAGAATAGATTTCACGACCTGTTAAGTAATCTGTGTCGTGCCTCACTCAAGAGTTTTTACGCTTCGGTTTAGACAGCTGCCTACCGGGCAGAGAATAAAAATAAAATATTCTTTCTATTGGAAAAGGCGTTACCTACCCACTTTTCCATCAATAAAATTGTGCAAACGTGGTCTCGGTCAATCCGTCCCTAAATTTAATAATTAAGACGAGATTGTAATTATGTTTCAAACTCACGTATTCAGAGGTTTGCCTTTTGCTATCAAATCCGCAGTCCTTGCCACAGCCCTGCTTGTTGGCAACTCTGCATCTGCAGCCGCAACCGCAGGTTTCTCCACGACGGATGGCGGTAACGTAACAGGGGCTCGATCGTTCAGCGCATCGACCTACGAGCAAATCAACACCATTATTGCCAACGCCAAGCTGGATGATAACGGCAAGAAAGTCACTGGTGGTGCTTACCCCGTTATCATTACCTACACCGGTAACGAAGATGCCCTCATCAGCCAGGTGATCCGCGACCATACCGTTGACTCGTCAGGCAACTGTCCCAAGGCGCGCTGGAATGATGCTTACCGCTATGTAGAAATCAAGGAATTCACCAAGGGTGTCACCATCCAGGGCGCCAACGGCTCTTCCGCCAACTTCGGTATCGTTATCAATAAATCCAGCAATGTGATTGTGCGTAACATGAAGATTGGTGCCCTGGCAGGTGCTAATAACGATGCTGATATGATCCGTATCGACAGCGGTGTGAACGTATGGATTGACCACAACGAGCTGTTTGCAGTGAACAACGAATGTAAAGGTTCTCCCGATGGCGACCTGACATTTGAAAGTGCAATCGACATCAAGAAAAGCTCCCAGGACATCACTGTCTCTTACAACTACATCCACGATGTGAAGAAAGTGGGCCTCGATGGTTCCAGCAGCAGTGACATCGCTGGCGGCCGCAAGATCACTTTCCACCACAACGTTTATCGCAATGTGAATGCGCGCCTGCCCTTGCAACGCGGTGGTTGGATTCACGTGTACAACAACCTGTACGACGGTATTACCGATTCCGGTATTAACGTGCGCCAGGCGGGTTATGCACTGATTGAAAGCAACTGGTTCCAAAATGCCAAGAACCCGATCACCTGCCGCTATGACAGCAGCAATTGTGGTTTCTGGGACCTGCGTAACAACAACGTGCGCAATCCCGGTGATTTTGCTACCTACAACATCACCTGGAGCAGCGGCGGTACCATTGATGCCACCAACTGGACCACAACACAGCCTTTCCCAATCTCCCTGCCTTACAGCTACTCACCGGTAAGCGCACAATGTGTTAAGGATAAGCTGGAGCAATTCGCCGGTGTTGGTAAAAACAATGCCCAGTTGACGTCTTCCGCCTGTGGTGGATCGACCTCCTCTACACCGGTCTCTTCGTCATCTTCCAGCCGTTCATCCAGCTCGGTGGCTGTTTCCTCTTCCAGCAGCTCATCAAGCAGTTCTGCCGCTGTCAGCAGCTCCGCAGGTTCTGCCCCAGTATTGAGTGGTACCGGTGATTATCCAAGCGGATTCTCCAAGTGTGCTGACTTGAATGGTACCTGCTCTGTTGAGTCTGGTGATGGCTGGGTTGCGTTCGGCCGTAAAGGCAAGTGGGTAACCAAGCGCGTTTCTGTACCAGGCACAATTGCCTGTACCGTTGCAGCCTTTGGCTCTGACCCAGGTGGCAATCCTAACAAGTGCTCTTACAAGCGCTAATAATGGATGGGAAAAACGGCCGCTGGCCGTTTTTCCTGTTTTATAGGATGTATTTTTATTGATTGGTCTTTGTTACAACGCCTGATAAGCCAGCGGATTTTTTAGCGCTGGCACTGGTTCCACTCATCCAGTCGCTCAAAAAACTGCAAGGTTTCCCGGGCGGCATTCTCTTTGATGTAATCCTCAAACAATGCCTTTTTAGCGCACATACGATGCCCTACATACCAGCTCAGCGGATAGCGCACATCATCTATCTGGACAAGGCTGGAGCGAACAGCAATTTCCAATTGGCTGATTAAAAACAAGGAGCGGTCGAATCGGTCCACGATATATTTCGCCCTGGCATCACTTACCGGATTTTCCAGTACGGCATAGATAGTTCCGGCATTGATTCGAACCTTTTCACCATTGATCTCATATTCGCGCCCGTCATCATCCCAATCCATCATTTCCATGGCCTTCCAGCCTTCATCAGCAAGCATGTTGTTAACCATTTCCCGGGCCATTTTGGCTTGCTCCCAGCGCAAATTGCGCACCCCCTGTTGATTACTTTCCCATAACTGATACACACCGGTAAAAATCGCGATCAAGCCGCCAACCACCCCCACAAACCCTACCACAGACTCCAGATAGCTCCTGTTCTCGTCAACCATAAAACCATCCTTCCACACGTATTTGTTAGAGTGAGACCAACCGATGTTGTCGCGCACTTTCCTCTCCGGCAAGTAACAATTCAACCCCCAGCAAAGACTGCTGTGGCAAAAAGGCCAAAGGCGCTGTGCCAACAATGGCATCGACAATGTTTTGATAATAATGCTCATAGCATCCGGGCTGCCCAGGCAACCGGTGGCGCTGGCTTTCCCCCTGGTGATGGCAATGCAGGATGCCGTAGTTATCTTCACCCGGTTGGGCCCAACCGGGCATACCGGGGGTAATACCACGCATCATCTGCGCCTCCTGAACGTCCTGCCCGAACTTCAGGAACGATCCCCTATCACCATGGACACTCACTGTCGCTCCCTTTTCACTAACGTAGGTATTGGAGCGCAACATGACACGCATATCCTGGTAGTGAAAAATACTGGTGAAATAATCGGTAGAACCTTCTGCCCGACGCAAACTGCGCATCTCGGCATACACAGCCTCGGGCTTGCCAAACAGGCACAGCATGGAATCGACCATATGGATTCCCAAATCAAACCAGGTACCCGAGCCGGGTAAATTGTCTTCCTTCCATTTTTTATGGGTGATACTGGTGCGATAGCGATCGTAATGCCATTCCACTTCAACGATACGCCCCAGCTGGCCCGATTGAATGACCTGCTGTACATCCAGATGGTCGCTTTCAAGGCGCTTGTTTTGGAATACCGAGAGAATCCGCTGCTGTTGCTCCGCCAGGGCAATCAGCGCTTCACCTTCTGCCAGACTGAGCGTAAACGGCTTTTCCACCACTACATGCTTGCCTGCCAACAGCGCCGCCTTTGCCATCGGAAAATGAAACTCGTTGGGTGTATTTACCACCACCAGATGGATATCCGGATTTTCGATAATCTCCGCAAAGCTTTGCGCAACAGTTACCTGCGGATAATCTGCCAGGGCCGTTGGTTGCTGCCGTTGCAAAATACTGTGTAACTTCAGGCGCGGTTCGGCAGTGATTAATGGGGCATGGAAAACCTTACTCGACATGCCATAAGAACAAAGGGCAACATTCAACATGGAGGTGACTCATCAGATCCGCGCCGTGCACGCGGTTTTAGTTTGATATAGATGGTGCGCTTAACGCGCGCGACCAGGGTATTGTCCCTATCGAGAATCTCGACAGTGTAAGTGGGCAGGTATTTTTCCCCCGAGGCGGTATTCGCTTTCACATCATCGATCATGGCCTGGGTCAACACAAAGTGTGCCTGGACATGGCTTTTACCGGGGCTGATGTAATCAATCTCCGCATGCTTATCCCACACGTAATAATCATTACCGAGATTATTCATCAACATTAACATGTACCAGGGATCTGTCATGGACATGAGGCTACCGCCATATTGCACCCCCACATAATTGCGCGTGTACCAGCGCAGATAGAGCGTCACACGCGCTTCGCGATAATCCCTGCGCAGAGCGTTAATCTTGATACCGGCAAAAAACAGCGGTGGCCAGAGGTTGGCTAATACACGAAATACACCTGCTCTCATGTGCGCTCCTCACTATAAGGCAACAAAAAACCGAATCAGGATTTAGGCACTGCGACACCTGTGCCGGTCACCCGGGATTGTGCAGGGGATTCAACCAGGCGGCCCCCCGCACACCGGAAGAGTCGCCATGCAGCGCCCGTTTAACCGGTGTATCACACTCACCACCAAACACATAGCGGGACAGGCGCTCGGGTATCCGGTTATAAATTTCATCAATATTGGACGCGCCGCCCCCCAACACGATCACATCGGGATCAATCACGTTAACGATCGCGGCCAAACCTCGGGCCAGTTGATCGATATAGCTATCCAGCACCTGGGCCGCCAGTGCATCCCGGGCGCGGGCCAGCGCTACAATCTCATGGCCCTGTAGCTCGCGATTACTCGCCAGGCGGTACGACAGGCACAGCCCGGTTCCCGACAGGAATGTCTCCTGGCAACCGCGTTTACCGCAATAGCAGGTGCGCACCTCCAATTCCGGGGCCGCCGTCCAGGGTAAGGGATTATGCCCCCATTCACCGGCAACCCCGTTCGGCCCAACCAGCGGTATCCCCCGATAAACCAGGCCAGCACCACAACCCGTTCCGAGGATACCGGCAAATACCAGATCATAACCACGCCCGGCACCATCAACGGCTTCCGAAACCGCCAGGCAATTGGCATCGTTGGTCATTTGGACAGGGCGCTGCAAATGCCCGGAAAGATCCTGCTGGAAAGGTTTGCCATTCAGCCAGGTAGCGTTGGCATTTTTGACGCAACCGGTTTTACGCGAAATAGTACCGGGAATACCGATACCCACGGGCAAATGTGCCTGGCCAGCAGCAGCTTCAGCCTGTTGCACCAATCCGGCAATATCGCGCAGGGTAGCCGCATAATCATTGCGCACTGTGGGAATGCGGGTGCGAAACAACTCCTGGCTATCGCCATTAAGCAGGATGACCTCGGTTTTAGTGCCGCCGAGATCTATACCAATTCGAAACTCTGTCATATCTGCTATCCCATTAGCGCGCCGTACTTGATCGAAAACAGCCCTGCCACAGGGCTACTGATACGACCGGCATTATAGGTTTGCGCCATCCGGCCGGGCAAACTTGTAGAGTAAGTACCGAAGTATTTGCAGAGTGAACCCCCCAAGTAATGGCGAATCGCCTATCTGCAGCTACACTCATCACATCAACCCGCAATTGCATGTTTTGCTTTTCACAACGAATACAATATGGCGACAACCTCATCAACCAACGAGCGGCGACGCTTCAGTCGTGTGCTTTTCGATGCCCATGTAGAATTGGCCCAAGGTGATTTTCACTGGCGGGCAACCCTGCTGGATATTTCCCTCAACGGCATGCTGCTGCAACAGCAACTACCGGAAGCAGTAAACCAGCAAGAGCCCATACTGGTAAAAATTATCCTTGCCGATAACACCTCTATTGCCATGTCGGTGACCCTGGCCCACCAGCATAACCAACAGACCGGGCTGGTGTGCAGCGCAATTGATATCGACAGTGTCTGCCACCTGCGCCGCCTGATTGAACTCAACCTGGGAGACGCCACCGCTGCCGAGAGAGAACTTTCGGAATTAATGAGCGACTACTAAGACGAGGCACAGCTCATGAATACCCTGGAACATGAGGACAATCAGCCAAGTCCCGAAGATCGCCGGCAGTATCCGCGCCTGCCATTGCGCGCCTATGCACAAATGCAGTATTCCAGCAAAGGCTGGGAAGCCCATCTGTTAGATATATCGGCGTCGGGCATCAAGCTTGGGTTATTAAGTGAACACTTGTTGCGCAAGGGGGACGCCCTGCGTGTACACGTTATGCTGGACGATTTTCCTGCGTTTACTCACTCAGGTAAAAAAAGCCTGCACCTGCACGGCCGCCTGGCCCATGTACGCGACCATATCCTTGGCCTGGAATTCCAGCCGGATACACCGGCGGATAAAAACCTGCTGGATGAATTGCTGACCCAGCTATCCGCGCAAGAGAGCCGATAAAATCATCAATCCCATGTTGTCCCTGCGCCCACATTTCCATGCTCTTGGCCATTGGCTGTTACTTGGCCTGTTAACCTGCGCCAGCCATGGCAGCTACGGTGAAAAACCACTCCATCTGCGTTTGATAGATCCGCAACAGGTTGAACCCGAATCCACCAGGCATTATTACATCCGGGCACTTGAATTGGCCTTGAGTAAAACCGCTACAGCCAATGAAAAGCTCCAATTTCACTTTATCGACCAATCGGTTGGACGTGAACGCGTTCGCGCAATGATCATGCACGATGAACTGGACGTGATGTGGAGCAGCAGTACGCGCGAGCGCGAAGAACACCTGGAAGCCGTTAAATTCAATTTATTGCGCGGAATCAATGAGTATCGCTTCCTGTTAATACGAAAACAGGATCAGGCGCGCTTCAAGCCAATCCATGACCTGGAAGGTCTCCGCAAATTCACACTGGGCAGTGGCACACACTGGAGTGATACAGACATATTTCGCCGCCATGGCTTTCGTGTCGTCACCGCCTGGAACCACGAATCGCTCTTTCGCATGCTGGCAGCCAAACGCTTCGATTTTATGGCGCGGACCTACAATGAGATCCAGCGCGAAATCCGCGAGCGCCCGGAACTTAACCTGGTTGTAGAAAACCATTTACTTTTGCGTTATGAGCAACCGATTTATTTTTTTGTGCATAAAAATAATCAGGAATTAGCTCGCCGCCTGGAGCGCGGTCTGCAACTGGCCCAGGCCGATGGCAGCCTGGGCGAATTGTTTTTCAGTATCGAGGAATTCAAAGATGCCTGGAATGCGTTGCAGCACATGGATCGCACAATCATCCATCTCCCTACGTTCGACAGGGATCAGGATTAGAGCGACTCCAGGGCCTGTTGCAAATTTTTAACGGCGACAACCTCAATTCCCAACTCTTTCACCCGTGACGCATTGGCAAAAGGCACTATGGCTTTTTTAAACCCGTGCTTGGCTGCCTCGCGCAAACGCTCCTGGCCGCTGGGAACCGGACGGATTTCCCCGGATAACCCCACCTCACCAAATACAATCAGATCCTGCGGCAATAATTGATCGCGAAAACTGGAGACAATCGCCAGCAACACCGCCAGATCCGCACTGGTTTCCATAACACGCACACCGCCGACCACATTCACAAAGACATCCTGGTCTCCCACCATAATGCCACCGTGGCGATGCAATACAGCGAGCAACATCGACAAGCGATTTTGATCCATCCCCACCGCTACCCTTCGGGGGTTGCCGATATGGCTATCATCGACCAGGGCCTGGATTTCAATCAACAGTGGGCGGGTCCCCTCCCACATGACCATCACCACAGAACCGGGAGCCACATCTTCTGCACGCTGTAAAAAAATCGCTGAGGGATTGTTCACTTCGCGCATGCCCTGCTCAGTCATGGCAAATACGCCCAGCTCATTTACCGCCCCAAAACGGTTTTTATGGCCACGCAAAGTGCGAAAACGCGAGTCGTTATCCCCCTCCAGCAGGATTGAGCAATCAATCATATGCTCCAGTACCTTGGGCCCGGCCAGGGAGCCGTCTTTGGTGACATGTCCGACCAGGATCAATACCGTACCTGTTTGCTTGGCAAAACGGGTGAGATAAGCGGCACTTTCCCGCACCTGGGATACGGAGCCGGGTGCGGAAGTAATATCCTCCATGTGCATAACCTGGATGGAATCAATCACCATCACCTTGGGCTGAACCTGTTGTGCCGTTGCACAGATGGCTTCGACACTGGTTTCACTCAGCATTTGCAATTTATCCGTCGGCAAGCCAAGGCGCTGCGCGCGCATGGCCACCTGCTGTAAGGATTCCTCACCGGTCACATAGAGCGCGGACATGGTGCGCGCTAAATTACACAGGGTTTGCAGCAGTAATGTCGATTTACCCGCGCCGGGATTGCCGCCAATCAGCACCACAGAACCAGGCACAAAACCTCCCCCCAGGACACGATCGAACTCACCGGTACCGCTGCTGAAACGCGGTAAATCCTGTAGGGAAATCTGGGCAAGGGTTTGCACCGGATTACCGGAGGCACCACCGGCATAGCCTTCAAACTTGGCGGCGCGATTGCCCGGCGTCGGGCCGAGGCGCACCTCGCTCAGGCTATTCCAGGCACCGCACTCGGTACACTGTCCCTGCCATTTTTTAAAATCGGCACCACATTCATTACAGACAAAAGCGGATTTTTGTTTACTGCTCACACAATGTCCCTACCCTGGCGTTTATCTTTAACCCTGTCGGTCGTGAGACGCAAGTAAATGCCCAGCCCCACCAGTAAGGCAACAGCAGCAAACAGCATCAATACAGCGGAATTGAGGTGTGTCGGATCGCCCAACAGGGATTTAAACATCAATAGCAATGATTCAATGGAAACCGCAATAACAATGGCCGACATAAAACGGCTGATAGTGCGCCGGGTGGAATCTGTGTGGTGAATGTCCTTGTGCAGCAATACTTCTTCCTCCAGGATGGTTTTACCCAGGTCAAAAATAGCCAACCCCAGGGTCACCAGAATCACCAGATGGAATGCCTGGGTAGCCGTGTTGGTATGTTCATAGACCACATCAAACAGCGATTTCCCTGCCGAAAAAATCAGCAACCCGGATACCAATACCAACATTAAGCCAATGATGCCGTACACCACCTGAAACAGCGGGTGTACACGTAAACGCAACGCGTCACCATTGAGGAAGGTGATTAATTTTTCCAGGTTAAAATTAATCACCAGGTAACGCACATCCCCCTTATCACTGTTAAAACGCTGCACCGCAGAAATCGCCAATTGTTGGGTAGCGCTGGAAAGATAGGGCTGGGTTACTGTCAGTGCCCGATTGTTGTCACGTGCGCTGGTGTAATAAACCCGGTTACTGCGATCCGATCCCAACCCGGGCTCACGGCGCTTGGAGTCTGCGATATTGGGAGCCGCCGCCGATTCTGTTACCTGGTTGCCGTGCTCATCAATGCAATAGAGCAATTCCACAAAAGGATAGGATTGGTGTAATTGCTCAACTTTTTTTTGCATCAGCTCGTTGGCATTGTGCAACTTTAGCGGCGGCAGGGAAGTAATAATGGATTCCAGCAGGCGTTCAATCTGGGGTTGGTATTCGTCGTATTTCTGCAGCAGATAAAGATAGTTGCGGGGTGTCATAAGAGCACTCATCTGTAAAAACGCGGTGGGAAACTGCCAATGGAAGAGTGCCCATAATCGCTAAATTGCCCTTTTGACACAAGGAGGCAGGCAGGACTTATACGTCCATCGGCGCCAGGCTTTGAATCACAAAATATTTATCCATTCCTGTCCAGTTCAATAATTGAGCAACATCCCGACTGCAATTGTACAAACGGATCACCTCATGCTGCGCCCCCCTATGCTCCTTGAACAACAATAGCATTCCCAAACCAATCAGGCTGAGCGCCGGGGTATGGCTAAGGTTGAACTCATATTCATCAACCCGGGTAGACAGGGTCTCTGCCAGTAGGCGCTGCCATTCCAGGCGCAGTTCGTGATCAATATTGCCATGGATATTAATGCGCAGGCCGTGACCATTATTGATCAATACCCATTCAAGTGAGGATTTTTTACCGCCATGGGACGCTGAACTTTTGTGCGCAGCCAGATAAGCAGCTCTGGCAGAAGGAATCCCCCCCCGGACAAAAGGTACCTTGGGGCCTGAAGCCAATGTAGATGCCGCTGAAGGGGTCGATACCGTAGCAGCCCGAGGTTTTGCCTGGGCCGGCCAATCCGCAGGCACCACATCATCCCAGGTGCTTTCTCCAGCCTGGGTGCTGACAACTTCATCAATCACGCGTCCAGCCGCTCGCTTGGCGCGCTCCTGGTCGCCGTCGGCACGGGATATTTGCTTTTCTCCAACAAAGGGGACAAAGCGACGCATGAATAGCTCCCAACATTGCTCTTTTTATGTACCCATAACTCTAGATCAGCTTGCGCCAAATGCATCCTCTTGAAAAAACTCTGAATAAAAAAACGTATTTTTAGGACAACTTATAAAAATACGGTATTGGCGCTATTTTCATCATTTCAACAAAATAGCAGGATGGGTGTGAATTTTGGAAACAGATTTTCCAACTGACATCTGCTGTGGCGTATAAAATTTTTATTACGGACAGAATCATGGTATTTGTTTATCATGCGAAAAAGCTCTAATGGCGCCAATATTTGCGCTGAGCCCGGATGCTCCGATGCTATCGGCAATGCCTAACCAATACGGGTATTCCGATAGCCGGACAATCCTCACCATGGATATCAGGTGTAGCAGAGTGACCCGGGGTTTCGTTGCCCGAGTGTCGAGCAGATCGCTCTCACCACCACAGTGAACAGCACCTGCAAAGCAGCGACAGTTATCACTAATTGACGTATCCAGTGATCACTGCCCGGCCTTGATGGCCCGGCAATTATCCCAATTGAGCGACTATGCCAAATAACAAGAGTCTACAGACCAAGCCATCCACTGTTGAACTGATCCGGAAGTTCCAACAACTTTTCAGCGATCTCAACCACAAACAGATTGCTGAACGACTGGTAAAACTGGTGATTGCCAAACCGGCGGTCAGCCGCGCCGTCCTGATTGTCGAACGCGATAGCCATCTCTATGTAGAAGCCATTGCCTCTTCCGGCCGCCACGAACCCCTGGTCAATGGCCTGGCGACCTCCCTGTCCCGCCTCAACTACCTGCCCCATCAATGCATCCATGAGGTATTTGATTCAGGCGAAGCTTGCAAGCTCAGTGCAACCGATATCGACAATCTGGGTAGCCTGTTTACCCAAAAAGGGGCTCGCGCGTGCTATTTACACCCCATCCTGGAAAAAGACCATACCATCGCCCTCTTTTATATGGAGTCCGAACAGGAGCTGTACCAACTTGAGCAGGCAGTGCAGGAGCTGGACACTGTCTGGATTTTCAGTTCGCTCCTGGTGCGCCAGATCATTGATATGTGGCACCACGAGGAGCAGTCCGAGCGCCACCGTCTGGCAGAGCAGGCACTCTGGGCCAGCGAAACCTACCTGAATGCTATCCTGCACTACTCGCCAGCGCTGATTTCCGTCAAAGACCTGGACGGCAACGTGGTACTTGCCAGCGACCATTTCAAACACATGGCAGACATTGATGAGTCCGGCTTCGTTGGCAAAAACGTGTTTGATGTATTCCCGCGCGATATTGCCCAATCCATGTGGGATATTGATATCGCCACCAAAACCAACCAGCAGACCTATGAGGTCGAGCTGGATTTAATGCACAAAGACGGAAGCCTGCACACCTACCTGATGGTGAAGTTTCCACTGCGCGGCAAAGAGGGAAAAGTGTTCGGGGTTTGTACCATAGGTACAGATATTTCCGAGCGCAAACTGGCCGAAAACGCCCTGCGTGAACAGCAGTCGCGCCTCAACTACATGGCCTTCCACGACGCGCTAACCTCCCTGCCCAATCGCTCGCTCTTTTATGATCGCATCTACCACGGCCTGGCACGCGCACGCCGCAGCAACTCGCGCGTTGCCCTGATGCTGCTGGACATAGACCGCTTCAAAATCGTTAATGACAGCCTGGGCCACGATGCGGGAGATATTTTGCTAAAAGCCATCGCCATGCGCCTCACTGAAGGTGTACGCGATATGGACACAGTCGCCCGTTTGGGGGGCGATGAATTTGTGGTGGTACTGGAAGGCATTCATGACGTTGATGATGTTATTTTTGTAGCCAATAAATTACTCGCCACACTTTCACGCCCTTTGGACATCAGCGGTCACTCTATCAGTGCCACCGTCAGCATTGGGGTGAGCATTTTCCCCGAAGATGGCGCAGATACCGACGAGCTGCTCAAGAATGCCGATATCGCCATGTACAAGGCGAAAGAAGCCGGCAAAAACAATTGCCAGTTTTACACCAAAGGTATGAATGCAACGGCGGTCAATTATTTGCTGCTGGAAAATGACCTGCGCCGCGCGATTGAGCAAAACCAACTCGCACTCTACTACCAACCGCAAATCGATTTGAAAACCGGCGATATGACCGGTGTGGAGGCGCTGGTACGCTGGCAACACCCGGAGCGAGGACTGGTTTCTCCAGCCCATTTTATTCCACTGGCCGAAGAAACCGGCCTGATCGTACCTATCGGTGAGTGGGTATTACGCGAAGCCTGTAAACAAAAAAAAATCTGGCTGGATACCGGAAAAAATGTCGGTAAAGTTGCGGTCAACCTGTCACCGCGCCAATTCCGCCAGAAAAACTTCCCCGGCAAAGTCGAAGCCATCCTGCAGGAAACAGGACTGGAAGCCAAATACCTGGAATTGGAAATTACCGAAAGCTGCGCGATGGAACACGCGGGTGAAACCATCAACCAATTAAACCAGCTCAACCAGATGGGCACCTTTCTCGCTATTGACGATTTTGGCACAGGCTATTCATCGCTCGCCTACCTGCAACGCTTCCCCATCCAAAAACTCAAAATTGACCGCAGTTTTATCCACGACATACACGACGATGCCAATGATGCCGCCATCGCCAAAACCATTATCGGCCTGGCCCATAACATGCAACTGCGCGTCGTTGCCGAAGGCGTGGAAACCGAAAGCCAGGCCGAATGGCTACGCGCAAAAGGCTGCGACCAGGTGCAGGGCTTCCTCTATGCCAAACCCATGACTGCCAAACAATTGGAAAGCCATTTTCACAATGGACGGTTTTGTTTTGATGGCACAGTGATCAGTCTAGAATCCAGGTTAAAGGTGGGGGCTTAGTTCCCCAATCAGCATCACTATGTTGCTCCCCCGCAAGGGAGTCGTTTGTTCGTTCGCCCTCGCATCTAACACAAATAACCTAAAAAGACCGCACCTATAAAAAGGGGTTAACTATACAAGTTGCCTTCTAATCGACTTCTGTAAGCACCAAGTACATTAAAGACTTCATTAATGATAAAAACAGGACGAAGCTATTTTTAAATATGAAAACAGTCTTTTTGCAGCAGTTAACCTGTTGAGGGTCACGGTATTTTCTTTGTGATGAGTCAATGCTAGACTTTGATTCATCATGACAACAAGCAGGGATGGTCTGGCTTTTCTTGCTCACCTCTTCCCTTGCTTGCAGCTCCCACCAACAATATCAAAGGACGATTATGAAAATAAATTTTTTGTGCATTTCTGCACTTGTGCTGTTTTTCCCTCTTTCACTGATAGCTCAAACCAAAACGACCACTTATACCTACGATGCCCTGGGTCGTCTCACATTTGTGCATGACTCCGTCAATGGCAACCGTGACTACGATTATGACAAGGCAGGCAATCGCTTGTTAGTTTCTACTAATATTGCTGCCGATGAGATAGCAGAACCCGGCTCGGGAACATTACCTGCCCCCACGGGCCTTGCAAAATCCCATATCGCCAATTGTGCCTGGAAAGCCACCTGGAGTCCGGTTTCCGGAGCTACCAGCTACTTGGTTATCGACACTTCAGGAGGATCTCAATCTGTCACAACTACCCTCGCTTATGTAAATTGCCCCTCCAATAATCCCACGGGCAATCAGCCCAAGAGTGTACAAGCATGTAGTTCTAGTGCTTCTTGTGGCCCCAAGGCGAACTTTTAGTTAAGGAATGAACGTTATGTGCAGGATTCCAAGAAACATCCGTGCTTTTATTCTGATGGGATTAATAATCTCTTTCAATACATCCGCTGTGACTTTACCCGATTTGGCTCCGCCGGTAGTACTGTTGGTTGACGAATTTGGAGTTAACCTAATGAATGGCCAGGTAACACATCAACTGGAAACAGTGTCTATTGGTAATGCTACCGGGTTGTCTCACTCTATTTCATCCTATACAAATAATTTTTCGATGAAAGGGTATTACGGTTATCAAGATAAATATTATGGCAAAGGCAGGGTTTCCATTCTTAAAAATAGTGGCACTGAATTTTTAGATGTCATTCAAGTAAATGATTTTCAAAACACTGCTAACTTCACGGTTATGGTAAATGGCCAGCAAGTCCGGGCAGATTCGCAGATTTCTTCCGGTTATACATATCATGCATTGGGCGACACGCGCCATTCGCTGGAGCGCAAACAAGATGGCTATATCTATTGGACAAAACCAGATGGTACAGTATCCAAGTTCCTCAGTGGTACCCATACCTATCCTTCATCAATAGGACTATTAGTACAAGTTACCTATCCCAATGGCTATACCATAGATATCGACTGGGTAAGTGGAAAAGTGACGAGTAATACCGGCTTTGCACTCAAATATATATATCAATTTGATGAAGCGGATAGGTATATGGACTCTAGCAAACCCAATTTACCCACTACACAAATCCCACCAGTAAATCCAGAAGCCTGGGCACAATACAACCCAAAATACATTCAAGCCATCAACACTGCAAAAGAAAATTGTTTGATACAAACCTGTACCAGTCATTGGCCAAAGGCTGAGTTTGATTGGCCAGGAGGTATGCCCAGATCTATATTCCTGGGTTACAGTGAACTGAGGGTAATTGATGCAATGGGAGGAGAAACCAAATTTTATTTTCGCAGCTATGACTTGGCTTATGATGAACATGGAGGATTGGTCTCGTGGAAAACACCCAACACTGAGTTTTCGCCTAGATTGATAGGAATTAAACCAGCACAAAGCACTAGTGCCTACTATCAATACACTTATAAAAATGCAACAGAATCTACCGGCAGCAATAATGGTTCAGAAACGTCCTGGGTGCATATAACAGGAAAAGTTGTCAATTCAATGTTAGGCAATGAAGTTAATGCCTATGGGATAGGTACAGGATATTATTCAACAACCCAAAACACAGGAAATGGCAACGTTCGTCGTGTCATCCCCAGCACCGACAGGCCTGGAACAGTGAGTTTTGCTGAATTGATTGATGGCACATTGGATTATGAGCCGACCTGGAGAAACCTCCTGAAGACCTATACTAAAAATTCAGGGGACAAGGAAATCTATGAGTACGACACGCGCGGTAATTTAATTAAAGTCACCAAAAATGGAACCTGGATCTCAGGTGAATACCCATCTACCTGCCCAGAATCAACCCGTAAATACTGTAACAAACCTACCTGGACTAGCGATGCCAAAGGTAACAAAACCTGGTTTACCTACCATCCTCAATCTGGTGAGCTAGAAACCATTACCTACCCCGCCAACAAAAATGGGATAGTGCGTAAAATTCGTTATGAGTATGCACAAAAGCAAGCTTACTATTATGCTTCAAATGGCAATCGAATTTATGGTTCCCCTATTTGGCTCAAAACAGCTGAGCGTACCTGCGCGAAAACCAACACAATCAATAATGTTTGTGAAGGTACCAATGATGAGGTCATAACTCGATACGAATACAACAGCGACAACTTATTTTTGACAGGTATAACCGTCACTGCTGCAGACGGAAATAATATAATAATCACCAAGCGTACCTGCTACCAATATGATCAATATGGCAACAAGATTGGTGAGATAGAGCCAAAAGCTAATCTCACCCAGTGCGCTCAATAAACAAAAGGATGTTGCCATGAAATCTACATTTGCTATTAACAACCTATTGATACAATCGCTATTTTTTCTCCTGATGCTATTCAGTATAGGGAGTGCTGCACAACAAGCTGAGCAATCCTTTACCACGGCATATCGCTATGACCTGAAAGGGCGTGTCACGGGTATCATCAAATCAGATCCCGATGGTAGTGGACCATTAAGGCTCGCGGCCATACGTAACACGTACCATACTAATGGCTTACTGGCCTCTGTTGAAACAGGCGAGCTCTCTGTCTGGTTAAATGAGTACTACCGGCCAGCAGATTGGGGGAGTTTTTTTACTATTACCGTCACTAAAGGTTATGAATACGATAATTTTGGTCGAAAAACCAAAGAATATATCCGTGGTGCCAACGGCATTATAGAGTCCCTTATACAAATCAGTTACAACTCTCAGGGGCTCGTATTCTGTAAAGCCGTCAGGATGAATAAAAATGCTTACTCATCACTGCCTGCCAGTGCCTGCACCCAAAGTGCCTTAGGAAGCGAAGGCCCGGATCGAATCACCCGTTATACCTACGACACCCTTGATCAAATTACGCAAGAAGAGCGGGGAATAGGCACTACCTTAACGCAAGTCTATGGTAAGCACCTAACCAACAGCACTCTACCTACAATTCCATTTTTCAACTAGCGTACAGCCTCCCAACCAATAGGAGGCTTTATGAAAAAACGCACGCGTGACCAATGGCAGGAACTATTTACACAGCACAATACCAGCGGTGTATCAGCAGCAGAGTTCTGTAAACAGCATAATCTGTGCCCCAAATACTTCAGTCTGCGCCGCAAGCAATTGGTGAGGGCGGTTGGTAACATGGAAACCGGCTTTGTTCGTGTTAACGTGAAACCGGAAACGAAGCCTGGTGTTTCCGGGGTGATGACAAGTGCCCTGGTCATTCACAGTAACGCTGGCAAGCTGGAATTCGGTGTATTGCCACCCCCCCAATGGCTGGCCCACTGGCTCAGGGAGCTGGCATGATCCAGTGGGAAGATGTACCGGTCTATGTCCATCGTCTGCCGGTGGATTTTCGTAAATCGATTAACGGGTTGAGTGTACTGGTGCAGGAATCCATGGGTCTGGATGCATTTTCACCCGCCGTGTTTGTGTTTGGTAGTCGCAGCCGCAACAAAATCAAAATCCTGTATTGGGATAAAACCGGGTTCTGCCTGTGGTACAAGCGGCTGGAAAAAGATAAATTCAAATGGCCACGCCGGGGTGATGCTGTGTTATCACTGACTCACGAACAGTTTGATTGGCTGTTGCGCGGGTTAGATATTGAAAAGCTTCAACCACACACAGAAAAATATTTCTTCTCGGCGAATTAGTGCTATCAACCTGCGCAGGTTTTTTATAAGATGTGTGGATGGAAAACAAACCCGATCTTCTGCAAGAAAATATTGATCTGCAAAAAATAGTTGCCGATAAAGACGATATTATTTCAGCGCAGGAAAAATCCCTTCAAAACAAAGAAAAACGTATTCGTATTCTTGAAGAATATATCCTCTCGCTCCAGCAAAAACAATTTGGCAGCTCCAGTGAAAAGCAGGACGTGATCCAGTCGGAGCTGGTGTTTACCGAGGCGGAAGATACAGCGGAAGCTGAAGTCCCTGAGCAAGCCGATGCATTTGCCGATGCCACGGTGGTGGCAGAACACAAGCGCAAGAAAAAACGTGCATCTATTCCCAAAGAGTTACCCCGCATCGAGATTATCCATGATCTGCCCGAGGGTCAAAAATGTTGTCCGCACGATGGTGCTGAATTAAAACCTATCGGTTTTGAATCCCATGAACAATTGGACATTATTCCCGCCAGTGTTCGGGTGTTACATCACAAGCGTTTGAAATACGCTTGCCCGTGTTGCGAAAACTATCTTGTGACTGCAAGGAAACCTTCGCAACCCATTGAAAAAAGCATCGCCTCACCCGGCCTTCTGGCCCATATCGCCACGCAAAAATATGTGGATGCCTTACCGCTGTATCGCCAAACGGAGATCTTCAAACGTATTGGCGTGGAGATGGATCGTACGACACTTGCCAACTGGATGGTTCGCTGCGGCGCCATCGTACAACCATTGATTAATCTGATCCATGAAAGAATGTTGGAGCAAGCGATTCTTCATGCAGATGAAACGCGAGTGCAAGTATTGAATGAAACGGGGCGTGCGGCTGAAACGCAAAGCTTTATGTGGGTATTGCGCAGTACACAACCGGCTTGTGCAGCGGTGCTCTACCACTATGACCCCACACGCAGTGGTAAGGTGATCACGGAATTGCTGCATGATTTTGATGGCGCTCTCATGACCGACGGTTACGCGGCTTATAACGCACCCTGTGAAAAAAATAGTATTACCCATTTAGCCTGTTGGGCGCATGCGCGGCGAAAATTTATCGAGGCACAAAAAATCCAGAAGGCGGGAAAAACCGGCAAAGCAGATCAGGCGATTGCGTTTATCCAGCAGCTTTATGGAATAGAAAAATCGATAAAAGACAAAACGCCGGAAGAAAAATATCAGCTGAGGCAAACACAATCGCTGCCGATGTTACAAAAAATAAAAGCCTGGTTAGATAAAAGTATAGCCCATGCGCTACCACAATCGTTAATTGGAAAAGCGTTGCATTATCTGCATGAGCAATGGCCAAAATTGATTTGCTATGTGGAGTCGGGGGATTACCCGATAGATAACAATGCGGCGGAGAATGCCATTCGTCCGTTTGTGATTGGGCGTAAAAACTGGCTCTTCTCTGCCAGTCCCAAAGGGGCCGCAGCGAGTGCGAATTTATACAGCGTGATTGAAACGGCCAAAGCGAATGGACTTGAGCCCTATACCTATTTGCGAAAAGTCTTTTCTGAACTTCCGCAGGCTACGAGCCTTGAGCAAATCGAGGCATTGTTGCCATGGAATGTCAAAAGTGGTGTTGATTAGGCGCTTACAGTCTATGTCACCAATACCTACAACAGTCGCTTATTAAAAACCCAAACTGATGCCAATGGCAATAAAACCGAATTACGGTACGACGCCTATGATCGTCTGACACATCGTTATTATCCATCAAAGACCAGCTCCGGCACCGTCAGTACTACCGACTATAACCAATACGGTTACGATGCCAACAACAATATCAATATGGAGCGCAAACGCAATGGCGCGATTATTAACTTTCAGTATGACAACAACAATCGGTTAATAGTGAAGGATTACGCCAATAATACTCAAACAGCAGATATTTATTACAACTATGACTTGCGTGGCATTACCTTGCATTCACGCTTTGGCAGTGATGCAGGAGAAGGTGTCATCAATAAAACAGATGGCTTTGGCAACATTATTCAAACCGATACAATCCTGGGAGGTATTACTCGTACACTAAGGTATGCCTATGACGTCAACAACAATCGAACACGTATTACTCATCCTGACAATGTATGGTTCCAATACGATTTTGATAATCATAACCGTGTAAGCCGCCTGCGTGAAACAACAACCCCTATGTTGGATATTATCTACAATAAGGCAGGACATCGCAGTGCAATCTTACGTAATCACAACCCTGGCGCAGGTACAGTTGCAACACGAACAGACTATCAATTCGATAATATTCAACGCTTATCAAGCCTAACCCAGGACTTCCCCAATACTAGTCAAGACCTTACCAACACCTTCACCTACAATCCGGCTAATCAGATCACACAACTCACCCAAAGTAATACGCTCTATCAATACATCGGCAATGAAAACCGCACAGGTGCCTACACCATTAACGGTCTAAATCAATATACTAGCGTGAATGGTTTTGCGGTGAGCTATGACAGCAATGGAAACCTCACTAATGATAACGGCATACTCTATCAATATGATGACGAAAATCGTTTGCGCAGCACCAGTGGTACCGGAATTGCCGCTTCAACATTAAAATATGACCCCTTGGGTCGCCTGTACGAAACAACCGTTGCAGGAATTGTCACCCGATTCCTTTACGACGGCGATGCCTTGGCAGCAGAGTACAACAGTACTGGCACAATGATTCGCCGATATGTTCACGGTGACCAAGTAGATGAACCTTGGGTTCAATACAATAGTGCCGCTACTGGATCTGCCAACTGGCGCTACTTGCATGCAGATCATCAAGGCAGCATCATCGCGCACAGTACCGTAAACGGCACCCACCTTACTGCACTGAGCTATGATGCCTACGGCATTCCCAAGTCTACCAATAGTGACCGCTTTGGTTATACTGGCCAGACATGGCTAAAAGAGCTGGGACTCTATCACTACAAAGCAAGGATGTACTCTCCAAAGCTGGGAAGGTTTTTGCAGACTGATCCGGTCTTTTACGAAGACCAGATGAATTTGTATGCTTATGTGGGAAATGATCCGATAAACAAAATTGACCCAACGGGAAAGTTTGCCTTTATTCCATGGTTAATCGGTTTATTTACAGGAGGAGGAACCGCCGCTGCTGCAACTACTACTGGCGCTGCTGTTACCACGACTGTAACTGCAACTACAACAACATTCACAGCAACAGAGTTAGTGGTGGCAGGTGTTGTAGGAACAGCAATAGCAGCAACTGCAATTGCAGTGAACAATGAATCTACTGAGGGCAGTAAAGAAAACAAAGGACAAACAAAACCAGAGGTAGGTGATTGCCCATCTTGCGGAAGCAGCACCAGTAATAGGCCCGGAAAAATTGCCAGTGAACATGGTCTAAAACCTAGAGAAGTAAAAGATAAAATTCACGAATTGAAAGGTGGTGCAAAATTACCTAACAATCCGGATGTAGAAGTTTGCAATAATTGTGGTGAAGTATTCCCTCAAACCACAGAGGGTAGTTTAGGTGATAGCATTGGTAATATTAATGAGGATTACTAATAATGTTAGAAGTTAAAGCAACATTGAGAGTTTTTTCAGAATATTACGACTTATCTCAATTGAACGGTTTTCTTGGTGAATCTACCAAAGGATTTTCTAAGGGAGATTCATATTCTCGTGACAAGACTAGAGAGAAATCTTTTTGGTCATTTGAGTCTAAAATTTCACCAAGTGAAAAATTTGAAATCCATATTATAGATATAATAAATTTCTTTAAAGAAAAAGAAGCTATTTTTTCCATTCTTTATAATCAATGTGAAATCGACATATTTTGCATGTTAAGCTCAAATAATGGCCAAGGCGGTTTCATTCTTTCCCATCAATTAGCGGACGAACTATCTAAACGTCAGTTAAATATTGTTTTTGATGTATATGCTGATTGATGGATCAGTCAATAGGGAATTCCCTGCTATTTGGGGTTTCCCTTTTGATATTTTTGACTTCAGCTTATCCTTTATTCCATAAACATCAAAAGTTCGCACACAGGCGAATAACTGTAAACGCCTAACTAACCCCATCCTTGTAATTCCACGGTAATAATGCCTCGATCTGTTCGAGGCTTGTCGCATTGGGTAATTCAGTGAAGATTGTTTTTAAATACCCATAAGGCTCCAGCCCATTGGCCTTGGCGGTTTCAATCACACTGTATAAATTTGCACTCGCCGTGGCCCCTTTGGGACTTGTGGAGAATTGATCTTGCCCAGCAACCGTGGACACAGTTTCAAGCACTCATCCGGGCCTCGTAGGCTTGCGGGCTGATGTGCCCCAGCGTGCTATGTCGCCGCTGGCGGTTATAGTCGGTTTCGATGTATTCAAACACGGTTTCACGCATCTGGGCGCGGCTCATGAAGCGCTCGCCATGGATGCATTCGACCTTCAGGCTGTGGAAGAAGCTCTCTGCACACGCATTGTCGTAGCAGTTGCCTTTCGCGCTCATACTGCATCGCAGCTGATGAGCGCGGATTAGACCCTGATAAGCCGTTGAGCAGTACTGACTGCCGCGGTCGCTGTGTACGATCACTCCCTTTGGCTGCTTTCGCCGCCACAGCGCCATGTGCAGAGCATCGCAGGCCAGGTCAGCCGTCATGCGTTCGCTCATGGCCCAGCCGACCACCATGCGCGAGTACAGATCAATGATTACGGCGAGATACAGCCAGCCCTCGTCCGTGTGCAGGTAGGTGATGTCGCCCACCCATTTCTGATTGGGTGCTGATGCTGTGAAGTCTTGCTTGAGCAGGTTCTCTGCCACCGGGAGCGAGTGTCGGGAGTTAGTTGTGGCCTTGAACTTCTTGGCCGCCTTGGCGCGTAAGCCTTGTCGCTGCATCGAGGCTGCAACCGTCTTGCGATTACAGCGCAGCCCGGCTTCCCACAGGTCATGGCACAGCCGCGGGGCGCCACTGCGGCCCTTACGGGCGTTATACGCTTGCGCGACCCGCTGATCCAGCTCGGCCCGTTGCTGGTGGCGCGTGGATGGCTCGCGTGAGCACCAGGCGTAGAAACCACTGCGGGCGACACCCAGAACACGGCACATGGCTTTCACCGAAAACGCTGGGGCATGTGTCCTCATGAAGGCGTACTTCACTTGAGGCTCTTCGCAAAGTACGCCGCGGCCTTTTTTACGATGGCCAGTTCTTCGGCTTGCTCGGCCAGGAGCCGCTTGAGGCGGGCGTTTTCGTCGGCCAGTGACTGTTCGCGCTCACTGCTGCTCAGGGTCTGCTGCTGCTTACTGCGCCATCCATAGAGCTGAGACGCATGAAGACCAAGCTGTTCGGCCGCTTTACTAACGCCAATTCGCTCGGCCAGCGCTAACGCTTCATTCTTGAAGGCTTGGGAGTGACGGGTACGGTTCTGTTTCATCGGGGTAGCGGTTCTTGCCATGGTTCACCTCGTTGCAGTTTATCGCTTAACGGGGTGTCCACTCGTGCTGGGCAAGATCAAATAGCCAGTTTTTTCGCCCAATCACAAACGGGCGGATTGCATTCTCCGCTGCATTGTTATCAATCGGATAATCCCCCGATTCCACATAGCGAACCAGCTTCGGCCATTGTTCATGCAAATAATGCAATGCCTTTCCAATCAACGATTGTGGCGGTGAATGTGCCAAGCCTTTATCCAACCAGACTTTTATTTTTTGTAACACCGGCAGCGATTGTGTTTGTCTCAGTTGATATTTTTCTTCCGGCGTTTTGTCCTTAATCGCCTTTTCTATTCCATAGAGCTGCTGGATAAACGCAATCGCTTGATCTGCTTTACCGGTTTTTCCCTTCGCCTGGATTTTTTGTGCCTCGATAAACTTGCGACGCGCATGTGCCCAACAGGCTAAATGGGTAATACCCTTTTTTTCACAAGGTGCGTTGTAAGCTGCATAGCCATCGGTCATGAGTGCGCCATTAAAATCACGTAGCAATTCCGTGATTACTTTTCCACTGCGTGTCGGTTCGTAGCGATAAAGCACTGCTGCACACGTGGGTTGCGTACTGCGCAATACCCACATAAAACTCTGTGTTTCAGCCGCACGACCGGTTTCATTCAACACCTGCACACGCGTTTCATCCGCATGAAGAATCGTTTGTTCCAACATTCTTTCGTGCAGCAAGTTAATTAATGGCTGCACCAGGTTTCCACAACGGATCATCCAGTTGGCGAGTGTAGTGCGATCCATCTCCACACCAATACGTTTGAAAATGTCCGTCTGGCGATACAGCGGCATGGCATCTACATATTTTTGCGTGGCAATATGGGCCAACAGCCCGGGTGAGGCGATACTTTTTTCAATCGGTTGTGCGGGTTTCTTTGCGGTCACAAGATAGTTTTCGCAACAGGGGCAGGCGTATTTCAATCGTTTGTGATGTAACACCCGAACACTGGCGGGGATAATGTCTAATTGTTCGTGGGATTCAAAACCGATGGGTTTTAATAACGATCCATCGTGCGGACAGCATTTTTGATCCTCAGGCAGATCGTGGGTAATCTCGATACGATGTAGCTCTTTGGGAATGGATGCACGTTTCTTCTTGCGTTTATGCTCCGCTACAACAACCGTGTCATCGGCAAAGGCATCCACTTGTTCAGGGGCTTCGGCTTCCGCGGTATCCTCCGCTTCGGTAAAGACCAGCTCCGCTTGAAGCACTTCCTGCTTTTCACTGGAACTGCCAAATTGTTTTTGCTGAAGCGAGAGGATATATTCTTCAAGAATACGAATGCGTTTTTCTTTGCTTTGAAGGGACTTTTCCTGCGCTGAAATAATATCGTCTTTATCGGCAACTATTTTTTGCAGATCAATATTTTCTTGCAGAAGATCGGGTTTGTTTTCCATCCACACATCTTATAAAAAACCTGCGCAGGTTGATAGCACTAATTCGCCGAGAAGAAATATTTTTCTGTGTGTGGTTGAAGCTTTTCAATATCTAACCCGCGCAACAGCCAATCAAACTGTTCGTGAGTCAGTGATAACACAGCATCACCCCGGCGTGGCCATTTGAATTTATCTTTTTCCAATCGTTTGTACCACAGACAAAACCCGGTTTTATCCCAGGAGGATTTTTATTTTATTGCGGGTGCGATTGCCAAACACAAACACGGATCGGGAAAATACCTCCAGTGCCATGGACTCCTGCACCAAGACACTCAACCCATTAATGGATTTGCGAAAATCCACCGGTTGCCGGTGTACGTATACCGGTACATCATCCCACTGGATCATGCCAACGCCCTGAGCAATTGGGCCAGCCACTGAGGTGGCGGTAGTGTGCCAAATTCAAGCTGGCCTACATGATGGCGAATGGTCAGTGATGCAGCCTTCACACCAGAAGCTTCGTGCGGTATTTTGGGCTTTACTTTTACACGAACAAAACCGGCTTCCTCTTTACTGGCCATCTTTGCCAATTGTTTGCGGCGCAAGCTGAAGTATTTGGGGCACAGCTCGTTCTGCTTACAAAAAACGGCTGCTGATACACCGCTGGCGTCGTGCTGCGCAAACAGTGCTCGCCATTGTTCTTCGTTACGTTTTTTCATAAGGCCTCCTGGTGAATTTAGGAAAAGTACCTTAGTAAAAAAACAATTAACTCGATAGATGGGGTTAGTTAGGCGCTTACGAATAACTGGCCTATCCCTTACCTGCCCGAGTTGTAGTAACTGGCTTGGCATTTTCTTCCATATAAGCCACGATTAATCCCGCAATATCTTTACCGGTTGCGCTTTCAATGCCTTCCAGTCCGGGTGACGAATTTACTTCCATTACCAGTGGGCCACGCGACGAGCGCAGTAAATCAACACCCGCAACTTTCAATCCCATGGTTTGTGCTGCTTTGATTGCAGTGCGACGCTCTGTGGGTGATAGCTTGGTGACTTTGGCAGTACCGCCGCGATGGAGGTTGGAGCGGAACTCACCATCCTGTGCAGTGCGCTCCATGGACGCGACGACTTTATCGCCCACCACAAAGCAACGCACATCGCTGCCATTAGCTTCTTTGATAAATTCCTGCACCAGAAATTCGGCGCGCAATTCGCGAAATGCTTCGATTACACTCTCTGCCGCTTTTTGGGTTTCTGCCAGTACGATGCCTTTGCCTTGGGTGCCCTCACACAGTTTGAGAACCAGCGGTGTTCCACCCACCAGTTTGATCAGCTCGCGAGCATCGTAAACGTTGTAGGCAAAACTGGTTTTGGGCAGGCCTATCCCCTTGCGCGAGAGCAACTGCAAGGCGCGCAGCTTGTCGCGCGAGCGCCCCAGGGCAATCGACTCTGTCAGGCAATAGACGCCCATCATTTCAAATTGGCGGATAACCGCCAGACCATAGTGAGTCACCGACGCACCGATGCGGGGAATCACCGCATCAAACCCTTCCAGCTTTTCGCCCATATACCAAATGGCCGGGCTGGCAGACGCAATGTCGATATAGCATTTGAGGATATCGATCACCCGCACCTCATGGCCACGCTGGGTACAGGCCTCCACCAAGCGGCGGGTAGAGTACAAGCGACGGTTGCGCGACAGAATAGCGATTTTCATAACAGACCTGATCTAGCGTGGGGCTATAGGGTTAGAGAGAGGGTTGCGGCGGCAGGTGGCGGTTGCCGCCCAGGATAAACGATTGGCCACTATCAACCAGGAAGCGACGCTTTAGTGCACTGCGACCCAGCAACATGCGAAAACGCATATTCTCCCGGTCGGTCAGGGTCACTTCGATAGGAAAGGCTTCTCCCTGAATCACCAGGGTGGTTTCTATCACATAGCGCTCTTCGGCATGGCCGCCGGAATCCGTTACCCGGCGAACATCTTTGACCGGTGCGCTGCACTCGATACAGGTCAGGCTGTCCTTTTGCATGGGGTGCAACCCGAACCGGACCCAGGTTTTTCCGTCCTGTTCAAACGGGGTGACGTAATAGGCATGCAGGGCACTGGTTTTCGCCCCGGTATCCACCTTGGCTTTGATATGGCTGATCGACAAATCTGGCAATCCTACCCACTCGCGCCAGCCGATAATATCCGGTTGTTGTTGGCTCAACATTTATCTTCTCGCTCATGTTTTATCAAAAAATCATACCCGGTGGATTGGGTGCGCTTTGTACCCCAGTTGAGGGGCTCTGGCAAAACGAATATTTTTTATTTCGGCACCATAATTTGCTTTTGTTTTGGCATTGGCTATGGTAAATAGCGCGGGTTAAAACGGGTGCCCCAAAGCAGCCGTCAGCCACCCAATATCTCTGTCAATACTGGAGTAGTCTTATGTCTGTTGATGTAGATTCGCAAGATGCCGATCTCATTAGTGATAACATCGAAACCGAGGATGATGAGGCAACCCCGAAACTCACTGGCAAAGAAGCTAGCCAACACACTCTGGAAATGCGCCGCAAGATTGAAGACCGCCTGGAGCGTCGCCGCATTAAGGATCAGTTGGGCTACGGCGATTTCGATGACCTTGATTTCTAACGTGTCTCACCCGTAAACGGTCTCGCCAAGTCACTCACATTCCAGCCCTCAGGTGAAGAGCCTGGGGGCTAATTTTTTGCCTCATAGCCGGTTCTTCTAAAACTGGCATCTTTATAGCCAGCCTATTACAACCGCTATCTACTATTCCAGGCGCAGGTTATCCCAATACACCACCGCAGGCGCCGGCAAGCGGGTTGCAAAGATTCCAATCCGGTGTATCTCCCCCAGGTTCATTTGGCGTTTGGCCGGTGCCTTGCGGATGTCCTTAACGGGAATGCGAATCCGGTTCCAGCCGGGTAATAGCACCAGGGATCGATTAAAGCGATCGTTATAAGCCTGCTCTCCCCGCTCATGCTGGCGATCGCTGATACGCAGGGTCATCGATAAAGGCGTAGCTCCCGGGTTATAGAGTTCCATTGCCAGCACAGCATAAACAGACCAGTCCCCCTGAAAGAGCTTTACATGGGCACCTGAATAGCCAGTCCCTCCCAGAGATACCTTGAGGGCATGCTCTCCCTGGATGAAATGCTCAGGGGATATTTCCACCCGACCATTGATGCGCTGCAACTCCAGGGATGACTCAAAACCCGCCAGAAGCGGGAATGTGCGCGCCTGTTGCCACTGCACCAATGCCGATACCACGACTGGCATCAATGACGGAATCATCAGTAACAACACCGGTAGCCGCCAACGCCAGTGCACCCGCTCCGGCCTGATCCAGGCCATTCCCAACCATAACCCCACAAGGTTATTAAAGACATCCTGCCAATCGGCGTTGCGCCCCACATACCCTTGCGCCAACTCGATCAACCCTCCCGCAAACAGGACAGCCAGGCTCCAGCCAACAACCAGAGGCAGGGTCAGGGCCGACTGGCGCAGGCTCAACAGCAAATGAATAGCGGCCCCCAGAAACGCGAAAAACAGGATATGCCCGCAATCCCACAACGCCTGGTACAAAGGTGGCGATACCCCATCGGGGCCACCTATAAAAAACAATGGTGTAGCACTTACCAGCACAACCAATAAGCCCACCAATAACTGGCGTGTTGTTACCAGCTGCATCGCCAGTTTACCCCATACAAGTTTTACGATTTGTTACAGACATATTGAAGATCGTAAGGCGGTTAATTGAGGCACTGTTATCAATAATGGGAATAACCCATACCGTTAAATTGCTTGGCCAGATTGGTAGCATAGTTATCCGTCATACCACTGATGTAATCAATGACTGCCATCAATGCCAGGTATTGGTAGTTTTGCGCTTTCTGGCTGACCAGCGGATGGAAATTGTTTTCGCCAATTAACGCCATGACCCGATTATCTTTGTAGGTCATTTGTGCCGGATCCCCCAACGACGCATAGACAGCGCCACAAATAGTATTGAGCAGTGTCCCGATCACAGTGTATGCACCGATTTCCAATTCCACACGGCGTGAGTGATTAAAAATTTTGCGTTTGGCCAAATCCTTTGCAGCCTGTACCGCACTATGTACTTCCGGAGCACAGAGTGAAATCAGGTCGCCTTCAACTTCGCCATTTAAAAAGGCTTCCTGGTGTTTGATAAACGCCTGGGTACCCGCATTGATAAACGCATCAATCACCTTACCGCGCACCAGCGCCGGTTTGCGGCCGTCATTGACTTTTTTCAATAAGCGTTCGAGGTCATCCATCTGCGGAGAGTCTGCAATCACCGGACGCAGGAGTTCATAAATTTCAGTCCAATTGAGAATGCCCATCTCCAGGCCATCTTCCAGGTCAATAATGCCGTAACAAAAGTCATCGGCCGCTTCCATTAAATACACCAGTGGATGGCGACAATACCAATTATTACCTCGCTCAATCAGCCCTGTCCTGTGGGCAATTTCATGGAAGTAGTGCAGTTCGGATTGGAAAATACCGTACTTGTTATCTTTCGGGCGTTTGCCCAGGACCGTCGGCGTGGAGGTCCAGGGATATTTGATCGAGGACGCCAGGGTGGCGTAAGTCAAGCGCATACCATCATGGTACTGGTGATACTCCGAAGTGGTTAATACCCGCAGGCCCTGGGCATTACCTTCAAAGACGCGAATATCGTCCTGCTCTGAGGGTGAAAGGTCGCGCAGGAAGGCAGCGCCCTCTTTTTGGAACCAGTTGCGAATCGCATCTTCACCGGTATGGCCAAACGGTGGATTGCCGATGTCATGGGCCAGGCAGGTCGCCTGCACAATATCGCCGATGTCTGTCGGCCAGATAAACGCGGGTAAATCCCCCTTGTCTTTCAGCGCCTGCCCAACCCGAATCCCCAGGGTACGCCCGACACAGGCAACCTCCAGGCTGTGGGTCATGCGATTGTGGATATGGTCATTCGTGGCCAGCGGGTGCACCTGGGTCTTGCGCGCCAGGCGGCGAAAGGCACCGGAGAACACAATTTTGTCGTGATCCGAGTGAAACGGCGAGCGCCCCTCTTCATGCTTGGCCACCCGATTGCCCAGGCGGTCAGCACAGAGAAGTTGGTTCCAGTTCATAGCCATGACTAAATTCCTTTGGATCAGCTGGCAGTCCAGCTATTTTGAATATCGTTTTTACTGCGCAGGCGGTAAACCCACTCTTTTCCATCCTTACGTTTCTCAAACAGTTCCAAGTCGACCAGGCCGTTGAGCACCGAGGCAGCCGTATTATAAGAGCACCCCAAACGCTCCTCGACATACCTGGCCGTAAAGATACTATTGCTATTACCTTTAGCCACCTGAAAGACAATTTTTTGCTTTTCAGTCAGTTTTGCATAAATACCTGCGTTAAACAGCCATTTATTAAATCGTTCAATATCCTCAATGGTTCTCTGGCAATGACCCTTGAATGCGGCTATCGCTCTCATGATCACAGAACATTGATAATCAACAAAATACGTTAAATCCATCTCATCGGTTTCAGTATAGAGATAAGATTTTCCATATTGGGTAGCCGCTTCCTTAAGAAGGTTGCTAATGGATATATAACGGAATGCCCCATAATCTTTTTTAAACAAAAACCAATAAAACAACGCGCGCGCAACCCTGCCATTGCCATCGTTAAATGGGTGCTCATAACCTATAGCAAAATGTATCGATATTGCTTTGATCAAGGGATGAATATAGTTTTGGCTTTCTATTTCATCGTGATCCGTATTTACCCAATGACATAACCTATTCAACCTATCCTCAAGTCCCGTCCATATGGGTGGCTGGTGTACAATATTGCCATCGCTATCCTCAACAACAACATTATCAGCAGAGCGAAAAATACCAGGCCGGTATTTTTCGTCATCTATCCCTGCCACGCCAATAGCGTGTAACTCCCGGATAAGCTCAGTTGTTAAAGGCAATGATCTTTTATCCCACACATACCGCATCATTCTAAAATTACCAAGAATCATGCGTTCGTCCATAGTGCGTGGCTCACGCCTTCTTTTTATCATTTCCCTGGCAACAAGGGTCGTCGTGGCAGCACCTTCCAATTGACTGCTGCTGATTGCTTCATCCTCTATCAAATCCTCAAGCATATAGGAGAAGTTTTGCTCTTCCCCTATTTTCCTGTTGGCCCACGCTAACGCGGCAGTTGTAGTCGCTTGATCAACGAGTGTCTTTGTTTTTTGAATAGCCGGAATGTCATTGTAATAACAGAACCTTGCAGGCTCTCCCAGCCCCAAAATCCATTGACGCGTCCGGGATCTCGCTTCTTTTGTTAAGGCCCAGGCGATATCCACTGCCAACCCCTTAGGTATCCGATGGCGAAACTCATCAAATGGCAGATAACGCCCTTTGCTATCGACAACCGTATAGAAATCCAAATATTCCAATCGCCGCTCGGGTTGATACTCACTAATCCATGCCCAGGCACTTTTAGGTAATTGGTCACTTGAAGGCGGTCGCTTAATCATACTTCATCTCAAAAACATGAAATTTTGAAACATCATAGAGCATCACCTTATATATCTCAATATTTCAAATAATTGAGATATGAAAACAACTATCCTCCGCACCATCCTGACTCCCATACCAACCTCATACGCACAAATTCAGCGCATAAAAACTGGAAGATTTTTGCGGCAAAAAATGCGTCACCCTATTTTTCTACATCATTTAACCCATTGAATATCAAGCATTTTGTGCATATCCCCCAGCCTCTTTCGGAGAGCCAATTGCAATTGGCACAGTTTCTGCTGAATACAAACTTGTATCCAAGATTGTATTTCGAGTGCAGGAATAACCATGAATCTGACCCACGGCTGGACAATTACTGAATGGCTTGAAGCCTATCGCAGCCAATCCATCGAACCCCGCGCCGCACTGCAGGCATTGCGCGCCCAGATTACCCCCGCTGACCCCACCTGGATTTATGTGCTGTCTGCCAGCGAGCTGAATCAGCAACTGGATGCGTTAAGCCAGCTGGGCGATGCCAACGCCCTGCCCCTCTATGGCGTGCCTTTCGCCGTTAAAGACAATATTGATGTCGCCGGTATTCCGACTACAGCGGCTTGCCCGGCCTTTACTTACATTCCCTCTGCAGACGCAACCAGCGTAGCGCGCCTGAAGGCCGCAGGGGCCATCGTCCTGGGCAAGACCAACCTCGACCAGTTTGCTACTGGCCTTGTGGGCACGCGCTCGCCTTACGGCGCTGTGCCCAATTCTTTTAAGGCAGAGTATGTCTCCGGCGGTTCCAGTTCCGGTTCCGCTACCAGTGTCGCCCAAGGGCTGGTGCCCTTTAGCCTGGGTACGGACACCGCCGGCTCCGGCCGTGTTCCCGCCGGCTTTAATAATGTAGTGGGCCTTAAACCGACTAAGGGCCGCTTCAGTACCCAGGGCGTTGTCCCCGCCTGCCGCAGCCTGGATTGCGTATCGATATTTGCGCTGACAGTGGATGATGCAAACCTGGTAGCACAGTTGCTGCAGGGCTTTGACCAGGCCGATGGCTACTCGCGCCAGCAACCGGAACCCGCTCACTACTTCCCTGCAACACCACGTGTTGCCATTCCTGCCAAGCCGGATTGGTATGGCGACAGTGCCGCCGAAGCAGCCTGGCAAACCACCCTGCAAAAATTACAGGCTTTCGGTGTTGAACTGGTAGAACTGGACTTCACACCCATGTTCACCCTCGCCCAACTGCTCTACGGTGGCCCCTGGGTGGCCGAGCGCCACGCGGCGGTCGCGGAATTTATGCGCGACCATGCTGCCGATATGAATCCCGTCGTGCGCGGCATTATCGAAAACGCGGCGAACTTTTCCGCTACCGATACGTATCGCGCGGAATATCGCCGCGCCGACTTCGCGCGCGTTATCCAAACCCTGATGCAGGATATCGATGCACTGCTGGTGCCTACTGCGCCGCGCCATCCCACCATCGCCCAGGTAGAAACTGACCCGGTCGGAGTTAACAGCCAACTGGGTACCTACACCAATTTCGTCAACCTGGCCGATTGTTCGGCCCTGGCAGTACCTGCGGGTATGCGCAGCGATGGACTGCCCTTTGGTATCACCCTGATCGCTCCCGCCTGGCAGGACGATGCGCTGGTGGACTTTGGCCGCCGCTGGCACGCCAGCCTGAACCTGCCCCTGGGTGCTACCGATCGCAAAGCGCCGGCAATTAACCCGCGCAACCATACACCTGCCGGCTATGTGCGCCTGGCAGTTGTCGGTGCCCACCTCACCGGTATGCCGCTCAATGTACAACTGCAAGAGCGCAAGGCGCTGTTTGTGGAAAGTACATTTACTGCCAGCCATTACCGTTTATTTGCACTCCCCAATACCACCCCACCCAAGCCCGGATTAATTCGCACAAGCGGTGCCGACCAAGCCGTTAAAGGAGCCGAAATTATTGTGGAGCTATGGGATGTGCCCCTGCAGCACTTCGGCAGTTTTGTCGCACTCATTCCCGCCCCGTTGGGGATAGGCACACTCACCCTGAAAGACGGGCGCGAGGTAAAGGGATTTATTTGTGAAGGCGCAGCAATAGAAGGCGCAACAGAAATTACCCGCCTGGGTGGATGGCGAGCCTATATCGCCTCCTTAAAAAAATAGCGATACACCAGTGCTACTCAAAAACAAGTTCGTTTTTTAGATATTGATTCGCCTTATCACGCATCACGACAGATACAGCATGCCCAAGGCAACACACATTAGAGTCGGAGAACCACCATGCTAAAGACCGTACTGATTGCCAACCGCGGTGAGATCGCGGTGCGTATCGCTAAAACCCTGAAAAAAATGGGTATCGAATCGGTGGCCGTCTACTCCGACGCAGACCGCAACTCAGCCCATGTCACCGCCTGCGACAAAGCGATATGCCTGGGCGGCAATACCGCGGCAGAAAGCTACCTGAAAGTGGATCTGATTCTCGCCGCGGCTAAAGAAACCGGTGCCCAAGCTATTATTCCCGGTTATGGGTTCCTCTCTGAAAATGCCAACTTCTGCGAAAAATGTGAAGCCGAAGGTATCGCCTTTTGCGGTCCCACGCCGGAACAGATTCGCCAGTTCGGCTTAAAGCACACCTCGCGTGAACTCGCCGAGCAAGCTGGCGTTCCCCTGACACCCGGTACCGGCTTATTGGGCTCCGTTGAGGAAGCCACCCATGCTGCCGCTACGCTGGGTTATCCGGTGATGCTCAAAAGTACCGCAGGCGGTGGCGGTATCGGTTTGACTCGTTGTAACAGCGAAGCCGAGTTGGTTAATGCCTACGAAAGTGTAAAGCGCCTGGGACAAAATTTTTTCAGCGACTCCGGTGTATTCCTCGAACGCTTTGTGGATAACGCCCGCCATGTGGAAGTGCAAATTTTTGGCGATGGCAAAGGCAATGTGCTGGCACTGGGTGAACGCGATTGCTCACTGCAACGCCGCAATCAAAAAGTGGTTGAGGAAACCCCGGCGCCGAACCTGCCTGCAGCGACCCGCGAACAATTACTCGCGGCTTCGGTCAGCCTGGGCAAGATGGTGAACTACCGCTCTGCCGGCACCATTGAATACATCTACGATCCTGCGCGCGATGAATTCTACTTTCTGGAAGTGAATACCCGCCTGCAGGTGGAACACCCCATCACCGAGGCCTGCACCGGGGTAGATCTGGTGGAATGGATGATTCTTACCGCTGCAGGAACACCGCCCAATTTAAATATCACTATTAATCCACAGGGCGCAGCTATTGAAGTGCGCCTGTACGCTGAAGATCCAGTGCGCGATTTCCAGCCATCTCCCGGTGTATTAACCGATGTGGTGTTTCCTGAGTTTGCGCGTATCGATACCTGGGTAGCCACCGGCACCGAAGTGTCACCTTATTACGATCCAATGATTGCGAAAATCATTGTGTATGGCAAAGACCGCGCCGATGCCATCGCCAACATGGGTGCGGCACTCAACCAAACCCGTGCCGCAGGCATTGCCACCAACCTGGATTATTTGCGCCAGATTATCGGCTCCGACTTCTTCGCCGATGGCGACGTAGCCACCAACAAACTGGCCGGCTTTAATTACCTGCCCCCCGTTGTCGAAGTGTTGCAACCCGGCACCTATACCAGTGTGCAGGATTATCCCGGTCGCGTTGGCTTGTGGAGTATTGGTGTTCCCCCATCCGGCCCCATGGATGATTACGCATTCCGTTTAGCCAACCGCATTGTCGGCAACCACGACAGCGCCGCTGCACTCGAATACACCATCATCGGCCCCAAATTAAAATTCCACAGCGATGCGATTATTGCACTCGCCGGAGCCTCATCCCCCGCCAAACTCGACGGCGAGTTCATTCCCTTCTGGCGACCGGTAGCCATTAAAGCCGGACAAATTCTCGACATCGGTAAAACCGAAAACGGCTGTCGCGGCTACCTGGCGGTGCGCCAGGGTTTCGACGTGCCTGTGTACCTCGGCAGCCGCTCCACCTTTGCACTGGGCCAGTTTGGCGGCCATGCGGGTCGCACCCTGCGCGCCACGGATATGCTGCCCATCAGCAATCCCGCTATCGCCGCCTGTACAACACCGGCACCGGTATACGAACCTGCTGCGGTACCCGCAGCATTAATTCCCTCCTGTTTTTCAACGGCAGGCGGGATAAGCGAATGGGAAATCGGTGTGCTCTATGGCCCCCACGGCGCACCGGATTTTTTCAAACCCGAAGCGATTGACATGTTTTTCTCCACCGCCTGGGAGGTGCACTACAACTCCAACCGTTTGGGGATTCGCCTGAACGGCCCCAAGCCCACCTGGACCCGCAGTGACGGTGGCGAAGCCGGCTTGCACCCCTCCAATATCCACGACACCGAATATGCCATTGGCTCGATCAATTTCACCGGTGACATGCCCGTTATCCTAACCAAGGATGGCCCCAGCCTGGGCGGATTCGTGTGTCCGGTGACCATTGTAAAAGCCGAGCTCTGGAAAGTCGGCCAGGTCAAACCCGGCGATAAAATCCGCTTTGTACGCATGAGTTTTGACGATGCACTGAACCTGGAAAAAGCCCAGGATGAAGCCATTGCCACACTGCAACCGCTCGCCAACTTTGCCGCTACCCCGATTGCTGCCCCCCCCCATGGCCTATCAGAATGTATCCTCGCATCCCTTGCTCCTGCAGGTAGTCGCCCACTGGTCAGCTATCGCCAGGCAGGCGACAAATATATCCTGCTGGAATACGGCGACAATATTCTCGAACTGAGTTTGCGCCTGCGCGTCCATGCATTGATGGAGACGCTCAAGACCTCGCCGATTGAGGGAATTATCGAACTTTCACCCGGCGTGCGTTCACTGCAAATTAATTACGACAGCCGTGTCATCCACCAGCAGGATTTAATCGCCAAACTGTTAACGATTGAGGAAACCCTTGGCGATGCACGCGATATCAAAGTGCCCAGCCGTATCGTTCACCTGCCCATGGCCTTTGAAGACTCCGCCACCCTGGATGCGGTGGCCCGCTATCGCCAATCCGTGCGCGATACCGCGCCCTGGTTGCCGAGCAATACCGAATTCATGCGCCGTATTAACGGCCTGGACTCTGTCGATCAGGTTAAACAAATTCTATTCGACACCAGCTACATGGTACTGGGCCTCGGCGATGTTTATCTCGGTGCCCCCTGCGCCGTGCCCGTCGATCCACGCCACCGCCTGCTCACCTCCAAATACAACCCGGCACGCACCTACACGGCGGAAGGTACGGTGGGCATTGGCGGCGTGTATATGTGTATTTACGGCATGGACTCACCCGGCGGTTACCAATTAGTGGGACGCACCCTGCCTATCTGGAATAAATTCCTGAAAAACCCGGTATTCACTAACGGCGAGCCCTGGCTGCTGAAATTCTTTGACCGGGTGCGTTATTACGAGGTCAGCGAAGAGGAGTTAACCGCACAGCGCGAAGCCTTCCGTGAAGGCCGCCTGAGTCTGAAGATCGAAGAGGCCTATTTCAGCCTGGCCGAACACGAACAATTCCTGCACGACAATGCCGCCAGCATCGCTGAATTCAAAGCCAAGCAACAGCAGGCCTTCACCCGTGAAGTGGCACTTTGGCAAGCCGATGAAGCCGAGCAGGTAGACGCTGCCCTGCAAATCAAAATTAACACCGGCCCTATTGAAGTGGATGGTCACCCTATCACTGCCGACATCAGCGGCAATATCTGGAAATTGCTGGTAGAGCCCGGCCAGTTGGTAGAGCCGGATCAACCCCTGCTGATTGTCGAAGCCATGAAAATGGAATTCTCGGTCTATGCCGACCGCAATGCCAAAGTCAGTGCCATCCACGTGGAGCCGGGCAAGCAGGTGAATGCAGGCGATTTATTGCTGGTGCTGGAAATCGATTAATCATCCCGGGTTAACAAAGCGACGAGACGATGAAACTGATCAAAACCGAAAAAGTCCGGAAAAAAACCGACGAGCCAAGAACGAATGTGGCCGAACGAATTTACCAAACGATTAAGGACGATATCTTCTCGTTTCGCCTCCTGCCTGGTGAGCGCTTTAGTGAAAACGAAATTGCCGAGCGTGTAGCCGCCAGCCGCACCCCCGTGCGCGAAGCACTGGCCCGCTTACAACGTGAAGGGTTTGTAGAGGTTTCCTTTCGCAGCGGGTGGCAAGTCAAACCGTTTGATTTTATGAAATTTGAACAGCTCTACGATGTGCGCATTGTGCTGGAGCTGGCAGCCGTAAAGAAACTTTGCGAAATGGAACCGGCACCCAACCTGGAAGATTTAAAACGCATCTGGCTGGTGAGACCGGAGGACCGACTGGAAGACGGTCCCAGTGTCTGTGCACTGGATGAGCGCTTCCACGAGCAACTGGTTGAAGCAACCGGCAATGCCGAAATGGCGCGCATACACCACGAAATTACCGAGCGTTTGCGCATTGTGCGCCGCATCGATTTTACCCAGGCCAATCGTATTGAAGCCACCTATGAAGAGCACGCCAAAATCCTGAGAACGATTATCGAGCGGCGCGCTGAAGATGTAAAAAGCTATTTAAAAACGCACATAGAGGCCAGCAAGGCCGAAGTGCGCAAGATCACTCTCCATATGCTCTACGAAGCGCAACAACAGCACCCGTCGAGCCATTAGGGAGTTTTACCGAGAGCGAAAGCGCCATTTTGCCTGAAGCAACAAAGTGGCCATCACGGAAGAAACAATATCGCTCACCATAAGCGTTACGGCGTTACCGGAAAGACCTGGTACTTACCAGAAAACGAAAACCACTGAGTCAGTAAACCTACTAGGAGCAAGACCCATGAAGCTGAAGACAATAGCAAAACACGTCGGGGCACTCGGTATCGCCTGCGGCTTAACCATCGCCTCATTCAGCGCTACTGCCGCTGAAACCATCAAGGTGGGTGTACTCCACTCACTCTCTGGCACCATGGCGATTTCCGAGACCACGCTGAAAGACACCATGCTGATGCTGATCGAAGAGCAAAACAAAAAAGGTGGCCTGCTCGGCAAAAAGCTGGAAGCTGTGGTAGTAGATCCTGCTTCCAACTGGCCTTTGTTTGCAGAGAAAACCCGCGAGTTACTGACCAAAGACAAGGTCGCGGCCATCTTCGGTTGCTGGACTTCGGTATCGCGCAAATCCGTACTGCCCGTTATTGAAGAATTAAATGGTGTTCTCTTCTATCCCGTGCAGTACGAAGGTGAAGAGTCCTCGCGCAATGTGTTCTACACCGGTGCGGCACCAAACCAGCAGGCAATTCCAGCCGTGGATTACCTGATGAACGACATGAAAGTGAAGCGCTGGGTACTGGCCGGTACTGACTATGTGTATCCACGTACCACCAATAAAATCCTGGAAGCCTATTTAAAATCCAAGGGCGTGGCGCAAGAAGACATCATGATTAACTACACCCCTTTCGGCCATTCCGATTGGCAAAACATCGTATCTGACATCAAGCGCTTTGGCTCAGCCGGCAAGAAAACAGCCGTTGTATCCACCATCAACGGTGACGCCAACGTACCCTTCTACCGCGAATTGGGTAACCAGAAAGTGACGGCAGAAGACATTCCTGTGGTTGCCTTCTCTGTGGGTGAAGAAGAGCTCTCCGGTATCGATACCAAGCCACTGGTAGGCCATCTGGCAGCCTGGAACTACTTCATGAGCGTCGAAAGCCCTGCCAACGAAGCCTTTATCAAGCAATGGAAATCCTTTATCAAAAATGACAAGCGTGTCACCAACGACCCCATGGAAGCGCACTACATCGGTTTCAATATGTGGGTAAAAGCGGTTGAGAAAGCCAAGTCTACTGATCCGGACAAAGTGATCGACGCTATCGTCGGTGTTGAAGTACCCAACCTGACTGGTGGTGTGAGCAAAATGCTGCCCAACCACCACATCACCAAGCCGGTACTGATTGGTGAGATCCAGGAAGACGGCCAATTCCTCACGGTGTGGGAAACCGAAGGCCTGGTTCCAGGTGATGCCTGGTCTGACTACCTGGATGGTTCCAAAGACCTGGAGTCTGACTGGATAACCCTGAAGTGCGGTAACTACAACACCAAAACCAAAAAATGCCTGGGTGCAGCCGCTGCACACTAAGTGCAACGATAACCGCGAGCCCCTGTCAACAACACCTATAGCATGGCCAGGGATGGCGGCCAGTGCCCACTGGTACAGGAATGGATTCCTTTGCATTTTTTCTTTTTGTTTTTCCGAGACCAGACTATGCAACTCGATTGGATCAAGAGCGGCGGCAACCGGACTTTACCGGGGGTTCGCTGGTTATCTCTCTGCATACTACTTAGCTGCTTTGGCACCTCTTTAAGTTTGCGTGCCGAAGAAGTCCCGACGGAATCCTTATCGACAACCACATCGACCGTGGATAACAGTAGCGCGACAGACGCAGGAGTAACCGCAGATGTATTGTTTGTCGAGCGACTGACATCACTGGTACGCAGCAGTTTGCCCAAGCGATCCCAAGCCGTTAGTGCCCTGGTCCAGCTAGATGATAACCGTACCTTCGATATCCTCGAAGCCTTGCAACAGGGCTCCCTCTATGCCAACACCCGCGGCGAGTTATATGTCGCTATCCAACGCGATAATCAGCAATTCAATGTTATTGATGGCGAAGCTTTTTCTACAGAAATCCGCAGTGAACTGAAACGCGTCCCTATCAACAATACGCTGCGTACCCAGTTACGCAGCCTGCTCGCACAACTTAACCTGAATCATAAAGAACCTGCCAAAAGGCTCAGCGCCGTCAAACGTATGATTGCCGATGGTGTCGAGGAAAGCAGTATCAACCTGCTCCTTGAGCGTCAAAAAATTGAAGCCAACGATGCGGTGCGCGAACATATCACCACTGCCGTTGCCCTGTTTAATTTACACAATAACGACGCCCATATACGCTTGGATGCCGTCCAGATTTTGCGTGCAAGCTTACTGCCGGAAGTGCGCAGTAACCTGGAAACCATTGCCAGCAATGACCCCGATAACAAAGTGAAACAGCAAGCCCAGAAAGCGTTAAACAGCATTGATGATCGCATCGCCACGTTTCGCCTGGCAGAAAATATTTTCTTTGGCCTTAGCCTCGGTTCGGTTCTCCTGCTGTCAGCAATTGGTTTATCCATTACCTTTGGGGTTATGGGCGTCATCAATATGGCCCATGGCGAACTGATGATGATCGGTGCCTACGTCACCTGGGTTGTACAGCAGCTCTTTCCCAACCAAATCGCCTACAGCCTGATGATCGCCATTCCCTCGGCCTTTATTGTGGCAGGCCTGGTCGGTATCGCGATTGAGCGCGGCGTCATCCGCTTTTTATACGGACGCCCATTGGAAACCCTGCTCGCCACCTTTGGCCTCAGCCTGATTTTGCAGCAGGCCGCACGCAGTATTTTTTCACCTTTGAATCGCGCGGTGGAATTACCTGCCTGGATGAGCGGCTCCCTGGAAATTAATCCTGTACTCTCGATCACGTATAACCGCCTGTATATTTTTATCTTTGGCCTACTGGTGTTTTTTGCACTGCTGGCCATCCTCAAAAAAACCTCTCTCGGACTCAAGGTTCGCGCCGTGTCGCAAAACCGGGCCATGGCGCGTGCTGTTGGGGTACGTGCAAGTTGGGTCGATGCGATGACCTTTGGCCTGGGCTCCGGCATTGCCGGCATTGCGGGCGTTGCGCTCTCACAATTAACCAACGTCGGCCCCAACCTCGGCCAGGCCTACATCATCGATTCATTTATGGTCGTGGTGTTCGGTGGTGTGGGTAATTTGTGGGGCACGCTGGTAGGCGCTATGGGTCTCGGCATTATCAATAAATTCCTTGAGCCCTATGCCGGTGCGGTACTCGCCAAGGTATTGGTGCTGGTATTGCTGATCCTGTTTATCCAAAAACGTCCCAAAGGCCTCTTCCCACAAAAAGGCCGTGCTGCTGCCGATTAATTTTTCCGAGAGAGATTCGCATGTTAACTCAACGTTTATTACTCAGTGATCGCGGCGGCATGATTGTCCTTGGACTGGTTGCACTCGCGATGGTGATAGTCCCGGTGTGCAACCTGTTAATTCCCGAAGGTTCGCCACTGCACATTTCAACCTTTACCGTTACTCTGCTCGGCAAATTCCTGTGCTATGCCCTGCTCGCCCTGTCAGTGGATTTGATCTGGGGTTATTGCGGTATTTTATCCCTGGGGCACGGTGCTTTTTTTGCCCTGGGCGGCTACGCCATGGGCATGTACCTGATGCGTCAAATTGGCCCGCGCGGTCAATACGGCGACCCTGTCCTGCCCGATTTTATGGTGTTCCTGAATTGGCAGGAATTGCCCTGGTACTGGCTGGGTTTTGATATGTTCTGGTTTGCCATGTTGATGGTGTTACTGGTGCCGGGTTTGCTCGCCTTTGTGTTTGGCTGGCTGGCCTTTCGCTCACGCGTCACCGGCGTCTATTTCTCCATCATCACCCAGGCACTCACCTACGCCTTGCTGCTCGCCTTCTTTCGTAACGAAATGGGCTTTGGCGGCAACAACGGCCTTACCGACTTTAAAGATATCCTCGGCTTTTCCATCTCGGCCAATGGTACCCGCATTTCACTGTTCCTGGCATCCGGCGTCATGCTGATCCTGGCCTACCTGGCATGCCGCTACATAGTCACATCGCGCATGGGCAAAATTATTGTCTCCATTCGCGATGCGGAAAGCCGTACACGCTTTTGTGGCTACCAGGTTGAATCCTACAAACTCTGGCTGTTTGTTTTCTCAGCAATATTGGCCGGTATTGCCGGCGCCCTCTATGTGCCCCAGGTTGGCATTATTAACCCAGGCGAGTTCTCTCCGCTCAACTCCATTGAATTAGTGGTGTGGGTAGCCACAGGCGGACGCGGCACGCTCTTCGGTGCTATCGTCGGGGCATTTTCGGTGAACTACGGCAAAACCCTGTTCACGTCCTACTCACCGGAAACCTGGCTATTTGCGCTGGGCGCCCTCTTTGTGCTGGTTACCTTGATACTGCCACAGGGACTGGTGGGATTGTTTAAACACAAAACGGCCAAAATCCACAAGTCGGATCAAAAAACCGAAAACAACAGTGCCGCTGTACCCGCGACCGCCACCAAGGAGTAACCCATGAATATTCTCGCGCAAGCCAGGCGTACATTGGGTACACCGGACCCCAATTTCGGAGCGCCGCTGGACACCACGCACCGCACTATTCTGTATGTAGAAGGTGTCACCGTCAGCTTCGATGGATTCCGTGCGCTCAACAATCTCAACCTCTATATCGACGAAGGTGAGCTGCGCTGTATTATCGGCCCCAACGGCGCTGGCAAAACCACCATGATGGATGTGATTACCGGTAAAACCAAACCAGACGCCGGCAGCGTTTACTTCGGCCAACAAATTAATTTGCTGGAGTTGTCTGAACACCAGATCGCCCGCGGCGGCATTGGCCGCAAGTTCCAAAAGCCCACCATTTTTGAAGCGCTGAGTGTTTACGAAAACCTGGAATTGGCTACCGCCGCTGACAAGCGTGTCTGGTGGACACTCACCCGACAACTCAACAGTGTTCAAAAATACCGTATTGACGAAGTCCTGGTGCAAATCGGTTTGGCAGAGCATCGCTACAAAAATGCCGGGGCTCTCTCCCACGGTCAAAAACAATGGCTGGAAATCGGCATGTTACTGATGCAAAACCCGCGTGTGCTGCTCGTGGATGAACCCGTTGCCGGCATGACCGGTGAAGAAACAGAAAAGACGGCAGAGCTACTGGTTTCCCTCGCCGGTGATCACTCGGTGATTGTGGTAGAGCATGACATGAAATTCGTGCGCTCCATCGCACGCAAAGTCACTGTTCTGCACCAGGGCTCAGTGCTGACCGAAGGCACTATGGATCAGGTTCAAAATGATCCCAAAGTCATTGAAGTCTATCTGGGTGAATAGATCATGCTTGAAATCAACAATATCAATCAATATTACGGCCAAAGCCATATCCTGTGGGATCTTTCACTCAAGCTGAAGCAGGGAACCTGCGGCTGTCTGATTGGGCGTAACGGTGTAGGCAAAACTACACTGCTGAAATGCATTACCGGCTTACTCCCCGTGCGCGATGGTGCTATCACACTGAATGGGCAAGACATCAATAAGCTATCGACGGAAAACCGCGCTCGTGGCGGTATAGGTTATGTACCCCAGGGACGTGAGATTTTCCCACTCCTGACCGTAGAGGAAAATTTGAAAATCTCCCTGGGCGCACGCAAAGATAAATCGCGCTTTATTCCCGGCCTGATTTATGAATTGTTTCCCGTCCTTAAGGAAATGAAATACCGCCGTGGCGGCGATCTCTCCGGCGGCCAGCAACAACAGCTTGCGATTGGCCGCGCACTGGTACTGGACCCCAAACTACTCATCCTCGACGAGCCCACAGAAGGCATCCAGCCCAATGTGGTACGCGACATTGGCGAAGTCATTCGTAAGCTCAATCGCGAATTAGGTTTAACTGTCCTGCTGGTAGAACAAAAACTGCCTTTCGCCCGCCGTGTAGCCGATGATTTCTTTATTATGGAAAAAGGCAGTGTAGTAGCCACCGGCGCGATTGCCGGATTAAACGATGAGTTGATTCAGCGTTATTTGAGTGTTTAATCATCAACGCGATTCTATTCCTCCCTTGATTGCCAACTAGGCTAGAAATTCGTATCACAAAGGCATAGAATACCGCCCACTCGCTGGCTTGGACAAAGCCGCCCAACATACCGGGCGATTGCGTCCGGCGCGACTGGGGCCGATTTGGATTCGACGCTGGTAACGAAGCCCGAGGTGCATGTGGTGATGGCAGCCAATCACCTTAATCCAAAGCTGCATCTGAATAGTCGCAAACGACGATTCATACGCTTTAGCGGCTTAAGCCCGCTAACGGTCTCTGCCAAGGTGCCAGTACCGCGATAGAGCCCGTCATACAGAACTGGATCGCAGCGAAGCATGCCTGGGGCCTAGCTGTTAAATCTTTACAGGATCGCGCTTCACGTCCTGCCCGTTGGGCTGTAAAGCGTTAAATCAATCAACGGACCTAAACATGTAGAGCCGAGGATGGAGTGCTGGCGGACGGGGGTTCAAATCCCCCCGGCTCCACCATTTTAAAATGACCACTGGAAAGATCCGCTAAAGCCTTGAATGGCAAGGATAAATTGGCGGTTCTAAACCCAGTGTTCCGTGCGTAAACAAGCTTGTCTGCAAACACCAATTTCAAGACTGTTCTCTTATCCTCCAATCGGTCGGAAGCCCAGAGTTTCCAAGGGTTTCCGAGGAATTCAAAAGCGGTTCTAAGTGTTTCGTCGAAACTTCGCACTGGGCGACCGCATTCCACGATTTTTTCTTTTACCATGATCTTTTGTTCCTCCAATTTTCTGATCCGGTCTTCATAGGTCTGGATGATTGATTCGATTTCTGTGTCCGCAATGCGGCTTAGGAATTGCTCAATCTGGCGATCCACCTTGGTCAGCTCCGCTTTCAAATGATGAATGCGTTCATGCCCTGCCGACAGGCGGTGATTCCATAAATCCTCAAACATCCTGCTGGCAACTTTGAACAATCCCGGCGTGGGCTGAACAGCCCGCAACAGAGCATCAAATTCACCCTCGATCACATCACGCCTGATGGACTTGCCGTAGCTTGAGCAGCCCTTTTTACAGCACAGATAATAGGGGTAGTATTTGTTGCGCCCCGTCGTCCAGCAGGAGGTCAAAGGCGACCCGCAATCCCCACAGGCCACAGCTCCACGCAGCGGAAAATCCGCAGTCAAATTCATGCGGGCAGGAACCTTGGCTTTTTCATGCAGGCGTTCTTCAATTTTCTTGAACGTCTGGAAGCTAATCAGTGGTTCATGATGCCCCTTACGTGGCTGCACGTCCCACTTGGGAACGGCGATATAACCTGCATAAACAGGGTTCATCAGTATGTCTGTAACCTGCTGGGGGCGAACGTAACGGCTGTTTGCTTTCGGGAACTCCGGCTGCGCTTCCAGAAAGCGTTTCACCTCGGCCTGAATCTGGAACCGACCCGACGCAAATCCTTCCAATGCCTCGCGGACAATCGATGCTTGCGGCTCTTTGGGAACCAACAATTTGCCGTGGCCCCTGACGTTTTCATAGTGATAGCCGACCGGGGCTTGGAAAACCCAGTACCCATTCATCACCCGTGCCCACATGCGGTTTTTAACCTGCTCACCGTTTTTTTGGCGTTGGTGTTGCGACACGCTGGCCAGCAGGTTTTCAACCAACTGCGAATCCGAATCATCACCAAATTCAATCGAGGGCGATTCCAGTCTGGCCCCAAGGCTGGCAATGGCCGAACGCAACCGCGTGTGCGCGTCCAAGCTTCGTGCCAGCCGGGAAATATCATCGATGATCACCACCACCGCCTCTTTGCGATGACGGCTTAAATACCCCAGCATGGCTTTCATGCCGGGGCGGTCAATCAGGCTGCCTGATTTATCATCCTGAAACACGTCTTCAACGCTATAGCCTTTGTACTTGGCGTACTCGCGGCAGCGTGTTTCTTGTGAATCAAGGCCGTTGCCTTCCTTGGTTTGTTTTGTCGTGGACACACGACAATAAATCACGGCCTTTTGCTCTGCTTTTCTGGTCATGATGTGCCTTTCTTTCGTTTATCCAATGCGGCGCGATTAAATTCTTGCGCTGCATCATTTGTTGTTAGCAACCTTGAGTCTTCATCGCAATGGCGTTGGCTGTTTTGTGCCAATAAATATTGGACAGAATCCACACCAAAACCCAGCTCGACAAAGGTGGTCATGATCGACCACAAGGTTTGCAGTAATTCCCGCGCCTGTTCGTCGGTTAAATCAAAACCTTCAAGGTCTTGACGGTATTTTTCGATATCAAACAAACACACGGGAGACGAATTATTGTGTGTTGTCAGTTCGTTATTGGTTTGGCTTCCCTCCCTTAAAATTTTATCGTTGCTCATGGTCTTCTCCTTTTGAGGATGTTGTTTCGATGACATCGAAAAGTTGAAGTGGGCCGTGGGTATAGACATAATTTATTTTGCGATGCAATGAAAAATCCCTCACGAACATCATCGTGTTCACGCGGCACTGCATTTCAAAAACTTGTCGCATACCACTGCGTTCAATCCGTCATTCGAGAGTCCGATTACCATGGACCCGGCACGATAAAATCTTTCCATTTCCTCCGTTTGTGTGGCGGTTTGTTGTTCGCTGGACGATAGCCTTTGATGAACGACCAGTTGCCGGATTCGTATTGCGGATAATGCGCGAATTCTGCCGGAACCCGTTCAGTGATAACGGGCCTGCGCTTCGCCCCTGCTTCTGTCATGACCTGTACGGAATCCACCGGGGGATGATAGGGGTTGGGCATAAACGCCCCGGCCATATCCGGGTTGGTGAAATACCGCACCTTGTCGGCATGGATCGGCATGAGGTTTTTGCCGCTGATAAAAATCACTTGCTTGTCTTCCGGCATGTTCAGGACTTCATCCGGGGTCATAAGCAGGCGGGCCTGCTTGACCCGGTGAATAGCGGCTTGCGCCTGATAGCTGTAATTCATGCCAGCAGCAAAGGGATCACCACCGGAAAACAATTCACTGATAATCTGGGCTTGCGCGACCTGCGCCCGCATCTGATCCAGTTCCTGGTCGTATTCCAGCGTCTGGCTGCCCAGCATGGCCGACACCATCCGGGCGGTATCCAGATCCCGCACCCCGAAGAATTGCCGCATTTGGGATGACCCGATAAAACCGGAGAGCGCATCGCGGCCATAGTTGCGGCTGATCTGGCCGATATCCTGCCAGATACTCCACACCCGAATACCCATGCCACGCCCATAGGTGTAACCCCGGAGCAGGGATTCAAACCGCCCCAGCGTGGCGGCTTCATCCACCAGAAACAGCACACGCGGCGCGGACGGATTGCGCTGCTTGTACAGCATGGCCGCGCCGATAATCGCCCGCAGCATGGGCGCAAGCTGGTGGATATATTCCGCCGGGATCATCAAATACACATTGCAATCCCGCTGGCACAACACCTCTAGCGAAAAGTCCGATCCGCTCAAGGTGTCGCGGATGGTCGGGTCATTCAAAAACCCCAGATACTTGAACAGCTCCCCCATAATCGCACTGTATTCCTTGGGGACTTTCTTGCGCTTGTTCTGGATTTCTGTGGCGGTGCGCCGCACGTCCATCGACGGCGAAGCCGCCATCCGGTCGTATAGGACAGGCCAAGCGTCCGGGTCTTCCACCGCGTTCACCATGTCGTAGAGTGCTAGCAAGGTGACTGTGCCGAAGGTCACGGCATAGTCCTGCGCCAAGGCTTCGCACCATTGCCGCCCCCTGATCTCGAAATACTCGGCATTGGAACTGCCGGACAGGGGGATCAGGTCATTGACCAGCAGGGTTAAATCCGCGTGAAAGGTTGGTGAAGCCGGGTCTATCAAATCCCACGGGTTCAGTCTGTGCTGCGGCAGGCCATGCAGTCCAAAGGGATTGATGCAATAGGCCGCCTTGCCAAATCGCACCTGATTGTGAACAGAGATTGCCGCCAATTCCCCGCGCGGGTCATTGACCAGCAAGCGCGGCGGCGCAAGCCAGCCATAGTTTTCATGCTGGATACCGCACAGGCTATAGGCCAGCAAATCCCGCAGTTTTCCCGATCCTGCCCCGCCGATGGTAATCATGGGGGCATCCCCGTCCAGCATCAGCAGCTTGCCGTCCATATACCCCAGCACGGGGCCGGGGTTATCAAACAGGCCGCATTCATACGCCTCATGCCACGTTGCCCAGTCCGCCGATCCGAACCGATAATCTTCATAGAAGTCTTTCATGATCGCCTCCTGCGCCTATGGCCGTTTTGACAGACGGCGGGCGGCGAAGGCCGCGACCAGAAAGGTCACCGTGAAATTGAACACCAGACTGACAGAGGCAAAAGCGATATAGGCCGAAGACAGGCCAATCACCACAAACATGATGCCGGATGCTTCATGCCCCCACAGGGCAATCACATGATCCATCACAAAGGAATTGCTGCCCCACCGGAAAAAGATTGGGGTCAGGAGGACGGCGGCAATCACGCCAAGCGCATTGCCAAGGCCGTAAATAATACTGGCAAGTCCACGGGATTGGGGTTGTTGGTACATGGGAAACCTCCAAAGGGTCATTTCTTAAGGAGGTTCTTACTCTATAGCGATAACAGAAGTTTGCAGCAAGTTCAGGAGGGCAATGTAAAGCAGTTTGGCCCCACACCCGCCAAACGGCCTGCTACCATAAAGACAAATTCATCATCTCCGGTACGGTATGGCAAACCCCTATATCCACAACTCCACCCTCACCGAAACACAGGTGCAGGACATCTTGCGCTGCTATGCGGGCTTTGTATCGCCCAAGGAAACTGCCGCCCAAACGGGCGTTTCCCGCCAGACCACCAGCAGCCTGTATTTGAAATTCAGCCATCGATTGCATGAATTACGCAACTGGACGCGCTCAACGCAAGAACGAGACAATCCCAACATCGACACATGGCTTGACCGGGCGGAAATCGCCGAAGCCTACGAACATTACCTCAACGGAGCCTCCATCGAGGAATACCGCACCACCCGCGCAGGAAAGATGCTGGCCCCAGATCAATACGGCCCTTACCTTGTCGGGCAGGAATTAAAAGCAAGCTGGGGCAAAATATCAGAGAAGGCGTTCTTGTTTCACTATGCGCTGATTAAACGCACGGCGGAGTATCGAATTGATTGGATGTTTTTGTTTGGCACGGATGATATTTGTTCGCCCAATGTGGCGAAGTCAGCGGCCAATCAGGTCTATAACAATCTTGAGAAAAGTTTGCGGGCGAGGCCGTCGGGGCGATAGAGAAGTGAAATATAAATAAATATTACATTTCTCTATATCTTCGATGTGAAAACAATCTAGTAGTCATCAATGATGATGAGGATGTTTATATGAATATGGAAGATTATATTTGTGAAACTAATAACTCTAAAAACATTCAATCTCTTTTTAACCTCTTCGAAAAATATATGTCTGATATAGGTTTTGATCGTGTGATTTTAGGTTTAATGACAGATCATCCTAGGCTAAAAAAAGAAGCAGAGCACGGATTTTTAAAAAATTATCCAGCGGATTGGGTAGAACGCTATTTTGATCAGAAATATGTTCATATAGATCCTGTGAGACATAAAGCCTATGACGCGATAGGTGCGTACACATGGGATGAGTTAAAGGCATCAATGCAGCTATCGAACAAGCAAATACAGATGTTCAATGAAGCGGAAGATGCTCGCTTATTCAATGGCGTTGGCGTTTCCATGCGAGGCCCTGGAGGAGCTATTGCAGCTGTTGGTGCGGCATGTAGTGTAAAGAATGGGAATTTAAATAAGGATATTTTAGATGCAGCTAATCTCATGTCTGTTCAGTTTTATACTTGTTATTGGCGGCTAATGGAGAAAAAAGTTACGCTGGTTCATTTGACCGCAAAAGAGCAGGAAATATTAACGTGGTCAGCAGCGGGATATACAAAATCACAGATAGCGCACAAATTGTGTATTTCTGTACACACAGTGGATTTTCATGTACGAAACTGCCTTGCAAAATTGGAAGCACAGAACATTACGCATGCTGTAAGTCGCGCTCTCAATCTCTCTCTAATTCATATGTGATAAAAATTTTTTCCATTACCTACGAAATCACGTAGGTAATTAAGCCAGAAGACTATTTTACAATATTCTCTGTTTTATATAGTGATGACTCTGCCTTTACAAATGCAGAGTCATATTAATTTTATGAAACCATAACTCAGAGAAATTAATATGACCAAGCAAATTGTGAACTTTGAACGCCGTCGGATTTCTCAGGCAATCGCTGCAACACTAGCATTGCCCTCAGCCTTTTTTCTTTCATCTTGCGGAGGTAATGGACAGTCAAAAAATACTACGCCAAATACTTCTTCATCCAGTAATAATTTATCTAGCCATTCATCCTCCAATGGAAGCTCATCTTCCAGCGATATTTCTGAGGCAGAGCATGCGATTATATTTCCAGAGGGAGACAATGGACGATTGATTTTTTTCTCCGATATTGAAGGACGGAGCAGTCGATATTATGGAGCCTTAGATAGTGGCGGGCACATTTCCGAAGTAACTCGCGTTGAATATGAAGATGTCAATGATCCCAGCATGAGATTTATATTGACATTGGAATCAGATGAGGATGAGTTATTTCTTGCTCTTGCAGATGGCAGTAAATTTCATGTTGGAAAGAGTGAAGACGACTACTTTTTTACAATTAGCTCTCCTGATTCGTCTGAAATTTATTCGAGCACGTTAAAAACTCTTGAGGAGCAGCAACCACCAACTTCCAACCTCAAGAAAAAAACAAGCGGCATCAGGGGAGATAAAAAATCTTACATTTTAACAAGATCAAAAATCGTTACCGGCAATAAAGAAATTAAGAAACCAAATTTATTTCTATCGAAAAACACTTCAGCGCCATCAGCACAGCAGATATTATTGAAAGTTTCCAATCACTGCGGAGTGGTTAATAGTGGTTTAGTTCACGCCACTGTTAAACCGGATTCGAAATTTGTAACCAATACCCTCGGCGGAAAATTATTTTCAAAACCACCCATTTCGTTAGAGCTTCTTTACAATCAGGATAAAGAAGGTTTTTGGGGGGAAGTCCCCTTGTCTGATTTAAATACAGATTTAGAAATTTTAAAGGCAGGTAGTGCATCTGTTGTTATAGGTGAAGTCATAGATTTTTTTATAACCAAAGGAGCCTCAATTGCAGCATCTTCCATAATTTTTCTTCTTCCCCAAGCGTCTCTTCCAACATTGTTATTGCTCAATCTTCCGAAAATAAAAAACGCTATAGACCTTGCAAAAAAGGTAGAGAAATTTTCTGACGGGTTTTCTACTGGATGGGAAATAGGCGACAATGCACTAGAGGCAACTGCATCTGAAGGTGAAATATTTCCTGTAACAATAGATGTGGTTTATATAGGCCAAGGGGTCAATGAAAAATCATCTAAATATGTCCTTCATCCCGGCAATGAAGTGGCTACATTTCTAATATCAGACTCAGAAAATAAAGATCCTAAAATAATAAATATATCCCTGTCACCACCAAACCCAAGTGAAGGACAAAGTTACATTGTTTCTTTTGGCGTTGACTGCACATCTGCTCCGGAGTATATGGTTAGCATATCCGTCTCTGGCACAGACAATTATACTGACTCCATTACCTATCCAGTCGATCCTTCGTCAGAATATGACTTGTTTGTTCCGGGAGCATTATCTGGAATTCGAGACACTATTATAATTTCTCTAAAAAAAGATGGTGTTGAAGTAAGTCGCCAAACCGCTTCATTAGTCTTTAGATAAATTTATGAATGGAGGGAATATTGCCAGAAAACTCTATGTTGATAGCTCCTTATGTCTTAGCTTTATTTGGCACAGCATTTTATGCCCATAAAAAAGGCATTAAGCTTATGATTATATGCTCATTTTTGGTGACTATTGTTTTGTGGCTGTATCTTGCTTTTGTTTATTATTTTCACTATCAAAAAAATTTCTCTCTCAATGAGGGTATTTATGCCCTCATTGCCTCGATAGCGGGCTATTGGATTCTTATAGCAGTTTTTTGGTCAAACGAACTGCAGGCTACAATATTACAAAAAACCGTAGATAAAATCGGAAAGCGGATTGAAAAGCTAAAAGACCATAAAAACAAATAGCTTTATGGTCTAGATTATTATGTGCTCTCTTAATTAGGTAACAAACATATTTTTATTTTTAATGATTTCATCCGGATGCTTTTTCATTACCCGCCACAGAGTCGTTTTTCCAATATTTAACTGTGCCGCAATGTCGGCGCGACTCTGTTTTCCTGATGCGCATAGTTGCCGTGCTATATCAATCTGAACTGCATCAATCGCGGGCGGGCGGCCAATCCGCTTGCCCCGGTTCCGGGCGGCTTGCAATCCGGCCTTGGTGCGTTCAGAAATCAACACCCCCTCAAACTCTGCAATCGCCCCAATAATGTGGAATAGCAGCTTTCCCGACGCGGTTTCCGTGTCGATGCCGTCAGTGATGCACCGAAACCCGATCTGCCGGGCTTTCAGCTCTTGCAGGATGTCGATCAAATGTTTCAGCGACCGCCCCAGCCGATCCAGCTTCCACACCACCAGCACGTCACCCGCCCGAAGCTGCCCCAGCAGCCGGGTCAGCTCCGGGCGCGATCCGGCTTTACCGGTCATTTTCTCCATGAATACCTTGTCGCAACCGTCCTTGCGCAGCAGGTCGGCTTGTAAATCCAGATTCTGGTCGTCTGTGGAGACGCGGGCATAACCAATCTTCATCGCAAAGACTGCTCTTTAATGGTCGGGGGAATAGAGGCGGAAAAGACGTGCAGGAGGCGGGCGTTCCGAAAAGGAACCTTTTTGGATTATAGTCAAATCATCTCTCATTGCAACACGAAAGCGGTAGAAAAGCTGGGCCGCCCTTCCGCAAAAAACCTTGTTCCAAAAAGGTTCCCTTTTGAAATCATCTTGCGATTTCTGTGAACCTATTCTCGACATTCCGTGATCCACACGCGCCGCATTTTTCCTGAAAAAGTGCCGAGGTACACGCACGCTTATCAGGGAGCAAAAGCGGCCTTCACAATCTATTGAAGGAGCTTTACTTATGTCCGCCGCAATACAAATCCAGCCCATGCAATGGGGAGATATTCCCTATATGGGGAGTGAGGAATTGGACGTCTTTACCGAAAAGGATGCTGCCTGCTTCAAAGAGATTCGCGATGTGCTCATCAAGCACAATGCCTTGGATCGCTTCGGCATGTGTCTTATTCACAAGCATTTTGAAATGGCCGAGGACGAAGAACTCACTGAACTGACAGATGCGGAGGGGCGAAAACTTACCATTGTCCCGCGCAAGAAAAGTGAAATTGATCCCGCCTCAACCACCCCGACAAACTGGCGTTTCACTGCATCGAGTGAGCAGCCGATGGTCGGCTGCACTTGTGCCAGAAACAGTGGTGGCCATTTGGGGTGTCACCGGGGAACCTAAAAATTTTTTTAAAACTTCACTGCATCAAAAACTGACGAACAGCGGTAACGAGTTTTATCTCGCAACAGTACCGTTTTCGATATGACGCTTCCTGCTCAATCGGCAGCCTGAATAAATAAGGAGGAATCCACATGCCCGACATAGCCAATTGCCCCGTTTAACCGGGGCCACATCCGCACATTCTAAAAAATATTTTCAGGCACGTTTTTTATTCAGGAGCATCCATGATGATTTCCCGTTCCGTTTTATTGCTTTTTGTTTTTGGTCTGGTCGCGTGTGGTGGAAGTGGAGGCGGCGGTAATAGCCAGCCATCATCCAGCGCGGCCAGTTCTGTCGCCGTTTCATCCAGCGTTTCTTCTGTAGAGGAAAGCTCCAGCTCTGCATCCAGTGAGCCATCCAGTTCCAGCAGCAGTTCATCATCTATCCAGCCCGTAACCGCCACACACCCGCTGAATGACACAGGCATCACCGGGTGCGTAGCCATAGAGGGTGGCGGCGACAACACATATATCCCTTGCCCGGTGGCAAGCTTCCCCGGACAGGATGGTGAGCATGGCCGCGATGCAGCCACCCTCACCAAAACAGGCGGCGGGGTTGCTGGCTTTGATTTCACAAAGCTGGATGCAGACGGCCAGCCATTGAGCGCAGATGCGACCGAATGGCATTGTGTCCGTGACAATCACACAGGGCTGATATGGGAGGTAAAAACCCATGACGGCGGCTTGCGCGATCAATCCCATACCTATTCCTGGTTCAATCCGGACAATTCCACCAATGGCGGGGACGCAGGCATTCAGGATACAGGCTGGTGCGCTGGTTCCGCCTGTGACACCCATGCCTATACCTTGGCCGTGAACGCGGCGGGCTTGTGCGGGGCCAATGACTGGCGGCTTCCAACGGTCGAAGAGCTATTGTCGATTGCCCACAATGGCCGCACATCACCCGCGATAGATACGGATTATTTTCCAATGGAGGATGGCAGCACACCACGGGTCTGGACATCAACTCCCGCACTTGGCCCTACCACGTTTTTAACGATCTGGAATCCGCACACAACCGAATGCGAAAACGATACGACCGGGATCAACATTGCCTATGCGGTCAGTTTCTACAATGGCGGTATAGAGCGATTTCCAAAAAGCGGGGGACATTGCGTCAATAACGAACCGGAATACCAAGAGTCAAGCGGTGGCATCTATCTCGTTCGCAATGCAACGGAATAGCACAATTATTTTCAATCAAAAAAAATTTTCAGATTTCATTTTAGGAATGAGGTGTTGCCATGATTTTTTATAAAAAATTCTCACTGTTTTTCCTGTGCCTGCTGCTGGCCGTAACCCAAAACGCCGCCGCAGAGTGCAGCAACGCCATAGCGCCCACCGCGCCCGGCGATGATTTTATTGTGCATGATGACGGCACAGTGACCCACAAAAGAACCGGGCTAATGTGGATGCGTTGTGCGGCTGGGCAAATATGGGATAACGGAACTTGCACCGGAACGCTGGAAGGCTATATCTGGCAAGAAGCCCTGCAAGCCGCAGAAGCCCATGACTTTGCCGGGTACAGCGATTGGCGGTTGCCCAATAAAAACGAACTGGCCTCTCTGGTCGAACGCCAATGCTATAACCCCGCACTTAATACGGCCATATTCCCGCTGGTTCCCGTGGATGAATACATGCCGTTCCTGTCATCCTCACCCATGCCATCCCTGTACGGGATAAACGGGCTGTTTGGGGTTTGGGTGGTGGATTTTATTGATGGTGCGGTTTACGCCAATCCCCATGATGGAAGTTGGGATGAAGGGGTGACAACAACCCCGGCGTTTGCACGGTTTGTGCGAGATGTTCAGTAGTCATCACAGCTAATGAGTGTGAATGCCATTTCAAAAAATGGCATTCACCATTTTTCTCCTAAAAATTAACACAGGCGTTGGAATAATCCATCACGCAGGGATTTATCTATGGCGTTCATTGAGAAAGCGATTGGCTACATTATTACTTTTTGATGAGCTATTTACAGCGCACCGATTCGAGGGCCTTTTAAAGCCGAATTGTTTTCGTAAAAAGCTATTCAAGAGCCATCAAGAAACTCACAAGCCACTGTCCTGACCAAATCCCACTCTTGGTCAAAAAAAACTTTCTCGGCATCGTTAAGGTAATCAACGGATTTTGCATACCGGCTCATTATATCTTTAAGCTTAAATCCGATAGATCGTTGATTTTCAGTAATTTCAATATCTAATGAATGAAGAAAATCATCGTAAGCATAATCATCGAAAAGTTCGCAGTAAAGCTCCTCCGGAGATGAGATTTTTTCTCCACTGCCAAACCACGCATCTTTTTGATATAATTCGTCAGAAATTTTTCGAATAACGTTAAAAATGTTATTTTTCCAAAGCTCTTTGTCCACTGCCTATCCTCAAAATTTAAAGCTCTCCAAGGGAATATGGGCTTCAATACTATCTCCCGCAACAACCCTACCATTTCTATCATAAAATTTTCCATCTATTTGTCTTTTAACATACGGTTTTCTTTGTGCAATATTCGGACTATTTGGATTTCCTGGCATTATGCGCACTCTGTCATGTTTGTTTTTGGGATTTATATATTGAATACCGCCACCTTTATCTGATGCTTTTACTATCCAGCTCAGAGGAATTCCGGCGGGCCTTTTTATTTCATTAACTTTTTTTGTGGCTAGCTTGACTCTAAGAGCCTCTAGTCTAGGCGATGATTCTTTTTTTAATCTTGTGACTGTATTTTTGTTTTTAATGGTATATTTCGGCTTTAATTTAATGCCAGAAACCCCACCTTTCTTTATCACCTCTTTCTTGATAGTTTTTTGGGTAGGCTTTGCTTTTGGAATGTCTTTTTTTACTGGTGGCGGTTTATTATAACTGTTCGCGTATGCTTCCGACGGCATCAAGACTGATGCAGTCGGGATAAGGGCGGCAAAAAAAATTGCCGCCATTGCTAAAGCCGTCAACTTCTTGAACATTAGTTGCTCCTCCCTGCATCACAAAAAGTTGGCAATGATTTTTTCAAAGTCAGGATTTCTGGCACACGACATCCTTCATATCCTCAAAACCTTCTGGAACAACACACGCTTCCACCTTCACTTTATTGCTATGCGACAGCAGTGCATCTGCGACGAATTTCAAATTTGATGGATAATTGCTACTATTTATTTGATGCACAGGCACGCCAAGCAAATCGAGTGAGAACGGATGCCCATGCTTGGCCAACTATTGAGAATGACGAAAAAGGTCAAAAGGGATATGAAGAGGGCTTTAATCATCTGAGCAATCCAGAGAGGTTATAAGAGCTTTACAAGAATCAGCAGTAATCTCCCCCTCCAGCACTGGGTTTGCGAGGCAATATATTACATTCGCAATTTCTTCATGCTTTTTCTCTTCAAACTCTAAATCTTCACGACATTCAATTAAATTTGCCCAGCCTTCGAGTTCTTGAACCGAATATTTTCCAGCAAGAAACCGCTTCAATACCTCCTGAACTTGTGATGCCATAACAGTCAAGAGCTGGCCTTCATAATCCCAATCAAACTTTGACAAGCTAGCAGATAACACACTTACAGGCTTATTGAATGCAACTAAATCTTTTAATGCGTCAAATCGATTCATACCATAACCTCCTACGGATATGTCCCACCGTTAAGTTTGTCCTTAACGTGAACAATATTTCCTTGTGGATCATACGTTGTTTTTGTGGCTCGAATCGTTTGGCCGTTGACGTCTATCTGTTTTTCGTAAACGGCTTTTGAGCCAGGAACCCTTCCGGGTGAAGTCGCCTGAACAGCTACACCATCATTAGGCAATTTGTGCAGTTCGACACTGTCTTTTGAATTTGAAGGTATCTTTTTTTCAAACCGCTTTATATTCACTGCTTGCTCTGCGGTAGGAGTTATCCCCTTTGTAACATTTACATTCTGCGTGACCGACTTTTCTCTAAGAAGATCTAGCCGAATGGCTGGTTCTTTTTTCAGATTTATGGCTGTATTTTTGTTTTTAATGATATCGTTCGACTTTAATTTAGTTCCTTTTTTTGAAGAATTCTTTAATTTAATGCCAGAAACCCCACCTTTTTTTACAGCATCTTTCTTGATGGTTTTTTGGGCAGGCTTTGTTTTTGGAATGTCTTTTTTGATCGGTGGCGGTTTATTATAGTTGTTGGCATATGCTTCTGATGGCATTAAGACTGACGCAGCCGGGATAAAGGCGGCAAACAAAAATGCCGCCATTGCTAAAGTCGTCAACTTCTTGAGCATTGATTACTCCTCCCTGCATTACAAAAAGTTAACGATGATTTTTCAAAGTCAGGATTTCTGGCACACGACATCTTTCATATCCTCAAAGCCTTCAGGAACGACACACGCCGCCACTTTTACTTTATTGCTATGCGATATCAGTGCATCTGCAACAAATTTCAAATTTGATGGATAGTTGCTGCCATTGATTTGATCCACAGGTACACCAAGCAGATCGAGTGATATTTGATTCAGCGCAGAAACCCCATCACCACCGCCGGGGATTTCCTGCTCTAGCCATAAAGAAAAATGTCCCGAAGACTTCAACAAAGATTCATTCAGGGAGGATGTGAAGTGATTTAAAAGCCGTTTTTGATCGTCTGGATGTAAATATTCTTGATGAGAATCGTAATAACGTTCCTTATCTGAACGATACGAGCGAAGCCCCTGTAGACTTATATCCACGCCCGGATAGGATGAGATAATATTGTCTGTCAGTGTTTTTGAAAGCGGGGCCTTCTTGATATCAAATTGATCGGCTACATATTTCATACCGCTGTCCGGCAGTGAAGACTTTAATGAGTTTTCTATTTCATCCTGCTTTTCTTTTAATGCTTTTAAGCCGTCCAGTGTAGGTTGATAATTAGACCAAGGGATTTCATCAAGTGTCACATTAACAAGCGATTTATATTGCTTGCTGTATAGTTCGTCGAGGTGAATCGACACGCTTTTTAACTCGCTTTCTGAAAGATATGCAAACCAGCCTGATTTTGATTGGCTTTCTTGGAGCGCGCCTGCCAGAATTTTTAATTTTTCAGGGCTGTTATTTTTCGTTTCTATTTGTCTTATAAGGTCGTTTTTATATGCACGGGCATCGCGGATGGATGTGGCGATATACATGTTTCGGTACCAGTCAGGGTTTACGCGAAAGCTGTTATTGCTTGTCTTCCTGATTTTAGGGCCACTATTGCCAATCGTATATGGAGTGAATCCTGCCGGTACATTTCTGAAATGATTGTTGTATTGATTAATTAATGCCGCATGTGTGGCATCAGGTGATTGGCTGAACAGGCGGGAACAGTTCCTGCTGGCTGTTGCGTATGCTCTTGAATCAATGTCTGTAAATTCATCGTATGCAAATCCCAGAACATTACGCATTTTTTCTGCATCCGCAAAAGCGGATGATACAGCCCCATCCGGGGTATTTATGACTGTGGTATCTATGTGCCACTGCATTAAAGAGACGCATTCCTGCGATGTGAGCGGCCTTGTTTGGAATATGTTGCGAACATCGGCAACTCTGGTTAGCGCATCGGCGCGATTGGCTATAATACCGGCAGGATTGCGCTGCGTATCAATTGTGGTTTTCCATGCTTTGAACGCAGAGCATTGCGCTGATCCTTGAGCGGTTCCTGTGATTTCATTCCTTTTATCGTTAACTCTTAATGTAAAATCAAACGGCCCAAACTGGCCAGCACCGGGAATGAACCCGGCGGATTTTAAGGCCAGTTCGTTCGAGCTTTTATTGTAATTCCCCGCTGTGTTCAGCATGCCAACGTTGTGCGTATTTATCATGACTTCAAATAATGCTTCCGCTTTTTGGGGCGATGGTGTTTTTAAAGAAAAGAACCCTCTGTACTCTATCTGGCCACACATCATTTTGAATCGCCATGCACCGGAAATATCAGCCGATGCAAAAGCTTTTTCCGAAGCGACAAGCGGAACGTAAAAAATAATCAGAAAAAATGCTAAAAAAATACGATTGGCATTCATTAAATTGATCCCTTAATTTATTAAACAAGCGGTTATTGCGTTGTCGAGGCCGGGATATTTTTTAATTGTTTTTTTAAAGTTACCGCCTTGATCATAATTTTGTGCGAGCCAATTTATATCCCCTTCATCAACATTATTTTTGAGGAATTGGTTGGTAAAACATGTGCAGATACGCTTCGCGTTCGTGACATTTCCGCCTTTTTCAGCGGCACTTTTCTGGCATTCATGATTTAATTTGGGAAGCCCCGAAAAGTGCTTTGGAGGCTGCTTCGTGGCATAGGATTCAAGGTTTTCGTAGAGACGTATAAACACCGGATTTTCGCAGCCATATGTCCGTGCTAAAAGAACGCCGTCACGATTTGCGGCGGCCTCTAATTCCGCAATATCCATTCCAGCCTTCATTAACTCGCTGCCTCCATCCTGAGCGATGCTTGCAAATATTTTAAGGGTTAGAGCAAGCCCGCTTTCCGCCCTCTCTTCCATGCTTCCATCTAACCCAACCCCCAAATACTCTAACTGGTTAGTCCCCAGTGATCTTACGATCCGTGGGTGAGCATAGGATGAGCATGACTCATCATGGTAATTGAAGGGTTCAGAGAAATAGCTATTCAATGAAACCAAGTATTTGGATATGAAAAACTGGTTTGATTGAAGAAGCGAGTCAAAATCGCCATCGTAAAGCGCCTTAAGAATGGGGCCATTCGTAAACTTAGATGCATCGAAACCGTCTGCCTCCTGATCGGTATCATGAAGCCCTTGCTTCGCATAAATTGCAGGCTCAAATCCACTTTTAATGGCTATGTCGTAATAGGATTCTGCGGTTTCAAGATCGGCTTCACCCAGTAATCCTGATTGATAAATATCAGCAAGATAAGCAAAGGCTGGCCCGTAATCAGATTCTGCGGCGGTGGTGAGGCTTTCTATTGCCTCTTCATATTGTTCATTTTTGAGAAGAACGCGTCCTAGCTGGAAATGAAATCTGGGGGTATCTGGATAATCTGCAACGGCGTCACGGCAGGATTTTATGCTGGGGCCGGGGACAATTTCTTCTTCCTCGACTCCCTTTGCCCAACGCCCAGGATCATTTGGATGCGCAGCGAATTCATCGCAGGGATGAACGGCTTGAAATCCACCTTGGGATGAATTTTCTTTGCTGCAACTCGAAACAAATAAAGATAAAAGCACAAGGGCGAGCTTCCAGTTCATGAAGACTCCTTTTTCGAATTATCGAATATTGTTTTAATGAGGAATTGTGAGATGAATCACATCAAGGCTAGCAGCATCGTTTTTATTTTCAAATGCGCGCCATATCTGAGAGGCGAAATTTTTAGCGATTGCAGTGATAAAAAACTCACCCAAATTTTTGAAGGTTATTATTTTTAAATTATTTATTCCAAAACATGGATAAATAAGGCGCCAAACCACACCAATAAGATGAATGAGATGTCACGAAATTACAAAAGTCTTGGTCATGTATAAAAGTGATTCTAAAATCGAATTTAGAAGAATAAAAAAGCATTAAAAAGCTATCTTCTATAAAAATTTGTATCGGCAAATCCGTCTGCTATGCAGCCGGAACAGGCTCTATGCGCGAAGCGCACCGGGCCAACCGCTTCGCTCTGTCCCGGCCATGCGGTAACGATCCTTTTCGCAAAGAGCAGGGGTTCTTTCCCCCTCAAAATCAAGAAAAATAGACGGTTTCCACCCGGTCGCTTCGCTGGGCGGAGCCTCCGCGATTTTTCTGGATTTTTTCACCACCGCCTTAGTCGCCCTAGTCGGCAGAGGTTCATGCGCAACGCAAAGCGCAGAACCTCAAAAGCCGATGAAAGGAAAAAGACTATGACCGCCGCAATCAATATCTATGTCGCTGACCTTGCCGCCTATAACGCCGGATACCTTCACGGGGTCTGGATTGATGCCACGCTGGACGTTGAAGACATTCAGGAACAGATTAATACCATGCTGGCCGCGTCCCCCGTTGAGGCCGCCGAAGAATACGCCATACATGATTACGAGGGGTTCGAGGGTTACGACCTCGGCGAATATGCGGGTATTAAATCCGCCCATGAAATCGCCTGTTTTATAGAAGAATATCCAGACTTCGGCAGCGCGTTATTGGGGCATTTTGGCAATCTGGATGAAGCCCGCCAAGCGGCGGAGGATTGCTATTGCGGCTGTTATACCTCACTGGCCGACTACGCCCAGGAACTGACCGAGGAAACAACCACAATCCCCGAAAGCCTGAAATTCTATATCGATTATGAATCCATGGCCCGCGACATGGACTATAGCGGGAATGTGTTCACCCTCGAAACCGGGCACGAGCAAGTCCATGTATTCTGGAGCTGCTAGTCTGGCTCCAGATAGCAGAAAGCACCGGGCCACCCCGGTGCTTTTCGTTTCTGTGCGCCCCTGTCCGGTGGACACCCGCGCAGCCCCACCCGTGAGGCGGGGCAATGCCCCGCCTTGTAACTAATCTTTGCTGCTTATTGGGTTCGGAAAATAAAAAGCACCATCCTCTTTTCCATGACGGCCTTTTTCGCGCACACAAAATACAAAAGAAAATATCGCCGATCTCGTTATTTGCAGAAGATGCTCAAGATGTGAGACGAAATCGTCCTCACTAATCATGATGATTTTGTCCTTAAGATTGTACGAGCCGTATAAATCGGCTGGCGTTGCTGACTGATGAATCACAAGAAATTTGTGCTCCAAGTCATTCCTCCATTGCTTGAAGAAAGCTAACTCGCCATCTTTTCGCTCATTTAAATCCGTAGCTAAGCTATATAAGGCCAGAAGACCCGGTGTTTTTATTTCTTCAAATTTTTCACGTCTATCTTCTCTATCTAACTGCCAAAAGCTTTGGAAGTATACGTTGCCGTTAGGAGGGTGTACGTCGTACAGGTCGCAGATTGCCGCAGCAATTTTATCCAAAATACCAAAACAAAGCCTGAAAGCTGTGCGCAGCTTTTCTATGTCTATGCCTAGCAGCTCATCATTAAAAAGCTCTGAGTAGCATGATTCATGGTGGCTTTCTGCGTCCACTTTATCGTGCAGATACTCATAATAAAATCTTCTTGCTAAAGAAAATTCTGACTTTAGACGATTAAGAACCATTTCCATCGCCGGAATGAAATCACCATAGACACCTGATGGCGTAGGTATTACGAGATTGTCACGCGCACTGCCAACACATCCGCAATATAACCCGTGTTCTGACAGTGACAATTTTTCTGTTAAAACAAACCTTCTAAAATGAGAAAGACTATCAAACTCTTTCCGGGTTTCGTGCTCCTCTGAATCGCGGGATGTTATATCTATACCAGCGTCTTCATGAGCTTGAGTAATTTTCTGTTCGTGATAATCAATGTATTGTCTGTATAAATCTATCCATGGAGGCGGGACTCTTTTTGATGAAATTATCTTCTCATATCCCGCTTTAACTTCATGCATCATCTGAAATGTATAAGACCCAGAAATCTGATTGAGCATCATAAGAGTTTCGGATCGATTGATCCAAGACTGAGGGATATCAAGGTCAAGGCTATTTATATGATCATAAAAATAAAGGGACTCTGTTATACGAAACTGTCGTTTTAGTATATTTGCCAAATTAACTAGGACTTGAGGGGGGATAAAGTCCGATTGCTTTTTATGTGACTTTAGCGATCGCCAAAGGAGCGATTTTATTTCTATCAAATGCTCAATGGTTTTAAACGTGTTGTTGAAAGGGTTTTTATCAGTTATTAGGTTAACTTTGGCATTGCTTAAGTTGTAATAATAATCCCCGTCGCCTGAAATTCTCATAAAGGTATCTTTATTTTCCTCCATGATTTTCAAGCCAAATTTTGCAGCTTCTTGATTAGGCTGCATTGCGCCGAGATCAACGAGAATTGCCGAGATATTTAAGAGGAAATGCGCCTGTATATTTTTGTTTTCAAGATTTTCTGCTTTTTTGAGAGTTTTCTTAGCTTTGATGAAGCATTTTTCAAACTCTCCTTCGTCTATCAAGCGACTTAGCTTAGATATTTCTTTATTTATTTGACTGGCCTGCACATTGAATCTCCAAAGATTGTATCAGGACAAAAGTGATATCGAGTGCGCACCCCCTCTTGTGTGGGTTCCCGCAAGACGGCAATGGGGCGGTGTTTGCGATTACAGCTGCAAGCCGGGATTCGTAACGCTCTTGCGAATATTAATCCGCACATCAACCCGCGCCCCCAAGCCGTTCAGCATGCCCATAAGACGGTCAATGCTGAATCGGTCGAGGTTGGCTTTTCTGATACGGGAGAAGTCCGCCGCTGCATAGCCCGTTTGGGCATGGGCTTGCCGCATGGTTAAACCTTGCGCGTCCAGTTCTTTGATAATGGCGGCGGCCAGAATGGCTTTCAGTTGCTTAATGTCCGCATCGGCATCTTCAAAATCCCGATACACATTCCCGCTACCGCGTACAATCTCAATCGGATCGTCTTTCATTTCAGCATCGCTTTCAGCCGTTTCAAACGGTCTTTCACCAGATCAATTTCATGCTTCGGGGTCTTAATGCCGCTGGTCGATTTTTTCTGGAAGGCGTGAAGCACCCAGAGATCATCGCCAAGCTGTACCGCGTAAACCACCCGGTACGCATCCCCTCGATAGGGCAAGGCCACCTCAAAAATCCCACTGCCCAGCCCGGCCAGCGGTTTGGCTATATCCGCTTTCTGGCCTTCTGCCGCAATCGTCAGGGCGTTCAGAATGATGTTCTGACTCTCTGCCGGGAACGCCGTAAACGCTTTGCGGGCGGCGGCGATCCACGATATGGGGCGGGTTTTCCGGGTACTCATCCATAAGCCCTTTCTTGATTGTTGTCATATCTGACAGCGGCTGTCAATCTTAATTATCGCTATTCAAGACGGAGGCATAGCAAAGCGGCACTGGACAAATCCAGCCTTTATGCGGTTGTAATACAGTTGTATGGGATGGGAGGATTGGCTGTTTTTAAGGCTGTTGGGTGTGCCGTTCGCCCTATGTGACATTACCCCGTGAGGGTGGTACAGGCTCACATGTCAATCTATTAATTGACATTTCTTGAGTAACTGTATATCTATTAATATACAAACAAACAGAATTAGTATAGCTATGGATTTACAATGAGCATCAAGAATATCGTTATCGCCCAGTATCAGAAGCGCGTGAACAATGCCGCCAGCGCGGCGGGCAATCTTGCTATGCCTAAAGAGGGCTGGATTCGCACGGTCAGAAAAGCCCTCGGCATGTCTGGTGCGCAGTTGGCGCGGCGGCTGGGTGTGACACGGGCTGCCATATCCAACACTGAAAAGGCGGAGCTTGTCGGCGGTGTAACCCTAAAAAATATGCAGCAAATGGCGGAAGGGCTTGGTTGCCGCTTTGTCTATGCCATCGTTCCAGAAAAACAGTTAGAAGACATTCTTGATGCCCAGGCTCGAAAAAAAGCACTGGATATCGTAAACCGTACCAACAAGCACATGGCCCTGGAGTCGCAATCGCTGTCATCGGAGCAGATCGAATACGAAATCAAGCGGCTACAGCAGGACTATCTGAAAGAACATTTTACTGACCTATGGAATGACTGATGCCGGACATTATTGAATACCCGGATGGAGCGACCCCTTTAGATCCTGATGAATTGGCGGGGCTGAAATTCCCCCATGTCTCGACGCGGGGAGAGCTTGACCATCTGGAACAGGCAAATATTGAGTCCGGTCTTCTCTGGCTCAAGCGGGGCCGGAAAGGCGAGGTACTGGATGACCAGTTTGTCCGCACCCTGCATAAGCGGCTTTTTGGTGAGGTCTGGCAATGGGCGGGAACCTATCGCCGTACCGAGAAAAACATTGGCATTGATCCTGTTCAGATTGGTGTCCAGCTTCGCCAGCTTTTGGATAATGCGCAGTATTGGGTGGAAAATGACACGTTTGCTCCGTTGGAGTTGGCGGCGCGTCTGCACCATAAACTGGTCTTTATCCATCCCTTCCCGAATGGCAACGGACGGTTTTCCCGGATCATGGCCGATGTGGTTCTCCATGAAAAATATGGCCATCCGGCGATAGACTGGGCTGGTGGTTATGATCTACAGCAAATGAATGACAGGCGTAATCAGTATATCCAAGCCCTGCGTTCTGCCGATGCTGGTGATTATGGGGCACTCTTTACCTTTGTCGGACATCAACAAACATAAGCGGATGTACTACACAGCCTGAAAAGCCCGATCTGCTGATCGCAAGATGTGTGTTGTACTACAACACCTCTTGCCAAAGGGGGCGTGCCGCCCCCTGTTGGATACCCCCTGCATACTGGCGCATTCAGGCATTAAGCCATCTGCGCCAGTGTCAACGTCTGGCCGTTGCATCACCAGTCAGGGAGCTTTCATGCTGCCCCGACACCCCATGACCAAGGGGCGAATTCGGCTCTCCCCTTGGAACCCCATCGAGCAGAGGGCATTCCTGCTGCCGCCCTTGCATCCCCATCGGCCAACCCTGCGCGGATTGGATGAGCGCCAACCTCATCGCGGTTGGATCGCGACCGGGGAGATTTCCGCTGTCCCCGGAGCACCATCGGGGGAGGGGCTGAATAAGCCGTTTCTAGGTTATTGCGTTGTGTGGTTTCTAGGGTTTTGTGCTGCTTGCGTTTTATTATTCGGTCTATATGTCATGTTTTTATCATTAAAAACTTGACATTATGGATAGGTGGATGCAACCTAAATATGAAGAGGTCTATTTATGAGCATTGCACAAACTATTCAAAACCGTGTCAGCGACATGCCTGCTGGGCAGGTCTTTGGGTATCAGGAATTGCCTGAATATCCGCAGGCCCCTTTGGCCGTCATCAAAGCGGTGAATCGTTTGGTTGCCGATAAATCCCTTCAACGCCTATCGAAAGGAAAGTTTTACATCCCTAAAAAGGGGCTGTTGGGACAGCGCAGGCCATCGGATGACGAGTTGATCCGCTCTGTCCTGTATAAGAACGGTTGCCTACGGGGGTATATCACCGGGCTGGCGCTCTTCAATCGTTTAGGGCTTACGACACAAATGCCCCGCACGGTGACTATTGCGGTCAACGGTGGGCGTCAGGAAAAAAACTTTGGCACAATAAGCATCAAAACGGTTATCACTCGCTTGCCTGTCAGCGAGGAGAATGTCCCTCTTTTCCAGTATTTGGATGTATTGCGAGACGTAAAAAGAATCCCTGATGCTGATATCAATCAGTCAATTCGAGCCATGAAAGAAAAGCTGGCCAAGCTTGATATAAGTGATCGTCAGAGGCTGGTTCAATTTGCAGTGGAATACTACAATCCACAAGTCCGGGCATTGCTTGGGTTGCTTGCCACCACCCTCAAATGGGATGAGAAAAAGCTCTTGAAAACAACTCTGAATCCTACGACAACATATAAATTAGCCCTCAATATAAAACTCTGGCCTGCCGCCAAAGACTGGAACATTCAATAATGAGATTGCACGAGGACACGGAGGCCTTTTCCGAATTAGTCAGTGAAGCAGCCCAACAAATTGGGTTGCCGCAAATTTACGTCGAAAAAGATTATTGGGTAACGAGTGCCCTGAAAAACCTATCAAAATCCCCTTTCGCTGATTCTGCCGTATTCAAGGGAGGCACTTCACTTTCCAAGGCCTACAAGTTGATCCATCGATTTTCAGAGGACGTTGACCTGGCTGTATTGACGGGTGTCATTACGGATAACCAACGCAAGCAGCTTCTGAAAAGAGTTGAGCAGTCTGCGTCCACAGGGCTGGTAGCAATTGACGATCCTCGCGTATCCAAAGGCTCATCTTTCCGCAGAACGGTTTATCAATACCCTCGCAGCATTGATGGTGACAGCTTTGGACAAGCATCGCCGGAGCTTTTGATTGAAGTGAATGCTTTCACAAGGCCAGAGCCTTTTGAGGTAATGTCCATACAGACATTGATTGCTGACGTGTTGGACTCCTTGGGTCGAACAGATTTGACTGATCTGTATGATTTAAAAAGCTTTCCAGTCAACGTTCTGTCAATCAAGCGGACGCTAGTGGAAAAGCTTCTTGGTGTCATCAAGGATAGTTATCACACAGACCCTGTAGGAAGGCTGTCGAATAGAATTCGTCACCTTTATGACATCTGCAAAATTTTACAGGTCGATAAATATAAGAATTTTTTAGCTACCGAAGAATTTCACTCTCTATGTTCTGCTTGTATAGCGGATGAACAAAATGGCTTTTTTGAAAATGCAGAGCACTTGCAAACCCCATTAAAAGACGCGCCTATTTTCCACAATTTTTCAGCATGGCAGCCCGAACTTGAGACCGTATATACGGGAGTATTTTCTGAGTTAGTATATGGAACTTTGCCTCCCATGGGAGATGTAGGGGGAGCACTCATCGAGATCAGGCGTTATCTAGGCAGCACTATGTAGTTGTGCCAACCCACGCCCAATCACCACTTGCAATCAAAAAAATTTCGGATTTTAACCCTCTGTTCGAAATCGCTTGTTTGACTTGTGATCTCACATGATCTCTTACAGATTCTGCACTTGTGCCATTAAACTCGCCCATCACAGACGTAGTGGGAATTACTGCATCTCCTCCATTACCGGACTTGACGATTTTTTTTAGCCCCAATTTATCCAGATCCGAATAGACATTCTTGTAGTCTTGGCTGCTGGCGTTTTTTAGATCAAATGTGCAGAAAACCAAATAGCTCATATCAAAGTACCTTTTTGTTAGAATACCCCTCCCTCACGGGAAGGGTATTATGATTTGATGACGCTTAATGCTTAGTCGGATCGACCAAAGTATAAGTAGAACCCTTCGTAGGCGTAGGGGGCAAGGGCTCACCTTTGACTACCGTGCGCTCTGCTCCTTTCCCGCCTTTGGGGCCTATAATTTGATACTGTCCGGATTTGGGGGCTGATGTCCCCGGTGTAAGACCTTTATTCTTCGACATGAGATTCCTCCAATATGCCGTTGATTGCTTCGACTTTTGACCCTGCCCCTAACAGGACGACCGGAATAGCGGCAATTTCTGTTCGGAACAGCGAACATAATGCTCCGGGAATATTCGGTAGTCAAGCCTATTTTTTGCCGCTATTCTGAACTTATAAAGTTTATTACTGGAGCACCCTAGCCATGCCTACCGCATTAGGTACAAAAATTAAGCAATTACGTGACCAGAGGGGATATACCCTCGACAAGCTGGCAGAATTATCTGACTCCAGCAAATCGTATATATGGGAACTAGAAAATAAGGCGCCGCCAAGACCATCGGCAGATAAACTATCGAAAATTGCAGATGCTTTAGGCGTGACACTCGGATTTCTAATTGATGAGGATTCCGATCAAACTCAAGAAAATGCTGAAGATGCACTTTTTTATCGGAACTATCAAAAAATGGACCCGGCATCTAAAGCCATGTTGAAAGCAATGATGGAAAAGTGGCTCGAAAACAAATGAGCGAAGAACTGAGTCCTGCTCGCTGGGCTTTTAATATTACACATATTCTCAATACCGTTTTGGGGCCAGAACATTTTCCAATTAATGTTCAAGAGGTCGCCAAGGAACTCTCATTACAGATGTATCGTGATGATCCTATAACAGAGATACAAGGCAAAAATATTCCGGGATTTGAGGGCGCTTTATTTAAAGATCCTTCTGGCCAAAAAGGATGGGCAATTTTTTTTAACAATAGCTTTCAATCAAAAGGGCGCATCAATTTCACGCTAGCACACGAATTTGGTCATTACTTGATTCATCGGGTGAGATATCCAAATGGAATCCAGTGCAGTGAAAGTGATTTAGTCCGCTGGGATTCGGAGTTAGGCCAGATAGAGCATCAGGCTAATGTTTTTGCTGCCAATCTATTAATGCCCTTGGATGATTATCGCCGACAAATTCCCGATAATATAAAAATTACAATGGAAATGATGGACGTCGTTACTCAACGATATGCGGTTTCCCTGTTGGCAGCATTAATTCGTTGGATTGATTACACAAGCAAAAGAGCTATTGTTGTTGTTTCAAGAAGCGGCTTTATATTATGGGCAAAACCCAGTAAGTCAGCGTTTAGTTCAGGAATTTTCTATAGAACTGCTTCGTCCCCACCAATAGAAGTTCCTGCCAACTCAATAGCGGCTCGCCCTGCTGATTTCGACATAGAAAAAGCTAAAAAAGGAATGAAGCATGGGCCGGGTGTTTGGTTTAAAGAGCCCAGTGAAGAAATAACTGTTTTTGCGGATCAATACGACCTCACAATATCCATTATTCAGTTTGCTCTATAGAGCCAGAATGTTCCCTCTGGTTTCTTACTTGCGACTCAAGAACACTTTTCATTACCGCTCCAACTCTCGCCCCCAGCCCTGATCACGGCCAGCAGCCTTTTCCCGCCCCTTTTGCGCCTGTTTAAAATGCCCCTTCAAATCAGCCGCGTTTGAAGCCGACCGATCATGATATTCGGCAATATCCCGGTGCAGTTCCGCAATCTGCTTGGTGTGTTCCTGCTTGAGCCGTTGGATTTCCTGATGCAGTAAACGGCGGTCTTCAAGTTGTTTGAATATCATGCGTTCCCGTTCGGCGCGGTCACGTTGACGGTTTAGCAAAGCCTCTTGCTCATTGTAGTTACGGGTTTTGGCAGACTTTCCTGTCATCCAGTCCCAGAGGCCACGCATCCCGGTTGAAAACCGTCTTGCGCGATCATGGGACTCCTTTTGCCAGCGGGCTTGCTGGGCTTTTTGCAGTTGGTCGCGTTGTTCCCGTTGTTTCTGGACGGTTTCTTTCCGGCGTTGTTGAAGGATACGGGATTCTCGCTTTTGGCGTTCCTCAAGGGTCTGGATATGTTGCCGCAGCATTACCGTTATCCGGGCGGCGTTCGCTTGCTTGACCTGATCGACGGACGGCAGCTCTTTTTCATCCCCAAGGTGCCCTTTGACCTCTTTGGCTTTCATGCCGGAATATTTGCCAACGGCATAGACTTCCCCCCGGAAATCCACCGCCACAAAACCGCGACGGTCGCCACGGGCCAGCGTGTAGCCCCGTTCTTTCAGGGCTTGGGCAAAGCTGTCCCGTGAATCAGCCATGGCCCAGCATTCCTGAAACATCCGCTTTAATGCCTTGGGATCGTGGCCGCCGCGCTTGGCCTGTTGCCATTCGCTCAAGGAGAAGGTGGCCGGGGCGCGTTCAAGCCTGTCCGCAAAACCCCGTGGCATCTGCCAGCCGTTTTCAAGGTAAAGCTGTTTGGCGATATCCCGCAGTTTCAGTTTGTAATGCGGGAGGTTGATTGCCTTCATCTTCTCAGTGTCGATCCGCGACCAGACGACATGCGCATGGCGGCGGCCTTCCTTCTCATGGAACACCACCGCACGGGGCTGGCCGTCCAGTCCCAGTTTTTGTTCAATGTCCTCAATCGCGGTTTCAAACACATGGTCAGGAACATTTTCCTGCTGTGGTGGGTTCATGCTTAAGGAGAACAGGAATTGCCGGGCGCGGGTGCCCCGGCTAATCGCATGGATTTCCTGAAAGGCCGATTGCAGGTCTTCGGCCATGAAGCCCCGCAATTCATGCACATGGACATGCTCGTTCTCCTCGGTCTTGAGCAGATGGAGGGCAAGCTGTTTGCTGCCCCCGCGCTGGCTGGCTTTGAGGATCATGGCGTATCCTCCGCATGAAGCCCAAGGGCTTCTATCAGGTCATAGCGGATCGCCTGAACGGCCTCACAGGTCACGCGCAGTTCCCGTTCGGTGTCCGGGGTTACGGGCAGGGAGCCGGAATTAGCTGCCTTGGCAAGCTGGTTCAGGTTATTGGCGAGCCGGGAACGCCCCAGTTCACCCAGCACCTTGGCCAAGACCTGATAATCCTTAACAGGCCGTCGCTCCCGCTTACGGGGAGCGGTGGCCGTATTGAACAGCCGGGAGCGGATATAGGCCCCAAGGGGCATATCCCCGGCCTCCCGCTCTAATTGCGCTCGCTCCTCGAACGTCAGGCGCAGGGAGAACGGTGGCGGTGTCTTGCGTTGTTTGCCCTTCTTGGCGGCTTTCCCCTCGGCCACAGCACGGAAATCCGCCGCCAATGGCGGCGTTGCGGTATCGCTTGAATGATCCATGGCGACACCTACGGCTTAGGCGAAAGGTGTTTGAGTTGATGGTTCCAGTCTTCAAGAGTTTCAAAGAGTTCATTCGAGGCATTTCCCTCGAAGTCCACCAACTTAAGATCCAACAAAATCCAAGATAGTCCTGAAACCCGCTAACCACGCGGGTTTTTTATTGCCTGCCAGTCCATGCTGTTCTGTGATGTACCCCAACATCCAGTATTTCTCAGATGTACATAAGGGGGTATCAAATACTCGGTAAGGGACTCACTGGGGTGTGAGTTTATAACCATACTATACACATGCCGCAATACTGAGACGTGATGCAAAAATGGTCAGATGATCAAGATACAACACACTGACAAGAAATGAGGCTAGAGCCTGGAACAGATCAATATTCTCATTCATAAAAAATGTCAGTTATTCAAGCAACTATTCCTTCAGACTCATATTTTCCCCATAAACAACATATCCATTTTTACCACTACGCTTAACGTGATACATCGCTTCATCTGCTGCCTCTATTAACGAAGCAAGATTATCGCCATGAGCCGGGTAAAAACTAATACCGATGCTGGCACCCAATACATAAGTATTATCGTCTACCTGAATTTCACGAGTAAGTTGTTGAAGTAATTTATTGGCAATCGTGTTGATTTGATCAATATGATCAAGCTGCGTTGCAATAACAATAAATTCATCACCACCGATACGCGCGCTGATATCGGTACTGCGCGTATACTCTTTAAGGCGTTTGGCAACCTCTTTTAACACCTCATCCCCGGTCTTATGGCCAGCACTATCATTGATAGGTTTGAAATTATCCAGATCAATGTAGATAACGGCGAGCAACTGATGAGGACGCGTGGCCAGCAATAATGCTTGCTCAAACAAGTTGCTGAGATAGTGTTTGTTATTGAGTCCGGTCAAAGGATCACGGTAGGCCAGTTCAAGCGCCTTTTCTTCGGCATCCAACAACCTTTTTTGAAACTGCAAAAGGACACTCGCCAGGAGCCCCAGGTATTGTACCAACACAAGTAGTGTCCCAACACCAAACCCAATCACCTTCCAGGTTGGAAAAAAGAAAATCGACGGAAATGTTGCCCAATGTAAAACTAACAATCCGCATACAACAGAAACTACCAGCATTAGTCGCTGTGATACCTCGTTCCGTTTTATAAAACAAACCACAGTCACAAAACCCAACACCACAACATTGAATACCGCAAGGCCAATACTGTAAATCCATAATGGCATAGCGGTGTACCAGGCGAGCAACATCCAACAGCTACAGATTCCGGCAAGGTAAAATACCCAATGATTCCAGAGGTTTACTTTCAGGAATCGACTTATGCCAATCACCAAAAATATTTTCTCTAAAATGAGAAAGGTAGAATAAGAAAAAATAGTTAATTGGATATCACCGTTGTTCGACAATATCAATAAAAGCAGGCGTGCAATGGCAGCACTCAGAATCGCACATGCCCACCAGCCAGCACCGGGGTTAGTCCTGGGGATGTGACTTATCCAGTAAAACAGGATAAAGAAAACGAAATAAATGGTGGTTCCACTGGTATGAATGGTCTGAAATAGCAACTTGGTATCTCCACGAATCTCAGCCTGCCCCTATCGCCATGCCGGTTAGGTTTTATTATTTAATTAAGGTGGTACGGCCAAAACCACCCAGTCTGTATCGACATATTAGAATAAGTATTAAGCAATACCAGAGAATATATTGGACGGCCTAAAAAAAGGAAGCCTCAATAAACGCCTGTAGTGCTTTCGCATTGTTGTGCTCGGTATCCCGCGCTCCATACAGCAACAGGAGTGGCCTTGAGCCACAATGATCCAATAACTGGCGAATATCGTTATGGGATGCCTCCAATTCCTTATAGTAGCGCTCACAAAAGGCCCTCCAACGCTTGGGATCATGCCCAAACCAGGTACGCAAGTCTGGCGAAGGCGCCAGCTCACGACACCATTCATCCAACATCAATGTCTGCTTCCTGATACCACGGGGCCAGACTCGATCCACCAGCACTCGATAGGCGCCATCCATCAATAATGGATCATAAACACGCCTGCAGTGAATGAGCAATGATTGCCCCATCATTTTTCCCCTCTTGTTCAGGCTGGCACACAATAATCCCCCTACTACAGGCCATCTCCTACGCCAAGCCCCCCCCGTCCAGCTGCGATGCAATACTCACATTTTGCAAAATGATAACCATATTATGGATATGGCTTGCCAATTGTCATCGGCAATAAGCCGATGCCCCTCCAGACTTACCGCCAGACAATTTTTTGCCGGGCAATAGTGCGTAAGCTCTGGATGGCCAACCGTACCGTTTCAGCCTTATCACTATCGCGATAAATGGCGAATATGGGGTAAGTAAATTCAGGAGCATTGGGGACCGGAAATAGCTTTTTTTCTTCAATATAACGCTGCACTACACGCGCGCGGAAATAACCGGTACCTGAATTTTGAAGCAAGTATTCCAGTGCCAGCAAACCAAAATCAATCGACAACCCTGCCCTGCGTTTACCAGGAAATACAGCATCATGCTGTTTTTCGTAAGCTGGCCCCCAATCAACATAGATATAAGGCTCAGGAGACACCGCAGATACCATAACCAGCTTCTCTTCCAGCAACTGCTCTATCTTTAAACCGGGAAGGTATTCGGGTCGATATACAACTGCAATATCCAGGACACCATTATGCACGCGATCGATGAGTGAACTGGCCATCCCCGTTTCCACATGAATCGCCAATGACTCAAAAAAGGTCCGCAAATCAGCAATCCAGTTCAGTAGCAGAGGACTCCATAAGGCCATCTCTCCGCCAATAGCGACGGTATCCGTCTTTGCCTCGGGCAAGGGCACATCGTATTTTGCATTCTCCCACAGTTGCACAATCTGCGAGGCATAGCTGACAAAGCGTTCTCCCTCCGGGGTCAACGAGGCTCCTGCACGATTACGTACCAATAATTGACACCCCAGTTGTGATTCAAGGCTTTTAACGCGGGCAGTAACGGCGGTTTGTGTGACATGTAAGCGCTCAGCGGTAGCGATGAGGCTGCCGGAACGCACAATATCCAGAAATGTCTTTGCTAATTCAATATCCATCGTTTAATACCAAAATTTTTGATATTAAAGTGCATTTAAATTCATTATTCAATAGAGTTTTTAATCAATAAGATGAAAACCTGTATCTCGCCAATACGTTGTTTGGCATGTGGAAGCACGCCTAATGCTCTATTGATTCCACACATAACCGTTCAGATGTGTGACCTTGAGGGGAAACCCGGTGCAGCGTTATTTTTTTGTGACGACTCAAGATCCTTTTACCAACAGTTCCGCCAATGACTATTTCATACACATCACCAAGCTTTCACAGCAGGGCAATGGCGTCTCGGTATTTTTAGTTCAGAACGGTATCACTCCCGCCATTAAAAATGCACATCTTCCCTGTTTCGATGAACTCCTGGCGAGCGCCATTACAATTTATGCCGATATTTTTTCATTGCAGCAGCGAGGAATCAAAGCAACAGAATTAAAACAAAATATCCAATCAACCGATCTGCATGCCATTATTCATGCAAGGTTAAACGGCGATGATGTCATCTGGTTTTAATAACAACTATTGTGGAAAAATATGTACCATCCTGCGTTATACACACCATTAACCGATATATTGGGTTGTAAATTTCCTATTCTCTGTGCGGGGATGGGAGGTGTTGCAAGGCACCAATTGGCAGCATCTGTAAGCAATGCCGGAGGATTTGGCTGTCTTGGCATGGTGCGTGAGCGGCCAGAGTTTATTCGTAAGGAAGTAAACCTTTACCGCTCCCTCAGCGACAAGCCTTTTGCAGTTAATCTCATTCCTGCGGCCACAGACCCGGTGTTGTTATCCCATCAAATTGCAGAATGTATTGCACTGGAAATTCGACATATTGTGCTGTTTTGGGATGTAGATAAAAAAACGATCGAACAGTGCCGCAACAATGGCATACACGTTATTCATCAGGTGGGTAGTCGACGTGATGCAGAGAATGCACTGGAAGCTGGTGCAGATATGTTAATTGTTCAAGGTATTGAAGCAGGAGGGCATGTGCGTGGAGAAACAGCACTGTTTGGCCTATTGCCGGAAATATGTGCGCTCAGTGCTGTACCGGTTATCGCCTCTGGCGGTATTACGACAGGAGAAGCCCTGGTTGCAGCCCTTGCTTTGGGTGCACAAGGGATTAGCTGTGGAACACTTTTTTTAACCACAACAGAATCAAATGCACATGACTTCCACAAAGAAAAAATTATTTCAGCAACAGCAAGTGACACAACGCTCTGCTATGACTTCCAGCGGAATTGGCCCATACGTGCTGCTGTTCGCGTGCTAAAAAACAGTATCACTGAAACTGCCACCCACCACTATAAGGCAACCCCGGAAGTACCCATCGGCACACAGGATGGAGCCCCCATCTATTCTTTTTCAACTGATTCACCACTAACAGGCGCTGTGGGCGATCTTGCATCCATGGCACTTTACTGTGGCCAGGGCTGTGGCAGTGTGAAGCACATTAAAAGCGCCGCAGCCACGATAACCGACCTTATGCAGCAGGCTGATCTTTATTTGAATCGTTTTTAATGGGTGACCAATATCTACTTGAAATAATGCCATCATGAATGCCAACACTTTATGTACCCTATTAATGATTCAATGACGTTAATCATTGACATTCACAGGTCTGACTTATGAACCCAAAAACATTATTGGTGTCTGCCCACTGGGCAATGGCAATCACATCTGTACTATCGCTGTCGATTTTTTATGTTGCCTACAATAGGCACACCGTGTTAACTATACCAGTCCAGGTAATGCTTCATGTGGGTATGATTATTTTTCCAGCCCTATTTAAAATCAGCTATATCATCAGACTAACAGCATTAAAACAATTGGGAAGAACAGCCGATTAACACTTTTTATTCAATCCTGTATGGAGGTTACATTATGAAAATGAAACACTTGGCATTAACTTTTTTATTCTCCACACTGACAATACCTGCATTGGCAGAAGATTGCAGCATTACTATTACTTCCAACGATGCCATGCAATTTGACACCAAATCCATTACAGTCAACAGTGCCTGCAAAACATTCACCGTCAACCTGACACATACCGGAAAACTCCCCAAAAATGTCATGGGGCATAACTGGGTATTAAGTAAAGCAGATGATAAACAAGCTATTACTACCGATGGCATGGCTGCGGGACTGGATAACCATTATCTCAAACCGGACGATGAAAGGATCATCGCATCAACAGCAATTATTGGTGGAGGAGAAAGTACATCAACAACCTTCCCGGTTAGCAAACTCCAGGCAGGCGTGTCCTACTCATTCTTTTGTTCATTCCCAGGTCACAATGCGATTATGCAAGGTGGCCTGACATTGAAATAACAGCCCCTGAAAAAAGGGACGCTGAACCCTGCGTCGCTTCGGTTGATAAAAGCCAACAGATGCCGCTTCGAGGAATATAGCGTCTTCCCATCCTCGTTGAATAGCTTAAAACACCTGTGCTTATCGACCGCAAAAGTAAAAGGTCCTCACAGACCTTTTACTTTTTACCTGAAGGTGCTCTTTAAAATGTATAAGCCAACGTCAGACGGTAATTACGGCCTGGTTCAGTGTAGCGGTGAATGCCATCTTCACTCACACCACCACGTGCACCACCAGCGGCTGAGCCCTGGTTAACAAAACGAATACGCTGCCAACGAATATATTCCTCATCAAAAAGGTTATATACACCAACATTGAGTTTCAGATTTTGTGTAATGTTGTAGCGCGCCTGTAGGTCCACCAGGGTGTAATCACCATAATCCGTAAAATAATCCTCCGGTATCTGGGTGAAATTAACAGGATCAACCGCTGTTGCATCCTTTTTATCCTTGCCATCAGCAAACACCACATTGGTTTCCACAGCCCAACGTCCATTCGGTGCATCATAACCCAGACCAATAATACCGGATGCAGGTACAATACTTTGTAGCGGTGTTCCATCTTTTTCTTCACCTTCACTCCAGGCATAAGCGAAACGCAGACGAACTTGTTCAGTGATCGCCCACAGCCCTTCCACTTCAATGCCTTTTACAGTCACTTCACCAATATTATCCAGTGAGTCGTATTCGTCGCCGAAGAAATTATTACAAACGGTACCCGCAGTATTACAAGTCTGGTACTCCACATCGGCATTGCGTATAAAGGTGTTGTAATCAATAAAATTACTGTAGTCGTTGCGATAGGTGGATATGCCGAAGACATGGCTATTACCGTGCCAGCGATAGCCGATTTCAATATTGCGACTTTCTTCCGCTTCCAGATCCGGGTTGGAAACTGTATTCCATAAATCCACCTGCTGACCACTACTGACTTCAGTAGCAATAGCTGTCGATGGTGAGAAATACATATTCTCTACTGTAGGTGCGCGGAAACCAGAACCGGTTTGCACCCATAATATATGCTGCGCGGTGAGGTTCCAGCTTGCTCCCAATTGCCAGGTAGGTGATGAAAAGGTCACATCGTTCACAGTGCCGGAATTATCGTTAAACTGTGAATTATTCAATGATGGTGAATACTTATAATGATCAAAACGTACGCCCGTATTGACCAACAAACGATTGTCTACAAGGCTAATTTGATCGCGTACATAAATACCGTATGACCCCACGTCTGTGTCTGGCACAAAATCACCGCCTAACTGTGGCCAACCGACACCAACTTCCGAGGTAGTGCCCACATAGCGCGTTTTGACATCGGCATAGGTCACACTTTTTTCTTCAATACTCACCCCATAACCCAGTGTATGGTTTGCAATGGTCTTATCCAGGTGCAATACCGTCTTATGGATTTCCTGATCATAATCGCGATGCTCGGTACGGTTGCATGGCGCAACTGCGGGTGAGTTTGCACCGGCAGGGCAACCGGTGGGCACAACCATAAGTGTATGCCCAAGGGTGTAAGCGGTCTGATAGTCGTAGCGCCAATCCAGCTCATCAAACAAGGCATTATCGGCTTGCCATAAATAATTCACCCCATAGCGTTCACGCTCTGTTTTATCATCGGTGGTGCGCATTAAATAGGAATCATTAAGGCGTGTCTGATTATCCAGCTCAATATTGGAATTGTATTTTTCCGCAACAAAACCCAGACGATGGCCATCTGCAGGACGGTAATAAAGCTTGAACAGCACATTATCGTTATCATAATCCACGGGGTCGGGAATTTCGCGCGCAGTTCCGGAAATATCAGGACGGGAACCCGAAAAGAATGATTCCGTTTCATGGCCTTCGCGCGCGGTATAAACCAGCAGGGATTCCCAATTGCCTGTACGATTCGCCAGAGTCGCTGTAGCAAGCGCTTCATCGTTGGCACTGGAGTAACCAAACTTAAGTCCGAAATGGGTATCGTTGCCGCTGGGGTTTAAATAATCAGCCGGATCTTTGGTGACAAACATCACTGCGCCACCCAGCGCACCACTTCCCGCTGAAATAGAGTCGGCACCCTTCACAATTTCAACGGCCTTCATCGCATCGATATCCACGCCTCCACGCCCACTGCTGAAAAACTCATAAGGGGCATAGCTTGCCGGGTTCAAGGTTTCCCCCAAACTCAGGCCATCAACCGTAATGGCAACGCGGTCACCATCCATGCCGCGAATGTTAAAGCCATTACTGCCGAAGCGCCCTATATCATCTACAGCAACACCTGGAATATAACGCACCAAATCATCCAGATTACGTACCTGGTTATCCTCGATGTCCTCACTCGACGTCACTTGGGTATTTTCTGTAGTCGACTGGATAGCTGCAGCTTCCACCGTTACTTTATTGAGCACCTTTCGTGGTTCATCCGGCTTGTCCTGCGCGTTGGCATTGTTGATCATGGTGATCATCAGCACTAAAGGGATTAACCTGCCGGACGACCGCCGGATTGAACATAATTCAGGGAATCGATGTTTCATTACACGCTCCTACACGCCAATTCTATTGATGAGACATACACACAAATATTAATGATAATCAGTATCATTAATGAGCCAAAAAAATCCCCCTTCATTACTGAGAGGGGGAGTGTTATTCCCTGGCATAGCCTCCATGATACGCCTCGTTTTAAATCTGCCAGCGATTGATGAATTTATTCCGATTTTTTCTTACGAGAATCCCTATCACTTCGCCAGTTTTCATTTTTGGGTAGTGGATCAGCTGCCGAAACCAGGCCATCCCTGTTTACATCCCAGCGATCAAACCCACTCAATCCCATCGCCAGGTATTCATCCCATTCGATCGCACCGCTTTTATTTTTATCCAGGACGCCAAAACGTACATGTGCCTGCTTGCGTTGCTGATCCCGAATACGTTTTGCCTGTTGCTCCAGGCGACCTTCAAATTCCAGCAAATATTCATTGAAATTCAATGCCCCATCCTTATCCAGATCTGTTGCAATGAAAGCCTGTTTACGATGTGAATCGAATTCTTCCCGCGTCACCACACCATCAGCATTTTCGTCGTAAAGCGCCAGAAAGCCACTCACCGAATGAGATGTCGGCATGGATAATACTGACCGTGCCCCCCGGGTTTGCCGTTCATCACCCTGCGCCACCACACGTCCCGTATTTTGTTTATCCAGATGGGCAAATGCCCGATCACCTGACGCTTGATACTCTTCCCAACTAATCAGGCCATTATTATTTTTATCGAGTGATTTAAAGCGGATATGCGTTTGCTTTATGTGACTTTTTCGCTCGTCAGCAATTTGCTGATCCAATCGCCCCATAAACTCATCAATATATTCATTTTCATCCAATACACCATTTTGGTTTGTATCCCCGCTGTTAAACCGGGATTTGCGGAACGCTTCAACTTCGGCACGGCTTACACTGCCATCCGCATTCACATCATGCTCTGCAATATATTCCTTCCTGTCCGCCTCACTAGTGCCATGGCCGGCAACACGCTCCATCGGTTTTTGTGCCTTAACTGCGTCTGTATTTTTTGCAGGTGTTGTTGATTCACAACCCACCACAGCAACAATAATAAAAATACCGAGTGTTTTTAATATTTTCATAGCTTGCGATTTCCACATGAATTATTGTTCAGCCACATTAAACACCAGTGTATAGGTGTAACTGTAATTGGGCGCGGGAGCTTCTTTTGGTGCAGCATGACGATAGCGGGTCTGCAGTAAGTACACCGCGACGCGAGGCAATTTCAGGTCAGTAAACCCTTGCTGATCAGTCTTGGCTACAAGCGCAGGTTTTTCATCGCTTTGCCCATCATTGGCAATAAAGACATGCAACTCCTGCCCGGCCAGTGGCTTACCATCAAACAACACTTGTACACGGAAATCTTCACCGTGATACACATCATTGGGGTGTGTTGTCGGCACTACTTCCAAGCCGTTGTTATAAGGTTTCAATGCCGCTTGCGTGGGGGTTTTCAGGGTGATGTAGGCTTCTGCCAATGTAACGGATTGGAAATGGTCAAGGAGTTTCGCCCCTTTAGGCAGGGTTTCATTAGGATCGCGAGTTCCGCGGCGCTCCCCGTTCAATTCATACAGACGAAATACGGCTCCGTGCCGAACACCCGTGCTAAAACGATAAGTACCTTTCTGATCCAACTGATGTTCAATGACCGCACGGGTCTTGAACAATTGCACTGTAGCAGGCTTACCCCACCTGCCTTCTGCATCCCGGACCGCATATTCACTATTATCAAATACCACTTCAGGTACGAAAAATTCTTCAGCGAAAGAGGCGTCAAGGGTAACCCAGCCTTCACGCAGAGGTTCAAAACTTGCAGGTGCCAGGTAGGGGGTATGGGCTTGGGCTGGTATTGAAACTATAGAAAACAGCGATAACACCAGGAGTGAAAGTCTAAAGAGATTGTTCATGGGACAGTTCCCCGTCTTGATGATTAATATGCCAACAAGCGGGAAATTACCACGAATGAAATTCAATATCAAATACAATTAATAATCAATAACATTTAAACCAGGTGTTCCCATGACAGCCCTGACAAATCCCGGGAGGGGAAACAATACATTTTTACCCCATGGCACTTTTCTTAAAAAATTAATGGAGTGTTGTCGATTTATCCTTTGCTGCAACGACTAGGCTTGCAACGACTCGATAGTATGAACACCCCACAACACTCCCCATCCCCAACAAAGGAGAAAAATGATGAAAGTTATGGTTATCGTGAAAGCATCCCCCAGTTCCGAAGCGGGCAAAATGCCCAGCGAGGCCCTGTTAACTGCCATGGGCAACTTTAATGAGGAGTTAGTCAAGGCTGGCATTATGGAATCCGGCGATGGCTTAAAACCGAGCAGCGAGGGCATCAGGGTCAGGTTTCGCGGCGATGAACGCATAGTCACCACCGGCCCCTTTATCGAAACCCATGAACTGATTGCCGGTTATTGGATCTGGAATGTCAGCTCCCTGGAAGAAGCTCTGGAATGGGTAAAGCAATGCCCGAACCCCATGGAGGAAGAGTCCGATATCGAGATACGTACTTTTTACACAATGGACGATTTTGCAGAAATGGACCCGGATGGCAAAGTGCGCGAACAGGAGGATGCCCTGCGCCAGGCAATTGCCATGCAAAAAGTAAAAGTGAACAACTACCTGTTTTTCTCCGGCCGCTGCGACGAGGCTATTCATTTCTACCAGCAGCATTTGGGTGCGCAGGTGAAATTCCTGATTCGCTTTAACGAAAGTCCCGAGCCCATGCCCGAAGGCACGTTGCAAGCCGGCTTTGAAAACAAGGTCATGCACGCTGAAATCGGTATTGGCAATATTGCCATTTTTGCATCGGACGGCTGTAACGATGCCTCCAGTTTTAGCGGTTTCCGCTTGGCGCTTACAGTGCCTGCCCGCGATGAAGCTGAGCGTATTTTTGCCGCCCTGGCCAGCCAGGGCGGCAAGGTTGATATGCCCTTGATGCAAACCTTCTGGTCACCGCTGTATGGGCAGGTCACAGATCAGTTTGGTGTTGGCTGGATGGTGATGTTGCCGGGCGAAACACCTAATTAATCCCGGCTCCACCCTGGGCGGGCCTTATGATTTCCCGGCGAATATAATGCCCGCACCATGAATACCATCACCCCCAAAATAACCCCGCAGTCATGGCTGCCAACGCAGCCATCACCCGATTAACCCACAACAAAACACAAGGGCTACCCAACCAGGCCCGCAGACCGGCGCCGGAGGCCGCCCACACAAAAATACAGGGAGCCCCCACTACACCAAAAATCGCACTCACCTGCAGCAAACGCCACCAGTATCCCTGCCCATCCGGAACAAACACCGCCACAACCGTGGTAGCCATTAACCAGGCCTTGGGATTGATAAATTGAAATCCCCATGCCTCCCAAAAACGAACCGGACTCACCGCTGCTACCTCCCCCAGATTATCGGTGTGCCACAACCTGGCAGCCAGCCACAGCATGTAAAGGCTGCCCAGTATTTTGAGTACCCATTGCAAACGCGGCTCCCAGGCGAAGAGAACCCCCAGCCCTGCCCCCACCGACCCGATAAGCGCCACGACCCCCAGGGTAATACCTGCCATGTGCCAACCTGTGCGGCGCAAGCCAAAGAGCAGGCCGGATGACATTAGCAACAGGTTATTGGGACCGGGGGTGATACTCATCACCGTCGCATAGCTGACCAACATCAGGAGGGAGGCGGTTTCAAGCATGGTATTTCTCTGCACAGGGATAGGATGGAACTCCCAGTCTATGTGTACACAGCACAATAGATACAGATTCAGAAAAAATGTTTTTAATAGATACAGATAAACTTCTATAAAAACTGTACCTATGCCACTTTTTCAATCTGTACTGTTTTTTATTGTTTAATAATCAATAAGTTATTTATTTTTTGAAGTCTATTGCCGCCACAGCTCCAGCTATGGTACAGATTATTTATATATCCATATCCAAGATACAGATAGCAGGCAATCCATGAACTACCGCTACCAGCAACTGGCCGATGAATTGGTTGAGCAAATATACGCCGGACTCTACCGTGCCGGGGAGCGTTTGCCCGGTGTACGCAGCCTGAGCGAACAGCGCGGTGTGAGTGTTGCCACGGCGGTGGCTGCCTATCGGCAACTGGAAGACAAGGGGTTTCTCGATGTGCGCGATCGCTCCGGGTTTTACGTGCGCCCCTGGGCTCAGACACGCAGTATTGATACCCCGGTTGAAACCAGTGCTACAGGTCCCTGCGAGATCAGCGGCCAGGAATTGGCAATGGCCATGATCAAAGCAGCTAACGAACCGGGCATATTGCAATTGGGAGCGGCAGTACCTGAGGTTCGTTTCCTGCCAACCCGGGATGTAGAGCGAGCTATTGGCCGGGTACTGCGCGAGCAACGACACACAGTTGCCAACTATATGATGCCCCCCGGTGCTCCCGAGTTGCGCCGGCAAATCGCACGGCGCCTGGCAGAGGCCGGTTGCCAGTTATCGCCCCATGAGGTGGTAATTACCAATGGCTGCCAGGAAGCGCTGATGCTGGCGTTGCGTGCAGTCACCCAGGCAGGCGATACCGTCGCCATAGAATCACCGGCGTTTTACGGGCTCTGGCATGTGCTGGAAAGCCTGAACCTGAAAGCGGTCGAGATACCCTCTCACCCGGAGCGGGGTATCTCAGTCGATACCCTGGGATTTGCGCTGGATCGCTGGCCCATCAAAGCTTGTGTACTGGTACCTAACTTCAGTAACCCTATCGGTTATTGCATGTCTGATCCCCACAAGCGCACCCTGATCGATTTACTCGATGCTCGCGGCGTTACCCTGATTGAAGATGATGTCTATGGCGACCTGGGATTCCAGGTGCGGCGGCCGTCGCTGTGTAAAGGACTTTCCCCCAATAGCGATATCATCAGTTGCGGCTCCTTCTCCAAAACACTCTCACCCGGTATGCGCGTGGGCTGGATTCTCGGTGGTCGCCATCACCGGCGCATTGAACAGCTGAAATATGTCAGCAGCATAGCCACGGCCAGCCTGCCCCAATTGGCCGTTGCGGATTTATTGGAAAGCGGCCGCTACGAGCGCTATTTGCGCGAAATACGCCTAACCTACGCCAGTGCCGTAGCGCGTATGAGCGAAGCCATTACGCGCTACTTTCCTGCCGAGACCCGCATGACCCAACCCCAGGGCGGTTTTGTACTTTGGGTCGAATTGCCCGAAGATGTCGATAGCATTGACCTCGCACAGCGTGCACTGCAAAAAGGCGTCAGTATTGCGCCGGGCCCGCTGTTTTCGGCCACCGGAAAATATCGCCATTTCATGCGCATTTCCTGTGCACGCCAATGGGATGAGCGTTTGGAACAGGGTTTGAAAGCACTGGCATCACTGTTGTAAATCGCACACTGCCTATAGCTTGCACAAGCTGCACGAAAGAATAAAATTTGTTCATTAGAAATTTTTTTTTAGTTACTTTGCTTTTTTTCGTCATTTTTATAGCGTCAATTTTTAACCAATTGGCGCGGAGAATATAAATCGAATTTTTACTATTCCTAAAAATTAGCAGTTAGCGTAATTATTTTTCGCCTTATTCACCCAGGGAATTCAATATCTTCTAGACTTAGTTTGGTTTGCTGCCGCGGCTTGCGATCATATGCAGCTATCTCACTTTTTCTCATAGATTATTTGGCATGGACTCGCTGTTATTGAGGAGGTTTTTGCAATGGATAAGAACAGCACCGTGAAAATTGGTGACATCCTGATTGATAAGGGAATTATCACCAGGGAACAGTTGGACATTGCCATCCGTAAACAAAAGGAGATGCGCAAAGCCCTCGAAGGCTTTACGCCGACAGCGTCGCAAATAGAGGCGACACAACTGGGGGAAGTATTAATTGGCTTGGGCTTTATTACTCGCCTGCAATTAAAACGCAGCCTCAACTGGCAGAGAATCCTGCGCAAAATGACCCTGGCAATGACACTCTGTGCGCCACTGATGACCCTGGGTTCCGGCGCTGCCGCACAAATCACTCCCACCAATAATAAAACCAGCTACTCGCTGCCTCTGCAAATCGAAGCCGAAAACTACACTGCCATGTATGGCATTCAAACGGAAAAGACCAGCGATACCGGCGGTGGTTTAAATGTTGGTTGGGTACATGCCAACGACTGGATGTCCTATTCCGATACCGTCATTAACGCGCCAATCAGCGGCAATTACAAAGTAGTCTTCCGGCTTGCCAGTGCAGGGGCGGGCGGCAGTTTTGCATTTCACTCCGCCGATGGCAGTAAGCAATACGGCGTTGTTGAAGTCCCCAATACCGGTGGCTCCCAAAAATGGGTTGATGTCGAAAAAACGATTTACCTACCAGCGGGTGAACACGCCTTTGGAATTACCATTGTGAATCGCGGTGTCGGCTTCAACATCAACTGGTTCAAACTGGATGTAAAAGGCTTGCCACTTCCCACCAAAATTGAAGCTGAAAGTTACGACACCATGTATGGTGTGCAAACTGAAAAAACCAGCGATACCGGCGGTGGCTTGAACGTGGGCTGGCTGCACGATGCCGACTGGATGACTTATGCCAACACCCTGGTGGATATCCCCGCAACCGGCACCTACAAAATTACCTATCGCGTGGCCAGCACCAGTGGTGGTGGCAGCTTTGCGTTCCAGGAGGCAGACGGCAGCACCCAATACGATCTAGTACCTGTGCCAGCAACCGGCGGAAGCCAAAAATGGGTCGATGTAACTCGCCAGGTGCAGTTACCCGCCGGAACCCACAAATTTGGTATCAATATTCTCGCGCGTGGATCGGGCTTTAATATCAACTGGTTTAAAGTGGAAACCCTGGATGGTAGTTCCACCGCCGCATTGCCTTCGAACACCACCACCAATTCATCCAGTTCTTCCAGCACGGCCAATATCTCATCCAGCAGCTCATCGGCACCAGCCATTATTTCCTCCAGTGCCTCTTCTGTGTCATCCAGTAGTAGTTCATCCGCCCCCTCCAATACCCAAACATCTTCTTCGACATCAAGCAGCAGTGTTCAAGGACAAGCCATTTTTCGCTGGGAGGTGCCGGTCTATCGTGAAAATGGGGACTATCTGGATGTCACAGAACTGGGAGGTTACGAACTGCGCTATCGCAAAGTAGGCGATGCAGATTACACCTATATCAGTATTGAGGATCCCTGGCAGGTGCAATACAGCCTGAATAACCTGGAAGGTAATTATGAATTTCAGATTGCGGCGTTCGACAAAAACGGGCTTTACAGTAATTTTGTAACCTTGAAGCCGCTGTAGGGCTGTTGGCGAATCATTACACTCGCCGCGCTCAGCCAGGCAATTCTACAGCGTCCAATTGCTGTAACCAGGCATTGATCAAGGTCACCATATCGCGCAGCAATATGCTCAACTTATCCAGACTATCCGGCGCGAGGGCCCCCTGATTTAATTGCTGTTCACAATCGGCAGCAATGCCTGCCAGTTCGAGCATTCCCAGACTACCGGCCAATGACTTCAGGCCGTGCACCTGATTGAGTGCCGCCGTGTTATCGCCCTCATCCAATGCCTGGGTCAACTCAGCAGGAAATTGGTTACGCTCTGTGGCAAAGCGCACCAGCAACTTGTAGTAGAGACCATATTTATTCATCAATCGCCCCAGGGCTCCCCGGGTATCCAATCCGGCTTGTTCCAATGCCGCAAAGGTATCAAGGCTGAACACCGGGAGCGAAAGTACAGGCTCAGGCATTACCGCATTAGGGGGAATCGCACTCCCGGGGCGAATCAACCAGGGCGACGCGCCTTGTTGATGAGGCCTTGTGTCAGGTTGGGATGGCTGGCGCGGACTTAGCCAGCGCTGCAGCAATAGATACAATTGCCTGGGATCTATGGGCTTGGCGATGTAATCATCCATACCTGCCGCCAGATAGGCTTCACGGTCCCCGGGCAAGGCGTTAGCAGTCAGGGCAACAATGGGCAGCCTGGCGGCTCCCGGTAACTGGCGCAGGCGGCGGCTGGTTTCCAGGCCGTCCATGCCCGGCAGTTGTATGTCCATTAGCACCAGGTCCGGCAGCGCCTGTGCTGCCAGCGCCAGCGCTTCACTGCCATTATCCGCCAGGGTGACTGCGCATCCCCAGGTTTGCAGTAATGTCTGGGCAATCTCCTGATTGAGTGAATTATCTTCTACAACCAATACCCGACCACACAGTGCGCATTCCTGCTCCCGTGTGGAAAGCAGTGCACGCTCAAGGCCATTGGCCTGACCGCGGCCCTCTGCAGCATCCAGCCAAATATCCAACCGGAAACAACTCCCCTTTCCCATTTCACTCTCAACTGACAAGTGCGCATCCATTAAATCAGCCAGACTTTTGCAAATCGCCAATCCCAAGCCTGTGCCCTCAAAGCGGCGGGTGTTGGAATTGTCCACCTGGTGGAAGGGCTGAAAAAGGCTGGCCAGCAATCCGGGGGCAATCCCAATTCCCGTATCGCGCACGTCAATGATCAGGTTGATGGCATCTCCACGACGGGCTTTTTGTTGTACAAGCAGTTGTATACACCCCTGATCCGTAAACTTCACAGCGTTGGCACAGAGGTTAATTAATATCTGTCCCAGACGTAGCGGATCACCTTTGAGCCAGGGGCTAATTTCCGGTGCTATTTCTACCTGCAATGACAGTCCCTTGGCCTCGGCTTTATCAGACACCAGATTAATTGCACGCTGGATGACATCCACCAGGGCAAATTCCACCTGATCCAGTTTGAGCTTGCCCGCTTCGAGGCGGGAGAAATTCAGGATATCGTTAATCACTTCCAGCAAGTGTTCACCCGAGGCGCGCATTTTCTGCAGATAATTGCGCAGGTTTGGATTCATCTCCATCGCCAGGGCTACGTGGGCCAAACCGATAATGGCATTCAGGGGGGTGCGGATTTCATGGCTCATGTTGGCAAGGAAATCCGCCTTGGCACGGGACGCAGCCAGGGCCTCTTCCTTGGCCTGGATTAATTCAACCGTGCGCTCATCGACCAATTGTTCCAAACGCTGGTTGATATTCTCCATATGTTGATTGGCAACCAGGCGTTCGGTTTCGTCGAGAATAAAACAGGCTAGGGCCTCATACGCCCCACTGGCTTCATAAACCACCGGGAAATGCAGCACATGGAAATATTTTTGCTCACCGGTCGGTGTTCGCAGCACCAGATGAACATCACTCAAGCCCCTTTTTGCAATCGCCCGTTCCATGGTTGACAACAACGGCGATAACCAACGGGGAGCCGCCATAGCCCGCAAGGGTTGCCCAAGCAAATCGCTTTTTACAATATTGACCAACGCGCAAAATGCGGGATTAACCACAGTCAAAGTACCATCCAGGGCACACATATACACGGGTGCGGGAATATGGTTTAACAAGGAGCGAAAATGCCCCTCCCGCTTGGCAAGGCGCCGACGATTAATCATGGCACTAAGGGTTAGCAACAGAATCAGGGTAATTGCACTCAGGCTTAAACCAATCACCAAATTACGTGCAACGGTATAGGAAGCAAATGCCTCATCCAAATCCTGCTCAACAATAATGCCCATATCCAGGTCTTCCAGCCAACGGCCCGCCCCCACTACAGCAACCCCGCGATAGTCGCGATAATCCATTAACAGCGATACATCATTGCGCGCAATCAATGCTGCCGCCATGCGCGTCAGCGGCCTCTGCTGTCCATGGATACCCGGTTCACGCGCATAGAGTTCGCGCACCTGGATTGCATCGCCCTGCTCGCTCACGTGGATATTCGCAGTGTTGTTAAACCGACTGGGGCTGATTAATTTACCGCTTGCGGCAATGGCATAAATCTCACCGCTCTGACCGACACGGCCACTGCTGATCAACGGAAAAAAACTGCTTTGTGAATTAAATCGCAAACACACATAACCCAATGGCTGCCCATCCTCTTCAACCAGGGCACACATATTCTGGATCAAAGTCCCCGCAGGCTTGTGGCCGCGGGGCCCCTCCATGGCATAGGGTACTGCAGCGGGATGGGAAATATTGGGGCGTCGGGCAAGCGCTTTATTGAGCGTTAATTGGGTTTCCGCCAATTGTACCTTTCGCCCAATATAGGATTCGGTACTGGCATCAATTAAATAGTGCTCCATATTCACCAGGAAAAAGCCATCGATATGCTGTCCATCAAGGATCGGCCACAGCCAGTCATGCAATGCCTTGCGCTGCGTATTGTCTGGTACTCCGGCACGAAGTTGTTCCCGGATAAGCGGAGCCCCGACAGGAGACTGGATAATAATACGCAGTCCACCCAGATGCTGGCGCTGCCAGAATAATAATTGTTCGGTTACGGAATTGAGGGAGGCTTGCAGGTGTTCGCCAATAACCTGTTGCTGGTTGTTTTTTATATGGCGCAGGGATAATCCGCTGATCAGTAACAGCAATCCCATCGCCAAACCGGCGAGAACAATGGTTGGATTTAATGCCCGGAAGACGCGGGAGTCTCCATGTTCTGTGGTCTGCATAAAGTGAGTTTATTATTAAGTTCCTGTGCCAACCACAGGGGAATTTGTGCGGCAGGCATAGGGTGAGCAATTAAAAAACCCTGTACTTGCCGACATCCGATAGCGCGCAATAATTGCAATTCCTCCAGCGTTTCTACCCCTTCTGCTACGCTGGTAATCCCCATTCGCCGTCCCATATCCACGGCCGACTGGAGTATTTCGCGCACATGCTGCTGGCGCGGTGCTTCCTGTACGAAACTGCGATCAATTTTTAATTCGGTAAAAGGAAAGCGAGACAACTGCTGCATGGATGAAAAACCGGTGCCATAGTCATCAATACTAAAGCCAAAACCTTTCAAGCGCAGGCGGCTAATCGTTGCCAGCGCTGCCGGTAAATCCATAATGAGTGCGCTTTCGGTCATCTCAAAGCTGAGTTGGCGCGGGTTAATCCCGGCAGCGGCAACACGCTGGATAATATCATTGGCCAGATCGACCTGGGTTAATGAACTGGCGGACAAATTAATCGCTACCGACGTATGAATTCCCTGAGCCTGCCAGGTTTGTATATCTTCCAGCACTTGTTCCAGCAGACTCAATGTCAATTCGGCAATTTTACCTTCACGCTCAGCCTGGGGAATAAATTCTGCCGGAGAATAACCAAAGCCGTTAGCAAGGGGCCAACGCGCCAGAGCTTCCCATCCCGCTAATTGCGGCTGCTGCAAATTTAATTTGGGTTGGTAATAGGGAATTATCCTGCGCTGTGCAATTGCCTGCTGCAATTGATCCGACCCGGGAGCTGGCCGCGGCTGAGCGACCGGTTTTGTTTGCGGATGCCACTGGCCATAACGTTCCAGTGCACGAGCCAACATATCCGGTGTCATGGGTTTGCGATAGGCACCCAGCAATGGAATACCGATTGCCTCCGCCATGGTTGCCACTGCGCCGATCAATACCTCATCGGAACTGCTCACCAGGATAATTTCGGGGCGCCGTATTGCACCCTGCAAACGCTGTAATACTTCAATACCATCCAGCCCCGGCAATTCCAGATCCAACAACATAACGGCTGGCTGTTGCGGCAGGCTATAGAGAATTGTAAGCGCGTCCTGGCCATCGCCGGCTTCATAAATCTTGTCAATGCCCAATTGCTGCAAGCAATTGACCGCACTGGCACGCTGCAATCCGGAATCATCGACCACCAGGACACCCTGCGCCAGGATCTCGGATGACAACTGGATATCTGCCACCAACAGCGGAGATTGGTTAAATGAAATCATTAACAGGACCTGCTCAGGCTGACTCACAGGCAGGTAATCGCCTTGTGTTAATAACAGCAGCACTATCACCACTATGCGGCTGTTTTCGATAAATTGAAGGCGCCTCCTGTACCAGGGACATCTGCATTCCCATCAGGCTCTCACAATGGCCGAGAATCAACCAGCCGCCGGGACGCAAACGGGCCAACGCATGATTAATCACACGCGCCTTGGTGGGCTGATCAAAATAAATCAATACATTGCGCAAAAAAATAACATCAAACAGGTTATGGCCTATCAGTGGCTGCAATAAATTGTGCCGGGCAAAACGTACACGTGCGCGCAATTTGGCATTGATGGCCATCTGCCCGTTGAATTCGTTAACACCGCGCAAGCAATAGGTTTTGAGATAATGCGGCGACATATTTTCCAGCCGCTCCATGCGATACAAACCGTGCTCGGCCTGGGTTAAGGCTTTACTGGAAATATCCGTTGCCAATAAATCCCAGCCATCCCATCCGCATTGCTCGGCCAACACCATCGCCAGGCTATAGGCTTCTTCGCCGGTAGAGGCCGCTGCACACCAGATCCGCACCGGGCGATGGTGGATGGCAGGCAGGATCTGTTCCGCAAGGTGTTTGAAATGTGCCTGTTCGCGAAAAAAATAGGTTTCGTTGGTCGTCAGTAAATCCAGCATCAAACTGCGCTCCCTTTCACCGGCATTGGTGCGGAGAAAAGCAAGATAGGCCTCATAATCAGCACAGCCCGTTGCCTCCAGGCGACGCCAGAGACGGCTGGTTACCATAGCGGTCTTCTCCGCGCCAATCACAATCCCCGCGACCTGGTACACATAATCGCGGATCTGTTGGAAGCTGGCTGGGCTGATGGCCTTGTTCATAATGCAGTGATTAACTCCGATTGATATTTAGTCAGGTGGCCGATTAAAAATTCACAAACTTGTCATTGAGGTCGTCATCATCCAGGTCGCGTTTGGCGCGTGTGGTCCGGGTGTCGGCTGGTGCAGGGGCATTGCGCCTGGGGCGGAAATTACCGCGGGCCTGGTAGTGTTGCTCTGCCAGGCTGCGCTCAGTGCGGAAGAACCCCATCACCGATTTGAGTTGTAATGCCTGGGCACTCATTTCTTCAGCAGTCGCCGTCAATTCTTCCGAGGCAGAAGCATTGGTTTGCGTCGTGCGTGAGAGTTCGGTAATAGCCAGATTGATCTGATCCAACCCGGCGCGCTGCTCCTGGGATGCAGCGGCAATTTCTTTTACCAGATCAGCCGTTTTGGCAATCGATGGAACCATTTCGCCCAAGAGACGCCCCGCCTGCTCTGCCGTTTGCACACTGGACGTTGCCAAGGTGCCAATTTCCTGCGCAGCCACTTGGGAGCGCTCTGCCAGCTTGCGCACCTCGGCAGCGACAACCGCAAAACCGCGCCCGTGCTCACCGGCACGTCCTGCCTCAATAGCAGCGTTCAATGCCAGCAAATTGGTTTGGTAGGCAATGTCATCAATAATCCCGATTTTGTCTGCAATGGATTTCATCGCATCTACCGTTTGACGCACGGCCTCACCGCCTTCCTGTGTGTGGCGGGAAGATTTGGAAGCGATGCCATCAGTCACACTGGCATTCTCGGCGTTTTGCGCAACCGTTGCCGAAATTTCCTCCATGGAGGCACTGGTCTGCTCAACACTGGTTGCCTGTTCAGTCGCATTTTGTGCAAGCGTACTCGAAGATGCGGATACCTGTTCCGAGGCCGCTGCCAAGGCATCAGCCGAACTGGCCACCTGGCCAATCACGTCCGTCAGGCGATTCACCATATTGCCCATAGCCGCCAGCAAGCTGGCGCTATCACCTTTGCGCAATGCGATATCTACCGTGAGGTCACCTTCGGCAATACGACGCACAACATCACTGGCATAATCCGGTTCTCCCCCTAACTGGCGGGTAATAATACGCGTGACCAATAAACCAAAACCGATGGCGAGCAACATGGAAACCACAATAACGCTGATCATGACCACACGCATTTCAGCCACAGTTGCCTGGCCTTCCTGATCTGCCGCTGCCGCTTGTTTGTTGTTGTTGTCAATTAACTCGGTATAAGCCTGTTCAATTTCATAGCTGGTCAGGCGCAGTTCATTGACACTCAGTTCGTTAGCTTCGGCAATTTTGCGGCCGATCAATAATGCACCAAGCTGTTCCACATATTGCAGATAGACTTTTTTGTTGGCCTCCAGCTTATCGAGCAATGCTTGCTCCTCTGCACTGATCGGACTCTGGCGAAACTTTTCCATGGCCGCTTCGGAATTAGCCCAGTGATTTACCATGCGCTCCTGGGTTGCACGAATATCGTCCGGCTCCTGGGTTGGCATCCGTGTCACAGCGCGGGTGTACACCAGAAAACGACCATAGGAGTTAGAGAGGTTATCCACTGCTACCAAGTTATCGGTATACATGGCGCGCATCAGTCCACCGACATGGACAATATTTTGCAAACCGTAAAATCCGACACCGGCAGTAATCAATGCCAGGGTTACAAATGTTGTCAGGAGTTTCTGCGCCAGTCTGAGCTTCATAAACCATTTCATCTTGAACTTATCCTCATTAGTTATTGACGATTCAGTCGCTGACTGAATATCCCTGAAGAGCAAAACATGGCCAAGGAATAACCCCCTGCCATATCAGCCCCTAAACGGCGATTCAATAACTATAGTCAGGGAAATACAGGCGACAGGCTTTTCATAGGGTTGCACAAAAAAATGGCGCAAAACTCATCATGAATATTTGTACTCGGGTTGCCGGCCTATGCCTGGCGCAGTTCATGACAATAACGCCAGTATCCCGAAATCACTGCTGGGGTCGTTAGAGTAAAATTACTCAGCGGAATTGGGGGATTATCCCCCGCGTTGGTTTAAGCGGAATGATCTGGGGGGAATTACAGACACAATAGATTCAGGTCAGCGAACCGGCAGGCTGCATAAAATCACGCATCAGTTCAATGGCAGATTTGACATGCAATTTGTCCATCAAACGTGCACGGTGGTTTTCTACTGTGCGAACACTCAAACCCAATCCAGCTGCTATTTCCTTACTGGATAACCCCTGCAAAATACCCTGCAGGATTTCCTGCTCCTTGGGCGTAAGCAGTGCCAGGCGCGCCTGGCGCGTGGCCAATGCCTGGCGCTGCTGGTGGAGTTCGCGACTAAGCGTCAGGGCCGCCTGGATTTTTTCCAGGAACTGATGCCCCTGGATAGGTTTTTCCACAAAATCAAAAGCGCCCTGCTTCATAGCCTCCACCGCCGCACTGACCTCGGCATAGCCGGTCACAATAATCAGTGGCGGTGCTATGTCGTGCAGCTGCAGTAACCTTTTGTGCAATTGCAGCCCACTCACCCCCGGCATACGCATATCCGTGACCACACACTCGCACAAACCGGGACGATAGTTGACCAGAAAGTCCTCGGCGCGGGCAAAACACTGGGCCTGGACACCAAGGGGGTCAACAAGACCTTCCATCAGGGCAAGGGTGATGGCGTCATCGTCAATCAGGTAAACCTGTGGCAGCAGAGGGTTATAGGTCATGGCTGGTTTATCGCAACCCGCAAGATATTGTTATGGGTACAGATCAGATGCCTGGAGTTTAGCACCCAAATCTACGCAGTGCTGTTTATCTGCGGCCTGCATTGCCGGGAATGGCTTGCATTTGTCGCCTGAGTTGGTTAAAACGCGCGCCGCACGGCTAGTTTGGCCACCGACGCCACCCTTATCCAGCAGGTTTCAACATGCCCGATACTTCGACGCCAACCCTATCACCCGCTTCCCTGTCACCCGCCTATCTGCAGCGCTTTGGCGGCATCGCCCGGCTCTATGGCCAGGCGTCCCTGGCGGCTTTGGCTCAGGCACATTTTGTCGTGGTTGGCCTCGGCGGTGTCGGCACCTGGGCGGCAGAAGCCCTGGCGCGCTCGGGCATCGGCGAGTTGACGCTGATTGAAATGGATGAAGTCTGTATTACCAACACCAATCGTCAATCCCATGCCCTGGCTTCCAACCTCGGGCAGTCCAAAAACCAGGTGATTGCCGCGCGCTTGCGCGACATCAATCCTGACATACGCCTTCACTGCATCGAGGACTTCCTGGCACGCGACAATGTGCGCGAACTTATCAGCCCCCAACACCATGTAGTGATTGATGCCATGGACGCGGCGCATATCAAAGCGGCACTGGTGGCCTATTGCCTGGCAATTAAAGTGCGCCTGGTCACGGTGGGCTCCTCCGGTGGCAAGCGCGATCCCCAGCGGGTGCGTGTCGCAGACCTGGGGCATACCCAGGGCGATCCCATGTTGCATAAGATTCGCACCCAATTATTTCGCCATTACCATTTTTCGCGCGACCCCAATCGCAAATTTCGCGTGGATGCCATTTATTCCGACGAGCAAATGGTCTACCCCAAACCCGACGGCAGCGTGTGCATGACCAAACAGGTTCTACAAGACGGCGTAAAGCTGGATTGCACCGGCGGTTTTGGTTCCAGTGTCATGGTTACCGGCAGTTTCGGATTTTTGGCAGCCACGCGGGCGATTGAGCGGTACCTGGCAAAAGTATCGGGGCAGGAATAACGCGTTTCGGTAAGCTGCTGCAAAACATCATGGGCAGCTTTCGATTATCCAGCCAGCAGTTGTTCAACCCGCGCAATAATCGCCTTTAATCCATTATTGCGCGAAGGTGTCAGGTGTTTTTCCAAACCCAATTGCTGTAGTGCGGCCGCTGGATGTGGAACCGGCGAGGTGCCATTCACCTGGGCTAATACCAGCGAAGCCAGGCCTTTAATCACATTACTGTCTGCGTCCAGGGCAAAATAATGCACCCCGTTACATTGTTTATGTGCAAGCCAAAGCGGAAGTTCACACCCCTGGATGCGATGTTCGGGCGTTCGAATAGTCGGTTTGGCTGGAATTGCCTTACCCCAATCGATAATCAATTTATATTGCTGCTGCCATCCTTCGGCACTTGCCAACAGGGTGAGCGAAACCGCAGAAAAGTCATCGCTATCAATCACAGGGAGCATCCACACTATAAAAACAGGGGCAGATTATAGGGGGTAAACCACCAGGACTTTAATAATCTTTACGCGCTAATGGATTTTCACCCGCAGGCAATAATCGCGTAGAATACGGCCACTATTACAACAACGAATACCACACTACTGTCTCTCGAGCGTGCATCTAGCAACTGACTTTCGAGGGATATTATGCAAATTCACCCACCCATGCCCGGATTTGGTTCAACGCCGAAACCAGGCAATGTTGTTTATCGTTTGCGCTGGCTATACCTGGCTACCTGCCTGGGTGTACTGGCATTACTCAGCGGCTGCCAGGGCGATACCCCCGATTCTGCGATGAACCCCACCCAAGCATCCTTCACATCAACAACCAGTGTTGCATCAACACAGGCTAACCACGATGACCATGGCCATCACCATGATCACAATCACGACCACCACCATCATGGATATAAAGCCCATGAAGTCAAAATCATTGCTTACTACATGGGCGATGGCAGTGACCTGGAGCGGTATGACGTTAGCCAGTTAACACACATCATCTATAGCTTTTTACACTTGCAGGGCAATAAGCTGGCGTTTGATAACGAGCAGGATATCCGCACCTTTAAACAGCTGGTAGCGTTAAAACAGCAACACCCACAGCTCAAAGTTTTGCTGTCACTGGGTGGCTGGGGCGGCTGTGAAACCTGCTCTGCCGTGTTCGGCAGCGCGGAGAATCGCCAGGCTTTTGCTGACTCCACCCTCGCGCTGCTCAAACAATACAGCGGCGACGGCCTGGACCTAGATTGGGAATATCCCACCGTACCGGGTTATCCCGGCCATGCCTATGGTCCACAGGATAAACCCAACTTTACCGCACTGATACAAGCACTGCGTGCAACCCTGGGCGAGCATTATGAGTTGAGTTTTGCCGCCGGCGGTTTTGATAGCTACCTGGAACAGGCCGTGGACTGGGAAGTGATTATGCCGCTGCTGGATAGCGTTAACCTGATGAGTTACGACATGGTCAATGGCGGCACACCGCATACTGGCCATCACACAGCGCTGTTCTCCACCGACCAGCAAAAGGATTCCACCGATAATGCCGTGCGCTTTTTATTAAGGAACAGGGTTCCTCCGCAAAAAATTGTGATAGGTGCAGCGTTTTATGCGCGGGTTTGGCAAGCTGTTGAACCGACCAATAACGGGCTTTATCAAGCAGGCACCCATGTAGACGGGGTCAACTTCAAGGACTATGAAACCCATTTCGGTCGCGAACAGGGTTTTAGCTATTTTTGGGACGAGACAGCCCAAGCCCCTTATGTGTATAACGCTGCAACCAAAACCTTTGCCACCTTTGATGATAAACGCTCGGTGACGCAAAAAATGCGTTATGCCAAACAGCACGGGCTGGGTGGTGTTATGTTCTGGCAATTGCCGGGCGATAAGGATAAAGAAGGCCTGCTGGATATTCTCTATCGGGAAAAAACAGCAACCTCGCCTTAACGGTTATGGTTTTCCGTTAATCCAAACAGGCGACAACTGTTGCTGTAGGTTTGCTGCGCAATCACCGCCAGGGACTGGTTGTGTAATTGCGCCAGGCAAGTGGCTACATCGGTTAAAAACACCGGACTGTTGCGCTGGCCTTGCCGCCCCTGCAGCGGCATATCCGGCGCATCGGTTTCCAGCACCAGGGCTTCCAATGGCATCCGCTGTACCGCATTGCGCGTTTTATTGGCGCGCGCGTAGGTAATGGTGCCGCCAATACCCAGATAAATCCCCAGGCTCCAATACTCACGTGCAATGTCATAGCTGCCATTAAAGGCGTGTACCACGCCACCGGCTACAGGCTTATTGCGTTTGAGCAATGCCAACAATTCGGCATGGGCGTGAACGCAGTGGAGTATTAACGGGCGCCGATGCTGCTGCGCCAGGGTGAGATGCCACTCAAACCAGTCCACCTGCACCGCCAGGGAAGTCTCTATGCGCTTATCCAGGCCGGTTTCCCCCAGTGCCCGGCATTGGGGAGATTGCAGGTGTCGATCAATATCGGCAGACCAGCCAGCCATCACCTGGCCCACCGGGGTATTGTGCCAGGGGGTCAACCAACAGGGATGCACCCCCAGGCTGTAATAAATACCAGGCTCCTGCTCTGCCAAACGCCCGGACCTGTCCCATTGGTTGCCCGGCGTCACGCCCGGAATCATCAATTTCACCACCCCGCTATCGCGACAGGATTGCCACACAGCGGCGCGGTCGCCATCAAACTCGTCGAAATCCAGGTGGCAATGGGTATCAAACAACATCGAGGGCTCCCGTCGGCTCGACCGATAAAAATCTTGTCCCCAGGGGCTACAAAAATCGCCGGAAAGCCCCTAGAATCTGCGCTCTTTTTTGCGGAGTGTAGCTCAGCCCGGTAGAGCACTGCTTTCGGGAAGCAGGGGCCGGAGGTTCGAATCCTCTCACTCCGACCATTTTTACACCGGGTTTCACCCCCACAGGCCAGCCCCAGTATCACCGGGGTTACCGGCCGGCAAACGTAAAACACTAAATACAATTTGCCCTGGCAGACATAATCCATAACATCTGCCCACCAGCATCGCCCACCCTATCAGTGGTTCAGGATACCCGGGCAGTTATTACTGCTGGCGTGAGCATTGGCTCGCCATGACCGATCGGTTTTGCGGGCCAGCATCCATGGAAGTACAGAGGATACATGCCCATGCTCGACGAGCGCACCCTGAAATTTGAATTGGGATTGGTGAAGTTTTTTGGCCTGCTGTCACTGGTGGGTATCAGTCCGTTTGCGGTGATGCGCTACCTGCAGGGCGAATACCTGCATGCCCTTCTGGATGTGGGCATTGTGAGCGTTGCCCTGTTAAATGCCTGGGTTGCCCATCATCAACGCCGTGTGGCGCAATCCAACCTGACAATTGCTGCGTCCCTTTATACCGCCGGTGCTGTTGTAGTTGCCTATTTGAACAGCCCACTGTTTGTGTTCTGGGTTTTTCCTGCAATCTTTGCCAACGTCTTTTTACTGCGAGCCCTTAATGCTCTCATTGCCAATCTGTTGGCAATCAGTGCACTTGTCCCTCTCGCTCTGCGTTTGCCCAATATGGTCGATGCAATGGCCATGATTGCCAGCCTGCTTTTCTCTACTTCGCTCGCCTATGTGTTCGCCCTCCAAACCGAGCGCCAGCGCGCACTCCTGGAAAAATCCGCCAGCCAGGACCCTCTCACCGAGCTGGCTAACCGCCGCGCACTGAACCAGACGCTTAAACAGTGCCTGGATGATTTCCAACGCAACCAGACACCCGCCACCCTGATTATTTTTGACCTGGATTACTTCAAGCAAATTAACGACAAGTTTGGCCATAGTATCGGCGACGAGATATTGCAAAACCTTGCACAGCTGATAACCCGCCGCATACGCACTACCGATCGCGCCTTCCGTTTCGGCGGGGAAGAATTTATCGTGCTGGCACGCAATACCCAGCTTGAGGAAGCGCGCCTGTTCGCGGAGCAGTTGCGTGTGAATATCAGCCTCGAACTCAACGCCCCGGAAGGCGAAATCACGGCGTCGTTCGGCTGCGCCGAGCTCAAGCCCAACGAGACGCTGGACGGTTGGTTTAATCGCGCCGACAAGGCTGTCTACCAGGCCAAGCAGCTGGGACGCAATCGGGTTGTCTGCGCCCACTAGGGCATAGCAAACCGGCAGTTAACCTTTCTTTGAACTTTTACCCACGCCCCTGGTGGCCAGCCTGCTATTCTCGCCAAATTGTCACTGATGATTTCTTCCCTTTATCGCCCCCAAGGATCGTCCATGAAGTTGCCCAGTATTTACTTCCTGTGCCTGTGCACGCTACTCGCTGCCTGCAGCCAACCCGGCGACCGCCCGGTAACACCCGGCACAACTCCCACTGCCGCCCCTGAACACTGGGGCAAGCTGGAAGCCCGCGCTACCTTTGCCGCGGTTGGCGATATCCTGATGCATGGCGATGTCAAAAAATCGGCCGCTGAAGCGGCTCGGCAGGGTTGGGGCAACGGCGGGCACGATGCGCTCTGGGCCGGGGTGAAAGATGAAATCAGCAGTGTTGACTGGGCCTTTGCCAACCTCGAAACCCCTATAGCACCCGTTAATAACCTGGGCAGTAAAGCCTTTATGTTCAACGCCGATCCGGCCGTGCTGCAATCCCTCGCCGACACCGGTTTTGATATGGTTTCCTTTGCCAACAACCATGTGTACGACCAGGGTCGGGCCGGGTTTCTCGAAACCCTGGGCGAGCTGGGCAAATCGCCATTGGACTTTATCGGCGCCGGTAACAGCTGCGCCGAGGCACGCCAGGCCAAGATCCGCGACCTGGGCGGTATCAAGGTGGCATTTATCGGTGCATCGCAGGTGTTTAACAGCCTGTTTAACAAAGGGGTGAATGAGCCCTGTGTGTTTGTCTATGAGCGCAAGGCCGCCCTGGAGGCTATAGCCGCTGCACGCGCGGCCGGTGCCGAAGCGGTGATCTTTTCCCTGCACTGGGGTGTTGAATATGAAACAGCACCGCAACAAACCATGATCGACGAAGCCCACGTATTAATGGAAGGCGGTGTCGACGTGTTACTCGGCCATCACCCCCATGTGCTGCAACCGGTAGAAGCCTATGAAACCCGCGATGGGCGCATTGCGGCGGTGATTTACAGCCTGGGGAATTTCATCAGCAACCAAAGCCGTTTCTATCGCACCGGACTGAGCCAGGATGCTGTGGGTGATCCGCGCGACGGTGCCATACTGCGCTTCGATTTACTGCGCAAGGATTACGGCAAGGGTGTAAAACGCGTGGAAATCGCCAACCTGTCTGCGCAACCGCTCTGGACCGAAAACAATTGGGCAGAGCGCCAGAGGGGTCACAGTAAAGAAACCATTATCCGTGTAATCCCCAACGATACCCGCATCGCGCAACTGCGCGAGCAACTCAAATCCGTTACCGATCCGGCCCAGGAACTTCGCTTGCGCAAACAGCTGGAGACCTATCAATTACGCCATAAGCGCGCGACCAGTATCCTGGGCGATGGCTGGGTGTATAAACCCTGAAAGCCTGCCTCTACACTTTCCGATTAACACGCCCTGACGTAAGAAGGTTTCATGCAACCACTGATTAACCAGGTTATCGACCAGATCGACCAGGTCCTGCTCGGCAAAGACCAGCAGGTGCGCCTTGCGCTCGCCTGCCTGTTTGCACGCGGCCATTTGCTGATCGAGGATCTGCCCGGCATGGGCAAAACCACACTCGCCCACTGCCTGGCCAAGGTGCTCGGGCTTGAATTTGAGCGGGTGCAATTCACCAGCGATTTATTGCCTGCTGACATCCTGGGGGTTGCCATCTTCGAAAAAAACGAAGGGGTTTTTAAATTCCATCCGGGACCGGTATTCACCCAGGTATTGCTGGCCGACGAAATCAACCGCAGCTCACCCAAGACCCAAAGTGCGCTGCTGGAAGCGATGGAAGAAGGCCAGGTCACTATCGAGGGTAAAAGCCGCCCCCTGCCCACGCCCTTCTTTGTGATTGCCACACAAAATCCCTTATCGCAAAGCGGTACCTTTCCCCTGCCTGAATCCCAACTCGACCGTTTCCTGATGCGTATTTCACTGGGTTATCCCAGCCCGGCTTCCGAGCGCTTGCTGTTCGAAGGGGTGGACCCGCGCGCCCGTATCCGCGCCATGGAGCCCCTGGTCAATAAGGACCAGCTCGCCACAATCCAGCACCAGGTTCACCAGGTAAAAGCCAGCCCTGCCCTGCTCGATTATGTCCAAAGACTGGTGGCTTTTACCCGCACTGACGGTCAATTCAGCTATGGCTTGTCCCCGCGCGGCGCCCTGGCATTGGTGGGAGCCGCCAAGGCCTGGGCCTATATCCATCACCGCGATTACCTGATTCCCGAAGACGTGCAAGCCGTATTGCCGTCGGTGGTTAGCCACCGGGTGCGCGGTACCGGCCATAGCAGCCAGGGCGAACCGCTGGTACAGCGCCTGCGCGAAAGCGTGGACGTGCTGGGCTAAGACCATGCCTGCCGACACCACCACTACCCGCCTTAGTCATTGGCGCCAGTACTGGCGCCGCCGTTTTTTTACCTGGGTTGATCGCCGCGCGCCCCTGGCACACCGCCATAAACTCACCCATAAGAATCTCTATACCTTTCCCAATCGCCAGGGTTTCCTATTCCTGTTATTGATCCTGGTGATCTGGGTCATGGGTACCAATTACCAGAACAACCTGATTCTCGGGCTCAGCTACCTGCTGGTGAGTTTGTTGGTGGTGAGCATCCTTCACGCCTATGCCAACCTGGCCGGTATCCATATCCGCTTTGTCGGCGCACAACCGGTGTTTGCGGGTGATAAGGCCGGCTTTGTTATTGAACTGGACAGCGACCACCGACAAGGCAGTGAAGCCATCCAATTGCGCTGGGAGGAAGGTGAACCCGAGCCAGCCAGCCTTAAACCGGGCGAGCCCCAACGCATTACGCTCTGGCTTGATAGCCATCATCGAGGATTCCTGCAACCAACGCGCCTTTTGGTACAAAGCAGCTTTCCCCTGGGGATTATTCGCTGCTGGACCTGGCTACGCCTGGATGCCAGGGTACTGGTTTACCCGCAGCCACGGCCGATAGACGAACCCCAGGCCGCCCTGGGTGATGGCACGGACCAGGGTGCCGGTGAGCGCCCTGGCGGCGATGAATTCAGCGGTTTGCGCACCTATATTGCAGGTGACTCGCCCAAGCACATTGCCTGGAAGCAATATGCCCAGGAAAAAGGGCTATTCACCAAGGAATACCGGGAGTATCTCTCGGCAGAAAAGTGGCTGGATTGGTACAGCGTCACGCTCGCGCAGGAAGAGCGCCTGGGTGGCTTGTGTTATTGGGCACTGGCCTACGAGCAACAGCAAATTCCCTATGGCCTGCGCCTACCCGGATTGCAACTCTCTCCTAATCTGGGGCCCCACCACCTCGATGCCGTGCTCAGTGCCCTGGCCCTGTTTAACCTGCCGGAGGCAGCATGAACCGTCACCGGGTCGATTATCTCAGCCGCGACAAGCTCGCCTGGCTATTGGTCACCCAGGCGCTGGTTATCCTGCCGCTGTTGTTTTTCCTGCCAGGTTGGTTGCTGGTTATCTGGGGCCTGGTGGCCTACTGGCGAATCCAGATGTACCTGGGCCGCTGGGGGGCACCCGGCATGGTGCTGAAGGGGATTGTGATCGGTCTCTGTGCCCTGGGCATTTTTATCAGCTTTTCCGGCAGGGTCGGAACGGAGACCATGGTTGCACTGCTACTCAGTGCCTTCGTGCTCAAGTTGCTGGAGGTGAAGTCCAATCGCGATGCCCAATGGTTAATCATGATTGGTTTTGTCACTACCGGCACCCAGCTACTGTTCAACCAATCCCCCCTGGCAGCCCTTTATAGCCTTGGCTGTTGCTGGCTGCTGATAGCCAGCTGGCGCGCCATCCACCTGCACTATGCACAGCCCATGGGTAAGGGGTTGCAGCGGAGTGGAGCCATCTTGCTGCATACATTGCCGGTCATGCTGGTGCTGTTTGTAGTTATTCCCCGCCTTGGCCCACTCTGGGCGATTCCCAATCAGAAAGCAGCCCAAACCGGTTTTAGCGACAGCCTTGAGCCAGGCGATATCAGCGAGCTGGTTACCAGCCAGGCACCGGCCTTCCGGGTGGAATTTGAGGGAGAGCCCCTGGCGCCAACCCGACTCTATTGGCGCGGCCTAGTCATGGATCATTTCGATGGCCGCCGCTGGACACAACGGGACAAATTCCCATTGGCCACTAAAACGCTTGCCCCCAATGATGGGAAACGAACCAATTACAGTATCATCATCGAGCCCCATGGGCAGCGCTGGCTGTTTGGACTTGTCACACCGGTGCGCTTGCATACCGGTGCCCACACCGGCTGGATTACCGATAACAACCTGCTCATGATGCGCTACCCAATCGCCCAGCGTTTGCGCTACGAGGTCAGCTCGGTGCTGGACAGCGCCCACGCAGGCCCTTTCAACCTCTCACCCCCGGAGCAACAGCAACACACACAATTTCCTGCTGGTGCCAATCCACGCACCCAGGCACTTATCAGGGATTGGCGTCGCCAGGGGGCGGACAATTCCGCAATTATCGAGCGCGCACTGAAACTGTTTAACCAACAATTCCGTTATACCCTGCGCCCGCCAGCCCTCGGGCAGCACAGCGTTGATGAGTTCCTGTTCGATACGAAACAGGGATTTTGCGAACACTTCGCCAGCAGCTTTGCCTTTATGCTGCGCAGCGCAGGCATTCCGGCGCGCATCGCCGTGGGCTACCAGGGCGGTATGTGGAATAACCTGGAGAACTACTTGCTGGTACGTCAATCCGATGCCCATGCCTGGGTTGAGGTTTGGTCCGCCGAGCGCGGCTGGTACATGATTGATCCCACCGCAACCGTAGCACCCAACCGCATTGAACAGGGCATCAACAACGCGCTCCCGGACACAGAATTAAACCTTGTTCAGTCCCCATGGCAACATCTGGCACTCTTGCGCCAACTGCAAATGCAGCTGGATGCAGCCGTCTACCTATGGCATCGCCGGGTATTGAGTTATGACGCAAAAGCGCAGGAAGGGTTGTTGAAAAATCTACTCGGTGGCAGCGAACCCTGGCGTATCACCCTCTGGCTTATCGGGCTGGGGTTAGTCGCTGCCGGTGCTTTTGCCTGGTTGATGACTCGCCGTCGCCGCTGGAATCCGTTGCGCCCGGAAACCCGTTTAATCCAGCGGCTGGAGCGTAAACTTGCACCGCGCGGCTTTACCCGCGCGCGCGACGAACCCCTGGGCCAGTTCCTGGCGCGCGTGGCCCATGCAGAGCCGCCGTTACAGCAACTTTTGCAGGAGATTTGCCGGTTCTATGAACAGATTGCCTACCGGGAGCAGGACGAATATCTGGATGCATTACGGCAAGCGATAAAAAAAATCTAGTGCTACCCAAGGAATCCACTACAGCCCTCGTCTTACCGGAACACATGAAAAGTCTGGAGGCTGCAACTGCCGGAGCTGATATGTCATCACCGCCCGATGAGCAACTGCTCATCCGCCGCGCCCAGGCTGGCGACGCCAGCGCCTTTGAACAATTGCTCGGGCATTATTATGACCTGATGTTCCGCTTTGCCTTTCGCTGGAGTGGGCAGCGCAGTGATGCCGAAGACATCACCCAGAATGCCTGCCTGAAATTGGCGCGGAGTATTGGCCAATTCCGTTTTGAATCGGCCTTCAGCAGCTGGTTGTATCGCCTGGTCATCAATTGCGCCAAAGACTGGTACAAAAGCCAGGGGCATGCACGCGATGCACAGCCACTGGACGCAGTGCCCGAAGCCCTGTGCGACGATGCCAGCCATATCCCGGTGTACTTACGCCAGGTATTGCAACAACTGGAAACCCTGGCCGACGGGTTTAAGGAAACCGCACTGCTGGTTCACGGCGAAGGTCTCAGCCACGCCGAAGCGGCCAGTATCCTGAATATCAAAGAGGCGACCGTCTCCTGGCGCCTGCATGAAATTCGCAAATACCTACAAACCCTTCAATCTTGCGAGGGGGTTAACCTATGACCCAATCACCTGAAAAACATCCATTGGACGAGCTGGCTACTCTCAACGCCACACCTAACGCCACCATCAAGGCGCGCCATATCGCAGCTGCACTGGAAGCGTTTTCCAGCGAGCCATCGGCGGCGGCCGACGAAAAAACTTCTGCTACCGAAAAAATTTCAGCACACCGCCAAGGATTTTTACAGCGCCTGCGTCTTACCCGTGAATCCACTCAACACGGGAATGACACAATGAAAAACTCCACGCACAACCCCCATCCCTTTTGGAAAAGACCGGCGCTCCTCTCCGGCATAGCCGCTTCCAGTATTGCCGTTATCGCCGGCCTGGGTCTCATGCAGCACTACCAGCCCGGTTACCTGGCCACACCACCGATGGAAGCACATCTGGCCGATACCCATAGCGACATCGAGGAGATCGTTGTAACAGGTATGCGCGCAGAACTTTCACAGGCAGAAGAGCGCCAACACAAAGCCAAGGCCATAGCAGATCGCCAGCGTCGCATGGCCGAAGCACAAATGGCTGCAAAACCTATGGCAGCTGCCCCTACCGCCGCAGTCCATGCCGATGCCTATGCACCGGCAGATATCCTCCAGGCAACCACCCGGGAATATCGCGATCGTTTTAATCAGGTCGATGACAACCCGGTGATCGCAACACGCGACAATCCCTTCTCGACTTTTTCCATTGATGTGGACACAGCCGCCTACAGCTTTACCCGCCGTCTGCTTAACCAGGGCCAATTGCCCCCCAAAGACGCCGTGCGTATTGAGGAAATGGTTAACTACTTTGATTACAGCTATCCACTACCCAGCAGTGCGCAAACCCCCTTCACCACCAATATCACTGTGCTGGATTCCCCCTGGAAACCCGGTAACAAACTGTTGCACATAGGTATCCAGGGCTATCAATTACCGGCCGGCCATATCCCGCAATCCAATCTGGTATTTTTGCTGGATGTGTCCGGCTCTATGGACGAGCCCAGCAAATTGCCGCTGGTAAAGCAATCCATGGAGTTATTGCTCAGCACACTCAAACCCGAAGATACGGTTGCTATTGTGGTCTACGCCGGTGCAGCAGGCACGGTATTGGAACCCACCAAGGTCAGGGAAAAAAGCAAAATCCTTGCGGCCTTACATAACCTGCAAGCCGGTGGCAGCACGGCAGGTGGCGAAGGGCTTGCACTCGCCTATCAATTAGCGGAAGCCAACTTTAACCCCAAGGGGGTCAACCGCATTATCCTGGCCACCGATGGTGATTTTAATGTGGGCCAAACCGGCGATGAGCCACTGCAGGATTTTGTCGAGCGCAAACGTGCTAAGGGTATTTATCTCTCTGTACTGGGCTTTGGCCAGGGCAATTACCAGGACGCCCTGATGCAGACCCTGGCGCAAAACGGCAATGGCACCGCTGCCTATATTGATACGCTCAGTGAGGCGCAAAAAGTTCTGGTCAACGAAGCAACCTCTACCCTCTTCCCTATCGCCAGGGATGTAAAAATCCAGGTGGAATTTAACCCGGCTACCGTCGCGGAATATCGCCTGCTCGGTTACGAAACCCGCGCGCTCAAGCGCGAAGACTTTGCCAACGATAAGGTCGATGCCGGTGACGTGGGATCGGGCCAGCGGGTTACGGCTATCTATGAAATTACCCCGGTCGGTACAGACTCCGGCCTGCTTGAAGCCGGTCGCTACCAAACGCCGACAACCGCTGCCAACAGTAGCGGCAATGAATATGGCCTGGTGCGCTTGCGTTACAAATTACCCACTAACGATAAATCACAATTGCTGGAACAACCTGTGCTTAAAAACAACAAGGCCACGCCCGAATTGCAACAGGAAGCCAGGTTTGCAACGGCGGTTGCCGGTTTTGCCCAATTGCTGAAAGGCGGCAAATACACAGGCGACTTCACCTATGACCAGGTGATTGAATTGGCGCAAGCCAATAAGGGAAACGATGAATACGGCTATCGCACAGAGTTTGTGCAACTGGTAAGAAAAGCCAAAATCGCCAGGGAATTGTAAATATCTGTCCTCGTGTAAAGCGTTAAACATCCACGTCATCGTGCCCCCTGATACCGGGTTAACTACCAGGGGGCATGTCACTGCCAAATACCTCGGGCAGTACAGGTTTTATATTCGTAAACGCCTCATTAAAAGTGTTAACGCCTGTTAAAAACGGGTTGCTATCCTCCGATACAGGCCTTTATAGTCCGGAAAATGACTTTTTTATACCAATATGAGGATAGGCTATGCCCCATAACATCAGCTTGATCACTACCATCGCCGCGGGTCTCGGCCTGGCGATGATTCTGGGTTTTCTTGCCACACGTGTGCGAATGCCCCCACTGGTAGGTTACCTGTTGGCGGGCATTATCGTTGGTCCTTATACGCCCGGATTCGTCGCCGATGCTGAATTAACCCCCCAACTTGCAGAAATTGGCGTCATGCTGCTGATGTTTGGTGTGGGGTTGCACTTTTCCGTTAATGATTTGCTCTCGGTAAAACGTATCGCTATTCCCGGTGCTATTGCACAAATTGCCGTTGCCAGCGCATTGGGTGCAGGCGTTGGCATCTATTGGGGATGGCACTGGGGTGAAGCCGTGATCTTTGGTCTCGCCCTCTCTGTTGCCAGTACAGTGGTACTGCTAAAAGCACTGGAAGCCCGGGGGGTTGTCGACAGTATCAATGGGCGAATCGCCATTGGCTGGCTGGTTGTCGAAGACCTGGTCATGGTGTTGGTACTGGTACTGCTACCCGCCCTTGCCAGTGTCATGGGTGGCCAAACCAATGCCGAACATGGGGTTAGCGATACCAACATCGGCATTACCCTGGGCATTACCATGCTGAAAGTGATTGCGTTTATTGCCTTTATGCTGGTGGTGGGTAAACGCCTGCTCCCAAAGTTGCTCTGGTGGGTAGCGGGAACCGGCTCACGCGAAATGTTCAGCCTCTGTGTGATCGCTACGGCAGTGGGTGTTGCCTATGGTTCAGCGGCACTGTTCGACGTTTCCTTTGCATTGGGTGCGTTCTTTGCCGGCATGATGCTGCGTGAATCTGAGTTCAGCCACCGCGCAGCCGATGACTCACTGCCACTGCGCGATGCCTTTGCCGTTTTATTCTTTGTATCTGTCGGGATGTTGTTTGATCCCCATGTGCTTGTCGAACATCCCCTGAAAGTGCTCGCCGTTGTGGCGATTATTATGTTTGGTAAAACCCTTGCAGCCGTTGCACTGGTGCTGGCATTCCGCTATCCACTGAACACGGCCCTTACCGTAGGGGCGAGCCTTGCACAGATTGGTGAATTCTCGTTTATCCTCGCCGGGCTGGGCATGAGCCTGGGGATGATGAGTATCGAAGCCCAGAATTTGATTCTGGCAGGCGCCCTGGCATCGATCGCGCTGAACTCAGCACTTTTTGCCACACTCGATCCCTTACAGCAATGGCTGAAAGCGCGCTCTGCCTATGCGCGCAGCCTGGACACCCGTGACGACCCACTGGCAACCCTGCCCATGACAACAGACGAAGCTTATTTATCCGGCCAGGTTGTCCTGGTTGGCTACGGGCGTGTAGGCAAGCGTATCGCCCGCATCCTGGACGAACAGAAAATTCCCTACGTGGTTGCAGAAGCTAATCGCGAGCTGGTTGAAAAACTGCGCAGCCAGAATATCCCGGCAGTCTGCGGTGATGCAGCAGATCCCAATGTACTGATTCAGGCGCATATTACCAACGCCAGCCTATTAGTCGCGGCGACATCCAATACTGTTCACGTCAGGCAAATGGTCGATGTGGCCCGCCAGCTCAATCCAAAAATTGAAGCAGTGATTCGCACCCACAATGAGGAAGAAGCCGAGATGTGGACGCAAGAAAAAATCGGCAAGATATTTTTGAGCGAACAACAATTGGCGCAAGGTATGGCCGGTCATGTGTTGAAACGTATGGGGAAATTACAGCCCGCAGAAACTGTACCGGCTGCTCATCACTAAATGCTCCGGTTACACCCAATAAAAAGGGCTGGTTAATACCAGCCCTTTTTATTGGGTAACAATTGTTGTAGCTGCCATTCAGGACTTATAGGGCATAGGCCCGAGATAATCTTTCTTGCCTATGTCCACACCATTGTGACGCAGAATTGCATAAGCCGTAGTGATATGGAAATACAAATTGGGAATCACATGCTGGATGGCAAACTCATACCCTGTGAGATATTTTCCCTCCCAGCGCGGTTGGCTGATACTGCGCTCTGCAGCATCCTCAAAATCGCTGGGTGAAAACTGGGCCAAATATTCAATTACAGAGTGGATACGTGCCTTGAGTTCAGCTAACGAAGTCTCGACATCGGGATGAACCGGGGCAGACTCCTGCTTACCGGTTAACCGTGCCACACCCAACTTGGCGGTATCACAGGCAATTTGCACCTGGCGAATCAAATTAAATTGGTCCGGGGCCAAACGCGAGCCCAATAAGACACCGACATCAACTCGCTTGGCTTCAGCATAGGCTGCGCCCTTATCCAGGACAGCATTCAGGTTATTGAGCATTTTGCTGAATTGTACAACGGTTAAATCATAAAGCATGACAGTCTCCTTCACAGAACGATGCCACAAGCGTGGCGAATGGCGGAGAGTGTAGACCATCGCCCGTGAAAACACAGTGACATTCGTAACCCGAACAACACCCGGCTCACCTCAATCGTAACGACACATTGAATAAAAAACCCGACGACTGTCGGGTTTCAGAGTTATGGCGAGGAACTGGATGCATCGATAGCATCATCGATCTGGGTCGGCGACATAAACTGCGGCGGCGGTGTCGGTTGTCGTGCCGGCAGTTGAGCATCGGGTGCGCGGAGCAATTGATCACTGCTGATACCTGCACCGGAACCCAGCGCATCGGCAACCGCTTTTTTCAGCACAATAATCGCAATACGGCGGTTGATAGGTTCAAGCGGCTTATCCACCAGCAGAGGGGCAACGGATCCCATGCCCTGCACTGTCGCCACCTTATTTTCCGGGTAGGAGCCCTCAAGCATTGCACGCCGCGCTGCATTGGCGCGATCCGCCGAAAGTTCCCAATTGGTGTAGGTTGCATTGGCGCCATAGGGCGTTGCATCTGTATGGCCGGTAATACTAATTTTGTTGGGCACTTTATCAAGGATAGGCGCCAGGGCCTGCAAGACTTCCTTGGAGTAGGTCTTGAGATTGGCGCTGCCCACATCGAACATGGGTCGCTGATCTTTATCCACAATCTGGATGCGCAAGCCCAAGGCCGTAAAATCAATCAGGATTTGATCTTTGATCTGCTGGAATACCGAATCCAGTTGATTGATTTCCGTCTCTAGCTGCTCTTTCAACTCTTGCAGCTGTTCATTCTCGATACGCTCCATCTCGCGCTTGATCTTGTCTTCGGTAACCTCCTGATCATCCTGGGTAAACTCCTGGGTATTGGCTGTTTCCATCGTGTCCTGTTCGGCCTGGGATTGCTGTATGGGCCTATCCTGATTAATCAGTCCCAAGTCAGCACCGCCCTCACCAATCACATACTGGCTACCCGGATCCTGGAAGTATTGTGAAATCGCCTTTTTCTCCTCCTCCGTCGTACCTCCCAGCAACCACATAAGCAGGAAGAAGGCCATCATGGCAGTCATAAAGTCCGCCAGGGCCACCTTCCAGGAGCTACCGTGATGACCATGGCCACGGCCTTTTCTCTTTTTGATAATGAGCGGTTGCGCACCCCTTTCCATTTATGGAACCACCCTATTTTTTACTGGCGCGATACTGTTCTTCCAACTCGCTGAAGCTGGGACGAACACTGTGGAATAACACCTTGCGGCCAAACTCCACAGCAACCTGGGGCGGCACACCGTTCATGGACGCTACCAGCACCGCCTTGATGCATTCAAAGGCGCGGGACTCATCGCGAACCTTGTGATTGAGGTAACTCGAAAAAGGTCCGATAAAACCATAGGCAAAGAGAATCCCCAGAAGCGTACCGACCAGGGCCGCCGCCACCGATGCCCCGATCTCTGAAGGCGGGCCGCCAATCTTGCCCATGGTAATCACCACCCCCAGTACAGCCGCCACAATGCCGAAACCCGGCAAACCGTCCGCTGCATTCTGGATAGCCCCGGGCACAATGGATGCTTCCTGATGATGCCCTTCCAGTTCCTGCTCCATGAGTGACTCCAGTTCATGGGGAGCCATATTGCCCGCCACCATAATGCGCAGATAGTCACAAATAAACTCAACAATATGGTGATCTTTGAGAATTTCCGGGTAGTTGGCAAAGATAGGACTGGATTCCGGTTCTTCGATATCTCCCTCAATCGCCATTAAACCTTCGCGGCGGGTTTTATTGAGGATGTCATAGAGCAGGGTGAGCATGTCGAGGTAGAAGATTTTGTTGTATTTGGAAGGGGTCATCAGCGCCCCCGCTGATTTGACGACATTGATCGTCACCGACAGCGGGTTACCAATAATCATGGCGCCAAACGATGCACCACAAATAATCATAATTTCAATCGGCGACATCAGCGCCAGGGCATTACCACCGTGAATGACAAAACCACCAATCACACAGCCCAGGACAACAATGATCCCCAAAATAATATTCACACAGTTTCTCCCAACAAAACCCGGCTATTTATCGAAAAAGGCGGCAAAATCGCCTGTTTTTTGCACAACACCCTTGTCGTAAAAAAGTCTTTCCTGAGTATAGGCAGAGTCGCCGGGGCTTCAAGAGCCCCTGCGCTGTTAGCGGCCAGGGTTCACAGAACTTGATAGCAAATGCTATCCACAGTGCCATGGACATTTCGTGCCAAACCCGCTTAAATCGCCCGTCTCCATCAATGGCTTGAGCCCGATTAAGCGCTCGCCAGTGGTTCATGGATTTCCGTCGCAACAGGATCAACACAATGGCAATTATTGGCATAGACCTAGGCACAACAAACAGCAGCTGTGGCATCTGGACTCCAGAGGGAGTCAAGCTAATCCCCAATCGCCTCGGCGATTACCTGACTCCATCAGTCGTCGGTCTGGATGACAGCGGCAACCTGAGTGTGGGACGCATTGCCAAGGAGCGCCTGATCAGCCATAGCGACAAGACCGTTGCCGTGTTCAAGCGCCTGATGGGGACCGAGCACAAAATCAAAATTGGCAACCGTTTTTTCAGTGCCACCGAACTCTCGGCAATTGTACTGCGCTCGCTGAAAGAAGATGCTGAAACCTTCCTGGGAGAACCGGTCGTCGAAGCGGTCATCAGTGTACCGGCCTATTTCAATGACAACCAACGCCACGCCACTAAAATGGCAGGCGAGCTGGCGGGCTTTAAAGTCGAGCGCCTGATTAATGAACCCACTGCTGCCGCCATCGCCTATGGCTTGCACGAAAAGCAGGAGGGCACTTTCCTGATCCTTGATATGGGCGGCGGCACCTTTGATGTATCTATCCTGGAATTCTTTGAAGGTGTTATGGAAGTGCATGCCAGTGCAGGTGACAACTTCCTCGGCGGGGAGGATTTTGTCGATGCAATGGTCGATGACTTACTGAACCAATACAGTATCAACCGCCAAAGCCTCGCACCTGCACAGCTCAACCAGCTATTGATGCAGATGGAAACCGCCAAACGCCGCATCAGCAGTAAAGCGCTAAACCCCATTCAAATCACCCTGGCAGGCCAACAGATCGACTTCCAGCCGGATGAGGCATGGTTCACCAAGGTGGTGACACCTTTATTACTGCGCGCCAAGCGCCCTATTGAGCGCGCGCTTAACGATGCCACTATGTCACCGCAAAGCATCGATGACGTAGTGCTGGTAGGCGGCGCCACGCGTATGGGTGTATTCCGCTCCATGATTGGACGCATGTTTGGCCGATTGCCCTCCTGCCACCTGGACCCCGATTGTGCCATTGCCATGGGCGCCGCTATCCAGGCGGGCTTGAAGGCCAAAGACCAGGCGCTCAACGATATTGTCCTCACCGATGTCTGTCCCTACACCCTGGGCACCGATGTGGTTAACGAAAGCAATAACCAGGGCGGTTATTTCCTGCCAATCATCGAGCGCAATTCGGTGGTTCCCATCAGCGTGACACGCCGCCTGGTGACGGTGCACGACAACCAGGCACAAATCAGTGTGGGCATTTACCAAGGCGAAAATCGCCTGGTGAACAAAAACGTGTTCCTTGGCAAAGTGTCCATCGATATTCCCAAGGCTCCTGCCGGTAAAGAGGGCGTAGATGTACGCTACTCCTACGATATGAATGGCTTACTGGAAGTGGATGTCACGGTTATCTCCACCGGAAAAGCTGTCAACAAGGTGATTGAACACTCACCCGGCGCACTCACGGCAGAAGAAATTGAAAAGTCGCGCCAGAAACTGGCAGCACTCAAATTCCATCCGCGCGACCAGGAGAGCAACCGCGCGCTCATCGCCCGCGGCGAGCGACTCTACGAGTCCAGCCTGGGAGAAAAACGCCAGCAAATTGCGCAACTGCTGGCCGACTTTGACCAAGTCCTCGAGCGCCAAAACCCGCCGGAAATCCAAAAAGCCGCTGCACAATTGGAGACCATCCTCAATCGCCTGGATAACGAGGAATGGTTTTAAATGAACATATGGGAAATACTGGAGCTGGAGCCCACCAGTGACAGCCGCGATATCAAACGCGCTTATGCGCGCAAGCTAAAAACAACGCGACCGGATGAACAACCAGAGGCCTTTCAGGCGTTACACCACGCCTATAAAACGGCATTGGACTACGCTGCCTACCAGCATTACCAAGCACAGCAAGAGCAACCACCGGTAACAGACGAATCTCCCGCAGAAAACACCGTCCAGGCCTCCGCTCACGTCGCCTCAGCAGAACAGAGCAGCCCCGCAGGCACAGGTTCTGACAACATTGGCACACAACCACAACCGGAAGTCCCGCTGGCTGAACCCGAGTCAAGCGCGCTGCCACCATCGGCAGGGTTATCATCGGCGGAAGGCCAGGCCGAAACACCTGGCGAGCCATCCCTGGCGGAAGAGCCCAACCCCTACCAAATAGAAGGCGAACGTTTGGTAGCACTGGCCCAGGCATTGCTCAATACCACCAGCGAGTTGCATATGCCTGAATCCTGGGAGTTTTTGATGCGCTCCCCGTTTATCCTCGACGATCAATTCAATTGGCGTTTGGGCCTGGGCATCTTGCAAGTCATCCAGGAACACAACAAACGCAACCATAATAAGCCGCTGATCCTGATTGGCTCACGCGTACTCACCTACCTGGACAGCATCTTTAACTGGAAGCTTAACCAGCATCATATTTATCGTTTCTTCGAGGAGGAGGAATACGCTCCATTACTCGCGCAAATCAGTGAAACTGAGCCATTGGAGCAATCCCGGCAGGCAGTGGAAGGTGTACGCGGTGCCAGCAGCATCAAAATGGCTAAACCGGTTCTGCAACCGGAAACCCTTTACTACGCCAGCCCGATGAAACGCCTTGCGGCCCTGGTTATTGATCTGGTGGGTATGTTTTTTATCTCATCGCTCCTGCTCAGTGACCTGGCGCGACAAACCGGTAGTGATAACGTTAATAATGCTGTGCTTATCATTCCCCTCGTGCTTGGATTTTTTTATTTCTGGGCATGTGAGTGTTCATCAACCCAGGCAACCCTGGGCAAATTGATTATGGGCCTGGTTGTCACCAACAAACACTTTGAGCGCATGACACCCTTCCAGGGGTTCTGTCGCAGCCTGGTATTCAGTATCACTGCCCTGTTTACCTATATTGCACTCATCATTAACGCCATGATGGGCGATAAGCTGATACATGACCGCATGACCAAAACCTATGTGATTGATATGCGCCGTTCGCGCCAGTCCTGATGCAGGAGAAATCGTTGATGAACATTAAAGAACTACCGGATACCACCCAACAAACCCTGGAAGCCGCTGTGTTCCGCCGCCTGCTGGAACACCTGGACGCTCGCAAGGATGTACAGAATATTGACTTAATGAACCTTGCCGGATTTTGTCGCAACTGCTTAAGTAAATGGTATGTCGCTGCCGCAAAAGACCAGGGCATTGATATTGACTATGAAGATGCACGCGAGCGTGTTTATGGTATCCCCTACAGTGAATGGAAAGCCCAATACCAACAGGAAGCCAGTGCCGAACAACTGGCGGCCTTTGCCAGGCAGTCGCCAGACAAGCATTCTTGATCTCGTGAATCCGAGCATAAAGAAGCCCCTGTTATCCATAAAATAACAGGGGCTTCTTTACAGAGGAAAAATTACTCCAGGCGATACGCTGTTACTGAATTCTTAAAGAAATTGGGAACCAAGACCACACGCTGTTCAGGATCGAACCCAAGGTCTGCAGTATTGATTTTTTGTTCGCGCAGATCCAGCATTTGCTGGATGCGCCCATCGCCGTAGACGTAATAAACCAACCCCAGCCAGCAAGACACCACGAATTCACCGCGTGCAACCATTTCCACGCCGTCGATATTTTCAGCAAAGCCTTGCGCCAGTACCAGTGGCTTTTTGTTTGCATCAAATATCAGCAATTGTTTGGCTGAACCAACGACCAGGCTATTGCCCAATGCAAACAAACCATTGGCATTATCCACCCCATCCAGGTACAGATGGATTTTCTTGCCATCATACATATGTACCCTGTGTGTGCGTGTATCAGAAACATACACTACACCTAAAGAACTCACGGTCACATCATTCAGAAATACCGCCTCAGGTACCGGGACTTTTTTAACAACACGTTGTTTTTTGATATCAATAACCACCAGTTCGGTAATATCTGCCACATACAGCAATTTGCCATCGGTGCCCATGCCCTTGGGGGCATTGAGGCCAGTAATCCATTCAGCATCCAGCACTTCACCATCCGTACCCAACTTGGCGATTCCCCCCTTACCATCAACTTCGGTGGGGACACCATCAATCAGGGAAACCAGTAGATAAGGCTCTTTCTTGTCCTTCATATAAAGAACGGACTCAGGAACGGCCAAACCCTCGGTCTTCCATACCTGGGTCAGTGAATGTTCAGCGCGAGCGGCGGGTGATATCGCCAGGACCAAAGCTGCCGCCAGTAGAAACAGGGGTAAAAACCAGAGTTGCAACCGTGATAAATGCATGATGTTCATAAACCAGTGCCTCATTTATTATTCACTCGATGATCGAGTATTTACGCAAGCCTGTGCATGAATGCAGGGCTCTGCTTGGAGTAAGGCTAACAACATCAAAAGCTCAGCCAAAGCCTTTTTACAAAACTTGCGGCCTGTTTTGAGCGACGAACAGGTGTTCTGGCCCCGCAGCGGGATTGCGCTTGTAACGGCGAAGCTCTACCCTTACACCCCATACGGATCCATATCTTGAGCCTAGATTGCCCCTGCGCAATTATCAAAAAATAACCTGTGTGCCCCAGTATGAAAGCAGCGTCTGAAAAAAGAACCAGTGTTGAGAAAGCCCCAGGAAAAACCAAGGCAACCATCAAGGACGTCGCCAAGCTGGCAGGCGTGTCCTTTAAGACCGTATCACGGGTAATCAACAAGGAAGCCAGTGTCGGCCCCGAGTTGCAGGAAAAGGTCATGCAGGCCGTCAAGGCACTCAATTACCAACCCAACCTGTCTGCCCGCTTATTGCGTGGTGCAGCCTCCTCCATCGGCTTTATCTACGACAACCCCAACAGCAACTATGTGATTGACATGCAGCGGGGTATTTTGGGCGAGTGCCGCCGCCAGGGTTATGAGCTGGTCATCCACCCCTGCGATTCCAAAGCGCCGGATATCATCGATGAGGTGCTTAATATGGTGGATCGCAGCCAGGTCGGAGGCCTGGTATTAACCCCCCCCATGTCAGAAATGCCCGAAGTGCTTAGCGCCCTTGGCAAACGTAAAATCCCCTTTGTGCGCATCCTGTCAGGCTCCCAGGCGCCCGACAAGAAATCCCCCTGTATTTTTATTGACGACCGTACCGCCGCTTATAAGATCACCCAATACCTGATTGACCTGGGTCACAAAGCGATTGCGTTCCTCGGTGGTGAGGAGGCGCATAAATCCAGCGGGGAGCGCCTTGAAGGGTATAAAGCCGCGCTCAAAGCGAACAAGATCAGCATGGATAAGAAATTGATATTGCCGGGGGAATATTCCTTCGAGTCCGGGGTAAAGCGTACACGCCAACTGCTGGCCTCTAACCTCAAGCCTACCGCCGTCTTCGCCTGTAACGATGAAATAGCCGCAGGTACCCTGTTTGCAGCCCGTATCCAGGGCGTGGATGTGCCACAACAATTATCGATTGTCGGCTTCGAGGACAGCCCGTTTTCTCGCCAGGCCTGGCCCAACCTGACGACGGCACAGCAGCCCAACACAACCATTGCCGAACGGGCAACGGCCCTGCTGATCGAGTCTATCCGCAAGGATGGCCGCGATGTCGATAGTGAAGGTTTTTATCCGCAACTTATTGTGCGCGACTCCACCTGCCCTGCCCCCAGCAAGCGCTGAATGGCTATGCGCGGTAATACCTGGCCGGGCATGCAGCAGCTTGAACATTGGTGAGGGAGAGCTCCGGCGGCACCAGGCCGGCCGGTTGATGGCAAATCCCCGGGATCTGCCAATACCAAAGGGAAACAGTGGTTGTAGATGGCACCCGCCCGGCTTGGCGAAAACCGGGCGGGTTTTATGCAGATTAATAACCGAGCCGATCCAACAGCTTTTGGTTTTCGCGCTCGATGTGCTTGTAAAACTCCACATCCGATAATTTGGATGCAGCCGCTTCGTCAATAATCAGCACTGCCTGCTCATGCAATTGCAACGCAGAGGCCGGACAAGCAGCGGTCAAAGGCCCTTCAACAGTAGCTTTGATCGCATCAGCTTTATTTTCCCCAGTGGCTAATAACACCACTTTCTTCGATTCGAGAATCGTACCGATTCCCATAGTGATTGAAAGGTGCGGCTGGTATTCATCCGGTGCAAAAAAACGGGCGTTATCGTCGATGGTCGCACGGGTCAGTGTTTTTACCCGGGTGCGGGACATTAAGGATGACGATGGCTCGTTAAAACCTATGTGCCCATTGCGGCCAATACCCAACAATTGCACATCAATCCCTCCCCGTTGGGCAATGGCTTTTTCATAGAGCGCACAGGCGGCAATAGGGTCAGCGGCATCCCCCGGTGGCACCAGGGTGTGAGCCTTATCAATATCAATGTGGTTGAACAATTGCTCATTCATAAAGTAGCGATAACTTTGGGGATGGGCAGCATCCAGCCCCAAATATTCATCCAGGTTAAAACTGCTTACCTGCTTAAAGGTCACGCGCCCTTCGCGATAGGCCAGGATCAGTTCCTTATAAAGTGCTACCGGTGTAGACCCTGTTGCCAGGCCCAATACCGAATCCGGTTTTTTGTGGATTTGCCGGATAAACAAATCTGCACCATAGCGTGCTACGGCAGCAGCATCATTGAGAATAACAACTTTCATGCATCACTCCAGTGAGTGTTTGTGTTTTAACGCTTCACGCATGTTGACGGTAGTCACCGGCAACCCAGGTAGACGTCACCTGGAAATCATCGGTAAAGTGGACCAGGTCCGCACGGAATCCCGGCGCTATACGCCCCAGGTAAGAATCGACTTGCATAAATTGCGCGGGATAGAGCGACGCCATACGCAAGCTTTCTGCCAAATCCATACCCACCCATCGGGTATTAAGGCGCACAGCGTCAATCATGCCAATGGCGCTGCCCGCCAGGCGTCCTTCGGCATTGACCAGGCAGCCCTCTTTTTCATAAATGGTTTCGCCGTAAATCTGGAAGGATTTTTCTGTCGAGCCGACAGTGGACATGGCATCGGTCACCAGATACACCTTGCCGCGCGGTTTAGCGGCATAGGCAACACGTGCCGATGCAGCGTGCACATGATAGGTATCGATAATAATGCCGCACCAGGTATTGGCAGAATCCAACGCCGCACCCACTACCCCGGGTTCACGTCCCGTGGTTGGGCGCATGGCATTGTACAAATGGGTAAAACCCGCAAGCCCTTCACTAATGGCATCCACTACTTGCTCATAGTGCGCATCGGTATGGCCGGCACAAACCACAACACCGGCATCACTCAAGGCTTTGATTTGTCCGGGCAAGGCATGCTCAGGTGCGAGGGTCAGCATGACCTTGAAAGGCCGGGACTCACTGAGCCATTCAATATCAGCCGCTTCCATGGTACGGATATAGCGCTCGTTATGTGCGCCACGGCGGGCTAAATCAAAAAACGGGCCCTCCACATGTACCCCCAAAATACCCTGCATTCCCGCTGATATTGCACGAGCCACGGCATCGACACCGGCTTGATGCACAGCGCGGGTGTCGCTAATCAGGGTCGGCAACATGGAAGTAGTGCCTGTTGGGCGATGGCCGTCCAGCATGTTTTGTAAGGCGGATAAACTGGTGTCGTTAGTAAAAAAAGCACCGCCACCACCATTCACTTGCAGATCAATAAAACCGGGGGCCAGCACTCCCCCCTGCAAATCGATACGCTCGATTGAAGTATCCAACTGGTTGATTGGCAACTGCTGTTCTATCAAACCATTATGGATAACCAGTGCATGCCCATCGATAAACACTTCACCATCAAACAAGCGTGCACCTACCAGTGCGTGTTTCATGCGTTTACCTCAAACAATAATATCAATGCGCTAGAGACTGATCACAATATTGCGCTTATGCAATACCCAGGCAATGAACCAGAAAATTGCCACCTGCAACAACGCAAACAACAGCGAGGCAAGGTAAGGATCGGCAAAGCGTTTAAAAAATTCGTAGATTGCACCATAAAGTGTGGTATCGCCCACCGGAATCAAATACATACTGGTGGCCCATACAAACGATAGGCAATAAATAAACAGTGGGTTTTTTCCAATGATTGCAAAGCCTTGATACAGCGGTTGCAGCCAACTCGATACCAGCGGACTTGTTACCTGCTCAAGGCGAATCAGCAACATCAAAAACGCAATCGCAATACCCGATGTTAACAGCACAAAAGGACTGGTCCACAGGGACTTGTTAATGGGCATCCACAGGTTCCACAAGAGTGCCAGCAATACCAGGCCCAGCGCGGCTATTAATAATGTCCGAATCGCCTGCGGTTTATTGTCACTCGCCAGGAGCACACGGGTTGCTTCAAACCCTGCCAGCACATTGACTACGGCAGGCAAGGTACTCAGCAACCCCTCCGGATCAAACGCCAGGCCCTTGCCTTGCCACAGGTGGGACTCGCCCAGCAAGGTAATATCCAACTGGCGAACCAGGTTGTGCTCAAGGCTATAGGGGTCACTGCCCGCCAAGGCCAGCAATATCCAATAACCCAGCAACAAACCGGCAGCCATTAACAGGCGAGCATTGAAACCCGCATAGAGAACAATCAAGGCAGCAACACCATAGGCCAACGCAATGCGCTGTAATACGCCCATAATGCGCCAATCATGTACATCCGCCGTGAATGGATAAGCCGCCAATAAAATACCCATCACGAATAACAGCAGGACGCGACGCCCCACTTTGCGCAATTGTTGGGACAAGCTTAATTGCGCCAGGCCACGCACCGAAAAGTACATTGCCGAGCCAACAATAAACAGGAAGAAAGGGAAGACGAAATCCGTGGGGGTGACACCATGCCAATCCGCATGGAGTAAAGGCCCATAGACATGGCTCCAGGAACCTGGCGTGTTTACCAGAATCATGAGTGCAAGCGTTAAACCACGCATGACATCCAGGGCCAGGAAGCGCTGCTTTACCATATAAACCTCAATAGCATCAAACGGTTGCTGAGCGCGTCCCGGCGTATGATACCAATGGCAATTATTTCCAACGGCGCAATTTATGGCCCTTAATGGCATAGAACAAAATAAAGGCATAACAGGGCAACATCATCCAGTAAGCCGATTGGCTGTCGCCACCGGAATGGGCCAGATGACCGTATACCAATGGCAAGAGTGCACCACCGGCAATCCCCATAATCAATAATGCCGCCCCCGTACTGGTATATTTGCCCAAGCCTTCCAGAGCCAATGGCCAAATCGCTGGCCACACCAAGGCATTGGCAAATCCGAGCAGTGCAAGGAACATCACCGAATCAGGCACAACCGCAATTCCCATCCAGCCAAACAGTGCTTCGGAGATGCCGATATCACTAGTGGAGCTCAGGGCAATACCCGCTGTAAATACCATCCCCAATAGCGCCGATAACAGGAGCGCATTGGATTGGCTCAGGTATTTGGGAATAGCAAGAACCCCGAGGATATACCCCAATACCATAAATGCCATGGTGTAAGACGTGAGCGAACCAAAATGGGCAAGCCCCAGGCTTTGGCCATACAGGCCGATAGTGTCCCCGGCGATAACTTCCACACCCACATAAGTAAACAGTGCCAGAGCACCGAGGATTAATTGGGGAAAGCGCAGAACACCGAACTTATCCAGGTCGGCATCCTGCCCTTCGCCAGGTTCGTCATCCAACACAGGTTCAGACAAAGGAGAGCAATACACAAAAACCATCAAACCGATCAGGACAATCGCCATAAGTACATAGGGATATACCAGGCGCGCCGACAACTCTGCCAGGCGCTCATTGCGAGCGGCTGGCTCCAGTGCGCTTAACACTTCATCTGAAAACTGGTCCATGCCGGTTAAAATCAGTGCGGTAAAGAGCAGGGGTACAACCACACCTGCACCTTTATTCACCAAGCCCATAATACTGATGCGCATAGCGGCGCTTTCACGTGGGCCTATACACACGATGTAAGGATTGGATGCTGTTTGCAGTAGCGTCAGCCCCCCTCCCAATACAAATAATGCAAACAAAAACAAACCGTAATAAGTGGTTTGGGCGGCGGGAATAAACAACAGGGCGCCGACCGCCATCACCCCCAGGCCACCCACCATGCCACGTTTGTAACCAACACGGCGCAATACGGCAGCAGCGGGCAATGCAAACACGGTGTAGGCAATATAAAACGCTGCTGCTACCAGCAGCGCCTGGAACTCATTCAGCTCACAAACGATTTTCAAAAAAGGAATCAATGAACCATTCAGCCAGGTCACAAAGCCAAATACAAAAAACAAGGTACCAATGATCAACATGGGTATCACGATTGACTGACTGGAGCGGCTAGCAGATATTTCAGGACTCATAAAGTTAGCTCCTGTCGTGGCATTAGGCTCTAATGTTTGTTCTGACATGGTTATTATTCCTCAAACAAATGTTCCGTCATGCTTCCGGCTTGACCTGGCCATCAGGAAAAGCTGCTGACAGGCTCGATAGATAGCATTTTTTTCATCGCCTGCCGGGCAAAATACACTGCACCGAATTCAGGTTGATTCAATGCAGGTGACAGGCGATTGGCAATATCGGCATCCATCCAGGGAACCAGGCGTGGAGCAAGGCCGCCAATAATCGACATACGCCCCGGCTGGGTTGCCCACAGGCGGCGGGCGACATCACTCATATAGGTGGCGCCGTCTTTTACAATGCGTACTGCCACTTCATCGCCGGCATCAGCGGCGTCCATGACATAGATAGCAAAACGCGCATAATCAGCAGAGCGAGCGCCAAATAATTTATCAACAATCATCACGCCTTTGGCTTGCAGCAGATCGGCAATAGGATCGCTCAGGGATGTTTGTGGACCGAGGTTATCCGACGCCAACAGAATAGCTTTGATAGCTTCCAGTCCCAACCAGGCACCACTGCCTTTGTCGCCGATAGGGAAGCCATGGCCCCCCAGAAACAGGGCGCGCTCATTCACATAGGAATAACCACAGGAACCGGTACCGGCAATCATCACCGCACCTTCATCGCGGTTATGGGCCCCCAGGCAGGCAATATGCAGATCGGTTGTCAGGAACATCTGTTTGAAGGGGTGATGCCACTGGTTCATCACAGTATAGAGGCTGGGCACATTAACACCCGCCAGACCGACACCGGCAATCAATCGACCCATATCAGCAGGCGACAAACCCGCTTCCTGGGCCGCCAGCTCGGCAGCGGTACGAATGGAATCTTTAGTTTGCTGGACACCATGAAACGGATTGGCTGGGCCACCAACACCCGTTCCCAGCACCCGCTGATCGTCGGTAATGATACGTGCACGGCATTTGGTCCCGCCGCCATCGATGCCAATATATAAGGTTTGTTCGCCGAGAGGCACCTTACCCATGATCTACCCCGTTATTGTTAGTGCCAATGCACGGCATACTTCCGCCGGACACATCCAGAAATCCGGATTTTCTCACAAGCTGGGTCGATGGACATTCAAAAAAACGGTTAGTGCTCCGTAGAGCACTAACCACAAGACCACTACTACAGCTCTAGAGAACTCATGCCCCTTGAAGCCTATAAACACGGAGATTTGCCTATAGGTTTTTCACTGGACAGACTAAGGTTACGCCAGCGAGACAACGTTGTCAAAGATTATTGTGTATTTTTTTGAAAATATATTTAGACGCCAGTCATCATTTTACTGACCTGCATCAAACCCTCACCAAAAGCATATACACCCCCGGAAATGATCTGATAGGCTTGGTTTTGTAACAGTGGTTCTACGTCCGCCCAGTATTTATTGTGAGCCTATGCACCATGAATGAGCAATTGTTGTATGCCATCAACCCTCACGCAACCATTGAGCGAATTACGCTGGGAGATCACACACTACTTTGCATCGATAATTTTTTGCAAAACCCGCAAGCCATGGTGGATTTTGCCAGTCGCTATCGTTTTGAGCCCTATCCTGGCCTGGCAGAAAAAAAAGGATATCCCGGTATCAGACTCAAAGCCCCGGAAGACTACTCTTATAATATTACGACGCACCTGGAGCCTATTTTAAAACAAGAACTCAATATTCCAGCCCAATTGGATATTCGTAAAAGCGTTTGTGTTTTTTCCCTGATTGCACTTGCCCCGGAAGTGCTAAGTCCACAACAAAGGACACCCCACTTTGATGCAAGCACTCCCAACCATATTGCAGTCCTGCTGTATCTCTGCGGGGAAGAACATGGTGGCACTGCCTTTTATCGCCACAATGCTACCGGACTACAACAAATTACCGCTGAAAATCGCGAACACTATCTCGACGTTTACTATGACGAAATCAATAAACTGCGTCCCAGGCAGGAGTATTTTGGTGAATCTTCCGAGTTTTTCACCAAGATTGGCATGATCAGTGCCCGCTTTAATCGCCTGGTGGCCTATCGCGGTTCATTACTGCATAGCCCTTATATCAATCCTGCCCTTAGTATCGATACCAACCCTCGCAGCGGCCGGCTGACAGTGAATACATTTTATGATTTTTAAATAGCCTTCTGTTTGTAAGCCTGAGAAAACCCATCCAACCAGGTTCTATGTCCGACCAGTTGCCTGGCAAGTTCATCACTATGGTGGCGAACGCCCAATAAAACCTCACGATAAACCTGCTCTTCATAAGCAGTCATAGACTTAGGTGATGTCGGATACTCCATGCCATATAGCACATAAAGATAGTTATCTACGTCAAACAAGTCGAACCGGCTAAAAAAATCGGCTTTTTTGGGAGAGTGCACTCGCCAGATGGCCAATCTCTCCGCTAACACCTCAGAAAGATTTCCACTGTGAGTGTTCGCAATCCAAAATTCTGTGTCACGCCGGTCGGAGATACAATAATGCAACTGGATAAAATCAATAACCCGCTCCCAAGTATAGGCCATAACCTTATTGCAATAACTCGTCACTGCCGGGAGTGCCGATAAATCACGCGGCAAATTACGTGCAAATAGTTCAGCGGCAAAATCAGTCACCAGAATTGATGTTGCTTCCAGCGGTTCAACAAAGCCACCCGCCAGCCCCAGGGCAACGACATTATTCACCCAGAACTTTTCGCGATACCCCATTTTCATGGTAATTTTGCGCGGCGCCATATTCTCTGGTAATTCACCCAAATAGGCTGCCAGGCCTGCGATAGCATCATTCTCAGACAGACATTGACTGGCGTAGACAAATCCCACTCCGCGCCGGGTAGTCAGGGGAATGTCCCAAATCCAACCTGCACCATGGGCACTCGCCTGGGTATAAGGTGGTATTGGCTGGTTATTCTTAATGGGAACCTGAATCGCCAAAGCCGTATCCGTCAATAAGCGATCGCTGATATCGACGAAAGGTACCTGATAGGTATTGCCAAGTAACAGCGCATGAAAACCTGAGCAGTCCACAAAAAAATCATAGGCAAGTGACTCCCCCTCTTTCGTCTGTAAAGCTTCAACATTTCCCTGTTCGTTCCGTGTAACCGCACAGATAGTGGCTTCTTTTCGTCGAACAGAAAAACGTTGCGTTGCATTTTTTGCCAGCAATTGGCCAAACTTATACGCATTAAAATGATAAGCATAATCGACTACCCCTTCAAAAGGCACAGACGAAATACGCTTAGGTGAAAAGCCTAACTCAGAAATATCCGGGGCATGAGAAACAGCACCAAAAGACAACGCTGCACGATATTTTAAGTAGTAAGGTGTTACATCATAACCGGCAGGAAAAGGAGATGAAAACGGGTGATAATAAACATGCGCCTTTCCCTGCCGGGATGGCTGCATCCAGTTTGCAAACCTGATGCCATTCTTAAGGGAGGTATCGCAAGCGGCAAGCATATCGGCTTCCGGTATACCAAACTTCTGCAAGGTTTTTTTGATATGGGGAACCGTCCCCTCACCCACGCCAACAATCCCTATTTCCGGCGATTCAATGACGGTAATCTCTATCCCAGGCTCAGCCTTTAACTCAACGGCCAAATGGTTAGCCGCTAACCAGCCTGCTGTCCCGCCCCCAACTATCGCTATACGCAAAGGTTTCATAAGCCCAATCCGGATTCATCTTTACTAAAACAAAAAAGCCCAGCAGTCGCCGGGCTTTTTTGTCAGTTCCAGAGAAATATTAGAACTTGAAGCTTACGCCCAACTTGTAGGTTGCTTCACCCATGAAAGACCAGGCTGGGTAACCGTCTTTGAGTGGTGCTTTTACCGTTGTTGAGTTATCAGCTGCCCCGTACTGGATATCATCCTCTTCCAAAACGTTGGTCGCTTCCAGAGAAAGGGTAACCATGTCATTGACATTCCAACCGAAGCTCAGATCCAAGGTACCGAAGTCGTCATGCATACGATTGCCGTACCAACCCGTTTCGCGAACCATGTACTTGGAACGCCAGTTGTATGCCGCACGCGCTGAGAACTCTTCATTTTCCCAATAACCAACCAGGTTGGCATTGTGGTTAGATGACAGGGTAAACACACCGATATTATCCTGATAACTCACAGCCGGCGCATTGCCATTGGCATAAGTGTAGTTCACCAACACACCGAAGCCGTTATCAAACGCATGATTCAGTTGCAGTTCGATACCGTCAATCTCACCACCACCGGCATTGATGTAACGGTTCACAGTCCAGCTATCCAGACCGCTGTCAGGGCTTACCACACCAATGCTTTGGTCAACTTCAGTTTCTGTAGTGATGAAGTTGGTAATGTCTTTGGTGAAGTATGTCAACGATATCAGGTTGCCATCGCCGTAGTAGTACTCAAGACCGACTTCAGCCTGGCTGGATTTCATTGGCTGCAGGCCAACATCACCCTTGGTATAGGTTTCGTTACCGGCAACAGTATCCTGGAAGCCAGTTTGCACTTCGAGGAACATGTTGTCGTAATTGGGGCGGGTAATGGCCTGTGAAGCGGACGCGCGCAATACCAGATCATCAGTCAAGTCAAATGCAACGTTTACACTGGGCAGGACATCATCGTAATCGGCTTTTTCCTTGACTTTTTGCTTGCCCCAACCAGCGTTCTGATCAACGTCACCCACAGACAGTGGAGTACCATCCAGTTTGTAGCCAATACCATAAACATCTGTCTGGATGTAGCGCAGGCCAAAGTTACCTCTTACGCCCTCACCTTCAAAGGTAAACATACCGTAGAATGAATTGTTTTGCTCATTCAGCAAACCATAACCACCACGCTCTTCAACCCAGCCGGAAATATTGGCACGGGTGTTCGCCATCATCGCACCAATGTCCGGTTTTGGTGATGACCAGCCCGGTGTGCCCATGTCGATAGTACCGCTATACAAGGATGACGTTTGTGCTGCCGTGGTAGTAGCCTTAAAGACTGAGCGATCTACACGCTTTTCAAACTCATGCTCGGTAGAGCGGATACCGGTTTTGAAAGAGTTAATCAAGCCAAGCTCAAGATCAACGGTCAGGTCGAACTGATAAAAAGTTTCTTCGTCAGAGTTTGGGCCTCTGGTTGTCGCCCATGAGCCGGCTGGACCTGCTGTTGTACCAAAATCTGCAACAGTGGTTGACTGATCAGAGGAGGGGCGAACTTTTATTTCTTTGCCAGTGGCATCAATACTACCGGTCCATTTTGGCAACAGGCCAGCATAGTAGGAATAGTTGGTGGTCATATCAGTACCACCTTCTGCTTCTGTCTTACCAACCACACCTGACAACTTAAAGTTCTCGCCGGTATAAGTTGCATTCAACTCATAGGTATCTGATGTCATCTTACCTACACGAGCCCAGGTTTGAATAAAGGCATCGGTAGCATCAGCAGCACCAATATTGCTCTTTAGGCAGATACCATTAGCGTTAGTCACGGAACAAGTACTTGCGGGAGCATTACCGGCAAAAATGTAATGGCTGGTATTGGAGTTGTCGCCAACCAATTCCATACTGAGTACGTGCAAGCCTACTTCCAGATTGTCAGATGGCCTTGCCTGAATATTTACATCAAACGCTTTACGCTCACGTTCTTGTACAAACGTAGTAGGCGCAACATCACCAGACCAACGGGTATCAGCTTCAATACCACGACGGATGTAATCGCCTTCACTTACTGCCGCAGCCACCAGGACACCAAAAGTCTCTGCATCGTTTTTCCAGCTGTAAAGACCGGACAGTTCAGGAGCAAAATCGTCACTGACAGTACCGATACTACCTTTTACACTGCCAAATACCGTATTGGCATCCAGATCCAAAGGTTTACGGGTTTTCACGATAACCGTACCGCCAATACCACCTTCGGTAATGTCAGCCTGGGACGTTTTATATACTTCCATGCCACCAATCAATTCTGCTGGCAGCAATGAATAGTTGAACGAGCGGTCAATTGCCTGCTGATCGTACCAGCCGGTGGATGCAACGGATTGACCATTCAACGTTGTGTAGGTCATTTGCGGGTCAGAACCGCGAATAGAGACAGAAGCTCCCTGACCAAATGCACGACCAACTGTCACACCGGGAATACGTCCCAAGGCCTGGCCAACATCAGAGTCGGGTAATTTACCCACATCTTCAGCAGAGACGGCATCAACCACGGCAGTGGAGTTACGTTTGATATCTACCGCGTTCTTCAACGCACTGCGAATACCAGTAACAACGACCTCTTCCATAGCTCCATCTTGAGCGTGGACTGAGGTTGCAACCCCCATCATGGCGATAGCAGCAGCAGAGCCCAACATCAGTGCACTCTTGTTTGCCAGCTTAATCGCATCACTTAACTTGTTACGCATGGTTATTCTCCCGTGATTTGCAATTTTGTGTGTATTGGATGAACTAACTCGGCAACTTTGCAGTCGATAAGACAACGTTGTCGATGATTCAACACTACTCCCGACGGACAACGTTGTCAACAGAATGGGCAGCGCTGTGTTTTGTGTGACTTTTAGCAAAAATGCTTATAAATCAATTAGATGAGTATTTTTAGTAAAAACGATCAGAAATTTTTTTTTGAAAAAAGTGAAACTTTTTTTACAAATCGGAACACTTGCTACCAAAAGCAACAAAAAAGCCAGCAGTCGCTGGCTTTTTAAGATAGGTCTTAGCAAAAAAGTAACGCACCACAGATGATCACTGTGACAATAACCTTGCACGCAATTGACGCAAACTGGCTTTCACACTGCGCGCATTTTCGGGGCCCATACGCACCATCAATTTGTGGGTTTGAGGCATTTTTTCCAGCACAGGATCCGCATACTGATAAAACACTTTGGGCTGGATCAACAATACTTCACCCTGCACATCGGGAGCCGCCAACACATTATCAATTGCGGCAATCAGCACTGAGTGAAAATTGCTTTTCTTGAGCCCCAATTCTTTAAAGGCCTCTTCAAGCAGTGGATAAAAACGGCGGTAAATGGCCGCAACCGTATCCATATCCAGTAATGCCAAATTATTTACATAGGTTTCATAACGCGCGTAATTAGCCAGGGCAATGCGCTGTTGTTCCACCGCACTTCCCTCCACAGTCACCGTGAAGGTTTCAGGAATAAAAGGTGGCGGAGGCGAAACCAGCGGACGATATTCATTAACGACCTTGCCTTCCGCTACGCCATTAACAGCTAATACAAATTTGCGAATCACCTCTTGCGGCACAATTAACGCCAACAGGCTATCGCCGCGCAAACCGCGCAACGCATCCAGCACCGGGGTGTCACTTTCATTTAATAACGGTAGCGGTTCTACTTCTTCAATAGGCTGGGGCGCTTCATAGACAACTTCAGGTTGGGGTGTTACGGCGGGCTGCTCCACCGGTGCCTGGGGAGTCGGTGTTACCGGTGAGGTGGTTACCGGTTGTGTTACCGGGTCTTTGCTGTCGCTAATAAAAAAGTAGATAGCACCTATAACAATCAGCGCAATCACCACCGCCACCAGGGTGGTCGATGACGATTTCGGGCGGGACTCTTGATGATCGTGCATAGCAAATCCTTAGGGGTTGATAGTGGATACCCGGGCTTTTTACGCCGGGTAGCAGGAAAAGTCTCAACGATTATGGCTGAACTTGAGACAAGGCAACAACCGTTGCTGTTCCCCATCGAGCCATAGCAGCACAAATACGATTAACAGTCCCCCCCAATTCCCTGGCAATCAATCTCGCTAACACCACACCTTGTAAATTGCGGCCAACAGGTAAATACAGTATTCTTCCTAATAATCACTCTCATTTAGATGCGGATTTTCTTCATGAATACGGCTGTTAATACTATTGCCCCTGGCCTGCGGCTGGATCAATGCCCCAAAGGCGCCAAGGTTCGGGTGATAGATATAAAACCACAACCCTTGTTTGGCGCCCAGGATGAGCGCGTTAGCCTGCGCCTGAAGGAACTAGGCTTTCTGCCGGGCGCGCCCCTCAAAATTATTGGTTTTGGCCTGCTGGGTGCTGACCCCCTGGCAGTGCAGGTCAATGGTACCAAGTTCGCACTACGCCGCGCCGAAGCGGCCAAAATCTATGTGGAACTGTTAACCACGACTCCCTGATTCCTTCACCTGTTGACTGCTCCTCCGGCCTGCCTAAGGTACTGATCCATGACCCCAGCTATTCGCTTTGCCTTGATTGGCAACCCCAATTGCGGCAAAACATCGCTTTTTAACCGCCTGACTGGCGCACGCGCCAAGGTCGCCAACTATCCCGGTGTTACCGTCGAGCGCCGCTCCGGTCGGGTTACTGGCCTGGACCACCCGGCTGAATTGCTCGACCTGCCGGGCACCTACAGCTTGTTTGTAACATCTCCCGACGAGCAGGTAGCGCGCGACGTCATCCTCGGCCAGCTGGAAGGTGAGCGCCGCCCGGATTTATTGGTCGCTGTCGTCGATGCCTGTAACCTGCGCCTCGGTTTACGCCTGGTTATGGAACTGCGCAGCCTGAATCGTCCGCTGCTGCTGGCACTCAACCAAATGGATGAAGCCAAACGACGCGGTATCAGTATTGATGTCACCGGACTGAGTAGCGCCATAGGTATCCCTATCGTCGAAACTGTGGCAGTCAATGCCCAGGGCGTACAGCCATTGCGCCAGGCATTGGAAAGTTATACCAGGGCGCCAGGAGAGGATGACGACACACAGGTACTGAGCCTGAGTGATCGCCAGGAATCCATCGAAGCCTTGTATAGCGAAATAGAAAGCCTGATGCGCCAGTATGTCATCCAGCCTGCAGAGGCTCCGCAATGGCAGGATCGGCTGGATGCGTTAGTGATGCACCCGGTTCTCGGGGTCTTGTTCCTGTTTAGTATCCTGTTAGTGATTTTCCAGGCTGTATTTGCCTGGGCCAGTCCCCTGGTCGATGTAATCGATGGCGCCTTTTCCTCCCTCGGCGAATGGGTCGCCGGAACCCTGCCGGAAGGCATACTGCAAGACTTTATTGCTAATGGGCTGATTGCTGGTGTGGGTGGTGTACTGGTGTTCCTGCCGCAAATCCTGATCCTGTTTTTCTTTATTCTCCTGCTGGAGGATAGTGGTTACCTGACCCGCGCTGCCTTCCTGCTGGATCGTATCATGCGTGGGCTGGGACTTTCCGGCCGCTCATTTATCCCACTGCTATCAAGCTTTGCCTGTGCAGTGCCAGGCATTATGGCAACGCGTACTATTTCGGATCCGCGCGAGCGCTTTGTTACCATCATGGTAGCACCGTTGATGACCTGCTCTGCGCGCCTGCCGGTCTATGCCTTGATCATCGCCGCTTTTATTCCGCAGCAAACGGTGTGGGGAATTTTTAACCTGCAAGGCCTGACATTATTTTTCCTGTACCTGGCAGGAATCGTCAGTGCAGCACTGGTAGCCTGGATCATGCGCCGCCAGCAGGCGCGAGAAGAATTCCCCCTGCTGCTGGAACTGCCCAGCTACCGCTGGCCAATGGCCTATCACCTGTTAATGGGGCTGCGCGAGCGCGCCTGGATATTCATCCGCCGCGTCGGCACCATCATATTGTCACTGTCGATCATCCTCTGGTTCCTGGCCAGTTTTCCGGGAGCACCGGAAGATGCAACCCTTCCCGCTATTGACTACAGTTTTGCTGGCCAACTCGGTCATTTTATGCAACCCCTGTTTGCACCGCTGGGTTTCAACTGGCAAATGTGTATCGCCCTGATTCCGGCCATGGGCGCACGCGAGGTTGCGGTCAGTGCCCTGGCGACCGTTTATGCGGTGGGCGAAGACTCTATTGAGACGGCCCTGGGGGCTACGCTGGCGGCGAGCTGGTCACTGCCTGTTGCCTTTGCTTATTTGGCCTGGTTTGTTTATGCCCCCCAATGCATATCGACCATTGCTGTGGTTAAACGCGAAACCAACTCGCTGAAATCTACTATCATTTTTACGGTCTATCTGTTCGCACTGGCCTACTTTGCCGGCTGGGCCACGTTCCAGGTCGCCAGTGCCATTTTGAACTGATGAGGGTTTATGTATGTGGCAGGAAATTATCGTCGGTGTTTGCCTGATCGCAGCGATTATTTTCCTGCTGCGCCGCTGGCTGTTTAGCGGGAAACCATCCGCCTGTGGCGGCTGTAACAGTTGCGATTTGCCAAAGGCAAAAGGCAATTGCTCAACCCCAAAACCATAAATCCTGACGCCCGCTTATGGTTTAGCTGGCTTGGGCCAGGGCCGACCTGGCGCAAGCCAGTCCTTCAAGGGTTTGACCTGTAGCCCGGGTGGAGCAAGCGGGTTGTGCAGATAAATGGGGTGATGTTGTCCTGATTGCAAAAACCGGAGCGCGTGCACGACCCGCTCATGGGAATAGAAAAACCGCTGGAATTCCCCACTGGCCTGCATGACCTCCCATCCGCGCTCCAGGCGTTGCGCCAGGGTGTGGTTGTGTTTGTTCACAAAAAAATAGATGGCTGCCGGGTAACTAATGATTAAACGCGGTTCAACGATCAAGTCATATTGATCCAGCAGGGTTTGCTCGGAAACAATTTCCATTACCCCTCGGGGGAAATAATCGAAGCGCTTTGCAGCCAGCATCTTGTATAACTGCTCCTTGCCGTTACCTTCAATGACGGGCAAATCGTTAGCGCGGAAGATATCCAGATCCGGCCATTGCACCCCTTGCCCGGCAGTCAGTTCACGCAGTTGCTCAAGGGTATTAATTCGCGCAAACTTTTCACGATCCACACGACGAATGACCAGTACACGCTGGCCTATCAATCCCTCAAATAAAGGCTTTCTGATCGGCCGCAACATCTGCTCGCGCTGCTGGGTCGTCATAGTCCAGAGCACACCATTGTTGTGTGGCGATTCCCGACTCAATTCAGTGACCCAACGCAACTGGGCAAATTGATAATCGGCAAAGCGATATTGGATAGTTTCATGGGGCGCCTTGCTCGCTTCCAGCACTCGCTTGAGCAGGTCGATGTAATAACCTTCCTGACGTTCCTGGTTTACTGCCTTGACGTCAATGGTCAGCACGGATTCTTCCGCTCGCAGGGGCAGTACCAGACAAAGTGACAGTAGTAGCCACCCTCTGCTCCAGCGAGCTTTACAATCTGTCCGGCGATGGAATGAGGATTGGGATGAACGCATAGCCATAGCATAGCTCAGCTGGAACAAAAGCGACTCGATGTTTTTTACCCATCGGAAGTGTTAGCCTAACCACTCCCATCACTCCATGGATTAACCTGCCAACTATGAATAAAAAACTGGAAACCCGTACTTTTTTGTTGTTTTTGCTAGCGGTCTCCATCGCCTTTATTCTGGTACTCAGGCCCTTTTTCGGAACCATCTTCTGGGCTTGTGCTATCACCATTATTTTTTATCCATTGCACTTACGCCTGGTTGAACTGACCAGGGGCAGAACCAATACCAGTGCATTGCTAACCCTCGTTGCCTGCATCCTGATTGTGGTACTACCAGCCATCTTTCTGATCAGTTCGGTTGTCCGGGAGGGCGCTGTCTTTTATGGCAAGCTGCAGTCCGGGGAAATTAACCCGGCACAATATATCGAACAGTTGCGCACGGCATTCCCGGCGGTACAACAGGCGCTGGAACACCTTGAGATTGATATCGATAACCTCAAGAAAAATGCCCTGGACCTGGGCATGAGCAGCGGCAAGTTGATTGCGCAACACCTACTCAATGCCGGGCAGAATACCTTTATCCTGTTACTCAATATCTGCCTGATGTTGTACTTGACATTTTTCCTGTTGCGCGATGGCCCCCAGTTGCTGGAGTTGCTGATTCGCGCCCTCCCCCTGGGTGATGCGCGCGAGCGCCTGTTATTTGCCAAATTCGGGGAGGTAACCCGCGCCACCATCAAGGGAAACCTGGTGATTGCGGTGATCCAGGGCAGCCTGGGTGGATTGATTTTCTGGGTACTGGGTATTCCCGGTGCACTGCTATGGGGGGTAGTGATGGCGATATTGTCACTGATTCCCGCTGTCGGTCCGGCGCTGATCTGGCTCCCTGTCGCTATTTACCTGTTCGCAACCGGCGACTTCACCAAAGGCGCAATATTGGTAGCTTTTGGCGGTGGTGTCATAGGCCTGATCGACAACATCCTGCGCCCTATCCTGGTGGGCCGGGACACCAAGTTGCCGGACTATATTGTCCTGCTCTCGACACTCGGCGGTCTGGGGCTATTCGGTGTTAACGGTTTTATTATCGGCCCATTGGTAGCGGCTTTGTTTATGGCGTTTTGGGGCATTTTTATCCGCGAGATCCATATCCTTGCCCCTGATGGTGATGAAGGGATAGCACAGGCGCACGCGCAAACCGAGCCAGTCGATATTCCCGGCGAGCCCCTGGCACATGCCCCCGACAACCGGGATCAGCCACCGGAGAATCGCACCTGATCCTGTCCGGTGTATCTGGTAGACTGCCCGGCCTTTTGATCAAGACTGAGTGAGTATGTTATGTCCCGGGATTTTTCCAGTATCGAAGGCCGTGTGAGTTACGGCGTGGGCCGCCAGATGGGCCAGCAACTGATTGATAACCCTTTTGATGGCATCAACGCTGAAGCTGTTGCCCAGGGCCTGCTCGATGCCCTGAACGATGTTGCCAATCCCTTTAGCAATGAGCAAATGCAGGAAGCCTTTGGCGAAATCAACCGCCGTATGCAGGCGAAAGAGGCAGAGCAACACAAAAGCCTGGCCGCCGAGGGTGAGACTTTCCTGGCTGAAAACGCCAAACGTGATGGTGTGGTTGTCACCGCTTCCGGCCTGCAGTATGAGGTGATTACCCAGGGCTCAGGCGCTGTTCCAACCAACACCTCGCGCGTTAAAACCCACTACCACGGCACCCTGATCGATGGCTCTGTGTTCGACAGCTCCGTCCAACGTGGCCAGCCTATCGACTTCCCGGTCAACGGTGTCATCGCCGGTTGGACCGAAGCCCTGCAACTTATGCCGGTCGGCTCCAAATGGCGCCTGTACATCCCCTATCAATTAGCTTATGGCGAGCGCGGTGCCGGTGCCTCTATCAAACCCTTCTCGGCGCTGATTTTTGACGTCGAGTTGATTGATATTGTTGGGTAAGTGAACCACCCACCGCCCTCACCAGCTTGGGCTTCAGCCTGATGGCTGAGACTGTCGGAGACAGGATGCCAACGTCGAGTTCCAAGGGATGGGTTTACAGCGTGTCTCAGCGGTTAGGCAGAGGTCCAAGTCACATCCTTGCAACCTTCTTTCCCGCTTTGCGTTTTTATCGGACTTTCCATGTGGTTTAAAAATTTACGCCTCTACCGCCTCACCGATGACTGGACACTCAGTCCGGAAGAGCTCAACGACAAACTCGCCCCATTCTGCTTTAACCCCTGTGGCAGCCTCGACCCGCTGCGCTATGGTTTTGAACCGCCACTGGGGCGCGAAGGTACGCAGTACGTACACGCCAGCAATGGCTACATGATGATCTGTGCCAAAAAGCAGGAAAAAATCCTGCCCAGCGGTGTGATCAAAGAGCAGTTGGAAGAAAAAGTCGCCGCTATTCGCGAAGCCGAATCACGCCCGGTGGGACGCAAGGAACGCGATGGACTGAAGGACGAAATTATCTTCTCGCTATTGCCGCGTGCCTTTACTAAATCCTCGCTGGATTACGCCTATATCGCGCTACAGGAAAAACTGATTGTCGTGAATTCCAGCTCCGCCAAACGCGCAGAAGACCTGCTCAGCAAACTGCGCGAAGCCCTGGGCAGTTTGCGCTGCATGCCGATATCCCCCAAACACCTGCCAACCCAGGTCATGACCCAGTGGCTGCGCGATAGCGAAGCACCGCATCAATTTGCCCTGGGGGAAGAGGTCGAATTGCAGGCGACTAAAGATGGACGCGTGGTGCGCTGTAAAAAACTCGATTTAACCGCGAGTGAAATTCGCAGCCATTTGGACAGTGGGATGCACGTCAGCAAGATTGCACTCTGCTGGAAAGAGTCGATCCATTGCATCCTGGATGATCAATTAGGAGTCAAGCGCTTGAAGTTTGAGGATGTGGTCAGCGAAAAAGCCAATGATCGCAATCCCGAAACCAAGGCGGAACAATTTGATGCCGACTTTGCCATCATGACCCTGGAATTGAAAAACTTTATTACCGCCCTGCTCGCCGCGTTTGGTGGCGAGGCAGAGCCGGAATAACACTAGGCGGCGGCATTATCCTGGATAATGGTCCGCCGCGCCTCCTCCAAGGTAAGGTAAAAACGCAACGCCCCCTTGATCGGTTTGATATCCGCATGCGCCAGGGTATTCAAAGGTTGGGGCGGGATATCCGTGAGTATCAGTTCCGTCTGGTTATGGCGGCATTTATCTATGAGCTTGTTCAATGCCGCCAAGCCACCTGCATCCAGCAGTGAAACTTCCTTGAGCGACAGCACGATATGTTGTCGCTCAGTACACAGGGTCGATAACTCGCCAAACACGCGATCTGCCGCAGCAAAAAACAAGGGGCCGGTGATTTTAAACACGCGCCAGTGCTCCGGCAGGGCGTCTGTCGCCTGGGTCGTTATATCTTCGGCGTGGGTCATAGCCGCGATTTCCTTCATGAACAGCAAGGCAGCCAACACTATCCCAACAGTGATCGCAATCACCATATCGAACAACACGGTTAATCCCAGGCAGGCGACAAATACCCAAATGTCGCCGCGCGGTGCCGTCCTTAACAAATGAACCGCCTTGTGGGCTTCACTCATGCCCCAGGCCACCATCACCAATAGCGCGGCCATGGCAGCCATAGGGATATATGCCAGCAGCGGTGCCAGGGATACCAATCCCAGTAACACCACCAGCGCGTGCACCATACCGGCAACCGGCGACTCAGCCCCGGCACGCACATTGGCTGCCGAACGCGCCAAGGCCGCCGTTGCCGTAATACCGCCAAAGAAAGGCGTTACCATATTGGCAATCCCCTGCCCCAAAAGCTCGCTGTTGGCACTGTGGCGCTTGCCTGTCATGCCATCCAGCACCACAGCACACAGCAGTGATTCAATGGCTCCCAACATGGCAATCGCAAAAGCCGCCGCCAGCAAATCCTGAAAGAGCTGCCAGGACCAGCGCAACGGCAGGCCATCGGCACCCGCTTGTAACCAGGGCCATTCAAATTCCGGCAGTTGGGAAGGAATACCTGCGCCATGGGAACCATCGGGAAGCAGGTAGGAAAAGCGCGATCCGATAGTATCCACACCATAACCCGCCTGGGCCAGTAACAAGGCAACCAGGGTACCCAGCAGGAGTGCCGGCAAATGCGGCGGGACAGGCCATTTCAAATGCGGCCAGGCCAACATCACCATCAGGGTGCTTACCGCCACCGCCACACTGGGCCAATGCCAGTGCGATAGATGGGAAAATAACAGCCACAGCTTATCGATATAGTGCTCAGGCATCTCACCCATATCGAGCCCGAGCATATCCTTGATCTGCAAGGTGGCAATCACTATGGCAATGCCGCCGGTAAATCCCAGGGTTACGGCTTCGGGAATGTATTCAATCAAACGCCCCAGGCGCAGCAGCGCCATGATCACCAGGATGCCCCCCGCCATTACGCTGGCAACCAATAGCCCACCCAGACCGTATTTCTGTGCAACCGGATAGAGGATGACCACGAAGGCCGCTGTCGGACCGGAAATACTAAAACGCGAGCCACCCAACAACGGAATCAGGAAACCGGCAATGATGGCGGTATAAAGGCCGTACTGAGGCGGTACGCCACTGGCAACAGCAAGCGCCATCGCCAGTGGAATAGCAATGACCCCAACCGTCAAACCCGCGAGCAGGTCACGGGTCAGGCGTTTTCGGTTATAGGGTTCGCGCACACAGGCCTCACGTACAGCATGACCGGGGCGCAGGGAAAACAGATGAGCGCGATGAGGCATAGGCATTCTCCGCCGGGTAATAGCTACACCTTAGGTCAAGGTGCGTAAATTCGCCGCAAAAGGCGGGGATAATCGATAAAACATGGGGCTATAATGCGCGCCGATTGCAATGACGAGACTGAGAGAGACCCATGGCATACAGGACCCTTATCCGCGCTCACCAAAGGCTTGTACATTTGGCGGTTGTAACCCTGCTTGGCAGCCTGTGCATAGCCTGCACCCCCAAAGTCGAAGAACCGCTCAAAATCCAGGGATTTACCCAGGGTACTACCTACAACATCAGCCTGTACCTGCCGGAAACCAGCAGCGTGTCCCAGGCACAACTGGAGGAAGCAATCAGCAAGGAACTGGCCCACATCGACCAGGTATTTTCCAACTATCGCGATGATTCGGTCATCGAGCAATTCAACAACCTGCAGGCTACCGATATTGTCAACACCGACGCAGAACTGGTGGACCTGGTCAAACGCGCCAGGGATATCTATATCGCCAGCCATGGTTGCTACGACATCACCAGCAAGCCCCTGTTTGAGCTTTGGGGCTTTAAAAAAGATGTCTTCAACAAACCGTCTGACGAGGAAATTGCCGCAGCCCTCACCATTGTCGGCATGGACAAGCTGGATATCCCCAGCGATACCCAACTGCGTAAACAAGTGCCGGAATTGCGCATAGACTCCAACTCTATCGCCCAGGGCTATAGCGTTGAGCGGGTCGTCAAGTTACTGGAAAACGATTTCGGCATAGTAAGCTATTTGGTTGAAATCGGCGGTGAATTGCAGGTTCGCGGCAAAAAGGCAGATGGCAGCGCCTGGCGAATTGGCCTGGATAAGCCACTACCGGGCGAACGCAAGTTGCAAAAGATCGTCAGCTTTGATGCGGGAGAACCCATGTCGCTGATCACCTCGGGTACCTATCGCCATTACTTCGATAGCGAAGGCAAACGCTACAGCCACATTCTCGATGCACGTGTTGGCAAGCCCGTAGAACACAACACCGTCTCCGTTGCCGTCATTCACCCCAACCCCACACTGGCCGATGGCTGGAGCACTGCCCTGCAATGCCTGGGCAGCGGCGAAGGTATGGAAGTCGCTAAAGCCAATCACCTGGCGGTATTATTCATCGACCAGCACGGCGATGAATTGCGCGAGATCAAAAGCCCTGCATTGGAAGCCCTCCAGGGAATCACACTCAACAATCCCTGATGTCTGTTTAGGTTTAGATAGAGGAAGTATCCAGCAATACCTGGAGCTGGTTGCTGAGATACTTCTCATCGACCCACTCCCCCAAATGCGTATTCACAAACTCGATAAAATGGCGCGCTGCCACAGGCAGGCGCCGATGGCTATGGCGCACCAAATACCAGTGTCCCTGTAGCGGAAAGCCTTTTACCGGCAGCTGCGCCACACTATCCCCCATCTGCGTCAGGGTATGTTCCGATAACACCGCCAAACCCAACCCGGTCTCCACACTCAAGCGGATGGCTTCATTGCTTTCGATTTGCAGGGTCTTATGTAACTGGAGGTTCTGTTCACGCAACCAGTTTTCAAACAGCATGCGCGTAGCGCTGCCGGGTTCCCGCATCAGGAAGCGCTCATCCAACAACTCTGCAAACGACACCTCACTACGCTGTGTTGCCCAGTGGTGACGCGGCGCAATCACTACCAGTGGATTGCGCAGTAAACGGCCACTGATTACATGATCGCCGGTCGGCGGATAACTAAATAAATACAAATCGTCCAGCTGATTGTGGAAACGCTGCAATACACTGCCGCGGTTGCCGATGTTGAGTGTCACATCCACACCCGGGTACTGCTGGGCATAGGGACTGAGCAGGCGAGGCAATACGTATTTGGCCGTGGTCACTATCCCCAAGCTGAAATGTCCGCGCGTCCCCAGGGTCGCATCGCTGAGAAAACTGTTGAAATCTTCGAAACGGCTGAGGGCATCCTGGGCGGCATTGAAAAGCTCGCGCCCCACAAAGGTGGGCTGATACCCCCCTTCACGCAACTCCAGCAACCCCTCTCCCACAGCCTCACTCAGGCGCTTGATCTGCTGGGATACCGTGGGTTGGGTAAGGTGTAACTGGGCAGCCGCCTGGGAAATGGAGCCACTGCGAACGACAGCAATATAAACCTGTAACAGGCGAAAGGTCAGGTGGCGAATGTTCACAACAGCTCCCGGTATAAAATATAGATAATTATCAATGTATATAAGCATAAACATTAATTATCTTCTATTCAAAATTATCGCCATCATGGCCCTGTATTCACCAGGAGCCGAAACCATGCCCGATATCGTTATTATGTTTTTCCTGTTAGGGGTTGTAGCCGGTGTGGCCAAATCGGACCTAAAAGTCCCCAAGGCGGCCTATGACACCCTGAGTATCTTGTTAATGCTGACCCTCGGCCTGAAAGGAGGCCTGGCCCTGCACGGCCAGGTAACCTGGCAGCTCTTGCCAGAGGTCATGAGCGTCATCGCCCTGGGTATTGCCATTCCCTTGCTGCTTTACCCGCTATTGCGCAAATTGGTGCAATTGAGTGCTGCCAACAGCGCCAGCATTGCTGCCCACTATGGCTCGGCCAGTGCCGGTACTTTTGCGGTAGCCCTGGCATTTGCCGAAGCCAAGCAGCTCAGCCTTGCCCCACAAACCACCCTGTACCTGGTGCTACTGGAACTGCCTGCCATAGTCGTCGCTATCCTGCTCTATAAAAGAGCTACAGGTGCCAGCGGCAGCATGAAGGGGATTTGGCATGAAGCCCTGACCAGTCGAGGGGTAGTGTTATTGGCAGGCGGTGTGATTATTGGCTATCTCTACGGACCTGGCGCCAGCAAGGAGATTGCGCCTTTATTTCTGGGGGCGTTCAAGGCCCTGCTCGCCCTGTTTTTGCTGGAAATGGGGGTATGCGCCTCACAACACCTCAATCCCTTCCCCTGGCGGCATTGGAAGCTGGTTAGCTTTGCCCTGATCGCCCCCTTTGCACTGGCTGTAGTGGGAACCCTTGTGGGTCTTGCCTTGGGATTACCGCAGGGAAGTATTTTGATACTGGCAACACTCACAGCCAGTGCATCCTATATTGCAGCACCGGCGGCCATTGAGGCGGCCATTAAAGAAGCCGATACAGGCCTGGCAATCTTTGCTGCGCTCGGCGTCACCTTTCCACTCAATGTGTTATTGGGCATCCCGGTTTACTATCAGTTGCTCAATCTTTTTATATCGCAGTGAAAGCATTTATCTGCGCAGCCGGCACCAGGGGAATTATTGAGCCATCCTTGACCTGGTCCCTGGCATGCGTGTTCAACAACACCAAGAGACATCCCAACGATCAAAGAGAACCTTCGGCATAGGTTCACCTTGTGGTAAGATGCGCCCCTTTTTTTCCGACAGACACCAACAGGCATAGGTTATGGCTAGAAAAGTTGCTGTGATTATGGGTTCCAAGAGCGATTGGGCCACCATGCAGGCCGCCGTCGAGATACTGGAGCAAATGGGCGTGGAGCACCATGCTGAGGTGGTCTCTGCACACCGTACACCGCAAAAACTCGTCGATTTTGCCGAATCTGCCGTAGATCAGGGCTATGCTGTGATTATTGCCGGTGCCGGCGGCGCCGCGCACTTGCCCGGCATGGTGGCTGCGCATACCCGCCTCCCGGTATTGGGTGTTCCCGTACAAAGCAAGGCTTTGAATGGTGTGGACAGCCTTTATTCCATCGTCCAAATGCCTAAAGGCGTTGCCGTTGGCACTCTTGCCATTGGGGTAGCTGGCGCCTTTAACGCCGGTTTGCTGGCCTGCCAGATACTGGCGCTAACCGATCCTGCACTGTCTTCCAGGATTGAGCAATTTCGCCAGGCGCAAACCCGGGCGGTATTGGACAATCCCGATCCACGCGATCAGTAATCCGTTTTCACCAGCGAGGCGAGTGCATGAGTCAACGAGTTTGGGTCCTGGGTGCCGGGCAATTGGGCGCAATGCTGCAACACGCGGGCATGCCTTTGGCGCTGGATGTGCGCCCGGTAGATATTAACGAGAGCCACGCCCCAAGCCTGTCCGACGCTGACCTGGTTACTGCCGAACGCGAGCAATGGCCCGAAACACTGGTCACCCATACCCTCGCCCAGCATTCACGCTTTATCAATAAAGCTGTCTTCGGTCGCCTGGCCGATCGCAAAACCCAAAAAGAACTGATTGATTCCCTCGGTATAGCCACTGCCCCCTGGCGCAATGTCGCCAATGACATCACCGCCAATGAACTGCGCGACCAATTGGGCGAGCGCGTGCTGCTGAAACGCCGCACCGGTGGCTATGATGGTCGCGGCCAGCATTGGCTGCGCACCGATGATGACCAGGTGCCCGATGACTGGCAGGGTGAAGCCATTGCGGAACAAGCCATCAACTTTGAGGAAGAAGTCTCTCTCGTTGGCGTGCGCAACGCCGCAGGAGATTGTGTTTTCTATCCCCTGACACTCAACCTTCACCTCAACGGCATCCTTTATGCATCAGTAGCGCCACTGGCACGCCTGCAACCACTACAGGCACAGGCTGAAGCCATGCTGGGCAACATCCTTGCCGCACTCGACTATGTTGGTGTGATGGCCATGGAAACCTTCCGCGTGGGCGACCAGTTGTTGATTAACGAGCTGGCTCCCCGCGTACACAACTCCGGTCACTGGACCCAGGCCGGTGCCAGTATCAGCCAATTTGAATACCACCTGCGCGCCATTAGTGGCATGGCGACACCCGCGCCACAGATCATCGGCCAAAACGTTATGATCAACCTGATTGGCACCACCTATAACCCCGCATGGCGCGACCTTCCCTGCGCACGCACCTACTGGTACGGTAAAGAAGTTCGGCCAGGGCGCAAAGTGGGCCATATCAATATCCTGGGTACGGATGTCACACAAGTACGTGAAACCCTGGTACTTTTAGGCGACTTGCTGCCAGCGGCCCTTTATACTGATGCGATTGACTGGAGCCTCAAGGCTCTCAAGGATTAGGCAACACAATATCGATTCCCACAACCCGAGGATGTTTTTGTGGATTATCAACTTGTAATCACTCCCCAGGATGGCTATTTACATGTGCAGGTCGAGGGTATTGGCAACTATGAAAATGCCGTGGCAATGTGGAAACAGGTTATCGAGGCCTGCAATACCCACGGCATCTACAATATCCTGGGCGAGCAATACCTGACACGAACCCTGTCAACCAGTGAAGCGTTTGATTATCCAAGGTTATTTAAAGAGGTAGGGATTACCCATAAATACCGCATCGCCTGGGTAGACAATAATCCCCGCACACGCGACATCACCGAATTCATTCGCGATGTTTTGACCAGCCGTTTTATTGGCAAGGGCAAGTTGTTTAAGAATGTCGATGACGCCAAGGCTTGGCTATTAAAAAAATAGGGGCGGTAACCTTGCCGCTCCTGCCGGGTGAGTTGCTCAACCCATCACAAGATCCAGACTTCCACACGACGGTTAATATGGCGCCCGGCTTCAGTATCACTACTCGCCAAGGGAGCCTCGTCCCCCATCCCCTTAGCGACCAGGGGATAAATCCCCCGTTTAATCAAATGATCTTCCACCACCTTGGCGCGCCGCAGGGATAACGCCAGGTTTTCGTGTTTATCACCTTCACTGTCGGAAAACCCAAACAGCTGCAGTCGCTTGGGTGCGTTGACTTCAACATATTTCACCAGGCGCTCCAGGTCTGACAGGGATTTGCTATCCAGTTGGTCACTGCCGTCCTTAAAACGAAAATTAATGGAAAGCCGCTGGGAGCGAAGGGTCAGGTCGCGCATTTCCGGTGGATAAAAATTATTGGCGAACGGTTGTCCCGCTTTAATGTTTTGCGAAATAAAACCTATATCCTCGACGATGCCCTGGCCGCGTTCACTATTGCTGAATTTGGCAAACTCCTCTGCTTCTGCATGAAGGTTATGTTGCGGCAAATAAAAATACAGGCGGCGCGCCAAGGGGTAGTCCTCTGTACTGATCGTAAAATGAGTCGGCATAATCGCTGTGGAACCCTCGGCAGACGAAATCGACAGCAACTTGGCACGACGCACATAAGGCAAACCGATAAAACCTATCCCCCCTTCATCCTTGGCTACTGAATCTGACAGTTGTGTACTGGATTCAAAGCGCTGTGCAGTGGGAGAAAGGCTCGCCTGTGCCGGGTCCAGCACCAGGCTTTTAAATGAGTCCCAGGTTCCCGAAGCTTCATCGCGCGCATAGAGTTGAATGGGCAGGTTTTTTCCGCCCAGCTGGGACCAATTATTAACCTTACCGGAAAAAATATTTACCAACTGGGGCAGGGATAAATTGGAAATGGGATTCGCCGGGTGCGTCACAATTGCCAGACCATCAAGGCCAACAATTTGCTCACTGCCCTGCTCCGTCAAATCACCCAACTTCTCCATGAGCAATTCGCGCTCCTGGAGTTTGATACGGCGGGAAGACATGCCCATATCGGCTTTACCACTCATCAAATCCGTGAAGGCTGTGCTGGAGCCGTGGGCATGTATCTCTACATACTCAACACGACCATTTATATGGGCACTGATCATTTTTTCCGTGGCAGTGGCACCCTGCTCTGTTGCAATATTGGTTGCTCCTTTAGCCATCAGCCAGGACTCGACCAAACGCGGGGCCAGTTTTTCACCCAGGGTGTTGGAGCCATGAATACGGAACAAAGGGCCTTGTGCTCGTTCACCGGCAACAAAGGTCGAAGCAGGCTTATTAGTATGTGTATTAGCGGTCGCCTGTACCTGGCTGCCGGCAACCGCCTGCCCTATAAATACCTGGCCCGCATCCAGGGGTAAAAATGCCCGGAATAAATAACCGCAAAGGAACAGCAACAATCCCGAGGTTACCAACCCCCAATAATGTAAGCGGATACCTTTACGGGATTTCTTTTTTGGCTTGAATGATTTTCCTTCATGGCTTGCCGAGACAATAGCATCCTCCATTTGGCGGATATCCCATACCAATTGGGTTAATTCACTATTCTCTGTTGATAACGCCTTTTCCAGCAGCTCCGCGCGATACTCTTCATCCTTCAATACCATATTGAGTGGTATATGCATTTTCAGATGGGCTTCACATAAACGTTTCAAATTCCATAATTTATCGACTAAGGCCACATTGTAGTGAATCTGCTTATGGGATTTGGGGGACATAAGAGCGCTCGCTTGATACTGGAGTGCGGGCACTATAGGCAGCTTGTGTGACAGCGGAATTACAGCAAAACCAGTAAGAAAAAAGCCCCGGGTGGGGCTTTTCGTTCAAGGCTCCGGAGAGTGGAGGTCAGCGAATATGATTACTCATCATCATAAGTTGCTGGGAGGATGTCACCGCAGTCACTATCAATCCACTTGCCTTCCATGGTGATATTCGTACTGTATTGTTGGCCGTTAAACACCTGGGATGATGAACCCTTGCCGGTATAATGTGTCGGCGAATGGAACACAATCTCGGTTTCTGTCGTCGATGAATTTTCACCCGTACACACCTGGGTGGACTTAAAGCGGTTTTTAGCAATTTGTGTCAAGGTCGATTGGCATTCATCCCCCACATCTGCCACCTCACCACGATCAATTTCTTCCTGGGTAATACATTGCTTGGCAAGCATGCCGTTTTTATTGATATTCACCTGGCCATTAGCCAGTGAAACACTGTCCTCATTCACGTGTATACCCGATGCGGCCATAGCCTCTTCCATCATCTTGCGCTGTTCCGCTGGCATATTGGCCATTTGTCGCTTCATTTCTTCCATGGCTTGTTGCATCTGGCTGCTATGCATAGCTTCCATTTGCTTCACTCCCTCACCATCCATAGTGATGGTGTTTTCCCAAAGGCCAGGTTTCATATCGACCTTAACCTGGGCCTGGGCACTACAGGCAATGGACAAGCAGACAACAGCAAGGAGATGGCGTTTCATGGTTAACATCCTTCCGGAAAGGTAATAGGTGGAGAGCTTTATACGTATTGCCAATGAATACTAGCTTAATGTTGCAGAGGGTGTTGTGAACACTTGCCCCCATTCATCGATTACAACAATCGATGAATGGAGAAAGCGAGGGACAAGCAGCAGGTTATTTCATGAGGGATTGGATGTCCTGCTCAATAGCCTTGGCCCAAATGGCATAACCCTTTTCATTCGGGTGTAACAAATCCGGCATAATGTCTACCGGCAACTCGCCATCTTTGGCCAGGAACTGTGCATTGATATTGCGGAAAAAAACCTTGCGCTTATCCGCCAACCCGGCAATCAGCGCATTGGTTTTTTCATTGTTTTGACGCAATTGGCCATCTGCGTTTGCGTCGCGTGGGAAAATGGCCAACAGTAATACCCTGCTGTTGGGCAGGCGCTGCTGGATTTCGCTGAGTAATAATTGAATACCTGCCGCAATGCCGGCCGGGTTCTCCTTGCGGTGCCCGGTGTTGTTGGTACCGATCATCAATACCACCAGTTTGGGATCCAGACCATCCACAGCGCCGTGACGCAAACGCCAAAGTACGTTTTCTGTCCTGTCACCGCCAAAGCCCAAATTAAAGGCGTTGCGTTTGGCGTAGTATTTTTTCCATACCTCTGCCCCCTCTTTCTCCCACCCCTGGGTGATGGAATCACCAATAAACAGCAGGTCTACCTGGCCTTTTTTATCCAATATAGCCTGCTTGTCTTTGAGTTTTTGCTCGTGGCGAGGCAACCACCACTCCAACGCCCACCACTCATTCAACATATCCGGGGTGACCGATTGGGTTTTGTAGTCCGGGCAAGATAACAGTGATGCGTCTTTGGGTGTATTCAGGAGCAATTGCATATTGGCCACTTCCACCTGGCCGGCACCACCGGTTTCAAGTGCAAAAGGCATGGTAACCGCACTAAAGTCATCGCCTTCGTGTACAAAACAACTGAGCGGTACTATCACCTTGTGCCATCCCTTACCCAACATTTCACGCGCTTTGAGGGTATAGGGCACCAGGCGTTCACAACCATCGCGCTGGCATTCCAATTTGAAAGAAACGCCTCCTTTGGCCAATTCGATAATATTGATATCCAGTGACAAGGCGCCGGTTTTGACATGTGCGGTTAAATCCAGCGGCTCGCCCCCTTCCAGGGTCAAGCCTGCGCGCCAGGTATCTTTCCAGGTAAACGTCAGTGCATCTTCCTGCACATCTTTATCGCTGGTTATGGCTTTGACATCACCTTTTGGCAGGGCGGCAAATGCGCCACTGAGGATTTGCTGGCGCTCATAGTTCTCAATAAAGATATGCCAGGGTTCCAGTGGGCGACGCACATAAAGCTCAATATCCTGCGGCTTATCACTGGCTACACCTGGCATATTTTCCGGCAGTTTTTCAGGACCCGCCTTGCCGGATTTGTAATGTAATCCATAACCCAACTTAAACAGGGGTTGGTAACCTTTGTGATGGGGATTCAGCACATCCTGCAAAGGCGATTTGGGCCAGGAGAAAGACAGGCGACCGGTAAAATCGTAACGGGGTTTGCCATCAGCTCCGGCAATGACAACATCGGCAACACCAGCACCTTCCGATCCCGGTAACCAGGCAGCCACAAATGCATCAGAGGCATTTAATTCGGGATTGACCCACAGGGGGCGGCCGGAAATAAACACAGAGACAACGGGAATCCCCTGGGCTTTCAGGGTTTTCAGCAGTGCCAGGGATTTCTTTTTCGCGGGTTCAAATTCCAGGGTGGCGCGGTCGCCACTACCCTCTGCATAGGGGTTTTCACCAAAGACAACAACAGCAACATCGGGCTTTTGTGTGAAACTGCCATCGACGGATAACACAACCTTACCGCCATGGTGTTCAACAGCTTGCTTGATACCGGCATAAATAGAGGTCGCACCGGGGAAGCGATAATTTTCACTTGCATCGGCCACCCCCTGCCACCAGACACTCCAGCCACCTGCCTGCTTGCCGATATGATCAGCTGCATCGCCGGCAACCAACACGGTTTGCCTGGGATTGATCGGCAATACCTTGTTAGCATTTTTCAATAACACCAGGCTTTCACGCACAGCCTGGCGTGCAATAGCGCGATGCTCTGCACTGCCGACTACTGCCAGATCCGCTGCATTCGCGCGTGCCGATGGCTTTTTCTCCCACAAGCCTGCGCGCATTTTAACGCGCAAAATACGACGCACCGCATCGTCCAGGCGCGCCTGGGAAATCTCCCCGGATTTTACCTGGGCCAGGGTATTGGTGATCATGTCTTTCCAATCGTAGGTGACCATCACCAAATCAATACCCGCGTTAATGGCCTGGGCACAGGAATCATTGGTACAACCGGGTACCTGGCCATGGCCATTCCAATCACCGACGACAAAGCCATCGAAGCCCATGCGGTTTTTCAATACCTCAGTCAGCAAATAATGGCTGCCATGCACCTTCTGCCCATTCCATTCGGAAAAACTGGCCATGATGGTTTGCACACCAGCCTCGATTGCAGGCACATAACCGGCGTTATGGATTTTAATTAATTCTTTTTCGTTAATACGGGCATTACCCTGGTCATCACCCGCTTCTGTACCGCCATCGGCCAGGAAATGTTTGGCCGTAGCAATGACATGGTTCTCCGTTAAAAACTCACGGGTATTTACCTTGCCCTGCAAACCTTCCACCATCGCCGTGGCAAGTGTGGCAACAACCTTGGGATCTTCCGCATAGCTTTCATAAGTGCGGCCCCAGCGATCGTTTTGGGCAACAGCCAGGGTGGGCGCAAATACCCATTCAATACCGGTAGAGCGCACCTCTTTAGCAGTGGCGGCGCCTATCCGGCGAATTAACTCGGCGTTATGGGTTGCCCCCAATCCGATATTGTGGGGAAAGAGCGTCGCCCCGGTGAGGTTGTTATGGCCATGTACTGCATCGGTTCCCCACAGGATAGGGACAGCCTGGCCACCATCGCTGGTATCCATCGAGGCGTCGTAGAGCGCATCGTAAAACTCTACCCAATCTTTGGGTTTGGCATTTTCAATACGGTTGGGCATGGAACCGCCGCCATTAAGCACGGAACCAAGATGGTATTTTTTGACATCCTCGGGAGTGACCGTTTGGATTTCCGCCTGCATGATTTGCCCGACTTTTTCCTCAAGCGTCATCTTTTGCAGGATAGCGTCAACCCTTGCCGTAAATTCAGCAGAGTCCTGAATAGGCGAATGAGGCTTTGGCCAAAGCTTGATATTAGTATCAGGCGCCGCCTGTACTAATACACTCCCCGTCAATAAAGCGGCGGCGATAAGACCGAAGGTCGCCAGTGGATGTCGTTTTTTCATAACACACGTTCTCTTCTTCATTTTTTTAAGAATGCGGCGATTACTTTACTGTGCATTCACCACAATTTGTTTCTGTATTCCCATTCCCTCAATACCCAGCTCTACCACATCGCCCTCATGCAAATACACCGGTGGGTTTTGCCCCAGGCCAACACCGGGCGGCGTTCCGGTACTAATCACATCACCGGGTTGCAGGCTCATAAACTGGGAGAGGTAATGCACAAGAAAGGCGGGGCCAAATACCATGTGTTTGGTGGAGCCATCCTGGAAGGTTTTGCCATTCACCTTTAACCACAGCTGTAAATTCAGCGGATCAGCCACTTCGTCTTTTGTGACCAGATAGGGGCCGATGGGGCCAAAACTATCGCATCCTTTGCCCTTATCCCATTGGCCGCCGCGCTCTAATTGGAAATTGCGCTCGGACACATCGTTAATCACACAATAACCGGCGATATAGTCCATCGCCTCATCCAGCTCCACATAGCTGGCATGCTTGCCTATGACAATACCCAGCTCCACTTCCCAATCCAGCTTGGTGGAATTGCGCGGTTTAATGATAGGGTCATTGGGCCCGGTAATCGCACTGGTTGCCTTCATAAATACCACCGGCTCAGCCGGGACCGGCATACCCGATTCTGCGGCATGGTCCGCGTAATTCAGACCGATGCAGATAAACTTACCCACACTGCTTACACAAGGGCCAAGGCGCACAGCGCGATCAACTAACGGCAGTGAATCGATAGACGTGTTGGCGATTGTTTGTAAAGATTCGGCCGACAAGGCAGCGCCGCCAATATCAGCGACCAGGGCCGATAAATCACGTACCTGCCCCTGTGCATCTACGATACCGGGGCGCTCCTGACCGGGGTTGCCATAACGAAGTAATTTCATAATTTGTCTCTTGGATATTGTTACCTAATTGCTCCAGCCACCGTCGATAACATGAATCGCCCCGGTGGTAAACGCAGCGGCATCACTGGCCAAATACAACGCCAATTCCGCCATCTCCCGTGCACTGCCCAGGCGCCCCATAGGCTGGCGCGCCACAAAATTTTTATAGGCGGATTCATAATCGCCGGTTGCCTGCATACGCGCCTCCAGTGACGGCGTCTGTACCGTACCGGGGCAAATCGCATTACAGCGCACGCCCTGAGTGACAAAATCAGCGGCAACCGCTTTGGTCAAACCAATCACTGCCGCTTTCGTCATGCCATAGGCAAAGCGATTGGGCGCTCCTTTAATGGAGCTTGCGACGGATGACATATTGATAATCGATCCCCCACCGCGCGCTATCATGCCGGGCAGGAAACTGTGGATGGTGCGGTACATGGAACTGACGTTCAAATCGAAGGAAAAATTCCACTCTTTTTCATCGCAATCCAGAATAGTGCCATTGTGCACATAGCCAGCGCAGTTAAATAAAATATCGATACCGCCCAGTTGCTGCGCCAGGTCTTGCACATCTTTACTGTTGAGTACATCAAGATATCTTGTTGTGCAATTTTCCAATGTCGCCAATCCTTCCCGGTTAATATCCGTGGCGATCACCTGTGCCCCCTCAGCAGCAAATAATTCCACTGTAGCGCGACCTATGCCTTGGGCCGCCGCGGTCACTAATGCCACTTTACCGTTGAGTCGTTTCATAAATTATTCTTTTTCCTGTCCAAAACCAAAAAAGAGAGCGCCAGCTGGCGCGGGAACAAGGCCCTCATCCGCCTCAAGCAATTTGCCTTACCGGCAGGCAACTGGGCCCAATAGGTTCAAACGCCTTGTAGGTTAAAATAAACTCCTGGTGCCCTAATTCCTCTGAAAGGCTGCGCTGGCCGGACGCCACCGCAATCACTTGCTGTAAAATTTCCTCGCCGACCTCATCCAGGCTCGCCTCTCCCTCCAATATGCGCCCGGCATTCACATCCATGTCGCCCGCCAGGCGGCGATAGGTCTCGGGATTCGCGCAAATTTTTATCACTGGAGAAATAGCCGAGCCCACGACGGAGCCGCGTCCGGTGGTAAATAAAATCACATGGGAACCGCAGGCAATCAGCTCCACAATTTCAGCGTTATCGGAAATATTGGGGAAGCCAAAACGCGGCTCGCCATCGGGCACAACATCCAATAGATACAAACCACCTGCCGGCGGAATATCACCCGGTTTAATCAAACCGCTGATCGGCGACGAACCGGATTTTGAGTAGGCGCCCATGGATTTTTCTTCCAGCGTGGTTAAACCACCGTCGGCATTTCCCGGTGCAAAACTGCCAAAACCCATGATGCGGTAATAGTGTTCGGCCTTGGCCACACAGGCTTCGATCTCCGCACCTAATTCCGGCGTAATCGCGCGATCCGCCATAATCGTTTCACAGCCGATCAACTCGCCTGTCTCTTCAAAAATACAGGTGGCATCAGCTGCTACCAGCGCATCAAAACAACGCCCCACAGCCGGGTTCGCGGTTATACCGCTGGTACCATCAGAACCGCCGCAAATGGTGCCCACAATCAATTCCTGCAAGCACATGGGCACACGCGTTACCTGCGCCACTTGCGCCTGCAAACGCGCTATGGCAGCAACACCTGCATCAATCGTTGCCCTGGTGCCGCCCGTTTCCTGGATTACCAACAGTTCGGCAGGCCGACCGCTGGCCACCACATCAGCGATCAATTTTTCGCGGTTCATGCTTTCACAGCCCAGCGAAACCAGAAGGGCACCGCCCACATTGGGATGCGTACACACAGCGCGCATCATGTCGTAGGCATATTGGTTGGGATAACAACCGGGGAATCCGATCAAGTGGACATCCATATCATTGGCGAGTGTGACAATGCGACGCGCAACGTGATGCGCGCACTCCACCAGATAGGCAACCACAATCACATTGCGAATACCCTTGCGCCCATCAGCGCGCAACCAGGCGGAAAAATGCACGGCAGGCTTCATGATTCACTCCGATATTGGCTCTGGCGACTACGGGTATGGCTCGGGATGTAATCGCTTTTCATATTGTGCATATGCACATGTTCACCCTGATTGACCGGCTCAGTGATAGAGCCGATAGGGGCGCCATAACGCAATACCTTGTCACCCGGGCTCATGGATAAGCGCGCGACCTTATGGCCCACACTGATCGCCATGGGAGCCACCAGTGTTGTGCCATCAATCACGATGGCGTCACCCGCGTGAATTGGCGATACGCAGATCAGGACGTTGTCAGTCGGGTGCAGCAAAATCAGCGACGCCACAGCGGCATGGACAGGTTTATTCATAGCATGGGGTTCACTCATTGAGGCTCACCTGCAAGCCCTTTGTCCGCCTGGAAAGCGACCGGCGGGAAACCGGGTAAGGGGGCAGCAGCGGATACCAGGTTGCGCTGGCGCAGGGTGCGCCAAAAGTCAGGGGCAATTGCCTGGTGTAACCAATGGTTAGCCTGCTGTACCTGCCGGGGTGTAGCAAAACCGGCCAGGAGGCAGCACACACGGGGATGCGCCGCTGGAAATTGCAAGGCGGCAGCCGGCAGGGGGACGGAGAAAGCATCGCACACCTCTTCCAGTGCATTGACTTGTTTTATAACGGCGGCAGGTGCGGGCCGATAGTTGTAATACACCTCGCCGGTGCCGCGCGCACCGGTGGCAAGAATCCCGGAATTAAAGGGGCCACCCACAATGACCGATGCACCGCGCTCGGCACACAAGGGTAAAAAGCTATCCACCGCCTCCTGCTCCAACAGGGTGTAGCGCCCCGCCAACAGGAAGCCATCAAACTCGGCGGCGGCGAGGGCCTGGACGCACACTTGCCATTCATTGGCCCCCAGGCCAATCGCTTTCACCAGGCCGGCCGCCTTTAATTCACAGAGTGCGCGATAGCCGCCCTCGATAAACGCCCGGAAATGGTGGGAGTGCTGATCGCCGTGGGTTAACACCCCCAAGTCGTGGGCAAAGACAATATCCACATAATCGGTCTGCAAACGTTTAAGGCTTTGCTCAAAGGAGCGCATGACGGCGTCATAGGAGTAATCAAACACCGGCTCCAGTGCGGGAGCATCCACAAAACCATGGCGCTCCCGCGCCGTGGAGCTGGTGGGGACCAACAAACGCCCGACCTTGGTGGAAATCACCAGGCGACTGCGCAAACCACTGGCGTTGAGTACCTGCCCCAGACGGGTTTCGCTCAGGCCAAAACCGTAATGCGGCGCGCTATCGTAGTAGCGAATCCCCGCCAGCAAGGCTGCCTCGACTGTCGCCGCCGCCTGTTCATCCCCCATGGACTGGTAAAGATTGCCAATAGGCGCCGCCCCAAAACCCAGGGGCGATAGGACAACCTCACTGGTACCAAAACGATGGGGTTCTGTCGCCGGAGGTGATGATGTTGTAAATACGTTAGCTTGAGAGCGCAAAGCCAATACCGCCTCTTTTTATAATTAAAAATGGCATCGTCTGTGAAAATAATTTTACCCGAGAGACATATAGTTAAAAAGACTTTTTCGGTAAAGATGCGTGAAATTTATAACCTCGTCAAAGTGTTTGCACCAAAAACGATAAAGCCGACATCAAGTCGGCTTTATCAGGCAAAGATTAACGACAAGCTCGCATCAGCGCCCCTCGTCAACCAGGGCATCGGCAATACGCTGCGCCGCGGCCAGCAAGCGCTCGCGCACCCGATTGGGCTCCATGGGCATGGATTTGATAGAAATATAGGGTACGACCAATACCGCCAGCGCCCCCTGCCTACCGCGAATAGGGACACAAAAATCCGTCACGCCATCCACAAAATCACTGGGCAATTGGATAAAACCTTGTTCCGCGGCTTTGCGTGACTTCAACAAAAAGCGATCAATACGCTCCAAATCCACACTGGCCGATAGCTGTGGCAACCACACCGCTTGCACATCGGGTTGTGCATAACCGTATAGCAGGGCGCCTGAGTTGGTATCAATCAAGCGGCGGCGATACCCGACACGCACCGAGAATCCCAGGTCCATAGGGCTTTCCAGGCGCGCTACCACCACAATCTGGTCACCGGAAGGCACCACCAAATGGCAGGATTGGCCCAGTTCACGGCTGATTTCCTTCATCACTGGCAAGGCAGCTTCCAACAGGGTTTTGGCCGATCCCTGGGAAATACCCAGGGTGAAGAGCTTATTGGTCAGGATGTAGCCATCGCGCCCATCGGGTACCTGGGAAATATAGCCGCGATACTCCAGCGCCAACACCATGCGGAACAGCTCACTGACCGAACGCCCCAAGGTAGCTGCCATCTGCGAAGTCGTCATGGGCGACTCACTGCGCGCCAGCAATTCCAGAATATCCAGGCCTTTTTCCAATGCCGGTGCGCGATATTTACGCTCGGCTTCATGGGCCTCGTCCTGTGTTTCCTGTCCGTTGTCATCAAGGGTATGGGTATGTAGGGATGTCATAGTTTGTTCTCGTTATTACGGGCTTATGGCCCCGCTGTTGTTGCTGTAACGTCCTGGTTGCCAGAGGTATCCAGGTTGCCGATCGGGCATCATTATTTTAGGTGGCAGCCCTGCCCGCAAAGGCGCCACTTTCTGAAAACTGATAAAACTGGCGAGCGGTTCCCCCCATAATGGCCTGGCGCTCGACCGGACTACAGGATGCCAGCAACGCCAGGGTCAATTGCTGCCAGGCCCTATAACCGGCCAGGTGTTTTGCGGGAGCCAACTCCACCACAGGCCAGTCACTGCCCCACAACAGGCGCTCTGCGCCAATGTTGGCCAATAGCCAATCCACATAGGGATACAGGGCTTCTTCTCCCTGGTCAGCGGCCGCCTCCGTCAGTAAACCGGAGAGTTTGCAATAGACCTGGGCCATATCGGCCAGCGGTGCCATAGCTGCACACCAGGCGTTAAACCCCTGTTTATTGCCTGTCGCCAGCGGAGGCTTGGCAGCATGGTCTATCACCACAGGCAAACCGGGATAGCGGCGCGCAAAACGGGCCAGGTACGGTAAATGGCGCGGAAATACCAAGGCATCAAACACCAGGCCCTTATCCTCCAGTGCCGCAATAGCAGGGGCCAGCTCCGCCTGGCAGATCCAGTCATCATCGGGCAGGCACTGCAACATGGGCCGGATACTGCGCAGCTTGGGATCACTCGCCAGCGCCCGGATACGCTGCGGCGCGGCGCGATCAAGCAGATCCACCCAACCGACCACCGCCTTAACCAGCGGATGAGCTGCCACTGACAGCAGGTAATCGGTATCCGCATCCTGTTGCTGGGACTGTACCAATACCACCCCTTCGATACCGGCCGCCTGCGCCAATGGAGCCAAATCGTCCAGGCCATAGCTGCGGTAAATCGGTGCCTCTGCTGGCGTAGGCCAGGTACAACCATGCTGCCCCAGTTGCCACAGATGCACGTGCCCATCGATCACAGGCTGGTCTCCATGGACCGACGCTGTATTACAGGTTGCTGCGCCACCAGGTGGCGATCCGCCGAACGCGCATAGGCCGCCACTACCGCAAAACAGGCCAGGGGAACCACCAGGGCGGTGTGGATACTGGTCAAATCCGACACCCAGCCCATCAGGGCACTCAACACCGCACCGCCAACAATAGCCATGATGAGCAAGGAGGAACCCGCTTTGGTGCGCTCGCCCAAACCCTTGACACTCAGGGCAAAAATCGTGGGAAACATTAACGACATAAAGAAGCAGCTGGCCACCAGGGCAAGCAATCCACTATGGCTGGGCCAGAGCAGTGCAATTGCACAAAGTCCCATATTGATCGCGGCATAGACGCCCATCAACCAGCTCGCACGCACTCGCGCCATCAATGCGGTGGCCACAAAACGCCCCAACATAAACACCACCAGGGAAGCGAGGACATACACGGCCAGGGTCTTTTCTCCTGTACCGGGCATGGCCTCCTGGCCGTAGCGGATCATAAAAGCCCAGATACACACCTGGGCACCCACATAAAAGAACTGGGCCATCACGCCCGCCATAAAACGCCCGTTAGCCAGTAGCCAGCGATAATCTGACCAGCTGCCAGCCCCCCCATCCACCGCCGGCTGGGTCGCCACGCGGGGGAAACGCGCCAACCACACCAGGAGTGCGCCGCACAGGACTACTGCGGCCAGCACCATATAAGGCCCCTGCACTGCATGGGATTCCGCCTGGTAAAACTGCTCCAGTTGCGACGCCGACATGGCTGCCAACTCTTCTGCACTGGGCTCATTGCCGGACAGGATAAACTCGCGCCCGATAAGCACACCGGTAATCGCCCCCAGGGGGTTAAAGGATTGGGCAAAATTCAACCGGCGCTCAGCCGTTGCCGGATCGCCCATGGCGATGATCAATGGATTGGCCGAGGTTTCCAGGAAGGCCAAACCCGATGCAATGACAAACAATGCCATCAAAAACACACTGTATTCGCGTACCTGGGCAGCGGGATAAAACAGCAAAGCCCCCAAGCCGTAAAGTAACAACCCGAAAACCACACCGGCCCGGTAACCAAAACGCTTCATCCACAAGGCAGCCGGTATGGCCAACAGAAAATACCCCAGATAAAACGCCGATTGGACCAATCCCGCTTTCAGGTCAGTCAGCGAAAAGACTTTTTTAAACTGGGTTAACAAAATATCGTTCAAGTGATTAGCCAGCCCCCATAAAAAAAAGAGACTGGTGATCAATATCAGGGGCAATAACAGGTTTTTACCTGTCCCGGGCGAATCCGTCATAGTGACTCCGCGTGGCCTTTTGGCCGCATTTATCGTTATTAACAGCGGTTTATAGCGACAACCAACAGCTCCCTGGCGAGCTCTTTGCACTTATCCAACGCAATGTTGTACTTATACGCAATCCAGTTAGTCGCCACTCATGCGTAAAATTTATTTTACGCATGAAATAGAATAACATAAGGTAATTTTAACTATAACACTTTATCACGTGCAATTTGAGGCATCTATGATTCTGGCCAGCATTGAGGACTACCGCACCCTCGCCCGCAAGCGCTTACCCCACTTTTTATTTGAATATATTGACGGCGGCGCCTTCAGCGAAACTACGCTGCGCAACAACCAGCGGGATCTGCAACACATTGCCCTGCGCCAGCGGGTACTGCGCGATGTATCGAATATCACCACCACAACCCGTCTTTTTGGCCAGGAATTCAAACTACCCTTAGGCCTCTCTCCCGTCGGTATTGCAGGCCTCAATGCGCGCCGTGGTGAAGTACAGGCCGCACAGGCGGCAGAAGCAGCGGGTGTTCCCTTCTGCCTGTCCACCGTATCGGCCTGCTCTATTGATGAAGTGCGCGCCGGTGTTAACCACCCGGTCTGGTTTCAGTTGTACATGATCCGCGACCGCGGTTTCTTGCATGAAATGCTCAATCGTGCCAAGGCCGCAGGAACCAGCACACTGTTATTCACCGTGGATATGCCCGTTCCCGCCACACGCTACCGCGATATGCGCTCCGGTCTATCCAGCGGCCATCTCTGGCAACGCAAGCTTACCCGGGTCGGACAGGTATTGCGCCGGCCTCGCTGGGCCTGGGATGTCGGCTTGATGGGACGCCCCCATTCACTGGGAAACATTGCCCCTATCCTGGGCGAACAGGCCGGTATTGATGAATTCTGGGCCTGGCTGGGTAACAACTTTGATCCGCGTGTCACCTGGGCGGATATTGATCGTATCCGCAGTGAGTGGGACGGACATTTTGTTATCAAGGGTATCCTCGATGCGGAGGATGCGCGCCAGGCCAAATCGATCGGCTGTGATGGCCTGATTGTCTCCAACCATGGCGGCCGCCAGCTGGACGGTGCCCTGTCTTCCATCAAAGCCCTACCTGCCATTGCCGATGCGGTGGGCAACGACTTATCACTGATCCTGGACTCCGGCATACGCTCAGGCCTGGACATAGTGCGGGCATTGGCATTGGGCGCGCGTATGGTCATGATCGGCCGCCCCTGGGTTTACGCACTGGCAGCCCGCCAGAAAAAAGGGGTCGAGGAAATCCTGGATATTTTTGCCAGGGAACTCCGGGTTGCCATGGCCTTATCCGGTTGTACCCGCCTGGAAGATATAACACCGGCCATCCTGGCCTCATAGCCTTCCGATCACAGCTGTCGCCGCAATCCACCTTAACGTTGAAAAGCAACTATCATCCACAAACTCGACATCAAGCTAGTATACATGTGAACATCAAAAACCGGTAAGAAGGATATTAATTGCAGAAAAAATACAAAATCAGCAAAAAAATCCCAATAAAAACCCGGAAAAAATACAAATATCATGTTTTTTATTTGACGAACCCCCATCCCTGGTATAGCTTTTAGTCAAAATGACAAAAACAATTGTGAAGACTTCAATGGTTTATCCATTCCTGTACCCGGTTTCTCATCGAATTCCTAAAGTGTCGTCCCATCGTCAGGGGTTTTAGGAACTCTCCCTGCACCGGCCTAAACAACCAGTGCCTTGTGCCGCCGCTGGATGCCCCTCCAGCGGCGTTTTTTATACCCATAAAAAAACCGCCCTAACGGCGGTTTTTTTGTGAAGAGCGGCAGCCCCCAGGGTTAGTTGCCATAACTCATCAGACGTTGGTAGCGGCGCTCCAGCAGGGCATCTATAGGCTCGCGGCTTAATTGCTCCACCTGTTCAACCAGGCGCTCCTGGAGTTTCCTGGCCATTTCATCGACATTGCGATGGGCACCGCCCAAGGGCTCGGGAATGGTTTCATCCACGATACCCAAGTCCTGCAGGACTTTAGAGGTTACCCCCATGGCTTGAGCCGCTTCAGGTGCCTTGGCGACCGTTTTCCAGATAATGTTGGCGCAGCCTTCCGGTGAAATAACAAAGTAGGTCGAATACTGCAGCATATTGAGGTGATCGCCCACCCCGATAGCCAGGGCACCGCCGGAAGAGCCTTCACCAATTACCGTACACACAATCGGGGTGCGCAGGCGGGACATCACCGCCAGATTCTGTGCGATGGATTCAGAAATCCCGCGCTCTTCAGAATCTATGCCCGGATAGGCGCCGGGAGTATCAATCAGGGTCAATACCGGTAGCTTGAACCGCTCCGCCATTTCCATCAGGCGCAGGGCTTTGCGATAACCTTCCGGGCGCGGCATGCCGAAATTACGCATGACCTTTTCGTGAACGCTACGCCCCTTCTCTTCCCCGATGACCATCACGGGCTTGCCATCCAGGCGCCCTACACCGCCGATAATCGCCTTGTCGTCCCCAAAATGGCGATCGCCATGGAGCTCATCAAACTCGGTGAAAACACGGGAGATGTAATCAGATGCATAGGGGCGCTGGGGATGGCGTGCCACCTTAACAATATCCCAGGCAGTCAACTTGCTGTAGATAGTCTCAGTCAGCTTGGTACTTTTTTCGCGCAACTTGGCGACTTCATCGGCAAGATTGACATCAGAGCTGTTACCAACAAGTTGGAGTTCTTCGATTTTGCCTTCCAGTTCGGCAATAGGCTGCTCAAAATCCAGATAATTCAGATTCATATCAGGCTCTTACTAGGGGTAGGACACTACCGGATGTCTTATGGTTGATGCGCTCCAACTCCCGAAAGCAGCAGTCTTGGACAAGACATAAACAGCCAGGCAGCAGCGGCACAATTGGGTGGCTACCTTACGCGAAAAGGGCGGCTTAGTCGATCTTTTCACTGCAATTCGAATAACTTATCCGGGTTTGTTAACTGAGGGAGAAAACAATATCCGAGATAAGCCTGTAAATGATCAGTGGAAATTTGTGTCAACAACAGCAAATAAACTATTAGATAAAGCAGATTGATAAAGGAAATATTAGTAAAAAACATCCACCGCAGACCTCTCATCAGCGGTATACAGAACTATCAAAAACCAAGGCATCTAATTGAACGGCGTACGCACCTGTACAGTAGATAATGGTTTATTGTGCGGAGAAAAATAAGCAACGTTATTATCGCGCAATGCTTGCAGGATCATGCGGCGGCTAATCAATCCCACCAATTTACCTTGCTCTATGACCGGATAATTTTTCGGTTTGTTACCCAGCATGGTTTCCGCAATTTCAAGAATACTGGTATCCGGTGTGACGGTGAGCACATCACTGCGCATAATGCTGCGAACCTGTGCAGAATCCTCCGCATAAAAGGCGCTATTGAGCATTTCCTTGATGCAATCCTGCTCGGATATAAAGCCGATAACTCGCATATGCTCATCAATAACCGGAAGTCCCGTCACATTCCATTTCAACAAATACTCAACCAGTTCACGCACACTGGCATTTGCTTTGACTGCCTGGACACTGGACTGCATATAGTCTTTCACCAGAATGGACGACATAAGGCACCTCTACATTATTAGCGTCAATCAGCGATTTCCATATTACAGTGTAGCCCTATGACGACAGCGATGTGCACAGGATTCATCGATTAGTGATTGGTTTTTAGATCGAGTTTATCTATCGCGAATTTTATTTAATGCAAATCTTTTTAAACAGCGACAGAATATCAATACACCAAATTCAGGCATTTATTGCCATAGAGGTCGCGCAAACGCTGGAGTAATTCATCTTCCGGGCGAATACGCCAGGCATCGCCCAGGCGCAACTGGGCACGGGCATCACTGCGTTGGTAGTCAATTACCAGGGCACAGCGCGCCTCCTGTTGCGGTGACTGGCGATAGGGGTCCAGCAGCTCGCCCAGTTCCCGCGCGAAATTGGCAGGCAGGGCTCCGGAATCCAGGTGCAGGTATAATTCGCGCGCTTTTTCCTGGCGCACATCAGCCAGCAAGCGCACAGTTTCAGCACTCATCTTCAGCATGCCGCTAAAATCGTCGTAACGTACCTGCCCACTAATGACCAGCAAGCCGTCTTTCAACAATAAATCGCGGGCATTATTGTAAGCTTCCGCAAACAAGGTGATGTCCATGCGACCGGTACGATCATCCAACGTCAGGATAGCCATATTGTCGCCGCGCTTGGTTTTCACAATCCGTTGCGAAATGATCAAACCGGCAATGGTCTGGTTACCTTTTTCCGGCTTCAGGTTGGCAATACGCGAGCTGACAAAATGACTCAACTCCGATTCATACTCATCGATAGGATGGCCGGTCAGATATAAACCCAGGGTTTCTTTTTCGGCATGCAAACGCTCCTTGATCGTCCAGGTGCGCACACGGCGGAAATCGGCGTACACATCGTTGGTGGATTCCTCTGACGCCATCACAGCACCGAACAAATCCATCATGCCGGCATTGCTGTTGGCCGTTGCCTGTTCAGCCGTTTTCACCGCCTCGGCCATCGCCGAGAACATCACCGCACGATCATGGTCAATATTGTATTCGGGCGTATCGTAGGTCGGCCCCAGGCTATCTGCAGCACCGGAGCGGATAATGGCTTCGAGTGCGCGCTTGTTCACTTTGCGCGCATCCACACGCGCACAAAAATCAAATAAATCCTTAAAGGGACCACCGTCATTGCGCGCCGCGATAATCGACTCTACCGGCCCTTCACCCAAACCTTTAATCGCGCCCAGACCGTAAATAATGCGCCCTGCATCATCAACGGTAAAATGAAACTCCCCGGAATTTACATCCGGCGGCAGGAGTTTCAATTTCATGGTGCGACACTCTTCGATAAAGGTCACCACCTTGTCGGTTTTATCCATATCCGACGACATGGTCGCCGCCATAAAGTGCGCCGGGTAATGTGCTTTTAGCCAGGCTGTTTGGTAGGAGACTATCGCATAGGCAGCCGAGTGGGATTTGTTAAAACCGTAACCGGCAAATTTTTCCACCAGGTCGAAGATCTTGATCGCCAGGTCGGGATCAACGCCCTGCTTTTTAGCGCCCTCTTCAAACACCGAGCGCTGTTTGGCCATTTCCTCCGGTTTCTTTTTACCCATAGCACGGCGCAGCATGTCCGCACCACCCAGGGTATAACCGGCCAGGACCTGGGCGATCTGCATTACCTGCTCCTGGTAGACGATAACGCCATAGGTAGGTTCAAGCACAGGTTTGAGCGAGGCATGCTGGAATTTTGCATCGGGATAAGCGACTTCGGCGCGACCGTGTTTGCGGTTGATAAAGTCATCCACCATGCCCGACTCCAATGGGCCGGGACGGAAAAGCGCTACCAGGGCGATCAAGTCTTCGATGTTATCCGGCTGTAAACGCTTGATCAGATCTTTCATACCGCGGGATTCCAACTGGAACACCGCGGTAGTTTCTGCGCGCTTTAACAGGCCAAAGGTTTTGGCATCATCGAGGGGAATAGCGTTAATATCCAGTGGCGACTCGCCGCGTTTACGCCGCTGCTTATCGATCATGATACGCGCCCAATCGATAATGGTGAGCGTGCGCAACCCGAGGAAGTCAAACTTCACCAGTCCCGCTTCTTCCACATCCCCCTTATCAAATTGGGTTACCAGGCCACTGCCGGTTTCGTCGCAAAACAACGGGGCAAAATCAGTGAGTTTAGTGGGTGCGATCACTACCCCCCCCGCATGCTTACCGACGTTGCGTGTCAACCCTTCCAATTGCACCGCCATTTCCCAGATTTCCTGCGCATCGCCATCCTGCGCCAGGAATTCCTTTAATTGCGGCTCCTCCTCCAACGCCTGGGCCAGCGTCATGCCCGGTGTGGGCGGGATCATTTTGGACAGTTTGTCGGCCAGACCGTAGGATTTACCTTGCACGCGCGCCACATCGCGCACCACCGCCTTGGCTGCCATGGTACCGAAGGTAATAATCTGGCTAACGGCATCGCGACCATAGTTTTCGGCAACGTAGGCAATCACCTTGTCGCGGTTGTCCATGCAGAAATCGATATCAAAGTCAGGCATGGAAACCCGCTCGGGGTTCAGGAAACGTTCGAACAGCAAATCGTATTGCAGGGGGTCGAGATCGGTAATTTTCAGCGCATAGGCCACCAGTGAGCCGGCACCGGAACCGCGCCCCGGTCCCACCGGAATATCATGGTCCTTAGCCCACTGGATAAAGTCCATCACAATCAGGAAGTAACCGGGAAACCCCATCTGGATAATAATATCCAACTCGAAGTTCAAGCGCTCTTCATAAACCTTGCGGCGCTCGGCGTAATCCGGCAGTGATTTATCCAGGATTTTTTCGAGGCGCCAATCAAGCCCTTCAAGTGAAATTTTGCGAAAAAACTCCGCTTCGGTTAGACCTTCCGGAACAGGATATTCGGGCAAAAAGTATTTACCCATTTGGATCGTGATGGTACAGCGCTTGGCAATTTCAACGCTGTTGGCAATCGCTTCGGGAATATCACTGAATAACTCAACCATCTCTTCGGCCGAGCGCAGATACTGCTGGTCGCTGTAACGTCGCTCACGGCGCGGATCATCCAGCGTGCGGCCTTCACCAATGCAAACACGGGCCTCGTGAACTTCAAACTCACTGGTTTTTAAAAAGCGAACGTCGTTGGTTGCCACCACCGGGCACTGCATCTGTGCGGCAAGGTCAACGGCTGCATGGAGATAGTTTTCGTCGTTTTCACGCCCGGTACGCTGCAACTCCAGGTAAAAACGATTCGGAAAGTCGCGCATCCAGCCCTGCAATAATTCCTGGGCTTGCGCCTGTCGCCCTCCGAGTAGCGCCATACCCACATCGCCAAACTTACCGCCGGACAGCGCTATGACACCTTCGCTGTATTCACTGATCCATTCGCGCTGTATATAGGCAATACCCTGCTGTTGCCCGGAACGCCACGCGCGTGAAATCAACTCAATAATATTTTTATAACCCTGATTATTCATCGCCAGCAAGGTAAGCAGCGTCGGTTTGCCATCTGTTTCATGGCTGGCCATCAGGAAATCACTGCCGGCAATGGGTTTGATACCCGTCCCCTGGGCGGCTTTATAAAATTTGATTAACCCATAAAAATTGGTTTGATCAGTAATCGCACAGGCGGGCATATTGAGTTCCGCTACGCGTTTGATCAGCGGTTTTATACGCACCAAACTATCGCTGAGCGAAAACTCGGTATGTAGGCGCAAATGAACAAAATTGGCGGCGGGCATAGGCGTTTATACGTCAATAATAGAAATTAAAGTAAATTCATCTGTTCCAAGCGGGCTTTTACAGGGGCATAAGAGCTGCGATGGATAGGCGACACCCCCAACCGCTCCAGTGCATCCAGATGCACCTTGGTTGGATACCCCTTGTGTCCCGCGAAGCCATAACCGGGGTAATAGCTATCCATTTCCACCATTTCCCGATCGCGCGTGACTTTGGCCAATATGGATGCAGCACTGATCGCCGCCACCCGGCTATCCCCTTTCACCACCGCTTCTGCGGAATAATGCCATTTGGGCAATTTATTCCCATCCACCAACACATGTTCCGGTTGTATCGCCAAGCCTTGTACAGCACGGGTCATTGCCAGCAAGCTGGCTTGCAGGATATTAAGGCGATCTATCTCTTCAACACTGGCGCGGGCGATACACCAGCTGAGTGCCTTTGCACGGATCTCATCAAATAGTTGCTCACGTTTCTTTTCCGTCAGTTTCTTGGAGTCATCCAGGCCGATGATCGATTGTCCAGGATCAAGAATAACTGCTGCCGCAACGACATCACCGGCCAAAGGGCCCCGTCCAACCTCATCGCAACCTGCCAGCAAATGGCCCTGATACACACTGATAAAAGGCTCAAACTGGCTCATGATGCCTCCGCGGGTTTAATCAAACGGGCAATAGCGTCAGCAGCGCGGGCGCTGGCATTACATTTTAATTCGCGATGCATATCGGCGAATGTCTGGCTAACAGCCATGGATTGCTCCGGATTCTCAAAATAATTCATCACTGCGGCACTCAGGGCCTCAGGTGTTGCCTTATCTTGCAATAACTCAGGCACCAGCATTTTCTGCGCCAGTAAATTGGGCAGGGACACAAAAGGTGTTTTCACCAGCCATGATAGAATCCGGTACGTCAAAGGCGCCATCTTATAGGCAACAACCATCGGTTTTTTCAGTAGCAGGGCTTCCAGGGTAACGGTACCTGAAGCAACTAACAGTACATCGGCAGCCGCCATAGCATCCTGCGAATGCCCATTTACCAGATGGATGGGAAAATCCACAAAATCATTAAGTTCAATATGCAACTGACGATAACGATCGGAATTTGCCGCAGGGACAACAAAATGCAGACTGGGGTCTTGTTCTATGCAAAACACGGCGGTACGGAAAAACAATTCCGCCATACGCTCTACTTCACTGCTGCGACTACCGGGCAAGAGTGCGACTATACGCCCCTGCCCCGGCAGCCCTAATAACTGGCGCGCAGCGGTTTTATCGACATTGTCGGGAATGGCATCTGCCAGATGATGGCCTACAAACTCTACCGGAACACCATGCTCTTCATAAAACCTGGCTTCAAATGGCAAGAGTGTCAACATCAAATCAACACTGCGTGCAATGTTGATAATGCGCTTTTGCCGCCAGGCCCACACCGAAGGGCTGACATAATGGACCGTCTTAATACCTTTTTCCTTAAGGGCCCCCTCCAGCGGAATGGTGAAATCGGGAGAGTCTATGCCAATAAATACGGAGGGCGGATTAGCAGTGAAATGCTCGCGTAAAAACTTGCGAATACGCAGCAGCTCGGGCAGGCGCTTCAGCGGTTCAATTAATCCCATCACCGCTAAACGGTCTTGTGGAAAATAGGAATGGAACCCCAGTTCCAGCATGCGCGGGCCACCGATGCCAGAGAACTCCGCATTGGGAAAATGACGGCGCAGTTCCGTCATCAAGGCAGCCCCCAGAATATCGCCTGACGCTTCGCCGACAACAATACCAATATGCAGGTGTCCAGACACCAGAGCCTCCGGAATTTATCAGTCGATTAATAACAGCGATACTGGCGGCTGCGCTGCCAGCGGGAACTTATCTTACGATACCGCGGGTAGATTGCTTCAAAGAATCCAGCAGAATTTGCAGAGGCGCACAACTCGCCACTAAAGATTCCAGCTCCTGCAAAGCTTCATCCAGGGTCAAACCGCGGCGATAAATAACTTTATAGGCACGTGTCAGCGTTGCAATATCTTCTTTACTAAACCCGCGCCGGCGCAATCCTTCCGCATTGATATTTTTAGCTTCTGCCGGGCTTCCATTGACCATCACATAAGCAGGTACATCCTTACCTATAGCACTGCCCATACCGGAGAAACTGTGCGCACCGATTTTGCAAAACTGGTGAACCAATGTGTATCCACTGAGGATCGCCCAATCATCAATATGCACATGCCCCGCCAGGGCCACGTTATTGACGAGGATACAATGGTTGCCAATGACACTGTCATGTCCCACATGCACATATGCCATCAGTAAGTTGTGATTGCCAATCGTTGTCTCATGACGATCCTGGATTGTACCGCGATGGATGGTTACCCCTTCGCGAATAATATTGTGATCGCCAATAACCAGCCGTGTTGGCTCACCCTTGTATTTCAGGTCGGGAGTATCCTCACCCACCGTAGAAAACTGGTATATGCGGTTATGTTTACCAATCCGTGTCGGCCCCTTGATTACCACATGAGAGGCAATCACCGTTCCTTCATCTATTTCCACATCGGGGCCTATATAAGTCCATGGCCCCACCTGCACATTGGGAGCAAGGCGGGCGCGAGGATCAATAATAGCGTGGGGATCGATCAAGATGAAAAACTCTCTGTCTTTGGAAGCAACAAACCTAACCGGTGAAACACGGTGGAGATGGGAATCGGAAACAGTTAAACCTTACGGTCTGCACACAAAATAGTTGCCGATGCCGCCAATACGCCATCAACGGTTGCTTTGCATTCAAATTTCCAAATGCCGCGCTTTTCAGAAATAACACGCGACTCAAGCTGCAGACGATCGCCGGGAACAACCTGGCGTTTGAAGCGCACATCGTCAACACCGGCAAACAGATAAATAGATCCGTCTTCCGGTTTCTTGCCCATGGTTTTAAACCCCAGAATGCCCGACGCCTGAGCCATAGCTTCTAGGATCATGACACCGGGAAATACCGGGTTTTGTGGAAAGTGCCCGTTAAATACTTCTTCATTAACGGTGATATTTTTGTACGCAATTATGGACTCACCTTCGACCAATTCCACCACACGATCTACCAGCAGAAACGGATAACGGTGTGGAAGATATTCGCGAATTTCGTTTACATCCATCATGGTCCAAGACCCCAAGCCAATGAATAAAAATAGTTTATTCGGCGCTTTGATCGCGCTCGATTTTAATCAGACGATTTGCCAGTCCGTCCAGTTGACGGAATCGCGCTGCGTTTTTCCGCCATTCCCGGGTCTGACTCATGGGGGTACCCGATGAGTAGGAACCCGGTTTATCAATTGAATGCGTTACCAGGGTCATCGCCGTGATATGAACACCGTCGGTGATGTGCAAATGCCCAACAATGCCAACCGCTCCTGCAATCGTACAGTTGGCACCGATTTGGGTACTGCCCGCGATTGCCGTATGCCCGGCGATTGCGGTGTTTTTGCCAATCCGGACATTATGAGCGATTTGCACCAGATTATCGATAATAACACCGTCTTCAATACGGGTATCATCCAGTGCACCGCGATCAATGCAGGTAGATGCACCTATCTCTACACGATTACCCACCACGACACTGCCAAGCTGGTGGATCTTAATCCAGCCCCCGGCTGAAGGCGCAAAACCAAAACCGTCTGCACCCAATACACAACCGGCATGGAGAATACAGTCATCCCCCAGGCTGACCCCCTGGTAAAGGGTGACATTGGCGGCAAGGCGAGTCCTGGCACCTATGTGACAATCATCGCCAATCACTGTGCCTGGCCCCAAGGCGGCACCATCGCCCAAACTGACATTGGCCCCAAGCACCACATGGGCTGCGATGGACACACCATGCCCCAGGTGGCAGCCATCACCTATCACTGCGGTGGGGTGTATGCCTGGCGAAAATTCAACACTGGGATCGAACAATGCCGATACGTGTGCATAGGCCTGGTAGGGATTTGCTACCAGTAGCTGATGACCGGAATAGTACTCGGAAAAATCCGGACGCAAGAGCAAAGCACCCGCCTGGGTGGTAGCCAGGTACTTTTGGTAGACAGGATTGGCGATAAAACCAAGCTGGTGAGCACTCGCTGATTGCAGGGTGGCAAGCGCCCTTATTTCGTAGTCCGGATCGCCCTTTAGTTCAGCATCCAGATAACGAGCCAGTTCGGCCAGGGAATAAGAGCGCTTCAAACCAATACCTGCTATCGATTATTTGGCTTTGTTAAGCAGTTCAGTAACTTTTGCAGTGATATTAGCTTCTGGCTTAACCGCAATAATGGCATTGGCATCAACGATCAATGCAATGTTCTCAGCTTCGATCAATTGCTTGATGACCACATCCAGCTTGGGAGCCAATTCCTGCATCACTTCCTGCACAACAGCCTGTTGTTCAGCTTGCAACTTTTTACCCTGGAACTGGTAGTCAGCACCCATACTTTGCATTTTCTTTTCAGATTCAGCGCGCTTTTCTTCGCTCCAGGTCATGCCATCTTTCTGGAAGGTTGCCTGAAGTGCCTTGATATCTGCCGCTAACCCCTCCAGCTTTGCCTTGGCTGCCGCGTACTCGGGATTCTTCTGCATTTTTTCAATCTTGGTTTTAGCCACAGCGGTCGCCATAACGGCACCGCGCGGGTCAAGCGCTACAACCTTGCCTTGGGCCCAGGCAAATACCGGCATCATAGTCAGCGCCAGTACTGCGAATACTTTTTTGTTATAAGCACAACACTACCCTCTATAAAAATTAACAGTGGTTATTAACTACACCAAAGCCCGGGGAGGCCGGGCTTTGTGTTTTCCTAGAATGTTTGTCCCAGGGAGAATTGGAATACTTCGCTACGATCATATTCATTTTCACGGATTGGCTCAGCGATACTGAATGTCATAGGACCAAACGCAGAAATCCAGGTTAGACCGAAACCGACCGAGACATTGAGACGTTCAGCGGCGATATCATAGCAGTTTAACTGGCCAGCACCGCAACTCGTATCAAAAACATTACCGGCATCCACAAAGAAAGTCGTCTGGAGTGAGCGCTGGTCCTTGATGAATGGCAGCGGGAACAGAACCTCGGCCCCCCCCTGGATAAGTACGTTACCGCCAAACGCACCACGGTTACGGCCAATGTAGGTATTGCCGGTGATTTCGGTCATCAATTTGCCCGGCTCACACACCTGGGCCGCATTACTACTGCCGGAACCAGGTGCATCCGGATCTTCACAGAGGACATAAGCCATGTCAGAAATCTCGTTCTGCTGGGCTATACCATCGACATTAATATCATCCCAGGTGGTCGCTGTGGTGACATAGGTGCGCTGCGGTGTACTGCGCGGACCAAGGGTATTGCGTTCGAAGCCCCTTACAGAACCAAAGCCACCGGCATAGTAATTCTCGAAAAAGGGGAGTTCGTTTAAATCACCATAGGCTGCCGCATACCCCAGGCGAGTATGTAAACGCAATGTCAGTGCACGAGTCAGCGGGACAAACAATTGGCCACTGTAATTAATTTTGTAATATTCAAGGTCACCGCCGGGTAGTGATACTTCCAGGGACAGGTTTTGCGATGCACCCCGGTTAGCCAATATACCGCGGTTGAGTGTGGACCTCAGCCAATAGACACTGAACTGTGCATCATTGAAAGTATCACCATACAGGTCGATAAAGCCTGGGGCATTAAGCATGTCTTCGGTAAATGCCTGCGACTCATAGGTACCGCTGGGGAAGTCATACCCCGCAGCATACTTCTCCAGCAATGTGTAGTTGTCACTTTGCGAGATATAACCAACGCTTTCATCCCATACGGGTGAGCGAATAATCTCCTGTGACGAATAACGGGTTGGCACAACCTCAAGGCTGCGCAGGCCGAAGTCAAATCCAATTCGCTGGATATCGGAAATAGGGTATCCGAAATTAACCTTGGCGCCATAGACGTTAGTACTGTATGGCGTAATGTTGTATTCACCATAATCACTGGATGTATAGTAAACACTGAATCCGCGACTCACCCCATCCGGCGTAAAATAAGGATCGTTGTAGTTAAAGTTGTAGGCAGTTTGATAACGGTTTTTACTGAAGCTGAAACCTACCTGCTTACCGGTACCAAACCAGTTGTTCTGCTGGATGCTGGCGGAGAACAGCAGCCCGGAATATTGGGCATAACCTATCTGCAACCCCATACTACCGGATGGCTGTTCCTCAACAGTATATTCAACATCGATTTGATCCGAGGTTCCGGGAACTTCTTTGTTTTCAACCTTGACTTCCTTAAAGAAGCCAAGGCGCTCAAGGCGAACCTTGGAATGCTCAATTTGTGCGGTAGAAGCTGATCCCCCTTCCATTTGACGCATCTCACGACGCAACACTTCATCAACGGTTTTGGTGTTGCCACGGAAATTGATACGGTTGACGTAAGCACGCTTGCCCGGATCGATAAAGAAGGTGATTTTTACCGTTTTTTCTTCGTCATTACGCTCTGGCATACCCTCCACTTTGGCAAAGGTATAACCTTCATTACCCAGGCGTTTGGTGATGTACTCTTCCGAAGTGGTCATCAGGATTTGCGAAAAGGTTTGTCCTTCGCGCATTAAAATCATGGCGCGGATAATTCGCTCATCGATCGCTGGATCGCCAGCCAGATCAACACCGCTGATTTTGTAGATATCGCCTTCGGTGATATTTACAGTGATAAATATTTTGGACTTATCCGGGCTTAACGATATCTGTGATGAATCAATTTTAAATTTCAGGTAGCCTCGATCCAGATACCAGGATTCCAGACGCTCCAGGTCCCCCTTAAGCTTTTCGCGATTGTACTTGTCGTTACCATTAAGCCAGGACCACATACCGGTCGATTTCAACTCGAACAAATCCACCAGTTCTTCATCACTGTATGCCTGGTTGCCGACAATATTGATTTGCTTGATGCGCGAGGGACTGCCTTCGTCAATTTTCACCAGGACTTTAACCTGATTGCGCGGCATCTCCTCAATTTCTATTTTAACGCTGGCACCATAACGCCCCTGGTTCACATACTCGCGCTGGAGTGCCTGGGTGATCCCCTCAAGGGTGGCGCGCTGGAAAATCTGTCCTTCAGACAAATTATTGTCCTTCAGGCTGTCCATCAGGTTTTCCGTTTTAATCGCCTTGTTACCTTCCAGCTCAATCTTGTTGATGGCGGGGCGCTCCTTGATCACCAACACCAATACATCGCCATCACGCTTTACAGCGACGTCGGAAAAGTAACCAACCTTGAACAACTCGCGGGTAGCACTTTGAATATCGGATTGGGTGATGGTGTCGCCGACCCGGATCGGCAGGGCGCTAAAGACAGTCCCTGCAGAAACCCGTTGCAGGCCCTCAACGCGAATGTCGCTAACCCGAAAACTTTGAGCCTGAGCAGCAACCGATAAAAAAAACGCCAGCAGGCAGCAAAAAAAACGCATCAAAACTCGCATCATATATTCTGTTCTAATCATCAATGAAGGTTGGTCTCAGCTCAAACAGGCAGGTGTTTTATCCCAACTGCGTAATATCGTTATAGAGCGCCAGCAGGGTAAGGCTGATGACTACAAAGAGCCCAAGCTGATACCCCAGCATCTGAACCCTTTCGGACACCGGTTTTCCCTTAATTACTTCAATGAAGTAATAAAATAAATGGCCGCCATCCAAAACCGGTATGGGCAATAAATTGAACACGGCCAGGAATACGCTTAATAATGCCAGGAAGCCAACAAATGTCTTGAGGCCGGACTCAGCTGAAGAGCCCGCCACCTTAGCAATGGTGATGGGGCCACTCAAGTTTTTCGTGGAGATTTCTCCCAGTATCAGCTTTTTGATGGACAGCAGTACAAACCCTGCGGTGTCCCAGGTTTTGCTCACCCCGGCGATAAATGCACCGCCAACCCCATATTCATACTGGCGGATTAACTCATCCGGCATGGTATAGGGCTGAACTCCCATACCTACACGTCCAATCTTCTTACCCCTTTCGTCTACTGAGCCGGGAATAAGGCTGATAGCCAAGGGCTCACCCGCACGCAGAACCTGCACTTGCAATGGTACCCCGGGATGCAGGCGTACATAGCTTACCCACGCCTGCCAATCGTCAATCACCTGGCCATCAACGGACTGAATAGAGTCACCAGCTTGAAAACCCGCCAACTGGGCAGGGCTGTCCGACAAAACCTCGCCCACTATAGGCGGTATTTTTGGCAAGTAAAGCGTAATCCCCAACCCGGCCACCGGATCGGGGGCAGTAGCGCCTTTTAACCAATCCTGCAGCTGGGTTTCGGAGTCATACTGAAAATGGGAGTCGCGATAAGCCACACGAAAGCTGATGGGGCCGGTCTCCCCGAGTCTGGCCAGTAATACCTGGTTTAACGCCTGCCAGGTCGGTGTCGGCTTACCGTCAATAGCGAGGATCTCCTGCCCTGTTTCCAGGCCAGCGGCGGCAGCAACAGAACCGGGCTCAACAGAATCAATGACCGGGATCATATCCTTGTAACCGGGAACCAGCAGCACCCAAAACAGCAACACCGCCAGAATAATGTTGGCGATGGGCCCTGCGGCCACTATGGCAATGCGCTGCCAGACATTTTTTTGGTTAAAGGTTAAATGTCGCTCTTCCGGGGCAACCGGTGCCTCACGCTCATCGAGCATTTTGACGTAACCGCCAAGAGGCAGGGCCGCAAAAGCATACTCTGTCCCCTGGCTGTCATAACGACGCCAGAGAACCCGCCCAAAACCGATAGAAAATCGAAGTACTTTGACACCACAGCGGCGCGCCACATAAAAATGCCCGAACTCATGTACCGTCACCAGCACCAACAAGGCAACCAGAAAGGAAGCCAGGGTCTGAATAAAGGAAAGAAGACTCTCTAGTGACATTAACTCACCTCAACAGGCATAGGCGATTACCAACGGGCCAACAGCTGCATAGCCACGGCTCTGGCTTCAGCATCGGCGGCTTGGACAAGCTCAAGGGTTTCCGGTTCGCTAAAGGGAATCGCGTCCATAACGGAAGAGATCAGGCGTGGAATCTGATCAAACCCCAATCGACGCTCCAGGAACGCCGCAACCGCTATTTCATTAGCGGCATTTAACAGGACAGGTGCATTCCCTCCGCTAACCACCGCCTCCTGCGCCAAACGCAAGCACGGGAAGCGCTGCACATCCGGAGCAGAAAAATCCAGGCGTGCGGTCATGATCAAATCCAGGCTCGCTACGCCGGATTCAATACGCTCGGGCCATGCCAGGGCATGGGCAATGGGCGTGCGCATATCCGGATTACCCAACTGGGCCAATACCGAGCCATCAATGTATTCCACCATGGAATGGATAACACTCTGCGGGTGGATAACCACCTCAACCTGGCGCGGGGACGTATTAAACAGCCAACAGGCTTCAATCAGCTCAAGCCCTTTATTCATCATGCTGGCAGAATCAACCGAGATCTTTTGCCCCATCGACCAATTAGGATGGGCACAGGCCTGCTCCGGAGTCACCCGGGCTAATTCGTGTATCGGGGTATTACGGAAGGGGCCGCCGGAAGCCGTCAACAGGATTTTACGGACCCCACTGGATATCAATCCCTGCTGTAAATAATCGGGGCGGTGATTGGGTAAGCACTGGAAGATTGCATTGTGCTCACTATCGATAGGCAGCAATTGCGCCCCGTGTTCGGCAACAGCCTGGGTAAATAACCCACCCGCCATCACCAGCACTTCCTTATTCGCCAACAGCACCTTTTTGCCAGCCTTAACGGCCGCCAGGGTTGGCAACAGACCAGCGGCGCCCACAATGGCGGCCATAACCATATCCACTTCAGACGCCCCGGCAACCGACGCCAGGGCGTCGGCACCATAGAGTACCTCTGTCAAACACCCCTGCTTGCGCAATTCCTGTTCCAGCAGGCCGGCAGAATCCGCATCGCGAATCACCGCATAACGCGGTTGATGTTCCAGGCATTGGGTCGCCAGGAGTTGCCAGCGCCGCTCTGCAGTCAAGGCATAGACCTGGTAGCGCTCGGGATGGCGCGAGATCACATCCAGGGTACTAACTCCAATGGAGCCAGTAGCGCCTAAAACCGTGATGGATTCCGGTCTGCCCATAAAAACCTCTAGGCCACCATGCCCGAGGCAAGCAGTGCGAGTGCAAATACCGGGGCGCCGGCCGTGATGCCATCAATACGGTCCAGGATACCGCCATGGCCGGGAAGGATATTGCCGCTGTCTTTCAATCCGGCATGGCGTTTCACCATACTCTCCAGCAAATCCCCCAGGACCGATACCAGGCTGGTCGGCACTATGACAACCAGCAATAGCAGCCACTGCCAGGATGATACCAATGCTAATACCAGGACCAACAATAGGTTAGCCACCAGCCCTCCTGCAAATCCCTCCCAGGTTTTTCCCGGACTGACATGAGGCGCAAGCTTGTGTTTGCCAAACCGACGACCAGCGAAATAACCACCGCTATCTGCCAGGGCAACCACCAGAATCAACAGCAATACCAGCCAGGCGCCATAGTCTTGCTGGCGCAGATATACCAAAGCAACCCAGGCAGGCAACAATACGGGGATTCCCATCAGCAGGCGCACCCAGGGGTTGCCCCACAGGATGGCGCTACTTGGGTAGCCCTGCACCAGTAGCAGGGCCAGGGCCCACCACACACATCCCGCCACCAGCAAATCGCGGATTGAGGTTTCATCGAGGGTCGGACGGGCTTCGCCACTAAAACCGAAATAGGTCGCCGCCGCCAGCATTAACCCCAGCAATACCACAGCATAAAGGCACCGCTGCCATATGGCCTGGAAACCGGACATGGATGACCATTCCCAGGCACCGATTAATAACACGGCGCCAATAAAAAACGAAAAGTAACCCGCTGGCAGCACAAACAGACTGGCCAGGAAAATGATTGCCAGTACCAAGGCAGTAATCAGGCGCTGCTTAAGCATCTACGGCCCCCACAGAAGTATCAGCCGCCAGGATTTGATCTCCCGTCATCCCAAAACGGCGCTGGCGACTGTAGAAACTTTCTGCGGCCCGCTTAAGTTCACTGCCATCGAAGTCCGGCCACAATTTATCGCTGAAATAAAGCTCTGCATAGGCGGCCTGCCAGAGGAGGAAATTGCTGATACGCAATTCCCCTCCGGTGCGAATCAACAAATCCAGGGGCGGGAGATCAGCAAGGCTGGTCAGGGAGTCCAGCTTGTGTTCATCAATTTCATCTACCGACAACTCACCTCTGGCTACCTGCCCTGCCAAGTGTTGTGCCGCCTGGGCAATATCCCAGCGGCCACCGTAATCGGCAGCAATCACCAGGGTGGTTGAGCCGCCCCGGGTTACCGCTTCCGCACTGGCAATGGCCTGCTGGATAGAGGGAGAAAAACGGCTGCGATTACCGATAACACGCAAGGCGACGTCCTTCTTTTTTAGCGCCTTGGCTTCGTTCTTGAGGTACAACTGGAACAGTGACATCAAGGCGTCCACCTCTTTGGGGGGGCGCCGCCAATTTTCACTGCTGAAGGCAAATACCGTGAGTACTTCAACCTCAAGCTCCTGGCAGGCCGCCATGACATCGCGAATGCGTTCAACACCAACCTTGTGACCGGATACACCCGGCATACCCCGCTGCTTGGCCCAGCGGTTGTTGCCATCCATGATGATGGCCACATGACGAAGCTTGTTATGGGTCACGCATGTCTCCCGGCAGCGAATGAGGTCAGGGATAGAAAGCCTGTTGTGATTGTTATCGGCTGGTCACAGGTAAGGTCTGTGAATCAGGAGCCCGGACATCATGTCCGGGCAACGGAGGTTAGATTGCCATCAAGTCGGTTTCTTTGGCAGACAAGGCCTTGTCTACCTCGGCAATGAACTTGTCAGTGATTTTCTGGATATCGTCCTGGGCACGGCGCTCGTCGTCTTCACTGATCGCCTTGTCTTTCAGCAGGGCTTTGACATCTGCCAGCACATCGCGGCGCACATTGCGCACCGCCACCCGGGCATTTTCCGCTTCTGCCCTGGCTTGTTTGATGAAATTCTTGCGCGTTTCCTCGGTCAGCATCGGCAGGGGAATGCGAATCAAACCGTTATTGGTAGAGGGATTCAAGCCCAGGTCAGACTTCATGATCGCCTTTTCAATATCGGGCACCAGGTTGCGCTCCCAAGGGCTCACCGACAGGGTACGGGCATCTTCCACATTAATATTGGCTACCTGGCTTAAGGGAGTTTCGGTGCCGTAGTAGTTGACGCGAACACCGTCCAGCAAGCTCGGGTGAGCGCGGCCGGTACGGATTTATTTAAAGTTGGTACCCAAGGCTTCAATCGCCTTTTTCATGCGGTGCTCTGCGTCTTTCTTGATGTCATTAATCATTACTTTTTTTCCTCTTCGATCAGTGTGCCCTCATCACCGCCCACCACAATGTTGAGCAGGGCACCGGTTTTGTTCATGCGGAATACGCGCACAGGCATATCATGGTCGCGGCACAGGCAAATGGCCGTCAGATCCATCACCCCCAGTTTTTTGTCGAGCACCTCATCATAGGACAGGCGATCATACTTGGTAGCCGTCGGATCTTTTTTGGGGTCGGCAGTATACACACCATCGACCTTGGTGGCCTTGAGGACGATATCAGCCTCAACCTCAATGCCGCGCAAACAGGCGGCAGAATCTGTGGTAAAGAAGGGATTACCCGTGCCGGCAGAGAAAATCACCACCTCACCACTGCTCAAAAAGCGAATAGCGCGGCGACGATCATAGTGTTCAACAATACCGCTCATGGGAATCGCCGACATCACCCGGGAAGATATATTGGAGCGCTCCAGGGCATCGCGCATGGCCAGGGCATTCATTACGGTTGCCAACATGCCCATATGGTCGCCGGTCACACGATCCAGTCCTGCCGCACTCAGTGCTGCGCCGCGAAAAAGGTTACCGCCACCGATAACCAGGCCCACCTGTACGCCTATACCGACTAACTGACCGATTTCCAATGCCATCTTGTCGAGGACTTTCGGATCTATACCGAAACCCTCTGTGCCCATCAGCTCCTCGCCGCTTAACTTCAACAGAATGCGTTTGTACTTCTTATCTCGTGGGCCAGACATATTTCCTCTCCAAACAAAAGGTTAGGCGCGTGACGCCGCGTAAGCCAGGGCGCAAAAAATCGGTGCAGTGTAGCAGAAATCGGAAAGGAGGGGATGACAGAAAAGCCCGGTGGGTGATCTGGTTACGCCAGATCACCCAGGATCAGATGCGCAAACTCATGCCCCTTGAAGGCATCTTCCAGTGAGCCGCCCTGCCCAGCTAACTGGCTGAGTCCCGGGCCAAACAACTCCAACAGATAGCTGATCAGCCAGGCAGTCTGGATTACCAAAGGGACATTGAGCTGCTGCCCGGGGAGCAGCATGAGGGTATGCCGGAAATACAAAATCCCCTGATGCTCCAGGAGACCAAATCCATTGATAGGGCTAAACCGGTTAATACTGGCCAGGGCGCGGCGCAATTCAGGTTTACCCTCATGGGTGACACCCGCAATAGCGACAAAACATTGCAGCAGGGATAAGCCGGCCAACTGGGACTCCATAGCGGGAAGGAACGACAGCTCCAGTTGCAACCCGCCTTGCGGATGCCCCTCCATTGCCAGGGCTACCAACAGGGTTGCAGGCCCGTCCGCTGTTTCCGGAACCAGGCGACTTGCAAAGGACTCTCCCTCCAGGGCTTGTGCAAAATGCGCTAATTGCGCGCCATAATCGGTTGTTACTGCCATTGGGATAATCCTGCTCTATTATCAGCACCACGTTTATCACTACCGCTTATCGCAGCTTAGAAATCCAGCCCTTTCGCAATTGCCTTGGCGCGCTGCTGCTCATCATCTCCCCCTGACAGAAGCCTGTCGAACGCACTGGCTTTACGTGCTTCCTTTACACCGAGATAATTGACAATTTGAGCGGACTCATTTGGCTCATCATCCGAATACCTCCTGCCTTCACTTTGCGCAAGGTGCGTGGCAATTTGCCCCCTGACATTTTCATTCCTGCGCATCGATTCTGTTTTAAAGTAATCGCCAAATCCCTGCCGGGGAACCTGGTCGGGAACCACAATATGGTTTCCGGCCAGCATGCCGCGATAATTCCCATCCTCTTTCAGTTTTTTGCCCATCTGGTGTTTTTTGTAGGCCTTGTAGGCAGCCAATCCCAGTCCAACCACAGCAGCGCCACCCAACAGGCCCCAGCCGATAGGATTCGACAGTCCCGCCGCCAAGAGCACAGCGCCACCCGCTACCCCCAGGGCACCACCGAAGGCTTTGCCATAATTGGCTTTGGCCTTGGTCCATTGGTTATCACTGGCATATTTGGCAATACCATGCTGACTGTTGCCATAATCATTTTGCATGGCAGCCAATTTATTACTCCGGTAATGGGCCAGACCTCCGGTTGCCAATCCGGTAATCACATCCGCACCGCTCTTGGCAATCGCGGCCGGCGCAATAACAGAGCTTGCCGCCCCAGCCACACTGGACAGCCCACCAACATTTGGCAACAGCCCGGAAACGGTACCCAGGCCACTGGCACCAGACTGGGCTGCACTGGCCAGGGAACCTGCCACCCCAACCCCTTTTATAGCCTTATCACCTCGTTGCTCTTTTGAGGTGGCTATGTCATGAATGCCTATGCCCGCATTGATCAGCGAACCAACAACACCGACTCCCTCACCCGACGCCTTGGTAACCGCGCCGCCAAATCCAAGCTTGTCATCGCCCAGCAGATTCCCCAGGGTAACGGCCTGCCCACCGACAAAAGAACCCGCACCGCCCACACTATCGACTTTTTCAAGCAGGGTTCGACTCGTGGGTGTATCGGCAGCATCGCGCACACGCGCCCTATGGGCATGGAGCCGCCCGACATTACTTAATCCTTCATGATCCACATGCTGGCCATGTCTGCGCAGCTGGTCTGCTGCCCGCTCATCCTCGTGTATCGAATCAGTAATCTGTGCCAAACGCCTGTCCTGGGGCGAAAGATCTTTATAAGGATCTTCCTTTTTCTTGCCCCACGGCAGCCAGGACGGCCATTCCCAGCCGCCCATTTGTACAACCGGGGATGACGATCCGGTAGCTGCAGCCTTTTTCATTTGCAGGGATGAACCGGACACCATTTTTGCCTGCAGGGACTGCAATCCACGGTTATGGAGGCTGGCGCCCATACCGGCCTGGGCGGCCTTGAGTTGTGATATTAATGGGCGGGCATCGTCGAAGCTGGCTTGCGGTTGGGTCGATAATGGAGTGGATTGCTGATGAGGTAGATGTTGTCCGGATGATTCTGCGGGGGCGTGCGCTTGGGTTTGCATATTGCTAAATCCTTTCGACCATCTAACAGGTTAAGAGGCGATAAAGCGCGCCGCGGGTGGTATCGCAGAGTATAGCCAGAATAAAAAAGCCCTGCATTCTGCAATACAGGGCTTTTTTATCTCACCGGGAGAAATTACGACTTGGCAGAGGCAGCCACTTGCGCAGCCACTTCAGCAGCGAAGTCCACAACAGCCACTTCGATGCCTTCGCCCACTTCCAGGCGCACAAAGCTCTTAACGGTTGCACCGCCCGCTTTGGCAAACTGGGCAACGGTTTGCTCCGGATTCTTAACGAAAGGCTGGTCAACCAGGCTGGCTTCCTTCAGGAACTTGCTGATACGGCCAACAATCATCTTCTCAACGATCTCAGCGGGCTTGCCGGCCATGTCCGGTTGAGCGCGGATGATTTCTTTTTCTTTCTCAACAACGTCGGCTGGCATTTGGTCAGCGCTAACCACTTGTGGATTAACAGCAGCTACGTGCATAGCAACATCTTTAGCAACGTCTTCGCTGCCACCTTCCAGTTGCACCAACACCGCAATACGGTTGTTCAGGTGGACATAACCGCCAACCACACCACCTTCTACCAGGTTAATACGGCGCACACTGATTTTTTCACCAATTTTTTGCACTAAGGCTTCGCGGGCAATTTCCAGCTCGCCAGCCATAACCGCAGCAACATCGGTTTGCTTGGCGGCAAAGGCTTTTTCCACCACACTGTTCACGAACGCCAGGAAGCCGGCATCGCGCGCAACGAAGTCAGTTTCAGAGTTAACTTCTACTGCTACACCGTAGCTGTTATCAGCAGCCACTTTCACAGCAACAACACCGTCAGCTGCGGTGCGGCCTTCTTTCTTGGCCGCTTTCAAACCGGAAACCTTGCGCAGGTTTTCAATCGCCAGCTCGATATCGCCATTGGCATCACCCAGGGCTTTTTTACATTCCATCATGCCCAGGCCAGTGCGGTCACGCAGTTCTTTTACCAGTGCGGGGGTAACAGCGCTCATGGTGTATTCCTCAATCAAATATGTTCAAAAAACCGGTTGAAAAAAGGGGGCCTAGCCCCCTCTTCCGACAACTCCCGAACACGAAGTGTGCGGGAACTTTATGGTCGTTTAATGACGCCTGAACTTATTCAGCAGCGCCATCTTCAGCAGCAACGTACTCATCTTTGTTAGGTACAGATGCAGAGGACTTGGAGCCTTCCAGGCAGGCATCGGCGATAGCCGTTGCATAGAGCTTGATAGCGCGAATGGCGTCATCATTGCCGGGAATGACATAGTCGATACCTTCAGGGCTGCTGTTGGTATCAACAACACCAATAACAGGGATACCCAACTTGTTAGCTTCCTGAATGGCAATGCGCTCGTGTTCCACATCGATCACGAACATGGCATCGGGCAGACCGCCCATACCCTTGATACCGCCGATGGAGCGCTCAAGCTTCTCCATGTCACGGGAACGCATCAGGGCTTCTTTCTTGGTCAGTTTGGCAAAAGTGCCGTCCTGACTTTGGGTAGTCAAATCGCTCAGGCGACGGATAGAGGCGCGGATGGTTTTGTAGTTGGTGAGCATACCGCCCAACCAGCGATGGCTAACAAACGGCTGGCCAGCGCGTTCTGCTTGCTCTTTGATGGTCTTTTGCGCAGCGCGCTTGGTACCCACAAACAGGATTTTTTTCTTTTGAGCTGCCATTTGGGTGATCAGGTTCAGGGCTTCATTGAACGCTGGTACAGTGTGCTCAAGGTTAATGATGTGAATCTTGTTACGGGCGCCGAAGATGTATTTGCCCATCTTGGGGTTCCAGTAACGGGTTTGGTGACCAAAGTGGACACCGGCGGACAGCATATCGCGCATGCTTACTTGTGGCATAGCAAAGTTCCTATCTATTACGGGTTAGGCCTCCACACACCCCGCTCACCAACCCCAGCCGCAGCGGGGGCACCCAGGTTTCGCGTGTCGGTGCATGTGTGACGTTCAGTGATACCGCCCAAGGACGGATTTGGGGTCTTTTCACACCGTTTATCCCACCGTTTAAGTAGGCCGGGCGAAAAGAGGCGCGCTTTATACCACAAATCAACCGACAAATACATCAAAAATTATCCCTGAACCCAAGGAATCTGCTATCTGGCGGTCATCATACTTCTTTAATATCTAACCCTTTGGATACTAGGCCATACAATGAGCATCTTGTATACTAGTAGCTAAACAACTGCTCATTTGCCGTTTCCACCATTTTCACGAGATTACCGCAGTATGAAAGAAACCTGGCGCTGGTTTGGCCCCAATGATTCCGTCTCCCTGCAACATATTGCCCAGGCCGGTGCGAGCGGCATAGTGACCTCCCTGCACCATATCCCCACGGGCGCAGCCTGGCCCCTGGCCGATATACAAGCGCGCAAAAAGATGATCGAGGATCACGGACTGGAATGGGCAGTGGTGGAAAGTGTGCCGCTGCACAACGACATTAAAACCCGCACCGGCAACTATCATTCCTACATAGAGAATTACAAAACCAGCCTGCGCAACCTGGCTGCCGCTGGTGTTTACGATGTCTGTTACAACTTTATGCCGGTAGTCGACTGGACCCGCACCAACCTGAGCTACACCCTGCCCAACAAGAGCCAGGCGCTGCGCTTTGAAATGAGCGACTTTGCCGCCTATGACGCTTACATCCTCCAGCGCCCCGGCGCCGAAGCGGATTACCAACCCGAGGTGCTGGCCAAGGCCAAGGCTCGCCTGGATGCCATGGGCGATGAGGAAAAGCAGTTACTGGAAAAGAACATCATTGCCGGCCTGCCCGGGGGCGAGGGCTCCTATAATCGCGAAGGCATACGCGCCGCTATCGACCAGTTTATCCGGTTGGGCAACGAGGGCATGCGCGCCAACCTGTTTGCCTTTCTGCGCGAGATTATCCCGGTGGCGGAGGAAGTGGGGATTCGCATGGCGATCCACCCCGATGACCCGCCCTTTTCGCTGTTTGGCCTGCCGCGGGTGGTATCCACCGCCGATGACGCCCGCGCCCTGCTCCAGGCCGCACCCAGCCCCGCCAATGGCCTGACCCTCTGCGCCGGCTCCTACGGCGCCCGCTGCGACAACGACCTGGTGGCCATGGCGCGCGAATTTGGCGACCGCATCTACTTTGTGCACCTGCGCAATATCAAGCGAGAGGACGATGGCTCTTTCTACGAATCTGACCACCTGGATGGCGATAACGACATGGTTGGCCTGGTGGAGGCCCTGCTGGACGAGGAAGACCGCCGCCGCCAACAGGGCGCAACTACCGCCTATCGCCATGCGCCCCGACCACGGCCACCTGATGGGCGACGAAATAGGCAAACCGGGTATCAACCCCGGCTATTCCTATGCCGGCCGCATGAAGGGGCTGGCGGAATTGCGCGGTGTTATTCACGCACTGACCAGCCTGCGCCGCCGCAGGGCATAATCATAATGGTATTAAACCATCGACCATAAAGGGCGTATTTATTTCGTGAAGGAGCGCGCCCTGAATAAACTGCCGATCAATGTATTGATCGGCAGTTTATTGAAAGGCATTGTCGAGGATCATCATCAAAATAAACCCGATAGTTAAGCCGCTGGTGGCATGGATCTCATGGCCTTTGCGGTGGGACTCGGGAATGATTTCATGGCTGACAACAAACAGCATTGCCCCCGCAGCAAACCCTAACCCCCAGGGCAGCAAGAGCACTGAATGACTGACAATTCCTGCGCCCAGGGCCGCCCCCAGGGGCTCAACCAAACCCGATGCAGCGCCAATTAACATGGCTTTGGTACGCGAATATCCCGCCGCAACCAACGCAATCGCAACGACCAACCCCTCGGGAATATCCTGAATGGAAATACCCGTCATCAATGGCTTGCCAACCTCCGGGCCGCTGGCGTAAGCAACGCCAATGGCAAGCCCTTCAGGCAGGTTGTGCAGGGTAATGGCAAATACAAAAAGCCAGGTGCGCCTGATGATTGATACAGGCCCCTCCACGCCCTTGATGAAATGCTCATGGGGCAAACGGCTGTCGATAAACAACATCAGGCAACTGCCGAACAGCACACTTACCCCCAGGGTGCACGCGGCCTGCCAACTGCCCATGCCTAATCCCCTGGCGGCATCCAGGCCGGGCAATATTAATGAAAAAACCGATGCGGCCAGCATCACGCCCGCCCCAAAGCCCAGCAAACTATCCAGAATCCTGGCAGATAGATTGCGAAAAAACACAATCGATGCGGCTCCCAATGCTGTACATCCCGCCGCAATCAATCCACCGACCAATGCTTCCGGCACATTGGGCATAACCTGCAATTTGCCCCAACAGGTATAAACCAATACCACCAATCCAATCAGGTTGATGAGTAAACCCAATGTGCGGCGGAATAACGATGCCTTGATCCAATCAAGAAAAGCAGCAGCTGAACCAGTATGCCCACCAGAGGTCGCCTTACTCATTAAGTTGCCGATCCTTGTGCAAGTGCAGCTTGGTAGCGCTGCTCAACTTCAGGCCAGTTAACCACGTTGTAAAAAGCGGCAATGTACTCGGGGCGACGGTTTTGATAGCGCAGGTAATAGGCATGCTCCCACACATCCAACCCGAGGATCGGGATATTTCCCTGCATCAAGGGACTATCCTGATTGCCCGTGCTTTCAACAACCAGGGTTTTGGCCGGGGTAACCGACAACCACGCCCAACCACTGCCAAAACGGGTCAGCGCCGCTGCCGTGAAGGCTTGCTTGAACGCCTCCAACCCACCCAGCTCAGTTTGGATTGCCGCCGCCAGCGCGCCGCCGGGCTCGCCGCCGCCCGCAGGGGACATCACCTTCCAGAACAGGCTGTGGTTAGCATGGCCGCCGCCATGGTTGCGAATCGCATCGCGCAACTTTTCCGGCAATGACGGGATGCCGGTAAGCAATTGTTCCAGGCTGAGCGACTGGTAATCGGTATTTTCAATGGCCGCATTCAGGTTGTTGATATAAGTCTGATGATGCTTGGTATGGTGAATCTCCATCGTTTTAGTGTCGATGTGAGGCTCAAGGGCATCGTAGGCGTAATCAAGCGGGGGAAGTGTATAAGTCATAATATTCAGGATTCCTGCACCCAATAAAAACTGTATCGATAAAGGATTGGTTCACTGCGTTGGTGACAATGGGGAGAAGGGTATTTGGGTCGCCCAGAGCGTTTGGCTAATCCGGGGATAATCGCCATACTTTTGGAGAAATACCATCAGCTCCATACCGGTAATGCGCAAATGCCGCAACGCCAGATCAGCCACTGCATCCATCGGATGATTGCGTAGACCAAAGATAAATTCGTGCGCGTCACACAGATGTTCAGCGGCACGGCCCAATAACCCGATCTGCACATACAAATCCGCCAGGTTATGCTGGGTCACTACCCATGCAGCCATGATCCTGTCGGTCTGCAGCACGGAAATCCCTGTGCCCCAATCGCTGGTCGCTCTCGCCATGGCGCGTGCCATGTGCAGGGCAACCTGATAGTTAATTCGCGCTTTTTCCATAAGCTTGTCGGTGAGTGCCTGATTCCCCAGTTGAATAGCCTGCTTCCACGCACTCAAAGCGAGTTGGTGATCTCCAGGCGATTCAACGTGGTCATACATGGCGGGCCCTTACTGTCATAGCGAACCGTTACTTGGATCAAAACCCACTTTGGTCAAAGCACATCCTTGACAAAGGTAGCGTCACTCACCCACAAATACAAGTGATTATCAATAACAAAAGAATAATTTTTCCATTTGATAGCTTATGGCAACAATTTTAGGCAATAGATATAGATAGTCATGGTTAAGCGGGATAATTGCTTTTGATTTTGGTCCAAAAAGGCCTGAATCGTATAGAATGCGGCATTTTCGCCACGCCCTAAGGCCATTTTCCAAGCCAGGGGCCATAGATGCCGAGATTGCCCGAACCCATGTCAGTGACTATTAAAACCCCGGAAGAAATCGAGAAAATGCGCATTGCCGGTCGTATGGCGGCAGAAGTGCTCGAAATGATTGGCCCCCATGTGCAGCCGGGGGTTAGCACCGCTGAGCTGGACAAGCTCTGCCACGACCATATCGTTAATGTGCAAAAAGCGATTCCCGCCTGCCTGGGCTATCGCGGTTTTCCCAAATCCATCTGCACCTCGGTTAACCAGGTTGTCTGCCACGGAATCCCCTCCGAGAAAAAAATCCTCAAGAGCGGTGACATTATCAATATTGATGTCACGGTGATTTACGAGGGCTACCACGGCGATACCAGCGCTATGTATTTTGTGGGAACACCGGCCCCCCATGCCGAGCGCCTGGTCAATGTCACCCAGGAGTGCATGTACAAAGCCATCAAGCTGGTCAAGCCCGGTTGCCGTCTGGGCGATATCGGTCATGTAATCCAGCAGCATGCTGAGGCCAATTACTACTCGGTCGTGCGCGAATACTGCGGGCACGGTATCGGCAAGGTCTTCCACGAAGATCCGCAAATCCTTCACTACGGTCGCCCCGGCACCGGCATGGAATTAAAAGAAGGCATGTGCTTTACCATCGAGCCCATGATCAATGCCGGCAAGCCGAACACCAAGCTCAAAGCTGACGGCTGGACTGTGGAAACCAAAGACGGCCGTCTCTCTGCACAGTGGGAACACACCATGGTGGTTACCAAAGACGGGGTGGAAATCCTGACCAGGCGCAGCGACGAAGTATTCTGACCGGGATGTTTTGCGGAGGGTGCAACAGCCCCTCCACAACTTGATTCACCCTAATCACACTCATCAGCCGATTTGAGTTTCCGAGAGGAAGACATCCAGTTTATGCCGATATCCATGGTGCCCTACTTCGAACGTCCGCTGTTCTTTTTTGATCAAAGCCGATTTCGCCGCGCCCTGGGTGAACAACCGGTTATCACGGTCTTCAAGGATGCCCTCAGTGCTGCCGGTATCCAATTCAACCGGCGCTTTGTAGAAGGCGAGGATATTCGCACGCTGGTTTATGAGCGCGCACTGTTTATCGACTGTATCCTCCATTACGCCTGGCATCAATTCACCTGGCCACAGCGTATCAGCCTGGAAGCGGTTGGCGGTTATGGTCGCGGCGAACTGCACCCGGCTTCGGATATTGATCTGTTAATCCTGCATCGCGCCGAGGTCTTTGATGAGTGCAAGGACAATATCGAGCGCTTCCTCACCCTGTTGTGGGACATCGGCCTGGAAATCGGCAGCAGTGTGCGTACCATCAAGCAGACCATTGACATTGCACGCACCGATATTACCGTCGCCACCAATATCATGGAGTCGCGCACCCTGGTGGGTGATGTATCGCTGCGCTACGAACTCATGCAGGAATCTACGCCAGATAAAATTTGGTCCGCCGAAGATTTCTTCCGTGCCAAATACGATGAGCAAATAGAGCGCCACAAAAAATACAACGATACCGAATACAACCTCGAACCCAATATCAAAAATGCCCCCGGCGGATTGCGCGATATACAAACCATCAGTTGGGTCACCAAGCGCTTCTTTGGTGTGCGCACCCTCAAGCAACTTGAAGGCAAGGGCTTTTTTACCGACGAGGAGTTTTCGCAGCTCAACTCCGGTGAGGAATATTTGTGGCGTGTACGCTACGCACTGCATATGGTCGCCAAACGCCCGGAAGAGCGGCTGATCTTTGATTACCAGCGCGAAATCGCCAAATTGTTTGGCTATGTCGACAGCCATGAAGGGCTGGCAGTCGAACAGTTTATGCACAAGTACTATCGCACCGTGTTGGCGCTGCGCGAACTCAATGATGTGGTACTGCAATTTTTATCGGAAGCCATCCTGCAAAAAGGCAAAACCAGGAATGTCGTGTCGATCAATGAGCGCTTCCAACTGCGCGATAATTACATTGAAGCGACCCACACCTATGTGTTTGAGGAGACACCCTCTGCACTGCTGGAAATTTTTGTATTGATGGCACAGGACCCGCACATCGAAGGAGTGCGCGCCTCCACTATTCGCTGGATACGTGAAAGCCGCCATCTGATCGATGACAACTTTCGCAGCAACTCCAAAAACACCCAGCTGTTTATCAAATTGTTGCAGCAGCCTGCCGGGCTGGTAGAACAGCTCAGACTTATGTCGCGCTACGGTATCCTCGGCCTCTATCTACCTGAATTCGGACTGGTCACCGGGCAGATGCAGCACGACCTTTTCCATATTTACACCGTGGATGCACACACCCTGAAAGTAGTGCAGAACATGTGTAACTTTTTGTTGCCATCGGCCAAAGATGACTTCCCGGTAGCCGCACATATCATGACGCGCCTGCCCAAACTGGAACTGCTGTATATCGCCGGTCTCTATCACGATATTGGCAAAGGCCGCGGTGGTGACCATTCCACCCTGGGCGCTGTCGATGCCGAGGAGTTTTGTGTTCGCCACGGCATCTCGCCGCGCGAAACCCGCCTGGTGTGCTGGCTGGTGGAAAAGCACCTGCTGATGTCACACGTCTCACAAAAGCAGGATATTTCCGACCCGGAAGTCATCCATAAATTTGCACTGACCGTGGGCGACCAGTTGCACCTGGATTATCTCTACTGCCTTACCGTGGCCGATATTAACGGCACCAACAAGGAACTGTGGAATACCTGGCGCGCCAGCCTGATGCGCCAGCTTTATCTGGATACCCGTCGCGCCCTGCGCCGCGGCCTGGAAAATACCGTCGACAGGCAGGATCTAATTGAGGAAACCCAGCAAGCCGCTATTCGCAAGCTGGCGCGCAAGGGGTTGAGTGAGCCGCAGGTTCTCGCCATCTGGGGTGATATGGGCGACGACTATTTCCTGCGTGAAAACTTTACCGATATTGCCTGGCATACCCATGCGATAGCGGCGAGGACCGATGACCAGCCACTGGTCCTGATCAAAAAAACCGCCAATAAGGAATTGGCGGGCGCCACGCAAATCTTTGTGTACAGCAAGGATCAAAAAAACGTTTTTGTCGCTGTTGCCACCGCCCTGGCGCAACTTAACCTGAGCATCCAGGATGCCAAGATTTACAGTTCTAATTCCGGCCATACCATTGATACCTTCTTTGTGCTCAACGAGGACGGTGAACCTTTGGGCAACAATCCGACACTGCTGAAAAAAATCCAGCAAACGCTGATTGATGAATTGGGCCTGGTCGATAACTACCGCGATGTCATTGGCCGACGCACACCGCGCCGCCTGAAATATTTTGCGTCGCCAACGCGCACTTCACTCAACACCGATATGATCCGCAATTGCAGTGTGCTGGAAGTTATCAGCCCCGACCGCCCCGGCCTGCTGGCCTGTATCGGGAGGATTTTTATGGATTTTGATATCCAGCTACTCAACGCCAAAATTGCCACCCTGGGCGAGCGGGTTGAGGATATTTTCTTTATTGTCGACAGCCAGGGAAAACCCCTGGGTGATCCGGTGCTGTGCGAAAAACTCCAGCAGGAAATCTGCGAGCAGCTGGACAAGCGCGTTGATAAACACTGAACTTATTAACATTTATATAGAATTGGTACCATGAATCCGGATTTACAGCGCCTGCACGCCTACCCTTTCGAAAAACTCGCAGCACTAAAGGCTGCCGTGGCGGCACCGGCATCACTCAACGACATCTTCCTGTCGATTGGCGAACCCAAACACACTCCACCCGCTTTTGTGTTGCAAACCCTGGCTGAAAACCTGGGCAAGTTGTCGCAATATCCCAGCACCAAAGGCCTGCCGGAATTGCGCACGGCGATTGCTAATTGGGCCAGCGCACGTTTTCATTTACAGCCCGGCAGCTTTACTGCCAATGCTAATGTACTGCCCGTTAGTGGGACCCGCGAAGCCCTGTTCTCCTTTACCCAGGTTATCGTTGATCGCAACAAGCCTGCACCGCTGGTGATATCACCCAACCCGTTCTACCAGATTTACGAAGGCGCCGCGATTCTTGCCGGTGCTGAACCCTATTTTTTAAATTGCACCCCCGAAAATCATTTTATTCCCGACTTTGCTGCAGTGCCTGCCGAGGTGTGGAGCCGCTGTCAATTGTTATTTATCTGCTCACCCGGCAACCCTACCGGCGCCGTGATGGGTCTTGCGCAACTCAAGCAACTGATTGCCCTGGCCGACGAATACGATTTTGTCATCGCCTCCGACGAGTGCTATTCAGAACTGTATTTTGATGAAGGCAAGCCACCTGCCGGTTTATTGCAGGCCTGCGCAGAACTGGGACGCGATGATTTTGCCCGCTGTGTGGTATTCCACAGTTTGTCCAAGCGCTCCAACCTGCCGGGATTGCGCTCGGGCTTTGTCGGTGGCGACGCGCGTATCCTGGAAAAGTTCCTGTTATACCGCACCTACCACGGCTGCGCCTTGCCGGTGCCGACCCAATTAGCCAGCATTGCCGCCTGGGGTGACGAGCAACATGTCATTGCCAATCGCACCGCCTATCGCCAAAAGTTCGATGCGGTACTCGGTATACTCGGCAACCTGCTGGACGTACACAAACCCGATGCCAGTTTTTACCTCTGGCCCAAAACCCCGCTAAAAGGCGAGCTATTTGCGCAGCAGCTTTTCGCGCAACAGCGCGTCACAGTACTGCCCGGCAGTTTCCTGGCGCGCGCAACCAATGGCATCAACCCCGGTGAGGACTATGTGCGTATGGCGCTGGTGGCCTCGCTGGAGGAATGTGTGGAAGCCGCAGAACGAATCAAAACTTTTTTGCAAAACCTATGAGCGAATTAAAACCACTTAGCAAATCCCAGCGGATCGCGTTTATTCTGCGCAGACTGCAGGAACTCTACCCGCAGCCACCCATTCCATTGCAGCACGAAGACGCCTATACCCTGTTGATTGCCGTACTGCTTTCCGCACAATGCACCGACGAACGCGTCAACACAGTAACGCCGGCACTGTTTGCCCTGGCCGATAACCCGGCGGATATGGCCAAAGTCCCGGTGGAAAAAATCCAGGAAATCATTCGCCCCTGTGGGCTATCACCGCAAAAATCCAGGGCGATTTCGGTGTTATCCAGCATGCTGATGGATGAGCACAATGGCCAGGTACCGGAAGATTGGGAAGCGCTGGAGCGACTCCCCGGTGTGGGCCATAAAACAGCGAGTGTGGTGATGAGCCAGGGCTTTGGCCATCCGGCCTTCCCGGTAGATACCCATATTCATCGCCTGGCGCAGCGCTGGGGTTTAACCAACGGCAAAAACGTGGTGCAAACCGAAAAGGATTTAAAACGCCTGTTTCCCCAAGAACGCTGGAACGACCTGCACCTGCAAATTATTTATTACGGGCGCGAACACTGCAGTGCACGGGGCTGTGATGGCACTGTGTGCGAGATCTGCAGAACCTGTTACCCCAATCGTAAAAAACCCAAGATCGTATTAAAACCATGACAATCCTCTACGGCATTAAAAATTGTGACACCGTCAAAAAAGCGCGTAACTGGCTGGAGCAACATGGTATTGACTACCAATTCCACGATTTCCGCACTGACGGACTGAGTGAAACCCAAATCAATCACTGGATTCGCGAACTTGGGTTGGAGCAGTTGGTTAACAAGCGCAGCACCACCTGGAAAGCACTGGACGATGCCAGCAAAGCGGCATTCAGCGAATCCACAGCACCCAAAATTATTGCGGCCAATCCAACCCTGATTAAGCGCCCGTTGCTGGACACCGGTAGCCACAAGCAGCTCGGTTTTAAAGAGGCCGAGTACCAACAGTTATTTTCATAATTCACCCTTTGACGTTTTAAAGACGATAGGAAAGCATCATGACTCAACTTTATGCACTCGGCCTGGGTATAGGCACGCAAAACTCCAAAGGCGAATGGCTGGAAGTCTTTTACGCACAGCCAGCGCTAAAGCCCGCGGAAGCCAGCGCGCGCGCCATCGGTAACATCCTCGGCTACAGCGGTGGCAACCAGGCCATCGCCATTAACCACGAGCAAGCCGATGCCATTGCCACTGCACTGGAGGAAGCAGGCGAAACCAGTCTCGCCGCCCTGGCCACTCACCTCACCAGCAGTACCCGCCCGTTGGTGGCCACCCTGCTTGAAACCGACACTAACCCCACCTCAGTACCCGAAGCTTATTTGAAACTGCACCTGCTATCACATCGGTTAGTAAAACCCCATGGCACCGTATTGGCCGGTATTTTTGGTGTACTGCCCAATGTGGCCTGGACCAGCCAGGGCGCTATCGACATTAATGAATTGCCCGAGCGCCAATTGCAGGCGCGCCTGAGTGGCGAGGAACTGGAAGTGTCCTGCGTGGATAAATTCCCCAAGATGACCAATTATGTCGTGCCCAGCGGTGTGCGTATCGCCCACACCGCGCGCGTGCGCCTGGGTGCCTATATCGGCGAAGGCACCACCATCATGCACGAAGGTTTTGTGAACTTTAATGCGGGCACTGAAGGCCCGGCGATGATCGAAGGCCGTATTTCTGCCGGTGTATTTGTCGGCGCCGGTTCCGACCTGGGCGGCGGCAGCTCCACCATGGGTACCCTGTCCGGTGGCGGTAACATTGTGATCTCTGTCGGCAAGGAATCCCTGATCGGTGCCAACGCCGGTATAGGTATTCCCCTGGGCGACCGCTGCAAAGTAGAATCCGGCCTCTATATCACTGCCGGCACCAAGGTGGTGATCCTGGACGACCAGGGCCAGGAAGTGAAAACCGTGAAAGCGCGCGAACTGGCTGGTGTTGCTGACCTGGTATTCCGTCGCAACTCGCTCAATGGCCGTGTCGAGGCCGTCAGCAATAAAAGCGCGCTGCAACTAAACGCGGCCTTGCACGCTAACTAATCGTGATCACAGTGCAGGTTGTGCTTCACGCCAGCCCGCACGACCAATAACAGAGGAGCCAATCATGGGTGCTCAGTGGAAAGCCAAACACAAAGAAGAGGCGGCCAACGCCAAGGGTAAACTGTTTACCAAACTCACCAAGGAAATCATGGTTGCCGCGCGCAATGGCGCCGACCCGGACATGAATCCGCGCCTGCGTCTCGCGGTAGAAGCGGCCAAAAAAGCCTCCATGACGCGTGAAACCCTGGAACGCGCGATTAAAAAAGGCTCAGGCCAACTCGATGGCAACATCAACTACGAAAAAGTGGTCTACGAAGGTTTTGCACCGCACCAGGTGCCGGTGATTGTTGAGTGCCTGACCGACAACGTCAACCGCACCATCTCCAATATCCGCGGCCTATTCCGCAAAGGCCAACTGGGTACATCCGGTTCAGTATCCTGGGACTTTGATCATCTGGGTATCATCGAAGCAACACCTGCCAGCAAAGACGCGGACGTCGAAATGGCCGCTATCGAAGCCGGTGCCCAGGACTTTGAAGTGGACGAAGACGGCACCGCCACCTTCTACACCGACCTGACCGACCTGGACCTGGTACAAAAAGCCCTGCCCGGCCAAGGCTTTACCGTTGTCTCCGCCAAACTGGGCTACAAACCCAAAAACCCGGTAAGCCTCGATGGCGAAGCACTCAACGAAGTCGAAGCCTTCCTCGCTGCCATCGACAATGATGACGATGTGCATGAGGTTTATGTGGGATTGGCGGGATAACTGACCCGGTCTCGTCAAATCAACGTGCCAGCCTTGCTGGCACTTTATATTTAGTGGCTATGAAAAATAAAAAAACCAATTAATAAAAACAAAATAAGACGCCATGGCAGGTAAAAATGGTATCACCTACAATACCAAAAAATGGGCTATCAATCGTTATTGATACCAATGTGCTGGTTCTGCATTGCGTTCACGCCAAGGAAGCGCCTACAGGTTACTGCGCCATCTGGGCGATGGCAGCTACCGACCTTGCGTTTCTGTACCACTTTTTATCGAATACGAAGCCGTACTAAAGCGCACAGGACTATTGCCTCATCTGAATACCAAAGATGTGGATGTACTACTGGATTATTTTCTGAGTGAAGCACAAATAGCACAGATCTTTTTTCTATGGCGTCCTTTTCTGAAAGATCCCAAAGACGATCTCGTATTGGAAGCGGCTGTAGCCTCAAAAAGCGATTACATAGTGACATTTAACGAACGGGATTTTTCCGGTACGGAAAAATATTTCGGTATCAACGTAGTGACGCCACAAATATTTCTCAAAGAGCAGGGGTTGTTATGAGCACATTAAGTTTACGCTTGCCAGACTCTCTGCACGAGCAGATCAAAATTCTGGCCAAAAAAGATGGAATTTCAATTAACCAATTCGCAGCCTCCGCTATCGCGGAAAAAATGGCAGCCTACCTGACAGAAGAATATCTAAAAGAGCGTGCAGCCAACGCCGATCGATCAGCTTTTTTACAACTCATGGATAAAGTGCCTGATGTATCGGCTGATCCTCAGGATAAACTGTAAAACAAAACGGGCGCACCACGCGCCCGTTTTGTTAGCGTCGCCAATAGGTTAGTCCGCGTTTTCTTCTGTAACAGTCTCTTGTCCTGCAACGGCGCCTTCTTCTGCTGGTGTAACAGGTTCCAGCAGGTCAGCTTTTTTGATCTGCGCTATACGCTCAAATTCATACGCACTGACCTTGAAAAACAAATCCCTATCGTTGCGCCTCACGAAGTAGTCATCACCGGCCTTGATAAATTCGTACTGCCATTCTCCTGCTGCGGTGTTCACCTCCAGGCGAATGGCTTCGCCCTCCGGCTTGCCGACTGCCACTTCCTGGACCATAAAACCAGACAGGGCATCGACCAGCGCCCTGGCTTTGTTATTGTCCACCTTGGCACTGGCGTCATCGGCAAAGCGCCAGTTATCGCCCTCTTGCTGCAGTTGATAGTCACTGCCGCGGATTTGGCGGGGCTGTTTGGCTGCCAGTAATTCTGTTTCCAGCCAGTCCTTGTCAGTTGTGGAAAACTCAAAGCTGGACAGCTCTACCGCATAAACCGCTTTTTCACCGGCGCGGCGCAGATGCACTTTTTTAAAACCGGGTGAAGTGCCGAAGAATATATCACCCAGCTTTTTATCACCCGCAAACAAGCTGATACGCCGCTGGAATTTACTCTCCGCAACCTCAAAGCGCTCATGGCTGGACTCGGTGGTGGCCACCGGCCAGGTGAGCTTGGTGCCCTTGAGTTTATCGAGCAGGCTATCCAGTTTTTGTGCTTCTACCGGCAACTGGTGTAACTCCGGTAACTGCCAGACATTGGCGGACTTCACCAGGGTTACACTGTTGCTGGCATCGCTGATCACCCATTTATCAACACTGTCGATGTTCATGTCCAGCAACGCCTGCGCCTCCAGTTGCGGTTGTGCCTGGTGTTGGTAAGCATAAATGCCGATCACCAATAACACCTGGACCACCAGCAATAACAATAGCTGGCGCGACCAGCCATGCTTTGTGGTGATAACGTTTTCACGGTATACCGGGGTAGACTGGGGTTGTATTGATGCATTCATAAACGGTTTCTCCAATCAGGTAGCCATCCACTGCTGATAACGTTTTTCGCGCGCGCGCTTGAACTGGTGCTGCACCAGGCCAACCAGCAAGAGCGCCAATAACGCCAGGCCGTAATTGAGGTATTCCCAGAATACGCGTGTACTCTCCTCCATCGCAGGCAGGGTTCGATTGAAATTGCTGCGCGCGCGGATACTCAATAGCCCTTCATCCTCCAGTGCCCAGTCAAAAGTATTGGCCATCAATTGCAAGCTGCCCAGGTACTGGCCACCGCTGGCGGCGCCCGCCATGCTGACAACCGGATCGCCGATAAAGTCGTTGGAGCTGAACAAAATAATCCGCGCAGAATCCGGCGAGTGGGCGATGACACTGCTGATGGTTGCGCGGCTTTCACTCGCGTTTTGCTCAGCGTGTTCACTATCCGGTGCGCTACTGTCCTCGGCTTTTTTCAGCAGTGGGGATTCCTTACCGGCAAAGAAGGATTCAAACCGGCCTTGCACCACTGCGCCCAGCAGATGTTTTTTTTGCTCCCCCTCGGGCAGGTAACGGGTTAAACTGCCTTCGGTAATCTGCGGAACGATATTCATGCTGCTGCTCAGCCAGGATTTATCCGAGCTGCGCAATAACTCGATCACAGTGCGTGTTTTTTGTTTCTCGGCATCGATAAGGATCGGCGACGCCCAGGCCAGGGTTATTTGCGGCAAGTTGGCGGTAATGGCGTTATCGGCATTCAAACCGGCACCGCGCACATCGACAAAATAGGGATAATCCAGCATGCGCATTTCCTGCACGCTGAAACCGCCGAGGTTGCGTGTTACAGGCACCGGGAAGGGTACATTTTGCTTATCCATCACCAGTTTGGACTCAATGCCGATGCCATGGTGTTTCAGCCAGTCGTCCAGACCTGACTCCTGGCGCTGTAAGCTGAGGCTGCGCTGGCTCATGTTGACGGCATAGGGTGAGGTTGCTGCGATGACAGTACCGCCCTGCATCAGGAATTGATCAACTGCAAACAGTTGTTTTTCATCCAGGGCTTTAGGGGCGGCCAGGAAAAGAATATCGGCCTGGCCGCTGACACGGCCATCGGATAAATCCTCGCGCTGGATATTTAATTCGGCACTGAGGAATTGCTCCAGTTGATTGAACTGCGTACCGCCATGGCCCATACCGTGCGGATCGTAAGCGGGTGCCGATCCAACCCAGGCAAGCGTTTTGGTAAAGCCGGTGGCAAAGCGTTTAACCGCTGCCGCCAGGTTGCGCTCAAAACTGGCGCTACTCAAATCATCCAGCGGGATTTGCACAATCTGGTCGCCCTGCGCGAGCGTCATATAGAAGTAAAAGCGCTCATTGCTTAGCAGGCTGGTTGCCATGGGTTTAAAACCATAATCATTGGCAATCTGCTCACCCAGTTTGCCACCCTCGGCATCGGGGTCGAGGAAGTTAACCTGCAGGCGGCCATTGGCCTTTTGCTGTTGTTTTTCGGTTTCGCTGCGCAGGATATTTTTGAAGTCGCGCAATTGTTGCGGCAGTGCCTCATCGGCCGATACATAGGCATTGAAGACCAGTTCGCCCTTGACGGTATCGAACAAATTGCCGCCCGCCTGATAGCTGTGTAAGACCTTTTTGATAGCGCGGGTCAGATCGTGTTCGGGATTGCGCAGCTTTACGTCAATATCCATATCCGCAGAGGATTTCACCTCAATCAGGTCGCGGAAGCCCAATACCTGGTATTCATCGCCATACTGCACCAGCACATTAAAGTAGGAGTTGACCACCGCCGCCTGGTAGCGATCCGCCACCTGGAAGGGCACGGGCTGGATCGCGTATTTCTGGTTGGCTTCCTCCTCCAGTTCGGGATGGGCGACCGGATCGATAAATTCAACGCGTACCTTTCCCCTGCTTTCAATTTCATATTCTTTCATCAGGTCGCGCAGTTGCGGTACCAGCGGCGACAGCAGCGGATGGGTCTTGCCGCTGAAATAACCGCGTATCAACAAGGGTTCCTGCAATTGCGCCAGGTATTGTTGGGTGGCCGGCGAGATCGAATATTGTTTACCTTCGGTAGCATCAACACGCAGGCTGTTGATTTGCCCCAACCACAGGTTGGCACCCAGGGCATTTACCAACAGCAAGGCGGTAACCAGCCGCCAGTGCTGGTGATGTTGTTTATCACCGCTGGCAGCCCAGCGCTCACGCTCCAGCGAGAAGGTGTTCAGCGCAAGAAATACCAGGATCAGGCTGATGTAGTAATACAGGTCGCGCAGGTCGATTACGCCGCGGGTGATGGATTCGAAGCGCGAGCCGGTTCCCAGCAAGCGCAACCACTCACCTGCGCTGTTACCAAAAAAGTCGGTAATCGCCTTGCTGCCCAGTAAGTAAAAAATACCGCTCAGGGCCACAGCGCTGATCAGGCTGACAATCTGGTTATCGCTGCGCGACGAAACAAACAAACCGATGCTCAGGTAAGCCGCACCCAATAATAAGGTGGCGAGATACCCGGCCCACACCGGCCCCCAATCCAGGTCGCCAAGGATGGACACGGTAATGGGCAGTGGCAACGTCATCAGCAGTGCGATTACCAGCAGTGTGAGGCAACCGAGAAATTTGCCCACCACAAAATGCCACAGCGGCACTGGTTGGGTGAGTATATGTTCCAGTGTTCCGGTGCGGCGCTCCTCACTCCACAAACGCATAGTGAGAGTGCTGGCCAGAAAAATTAACAGCAGCGGCATCCACTCGAACAACGGGCGTACATCGGCGATATTGCGTGCAAAAAAAGCTTCGCCCCAAAAAAAGGTAAACAAGGTGATGCCGGCAAAAGCCGCCAGGAATAAATAGGCAATCGGCGCTGAAAAAAACAGCGCGATTTCTTTGCGCGCAATGCGGCTGATACTGTGTTTAGGCTGCATGTTCCATAGCCTCCTGTACCAGGTCGAGACCACGGCCTTCGTTCACATCGCGGAACAGGCTCTCCAGATCGCGACGTTCAGCCTGCAATTGGTAAAGCTCGGCACCCTGTGCAACCAGGGTTTTTGCCAGGGTTGCACTGAGTAGGCGCGCATCAGCGCCCTCCATTAATTGTAAGCGCCACTGCCCTGCGCCAAGCGCAGTGATCGCCTGGATGCCGTCGATTGCGTCCAGGTACTGTTCCATTTCATGAGAAGAAAGATTGGTGTGCAACACAATACCCTGGCTCTGGCGCAGTTGACTGAGCGTGGCATCAATCACCAACTTGCCAGCCCGCATCATCAACACACGATCGCAGAGGGCTTCTACTTCCTGCATGATGTGAGTGGACAGAATGATGGTCGCCTCCTTGGCAATGGAACGGATTAATTCACGCATTTGCAGGGTTTGGGTGGGATCCAGGCCATTGGTGGGTTCATCCAGGATAAGCAGGCTGGGCTTGCCCAGTAACGCCTGGGCAACACCGACCCGCTGCTTGTAACCGCGCGACAGAGTTGCAATCGGCGCAAGTAATTTACTGGCAATATCGGTGGCGAGTATGACACGCTTCACCTCTGCCGCTTTTTGTGCGTCGCGCAATCCCTTCAGTTCGGCGGCGTACTCCAGATATTCCGCCACACTCATTTCCGGATAGACAGGCAAACTCTCCGGCAGGTAACCAATTTTTTGCTGCAAGGCCTTAGTGTTATCCGCCAGCGACAGGCCATCGAAATAAATGGTGCCGGCACTGGGCTCCAGGTAACCGCTGAGCATCTTCATCACCGTGGTTTTACCGGCACCATTATGGCCCAGCAATCCCACTATCCCATTGTTGGCAATTGAGAAACTCACCGAATCGACGGCAACAACCTCGCCATAGGCTCGCTTGAGCCGGTTTACTTCCAGCATAAGGACCTCCTTAGGATGATTTAAAAAATGACCCAATCAATAGTCACAAAACAATACGCCACTGCACACTGAGCCAATGGCAGCAACAGGGATAGATACCGCTCAGGTATCCGATCGGCAATAAGGAATCAGGGCTTGGGAAATGGAGGGGGATGTCGCCCCAGCGGGAAAGCCATACACACTAGAGAGGTCGCGTTATACATTGTTTTTTCCTCAATAACGGGAGTATTCCCACAAAACAATCGTAGAAGACGAAGATGCGCGCTTAGATAGGGCCGCTCCAAAAAAGTTCAAGCCCTTAACATCCAAATTTTATACAAGGCCGGCGTTAAAGAAAAAAATGATATGAAACCTGCGCACAGCCAACACTTGAAAACGGCAAAGTTGCCTCTAATTTATCGAACGTGACCGGCGTCTCCTGTAGAGCCGTCACACTATTAATTGTTGTCAATTTTCTATCGCTTCTTTATGGAGGATATTTTATGAACACAATTGATCTTTCCCCTCTCTATCGCAGCACCATCGGCTTTGACCGACTGGGTTCACTCTTGGATACAGCGCTCCGCGCCGACCAAAGCTCTGCCGGCTATCCGCCTTACAATATCGAGGTGGTCGGCGACAACCGCTACGGCATTACCCTGGCGGTCGCCGGCTTCGAGGAAGGTGAACTGGATATCCAGGTTGAGCGCGGCGTGCTGACCGTGCGCGGCAAAAAAACCGACGAAGGCAAAGAGCGCAAGTATCTGCACCAAGGCATTGCCACCCGTACCTTCGAGCGTAAATTCAGCCTGGCTGACTACGTGGAAGTGACCGGTGCCCAACTCAACAACGGCTTGCTCACCATCAGTCTGGTGAAGGAAATTCCCGAGGCGATGAAGCCCAAAAACATTGCTATCAGCAGCAGTGGGAATTTGATCCAGCACAAGGCTGAAGAGAGTAAAGCAGCCTAAGTTGTCTGTGCGAGGGCAGCGATTGCCCTCGCCTTTCTGAGCAACAGGTCACGGTCATGTTGATTGATGATTAAGGGCGCACCGGCGCGAGGAGCATCTATGAACCTGCAACAACTTAATCCCTGGAACTGGTTTAAACACGAGGAAAATCGCAACGACGCGACAATCCCCGTAAAACGCAGTGAACCCGCTGCCAACGCACCGGCGGAACCGGATAGCAGGCCACCGGTTTATCGCAGCCACTGGCCCATGCTGCAATTGCAACGCGATATTGATCACCTGTTCGAACAGGCATTGCGCGGTTTTGGTTTACCCTCTGTGTACAGCGACTGGCTCAATGACAGCGTCGTTAACCGCGTTGGTTTCCAGGCCAAATTGAATGTGGCCAGCGATGACAAGCAATACCACATCAGCCTTGAAGCCCCGGGCTTGACCGACAAAGACATCACGCTGGAGTTACATCAAGGTGTACTCAGCATTCGCGGGGAGAAGAAAGAGGAAAGCGAAACCAGCGATCGGCATTACTACCGCATAGAGCGCAGTTACGGCAGTTTTCAGCGCACGCTCACCCTTCCTGAAGACTGCGACCAGGACGCCATTACCGCCGCGATGGAAAACGGTGTGCTGGACATCCGTATCCCGCGCAAACCGGTAGCCGGTAACAGCGGCAAACGTATCCCGATCAATTAACCGGTTTAATGCACCTGCCTCGCCCTGCCCCCGTGGCAGGTGCGGGGCTTTTTTCGCTAATCGGTTGTGGCCAAAGATGGATTGGACATCGCTGTCCCCGGAAAACCAAGGTAGAATCGGCGCCAATTCCGATTGATGGTTTGTAATGGACATTGATATGACGCCCCCTGCAACACCGCTCACCCCCACCCTGCAATTAGCCCATGACCTGATTCGCTGCCGCTCGGTTACCCCCGAGGACGATGGTTGCCAGGAACTGATGATTCGCCGTCTGGAAGCGATAGGCTTTAAAACCGAACGCCTGCGTTTTGGCGAGGTAGATAACTTTTGGGCAATACGCGGTGGTGATGGCCCCATACTGGCGTTTGCCGGCCATACCGATGTGGTGCCAACCGGCCCGGAAACCCATTGGAATAACCCGCCCTTTGAGCCCACTATCATCGATGGCATGCTGCATGGCCGTGGCGCCGCCGATATGAAAGGCTCCCTCGCCAGCATGGTGGTCGCCTGCGAAAACTTTGTGGCCAGGCACCCCAACCACAAAGGTCGCATCGCTTTTTTGATTACCAGCGATGAGGAGGGCCCATCGATTAACGGTACCGTCAAGGTGGTGGAGTGGCTGGAAGCGCGCCATACCAAAATGACCTGGTGCATTGTAGGTGAGCCTTCGAGCACAACACGGGTGGGCGATGTGATTAAAAACGGTCGTCGCGGTTCCCTGGGGGGGGTACTCAAGGTCAAGGGTATCCAGGGCCATGTGGCCTACCCACACCTGGCTGACAACCCGATTCACACCCTGGCCCCCGCCCTGGCCGAACTGGCGGCTGAGCACTGGGATAACGGCAACGAATTTTTCCCTGCCACCAGTTTCCAGGTATCTAATATCAATGGTGGAACTGGCGCTACCAATGTGATCCCCGGTGAGGTCACTGTGGTATTCAATTTCCGCTTCTCCACGGAATTGACCGATGCCATATTGCGCGAGCGCACCCAGGCCATCCTCGACAAGCACGAGCTGAAGTACGAGCTTGAATGGATACTGAGTGGCCAGCCGTTCCTGACACCACGCGGTGACCTGGTTAATGCTGTTGTCGATGCCATCAACACTGCAACTGGATTGGACGCAGAGCTATCCACCTCTGGCGGTACTTCCGATGGCCGTTTTATCGCCCCCACTGGCGCGCAAGTTGTAGAGCTTGGCCCTATCAATGCCACCATCCACAAAGTCAATGAATGTATCAGTGCCGAAGATTTAAATAAGCTCACAGCGATTTATGAGCGAACCCTGGAAATCTTGTTGGCGTAAATCACATTACCAGGACAGGCATGGAGGCCTGGCTTAATTTTCCGTTATTATTTTTTCTATACGCATTATTTAATACACAGCAGTATTGATTGCTTCGTTGTATTTTTCTCGCCAAAAATCCGTCACCCACATTATCAACCGAACAAAAATCAACCACTAGTCATTTGAAAAATCTCGGAAATTTTGGATTGTCATAATTTTTGCTCGGCTCCCCATGGCCGCTATGGCGCATCAAGTGTCTGGCCGAGGTTCGAATCTACCCCTTGCGGTACGCAACTGTTTTGCTGGAGACCCACGTTGGGGTCCTAGGCAAATGCTCGCGCCATATAGTTTTCAACCTGGCGCTTTATCCCACCCTGAATGAAAGGAACTTAAACATGAACCCCGTATTTTTCTCCGATATGCTCAGTGTTGCTGGCGTGAAAATTATCAGCCGCGATGAAGCAGCGGTTATTTATGGCGCAGACACTGGCGCCAGTGATCGCCGTCCCTCAGGCGCACTGCTGGTAAAAGAGGTGGATGCCATCCCCCAAATCCTGGCACTGGCAAATCGCCACAAGGTACCGCTCTGGCCAATTAGCGGTGGCCGCAACTTTGGTTACGGTACAGCCTTGCCAGTCGATAGCCGCAGTGTGGTTCTGGATTTATCACAATTGCGCCGCGTGCATATCGATGTCAATTCTGCCACCGCCCTGATTGAGCCCGGTGTCACCCAGGCCGATTTACACTCAGCCATTGCACGCAGTGGCGCCAAGCTGTTGGTGCCGACAACCGGTGTCGGGCCGAACGGCAATATCCTGGGAAATGCACTGGATGGCGGCTATGGTTTAACCCCCTTTACCGATCACTTTAATGCGCTCAGCGAATTGGAAGGGTATTGGGGTAATGGCACCGAATTCCGTCATGGCTATCGCGATCTCCACTGCGGGGAAATGGCCAAGCGCTGGAGTGCAGGTACGGGGACGGCCTGGGCAGGCCTATTGCGCCAGGGCAATATGGGCATTGTGACGCGCGCGCGCGTCCAACTGGCGCGGGCACCGGAAGCAACACGCATCCTTGTATTTGAATGGCGCAACCAGGCTGATTTTATTGCCAGCCAACCGTTGCTGAATTCTCTCACGGAAGATATACCCGGCATCGGCGGTATTATCATGATGAACGACTGCCGAATCCTTTCCACCCAGGTGGATACACCGCTGGCATCCAACCTGCGCGGTAAAGCGCGACAGGATTATCTGCAGCGCCTTGCCAAAGAGCGAAAGATTTCCCCCTGGACCGGGTTGGGTACACTCTACGGCTCGCGCGCCAGCGTGGCCGGTGCCGTGCGCGATATACGTCGCCGTTTACGTCTGTGCCGCGTATGGAGTTTTACACCGGCGCAAATAAAAACCCTGCAAAAAATCGAATCCTATTTACCAACCTGGGGATTCACCGCCCTGCGTCGCCACCTGGGCGCACTGGTCAATACCCTGGGTACAGTAGAGGGCTATCCGATTGTCGCCTTCCTGAAAATTGCCTATGCACTGGATCCACGCGCCAAACAACTTGATGTCCATTCCCACCCCGCTAAAGACGGTGCAGGTATCCTCTGGTATGCCCCGCTGGTTCCCTTCACCGGCGAAGAGGTGGAGCGATACCGCCAGGTAATGAGCAATTGCCTGCTGGAGCACGGCTTCGATCCACTGCTGGCAGTGACTTCACGCAACTCGCGCGTCCTGTCCGGCACCATTCCCTTGCTGTTCGATCGCCACAACCCCGAAGCAGTCACACGCGCCAAACATTGCTACCGTGCCCTGGTGAAGCTGGGCCTGGAAAACGGCTGGCCCCCCTACCGCCTGGGCGTGGACTATATGGAGCTGATCGCCTGCCCGGCAGAGTCGCCCAGCGCCCAGGTGCAGCGCCTGCTAAAACAGGCCCTGGACAGCAACAACATTATTGCCAGTGGCCGGTATGAACATGCCAAACCCTTGGTAGCCGAGGACATATCGACGACGGAACCTGTATTGGAAGAATTGTTTTCGCGAAATACATTCATCGAAAAACGGCAGATTGAAGCCGCTAGCAACCAGGCTTAAAAAACCTTCCAATAAAAAACCCGACACAATGCTCTGTCGGGTTTTTTATTAACAGGGATACCCCATATTACTTCAGGGCTCAATGGCTCTTAGCCACTTTCGTATCCAGATACCCCATCAAAAATGCCGAGAACACAAACGTCAGGTGAATAACCACATACCAGAACAAGGCTTCGTTAGGGAATTGCTCCTTGGGGGTATTTACATTGATGGCCATAAATTGCTTGAGCAAATGGATAGAGGAAATAGCGACGATGCTTGCAGCAATCTTGGCCTTGAGCGATGCCGAGTCCATCTTACCCAGCCAACCCAGCTTTTCCTCGCCATCTCCCACATCCAGTTGGGAGACAAAGTTTTCGTAGCCACTCATCATCACCATAATTAACAGCCCGCCCACCATGGCAATATCAATCAGGGTCAGGATGGTCAGGATCAGATCGGATTCGGTAGCGGTAAACACATGTCCCAGCAGGTGAAAGACCTCCTGGAAGAATTTAATGGCCAGGGCAACCACTGCCAGGCTCAATCCCAGGTAAATAGGCGCCAGGACCCAGCGCGAACGGTAGAGCGTTTTTTCGATCAGTTTTTCCATGGTGGCCTCAAGGTCTAAAGAAACAGGAAGAGCGGTTGGCGCAAAATGGGGCGCAGTATAGCGACTTTCAAGTGACAGAAAGAGTCTTCCCTATCCACCAGGCTGACATTTGTCATAACCAGCCTGTGACGCCTGCGACTGGCACTGTCGCCTGGAGTCATGCAGACTAATACCAAGGCTTCACCCGGCACACAGGCTATGAATGACAAAAGCTCCTACCAATACTGTTCCAGCTCTCCCTATTCGGATAAGTCCTGGATCTGGCTAATTTTCAGCCTCTATTATTTTGTACCGCTCTATTACATGTCCTTTAACCTGATCGGATATGCGCTGTTGGTAGGGGCTTACTTTATTTTTATCGGCCTGTTCCTTTGGGCCAGCACCCTGGGGCGCCACCAGGTGTGGATGCCCATCCTGGCCATTATCCTGCTCGCCCTGGCCATTACGCCCCACACCCCCGGCTCCAGTACTTTTTTTACCTATGTCGGCTTCCTGATTGGTTACTGTTACAGCACACGGATTTACCTGGGTATCCTGGCCCTGGTGATAGCCCTGATCCTCGCCCTGCAACTCCATTTTGATTACCCCGTGCCCTTCTTTTCATTCCCTGCCATTTCCGGGGTAATCACCATCAGCGCCTGGGGCTATATTGAAAGATTGCGTTTTGATGCACGAGTGCGCTGGATACAAAGTCGGCAGGAGATAGAACAACTGGCGATCATCGCCGAGCGGGAGCGCATTGCACGCGATCTGCACGACATCCTGGGACACACCCTCTCCAGCATTGCGCTCAAGGCCGAGCTGGCAGAAAAGCTGCTCAAACAAAGCAAGCAAGAGCAGGCCGAACAGCATTTGTCGGAGCTGCACCAGATAGCGCGCAACAGTTTGAGCCTGGTGCGCCAGACAGTCTCCGGCTACAAGCATCGCGGACTCTCCGGCGAAGTCATGGAGCTCTGTGACAAGTTGCGCCAGAACGGCTTTGTGGTTGAACTGGCGGGTGAAATTCCCCAGCTGTCCCCGCGCGCCGAAACCGCTGTGATCCTTGCCCTGACCGAATTGACCACTAATATCCTGCGCCACAGTAAAGGCAATCACTGCCAGATCGAGTTTTCTCGCAACCATGACCAGCTGCTGGTGTGCATGCGCGATAACGGCGCGGTAGAAAAGCTGGTCCCCGGCAACGGATTAACCGGTATCAAGGAGCGCCTGCAAGCCCTGGCGGGCGATCTCCATGCCAGTGTCCATCGCGGTTGCGAATTTTTAATCTCCCTGCCTGCCCATGAACTTCAACAGCAATAGGCCATCGCCATGAAAATTTTATTAGCCGAAGATCAATCCATGGTGCGCGGTGCACTTGCCGCCCTGCTTGGGATGGAGGAAGGTTTTGAAATTACCCAGGCGGAAGATGGCGACCGCGCCTGGCTGATGATGAAGCAGCAGAGCTTCGATATTCTGCTCACCGATATCGAAATGCCCGGCCGCTCCGGCCTGGAGCTGGCCCAATGGGTGTTGCAGCAAAAACTGCCCACCAAAATCATTATCATCACCACCTTTGGCCGCTCAGGTTATATCCGCCGCGCGATTGATATGGGCGTTTCCGGCTTTTTGCTCAAAGATGCCCCCTCCGACCAGCTGATCGACGCTATCTATAAAATCATGGAAGGCAAGCGTGTGATCGATGGTGAACTGGCCATGATGGCACTGGGGGAAACCGACCCACTGAATGATAAGGAGCGCCGTGCATTGCGCCTGGCCGCCGAGGGCAAAACCACCGCCGAAATATCCAATACCCTGCACTTGTCCGAAGGTACGGTGCGCAATTACCTGTCCGAGGCCATCGCCAAACTTAACGCCGCCAACCGGGTGGACGCCGCGCGTATTGCACGCCAAAAAGGCTGGATCTGACCCGCCCCGCCAGCTTGTATGCAAGCGGGCTTTAGACGCTAGTTTTTAGCAGGACAATCAGGCTATTATCCTTGCGCTGATCAACTCATCGGCATCAGGCGCCGCTGTCCGCAGCAGCCTGTTTCAGCGACGCAGAGCGACGTATCCGACTCGCGCCACAATAACAATTATTAAGGAATCATCATGTCCGCCAATGAATCCCTGACCCTCGACGATTTGCAACGGCTTCCCGAATACACTGCCCTCACCCGGGCGCGCCACCGTATTCTTTGGCCGCTGGCCAGCGTAACTATCCTCGCCTACTTTGCGCTGATCCTGGCGATTGCCTTTTTCCCGCAGGCCCTGGGTGAGCCCATTGGCAAGGGTGTCACGTCACTGGGTGTTGTCTTGGGCCTCGGCATTATCCTGTTTTGCCTGGTTATTACCGGCATCTATGTACGCTATGCCAACAAGGTACTTGAGCCCCTAGCGCAAGCCATACGCACCAAGGCGGGGGACAAATAATGAAGTTGCTTTCACTCTTCAGCGCCTTTGCTGCATTGCTCGCCCTGATCACTGCCTCTGCCGCCTGGGCCAGCGCTGGAGCCAGGGGCGAAGTCAACCTTACCTCCATTGCCACCTTCGTCACCTTTGTGGCTGTTACCCTGGTGATCACCTATTGGGCGGCACGGCGTACCAAAACCGCTAAAGATTTTTATGCCGCGGGCGGTGGCATTACCGGCTTCCAGAATGGCCTGGCGATTGCCGGAGACTACATGTCTGCAGCCTCGTTCCTGGGGATTGCCGGCCTGGTGTACACCTCGGGTTTTGATGGCCTGATTTACGCGATTGGTTTCCTGGTCGGCTGGCCGATCGTATTGCTGCTCATTGCAGAACCCCTGCGCAACCTCGGCAAATATACCTTTGCCGATGTGGCCTCCTTCCGCCTGCAACAAAAGCCTATCCGCATACTGGCAGCCAGCGGCTCGCTGGTAACGGTTATTTTCTACCTGATTGCGCAAATGGTGGGTGCGGGTAAATTAATCGAGCTGCTGTTCGATATGCGCTATGAGTGGGCAGTCGTGATCGTGGGGGTACTCATGACCCTGTATGTGACCTTCGGCGGCATGCTGGCGACAACCTGGGTGCAACTGATCAAGGCGGTACTGCTGCTGTCCGGTGCTACCCTGATGGCCGTATTGGTACTGGCGCAGTTTGGTTTCAGCATGGAAACCCTGTTTGTTGAAGCCACCCAGGTACACGCCAAAGGCACGGCAATTATGGCCCCCGGCACACTGGTGTCTGATCCCATTTCGGCGATTTCACTGGGCATGGCATTGATGTTTGGTACAGCCGGTTTGCCGCATATCCTGATGCGCTTTTTCACGGTGCGCGATGCCGTACAGGCGCGCCGCTCCGTGTTTTATGCCACCGGATTTATCGGCTACTTCTACATACTCACGTTTATTATCGGTTTTGGTGCCATTGTGTTGCTGCTGAAAAACCCGGACTACTTCACCAATGGGGTGCTCTCCGGCGGCGCCAATATGGCAGCAATTCACCTGTCCCACGCGCTGGGTGGAGATATGCTGCTGGGTTTTATTTCCGCCGTGGCATTCGCCACTATCCTGGCAGTGGTTTCAGGTTTAACCCTGGCCGGTTCGAGCGCGATCTCCCACGATCTCTATGCCACCCTGATCCTCAAGGATAAGCGCGATGAGCAAAAGGAAATCCGCGCATCGCGTATCGCAACCATTATCCTCGGGATTGTGGCGGTGCTGCTGGGCATTGTGTTTGAAAACCAAAACGTTGCCTTTATGGTGGGACTGGCTTTCTGTGTCGCGGCCAGCGCCAACTTCCCCATCCTGTTATTAAGCATGTACTGGCGTCGCCTGACGACCCGCGGTGCAGTGATTGGCGGTGCCTTGGGCCTGCTCACCGCCGTAGTGCTGGTCTTTATCGGCCCCACCGTTTGGGTGGATGCCTTCGGTTTTAAAGAGGCTATCTTCCCCTACAAGTATCCGGCGATCTTCTCGATCAGCGTTGCCTTTATCGGCATCTGGGTATTCTCACTGCTGGATAACTCTGCCACGGCCAAACAGGAGCAAGCCGCCTTCGATGCCCAATTTGTGCGCTCACAAACCGGCATAGGCGCCGCCGAAGCATCTGACCACTAAGATAAACCTGCCTGGATAACAACCTATTGGTCACAAGCTCCGAGTGAGCTTGTGACCAATACCCTGGCAATACAGACTGGCAAGGCAATCACTTTTGTTGCACTGCTGAGCCAAACATTTACAGATTATCTACCCCCGCAATTCCCGCTATCGGGTATATACTGGCAGCGCCCTTCACAGCACTCACCGGTTTACGGTGACCCGACTCCCTGAGGTTTTTTGCGGAGCCCCCATGCAAGTTTCCCCGTCAAAAAGCGGCTATTTTTTTGTCGCTGGTACGATTTTAATTTGGTCCGGTTTTGTACTGGTTGCCCGTATGGGTGGAACCAGTGTGTTAAATGCCTTCGATATTACCGCGTTACGTTTTGGGGTAGCCGCCATTGTGTTGTTGCCGCTATGGCTATTCTGGAAGCCCGTTCCACTATTGAATAAAACCATGCTCTCGCTGGCACTGACTGGAGGAATCGGCTATTCGCTGGTGGTCTATTCCGCCTTCAAATATGCACCGGCTGCCCATGGGGCGGTATTAATTTCCGGACTCTTGCCATTTTTTGTTCCCCTGATGGCCTATGCCTTTTTAAAGGAACCCCTGCGCCGTCACCTGTACCTGGCATTACCTGTTATCGCGATAGGTATTATCTGCCTGGGTATCGATATTTTTTCCCGCAGTGAAAATACCCTGCCGGGTGATTTGTTAATGATTACCTCATCGCTGATTTGGGCTGCCTATACGATTTTGGCTAAACGCTCCGGCCTGGGCCCCTGGGAAATGGCAATTGGCGGTGCGCTCTTATCCGCCATGATTTTTTTACCGATTTACCTGTTACTGCTGCCCAAGGCCATTGGGTTGGCATCGACAAACGATATTCTTGTACAAGGTATTTACCAGGGCATCATTGTAGTGATTATCGCCATGCTGTTTTACATGGCCGCCATCACCCGGCTCGGGCCGGCCAGGACCGGCGCCTGTATGGCCCTGGTGCCTGCAATAGCGGGAATTGGAGCTTCATTGATCCTCGGCGAAACACTGAATGCCTGGTTGATAGCCGGTTTACTGGCAACCAGTACCGGTGCCTGGCTGGGCGCACGCTAGGAATCAACCCGTCGAACCACCAAGGGCAACCCCTTGGTGGTACACAAGCCATACAGACCGGAACTAAAGACCACAAGGCGACGGCAGGGGCGGATTTTGCTCTGGTACCGCATCGGTATACGCAACACCCTGGCGGCGGAACTCTACGACCAGGGACTCCACGTCCTGTGTACTCAGGGCCACACCGGCTTGGTGAAATACCCAATCCACATCTTCCTGGTATTCACGCAACCCGGTTGAATCCAGCGCACCCTCTGAACCATCGGCGCCCTTGGGAACAAACCAGAGGTTGAAATTAATCGACATAAAATCTTCCGGGTAAACCTGGCTGGAATGTGTCGCAAACAGCGCTCCATCCACGTAATAGCGAACCTGGTTATCCATCACCGTTAATACCAGCGTGCGCCAACCGGCATAGCTGCCCTCTTTACGGGTGAACTCATTAACCTTGGTCCAGGGCTCCAACTGGAAAGTATCCCAGGAGGTTACCCACATGGCCGGCTTTTCCGGGTGACCCCATCCACCGTTAGGCAGGTATTCGAAGTCGGTTTCACTGTAATCCTTATCCATGGGGGCTTTCAGCGGACTGATCGCGTAGAAGGTTTGGATAACCTCATCGCCATCCGGGCCGTAAGTCGGTTCATCGCGGAAGAAGACGCGCGCGGCATAGGTTCCCTCACGGTATTTGCGCGCATGGCAGAACTGGGTATGGCGAGTATTCGCGCCTGTGCCATCGGTGACAGAACTCATGCGCACTGCGCCCTGGTGGGTATCCGCAATATCATGGTGGAAACTCAGCCCCTGTCCTGACCAGGTCGCTCCCGGTATGCCCGGATGCCCGGTTTCAGTACGTGTCCGCCACCCATTCGCTTCAAAAGCGGCATAGTCAGCGTAATTAAAATCGTCGAAAAAGATAGCCGTCGCTTCATTAGCTGAAGAGGCGGATGAGGATGCACTGGGCGCGCCCGGTTCGGAAGAAGAGCCGCAGCCCATCAATACACTCACCATCAATGCCAACCCGCCCCAATACCCAAGCCGCTGATGTGTCAGATCGTTGCTCATAATTGCTCTCTTATTGTGAAAAAATACAGGAATACCCGGATATCCACTTAACAAAGCAATACCCGGCCCGCCCATTGTTTTCACATTTGACAACGTTGTCCACAGGTAACAGGAAAAACCGGGGAAACTTAACAAGGGTTAACCTTAATTAATCAAATCTGTAAGTGTCGAATTGACACTTACCCAATAAAATCCCCTAAAAATCCGGCATCCGCTCAATAAAGACCGACGCACCAGTTGATGGGTGCCGAAACCCCAGATCCGTGGCATGTAACAACAAACGCGGTGCAGCACTGGCATAGGTACCACCATAGAACTCACACCCCAGGATAGGATGACCTATGGCCTGCAAATGCAAACGCAGCTGGTGGGAGCGCCCGGTAATCGGGTGCAACACCAAACGGCTGGTGTTAGCCGCCTGATCGCGCGCCAGTACACGAAACTCCGTCACTGATGGCTTGCCGCTTGTCCTGCAAATTTTATAGGTAGGCCCCTCTCCCGATGCTATGGGCAGGTCAATCACACCTTGCTCCTGCCCGACCAGGCCAGCGACCACTGCGGTGTAGTGTTTGCTGACACTTCGGGCCTGGAACTGCTTGCTGATATGGGATAAGGCCGGCTTGTTCAGAGGAATGACCATGACCCCGGAGGTATCAAAATCCAGGCGATGGACGATGGTCGCCCCCGGATAATCCGGTAGCAGGCGGGCAATGACGGAATCGCGGTTTTGCGGATGGCGACCGGGCACGCTGAGCAAGCGTGTGGGTTTGTGGATCAGCAGGAAATCCTCATCTTCACGCAACAACTCAATGTCCTCCTGACAAGGGGGAAGGACAATCAACTGATCGATTGGACTGGCCATAGTATTTTATGCAATTAACAGGGAGTGCCATGATACCAGCCCCGCTATACACCGGCTTCATCGATCGATACCAGGAGGCTTCTTATCAGTGCAGTCGATAAGCGTAAAACACTGTGCAGATGGATAACTTTCAGGAACATGCTTAGCGCCAAAGGTTTGTTCACATTTGTCGCCAGGACTGCTATTTTTCGGCCCCAAAACTCGCGGGAAGGGCTCTTTTCCTGTATCCTGCGCGCCTTATTTTAAGACCCAAGCAACCGGTACCCCGATGTATATCTACGACGAATACGACCACAGCATTTTGCGTCAGCGTATCGCCCAGTTTCGCGATCAGACTACCCGTTTTCTGGCGGGTGAGCTTCCGCCGGAACAGTTCCTGCCGCTGCGTTTACAAAATGGCCTCTATGTCCAGCGCCTGGCGCCTATGCTACGCATTAATGTGCCCTACGGCATGATCAACTCCACCCAATTGCGCAAGTTGGCGCATATCGCACGCCACTACGATAAAGGCTATTGCCATGTCAGTACTCGCCAGAACATCCAGTACAACTGGCCCGACCTGACCGAAGTACCCGATATCCTCGCCGAGTTGGCTGAAGTGGGAATGCACGGTACCCAGTCGAGCGGTAACTGTATTCGCAACACCACCTCGGATCAGTTTGCCGGTATAGCGCCCGACGAAAGCGTCGATCCTCGCCCCTACTGTGAAATTATTCGCCAATGGTCCAGCTTCCATCCGGAGTTCGCCTTCCTGCCGCGTAAATTCAAAATTGCCGTGACCGGTTCCACCCGGGATCGCGCCGCCGTACAGGTACACGATATCGGCCTGCAGATCCTGCTCAGCGATAAGGGCGATGTAGGCTTCCAGGTCTATGTGGGTGGCGGTTTGGGCCGCACCCCCTGTATAGGTGCCGTCATACGCGATTTCCTGCCGGAAGCGGACCTGCTCTCCTATTTGGAAGCCATCCTGCGCGTGTATAACCTCTACGGTCGCCGCGATAACAAATACAAGGCCCGCATCAAAATCCTGGTACGCGCCCTGACTCCGGAAGTCTTCGCACAAAAAGTCGAAGATGAATGGCAGCACCTGAAAGACGGCTACAACAAGTTGACACGTGAAGAAATCGAGCGCGCCAAGGGCTTCTTCACCGCCCCCGCCTACGACACGATTGATGACAATGCCGCCCAGGCTGCATTGGAAGCGCAAGCCGCTGACAACCTCGCCTTTAGCAAATGGTTGCAGCGCAATGTGCGCAGCCACAAGGTGCCCGGCTATGCCGCCGTCACCCTGTCACTCAAGCCCACCGGTGTGGCGCCGGGTGATATCACCGATACCCAGCTGGAAATCATTGCCGACCTGGCCGATGAATTCAGCTTCAGCGAAGCGCGTACCACCCATGAGCAAAATGTGGTGCTGGCCGATGTGAAGAAAACCGAGTTGTTCAGCCTCTGGCAAAAAGCCAAAGCTGCCGGCTTCGCGACCCCCAACATCGGCACCATCACCGATATTATCTGCTGCCCCGGCGGCGATTTTTGTTCACTCGCCAATGCCAAATCCATTCCTATTGCCGAAGCCATCCAGCGCCAGTTTGAAGACCTGGATTATGTATACGACCTGGGCGACCTCGATTTGAATATCTCCGGCTGCATGAATGCCTGCGGCCATCACCATGTGGGTCACATCGGCATCCTGGGTGTGGACAAGGGCGGACGTGAGTTCTATCAGGTGCAACTGGGCGGTAACGCCAGTAACGATGCGTCACTGGGCGATGTACTTGGCCCATCGTTCAGCGCCGAGGAAATGCCATCGGTTATTCAAAAAATTGTCGACGTTTATGTTGCCAACCGCACCGATGAAGAATTGTTTATCGACACCTACCGCCGTATAGGTGCTGCTCCCTTCAAGGAGAAAGTTTATGTCAAAGCTCATTAAAGATGGCGCTATCGTCGATGATACCTGGACACTGCTCGCCAAACCCGAAGCGGATGCCATCAGTGCAGAAGTACCTGCTGGCCAGGTGATTGTGCCCCTCTCCGTGTGGAATGCACAGAAAGACAGCCTGCAGGCGCGCACCGATATAGGTGTGTGGCTGGACAGCGATGAAAGCGCAGAGCAGATTGGTGAAGACGCCAAACGCTTCCCGGTGATTGCCGTTAACTTCCCGCTCTTTATGGATGGCCGGGCTTTTTCCAGTGCGCGCCTGCTGCGCGAACGCTATGGTTTTACCGGCGAGTTGCGCGCGATTGGCAACTTTATCCGCGACCAACTGTGTTATTTGCGCCGCTGCGGTGTCAACGCCTTTGCATTTGCCAATAGTGAAACCAGTTTGGAAGAAGCCGTAAAATCCCTGAACGACTTCCAGGAATATTATCAGGCGTCTGTTGATCAGCCACTGCCGCTGTTCCGCCGTCGCGCCTGATAGTGTGTGCACACCGACCCTAAAAAACGCCGCAACCGCGGCGTTTTTTAGGGTTCACAATCAGGGACTTAACGCTCTGCAAAAAACGCCTTGATGTTTTCGGCATCCGCCAACGCATCCTGCCGTCCCAACTCCATCAGGTCAGTAATGAACTCATTAGAAAACAATAAATAACTGGCAGCAGTTGCACCGCCACCGCGAGCCGTCGCCCCTATGGCGCGCAGGAAAAAACGCAGGCTATTGGGCAAATAGCGAATATTGCGGCCAGCGATAACATCCAGCGGCGCCGTGGGAGAAATCACCATATTGTCCACCGGGCGAAGCTGGATACCGGCATCCAGGCGCTGCTGCTCAGGAATAAAGTGAAGCAGCTCGTTCATTCGCTCCAAATGCTCAAGGTCGCTATCCAGCGCATCCACAAAGGCACTGTTAAACAGGTGGCCGATAATTTGTCCCATCGAGGGAGAATGGCGCAGAGGCACACGGCGGTTCGCCTTGCTTGCACGGCGATTGCCGCTGACACCAATCACAAACAGCGCATCCGCCCCCAGGTGCAATGCCGGGCTGATCGGTGCTAACTGACGCAGGGCTCCATCACCAAAATATTCACGGTCAATCCTGACTGCCGGAAAAATCGTGGGAATGGCGGAGGATGCAATCAAGTGTTCCAGACGCAACTGGGTGCGCATTCCCAGTCGGCGATAACGCGCCCAGGCTTCAATTTCCGGCTGCCCCTGGAAAAAGCTCACCGAGTGCCCGGAGGTATACCCGGTTGCCGAGACACTGACTGCCCAGAGTTTTCGATCTGCGATCACCTTATCCAGGTTTTCAAAATTGATGGTGTTGCCAAGGAGGGTCCACAGTGGCGCATTATCCAATAGCGATAATGGCCTGCCACTGCCAACCCCCTGGTTGAACAGCGACATACCGACATAACCTACACCTTTGACAATATCCCACCAATCGTATTTATAGACCTGGCCAACTTCCAGGCTTTGCCAAATACCGGCAAGGGAGTTAACCGCCGACTTAAACCCACCGGAATGTGCAGCCAATGCCAGTGCATTGATCGCCCCTGCAGAAGTGCCGCAAATAATCGGAAATGGATTTTCCAGCGAATCGGGAATTAATTCAGCCAGTGCCTGCAACACACCTACCTGATAGGCAGCGCGGGCACCACCGCCCGATAAAACCAAAGCTCGTTTCATGGGTTCTTATCGTTAAGTACTACTCTCATCTGCCACAGTTTCTACGGCTTCCACCAAAAGCGTCATGCCTTCTGCACCGGTAACCACAACGGCCGTCCCCTGTGCAAGCTCCCGTGTTGCCGAAACCGTCCATAAGGCATCTTCAATCTGGACTTTACCGCGACCATTGGTAATAGGCGTTAATAAAGGCACCTTGCGGCCAATCAGTCTCTGTACACGTGAATTGAGTAATGGCTGCTCTGTTTTTTCATTAAAGCGACGGAAGCGTTTCCAATACACCAGTGTTACAACGACAGACAACACAGCAAAAATAACGAACTGCCAATGCCATCCCAGTCCGGGAACCAGCGCCAACACACTCGCTACAACCAATGAGGCAATACCGATCCCCAGCAAAAATCCCCCCGCGCCCAACAGCTCAAGGATCAACACAAAAATGCCAAGTGTCAGCCAATGCCAGGCCTGCAGGTTCAGAAAAAAATCGATCATGGCTACACCTATTTTTTAGCCGAGGAATCAACCGCTGATTTAATAAGCTCATTAATACCGCCGATTGAACCAATCACACTGGAGGCTTCGAGCGGCATTAAAATAACTTTTCCATTATCCGAAGCCGCCAATGTACCCAGGGCATCCACGTATTTTTGTGCAATAAAGTAATTGATCGCCTGGGGATTGCCTGCCGCAATGGCGTCGCTGACAAACTGGGTGGCTTTGGCTTCTGCCTGGGCCTCGCGCTCACGCGCCTCAGCTTCCAGGAATGCTGCTTCCCTGGCGCCCTCCGCCTTGAGTATCTGTGCGCGTTTCTCCCCCTCTGCCACTTTAATGGCTGCCTCGCGCTCACCTTCTGCACGCAGGATTTGCGCCCGCTTTTCACGCTCGGCTTTCATTTGGTTTGCCATTGCATCGACCAGATCGCGCGGCGGGGTAATGTCTTTAATTTCAATACGCGTGACCTTAATACCCCAGGGCGATGTCGCTTCATCGACCTTCAACAACAGGCTGGTATTAATGCTATCGCGATTTGACAGGATCTGGTCCAGCTCCATAGAACCCAGGACTGCACGAATATTGGTCATTACCAGGTTTTGCATGGCGTGATGCAGGTTATTGACTTCATAAGAGGCTTTTGCCGCATCCATTATCTGGAAAAAACACACGGCATCTGCAGTAACCATAGCGTTATCCGCACTGATCACTTCCTGGGGCTGGATATCCAGTACCTGCTCCATAACGATCACCTTGCGGCCAACGTTATCGATAAAGGGCACAATTAAATTCAGGCCGGGATGCAACAGGCGGGTGAATTTTCCGAAACGCTCTACTGTCCAGTTATGCCCCTGGGGTACACTCTTTACCACTTTCATAATCAGAAAGATGGCAAGTGCAACAAAAATAATGACAGAACTATCAATTACGTCAAACATAGCGACTCCTTTTAACCGTTATTCAGAAAAAACAACCCGCCCGTGAATTACCACGCGCGGGTTTGTGCAGTCAGATAAATGCTGATCACGCCTTTTTCGCAGCGACTTCCTGATCGCGCAATTCCCTGCGCAAAATTTTACCCACATTGGTTTTGGGTAATTCTTTGCGAAACTCCACCAGGTGGGGCACCTTATAGGGAGTCAGTTGCTCCTTGGCATATTTACGTACTTGTTCGAGGCTCAACTCAGGATTGGAGGTCACAATAAAGGCTTTGACCTGTTCGCTGCCGTCACCATCGGGAATACCCACAACAGCAGCCTCAATAATATCCGGGTGGCTGCAAAGAACATCCTCGACTTCGTTGGGAAACACCTTAAAGCCGGACACGTTAATCATGTCTTTCTTGCGATCCACAATTTTGACAAAACCATCCGCCTGGATAATCGCAATATCACCGGTTTTAAACCAACCATCGGCATCCAGCACTTCAGCCGTAGCGTCAGGGCGCTGCCAGTAACCTTTCATAACCTGGGGACCTCGCACACACAATTCACCAGCCTCTCCGGTTGGCAAACTGTTTCCATGCTCATCAATGACCTTACACTCTGTATCCATTACCGGAATACCAACGGTTCCTAACTGCACATTATCCACCGGATTAATACACAGTACCGGTGAGGTTTCTGTCAGGCCATATCCCTCCGTCAAGGGTGCCTTGGTTAATTCCACCCAATGATGGGCAGTTTCGGTCGTTAATGCCATGCCGCCAGACGATGATAAGCGAAGATGACTAAAATCCAATTTTTGGAAATCCGGGTTGCGTAACAAGGCGTTAAAAAGCGTGTTAAGTCCCACGAAAAAAGTGAACGGAACCTGCTTCAGGGCTTTCACAAATCCGGGAATATCGCGCGGATTGGGGATCAATAAACTGTGATTCCCCAATGCCATGGCCGATGTGCAATGGATGGTAAACGAATAGATATGATAAAGCGGCAGCGGCGCCACATAAAATTCCTGCTGGGGACGAAACACGGTTTTCATGTGATCGTTGACTTGCAGCATATTGGCAACCAGGTTGCGATTGGACAACATGGCCCCTTTGGCAACACCTGTAGTCCCCCCCGTATATTGCAACACTGCAATATCTTCGTGGTCGCGTGTTACTGGCGTGAAAGACACACTGGCTTTGGCAAGCGCTTCATTAAAAGGAACCTGGTGAGGAAACTGGAAAGGTGGCACCATTTTTTTTACGTATTTCACTGCAAAATTCAGCAGTACACGTTTAAAAGGGGTGTGTAAATCAGCAAGTTCTGTAACGATAACCTGCTCGACATTGGTTTCCGCAATAACCGCAGCCGCATTTTTGGCAATATTCGCCAATACAACCAGTGCTTTTGCACCGGAATCATTGAGCTGGTGTTTGATTTCATGGGCTGTGTAGAGTGGATTGGTATTGACGACCACCATACCGGCACGCAGGATGCCAAATACTGCTACTGGATATTGCAAAATATTAGGTAATTGAACCGCAACACGATCTCCCGGTTTGAGGGAGGTATGCTGCTGCAGATACGCCGCAAAGGCACCCGATAGTCGATCCAGATCCGCATAGCTGAGCGTACGCCCCATACAGGTAAATGCGGGAGCACTGGCAAATTCCCTGCAAGATTCCGCAAATACGTCAGCAATTGTTCTGTTGTAATTCAATGGCATGCTAGGCCTCCCTTGTTATTGTGTTTTTCAAAAATTTTCGCAGGCAGTCTTATTACCGGGTTCACCACCTGTGTAGATGGCAGTTGATACGGTGAAGTGGTCAACCGGAATCGTAAAAAACTGCGTCAAATAGTGACGGTTTCCATCATGAGCCATCAAAAGATAGCCCGAATGGATGAGATAATCTACCGATGCCGTAGCGATTTCACCAGGACGCAGTAAAGCGCCTGCCGGACACGGCTCAGGATAGACACGGGTTATTGGATAAATTCCCCATGTTATCCCTCATCATCTTGTTAATCACAACCTCTCCCTGACATACACCTGACGCTATAGAACCCCTACAGGTACGTCAGCCGAATTGTCCAGATATTTCAACAAACGGGCGGTTATCGCCGCGGTAAACCCCCATATCTCATAATGCTGATAGCGGTAGGCCGGAACCCGATACTCAATCCCCTGCCGTAAAATACGATCCGTACGAACCTGAATACCACGCCGAAAATCCGCCAAAGGAACCTGGAAAATAACATCCAGCTCCGCCGGATTAGCCACCAAAGGCACATGGGGATCATAGGTGCCCACCACCGGCTGTACAGGAGTTCCTGCACGGGTATGTCCTGGCTCAAGGCACCCCAGTAATTCTATGGAGTAAGAGGATAACCCTATCTCCTCCCAGGTTTCGCGCAAGGCGGTATCCGCCAGATGGAGATCCCCAGGCTCCCAGTGACCGCCGGGAAAGCAGACCTCCCCCGCGTGTGAGCGCAGGTGATCGGCTCGTTTGGTGTAAAGGAGACTGGGTTCCGGGGTGCGGCTGATCAGTACCAGCACAGCCGCCTGGCCGTAGAGGGATTCACCTGGCAGTAGCTTGTCAGGCAAAGGTAAAAGCTGTTGGCGCAAAGGTTCAAGCAACGCGTTTTTCATGAAACCTCGCGAGGGATGATTAAAACAGATCCTCCAAACGCCACACATCAAACGCAGGCTCTTCATAGGGATGAGCCTCGCGCAGGGCAATGACCGCAGCGCGAATGCAGGCGTCCTCACAGACCATTTCTACCCGAAACTCAGGTATTTGCTCAAGCTGATTTTCACAACCCAGAAACGGCTGGCTGCCGGGCAAGGGGCGAAATTGCCCTTGCCCAGGCACTTGCCAGCAGCACTCTGCATACTTGCCAATGCGCCCTGCACCCGCCGCAAACACCGCTGCTTTTACCGCGTCGAGATGGGTTTCAGGCACAAAGAACACCAGCTTATACACAGGCTTAAATCACCCGTACCGCAATGACATGGTCTACCTTGGCGATAGCGTCAATAACCGACGCATCAGGAGCCCCCGCAACATCAATAATGTTATAGGCTACGTCACCGCGGCTTTTGTTCACCATATCAACCACGTTGACCTTGTTATCGGCCAGGATCGATAACACATGGCCCAATACACCGGACACGTTCTCGTTAGAAAACGTAATACGCGCACCTATGCCGGGGCCGCGATCCATGGAGACAGCCGGGAAGTTGACTGAATTTTTGATATTACCGTTCTCCAGGTAATCCATCAGCTGGTCAGCGGCCATGATCGCACAGTTTTCTTCCGCTTCTTCTGTGCTGGCGCCTATGTGCGGCATGGCATAGACATCTTTGCGCTTGAGCAAAATCGGCTCAGGGAAATCGCAAATATACCGGCCCAAATGGCCTGCATCCAGGCTTTCCACAACTGCATGGGCATCCACAATGGCTTCACGCGCAAAGTTGAGCAGGGTTGCCCCCTTTTTCACAACCTTTAGGGTATCGGCATTGATCATATGCCTGGTGGCAGGAATGGCAGGCACGTGCAAGGTGATGTAATCAGAGCGCGCCAGCAGCGATTGCAGGTTTTCCATACGCCCCACCTGGCTCGGTAATCTCCAGGCAGCCTCTACAGACAGCGCCGGATCAAAACCGACAACGTTCATACCCAGTGCCAACGCAGCATCCGCAATCAATGAACCAATAGCCCCCAACCCTACAATCCCCAGGGTTTTACCCTGCAATTCATAACCGGCAAAATTGGATTTTTCTTTTTCCAGCAGCTTGGACATCTCGTCAGCGTCGGTCATGTGTGTCAGGGTTTGCACATACTCCATGCCCGATAGAATACCGCGCGAACCCAGCAACATACCTGCCAGCACCAGTTCCTTTACCGCATTGGCATTGGCGCCTGGCGAATTGAATACCACCACGCCTTTTTTGGTGTACTCATCAACCGGTACGTTATTGGTACCTGCACCGGCACGCGCTACTGCCTTGACACTCTCTGGCAATGGCTCACCGTGTAACTTGTGGCTGCGCAGGATATAGGCATCGGGTTGGCCAATATCGCTGGCGATTTCGTATTTTTCGCGAGCAAAACGGTTAAGGCCTTTTACCGAAATAGTGTTATAGGTTTTGATTTTGAACATGGGATTTTCCTTCTGTTTAACCCCGGCCCCCAACGCGCCGGGTTATAAGCTGTCTGCAAGTAAAAAGGGCTGTGTTAACACAGCCCTTTCGAGAATCCGGATTAATCAGGCTGCGGTAGCTCGTTGGTAAGCCCAGGTCAACCAGGGACAAAGTGCTTCAAGATCGCTGGCATCCACTGTGGCACCACACCAAATACGCAGGCCGGGCGGCGCATCGCGATAGGCCCCGATATCGTAGGCCACACCTTCTTTATCCAATAATTTGATCATGGCTTTCACCTGATCCGGAGTCGCCTTGAGGGTGAAGCAGACACTGGTATTGGACAGGGTTTCGGGTGTCTTGGCGAGGAAGTCGATCCAATCATTCTCAGCCACAAACTTTTCCAACACTGCCAGGTTGGCGTTGGAGCGGGCGATAAGCTCTTGCAGGCCACCGATGGATTTGACCCAATCAAGCGCATCCAGGTAATCAGCCACTGCCAGCATGGAAGGCGTATTGATGGTATCGCCTTTGAAGATACCTTCCTGCAACTTACCGCCACTGGTCATACGGAACAGTTTGGGCATTGGCCAGGAGGGTTTGTAGGTTTCCAGGCGCTCTACTGCACGCGGGCTGAGGATCAACATACCATGGGCACCTTCACCACCGAGCACTTTCTGCCAGCTGTAAGTCACCACATCCAGTTTTTCCCAGGGCATGTCCATAGCAAACACCGCCGAGGTAGCATCACAAATCGTCAGGCCCTTACGATCATCCGGAATCCAATTGCCATCGGGTACTTTCACACCGGAGGTAGTGCCATTCCAGGTAAAGATCACGTCGTTATCAAAATTAACCTTGCCCAGGTCAGGCAGATAACCGTAGTCCGCCTCATGGGCATTAACCGTCAGTTTCAATTCTTTGGTGGCGTCGCTCAACCAGCCTTTACCGAAGGATTCCCACTGCAGAATATCCACGCCGCGCGCACCCAACAGCGACCACATCGCCATTTCCACAGCACCGGTATCCGAACCGGGCACCACACCAACGCGATAGCCTGCCGGTAAACCCAGAATGGCAGCAGTATCTTCGCAGGCGCGCTGCAGCGCAGCCTTGCCAATGGTGGAGCGGTGAGAGCGGCCAAGGGTGGAAATATCCAGCTGATCCAGGCTGTAACCCGGACGCTTGCTACAGGGGCCAGATGAAAAATTAGGATTGCGGGGTTTCACTTGCGGTGGAGAGACTTGTGGCTGCATGTTAGTCCTCTAGATGACAGAGACGTGCCGCTGGCGGCTGGCCAGCAAGGCGACCGGGGCAAGTACCCGCCGGCATCTGCCCGGTACAAACCCAAAAACCCGTCCTGCTCGACAACTCAGGAAAATCAGGGGCGACGATTATGCCAGCAGACACGCAAATAACCTAGCCAAACCCGACAATCCAAGGCGATCGCTCCCCGTCAACCACCCTGCCCGGCTGTAAAATGGCGCCTATCCCCCTCATAAGCCAAATTCCTGGCAAAAAAAAACCTTCCGAGAAACCCCGGAAGGTAAGAGGGAGACGTCGATGCATCAACCAGACATCGACGGTGAGAGACCAAAAATCACACTAACCAAGTGCCACCCAATCAAGAGATGCACTCAATCAACACGTGTTAATCTACGCTCAAATGACAGCGCTGTCAAACAAAATTGATAAAATTGAGAGGCAATGCAAAAAATACAGTTTCCAGGTGTTTTATACGTATTCTTGTACCGCTAATTCGATGGATCAGGTGCCCTGCAATTCTCCATCATAAACTGCTGGTGATCAGGCAAACCGTCTGCTGCTTGCTCCATTAAACGCAAAGCCCTGTTCATCATATTGGCCACCTCATCCACATGGGAAAGGTCAACCAATGGATCATGGGCCTCAGGCCGAACCCCCATCCCTTCCAGAACGGCATACCAGCTATTGCGGGTAAAAAGATCGAACTCATCGCGGTACAAACGCCCCTGGGCTCGGAACAATTCCAATTTGTTTTGCAACGTATCCGGAATCGCCATAGCAGCACAATATTTCCAAAAATCCGTATCCCGGCGCTGGGTAGTGCAATAGTGCAAGATAATAAAATCACGGATACTTAAATACTCGGCATCCATCACTCGGTTGTATTCATCTTGTGTAGCCTGGGTGGAGTTTCCCGCAGGCAACATTTCTATAAACTTGAGCACAGCCTTCATTGCCAAATGAATGCTGGTAGATTCCAGTGGCTCCAAAAAACCCGATGCCAAGCCCACTGCAACACAATTTTTGTTCCATAATTTTTTACGCTTGCCCGTTATAAAACTTAAAAACCGTGGTTCGGTAATCAGGCTACCCTGCAAATTCCGGCAAAACAATTCCTTTGCTGTATCCCGATCAGAATATTTGCTGCAAAACACATAACCATTACCGGTGCGATGCTGGAGTGGAATTCGCCATTGCCAGCCGCTAGTAAGCGCGGTTGATTGTGTGTAGGGCGCAGGTGCTCCGACGTTCGTCGTTTGTGCCACTACCGCGCTGTCACAAGGCAGATAAGCAGACCAATCTTCGTAACCCGTCTGCAATGCCTTTTCAATAATAACGCCCTTAAAACCGGAACAATCGATAAAAAAATCAGCATCGATTTCACAACCGTCATTCAATATAATGGATTTGACATTGCCACCATCACGTAAAATAACGCTCTCCACCTTGGCATCTATTCTGACTACCCCTCGCTCTTCCGCATAACGGCGCAAGTAAGCAGCCACTAATGTCGCATCAAAATGCAGTGCATATTTGGCTCCATGCAACGTGTGCCTGGGATCATCACCAACACGTGAGAACTTATTTTTCTGTGCCATAACAACAGCGGGAGCATAATCGGTGAACGCTGCTGCATTTCCACGCCGCTGGCTTTTTAGCCAATGCTGATAAAACTCAACACCATCAATATTGGCTCCAACTGTTCCAAATTGATGCCAATAAGCTTCACCCAGGTTGCGCCAATCGACAAAGTGAATACCCAGTTTAAAACTGGCTTGTGTAGCTTGAATAAATTCGCGCTCGTCTATCCCCAGGAGCTGAATAAAACTCAGTATTGATGGAATAGTCGCTTCACCAACCCCGACTGTACCTATCTCTGTAGACTCGACTAAAACAACATCAATACCCAGTGGCCTTAATACCTTGGCAAAACAGGCTGCCGCCATCCATCCGGATGTTCCACCACCTAATATGAGAATTTTTTTCATTATTTTCTCCCTCCCAATATCATCGAATAAAAAAAGGGCAATATTCTCATATTGCCCTTTCTCAATCAGGTTCTAATAACGTTTATTAGAACTTGTATTTGGCACCCAGTACAAAACGACGCTCAGCAGCAGTATTGCTACGGAAGAAGTTAGTGTACTCAATATAACGTCTTTGCTCTTCCGAGGTCAGGTTAATACCTTCCGCCGTCAAGGCAAAGTTTTCCGTTACATCATAGCTCAACGACAGGTCTAGCTGACCATAGGCATCATAGAAACTGGCAAATTGGGATATTGGTTTCAACACTGTCCCATCCGCTGCGTCCACACCTGCGATTTGCTCCAATGTGTAATCTGGCGACAAATACTCATCGCGCCATGTGTACGCGATACGGGCCTGGATACGATCCATTTCATAGAAACCCACAATGTTGAAGGTGTTTTCTGAAACGCCCGGTAATGGGAGAGCCTTGTTGGTTTCTGACTCAAGATCTGTTTTTGAATCAGAGTAGGTGTAGTTGACAGCAAAGCCTAAGCCATTATCAAAGCCCATTTGGTAGGCAATTTCAAAGCCCTTCACAATACCGCCAGAACCATTGATGGTGCTGTTCACCTGACCGACAGTTGAGCCTTCATTGGTAGAGTCAGCAACTTCCGTTGGTGTGGAAATACCTGCCGGGAAGGAGTCAACCGCTTTAATGAAGGTACCTACAGACAAATAGCTCAAGCTATCAAGGTATACCTCATAAGACAAATCTGCTTGGGTAGCACGGAAAGGATCCAAACGAGGGTTGCCCACGGTACCGTTTACGAATTCATAACCACCACGCGCATCATTACGCGTAAAGTTATAGTTAGCGCCATGACCAAGATCCTGAGCGTTCGGCTGGGACATCACACGCGCCATAGCGAAACGTACTTTTTGATTATCCGCGGTATCGAGGCTGAAGTTCAGGCTGGGCAGGATATCGGTATAGGTTTTCTTGACCGAGAAGGTTCCCTGCACCAAAACCGGACCATTCCAGGAGTCAGTACCTGAATAAATATCATCAGGTGTAGTCTGTCCACCGGTAGTCGTGGTTTCCGTACGCACAACACGCACCCCCACATTCAGGGTATAGGGAACGGTATCACCTTCCAGGTTTGCTTCGGTATATATAGCCGTTACATCGCGATCAACATTCCATGATTGGACCTTGTCTTCATACCATCGGGTTGGTGCGCCCGCCGCCATACTCGACAACCAGGCAGCCGGATTGCTCATCTTAGAAGGATCAACAAACAAGCCCGATGAAATTGCGCCGCCAGAGGGGAAGAAATCATTTAAACGCACATAGTAACCAGGCTTACCAACAGCACCCGTAGTGGGATTATCGACAAAAGTATGCCAAGGAATAATGCCTGGTGAAGTACCATCCCAGCGACTAGCATTTATCCCCGTAAGCAAAAACCCTAAATCACTACCATTAGAAGTCAATGACCCATAAAGGGGGTTGTCAATATTGGCATCAACATAACGAGTAGTTGGCCCCCACAACTGATTATCAGAGATGCCATCACCATCAACATCTCCCAGATTATGGCCATCCGGAATACAAGCACCTACCCCTTGGACACTGCCATCTGTGGCCAATGTTCCAGAGGAGGGGTCATAAGGATTAGAACAGCTCAGGTCAACCTGATAATGCCCTTCAACAAAATCCACTTCATTGTTGGATTGGCGAATACCAAACTTGATATTTTTTACATCACCAAACTCAATGTTGTAGGTAGCATTTAAAGCCAGAGCAAAAGAGTCGTTGGTAGAGCGGTCGCCATAAGCCCAATTAGACTTATAGAGAAAGCTCTCCGGATCCTGTAATGCAGCATAGGCATTGGGGCTCAAAGACCAATTTGGCGTGCCAGATGAGCCCTGGCTAATGCTGATGTAACGATCACCCTGACCAACAGTCGAACTGATATTAGGCGCAGAACCTTCCCATGCGTCATCGACCAAGCGGCGCACACTATAGGGCTGGTAGCGAGCATCGGCAAACGCTGCATCTTTTTTCAGATCTGCACTGGCATATGACAGGGCACCATCAAAGCTCCACTGCTCACTGGCATCAACTTTGAAACCAAGCTTGAGGTTATCCGTAGTGATTTCTGTAATATCGCGATAGGAGTTATTCTCACCTGAAGTAGAAAAACTGCCTGAAGTAATAACACCATTTCTATCAATGGTGTAAGGCATGTTTTGCAACAAGGCTCCACCATCGGTATTCAGTGTGTACTTCATTGAATAGGAGCGATCATCGATATCCAGGGATGAGTGGAACCAATCAAGAGTGATTTCACTATTGTCACTTGGCGCCCAGGCCAATGCCAAAGAGGTACCTACACGCTCGCGCTCAAACTGTTTGTCAGTTTCATACTGCATGCCTGGTACAACGTACCACTGGTTATCATCACCTACAGTGCCACTACCAGTCAGATCTACGTCAGTACCATGCCAGCCGAAACTGTTGCGGTTCAGGTTCTGTGCTTCATCAACCTGGACAGTCTTTTTGGCAGCACTGATTGAGAAAATGGCACCAAAATTATCCCAGCTGTTTCCCAACACCAGGGTTGCGCTTGGCTGGGCATCATCCGATACATCGCCGATGTCTGCTTTAATGTTACCCGCAATAACAGGCTCTTTTAATGTCAGAGGACTGCGGGTTTTGAGGTTAACGATACCACCTACTGCACCTTCGATATCCGAAGCGCGGGCAGTTTTGATGACTTCTACGCCACCCAGCAATTCAGAGGGTACGCCTTCAAGAGAGCCATCAAACTCGGTACGGCCTTCACCCGCCTGGTAGTACTCCATACCGCTAACAAAGGCCTCACCATTTAACAGGGTCAGGTTATTACCCAGGCCACGAATACGCACTTTGGTGCCTTCGCCACCAGCGCGGTCAATTTGCACGCCGGGAACACGCTGCAACGAATCGGCAACGTTTTGATCAGGCATTTTGCCGATATCATCAGCAGTAATTGCTTCAACAATTTGGCTCGAAGTGCGCTTGATATCAACAGAACGCTCCAGCGAGCTCTTGATACCCGTTACTACAACTTCTTCAACCGCATTACTTTGTGCATAAGCAATACTGCTAACACCAGAAATAGCTACAGAGGCAACGGCCGTTGCCAGCAACTTCTTCTTAAAAGTTATCGCTTTGTACATGGAGCTCTCCTTTAATCATCGTCAGGGTTTATTTTCCGGTACTTATGCCGGGCTTCATTTGAGATAACGAAAGCCAGGCCACTTCGCTCCCCATATGGGAGAGAGCGAATTCTGTTGCGAGGGGTTCTTATCGCTATGCCCCACAAACAGGCGTGCAGCCATTTTGGGCGGTCGCTGACGCCATATGCGGCTAAAATTACTACCATGTGACAGCGCTGTCAATCGTACAGAAAACGGTTTCACAGTGATTTCTGTACTATTTTTGACACCTTCTTATGATCACAATGACTATTTGATCATAAGAAGGGGCTATTTTGTGATTAGAGGCGCCAATCAATCGCTGCTTTGCCGTGATCCAGCAAGTAGCGATTCGCAGCGGAGAAATGACCGCAACCGATAAACCCCCGGTGTGCGGAAAGCGGAGATGGATGAGGAGCCTTTAGGATCAGATGCCTGTTCCTGTCAATAAAAGCACCTTTTTTCTGGGCATAACTGCCCCAAAGCAGGAATACCACCTGATTACATTGCTGGTTAACCAGTTGAATGGCTCGATCTGTGAACTCCTCCCACCCCCTACCCTGGTGGGAACCTGCCCGAGCCTGTTCAACGGTAAGGGTGGCATTTAGCAGCAGCACGCCCTGATTCGCCCAGGACTGTAAACAACCATGATTGGGTGCCGGTATCCCCAAGTCCCGTTCAAGCTCTTTAAACATATTTAGCAATGATGGTGGCGCAGGAATCCCCGGCTGTACCGAAAAGCACAAACCGTGGGCCTGGTTTGGACCATGGTAGGGATCCTGCCCGAGGATAACGACCTTGACGTTATCCAGCGGAGTACTGTTAAACGCGTTAAAGATATTTTTTGAGGCGGGATAAATAACCTTTCCCATCTGTTTTTCGGCCACCAGAAATGCCCGCAGTTGCTGCATATAAGGTTGCTCAAACTCTGCTTGCAGGTAGTTTAGCCACTGGGATCAAGATTAATTTTCCGTGTAGTCTCTGCCATAAATCACGCCGCCATTAACGAAAAAGCCCGACAAAAGTGTCGGGCTTTTTACAAGACTTGACGCCAAAAGTAAAACCGTTACCGATTTTACTGGTAACGCTGCTTAGAGCTTGTCAGCGTTTTCAGCCAGGTACTTGGCAACTCCGGCGGGAGAGGCATCCATACCCTTGTCACCGTCTTTCCAACCGGCGGGGCATACTTCGCCGTGCTCCTGGTGGAAAATCAACGCATCAACCGTGCGGATGGTTTCGTCGATGTTGCGGCCAATTGGCAGGTCGTTAACGATTTGTGAGCGCACAACGCCCTGCTCATCGATGATGAAAGTACCGCGGAAGGCAACGCCATCAGCCGATTCTACATCGTAAGCCTTGGCAATTTCGTGCTTCACATCGGCAACCAGGGTGTATTTCACCGGGCCGATACCGCCTTCGTTCACCGGAGTGTTACGCCATGCATTGTGGGTAAATTGGGAGTCAATAGACACACCAATCACCTCTACATTGCGCTTTTTGAACTCTTCCACGCGGTGGTCAAACGCCAGCAGCTCGGAGGGGCACACAAAGGTGAAGTCCAGTGGATAGAAGAACACAACTGCTTTTTTGCCTTTGGTGGCAGCCGCAAAGTTGAAACCGTCAACGATCTCACCACTTGCCAATACCGCAGCAGCGGTAAAGTCCGGTGCTTTTTTGCCTACTAATACGCCCATTTCAATTCTCCTATTTCAGATTGTTGGGAATGACCTATGGCTGTGAATCATGATTACCGCGCCATGAGCAACCACGCAGGAGGATATTCCTTCATTGTGGCGTTTTTATGGCCAGCAATTGATTGCGACAAAGCCACTGATAGTGCCGGGCTATCATACACAGGGAGGGTCGATAGTCCTATTGATTTTCTATATGGCAACGCCAAACCTCTGGCTATGATCTCTTTACCATACCTGTAATGCCAGATGTAATACAAATACTGATCACAATCATTTGACAGATATTCTCATTAGATTTAGCATTTGTACCAATTTCCGGTTAAAAATCGCTCTGTAAGAGACTCGCTTCATATGTACGTGTGCTTGTGCAAAGGTATTACTGATCGCCAAATCAAAACGGCTATCGATGATGGCGCTTGCTCCATGGGCAAGCTGCGCAAGACACTGGGAGTGGCAACCCAATGCGGTAAATGCTCTGCCAGTACCCGTGAATTGTTGGCCGAAAGTAAAGCCGAAGCCGCGATGCTAAATGGCCTACCTCAGTTCTATGCTGTTGCCTGATACCCTCAGGTAGATAAAAATCGCAATAACTCGCATTTCGCTCGGCACTAAATTAACAATTATTTCCCTTTCTCATCAATAACTTAGCGCTTGACACCTGCCTGTCTTGAGGGCCAGACTCTCTGTCTATTTCATTCCCTCAAGGAGATATCCATGAAAGGTGACCCTCAGGTTATTGCCACACTCAACAAGGTTCTGGGTAACGAACTGGTGGCGATTAACCAATATTTCCTCCATGCCCGTATGTATAAAGACTGGGGGCTGAAAGAACTGGCAGACCATGAATACCATGAGTCTATTGATGAAATGAAACATGCCGATGCCCTGGTAGAGCGCATCCTGTTTCTGGAGGGGCTGCCCAACCTGCAAGACCTGGGCAAGCTACATATCGGTGAAGATACGGAAGAAATGCTGAAATCCGACCTCAAGCTGGAACTCAAAGCCATCCCCGACTTGCGTGAAGGCATTATCCTGTGTGAAGGCGTGAAGGATTTTGTCAGTCGCGACCTGCTGAAATCGATCCTGGAATCCGAGGAAGAACATGTGGATTGGTTGGAAACCCAACTCAGCCTGATTGATAAGGTCGGTATCCAGAATTACCTGCAGTCCAAAATGGGCGGTGGCTCCTAAGCCCCGCCTGTTCTACGCCTCCTCGACTATTACATGTTGACCCAACCATTCAGCGCGTTGAGCTTGAAGCGCTTGTCACGATAACGTAAGACCACGCCATCCGCCATTATCTCTTCGACGATAAATTGCCCGGAAGATACCAGGTTGCCTATACCGCGGGTCTCGCCGTTGATCACGACGCTGCTGACACCATTGGCAAGATAGTCATGGCGGGAATAGCTGATCGTTGGAATTTCCTGCTTCTGGCTCCAGGGTAGATCATTGAAATAGGGAACACCCGGGATACTGCTCAGATAGCGTGGTTCCAATGCCAGGCGCTCAGGCAGAGAAGTGGCAGCTGGTGGTGATTGCCGTTCTGTAAAAGGCGCAACCACCGATTCGGAAACCGACGTTGCGGCAGGAGTTTCTTCGCCCTGATACAGCATTTCCACCTGGACGGGAGCCAGCGCATTGGGCTCGTTGGCCGCCTGGGTGTAGAGGTCATTAACGGCCGTCCCTGACTGGCTCTGGGCAGTCGAGGATTCCCCCTGGTTAACAACTGGCTGCGCGGGAGCAACCTCAACAACCGATGCACGGTCAACAGCAGGCACACTGGTAACCGGCGCAGATACTGGCGGAGGTGTTTCCACAACAGGTGTGTCTGCACCAGGCTCTGTTTTCACAGAAGCAGGCTGTGCAGTTGGAGTAGCGGTATTCAAACGCGACACCTGCCATAGCCAACCGCCCATTAAACCCGCCACTATCACGAGCAATAACACTATTAATATCAGCCACCAGGGTCTGCGATGATTGACAGGCGCTGCCGGCGTAGCGTGAATGGTATGGATATCAGGAATTTGATCCTGATGCTTGCGCTCTTGTTCTGCGCGGTTCAGCGCTTCCAGAATCAGGGACATCAGTTGATTCCCCCTGTACTACTGGTTTGGACAGACTGCACAGCGGGCAATATCGGATCGGGATTGCGCAGGGTTTTATCAATCCCCAGGGCCTCATTTAAACGACGCAAAGTCTGGACCCCAAAGATCCCATCGGGAACCATTTTGTGGCTGGCCTGAAACAGTTCCACACGGGTTTTGAGTTTATCGGTGTAGTATTGGCGCGTTAGCGGTGCGGGCTGCTTATCAAGGCGCGCAAACTGCTCAGCAACCCAGGTGACCAAAGGCCCCTGGTCACCCAGTTGTAAAACGCCGGGAAAATCTGCCGGGCGCGACCAGACATACAACACATCACCATTCCATAGATCAATCAACTGCGACCAATGGACGACCGTTTCCTGCCCCAGGTAATTAATCAATACGTCGTTTTCACCCAATCCTACCATTAATACATAAATCCACTTTTTATCGGGTGTTACCAATGTCAGCAATGCCGGGCGATTGATTTCGCGCAATTCATTCCAGCTACTGGCTTTTTGTTTTTCACACACACTCAAGCGCCCGGCGGTGCTATCGCAGGGATTGCTGGCGGGATACTCCGCAACACCGTTGTATTCCATCAATGCCTGTTGCGCGAGGGTAAGCTCGCGCCAACCACGCTCAAAGACACTGGCCGTTGATGACAGGTTATTTGCGGAGGCCTGGGTAGCAGCAATCGCTGCTTGATCACGGGGTTGTAAACTACCCTCGCCCACCAGTTTTAGTTCTGATACCGGCGGCAAGTCGATAGGTACAATGGTTTTGGCATCATGGGGTTTACCAGGCACAAACCACCAAATAAGCACAACAAGTATCAACAACACACTGGCAAAAGCAGCGTAATAGGGTTGTTTTCGTACCGATGCGCTCTCCTCCACTGAACCATGGCTGGCTCCAGATACTTCCCTGACTGCCTGACGAAAAACATCATTATCGATATGGTGCTGGTGTTTGGCATAAGCGCCCAGCATCAATCGTTCGCAGAGCACATTGATCAGGCGTGGAATACCGCCGCTGAAGCGATGGATTTTTTTAATGATCGGCAATGAAAAAGGACTCAGGGCCGGATTAAGCCCCGCCACCGACAGACGATGGGAAATATAGGCCTGGGTCTCTTCCAGGGTGAGCGCTTCCAGGTGAAATCGCGCCGTAATACGCTGCGAGAGCTGGCGCAAAGCCGGCAATGCCAGCAATTTTTTTAACTCCGGTTGCCCCACCAGGATAATTTGCAGCAATTTTTCAGTGGTGGTTTCCAGGTTGGTAAGCAGGCGGATTTGTTCCAGCACAGGCACCTTGAGCAACTGAGCCTCATCAATCAGCAAAACTGTTTTGCGACCCTTGCGGTGGTTTTCCAACAGAAAAATATTGAGCGCGTCAGTAAGCCCCTTGATGCTCAGGTCATCATCGATATAACTCACGCCCAGCTCATCGCAAATGGTAGAGAGTAACTCGGGCGCACTCGCCATAGGATTGAGGATAATCGCCATGTCAGTATTGGGTGGCAGTTGTTCCAGCAAGCAGCGAATGATGGTCGTCTTACCGGTACCAACTTCCCCCGTCAGCATCACAAAACCACCGTTCTGGATGCCATAGACCAGATGCGCCAGGGCCTCGCGATGCTGCGCACTCATATAGAGATAGCGCGGGTTAACCGCAATGGAAAAGGCAGGTTCTTTTAAGCCAAAAAACTCGTGATACATGGTTGTTATCAAGTCAGGGGTTATTATCGAATCATGGCAAGTCAAACTGGCCGAATCATAACAGACACCGGTGAAACGGCGCTCAGGAAACTCGGGAAAAATGTCGCGGGGTCAGCCATGCCCAGAGACTGAATATCACAACCACCAGGATCGTAAACTGCAACAACAGGGCCCATCCCAATTCCTGGTAGAGAACGCCCGCCGTCCCCGCCGTTAATGTCATCACAGCAAAGGTGACAAACTCGTTAATCGACTGGAGCCGGGCGCGCAGGCTCACCTCCGGCACCTGGGTTACCAGGGTGCTTCCCCCCATATACATCAGGTTCCAGCCCACCCCCACCAGCATCAGCGCCCAATGGAAATGGGTCAGGGCCAGCCCCAGCAAAGCGACTATACAGCCGAGAATCAGTATGGCCGCGCCCACAAAAGCGACCACCAAGGCACCATAGCGGGCAATCAGCTTCCCGGTGAGGAGCGAAGGGGCAAACATACCCAGCAAATGCCACTGGATGACGCTGGCGGCATCGCGCGCTTCAAAACCGCAGTGACTCATAGCCAGGGGGCTGGCAAGCATCACCAGCATCATCATGGCGTAGCTGCCCGCACAAAAGATAATCGCCGCACGGGCATAGGGATAAGCAAATACCTGCGCCAGTGAAGGCAGGTCGCCACCCGCTATCTGTTGCCGCGCCGGCAAACCTACCCATGCCAAAACAGGCAGGGCCAGCAGCACCAACAATGCCACAGCCAGGTATGAACCCAGGTAGTCGACCGCAAACCAATGCAGGCTATGGCTCGCCATTATGGGCCCTAACAGGGCAGCAAGGATGCCGCCATTCAAAACCCAGGCAATAGCCGTACTTTTATGGGGTGGTGCAACCGAGTCGGCGGCCGCAAAGCGGTAGTAGAGCGCGGATGCCTGGAAAGACCCCAGCAGCAACCCCGCCGTACAAAACAGTACAAACGACCCCTGCCATACTGCCAGCGCCGCCAGCAAACTCCCCAGTACACCCAGGATCGCCCCCATCAGGAAAAGGCGCTGGTAACCCAGGCGGCTCAGGATGGCAGGCAGGTACAGTGTCAGCAAGGCAGTCGTGGCCGTCATGCTCAGGAACGGAAAAGTCGCCAGTGCCGTACTCTGTGCCAGCTGCTGCCCCACCAACCCGTTATAGGAGATGCCTACTGCCGCCGATGCCATTAACAGAAACTGGCATAGCCCCAATAAAACCGCATTACGGTATATCCAGAAAGTTGAAATCAATGTCATGGGGCAATCCTTGGGAGGCTCAGCGATGGCCCGCCTTTTTACCGCCAATCCGGGGCTAAACACCAGTTAAAAATTGCTGCCGGTGCCCTGAATTGGTACCATTGCCGCCTTTTTGAACAGGCTCCGGCCAAGCCCGTTTGTCTCCCCCACCCTGTTGGCCAATTTCCGTTCTAAAGTCCGATCTTTAAAGAGAGTATCTATGTCCGTTGATTTTCGTTCAGCTTCCCTCTCCGCTTTGGCTTACCACGACGAGTTTGTACAGCGTCATATAGGCCCGGATACCCAGCAAACCGCCGCTATTCTGGCCAGTCTGGGTGTTGCCTCTGTTAAGGAGCTGATCGATAAAACAGTGCCGGAAGCCATTCGCCTCAAGGGCGAACTCAACCTCGGCGATGCAGTTACTGAAGCGGATGCCCTGGCCCAGCTCAAGGCCATTGCCAGCAAGAACAAAGTCTTCAAAAGCTATATCGGCATGGGCTACCACGATACCCATGTCCCTAATGTCGTCTTGCGCAATGTGCTGGAAAATCCGGGCTGGTATACCGCTTATACCCCTTACCAGCCAGAAATTGCCCAGGGGCGTTTGGAAGCCCTGCTCAACTACCAACAAATGATCATCGACCTGACCGGCATGGAAATGGCCAACGCCTCCATGCTGGATGAGGGCACAGCAGCGGCGGAAGCCATGGCCATGTGCAAGCGCCAAAACAAAAAGAGCAAGTCCGATGTGTTCTTTGTGGATGCCGACACTCACCCACAGACCATTGCCATCGTGAAAACCCGCGCCGAGCATTTTGGTTTTGAAGTGGTCGTAGCCCCCATCGAACAACTTGAACAAGGCGACTACTTCGGAGCCCTGCTCTCCTACCCTGGTTCCAGCGGCCAGGTGCGTGACCTTACATCTATTATTGAAGCTGCCCATCACCGCAATGCCCTGGTGACAGTTGCCTCTGACCTGATGGCACTGATGCTGCTCAAATCCCCCGGTGCCATGGGTGCCGATGTGGTGATCGGCACTAACCAGCGCTTTGGGATTCCCATGGGTTTCGGCGGCCCCCACGCCGGTTTCTTCGCATTCCGCGATGCCTACAAGCGCTCGGCTCCCGGCCGTATTATCGGTGTGTCTATCGATGCGCGCGGCAAGCAAGCGCTGCGCATGGCCATGCAAACCCGCGAACAGCACATTCGCCGTGAAAAAGCCAACTCCAATATTTGCACCTCCCAGGTACTGCTTGCCGTCATGAGCGTGTTCTACGCGATTTACCACGGCCCGGAAGGCTTGACGCGTATCGCCAACCGCATTCACCGCTTAACCGCTATTGCCGCTTCGGCCCTGAAAGCCAAAGGCTTTGGTATTGGCAATAGCCAGTTCTTTGACACCATTACTGTGAATGCAGGCGATAACCAAAAAGCGATTTACCAGGCGGCCCTGAATGCACAGATCAACCTGCGCCTGGTGGCTAGCGACTCCCTGGGTATCAGCCTGAACGAAACCACCAGCGCGGCCGACCTGGAACAACTACTGGCAGTGTTCGGGGTAACCGGCATTGAACTGGAAGCACTGGATGCCCAGGTGCGCGAGGGCAAAAACCTGGTCGCCCGCAACGCTATTCCCGCCGAACTGCTGCGCAGCGATGCTGTACTCACCCATCCGGTATTTAACAGTTACCACAGCGAAACTGAAATGCTGCGCTACCTGAAGCGCCTGGAATCCAAAGACATCGCACTCAACAATGCCATGATTCCGCTCGGCTCCTGCACCATGAAACTCAACGCCACCGCCGAGATGATCCCCGTCACCTGGCCTGAGTTTGGCAAATTGCACCCCTTCGCACCGATTGATCAGGCCGAAGGCTACAAAATCCTGTTTGAACAATTGCAGGACATGCTCAAGGCCTGCACCGGCTACGACGCTATCAGCCTGCAACCCAATGCGGGTTCCCAGGGGGAATACGCCGGCCTGGTCACCATCAAGAAATACTTCGAAAGCAAAGGCGAAACCCAGCGTGATATTTGTTTGATTCCCGCCTCCGCCCACGGCACCAACCCGGCTTCGGCGCAAATGGTGAGCTACAAGGTGGTGGTGGTTGCCTGCGACAACAAAGGCAACGTCGACCTGGATGACCTGCGCGACAAAATTGCCACCTATGGCGATCAGATCGCCTGCATCATGGTGACCTACCCCTCCACCCACGGTGTATTCGAGGAAGGCATCACCCAACTGTGTGACATGATCCATGCCATCGGCGGCCAGGTGTATATCGATGGCGCCAACATGAATGCCCTGGTCGGCGTTGCTGCCCCCGGTAAATTCGGCGGCGATGTTTCCCACCTCAACCTGCACAAAACCTTCTGTATTCCCCACGGCGGTGGCGGCCCCGGCATGGGCCCTATCGGTGTCGGCAAACATCTGGAACCATTCCTCGCTGCGCACCCGGTGCAGGCGGTTCCCGGTACCAGCGTGGAAAACGGCACCATCTCGGCCGCGCCCTGGGGCTCTGCCAGTATCCTGCCCATCAGTTGGATGTACATCAAAATGATGGGTGCCGCCGGTATGCGCCAGGCCACTGAAATGGCTATCGTCAACGCCAACTATGTGGCCAGGAAGCTCGAAGGGGCCTATCCCATCCTTTATAAGGGAACCCATGGCTTTGTCGCCCACGAATGCCTGCTGGACCTGCGCCCCCTCAAAGAGGCCAGCGGTATCAGTGAAGAAGACATTGCCAAGCGCCTGATGGACTTTGGCTTCCACGCCCCCACCATGTCCTTCCCGGTGGCAGGGACACTGATGATCGAACCGACCGAGTCCGAATCCAAGGTGGAACTGGATAAGTTCGTCCAGGCCATGTTGACCATCCGTGCGGAGATCGACCAGGTAATCAAGGGTGAGATCAGTGCCGACGCCAGTCCCCTGCACAACGCGCCCCACACCCAGGACGACGTGCTGGATGAAAACTGGAGCCGCGCCTATAGTCGCGACATCGCCAGCCGTCCGGCCCCCTGGTTGAAACAGCACAAGGTATGGCCCAGCGTAAACCGTATCGACAACGTCTACGGCGACCGCAACCTGGTGTGTTCCTGCCCGAGCATTGACAACTACATGGAGTAAGTCGCGGGCAATTCCCCCTGGCGAAAAAGGCGCACTCACCTGCGCCTTTTTCGTATCACCGCCGCCCAATTACCCACCACCGGATTAAGGCCCATTTGGGCAGCGCCGGCACACGATCGTAAAACAAAGGCCCGGACTCCTTTTTCTTTGGGCTTTTTGGAAGAACTTCCTGTATAGTACGCCGCTATTTTCTAACCCGGCTATTTTCAACCCTGCTTAACCTTTAAAGAGAGTCCTATGGCTGCTGACTTATCTAAATACAGAAACATCGGTATCTTCGCCCACGTGGACGCCGGTAAAACCACCACTACCGAGCGTATCCTCAAACTCACCGGTCGTATCCACAAGCTCGGTGAGGTCCACGAAGGTGAATCCACTACCGACTTCATGGTGCAAGAAGCCGAGCGGGGTATTACCATCCAGTCAGCAGCCGTCAGCTGCTTCTGGAAAGGCAACCGCTTTAACGTTATTGATACCCCCGGACACGTTGACTTCACCGTAGAAGTGTACCGTTCACTGAAAGTACTGGACGGCGGTATCGGCGTATTCTGCGGCTCTGGCGGTGTAGAACCCCAGTCTGAAACCAACTGGCGCTATGCTAACGATTCCAAAGTATCCCGCTTGATTTTCGTTAACAAGCTGGACCGTATTGGCGCTGACTTCCTGCGCGTTACCGAGCAAGTGAAAGACGTGCTGGGCGCCAAACCGCTGATCATGACCCTGCCTATCGGCCGTGAAGACACCTTTAAAGGCGTGGTTGACCTGCTTAACCGCCAGGCCTTTGTATGGGACGACTCAGGTATTCCTGAAAACTTCAAAATCGAAGAAATCCCCGCTGACATGGCTGACGATGTTGAGCTGTACCGCAGCCAACTGGTTGAAACTGCCGTGGAAATGGATGACGACCTGCTGATGGCCTATATGGAAGGTGAAGAACCTTCTATCGAAGACCTGAAGCGCTGCATCCGTATCGGTACCCGCGACCTGGCCTTCTTCCCCACCTTCTGTGGTTCTGCCTTTAAAAACAAAGGTATGCAACTGCTGCTGGACGGCGTAGTGGACTACCTGCCCGACCCAACCGAAGTTAACCCACAGCCACTGACTGACGAAGAAGGTAACGAAACCGGCCAATACGCCACCGTTTCGCCCGACGAGCCTTTCCGCGGCCTGGCGTTCAAGATCATGGACGACCGTTTCGGCGCCCTGACCTTCGTACGCATTTACTCCGGTGTGCTCAACAAGGGTGACACCATCCTCAACTCCTTCACCGGCAAAACCGAGCGTGTTGGCCGCATGGTGGAGATGATGGCGAACGAGCGCACCGACCTGACCACCGCGCAGGCCGGTGACATTGTGGCGCTGGTAGGCTTGAAGAACGTGCAAACCGGTCACACCCTGTGCGACCCGAAAAACCCCTGTACCCTCGAACCCATGATCTTCCCTGAGCCGGTAATTTCCATTGCCGTAACACCCAAAGACAAGAGCATGATCGAGAAGATGGCTACCGCCATCGGCAAGCTGGTATCCGAAGACCCAACCTTCCGCGTGGAAACCGACCAGGACTCCGGCGAAACCATCCTCAAAGGTATGGGTGAACTGCACCTGGATATCAAAGTCGACATCATGAAGCGCACCTACGGTGTTGAGCTGAACGTGGGTCAACCACAAGTGGCTTACCGTGAAACCATCACGCGTGAAATTGAAGACTCCTATACCCACAAGAAGCAATCCGGTGGTTCCGGCCAGTACGGTAAAATCGACTACCGCATCCGTCCGGGCGCTCCAAACTCTGGCTTCAAGTTTATTTCCAGCGTGGTGGGTGGCAGCGTTCCGAAGGAATTCTTCCCAGCCATTGAAAAAGGCTTCGAGTCTATGATGGGCACTGGCCCATTGGCCGGTTTCCCTGTACTGGACGTGGAAATAGAGCTGTTCGACGGTGGCTTCCACGCCGTGGACTCGTCTGCAATCGCGTTCGAAATCGCCGCCAAAGGTGCTTTCCGTCAATCCATGCCCAAAGCCGGCCCACAACTGCTTGAGCCGATCATGAAAGTAGACGTGTTCACTCCGGAAGATCACGTAGGTGATGTTATCGGTGACCTGAACCGTCGTCGCGGTATGATCAATGGCCAGGAAGCCGGTATAACCGGTGTGCGTATCAAGGCAGAAGTTCCGCTGTCAGAAATGTTTGGCTACATCAGCCACCTGCGCACCATGACCTCCGGTCGCGGCCAATTCTCCATGGAATTTGCTCACTACTCACCCTGCCCCACCAACGTGGCAGAAGCAGTGATCGCCAAGGAGAAAGAAAAGAAAGCAGCAGCCGCTAAATAAGCTTTAGCCGTTGCTAAACCAAAGCCCCGCTGGCTTGCGCCAGCGGGGCTTTTTTTATTGCCCAGGTAACTACTGTTGTACCCGGGCGCTATTCGGGAGACTCACACCAGGGCCTCACCCAGCAATGCCAGCAACCGGCTCCAGGCACGCTCTGCCTGCTCCTGGTTGTACACGCGGGAGTCCGGCGGACACCAGCCATGCAGAGCGCCCTCATAAACGTCTACCTCGGCGTTGATATGTGCCTCGGCAAAACTTTTACGCAATACAGTTTTTGCATCGGGGTCGCGCTGGTCATCATTTTCTGCAATTGCCACCAGGAATTGTGCGCTGGTGTTGGGAATTAATAAATGTGGGCTGTCCGCCGTGTCATTCACCAGGCCACCGCCATGGAAGCTGGCAACAGCACCCACCCGCTCCGGTACTGTCGCCGCCGCGCGAAAGGCGATAGCACCACTCATGCAATAGCCCATGGTGCCCACTTTTTTACGGGTATCCACTGCAGCTTGCTTATCAAGGAATTGGATAAATGCCTTGGCATCCAGGCGATGGGTCGCAGGACTTAAGCTTTTTGCCAGGGGAATGACAATATTGCGTGTCGCTTCATCGTCAAAGCTGGCCCCTTCGGCAACCACCGGCGCTTTTTGGCTGCGATAAAACGGATTGACGACCAATACCGCGTAACCGGATTGCGCAAGGCGCTTACCCATTAATTCAAAGGCGGGGCGCAAACCGAGGATATCCGGCCAGAGTACAACAGCCGGGTATTTTCCACTGGAAGGATAGACAAAATAACCATCGGCATTACCGTCCGGTGTCGGCACACTGACACGGGTTTCCGTCACGCTGAAAGCGTTGGCAGTGACCGGGAGATACAGGGCCAGGCCTGCACCGACCACACCGGTTACAAACTGGCGACGGCTGAACTGCCCGGGATGTTTAACATAGCGCTCATTATCTTCCAGCGTCAGATCATCACACATGGGCATCCTCCTCGTTTACAGGTTCAGCAAAGTATCAGCGTACATTACCAGCCATACAATAACACCGGCAATCAACACGCCTATCACAAACCGCAACAGGCTTGCGGGTTTCATTGCCGATGTGGCAGCCGCCTTGCCATGGAACATCGCTGCAGTGAGGTTCTGGCGTCGCCACAATCCGTAATACAGCACCGCAACAATATGCAGTGCGATAAACCCCAACAACAGGTTAAAGGTGATTTCATGCCAGCCCGCTACCATCCTGCTGGTTTTGAAACTGAGGTAATCCGCCAAAGGGCCGCCATCAAAACCGTCGACATCAATGGAAAAAAGTCCCAGCACAATCTGCAACAGCAACAAAAATAACAGCGCCAGTACACTGTAGCCACCCAGCGGGCTATGCCCGGCTGAGGGTTTGACATTGCGCTGTGGCAAGGCTTCCAGATAGCGCCACACCGCGGCCGGTCGGCGTAAAAAATGACTGAAGCGCGCTGTGCTGCTACCCCAAAATCCCCAGTAAATACGAAATAACACCACCCCCAGCAGCGCATAGGCACAGTAGCTGTGATAAACGATTTCATGAATGTCTGCCGTCCACCAGCAGGCAGCCACCAACAATACCATTAGCCAATGACACACCCGCACTTGCCAATCCCACAGCGGCTGCTTTGCCGGCTCAGACATCGTTTCCATGGATTAATCCACGCGATAGCTATCGTGGCAGGATGCACAATTATCGCGAATAACGATTAATTGTTTTTGCAACGCAGAGGCATCGCCACTGCTGCCTAACGCGCTCATTTTTTTACTCTCAGCGATCAGTGCCTGACTAATAGCATCAAATTTTTCACGGTTTTCCCAAATATAATCACGCGCATCGGTTTTTAATCCTGCGGCGGGGCCACTGCCTTCGGGAAACCAGGCGGGAATTTTTTCAGCCAGTACTGATAATTGTTCAGCCGCTGCACTCAGCTTGGCAGCATCGGGTTTGCCGCGCTTTAATTCATCGCGCAGGGTTTTCATGGCAGTGCCCATTTCCTTAAAACCGTCCTGGCGCTCGTCAATAATATCTTGTTGCGCTGCCACCGGTGCTACCCAGGCCAGTTGTCCCAGCACCAGACAAGCTGCACTTAACAACACCTTAGGTGAGCGGATTTTAGATGAAAGCAAAACAACAGCCTTGGGGTGTATCATAATTTTACCTTCTGCGAGGGTTTGAATATCTCGGCGAATTCAGCTCTTGCCCTGAATTGCTCTTCGGTTGCTAAATCGAGCGGAGTTTGCCCCCATTTGTTGGCAATATCAATGCGCGCCCCACGGCTTGCGAGCAACCTGAACAACTCACCGGTTTGCTCATTGCTTAAGGTATTGGAATAGCCCATCAATAAATGTAACGGTGTCTGGCCGTATTTATTGGTGACGTTGGCATCGGGGGCCAATGACAGGGCAAAGGCCAGGGCATCCGGATTATTTTGTGCTGCGGCCAACACCACATTGGTGCCATCGCCTGCGCGGAATTTTATATCGGCACCGGCGGCAATCAGGGTGCGCATCATGGCAGCCGAGCCATGGGCCGCGGCTAATAACAAGGGCGATCTGGCATAGCTGACATAGGGCGCGCTGGTAAAGTTAACCTCGTAGCGCCACACCACTGTGGAGGTGCCTGTCAGGCTATTGGGATTGGCGCCTTTTGCCAGTAAGGCAGCGACTAATTGCGGTTGATTATGAATGATGGCGGCGTGCAGCAATTGGTTGCCGTTGCGGTCGTAAGCGGTCAAATCCACCCCGCGTTGTACCAACCGTTCGGCAATCGCAAATTGTTTCCAATACATCGCCATTTGCACAGCGCTGGTGCCATCGGGCGCAATGTAGTCAGCATCGGCGCCCGCATCCAGCAAAAGCTCAGCTGCTTCAGGATTGCCGCTGCGCAACGCAAAAAATAACGGCGTTAATCCCTTGGCGGTTTTGCGGTTTACCTCAGCGCCTTGGCTGAGCAGCAATTGCAGGTTAAATACCTGGCCTTTAGCTGCCGCCCACATCAGTGGCGTTTGGCCAGTGTTATCGGCCGCCTCCAGGTTCGCCCCCTGATCGAGCAATTTTTTAACGGTGGCAGCGGTGGAGTTCCCGGCGCACAGTGCCAGGGGTGAAACACCAGTGACTGTGGTGTTGTTTGCCTGGGCACCGGCCTCCAACAGCGCCGCCACTATCGCGGGCTCGCCGCGCTGGCAGGCCACCACCAGGGGACTAAAGCTCTGTAGATGGCTGTCGCCCAGGTCAGGCCTGGCGCCCTTGTCGAGCAGGAGTTTTACCAGCGCCGGGTTTTGGCTTTCCACCGCCCAGGCAAGCGGCAGGGAACCATCGGCCAGGGGTTGGTTCAGCACAGCCCCCGCCGTTAATGCCCGATTGATGCCTGCCGGATCGCCCTGGTGTATCGCCTGCATCAAGGCCTGTTGCGCTGGGCTGGCGGCCGCTGCCTGGGCCAGGAGTAACATGGCGGCGGCCACAAAGGATGTTAGGTTCACCATTCACCTCTTTTCGTTCATCGTTCAAACCACACCAGGCCCACGCTAGGCATAGAGCGCACGCAAGGGCCCGGTGCTGTCGCCAAAGCTGTCCACCGGCACCCCCATTTCCTGAATCAGCGACAGCAACAGGTTGCACATGGGTGTGTCCTTTGGCTCCTGGATATGGCGACCGCCGCGCAGGCCGGCACCAGCCACCATCGCGGGCAGGTCCATATTGTCGTGCACATTGGGTTCGCCCAGGCTGGCACCGGCCATCACCAGGGTGCTGTCGAGCAGTGTGCGCTCGCCATCGGCAGTGTTGCCCAAGCGATCGAGCAGATAGCCAAACTGGGCGATGTGGTGCTGGTTAATCTTGACCAGCTTGTCGATTTTCGCTTCATCGCCGCCGTGGTGGCTCAGGCTGTGGTGCGAATCGGGCACACCGATTTCCACATAGGAGCGGTTGCTCAGCTCGCGCCCCAGCATAAAGGTGCTGACGCGTGTCATATCGCTTTGCAGCGCCAGCACTTGCAGGTCGATCATGATGCGCACGTGCTCGACAAAATCCTGGGGAATACCCGCGGGTAAATTGATTTGGCTGGTGTCGACGTCGCTGGTTTGCAGGGTAGCTTTTTGGATGCGCTGCTCCACCGTGCGAATGGAATCCAGATACTCCTCCAATTTGCGGCGGTCGTTCATGCCCAGGCGTGGCGACAGACGCGCGGCATCCTCCAACACAAAATCGAGAATACTGGCTTTGGTCGCCAGGCGCGCCTGGCGACTTTTTTCGTCCAGCGCCGAGGTGTCACCAAACAAACGCTCAAATACATCGCCGGGCTTGACCGCCACCGGCATGGGCGCTGTGGGACTGCGCCAGGACAGCGTATTGGTGTAGGTGCAGCTGTAACCCACATCGCAACTGCCGAGCAAACTGGGCGGCTCTATACCCAACTCCAGCGATGCCAATTGGGTGTGCTGGCCAAGGTGATTGGCGATCACCTGGTCCATGGAAATACCGCACAAAATGTCCGCGCCTTCGGTGCGCCTGGGGTGGGCACCGGTGAGGTAGGCACCACAGCTGCGCCCGTGGCTGCCGGGGCCATCACCCAGGGCATTGGCGTTGTAATGCGCCAGGCCGGTGATCACCGAAAAGCTGGCGCGATGGCGCGCAATGGGCTCCAGAATCGGCGTCATTTCATAGTGGCTGCCCGCCGTTGCCGGCGTGAACTTGGGCATGCGTAAACCGTTGGGGATGTAAAACACACTCAATTTTTTCGGGCGATTTTCCAGGGCGGTATTCGCCAGCGCTGAGGGAATCAGTGATTCCATCACCGGCAAACTGATAGCGGCACCCAGGCCGCGCAATAAACTCCTGCGCGATAACACACCATCAGTGGAGAGCAGCGGTCGTTTTTTCATCGTGTGGCACCATTCTGTCGTTGAAGGGTTCGCTGGTTAAAATGCCCCAGATAATCTCGTGCATGGGGTAATGGTTGGCTTCGGCGGCGCGAATAATCCTGCGCACCTGGGGTTGGTCTGTGGCTTCCAAACCACGGCCCAGCGCATAGGTCATCAAGCGCTCGGTAAAGGCCCCGGCAAATTGCTGGCGGCTTTCCATTAACACCTCTTGCAGGCCGTACAGGCCTTCAAACTGGCGACCGTCGGGCATGGCGGTGGTCACGTCGATGGGACGACCGGCATCCCATTCGCGCAGGCGGCCAATCGCATCGTATTTCTCCAGTGACAGGCCTATGGGATCCATACGCACATGGCAGGAGTGACAGGCCGGATCTTTGCTGTGCGCTTCCAGCTGCTCGCGCGCATTCAAGGCTTTACCGCTGGCAGTTTCGGTTTTCAACGCGGGCACATCGGGCGGCGCGGCCGGCGGTGGCGCCGCCATTAAATTGGCCAGCACCCACTGTCCGCGACGCACCACCGATGTGTGGTTAGCGTAGGAGGTGACAGTCAGGATACTGGCCTGCCCCAGGAGGCCGCCGCGCATGGAATCCGGCGCCAACTGCACCAGGCGCAGCTCCGGCCCCTGCACCCCGGCAATGCCGTAGTGTTGCGCTAAACGTTCGTTGAGGAAGGTGTAATCGCTTTTAATAAAATCGAGGATGCTGGCGTTGCTGCGCAGTATGTGGCTGAAAAAAAGTTCGCTCTCGCGCTTCATCGCCTGGCGCAGGGGCACATCGAACTCGGGGAACTCTTTGACATCGGCGCGGTGGAATTCCAGGTTGCGCAGGTACAACCACTGGCCGGCAAAGTTTTGCTCCAATGCCAGGGCGCGATCATCGACCAGCATGCGCACCAGTTGTTGGCGCAATACCCCGGGCTCGCGCAACCGGCCTTTTTCGGCGAGGGTTAATAACTCCTCGTCAGGCAGGCTGCTCCACAAAAACAGCGCCATACGCGCGGCGTATTCAGTATCGCTAATGGCATGAACCACACCGGGCGCGGCATCTACCGGGTCTTGCTCGTAGAAAAACAGGAAACTGGGCGAGACCAGGATCGCCTGAATCGCAGCGGCGATGCCCGCCTCATAACCCTCGGCTGCCTGTGCCTGGCGGTACACCTTCATCAAGCGTTCGGTGTCGCTGTTGCTGAGCGGACGGCGGTAGGCCTGGTGCGCCAGTTTACCGATGATTTTTTTCGCGCAGTAGTTTTCATCCAGCGGCCAAAACAGCGGCTTGCAGTGAAAAATAGCGGTGCGACTGGGGGTATTACCGGGTCCGGTCACGGTGTAGGGGCCGGCCACATTAATTTCCAGCAGATCGCGCGGAAAGTTGTGCTGCGCATAGCGCGGTGACATGTAGTAGGAAGGTACCTGGGTGCTGCCCACACGGGCGCCATCCACCACAAAATCCAGGGTGAGATCCACTGGCGCTTCTGTGGGCAGGGGCACTTCCTCGGTGGTGTTGCGCAGCACTTGCACCCGCTCATCCAGCACCAGGTTTTTGCGAAAGCTGATACCGACCCGGTGCATACCTGCGCTCAAGGGCACACGCAGGCTTACGCGGTTTTCCTCCAGGCGATCCACTTCGTTGTTGGTGTTGGCGTTGAGGTAACCGCTGATTTCATACTCGCCATCATGGGGCGCGTAATAACGGAACACGCCGCCACCGCGAGAATCCAGCGGCAGGTCGCTGCTCACCCGTTCATCGTAGGCAGGGACACCCTGGTTGAGGATAGAACCATCTTTCGGCAGTGAATAGGTAGTCGTGTAAGGCTGGCTGGAGCCCAACCCCACAGCCAGGCGGCTCACCTTGCCCGCCACCGCCATATAGCGATCCATGAGTACCGGCGATACCGACAGCACATCGGCAATGTTGTCAAAACCGTAGCCAGAATCATCCGCGGGCAGGGACTCGCGCAGATCCAAATCCACCTTGAGCAGGTCGCGCACCGCATTGCTGTACTCACTGCGATTCAAGCGCCGCAAGGTGGCGCGGCCCGGATTGGGATTGGCCTGGGCATAGCTGTCGAGCGAACCCTGTAACCAATCCAGAAAACCTGCTAATTCTTCATGGCCGGGTTTAGGGCGACTGGCAGGGGGCATTTCACCGCGCTGGGTTACACGCAGTACCGCCTCCCAATCGTTCAGGTTCACGCCCCGGGCCACATCATCCATGCTGACATCCGACAGCGTCCAATTACCCGCCATGCGCTCATCGTTGTGGCAGCGCGCGCAGTGTTTTTCCAGGAAGGCTTCTGCTTCTTCAAGGCTGCCCGGTGGATTGGCAAGTACCCTTGTGCCTGGTACACCCAATACCAGAATCAACGCCAGCGTAGCCAGCGGCTGGCAGCGCAATAAGAAACATCCGGGCGATGGTTTCAACCACCGCATCACACAAGGGGGTATTTGCATCATATCGTCTTCGGCCAAGGTGAATCTGCCTGCTCTGGCAGGCTTATCAATTTATGCCCATGCGGGATTTACACTCAGCCGGAGTGATAGCAAAAGCCAGTCCAATTTTATGACCACATAGTCAATTTTTGTTTTTTATATATTTTATTTTTTATATATCAATAACTTAAAAATTAATATTTGCTATCCATGTAAACAATAAATATTTACCGGCAAGTGGAACCCCCATGCACAGGACTGGCGCATAAAGCACTGGTTCGAACCAAAAACGCGCAAGCTATACCTGATAATCATTTTCAAATAGAATGCCGCCGGCCCCTTACTTAATGGAATAAACAATAGTGAAAATACGCCTGTCATTAGTCAACTTGCTGTTTGTACTCCTCACTTACACCCTGCCCACCTCCGCTAGCACCTGGGTTGAATACTCAACTCCCCATTTCCAGCTCTATACCAATGCATCAACGGCCGTAGCAGAAGATTGGGTAACCACCCTGGACGCTTTCGCAAACCTGATACCCGCTGCTCACCCATCCCCTGCCTCCCCCTCCCCGTACAAGGTCATTGTGATAAGCGACTATGGCCTGTACCACACGCTTAAACCCAACAATTTTTCCAGCGGTTTCACCTACACACAGGATGACAATACCTACCTGATTGTAGGGCGCCAACTCAGGCCCTACCCTCCCGAACAGCATAAGCGCCTGATACTGAGCTTATTTAATCCCTCATATATGCATTGGACCCTGACCGGCTATCCAGCCTGGTTCCACCTGGGAGCCGCCAGCCTTTTTACCAATATCGAGCTCCACGACGACAAAGCCATCATCAACACCAATATCACGGGCCGTTTTACGAGTGATCCGGCAGTAAAACCCATGGACCTCCACGACCTGATGTTTAATCTGAGTGCCCTAAATAACCCTATCTATCGCCCTAACGCGAATGCCTATGTGCATTACCTGTTATTCGGCTCGGTGAATGGCTACCCCGATTACCGCACTAAACTCGCCAACTATTTGTCATCTGCTGCGCCGCAATCATCCCGCGAGGATTTTGAGCAGGCCATGGGCCAACCACTGGCGACACTGCAGACCTCTTACGAACGTTATCTGCAAGAACCTAACCTGAAAGCCGTGGCCATTCACCTCATCAACAAAACAACCAGTATTCACCAGCGCCAGCTGGGTAACGACGAACTCAACTATTTGATGGCTCGCTTGCTGATCGACCACGGCCAATACGATTACGCCAGAAAATATTTCAAAAAAATCAGTAAAGGCTCGCCCCAATCCATCCAACTACAACATCGTTATCAACAATATGAAGCCTCGCGACAAGCCCTGAAAGCAGCGGAGAAATCCCTCAAGCAAAACGACGACGATGAACATTCACTCGCCTTGATCGCCAATCACTATTGGGAAACCGCAAAAAAAACCTCAAGATGGAACGACAAAAAATCAAATACCAGCAGCGCCATTGACTATGCAGAGCGCGCCCTGGCTATTAACCCCGACAACAAGGAAATGCATATCCTCTTGCGCTTTGCGTACCAAAGCCAGGGCAATCGGGAACAAGCCTTTGTGCATATCAAAGAGTATTACCGGCTGGAACCGGATAACGCGGCTATCAACACCGTCATGGGAACCCGTTTTATAGAGAAAAAAGACTACGCTTCAGCGCGCCTGCACCTCAACAGAGCCTGTGAACTGGACAGCAAACTGTGCGAGTTCACCCAAGCCAGGTTGAAAGAGGTTGAACAGAGTGAATAAAGGAGGATCGACGAAAAAAAACGGCCCATAGGGTACGGCCTGGCCATAACCAGGCACCATGGTATTTCCCGCTCATACGTAGCGCACACACCCCTGTTTCGAACCAAAAGCGGGCACTCCCCCATAACGGCAATATTGGCCTTGCCCGCAGAATCTGTACTGGTTCTGTGCGCAGGAACTGTGATGCAGCACAGTATTCATGTTAGGCTGGCGACCACCTGAAAAAGCGAGAGATCTGGCAAGGATTTCGCTTTAACCCCTGAGTACTTTTAAGAATAACCTGAACCCCAGGACAAGAATCGGGAGAACTGCATGTCATCTGCACAGCCGTCTTTTTTCCAACAGCTTCTGCGCAAAAAACCTATCGTCAACGACGGCAACAGTTATGGGCTTAAACGCTGCCTGAGTGCGTTTGATCTGGCTATGCTGGGTGTAGGCGCCATTATTGGTACAGGTATTTTTGTATTGACTGGTGTTGCCGCTGCCACCACATCGGGCCCGGCAGTGGTCTTGTCGTTTATGGTTGCCGGCGCCGCCTGCGCCTTTGCGGCATTGGCCTACGCCGAACTGGCCGCCAGTGTCGGCGGCAGCGGTAGCGCCTATGGTTATTCCTATGCAGCTTTCGGTGAATTCCTGGCCTGGATTATTGGCTGGGATTTGATTCTCGAATACGGTGTTGCCGTAGCCGCCGTAGCCAATGGCTGGGCGGGCTACTTTAATAACGCGCTGGCCGCGATTGGATTGGGATTACCGGAACAGCTCACCAAAGGCCCATTGGCCGTGCATCCCGTCACCGGTGAAGCGGACGGTGGCCTGGTTAACCTGCCAGCGGTAATTGTGGTCCTTGCGCTGATGGTGCTGCTGATTTCCGGGGTGCGCCAAAGTGCAGCCCTCAACCGCGCCATGGTTTTTATCAAAATACTCACCATTGCTGTTTTCCTGGCGGTAGCCATTTTCCATGTGAACCCGGACAACTGGAGCCCCTTTATGCCCTATGGCTGGCTCTCGTTCGACCAGGTGGGTAAACCGCTGGGCGTACTGGCTGGCGCCTCCATCGTATTTTTTGCCTACATAGGTTTTGATGCGGTATCCACCGCCGTTGACGAAGCGCGCAACCCGCAGCGCGATGTGCCCATCGGACTGATTTCCTCCCTGGTTTTCTGCACCCTGATTTATATCGCGGTATCCGGTCTGCTCACCGGCATCGTGTACTACACCGAATTGAATGTCTCTTCACCTGTCGCGTTTGGATTGGAGCGGATTGGTGTTAATTGGGCATCGGCCCTGGTGGCCACCGGCGTGATTACCGGTTTAACCACCGTGATGCTGGTACTGTATTACGCATTGACACGCGTGCTGGTCGCCATGTCGCGCGATGGCTTACTGCCCGGTTTCTTTTCCGATGTTAACGATAAAACCCATACACCGATAAAAAACACCGTGATTTGCGGCCTGGTGATGGCAGCCATGGCAGGTTTTGTGCCGTTGGGCGCGCTCGCCGAACTGGTGAATATTGGCACACTCGCCGCCTTTGTAATGGTGTGTATCGGCGTGATTATTTTGCGCAAAACCAAACCGGATTTGCCGCGCCCCTTCAAAGCCCCCGGTGGAATTATGTTACCGGTAATGGGTGTCATCAGCTGCGGAGCACTGATTGCCTTCCTGCCACCACACACCCACGAACGTTTTATTTATTGGTTATTGGTGGGCGTGGTGATTTACGCCTGTTATGGCTGGCGCCACAGTCGCCTGCGCAAATAACGCCTCGCAGCACATCGAAAAAACGCCCTTCAATGGGCGTTTTTCATATCCGGGTTTATCTTCATTTTCAACGCCTTTCTGCCATCAGGCATCAAAATCTTCACCCGCGTAATTTGTCCGCCAACACGCATTGACACACTTGTATACAAGAAATACCATTAGCCCCAATCCATGTATACAAGTACACAAAATCACCTAAAAGCATAAAGGCTCAGCACTTTATAACCTGGATTTAACAGCTTTTTAGATATCCATAATGAATAAATCAACACGAGAACTTCCTATGAACACAAAGCTTTCTCACCCCTTTTTTAAAATCAGCTTACTCAGCCTGGCTGTTGCGGCGACAGCGCAGGCGCAAGATCAGGCGCTGGAGGAAATTGTTGTAACTGGCTATAAGGCCAGCCTGAAAACAGCAATGGATACCAAACGCGATTCCAATGGTGTTGTTGATGCGATCAGCTCCGAAGATATCGGTAAGTTCCCCGATACCAACCTGGCGGAATCCCTGCAGCGTATTACCGGTGTTTCCATTGACCGCAGTGGCGGTGAAGGTCGCCAGATTACCGTTCGCGGCCTGGGCCCACAGTTCAACACCGTGCTGTTAAACGGTCGCCAGATGCCCAACGCCAACGCCAGCCGCGGCTTTAACTTCGATACTATCGCTGCCGAAATGGTCAGCGGTGTAGAGGTATACAAAACCTCTACCGCAACCACACAATCCGGTGGCATAGGCGCTACTGTCAACGTACAAACTGCCAAGCCCCTCGACCTGGGCCACAAAGTGGCCGGCTCGGTGAAAGGCCTGAATGAAACCAATCTTAACGATATAACACCTTCTGTTTCCGGTTTGTTCAGCACCACCCTGAACGATAACTTCGGTATTCTGGCTGCGGTTAGTTACCAGGAGCGCGATTACCGCACTGACTCTGTTGAAGTGCGCCGCTGGGACTGGCGCTCACGCCGCCCGGCAACCCTGGGCAGCTACCTGGAGTTACCCGATGGCAATGGCGGCACAGTGAATACCGATTTCTACCCCACCCAAACCGCCGTTAAGCGCCAGGAGTTCAGCCGTGAGCGCCTGAACGGTAGCCTGGTACTGCAATACAAGCCTGTAGACAATCTGTCTATTACCGTCGACACCCAATACTCCGACCTGCAACAGGAAGGTATGGAATACGAAAGTGCGGCCTGGTACGGCTATGGCAACAACGAGACCTATGCGATAGACAGCAATGGCACCATCATCCATCGCACCGTAACCGATGCCGGCCTGGATTTCTTCGTCAACAACCCGGTAACCCAGGAAGTGGGTATCAGCAGTGGTATCGAGGTCGATTGGGATATCAGCGACACCTCCAACCTGCTGTTTGCCTACAGCCATTCAACCGCTGAAGCACAACCGGATCACCAGGCCAATATCAGTCGCTCCGACCTGCAGGCCTCACCGCTGTCATTCACCTTTGACGTGAAAGGCGATGTTGCCAGCCACTATTACGACAACTCGCAAATTTCCCTCGCCAATGCGCGCATCTGGCAATACGACGGCTATTCCGACCCGCGTAAGGATGAAATTGACCAGGCGCGTGTTGACTACACCTTCAGCGATGACCGTTTCAGCGTGAAAACCGGTTTGATGTTTACCGACCAAACCAAAACCATCGAGCAATACATGGCCAAAGCCGGCACCGTGTTGCAAGGTAAATACAACCTTGTCGGCACAGATCCCTCTACCAGTATTTATCGCACCCTGGCCGATGCAACCAATGCCGGCTACAGCGTGAAGTACATGAACCACGCGATTCTGGGCCGCCTGGCATATTTCGATTTCGATCCGCTGGCGTTTGACAGCTGGACCAGCTATGCGCAACAAGATCCGGGCGCAACGCCGGCCCAGCAAGATGCCGACAACTCAACCCTGGTACGCCAGGACAACTGGTCTGAAATTAACGAAAAAACCATGGCGTTCTACGTTGAAGGCACCACCTTCTTCGACCTCTGGGATCGCGAGTTGACCATTGTCGGCGGCCTGCGTTACGAAGACACCAGCGTCGACTCCACGTCACTGGAGCAAAACCTGCAATCCCTGACACCACCGGCAGTTCCAGGGGAAGCTTATACCCTCAACTTCTCAGGCAGCACCGCCTATACCGATGGTGATGGTTACGACATCTTCTTACCTAACATCGCACTCAAATATAACCTGGCCGATGATCTTGTGGTTCGCCTGGCGGCTTCGCGCACCATTACCCGCCCTGAACTCAACGATATGAAATCATCGCGTACCCTGGGAGAGATAAGAGAGGGGCAAAGCGGTATTGGCAGTGCGGGCAACCCCGACCTCAAGCCATTTACTTCCGATAACCTCGACCTGTCTGCCGAGTGGTATATCAACGACTTCGACTATGTGTCTATCGGCGCCTTCTGGAAGAGTATTGATAACTTCGTCGTAACCGAAGCCATGCCGGAAAGTGTCTCGCCACAAATCGGCGATGCCGTTATCTATGAAATGAGACGTCCACGTAACCTCGATACCAAAAAAGTGAGCGGTATCGAAATCGGTGGACAACACATTTTTGGCGACACCGGCTTTGGGGTTATTGCTAACGCGACCTTTGTGTTTGCCGATCCGGAGTACGACTATTTCACACCGCTCGGTGAAGTGCCCAAGGCAGATGCCGTTGTAGGGGTGAGCGACTCCGCCAACCTGGTAGGTTTCTATGAAAATGGTCCATTCCAGATTCGTATTGCCTACAACTGGCGCGATTCCTTTATCCGCGGCTTCCAGTACTTCTACTCCAGCACCAGTAACGAGCCGGTTGTGGTAGAAGACTATGCGCAAATCGACATTTCCATGAGCTATGATTTGACCGACAATGTCAGCATCTTCCTCGAAGGTATCAATGTCACCGAAGAGGGTTCACGCCTCCACGGTCGTGAGAGCAACCACATGTTCTACAGTGGTGAAGGCGTTGGTCGTTATGCACTGGGGGTCAGGGCCAGCTTCTAATCTGTCCCTGTTGCATAACCCTGTGTACTAGCAAAAAGGCCATTCGCTGAATGGCCTTTTTGTTTATTGGCTTCCGCTTAAGTTCGGAGAATGTATGAGTATCGATCCCGTTACCTCCATATTGATTGTGGGCGGTGGTGCCGCCGGCTGGTTGAGTGCAGGCATTATCGCGGCACGCTATGGCAAATCCATGGCGATCACACTGATCGAATCCTCCGATATTGCCACCATCGGTGTGGGTGAAGGCAGCTGGCCCTCACTGCGCAATACCCTGAGAGACATGGGCATTGCGGAAACCGATTTTTTTCGCGAGTGCGATGCATCATTCAAGCAGGGCGTTAAATTCAATCACTGGAAAACCGGTGAACAGCAGGATTTTTATTACCATCCCTTTTCCCTGCCAGTGGGTTTTATTGAACGCAATATGGCGGAGCATTGGCTGAGGGAACCACAAGGAAGCTCTTTTGCCGATGCAGTTTGCGCCCAGGAAAAACTGTGTGAAAACAACCTGGCACCGCGCACCCGGGATACGCCCGAATACAAATCCCATGTGAATTATGGCTACCACCTGGATGCGGGAAAATTTATCCGCTTTCTGCGCGAACACTGCAAAAGCAAACTCGGTGTGCAACATGTGCTCGGGACCATCAACCAGGTCAAGCAGAATGCTAATGGTATCGCCAGCATAGAAACCACCGAAGGGCAACAACTCAGCGCGGATTTGTTTATCGACTGCTCCGGGCTCAAGTCCCTGCTACTGGGTGAAACCCTGGGTGCTCGTTTTATTGATAAAAGTGACGAGCTGTTTATTGATAGCGCCGTGGCCGTACAGGTTCCCTACGCCAGCGAAGACACGCCCATACTCCCCTATACACTGGCCAGCGCACAAACCGCGGGATGGATTTGGGAGATAGGCCTCTACAGCCGCAAAGGCATAGGCCATGTGTATTCCAGTCGGCACATGTCAGAAGACGAAGCCACCCATGTTCTGCAGGATTATGTCGGTAAGGATTTCGCCGGATTATCGCCACGCAAGCTGGAGATTCCCTGTGGGTACCGCGAATGTTTTTGGCTCAAAAACTGTGTCGCCATTGGTATGTCAGCCGGCTTTATCGAGCCGCTGGAAGCCTCTGCACTGGTGATGGTTGAGCTGGCGGCTAATTATATTCGCGACCAGTTGCCACAACATAAAAGTGTCCTGCCTATCGTCGCCAAACGCTTTAATGAATTGCAAACCTATCGCTGGCAGCGCATTGTTGAGTTTCTCAAACTGCACTATGTCCTGAGTCAGCGCAATACGCGTTTCTGGATAGATAACCGGGAGCCGCACACCATCCCCGAATCACTCAGGGAGTCCCTGGCGCTGTGGCGCTACCATGTGCCCTACAAGAAAGACTTTTTACACAAGGAAGAAGTATTTCCGTCAGCCAGCTACCAATATATTTTGTACGGTATGGGGTTCGCGCCGGAATTACACCACTATGGGCCCGCTGACGAACCCGCCATGTTTGCGCGACGACTGGCGGAAAACGAGAAGATCAAAAATCATCTAAGCAGCATACTGCCTGACACCCGCAGCCTGTTAAAGGCCATGCGAGGGAGTTGAGCCGCGTCCCGGCACTAGTCCTTCAAAAACCAGTCATCGCGGTAGGTTTTCACCAAATCCGGTGCCAACACCGTAAGCGCCGTTGCGATAGTTCCATTGATAAACCCCTCGGGAAAGGTCATCAGGAAAAAGACAAAGAAATACTCTTCAACCACGATTTGGTGGGCCAGGCTGTTGGTCAGCGTAAATAGCAGCCAGGCACTGCTACCCATTAACAGGCAACCCACCATCGCGCCAAAAAAGCCAACCCCCAGGAAATAGGTAAACGGATTTTTAAATTTCCAGCCATTCACCAGCCACAGCACACACCAGGCCCAGGCCGCGGGAACGGCAATCCCCACACAAAAATCCACAGGGATGCTCCGCAAATCAAATGCCTGCCACGCACCATGCCAATCCAATTGCACATGGCGCACGGCCAATTGGTAAAACTCCAGCAATACCAGTGCACATACGCCGATCAATAGCGCCAGGCTGAGCCCAAACACCATGGTAATCACGGTGATTAACATCGGATGGAATGCAAAAATACCCTGCACCCTGACGTGCAACAACCACAGCAGGCTTAGCGCAATAATGGCTGCAAAGAAAACATGCTGGCGCGATTGGCTGGCCGCCAATTGTCGCCAGGGCGCCAACCACAATGCCGCCACCAACATAGCCGACATGGCCAACAGGGTTGACCAGAACAACAGGCTATTGGGAGGCAACAGGATATTCATAGGGCGCCGGGAGGTAAGCAGCAGGGCCCGGCAGTATTTCGCCAAGCGCAACTGCTGTCAAATCAATACCTGTGCATCCCCGCTTATCGACAATCAGGGATACTCCAATACCGCTTTCAATTGTGCAATATTCACCTCCACCCAGTGCGGATTGACTGCTCCCCAATCAACCAGGCGATGAGTGCCATTGTGGTTTTCCAACTGGATGGCTAACTCATGGATAGCCGCCAGGGTATCCTGTGCCGTGCGGCGCGGCATTCCCGTGGCAGCCATTATTTTGGGAACGGTATTGATCCCCTGGGTGATTAACCAGGTGACATAAATACGGCGATAAAAACTGGTTTTGGTTTTGCTGTGTGCTGTTTTATCGGGTGCTGTTTCGCTTGATGGAATTGTCATGAATAGCCTCGTGCCACTTATGCTTCTACCTGTTGACGTCATTCAGCTTGATCGGCGATCAAGCTGACATATTCAAAAAGATTTTAGCAGCTTAACCGGAAAGCTCTTGCAAGTTGCCCAGTGCCTCAACCGCAAAGCATTCTACACATTCACCCGGTTCCATATTACCTATAGCTTTTTTCAGGGGAACACGGCGAGGGGCAAATGAAAAAAGCCCCGAAGGTTCTGCATGGTGGCGCACACGCTGGCTCACCAGCACTTCGCCCGGATCAGCCGCTGCCTCCATACGGGCGGCCATACTGACCGCTATCCCTTCAAGGTCCGGAATATTGGTAATCTCGTTGTGGATTACCGCGACTTCGCCCAACTCCACACCTATCCGCATCTGGAAACCGGCCGCGGTTAATATACTGCGGATCATGCAGGCACAGGAGACACCCGCCGTAGCGTTCTTAAACGTCACACGCAATGAGTCACCCTCCATATTGGGGTGATCCGCCGACCATTTTTTCAGGACAGGTTTTACCAGTCCGCGAAACAGCGACAACCGCTCCGACAACTCCTCCTCGGACCAACGGGAAAACCCTTTGAGGTCCATAAATAAAATGGTGAGGTTGCGCACCTGGTCTTTCTCATGGTCGGCCGCCAACTCCAGCAAGCGCGGCCAAAATTCTTCGCGGATCGCACCAATTTTTTCCTTGAGCTGCATATGCAGCTGGGTGTTGGTACGCAAGGTTAATTGCGCCAATTGAATACGCTCTGCCTCGGATTGCAACTGCTCTTTCAATTCGGTGGGACTATGGCTGCCCAGCTCTTCCACGACAAATTTCACCAGTGCCCCGCCAGCCACATCGGTAATGGATTTCAAACGCAGAATAGTGCCCCAATGTACGGCGGCCAGATGTTCGATAAAAATCGGCAAGGTCGCCAACTCATGATCGGAAAGTCGATAGGGATAGCGCAGTTCTATCGTAATGGCCTCTGCAAAAATGCGCTCAAACTCATGGGGGCGATAGGTTGTTTTTTGCTTGCCGGCTTCATCCCAAAACGCGTGGTCGCACACAATACGATCTATAGCCCAGCCCTGGCTGTTTATTTTCCAGAGGCGTGCACCTGAAATATTGGCGTTATTGAATTTGGTTTTACCTAACTGGGCATTACGCAGGTCACAACGGACCAGGTTGGCCCCGGTAAAATCAGCCTTGTATAAATCCAGGCCGCCCAGATCCACACCCTGTAAATCGGCGCCCTTAAAAACCGTGCTATTGAGTTTGGCAAATTTAAAACGTGCATTGACCAGGTTAGCCCCGGCGAGCAGGGCCTGGGTTAAATCCGCCCCCTCAAAATTGACGCCTTCCAGGTTGGAGTTGGAAAAATCTACCCGGCTCAGGTTTTGTCCCGCCAGGTTACTGCCTGCCAGGGAAATATTACGCAGGACTAAACCGCTGATGTCATGCCCACTAAAATCCATATTTTCCAGCCGGGCATTGCGTGTAATGGCCGTCAGCATATTCGCCCGGTGGATATTGCACGCATGGAGGGTAGCGCCACTGAAGTTGGCGGCAATTAATTTCGCGTGAGAGAAATCGTTATTGTGTAATTGCGACCCCTGGAAATTCGCCAGGATCAAATCTGCATTGCGGAAACTACAGTGGGCAATATGGCTATTGCGCAACAGGACTTTGGAAAGGTCATAATCATCCAGGACCATACCCGACAGGTGAATACCATCCAGGACAATTTCCTGGTTTGCCTGATGTTTACGCCACTGGTTCCAATAACCTGCACCTTTCTCCAGCTCGCGGAGTATCCTCTCTTTATCCATAGTGACCTGCTTGCCCAGCCTATTCGTGATTTAACAACTCCTGAAGGTGAGCAGCAGTTCACAATTATCCGTCTCAAGGCGATTGGGAAAGTGTACTGGTACCCGAACTCATGGCAGGGCCACGTCCCGGGTATTTCTGCTCGCGATACAGGATAGAGGGGAGCAGTGCATGTGCCAAGGCCTTTTCAACAGCGGTATCCCCGGGCGGTTCATTGAGCAGGCTGACGCGTTTTTGTAAAGGATCGTAAACTGCTGCAACCGGTGCTTTTTCCGGGCGCAGGATTGTTAACCGGTGGTTATCTTCCAGCAGGGCAAAATAATCATCAAACTGGATAAGGGCGCGCCCGGGACTATGGCTATCGCGGGCGAAATCTCGCCCCATCATCGGGTGGGCGGCAGAAACTCCCATGAGCGATAGCAATGTAGGCCCCAGGTCAATCTGGCTGGCAATCGGTTTGATACGACGCGGTTCAATGTCCGCGCCGAGAATCAAACCGGGAATATGGAATTTATCGACGGGAACCAGGCTGGGACCATAGGCGCGGTTATCGTGATCGGCCACAATCAGCACCAGGGTATTGTGCCAATAGGGACTCTGGCTTGCCTTATCCATAAATTCACCCAAGGCATAATCTGCATAGCGCACGGCATTGTTAACGGTCTGCTCGGGTTCTTCGTGCAGGTCTATACGCCCATCGGGAAACTCAAACGGCTCGTGGTTGGATGAGGTAAAAATCAGACTGAAGAAAGGCTGCTGCTTTGCGTGCAAGCTGAGCAGGTGTTGGTGGGCATGGTTAAATAAGTCTTCATCACTGGCGCCCCAACTGCCGACGAATTGCGCATTGGGCATATCGTCGATATCAATCACCTGGGAAAAACCATTGCCGGTAAAAAAGCTGCGCATGTTGTCGAAGTGCGCTTCGCCACCATAAATAAATTCGGTGTGATAGCCCTGGTCACTGAGTAAACCCGCCAGGGTAAAAAAGTTGTGCTGCGAGCGCGATAATTTAACCGTACTCTGTGCCGGTGTCGGCATAAAGCCGGACACTACCGCTTCTATACCACGTACAGAGCGGGTGCCTGTGGCATAGAGTTGTTCAAACCACCAGCCTTTATCCTTTAATGCCTCAAGGCGCGGTGTCACCGGTAATCCGCCCAGGGATTCCACAAAGGTAGCGCCCAGGCTCTCTTCCAGCACGATAATCAAATTCAACGGGCGCTCGCGCCTGCGCACAGCGTCCTGCTGATGCCAGGTGGGTAACTGACTATCGAACTTCACGCCCGTAAACCAGGGCCATTGGCGCGCTTCTTCAATGACCCTGGAAGCAGGCAGGGAACCATAAATTTCACTGGAGCGGGCTTCGTGTTTCATGTTGTAGGCAGCAAACACTACGGAGTACGACGAGCTGATCACCAATGAATTCACCAGGGCATCACCGGTAATGGCAAACAGGGCCGGATTGGCCGGGCGATGTCCCGTCGTGGAACGGATACCCATGGCAACCACGACAATAACCAATGGCCAGGTAGCCCAGAGTTGCCAGAGCGGCCAGGTGCGCACAGACGCCGGGCGAACTCGCATAGCGCGGGCAAAACCATAACCCACCAGAATACACAGGCCTATCCCCAGCAGGAGCGGCACACGAAACCCGCCCCAGAGCGTGGCAAACACTTCTTTGGGATACTCCAGGTACTCAATAAATAAACGGTTAGGACGCAAATCGTATTGCATCACAAAGGAAGGGGTTGCCAGCTCCATAAACAACATAAGTATCAGCCCCGCTAATCCCCAGGCATAGGACAGTGGCAGCCAGATTCGCGTTTTAGCCAGGCATGGTGTTAACAACACCGCAGGTAACAGCCAGAGGCAGATCATAATCATATCGGCCCGAATACCCTGCAGGAGCATGTCGAAAACCTGCCCTGTCGCACTCACCCTGTCCCATTGCCAGGCAATCAATCCCAGTCGGCTGATGCTCAGCAGCAGGATCGCTAACAGGGCCATACGCAATAGCAACACATAGGGGCCTGCATAGTAGGCCGCCAGGAGCGATGACACGGTGGAGGATATTTGACGGGAAAAGGAAGGAGGCTTACTCATAGCTATCTGCGGCTGATTCCTTGGTGGGCGCCTATTCAAACAGGAGAAACTTAAGCCAAACTTAAAATTATCCCTGAGCCTGGCCAGGTATTTTTTTCGCGCCAGCCATTTACTGTGCCAGGGGAAAATATTGACATCGAACACAGCCGCGCGGCATTCCTGCTAGACTCCCCATGCCCAATCCCGTGTGAGTCCACCATGCTTGCGACCCTGATTACCCATAGCAGTTGCCACCAACACCAGATGCCCGCCGGCCATCCGGAATGTGCAGAGCGCCTGGACGCGATTAACAATCGCCTGATGGCCAGTGGTATCGATGCCCTGCTGCAGCACTATGAAGCGCCCGCCGCTGCAGACGAACAATTATTGCGCGTACACAGCGCAGCCCATTTGCAACGACTCATGAATGCCCAAGTGGAAAATGGCATCCATTTTTTTAACAGCGATGTGTATTTATCACCCCATACGCTCAATGCTGCACGCCATGCAGCCGGTGCAGCGGTATTGGGGGTCGATTTGGTGATGCAGGGAAAAACTGATGCTGTTTTTTGCAATGTGCGACCGCCCGGCCATCACGCCGAGCGAGAGCGAGCCATGGGCTTTTGCCTATTCAACAATATTGCTGTTGCTGCTGCGCATGCCTTGCAAACCTATTCACTGGAACGCGTTGCTATCGTTGATTTTGATGTGCACCACGGCAACGGCACCCAGGATATTTTTTTCAACGACCCGCGCGTACTCTTTTGTTCGAGTTTCCAATACCCTTTTTATCCCCATACAGACATCGATGACGTACCGGAACACATTATTAATGTGCCCTTGCCTGCTACCTGTCGCAGCCAGGGATTTCGCACCGCGATAGAAGATCGCTGGTTTCCGGCGCTGGAAACCTTCAAACCACAATTGCTGCTGATTTCGGCCGGGTTCGATGCCTATATCAATGACGATATGTCGTCCATTAGCCTGGTAGAACAGGATTACGCCTGGATTACCGAGCGCTTGCGAGCGCTGGTTGATCAAAGCCAAAGCAATGTCGCCAGTGAACGCTGCCACGGCATAGTCTCAAGCCTGGAGGGAGGTTACGATCTGGATGGTTTGGGGCGCTGTGCCGTAGTACACATCAAAGCCCTGGCCAAGTTATAGCGATGACGCCATATGCGCCTGTAATTCGAGGCGCATGTCAATCACCTCGTCATCGCGATTAATACTCACGCGAAAACCCAGCTTGCGCGCCAGGTTCACCATGCCGGCATTGTCCAGCATGGTAAAACCGCGCAAATGCTGCGTTCCCTGGACACGGCAGTAATCGATCATTTTTTGCAGCAGCCGCGCGCCCAAGCCCCTGCCCTTTAAATCGCTGCGAATCGCCATGGCAAACTCGGCTTCGATATTATCCGGGTCGGCTTGTGCGCGCACGACACCCAGGATATCACCCAGGCTATCCACAGCAATAAAGGCCATTTCGCGGGCATAATCGATTTGCGTCAGGCGCGCCATTTGCTCATGGGAGAACGGCGGCATTTCACCAAAGTAACGCTTGTACCTATCTTCACGGCTCTGGGCGTTATCAAACGCCTGCAGGCGCAATTCATCCTCGGGGCGAATAGGACGTAACAATAATTGTTGACCATCGTGCAAACGAAATGATTCTTCCAACTCCTTGGGATAAGGGCGAATCGCCAGGACAGGCAAAGGCTCATCAACCACCAACTCAATCATCGTATCCAGGGCACGAATATCCTCACCATGGGCTAACACCGGGTTAATGCACAAACCACGCAAGCGCGGATTATCGATAATCATCTGGCTAATGCGCGTAAGTAACACACAGAGTGATGGCAAATGAATGGGCGCATAGTGGTCGCGCTCGCGGATTTTTCCCTCTGCCAATGCCTGTATAACCAGATAACGCGCCAGCGCCATATTCAGGGGCGGCAGTGCGACAACTGCATTTTTGGCAACAGACCAATGGCTGGCCACCTCACCCAATAAAATCACCGGACCAAATACCGGATCCTGCTGCACCTGGATACGTAAAGGCACAGGAGCAAGCTCCGGCGCAGCCTGGATAGGCTGGGTGCTGATGCCATAGGCTTCCAGCAATTGCCCGGCCTCATTAGTTGCCAATAAATGTCGCCTCTCCTGTAAAGCCTGGTCAATCAACGTCTGTGCGACTTCCGGCTGATGGGGCGCCCAGTCACTGATGGACTCGGGGGTTTCCGATAATAACTTCTGGTTGCGGCGATACTGCACCATATGCATAAACGCGCCAACCACACCTTCCGGTGTGCGAAAAGAGGCAATACCGGCATCGGCAAAACGCTGGCGCGCTTCAACCGCTGCGTCCTCCCCCATCCAGTTCACCAGCACATTCGGCAGGCGTGCACCATTTTTTTGCCGGTGTTCACGCAGGGTATCAATCACTACCTGCGCATAGGTCTCACCGGGGATCAGTGCGGATGGTGCGTGCATAATGAGTAAGTTGTCGATGGCATTGCTGCGCAACAATACCTGCAATGCCTGGCGATAATCCTCCGGGCTGGCATCGCCCAGCAAATTAATCGGATTGGTGGCACGCCCACCGTTATGGATAACTGCGTGCAGCGCATCGACAATGCCAGGCTCCAGCACTGCCAGGCGCCCGCCGCGCTGGCTGAGGACATCCAGCGCCATGGCACTGGGGGCATTGCCATTAGCCAGGATAACCAATTGTTCACCCTGGATCGGTTTGCCATTGGCCAGCGTTTCCACCGCCGCCAGCAGCTCGCGTAAATCGCCCACACGCAACATACCGGCACGCTTGATGGCTGCGTCGTACACCGCATCCAAACCCAACTGCTCCATCGGCAGGTGCGAAATAAGCATTTGGTTTTCCAACTGGGCGCCGGTTTTGATAACAAGAATGGGTTTATTAAACGATGCCGCGCGCGCAGCAGACATAAATGCGCGCCCCTGGTGAATATGATCAATATAGAGAAGGATCGCACTGGTATTGGCATCGCGCCCGAGATAATCGAGCATCTCATCAAAATCCACATCGGTGCCGTCGCCCAGGGCAACCACATGGGAGAATCCGATACGGCGCCGCTTGGCCCAATCGAGCAAGGTCACGCATACCGCCGAAGATTGGGATACAAACGCAATTTTTCCTGCGCGGGCGCGGGTGTGGGCATAGCTCGCATCCAACCCGATTCCCGGCACCATCAGGCCCAGCGAGTTGGGGCCCAGAATTCGCACCCCCCATTGCCTGGCGATAGCCAGCATTTGCTCTTGCAGGTTGGTGCCCTGCGCCGTATGCAATCGGTTCAACCCGGCGGCAATGACGATTGCAGCGCGTGTTCCCTTGCGCCCCAATTGCAAGATAATGGCGGGCACCCGTGTGGCGCGAGTGCAAATAACGGCAAGGTCCGGCACCAGGGGTAACTCATCAATCGAGCGATAGGCCAATACACCATTGACAGATTTGTAATGGGGCGTCACCGGCATAATCGGGCCATCAAACCCACCCTGCAACAAATTGCGCATCACCGCGTTACCGGGACGATTGGGCTGGTTGGATGCACCAATAACGGCTATCGAACCCGGCTTTAACAAATGCTCAATATGTTTAAGGCTCATGTATCCGGCTCATCATCAATTTTTCCAGGCTTAACTCCCCCCAATGAGTGGGTGGCGGTTGGACAATATCTATCTTCTACCCAGCGAAACCTGAGTATAGGCCAGGGCCTGGCAACCTTATTGGGACTCACACCACCCGGGCATCCACCGCTGCCACAAAGGCCATTTCCACCAGCATGGCCGGGTCGATGAGCTCTACTTTGACGCAAGCGCGGGAAGGGGCACAGCCGTCGGGCAACCACTGTTCCCATATACGATTTAACCAGGAGACATTAGCCCGCTCTGTTATATAGATAGTGGTGGATAGGAGACGGGATTTGTCGCTGCCTATCGCCTTCAGTGTCTGCTCTGCCTGTGCCAACAGCTGTACCAGTTGGTGTTCAAATCCGGTCGATGTATCGGCAGGCACTTCAACAAAATGGGCAATGCCCTGATAAAGGGTGGCATCGGACCAGCGCGCACAGGGGTTGTAACGATCTATGTTCATTCGGCGAACTCTCAACTAGGCAAGATAAAATCGACGCCTATAATAACGACCTTTTGCCCAAGGCTCCGGAAAAACTATGGCCCTAACCGCTATCATCGCCCACCGCCTCTACCGCCACCGCCCGGAAGACACAGTCACAACCCAGGCGCGCGCAGACCTTCTGCCTATGAATGGCAAGCTGGAAGAATTGGCCTATGCGCTAAAAACCCAATTTATCCGCAAGGGCGGTAAAAGCTATGGCCGCTTTTCGAGCGATACCGGCGAATTCCCCTTTGCCGCCTGGTTACAGGATTACCGCCAGGGTCGCCTGGGCTTTGCCAGTTTCAGCCAAAAAAACCTGCAGCACTTCCAGCAGTTGCTTGAGGCCGCACCCTCGTTGTTTGATGTTTTTCTATTTGTAATAGAAGAGCAAATAGAAGCAGGACAGTACCTGTATCTATTTGTGGTGGAACATGAATCAGGGCTTTATCTGGATGCAGACCTGCAATTAACAGATTCCGTCTACCTGGATACCGCAAACCTCAACCTGGCCGCCAAAATCAATTGTGCCGATTGGGATGCCGGCAATTCAGCAACCTACCTCACCCTGATGCGCAGCCGCAGCGATAAAGACTTTGCCGATGCCTTTGGCGCCCTGACAGGATTCAGCGATAAATACGATGTTAAAACCGAAACCAAAGAGTTCCTTGAGGTTGTCGAGAACTTTACCCAAACCCTGGATGAGCCTGTCGCCCGTTTGACTCGTACCCGTGTGGCCGATTATTGCCTGGAGCAGAATAAAGCCGGAAAACCTGTCGCCATTAATGAGCTGGCGCACACCCTGGCGACAGAAACCAAGGGCTATGAACCGGAAACCTTCGAACGCTTTGTCGCAACACAAAAACCGGAAATCAAGGCCGAGTTCATCCCCCATGCAGGCCAGGTTCGCAGCTATGTACGCCTCAGTGGTCGCACCGATTCACTCAGCATGAGCTTCGCCTCAGACTGCCTGGGACGGGACATCGAGTACGATCCCGAGCGCGACCTGCTCATGATCAAAAGCATCCCGACAGCACTCAAAAAACAGCTGCTTGCCCATCTAAAGCAACATCGACAAGATTCCTGAATATGGGCAACATAACCACTTATGACATAATCCAAGGCACTGCCTGACTATTAGGTCTAAGCAAAACATTGAAAAACAAGACGACTGGTCATACTCTATATCCATGAGCAAACGTGAACTGAAAAAAGAGCATATCCTTGATGAAGGCCTGAAAGTCATGGCAACCCGTGGCTACAACGGCACCAGTATCCAGGATATCGTCTCCGCCGCCGATGTCCCCAAGGGCTCTTTCTACACCTACTTCAAAAGCAAGGAAGACTTTGCTCTTGAAGCCTTGGAGAAAGTGACCGAGGAGCGCCTGCGTCACAACCGCCATTTGCTTGGAAATCGCAGTGTACCTCCCCTGGAGCGCCTGACCCGCTACTTCCAGGAAAACATCGGCGGCTGTGAAAACAACCTGAATGGCGGCTGCTTTATTGGCAATATGTGCCAGGAAATGGCGGAATCCAGCGAAGCTATCCGCTTGAAAGTACGCCAGATGTTGCGCAACAACACCCAGGCAATTGAAGACTTGCTGGAAGAGGCCCGTCTTGATGGCAAATTAACCACCAACTTGTCCTCCCAGGTCATTGCAGAGTTTATGTTTAATGCCTGGGAAGGCACATTGATGCGAATGAAAGCCACCAAATGCCGGGAGCCACTGGATGTATTCCTGGCGGTCTTACCGGAACTCTTTAACGATTAACCGCATAGATTGCGCTTTACCCATCACGGCCAATAACAGGATTCACCTTTAACGAAATCCAATACCAATCACTCTGCGTTGTATTTTTGGCGCACTTAAAGACGACTGGTCAATTTAAAAATTAAACTTTATAGGAACAAAGAGGAGCTGACACAATGGTTTTTGACAAAAAACAAGACGACCAGTCATTTTTTAGAAAAATAACTACAAATATCGATGAGACCGGATATGAACCCCGGGAGCCCCATCTCACCTTTGTACAGCAGCTGCTCATCCATATTGGCCTATTAGCCCCATTACTGGCCTATGCCCATATAGGATTCAGCCAACCGCTCACAGCAACCAACGATGATGGGCCGACAGAGATTGCCACTGTTGTACGCAATCGTCCGCACACAGATTGGATGCAACTGGCCCGGCAAATAGACGATGAAAAAATGCCCTGGTCATCTATCCATGCAAAGCCCATTAGCCAGCAACGGTCATGGGCATTAGCCCTGGACAATGATGTATTTGTTCCCGGCAACCGTGACCAGGATTACACCTATGGCATCAACCTGACCCAAACCAGCCCAGAGCTTGTGAATGCCAAAGTCACGCTCAATCGGCCTTTACTCGCCCTGGATAACCTGTTTGGTTTACACACTCAGGCACTGTCGAGGGAGGAAAGGTACAGCCGGGAACTCGGGGCTTTTGCGTTTACGCCGGAGGATATCAGTATCAGTCAAGCCAACGCCGGAGATCGCCCCTACGCAAGCCTTATTTATTTTTCCAGTGCCCGCGAACAAATCGACTGGTCAACTAATAGTGCTATCAAGACCACATTGACCTTGGGATTGCTCGGTACGGACCTGGTAGGGAGAATCCAAAATGAAATCCATAAATACACAGGCAGTACCCCTGCCCGAGGTTGGGAAAACCAAATCAGCGATGGTGGCGAACTTACCGCGCGCTACCAGGTTGCCTATCAACAACAACTGGATACCGGGCGCGCTGATTTTGAATTAAAGTCCACCACGCAAGTATCTGCGGGTTATTTAACAGAAGCCAGCTGGGGCCTGAGCTTTCGCAAAGGCACAATAAATTCACCCTGGTCTTCTTTTAATCCAGACCTCACCAGTTATGGAGAGAAAGCTTCATTTGATGGCAGTACAGGAAAAGTGATTGAGCACTATTTCTGGGGTGGCGTTGCTTTCAAAGCAAGAGCTTACAACGCCTTTATGGAAGGACAGTTTCGCGATTCAGTCGTTACCTATGAGCGCAACCAGTTGAATAGCCTGCTAGTGGAAGCTTGGCTGGGTTACACCATTGGCTTCGGTAATGGTTACAGAATCAGCTATGTTTTGCGCGGTCACACCTCCGAGGTTCGCGAAGGCGACGGCAAGCGGGATTTGTTGTGGGGCAGCTTGATTCTGGCACGCGCTATCTAGCATGTGCCAGAATCAGGGTACCGACAAAGCACTACTTTAACAGGGGGGAATCCAGGGCTTTCAACGGCTTTCCCACTAATGATTCAGCGGCTTTTTGTAAATCCTCCAGGGAGACTTTGCGCTTTTTTATCAAAATCCGCACCACAGAATCCAGTGAGTGCTTATTTTTGCTCAGGGTGCGCAACTCCTGATCCAACTCATCCAGCAAGACCACCGCTCTCGCCGTTATCTTTCCAGCCGAAGGCCCCTTGCGTAAATGCTTAACATCTTCACCCCAATCGGCCAGCCCTTTAATGATTCTTGCTCGCCGTGCCTTGGTCATCCCCTTAGCCCTATAGAGCAACTCGAATGAATAGAACTCTGCAATGCCCTCTGCAATCCAGTCATCATTCGCTGTTGGCGACTCAAAACCGCTAATACGCGTCACCATATGCGTCAATTCATGAATAATCGGACTGGTGCCATTCTCACTAACCATGGGGCGGTCAGCATGTAAAAACAATGAATTAGGTGCGGATAATCCCCCTCGCCACATAGGATCGTTAGCACCTACCACCAATAATTTGGGCGGAGCCTTATCAAATGCATCGTGCATTTCCCGCCACGCAAAATTAAGGAAAGTCAGAACATCCATACGGCGAAAACTTTCACCCACAGGTCCACTTACAACAATTTGGGTTCCTTTCACCTTTGCCTGGCGAGAGCCCAATCTCCCGGCAATCATCCATCCCGTAGGACGATCGAAAAGGCGCTCCGGATTATCGATGGTAAATGTAGTCGCCGATGCCCTTGGCCAGCCAGTCTCTACACTTTTCCACCCCTTAGGCAACATGAACTCCAAGGTTGCGATGGAGTATGCCCCATCAACCTCGGTAGTACGTACCGGAGGAATAATATTATCGCCGCGAAAAATGGCCCAATCCTGATTTATATAAGCGTCATACTTGCCTTCGCCTTTGGCGCGATTAATTTTGACAAAAAAACTTAACTTTGCCCCCGACTCTGGCAGCTGCCAGCTAACTTCTTTATCGGTAATCACCAACTTGCCATTCGCCCTGATATTCGAATAGGCAGACTTATTGTTCCTGAACACCATCTCTTTCAGAAGCCCGCGACTTTCTACATTAATCGTCACCTGTGCGCCTTTGCGTTCTGGGTCCAAGGCCACAACAAAGTCTGTGGTATATGCCAGTTTATCCATGGCAACAACTGGCATACAGCAGCACAAAACACTTAAAAAGCAGACTATGCGTCCCATCTTCACACCCATTACACTCATCTCTTACCTCCCCAAAGCTGTAGCATATTCAAGTAAAAGCACACTCTTATCGACATACAAGCATCCATAACATTCCCCAATTACCTCCATTATAGGGGGCCATAGAGACAAAAACCTAAGGGCGTTGTAGTCAATTTCCTACAAAACAATGCGAAAAATGCCACTGTTAAGCGCATACGCAAAACGAGAGAATAATCACAACAAGGAGGTGACAGTGATGTGAATCGGCCAGGATTGGCCAATGGGTGCGCAACCAGGGATATGTTGCGGCAATCAGGAAGTTCAAAGGAATATGAACAGATAGCACAGGGAAAGGGCAAAACAGCAGAAAATCACGAAAGGAATTCGGCGCTCTTCAGGATCGAAAAGCGGATTGACTGCACAGGTCTGAACGGAGTCAGACGTATGACCGGGAGAGGGAATCAACCGGGAATACATCGACCAGAATGGGCTCAGGCAGGATGCCAGGGTGATAAGAGGGAAATTATCGCTAATCCGATCTCAGGAACGACCGATGGGGGCCGCGCAAGCGCGCCCCATTCTTTTATTTATACAAAATCAATAAATAATCACCTGCCAAAACCAACCAAGTATCCATTCAACAAAATACTTATTTTTGTTAAAAGTTATCGGACAGGAACTTCTTGGCAACAGGCGCAGCTTCGGAATTGCCATTAGCAACCTGGGTCAACAAGGCTTTGGCTTGAGCAGTATCACCCATAAAGAAAAATACCCTCCCCAAATCCAATTGCGCTCCCGCCACTTTTGACGAGTCTGGAAAACGACTGATTAAATCGCTAAACCACGTTTTTGCTTGGGGATAATCCTGTTTAAGCATGGATATCTTGCCCAGCCAATAATAACAATTGCTGGCATAGGTACCATTCGGGAGCAAATTCAAATAATCCTGAAAACCTGCTGCTGATGCATCGTATTGACGCTGGTTGAGCAAATCATAAGCGGATCGGTATAACTCTGCATCATCAACAGAAGAAACCGACACTGCCGCAGGAGCAGAGGAAGATGGCTTTATAGCCGATGAGGATGGAATGGATTGACTCTGTACTGGAGCCGAAGCTGCATCATTAGCAGTTCGTCCAGATAAACGGCGGTCAATATCCATATAATTGTCGAGTTGCAGCTGCTTGAGTTGCTTTAACTCATAAGCCTGCTCTTCAATAAGGCCGCGCAGTGTAGCTATTTCTTCCTGTAAAGCACGAATTTGACTGTACACATCAGGTTCAACAACAGCATTGACTGCGGGACGCGACACCCCAGAGCCGAGGCCCTGGGGTGAAGATTCCACAACCCTTACTTGTGCTACTGATACTGGAGCTACTGCCAACAAAACGACAGCGATCAAGTTCTTTCGCATAAAGGGTTCAGACTCTTAGTACTTGATTTCAACACGACGGTTTTGAGACCAAGCAGACTCGTCATGGCCCAGAGCAACTGGCTGCTCTTCACCGAAGCTTACAACCTCCAGAGAAGAACCGCTCACACCTTGGGTAACCAGGAAATCGCGAACAGCATTAGCGCGCTTCTCACCCAGTGCCATGTTGTACTCGCGTGAACCACGCTCGTCAGCGTGACCTTCCAAACGCACAGCAACAGAAGCACCTTTCAGCTTGTCAGCGTGAGCCAACAATACTGCACGGCTTTCCGCAGTCAGGGCGTACTGATCGAAGTCGAAGTACACAACGTGAGCCAATTGAGCTTCTACCTGCTGTTGAACAGGAGCAGTGCTAGTTTGGGTGGTTTCTTCAACAGGCTTTTTGCTGGCGCCGGAACAGCCGACCAGGAAAGACATAACTACAGCAAAAGTCAAACCTTGCTTGATTGCTTTAGTGATCATGTGTGTGTAACTCCAATGAAGTTGTGATCAAGTGTTTTTACAGGGAACTAACTAGTTAAAAAATGGCGACCATGCGGGCTCCCGCACATCACCCTGTTTTGGAGGTTGGAGAATTTTGACGCGTGCATCCAGAGAGACTGCAGCCAATACTCCTTTACCACCAGAACGAGTTGCATACATCAGCATAGCGCCATTGGGCGCTATACTAGGCGATTCATCAAGGTTTGTCTCTGACAAAATGCGCAAATTGCCAGTTTTTAAATCCTGTGCGGCAATATGGTAATTACCACCAGGGCGTTTATTCAAAACAACCAAGTATTTACCATCAGGCGAAACCCGGCTACGTGCATTGTAATCACCATCGAAGGTTACACGCTCCTGTTGCTTGGTAGCAAGATTGACCTGATAAATCTGGGGTTTACCACCGCGATCCGAAGTGAAATATAACGACGCGCCATCTGCAGCCCAACTGGGCTCGGAATCAATTGCGAAGTGGTTGGTCACGCGATCAAGCTGGCGCGTAAGCACATTCATTACATAAATTTCCGGATTGCCATCTTTAGACAAGACCATAGCCAGCTTTTGCCCATCCGGTGACCAGGAAGGTGCGCCATTGAGCCCCCTGAAACTAGTCATCTGCTGACGGCGTTGCGTCGCTATATCCATAATGTAAATGGCGGGCTTGTTTTCAGCCTCAAACGATACATAAGCAACCCGTTGCCCATTGGGCGACCAAACAGGGGATAGGATTGGGAAGCGCGAGTCCAGCAGTGCCCGCGAGCGAGCACCATCTATGTCAGACAACATTAAACGATAACGCTGCGGGTGTTGATAGGCTTCCACATAAATGAGTTTGGTAGAAAAAATACCGCGAATACCCGTGATGGTTTCATAGACCTTGTCACTAATATGGTGGGCAATATCCCGTAACTGCAACTCCGTACCATCAACTGTTAATTTGGCAAAGACACGCTGTTGCTTAACAACATCAAACAACTCATAGCTGGCATAGTAACGACCAGCCTGCTGCGTAAGTGAGCCAATCAGGAGATACTCCGCCCCCAAAACCTTCCAGTCACGATAATGAATGCCCACCTCAGACACGGGGAAAGACAGCATCCGCTCTGGTGCTATGGGATCGAACTGACCGGAAAATCGAAAGTCATTGCGAATAATGGAAGATACATCCTCAGGAAGACGCCCCCCTGCCCAATCGAAGGGCACAACGGCAATCTTGATAGGGTTTTGCACACTTTGCGTCACTATCACGTTGTTCATTTGTGCATGAGCAACCATGGCAAACACACTGAACAGGATAAAAACTAGGTATCTCACAGGCGTAAATCCTTAGGATCAAAAGTAAACGTAAATCGACGGAAGTTTCTTTCAAAAACATCTATCGGAATATCTTTAATTTCAACAAAGCGATCGACACGACGAATCGCCTGTTCTGCTGCCCGGTCAAAAGCATCATTGCCGCTGGACCGGGACAGGGCCACACCGACAACCTGGCCATTGGGCAGCATATCAATAATAAACACACTGACCATACCCAATCGGGCAGAAGGCGGTGGACTAAAGTTTTCCCCAACCCGGCGCGCCAACAACTCGTTGTAACTGATAACACTGGCATCATCTGCCGTATCACTCAGGTGTTTCTCTTCCTTTTGATAAGCGGCCTGCTGGCGACGAATTTCCTCTTGTGCCTCTTGTTCACGCTTGCGCTTTTGCTCGGCTTCTGCCTTACGGCGCTCTTCTTCAAGCTTTTTCTTGCGCTCAGCCTCCGCCTTTTCACGGGCCACTTTAGCCTGCTGGTCTTTCAGCTTTTGCTGCTTTAACGCTTCCTCTTTGGCAGCGGCCTCTTTGGCAGCCTGTTCTTTTTGCCGTTGAACCTGCGCCTCAGCCTCTTTGCGCTTTTGCTCCTCACGGTTTTTGAGGTTTTTTAAGTCCTCAAAACGCTTGGCATCCAGATTTTGCTCCTTGGGTTGTGGTGGCGCTGCCTTGGCCTTGGGTTGCAAATCCACTAAAGTCGCAGTGACATAACGCGGCGGAACAGGCTCAGGTTCTTTAGTGCGAAAAAAGCCCCAGTCGCCAAAAAAAAGCACCAATATCAGTGCATGTAACACAACACTGAACAACACAGGTAGTGTAAAACGTTGATCCAGAACCATACGAAGCCCGGCCTCCGCTAGCGCGTTGGCTCGGTGATTAATCCCACCGAGGGAGCCCCCGCCATCTTCAGCTCACCCATCAATGCCACTACTGCACCATATTCAACACTCTTATCCCCCTGCACAAAAACCGGGGTATTAGGCTTTTCGGCCAGGATTTTACTCACAAGAGATTTGATTTCAGCCAATGGGCGCGGCTTTTCCGGATCTCCACCAACCCCTATGTAGAAAGTACCATCCTTTTTAATGGATACAGTAATGGGTTCATCCTCTTTTGTTTCAACAGGATCAGCGGCTGCCTTTGGCAGTTCGACTTTGATCCCCTGATTCATCATAGGGGCTGCGATCATGAACACAATTAGTAGCACCAACATAACGTCAATCAACGGCACTACGTTAATTTCAGCCTTAAGCTTCTTTTTAATCGGCGATCCAAATCCAGACATATACATCAAACTCGATTGTTTAATCCGTGCCTAGCCAGCATCACTTACTGTGAACCTGGCGATGGAGAATAGCCGAAAACTCTTCTGCAAAAGTTTGATAGTTACTCAACAAGCTTTCTGCCCTGGCAGAAAATTTGTTGTACGCCAGAACAGCTGGAATAGCAGCGAACAGGCCCATTGCGGTTGCAATCAGCGCCTCGGCAATACCAGGCGCCACTGTGGCAAGGCTGGGCTGGCCCGCATTAGCAATATTGAGAAAGGACACCATGATGCCCCAGACGGTTCCAAAAAGACCTATATAAGGACTCACGGAGGCGACGCTAGCCAAAAAAGGCAGGTTTTCCTCAAGCTTTTCTTGCTCACGTGCCAGAGCAACACGCATGGCACGCATTGACCCCTCCATGATTGCATCGGAATCGGCACCGGCCGTTTGACGCAAGCGGGTAAACTCTTTGAAGCCGGCACGGAAGATATTTTCTATTCCCTCGGCCAGGTCAGTGCGGCCATTGCCCTGGCGATAAAGCTGGTTGAGGTCGATACCCGACCAGAATTGCTTTTCAAAATAACTAAACGCTGACGACGCCTTACGCTGATAGCGCTCGCGCTGGAAAATCATCGCCCAGGAAATGACCGATGCCAATACCAAAATCAGCATCACCAGTTGCACCAAAAAACTGGCCTGGAGAATCAGGTGGGTAATGGACAGACTATTATCCGTTGCTGACATAGGTATCTAAACTCTTACTTCATCGGTTGAATAGGGTGTTTAAGGCGATTGTGCATATGTGCAGGTATTGGATTAAGTACAAGCCAGCTTTTGTAAACAAGCTGTGATATGCAACTGGTTATCCACGCGTGCAGGCTGCTGAGAATTAGCCTGCACAGAATGCACAACCTACCGTAAACCACCCGCTAAAATAGCGGGCCCATCATAGCCTAAAGCCCACAGAAATTCTGTACGGCCAGGCTCCATGTACTTTAAATAATTTACGTAGTAGACGATTCCGTCCACACCCGTATCCTCAATATAAACTCGCTCGGGATAATGCAGGGTAACTCCCGGTTACGCTATCCCTTCTCCCCCCTGGCTTTCCTGCAAACGCTTGGGCATAGACAATCCAAAGTGCAGATAGGCATTCGTGGTTAACACCCTACCCCTGGGGGTTCGAGCCATAAATCCCTGCTGGATCAGATAGGGCTCGATAACATCTTCTATCGTCCCCCGATCTTCACTGATAGCCGCCGCCAGGCTTTCCACTCCCACCGGACCGCCGTCAAAGTTGTTGATCATCGCCAACAACAAGCGGCGATCCATATGATCAAATCCGCGCTCGTCAACGTTAAGCATATTCAGTGCCTTATCCGCCAGTTCGGAGGTAATCCGGCCATCGCCTTTCACCTCGGCAAAGTCGCGCACCCTGCGCAACAGTCGGTTGGCGATACGCGGCGTACCCCTTGAGCGCTTGGCAATTTCAGCAGCGCCCAACTCTTCCATGCTGACACCCAACAAAGCCGCAGAGCGTGCCACTATATGGGTCAGGTCCTTTACGTTGTAAAACTCCAGGCGCTGTACTATCCCGAACCGATCGCGCAGGGGGGATGTTAGCAAACCCGCTCGCGTAGTGGCTCCCACCAATGTAAAGGGTGGTAAATCCAGTTTGATCGAACGGGCAGCCGGCCCCTCGCCGATCATGATATCCAGTTGGAAATCCTCCATGGCGGGATACAGGATTTCCTCCACAACCGGGCTGAGTCGATGAATCTCATCGATAAATAACACATCGCCCGCTTCAAGGTTGGTCAGCATTGCGGCCAAATCACCGGCTTTTTCCAGCACAGGCCCCGATGTACTCTTGAGCGATACCCCCATTTCGTTGGCGATGATATTGGCCAGGGTAGTCTTGCCCAAACCGGGTGGACCAAACACCAGGGTGTGATCCAGCGCTTCACGCCGCTTTTTAGCCGCACAGATAAAAATTTCCATCTGCTCACGCACTGCAGGTTGGCCTACATAATCCGCCAGTACCTTGGGGCGCACGGCGCGATCCAGTTGGTCTTCGCGTTCTTTGGCAGTGGGTGCAATTAAGCGATCAGTTTCAATCATGATAAAGCCCGGGCATCTTGCGTTGAAAAAACTGAATTTCGGCTGAATGGTTTATACACCGGCAAGGCTTCGCAGAGCGATGCGGATAAGTTCTTCACTGCGCGCCTCAGGTTTCTGCTTGGCAGCGGATGCCACCATTTTAGCGGCATCCACCGGCTTGTAGCCGAGTGCAATCAGCGCGCTTTCCGCTTCGGCATAGATATCGTTATCACTGGCAATCGCCTGAATTTCACCATGAGCAAGCATATCGCCCTGGGGCAAATCCCAGTTTTTAAGGCGATCACGCAGTTCAATAACCAAGCGCTCCGCCGTTTTCTGGCCAATCCCCGGCACCCTGGTGAGCGCCTTAATATTGTTATCGCGCACACAGCGGGCAATATCATCCGATTCCATCCCGGACAAAATCGCAACGGCCAGCTTGGGGCCTACACCATTCACCTTGATCAGGGTGCGGAATAAAGACCTGTCGCGCTGTTCAGCAAAACCAAATAATTGGTGCAGGTTTTCTGTAATGGAGAGGTGCGTGTGTAGCACAACTTCGTGACCCAGTGAAGGTAAACGATAGAAGGTGGTCATGGGCGCCTGGAGTTCGTAGCCGACACCATTGACGTCCAGCAATAAATAAGGAGGTTGCTTTTCGATGAGGATGCCTTTCAAGCGACCGATCATACCTGGACCTGTGAAAATAAAATTAGATGATACGACCGCGACGGAAGCTGCTTGAGCCGGCCATACGAATGAGGTGTTGCTGGGTATTTGCATGGCAGAGCGCGACAGCCAGGGCATCTGCAGCATCTTCCTGCGGCGCCGCTGGCAGCCGCAGCAGGGTTTTTACCATGTGCTGCACCTGCAACTTATCGGCAGCACCATTGCCCACCACCGACTGTTTAACCTTGCGCGCTTCGTATTCTGATACCGGCAGATTCTGCGCCGCAGCCGCCACTATAGCTGCCCCGCGCGCCTGGCCAAGCTTTAGTGCCGAGGCCGCGTTCTTGGCCATAAATACTTGTTCGATAGCCATTTCCTGGGGCGTGTAACGCTCGATAATCTGGGTAAGGGAATCAAAGATGACTTTTAGTCGCACCGGCAGCTCATCATCATCGCGCATACGAATCACGCCACTGGTGACATATTCAGATTTGCCGCCAAGCAGGTTGATAATACCGAATCCGGTCTTACGGGAGCCAGGATCTATGCCAAGGATAAGCGCCATAGTTGTATCTATATACAGTATCGATGATGGCAGTGTTGCACGATGCCGGCCACATGACAAGGCTGCCAATGCGATAAGTGCACCGGCAGTTTTGGTTAAGCGAGGATTATCCCAATTGCTCCATGATGTCTTCCGGGATATCGGCGTTGGTGTAGACGTTTTGTACGTCATCCAGGTCTTCCAGGGCGTCGATCAGGCTGATGATTTTTTCCGCCGCGTCTTTATCCAGTGATACGGTGACAGAGGGAACCATGGCGAAATCGGCAGAGATGGGCTTAAAGCCGGCCGCTATAATGGCATCTTTTACCGCGAAGAAATCTTCAAATGCGGTCATGACATCGGCGGAGCCATCCGAATTGATGACCACATCATCGGCACCCGCATCCAGCGCCGCTTCCATCAACGCATCTTCATTAAATCCCGGCTCAAAGCTGATTTGGCCCTTGCGGGTAAACAGGTAGGAAACCGAGCCGTTGGTGCCCAGGTTACCGCCGCGCTTGTCGAAGGCGTGGCGCACATCACCCACGGTGCGGTTGCGGTTATCGGTCATGCACTCCACGATAAAGGCCACGCCGTTTACGCCGTAACCCTCGTAGGTGAGTTCCTCGTAGGATTCACTTTCCGCTGTGCCCGCTCCGCGGGCAATAGCGCGCTCAACCACATCTTTTTTCAGGTTATTGAGGTAGGCTTTTTCCACCGCGGCGCGCAGGCGCGGATTGTCATCGGGGTTGGCACCGTTTTTGGCCGCCACGCTTAGCTCGCGGATGATTTTGGTAAAAACCTTGGTGCGCTTGGCGTCCTGGCGCGCCTTGCGATGCTTCATGTTCGCCCATTTGGAATGTCCGGCCATTTAGCGACTCCACTCAATCTCTTTATATCGTCAATAAAATCAACTCAAAAGCCCTGTAAAAAAAAGGTGGGCAATTGCCCACCCTTTTAACCAGCGACTATTTACATACCGTATTCAGGGGCATCGGCTGCGGGCTGCTCTTTCTTCTGGTTGCGCAGGCGAATGTGCAGTTCGCGCAGTTGCAGCTCATCCACGGTACCCGGTGCGTCGGTCATCACACAGGCGGCACTCTGGGTTTTGGGGAAGGCGATGACATCGCGGATGGAGCTGGCACCCACCATCAGCATCACCAGGCGGTCGAGACCAAAGGCCAGGCCGCCGTGTGGTGGCGCACCGTAGCTGAGGGCATCGAGCAGGAAGCCAAACTTTTCACGCTGCTCTTCCGGGCTGATTCCCAGGATTTTAAACACCGCCTGCTGCATTGCCGGTGAGTGAATACGCACCGAGCCACCGCCCAATTCCACGCCGTTGAGCACCAGGTCGTAAGCGCGCGACAGGGCCGCTCCCGGGTTAGCCACCAATTCTTCGGGGGTACAACTGGGCGAGGTGAAGGGGTGGTGAATGGAAGTCCAGCCGCCTTTGTCGTCCTCTTCAAACATGGGGAAGTCCACCACCCACAGCGGCGCCCATTGGGCGGTGTAGAGGTTGAGATCGGCACCCAGCTTGCAACGCAAGGCGCCCAGAGCTTCGGTAACGACTTTGTGTTTGTCGGCGCCGAAGAAAATCAGGTCGCCATTGTCAGCGCCCACACGCTCCAGAATAGCGGCGCGCACCGGTACCGGCAGGTTTTTCACGATAGGCGATTGCAGGCCCTCTTCCAGGTCTGACTTGTCATTGACCTTGATATACGCCAAACCCTTCGCACCGTAGATACCCACGAACTTGGTGTAGTCATCGATTTGCTTGCGCGTTAGTTTTTCGTTGCCGCCAGGTACCTTCAGTGCGGTAACTCGGGCCTTGGGATCATTGGCCGGACCGGCAAACACTTTGAAATCCACGTCGGTAACCAGGTCTTTAATATCGACCAGCTCCAGTGGAATGCGCATATCCGGCTTGTCTGAACCGTACTTGGCGATCGCTTCGCTGAACGGCATGTGGCGAATTTCTTCAAACTCAATGTTCATCAAGTCCTTGAACAGCTCGCGGAACATACCCTCAGTCACAGCCATAATCTGATCCTGGCTCATGAAGGAGGTTTCAATATCGATCTGGGTAAATTCCGGCTGGCGGTCGGCGCGCAGGTCTTCATCGCGGAAGCACTTGGCGATCTGGTAGTAGCGGTCGTAGCCGGCCACCATCAGCAATTGCTTAAACAACTGGGGCGACTGCGGCAGGGCAAAGAATTTGCCGTCGTGGGTGCGCGAGGGCACCAGGTAGTCGCGCGCGCCTTCGGGGGTAGCGCGGGTGAGGATCGGGGTTTCCACATCGAGGAAACCGTGGCGATCCAGGTAATTGCGAATAGCACTGGTCACCTTGCCGCGGAAGCGCAGGTTGTTCTGCATCTCGGTGCGGCGCAGGTCGAGGAAGCGGTATTTGAGGCGCACGTCCTCGCCCACATTGGCGTAGGAGTCCAGTGGGAAGGGAATGGTTTGCGCTTCGTTGAGGATGGTGAGCGCGGTTCCGTACACCTCGATTTCACCGGTCGCCATATTGGGGTTAACCGTCGCAGCGGCACGGGCGCGCACCTTGCCGGTTACTTGCAGCACATACTCGCCACGCACTTTATCGGCCAGGGCGAAATTGTCTTTGCCATCCGGGTCGAATACCACCTGGACAATGCCTTCGCGGTCGCGCAGATCGATAAAGATCACGCCACCGTGGTCGCGACGACGATCTACCCAGCCACAGAGGGTGACTTCCTGGTTAATGTGAGAGGCATTTAAAGCGCCACAATATTGGCTGCGCATAGGTTTTTCCCGTTATTGATCGATAAATGTAGCCGCCCGCTAACTGGCGGTGCTGGCCGTACTGGTACTGCCAGCGGCGGAGCTGCTGCTACCCGAGCTGGAGGCGTCACCGGCCAAATTCTTTTTCTTGCCCGACTTAAAATCGGTCTCGTACCAGCCGCCACCCGACAGGCGAAAACCGGCTGCAGAAATTTGCTTTTTGAGGGTCGATTTACGGCAAGCCGGGCAATCCACCAGGGGGGCATCACTCAGTTTTTGTAAAGCTTCCAACTCATGGCCACAGGATTCGCACTGATATTCATAGAAAGGCACGACTATCACCTCAGGTCTTCAGATGGGTAATGAGAAGGTTGAACCCCAAAAGGGTCGCGATTGTAACGCAAAAGCCACAAGGCGAGAACCGCGCGCCAGGGACTTACGGCGAGGAAATATGGGCATTAGCCCCAAAATTTAAAGGGGACTTCAGGGAATTCTCGAATGATGCATCCGCGCCTGAACCCGTGCCGCGTGTTTCATCACCCAGGCAGGCATGGCTTTTTGATAGGTGCGTGGGTTGGGGAGCATCACCGCCATGCGCACAGCCTGGGCAGGCCCCAGGTCAGCGGCGGCGGTACCATAATAATGACGCGCAGCGGCTTCAGCACCAAAAATGCCATTCCCCCACTCCACCATATTGAGGTACACCTCCAGGATACGGCGCTTGTCCCACACCAGCTCCAGCATAAGCGCAATCACCACCTCCTGTGCCTTGCGCACATAGGATCGCGTCGGAGAAAGGAACAGGTTTTTAGCCAACTGCTGGGTAATTGAGGAGCCGCCCGCCACCGACCGGCCGCGCCGCTGGTTTTTCTTCAATGCCAGTTCAATTCCCCGCGTATCCAGCCCCCAATGGTCCATAAAGCGATCATCCTCTGCCGCGACCACGGCCCGTTTCAGGTGAACCGACATTCGTGTGTAATCCACCCATTGATGTTGCAACTGCGCCTGGGGATTCTGCTCACGCAGCTCCGCCAACCGCAACGCCATAAAACTGCTCTGGGAAGGGTTGATCCATTTCCAGGCCACCACATGGGCAAAAATCCACAATTGGTAAGCCAACAATAATAAGAAGGCCCACCACAGCAAGCGCTTGATAGTGTGAAAGAACTGGCGTTTTCCTGTGCGACTCGACATAACCAATGAATCAATAGGATTCCTGATTTTCAATACGGGCTTTCATCAATTCAGCCGCAGCCCGCGCCTTTTCGATAGGGGTTTGCGCATCTGGTCCGCCCGCTGCGGCAGCGGACGATCCAGGCTCCGGCTCAGCAGGCAATAGATTCCGGTTAGGGTTGATGATGACCTCCTCGGCATTGGTACCTGCAGGCTGCTCACCGTAGTGAACAACGCCCTTGGCATCGGTCCATTTGTAAACCTTAACGGCTATCGGCTTTTCACTGCCCACATCAGCCCCCATACGTCTGGCATCCTGAACCAGCTTGCCCAGTTCCTGCTTAAGCCCATCGGGTACACCCAAGGATGGCAATCCGCGATCTATCAGGTCGCGCAAGGGCACATATCCTGTTTGTAAATAGACGACATAATTCCCAATGCCCAAAGCAAACGCATTAACACACATCCCCTATCATCCAAACCAATAGACACTTATCCCGGCAAATAAACACCTACCCCATTGCCCTCATACACCAGGGGTAAATACGGCAGGCGATCCGGGCATCCCTGGGCCAGGCCAGTCCGCAAATCAAACAGCAAACCATGCTGCGGACAGCGCAGGCTGCACTCACCGACCAGGCTGGCATTATGCAAGGGCGCACCGCGGTGGGGGCAACGATTCCCGATCAAATAGAGTTTGCCTGCCTCCTGCAATAATAACCATTCACCACCTGCCAGGTGTACCCGCTGGCGGTAACCGTCGTATAACTGATGCAACTTGGCCAATTCGCGATAAACCATGGTGCAAGCTCTCAATAGAAGCGTAAAGGTAATAGCCCGGGTTGGTGATGAGAATAGATTGGTTAAGCGTTACACAGCGGCTTCATCCTGGCCAGCCAAGGCAAAAAATTCTCCGCCACGATCAGGGGGAAACCCGCTAAAATGGCCGCCATCCCTGCCCGGTGTCCGATCAGCCATGGTTCCACAAGCCTACCTAGAGCGACTTAAATCCCTCTCCACCCAGCTGGTGGCACTGCAAAAACCCATTCGGATCCTCGATGCCATCAAATGGCCTGCGTCCGTCGAAGCCCAATTTCGCGCTGCCCGGGGGCGGGAGTTACCTGCCCTGGAGGCAGATTTCTACCAGGGCTACACCCTGTCGTTTGATCCCCCCCAGCTAAAACAGCGTTTGCGCGAACTGCGCCAGGATGTGCGCCGCCAACTCGGCCGCAGCGATGCGCTGGGGCGGATTTTGCAAGCAACCATCGATCAATACCTGCTGGTTATTGAGTTGCTCATACATCGGGGAACAGCTGAGTTTGGTCGATTCAGTCGCGAGCTCTATGGTTCAGCCAGCGACAACCTGCGCGGAGATCGCAAGACCCTGCGCCAGCTGGGTGAACGCCTGTGCCATATCTTTTCCCTGCCTGCGGTGGAGAATCTCAATCGCCCCTACCCCAACCATATTCCGGCCGATTCCGCTGTACAGATTTTGCATCAACGCATGCAGGATTATTTTGGTGCGGGCGAAGTGCGAGTGCAAATCAGCGATGACATAGTGTCCGATGCCTCTGCGGGCGGGGACTGTATAAAAATTAATCGTCGCGCCCACTTCTCCGAACTGGATTTGCAGGTGCTGGAAGTCCATGAGGGATGGGTGCATATAGGCACGACCCTGAATGGACGCGCACAACCCTGGGCCACCTGGTTGAGTGTTGGCTCACCGCGTATCACCGCCATCCAGGAAGGTATGGCGGTATTAATGGAAACATTGACCTTCAGCTCCTTTCCCCAACGTGCCAGGCGTATCAGCGACCGTGTCGTCGCCGTAGACCTGGCCGAGCGCGGCGCCGATTTTTGCGAGGTTTACCGCTACTTCCTCGAACGGGGCGTTAGCGAACATGACAGTTATCGCGTCACCCAGCGAGTCTTTCGCGGTGGCACCCTGACCGGTGGATCGGTATTTACCAAGGATATTTCCTACGTCAAAGGTTTTGTCGAAAATGTTAACTTCCTGCGCGCTGCCATTCACACCGGCGTGCCGGAAATTATTCCCATGCTATTTGTTGGCAAGGTAACGCTGGATGATGTCCCCCTGCTGTACGAGCGCTATCTGGATGGTGTTATCGCGCCACCCAAATATTTGCCACCCATGTTTAAAAATTTAAATGGCTTGTATGTGTGGTTTGGATTTTCGAGCAGTATGTCCCTGATGGATCTTGCGCGCGTGCAACAGCATTTCAGCAAACGCTTTTGCAAACTACCGCAAACTCAGGTGCAGCCTATACTCAAAGACACCACTGATACCGAATTGGACTGAGCAACGCGCAAGATCATGATGTATTACCAAGTTGTACTCTCGGGCGACCAGATTTTTTTTGAAAATGTCAGCGCCCAACCGGAGAAGGGAGCACCCGACCCGATTATCGGCTTTATCAGTTGCCGACTGATCCGCGCCAGCACCGAAGACATGGCGGTAGCCATAGCAAAACGGGACCTGCTAGTGCACTGGAACCAAAGTTTTAACGCTGATCGCAAGCTGGGGATGCCTAAATTGCATCTGGAGCATATCGCCCAGATCAACAGCTGGTTTAAACCCAAGATCCGCAATGACTACTATTGGTTTACCGATGAGGAACACAAAGCGCAGCAATTAAGCAAATTTACCCTGTCTGCCAGGCGCTGGTTTTGGCAGCGTTAACGGCTTCAGCCATTGGCAACCGCCGCAATACGCGGCGCTTGCACAAGCCCCTGTAGCAGTTGGCGCTGGCTGTTGGAGACGACCGGCTCAGCGCGTGCCGATAGGGGGGAGTGGCCGACCCATTCAAAGCGCCAGCGAATAAACTCGGGCTCATCCGCCTCGCGCACTTCAATTAATTCGAAGCGACGGGCATCGAGCGAAAAATAGTCGCGCAGCTGAAACGCAAAGGTTTCAGCATTTTTGCCAATAAAATTGGGATTCTGCAAAGGTGCTGTGATAAATACATAATCACGCCCTTGGTGATGCAAGGAAAGAACCTGAAGTTGTACGGGCTGCCCCAGACGATTGCTGAGGTTGTGTTTAACAAACAGGTCAGTAAAGGCATGGATTGACATTTGATTTCCCACTGTGCTTTTTCTTATGCAGATCTGTACAAAAAACACACAGAACTTTGGTTGATTAATCCGCCCCGACTCTCTCAAAAAGCGACCGGGCGGCAGTCTACGCACAATTTGTGACACTTCAAGTAAAAGTGCCCGTGGAGCCTGCAAATCCTGTTTTGGAAAAATATGTGTTACTGAAATCCCCTTTAACCATTTAGCTGGGTAACAGTATGACTTTTCTACACCAAATATCTAACACCCGCGCAAAAGCCACCGGGTTTATGGCAAATAGCCTAACAAATAGTTCCGGCCAAACGATGCGGTTTACGATTATTTTCAATGGCTGCCCCAGGCCCTGGAACCAACAGCAATCCAACGCCCAAACTACCGGATAACAGCATCGATAACTGCCTGCATCGCAACCGGAAAAAACCTTTGTTTTTAGCGCCGTTACTTTTTAGTGCCACGACTTTATATTTATACCGCAACTTTATTTAGTATCGTGAAAAGGAAGCCCATATGTCTCGACCTGCACCCGCTGTTATTGCATTCACACGCCTGTTAATTCCCTCATTGTTAGTCCTATCCGGCTGCACCTCTATCTCCCAGGGTATATGGGTCAGCCAGGATCGCTATGCCAGCCTCGCTGCCAGCGACTATTTCGGCGATAGCGCCTTAAGTGTCGTTCACCCGGAACAAAATTGGAGTGCCGCAGACAGCCTTTGGTTTTATAACACCACCCAGGGCTCGACCTTGCTGCCCTACGACGTTTTCCTGCATTTGGAAACTGCCGATAGCCCGGCACTGTTCCGCAGCGATGACCATATGAATCGCCTGCGCTACCTGCCCCAGAAAGCGTCTTTCAGTAATCCCGACGGACTGCCGCTCGGCTGGGTGAAGGATGAACACCAGGGCAAGGCCTATATAGGCCTCACCTGTGCCGCCTGCCACACAGGTCAAATCAATTATCGCGGTACGGCGATCAGGATTGATGGTGCACCGCCCCTGGCGGATATGGAATTAATGATGACCCGCCTGGCAGCCGCATTGGATGCCAGTGCTAAAGATGCCGCAAAATTTGATCGCCTCGCGCAAAAGCTCGGTATTTCTACCCAGCCAGAAGTGCGCTCACAATTTCGTGCAGACCTCCAGCAATGGGCGGACAAACTCGACCGCTATAACACGATCAATGCCTCAACCCATGGAGCGCAATATGTCGCTTATGGTTATGGGCGACTGGATGCGTTCGGGCGCATCTACAACCGTATACTGACGCACCTTACACCCGGGCAAACCAATCGCAACCCGGCCAATGCGCCCATCAGCTACCCCCAGCTCTGGGATACCCCCCAACATGACCATGTCCAGTGGAACGGTATTGGCGATAACGCCGGTGATGGCCCACTAAAGCGCAATGCCGGTGAGGCCTTGGGAGTATTTGCTACCTATAGCTTGCAACAACACCCAGGTGATCCTGGCTTCAGGTCATCGATTGATGTACGCAACCTGGTGCGTATGGAAAATCATCTCAAGAGCCTCTGGTCACCACGCTGGGAAGACCTGGCCAGGCAACAAGTCCTGCCTGCCATTGACCAAACCCTGGCCGACCAGGGGCGCCAGGTTTACCTGGATTACCAATGCCACACTTGCCATCAGGATATAGACCGCACAGATCGCACACGTCGGATCACCGCGCGCTTTAGCAGCCTCGCGCTGATAGGTACAGATCCCACCATGGCCAGGAACGCACTGCAATATCAGGGTAAAAGTGGATGGTTTGAAGGCAGGCCGGCAAAATGGGGTAACCCGGATGCCCCTCCCTTTAAGGAACAAACCCGAGTACTGCCAGCATTGAGCTTCGCAACAGCGGGAGCCATAGCAGAACCGGATCACGACAAGAGCCCTGTTCGCCGCTGGCTGGAAAAAATCTACGATCTCTTTGCATCGATAGGTCACAGGCCTTATGACAATACTGAACGACATCTGGACTTCGAAATAATTGATAAAGACAACCCGGTCGGCTTCCTCGCCTATAAAGCGCGACCATTGAATGGCATCTGGGCCACAGCACCCTACCTGCACAACGGCTCTGTACCCAGCCTCTATGAATTACTATTGCCCAGTTGCAGCGACACCGAGATCGCCCAGGGCAAGCGCTGCCGCCCCAATCGCTTTACCCTGGGCAGCCGGGAGTTCGACCCCGATAAGGTCGGCTTTGTACAGCGCGATGCCGGGCAATATCCGGGGCTCTTCGTGTTTGATACCCATTTGCCAGGTAATGCCAACACTGGCCATGAATACGCAGCCGGCATTACGCCCGTCATTAAACGGGATAGCCAGGGAAAACCCTTGAAAGATGCCCAAGGCAAGCCCCTTGTCTATTACTTACCGCCAATCAGCGAAACCCAGCGCCTGGCGCTGGTTGAGTATTTAAAAACGCTGTAACCGCAATGCCATCACAAGCAGCCCCGTAACAAAAAGCCCGATGGCACACCTGGCATCGGGCTGACAAATCCTCACAGACCAACGTCGCCAACGCACATTACACTGGCCTTCAGGTTTAGAGTCGATAATGAACCATTCGCGCCCGCTCAGGTCTGTAAGCGCACCGGTCGCCGCAATACCAATTGAGCTTCCCAACCAGACTTCGGGGTTATTTGATTGACACCGGCAGCGGCGCCACAGAGAATCACCGACCAGTTTGAAACCCCAGGAATAAACTGAATGAATATTGATCGTTTCTCGCTGTTTGTGCAGCGCTCCCGTGTGCTGCTGGCACTCACAGCCAGTGCCCTGCTGATTACCGCCTGTGGCGGTGGCAGCAGCGGTGGCAGCAAGTCCTCCTCCAGTTCATCCAGCAGCAGTATTTCCTCTTCCAGCAGCTACTCGGCGGCCTCCGTTCCGGGCAATGGCACAGGCGTCTGGCCCAGTGTCAAGGTCACGGCCAACCGCACCAAGGCGCTGAGCTTTGAATGGACAGAGGTGGAAGGGGCTACCTACTACAAGCTGATGAAACAACAGGGCGGCACCGGCGGATATGTACAAGTCGGGGATAATATTACCGGCACCACGGCAACGGATGAGATCAGTGTCCATGTCCACGACTGGATCAACACCCGTTATATGGTCGACGCCTGTAACGATAGCGGGTGCGACCTGGTTCAATCAGACCAGACATTCACCGCGACGGAAATGATCAAGGCTATTGGTTACTTCAAAGCCTCCAATACCGATACGGGCGATTTCTTCGGGTGGAGCATTGCCCTGGCTGCCGATGGTAAAACCCTGGCGGTAGGCGCACCGGCGGAAGATTCCAAGGCTGTGGGCGCAAATGGCGACCAGAGTAATAATGAAAGCACCAACTCGGGTGCGGTCTACGTCTTTATCAAGAATGACCAGGGTCTCTGGGAGCAGCAAGCCTACCTGAAAGCCTCCAATACCGAGCAGCCTAATATCAATCCGGCGCGCTTCCTGCCTAACGACCGCTTTGGCTACCGGGTTGCCCTGTCCGATGATGGCAATACCCTGGCCGTCACGGCCCTGTTGGAAGATAGCCCCTCCTATGGCATTAACTGTGACCAGCGCAATTACGAGCGCATTACGTACTATTCCTCGTCAGATCCATCCCTGACCAACTATGCCGCGGTGGAATACAACCTGGGCGCCGTTTATGTCTTCAAACGTGAGAACAGCGAGTGGTACCAGGATGCCTACATCAAGCCTCGCTACTCGCTCAGCCACTTGAGCGTTAGCGAGGGTATGCGCTTTGGCGAAGCCCTGGCCCTGTCCGGCGACGGCAAAACCCTGGCGGTAGGGGCCACTACCGACAGCATGAGTTATGCCGGGGTTATCCAGTACAACAGCAGTACGTCCAGCAGCCTGGGCTGTTTTGAGTTCTATCCGTCCAGCAGCAGTTCCAGCTCAAGCAGTTCGTCCAGTAGTTCTTCCAGTTCATCAAGCACCAGTTCAACCTCGTCCTATACCGGTGGCAGCCTGTCCGGAGCGATCTATATCTACATCGAAGGTGAAAATGGCTGGGAAGAAGAAGCCTACCTGAAAGCATCCAATGCAGAAGCCGGCGATGGCTTTGGTGCCAGTGTCAGCCTCTCCACCGATGGCAACACCCTGGCGGCAGGGGCTATTGGCGAAGACAGTCCCGCCACAGGTGTGAATGGCGATCAATCAATCAACGCCTGTATCAATTACAACTCGGATAGCGACAGCTTTACCGTGGATAGCGAGTGCAGCAAACGCGTCTATGGCTACCGTGTCTATATGAACAGTGGCGCTGCCTATGTGTTTGTACGTGAGAGCGCCCAGTGGACCCAACAGGCCTACCTGAAACCAGCCCATGCCTATGGGTTCTATTACCTGTCAGGCTATACCCCCATCACCGTGGGTACCCTGTTCGGTTCATCCATCAGTATTTCCGGCGATGGTAATACCCTCGCGGTGGGCGCTGTTGGCGACACCAGCACAGGCACTGGTGTGGGCGCCAACCCTGCCAGCGTGGATTATAAAAATGCCTATGCCGGTGCCGTTTATGTGTTCAGTCGCAGCGGAACCGCATGGGCACAACAGAGCTATATCAAAGCGGATCGCGTAGCAGCGGGTATGCAATTCGGCGAAACCCTGAGCCTCAGCGGCGATGGCCATATGCTGGCAGTGGGACACTATCGCGATACCAGCAACGCGGTGGGTATCGATGGCGATGCAGGAGATACCAGCGCCGAGGATGCAGGGGCGGTGTTTGTGTATCGCCGCGATGGCGATAGCTGGAGCAAGACCAACTACGTCAAAGCCAGCAACACGGAAAAACTGGATCGCTTTGGTATTGCGGTCAAACTGGATGCCGACGGCTCAACCATGGCCGTGGGCGCCCATCGCGAATCGAGTAATGCCACTGGCGTCAATGGCGACCAGGAAAACAACGACGCCGAAGCTTCCGGCGCGGTGTACCTCTACTAGAACACTCGGACGCCATTTAGCGTAACAAGGGGATGCTTCGGCATCCCCTTGTTGTTAGCGGTTTCCGTTAGTGAAGAATAGGTTATTGCAAACCGGGTTATTGCCGGCTCGCCGATGGCATTACCCATTGCAATCGATAACCCGGCTGTCCTTCCTCTGCCTCAAACCCGTCGCAAATCCAACAATCTCCCACCGCAACCAGTTCTTCACCGCTGTACACCAATGGCAACTGCTCGCGTAACCAGGGTTCTATCCCGGCTTCCTGCAACAGTTTCTTAAGTGTTTGGGAGTGGGATCGCCCCGCTGGCCGGCAGCGCTCACCTCCCTGGCGCAGGCGGATATCAAGTGTCGGCAAATCCGCGCGTAAACGGCCAGCCCCCTGGTTGGCAGTGCACCATTGCAGGAGCCCTGGTTTGGCATGCTTAGGCATCACATAAAGACGCTGGCGATACACGCGCAGGGAAACCTGATCCCAGGTGATATGTACCTGGGCATCCTCGCGCGCCAGGGTGAGTTGTTGTTGCAGTTGCTGCCAGTGGAGTTGCTCGGGCACAGCAAAATGCTGGATACGCAACCAATAGCGCAACAGGTTGCGGCGACGCGCTTCACTCATGGCCAGCCACTTATCCAGGGAAATACTGCGCCCCAAGCGCTCGGCGCGCTCATCCAGGCACCCCAGGTCTTCCTGCGCCAGCTCTTCCAGCAACTGTTCATTGGCTGCACAGAGTTCCGCAGTTTGTTGCCATTTGCGCTGGAAACCCGGCCAGCGTGTTTGCAGTAAAGGTAGTAACTGCTGGCGCAGGTAATTGCGGTCATAGTGCAGATCCGTGTTGCTCTCATCATCCACCCACACCAGTCGGTGGATGCGGGCATAATCCTCCAGCAGTTTGCGGCTGAAGGACAACAGCGGACGAACTAACCACCCCTGCCCAAGGGGCCGTTTGCCAGCCATTGCCGCCAAGCCGCGCGGGCCAGTACCGCGCATCAGGCGCAAGAGCAGGGTTTCAGCCTGGTCATCGGCATGGTGTGCCGTCAACACGCAATCATGGGGTGCCAGATATTGCTCAAAGATGTGATAGCGTGCCTGGCGTGCGGCATCTTCGATACCCTTACCCCGGTTAATCACCCAAACCTTTTCTGCATAAAACGCGACTCCCAGGCGCGCCGCGAGAGCTTCACAATGGGCTTGCCAATCATCCGCATGCGGAGAGATTTGGTGATTGACATGCAAGGCGCAGATTTGCACCGGCAATTGCAGTTGCACCAGCGCATGCAGCAATACCGCAGAATCCAGGCCGCCACTAAATCCCACCCACCAGCGCGATGGTGCCATAGGGTCTGGCTGGGGTAGATGGGTCAGTAATTGTTCGGGTGTGAAAGTCATGGTGGGATCTCGCAAGCTCGCGCCATTAAAACCCAATCGCTTCGGAATAAAAACCCGGCCTTGCCGAAGTTTTGCCAGCATGGGCACAATGCCCCCCTACACAATGTTTACATCACAACGATAAAACGCGCGCTCAGGACATACCCACTATGAATAGTCAGCCCGATATGACACGCCCCGCTATTGCCTATGGCCATTGGCCATCGCCGGTTACACCCGAGCTGCTAACGGCGGGCAGTATCCGGCTCAGTGAGCCCCAATCCTGCGCCGGGCGGATTTTCTGGCTGGAGAGCCGACCCGCCGAAAAGGGGCGAACAGCCCTGGTGTGTGAATACCGCGGCGAGCGCCAGGATCTGTTACCCGCCCCCCATTCGGTGCGCACCCGGGCACAGGAATATGGTGGAGGGAGTTACCTGGCGACACGCACAGGTATCTTCTGTGTGCTGGATGTTAACCAGCGTATCTATTTTTATTCCTTTGCCAAAGGCTCACTGACTCCGGTGTCCCCGGAAGGCCCCTATCGCTACGCCGATTTTTGCTACGACACCAAGCGGCGCCAGTTATTGGTTGTGCGCGAGGATTACACGGCCGACGAGCAGCACCCTCACAGTGCCATAGTGGCGCTTGATTTGGGCACAGGCCAGATCCATGTGCGTGCCGAGGGGGCCGATTTCTACTCCAATCCACGCCTCTCGCCCGATGGCAGCAAACTCAGTTACCTGCGCTGGAACCACCCGCAAATGCCCTGGGATGGCAGTGAGTGTTTCTGTGCCAGCCTGAATGCAGCGGGGGATATTATCGGTGAGGTACGCGTCGCTGGCGGCAATAGCGAATCCATTTTCCAACCCCAGTGGTCTCCGGCAGGTGAGCTCTACCTGGTATCCGATCGCAGCAACTGGTGGAACCTCTATCGCTGGCACGAACAACGCCTGGAGCCGCTGTGTGCCCAACCGGCAGAATTCGCCACCCCGCAATGGGTATTCGGTATGAGCAGCTACGGCTTCCTCAGCGAGCGCATTATTTTCTGCACCTACAGCCAGGGTGGACAATGGCACCTGGGCCTGGTGGACAGCCAGAGCGGCGAGCTGACGCGCATCCAGAGCCCCTTTCGCGATATCAGCAATATCCACTGCCACAATGGCGAAGCCCTATTCCTTGCTGCCGGTGCCGCCCATCCACAACAACTGTATCGCTGCAGCCAAGCCAGCTTTACCAGCGTGACGCCGGCCAGCCTGCCCATTCCCTCCACTTACCTGGCACAGCCACAAAGCGTGAGTTACCCCACGCCCGATGGCCAGGAAGCCCACGGTTTTTTCTACCCACCCACCAATCCATCGGTCACACCGCCAGCTAACAGCAAACCGCCCTTGCTGGTGATGGCCCACGGCGGCCCTACCGGCGCCTGTGAAAGCTCGTTCAACCTCAAAATCCAATTCTGGACCAGTCGGGGCTTTGCGGTATTGGATGTGAACTATCGCGGCAGCACCGGTTATGGCCGCCGTTACCGCGACAAGCTCAAGGGACAATGGGGCGTCATTGATTTGATCGATGTCTGTAGCGGCGTGGATTATCTGGCTTCCCAAGGGAAGGTAGATCCCAATAAAGTCGCCATACGCGGCTCCAGTGCTGGCGGTTTTACCGTGCTGGCAGCACTTACCTTTAGTGATCGTTTCAAAGTCGGCGCCAGCCTGTACGGCATAGGCGACCTGGAAGCCTTGGCGCGTGACACCCACAAATTCGAGGCCCATTACCTCGATAGCCTGGTAGGTGAATACCCGGCACAGGCAGCGCGCTATCGCGAGCGATCACCAATCCATCACATCGACCAATTGCAATGCCCGGTTATTTTCTTCCAGGGCCTACAAGACAAAGTCGTCCCCCCTATCCAGGCCGAAGCCATGGTGGCAGCGCTACAAGCCAAAGGCATTAAAACCCGCTACATCAGCTTCGAAGGCGAAGGCCACGGCTTTCGCCAGGCGGCCAATATTCAGCGGGCACTGGAAGAAGAATTGAAATTTTATTTGGATGTATTTGAAGGTTAACGCTCGACGAGAACTAAAGCGGCGCATTAAATGAATCTAACAAGTTAAAAAGGCTTTTACTGCATCGTCAAACAACCTCAACAATGTATAAACACAGTATATTTGGCGATTCACCAGTTGCATGCGCATTAATCAGCCAAGGAGCGCCCGTTACCCCTCTTGAATTCCGCAAAAAGTGCTTTATAGTCAGATGCTTATCTGATCAGTACAGAATGATAACGAGCAAACCGCCAGCAGAAAAACGCGCATGCGCGTTTTGCACCGATGAAAGACATGAGGAAAAGGCTTAAAATGCTGACCACTCAATTGGTTAAGCTTGGCTTTTAAAATAAATTTAAGGATAAATGTTAGGCAAAAGTGAAATTTAAGCTTATGGCAATAAAAAATACAAAATTGGAATCTGAGGGCGCTGAATTCTTGGTATTGGGCAATTTGCTCATTAACGGAATAGCTACATATAAAACGTATACCAATATGCCTGGCTATGACCTGGTTGCAACAAATCCAGAACGGAATACATCAGCTAAAATTCAGGTAAAAAGCCGATGGACAAGAAAGGCCACTGGCTTTTTAATCAGCCGCTTTGACTGTGATTTCATCGTATTTGCCAAGCTCAACCTAGAAGACATTACGCAAACTACAAAAGATGAAGTGGTGGAGTATTTTGTCTTTCCTGCAAAACTATTAGAAGAAGTTCATCGTGGCGGAAAAATGCCAAAAGTGGTTCTGAAGGACATTCCAGAGTACAAAAAGTATCAAAATGGCTGGCATCAAGTAAGGCAGTTCCTCAATGCCTGTGCCTAACAAAGTGCGGCATTACGCCGCCGCAAGCGTCGGCGGGACGCTCGTAAACTTGCGCCCATGCGCACGGCGTTATGGTCGTGCGACTCAGTGCTGATCGTAGTGCCCACCGATAGCAAAAATGTAAATATATTTTTCATCAAATTTATAAATTAAGCGGTCTTTCTGTGAAATACGTTTTGACCATAAACCTGTTAAGTTGTGTCGGAGCTGCTCTGGTTTTCCCAATCCTGTGGCAGGGTCGCTACGAAGCATTTCTTTAAGTAATTTACATAGTGCTTTATGAAGAACCTTATCCTTTTCACGCAGTTCTTCATATGTAGCCCATGTATTACCCTCAAATACGAGTGATCTCATTCATTTCCTCGTCAGTTGGGGTATAACCTTTTTGTTGTGTGTGCGTCGCGAGAGAATCAGCGATTTGCGTCATTAGGCTTTTGCTTTGTAGAACATGCAGCGTTTCCTGCTCCCGTTCCCAGTCATCGGCACTGATCACCACAAATGCCTCGCCTGCGCGGCGAGTCACTTTTATAGGGGTGTGGTTGCTAACTACTTGTTCTACATAGGTTTTTAGGTTATCTCGGAATTGATTTACACTTACAGTATCCATAGTTATCACCAGTTGTACGGGATTTCGGTACAATTTAGCATGAAAATAGAGGTAAATCCATAACAAGCGGTAGCACTATGGCCACTTTTCCGCCGCTTTGCAGCTCCAAACCGTCAGCCTGCCGGGCATTACAAAATAAAAATACTGAACACCAAAAAAACTACTGCTCCTCTTTAGCAAAGAGAAGTTGGGAGAGATTTAGGAAGGGATTTAAAACTGCATTAAGCCGTTATTTTTCATACCAAATCGAATTGATATACCAGGTCACTGTACCCGCCTCGGTGGCGACGATGGCCTCATCATCCACGGCTTTTTTAAGTAGCGCGCGTGCCATGGGTGAGTCGATGGAAATGTAGTCTTTGCGATTAAAAATTTCGTCGTAGCCGACAACGCGAAATGTGAGGGTTTTGCCTTCGTCGTTTTCCACTTCCACCCAGGCACCAAAAAATACTTTGCCTTCCTGTTCAGGGCGGTATTCCACGACTTTCAGGTTTTCCAGGCATTTGCGCAAGTAGCGCACGCGGCGATCGATTTCGCGCAGGCGTTTTTTGTTGTACTGGTAGTCCGCATTTTCACTGCGATCTCCCAGGCTGGCAGCCCAGGACACTTTTTTGGTGACATCGGGGCGCTCTACCCGCCAGAGTTCATCCAGTTCTTTTTGTAAATCGTCAAAACCCTGCCGGGTAATTAGTGGTGTGCGCACAGGTCACCTTATTGAATCCAAACCCAAACTAGCCGCCATAAAAAACGGCAGTGGGCATAGGCACACCGCCGTTTTTTATGGGCGACAGATTACTTAATTAAACGGAGTGCAAAAGGTACTCGAAAGGGTTTGCCGCTGGAAGTCGCGATAACCCCCATAATGCAGAACACCAGGTTACAGATGGCCACCACCCAGATCACCAGGATGCCGATCAGGATAATCGCCAGGAGAAAGCCAGCTAACATGCCAAGGACAACGGTAATAGACCAATTGAGTGCTTCGCGGCTCTGATCCAGTAAATAAGCGTCGTCCTTTTTCACCAGATACAGTACCAGGCTGGGAATAAAACCGAAGAAGATGGTCCCCAACCACAGCAATAAGGCAAGGTTTTTCGTGTCCTGGGATACAGTAGACACGGTGTTTTGCGTTGTATTTTCCGGATTTTCCATACTCAATTCCCCTAAGGTCGGTAAATTATCCCTGCATCATCGCAGGTGGGTAGCGCCTTGATTATGCCGTTGTAACCTCGATACAAACAACAAAACCCTTACATGAGAAGTATTCATAGTCCAGCTTTCCCTCAAAGGAAAGCAAAAAAATGCTATAGTGCGCCGCCTTTTAGCGCCCAATGATGATTTTTTGAGCAGATTTACAAGGTTCAGACAGGTATAGGATTTTATGACCCACGCTAGTAATACGTCCCCGCGCAAAATTCTGGTAACCAGCGCCCTGCCCTACGCCAATGGTTCTATCCATCTCGGCCATTTGGTGGAATATATCCAAACGGATATCTGGGTACGTTTCCAGAAAATGCGTGGCGTGGACTGTACCTATGTCTGTGCCGACGATGCCCATGGCACGGCGATCATGCTCAAAGCGGAACAGCTGGGCCACTCACCCGAGCAGCAAATCGCTAACGTGAAAGCCGAACACGAGGCCGACTTTGCGGCGTTTAATATTGGCTTTGATAACTACCACTCCACCCATTCGGATGAAAACCGCGAGCTGTCCACGCTGATTTATGAGCGTTTAAAAGCCAATGGCCATATTGCCACCCGCGGTATTACCCAGGCCTATGACCCGGAGAAGCAGCTGTTCCTGGCGGATCGCTATATCAAGGGCACCTGTCCGAAATGTAAAAGCGAAGACCAGTACGGCGATAACTGCGAAAAGTGCGGCGCGACCTATTCACCCATGGATTTGATCAACCCCAAGTCCGCGATTTCCGGCGCGACCCCGGTTGCCAGGGAGTCAGAACACTTCTTCTTCACCCTGCCCGCGTTCAGCGACTTTTTAAAAGCCTGGACGCGCGCCGGCCACCTGCAAGACGAAGTGGCCAACAAGATGGCCGAGTGGCTGGATGCCGGGCTGCAGGAGTGGGACATCTCCCGCGATGCGCCCTATTTCGGTTTTGAGATTCCCGGCGAACCCGGCAAGTATTTCTACGTGTGGCTGGATGCCCCTATCGGCTATATCGCCAGCTTGAAGAACCTGCTGGATAAGCAGGGCAAGGATTGGTACGAGTATTGGAAGCCGGACTCTACCACCGAGGTGTATCACTTTATCGGTAAAGACATAGTCAACTTCCACGCGCTCTTCTGGCCCGCCATGTTGCATTCGGCCAATTTGCGCACCCCCAGCAAGATTTGCGTGCACGGTTTCCTGACCGTGAACGGCACCAAGATGAGTAAATCGCGCGGGACCTTTATCAATGCGCGCACCTACTTGAATTACCTGAACCCCGAGTACCTGCGCTACTACTTTGCCGCCAAGCTCACCAGCAATGTGGACGACATTGACCTGAACCTGGAGGACTTTATCCAGCGGGTTAACTCGGATCTGGTCGGCAAGGTGGTGAACATCGCCAGCCGCACGGCCAAGTTCATTACCAACGCCGGCGGTGTGCTGGCGAGTAACCTGGCCGATCCAGCCCTGTGGCAGCAGTTTGTCGATGCCGGTGAAACCATCGCCAGCCACTACGAAAGCCGCGACTACAGCAAAGCCATGCGCGAAATCATGGCCCTGGCCGATGCGGCCAACGAATACATCGCCACCCAGGAACCCTGGAAACTGGCCAAGCAGGCGGGAGCAGAGGCACAAACCCAGGTGGTCTGTACCCTGGGTATTAATATGTTCCGCGCCATCCTCACCTACCTGAAACCGGTAGTGCCCGCGCTGACCGCAGCAGCGGAAGAATTCCTCGGGGAAACCCTGAGCTGGACCCAGCCGGTGAGTTTCCGCACCGGCGAGAAAATCAACGAGTTCAAGCCCCTGCTCACCCGTATTGAAAAAGACAAGGTAGATGCCATGATCGACGCCGGTAAAGAGGCTCTGGCAGCAGTTGCACCGGCCCCCACGGCCAAGGTGGAATCCAACATTGAACCCATCGCTGCCGAAATCGGGTTTGATGATTTTGCCAAGGTGGATTTGCGCGTTGCCCTGATCGCCAATGCCGAACACGTAGAGGGTTCCGACAAACTGCTGCGCTTGACCCTGGACCTGGGCGGCGAGACGCGCAATGTCTTCTCCGGTATCAAGAGCGCCTATAAACCCGAGGACTTGATAGGCAAGCTCACGGTGATGGTAGCCAACCTCAAGCCGCGCAAAATGAAGTTTGGTATGAGCGAAGGCATGGTGCTGGCGGCAGGCCCCGGCGGCGGGGAAATTTACCTGCTGGAGCCGCACGCTGGCGCCCGGCCTGGCCAGCGCGTGATGTGATTTTCTGTCGATCTCCCTCGCTTTTCTAACAGGGAGGGAGATTGCCCATAAGGATATGCTTATTCAACCTAACGCTTTATTGCTTTTTTATTGAGAATACCTCTCGGCTTTCCGATAATACGCAACCTTTTGACTGTGTCCGGCTGTTTTTTGTGCTGGCCCTTCCCAGGGAAACACCATGAGTTTTAGCGAAGTCGCCGTTATTTTGCTCAGTACTGTACTGGTCAATAATTTTGTGCTGGCCCAGTTTTTGGGGCTCTGCCCTTTTATGGGCGTATCCAACAAACTGGAAAGCGCCATAGGTATGGCGGGTGCCACGACCTTTGTGATGACACTGGCATCTATCTGTACCTATCTGGTCAGCAGTTGGGTACTGGCTCCCCTTGGCCTGGATTATTTGCGCACCATCGCGTTCATCCTGGTCATTGCTGCCGTGGTGCAATTCGTCAAAATGTTTATGGAAAAAACCAGCCCGCTGCTATACCGGGTTTTAGGCGTCTTCCTGCCCCTGATTACAGTGAATTGCGCGGTGTTGGGTGTGGCCCTGCTGAACGTGCAGAAAACCCACAACTTTATAGAGTCCACCCTTTATGGTTTTGGCGGCGCCCTGGGCTTTGCCATGGTGTTGATACTTTTTTCTGCCATGCGCGAGCGCCTGGCCGTTGCCGATGTGCCAACCCCGTTTCGCGGTGCGTCTATCGGCATGATTACCGCCGGTATTATGGCCCTGGCGTTTATGGGCTTTAGCGGCCTGGTCAGCCTCCAATAAGGCTCCAACAGCGAACAGCACGCCATGATCGAGTTTATTACCAACAATCCTATCCTCAGCGCCCTGCTCGCCTTGGGCAGCTTGTCAGCGCTGTTCGGCGCCATCCTTGGATTTGCCGCCGTGCGCTACAAAGTGGAAGGCGATCCCATTGTTGACCAGATAGACGCACTCCTGCCGCAAACCCAGTGCGGGCAATGCGGCCATCCGGGATGCCGGCCCTACGCCCAGGCTATCGCCGGTGGCGAGGCTATCAACAAATGCCCTCCCGGTGGCCAGGCAACCATTAATGCACTGGCAGACCTGCTGGATGTGGAGGCTCCTTCCCTGGATACAGAACACGGCGAACACTCCGATGTGAAGAAGGTAGCCTTTATCCGCGAAGACGAATGCATTGGTTGCACCAAGTGCATCCAGGCCTGCCCCATGGATGCCATCCTCGGCGCCGCCAAGCAAATGCATACGATTATTGCCGATGAATGCACCGGCTGTGACCTGTGTGTGGAACCCTGCCCGGTTGACTGTATCGAGATGATTCCGGTGGTCCCTGGCCTGGATACCTGGAAGTGGGAGCTGCCCGCTACCAACCAGACCCCCAAGTTCCAGGTAGTCGCCGACCTGATTGCTACTGACCTGGGGCGGGGCGAGGCTTTTGCTGACACCGATAAAGACGCCGATAAAACAGGTAAAGCCGCGTAAATGACTAGCCTGATCAAGCTCTGGGAGTTGCCCGGAGGCATACACCCGCCACAAAACAAAGCCCAATCCCTGGCGTTGCCGCTGGGGCAGATCCCGCTGCCAACACAATTGATACTGCCCCTGAACCAACACATAGGCGCTCCCGCCAAACCTGTTGTGCAGGTGGGCGACCAGGTGTTGACCGGCCAGCTAATCGCCGCCGCCGACGGCACCTTCAGCGCCAATGTGCACGCCTCCAGTTCCGGCCGGATTGTTACCATAGCGCCTCATGCCATACCGCACGCCTCGGGGATGGCCAGCGAGTGCATCGTCATTGAAACCGATGGCCGGGACGAATGGATAGAGCGCCAGGAATGCAGTGATTACCTGGTTCTGGACCGCCTGGAGCTGCTCGCCAAAATCCGTGCCGCCGGTGTGGCAGGACTGGGCGGTGCCGGTTTCCCCACAGATATCAAACTCGCCCCCAAATCCACCCAGGTCATTGATACCCTGATTATCAACGGCGCCGAGTGCGAACCTTACATTACCGCCGACGACATACTCATGCAGGTCAACGCGCGTGAATTGCTTGAAGGTACCCTGCTCATTAGTCACATCCTGCACCACCCCAGGCAATTGCTGGTCGGCGTGGAAGACAACAAGCCCAAGGCGATCGCCGCGCTCAAGGAGGCCCTGCTGGAGCTGCGCCTCAACCGCGCGGAGGCTGCCAATATCCAGGTAGTGGCCATTCCCACCAAATATCCTTCGGGCGGTGCCAAGCAACTCACCCAAATCCTCACCGGGCGTGAAATCCCCAGCGGCCATCACTCTGCTGATGTAGGGGTGATTTGCGTTAACGTGGGCACTGCTGTCGCTGCCTGGCGTGCAGTACGCTATGGCGAACCATTGATTTCACGCATCACCACCCTTGTCGGTGAAGCACTGGATACCCAACGCAATATCGAGGTGCGCCTGGGCACCCCTATTGATTATGTGTTGCAAGTACACGGTTTTGATGCCCGCAAGGGCTCGCGCGTCATTATGGGCGGCCCGATGATGGGCTTTACCCTGCCCGACCTGCGGGCTCCCATCATCAAAACGACCAACTGCCTGTTAGCGCCAAGTGACACGGAAATGCCGCTGCCGCCGCCCGCACAGGCTTGCATTCGCTGTGGCCTCTGCGCCGAAGCCTGCCCGGTGGACCTGCTGCCACAACAGTTGTTCTGGTATGCCCAGGCTGAAGATTTCGAACGGCTTGAATCCCATAACCTGTTCGATTGTATCGAGTGCGGTGCCTGTGCCTACGTGTGCCCCAGCAGTATCCCGCTAGTACAGTATTACCGCGCTGCCAAAGGCAGCATTCATTTGCAAGAACTGGAAAAGGAAAAGTCGGATCGCTCGCGCCAGCGCTTTGAATTTCGCAAGGCGCGCATCGCCAAGGAAGAAGCCGAGAAAGAGGCCAAGCGCCTTGCACGGCAAAAAGCGGCCGAAGAGGCCAAAAAGAAACTGGCCGAGAAAGCCAGCAGCGAACCCGCAACTGCAGCACCAGCCACCGATGTGGTCAGTGCCGCTGTCGCCAAAGCCAGCGCAGCCCAACCGTCTCCGGAAGAGCAAAAAGCCAAGTTTGAGCGCTTATTAGCGGCGGCGAAAAACGGACTGGAATTCGCACAAAAACCCCTGGTAGTTAACGAGGCGGGAGCAGAAATCAGCGAAGAGCAACTGGAAAAACAAAAAGCGCGCATCAAGCAAGCTGAGTTAAAAGTTGCCGAGGCGGAGAAAAAACTCGCTGAATTTATCGCCAATCAGGCCAGTGCCCCGGCACCGGTACCCAACACTGCGGCAGCTGATCCTAACGACCCGGTCGCTGCCGCCATTGCCCGGGCCCAGGCTAAATTGGCCATGCCCCCCGGGGAAAAGGCCAAAGCCAACCTCGAATCCCTGCGCGCGCGCCTGGCCAAAGCCCAGGAGAAAGCCGATGCAGCCAAAGCCGAGGGCAGCGCTACCGCCGATGCCTTACAGCAAGGCGTTGAGAAGCTCCAACAAAAAGTGGCAGAAGCAGAAGCTGAGCTCAAGGCACTTGGCCTGGAAACAGCCCCGGCAGCAACACCAGCATCAGTGACGCCGGAAGCACCGGCCAACGCCGAGCAAAACGCCGCCCAAGCCGCCATTGAAAAAGCCAAGGCCAAGGCAGCCGCACTTGCCAACATGAGCGAAGCAGAAAAACGCATTGAGCAAGTGCAATCCCTTAAAACGCGTTTGGAAAAAGCCCGCGAGCGCCTGGCAAAAGCCGAAGCAGAAGGCGATGCCAATATCGAAGCCTTCCGCACCGGAGTCAGCAAGCTGGAAGAAAAATTGAAAGAAGTTGAGGACACCACTGCATAAATGGCGTTATTGAATATCACCTCACCCCATGCCCAGGGGGCCAATCGCACCAGCCGCCTGATGCTGCTGGTGGTCTACGCGACCATTCCCGGCATGTTCACCATGACCTGGTTTTTCGGGCCGGGGGTACTGGTCAATGTGCTGCTGGCCAGCATCAGCTGTATGCTGTTCGAAGCCCTGGCCATCAAAGCGCGCCAGCGTCCGGTCGGCTTTTACCTGCGCGATTTCAGCGCCCTGGTAACCGGCGTATTGATTGGTGTATCACTCCCGCCCTATTGCCCCTGGTGGCTGCTAATCAGCGGCAGTTTTATTGCCATTATCCTCGCCAAGCAGTTGTACGGCGGTATGGGCTTTAACCCATTCAACCCCGCGATGGTGGCCTATGCCCTGCTGCTGGTGTCTTTTCCGGTTGAGATGACCCAATGGGCGCAACCCAAGCCACTATGGGTTGACGGGCAACTTCCCGGCTTGATGGATACTTTGGCCAAGGTATTTTCGGGAGCGCCGATCGATGGTTATAGCGGCGCCACAGCGCTGGATATCATCAAGCAGAACAAAGGGCTGGTACTGGGTGACCTCTACCAGCAGCAACCCCTGTTGGCGGAAGGCCGCTGGGCCAGTGCTGGCTGGGAATGGGTGAATATTGCGTTTTTGTTCGGTGGGCTCTACCTGCTCTACAAAAAGGTGTACACCTGGCATGCTCCCGTCTCCATGCTGCTTGCCCTGGCCCTGATGGCCGCCCTGTTTTATGACAGCGGCAGCTCCAGCTCTTCGGGCTCCCCCCTGTTCCACCTACTGACCGGCGCTACCATGCTGGGCGCATTTTTTATTGTGACCGACCCGGTCAGTTCAACCGTAAGTACCAAGGGGCGGGTGATCTACGGCGCCCTTATCGGCATGCTGGTGTATGTCATACGCACCTGGGGCTCCAGCTACCCGGATGGTGTAGCATTTGCCGTGCTGTTAATGAATTTTGCAGCGCCCTTTATCGATTACTACACCACTCCGCGAACCTATGGCCATAAAAAGCCGCGCCGTGCGACCGATAGCACACCACGCAATGGCCATTGAGGGGGGAATAGACGATGCTTGGTAAGTCCATCAGCAAAAACAGTTTAATCCTGGCCGCCTTTGCTATAGCAACAGCCGGCACCCTGGCGCTCACTAACCTGGGTACCCAGGAGCGTATTGCCAATGCCGAGCGCGCTGCCCAGCAAAAAGCACTCTATGACATTGTCCCGCTGAGTGACCACGATAACGACCTGTTAACCGATACCCTGGATATCCCCCCCTCAGCATGGCCAGCGCTCGGGCTGAGCAACAATGAACGCAAGATTCACCGGGCGCGTCGCGCCGGGGAAATCATCGCGCTGATTGTTCCCGCTACGGCACCCGATGGTTACTCCGGCAATATCGACATGATTGTGGGGGTCAAGCGCGATGGCACCATTGCCGGTGTGCGTATCACCCTGCACAAGGAAACCCCGGGCCTGGGCGATAAAATTGAATTGAAAAAGCACCAATGGATTTTAAGCTTTAACGGTAAGAGCCTGCTGGTCCCTGTACTGGAAGAGTGGAAAGTCAAAAAGGATGGCGGCATATTTGACCAATTTGCGGGAGCGACTATCACCCCGCGCGCAGTTGTCGGCCAGGTCAAACGGGTATTGGAGTTTGTGGCCGCCAATCAGGACAACCTCTTTAATGAAGCCACCGCAACCGGAGGTGAGCAATGAGCGATGTGAGCTACCGAGAAATCACCGCCAAAGGCCTGTGGAGCAACAACCCGGCCCTGGTGCAATTACTGGGCTTGTGTCCGTTGTTGGCAGTCAGTTCCAGCGTGGTGAATGCCCTGGGGTTGGGAATAGCCACCTTGCTGGTACTGGTGATATCCAACTCGTTTGTCTCGCTGATTCGCCGCCAGGTGAGCGATGCAGTACGCCTGCCAGCGTTTGTGATGATTATTGCCTCCGCCGTTACTTGCACCGAACTGCTCATGAAAGCCTTTACTTACGAGCTATATCAAATCCTCGGACTGTTTATCCCCTTGATAGTCACCAACTGCGCGGTATTGGGGCGGGCGGATGCCTTTGCCAGCAAAAACAAGCTTATTCCCTCAGCTGTTGACGGTTTTATGATGGGTTTGGGATTTATGCTGGTACTGGTTGCCGTAGGTGCAGTGCGCGAGCTGTTGGGTACAGGCCACTTGTTTGGCGATATGCACCTGATTTTTGGTGAAGGCGCACGCAGCTGGCAGCTGAATATTTTTGGGGCAGACTACCCCAACGTTATTTTTGCCCTGTTACCTCCCGGTGCCTTTATTGTGGTCGGCATGTTAATTGCGGCCAAAAACTCCATCGACGCCCATCTGAAAAAGCGCGCTGATGCGCGTAAAACAGCGGTATCCACAGGCAGTAAACGTGTTCGCACTACCGGTGCTGTAAGCTAGCATCCCCCCGATTCAAGGAGCAGTTTATGTTCGATGACGAAAGTCTACTGAAGATGTATGAGCTGTACGTGGTGCCATGGGGAATTAAAGTCTTTTTTGCGCTGCTGATCTTTTTTATCGGGCAGTTTATCGCCAAGATGGTTGCTCGCCTGGTGAGCAAGGTGCTGAGCCGCACCAGGCTCGACAAGATCCTGATCGAATTCATCCGCTCGCTGATAAATGCGCTGTTGATGGTGTTTGTCATCGTTGCCGCACTGGACCAGTTGGGCGTCAATACCAATTCGGTGATTGCCGTATTGGGCGCTGCCGGCCTGGCCATTGGCCTGGCGCTACAGGGCTCCCTGCAAAACTTTGCCGCCGGTTTTATGCTGCTGATTTTCCGCCCCTTCAAAGCCGGTGATTTTGTCGAGGCCGCCGGCACATCCGGCAATATCGACAAAATTGGCATCTTCTCCACCACCATGCACACCGGGGACAACAAGCAGGTGATTATCCCCAACGGTGCGATCTACAGCGGCAATATCATTAACTATTCCTCCCTGGGTACCCGCCGGATCGACATGGTGTTTAGCATTGGCTATGGCGATGATATGAAAAAGGCACGCAACATCATCGCAGACATTATCGCTGCCGATGAACGTATCCTCAAAGAGCCGGAACCGCTGATCGCCGTTGGTGAGCTGGGAGCAAGCAGTGTCAACTTTTACGTGCGCCCCTGGGTAAAGGCCGGGGACTTCTGGCCGGTCCGCTTCGCCTTGACGGAAGCCATCAAGCAGGCATTTGACGACAATGGCATCAGCATCCCCTTCCCGCAGATGGATGTGCACCTCAATCGCCTGGATCAATAAATCCCCCCAGTCCCCAGCGTAAAAGCCCCTATCAGGGGCTTTTCATTTTGTGCCGCAAGCCTGCTTTTTACCTTGACGCTACTACGACCTACTTTTAACCTAGTCGCCCTTTTTGCCCTGGTAGATCCCGTTCATGACCTATTGTGTAGCCATCAAAGTGGATGCCGGTTTGGTGTTCTGTTCCGACTCCCGTACCAATGCGGGCGTAGACCAGGTAAGCACCTACAGCAAGATGTATCACTTTAATATCAATAACAGCCGTCAGTTAATCATCACGTCAGCGGGAAACCTGGCTACGACCCAGGCGGTGATTGCGCGCCTGCGCAAAGATATCAAGGACGGGGCCACCCCCAACCTGGCCTCGGTGGAGAACCTTAATGAAGCCGCAGACTATGTCGGTGAGATCAGCGTTGCCATCCAGGAAAAGCACGCCAATAACAACACCAATGTCAGCTTTGAAGCCAGCTTCCTGCTGGGAGGGCAAATCGACCAGGAAACGCCTGGCATTGTGTTGATCTATCCGCAGGGCAACCACATCACCACCTCGGCCCACACCCCCTATTTGCAGATTGGCGAGAGCAAGTACGGCAAGCCTATCCTGGATCGTATCCTCAAACCTGAAACCGGGCTGGATACCGCCTCCCTCTGCGCCCTGGTCTCCATGGACTCCACCATGCGCTCCAACCTGACGGTTGGCCCGCCGATTGAGCTGATGACCTGTGCCACTGACAGCTTCTTTATGCAGCACAGTGTCTTTGATGCCGATAACGAGTACCTGCGCTCCCTGACTAAATCCTGGGACAAATTAATTGTGGAGGCTTTTTTGCAGTTGCCTCCCGTTGGTTATATCCCGCCCCAGGAGGGGTAATCCATCGCTGGCAGCAGAATTCATTCTGCTGCCTCACAGGTTTTTTCCCGCTCCTGGACCAGAGAGGCTTCCTGTACCGCAATGGGCCAGGCATAGAGAATGGCCTTTACCAGCGTCGCCAGTGGAATAGCAAAAAACACGCCCCAAAACCCCCATAAGCCGCCAAATACCAATACCGCGAGAATGATGGCGACCGGGTGCAAGTTAACAGCCTCGGAAAACAACAGGGGCACCAGCACATTGCCATCCAGCACCTGGATTATGGTGTACGCCAGCATCAGATAAATAAACGGTGCCGACCAACCCCACTGAAAGTAAGCGACCAGGGCAACCGGAAGTGTGACCACAGCCGCGCCGATAAACGGGATAACAACCGATAACCCCACAGCAATCGCCAACAGGGCGGCATAGTTAAGCCCCAGGCAAATGAACGCGACGTAGGAAACCGCACCGACAATGACAATCTCAATCACCTTGCCGCGCACATAATTGGCAAATTGCTGGTTCATTTCCTGCCAGACCTTAGCCATGACCGGGCGATGGTGGGGCAGGAACCTGGCACACCAGGCCATGATCAGGCTGCTGTCCTTGAGAAAGAAAAACACCAGGATCGGCACCAGAATCAGGTAAATCATCAAACCGATCAGCATGGGAATATTGGTTACCGAAAAGCTCAGCACCCGTTGGCCCATACCGCTGATTTCGGCAGTCATCGATGCAAACAACTGCTCCAATTGCCGCTCACTGAGAAATTGCGGATAGCGCTCCGGCAATCCCATCAGCAACTCCTGCCCCTCAATCACCATCCGCGGTAATTCGTTAAAAAAACGCACCAGCTGATTCCACATAATGGGCATGATGAACAGCAGCAAGGCCCCCAGGGATACCAGTAACACCACAAAGGCAATGGTAACGGCGAGGTTGTGCCCCATGCCCCACTGGCGCAAGCGGGTCACCATACCCTGCATCAAAAACGCAATCACCATTGCCGCCATCATAGGAGCCAACACCTGCCCCATCGTGAGTATGGCCAATAGTGCTGCCGCCAATAACAGTAATAACAGCAGTGCTTCTTCGTTGGAAAAATAGCGATCAAGCCACTGTTGGAATATCTTCAGCATGGAGTTTTGCCATCCTGTCAGTGAGAAGAGGGAAAGAGTGCGGAGTATAAACTGGCAGCCATTGCCGTAAATGCTGTTTGACGCTCCAACAACAACCGGGTTCATCCAAAACCCGGACAGGGTGCAGACTGGTGCACTTATTGCTGCACCTCCTGGGTATTCAACAGGCATCCGACAGGGAAAACACAGGCTGTCACAGTAACCGTGCAGATATTTGCCATAATCGATTGCCCCGTTTGAAAACAGGCGCATACTCACATGCACCAGTATGAAACACACCTCCACCCGCTGCAGGAAGGCAAAGACCCATGGCTATCCGCGTTGCCATTCACCATAAGACCCACTATGAATTCGATCGCCTGACCACCCTTTTCCCCCATGTGTTGCGCCTGAGGCCTGCGCCGCATTCGCGCACCAAAATCCACAGTTACTCGCTTAACATCGAGCCCAGGCAACACTTCATCAACTGGCAGCAAGACCCGTTCGGCAATTTCCAGGCGCGCCTGGTATTCCCTGAGCAGACGCAAAAACTGAGTATCGAGGTAGAAGTCATCGCCGAGATGACCACGATCAATCCCTTCGACTTTTTTGTGGAAGACTATGCCGAGCATGTGCCCTTTGACTATGACACCCAGCTTAAGCGCGAGCTGATCCCCTACCTGGAAGTGACCGAAAGCGGCCCGCTGCTGCGCCAACTGGTGGATAACATCCGCGCCGACATACGCCATCGCCAACTCAGTGATCAACCCTGGCATATCAATGACTTTATGGTGCAGGTTAACCAGCAACTGCAACAGCGCATTGCCTATGGCATACGCCTGGAGCCGGGTGTGCAAACCTGTGAGGAAACCCTGGGCCTGGCCAAAGGTTCCTGCCGCGATACCGCCTGGCTGCTGGTGCAGGTGTTCCGCCACCTGGGCTATGCCGCCCGCTTTGCCTCGGGCTACCTGGTGCAGCTCACCGCTGATATCAAAGCCCTGGATGGCCCCAGCGGGCCCGAGGCCGACTTTACCGACCTGCATGCCTGGACCGAGATCTATGTGCCGGGCGCAGGCTGGATCGGCCTCGACCCCACCTCCGGGCTGCTGGCCACCGAAGGCCATATCCCGCTCGCCTGTACCCCCGACCCCATCTCCGCCGCCCCCATTACCGGCGCAACCAGCAAGTGTGAGGTGAGCTTCAGCTATAGCAATGAAGTGATCCGCGTATTGGAAGATCCGCGCGTCACCAAGCCTTACACCGAAGAACAGTGGGCTACCATTAACGCCCTGGGCGATGCGGTGGACAAGGCGCTGTGGGAGCAGGATGTACGCCTGACCACCGGTGGCGAACCCACCTTTGTGTCCATTGATGACATGGAATCCGAGCAGTGGAACACCGGCGCACTGGGCGCTGACAAGCTGCGCCTGGCCAAAGACCTGCTGCTGCGCATGCGCAACACCTTTGCCCCCAATGGCCTGCTCCACTATGGCCAGGGCAAGTGGTACCCAGGCGAGGAAGTGCCGCGCTGGGCCCTGGGCTGTTTCTGGCGCACCGATGGCCAGCCCCTGTGGCGCAACCCCAAACTGCTGGCACGGGTCGATAAAGACTATGACCATACCCACGAACACGCCCTGCAATTTGCCCAGCGCTTGTGCGACAGGATTCTGGTCAACCCCAAGCACCTGGTTTTTGCCTACGAGGACCCGGTTTATTACCTGATGACCGAGCAGCGCCTGCCCCCCGAGGTCAATCCGCGTACCGCCGATCTAAAGGATGACCTGGAGCGTCGCCGCCTGGCCAGGCTGCTCACCCGCGGGCTCAACACACCCTCAGGTTTTGTGCTGCCCATCGAGTGGAACTACCTGCACCACAATTGGCTGACCGGGCGCTGGCAACTGCGCAGCGAGGAGCTGTTGTTGATTCCCGGCGACTCGCCCCTGGGCCTGCGCCTGCCGCTGGGTTCACTCAGTTTTCCCGAGCATGATTACGAGCGCTACCTGCCGGAAGTGGACCCCCTGGCCGAACAGGAGCCCCTGCCTGCCAGCGGCACTATCTTCAACCGGCTAACCCATGGCCATGATGTCAACCAGCACACGGCCTACAGCGCCAAACCGGCCCAGACAACCAGCCCGCAGGTTGCTCCCAACGCCAAAAAAACGGTATCGCCAAAGGCTAACCAGGGCTACAACCACTACATAGAAGCCGGCTATGTGATCCGTACCGCCCTGTGCTTTGAGGCGCGCGATGGCCGCCTGCACCTGTTTATGCCGCCGCTCACCTACCTGGAACACTACCTGGCGCTGGTCGAAGCCATTGAAGATACCGCTGCCGAATTGAATATGCCGGTGGTCATCGAAGGCTATGAGCCGCCCAGGGACTACCGGGTGAAAAAGTTCCTGATCACGCCCGACCCGGGTGTGATCGAAGTCAATATCCACCCGGTCAATCACTGGCGCGAACTGGTGGACAATACCCTGGCGCTCTACGAAGACGCGCGCCAATCGCGCCTGGGCACCGAAAAGTTCATGCTCGATGGCCGCCACTCCGGCACCGGCGGAGGCAACCACGTTACCTTTGGCGGTGCTGCACCCGCCGACAGTCCCTTCCTGCGTCGCCCCGATTTGCTGCGCAGCCTGGTCACCTACTGGCAGCACCATCCAGCCTTGTCCTATCTGTTCTCCGGCTTGTTTATTGGCCCTACCAGCCAATCGCCACGGGTAGACGAAGGCCGCGATGAAATGCTCTATGAACTGGAAATTGCCTTCCAGCAAATGCCCGATGGCATTGTTGACCAGCCCTGGCTGGTGGATCGATTGATGCGCAACCTGCTCATCGATGTGACCGGCAACACCCACCGCGCCGAATTCTGTATCGACAAGCTCTACGCTGCCGGTAGCGCCAGTGGCCGCCAGGGCATCCTGGAATTCCGCGGTTTTGAAATGCCGCCCCACGCGCGCATGTCGCTGGTGCAAATCCTGCTGTTGCGCTGCCTGATCAGTCGCTTCTGGAAAGCGCCCTACCGCAAGCCGCTGATACGCTGGGGCACATTGCTGCACGACAAGTTCATGCTGCCCCACTTTGTGTGGGAAGACATGCGCGATGTGGTGCGCGACCTCAACGAGCATGGCTATCCCTTCCAACTGGAATGGCTGGCGCCCTTTGAGGAATTCCGTTTCCCCCACTACGGCCGTGTGCAACTGGACGATATTCAAATTGAATTGCGCTGGGCCATAGAGCCCTGGCATGTGCTGGGAGAAGAGGTCAGCAGCTTTGGTACTTCGCGCTATGTGGATTCGTCGATGGAGCGCCTGCAGGTGCGCGTCAGCGGATTAACCCCCGGACGCTACCTGCTCGCCTGTAATGGTCGTCGGGTACCGCTCATCGCCACCGGCAAGCTCAATGAGTTTGTCGCCGGTGTGCGCTATCGCGCCTGGCAGCCCCCCTCGGCACTGCATCCCACCATTGGTATACATGCGCCCTTGGTATTTGACCTGATCGATACCTGGACGGGCAAAAGTATCGGTGGTTGCACCTATCATGTGAGTCACCCCGGCGGACGCAGCTACGAGCGATTCCCGGTCAACGCCAACGAGGCGGAATCGCGCCGCGGCAATCGGTTCTTCGATTTCAACCACACGCCCGGCTTGTTGCCACCAACACCCGCGGGAAAAATCCTGCGCGATTTTTTCGAAAACAAACACCCGCCGCGACCCATGGCACCACCACCGGAGGAAGCCGCCGGCGAATACCCGCACACGCTGGATTTACGGCGCCCGCCAACGGCCTAGCACTACAGGGAAAAACCTATTCGCCATAAAAAAATAACGGGTCCATAAGCCCGTTATTTTTTTGTCCCGCCACAAAACCCGCAAACACTATAAACAACCACTCAAACTATTAATCCATCCTTCAACCACCGCTATGCCCTGGTCGTCCGGAATACTCACCCCCAAGGGCGGCATACGATGGGCATCGGTGCGCGCCATGCGCAAGGGGATAATCGATTCACCTGCCACCCCCGGTTTTAACAAACGCGCATCAGCAATACCCAAATTGCCAAACGATGGAATCTGGTTGCAATAATGTCCTGCCAGCCAATCCGTTGTATAGCGGAAATCCATACCGCCGCGCCCCGGCCCGTTGGGCTGATGGCAGTTGGCGCAGTTACTGTGTAAATAGGCGCGTGCACGCGTACCCGGATCACCATCCGTTGATAACGGATTGGGCATTTGCACCAGCTCCCCATGCGCGCCCGGATTTTCAGCGAAGTAGCCAACACTCGCCAGGGTTTGGATTTGATTGGCGATCAGGTTGCCGGGGTAAATAAAATCGCGATTGATTTGCGCGGTTTCCAATCCCAGTACCCGCTCAGCAGCGGGGTTGCCATTGGGTGCAGTATGGCAATTCATACATTGGGCGCGCGAGGGATAGTGCCACCATTGTCCTGCTACCCATTTGGTTTTGCCCGATGCCAGTAAAACCGCATCGGTTCCCGCGTCATTCCACTCATAGGAATACCCCGCCCACTGGCCGTTGCTGTGCCTGACCAATAAGCGCGTTTCAACCGGGCTGCCTTGCAATAAAAAGGTTTTAATTAACACGCTGCCAATAGGAAAGGCCCAATCATGGTTTTCCTGGATACTGATCTCTGTGTCATTCGGCAACGCGAAATAGCGCTCCTTGGCTGCACCATCAGACCAGAGTGGGCTGTTGATATCATAGGCAACCACACCGGGCACCGGTGTGTGTATATCCTGCGGTTCGAAACACCCTGTCTCACTCAAGCGCTCAGGAAAATTATCCGCCGCAGGCGCACTGGTACGCGCCAGGCGTTCAAAGCCACCCCAGGAATGGATGCGCCAGATATTGCCCGCATTGTCTTCGGAAAAACCGGGGGACGAACCGCCGGAAGGCACCAGATCTTCGGCAAAAGGTTCGCCGTCATTATCGTAGGAAATCGTCGTTACACCGGAGCGAATAAAATCACCAAAAATATAGCGCCCCTGTAACTCCGGCATGGCGGCGCCGCGATATACATAACCACCAATAACCGCTACCCAACCATCGCTGTGCGACAAATCCACAACCGGTGCCAGGGATTGCTGGCCATTAACACAATTATTGCAACGGTCATAATTGCCCTCGCGGAATGGCCAGCCATAATTGCCGCCCAGCACCACTTTATTGATTTCTTCGCGCTCGCCTTCACCGACATCTCCCACCCAGAGGTCACCGGTCAGGCGATCAAAACTGGAGCGCCAGGGATTGCGAAAACCCCAGGCAAAAATTTCTGCCGCACCGCCACCATGGGCAAAGGGATTATCCGCCGGAATGCCATAGGGCGATCCTGTGTCGACATCAATACGCAATATTTTTCCGTGTAGTGACGTTACATCCTGTGCGATATGCGCAAAATTATTGGCGAGGGGAACACCACCCGGCCCCTCCCCGCGATCGCCCAGCGCAATATAGAGATAGCCATCGATAGGGCTAAAACCAATCCATCCCCCCTTGTGGTTGGTCCAGCGTTGATTCAAGCGTGTATCACTTGCATTCAACGGAGCCAATATATCAACCGGCTGGGTAAAACTGAGGCCGTCGCTAGACACGGTATAGCGGCGTACAACACTCACCATGGACACATTGCTATCGCTGATGTTGTAGGTTTGGCGCGAGGCGGTGAAAAAAACATAGGCATAGCGATTGGCTGCAAAATCCGGATGGAAAGCCAATCCCAGGGCACCACCCTCACCGGTGGTGACAACCTGGCTGGAAAAATCGACCGCCAGGCTTGCATTTGCATCACCCAATACAAAACTGCGAATACGTCCGGGTCTTTCCACCACATAGTAGCGATCATCCACACCGGGTGCCTGGGCCAAATAAATCGGGTCATTGACTCCGGAGGGCACAGTCACCCATTCAAAACTGTAATTGCCCAATGCAGACGGCGGTATCTCCGGCGCGTGGCAGCTGTTGTTGGCAGCACGTGTAGCCAAACCCGATTCAACCCGCACCGGCGCAGAGCTGTCACTGGATGAACTGCTGGCGCTGGATGAGCTGATCACACTACTTGAACTGGATAACTGGCTGCTACTGGACGATATAGACGAAAGCGAACTGCTCGATACAGTCGCACTGGAAAGACTGCTTACGGAAGAAGATGACGAGGATGTGACGCTGGAACTACTATTTATTGCAGAAGACACAGAGGATATAACCTGTGCTGAAGAAGAAGTCCCCGAACCGGAACTGCCACCAGAACCTCCACAAGCTACAACAAAGAACACGGTCGCGATGATGGTAATTATTTTTATAGGTGACATTGCAACATTCCTTCCAGATATCGAATTAATGTGAGGGAGCAACGGCCAATAACTCCGTATAACGGAGCGTCCATTAAACGCCCCTCACTCCATGAACTCAATACCACTCGTCTGCAATAGCAGTCGCTGATCCAGCCCGCCATCACTATTACCAAATTCAAATGGATACCACAGAGTCTCACCGGAAGGTTTGCAAAGGTAAACACAGGAAGCAGTGGCAGTGAACCCCGGGGTTCACTGCCACTGAATTATGTTAACAACCGATATTGCCCGCCCCCGCAGTCGTGCCCAGGATATTCAGGAAACGGTTGAACTCATTGATACGGCTCTGCACCTGGGCAGGGTTACCGCCATTGCATTCCAACGAGCCATTGATGGTGCGGATGGTCTCACCAAAACCATTACCATTCACAATGGAGCTATGCGCCGGGCGGAAACCGGCACCGGATTGCGTCATCCAGAACCAGAGTGCTGTCTGCCAGGCCACCTTGGCATCGCGCTGAACCAAATCGGGATCGGCACGCAAATTCAAACCAAGGGCATCACCTGCCGCGCAGTAGTTGCCATTCCAGCTCAACTGGATTGGGCCTCGACCGTAATAGCGCTTGCCCGGTGCACAGGGGCAGGTTGCCGGGTTGCCATCCCAATCGCCACAGTATTCGCCCTGGGCAATTTCCGTCACATGAACCAGTCCGCCCGTTTCGTGCGAGAAGTTCGCCAGTGCCGCCGCCGCTTCACGTTTTTTCATCGCTGTATCACCCGTACCTGCAAATGCCGGATAGGTTTTTGCGGCCTCTACCAAACCTGCATAGGTGTAAAAGGGATTGCGATTGGGGAACATCTGGTTGAACTGGGCTTCGCTCACAATAGCGCTAAACCCGGTCGCCGGAGGGTTGCCGGTTGTTGCACGCACGATGATGGAGGATGTCCGATCATTGAAATTGCTGAGGCAGCTGCTGTCGCCCCTGACCGTCACCGACGCACCGGAGAAATCCCAGTTTTCGAACAATACCGCCTCATAACCAGCGGCAACACGAATCGACGATACCTGGTCATTGCGCGCGCCCAGGGCAGTCATAGCATTGACATCAAAGGAGCCGGTATTGAAACCAGCCGACCAACCGCCGTAGTTGCAATGCTCGTAAACCGTTACCAGGCCGGTGGTACCGCCACCACTGCCAACCACTTCAATCCAGTTAAAATTCCAACCTGCCGTCTGGGCGAAAACCCCCAGATTGTAGGTACCGGCATTGATATAGACCGTGCGACTAACCGTGGTCCAGTTTTGCCAGCCTCCGGTTGCCGGGATTGAAAAATTCCCCAACTGGATCGCCCCGCCATTTAAGTCCACGGAGGCCGTAGCGCCCGAGGGACTGGCAACGCGCAAGCGAATGGTGTAGTTACCGCTGGCAGGAATCGAAAGGCCGCTGTACACCAGCCATTCTGTCGCCTCTATCCAGCCGACGTTGTAGCCGCCCCCCGAATCATTGGTGATCTCAATATCCACGGCATCGCTGCGATAGGCACCGCCACTATTACCGGGGCTGGTATCGTAGAAATTCGTATAGTTCTCGGCCTGGAACACCACTGCCTGTGAAGGGAGGGCAAGCCCCCAAAGCAGGAAACCGGCGATGAATAGCCGCGAGTAATATTGTTGTAAACCTGTTAGAAAAGTACGCATGGTTGTTGTCCTCATTAGTTTAATCGTGAGCGCCAAGTCCCAGGCACTTGTCCTCTGGATGAGCTGCGTGTCCAGTTCAATTATTGTTATGGAATAAAATGGAAGCGAACCCTCCTGCCTGATAATCCCTGTCGAAGGGAAATGCGTCCGGTTACGCAGGAAGGTACTCGTAAATCATCAAATAATCATTGCAGAATGGCCAGTCCCAGTTTGCGTAATCCGTGAACTGCAACTCCTGGATTCGAGGTTCGACTTTTTTCCGCTGGTATTGGCACTGGCTATTATGAGGACTGCCGCCTGGCGCAAGTGTTATACCCGTCGGATTGCACCGAATAGGTATACACCTGTCTGCCTGGAACAATCTGTGCAGTTAATCCTTGCCATTTCACGGTAGTTTCCGTTTAATGACTTTGACTATTCACTGTGTAGAGACCTGTGCTGTCAGGCTATGTTGCCCCGTACAGGCTCCATTGATAAGAATCTATTCCGCCTTATGGAAATCCAGGTCAATACACCTTTAGTACGCTTGAGCACACCCGCAGTGCCCCCAGCAGAATACCCTGCCCTGATTCAGGGCGTGGACGAGGCATATCACAGGGAGGGGCACGTTCGCGCCCATTGGGAATACCTGCTCAACAGCCTTCATAACATGGGCCCCGAGCAGATCAACGAACGGCAGCAAAAAGCCAGTCGTATCCTGCGTGACGACGGTGCTACCTATAAAGTTTATGACGAACCCAACACCAACCAAACCTGGCAACTCAACCCGGTACCACTGCTGATCAGCAGCGATGAATGGGAAACAACTGAAGCCATGCTGGTTGAGCGCGCCGACGTGTTTAACTTATTGCTGCAAGACATTTACAGTGACCGGAAACTGATTCGCCAGGGTGTCATTCCACCGGAATTATTATTTTCCCACCAGGGATTCCTGCGCCCCTGCAACCAGATCAAATTGCCCGGTGCACAACAATTAATTTTGCACGGTGTGGATTTAGTGCGCGGCCCCGATGGGCATATGCGCGTAATGGCCGACCGAACCCAGGCGCCTTCCGGTGCGGGTTATGCCCTGGAAAACCGCACGGTGATGAACCGGGTGTTTCCCAGTTTGTTTCGCGACAGCCATGTGCACCGCCTCTCATTATTTTTTGCACGCCTGCGCCAAAAGTTGCAGGCGCTCAATCCCAATGGCGGATTGGCGCGCATTGTTGTGCTCACCCCCGGCGCCTATAACGAAACCTATTTCGAACACGCCTATCTCGCCAATTACCTCGGCTTCCAATTGGTACAAGGCAGCGACCTGAGTGTCCGCAATGGCTATGTCTGGATGAAAGCCCTGGACGGTCTAAAACGTGTCGATGTTATTTTGCGGCGCGTGGATGATGTGTATTGCGACCCGGTGGAGTTAAAAGGCGATTCACAATTAGGTGTTCCCGGTTTACTGGAAGTTGCACGCATGGGCCATGTGGCAATTGCCAACCCGCTCGGTTCCAATGTGCTGGAAAACCCCGCACTGCTGCGCTACCTGCCAGATATCGCGCGCGCACTGATTGGCCGCGAATTGAAAATGTCCAGTGTAAAAACCTGGTGGTGTGGCGATAGCAAAGACCTGGAATATGTCTGCGCCAATTTAAAAAACTTACTGATCAAACCCACTTATCGCCGCCCCGGCCTTTATGAAGTGTATGGTGCAGAGCTGGACGACACCAAACTGCAAGCCTGGCAAAACCGCATCCGCAAAAACCCCTACCAGTTTGTTGCCCAGGAATACGTCCCCTGCTCCACAACACCCAGTTGGCACCAGGGGCAACTAAAACCCAGTGCCTCTATCCTGCGCACCTTTGCTGTTGCCACCGACAACGGCTACGCGGTAATGCCCGGCGGATTAACACGGGTCAACCTGGATGCAGGCAATAAAATTATTTCCAACCAGCGCGGCTCCGTTTCCAAGGATACCTGGGTATTGGCATCGGAGCCGGAAAAGCGCGTTAGCCTGCGCAATCCCGATTTGCAAACCCCGCTCGACAACAGCAACGAACTCCCCAGTCGCGTTGTCGAAAACCTGTTCTGGATGGGCCGCTACGCCGAACGCGCTGAATCAGCCCTGCGCCTGTTGCGCACCGTCGCCCTACAGCTCAATCGCACCGAAGCCTTACCGGGAAATATTTGTTGTGCGCTGCTCAGTGCTATTACCCATGTCACGTCAACCTATCCGGGTTTTGCCAGCCTGAACCCCACCCTGTTCGATAGCCCGGAACCTGAATTGATGTCAATCCTGATCGACAACCAGCGCATTGGCAGTGTGGCCAATAACCTGATTGCGATGATTCGCTCTTCTGAGCAGGTAAAAGAACAGCTCTCCAGTGATACCCAGCGGGTTATCAACGACATTGGCGACCGGCTCGAACAAATGCGCAACCTGATCAACGAGAGCGGCCTCGCCAGTTCAGAAGAAGTACAGGCGCACCTGGTGACATCACTCCTGGCATTGACCGGGCTCATCCATGACAGCATGACGCGCGACAATGGCTGGCACTTTATGGAAATGGGGCGCCGCATGGAGCGCGCCTTACAAATTGTCAGCAGCCTGCGCTCCCTGCTCACACCGCGCTTTGATGAACTGGGCCAAGAAGTGTTGATTGAGTCCGCCCTGCTCAGCGGCGAGGCCCTGATCAATTACCGCCGCTACTATCAAAACGGAATTAATATCGAAAACGGACTCGAAATGATCTTGCTCAACAGCCGCAACCCACGCTCGCTGATTTACCAGCTGGCACAATTGGAAATGCACTTCAGTGACCTGCCCGGCAACCGCGATCGCCTGAGCCAGGAAAGCAAATTCCTGCTCGAAGCCACCACCGCTATTCAATTAAGTGATATTAAAAAACTGGTGGGTAGTAAAAGCGGTGTCCGTGAAGATTTGGATCAGCTGCTTGCGCGTGTACAATACCTGATTAGCAGCGCCGCCAAGGCTATCAGCCAACGCTACTTCGACCACACTCAGGGCCCACAACTGTTGGTGAAAAATACCGAGTGGCAGGAGCAGCTATGAAATACATTATCCGCCACAGCACCCGTTACCAATACGCCCTGCCGGTCAGCAATTGCTACAACCTCGCCTATGTATTACCGCGCGACACCAATACCCAGCTGGTGGAAAAAAGTGAAATCAACATTTCGCCCAACGCCACTATGCACAACACGCGGCACGATTATTTTGGCAATGCCTTTTTACAATTTTCCATCGAGAAGGATCACCAGGAACTGGATCTGACTGTTACCAGCCATCTTCAGGTGCAGGAGCCCGTCACCAATATTAACCTCGATTTCGGCAACCCTTGCACCTATGTCAAATACCTGCTGAAAAATAGCCATGACTTGCAAACATTGAGCGCGCGCGAATTCATGCTCAACTCGCCCATGGTACAGCAGCATGCTGATCTCGCTGATTATGCCCAGAGCTCCTTTGGCGACGACCGTCCCTTTTTATCCGCGGTGATGGATCTGACCCAGCGCATTTTCCGCGACTTCACCTACGACCCACAGTTCTCCGATGTCGCCACACCACTGGCCGATGTGCTCAAGCACAAGCGCGGTGTCTGCCAGGACTTCGCCCACCTCGCCATTGGCTGCCTGCGCTCCCTCGGTTATCCCGCACGCTATGTCAGCGGTTATCTTGAAACCCTGCCGCCACCCGGCCAGGAAAAGCTCGTCGGTGCCGACGCAACCCATGCCTGGTTTGCAGTCTACTCCCCCGGCGAAGGCTGGTACGAATTCGATCCCACCAACAACAAAATGATCAGCGAGCAACACATCACTACCGCCTGGGGTCGCGACTACTCCGATGTATCCCCCCTCAAAGGTGTCATCTTCGGCGGCGGCCAGGCACCGCAATTGACCGTGTCTGTCGATGTGCAGAGAATTGGCCAGGGCTGATACGGGAAACCGTTAACACGCTCTACAATATTCCCAATTCTCTAACGCAATAGCAGAGCCAATTACACAGAAGACCTCTACAGTGTTTTTATGGCGTTGAACCTCGCCCGCTAAAACCCGCCAGCTTAAACACTGGATAAGTACGACTGCATTTCATCGGCGATTTGTGCACGCATTTGTATCAGGCGAATCGCCGATTCGCGCATCGCAATATCCTCTTGGGTTTGCGGCACCCATTCCGGCACCTGTGTCGGGCGCCCCTGTTCATCGACTGCAACCATGATCGCTACACAATGGGTTGTCAGCTCTTTTGTAACGGAGGTCGGAGGCCCTGAACGCACCTCAATCCCCAGGTGCATGGAGGTGCGCCCGGTGTAGATCACTTTTGCATCCACTTCCACCATATGCCCGACATGGATAGGTTTCACAAAACGCATGCCGCCCATATAAGCCGTGATGCAATATTTTCCACTCCAGGCCGATGCGCAGGCATAAGCCGCCAGGTCGATCCACTTCATGGCCGCACCACCGTGTACTTTGCCACCAAAATTAATGTCGGTCGGCTCTGCCAAAAAACGCAGGGTCAGGGATCGCTCAGTGCCAGGCATGATGTATATTCCTGTGAAAACCAAAGAGAAGGGAACCAATGAGTTAAAGCAGTCATGGCAATATACACGCCATAACGCCACAACGGCTACCACCCCTGCCGGTTTAGGCCAACTTTATAAACCTGCTAACATAGGCCATGAATACCAAACGTCCAAGGATTTACCCATGTCGGGTTTACACCGCACTATTTTCCTTATCGTCCTGATGGGCTGGGCAGTACCAACCTGGGCCCAGGAATATACTCCTTCACCCGGGGCAGTGGTTCTGCAAGTGAAATATGCCCCCTGGGGTTTTATCGATGCCGATGAAGACGAGTTTGCGCTTTACGATAATACTTATCAGAAATACGACATGCATTTTGAGCGCAGCATCGGTGCCCGCCTGATCGCGTCACCGTTTTATATCAGCCTGCAGGAAAATATCACCCAGATTGACCACCCCATACCGGATGCCAAAGTAAGAACATTTTCAGCAGGGTTTGCCGGTATTGTCCACAATCCGGAAATTTTTTCCTCCAATACCTACATTATCGGCGCCCTGGGCCTTGGACATGGTTCGTTTAGATTTAAAGATCCGTTAAAAGACGATGACGAATATTTCTTTGAAGGCAATGCAGAGTTTGGTTTACAACCGGTAAAACATTGGTTGATCGGTATTGGTATCGACTGGCAGCATTTTGGTCGCCCGGGGGAAAGCAAGGCAAATTATTGGAACCTTTATCTCAGTACCGGTCTGACCTTCGATTAACCCGACAGATATCATCACGACAGAATAGCCAATAGGGATCATATGCGTGACTCCATCTGGATGCTGATCAGCATCATTCAACAAGCCATGATCCTGCTGCACTTTGCCTTGGTGATTATTTTTGCTGTGCGTGTGATTATGCAGCGTTTACCGGTGGGAGCATCCCTGGCCTGGTTACTGGTATTGGCGCTATTACCTTACCTGGGCGTGGGACTTTATTTATTGTTTGGGGAGCGCTACCTGGGTGTGCGCCATGTCCATCGCCGCGAACGATTAAGGCAAACGCAGCAAATTCCAGCGCTGCGCCGTATGGATGGCATCAAGCAAGCCTGGCATAACTTCCACCCGGCCAGCCTGGCACTGGCCAGGCTGGAGTTTCAAACCGCAGGCATTCCGGTATTGGGTGGGAATGACCTGGAATTCCTGCAATCTGCCAAAACCACTATTGATGCCATGTGTGCCGATATCCGCACTGCAGAAATTAGCTGCCATATGGAGTTTTATATTTGGCATCCCGGTGGTATCGCAGACCAGGTAGCCGATGCCTTACTGGACGCTGCAGGGCGTGGTGTCCGCTGTCGTATCATGCTCGATGCGGTAGGCAGCGCTGCATTTTTTAAATCGTCGCTGGTGAAAAAACTGGTGCACCCCAATATCGAACTAATCAAAGCCTGCCCGATTCGATTGATTCCCGCCAAGCTCGCGCGCTATGACCTGCGCAGCCATCGTAAAACCCTGGTCATCGATAATCGTGTCGCCTATATGGGCAGCTTTAATTTGATTGATCCCAGCCTGTTTAAAAAATCTCTGGATGTAGGGGAATGGATCGATTTAATGGCGCGAATCCAGGGCCCCATCGTCAATGTATTTGATGCGGTATTTCGCTGGTACTGGAATATAGAAACCCAGCAGGAACTTCCCTTGGTGGAGCACAAGATAGACATTCGCCGCGATAAAACTGTCGCCCAGGTGGCGCCCTCAGGGCCAGATAACCTGGATGACAGTATCCTGCAAAGCCTGTTACAGGGCATTTATTCGGCTGTACGCCAGGTGGATATAGTCACGCCCTATTTTGTTCCCGGTGAAGCGCTCGAACAGGCGATGATTATTGCCGCGCGCCGCGGGGTTAGCGTCAACCTGATTTTACCCAGGAAAGTCGATTCATTCCTGGCGCGCCATGCAGGCCATTCTTACTTTGATAAATTGATGAAAGCCGGTGTGCATATTTATCAATTTGAACAAGGGCTGCTGCACACCAAGTGTGTGATTATCGACCGTCAGCTGGCTTTTTTTGGCACGGTCAATATGGACTTGCGCAGCCTCTGGTTGAATTTTGAAATGACCATGATTATTTATGACAAGCCCACAGCCAAACGCCTGGCCCAGATCGTGAACGATTATCGTCACCAGGCCAAACGATTGGACTTGCATCGCTGGCAACAGCGCGGGCGTTTTTCACGCCTGCTGGAAAATATTACCCACTTGTTCAGCCCATTGATTTAACGGACTTATATCAGTACGAACCCATCCGCCTATTGTGTATTTTGGTAAATGCCGATGCGCAAATGCACCCAAGTCGAACGCAGCAAAAACTATCGGTTATAACGGGTAAAAAAATCCGGGTTGATGAATAAATTATGCCCTGTAAAAAAGGCCAGCAATTGCTGGCCTTTTGGGATGGTGTCTTTTACAACAACCTATTACAACACCTTATAGCAGCACGATTTAATCGCTGCACACAAACGTCCAGGAACCATCACTTCCCGGAATCGAGTTGGTCCACCAGTTAGCGCGATACACCGAGCCTTGGTAAGCCATCTTGTCACCACCAACGGCATGGGAGGGATTGCCCGCCCAATCTTTCTGTGGCCAGTTGGGGTAGACATTGACACCGTCCGTACAACTGCCGGTACTGCTGGAGCTGGAGGAAGAGCTGTTACCTGTTGAACTGCTTGATGATGAGCTGCTGGAAGAGGTTGCCAGCACCGCACCGCGCGCATAATCAAAACTCAAGGCATAGGTTTTACCGCCAAAGGTCACCGTCCAGTTGGAATACATACTGGTCGGCAGCTTTTGGGTAAAGGTAAAGGTTCTGCTCGCACCGGGGGCCAGGGTTTCATAACCGGGCAGGCTGAAACGCGCGCGGTTAAAATCGCTATCCAGACCTGTGCCGATGTTATTACCGGTGTGGCCGACCTCAATGTTTTGAATAGCCAGTCCGGATTGATCGCCAATATTACCGGTATCAGAGGTACCGTAATCAAACTCAAACACCGCACCACCGGGAATGGTCAGGGGGGAATTGTTGGTGAGTGTCAGTTTTCCGGTAATCGGGAAATTGCTGTCACCCACCGGGTAATCACCCAAGCTGAAACTCATGGCGAGCGTTTCTGTCGGCATGGTGCGATTGGCTTTGCGCGCCCCGTAAACACTGGTATCGGCAAATTTTTCGTAGAGTACCGTGGTCATGGTATCCCCTACCGTACACGCCTGAGTGGGATCATTCGGGCAGGCAAAGTCGCCGGACAACTCCCAGAACATAATGCCGCCAATGCCTTTATCGATCACATAATCAGCCTTGGTGCGCAGTGATTCTTCATCTTCGGTCGAAATAAAGACTTTGGTAGTGGCATTCCACAACCAGGGGCTTACCGTCACCGGATCGTAGAAACGCTGGTAGGTACCAACCAGATTTGCGGCGCTCAGGTTGTATGCCGACAGGTAACTGGCAGCAATATTGCGCTCCAGGTTTTTCGCATGCCACATGGGGTTTGCACCTGCTGCAACTTCGGCTCCGTTTTCTATGTCGTGCCAAATATTGTCGATGCCGACAGCGCCCTTACCGCACACGGTTAACCCAACCGCACACTGGTTGCTGGTAGGCGATTTACCCCAGAAGCCATTGGTGCCACCGCTGACATCGCGCCAGCCGCGCGTGTAATAAGGCACACCGATATTAATGCGCCCGGCAGGCATGGAGCCGCGGAAATAGTGGTAGCCCCAATCGGTATTCAAATAGCCGATACCGTAAGCGCTGTAGAAGCTCCACTTTTGCAATTCACCATCATTGCCATCGTCAAACAACGGGGCTTGCGGACCGACAAATTCGTTCCAGGCACCGTGCAGGTCGTAGCTCATGATATTCACGTAATCGAGGTATTGGGTCACCTGGTACATATCCATACCGCGCAGCAGGTAACCGGACGATGGGGCCGCAACGGTTAGCAAATAATGTTTGCCATCCTGTACCGAGGCAGCATCCAGTTTTTCACGCAGGGTTTTCATCAACGCCACATAGCCACTCATGAGTTTTGCACGGCGCGCATTGGCAATGGACCAGTCAGCCGGATTGCCCGCATCTTTCATCGAGGTAGCATATTCGTAATCGATATCGGCCCCGTCAAAATGGTAGGTGCGCAAGAACGCCACGACAGAATCGGCAAAGGTATCGATATTGGCCTGGCTGTCGGTGAGGGTGTAAAAACCACCACTCGCAACACGCTCGCCGTTGCCGTCAAAATAACCGCCGGTTTCCGCCCAACCGCCGACAGAAATCATGGTCTTCACTTGCGGGTATTGCTTTTTAAATTTGGTTAACAGGTTGAAATGCCCTTTATAAGACAAGCTTGGGTCCATCTCTGCACCGGGTACATCAGGCCAGGTGAGACCTGTCGATGGGTTGCTGGGACTGGTCACATCTCCCACCGAAATTTTATTGTTTTCAATATGCGCAAACGCGTAATTGATGTGGGTAATCTTGCCCCAGGGGATATTGTTGGCCAGGTAACGCGGTGTGCCATTAGCCCCCAGGCGCCAACTGGGGAAGTAACCGATAATGCGGCGATCAATCGCCATTTTTTCACGGCCCTCACTGTCGTACACCGAGCAATAGGGAACATCCTGCCCCGGCGTGCGATACAAGCCATCGGGTCGGCAGGCCTCATTGCCCGACACAATCACACTCGAACTGGCGCTCGACAAGCTCGATGCAATCGACGATGAACTGGATGAAATAACCGAGGAAACAACGGACGATGAAACCACAACGGATGAACTCACTGAGCTAACAGACGATATCACCGAGGATTGGACAGAAGAGGATTGAACGGAAGAAATAACAGAGGAGGCCACCGAAGAGCTGCCCGTGCTGTTACAAGCGCCCAGACCACTCCAGGCATTGGTGTAAGCCCAGCCCACACCCGGTTCATAAGGGCCGCCAACCGTACACCAACCACCTACTGTACATTGATAGGCATTGCCCTGGTTTTTAACAATGGCGCCTGTGGCATAGCTACTGCCATTGGCATATTGCGGTACATTCGTGCAATCGTAGGCCTGACTTGACGCGGCCCATAGGGCAGCCGAGCCTAACATGGCCAGCGTGAAGATCTTTCTCATGGTTTTCTCCAGTCGTTAAAGACACATGTACCTGTGTCTATTCAAGTTTGTTGTTGTGATCCCTTTGCTTTATCGAATTTCCCGGGTACATCACTACTGGAACCAGTAGCCTCCTTGAGGCCAGGGCAAGGCCCTGCTTTTTTTCAGGCAGCACAAGATCCTTCACTGACGTGAAAAAAGTCATACATATTGGAATGGGGGGCTGCATGGAGATTAGGGTGTGATTTGCCTCTGTCGGGCAATGGCAGCCACCGGCGGGTACTGAAATTTATTGTTGACGATATCCATCGTCCCTTGCCCAGCACTAACCGCGATAGCGTAACTTACGCCCAAGAGACAACGTTGTCAAACAAAACCTTACACACCTTGACAAATACCCATAAAAAATTTCCGGGAGAAATTTTTAACGCCGCGCCAGCGGCGGCCCGAAGGGTGGCGGCCAGGGATGGCACGCCATAAAAAATGGCCGGGAGCCATTTTCAACGTCGTGCAGCGACGGCCCGAAGGGTGGCAGCCAGGGATAGGACGCCATAAAAAAGCCCGCATACGCGGGCTAAAGCTCAGAGACAAACGTCAGGCTAACTAGCGCGGAACTAATCAGGCAGCTGACACGGGAGCCATCACCTGGGGTAAAAACCAGGTTTCGGCAATTCGGAAGTGGAGATTACCAATTTCCAATTGGATCTCATCAATGTATTCATGCAATCCCTGTTGCAGCAGCTCATCGAGATTCGCCAGTTCAATTTTTTGCTGCAAGCTGACAATACAGGCCAATACGTTTTCACTGTTGGGTAGCCCCCATAGGCACAACTCCAGTTGCTTGAGGCAATGGGCTACTGCGCGCGGGAAGTCTTCGCTCTGCAACAGGAATTTCACCACCGCGTTGGCATTGACCCGATCGCGCGCCTGCTGGCGATACATCTGGTAACCACTGAGTGAGCGCAACACACTCATCCACAAAATATTGTCGTAGGGCTCCAATACTTCCGTACCACCAATCGACAAATGGGGCAGCAGGTTGACCAGGCCCACATCCACAATACGTGTACTCATATCGGCGCGCTCCAGGTTGCGGCCGATACGGATCAGGTCATAGGCATTGTTGTGGCTCATGCAACCGGCAAGTAGCCCGGTGAATTGCTGCACATTGCTGATCACATGCAGGAGGATAGTGGCGCGATCGCGGCGCGAGGTTACCTTATCGACACGATCGCGGATAAAGTGGTAAAGGTCATTCACCAGTTCCCAGGCTTCCATAGGCATGATCTCGCGGGTAATACGCGAGTTTTCACGGGCAAAGCTGAGCGAGTTAATCAGCGACGCCGGGTTGTTTTTATCCGCCAGGATAAAATTCACGACAGTTTTTTCATCGGCCTGCTGGGTGTCGCGTTCATAGTAGGAGCGCGTTCCACTGATATCGATCAGCGATCCCCAACCCACGCGCACACCACTGGGCAAATCCAGCAGCAGGTTGGAGTTTACATTCACCAGGCGCGCGGTATTTTCACTGCGCTCCATGTAGCGGCCCAACCAATAAATACGTTCTGCAACACGCGATAACATCTTAATCCTCCACCACAATCCAGGTGTCTTTACTGCCACCGCCCTGCGAGGAATTCACCACGTAGGAGCCTTTGCGCATCGCCACACGGGTCAGGCCGCCCGGTGTGACATGGTGTTCCTTGCCCTGCAAAATAAAGGGACGCAAATCAATATGGCGCGGCTCGGCATTGCCCTCGGTGAGGATGGGCGCGGTAGACAGGGAAATTAATGGCTGGGCCATATAGTTGCGCGGATTCGCCTTAATACGCGCCGCAAATTCTTCCAATTCTTTTTTGCTGGCCTGCGGCCCGATAATCATGCCGTAGCCACCAGACTCATTCGCCGGTTTGACCACCAGCTTGTCGAGGTTAGCCAGTACGTAATCGCATTGTTTTTTATCAACACAGAGATAACTGGGGACATTGGGCAGGATGGGCTCCTCACCCAGGTAATATTTGATCATGGCGGGCACATAGGTGTAGATCACCTTGTCATCTGCCACACCGGCACCGGGTGCGTTGGCGAGGGCGACATTGCCCTTAAGCCAGGCGCGCATCAGGCCGCGCACCCCCAAGACCGAATCCGGGTTAAACATATCCGGGTCGAGGAATAAGTCATCGATGCGGCGGTAAATCACATCCACCCGCTTTAAGCCATCGATACTGCGCATGTACACACAGTCATCGCTGTCGACAACCAGGTCACTGCCTTCGACCAACTCCACTCCCATTTGCTGGGCGAGGTAAGAGTGCTCGAAATAAGCAGAGTTATAAATTCCCGGCGTCAGCACCACAATTTCCGGACGCTCGGATTTGCGTGGCGACAGCGACGCAAGCGTATCGAACAATTGGTTAGGGTAGTCCGTTACCGGTACGATGTTGTGATTCTCGAATAACTCGGGAAACACGCGCTTGGTGACCTTGCGGTTTTCCAGCATGTAGGACACACCGGAGGGCACACGCAGGTTGTCTTCCAGTACATAGAAATCGCCCTGGTTGTCGCGAATTAAATCGCTGCCGCAGATATGCGACCAGACTCCATAGGCGGGCTTCATGCCCATGCACTCTTTGCGGAAATTGACCGAATCCTCAAGCAGGTAAGCAGGCACGACCTTGTCTTTGATAATTTTCTGGTCGTTGTAGATATCGTTGATAAAACAATTAAGCGCCGTTAAACGCTGGATCAAACCGCGCTCGGTTTTTTGCCACTCCCGCTGCGGGATAATGCGCGGAATGATGTCGAAGGGCCAGGCGCGATCTATATTGCCGGCGTCACTGTAGACGGTGAACGAGATCCCCATGGTTTTGATGGCAAGTTCTGCCGAGAGTTTTCGTTCCTGTAATTCATCGCCGGAGAGGGAAGCGAGGTAGCGCGCAAGGTGTCGGGTTTCGGGGCGGGGTATTCCGGGAGCACTGATAATCTCGTCATAGAAATGACCGGAGTTGTAGTCCAGCCAGTCTATTTTCATTTCACCCATGGTGACTTCCTTTAGCATCTGAGCCTCGCTTGTTTTTAAGATTCTGCATGAGATCGCCGAATCAATACCACTTGGCCAGGTAGTATCGGGCGTATCTTGAATGCCCGCTGGAGCCTTGCCTGGCTCTCCGTTACTCACTCCTTGAGCGCGCCAGCGAACGCAAAATCCATCCTGCAATTTCATTGCCAACCCCAAAATGGCCTGGCATCGGATTGCACTAATTGTTTGCCACAAGAGTTTTCTGTTATATCCCCGAATTTTTATGATCTTAAAACACCAATCAAACAGGCTTTACCCGGAACCAACCCGCAATACTTTTACGTGGACGACGGGCAGGTAGCACTTCGTGGGGAAAATCCTCACTCAAAAACACTAGCAGCCTGCCTTGTTTTGGTGCAACCCTTTCCAGCAGATGTTCGTCTGCTTCATCGTAGAGCACTAATTCACCGCCATCCAGTGATGTCCAATCGGGATTGAGGTAATAGACCGTAGACAGTTTGCGTCCCGCCCGCGCATTGGTGTCGCGAAAGGCATCGCGGTGCTTCTGGTAAAAATCACCTGGCTCATAAAGCGCAAAATGACTTTCGTAATCGAAAAGGCCAAGAAATAGACGCTGGTTTAACCCGGTACGCAGTTTATCCATCCAGGATAAAAATTCCGTGACAGCCGGGGTCTCCGGTTCCAGCCAGAGGATTTTATCGCGGCGAATATCCGGACTTTGCCGGTAATCCCCAGCTCGCCCCACACCTGCCGATTGCAGGTGTACAGCAAAGTGCTGGTCCCATTCATCCAGCAATGCCTGGCTTAAATGGGCAGGCAAGGCACCATCCAGCACCAGATACCCTTGCTTGTGTATGGCTTCCGCCAGTTTGTCCAGGCAGGACTCAAAATCCGCAAACGTAAACGACATAACAATCACAACACTCACAGGAAACAACAGCATAGCCCAGGCAACTGCCACAGGTTTGATACACATCAACAGGCGACACTGGCCACTGCCTAGAATAACCTTGAACCATATTATCGCCAGAACACGGTCTGGCGCCTTGATTTGCAGGAAATTGAATGATGTCGCTGTTTCAACACCCGATCCCCTGGGACAAAAACCTGCTCAGCCAGTATGACATGGCCGGGCCGCGTTATACCTCTTATCCGACAGCTCCACAATTTCGCAATACATTTTCCGAGAAAGCCCTGCGCAACGCCATAGATCGCAGTAACCGGTCGCGCCGCCCCCTGTCGCTGTATTTCCATATCCCGTTTTGCGACACCCTGTGCTTTTACTGCGGCTGCAACAAAGTGGTTACCCACAACAAAAACCGCGCCCTGCCCTACTTGCATCGGATGATCCAGGAAATGGCACTCTATGCAGAATTGGTCGAACCGGGACGCACCGTCAAGCAACTGCACTGGGGCGGCGGTACCCCCACGTTTATCAGCACCGACGAAATGAGCTTGCTGATGAAATCCACACGCCGCCTGTTTACCCTGGCACCGGTCGACGATGGCGAGTTTTCGGTGGAGATCCACCCCGGGCGCGTCAGCATTGACACCATGCGGCATCTGCGCCAGTTGGGATTTAACCGCGTCAGCATGGGCGTGCAGGACTTCGACGAGCGGGTCCAGGTCGCGGTAAACCGCTATAACACCCTTGACCAGGTCAGCCGCCTGGTCAATGCCCTGCGCGAACAACATTACCGCTCTATCAGTATGGATTTAATCTACGGCCTGCCCATGCAAAGCCTGCGCAGTTTGCAGGACACGCTCCACAAAGTGATCGACCTGCAACCCGACAGGCTGTCGATTTTTAACTACGCCCACCTGCCCCACCTGTTTAAAAGCCAACAGCTCATCCACGAAGCAGACTTACCTGACGCCAGTGAAAAGCTGGACATGTTGCAACAATCTATCGAGCAGTTACAGGCAACAGGTTATGTGTATATCGGCATGGATCATTTTGCCAAACCCGATGACGACCTGGCGATTGCGCAGCGCGAAGGCCGTATGCAGCGCAATTTCCAGGGCTACTCAACCCACGGCGATTGCGACCTGCTGGCCTTCGGGGTATCGTCTATCAGCCGCATCGATAATGTCTACTTACAAAATGCCAAGGAACTGAATAGCTACCAGCAAAAACTGGACATGGACATGCTGCCGTTTGAACGGGGTTTTACCCTGAATACCGAAGATCAATTACGCCGCTTTATCATCAACCAGCTCATCTGCCATTTCCACCTGGACTTCAACGAGGTGCTGCATCAATTCGGTGTGGATGTCCGTCATCACTTTAGCCGCGAACTGGAACGCCTAACCCCCATGGTGGAGGATGGACTGCTCTGCCTTGATGAGCAGCGGTTGCAAGTCAATAATGCGGGACGCATGTTAATTCGCCGCATCTGCATGGTGTTTGACGAATACTTACAGACTGGCGAACAGATCCGCTATTCGAAAATTATCTAGCGGGTTTCCAGAAGCTATCTCAAACATTTGAGGTGAATTCTATTTAATCCGGTAATTTTTTGCGCGTGTAAATATCATAGCGGCTGGACTTGCCTTCGAGTTGATACGAGGGTATTTGATTATTCAGGAACGGCGCCTTGCGCGGACGTTTGACCACCACGCGAAATCGTACATGCTCCAATGCCAAGGGCAAGAGTACATCGGCATCCTCATCTGTCCCCACAATGGAATGGAACGCGCGCATTTCTTTTTTCACATCGGCTGACTTTTGTCGCTCGGGAAACATGGGGTCAAGATAGATAACATCGGGGAATTGTTCCGGTGCCAAGCCCTGCAAATAGGTTTTACTGTCCTGTGCCGCCAACTCCATACGTTCAACCACCTGCAGGAGTTCGCGATCCTGCGCGTGTGCAAAGGCGTGTGCCCGCGCCAACCCATCGCGCAACAGCGCAAATACTAACGGAGAACGTTCGATCATCTGTAATCGACACCCCAGTGTCGCCAGCACAAATGCATCGCGTCCCAAGCCGGCGGTAGCATCCAGAACCCGAGGGGAAAATCCCGCTTTCACGCCCACAGCTTTGGCAATCATCTGCCCTTTACCACCACCAAATTTGCGCCGATGGTCTACCGCGCCTTCCGTGAACTCTGCACGGACAGCGCCAGGAGCCTTACGCCCGGTTTGCTGCAAGGCCAGCCCTGTTTCATCAAGTACCAGTACAAATTCACAATCACCGATGGTTTCTGGTACTTCACCCACACGAATGGGAAGATTGAACTCCTGCGCCAACACCTGCGCAGCGGGAGCAAAGTCAGAGGAACAAACAAGGGGGATAGATAACATGGACGACACACAGACCGGGTTTGAACAGGCGCCTATTGTGCCATAAGAATGCCGTGGCGTTTACTGCCATGCCCCGCTGGCGCGGGGCGCGTGCAGGCTGAACTATTTCTCCATCACAAAGGTAATTCGCTCGCGCACATCCACCGTTTTTTTGGCACTTTCGCCCTCACCTGCCGGTTTGTATTTCCACCCGCGAACAGCCTTAAGTACGCTGTTATTAAAAACCTTGGACGGCGAGTAACCGACAATCCGGATATTGCTGGTGGTCCCCATGGACGTTATATCAAAGAGAACATCGACATACCCCTCCACACCACGGCTAACAGCGCTGGCCGGGTACGCCGGGTTAATCCGCACAATGGGCATGGGCTGGTCACCCAGGTTTAAGCCGGGCGAGGTTTTGATCAGGATCTCTGACATGCGAATGCCAGGGTTGGTAAAGGTTTCGTCGATACGATGCTCAACCGGTTCCCTTATATCCACGCTTGGCGGCAATTCAACCTCCATGGGTTTTACCGGTTTTTCCTGTTCCGGCAACGTTGGGATTTTATCCGGGTAGCGATGCAAAACATCCGGTATTTCAACCCGTGGTTCATTGCTAATATCAGGGATTCCTGTGTGAACCAAAGAGTGCATGGCATAGAGCAACAACAGTGTTGCCAGGCCAGCCATCGGCAGAGGCATCAGTAAACGAGCCATAGGGGATGCCCATGGATATTCAGCAGGTGAATAAGGTGCAGTATTGAGCAGCGGACTGGTCATGGTTATTTCCTCATCGAGAAAGAGAATGGGTAAGACCGGGCTTTTTTACAGCATGGCACTACCCGTCCCGGCATTGGGCAGCACTACATCAGCAAAGGAGAAGGAGGGAGGGTTTAGCGTCGTCGCTTGGGCGCGGGATCTTCCAGGCGGAAGATAAATTCTTCGGTAACGCCACGCAGAATGACCGGCTGGCCATCAAACATCTGCGGTTGATAGCGGGACTTTTTAATGGCGCTTAACACTGTCTTATCAAAGGCATAGGTATCAGGACGCTCGATAATCTGCGGGTCCTGGATATTCCCGGCAGTATCAATCGTAAACTCCACCACTACCCGCCCCTCCAATCCGCGCGCCAAGGCAGTAGGCGGGTATTCGGGGATATGGGTCTGGATGGGCAAATATCCCTGCACCTGAATAACGGGACGATTCAGCGGTGTGCGCTCCAGGGCCATAGATTCCTGCGTTACAAACGCCGCAGGCTCTACCCGAATATGAATTTCTTCCACCGGTATTGGCGCAGGTACAGGCGTTTGAACCTGGCGCAAACGGGCAAGATGCTGCCAATCAAATTGTTCTTCAGCAACCGCTGCCGGTACATCCAGCGGTAACGGTATCTCTTCCCTGCGGGATTCATCCAGGCCCGGTACCGGTTGCAGCGGAATAATCTGAATACTGGCAGTAAACACAAGGATAAAGGCTGCACTTAAAAACCAGTATTGCCCAGACTCCATCGCAACTGGCTGGCGCGGGCGGCGCTTGTCCAACACCGCGTGTATACGCCAATAAATCGCCGAATGGCCGCGTATTCCCAGCACTGGCTCATCACTCACAGGGGTCTCTCCGCCAGCCAATTGCAGCAGGCTTTGGGCATAGGCCAGGTGTTTGTCGCGCAAGCGGTAGATCAAATCATCACAGGCCATTTCCGCCTGATCGTAGAGTGTGTTTGCCAACCACCAGAGCGGTGGCAAAAACCAGAACACGGCACAGGTCATCGCTACCACCTGGCTGCTCAGCCAATCGCGGCGTGCAACATGCCCAAGCTCATGCAACAACACGGACAATTGCTTATCCGGTTCCCACAGGAGGGCTTCGCGGGGTAACAAAATCACAGGATGCCAATCGCCCCACATCTGGGGAGAGTTAATATCACGCGCTATTTTGAGGCTCACCTTGCGCTGGATCTCCAGCAGTTCACACAGTTGGTCACGCTGCTCACAGAGCGCCGTATCTGTAACTTCTTGTGCACGCCGGGATTGGTAAGCCAGCGCAATCCATCCCAGTGCGCGGTAATAAAATATCCACAAGGCGACCAAGAAATAGATACCGAGCAGCCAAGCGACATTCTCACCGAACCAGGAAGGCAGTAGCTGCATCCAGGCAAGCAGGTGTTGATCCATCGCCAGCGCCAGATCACCTACCCAGGGCAGGCGATGCCAATCAATACCCGGTAATACCGCTGCCAATATTGGTATAGTTAGTAAACCCAATATGCCAAGCAGGAGGACAAAATGTTTAAAGGCAGCCGACTGTTTGCGAATAATGCCGTACAGCATCCCTAACAGGGCGAGCATCAGCAGGGGTTTAACCAGCAAACTGACTAACAGGTGATTAGCTGTCTGGGCATCCATGGATACCTCCACAACATCGACAATATGTTATTGGTCTTGTTTGGCCTTATTGATCGCATCCTGTAACTGCGCGATCTCCTCGGTGCTGAGCTTTTCCTGGTTCATCCCCAAGAGGGCATTGACAGCCGCTGTCGTGGAACCGCCAAAAAACGTTTTCAGCAGCTTCTGCAATGCCGAGGTACGCGCCTCTTCCTGCGCAATAACAGGAAAGTAGATATAGCGCGGACCATCCTCGCGGAAATCCACCAGCTTCTTTTCCACCAGCTTGGCCAATAGCGCACGTACGGCGGAATAGCCCGGTGCATCGGGGAGCGCATCGCGCACCTCCTGCGCAGACAGTTCCCCAGCCTCAAACAATGCATCCATAATCTGTCGCTCGCGGCGACTGAGTTGGGTATCCGGGGCGGGTTTAGCGGTTTTACTCATGATTGAATGCCTGATCTATCAGCAAATGCCTATGCTAATTTTTTAGCACTATGCTACAAAATTAGCACATCTTGATGTCAGGTCAAGCCCCCTATGCTATTTTTTTAGCATCAACTAGGGGCAGCAGCGGGAGTAACTGGCAAATTTCACCAGATGTCGAACGAAATAGGTACTTATATCCAGCACAAAATAGGTATTACAGCCTTGCTTTAACTGTTATTACTACACATGCTGTAATCCTGTTCACCCTCATCTCCGTGCAAACTATTCAATTTGCACGGAGACCACTTTAATTTTAATGTTCCATAAAAATCCGAGGTACAACATGGGATAAATAGGATGCGACAAACACAATAATATAAAATATAACGATATTTACGCTCTTGTCAGAGCTGATTGTCCTTTCCTGCACACCTTTCTGAAAGCCTTTTTGCGATGGAAAGCCAATCACTTTCCATATTACAAAAAACTCTCTCTTGAAAATAAAAAAAATAAGAAACAACCCCCATGCAATAATGATTTGCTTAAAATCCATATCCCAAAGCATAAAAGTAATAGCAATAAATAATTGAATACCAACAGCTCCATGGTTTAGTCCCTTAAATGAATCATTGGATATATCAGCGGTAAAATTGATCCCTGCCGAAAAGATCAAATAATAAACAAAAGCCCAAATAATCCATAAATTTTCTACGCCGAAAATATTATTAGAAAATATATACGCCACATAAATAAAATATATGAAAGGCAATAAACCAAGCAAAGAAAAGTAACGTTTCATTTCAATATTACCGTATACGGCTTACATCTATGTTCACCAATACCCACATGAAATTGGCACCCAAACAGGCGCCCATACAAAGTAAAAATCACACATATCAAATTACGGTACATTATTGTTATTTTTTGACTCATACAGAGACGCAATAAATTCCCCAAATAACATTTCTTTATTCCAAGAAAATTGAGAATATTTTTCAAAATCCATAAAAATATCGTCAACAAATATCTCAGGAAAAGGATAATTTTCCATGAGAAGCCTTATTTTACAATTTTCGATCATCTTTCCATCTGGGCAGCCCAAGTTTTTGGATACCGTAACCCATAAAGATTTAAACTCATCAAATGGAAAATGACAATTATTATCAATACAAAAGCTTCTTATAACATCATCATTAACATTAATAAAATATCTACTTGTTTTTCGATAATAATTTACAGCCCTATATATCACATAGGAAAAGACCAAAACAATTACAATAATTGTTAAACTATATTGCATATATCAATGCCATAATTAATACAGTTAAATTGAAAAAGCCAATAAACATATCGACCACTGTTAAACATAATCATCAACCAAGCAACAGATAAAATTCGCAAAAATATTTAACCATTACCAAACAATCCATAAAGCAAAATACCTACCCCTAAAATAATAGTAATTATACCTTCCAAACTAAAAAGGAATCCCATTATAAATTTTGACTTCTTCTTATCACCGTCATCCGCCATATAAAAGCCTCATGCAATTACCTATGCGTTCTAATGTCTATTGAACGATCCTTTTTTACACATCAGACAATGCGACGTTGTGAACAACCAAACCATTCCTCCTGGAGGATCATTTTTAGTAACAGAAAGCCAAAGCCATTTGACATTACAATTCGGGCATTTAATAAGCAGACAAGCCGCAAAAAAATGACTACGGCAGCAATCAATGATGCAACAACCAGCCAAAAAAATATTCGCTGTTGCATCCTTAGATACAACCCTGAAGACATTCCAATAAAAGACAAAATTAGCCCTACAAAGAACAGCCTAAACTTCCAATATTGGTTGGATTTATCCAGAATTGATTCACTCATATTATTTGGGATCTCTACAAAAATAAATGGGCGTCCCAATAGACGCCCATACGCAGTAAAAATTTTAGCTGCCGCTTTAAACATTACATAAATCAGGTCAAATCGCAATCACCCCTTAACTACACAAAACCCAGCCACTCAACCAACTCATACAACAAAAATATAACAATCAAAATAGGTATCAACAAAAGCATTACTCTAACGTTATATTTAACGTAATCGAAGCCCTCAGTATTTCCTTTCTTGGAAAAGCATGGCTTCTTTTTCATAGAATATCTAACCTTCGTTTCTCGCATCACAAGATGCAATTACAGCAGATACAAAAAGCTCTCTCACAAAATTAATAATTGTTGTAATAACGGCCAAAGCAGAAATACCTTACCTATAAAATAGCACCAAATATAAACAAACCCAGCCGCCAATAAAATTTAATTTATAAAAACCAATAACTGCTTTAACTTGGTTGAATTTCAAAGAAAATTAAATCTAATTTTCTTTGATTCTTAAAAACAAATCTTTCATTGGATAAGACCCAATGAAGGAGTTTAATCTGTAATAACAATAGGCAACTCCCTTACAGACCTCTATTACACTAATTGCGCCACCCAAATAATTAACTTCATCTTGTAATTTAGAGATATGTAGGTAGTCCTTATACAATTTGTGTGCCTTACATTCTCTAGCAACATGACCACTTCCATATATTGCATCATCCAACCCCACACCATGCTGAACATGCACCAAAAACCTCATCATATTTATCTGCCCACTAACGATAAACTGATATATTAAAACCTCATTTGCATCGTCAATTTTGATATGAGCCAAAACGCTCCCGCCCTCATGGATCATATACGGCGAATTGTTTTCATATGATCCTTCTAATTCACCATCAAATAGACTGCAACTGTAGATAGATTTTAATTCTTCCTTGAGTATCTTCCCTCGATAAAACAAAACAAAGAAAAAAAATAAGCCAACTATAGAAACAGCAAACAAAACAACAAAAAAAACATTATGAGAAGCTTCACTAAGCACAGCCAGCATCCTTTTCATATATCTAATTTATTATGCTGAACCAACCCTTCTGGTCAAGATCAATACCCAATCAAACATTATTCCAACAAAAAATATCCTTAATTTTTACTTAGTTAATCGTCTGGTGAAAATAATGGAATAAAAAATGATAAAAAAAGAAACCAAAAATAATATCAAACAAAGCTCTTTTGCAAGTGAAAAATCAAATAGTTTAATTAATACCAAATAAAAAACAACCAACAATGAGCCTAATATTTTAGAAAACAACAACTCTTCTTTTTTAATTATTTCCGTATTACAAAAATCACACCTGACCTCCATTTGACCTAGCTTAAATGAAAACAGCTTTCCCCACTTAACAACGTTATTGCATTTATAACACTTCATCTTAGTAACACTCATTCTTGATTGCATAGAGGCGTCGTTGCCAAAAGATGATCAACGAACATAGATTCCAATCGCCCCAATAACACTCCCAAAAGTAATCCCAAGAAAAACCCCACTCCCGACATTATAAGCAACGCTTCAAAAATTATAGTCACAATTAACAAAATAATAGTTACCGCAATTGCGAACCCCATATGGCACTTAGACATAAGTTCTACTATATTTAAAACAGCTCCTACGATAGCCCCGATTCCCGCCAACAACCCATCAAATAATAATCCCCGGATGGGTTTGCTTTCTAAAAAGCCAATAAAAGCACCCAACCAAAACATAGCTTTGCTTAAAAACCCTCCATTACCTCCTCCCGAAATCATATAGGCACCAGCACCCGTTTTTGGATCCATCAAAATATAACCCTCTCCAACCCATCCATTGAAATTAATTCGATTTTCATGTGCAGTCGCAATTTTCCCTGCATTCACTGCATTGCGAATATCGTTTTCCGCATCAGCACCGAGATTAACTCTACTGAGAGCAAGATTTAGGTTGGTTTTGTTAATTGTCCAAATTTTCTGCCCTTGCTGCGATGCAATTGCCAATGCTTTAACGGCTGAGATCCCTTGCGCCTTGTCAGTCTCAGTCGAGAACATTTGTTCCGGAACCAAATGTTCCATTGCACTCATACGCGCACCAATTCTTTGATTGAATGCAATCGCCTCCTGATTATTATTGGTTTTACTCACACGGTGCTGTTTCAGTTTATCCATGCCCATGGATAAACCACTGAAACTGACATTACGAGCAAAACCAAACCAATTTTCTCCGCCACACTATATTTAATGGTGATTTCTTCCGTTATTTATTACATATGACAATCTTTTTAAGAATTTCTAGATCTTTATATTCATAATTAACATAACTCACCGATAACGATTCGCCTGTCAAAAAATAAAAAACAATCATCGTTTGACCTCTTAAAGAAACGTAGGGAGAATAACTATCAATATCTATATCACTTATTTCTTTTATATTTTTTGAAAAAAAATCTTATTATTTTTATAAACTTTCAATATATTATTTTCTATTTTTATCATCTCATTTTCGTTGGATTTTCTAAAAAAAATATAACCATAAAATGATGCAACTCCCAATAAAAATGGAAATATCAAAATAATACTTATAAAGGAAAAAAGTACTCCTAATAGTAAAAATAAACTACCCCAAAAAATCTGAGGTAGTAATTCAGATTTATCTAAATTCTTAACCTTTAGCTCATATTCAACAGGCATCTTTAACCTCTTTTCCTATATAGGTGGTTAAACTCTGAAGCAACACTGACATCATAATCGAGACTAATATTCCCATTGGTCCAAGCAATGTGAAAAATATCGACAGAGCTAATGTTGCTATCGAAAAGAACCATATTTATGGATCAAATTGGCTGGTGTTTTTAAACTCAAAGTAAAGGCTGATCCCCAAAAAAACTCAGTAGCCCCCCAAATAAGAGCTACCAAGCCAAAAACAAAGGAAGCAGACCTATCCATTTTATTAATATTTATACTTTCATAAAAATTTTAATAAAAACCAATATAAGAAAAATAAAAACTGCCAATATTGAGTAAAAAACAAAACTATCTTTATCTCTCGATATGGGACGCTTATAAATTGGTAAAAATTTTCCTGTAAACAATGAAACCAGCACTATTAAAATCAGCAAAATTACAATAGCTGCAACAAAAATCTTGAGCATTACAATTCACGCCCAAAAAGATATGCAAACACTGCAATAGCAATATATGAAAGAATCCCCAAATAGTAATTCATTCTTGCAGTTTCTCTATAATATACCTTACCGCCATACCAAGTCTTTCCTGACCACAGTCCATATACGGCTATGGCAAAAAGAATAACACTTATGTAAAAAAAGTAATTTGACATAAAATAAACCTATTAAGTACAAATACCTTTCTTTGGCAAAAATGATCCAGCGATAGCACCTCCACCAAGGAAGCCAATCCAAGCTAAAATTGCAAACCCAGCAAGCCCAGCAAGTAGAAATCCTAATATCGCAGCACCTATAACTAACCCCGCATACAGTTCCAATGCTCCACTATTCTCACATTTTGTTCCTTCAATTTGCTCCTCGAATTTTAAAAAACCATCAAGCGCAAGCACCAATGAAATAATAGCAGATGCAAATATTAGCAGTGGCGCAGTGAATAATAACCCCGCAACTCCAATTAACAACCCACCTATTGTCAAATACGATGACCACTCATCACTTAAAAAACCACCATTTGCACCACCTGATATCATATAAGCACCGGCACCAGTTTTAGGATCAATTAATGTATACCCTTCACCGATCCAATTACCTACAGACACACGCCCCTCATGTACAGTAGCAATTTTCCCTGCGTTTACAGCATTACGGATATCATTTTTTGCCGCAGCATTGATATTTATTCTATTTAAGGCAATTCCTAAATTTGACTTGGATATAGTCCAAATTTTTTGTCCTTGATTAGAGGCAACTGTTAACGCTTTTATAGCACTAACCCCCTGAACATTGTTCGACTCTGCTCCAAACATTTGTTCTGGAACTAAATGCTCCATAGCACTCCATCTACTACCTACATTCTTACTAAAAGTAATGGCATCTAAATTATTGTTACTTTTACTAACACGATGTTGCTTAACATGATCAATATCCATATTTAGGCCACCAACACCAACATTCCTTGGAATACCAAACCAATATTGTGGAGATACAACAGTGCTAAATGTTCCGTAACTTGGCAAACGATATGTCAACATATTTGAATTCTGTGCAGCCAATCGATCTTGCAGATCATTCAAAGCAAAATAATTCAAAACGGTTCCAAATAATAAATTCCCCAACAGCTCATGCCGAGAAATTGAATTTAATTGATCAGCATCCGAACCTTGTAATTTATTTTTTACATTTTCAAGGTCTTGTTTTAATTTGGCAACTTGATGAGTTGCTATACCCTGCAAGTTCAAACCAATAGCTCGATATTCACCGATTATTGGATGATTAACACTGCTCTCCCAACTATCCTTCGGACTCCACAAACCCATAGTCTCATAAAGCTCACCCCCCATTTTTCCAGCAACACCGGAATGAACAACTTCACCGTTAACTGTGAACTCTGCGGTCATATTAATCAAATAACCTGGTAATGTTTTAGGAAGTTTTTTTGGATCAACAGAGCCATTCTCATCAGGTGTAGGTATCGCAGCCTTAATAATGTCTTCATCCGATTTTGCAGTAGGCTTAAAACTTAATGCCAGAGTTTTACCCGCCAGTTTTACTGTGGGTTCTTCAATAGTAATAAATGGCGAATCCGAATAACCGTAATTCTCAGTAGCCAATGTGTATTTAAATTTATGACGAAGGTTGTTAGGTACTTCACTGAAAGTTTGGCTGGTAATAATGCGGTTATAGGGCAAACCAGCAGCTAGTGGCCTTGGTGGGAGAATTTTAATTTTCTGCAATCCCAAAACATCACCCAATGTTGCTTCGGGATTCTGGTTTTCAATATAACTTTTTAACTGCTCCTGAAATTGAGCAAACTGAATCTCAATATCAGCGTGTGGTACACTCTGTATCCAGCCCTCCTCCTCATTTACAATAGCTTTGTTTTGAATAGTGTTAACAAGAGCTTCGGTATCAAACGGCATCTGCTCTGCCACATTCATACCTTCAGTGAAATCGTATTGCTTGAAGCTCGCATCCATCGGAATCCAGCTATCACCGACTTTTTCCACCATGCCACGACTGGGAAAGTAATCAACGTATGCCTCTACCCACACATGCTCCAATTTGAATTTGGCAATCTTGCCACCTTCAATTATTCCTATAGTAGGTACACCACCCATACCCAATATACCTTGAGCGGCTTCGGGTACTTGCGCACCACCCACCCAGTTCATTACTTTTTCTGCTGGCATTTCTACAGTGCCGTAGGCATAACGCGCAGGAATGTTGGCTGCACGTAACAACGCGATCAACAAGCTCGCTGTATCAATCGCGTTACCTTGTTTGGTTTCCAGAGTGTGCTGTGCACCCTGTATGGAACCATGACTGGGAATGTAACGGATGTTGTTGTGTACCCAGGTGTAAATCTCGATGCTGTTATTATTGAGTTCAGCAGCAAGCGCTCTGATTTCCGGTGTCAACTGGACTTCAATATTTTCCGTTAATGCGGCTTGCAATTCAGCATTGGCAGCATTAGCCATCGCTTGTGCAATCAGACCAGGATCAGTGTCACCGGCTTGTGCCAGTTGAGCATATTTAGCGTAGGGATTAATACCTAAATTGACCTGCAAATCCTGTGGGTTGTCCACCGGCTCACGCACAGATTCATCCGGGGCTTTCCACGGAAGACTATCTGGCGTAGCAGGTGTATGCGTAGGTTTGAATTGCTCTTGTTCCAGTGATTGGTTTAATTGTTCTAATGCTTGCTCTTGGGCACTGGCGGATTGCGCGTTGATCAATACCGTTAATTGCTGCTGGGTTTGCGCGTAACGATTTTTGATATGTTCCAGTGCTTCGGCATGGCGTGACTGGATCAGTTGTTTTACGTCTGCACTTAATTCATTACCGGCGGCAGTGGCATCTTGTTCAAATTGCGCGGCCTCGGTTTCAAAAGCGGTGATAGCTTCCTGATAAGCATCATCAATACTGGCTTTTAGGCTCTGCAATTCAGTCAATTCACTACTGGTGAGTGGGCCATCACTGAAAATACTGGCGAAAGCACGCTGGAACCAGTTTTGCTCTGCATCCCGTTGCGCAATCGCTTGCGGTAATTCAAGCACAATTTTATCGCGCAGTTTTGCCAACCGATGGCTGAGTTTTTTCTCAGGCGTAGTTTCTATCGCCGCTTCCAGTGCGGCCTCACGCTGATCTTCATTATTAAGCTCGTTGGCAACCGCTGCTGCTACCGGGTTGGCATAGAACACAAAGGTAAAAAAGAATAAGGTCAGTGTTGCAATTGCGCGGGTAAAGAAGCCACCACGAAAGCTGTCCATGGTGATAGTTTGTATTCCTTGGGTCATAGTGTTTACCTTTGGCCTTACTGTTAACAATATTCAAAAAAGAAAATGGGGTATTGACCAACCCTGCTTCTAGCAGGGTTGGTCAAACGGAATTTGCTACAGGGATAAATCCAGATACTTTTCAAACCGGATTGCCCAATCAGGAGCCGTACCCGTTTGTAGTTGCAACTGGATACCACTGCTGCCACTAGCAGGTAATTTCACATAGATAAGCTGGCTCTGGCTTGTACCGGCATCCAGGTTGAGCGGTAATGTCCAGTCAGTACTGTTGGCAACAGGATTGAAATTACCTGCCTGGATAACGCTTATGTTATTACCCAACGATAATTTCACCTGGCCTGTTGCTACTTGGCCACCAGTGTTTTCGTAGGTCACTACTACCGGAATGGTTTTTCCAGCTCTGGCGGTAATCGGTACTGGATTCACATGCTCCAATGCCGACAACAACAGGTGTGCGAATGGATTGTCATTGCCAACACCCAGGGCAGTTGCTTGAGCCAGCAAATCAAAGCCTACAAATACCGATTTACCTTGCTCGTATTGATAAATCGACAGCGCATTTTTACTAGCTGGCCCGATAGCCGCCGACAAGTCACCACCAAAGAAACGGTTATGAATGGACATATAACCCCAGTTGGTGGAATACCAGGATTTCACCATCACTTGTCCATCGATACGACCTGCGGGTTGATCAACCTGGGCAAAGGGCGCAAGGATACTGCCTTCGATGCCGACAGAAGTCATGCTCAAGGCGGTTGCTTGCGGGAAGTTAAACAGCACTTTGTCACGGAAAGCCGAGAGCGATTGCATCCCCATGCTCTTGATGCTGACGTTCTGGCCAGACACGTTGAACACCACCGTCGCACCAGCAGGAATACAACTCACGGCAAAGGTATGGGCAATGCCGAGGTCTGCACCATTGACATTGAACACTTGTGAACTGCTGCTGCAATCGCCTTTCAACTCCAAGCCGCCCCACTGCATGGTTACGGTGCCATTAGCTGGCAAATTCGCCAGATTGCTTGAGAGTTCTTGCAGGTATTCGCGCTCACCAGTGAAGTTGATTGGCATGGCAGCATTGCCTTGAATCACCGCTCCCGGCGCCATACCAAAGCGCACAGCATCGCCCACGCCCGCCACGCTGCCACCGGCAATCAAATTACCGTAATAGATGCGACCGGATGGGAAAGTCACATTGCCGCCCACGGTAACAACATCGTGCAGTTTGCCTGGATCGAGCTTGTCACCCACGCTGAAATTTTGCAGGCTCAAATTGCCACCCACAGCAATACGCCCCTCTATTGTGGATGACAATGAGGTGAAGTTATCCCACACAAAATTACCGTAACGACCGGCGGCACCCAAGGCATCGAGAACCGTTTGCGGATCGGCACCCGGCAAGTCATTGCGGTACTCACCAATGATGGTTGCACCATTCGCGGTGAAATTCAGTACACGGACAGATTGGTTAAACACATGCTCCCAGGCAAGGCCAAGTTCACTGTCTTGTACAGCAATACCTTTGGCATAAGCTTCATTCGCACGGGCTTTAATGCCCAACGCTTGTTCGAGTGTTTGATGGCGGCGATCCGTTGCCCCTGCCACGATCAAGCCATCGCCCGCTGCCACGTTCATATCCAGCAGGTTTTGCGTAGTTTGATCCAGTGTGATGTTTTCACTGAGCAGTGCGTAGACACCATAACCACCCTGGTTCAATTCCGTTGCAAAGGCTGCCGCATTATCCACAATGGTGTAGAACCATCCGGCATGGGTGAGCAGGTCTTCCAAATAAGCGCGTTCAGTTAATGAAGCATCCATCAGCACCAGCAAGCGAGCCTTTTCACCCACATAAACATCACCGATTAATTGAATGGACGACTCTTTAACTGTGAAGGTTGCCGTAGCCAGAACAACAGCACCCGAGCCACGAAGGACTTCGATTACACAAGCATAAGTACCCGCTGAGAAACCGGATGCAAAGAAGTTTTTGACATGCGAAATTTGTTCATCAATTCCAAGACTCAACAAATCTGTTTCATCGGATTTAACCAACTGATCATCCACATTGACAACGCTATACCGAATGTTCTGGTTTTGCAGCAAAGAGCTACCAGAGTTAATTACAGTAAAATCACATTGTTGCTCACCACCAGAATCAATCTCTGTAAATTTGACAATGACATTACCACGTAACGCCAACTCAGGATTGCTTTCAACAACAAATGTGCTGGCACCCACGCCGTACACAACATTACTGGCATCCTTGAGTGTTGCAATAACCTGATAGGTTCCGGTTGCTGCCCTGTTCAAATCAAAACTTTGTTGCCATTGCAATAATTGTTCTGGCAGTAAAGATGTATAAGGAATCGTATCTTCATAAACCGTTACGCCGGTTGGTGAATTTACGATTAATGACACTGTTGGATTATTGATGGTGTGAGTTTTGGTGATATTTTCAATGGAATACCCGACCACAACCCGGTCGTCTATATGGTATTGAGGTTTATCAGTAAATGGTGAAACACGACCCAACGGATCACCACTTCCGGTTTGGCCATTGTCATCCAACTCAGAAATCACAAATGCTTCCGTATCACTATCTAACAATACACCTTGCGCATCAAACAGGGATGCCGTAGCAGAATAATGTCCGGCAGCCGTTAATCCGGTATTCCATTGATCTGGCAGATTAGCGGATGTATTGGGCAACAAGTTGTTAACTTCATTCGCTGCAAAGGAATGCACCTCAATACCAGCAGCATCTTTAATGATTAAAGAAACTGAGTAATGGCCATTCAGTGCCCCGAGGTTGGTAACCACTTTCAAGAAGTGTACATCAACATTAGGGCCAAACTTATTGGCATTGAGTGACAAGTCAATAGCACCACGCTTGGACGCTACCGGAATTTCCTGGCGATTGTTGCTGCTATTACATTCAGGGAAATCACCCGACAATTTTGCAACAACAACCATTTTTCCTGTGACGAATTGGGCAGGATCAATATTGGTGAAAGCAACATCCAAATGACTACCAGAGGGTAAATCGGTTTCAATCACTTGCGAGTTAATCAACTGACCGCCCGATTCAGGCTGTGCGTCATAAATGCTTACTACAATCGATTCTGTGATCGTTGTCGCCCCGGCATTACCGATTGTTACTGTGGCATCAGGATTGGAGCCAAAACCATTATCAATAAGCCTGGCTCCACCTAATGTAAGGTCAGCGATTTTGGTCTCACGCTGAATCTTGTTGGTAATCCCATCCATGTATTCCTGGTAATTTCTTACCGTCAACACAAACCCTCGGTCACCGCCAACAGGCTGGGGGAATACAATCGCATTCAGCAATGCCGTACTGATTCCCGTTCCGACACCAATCGCATTCAACACATCGATACCCGCTGCTCTAGCGCGGTTTGATGCTGCAACAGCCTGGGATTGGGTAGATTGCCCATCTGTGGAGACATCAATAATCTGCATCGAGCTTGCAGGTAAGGCATTGGCTATTAAGGTTGTTGCGCTATCAATACAGGCATGAATGGAAGTCCCACCACCGGTTTTCCGAATAGCCCGGATTTTATCGGCAATTGCCTGGACATTATCTTCTTCAATGATTGTTGGATTCAATTCCACAGTTGCAGCGCTAGCAAACTGCAAGGCAGAAACACGAACCGTACCATCACGCGGAACAACATTTTCAATCGCTTGCGCAGTTCCTTCCAATTGCAATTGGAAATTAGCTGCGCTAACACTGCCAGAGGAATCCATACACAGAGCCAAATCTACATTGGGCTTTTGCTGATTGCTGCATAAACCTGCGGTGGAACTCAAATTATTCGCTTTAGATAGTTCAACCAACACGTTAGTCGCATCCAGCAGAATACTAATCGGCGCATCACGGAAGGAAAGATTGCCAGAAACTGCAATAGATGTGTTAAGCGTACCATCGACAGTTAACGGCAACGCCGAACTGATTACAGGGGAGACTTGCCCCAACAAGGTATCAGCAGCATCATAAACACCATTGTTATTCAGATCCTCAAACGCATAAATAATGAAGGGGATTTCTACACTCGCGTTGCCCCTGTTTATCAGAGTTACATCGATAGTTCCTGATGCGGTAAAACTTGCCACATCGGACACTAAAGCAGAGCGATCAATGGCAAGTACAGCAACATCTGGAATCAAGGCATCAATGCCTGGCTTACGCATCAACACATTGCCCAAATCAATGTCATCACCCGCTGAAATAATGGACGTGAAATCAATTTGTGTGTATCCGGTTGCCTTAATCGTGATTGCATAGTCTCCGGCAGGTACTACGGGGAAGTTAAATGTTCCATCATTACCACTGATAACTTCAAGCAATTGGTTTGTTACCGTGTTTTTGACTGAAACAATGGCAGCGTTAACTGGCAATGCTGTACGCACATCAGTTACATACCCCAAAAGCTTGCCTGAAGTAATAGCAGATACCGGGTTAAATTGAATATTTCCAAGATCCTGAATCAAGCCACTTTCGATAGCTAATTGCGCCTGCATGGATTGATAATCAGGCTTGGCCAACTCAATAGTGATGTTCCCTGATGCCATATCAGTTATCGAAAATTCACCATCCATTCCTGTGACATGATTTATTACCGCACCGGAATCATAAGTTACTATGATTGAAACAGCTTCAATACCTCGACCAGTCACAGAATCGACTACTGTACCGATAATCCCACCTGTCGTAAGCACAGGTGGCTGAGAAACCGGTGTTAGTTTTGGTGAGAATTCAAGCCTGTTGCCGTCCTTCGGTTTGGCAGATGCTGAAACCGGATGATAGTCAACTAAAGAAACTTTAATTTCAATATCGGCTGCCGCTATATCTTTTATTGCATATTGACCAGTAACGTTACTGAGTGCTGAAGCAACAACAACACCCTCTTTTAAAATATCTATTCTGGCTCCGACAAGAGGAGTGTCTGTACTATATTCAGAAATTACACCACTAATACTCACTCCCAGCGCGATATATTCTTGCAATGACGGGGAAAATAATAGCGTTTGTTGTGCCGTTAATTGCGCAGTAGCAGACACGTCGGTATAACCGGATTTGGCAACAATCAGCGACAAATTCCCCGCAGCGACATTACTGATTTGGTAAGCACCACTGGCATCAGTGGTAGCCGATAATCCCAGTGAAGGAATACCAACCACAACACCAGAAATGGGTGAGCTTGTACGACGATCCGTCACTACTCCACGCACCGTACCTGTAGTGACAGGATTACCCGTGACGGGATCTACAGCCAGCTTTGTTAATTTCAATACCCCCAAATTAGGCTTGGAGCCTTTGAAAACCAGCGTCGTTAACGTTATGGAACCATACCCCGGTGCGGATGCTTTAACAAAATAGCTACCCGCTGCCAGGTTTTTGAAAGCAAATGCACCTGTTGTATCAGTCAACAGGGATTCATTGGAAACACCTGTGATTTCTACTGTCGCACTAACCAATGGATTCCCACTTTGTCCATCAATTAATTTACCAGACAATGTAATTTCATCGGGAGCGGGTAATGTGGCCAGATGCAACGCATATAACGCGAGCGCTGTTGTATAAACATCTCCATTAAAGCTGCCATCGTTTAACTGAGCAGCAGACAAGGCGTTAACACTGGCAGTCAATCCCGAACGATCATTGTTATAATTTAATAACGCAATTAACGCATGGGCACTTGTATTGAGTTCAGGCCAAAGTCCGCCTGACACACGTTCAGCCAACAAGTAATTATTGGCTTTCTGCAACGCACCACTGACCGCATAAATATTTCTAAACCCCCACACGGCTTTCATGACCTGTGCAGTCAGAGTGATATTCGATATGTTGTTTTCAAGCGACCAGCTACCATCAGGTTTTTGTGTATCCAGCAGGTATTGAATTGCATAACCAATTCCTGGATTTTCAGAACCCACTTTGGCAACGACCTCAAGCGCAAGCGCTGTACTTAAAGGATCAGCTTCATAACCAACATCATAACCAAAGCCGGAGTAAGGCATTTGGCGCTGAGCCAAAGACGACAACTCCCAAGCATACGCCGCACCCACTCCATGTTTTATTAGAATGGTTTTTGCCAAATGCTCTGTACTGTTATTGATTGGCGATGGAGCAACAAACTCATTTGCCGCTACCAGATTGATACCCGTCGTCTTATTTAAAAAAACCAGTGTTGATAGACTTTCCAATGTAGAAAGCTGAGGGCTGGATTGAGTTTGTGGTGAGTAAAACTCACCATGCGCACCTTGCCTGGACTTGAGCCAAGTAACACCGACCTCTACCGATGCAATGGCGACTGATGATACGAAGTTAATAGCGAGAAAGAAAAATGCAGCAAGCATTTTCCTGGATACGAATAACGATCCCATGTTGTTTCCTTTTCAAAAGACAGAGGTACAAAAAATCCTAGCTTGACCACCATGAATCTTTGGCTCAAGCCAAAAGTGGCGCCAAAGATAACAGAAACTACTTTTTTGTCCAGTCAACCAAGAACCGCCTGTGTCACAGTTCACTAAAGATAAGTCAGTAAAATACAGCCCTTACCTAACTGAGGGTGAAGCAGAGAGAATCGTTGCCAGCCAGGGGAATGGTCTCTAAGATGCCCCCTCGCGACTTCCCGGACGAATGCCCATGCCTGAGGCTCCCCACCAGAAACATCCACTCTTCACAGCCATTGTGCGCCCCGGCCCCAGCCAGTTATTGGCGCTGGGACTGGCATTGTTAATGCTGGTGCTGACAGGCCTGGATACCTGGTTGTTCGAATGGCTAAAACTGGAAAAAGTGCGGGTCAGCGATGGCGAGTTATGGCGGCTGCTTACGGCCAACCTGGTTCACTATGGGTGGAGCCACACCCTGATGAACCTGGCTGCCTTGCTGGTGGGCAGTTATGCGCTGTTCCTGGATTATCCCTGGCAGCGCTTTGCCCTGCTGGTGCTTAGTTGTAGCTTGTCTGTCGGCCTGGGAATGTGGTTGTTGGACAGTGATTATGGAAGCTATGCCGGTTTTTCCGGGGTAATGCATGGCTTGATCCTGGCGGGTATCATTCACAGCCGTGCCCATCCCCTCTGGTTGCGCCTGGCCGCTTTCGCCATTGTGATTGCCAAGCTGGTACAAGAGCAAAGCCCCGGTTATCAGGCCACTGATTTGCAAGCGATGCTCCCCGTTCCCGTCGCTGTAAACTCACATGTGTATGGCGCCTGTGCCGGTGTGCTTATCGCCATTATTTATGAATTGCTTGATTACAGGATTTCATCGACAACAAAAGATTAAGGAGGCACAAGATGCAGGGTTCGCCTGGCAATGCTATTGATTATTTCCTCGAAGGCGCACGGCTGATCAGTAAACCGGGGTTTCGCCGTTTTATTTTGATTCCCCTACTCGCCAATCTGGTGATTTTTGTCGTGCTAACCATCGCACTGTTTAATGCATTCCAGGATTTCTTTGTACAAATCCTGGAATGGACACCCGGCTGGCTACATTGGTTTACCTGGATACTCTGGCCCCTGGTCGCCTTTTTATTTTTGGTGATTTACGGCTATAGCTTTAATGTCATCACCAATTTTATTGCTGCCCCTTTTTTCGGAATACTGGCCGGCAGGCTGGAGAAACACCTCACCGGCGTGGAGCCACCCGATGAACCCTGGGGCGAATTGATTCCCCGCACGCTCAAGCGGGAGCTGACCAAACTCTGGTATTTTATCAGCAGGGGATTGCTGGTATTACTGGTCTTTATTGTGTTGTTTTTTATTCCTGGCCTGAACCTGCTCGGCGTTTTTATTGCAACCCTGTGGAGCTGTTGGTGTATGGCGGTGCAGTATGTGGATTATCCCGCAGACAACCATAAAACTGGCTTCCGCCCCCTGCGCCGTAAGCTCAACCGCTTGCCACTGACCAGCTACTCCTATGGTGGGTTGATTTTGCTGGGGAGCATGATTCCACTGATCAATATAGTGGTCACCCCGATTGCTGTGGCAGGTGCCACTCGCTATTGGGTGGATGAATTGCGCCATCTGGATACCAGCCATTAATTATCCTCGTCGTCGTCACCATCATCGACGATGACATTACCACCGGCTTCCTTGGCACGATCCAGGTATTGGATGGCCAGCGCAATCTGTTCATCCAGGCTGCTGCCCAAATGGGCAGTCACGCCAGCACTGAAATAGAAGTGCTGCATTTCGCCCTGAATAGAAAGTGGCTCAGCGGCCAACAACTGCTTGACCTTGCTTAAAAAGGCGACCGCCTTTTCATGATCCAGGCCAGGCATAACCACAAAAAAATCATCGCTATCCGCACGTGCCAACAGGAAGCGCCCCAACATCTGTTCAAGCCGGCCAGCAATGTATTTCAATGCCTGATCGCCCCCATAGTTGCCATAGCGGCGGTTAATGTCACTGAAGTGATCAATATTGATCACTGCCAATGAGAGGGGAGCCGATTTTTCCTGTGCCTGGCGATAGAGTTCGCGTGCCGAATTGAAAAAATAGGAGCGGTGATACAGGCCTGTGAGATGGTCGCGCTGGGCGCTATAGGTGATCTGTTCGATTAATTCCAGCGCTTCAATGTTGTGGATAATCCGACAGTAAAACTCTTCCGGGTGGAATGGCTTGCGTAAAAAATCATTGGCGCCATGCTTGATAAACTTGGCCGATAATGCCTCGCTACTTTCACCCGATACCCCGATCATGATCAGGTCGGTTTTGTCGTATTTGTAACGCAGGTTGCGCACCAGCTCGAAGCCATCCATGCGCGGCATGTTGTAGTCAGTGATCAAAAGTTTAATGTCCGGATTATCGAGCAGGACTTTGATAGCATCTACACCATCAACCGCCTCCAATACCCTGAACAAATGGCGCCTGAACAAATTGGCCATATGCTTGCGCGACACATCGGAATCATCCACCACCAACACGCTGATCTGCTGGTTTTTTTCCAGGCGATGGATCATTCCTACCGCTTTGCTGTAGGCATAACGCCCCTCTTTGGTAACATAATCCACGATACCTTTGGCAAAGAGCTGCTCGCGACGCTGTTCATCGTAACTGCCGGTCAACACAATCGTGGGAATTTTATGGCCAATGGTGAAATCCACAATTTCACCATTGGCGGCATCGGGCAGGTTGAGATCAACCAATGCTGCAAAAAATTCGCCGGGGAACTGGTCGTATATTTCCCGGGCTTGCGCCAGGCTGGTGGCATAGAGGGCTTCGTAAGACAGCGCGGCGCTTTGCACTAAATGGCGCAACACTTTCATCACCATATCGCTATCTTCAACGATCAGGATTCTTTTCATTATTTATTTACTCAACAAACGACCACAAGGGTTTATTGAGTGTAGCCAAAATCCGCCAGAACGCATTTAGCCCCAGCGATAACCGGCAATCCAGGTATTGAAAAACAATCCCTCATAAACCTGTTGTGCAGGCTGCCCCGCCGCACTGGCCGCACCAAAACACACCAGTAATGGCAATAGGTGTTCCTCGCGCGGATGGCTGAATCTGGCTTGGGGTCCCGCCTGCCAGTGCACCAATTGCTGCTCGGTAACGGCGACATCGGTCTCGCCCATGGTCCCGGATAACCATTGGTGGAATGCAAGGCTCTTGGGAGTGACCGCGGGGTCGCCCGAAAAGAATGCACGCATATTGTGGAAACTCATCCCCGACCCCAGTATCAGTACGCCTTGCTCACGCAAGGGAGCCAAGGCCTTGCCAATGGCAATATGAAGTGCCGGTTCGAGTGAATGCACCAGTGATAGCTGTACTACGGGAATTTGTGCCGCGGGATAAGCCAACATCAGCGGTACAAAGGTACCGTGGTCGTAATCGCGCTCAGCGTCCAGCTGCGCCGCAATCCCCTGCAATCGCAATAAATCAAGAACCTGTTGCGCCAGTGCCGGACTGCCCGGCGCCGGGTAGTGAAACTCATAGGATTCCGCGGGAAAGCCATAATAGTCGTAGAGCATGCCCGGGGCTGCTGCACTGGAAATACTCGCCAGGGGCGCTTCCCAATGCGCCGTAATCACCAGGATCGCCTGCGGCTCAGGCAGGCTATGGGACAGGTTGCGTAAAAACGCCGCCAGGCTGTGGTGATTGGCATCGCCTAACAGCGGCATGGGGCCACCGCCATGGGGAACAAAGACCACGGGCATTACCTGTGCCATACATACCTCCGGCAGATATCAGGGAATCAACCGCGGCGATGTTCGCGCACCGACTCGTAAATCGCCGCACCGATAATAATAGCCCCCCCGATCAGGGTAGCCTGGTCAGGATATTCATTCAGGATCACTATTTCGTAACCCACCGCATAAACTGGCTGCAGGCATGTGACCAGGCCGACCGTCTTGGCCTTGAGATAACGCAGTGAATGGCCAAGCAGGCTGTGGGTAATGGCGGTGAAAAATACCCCCAGCAATATCAATAGCCACCAATCCTGGCTGGTGGGTTGATGGGGAGAAAGCCAGATCACCGGGGTCATCACCAGTGCAACAATCAATACCTGGTAACTCATGGAGCGGGATGCCGATTGACCGCTGAACCAATGGCTGAGCAGGAGGTTGCGCACGGCAAAAGTCAGTGCAGAAATGACGCCCCAGATGACCCCCTGGGTCATGTTGTTGCTGATATCAAACTCCGGCACCAGGCAGTAAATACCTATTACCACCAGGAAGCCGCTGACCACATCGCGCCAATCCAGCCGGGTGCGCTTGATCCAGGGCTCCAGGAACACCGTGACCACCGGATAGGCATAGAGCGACAGCATCCCCACCGCAATATTGGCCACCTGCATGGAGTAGAAAAAACTCACCCAATGCAATGCCAACAGTATGCCCAACACCAGCATGCGCCAATAATCGCGGCCACTGTTAAGGCGGATATGGCGCTCGCGCCAGGCGACCCAGGCAAAAAGTACCAGCGCGGCAATCCAGGTGCGATAACCGGTAATATCCCAGGCGGGCAAGGCAATAATTTTGGAAAAAAGCCCGGTGGCCCCCATCAGGAAGGCCGTCAGATGCAGTGATATCCAGGCAGACTTATGCGATGACATTCAATATTCCGAAACGCAAGACCCCGCCGCGGCGGGGTCAGTCAGATTAATGACGTGGACGGCGGCTGCGATTGCCGCCAGGGCGATTGCCCACCGAGCGATTGCTGTAACGTTCCTGGTGGCGCGAGCGCGGCGGCAAGGCCGGCAGCTCAGGCGGCAATAGCAATAGGATCTCGGGCGGCTGCTCACATTTAATGGGCTTGCCCAGTAGTTTTTCGATGGGCTCCAGGCGCAGGGCATCGTCTTCGCAGGCAAAGCTGATGGAGGTACCACTCTTGCCCGCACGGCCAGTGCGGCCGATCCGGTGCACATAATCTTCCGGCTCTTCCGGCAGGGTGAAGTTCACTACGTGGCTGATACCGCTGATATGGATACCGCGACCCGCCACATCGGTGGCCACCAGCACCTTAATATCACCATTCTTGAAGGCATCCAGGGTGGACACCCGCTTATTCTGGGTAATCTCACCAGAGAGCAGTCCCGCCTTGATGCCATGGCGCAGTAACTTTTCGTAGAGATCGCGGCATTCATCGCGGCGATTGGCAAACACAATCATGCTCTCCGCATGCTCCTGCTGGATCAGGTTATAGAGCAGTGTGTATTTTTCTTCGGTAGAGACCAGATAGACATGTTGATCCACACGCGCGTTGGCGACCGACTCGGGTTCGATTTCGATAGTAACCGGCTTGTAGGTCCACTGTTGCACCAGGTTGTGCACATCATCGGTAAAGGTAGCGGAGAAAAACAGGGTCTGGCGATCTTCCCGGTGCGGTGTCTGGCGCACGATCTGGCGCACCTGGGGAATAAAGCCCATATCAAGCATCCGGTCGGCTTCGTCGATAACCAATACTTCAAGCTGGTCCAGGTACACATCCTTATTGCCACAGAAATCAAGCAATCGACCGGGAGTCGCCACCAGGATATCCACCAGCGTTTCATGCAGGCGGCGTTGCTGCTTGGTGTAGTCCATACCACCCACCAGCGTGTGTATTTTCAAATCTGTATATTTGCACAGTGCCTTGGCATCCTCGGCAATCTGGATCACCAGTTCGCGCGTGGGCGCAATCACCAGTGCGCGCGCCTCGCCGGCATAGCGTTTTTCCGTGATCGGGTTTTTCAGCAGGTCATCGATAATCGCGGCCAGGAAGGCGGCTGTTTTGCCGGTACCGGTTTGGGCTTTGCCGACCACGTCCTTGCCCTGCAAGGCATGGGGCAGGGATTGAGCCTGGATTGGCGAGCAATATTTGAATCCCACATCGGCGATGGCGTGCATCAATTCGGGGGACAAGTCGAAGTCATGGAAGCGGGTTTTGCCATCGACAGGCTCTACAGCAAACTCACTGATATCCCAGGGCGCTGCCGGCACCGGTGGTTTGGCAACCCTGGTATGGCGTGGCGGACGCGGGTTGGCAGGGTTATCCCTGGGTTTCTCGGCCCTGGAGCCCTCAGCGCCAGGTTTCTCGGAGCGCGGCAACCTGTCGGTAGCCGGTGGCGAGACGCCCGCCTGCCTGGCGCCGGCTTGCCTGGCCCCACGCCCCTTGTTGCCCCGGTTCTTGTTACGCGGATGCTTATCGTCGCGATTACCGCCACCCTTGCCCTGGTCTGCGGTCTTCTGTGTTTTTCCCGGTGCCTTGGCAGCATCCGATGGAGAGTCACCCGATCCGATGAGTTTCTTAAAAAATTTTCCGATCAATCTTGTCACCCGGTGATCTGTGCAGGCAGGCTGCAAAATGAATGGCAGAGGCCGGCTGGAAGCCTATCGATCATCCAGCGGCTGGCGGCTCAAATGTTGCGCGAGTATACACGAATCGTCAGACAATCATGGGGTTCCAGCGTTAGAATGTGGGTACTTTTCCGCTTCTTTTCTTCCCTCATCAAGGAGTTTCTATGCGTATCCAGTCGTTACAGCATGTCCCCTTTGAAGATATCGGCAGTATGGCGCAGGATTTTGACGCACGTAGCTATCCGGTGTTTACGACCCATTGGTATCGCGGAGACCCGGTGCCTGCACTGGATAGCTTCGATGCACTGATCGTTATGGGCGGCCCCATGGGAATTTACGATGAGGCTATCCACCCCTGGCTGGCCGAGGAGAAAAAACTGATCAGGGAGGCGATCCAGGCGGGTAAGGTTGTGCTGGGAATCTGCCTGGGCGCACAGTTGATTGCCGATGTGCTGGGCGGCCCGGTTACACGCAATCCCCATAAGGAGATCGGCTGGTTTCCACTCAGCCTGGTGCCCGGTGCTGAACAAAACCCGGTTGCCCTGGTACTGGAGCGCTACCCGGAGGTCTTCCATTGGCACGGTGATACCTTTGCAATTCCCCCCGGCGCCCAATGGCTGGCACGCAGCCAGGCCTGTGCCCACCAGGCGTTCTGCTACGGCGATAAGGTGTGGGGCTTCCAATTCCACCTGGAGACAACACTGGCGTCTGCCAGCGCCCTGGTTGAAAACTGCGCGGATGACCTGGACGGCTCCACTTATAGCCAGGACGCTGCCAGCCTACTCGGTAACACCGAGCGCTTTGAGCGAATCAACCAGGCCATGAGCGAGGTCATCAACATTATCTTTGCAGGCCGTTAACAGGCCCCGGATAATCAGGTTCCTAGGCAGATACACTAAAGAAATGCCCCACCAGCGCCGTCAGCCCCATGGCGGCGGCGCCCCAGAAACAAACCCGCAAGGCTCCCTGTAATACCGATGCCCGCCCTACCCGCGCCGCCAAGCCCCCCAAACATGCCAAAGCCACCAGGGACACACCTAACAAAACCCCCTGCATCCATTGGATAGGCGCAAACATCACCACCAGCAAGGGGATTGTCGCCCCCAGGGCAAAGCTGGCAGCCGAAGCCAATGCCGCTTCCAGCGGGCGGGCAGAGGAATGCTCGGTAATTCCCAGTTCATCGCGGGCATGGGCCGCCAGGGCATCGTGAGCCATCATCTGGCGCGCCACCTCTTTCGCCAGATTACGGGTTAGCCCCCGTGCGACATAAATTTCCTCCAGCTCCCGGTGCTCCGCATCCAGGTCCTCTTCCAGTTCGCGAATTTCCCGGCGGATATCCGCCTTCTCGGTATCGGCCTGGGAGTGTACGGATACATATTCCCCCGCGGCCATACTCATGGCACCCGCCACCAAACCGGCAACCCCGGTCAACAATACCGAGGATGCCGAGGTTCCCGCCGCGACCATCCCCATCATCAGGCTGGCCGTAGAAATAATGCCATCGTTCGCCCCCAACACAGAGGCACGCAACCAACCCAACCGCTGTGACGTATGTATCTCATGGTGTCGCATAAAAATCCCGCAAATGGAAGAAATCACTAGATAACGCTGGAGTCCATTGCCCATGCCAGCACCCAATAATAGCCGGCAGCATAGCTAACGCCGGAGACAACACCAAATAATGGGCCACACAGGCATCCGAATAACCTTTAGGCATCAACATTTCATTACAAGATGTTATTTGACAGACTGGTTGGTCTGTAATTTAATGCCGCCCTGTTTCACACAGGTTTTGCCTGTTGAGACGCGGTTACTGATCCATCGCGGTTAGTCAATGAAGGGAGCCAGCTCATGAAATCCACCACGATTGACGCCTATACAACCGATAGCCAGCCGGAAGCGGCGAATACCGACACCAGCGCGCGCACAGCCGACACCACCCGTATCGCAATACCCCTGCCAGGAGGGACCATCATGAAAAAAGCGGTAGCACCCAGCTACGATTGCCCCCGTGACGACTTACAGGGGTTTGCCTGGCAAGAAGAAATGCGTCATCGCCGTGTCCGTTCCGTGGCACAATTTTTCTTCCTGATGGGCAGCCTGTCTCTGTGTCTGGCAATGGCTGCGCATTGGTGGATTGGTTTCTAACCCGAGCCCTGTCCATGGCCACTGAACGCAACGCTGAACAAACCCGCACCCGTATCCTGGAAGCTGCCAGTGAGGAGATTTATCTCAACGGCTACCAGGGTATGCGCATCGAAGCCATCCTGCAGAAAACCAACCTCGCCAAAGGCGCCCTCTACCATCACTTCCCCAACAAGCTGGCGCTGGGATATGCCGTGGTGGAAGAAATCCTGATGCGCGACTTCCAAAACACCTGGAACAGCTTTATCGCCGAAGAGCGCGACCCGCTCACGGCCATGCAAAAATTATTTGCGTGGAAAACCGAACATTTACAGGAAGAAGCTGAATTTAATGGTTGCCCGGTCAATAACCTGACCCAGGAAATGTGCGCGTTGGACCAAGGTTTCCAGCAGCGGCTGAAAAACCTGGTAGAAACAGTTATCGGTGCCGTAACCGCTGCCCTCGCCAAGGGCCAGGAAGATGGCTTTGTGCGCCGCGATCTCAACCCGCGCCAAACAGCCCTGTTCATGCACTGTTGCTACCAGGGCATTATGGGAACAGCCAAGTGCATGCAGTCTACGGATATGCTCCCCGAATTATTTGCCAGCCTCAGCGCCTATGTGGACGAGCTGCGCGCCCGCCCCTGCTGCGATTCCCATTAAATAGCCCCTTTTTATTGTTACACCGTTTATTGTTAAGTGCCCCAATGCAATAGGCCCCTTGGCAGGGGCCTATTGCATTGGCGGCAACCTTAATGACTAATCATCCAGGGCCGCATGGACGGAAACATTTTATTGCCTTCGGCTGTGTAAATCAGGTTGGATTTACGGATAGGTTTATCACCGCAACCACAACCCTTCCCATGTTTGTGTTCGCGCCGCGCTTGTTGCTCGGCGCGATAATCCGGTGTCGACAATACCGGCGCATGCTGTGCCGTTTCATTGCGCGTATGGGCTGCGCGCAATTCCTGTTTCATGGCCAGGAACTCCGGGGCCAGCATAATGACGCGGGCACAGGGTTTGCCACAGTTCGGGCACGCCATAGGCTTATTGGAATCCTCCATCGAGGCCAATTCATAAAATAAACCATGGTCAGCACACTTGTAGTCGTAGACAGGCATTTTTTCCCCTCAAAATCCCACTGGAAGATTATTGCTTAACAAGCAGTGAAATGCTGCTGTACCTTACGGGCGCCGCTACAACATGCCCATGGGAATACAGCAGCACGCGCTGTTTATGACTTGTCTGGCGAGAGAGGGACATCCATGCCCGGAGTTACTTTCCTGGTCGGCCCCTCTGCACTGGGATTCACATCGAAATCAAAGATATCCGTCGGCAACCACAGGGTGGCGCAGGCATTGGGAATATCCACCACTCCCGAAATATGCCCCTGCACCGGCGCGCAACCGAGGATCGCGTAAGCCTGGGCTTTTGAGTAACCAAACTTGGTTAAATACTCGATGGCATTCAGGCACGCCTGGCGATAGGCCACATGTACATCCAGGTAATGTTGCTCGCCATATTCATCCACAGAAATCCCTTCGAAGATCAGGTAATCGTCATACTTGGGTGCCATAGGACTGGGTTTGAAAATCGGGTTTTTAATCCCGTACTTGGCCATACCGTCTTTGATCAGGCTCACGCGCAAATGAATCCAACCGGCCATTTCGATAGCGCCGCAGAAGGTGATCTCGCCATCGCCCTGGCTAAAGTGCAAATCGCCGACAGACAAGCCACCGCCTTTGACATAGACCGGGAAATAAATTTTGGAACCGCGCGATAAATCCTTAATGTCGCAGTTACCGCCATGTTCGCGCGGCGGCACGGTGCGCGCTGCTTCCGCGGCAGCGGACTTGGCTGAGTCAGCTGCCATCTTGCCCATGTGTGCGGTATCGGCATAGGGCAAGGTCGCCAGCGCCGGTACGCGATCAGGCTCGGTATCGTAGAGTTCTTTTTCGCGTTTGTTCCACTCCTGCAACATCTCCTTGGAAGGCAGGCAACCAATCAGTCCGGGGTGGATCAATCCGGCAAATTCCACATTGGGCACATGGCGGGATTTGGTAAACATCCCGTTAATATCCCAGATGGATTTTTGCGCTTCAGGAAAATGTTCAGTCAGGAAGCCGCCGCCATTCTTCTTGGAAAAGAAACCGTTAAAGCCCCACAGGCTTTCCTGGAAGGCACCAATATCGAGGATATCCACCACCAGCAAATCACCCGGCTCCGCTCCCTCCACACCGACAGGGCCCGACAGGAAATGCACCTGAGACAAATCCACATCGCGCACGTCGTCCGCCGAATCATTATTGGCAATCTGGCCGCCCGTCCAGTCGTAGCACTCGATAATAAAATCATCACCGGGTTTCACCGTTGCAGCCATGGGAATATCCGGATGCCAGCGGTTGTGAATCATAGGATTTTCGTAAGGCGATTTTTTCAAATCTATTTTGATAATTGTTTCAGCCATGGTACTGACTCCTGGTGAGGGTTGGACAAGGGTGTCACTCGACCATGCCAGTATCCGCGCGCATCACCGGGCCAACAATACGACAAATAGCCAGCGCCACTACGCCATTTAACGTATAGACAAACACATGCCCGGTTTCTGTGTCGTTGATTCATGATGCGATTGTGCAAAGACTGTGACTCTTGCCATAGGTGATGAACCTCAACCCAGGGCCCAAGTCTCATCGGTGACTTAAACAAACATCGAGGTTATTTATGAACACCAAGACAAGATGGGTAAAAGTGATCGGGATCGCCGGTATCCTGCTCAACTGCCTGGCAACAACAGTATATGCCGCCGACCAACAGCGCCCGCCGCGGGAAGACCATGGCTTTGGTCCACCGCCAGAAGCCATCAATGCCTGTAGCGGACTTGCCGAGGGTGATGTGTGCAGTTTTACCGGGCGCAACAGTGAAACCCTGGCCGGCCAGTGCGCGACACCACCGCGTAACACCGATACCGCGACACTGGCCTGCCGCCCCGACAATATGCCCGAACCACATCAACGCCCGCCGCGTGACAATGGCGATGCGTAAATTACCCGCGTAAAAAAACCGGTCAGCGCCCGAGAGACGCGCTGACCGGTCAAAAACAGCCCTATCTGGGTGAGTGTTTATGCAACAAACGGTTATACCGATAAATAGGAAGCCACCTTGGCTTCATTAACTGTCTCACGCAATTCCTCGTGAACTATCTCGCCCTTTTCGATCACCAAAATCCGATCGGCAATATCCAGAGCAAAACTCAATACCTGTTCTGATACCACAATGGACAGGCCGCGCTGGTCGCGAATCATTTTCAGGGTGCGCGCCATCTCGCGGATAATCGATGGCTGTATGCCCTCTGTCGGCTCATCGAGCAACAGCAATTTGGGATCGCTCGCCAGGGCGCGCGCAATTGCCAATTGTTGCTGTTGTCCACCCGACAGGTTGCCGCCGCGCCGATTGCGCATTTCCAGCAATACCGGAAACATATCGTACAGTTCTGGTGGCACGCTCTTGCGTTTGGTGGTGGTCAAACCGGTTTCGATATTTTCCTTAACCGTCATACTGGAGAAGATCATTCGCCCCTGCGGCACAAAACCAAAACCGTTGGCAACCCGCTGGAAACTTTTTAACTGGCTTACTTCCTTATCTTCCAGTTTGACGCTGCCGCCGCTGCTCGGGATAACCCCCATCAGCGATTTCATCAAGGTGGTTTTACCCATGCCATTGCGCCCCATAACAGCGACAATTTCACGCGGTTTAACCGTGAAATTCAGTCCGTGCAGCACTTCGCTCTGGCCATAACTCACACGATAATCCGAGACGGTTAACATAAAAGGCTCTCCACTGTCAGCATTAATGGCCGAGGTAAACTTCAACCACCTTGGGATCATTTTTCACTTTATCCACCGAACCTTCGGCGAGGATCCTGCCCTGGTGCAACACTGTCACCTTATCGGCGATCTGGGCAACGAATTGCATATCGTGCTCAATCACAATCACCGAGCGATCCTTAATGATGCTGCGCAACAGTTCCGCCGTTTGCTGGCGCTCACCCACCGACATACCGGCAACCGGTTCATCCAGCATCAGCAGCTGCGGGTCTTGCATCAGCAACATGCCAATTTCCAGCCATTGCTTCTGCCCGTGACTTAGCAGCTCTGCCTGGGTATCGAGGAAATCGGCCAGGAAAATTTTCCCGGCCACTTCGCGCACCTTGCTGATCACCTCGGCATCGCGTTTGAACATCAGCGCACCAAATACCGAGCGCCCGCGGGGAAATGAAATCTCCAGGTTTTCAAACACCGTCAGGTCACCATAGATGGACGGGTTTTGGAACTTGCGCCCTACCCCGGCTTTTACAATGTCATGTTCGCGCAGCCTGGTGAGTTCCCGGTTGCGGAATTTGATCGAACCCTCTGTGGCTTTGGTGCGCCCGCAGATCAAATCCAGCACCGTGGTTTTACCGGCCCCGTTAGGGCCGATAATCACCCGGATTTCATTTTCATCGACATAAAAGCTGAGATCGTTGACCGCTTTAAATCCATCGAAGGAAACGGTGAGGTTTTCCACCGCCAGCACAAAGTCGGTATTACTGGGGCTCATGGAGGACTCCTTGGGGTAAGGATGAAGACGGGACAGGTGCCGCAGGTTTTACCGGTGCCGGGTTATTCCCCAAACCGGGATTTTCCGGTGGCCTTGGTAAGACAGCGGATTTTTGCTTACCCAGGCCGGCCAGCCAGGCGTCCACTTTCGGCCCCACATAGGTGTTGTATAAACCGGCCAGGCCATTGGGGAAGGCCATGACGACGGCGATAAACAATCCACCCATGGCAAACAACCACAGCTCGGGAAAACTTTCCGAGAACGAGGTTTTAGCGTAGTTAACGATCAAGGCACCGTAGACGGCACCAACAATTGACAAGCGCCCACCTACCGCACAGAAAATCACCATCTCAATCGAAGGCACAATGCCCACCAGGGTCGGCGACATAAATCCCACTTGCAGGGTAAACATGGCACCGCCAACCGCGGCAAAGACAGCGCCGATACAGAACACAAAGATCTTGAAGTTGGACACGTCATAACCGGAGAAGCGCACACGATCTTCCTTATCGCGCATGGCCACCAGTAAGCGCCCCAATTTACTCTTGCGAATAAATTGCGCGATAAACAGGCATACGAACAACAGCACCACACAAAGGTAATAGAAAAAATATTTGGCGCTGTCGGTGCGTATATCCCAACCCTGCAGGGTGCGCAAATCGGTAATACCGTTGACACCCCCGGTGTACCCCTGCTGGCCGATAATCAGAATGGTGAGGATAGCCGCCAGTGCCTGGGTAATAATCGCAAAATACACACCACCGACGCGGCGCTTGAACATAGCCACACCAATGATGTAACCAAAAAGGCAAGGCACCAGGATAATCGCCAGGAGCGTGAATCCGAAACTGTGGAAGGGCTCCCAGAAAAATGGCAATTCGGTAATCTGGTTCCAATCCATAAAATCGGGGATACCGGGTGTGGATTGGATTTTGGTGCTCTCAGGGTCGGAGGCTTCCAGTTTTAAAAACATTGCCATGGTGTAACCGCCCAGCCCGAAGAATACCCCCTGCCCCAGGCTCAAGATACCGCCGTACCCCCAGCACAGCACCAAGCCTACCGCCACGAAGGCGTAGGTCAGGTATTTGCCCACCAGGTTAAGGCGGAAAATATCCAGCGACAAAGGGAGAACCACCAACAGGATCAGCGCCAGGACGATAAAACCGAGTATGTCGTTCCTGGGCATGAGTGAACCCAAACCTTGATAAGACATGATGCAAGACTCCTCTTTAACGACGCACTTTCAAGGTGAACAAACCTTGTGGGCGCAACATCAGGATGAACACCACAAACAAGAGCGTGAGCACCTTGGACATGGAGCCGCTCAGGAAAAACTCCATCGCCGACTGGGCTTGGGAAATACTGAAGGCCGAGGCAATAGTACCGAGCAAACTCGATGCACCGCCAAAGACAACGACCAGGAAGGTATCGACAATATACAGTTGACCGGATGTCGGGCCGGTGGAACCGATCATGGTAAAGGCACTGCCCGCCACACCGGCAATACCGCAACCCAGCGCAAAGGTCATGCGATCCACGCGCGCGGTATTAATACCGACAGCACCGGCCATCGCCCGGTTTTGCACCACTGCGCGCACCTGTGTGCCCCAACGCGAGCGGTACATTAAAACGGCGATGGTGAGGGAAATCCCCAGCGCCAGGCACATCACAAACAAACCGTTGATAGGCAATTCGATGCTATCGGTTAATTGATAGGAGCCCATCAGCCAATCCGGCAGGGTGACACCGACTTCGCGCGCGCCGAATACGCTGCGATACAGTTGTTGCAGAATCAAACTCAAACCCCAGGTCGCCAGCAGGGTATCCAGGGGGCGGTTATACAAATGGCGAATCATCGCCCATTCCACCAGGGCGCCAAGCAGGGCAGCGGCGATAAAGGCCAGGATCATGGCGATGATGAAGTAAATACTAAACAGGTCGGCAAAATAACTCGCAAACACATTGGAGGTCAGGTAGGTCACATAGGCACCGAGAATCATAAATTCGCCGTGCGCCATATTAATCACACCCATCTGGCCAAAAATAATGGCAAGGCCCAGGGCCATTAACACAAAAACCGAAAACAGAATCAGACCGGCCACGCCCTGCATGGCGAAGATCGATAACAATTCCGAAGTGCTGTATTCAGCGAACATGGCGGTGCCCCCTCGATGGCGAATTGGCAGTTAATCGGTAACACAACAATTTATTAACAACACAACAGCGGGCTGCAAAGCACACTGCCAGCCGCACGGCTGGCAGTGTTCAGGGCGATTATTGGTAACCTTCGGGGAAGGGGTTGGGTTCGATCAATTCTTCTGTTTCAAACACCACATCGTATTGGCCATCGGTGCGTGCATGGCCTATGCGGGTTTTCGACCAGAGGTGATGGTTGGGGTGAATCTTCACATAGCCTTCTGGCGCAGTGGTCAGCTCAATGCCGGGTGATGCCGCGCGAACTTTATCGATATCAAAGGAGCCGGCTTTTTCTACTGCCGCCTTCCACAGCCAGGGACCGAGATAGGCCGCCTGGGTTACGTCGCCGATAACGATGTCTTTACCGTATTTGGCTTTAAAGGCTTCCACAAACTTCTTGTTGTTGTCGTTGGGCAGGCTTTGAAAATATTTCATGGCGGCATAAGCACCCACCATATTCTCACCGCCAATGCCCAGGATTTCATCCTCGGTCACGGAAATGGTCAGCAGCAGGGGCTTTTCTTTAGTCATATCGATACCGGCGGCTTTCAATTGCTTGTAGAAAGCCACGTTGGAACCGCCGACCACAATGGCATAGATCACGTCAGGTTTTCTCAACTTAATCTTGTTGATCACTGAGTTGAATTGGGTATGGCCCAATGGGTAGTACTCCTCGCCCACCACGCTTAACCCCAGCTTTTCAATGTGTTTGCGCGCAATCTTGTTAGAGGTGCGCGGCCAAATATAATCAGAACCCAACAGGTAGAAAGACTTGGCGCCCTTGTTTTTTACCACCCAGTCAATACCGGCAATAATTTGTTGGGTGGCTTCCTGGCCGGTGTAAATCACATTGGGCGATTGTTCCAGTCCCTCGTAGAAGGTCGGGTAATAGAGCATACCGTTGTACTGCTCGAAAATCGGCAATACCGCTTTACGCGATGCCGAGGTCCAGCAGCCAAACACGGCCGCCACCTTATCGTTCACTAATAATTTTTTGGACTTTTCCGCAAAGGTAGGCCAATCGCTGGCGCCGTCTTCCTGGATAAATTCAATTTTGCGGCCGAGCACACCGCCCATCGCGTTGATCTGCTCAATCGCCAGTTTCTCGGCTTGTACAGAGCCGGTTTCGCTGATTGCCATGGTGCCGGTTACCGAGTGGAGTATGCCCACCTTGACGGTAGTATCAGTCACCGCCAGGCCGGTGGTATTGACCTCTGCCATCACCGCGGATGAAAAAGCCACAGAGGCGGCAAGGCCAAGCAGGCATTGTTTCATGCCCGATCTCCAATTTAAAAAGGGTCGCGCGTTTAGCATGGTCGTTTTCATGGTTTATCCCCAGAGTGTTGAATTAACGGATGTGGTACACAAGCGGTCGCAAAGCCATTCCACTGAGTCATTCAACGATCGGCCTGAAGCTGGCCGTTCGCCACACTGGTCACTCTAGGGATGCGCAGCCGGGCGCACCATTCGATAAATGCCCCAGAGCACTACGTCATTTAACGCATAGCCCTTGGCGCAGCAGCTACGTATTTTCTTCTGCCAAGGAAAGGTTGCTCTCTGCCAGCGCGCCATGCCAGCGAACATAAAAGTTGGTACAGCATTTGAGAGTAAATGGGAGGAACAGCAGGAAAGCGGTTTCAGTGCCACACCAGCACAACCGAAAAAACCGTGACGTCGGAAAAATTGCACCAAATCAAACAAACATACCGGAGCAGCGCACAACAAAAGCGCAAAAACCTCAAGGGCTCAGCTATAGCGCCCCTTACATACATTAAGCAGGAGTTTCGCAGGATCTGCGGCCAGGATGGACATTGACTAACCGAGATGCGCCAGCCCTATGACTGCCAAGCAGCACATATTCCGCGTCAGGCGTAATTACAACCAATGGGTTGCCAACCAAACCCTGGAAGATTACGCCCTGCGCTTTACCGCCAAGAGCGCGCGCCGCTGGTCCAATGCGCGCGTCGCCACCACGGCATTGGGTGCAATATCCTTTCTTGCGCTTGAGGCGATTGGCGGAGCAATCACCCTGCACTATGGTTTCAGTAATGCCGTTGCTGCCATTTGCGCGGTCAGCCTGATTATTTTTCTCACGGCTATCCCGATCAGCTACTACGCCGCCAAATACGGTGTCGATATAGACCTGCTGACGCGCGGTGCGGGTTTTGGCTATATCGGCTCCACCATCACCTCCCTGATCTACGCGTCATTCACCTTTATTTTTTTCGCCCTCGAAGCCGCCATCATGGCCATGGCCCTGGAATTATTATTTGATATCCCGCTCGCCTGGGGTTACCTCATTAGCTCAGTGGTGATTATTCCACTGGTTACCCACGGCATTACCTTTATCAGCCGTTTCCAGTTGTGGACCCAACCCTTCTGGGTGCTGCTGCAACTCATACCCTTTGTGTTCATCATCTATGCCGATGCCAGCTCTGTGGAAAATTGGACCGAGTTTGCCGGCAGCGATAACCAACACCAGGGATTGAATATTTTATTTTTTGGCGCCGCCTCTGCGGTGGTGTTTTCATTGATTGCCCAAATTGGCGAGCAAGTGGATTTTTTACGCTTCCTGCCCACCCCCAAGCCGGGCCAGCGCTGGCGCTGGTGGGCGGCACTCATTGCAGGCGGGCCGGGTTGGATTGTGATTGGCACTATTAAAATCCTGGCCGGTTCGTTTCTCGCGGTGCTGGCCGTGAATCACGGCATCACCGGCGAGGATGCTGCCGATCCGACGCGTATGTATATGGTTGCCTTCAGCTACATTGCCAGTTCACCGGAGGTTGCGCTCTGTGTGGCGGGCATTTTTGTCATTATCAGCCAGCTTAAAATCAATGTGACCAACGCTTACGCCGGTTCCATTGCCTGGTCGAATTTTTTCTCGCGTTTGACCCATAGCCATCCCGGCCGGGTTGTCTGGCTGGTGTTTAATGTTGCGATTGCGCTGCTGTTGATGGAGCTGGGGGTCTACCGCGCCCTGGAGCAAACCCTCGGCTACTACGGCATCGTTGCCGTTGCCTGGCTGGGCGCGCTGGTGGCCGACCTGGTGATCAATAAACCGCTGGGCTTGAGCCCGCGCCATATCGAATTCAAACGCGCCCACCTCTACGATATTAATCCCGCCGGTGTGGGCGCCATGCTGATCGCCTCGGTATTGGGCATCCTGTTCCACAGCGGTATTTGCGGCGCTATTGCGCAGGCGCTGTCACACTTTTTGACCCTGGCCGCCGCGCTGACTGCCGCGCCCTGCATTGCCTGGGCCACCAAAAGCCGCTATTACCTGGCGCGTCCGCTGGTGGTCGATACCAGTGACCTCGAAAGCCTGCAGGGCACAGTGACCTGTTGTATTTGTGAACATAGGTTTGAGCGCGAAGATATGACCCACTGCCCCGCTTATGCCGGCCATATCTGTTCGCTCTGTTGTTCACTGGATGCGCGCTGCCAGGATTATTGCAAGCCCGGCGCTAATTATTCACAACAGCTGGCACTGATGTTCAAACGCTTTTTGCCACAGCACTTTAGTGCCAACATCAATTCCCGCCTTGGCCATTTCATTATCCTGGTGCTGGTCATCAACGGTCTCTCGGCTATTTTGCTCTCACTGATTTATTTCCAGACACCGATCGATGCGCCCGAAACCGCCGCGCTGTTAGAGGCCACACTCTGGAAAGTATTTTTCCTGTTGGTGATTATTACCGGTGTGGTGAGCTGGCTGTTTGTACTGGCTCACGAAAGCCGCGTAGTCGCACAAGAAGAATCACAGCGGCAAACCCGTTTGTTGATGGAGGAAATCGAAGCCCACGAGCGCACCGACCGCGCCCTGCAAATTGCCAAGGAACAAGCCGAAGCGGCCAACCTCGCCAAGAGCCGCTACCTCACCGGCATCAGCCACGAATTGCGCTCACCGCTGAACGCCGTACTGGGCTATGCGCAATTGCTGGAAATGGACCCCAGCATGCCAGCGCACCGGCGCGAAGCCCTGGGTGTGATTCGCCGCAGCGGCGAACACCTGGCCGATTTGATTGAAGGCTTGCTGGATATTTCCAAAATCGAAGCGGGCCGGCTCGACCTGCACCAGGACCAGGTTCGCATCAATGTGCTGATAGAACAGCTGGTACATATGTTTCGCTTGCAGGCGCAAGCTAAGGGACTGGATTTTATCTTTGAATGCCGCGATAAATTGCCCGAGCTGGTAAAGACCGATGAAAAACGCTTGCGCCAGATTTTAATTAACCTGTTGTCCAACGCGATTAAATATACCGCGCAGGGCAGCATTACCTTTAAGGTGCGCTACCGCAGCCAGGTGGCGGAATTTACCCTTATCGATACCGGTGAGGGCATAGCCCCGGAAAATATCGAGCGGATATTCCATCCCTTTGAACGGGTGCGCCACCCTAATTCCACCACTACCGGTACCGGCCTCGGCTTAACCATCACGCGTTTGCTGAGCGATATTATGGGGGGCGATATTGCCGTCACCAGTACCCCCGGCAAAGGCAGTACCTTTAAAGCGACGCTGATGCTGGCGCGCATCGATCATCGCATTCCCGCCCTGGACATTCCTCCCGTGCAAACCATTTACGGTTACCAGGGCCCTGTGCGTCGCCTGCTGTTGGTCGATGACGAAGATTCACATCGCCAATTGATCCGCGCCATGCTATTGCCCCTGGGTTTTGACATTATCGATCTGCGCAATCCGCTACTCGCCATCGAGCAACTGCACACCAGCCAGACTGCCGGCAGCGCACCGGATTTATTAATGCTCGATGTTTCCATGCCCGGACTGAGTGGCTGGGAGCTGGCGCAGCAAGTGCGCGACGCCGGTTTTAAACAGCCCATCATTATGGTGTCTGCCGATGCCAGCGAAGGTAAAAACCTCCATTGGAACAACAGCAAGGAAAATACCTTGCTGCACCAGGCCTATATCATCAAACCGGTGCGCCTGAATTTGCTGCTCGATCACATTGGCAAACTCTTGCAACTCGAATGGCGCTACGAAAAAGCCGTACTCAGCGCCGCATCCACACCGGCAACCGATCCCGTGCTGATTCATTTACCTGCCGAAGAACACCTGGATGACATAGCGCGGCTGGCCAGTATCGGCCACAAGAAAGGACTGCTCGACAAAATCCACCAACTGCGCAGCACTCAAGCCGCCAGCGATGACTTTATCGATAGCCTGCAAAAACTCACCAACCACTTCCAATTCGACAAAATCCTCGAATTGGTTAACACCGATAGCCTGGAAGATGCGGAGCAAGAGCCATGAACCTGAACACCGGAATTGCCACTGCCAAATCCCATCACGCCATCGCCCTGGTGGTAGACGATAACCTGGACAGCATCCATATGCTGAACGACACCCTGGAGGCCGCCGGTTTTACTGTGCTGGTCGCCCTGGAGGGTGCCCAGGCGCTCACCATTACCAAAAATATTCGCCCGGATATCATCCTGCTCGATGCGATCATGCCGCACATGGATGGCTTTGAAACCTGCAAGCAACTCAAGCGCCAGCCACCGCTCACCGATGTGCCCATCCTGTTTATGACCGGTTTAAGCGATACCGAACACGTGGTCATGGGACTGGGCGCCGGGGGCGTGGATTACATCACCAAACCTATCAACACCCACGAACTGATTGCGCGCATGCGTGTGCACCTGGCCAATGCGCGCATTGCCCAACAGGCGCGCCGCGCGCTGGATTCCGCCGGGCAATTCCTGTTTACCATCGACCTGGAGGGGCAATTACTCTGGGCCACGCCCCAGGTATACGAACTGCTGGCCGATGCCGAGATCACGACACCGGAACTGACCCTGGCCGACCCTATCCACCAGCAGCTGCGCGAATGGCTCAGCCACAAGCCGGAGAGCGGGCGCCAGCTACCGCTAAACCTCAACAGCCAGGGCCTGGGCATCGAAATGCTCAACCTGGTGGACAAACGGGAATACCTGCTGCGCCTGCACCAGCGCGCCCAACCGGAGGATGAAACCCAAAGCCTGCGCCAGCAATTTGCCGTCACCGGGCGCGAGGCTGATGTGCTGCGCTGGATTGCCAATGGCAAGACCAACCGCGAAATTGGCCAGATCCTCGATATGAGCCCACGCACCGTCAACAAGCACCTGGAGCAGATCTTCAAGAAACTTGGCGTAGAAAACCGAACTTCGGCCGCCGCCGCTGCCATCAAGTGTCTGAGTAAACCGTAAAGCCATGGGAAGATGACAAAAGCGCATAGGCGCCCTAGCCAAAGTTTGGCAAAATGGCGCGCCCTCTTAACCATCACAGTGAGATCGTCTGATGGGATTAGCCATTCTTGCCTTGTTTATCGCTTGTGCCCTCTACGTCCAGTTCCGCGGCCAGGTGCAACACGAGCGTTTTACACGCAAATTAACCGACCACTCCAACTTCCTGGCCCCGGTAAACTGCCTGTTCTATGCCTTCTCCACGCAGAAAAACACTCCCTTTGTGGACCCCGGGCAATTCCCGGAGCTGAAAATCCTGCAGGAACACTGGGAGACTATCCGCGACGAGGCGATCAACCTCAACCAGGCCGCCCAGATCAAAGCCTCGGCAGACCTGGATGACCTGGGCTTCAACTCTTTCTTCCGCACGGGCTGGAAGCGCTTTTACCTCAAGTGGTATGGCGCCAACCTGACATCCGCCGAGCAGCTCTGTCCCAAGACACTGGCACTGCTCAACCAGCTTCCCAATGTCAAAGGCGCCATGTTCACCATGCTGCCGCCCGGTGCGCGCCTGCAAAAGCACCGCGACCCCTATGCCGGCTCCCTGCGCTATCACCTGGGCCTGGTCACGCCCAATTCCGATGCCTGCTATATCTCGGTCGATGGCCAGAAATACGCCTGGCGCGATGGCGAAGCCGTGATGTTCGATGAAACCTACATCCACTACGCCCACAACCAAACCGACCAAAACCGCATCATTCTGTTCCTTGATGTCAAACGCCCGGTGAATTTCTTTTTGGTGGATTGGTTTAACGAACTCTTCTCCCGCATTGTGGTTGCGGCATCGGCCACCAAAAACATGCCCGGCGATAAAGTCGGCTGGCTCAACCGCGCGTTCGGCTACCTGTACCAAATCCGCCTGCTCGGTAAAAAAATCAAAAGCTACAACAAAACGCTCTACTATATTTTGCAATACTCACTGTATATCGCATTGATTTACTGGATTTTCTTTTAAGCCCGTTGCGCGCCAGCGCGCAAGCCTTGGTGGATAAGGACATCCATGCCCAACTCGCCCCTCAGTGTGCTGATACACACAGATCCATCGGACACATCCATCATCGCTGCCCCCATCATCATGCCAAGCCGTTTGGCCGCCTTGTTTGTGTTCGCCTCAACCTATCCCATAAAAAATGACGCGACCTTGAAAATGAACTAACGCGCGACAAAAAAACTAATAGCACGACAAAAAATAAAACTTTAAACGACAAATTTTCGGTGAAATATTCTGTAATAGATTTTTTTACAGGCATGAATCAATTTTGCACCAGCAAATCATCAACGCAAGGAGGGCAATAAAAACTGTGTGTCGCGTCAACTAGCCTTGCGATTATTTGCCGGCCCGACACCATCCAAGTAAAGATAGGAGTCTTTCCATGCCCATTGAAATAAAAAATGCGTCATCCTCACCGAACAAAACCGTTGCCTTCGATTTTTCCGATAAAGTGCTTGCCTATGTAGTGGGCATAACCTACTGGAAATTTTCGTTTGGCAGTGACGATCATCACGTAAAAACCCTCTTATTATCGCTCGAAACCAATCAGCCCAATTCAACCCAGGTCACAGCCACCATCACGGCCAGACTCGATGACGATACCGGGCATGGCATTAACAATGGCGATTCACTCATCAATGTATCCTGCATCGCCGTCGTGACGGCAGCGGATAGCAATATCACGCTGGCTAACGCTAATGGCATTTCCTCCGGATCCAGCAGCACAGAGATTTCACTGCCATCCAATACACTCTCCATCGGTGCTGCCTTCCTGTCCGGCTGGTCGCTCTCACAATCGGCAGACCACCATGTAAAAACCTTCCAAACAACCGCAGGCTTTAAACAAAGTGGCAATCTGGGCCAAATTACCAGCCAGGCACAAATGATCGATTCCAGCGGTAATTTTGCCAATGGCGCCATCAATGGCGGACTTGTTGCCGCCTCGACAGCCGAGCGGGGAATTTTGTCAAAGGCGCTCGTCAACCAGCAAACCGGTTCAAGCCAGGATGTGAATTTCAATGTGAACCTTAAGGATGCAAGCGTCATGCTGCAAAGCCTGACGGCTACCTTCGGCAGTAAAGACCACCACATAAAAAGTATTGGTGGGGGCTGCAGCGGTTGGAAAGTGAATGGCCAAAAAGTCACGCTGAATAATGCGCAAGCGTTTATCACCGATGACAGCGGCAACTCACAAAGTAACAGCGACTCCAGTGTGTCACTGGTGGTATTTGCTATCCCGGCATAACCCCCTGCCCCATAGCGCCCGAGCCTTGATAGCCATGCAAGGCTCGCGGTGGTGCCCTTACTGAATTTTATCCGGAGACCCCATGACCAGCTCAGCGCCCACCAGTTCTGATTCTACCCAAACACCTGCTGTAAGAACGTTTCAAATGGATGGCAGTACCCAGGGCAATCTTGCCAGTTCCGTCAACCTGTTTCGCGGTGACGTCAACCTGGCACAAACCCTCTTTACCCTGCCGGGGCGCTCCCAGTCCAATGCACTGGATGTGTCATTGGTGGTGCAATACCAAAGTAATGTATTTCGCGCAGCAACTACCTGGAATGCCGATGCCCCGACCGGCGTGTTGGGCCTGGGCTGGACCCTGCCCCTGACCTGGATCGAAGCCGCCGACAAGGGCTCACCCGCACCGGCCGCGCACCAATACACCCTGTTTGATAACGGCACGCCCAATAACCTGTACCAACAACCGGTCGTGCCCTCGCTGTTTGCATTGGACAGCCAACTGGCGGCCAGCCTGCACAACAACACCACTGTGCCGGCGGCGGTGCGCAGCGCTTTTTTGGCCAACGGCCTGGCGCTGTCAGCAGATGCCCAGGTTTTTGGCACCAGCCCCTGGACCATCGAGGATGCCCGGTTACAGCAACAATTTCGCCTGGATAACACGTCCGGCACCCTGCTCGCTTACGATGGCGGGGAAACCTACCAGTTACAGAACTATCAATTTTGGAAAATCATTTACTACCCGCAGTATGAGCGCTGGCTCATTGTGAGTGACCAGGCAGTCAGGCGCAGCTTTGGTGGGCGCACCGCCGACACCGACAAAGGTTTTGCCACCGCCCAGGGCAACAGCATTGCCTGGTCAGTCTGGTGGACCGATGGCGGCAACGCGGCGGCCTGGACAGGCGCCAGCCAGGACACAAGCAACCAGGTCCAGGTGGCGCGCGCCTGGTATCTTACGGCATTGAGCGACCGTTTCGGCAGCCAGGTGAGTTTTAGCTATAACGCGGGGACACGCAACGCGTCGGGAATCATCCCGGTTGTTGAACAGCAGGTTGGCACCGGCGGCAAACCCTACACCAAGGCGGTTTACATCGATCAGGTGGTGGACAGTTTTGGCCGGGTGATCACCTTCAACTACGGCGATAAGCGTTGGTCAGCAGAGCCCGGATCAGCACGCGAATACTATGATCCGCACAACCCCGTCCCCAGCAATAACCCAAGCCCTTACCAGGATCGCTATGAAACTCGCTACCTGGACAGCGTCGATGTCAATGATCCCTCCAAGGCGCTGATGTTCAGTATTGGCTTCGTGTATGAGCCGCTGCCCAACAGCCCGGTAGCCAATGTCACCCACAATACCGGCAGCCTGCAGGGCGACACCTACAAGCGCTTCCTGACCAGTATCGTGCAATACAACCAGGATGGTGTTGCCCTGCCCGGTTTGCTGTTCGACTACGACCTCGCCATGGATACCGCCGGCGGCCAGCCGGGCGCCCTGCTCGCCGTCACCTATTCCCAGGGCGGTGTGGCGCGCTACACCTACAGCAGTGACCGGCAATTGGTGATGGCCGAGCGCACCACCCTGGCCGAACGCCCCGGTGCCGTGCCGGATGGGGCAACCCCACGGGTATTTTTTGGCGATGATTATGCGGTCGTGTGTTTTTACAACCAGAACAGTTTGCAGCTATCGCTCCAGGTCTATACCTGGACAGGCTCCTGGTTATGCTGGCAATTACAGCCCACCTCCGCGCTGATCGATTCAGCCGGGCTTTCACTGGCGAGCCTGAATGTACAGGCCGCATCTGACTTTTTGACATTGCGCTTCAACCGCACCTCCGGCGACCTGGCTGTCTATGCGTTTGAGCGCGATACCGCGCGCCCGGGCCAATGGCAGGCGGCCACCATTGATGGCCACACCACGGCCCCCGATCAGCCGACACTGACCTACGCCAACACCCAGGGCGTGCCCCAGTTTTTTGGCGGCAACACCTTCTTTGTGGCCAGCCAAATGGACAGTTCAAGCCTTACCGGCAGCTATGATGTGGTTACCTGGCGCTGGACAACACGCACCTGGACACGCGCAACCACGGCGGTGTCGCAGTTCTCCTGGCTGACCGCAGGCCCTGAATACTACGCCGTGCTCGATAGGCGCGGCCAGCTACAACTGGTACACCTTGACGGTCTGCTGCAGTGGCAGTCCGGAACCCCCATCCAGGTTAACGGCCTGGTCACCGATTCCCTGGATGCAATTGCCCTCTCCCCCGGCGCCGGGCTGCTGGTGGTGACGAACCTGACCTCCGCCAATGCACAGCAGAACACCTATCAACAGTGGATTGCCGAATGGGACGCCGGATACAGCATCGCCTTGAGCAGCCATGGCCCGTATACCGATTGGTTTGGTAGCGGCAACCCGCGGCTTGGCTGGACGCCGACCCTTGTCCAGGGAGCCCTGATTGGCACGAATGGAAACCTGCTGCGTCGCAATGGTTCTACCTGGAGTGAGAATACGTCGCTGAATCTGGGCGGCAATCCGCCCGCCAACAGATCGGTTCGCTTTGCCTATGGTGCCAGCTACGCAATCCGTGTCCTGGTACCTACCACCGGGGTGGGATCGGCGGAGGCGCAAGTCATGGCTTTTGATCCGACCCAGGCCAATCCCTGGGTTGGCCCCACGGCACAGGCACAATCACTGCCCGGCCAAACCAGTGCCTCGGACAACTGGCCGTCGGCCAGCGGCGACGACTGGGCGGCCATCGGCCCATACCTGTACTACCGGGGCACAGCGACCAACTGGGGCGCGGTGGTGTCGACTGATGCCGTTGCCAACCTCGCCAGTCTCGCGGCCGGTGTGAAACCGGGAGATAGTTATGATTCGGAGTCCCTGGTCGACGAGGCCCCACTATTCCTGGCCTACACGGTGGATAATGGCGATAGCCAGTCGGTCCAGGCGCTGATACTGGCAAACGGTGGCGTGGATGGTGCACCTGTACCGTTTGCCGGGGAAAAACTGGCAGAAGCCAGCGACGGTGGCGTGGGTGGTGCGGGAACCTCGCCCCAGGGCCCTGGACTCTTCGTGTCGTTTCCCTCCCAGTATGCTTCCCTCGATCAGGCACAGCGCCTGAACCTGCACCGCTATGCCGGCTATGCCGTTGACGGCCCGCTCGAACACTATGCGGTGGTGGCCGTGGAAATGGATGATGGCTTTGGCGATCCGGTTCCCACCGCCTTCCTGCCCGATGCCGGTTCGGCCAGTGCCGACGCCAGCGGCAACATCATCAAGTACTACCAGAACACGGTGTATCCCGGTGCCGAGACGCCTGCCAGTGCGGCCAATGGGTATGTGGTCAGTCGCTACCTGAATGGTATCCAGGACCAGACCGGCGACAATTACTACGACATGCTCGATGGCCTGCTGGTCAGCACCGAGACCTATACCGCAGACAATACGCTGGTGGCTTCCAGCACCACTGGTTGGACGGTTGTCGAAACCCTGGCCAGCAGCCCTGTAGACCCGGCTGCGCCGCCTATTTACCTGCGCGGCGGCTGGGTCACCGCCAGCCAACAAACCGATATGAGTGATGGCGTCTCCAGCAGTACCCTCACCACCTATGTCAGCCAGGGGCTCAGCCTGCCCTACACCGGGCAACCGGTGACACAGACGCGCACCAACTACTCCGGCAATGGCACCCAGGAAACCTTCCAGAGCACAACCCGCTATGGCGTTGAATTGGCATGCTACCCGGCACTGGTGGCGATCCACGCCCTGGCAGACAGTGTGCAGGTCTCAAGCTGGCATTCGGCGGCAGGGCAGGCCCTGCCGGTGGCCGCCAATGCCACGACCTACACCACCTGGCCATCCAATGCCGGTGAGGATGTGCTGACACCAGCCCCCGAGGCCGGGTTTGGCCTGGTCTCCTCCAATAACCCTGAGTTTCCCTTTTCCAGTTATGCCCCCGGGAGCACGCCTGCAGGATGGCAACTCAGCGCCCGCACCACATCGCGCACGGGTTATGGCCAGGAAACCGGCAACCTGGATGCACTGGGTAACCCCAGTGCCACCCTCTATGACATCCGCGACGAGCTGGCGATTGCACGTATCGCCAATGCCACGCCGGATGGCTGTGCCTACCTGGGCTTCCAGCCCTATGAAAGCACTGCGGGATGGAGCTTATCCGGCGTCACCTATGACGACGACGATGCCTACACCGGGGTGCGCGCGGCGGTGCTGCCAGGGGGCAAGGCGGCGTCGATCAGCGTAAGTGTCAAAACTGACCAGCAGCAAACCTATGTGCTGGGGTGCCGCTATCGCACCCCACAGGGTTTTGTGGCGGACGGCAGCGGTTTGAGCGCACGCATCCAGGGCGGTAACTCACAAACCTTTACCCTGGCCTGGGTCGCCACCAACGCCGGGTGGCGCTATGTCACCCTGCCAATCACGCTCACCGGCGAGGCCTCCGGCCCGCTGACCTTGATCCTGAGTGCAACCAACACGACCGCGAGCGATATCCATCTGGACTCCATGCTGGTGACGCCCCTGGTAACCGGGGCAACCATCCGCACCTTTGATCCCGACTCGCAGCAGATCCTGTCGGCCATGGACGCCAGCGGACGCACCAGCCGCACCTACTATGACCGCAGCTACCGCGCCTCGGTATCGGTAGGCAGCTCAGGCCTGGTACGGGAGATCTCAACCAGCTTCCTCTCGCGGCAGGGCTCCACCGATGGCACCTTTGATAGCGCCTCGCCCAATGCCGAGCTGACACTGCACCCCGCCGGGGGCGGTATTCTGGAGAGCTTCCGCGATGGCGGCCTGTGGGCCAGACGCTGGCAACCCGCCAATCCCGAGGCCTGGCAGGTTACCGATGGCGCCCTGCTTCACGCCGGGCCGGCAGCCGATACGCTGACCTGGTCGCAATCGCCAACCGGCACCTATGCTGTTTACTTTGAGGCCCAGGCCTCCAATGCCAGCCTGCTGAGTGTGAATGTGGGCGATATTACCCTGGGCTGGACGGGAAGCAGTTGGACCGCGTCCCAGGCGGCTACATCCTGGATCGCCCTCGCCCATCCCCCGGCCATCGCCACCAAGTGGCTCCTGGTGGTGGGGGATGGTGTGGTGCTGCTCCTGGGGGATGGCCAACTGCTGTTCAGCGAACGTGTCAGTCCCAGCGCGGCGAGAGTATCGATCCGTGTGGCGGGGGCACCGGTCCAACTGCGTAACCTCACAGGTGTTACCGATGTCCGGTTGGGCCTCTCCTACAACGACGCCGGTGGGCGCCAGCGCCAAATCCATCAACTGCACGGGAATACCAGCCTGCTGTGCGAGCTGGTATTCGATGCGCTCAATCGCCAGGTAGCAACGACCAAGAGTGCTCCCGGCTCCTTTGGCGCCGGCGCCAGCCTGCCCACACTGCAATACCGCAGCCACTTCGTGGATGTGGCCGCGTTCCTCTCGGCAATGGACGGGGATTGGGTGATGAGCGGCGATGTCACCGACTACTATGCCGGCCAGACCGACAGCGATGGTGTCGTGCGTCCCGATGACCAGGGGTATCCCTATTGGGGTGCACGCTATGAAGCCTCCCCGCGCTCGGTAAAACTGGAGACCAGCCTGCCCGGCAAGGCCTATGCCATCAACCTCCAGGTCCCGGCGGCGCAGCGTAACACTACCCAATTTGCCTATGCAGCCAACACCGGCAGCGACCCCAGCCTGCCCGCCGGTGAATACAGCCAAACCCGGGTCACCAGCGCCGTTAAAACCATTTCTGCCCAGATCAACGACAAGCTGGGGCAGCAGGTCGCTACGACGTTTTTTGATGCCGAAGGTGCCTTGGTCAACCAGAGTGCCGGCGTGCGCACCTATGCCGCCCCCACTACCGGGCCTATCGCCACCCTGGCACAACAGTTGCCGAATGCACTGACAAGCGGCCCGCAATCCGGCAACAGCAGTTTTGTGCGCCAAACCCTGGCAAACGCCCTCCAGGAAACCACCGCCCTGGGCGATCCCGATACCGGGAGTACCAACTTTATCCTCGATTCTGTCGGCAACCTGCGCTTTGTCCAGCCCGCCATGGGAGCCCATGAGCAATGGTATATCTATTACCGCTATGACCCGATTGGCCGCATGCTGGAAGAAGGGAAAGTAGAGGGTGCCTGGGACCCAGAGCTGCTGGAGGCCAAGGCCGACACCCCGGACTGGCCAGTCGCCGGGCACGATGGCGCTGAAACGGTTGTGGTGACCACCTATGATGGCCCCGGTAGCGACCCAAGCCTGATCGGTATGAAGTGGACCAGTACGACCCTAAATAGCGCGCCTGCACTGCTCCCTTCTGCGAATGACATTAAGGTTGTCGAGCGCTTCGCCTATGACCTTGCCGGTAATATCGTCTCGGTAAGCCAGGATATCTCGGGCGCCGTCACAGCCAGTGGCACCCTGGGTTATGCCTACAACCAGCTCGGCGATGTTATCCAGGTCCGCTTACCTGCCGGGGCGCCGCTCAGCCAGTTGTATTACCAATACGACGACCAGGGCAATATCACTGCCATTGGCACCAACCCCGGCGGCGCCGAGCTCGCCCGCTTTGGCTATTCGGCCGATAACCAGCCCACCACCCAAACCATGGGAGACTGGACGCGCACCACCCACTACAACTCGCCCGGCTGGGTTGCCTCGCTCGGTACCCGCTCAACCGATGGCAATAACCAGAACCTCGACTTTACCCTGGGCTACGACGCCGATGGTGTCATATCGAGTCGGGCTGTCCATTTCGCCTTCACCGGCTTCAGCCTGGACTATAACGACGCCTTCGGTTACGACAGCCAGCGACGCCTGAGCAGCGCAACCGGCGCCTCCGATAGTCGCTATAGCCTCTATGACCCTGACGGCAATCTGTGGAGCATGACCCAGGCCGGCGAGCAGACCGACTTTGGCTACCAGTCCGGTAACAATCAGCTAACGCAGGTGCAGGTCAATGGCGGCAGTGCCAGCAGCCTCACCTACAGCGCGCGGGGCCAGATGACCGCTGGTTTGGGGCGTCAGCTCAACTACGACGATGTGACCGGGATGACCACAGCAATTGCCACAGGCCAGACCAGCATTCGCTTGGCCTACGGCAGCAGCCAGCAGCGGGTGGTCAAGCAGCAATCAGCAGGCTCGATCCGTGTTGACTTTACCGGTGCCGGCCAGGTGGCCGTTGCGAGCCTGATCGATGGCCGCTGGGGTATCACGGTACATGGCCCCACCGGGCTGCTCGCCTGGGTAACCGATCGCACCTACTACCTGCTCACCGATACCACCCAATCGGTGTGGGGAGTGGTTGCCGATGCCGACCTGGTCAGCGCGCGCACCTACCTGCCCTTCGGCACCCTGAGCCAGGCTTATGGACAGGATACGGTTCCCTATGCCTTCCAGGGCCAGACATGGGATGCCGAGGTCGGGCTTTATGACTTCCGCACCCGCCTGTACGACCCGGCTCTGGTGCGCTTCCTGACCCCCGATCCGCAGCGCCAGTTTGCCAGCCCCTATGTGTTTGCCAACAACAGCCCGCTGATCATTGTGGACCCCACCGGGGAAATCTCGGTCTGGGCCCAGGTGGGTATTGGGATCGCCCTGGTGGCCATCACCGCCATCGGGCTGGGCTTAACCCTGTTTACCGGTGGCGCTTCCGATGCGGCCGCCGCGTCGGCCGATGCGGCCCTCCTGGGCGCCGCCGGCGCTGCGGAAGGTGCAACCGCAGCAGCTGAAACCGGTGCTGCTGCAGGCGCAATCGGTGCTGAAGCAGCGGCAGATGCCGGCGCTGCCGCCGGCGCGGCTGGCGCCGAGGGAACTGCCGCTGCGGGTGCCAGCGCCTCCGCCGAAGTGGCAACCGGTGTGACCGCGGCAGAAAGCACGTCTGCCTCCTCGTTCTCCTGGAGCACCTTTGGGGTCAATGTACTCGGTTCCACACTCAACGGCGCGGGAACCAGCGGTCTGAGTTACGACATCCAGCACGGCCGCGACTTTACCGCCAAGGGCTTTTTTGAGGCCATGGGCATAGGCGCCGCCTCCGGCTTCGTCAGCGGTGCCGTGGGCGGCGCGCTCAGCCCGGTGTCCTCCGCCCTGACCGACGGGTTGACCGGCACCTCGGGAGTGCTGGCACGCGCGGCGGCTGGTGCGACGACAAGCGCCATCTCCAGTGTCCTCAGCGCCGATGTAAAAACCGTGTTGACCAATGTGGCCCAGCACCAGCCCTGGTACCAGGGGCTGCTCAAAAGCACCCTCCAGGGCGCAGCGTCAGGCGCTACAACAGGCGCTTTGGGCTCCTTGGGCAAATCCGCCTGGGCCAGCCGCGAAGCCATCGCCGCCAAGGCGGCAAGCAAGGGGCTTATCTCTGACCAGACCGTGCAGAAAGTCGCCACCCTGCCGCAGCTTGCCAAGTCTGCCGCCAGCAGCGATGTCGCCATTGCCGGCTACATACTCGCAGGCTTTTTCCTGCCTGCCGGCTACCTGGTCTGGGGCGCTGCGACAAACTTTAAGACCTAAGCCAAGGGCTCAACACTGATCAACCCAAACCGCATAAAAGGAACTGATTACCATGACATCGCTTTGCTATAACCAGGTGCGCCAGAAAGGATCGCACAACAGTTACCAGCGCCTGGAGGGCTACCCTGACCAGGCGCTCTACTGGCGTATCCGCTCCCTTGAGATTGATATCCACAACGGCAATGACAACGCCAATTGGCCGCCGCTGGAGGGGGATTGGTACGTCTATCATGTCTCGGTCGTCGACCAGGCCAGCAGCGTCAATCGCCTCTCCGACGCCCTGGATGTGCTCTGTGCATTCCATCTGGCCGTACCCGACCATGAGGTGGTCACCCTCTGGCTGGATCTTAAGGACAGTTTTAATACCACCGGTAACCACACCCCGGAGGCACTCGACCGACTGCTGGTGAGCAAACTGGGACGCGACGCGATTTGGGGGCCACCGGATTTGATCGGCACCGAGACCAACCTGCAGGCAGCCGTGGCCAGCTACGGCTGGCCTCCGCTCGACCAGTTGCGCGGCAAGTTCATGATTGCATGCACGACTGGCGACCTGTCATCACCGACATCCCACCTGAACCAGTATGTGGACAATGGCAAGACCGCCAACCAGCGCTTGGCGTTTGTCGCCCCGGAAATCAGTTCCAGCAATCAGATCAGTCAATTCAACTATGCGGTTTTCTTCAATCTGGATTCGAGCCACACCAGCCTCGGCAGCGATATTGCCAGCGCGGGGTTTATCAGCCGTGCCTACGGTTTGGATAGCCAGAAATCCTGGTGCAACGCCTGGAAAGCCAAGATTAACCACCTGACCACCAACATGGTCAATGCCCTGGTCGATGCGTGGGCCCGCACCGACCTGCCGGAAACCGGTTATCCCTTTACCCCGATTGATGCCCAGACAAGCGCGCCGCTGACAGAGCCAGGGGCGCTTTGTGCGATCACCGTGAACTCGGGTGATATCTGGGATAAAAACGACAGTTGTTATTTCCGCTACGACGACACTGCCCCAGCCGGTAAATCGCAGGTTGCGTTTATCGGTAACCCGACATCCCATGTCAACGGCTGGATCAAGGCCGGCGTCATGGTGCGCGCCTCCAATGCAGACAATGCAGCTTACATCGCCATACTGCGCACAGGCAGCAATGGGTTGCGCATCCAATACCGCCGCGACACTGACCAAAAAACCCAGGCTATCGACGCGCAGATTCCCCTGGGGGGCAATGGCAATCCACTGGTCGGCAGCAACACGCCAATCTGGATTCGGCTCGATGTGGCCATGGATGGCAAGTCAGCTACGGCATTTTTCTCCATCGACGGCTCAACCTGGCTCGCCGTGGGCAGTGCGTCGGTTGATAACGCCCTGCAACTGCCAGGCTGGGTTGCCAGTTCCCACAGTGCCGGATCGGTCAAATGGCTGTTCGGTGGCGCGACGCCTCCCGCTAATGGCATTGCCATTGGCGCCAAGGCGTCCGGCCAGTTCACCAGCAGCCCGGCAGACGCTGCCAGCCTGGGCCCCAAACCAGGCTCGGCAAACTGCAGCTAGCGCTTTACACGCCAGACTCTGCAAACTGGATGTCCTGTTTACAGGCTTCATCCAGTTTGCGTTAACAGCACCGGTAAAATTCCACCGCACAAAAAAATTATGGCACCCAACTCCATAAAGCTCTCACCGCAAATAAAAATTTCAGCGTCAACTCAAAATCCTGGCAAAAAAAATTTTAGTAACACGATCAACGGGCTCCCACTCGCCTTTGAACGATTTCATCAAGAATTGCATCGCGCGTAAAAAATACATCACCGCAGGGTGGCGCATTTTCACCGCTTTACGGCTGAAACACTCTCTGCTAGATTTTTTCGACACATAAGCAGTCACTTATCCTTGGAGCGGATATACACGCCGCACAGGCGCACAAGACTGCCCTTAAAAAATTCATTTCCCATACAGCGCAGCAACGCAAAAAAACAAAAAATCCACACCAGAAAAACACAAAAAAAGCGCACGAAGCAACAAAATACGCACGTAAAAAAGATAGGAAAGTTGTAAGGCATTTAGCACTTGTTATAAGACGGAGACTTGTTGTGCATATACCTGAGTTTGCCCCTGCAGCAAGCAAGGTAACCAACACTCTTTTTATTGTGAATTGAGCCAGGAATCCCCCAAGAGAAAGACAATGGCAATTGGTCAGGAATTACTGACTGCTCCCATGGGCGATATGATCCGGCAGATGGCATTCACCATTGCCGAAGCCCAATACAAACTGGACGAAAACTCCATCACTGTAGCCAAGATGATGGGTGGTTTGACCACAGTCATGGATGAGAAAGGCGCTGTCAGGCTCTGCCAAAAGACACCGGGGTTTTTAATAAAGCTTACCCAGGGGGTTAGCCCCTTTCGTTACAGGCACGGACGAAACATGTCCAGCGCCCCTTTGTAATATGGCGTGTTGATATCCAACAACCCCAACACGGAATGGAAAATGTTGTCGTGGCTAAAGGTTTTATCCTTTTGTTGTCGCACACAGGACTGCTCCATTCCCCTATCCGTGTAAAACCCGGGTGAAGCCCAGAAAATAAAAGGCACATGGATCTGGTATTGGGGAGCAATTGCATAGGGCATACCATGGAGGTACATATTGCCCTCGCCCAGGGATTCACCATGATCCGATACATACACCATCAGGGTGTTGTGCGTTTGCTCCATCGCCGTTAGCCAGTTAATTAACTGATCCAGGAAATAATCCGTGTATCGGATGGTATTGTCGTAGGCATTGACCAGGGCTTCGCTTGAGCAGTGGTGCAGCTGGTTGGTTGCGCATACCGGACTAAAAACCTGCATCGCGTCAGGGTAGCGGCGATTGTAGGCAGGGCCATGGCTCCCTTTTTGATGCAGGACAATAAAGTGGTGGCCCCGAGTGACTTTTGCAGCCAGGTTGCGCAACAAAATTTCATCGTAGCAATCCTCGCCATGGCACAAATCCGTATGATGGGTGGGGTCAAGCACTTCATAGTCAACGCGATCACAAACACCTTTACAGCCGGAATTATTGTCACGCCACAGGACTCCAACACCTGCCGCCTTGACAAAATCCAGCAACCCATGGAGTGACCTGGCCTTGGTATGCGTGTATTCCTTGCGAGTCAACAGCGAAAACATGCAGGGTACAGACACAGCCGTTGAAGTACCGCAGGACCAAAAGTCATTGAAGTAAATAATATCCTGTTGTTTTAGCAGCGGGGTTGTATCGCGGGCATAGCCGCCAAGCCCGAAATTGGCTGCGCGGGCTGTCTCGCCAACCACAAAGACCGCCAACACCGGCTTGGTTTGCGCCGAGACACCCCTACCTAAAAAGGCCCCCTCGCTAATCGGTTCAACCAGGATAGGCTTGCGCATCCCATCCTGAACCAACGAAACACTTGCGTTAATAAACCCCAGGGGGTTTTGCATCATACGCACATATTTATGGTTACGAAAAAACGAAGAGTAATAATCGGGCAAGGCCAGTATTAACAGCAGTGCCACGACCAGGGCTCCCACACTCAATAACACGTGCTTTAACAGTTCATCCCCAACAGGGCCAGACACAATGTTAAGCCTGAGGATCAAGAGCGATGGCAATATTCCCAGTACCAGGATATAAGCCAACAATCGGGGGCTAATAAGATCCATGGATTCGTTGATGTCAGTTTCCATCACATTGCGCAGCATCTCCTTATCGATGACTACACCATAGATGTCCATAAAATACGCTGATAATGCGCCGCCCAATAGCAGTGCAATACCCAAGGGCTTTAGCAGGAATGGAAGGCTGACAAGGCTAAAGAAAAACAGGTTAACCAATAACACAACACCTACCAGACTGGCGGCAAACAGCCAATCCTTGACAGTATCAAAACCAATCGTGGCCCAGGCCGATTCGAAAAATGACTTATTCAAGAGCAGGGTAAACACCAGTGCCAACACAATGGCAAATTGACGACGGGTAATGTCCGGCTCACGCTGCTGCTCCTGAGCCCTCAGGGAATGATACCCCGGTAAGACTTTATCCCCGCTCACGGCGTGCTACTCCCTGTTGGCTAGTGGGTATATAAGGCTGCAACAACTGTTGATACAGGATGAAAGCGATTATCCAGCAAACTCCCAGAGACCAGAGATCATGCGATAAAAAATGGGCGCCGCGAAGCTGTTGGGAAACCCCAAAAACAACGCCCGATAAGAGGGGAATACCGAATCCAAGCCAGCGCCATACTGAGCGATAAAAAAGCCCCACAAAATACAGTCCCATCCAGGCATAACCGGCACTGGCATGCCCCGCCGGAAAACAGCCGTCACCCGTCCCCAGCCATAGCTGTTGGGCCAGGGATATATATTCAAGGTCACCGCCATAACGTGCAAAATCCCAGGGACAGGAAATATGGGTTGTTGCTTTTAACAAACTGACAAGCGTACAGCTTGATAGGGCTGTTACCACTAAATAGCGACAGTGAATACGGAGATTTTTTAATACATCCAGGCGATAAGAAAATGCCCATAACAGTGAGAGGCAGGCCAAGAGTGCAAGAGAAAGATATTTACCCCCTTTATGCACCAATACGGCGGTTATCCATTCACGCCTGAATATCCACCCGCCACCCTGGCTGCGATATAAATAATCAGCCAACTGGCTGTCTATTTGAAAGATTTCCAATAGTGCCGTCGCCAATAACAGTAGTATTGCCCCCCAAGCGACGCCCATCCAATAGCGGGGAAAAATTAATGTCAGCGTTAATTTCATCAGTGTGAAATGTCTTGGTATCAGAAAAAATGCAGAGGAAAAAAGTGAGGTGCTGCCAACACAGCAGTTCAACTATTTGCGGATCATATAGGGGGTTGCTTAAACGAATCTTAAGCCTTGGAATTATTCTGCACGTTTACTTAAACGCAAGCGCGCCGCACTCTGGTCGATCACAAAATCAAAGCGCCCCAGGATATCGACGCCGAGCAATCCATCAAACTCACGGGTATCGCCCATGGGCAAATGGGCAAGCAGGTGTTTGTGGAAAGGGATACTGGCCAGGTTGAGTTGCTCTACCGTAAATAAATAGGAATCGACACTACCACTGGCCGTATTGAGTTGGATGGGTTTACGGTTTTTTACCAGATAGGGATGCTGTTCCAGGTAGCGGCTGGTCACACCGCTGAGCGATGCGCCGGTATCCAGTAATAACCGGGCGCTATTGCCTTCGATACTGACCTCCACCAGGAATTGATTGCCATAGCGAGTCAGGGGAATTTCCAGCGTTTCACCCAGGGCGGCATCAATTTGATCGCCATTGAGCTTTGCCAGGATCGCTTCTGCCTGAGGTTGGGATTGCGGATGATTAACCGCCATCAGGGCATGGTATTGTGCCTGATCGCGATCCTCATTATTCAGGTGCAGGTTTGCCAGGGCCAAATGCAGCTCACCGTCATCGGCGGTGAGTTTGATCAGGTTGTTAATCTGCTCGATCAACCATAAACGCTCTTCACCAAACAGGCTCGGGCTCTGTGCCAATTTGAGCAGGTACTGCTTAAGGTGCTGGATAGCGCCTTCCACTTTTGCGGCATCCAATTCGTAGCGCAAATATTGGAACCAGGCATCGACTGATTCGCGTTGCCTGCCCAGTTGTTGCTGCACTTGCGCCAGCAGTAACCAGGCGGGCGCCGATTGTGGATGCTGTTGCAAATAACGCCTCAGGGACTGGGCCGCCTGTACCTGGTCACCACCGGCCAGCAAACGCTGGATCTCATCCCACAGCGGGGCTTCTGCCCCAGGCAGGGCAGCGGGTGGTTGGGACTGTGTGGGAGCGGGTGAGATAGCAGGCTCAATTACTTCCGGCGGGACAACGGTGTGCGCTGCCGGAGGGACTTGCAGTCGGTAGCGATATTCCGTCACCAGCACACCTGCCGCAAAAGCAACCACCATCAGTACACCGGTTGTTGTACGCTTCACCCGGCTATTCCCCCGCCCGGGCTGTCGAGCTGTGTTGACTGCGAATTTTCGCCTGAAGATAACGATCGATGGCTTCAGGTTTGGTCACTGTCGCAAAACGTTTGACCGGTTTTCCCTCGGGATCAAGCAGGAACTTGGTGAAATTCCATTTAATCGATTGCCCCAGTAAACCGGGCAACGCCGCCTTGAGCCAATGAAACAGCGGGTGGGCATCAGCACCATTCACATCAATCTTGGCAAACATGGGAAAGGTCACCCCGTAGTTAACCTGGCAGGTTTGGGCAATATCACTGGCATCGCCCGGCTCCTGCCCGCCAAACTGGTTACAAGGGAACCCCAGGATCACCAACCCCTTATCCCTGTATTTCTGGTAGAGCTGTTCCAGGCCGGCATATTGCGGGGTAAAACCGCATTGGCTGGCCGTGTTTACAACCAGCACCCACCGTCCGCTGTAATCCGCCAGGGATACCGGCTGGCCGGCCAGGCTATCGGCCGTAAACTGGAAGAAGGGACTGGTCATAAAGCACCTCGTGAACGACTGGGCTCGAATCAATCACGTTACACGGATTGGTTAATATTCTGCCGCCGGTTTATCCAGGGAGCGGATACGGATATGGCGATAAAAAACTTCCGCACCTTCAGACTGGATCTGGATTTTGCCACGCACCAGGGGCAGCTTGCGACCGCCGCTTAACTGCCAGGAGTTGTGGGCACGCAAGACCTCGTGGCCATTGACCTTATGGATCAGGGTATGGCCATCGGCGATGACCTCCAGGGTATTCCACTCGCCGCTCGGTTTTTCGTAATCACCGCGCTTGAGGATCCGTGCCGCTATATCGCGCGTGAGCGGCAGCGAGGGATCATAGCGGTAAAAATGCCAATTGCCTTCATTGGCCGGGCCGACGGACGCATCGACGCTCACCCCATCCAGGCTGTGGTAATCGCCACAATCGCCCTCCTGGATTTGAAACTCATGGCTGCGCATCCAGTGATCGCTTTGTGCGCCATGGGGCCCTGCGGCAAAGTACAGGATGCCGCTATCGCGTTTGGCATCCAGCCGTGGCGGCCATTTTTTCTCACCCCATTTCATGTCCATGCTCAGGTGGAAATTTTCAAACTCGGCGTCGGTCGTCAAACCGCCCCACTCCTCCCCGGACACACGCAACAGGCCATCCACCACACTGAATACCTGTTTGGGATCCTGCCCGACACCACGCGGTTTGTGTTTGGACTTGAGGTCATGGGCATTGGTTTCCGGTTGATAGCTGATATAAGCCTCCCAGCCTTGCAGGTCCCGGCCATTGAACAGGGATTGCCATTCCCCCGCCATAACTCCACTGCTCAGGGCCAGCAGCCAGGCTCCGCCAATCAGGTGACGCACAGAATCCATTGGGAACACTCCTCGGGATCAGTAAAAGGGATAGAGAATAAAGCCCGCCAGCCTAAAAGCCACCGGCATAGGCGTCTATATATCCACGCCGACCATTACAGTCTTTTACGCAAACAGGCGAACTGGCCCCGATCACATACGCTTGCATACACATTCCCGACACGGCGGTGAGTTCGCACCTATGCCCTTACCAGCCCGGCGCAAGGAACCACCTTAAGAATCCTTAAGCAGTCTTAACTTTCATTACGGTTTACCCCTCATAGCTTTTATCCAAGAGTTCACGCGCTCTATCAGCAGCCTTCTGATCGCCCATCGCCTCGTAAATTTCTATCGCCAGGCGGTAAAAGCGCGGCTCCTTTTTCTCCTGCTTGATAGCTTTTTCAATATAAAGGCGCGCCTGGCCATACTCTTTGGCATCCAGCTTTTCCTGGGCAACCTTGTATTGATAATAAGGATTGGCCGAGCGATGGCGACGCACCCTGCTCATGTATTCTTTTTGTTTGGCATCGTCGCCCATTTCACGATACAAGCCAGCCAGGTTGTGCATGATTGTGTAATCGCTGGGGTTAACGTTCAAGCCGCGTAAATAAATCGCCTCCGCTTCAGGCAATAACCCCTGGCGGCGATACAGGCTGCCGAAGTTGCTCCAGATATAACTGGCCTTGGGCTCAAGCAACAAGGCTTTGCGCAGGTTTAAAAACGCTGCACTAAACTCGCCATTTGCCGCCAGTTCCATACCTCGGTTGCTGTAAAACTGGGCAGCAATTTGATCCTTACTGATTTCGCGCTGCTTGTAATTGGCCCTGAACAGGCGCAATTCCAGATCCACGACTATATCGTCCCCCGAGCCTACATCGGCAACACGTACCAGGTTGCGAAATAATTTGGGCAGAACCACCTTGGCGTTGACATGGCGCATGAATAAATAGGTGTTATCGCCGCGCATGTCCCAGGTCGGCGGCAGGAGGACTTCGTTATAGTGCGCATTAAGGCCAATGTACTTGGCCATACTGACGTACAACAGGGTGTAACTCAGGCAGTTAGCCTCGCGATTATAAAATGCATCGCGTGCGGTATTGGTACTGTAAGCGCTGTAAGAAATTCCCCGCCCACCGGATTCCGGCGCGCCCATCAAACCCACATGAAGCGCCTCGGCTTTATTATCCTGTCCACGCTTACCTGCCACTGCCTCATCGGCAAAGCGTTGCATTTCCGGTGTCAGGGTAAACAGATCTTCATCAGGCAATTCACGGGTTTGGTAGTCGCGTCCCAATATCGGGGTTCCACTCAACGCCTGCGCAAGTACAGCGTCATTGGGAGAAACGCGCGCGTCGTGCACCACAGAGGAACAGCCGCTCAATAGAAACCAACTTAAAAAGACATATTTATTGATTATTTTCATGGGTAACTCAGTAGGGTGAAGTCACATGCTTTGCAGAGTATAGAGCTAAAACGCACGGATTGCCTAAGGCTTCCTGATATCTAACCCACTAAAATTTATGAAAATTTTTGTAAACATCCCTAACAGCAAATACACGCTTGGCCAGTGCACGACATCGCGCAAAAACCATAGTGTGCAATAACAGAGCAAGCGCGCACCGATAGTTGTCCCTATCACGCACGTACACCTCCTCTTTTATGGCCTCAAAAAAGCGCACGCCACTTTTTTCACGAACCAGCAGCGTGCAAACATCTAAAAAAACAATCAGGCGCCATAAGAAATCCGTATATCCATGCGCAGCAAAAGTGCATTGATGTAATTGGCATAGTGTTTGAATAAACCTTTCCAAACACCGCTTCCCCTATTTATGTGACCGCCAGAGGAAAATGCCATGAGCCAGCCACATCTCGAACTCAGCCAGGTAGGAATTGAATTCCCCACTCCCAAAGGGCCTTTTTGCGCGCTGCAAAATGTCAGTTTGAAAATCAGCAAGGGAGAGTTTGTTTCACTGATTGGCCATTCCGGCTGCGGCAAATCCACCGTACTCAATATTGTTGCAGGTTTATATAAAGCAACTACCGGCGGCGTATTGCTGAATGGCAAAGAAGTAAATTCTCCCGGCCCCGAGCGCGCCGTTGTTTTTCAAAACCACTCACTACTTCCCTGGTTAACGGCCTACGAAAATGTCGAGCTGGGTGTAAAGCGGGTGTTTAAAGGCAAAAAAAACAAAGTCGAAATGCGCGACTGGATAGAACACAATCTCGAACTGGTGCATATGACACACGCTATGCACAAGCGCCCCGATGAAATTTCCGGCGGTATGAAACAGCGCGTTGGAATCGCCCGTGCCCTGGCCATGGAACCGCAGGTCCTGTTAATGGACGAACCCTTTGGCGCCCTTGATGCACTGACTCGCGCGCATCTGCAGGACTCATTGATGGAGATCCAGAATGCCCTGGGCAATACCGTCATCATGATCACCCATGATGTAGACGAAGCCGTATTGCTCTCCGATCGCATTGTGATGATGACCAATGGCCCGGCAGCAACTGTTGGTGAGCTTTTAGATGTTAAGCTGGAGCGACCACGCAATCGCCTTGAACTGGCAGATGATCCGCAATACAACCACTATCGCTCGGCAGTGTTACGTTTCCTGTATGAAAAGCAAAAAAAAGTTGAACCCATTGCAACAAAACGCGCCGAAAAGAAAATGGAGGCTGAACCACACCATCAAAAAAGTGTGGCCTGAAAAAGATTTTCCACACCCAATTCCTCTGCTGCCCCGCAAGGGGCTTTTTCTGTTGGGGCAATAACAAACCTACAATATAAAGCGCCAGTAACGCTGTAACTGGATCAACACATAAGCAGATACCAGTGAGCCAAGCGTCACCCACAGGGTCATGAGGCTTCCCAAGGGAATAAACTGGGTAAAAAAAGCAATCCACAAAGGGTGGATAAAATAAATAGCTGTTGCACAATTGGCGATCTGCCTGCTGTCACCTGGCACATTGCAGCGACACACCAGCACAAACACCAAAGGACAAACCCATAACAAACTGGCCAGCATATCAAACCCTTCCGCCTTAGGCAGGGCATACCAGTTCACCACCACCTCACCCAACAGGCACAGCCAGGCAACCGATGTCAGCATTGACAGGGCAGCCAAGGGCATTTGAAACAGTGCGACTGATTCACCACATTCATGCTGTAAGTGTAATTTACGCAACACATAGCCAAGGGTAAAAAACGGAAATCCGAAAAACAGGAAATTGCGATATACCCAAAAGGTATTTAATAGTCGGTCCAGCAATCCCTCGCCGGCCAGGTGATAATTACCCGCGTATTGCAACACCAAACCAAGGGTATACAACACAAGGGCGCTGAATAACAATTTGCCTGTCGACCAGCCGCGCACCCCATAGAGGATGGCGGCAGCGCCCAGCATTGCCGGCAAGTACCAGAGGTGATCGTACCCCAGTACAACGTCCTTTACCTGTTTAGCCAGGCCAACAACCGACCATTGCCAATCCCCCAACCAAAAATAGCTGTACACCAGCATCCAGAATACGTAGAGCAATAGCACACGCTTAAACCAGGCCTGGGGTGATTGATGCACTACCGAAAAAAAATAATAACCGTTAATCACTAAAAAAATGGGAACCGCCATGCGAAAGACACTATTGCTCAGCCAATAACTGACCTGGGGACTGGTTTCGCGCAAAAACACACTGTGCAATCCCACCACCATCAAGGCCAAGACCAACTTTAACCAATCCAGCGCCAGATTTCGCTGCATGACAATACCTCCATGGAATCAAGGCACAAACGCCTTCATGAAACTGTGCAAATAATGCACCAGCAGAATCCTGGCAAGACATGAACCTGATAGCAATGGGTGTTGCTGCAAAAAAAGGAGGGGGGGAGATGCCTGGCGCCAGCCCTCAACAACGCGGCCGGCACAGGCAAAAACAACCGGGGATCAATCAGCGGAGAGAAATTACATATAGGCTTTGGTAAAAGCCTCTTTGGACTCTTTAATGTAGGCACGCACCTTAACAGCGCGCGCCTCCCATACTTTGCGGTCCTTGTCATCGGTAAAGGGGTTTTGATCCGCCGCAATAGAGCGATCAAACTTATCGTAGAAAGTGATCACCGAAGAAGCGATCTGGTTAAAACGCTCCTTGAATACCTGGGATTCCTCCATGGTACTGGTCGCCTTCATCATAAACTGCAGGAATTGGGTATTGGAGCTGGAGTGGTTTTGGTAACTCTCTGCCTGCAACATGAAGTAATTGTTAATTTCTTCCAGGGCCGCATTGCGCGTCGCCTCATCCTTGCTCAATACACGGTTATAGTTTTCCTGCCCGCGCCCCATTCCTCCGGCAATCAGCGACTCCTTCAGATGCTTATCGAGATCCTTGCGATACTTATCCAGTTCGCGCTGGATATCCAGCAGGTCTTTATCCAGGGCCGTAACGGTATTCAACTCCTTTTCTATCTCGCTTAAAAAGCTTTCTGTTTTGGCAAAGGTTGGCAAGCCATTTTTCTCGGCAAATTTACGCTCCTTGCGGCTCAATCCTGCATTCTCATAGGAGCTGCGATCAAAGACAGTCGCCACGATGGTCTTAAAGGGTTCTGCAAAGGCGGCATAGGTGCCATTGGTCATGATGTTTAGCGATGTGGTCGCTATATCCCCCAAGGGTTTCAACAGTGAATCGGTACGCGCTTTTTGTATGGGAGAAGAAACGGTGCGGACATCATCAACCACCGTTTTGAAGGTTTGGTAGGCCAGCGGGTTGGCCATTTTGCTGCGCTCGGATGTCGCCAGCACCAGGGTTACACTGGAATAGATACCATTGGCATATTCGAGGTATTGGCGCTGGATATCAATTTGCGCCGCATAGTTTTTCCCAAGGGTGCGCAATGCCTCCGCCTGAACCTGGTAGTCTTTGTCCGCACGCAATTTATCCAGGACTTCACTGATAACCTTTTGCTGGTTTTTTTGTAATGCTGTATCCAGCAGGATTTTTTCCACGCGCAGGTCATCAATCCAAATATGGCCATTGGCAGTCTTGATATCCAGGCGCAAAAACTTCTTACCCGGATCGTCGATGGAAATACGCTTGGCATAATACTCACCGGTTTCCTGTGAGCCTTTGATTTGTCCAACTTGCACCCAGGCACTGTCACTGTTTTGCACGGGCGAGACCAGGATACTAATGGTGTACTCGGTCGCTGCACTTTCCGATTTAACCCACAGCTCCAGGGTACCCTGCTCACTCAATGCCTGGCGCGTGCGCACCGAGGCTTCGCCTTCAAGCACTTTAAGCGAGCCCTCACCAGTACGCGCAGCTTCTTTGGCAAAACCGGCACCGTACATAATGACCCACTTATCGGTTTCGGGCTTGCCATCAAAACCGCTTTTAAAAATGCTCGATTTTTCCTGGGCAAGGGCTACATTCACCCCCAGCAGGCTAATTAAACTCAATGCAGAGATCATGGCTCTCATAAATGTGTATCTCAAGAACGTCAAGGTTGTTGCAATAATTCAGGGATGTATTGCTGGATTAACGAATCCAGCCAGGCTTTGCGCGCACCCAGTACGCGCGGATAGGCAGTGCGCTCATCCGGCATTCCGGTGATAACCGGCCAGTAGGTGTTACTGCCAAAGCCGCCAGTCATCAGCGGATTGGCAACAGGGTCAGAAAATGCGCGCTCTGCGGCAATCAGGCGATAGCCTCGGGCCTGCAGGCGCTCAATAACCGGCACGATGAAATAAGCACTCAAATCCGTCTCCTGCAGGACCAGCACTTGCGGCGGCCTATAGCCCAGCATTAAAAATACCGGCGTATCCTGCGCAACCATCATTTTTTCGACCAGGTCTACGTAGAGGTTTTCCAACGCGTCCATATCAACGCGACGGTTATTGCGAACCTTTTGCTGGTACAACTGATTGAGGTAGGCATCCGTTCCACGCAGGGGATTGGGATTGGTAAAGGCGGGTTGATATCCCCGATCGCGCAAAAATTCAGCGAGTCCAGCCTGGAGTACCTTGTCTCCCCGCTCATGCAAATAGGAAAAATGCACATGCTTGTGATAGCCGGGGTATCGTTTCAACTGGCGGTTGGCTTTGAGGATGCCAATTTCATAGGCGTAAAGATCACTTTTGGTAACCAGGCTATGGCCATGGCCGGCATTTACCAATAGATGCCCCTTATCGCTGTAGAGCGCCAGGCGCTTGCGCCCCTTGTCGTCCAGGCCATAGGTTTTAACCAAAAACATCGCCTGGGGTGCACCGGCATTGGCCAGGTTGCGCACCAGCATTTGCGAGCGGGCAACGCCATCCAGGCTGGTGGATGCCTGCAGGGTATTTTCAAAAGCTATCACCAGGTCGCGAGCCTGGACCACGCCTACCAGCAGACAGCAACCAAGACACAGGATCAGTCGTTTGAACACGCATGGCTCCTTAATCGTTTGCACCAGAAATAACGTATACCTAAACGCCCTCACGGGGGGCTTCGTACAACTCCAGCGGCAGGCCATCAGGGTCCTGGAAAAAGGTGTAGCGCTGGCCGGTGTACTCATCAAGCCTTACCGGCTCTACCGCCACCCCTTCACCCAGGAGTCGCTCCACTACCACATCCATATCGCCTACCGCAAAAGCCAGGTGACGCAGCCCGCAAGCCTCCGGGCGCGAAGGGCGCGGCGGTGGGCAGGGGAAAGAAAACAACTCCACTTGGGTACCATCGGCCAGGGCCAGGTCAAGCTTGTAGGATTGGCGCGCCTCGCGATAGTGTTCAGCCAGTACCGTCAACCCCAGAACCCGGGTGTAAAAATCGCGCGAGCGCCCATAATCGCTGGCAATGATTGCCACATGGTGTACCCGCGCTAACAGGGGATTGGTATCACTCATCATCGCCTCCGGGAGATTAGCGGTGCCAGTATACCTGAGCCATAGTCCATCCCCATCTGGCGGCCATCTTCATCAAGCAGGACTGTATACGGGATGAATGAATCAACACCCCAAACGGGTTAACCGGTTCTCACTATTAGCGCCGCATGGATGCAAACAGGCGCAGTTCCCAGGGCCGCATGGCGAGTAATAATCCCAGGGAGTGGCGTTTATCCAGGGGCAACCTGGCATCCTGCTGGTTGAGCTGGGCAGCCTCCTGGGTGAATTGGTTAAGGCGATGCTTGAGGATAGCAATAGAGGCATCGGAATAACTGCCGCGCAGGTAAAAGCGAAAGGCCTGTTCCTGGTTAAAGTTACCCCCCATAAATTCAGCGATCACCTCCCGGTTGATAAACCGCTCCAGGGGGCCGCCGGGAATCCAGCGAAAATCCTGGGCAATCAGCAATTTGTATTTGTTACCGGGCAGTAGTTGCAACATCTTCAACTTATCCAGGCGTGCCATCAGGCGAATACATTCATGTTCGCTCACCTGGTATTGGTCAATGATTTCCTGAAAGGTCCAGCCATCGCGCACCCGAACTGCTACCAGCAGCAATTTGGGATCGCGGATCAACTCCTCTTCCTGCTCTTCCGTCAATTGCGAAATGCGGTGTTCGCGCTGGGCATTCAGCATAAATAAATCCGAAAGGCTGATCTCCAACACATGGCAGATCTGCTCCAAGCGCTCCAGGGTGAAACTCTGGCTGGAAAAGATGCGTTTGATATTCGCCTCACTGAGCGATAAGCCGGTAGCCAGGTCTTTATAGGTAAGTTTGCGTGATTTGAGCAGTTGCTTGAGGGTATCGCAGAGGGTACTGATCTGGCTCAAGGTATTGGATTCCTATACCGGCGGTTTCGCGCCAGTCTACCTCAACCAGGAAAATTTACACCCCCCCGAACACAGCGCCATAGTGCCTCTATCGCACGGCGGCACAGCGATATTGAAACAGCCACCGCGCGGTTTTTCTCTCATCCACCAAAGGAATTTTTTATGAAAAACCTGCACACCGTATTTACCCTGGGCCTGTTCATGAGCATTGGTCACTCGGCCCTGGCCGCTGATAGCGTCGGCAATGCAAGCACTGCACTCAAACATTCTGGCCAGGCGGTTAAACACGGGGCCATTGCCTCCGGCCAACTGGCCAGTGGCGTAGTCGCTGTTCCCCTGGTGATCGCCGGTGAAGTCGGTGAGTTAAGCGGAAAGGCCGGTAAAGCCCTGCTGGATATCGCCACTGATGCACCACCACTGGAAGTCAGCGAGACCGCCTTAACTGCCGCACCATCCCCTGCAGAGGTTATGGGTACACGCACGGCTGACGAACAATTGCGTTAAACACCTCTTTAACTCTACGGGCGCTAGGAGATAGCGCCCCTGCCCCGCAATACAAAACGGATATCACTTTGAGGAAATGACCATGAAAAACCTGTTACCACTCATCGGTTTGTTGTGCTTACTGAGCAATCCCTCTGTCGCCGGCAGCACTGCCAAAACATCACCGCAATTTGCTACCGAGGAGATTACCCTGTTTGCCAAATCCGTAGAGAAATATGCAGCCGCTAAGGGAGCGCGTGCGTTTATTATTGGTCGCATGGGACGCCCTGCGGAGGAGTTGCCCGAGGGTATAGAGTTTACCCACACTGCCGTTGCGATTTATTCATCCATCACCCTGTCATCGGGTGACGTCGTAAAAGGCTATGCCATTCACAACCTCTATCAACAGGAACAACAAATCGACCGCAGTGAACTGGTTACCGATTATCCGGTCGATTTTTTCTGGAGTGCCTACGCCTTGCGCGCGGGGATTATTATTCCCTCCCCCGGACTCCAGCAGCGGTTGATCAATGCCTATGCAAACGGTGTGCACCAGCAGGTACACCGACCCGCCTATTCAGTGATCGCCAATCCATTCAACGAGGAATACCAAAACTGCACCGAGCACACCCTGGATGTCATTAACGCGGCCATCTATGACACAACCGATTACGCCCAGTTAAAAGCCAATACCCAGGCGCATTTCAAGGCCCAGCGAATCCATATCAGTGGTGTGAAATTGGCGCTCGGTAGTGCCTTGATGAAGGATGTCACCACACGCGACCACAAAGGCAAGGTACTCACGGCCACATTTGGCAGCATAGGCGCCTACCTTGCCCAAAACCACTTATTGCGCGAGGCAATTATTCTTGAACAAGATGGCAGCCAGAATCCGCTACGCGATGTACAACCCTGGTTAGCACAACGCTAAAACTCGATATCCAGCAACAAAAAACCCGGATCAGGTCAGCCTGATCCGGGTTTTGCGTTATTAAAGGAGTCGGCCGATAAGCCGGGTTCTGTCGTGGGCAATCATTCATCTGGGACCTGTGTCACCACAGGCCTCAAGCAACCTACCCGGGTCCAGTGCGGGCCACACCAATGGACCCCTATTTGGTCTTGCTCCGAGTGGGGTTTACCTAGCCGCAGCCTGTTACCAGTTGCGCGGTGCGCTCTTACCGCACCCTTTCACCCTTACCGGCACTTGCGTGCTTGGGCGGTCTACTCTCTGTTGCACTTTCCGTAGGCTCACGCCTCCCAGGTGTTACCTGGCACTCTGCCCTATGGAGCCCGGACTTTCCTCCCCGGCGCACCTTATCCAGCAATGGAAGGTATGCGCGGAGCGATTGCCTGGCCAACTCCGGCGCGCACACTACCCAGACGGCTACAAAAGTGCAAGTCATACCCACAAAGAAGTCTATCGATTAAAAAAACAACAACCCCGACGACATACAAAACTTTTGTCACGAAATGCCACAGAAATGGAAATAAGCATCACCATTTATTCCCATAAGCTGGTATTTTCACGACTTTACGCTATTACTTGATGGTAATTTCGGTTGCCTCAATCACTGTGCGAATCATCCATAAACCCTTTAAAAATAAAAGATTAGGAGAGTCCCCGTGAGAGCTCACGCCCCCAAGTTGCTCGCCCTCGCTATTGCCGCCAGCTTTTCAGCCCCTTCTTTTGGCCAGGCGCTCGAAGAAGTGCTGGTTACCGCACAAAAACGTGTGCAGAGCTTGCGTGATGTTCCCATTTCCGTGAACGCCGTTTCCGGTGAAAAAATCGAAAATGCCGGCATCACCAATATCGAGAAGCTGGGTGATTACATACCCAGTTTTAATATGACCCAAACCGGCATAGGTACCAATATTGCCATCCGTGGTATCAGCTCCGGCGTCAACCAGGGCTTTGAACAATCGGCAGCACAATTTGTTGATAGTATTCACTTTGGCCGCTCTCAACTTTCACGCGCGCCCTTTTTGGATCTGGAGCGCGTTGAAGTCTTGCGCGGCCCACAAAGTATTCTCTTCGGTAAAAACTCCACCGCCGGCGCGATCAGCATTACCACCGCAAAACCCGGCAACGAATTTGAAGCAAAACTCAGCGCACTCTATGAGCCTGAACACGGCGAGCGGGATCTTCGCCTGGTAGTGTCCAGTCCACTCAGCGATACCCTCGGCCTGCGTGTCGCCATCCTGGATAGCGAACTCGATGGCTACATGGAAAACACCACCCTTAACCGCGATGAATCCCATGATACCAACCGCGTGGTACGCGGCACCCTGGTATGGAAACCTGATGAGCTGTGGGATATCACACTCAAAATGGAAACAGGGAGTTTTGATAGTAACGGGCGGAATATTGAAGTTATTAAACCCGTTTACAACGAGCAAATCCTGGATAGCAATGGCAATCCTCCCCCAGGAGCTATTCCTTATGCCAACATGCTTGCGCTCCTGACCCAGGGGAATTATTTGCTGGACACAACCCACGATTTTAAACGTCAATCCAATGGCGATTACAGTTACAACAACACCGAGAATATTACGCTGACTATCGAGCGGACTTTAGGTGAACACCGGTTTACGTCAGTGACCGGCTATAACGCTTATGATTTTGAAGAACTGTGTGATTGCGACTTTACCGGTGCCCCCGGCTTTAACATCCTCTCTATGGAAGATTACAGCCAGTTCAGCCAGGAATTCCGTATCGCATCCCCGGAAGACCAAACGTTCAGCTATCTGGGTGGTGCATTTTTCCAAACGGCCGATCTGGACTTCCACGATGAAATCCGGGTTCCCACCAATAGTGTTATCCCCACGGCGCTGGTATCCAGTGTAGGCTCAGCCGCAAACCTGTTGCGCGGCGCATCGACTCAACGCAACTTTGCACAAACCACGGATATATACGCCATCTTTGCCCAGGCTACCTGGAATATCACGGATCAATTTCGAACCATCCTCGGTGCCCGCTACACCTATGAGGATAAATCAGCCAATCGCCATCTTTACTATGTCACATCAGATGGCCAGGCACTGCCCCAAGGCTCAGCATCAGATCCCTACAACAGCCTGTGGCGAATTTTCCGTATCGATCCCCACAACATAAAAGGTGATCGCAACGAGTCTGCATTTACGCCACTCGTAACCATCCAATACGACCTCAACGATACCGATATGGTGTATATCAGCTATACCACAGGTTTCAAATCCGGCGGGTTTGATGTGCGCGCAAACGCCGCACCTAATGCACTGGATGGCCTATATCCAGAGCTTGATGGCACTTGGGAATTCGAGGATGAAGAGGTCACCAATATAGAGATAGGTGGCAAGTTTGTACTGGCCGAGGGCGCAGCAGAAATCAATGCTGCGCTGTTCCGCTCCGAATTTACCAACATGCAAACCAGCCAGTTTGATGGCAGCCTCAGCTTTATTGTGACCAACGCGGGTGAAGCCGTAGTCCAGGGGCTGGAGGTCGATGGCCGCTGGGCACTGACAGATAGCGTGCTATTGCGCGGTGGATTTGCCTATATCGATTTTGAGTACACCAAATTTCCCAATTCACAATGCTACTTCGGACAAGTGGATAACATTGCTCCATTGGGCGATGGCATTTGTGATGCCACAGGAAAACGCCGCGAATTTACACCGGAATGGCAGGGCAATGCCGGCATTGATTACACCATCAATTTCAGTAATGGTTTGAAGCTGGTGAATACATTGGATGTCATCTATAGCGATTCCTACCTCACCACCCCGTCGCTTGATCCACGCCTTGTCCAGGATGCATTTACCAAACTCAATGCGCGTATTGCCTTAAGTGGCGACAATGATATGTGGGAACTGGCGTTGATCGGAAAGAACCTGACCGATGAATCGGTCATCACCTACGCCAATGGATTACCGGTAGCCAGCGTCCTGACCCAGGGCGCAAGCTCTGGCTTCTATGCCTTCTACGAGCGCCCGAGGAGCGTTGCCTTACAAGGCACAATCCGCTTCTAATCATATTGGCGTAACTCAACAAAAACAGGGCACCTAAAGTGCCCTGTTTTTTTATTCACGGCCAGTCTTATCCAGCGCCCATTGATACAGAAAGTTTTTCTTTAATCCCGTCAGGCGCGCACCTATAGCAGCCGCCTGTTTAAGCGGTAACTCCTCCAGCAATACCTGCATCACGTGTTCCTGCTCAGGCGTGATCTCCGCCAGCTCCCGTTTGGGAGCCCCCTGCAGGAGCAAAACAATTTCACCGCGCTGCTGGTTGCTATCCGCGGCAACCCAGTCGCGCATTGCCGGGAGCTTATCGCCCCTGATGGTCTCGAAGGTCTTAGTCACTTCCCGGGCCACAACCAGCTCGCGCTCCGGGCCAAATACCTCACACATGTCCTCCAGGGTTTCGAGGATACGATGGGGCGCCTCATAAAAAATCAGGGTGCGCGAATCATTTACCAGGGATTGGAGTTGTGCCACACGGGCCGCCTGTTTGGCGGGAAGAAAGCCCTCAAACGCAAAGCGGTCAGATGCCAGCCCCGCTGCACTTAACGCAGCGACCATGGCACAGGCACCGGGGATAGGTACAACTCTCACACCGTCGAGGCGGGCCTGGCGCACCAGCCGGTAGCCAGGATCAGATACCAGGGGCGTCCCCGCATCCGAGATAAGCGCAATCGAATCGCCCGCCAACAAACGATCCACCAGCGCACGGGTGCGTGTCTCATCACTGTGATCGTGATAGGCCACACAGGGGGTTTTGATGTCGAAATGGGCCAGCAGGCGTGAACTGTGCCGCGTATCTTCAGCGGCAATGAGCGTCACTGTTTGTAGAGCCTCTATCGCTCGGGGTACCATATCGGCCAAATTTCCGATGGGTGTTGCCACTACATAAAGCACACCGGAGGCGCCAGCCTGGTTCTGGTCGCTTGCTGTCATAATCGATCCACAGTTGAAAGAGATGCGAAACACGCCCTGGCGTGCAAAAGACGCAAAGAAAGAGCAATCCTGCCACAGTTTGAGGTGTTCATGCCTAATCGGTTTTACCCACGCACCAAAGCCCGGCTCCCAGTATCCATACCCACTGTGAGCAAAACCAGGCCGCTAAAGGGCGCCCGGCTATTACTGGCACTCAGCCTGGGGCTTGCACTTGGCCTGGGTGGTTGCGGAACCTCCCCGGATAAACCCGCCAGCACCAAGGGCAGCCAGCAACCCGCAAAACTCTCCGCCAAAGCCCTGCTTGAACAAGCCGGCCAGGCAGTATCCCCGGAGCGGGAAAGGCTCATCCTGGCCGCGGCCGAACGCTATATCGAAACCGGTAAATACGAGCAGGCACGACGCCTGTTAATCGATATGGAAAGCGACACACTCAACGACGACGCCTATGTCAAACACACGGACTTGCTCGCCAATGTTGCGCTCCAGGAAGGTTCCAATATTTTGGCGTTCGGCATTCTAACCAAGCCGCGCCTGGAACAACAATGGTCAGCCATGGAGCCGGCACAAGAGTTGAGCCTGCGGGAAAAACGTGCGCAAATCTTTGATTTAATGGGAGAAGCCGAACGCAGTGTCAGCGAACGGGTGCTCCTTTCCAGCCTGATCACCCATAAGCAGTCCGAAAAGGCAAACCTGAACAGCCTGTGGCACAGCCTGATGAGTATCAACCTTGCGCGCCTTGAGCAGCTCGCGATGAGTGCACCGGGTGACACCGAGCGCGGTTGGTATGCGCTTGCCGCCATCGGTAAAAACAACCAACTGGACCTCGACCAGCAGCAAACCTTGCTACAGCGCTGGCAGCGTGAATGGCGCAACCATCCCGCCCAAAGCAACCTGCCGGACGACCTGCGCCTGCTCAAAAGCCTGATCGCATCCCAACCGCGTCAAATAGCCCTGTTGTTGCCGCAATCGGGCCGCCTGGCTGAAGCAGGCCAGGCCGTGCGCGATGGCTTCTTTGCTGCCTACTACCAGGCCCTCGCCCAGGGGCGCCAGGTACCCGAGGTGCGCCAGTACGACAGCACAGGAGACATTATCGCCGCCTATGAGCAAGCTATCACTGATGGCGCACAATTGGTCATTGGCCCGCTGGATAAGGAAAAAGTCACCGAACTGAGCCTGTTACCTGGCTTCAAAGTGCCGTTACTGACCCTCAACTACCCGGAACCCGCACCGGCACAAGCCGTTGACAACCTGTACCAATTTGGCCTGGCCCTGGAAGACGAAGCCCGCCAGGTCGCCCGCCAGGCATACAGCGAAGGCCATCGCCAGGCGATGGTGATCATCCCCGAACAGGAATGGAGTGAGCGCAGTGCCCGCGCCTTTAGCGCCGAATGGGAAAAATTAGGGGGGATTGTCGTTAATCGCAGCCAATTCAAGACGGGGAGCAATTACTCGCGTTTGGTTAAGGATGCGCTATTGATTGAGCAAAGCCAGCAGCGCACCACACAGTTGCAAAACCTGCTGGGCATCAAGCTGGAAACGACACCGCGCAGTCGCGGCGATGTGGATATGATTTTCCTGATCGCTAATCCCGCCCAGGCCCGGCAAATCAAGCCGACGTTTGCCTTTCACTACGCGGGCAGCATCCCCATTTACGCTACCAGCCAGGTTTACACCGGCGAACCCAATGCCAAAGTGGATCGCGACCTGAATGGCATACGTTTTAATACCATGCCCTGGCTGTTTGACACGGCCAGCCCGGAAAAACAGGCTATCAAGCAATACACCCAATCAGCCGCTGTTTATGATCGGCTCCAGGCCCTGGGAGCCGATGCATTCCGCCTTTATGCACGCCTGCCGCAACTGGCGCAAATTGAGCAGATGCGCCTCTACGGCGCTACCGGCACCCTGCGTATGCTGCCCGATGGTCGTATCGAGCGCGAGCAGATCTGGGCGCGTTTCCGCAATGGCCTGGCCCAGCCACTCCCCATGGTCGTCAACGCCAGCGAAGAATATTAATCATGGCCAATATCAGGGATGACTCGCATTTAGTGGATGGTGCCCGCGCAGAAGCACGGGCACAGGCCTACCTGGAGCAGCAGGGGCTTACCACATGGATGAAAAACTACCGCTGTAAAACCGGAGAGATCGACTTGATCATGTGCGAAGGCGATACCCTGGTATTTGTAGAGGTTCGCCTGCGTACCAATCGATTTTTCTCCTCTGCCGTCGAAAGTATCACCCCCGCCAAACGACAAAAAATGATTCGTACGGCACAGCGCTTTTTACAAGAGCGCGGATTAGTGGACAAACACGCCTGTCGCTTTGATATTATCGCGCTCGATGCCAAGGGGCAGCATGCAAAGCCGGAATGGATTCGCGACGCTTTCGGTATCTACTGAGCAAGCCGCACCCCCGAGGTGTACTGACTCAAGGTAGCGATGGTTTGTCTTTCTTCTATTTATTATCTGTATCCAACGCCTGAAGTTGTGACCAGCACAAGAGCGCTTTTTATGGACCAACGGGTCATTACACTCTTTCACGAAAGTATTGAAGCCAAAATGCATGCCGGTGAACACCTGGCTCCACTGATTGCCACCGCCAGCCAGATGATCGTGAATGCCCTGCTGAATGAACGCAAAATACTTACCTGTGGCAATGGCATCTCTGCGGCCCAGGCCCAAATTTTTACGGCATCCCTGATCAATCGCTTCGAGCAAGAGCGCCCCGGTTTGCCCGCCCTCAACCTGGGAGCAGATTTCACCAGCCAAACAGCCATTGCCAGTGACTATAGTTACAATGATATTTTCGCCAAGCAAATTCGCGCCCTCGGGCAAGCCGGCGATCTGTTGCTGCTGCTTACCAGTACGGGTACAGCGAGCAACCTGTTACAAGCCATTAGTGCTGCGCACGATAAAAACATGTCGGTTATTGCCCTGACCGGCCGCGATGGCGGCAATGTGGCAGCGTTGCTCGACAGCCATGATCTTGAACTGCGCGCTCCACTGCTGGTCAAAGCTCGCATTCACGAAGTCCACCTGCTCAGCCTTTTTTGTCTCTGTGATCTGATTGACCAACAATTATTTGGAGGTTACTAATGCTTTTTGCCCCAGGCTCACTCAGTACATCAGGGGTTGGCAAGCGGTGGTCAGGATTGGGAATCACCCTGCTGCTGTTGCTTTTCCTGGGGGGCTGCGCCCAAGTCATTCATGTAACAACCAGTGAGCCCATTCAGATCAGCCCGAAAAAGCGAACACCGGGCGCACGAGTTGACGACAATCGGGTCGAGACCTATACACGGGTTAACCTTAAAAAAGCATCAGCCGCCTTTGACGAAGCGCACATCAATATCGACTGTTTTAATGGCATATTACTGCTAACCGGCCAAGTGCCCAGCGAGCATCTACGCCAATTGGCAGGTGATACTGCAACCAAGCTCAACACCTTGCGCCAGGTACACAATGAGCTAGTCGTAGCTCCCAACACTGAATTTAAAGCACGCAGCTATGACACCTGGTTGACCACCAAGATCAAAGCCAAATTTATGGCCAACAGCGATATCGAAGGCAGTCGTATCCGCGTGATCACGGAAAACCAAACCGTATTTTTAATGGGACTGGTATCGCGCTATGAAGCAGATAAGATTGCGCAACTGGTAGCCAACACCGGTGGTGTGCGCCAGGTTGTTAAAGTCTTTGAATACATCGACTAGGCGGCTTACAGTTGTTTTTCATCTCCCTGGTAGCTAGTATCAAACCTATTCAACTCATTGCACCGCACAGGTGATGCTTTCCGGATCCAGCCATTTTTCGATAACCACAAAGGATATAACAATGATCAGCACCCTCATTACCATCGCCGTCATTGCCGTTCTGGTGTTTTATATCATCGGCATCTACAACAAATTGGTAACGCTGAAAAACCGTTTCGAAAATGCCTTTTCCCAAATTGAAGTACAACTGAAACGCCGCTACGACCTGATTCCCAATCTGGTCGAAACGGCCAAGGGCTATATCAAGCATGAGCGCGAAACGCTGGAAGCCGTTATCAACGCACGCAACCAGGCATTAAATGGGCTCAAGGCTGCCTCAGCTAACCCGGGCAATCCCGCCGCTATTCACGAACTTGCCGGAGCTGAAAGCCTTCTGGGCAGCGCATTGGGACGCCTGAATGTCGTGATGGAAGCCTACCCAGACCTCAAGGCATCACAAAATATGATGCAGGTATCCGAAGAGCTGACCAGTACGGAAAACAAAGTTGCGTTCGCCCGCCAGGCCTTTAATGATGCCGTAACGGCTTACAATACCTATAAGCAAACCTTTCCCCCCGTCGTCTTTGCCGCAACCTTTGGCCATGCTCAAGATGCCAGCTTGCTGGAGTTCGCTGACAGTGCCGAAATCCAGGCCGCACCCAAAGTGCAGTTTTAAGCTACATACGCCAGCACAGATAACAGGAATGGCGTATGGATTTTTTTGAACAACAGGATCTCGCCAAGCGCAACACCCTGCGCTTGGTGTTGTTGCTGGTATCGGCCGTCATATCATTGATTGTCATTACCTGCGTCTTTCTTGCCTTCTTCTTTTATTACTTTGCGGGAAACAACCCGCTGCTTGTTGAACAGCGCTACAGCGATAGCCTGTTGCTTAACCTGTGGAACAGCCTGTCCGTCCAAACCATTCTTACCATTGCGATCGGCATTACGCTTGTCGTTATCCTCGGTGGCCTATTTAAGTATTCACAACTGCGCGGTGGCGGGCGAGCAGTGGCGGCTGCCATGGGGGGGCGCTTGATTTCCGGCCTTACACAAGACCCGGACGAGCGAAAAATCCTCAATGTGGTTGAGGAGATGGCGATCGCCTCTGGCACGGCAGTACCACCGGTTTACGTCATGGAAGAGGATGCCATCAACGCTTTTGCTGCCGGCTTCCACCCCCAGGATGCCGTGATCGGGATCACGCGCGGCTGTATACGCCAACTCACCCGCGATGAACTCCAGGGGGTAATCGCCCACGAGTTCAGCCATATTTTCCATGGTGATATGCGCCTGAACATGCGCCTCATCGCCACGCTGCACGGTATTTTACTCATAGGGTTGGTTGGCGAATTTCTACTGCGCCATGGCAGTCGCCGCCGGGTCAGGAGCAGTAAAGACTCCGGTAACGGTATTGTGGTGCTGGGGCTCGGCCTCTTTATTATCGGTTACACCGGAATCTTTTTTGGCAACCTGATCAAAGCCGCTGTAAGCCGCCAACGTGAATTCCTCGCTGATGCTTCAGCTGTCCAATTCACCCGCAATCCCGATGGTATTGCCGGTGCATTAAAAAAAATTGGCGGCGCCATTCGAGGGTCGCAATTGACGCGTGAAAATGCCGCTGAGTTTAGCCATATGTATTTCAGCCAGGGGATCAAATCCTTTACCAACCTGATGGCGACACACCCGCCCCTGGAAACACGCATTCGCCGCATCCAGCCCCGCTGGGATGGAAAATTTATTACGGCAGTTACTCCGCTGAAGCCAACAGCAAGCCAAACAGCAGGTTATACCGGATTTATTAACACCCCCAATGCGCAACAAACAGCCATGCTGGCTGCAGTAGATGCACAAATCCAGCAAATTGCACAACCGACCCAGGAACACATCGCCTACGCACGCCAGCAGCTCACCCAAATTCCGCAATATATAAAAGAAGCAACAGCAGACAGCTTTTCCGCGCGAGGTTTGGTGCTGGGGTTAATCATGGATCGCCATCACAGCATGCGCGACCAGCAATGGCAATTGCTTCGCCGGCTATGGAGCGAAGAGCATTTAAATACACTGAAGCCCATCGCCGATAAGGTAAAGGATCTGTCTCCGGCATTGCGCCTGCCGTTATTGGAGCTTTGCCTGCCAACCCTCAAACAACTTACCCAAACCCAACGCGACGATTTTTTGCAAGGACTGCAAATACTCATTCAGGCAGATAACAAAATCAGCCTGCTGGAATGGTCGCTCTACCGCATTGTGTTACACAACACAACCGAACATTCGCCGCAACGCCAACGCGACCTGCAGGATCTGAATAAGGAATGCCAACTGCTATTATCCATGCTGGCATATGCCGGAGCGCCGGAGCAATTACAGGCACAAGCCGCCTTTACACAGGCGGTAACCCATCTGGACATGGCGCCTATGCCCCTGCTGCCCAAATCCAGTGTACAACTGGCTGCATTGGATACCGCCCTGGAACAATTAAACCTGGTAAGGCCCCTGCAAAAACCCCGCCTGCTAAAAGCGATGGGAGAATGCGTATTACACGATCAGCGTGTTAGTGTCGACGAGGCAGAATTGTTTCGCGCCATTGCCGATAGCCTCGACTGCCCTGTTCCACCCTTTATACAAACCACTGGCCCCATGTAATCACAGTGCCAAACAGGTATAATGCCGCGCACTTTATCCCGCCAACCACAGATGAGGTACTCACCTTGCAACTGGATAACGCATCCCTTGAACAACTGCGCGAATGGGAAAGCCAACTCGCAACACAATACCAAGCCATTCTCGCCCAAAAGCTCAACCTGGATTTAACCCGCGGTAAACCTTCCGCCGAACAACTCAGCCTGTCCGATGCACTCGACGGCATACTCGCCGGTAACTACACCGCTGCCGATGGCACTGATACCCGCAACTACGGTGGACTCGATGGTCTGCCCGAAGCCAAGCAGCTGGGCGCCAATATCATGGACGTCGATGCCGGCAATGTTCTGGTTGGAGGCAACTCAAGCCTCACCCTGATGTTTCAGGTCATGCTTGCCGCCTATCAATTCGGTCTGAAGGATGCTGCCAGCGCCTGGAAGCATGAAGGTGAAGTCAAGTTTATTTGCCCGGTTCCCGGTTACGATCGCCACTACACAGTGTGCGAGCAACTGGGCATTAAAATGATCACTGTTCCCATGACATCTACCGGACCGGATATGGATGCTGTTGAAGCCCTGGTGAAGTCGGACACATCGATCAAAGGCATGTGGTGTGTTCCCAAATATTCCAACCCCACCGGTGTTGTATACAGTGATGAAACGGTTGAGCGCATCGCCAAACTGGGTTTGCTTGCCAGTGCTAACTTCCGTGTTTTCTGGGATAACGCCTACTCAGTCCACGACTTGATTGATAATGCCCCCAAACTTGCCAATATCCTGGAAGCCACCCGCCGCCATGGAACAGAAGACTCTGTAGTGCAGTTTGCCTCTACCTCCAAAATTACTCACGCGGGTTCCGGTGTTGCCTTTGTTGCCGCCAGCGCCGCCAACCTGGCAGGTATTAAAAAATTCCTTAACACCTGCACCATTGGCCCGGATAAAGTCAACCAAATCCGCCACACCCGCTTCCTTCCCAGCAAAGAAGCACTGACAGCGCATATGACCAAGCATGCAGCGCTGCTCAATCCGCGCTTTGAAGCCGTACTATCAGCACTGAGCAAGGCTTTTGACGGCACCGATCTGGGCGCATGGGAGAAACCGGTCGGAGGCTATTTTGTCTCATTCGACACACGCCGCGGATGTGCGAAAGAAACGGTTCGCCTTGCAGCAGAGGCCGGCGTCAAACTAACCCCTGCCGGCGCCACCTACCCTTATGGCAAAGACCCGGAAGACCGCAACATTCGTATCGCACCTTCCGTACCTACAGTGCCCGAAGTCATCGGCGCCATGGAAGTGTTTGTCACCTGCGTGAAACTGGCATCCGTTCGCAACGCTATTACCCAACAAGCCTGATCCGTATAGGTCATGTAAAAAGCCACCCAAGGGTGGCTTTTTTTATGCGTCGCAGACGCAATAATCGTAATGAATGCTTGTTCTAATAATTAATAACTAATTCCAAAACGCTAGGTTTACCTGTTCGAAAGCTTCCTATAATCCAAATGTACCTGAGGTACATAACACTTTTGAGATCAACCTCTAACGGATATAGGCAAACACTGTTAACCCTTTCTCTGCGCTTTTGCCACAGGAGATATTTGTATGGGTGTTGCTGCAACCTTAGAAAACTACCTAAAAGCAAAACAGGTCGATTTCACGCTGCTCGAACATGAATATTGTGAGGGTTCATACAACACAGCACGAGTCGCCCAAATTAATGATCTATGCCTCGCTAAGGCAGTCCTGCTGCGCGATGAGGATTTCCATTACACACTCTGTGTTCTACCCACCCGCAACAAAATACTACGCAAAACCCTGAATGAAATTCTCGATCGCCACCTGGAACTGGTAGATGAGGAAGAATTGACAGCCATCTTTAAAGATTGTGAGGAAGGTGCCGTACCAGCCCTTGGCGAGGCTTATGGCCTGGATGTCATTTGGGATGAGGATTTACTACAGGTAGAAGAGGTATATATAGAGGCAGGAGATCATCGCCACTTGATACGCCTGCGCCAAATCGATTTTGCGCAACTAATGCAGGACAAACTGCATGATCACTTCAGTGCCGACCGCGCCCGTCAAAGTAAGCTGCCCAAAAAATATATCCGCCAGGAGTACGAGCTTTAATCTGCCTTTACACAGGCATAAAAAAACCGCCTCTGGGGCGGTTTTTTTATGGAAGGAGGCGCTATTTTTTAGGCGGCACCAAAACCACAGGCGGGTTAGGGTTATTGCCAAACGCTTCACGTGCAGCATCTGCCACAGCCACATAGGTACCCGTATTAGTCTTGGAATCAACCTGAATAATCACTGAAGCCTTGGGCAACTCCGCACGCATACGCTCAATATTGGAGCGAACAGCACGTGTATCCACCCGACGCTCGCCCTCTTTCTCAAGCAACCAGATCTGATTATCCCCGGAGATACGAATCAGAATGTTCTGAGGGGCATCTGGTGGCGGTGGATTATCATTCGGTTCGGGGACATTGGGGTTAATGCCCGTCTCTTTCACAAAAGAAGCAGTCACAATGAAGAAAATCAACATGATAAACACCACGTCAAGCATGGGGGTCAAGTCAATTTCGCTACCTTCATCACCGGATTGGTGTTTCTTTCTACGGCTCACCCTAGGGTACTCCTCTTGTTATTCAGCGATTGTCTTAAGGGTAATACAAGGGCTGCGATTCTAACAGTTTTACAGCCATAAACACTATTTCTTTGGGTAGCGGATACGGAGATTTTACATCTTGTAGCGCCATACCGGGGCTGCAAATGACCACTTTTCAACCAGAGCAAGGCCGCAAATCAACAAATTGAGCCCCCTGTATCAGGTATTTGACTGATTTTTCCCTCACTTCCTCCCCCTTGGAACAGTGCCAACCTTCTGACAGCAACCGAACAATACAAGTTTCCTGCCTCCTTAATCTGCCTCATAGAAAGAGAGGTCCGGATTCGGGATACCCACTGTCACAAGTTCCGCTTTACCGGAAAGAATTACAAACAAGCACGTTTCTCTCCCCCATGCCTATTTTGGAAAGTCAAACATTACCAAGTGATCAGGTGTTTATTTACCACTACAACCTTTCGCCATCATACATAGCATTTCCTGCACAGCAGGGTTCTGATACGGGCCACGTCCTGACATACACCAGGAAATCAGATGGCTACATCAATCATCCTGCGAGCCAAAGATCATCTGACTTCAACGCGCACAGCTCCAGCTCATCTCCCATCAATAACTTGCCAAATTTTTATCAGTACAAATCCAACGGTAGGTTCACAAATCGATATTCATCACTCTTAATGTACGCATTTCTTACCAATCACCCATCTTGGTCTTCACAAACATACTGGCGAACACACCCAGTAGTACCAATACGCTATACACACTATACAAAAGGTAGAAATACGCCCAACCCAGACCAATGAAACATTTACGTCATGAAAAATAGCGCAGCAATCACCGATACAACGTAAAAAACCGTTCAACCCTGACAAACCGATTTCATGTGAATCACCTAATCCCTACGCCAGCTTGTATAAAACAACCCACAGAGAATTCACTTTCGGCACTTCAAGTGTTGTTCATTGAGGATTCGAGCCAAGCAAAACCAGCAACGCTGATTCCTGGTAAACCAACGGAATAGACATGCGCAAATCATTAAAAAAACGAACTGCCACGATTTTTGGCAAACTCCAAAAATGGAAATGGGATCACATGATGGAGAACTCAAAGGTTTTTACCCCATCAACAGCTCACATTTTTCATCACATTATCACCCTTGAAGACACCTCTGCGATGAGAGCGTGCAAACAAAAAATGGGGATTCATTTACGTGAAATTACCCTGACAGGACAAAATTTCTCTGTTTTTGACAAAAAAAACAAAAAAATTGCCGTTTTTATTGACAAATTGATGCAAAAAACTTGAATTTTTTTAATAAAGTTTTAATTTATACACGTTGGACTTTTAATCCATTAATCGACCTTTTCGACAACTATAAAGGAAGCACACCATGGCTGCACGTAAACAAACCGCTGTTAACTCTGTTGCAAGTTTGGAACAGCAATTAGCTCAACTGAAAACGCAACTGGTTAAAGCTCGTGACGCCCAAGCAGCTGATGCTGCTAAAGCTGTCGTTGGCTTGACCAAAGAGGCTTCAAAAGCTGCTGCTGCCCTGAAAGCGGCCCAAAGTAAGTTGGCTGCTGTTGCCAAAAAGAAAACTCCAGCTGCTGCCAAACAAGTCGCTGGTGCCAAAGCCACTGTTGCCGATGCCAAGAAAGCGGCTGACGCTGCCAAAGCCGCTGTAGCGACTGCCAAGAAAGAACTGGCTGCCATTAAAGCTGCTAACAAACAAGCTGTTGCTCACGAGAAAGCAGTTGCCAGAGCCCAGGCCGGTATCGCCAAGCGTCTGAAAGCGGCTGCCAAAAAAGCGGCTGTAAAACAAAAAGCAGCAGCTAAAAAAGCGGCTATCAAAGCTAAGTTAGCTGCCAAGAAAGCAGCTGCCAGAGCTAAATTGGCTGCCAAAAAAGCGGCGCTGAAAGCTCGTGTTGCAGCCAAGAAAGAAGCTGCCAAGAAAAAAGCAGCAGAGAAAAAAGCAGCGGCTAAAGCCAAGTTGATTGCCAAGAAAGTAGCAGCTAAAGCCAAGGCTACGGCCAAGAAAGCTACTACTGCCGTCAAGAAAGTAGTTGCCAAAAAACCAGCTGCGGCCAAGAAAGTAGTGGCTAAACCAGCAGCGGCTAAGAAAGTAACTGCCAAACCAGCGGCGAAAAAAGTAGTTGCCAAGAAGCCAGCGGGTACTGCACCAGCGAAACGCGGTCGCAAGCCAAAGGCTGCCGCTGCTCCAGTTGCTGCTTAATTAGAGCAGGTGTACAAACAAAAAAGGCACCTTACGGTGCCTTTTTTGTTGCCTGCCACATCAATAAAACCCTCGGCTGACTGTATTCTCAGGGAGCATCATACCCCAATACTGGACGCATCCTGCAGCACAATTTGGCCAAAAACATAAGCGTACAATGTCAAACGCTGCTCTTCACCAAGATCGACAAACTCAACCCCATAGCCGACATGATGCCTCTCATCATCCGGAGGCTCCACGAGTGAACGAATAATGCCGCTCAACTCTAGCGTACGCTCGATACCATTGATATTAACCAACGCCGTCAATTCAAGAAGCGTCCCTATCCCCCAGGCATCCCCCTCATGATGAACCGCATCTATTCGCGCCCCGGTAATGCTCATATCCGCAATACGAACCGTCAGAGGTAAAACATCAGGGATAGCCCTGCAAAACACATCTGCAATCAAATCTACAGATACACGTACCGCACTGCGAATACCTTTGAAACTGACATTTTCAGGGTAACTGATATGTAAAATGGGATAGGGGTCAGCCGTTTGAACCTCAACCTGACTTATAAATACCCCAATTCCATTGTCGATCATGAAGCGCAATACAATTTTTTGACCATTGCGAAAGCGGATAACCCGCCCCGCCGATTTGGGAACAGACACCAAAATGCTTCGGCCGGGCAGGCAACCAATTAACCGACAAGAGTAACGCTCTGGCTGACCAGCCAGATTCGTGGTCTGTAACTGTAAGGGGTAACCATAGGTCAGCTTTAATTCTTCGAACCTCATTACCGCTACCAGATCTGTTATTGATGATTATGGTGCAAGTGTAGCAGGCATGTGGAGACCAGCTGTATTTCCGCCTGCTAGATACTCTGGGAACTATTCGTATGGATCGATAAGGTTTGGTCTGCCTGCATCTGCTCTTCTGTCAAAGCGCCGAACTCCAGATTCCACTGTACCAACAGCTGAGCTAAGGCTCGTGACTGTTCATAGAGAGATAAGAGTTCATCCATCGTATCCTTAACACCTTGGTATAACTTGATTTGACGGTGTTTGTTCGCCAACGGATGTTGTAAATGCTGGGAGCGGTATACTTCCAGCTTCCAACGGAGGTTATGGGCCATATTGCGATAGTACGCCAGTTTGGTTTGTAACGTGACAGGCTTCACTGACTTTAGCGGACCAAAGACAGTGAAATCCAAAGCCAGTACCATAGATTCCCGTGTATTTTCGTCAGCAATGACTGTTGCCGTACGTGTGGCACCTACCAGCTGGGCGAGATCGCCGAACACCTCACCGGGAGTCACATAGTTAACCAAATCCCCCTTACCTGGCTGATCCACATACACCGCCAGGCGACCTTTCAACAAAAAGTACAGCCAGGCATCCACCTCCCCTTTTTGCAAGACGACCTCCCCCGGGCCATATACCGCTACTCGTGAAGCCTGTAACAGCAATTCAAACTGGCTTGGATCTACCTGCCTAATCGTCTTGAAAAAAGGGATACCTGCCAACAAATGCTCCAAAGTCTCCCTTGGTACTTTATGTATTGACTTAATATCCATCGATTCCCCGTTTATTTATGCTTCTTTGATATAGACAAATGTTTTGCCGTCATTTTGTGTTAGTGTGAATAATGACAATTGCCCTCCCTCCCATGGGGTACGCGTAGGGCGACTTTTTCTATATTATACTCACTGAGTTTACACAAGACTGCGATACAGAGCTTCTTCATCGCGAAAATGACAATAAACTACAAAATGAGAGTAGCTAGCCTATGAGTGGTATCCATAAGTTTAACTGTCTCCTGATTGCATCCATTCTCTTCCTATGTACAGCGGCACATTCGGCCCCGATGCTTAACGGTATAGCGGTTCATCAGGAACTTGGCCAGGAGGTATTTATTGGAGCTCTTTATTCTGAATCACTGAGCAACAATGCAGACTCCTTACTCAACAATAACCAACCCATGCGCATGGAGCTAAAGATAGTTGCTCCCGAGGGATTGACCACTCGCCGTTTCAGTCGTCTGTGGATTGAGGGGATGGCAATCAATAATCGTGCCGATGTGTTAACCGCACAAGCCGATAATATGGTTAAGTTCGACGGCCTGTTTAAAGGCCGCTTCATGACCAATGACCATGTCGTGTTCGACTCTATCCCAGGTAAAGGTGTCAATATTTCCGTCAACGGGGTACTGCTCGGAAATATTGCAGACAACCAGTTTTTCTCCGTCCTGTTAACGACCTGGATTGGACGAGTTCCGCTGTCTTCTGACTTCCGTGACAGCCTGCTAAAAGTAGGTAACATTGATGGAGCCCTCCGTAGTCGGTTTGACACCATCAAGCCCAATAGTGCCCGTATTGCTGAAATTCACAATTGGGCAACCCCAGTTGTAGCCGAGGTTAAATCTTCCTCCAGCAAGGCTGCATCCAGTGCACCACGTGAAGTCGCAGCTATTGAAAAACCCGAAGTTCCTGCATTAGCTGCAGCAGTCATTGAAAAACCCACAATTGAGCTTCCAGCGGTACCACCAGCCCCCGTCACACAAGTTACTACGGCTGCAGCATCAAGTGCCCCCGCCGTAGCGGCAGCAAAACCTGCACCAGCCCCCATTGCCAGTGATGATGAGGACGATGAGGATGAGGGGCCAGCCCTAACCGCACAAAGCCTATTGGCCAGACAATTCTACGTATCCGATATACTCAAGAAAGTATTCAGTAAAACACGCTATCCCAGCAGAGCCCTGGAGCGTGGTCAGGAAGGCAGCGTGCGCATAGCGGTTGTTATTGATCGCCAGGGTAATATCCTGAGCATGAATAGCCTGGATGAGAGCAGACACGAATTGCTAAACCGTGAAGCTCGCGAAGCCATCAAACGTTCGGCGCCCTTCCCGGAAATTCCCGCTGCCTTACCGGGGGCTCGTTTCGAGTTTACAGTTCCAATCCGCTTTACCCTACCCAAGCAGTAATTTCCCCCATAAAAAAAGCCACCTAATGGTGGCTTTTTTTATGGGCCGGCACCGTGTCAGCGCAAAGCGTGGAGACGCTGCTCAATCACCTTGCGAATTCCACCCAGCTCCAGCCTGGAAAGTTCTTCCAGTCGGTGAAGTTGCAATGCATGCAAATGTAAGCAGGGGGTTGAAGCATCCAGCTCACGAAGATCACCTTTCATAAGGACGGGCAGAAAAGGTCGCTCCGGTGGCCGCTGTTGACGAATAATCCCCAAGCCCATCTGTAAAGGTACCGTGCGATGCCTCACCGTACCACTGCGAAATGGGATTCGCAGCATCAGGCATGTCTTTCCCTTCACCGTTCCGGGCAATATTTCCATACCGGTAGGGACTACCGCCTCAGCAGGGATGCCATTAAAGGTATCGTGGGGCATGTATGGATTAGGGAGGATAACGAGTTTTCGATCCTCTTCTTTGGGGAAAAAGATATTGTAATTCGTGTAAAGCTGCCCGACAGTCCCCGAATAGACACACAGCTTGTTCTCAAACCCCAGTACATAGTCAACTGCGCGTTGTCGTTGCTGAAAGGTATCCAGTTCCCAGACCAAGTCCTTATTTTCGGATGATAGCGACACAGTTAGTTTCTCGCAGATGATGGGTGACCGGCTTCATACTGATGGAAATTGCCGGAAATTGATTATAGCTTAGCCATCTTTTTACGCACTAATCCCCATCTGTCGGTAAGTTCTGCACATCTTCCAGAACCTGCCTAAGCAGCCAAAGTCCATGTTGTGTAAAGAGATAACCACTGGGGGAATGCCCAATATATTCCTTCTCATCAATTTCCAGGCAGCGCCCCTGAATCATCGCTAATCCCGGGTGGTGACGAAAAGGCGACGCGAGAAAGATTGCCCAATCATTCTCACTCGCCTGCCCCACGAGTACAGCCTGCAACAGTCTGATAACGTCAGTTTTCTGCATCTGGTAGCGGGGTGTTTTAACAGTTAAAAGTACCCATACCACCAATAAAAAAATTGCCAGTGTAAAGACAAACACCAGCCACATAGCTTAGTGTTCTCGGGTTGCGCGAAACACCACATCAGGGTGGCGTTCCTGGGTAAGGGAAAGGTTAACCCTGGAGGGTGCCAGATAGGTCAAATGACCACCACCGTCCACGGCCAGGTTTTCAGCGCATTTACGCTTAAACTCCTCCAGCTTTTTAGAGTCGTCACACTCACACCAACGCGCGGTGGTAACACTGACGTTTTCATAGATGGCTTCAACCTTGTATTCATCTTTCAGGCGATAAGCAACTACTTCGAACTGCAGCACACCCACAGCACCAACAACGATGTCATTGTTATTCAGAGGAAAAAATACCTGGGTTGATCCCTCCTCCGACAGTTGCTGCAAGCCCTTTTGGAGTTGTTTCATTTTAAGGGGGTCCTTCAAACGAATACGGCGAAATAACTCGGGGGCGAAATGGGGAATCCCGGTAAACTTGAGATTTTCTCCTTGGGTAAAGGCATCGCCTATCTGGATAGTCCCATGATTATGTAAACCGATAATATCGCCCGCAATCGCCTCTTCAACAGCAGACCTGTCTCCCGCCATAAAGGTTACCGCATCCGCAATTTTGATATCTTTACCAAGGCGGACATGCTTCATTTTCATACCCTGCTCATAGCGACCGGAACAGACCCTCATAAATGCAATACGATCGCGGTGCTTGGGGTCCATATTGGCCTGGATCTTAAAGATGAAGCCACTAAATTGCTCCTCTGCCGGCTCAACCATGCGTTCATGGGTAGCCCGGGGACGCGGTGTTGGAGCCCATTCCACAAAACCATCCAGCATCTCACGCACACCAAAATTACCCAGTGCCGTTCCAAAAAATACCGGCGTCATACGTCCGGCAAGATACTCATCCAATTCAAATTGATGGGTTGCACCACGCACGAACTCGATCTGCTCCCGGTATTCACTGGCATAAACGCCCATCAATTGCGTTGCCTCATCACTTTCCAGCCCCTTGATCTGGATATCATCGGGAATCGTGTGCCCCATACCCTGTTGGTAAACGTGGATAGTATCAGTATAAAAGTTATAAACGCCCAAAAACTCTTTACCGCTTCCTAACGGCCAGTTAATCGGAGCGGCAACTATCTTAAGCACATTTTCAATTTCATCCAGCAACTCAACAGGATCCCGGCTCTCGCGATCCATTTTATTGATAAAAGACAAGATCGGTGTGTCACGCAGGCGACACACCTCCATCAACTTAATGGTGCGATCTTCAACCCCCTTCGCCCCATCAATCATCATTAATACAGAGTCCACTGCCGTTAACGTGCGATAGGTATCCTCCGAAAAGTCTTCGTGACCAGGAGTATCCAGCAAATTAACAACCCGATCTTTATAGGGAAATTGCATCACTGACGAGGTGACTGAAATACCGCGCTCCTGCTCCATGGTCATCCAGTCAGACTTGGCGTGAGGGCCGCGCTTACCTTTTACTGAGCCGGCAATTTGAATAGCGTTACCCCAGAGTAACAGCTTTTCAGTCATGGTTGTTTTACCCGCATCAGGGTGAGAGATGATGGCAAAGGTACGACGCTTTGCCAGCTCGTTATGCAGAGTACTCATAATGATTTAAATCCAAACGATCAATAAGCATAGGGTAAGCAAGAAGCTGCAAAAAACAGGGAGGGTATCCTGGCTAATGTTCACGTAAACTGATATCGACGCCAGCCATAGTAGATGGTAGTAAGCCCTTATGGATATACCGCTTAAGCCAGCACCAGGCCCAGGCCCCGAGGATCAGATTGGCAGCAGCTGTAGCAATAAATAATCCGTGGATACCCCAGAAATATTGGCCACACCATGCCAGTGGCAGGTAGATATAGAGCACACGTCCAGCGGATAACAGCATTGGGGGCCAGGGGCGCCCCATGCCATTAAAAGCCGCATTAACGGCCATGATCACCCCATAAGCACCATAACTTATAGGAACGATACATAGATAAGTCACCGTAATAGCCACCACCTCGGCATGTCCACCAAAAAAACCGGCAATATGCTGACCAAACAGCGCCAAAACAAATGCCACCACCAAGCCAAATCCCAGACAAAAAAGCGTCAAGACCTTCAAAGCCTCTTCAAGGCGCTCAACTTTTCCCGCCCCCAGGTTCTGCCCAAAGAAAGGGCCAACAACACCGGACAAGGCATAAAACACAATCAGAGCAAGCGGCTCGATACGCATGACAATTCCCAAGGCTGCAACAGCATCAGTCCCATAGGCAGCAACCATGGCAAGCACTATGGCGCTGGCAAAGGGAATAATGACGTTAGCCACCATGGCTGGAAACCCTACCTCTACGATGGCAGCCCACGAGTTGCGCAGCTTTATCCAGCCAGCGAATGGATTAACCAGCATTTGTACACGTACATGAAGAATATAAAGCGCGGTAACCAACATCAGTGCGCGAGTAATCAGAGTTGCCAAGGCCGCTCCTTGCAGTCCCAAAGCAGGAAAGCCGTAAAGCCCAAAAATTAACAGCGGATCAAGAATGACGTTCAGGAGCGCAGCGCCCCCCATCAGGTAACCCTGTACCTGGCTCATCCCCATGGCACGCAGTGCGGAAAGGCAGACCATAGGAACCATCAAGCAGGGAGCGCTGAAATACCAGATCGACATATAGGCACGTATGTGGGGAATCAATACATCACTCGCCCCCAACAAACGGAACAAGGGTTCCAGTGTCAACCATCCCAACAGGCAAACACTCACGGATATCAACAAGGTTAGACTCATCGCATCGGTCGCCAGGCGACGCGCTTTATCCGGGTCCCCCTCACCGATGGCTCGGGATACCGCCGAAGAAGTACCCGCCCCCAGGCCAATTGCCAAACTGGTGAGCACCAAAATCACCGGGAAGGTAAAACTGTATGCAGCCAGCTCTTCTCGCCCCAAATGGGCAATAAACAGAGCCTCTACCGCATTGAGCGACATGGTTGCCATCAACCCCCACACCAACGGCAGGGCCAGGCTTTTGAGCTGGGTAGATACCTTGCCCTCAATCAGGGTGGCCGGTAAGGCGTGAGTCATAACCGCTTGAATTTCGCAGAAAAGAAATGTGGAATCACCAAAAAGGCGCGCAGTATACACCAGTCTGCCTGCTAACTTTTTATACAAATACCCGCAAAGTTACCCATGCAGGTAAATTATGACCACCAACAAGCGTGCGACAATATGACGCGGCGCCGGATGTATCCATGTCACCATGGAACCAGGTCAACTTGGCTATAATCGAGCGACTATCAAACCCATGACAATTATGCTTAAGCACTCCTTTACCCTCGCAGCGCAATCCCAGCAATTAGCCTATTGGGTGATCATCCGCACCCTGATCCTCTGTTGTCTCATCGCAGCGGTGGCCCTTTGCGCCTGGGATAGCAGCGTGGAGCTACCTCTGCCGCAGATCACCATCTTGCTGGTATTTATGTGCCTGGTGAATCTGCTGACCTATTTCCGCCTGAACAATCCGTTACCAGTCACCTCGCTGGAATTTTTTATCCAACTCCTGATCGATTTGCTCTGCCTTAGCCTTGTGTTCTATTTGAGCGGCGGGGCCAACAATCCGTTTATTTCCTACTTCCTGGTCCCGATTTGCGTCTCTGCTGCCACCCTGAGTGGACGCTATACACTTATCATCGCCGGTATCTCACTAATTAGTTATTCACTACTACTTTTCTTCCACATTCCCTTACCTATAGTTTCCCCTGATCACCATCATTCAGGTAGCACCTGGAATTTACATGTACTGGGAATGTGGTTGAATTTTTTTATCAGTGCCGGTCTCATCACAATTTTTGTGGTGAAAATGGCCAGGGATTTACGTGCACAGGAGATACAACTTAATCGGATGCGAGAAGACGAACTGCGGGATGAGCAGGTCATGGCAGTGGCAACACTTGCGGCAGGAACCGCCCATGAATTAGGGACACCACTCTCTACCATGAAACTGCTGCTAAATGAGATGCGTCGCGACTATCCCGATCACACGGCATTACAAGATGACCTGCAACTCCTGCAACAACAAGTAACCCAGTGTGCTGCCACATTACGGAATCTGGTACATACCGCAGAACAAAGCAAGGATGGCCAATTTCAACAAGTCGCGCTGCAATCCTTCTGTGAAGGCGTTATCCAACGCTGGCAAATCATGCGTCCGGATGCCACATTTACCCTGGAGATTGAACAAGACCTACCTTCTGTGTACCAAGCCTTTCATCCCAGTGTGGCCCAAGCCCTCATCAACCTGTTAAACAATGCAGCCAATGCCAACCCAAACAATATCAACATTTATATTCGCTGGAATAAAGTACAGCTGGAATGGCGCATTGAAGATGAAGGAGCAGGGATTAGTGAAGACTTATCCCAACAACTGGGCAAGTCATTTATTCACAGTACTCAGGGCCTTGGTATAGGATTTTATATCACCCAGGCAACCATCAACCGCTATGGTGGCAAAGTAAGTTTGCACAAGCGCGCGCCCACAGGAACTGTCACCCAGGTAATACTGCCATTAAGTTCAGAAGCCACTGCCGTGCAGGATAAACACCATGACTAACCTATCTACCACAAGCCAGCAAAATGTTATCGACTTTCTGGTTGTTGATGATGACCAGGCATTCATACAAGTGCTGGATCGTGTGCTAACAAAACGGGGATACACCACAGGTACCGCCCAGGATGCACACACGGCATTACAACTAGCGCGGCAATACCACTATCATCAAGCGATTGTGGACCTTAAGCTGGGTAGCGATTCAGGATTACAGCTGATCCGCGAACTAAAGCTCTGCCAACCTCATATGGAAATTGTCATACTCACCGGGTACTCCAGCATTTCTACAGCGGTAGAGGCCATTAAGTCCGGAGCCACCAATTATTTATGCAAGCCGGCAGATGCCGATGAAATCCTGGCGGCATTCAAACAATCAAACCCACAAGTGATACAAGATATCACTGGATACACACCTTTGTCCGTAGAGCGCTTGGAATGGGAGCATATTCAAAAAATACTACAGGATCATCAAGGCAATATCTCTGCTACTGCTCGAGCATTAGGCATGCACAGACGCACCCTGCAACGCAAATTACAAAAGCGTCCCGTCAAACACTAGGACTACAACTGCATTGCCATTAATAAGGCATCTTCGTGGCCGTTTAATGTCGGATAATAATTTTTGCGTTGGCCGACTTCAAAAAAACCCTCTTTCGCATACAAATCGATAGCCTTGTGGTTGGAAACACGCACCTCCAGAAATAACATATCAGCTTTATCTCTGACACAATCCAGCGCATGATGTAGCAAACAGCGCCCAATACCTTTACGTTGAAATGCCGGAGATACCGAAATATTTAATAACTCCGCGTCTCCACCTCCATGAGTAATCACCACTAACCCTACGAGGTTTTCCTTGTACTCCGCTAACCAACACTTTTGTCGACCAGTCAGGCAATCTTCAAAACTCGATTGTCGCCAGGGATGGGAATGAGCACTGCGCTCAAGCTGCATTACAGCCGGGATATCCACTTCAGTAAGAAGGCGTAAACTTAAATCCATACCTGAATAGGTAGTAATAGAAAGAGGGAATTTTATACTCATAACACCAAGACTAACGAATCGCAGCCCAGAGCGATGCCTTTAAAAGAGGCTGCTGCAACAATTGGTTTAAGCCGGGCAAATAAACCCCTGCCAATCCACCTAACGCTAAAGGTAGTGAGCGAAAACGAAACTCATCAATATTTATATTCTCCGCAGCAAAATAGCGCACGGCATTCTCTCCCATCAACCACAAGCGGGTAATCGGTCTCAATTCATGTTCCACCGCTAACCAGGTTTGTAGTTCTACACGGGCATCATCCAGAGTTTGCGATACAAAACGGTTTTCCACCATAGGCCAACGCAAGACCTCTTCACTCAAGCCGCCACTCCAATCTGGCCCCAAATAAACACGCAAAAGGTTGCTTAATAACAGTTCCGTTGGTAATGCCAAGGACGCATCACGGGTATCTATGACTAAAAAACCAGGGGTAGGACGCCACAAACTTAATGAAAAAGGCTGAACAACAGGCTCTTTAGATCGCTCAGGCTGGACAGGCGTGGAAGAGACAACAGGCTTCTTCGGGGCAGCCACATCCTCCAATAAACTGGATATCTTCACAGGTGATACTGAAGGCAAAGCAGCAGGCTCTTTACTGAAGAAAGCACTACCGTCTCTTCCCACTTCGCTCTCTACAGCAGAATCTGATGACAAAAAGCCTTCACTGACGATGTGATTAACATTAACGTCTGACCAGTCACATGCAACAGGAGGTGGAGCCTTGGGCAAACACCAGCGCGGCATATAGTTCTCAATACCTAGAGAAGAAAGATATGCCTGTCGCTGAAGCTCGTTCATTGGAATAATCAGTAATGGCCAAAAGATATTGTAATTTTACCAGGATCACAAAAAATTGAACGGATTATAAACGAAAGAGGGGACAAAGCGTGAGCCAGCGCTAATTACTATGGGGCCCAGGAAATAAAGAGCCCAAAATAAAAACCCCCTGGGCGGCTGCCACAGGGGGTTTCAGTATTAGGCGCTTGACGATGACCTACTCTCACATGGGGAGACCCCACACTACCATCGGCGCTAAGTCGTTTCACTTCTGAGTTCGGGATGGGATCAGGTGGTTCCAACTCGCTATGGTCGTCAAGCAATTCGGTTTGAGCATTCTGGTCCTACGCCGCTACTCGGCTGCCAGGTTGACTCATAAAGGGTGGTGATTGGTAAAGTGTGCTGGGATGTATTGTGTATCTACATGAAGTCCGGTGATGCAGTGAGTGTTGTTTACTCACCGACGAACCAACAATCGATTCTGTTATATGGTCAAGCCGCACGAGCAATTAGTATTGGTTAGCTCAACGCCTCGCAGCGCTTCCACACCCAACCTATCAACGTCGTAGTCTTCAACGGCTCTTCAGGGGGCTCAAGGCCCCAGGGAGATCTCATCTTGAAGGAGGCTTCCCGCTTAGATGCTTTCAGCGGTTATCCCGTCCGCACATAGCTACCGGGCAGTGCCGTTGGCACGACAACCCGAACACCAGAGGTGCGTTCATTCCGGTCCTCTCGTACTAGGAACAACTCTTCTCAAATCTCCAACGCCCACGGCAGATAGGGACCGAACTGTCTCACGACGTTCTAAACCCAGCTCGCGTACCACTTTAAATGGCGAACAGCCATACCCTTGGGACCGGCTTCAGCCCCAGGATGTGATGAGCCGACATCGAGGTGCCAAACACCGCCGTCGATGTGAACTCTTGGGCGGTATCAGCCTGTTATCCCCGGAGTACCTTTTATCCGTTGAGCGATGGCCCTTCCATACAGAACCACCGGATCACTAAGACCTACTTTCGTACCTGCTCGACATGTCTGTCTCGCAGTCAAGCGTGCTTTTGCCTTTACACTAACCTCATGATTTCCGACCATGATTAGCACACCTTCGTGCTCCTCCGTTACTCTTTGGGAGGAGACCGCCCCAGTCAAACTGCCCACCATACACTGTCCGCAACCCGGATCACGGGTCGACGTTAGAACCTCAAACATACCAGGGTGGTATTTCAAGGACGGCTCCATGAAGACTAGCGTCTTCACTTCAAAGCCTCCCACCTATCCTACACAGATAGGTTCAAAGTTCAGTGCAAAGCTACAGTAAAGGTTCACGGGGTCTTTCCGTCTAGCCGCGGGAACACGGCATCTTAACCGCGATTTCAATTTCACTGAGTCTCGGGTGGAGACAGCGCCGCCATCATTACGCCATTCGTGCAGGTCGGAACTTACCCGACAAGGAATTTCGCTACCTTAGGACCGTTATAGTTACGGCCGCCGTTTACCGGGGCTTCGATCAAGAGCTTCGCTTGCGCTAACCCCATCAATTAACCTTCCGGCACCGGGCAGGCGTCACACCCTATACGTCCACTTACGTGTTTGCAGAGTGCTGTGTTTTTAATAAACAGTTGCAGCGGCCTGGTATCTTCGACCGGCCAGAGCTTCGGAGGCAAACTCCTACACCCCAACCGGCGCACCTTCTCCCGAAGTTACGGTGCCATTTTGCCTAGTTCCTTCACCCGAGTTCTCTCAAGCGCCTTGGTATTCTCTACCTGACCACCTGTGTCGGTTTCGAGTACGGTCTCTTTTTACCTGAAGCTTAGAGGCTTTTCTTGGAAGCAGGGCATCAACCACTTCGTTCTCCGAAGAGAACTCGTCATCAGTTCTCGGCCTTAAGATCCCGGATTTGCCTAAGATCTCAGCCTACCACCTTAAACACGGACTACCAACGCCGTGCTGGCCTAGCCTTCTCCGTCCCCCCATCGCAGTAAAAAGAGGTACAGGAATATTAACCTGTTTCCCATCGACTACGCGTTTCCGCCTCGCCTTAGGGGCCGACTAACCCTGTCCCGATTAGCGTTGGACAGGAACCCTTGGTCTTCCGGCGAGGGGGTTTTTCACCCCCTTTATCGTTACTCATGTCAGCATTCGCACTTCTGATACCTCCAGCATGCTTCTCAACACACCTTCAACGGCTTACAGAACGCTCCCCTACCCCACATCCAAAGGATGCAGCCGCAGCTTCGGTTGCTAGTTTTAGCCCCGTTACATCTTCCGCGCAGGCCGACTCGACTAGTGAGCTATTACGCTTTCTTTAAAGGATGGCTGCTTCTAAGCCAACCTCCTAGCTGTCTGAGCCTTCCCACATCGTTTACCACTTAACTAACATTGGGGACCTTAGCTGGCGGTCTGGGTTGTTGCCCTCTTGACAACGGACGTTAGCACCCGCTGTCTGTCTGCCATGATTGCACTCCTCGGTATTCGTAGTTTGCATGGGTTTGGTAAGTCGGGATGACCCCCTAGCCCAAACAGTGCTCTACCCCCGAGGGTGAGACATGACGCGCTACCTAAATAGCTTTCGGGGAGAACCAGATATCTCCCGGCTTGATTAGCCTTTCACCCCTAACCACAGGTCATCCCCGTCTTTTTCAACAGACGTGGGTTCGGTCCTCCAGTAAGTGTTACCTCACCTTCAACCTGCCCATGGCTAGATCGCCGGGTTTCGGGTCTATTGCTAGCGACTGAACGCCCTATTAAGACTCGCTTTCGCTACGGCTCCCCTACTCGGTTAACCTTGCCACTAACAATAAGTCGCTGACCCATTATACAAAAGGTACGCCGTCACCCCACGAAGGGGCTCCGACTGCTTGTACGCACACGGTTTCAGGATCTATTTCACTCCCCTCACAGGGGTTCTTTTCGCCTTT